>NZ_JAPVBQ010000002.1:50932-1097579 GCF_026968045.1 Modestobacter sp. VKM Ac-2977 | reverse complement strand
CGGAAGCTAAGCCTTTCAGCGCCGATGGTACTGCCCGGGGGACCGGGTGGGAGAGTAGGACGCCGCCGGACATAACTCCCAGGACGGGGTCACAGCTACGGCTGTGGCCCCGTTCCTGCATTTCCGGGAGAGGGCTCCGGGTGCAGTGCGATCGCGTCACGTGACGGAACGGGTCAGCGGCGACGATCTGCCGGGGTGGTCGTCGCCCCGACGTTCTCGTCGAGCCACCGGTTCAGCGGGGAGAAGGCGCGCCACGCGTCGCGGACCCGCTCGAGCGCCGCGCGAGTGTGCAGCCAGTCCGCCGGCGTCCACTGTTGGGCGCCGTGCAGGGACTTGTGCCGGAGCAGCTCGATCCGCGGGTGGTCCGCCGGCCAGCCCCGAGGCGCCCGGATCAGCCTGTCACCGTCGACCTCGTAGCCCGCGTCGCGCAGCCGGCGCACCACGTCCGCCAGCCGGGCACCCTGCACATCGTCGCCGACGGCCCGGCGGTAGCGCTCCACCTGGTCCGGCTGGAGGCGCCAGCTGCCACCGGCGACGCGGAGACCGTCTGCGGACACCTGCACGTAGACCGAGCCCAGCCCCGCACCGTCCGGGTGGAACACCGCCCCCTGGTGGGTCTTGTACGGCGTCTTGTCCTTGCTGAAGCGCACGTCCCGGTACGGCCGGAAGAGCTTGGGTGTGCCGAACTCCGGCGCTAGGTCGTCGGCCAGCGCCTGGAGCGGCGCCCGGACGTGTTCGTCGTAGCTCGCCCGGTGTTGGGTCCAGTAGGTCTTGCTGTTGTCGGCCTCGAGGCCCTCGTAGAAGACCAGGGCCTCGTCGGGGAAGCCGGAGAACGTCACGGTGCTGCTCGCTCCTCGTCGTGGTCGTCGTCGTCCAGCCGCGTCGTCCAGCGGAGCTGGGACAGCGGGGCGGCGCCGGTGTCCAGCGTCCGTGTCCACCCGTCCGATGCCCAGCCCGCCGAGCCGAGGAACCGTCCGGTCACCAGGTCGTCCTCGGGGACCCACGTGTGCAGGGAGCGGACCCTGCGCTCGGTGGCCAGGTCGGCGACCGCAGCGAGCAGTCGGCTCCCGTGACCACGCCGGCCCCAACGGGGCTCGACGAGCAGGGTGGCGAGCTCGGCGACGTCGGGGTCGTCCGTGGGGCCGTAGGCGGCGAACCCGACCACGGTCCCCGAGTCCACGGCGACCAGGACGCCGTGCTCGGACGTCGGGGGCGCGGCCACTGCCGTCCGCCAGGTCGTCGTGGCGGCGTCGTCGTCCCACTCGTCGAGCACCTGTGCCGGGAGGAGGGAGCGGTAGGCGGTCCGCCAGGTGACCACTTGGACGCGGGCGATCGCCTCTGCGTCCGCGGCGGCCGCCGGTCGTACGGACACGTCGGCGCGGCCGGTCAGTCCGCGTCCCTTCGGCAGCTCCACCGGGGCAGCGTAGGCGGTGGGCTCGGTGACGTCGGCGTCCCGTTCGGGCACGGCCGGCCGCAGTGGGCCGCCCGGCCCAGCGTGGACGCTGGGTGCACCCGCAGTACCCCTGAGTCGGTCGGGTGGCAGTGTCGGACCGGCAGGGCAGGATCGGCGGGGTGACGTCCTCCGTCGAGCGGCTGCCCGCCGGGCTGGCCCGCCGCATCGCCCTGGCCGCCCAGGGTTTCGCCGAGCCGCGGCCCACCGGCAGCGTCGGCACCCGGCAGCTGCGCCGGATCGCCGAGCGGCTGGCCGTGGTGCAGATCGACTCGGTCAACGTGCTGTCCCGGTCGCATTACCTCCCCTTCTTCAGCCGGCTGGGTCCCTACCCGCGCAGCGACCTCGACGCCGTCTCGAACCGGCGGCACGACGTCTTCGAGTACTGGGCGCACGAGGCGTCGTTCCTGCCGGCCCGGCTCCACCCGCACCTGCGCTGGCGGATGGCCGCGGCCGACCGGGAGGCGTGGGGCTCGATGACCCGGGTGCAGCAGGAGCGCCCGGAGTACGTGGCGTCGTTGCTGGCGCGGGTGCGCACCGACGGGCCGATCCGGGCCAGCCAGCTGCAGGAGGAACGGCCCAACCGGCCGGGCAGCATGTGGAACTGGCACGCCGGCAAGGCTGCACTGGAGTACCTGTTCTTCACCGGTGCACTCACCGCGCGCGGGCGCACGGCCGGCTTCGAGCGGGTCTACGACCTCCCGGAGCGGGTCCTGCCGCGCGCCGTTTACCAGGCGCCGACCCCGGAGCGGTCGGACGCCGTCCGGGAGCTGGTCCGCACGGCGTCCCGGGCGCTGGGGGTGGCCACCGAGTTCGACCTGCGCGACTACTTCCGGCTCGCCCCGGTCGACGCCCGGACGGCGATCGCCGAGCTGGCCGATGCCGGCGAGCTGCAACCGGTCGAGGTGGTGGGCTGGGACCGGCCGGCCTGGCTGGACCCGCAGGCACGACGGCCACGGTGGGTCCGGGCCCGTGCGCTGCTGTCCCCGTTCGACTCCCTGGTGTGGGAGCGCCCGCGGGTCGAGCGCATCTTCGGGTTCCGCTACCGGCTGGAGATCTACACGCCGGCCGCGAAGCGGGTGCACGGCTACTACGTGCTGCCGTTCCTGCTCGGCGACCGGCTCGTCGCCCGCGTCGACCTGAAGGCCGACCGGCAGGCCGGCGTGCTGCGGGTGCAGGGCGCCTTCGCCGAGCCGGGTGTCGACACCGCCGAGGTCGCCGCCGCACTGGCCGACGAGCTCCGGCTGATGGCCGGCTGGATGGCCCTGGACGAGGTGGTGGTGGCCGGCCTGGGTGACCTGGCCCCCGTCCTGGGCTCCGCCGTCGCCGGAGGCGCCGCCCCCAGCTGAACGCCTCCTGGATCAGCGCCCCGGGGGAACAGTGGCGCGGCGCAGGCGCAGGTCGCCGGAGACCGAGGTGAGCAGGAGGGAGAGGGGTTCTCCCTGGGTCGTGCCCGAGCCGGGGGTGTCGGCGTCGAGGTCGGAGGTCAACCGGCCGGAGATGCTCTGCACGTCGAGCCACACTCGCAGGCCGGGCTCGACGGCGATCGTCGTGTCGCCGGAGACCGTGGTGACCCGGACCGTGCCCGAGACGGCCCGCTCCACGCGGACGTCCCCCGACGCCGTCTTCGCGGACACGTCGGTCGCCACCCGGCCGAGCACCACGTCGCCGGAGGCGGTGCGCACGTCGACCGGGCCACGGACGTCGTCCAGGTGCAGGTCGCTGGAGGCGGTCGTGATCGTGAGCGGACCGTCGACCCGGTTGGTCCGCACGTCCCCGCTGGCCGAGCGGACCTGGAGCTCGGCGGCGTGTTCGACCGTGACGTCACCGCTGGCGGTGGTGACGGTGACGCGGCCGTGAGACCCGCTCAGTGCCGCACCGGCGGACGCGGTCGCGATGGTGACGTCCGCGTCCGGCGGGGTGGTCACCTCGATCCCGTACCGCGGGGTCCGGGCCATGCGTCGTTCGGGTGCCGCGACACGCAGCGCGGTGCCGGTGGCCGACACGTCGATGCGGTCGAGCAGCTGCTCGCCGGCTCCGTCGAGCGCCTGGACGGTGACCACCACCTCGGTGGCGCTCTCCACCGCGCGGACGGCGACCTGACCGGCAGGGTTGCGCACCTCGATCGTGCGGGGTGGGTCCGCCGGCGGGAAGCGGTGGGTTCGGACGGTCACGGGGACTCCAGGTCTGTCAGCTCCGGGCGAAGCCGGAGTAGCGGCGAGGGCCGCGCGCGGAGCGCGGCGGGTCGGTCGGTTCCCGCAGGCCGTCGGCGACGGCGCGGACGAGCCAGGCGTTGAGCGAGAGGCCGGCCGCGGCGGCAGCCGTCTCAGCGCGGGACTTCAGTGCCTCGGGGAGCCGGAGGCTGATCCGGGCGACGGCCCCGTCGTCGTCGGCCTCGGGCTCGTCGCGCGGAGGACCTGGGGCCGGCTCCGGGTCGTGGCCGGGATCGGGGGCGTGGACGACGACGACCTCGGGGTCGCGGCCGCGGACACGGATGTCGACCAGCCCGCCGTCCCAGGCGGCGGTGACCTCTGCGGCCATCGCCGAGAGGGCCTCGGTGACGGTGAGCCGGACGGCGGGTTCCAGCGCCTCGGCGAGCAGCCGGGCGGTCTCCTGCGTCTGCTCGGTGCCGGCCGCCGCGGCCGTGGTCAGTGAGCTGCGGAGGGCGTCGACGTAGTCGGTCAGGTCCATGGCCGCCATCGTGACGTCAGCCGCGGCCGCGCGATCGGCGGGGTCGGCTGCGCCGGCGCTGGTCCGGGGGAGGGATGGCTCACTGCGACCCGCCGCCGAGCCAGCGTGGACGGCGACCGTGGCGGTGCCGGGTGCGCGGCTGTGCGTCGGGCGGCGTCTTCGGCGAGCGTGGTGCCACGGCCTTCTGCAGGTCCTCGAGGTGCGTCCAGTTCTCCATGACGTCAGCATGGCACCACTCTGACGCCACATCAAGCGGTACGGTGACGTCGACGGTGCTCGCAGCCGGGGTGAGGCGGGTGGTGCTGCTGTCGTCCTCCGGGTCCAGCGGCTCCCTGCTGGTGCAGGGGACAGCGGCCTCCCCCCGTACGCTCGACGGGTGCCCGCCATCGCCCACCTGAAGGTGCAGGTCGTCGCGCAGACGCAGTTCACCCCGCCGGCGGACGTGCCCTGGGAGACCGACGCCGACGGCGGGCAGGCGCTCGCGGAGTTCGCCGGGCGGGCCTGCTACCAGTCCTGGACCAAGCCGAACCCGACCACGGCGACCAACGAGGGCTACCTGCGGCACATCCTCGAGGTCGGCCACCTGTCGGTGCTCGAGCACGGCACCGTGACCATGTACCTCTCCGGCGTCTCGCGTTCGCTCACCCACGAGCTGATCCGGCACCGGCACTTCTCCTACAGCCAACTGTCCCAGCGCTACGTGCCCGAGCAGGACGCCGCCGTCGTCGAGCCGGCGGTGATCGCCGAGGACCCCGAGCTGCACGAGAAGTTCCTCGCCGCCACCGATGCCGCACTGGCCGCCTACGCTGAGCTGCTCGAGGGGCTGGAGAAGCGCTTCGCCGACGTCCCGAACGCGACGCTGCGCCGCAAGCAGGCCCGGCAGGCAGCCCGTTCGGTGCTGCCGAACGCCACCGAGACCCGCATCGTCGTCACCGGCAACTACCGGGCCTGGCGGCACTTCGTGGCCATGCGGGCCAGCGAGCACGCCGACGTCGAGATCCGCGAGCTGGCCATCGCCTGCCTGCGCGAGCTGCAGAGTGCCGCCCCGCACGTCTTCGGTGACTTCCGGATCAGCGAGCTCTCCGACGGCACCGCCGTCGCCGCGAGCCCGCTGGTCGCCGAGGGCTGACCAGCCACCGTCCCATCCCCACCCACGATCGCGACGAGGAGTCGACATGCCCGACGTGGCCGTCCAGCCGAAGGTCGACACGCAGTACGAGGACCTGCTCCGCCGGGTCCTGGAGGCCGGGACGCCGAAGGACGACCGCACCGGCACCGGCACGCTGAGCCTGTTCGGGGAGCGGCTGCGCTACGACCTGTCCAGCTCCTTCCCGCTGGTGACGACAAAGTCGGTGCACTTCAAGTCGATCGCCTACGAGCTGCTGTGGTTCCTGCGCGGCGAGGGCAACGTCGGCTGGCTGAAGGAGCACGGCGTCTCGATCTGGGACGAGTGGGCGGCCGAGGACGGCAGCCTCGGCCCGGTCTACGGCGTCCAGTGGCGGTCCTGGCCCACGCCGGACGGCGGGTCGATCGACCAGCTCTCCGCCGTCCTGGACACGCTGCGCACCGACCCGGACTCCCGGCGGATGGTGGTCTCGGCGTGGAACGTGGCCGCTCTGCCGGAGATGGCGCTGGCTCCCTGCCACGCGCTGTTCCAGTTCCACGTCGCCGACGGCAAGCTCTCCTGCCAGCTCTACCAGCGCAGCGCCGACCTGTTCCTCGGCGTCCCGTTCAACATCGCCAGCTACGCGCTGCTGACCCGGATGGTCGCCCAGCAGGTCGGCCTCGAGCCGGGCGACTTCATCTGGGTCGGCGGGGACTGCCACATCTACCGCAACCACCTGCCCCAGGTGCGCGAGCAGCTCTCCCGGGAGGTGCTGCCCTTCCCGCAGCTGGAGATCGACCCGGCGCCGTCGCTGTTCGACCACCGCTACGAGGACTTCCGCGTCGTCGACTACCGGCACCACCCGGCCATCCGGGGTGCGGTGGCGGTGTGACCGATCCGGCGACCCCGCGGCGCACGGTGCGGATGGTCTGGGCCCAGACCACCGACGGCGTCATCGGCGCGGACGGCGCACTGCCCTGGCACCTGCCCGAGGACCTGCGGTTGTTCAAGGCGTTGACCGTCGGCGGCACCGTGGTCATGGGCCGCCGCACCTGGGAGTCGCTGCCGGCGCGGTTCCGGCCGCTGCCCGGCCGCCGCAACGTGGTGCTCAGCTCGACGCTGGACCCGGCGGAGCCCGGGGCGCAGGTGGTCCGGTCGGTGACCGAGGCGCTCGAGCTGGACGGCGACCTGTGGGTGATCGGCGGCGGGGCGGTCTACGGGGCGTTCCTCCCGTACGCCGACGAGCTGGTGGTGACCGAGGTCGACGTGCAGCTGCCGGGTGACACCTGGGCACCCCGCCCGGGCCCGGACTGGGCGCCGGGTGCGCAGGTGCCCGACCCCGGGTGGTCGGAGTCGACGACCGGGCTCCGCTTCCGGGTCACCCAGTGGGGGCGGGGGACGGTCGCCCCGGACCTCGTGACCCGCGTCCTCGCCGAGCACGAGCAGATCTGGGTCGCCGCAGGGCGGTCCGGGGGTGTCGGGGCGGGCCGGTAGATTCCAGGCCATGACCCCGGCCACGACCACGGACCCCGCCCGACCGTTCGGGCGCGTGCTCACGGCGATGGTCACCCCGCTCGCCGAGGACGGCACGATCGACCTCGCCGGCGCCCAGGAACTCGCCGCGCACCTCGTCGACCGGCAGTCGCACGATGGCCTGGTCGTCTTCGGGACCACGGGTGAGTCGCCGACCATCAGCGACGGCGAGCAGCACGCGGTGCTCGAGGCCGTGCTGGACGCCGTCGGTGACCGGGCCATGGTGGTCGCCGGCGTCGGCACGAACGACACCGCGCACTCCATCGAGAAGGCCCAGTCGGCGGCCCGGCTCGGCGTGCACGGCCTGCTCGTCGTCACCCCGTACTACAACAAGCCCCCGCAGGCCGGCCTGCTGCGGCACTTCACCGCGGTCGCCGACTCCACCGACCTGCCGGTGATGCTCTACGACATCCCGCCGCGCTCGGTGGTCCCCATCGAGGTGGAGACGCTGGTCCGCGCCGCGGAGCACCCGAACATCGTCGCGGTCAAGGACGCCAAGGGCGACTTCGGCGCCCTCATGCAGACCCTGGCCCGCACCGACCTCGCCTACTACTCCGGTGAGGACATGCTGAACCTGCCGCTGCTCGCGGTCGGGGCCGTCGGCGTGGTGAGCGTCGTCGGGCACCTGGTCGGGACCCGGCTGGCCGAGCTGATCGCCGCCGTCGAGGCCGGCGACCTGGCCCGGGCGCGAGAGGTCAACGACGAGTTGCTGCCGGTGTACACGGGCATCTTCCGCACCCAGGGCACGATCATGGTCAAGGCGGCGCTGCGCGAGCTCGGGCTCCCGTCCGGCCCGGTGCGCCCGCCGCTCGTGGACGCCACCGAGGAACAGGTGGCGCAGCTGCGCGTGGACCTCGCCGCAGGAGGTGTCGTGCTGTGACGACGTCGAACTCCCCGCAGCCCCACCTGGACCTGAAGGCCCCGCCGCCCCTCCCGGCCGGCGGCCTGCGGGTGATGGCGCTGGGCGGCCTCGGGGAGATCGGCCGGAACATGGCCGTGCTCGAGTTCGACGGCCAGCTGCTGATCATCGACTGCGGGGTGCTGTTCCCCGAGGCGGAGCAGCCCGGCGTCGACCTGATCCTGCCCGACTTCGGGGTCATCGAGCACCGGATGGACGACATCGCCGCCGTCGTCCTGACCCACGGGCACGAGGACCACATCGGCGCCGTCCCCTACCTGCTCCGGCTGCGCGCCGACATCCCGTTGGTCGGCTCCCGGTTCACCCTCGCGCTGGTCAAGGCCAAGCTGCGCGAGCACCGGATCGACCCGGTGCTGGTGGAGGTGGCGGCCGGGGACGACCACCTGGCGGGTGGGTTCCACTGCGAGTTCGTCAGCGTCAACCACTCCATCCCCGATGCTCTGGCCGTGGCGGTGCACACGCCGGCGGGCACGCTGGTGCACACCGGCGACTTCAAGATGGACCAGCTGCCGCTCGACGGCGTGCTCACCGATCTCGGGGCCTTTGCCCGGCTCGGGGTCGCGGGCATCGACCTGTTGCTCAGCGACTCGACCAACGCCGAGGTGCCCGGGTTCGTCACCTCCGAGCGCAGCATCGGCCCGGTGCTGGACTCGGTGTTCGAGCGCGCCTCGCAGCGGCTGATCGTCTCCAGCTTCGCCAGCCACGTCCACCGCATCCAGCAGGTCCTCGACAGCGCGGCCGCGCACGGCCGCAAGGTCGCGTTCGTGGGCCGGTCGATGGTCCGCAACATGGGGGTCGCCCAGGACCTCGGCCTGCTCCGGGTCGCACCCGGGCTGATGGTCAAGCTGGACGAGGCCACCGCGATGCCCCCCGAGCAGGTGGTGCTGGTCAGCACCGGTTCGCAGGGGGAGCCGCTGTCGGCGCTGGGCCGGATGGCCCGCGGCGACCACCACCAGGTCACGATCGAGGCCGGCGACACGATCATCCTGGCGTCCTCGCTGGTGCCCGGGAACGAGACCGCCGTCTACAAGGTGATCAACGGCCTGGCCCGGCTCGGCGCCACCGTGGTGCACAAGGAGACGGCCCGGGTGCACGTCTCCGGGCACGCTCCGGCCGGGGAGCTGCGCACCCTGCTCAACGTGGCCAAGCCGCGGTACCTGATGCCGGTGCACGGGGAGTGGCGGCACCTGCGGGCGCACGCCGCGCTGGCCGAGGAGACCGGGATGAGCCGCGACCGCATCCTGCTGGCCGAGGACGGCGTCGTCGTCGACCTGGTCGACGGCAAGGCGTCGATCGTGGGCAGCGTGCCGATCGGCAACGTCTACGTCGACGGGCTCAACGTCGGCGACGTCGGCGAGGAGTCGCTGCAGGCCCGCCGGATCCTCGGCGACGAGGGCTTCGTGGCGCTGACCGTGGTCATCGAGCCCTCGACCCGCACCATCGTGCGGCCGGTGCACCTGTCGACCCGGGGCTTCTCCGATGACCCGGCCGCCTTCACCGAGGCGCTCGCCCTGGTCGAGGAGGAACTGAAGCGGGCCCTGGCCGCCGACGACCAGGTCGACGCCCACCGGCTGTCCCAGGTGATCCGCCGGACGGTCGGCAAGTGGGTGTCGGACACCTACCGCCGCCGCCCGATGATCATCCCCACCGTCCTCGAGGTGTGAAAGAGGAACCCCTTCCCCTCACTCCTCGCAGGCTCGGGGTGAGCCTCGGGAGGGGCCGAGGAGCGCGGGCGGCCGCAGGACTCACCGGATCACGGTGATGGGATCGATGCCCTCGTCGGCGGGCAGGCCGAAGCCGAGCACCTGGGCGTAGAAGGACAGCTCGCCGTCCAGGGCGGTGCGGATGTTCTCCGCCTTGCGGAAGCCGTGCTGCTCACCGGCGAAGAGGACGTAGGTGTGCGGCACGCCCTTCTCCCGCAGGGCCGCGACCATCAGCTCCGCCTGCTCGGGCGGCACCACCCGGTCCTCGTCGCCCTGGAACACCGCCAGCGGGGTGTCCAGTGCGTCGGTCGCGTTGATCGGCGAGCGCTCGGCGTAGACGTCGGCGCCGGCGGGCCACGGTGCGATCAGCCCGTCGAGGTAGCGGGACTCGAACTTGTGCGTGTCGGCGGCCAGCGCGGCCAGGTCGGCGACGCCGTAGTGGCTGGCCCCGGCAGCGAAGACGCCCGGGCGGAAGGTCAGCGCGGCCAGCGTGGTGTACCCGCCGGCGGAGCCGCCGCGGATCGCCAGCCGCGCCCGGTCGACGCGCAGCCCGGCGGGGCCGTCGCCGGAGGAGAGGTACCGGGCGCAGGCGACGACGTCGTCCAGGTCGGCGACGCCCCACTGCCCCTTCAGTGCCTCCCGGTAGCGCCGGCCGTAGCCGGTGGAGCCGCGGTAGTCGACGTCGGCGACGGCGAACCCGCGGGAGGTCCAGTACTGGACGCCCAGGTCCAGCACCGACCGGGCGGCGGCGGTGGGCCCGCCGTGCACGAGGACCAGGAGCGGCGGCAGCTCGTCGCCCGGGCCGGTGACCTGCGGGTTGGTCGGCGGGTACACCAGCGCGTGGGCCTCGGCGACCCCGCTGGGCCCGGGCTCGGTGGGGAAGGTGACGTGCTGGGGGCGGGAGAACCAGGCCGGGTCCAGGCCGAGGTCGCGGGCCGGGCGGAGCACCTCGGGGGCACCGTCGGGACCGACCCGGAGGACGACCGCCTCGGACGCCGGGCCGCCGGCGACGCAGACCAGGCCGTCGGAGGCGCCGCGCACCTGACCGAAGGCCGAGTAGGGCAGGTCGAACTCGCGCGCGGTGCCGTCGGGGTCGAGCACGGCGAGCCGGTCGGCGCCGTCCCGGCCGTAGGCGAGCGCCACCCGGCCGTCGTCCAGCAGGTCGAACCGGCTCTGCCCGAAGACCCACTGCGGCCCGGCGATGTCGCTGCCGGCGTCGAACACCAGCTCCACCTCGCCGTGCGGCCGGCGCCGGTACAGCGACCAGACGTCGGTGCGGTCAGAGAGCCACCACAGGGACAGGTCCGCACCCCAGACCGGCTGGACGACGGACTCGCCGGGACCACCGGCCAGCACGTGCTCGGTGCCGTCGGCGGCCCGGACCACGAGCCGCGCAGCGTCCCAGGGCATGTCCGGGTGGTCCCACTGCAGCCAGGCCAGTGTGACGCCGTCGGGGGCCCGCCGCGGGTCCGAGACGAAGTCCGGCCCGCTGACCAGCACTTCCACGGTGCCGTCGGCGTCCACCCGGACCACCTCGTTGACGACCTCGGCGGCCAGGCCGGAGACGGTGTGGGTCTCCCGGACCGCCAGGACGCCGTCGCCGTCGGGGTGCAGGTCGGCGAACCGGACGCCGGCGGGGACCTCCGGCTCCGGGGTCACCGCGACCGGTTCGCTGCCCGCCGCCACCCGGTACAGCCGCTGGTCGGCGAAGTCGGTGAACCACACCGTGCCGGCGGCCACGGTCCAGGCGCCGCCGCCGTACTCGTGCACCCGGGTGCGGGCGTTCCAGGGGGAGGGGAGCAGGTCGGTCGTCGTCCCGTCCGGCGCGCGGCGGACCAGCACGGTGCGGCCGCCCTCGCTGGGCCGGCCCTCGGCCCACCAGACGTCAGCGTCGTCTCCGGAGCCGTCCACGACGACCTCGCCGAGCCTGGCCGCGGCGCGCACCACGAGCTCGGAGGTGATCGGCGTCGGCCAGCTGCCGTGGGGGAGGGCCTGCTCGGGGGCGGTCACCCCGGTCACGCTAGCCAGCCGCACGGCTGGGTGTCAGCTGAGCCCGAGCCGGACACGCGGCGCTGAATGGACCCCGGCCACCGGCATCCCGATTACCGTCTGACGCATGCCTGCTCGCGCGTCGACGTCGAACCGGGCGCCTGCGCGCGGGAGCGCCCCCGCACGCCCGCGCTCGGGCAGCACCGCAGCCAAGAAGCGCCCCCCGGCCAAGCGCGGGTCCACCGCGGCCCGCCGGCCGCCGCCGAAGAAGAAGCAGGGCACGCTCGCCGGCAGTCTCTGGCGCGGCGCGTCGGGCGCCTGGGGTCTGCTGGCCCGTGGCGCCGGCGGTGTGGCGCGTTCGGTCGCCCGGCCGGAGGAGGCCGAACCGCTGGGCCCCGAGCACCGCCGGGACGGCGTCGGCCTCGCGGTGCTGGGCCTGGCGATCGTGCTGGGCGCGGCGGTCTGGACCGACGGGATCGGTCCGGTCGGCGCCGGCCTGGCCACCGGCGTGGAGTGGACGATCGGCGCGCTCACCGTCGCGCTGCCGGTGGTGCTGTTGCTGGTCGCGCTGCGGCTGCTGCGGCACCCCCCGCACCCGGAGTCGCGCGGGCGGCTGATGATCGGCTGGCTCAGCGTGGTCGCCGCCGTCGTCGGCGTCGCCCACGTCGTCGGGCCGGACGCCGACCCGGCGGACCGGACCGGCGCCGGTGGCCTGCTCGGCTGGGCGGTCGGCATGCCGCTGACCGCGGGCGTCGGCCCGATCGTCACCGTGCTGCTGCTGGTCCTGCTCGCGTTCTTCGGCGTGCTCGTCGTCACCGCCACGCCGGTGCACCAGGTGCCCGAACGCCTGCGGGAGTGGGCCGACCGGCAGCTGGGCCGGGACGATGACGAGGAGTACGACGACTACGACGAGTACCAGGACGAGGAGCCGGCGACCCAGCCGGTCCCGCGCGTCCGCAAGGGGCGCAAGGCCGCGGCCCCGGCGGTCGAGGACACCCTGGACACCGGGTCGATCGACCTCGGTGCGCTGGACGACGCCCCGGAGGCGGTCGTCCACGAGCCGGCCCCCGAGCCCGTGCCGGTCCGCCGTCCGCCGATCATCGACCGCACGGCCCCGCCGGAGGACCTGCCGCCGATCGAGGAGCCCGAGCAGCTCCGGATCCAGCCGGTCGAGGGCGCCTACACCCTGCCCTCGGTCAGCGTGCTGCGCGCGGGCACCCCGCCGCGGGCGAAGTCCAAGGCCAACGACGTCGCCATCGAGGCGATCACCGGGGTGCTCGAGCAGTTCAACATCGACGCCGCGGTCACCAGCTACACCCGTGGCCCGACGGTGACCCGCTACGAGATCGAGCTGGGCAACGCGGTCAAGGTCGAGAAGATCACCGCGCTGACCAAGAACCTCGCCTATGCCGTCGCCAACGACAACATCCGCATCCTCGCCCCGATCCCGGGCAAGTCCGCGGTCGGCGTCGAGGTGCCCAACACCGACCGCGAGACGGTGAGCCTGGGCGACGTCATGCGCTCGCAGGTGGCCAAGCAGGACCCGCACCCGATGCTGGTCGGCCTGGGCAAGGACATCGAGGGCGGCTTCGTCTGCGCCAACCTCGCGAAGATGCCGCACCTGCTGGTGGCCGGCGCCACCGGCGCCGGCAAGTCCAGCTGCATCAACTCGCTGCTCACGTCCCTGCTGCTGCGGGCGACCCCGGACCAGCTGCGGATGATCCTGGTCGACCCGAAGATGGTCGAACTCACGCCCTACGACGGCATCCCGCACCTGATCACGCCGATCATCACCGACCCCAAGAAGGCCGCGACCGCGCTGGCCTGGCTGGTCGAGGAGATGGAGCAGCGCTACCAGGACATGCGGTCCACCGGCGTCCGGCACATCGACGACTTCAACAAGAAGGTCGAGCGCGGGGAGATCACCACCCCGCCCGGCAGCGAGCGGGTGTACCAGCCCTACCCCTACATCCTCACGATCGTCGACGAGCTCGCCGACCTGATGATGGTGGCCCCGCGGGACGTCGAGGAGTCGATCGTCCGGATCACCCAGAAGGCCCGCGCCGCCGGCATCCACCTGGTGCTGGCCACCCAGCGCCCCTCGGTCGACGTCGTCACCGGCCTGATCAAGGCCAACGTGCCCTCGCGGCTGGCCTTCTCCACCTCCAGCCTCACCGACAGCCGGGTCATCCTCGACCAGCCCGGCGCGGAGAAGCTGATCGGCATGGGCGACGCCCTCTTCCTGCCGATCGGCGCCGGCAAGCCGATCCGCGTCCAGGGCGCCTACGTCTCCGACGCCGAGATCGAGGCGGTCGTCGAGTTCACCAAGCGGCAGGCCGAGCCGGAGTACCGCGAGGAGGTCTTCACCGCCGCGGCGGGGGAGAAGAAGGAGATCGACGAGGACATCGGCAGCGACCTGGAGCTGCTGGTCCAGGCCGTCGAGCTGGTGGTCACCAGCCAGTTCGGGTCCACCTCGATGCTGCAGCGCAAGCTGCGGGTCGGCTTCGCCAAGGCGGGCCGGCTGATGGACCTGATGGAGAGCCGGGGCATCGTCGGGCCGTCGGAGGGCTCCAAGGCCCGGGACGTGCTCATCAAGCCCGACGAGCTGGAGTCGGTCATGTTCACGCTGCGCGGGAGCGAGTAGCAAGGGGATCCGGTGGCGCCGGGCGGGATGTGGGACGGCGCCTACGATGGTGCGGTGCCAGCCCTGCCCAGACCCATGACATCCCCCGAAGGGCAGCCCGCCGGTCCCGCTCCCCGGCGCGTCGCCGTCGTCACCCTCGGCTGCGCCCGCAACGAGGTCGACTCCGAGGAGCTCGCCGGCCGGCTGGCCGGCGACGGGTACGAGCTGGTCGCCGACGGCGAGGCCGCCGACGCCGTGCTGGTGAACACCTGCGGCTTCATCGAGAGCGCGAAGAAGGACTCGGTCGACGCGATCCTGGCCGCCACCGACTCCGGCGCCGAGGTGATCGCCGTCGGCTGCATGGCCGAGCGGTACGGCGCCGAGCTGGCCGGGGCGCTGCCCGAGGCCACCGTGCTGGGCTTCGACGACTACGGCGCCATCGGCGACCGGCTGGACGACGTCCTCACCGGCCGGCCGCTGGTCCCGCACACGCCGCAGGACCGGCGGACCCTGCTGCCGATCAGCCCGGTGCAGCGCACCGCGGCGGTGCAGGCCCCCGACGCCCCGGCCATCCCCGGCCACGACTGGCTGCGGCGCAAGCGGCTGGCCAGCGGGCCGTCCGCGGCGTTGAAGATCGCCTCCGGCTGCGACCGGCGCTGCTCCTTCTGCGCGATCCCCACCTTCCGCGGGTCGTTCGTCTCCCGGCCGGCCGGTGAGGTGCTCGGCGAGGCGCAGTGGCTGGCCTCCCAGGGCGTCACCGAGATCGTCCTGGTCAGCGAGAACTCCACCTCCTACGGCAAGGACACCGGCGACCTGCGCTCGCTGGAGAAGCTGCTTCCCCAGCTCGCCGCGATCGACGGCGTCGTCCGGGTGCGGGTGGCCTACCTGCAGCCGGCGGAGCTGCGGCCGGGCCTGCTCGAGGTGATCGCCGCGACCCCGGGCATCGCCCCGTACTTCGACCTGTCGTTCCAGCACTCCTCACCGACGCTGCTGCGCCGGATGCGGCGCTTCGGCGGCACCGAGGACTTCCTCGGCATCATCGAGCGGGCCCGGGCACTGGCACCGGGCGCGGGCTTCCGGACCAACGTCATCCTCGGGTTCCCCGGGGAGACCGAGGACGACGTCGCCGAACTCGAGCGGTTCCTGACCGAGGGGCGGCTGGACGCCGTCGGCGTGTTCGGCTACTCCGACGAGGACGGCACCGAGGCGCTCGGCCTGCCCGGCAAGCTGGACCAGGACGAGATCGACGCCCGGGTGCGGCGGATCACCGACCTGGTCGAGGAGCTCACAGCCCAGCGCGCCGA
Source organism: Modestobacter sp. VKM Ac-2977 (assembly GCF_026968045.1). Taxonomy (GTDB): domain Bacteria; phylum Actinomycetota; class Actinomycetes; order Mycobacteriales; family Geodermatophilaceae; genus Modestobacter. The sequence continues at coordinate 1,082,262 of NZ_JAPVBQ010000002.1, read as the reverse complement.
GGAGCGGATCGGCAGCACCGTGGAGGTGCTGCTGACCGAGGACCTGTCGGTCGACGACGAGCCCGGCACGTGGGCCGGCCACGCCGCCCACCAGGACCCGGACGCCGACGGCACGTCGACGGTCTCCGGGGTGCCCGCCGACGCGGTCGCGGGACAGGTGGTGCGGGCCGAGGTGGTCGACACCGTGGGCGTCGACCTGGTCGCCCGCGCGCTGCTGCCCGTGCCTGACGCGTCAGCTGTCGCCGTGACGGCCGGGGTCTGACCGGATGAGCACGGGTGTACCGGCCGACCCGGCGGCGACGCCGCCGGAGAGCACCCGTCTGCTCAACCTGCCCAATGCGCTGACCATGTTGCGGCTGGCGGTCGTGCCGCTGTTCGCGGTGCTGCTGCTGTCCGAGGGCGGGGCGGACGACGGGCGCCGTGCCTGGGCCACCCTCTTCTTCGTCGTCGCGATCATCACCGACCAGCTGGACGGCATGATCGCCCGCCGCACCAACCAGGTGACCGAGTTCGGGAAGCTCGCCGACCCGATCGCCGACAAGGCGCTCACCGGGACGGCGCTCATCGGCCTGTCGGTGCTGGACCTGCTGCCGTGGTGGGTGACGCTCACCATCCTGGTCCGCGAGGTGGGGGTCACCCTGCTGCGGTTCTGGGTCATCCGGCACGGGGTGATCGCCGCCAGCCGCGGCGGCAAGGCCAAGACCGTGCTCCAGTCGCTGGCCATCGGGATGTACATCCTGCCGATCGACGGGCTGTTCGGGTCGGCCCGCTGGTGGGTGATGGCGGCGGCCTTCGTGCTGACCGTCGCCACCGGCATCGACTACGTCTACCGGGCGGTGAAGCTGCGCCGCACCAGCGCACGGGCCATGCGGGCCGCCGCGACCAGGCGGGCAGGCGCGGACGAGGGGCCCGGCGCCGGTGGGGGCCGCCGGGGCACCGTGGCGTGACCTCGCCGGGCGCTGCCGAGACCGCACAGCGGGTGCACGCCGCCCTGCTGGCCCGCGGTGAGACGGTCGCGGCCGCCGAGTCGCTGACCGCCGGCCTGTTCTGCGCGACCCTCGCCGGGGTGCCCGGCGCCAGCGCCACCCTGCGCGGGGGAGCCGTCGTGTACGCCACCGACCTGAAGACGACGCTGGCCGGGGTCGCCCCGGAACTGCTGGCCGCCTCGGGCCCGGTGAGCGAGCGCACCGCGGCCGCGCTGGCCGAGGGCATCCGCAGCCGCTGTGCCGCCACCTGGGGCGTCGGGATCACCGGGGTGGCCGGCCCCGACCCGGTCGACGAGCACGGGCCGGGGCGGGTATACCTCGGTCTCAGCGACGGCCTGGTCACCGTCGTCCACGAGCTGGACCTCCCCGGCGACCGGGCCGCGGTGCGCGCCGGGGCGGTACAGGAGGCGATGGCCCGGCTGCTGGGCCGGCTCGCCGAGCACGCGCTCCCCGGGAAGGCGGAGGGCAGCGAGGGTGTTACGCCATGAGCGGACGGACCTCCACCAGCACGGTGACCCGGGTCATGGCCGCGTACGGTGAGCACACGGCGTCCCCCGGCCGATCCGGTCGGTGGCGCTGCTCGTTCGACCTGCTCGTCAGAGTGGACAGGAGACGGCCATGACGCTGCTGCGCACCCAGCTGGGGAACACCCTGCGGGGTCACCGGCTGCGCCAGCGGCGGACGCTGCGCGACGTCTCCGGCGCGGCCCGGGTGAGCCTCGGGTACCTCTCGGAGGTCGAGCGTGGCCAGAAGGAGGCGTCCTCGGAGCTGCTGGCCTCCATCTGTGACGCCCTGGACGTGGAGCTGGCCGACCTGCTGGCCGAGGTGAGCCTGGAGATGCGGCTCGCCGACCCGGCCGGGCACCCGGTCCGCCCGGTCGCGGTCGCCCGCCCGGGAGCCGGCGACGACGACGCGGCCGCGGCGGCTGCAACGGACGCGCCCGCCGAGCAGGAGGCTGCCGCGGCGCCGGTCGCCGAGCCGGCCCTGGCCCTCGTGGGCAGTGGCCAGTCGGCCCGTGCGGCCGCCCGTGCCCGTGGAGCCGTCTCGCTCGCTGCCTGAGAAGGACACCGCTGGGTCGCGGGCCGGTCCCTGGGGGCCGGATTCGTCCAGCGCGGGCGGATGGGCGCGACACGAACTGCGCTCAGGGTCCACCTCCTTGACCCAGTGCGACGGAACGGGCACAAAGTGTCCATGTCTTCCCCAGGATCCCGCCCCCCGCTGCCGCAGCACCCCTCGCTCCCGGTGCCGACCGTCACCGGCCGGGGCGGGGTCACCGTGCTGGAGGCCGACGCCGCCGAGTCCGCGGCCGCCGAGGCCGCGGCTGCGGGCGGGCAGCACCTGACGACCCCGGTACCGGCCGGCGCCGCGTTCCTGCAGCCGCCGGCACCCGGCCACCACGTGACCGCGCCGGTGCCCTCGCTGACCGTCGCCGTCCCCGCCCCGCGCCCCACCACCCCGCGTCAGGACGCCCGCCGCCCCGGGCGGGCCGGTGTGCCGATGAGCCGCACCCGGCGCGGCCTGCTCACCGGGGCGCGCACGGCCTTCGCCGAGCGCGGGGTCCGCAAGACCACGATGCAGCACGTCGCCGCCGCCGCCGGTGTCGCCAAGGCCACCCTGTACAACCACTTCCGGACCAAGGACGACGTGGCGCACGCGCTGATCGCCTTCGAGCTGGACCGGCTGGCCGCGCTCGCCGCCGAGCTGCCGCTGACCGTCGCCGTCCCCGCGCTGGCCGAGGAGGTCGGCGGGCACCCGGTGCTGCGTCGGCTGGCCGAGACCGAGCCGGAGACCCTCGTGCAGATGATGGGGCTGGACGCCGACCGCTGGGGCGACATCGTCGTCACCCTCGGCTCGGCGCTGCGGATCTCCCGCCCGGAGGCCGAGCTGGTGTGCCGCTGGCTGCTCGGCCTGGTGCTGCAGCCGGGCACGGTGCAGGAGCGGGCCGCGCAGGCCGCCGTCGTCACCGGACAGGTCGTCGGCTGACCCCGTGGGTCAGCCGGCTCCTGCGTCGGCTCTCGCGGAGCGAGGAGGGCGGGGTCCAGGCATCGCCCGGCCCCGCCCTCCTCATTCGTCGTTCTCGGCATCCTCAGAGCGTCCGCGGAATGAATTAGACAATTGCTCGACCTGCTGGAACCGCGCGGCGAACGACTTCTGTGGGACCTGCTCCAGAGTGCCGGGAGTGGTGCAGATCAGGATGTCACTTGTACTTCGTGCAGATCTTCCTCGTCCCGGCGACGGACCCATTCATCGAGTTGATGAGGTACTCGATCCGGTAGGCCGTGCAGGTGCGCCCCGAGGAGAGGAACTTCCAGACGGTCCTACCCGCCTGCACCGCGGCGGTGACGCATCCGTAGACCGTGAGCCAGTTGGCCAGGCAGACGCCCTGGACCGACACCTGCCCGCCCGGACCGCCGGGGGTGACCCCCTGCGGTGCAGGAACGGCCGACGCAGTGATGGCGATGGTTCCCTCCGTCGCCGCTGTCGACGGTGCGGCGTTCGCCAGAGACGGCGTGGACACGAGGACGGTCATCGCCAGCAGTGCGGCGATGAACAGCTTTGCCAACGACCTCATGGCTCATTCCCTTCATTGATGGAATCCATTTTCGGAGGACGCGAGCGTGGCATGTGATGCGTATCACAACAAGATGCATGCCGGTGGGAATGTGCTTTCCATCGGCGTTTCGCCACGACGCGCCGAGACATCCGTTTCACCACGTTCCGTAACTCCTGGTCGGGGGCCGTGGGGCGGAGCGTCCCGGCGAGGGGCAGCGTCTCCGTCAGGGCCCGGGTCTGAGATCCTTGGTCGTCGGCCTGGCCCGATCGGAGTCCACCGAAGGAGGTGACGGTGCGGTACCTCTTTCGTCCACCGGCCACCGAGGCCGCCGGCCTGCTGTCCCTGCCGTGGCACCAGCCACTGGAGGAGTGGGACGAGGACCTGCTGCTCGAGGTGCCGCAACGCGGCATCTCGCGGCACGTCGTCCGCTTCACCGCCTCCGAGGGGCGGGTCTTCGCGCTCAAGGAGATCGCCGAGCCGCTGGCCCGGCACGAGTACGCACTGCTGGCCGAGTTCGAGGGCGAGGGGCTGCCCTCGGTCTCGGTGCTGGGGATCTGCATCGACCGGCCCGACGACCAGCAGGCCATCCTGGTCACCCGGTACCTCGAGTACTCGATGTCCTACCGGTACCTGTTCTCCGGCCCGCGCGCCGCGGACGACCCGATGAAGCTGCTGGACACGCTGGTGGAGCTGCTGGTGCGGCTGCACCTGGCCGGCGTCTACTGGGGTGACTGCTCCCTGTCGAACACGCTCTTCCGGCTGGACGCCGGCACCTTCACCGCCTACATGGTCGACGCGGAGACCGCGGAGCGGCACCCCACGCTGTCGGCCCGCAAGCGCGCCTACGACGTCGACCTGGCGCGGGAGCGGGTCGGGGCCGAGCTTATGGACCTGCAGGCCGGTGAGCTGCTGGCACCGGAGATCGACCCGATCCAGATCGCCGAGAGCCTGCCGATCCGGTACGAGGCGCTGTGGGAGGAGGTGACCCGGGAGGAGGTCTTCCGCGCCGACGAGCAGGCGATCCGGGTCGCCGAGCGACTCCAGCGGATCAACGACCTGGGCTTCGACGTGGGCGAGATCGAGCTGGTGACCTCCGGGGACGGCGCGCGGCTGCGGGTGGAGACCCGGGTCGCCGAGCCCGGACAGCACCGGCGTGAGCTGCTCCGGCTGACCGGCCTGGAGGTGCAGGAGAACCAGGCGCAGCGGCTGCTCAACGACCTGCGGTCCTACCGGGCCTACCTGGAGCAGCGCGGCGGCAGCCCGGTGCCGGAGACCGTCGCCGGCCACCGCTGGCTGACCGAGGTGTACCTGCCGGTGGTGGGCGCGGTCCCCGACGAACTGGCCGGCCGGCTGGAGCCCGCGGAGGTGTTCCACGAGGTGCTGGAGCACCGCTGGTTCCTCTCCGAGCAGGCCGGGTTCGACGTCGGCACCTGGGTCGCGGTGCGTTCCTACGTCCAGAACGTGCTGCCCCGGATGCCCGCTCAGCTCACCACGCCGTCGGTGATCGCGCACCGCTCCGAAGCCCGCTGAGGGCGCTCGCCGAGGCCGCTGGGCGAGAGGAAACGACTGGGTCTCGCTCCGGTTGACAGCCGATGTGAGCCAGGCCACTCTCCGAGTTCCACGGTGACATGAGGTCACCTGGCGCCAACGGAGGCGGTGGTTCGGTGCCGGACGTCAGCAAGGTCGGAAGCGACAGGGGGCAGACCGGTCGGGCCGGTCCGTTCCACTCGCGCAGGGTGCGCCGGGCGCTGTCCGGAGCCGCCGCGGCCGGGCTGTTGAGCTCCGTGCTCGCGGCCTGCGGTAGCGACGAGGGGGGCGTGCCGACGCTGACCTGGTACACCAACCCCGACTCCGGGGGGCAGGCCGAGATCGCCGCCCGGTGCACCGACGATGCCGGAGGCCAGTACCGGATCGAGACTGCCGTGCTGCCCCGCGAGGCCGGCGCACAACGGGAGCAGCTCATCCGGCGGCTGGCGGCGAACGACTCCTCGATCGACATCATGAGCCTGGACCCGATCTTCATCCCGGAGTTCGCCGAAGCGGAGTTCCTCGCCCCGATCCCTGAGGACGTCGCCGGCCGAGTCACCGAGGACGTGGTGGACAGCGCCATCGAGGGCTCCACCTGGGACGACGAACTGGTCGCCGTCCCGTTCTGGGCCAACACCCAGTTGCTCTGGTACCGCGAGTCGGTCGCCGAGGCGGCCGGGCTGGACATGAGCGAGCCGGTCACCTGGGACGAGATCGTGGAGGCCGCCCAGGCCCAGAACGTGCAGGTCGGCGTCCAGGGCATCCGCGCGGAAGCGCTGACCGTGTGGTTCAACGCGCTGATCGAGTCCGCCGGCGGCTCGATCATCGAGGAGAACTCCACCGACCCGTCCGAGATCGAGCTGGGGCTCACGTCCGAGGCCGGCATCCGTGCCGCTGAGGTCATGAGGATGATCGCCACCAGCGGGACGGCCGGCCCGGCGCTGTCGACGGCGAACGAGGACTCCACCGCGACGGCGTTCGAGAGCCCCGAGGGCGGGTTCAACGTCAACTACCCGTTCATCTACCCCCGCGCCCTGGCCGCGGCGGAGGCCGGGACGATGGACGCCTCGGTGCCCGAGGACTACGGCTGGGCGATCTACCCCCGGGTGGACGCCGACACGCCGGCCGCGCCGCCCTACGGCGGGATCAACCTCGGCGTCGGTGCTTTCAGCGAGCACCCCGACCTCGCCTACGCGGCCACCGAGTGCATCACCTCGACGGAGAACCAGGCCTACTACTTCGTCACCAACGGCAACCCGGCGTCGGACACGACCGTCTACGAGGACCCGGAGGTGTTGGAGCAGTTCCCGATGGCTCCGACCATCCGGGAGTCTTTGGAACTGGCGGCGCCGCGGCCGCAGACGCCGTACTACAGCGAGGTCACCGGCGGGATCCAGCGGGTCTACCACCCGCCGTCGTCGGTCGAGCCCTCGGAGACGCCGGAGGCAGCCACCGAGCTGATCAACGCCGTGCTGCGGAAGGAGCAGTTGCTGTGACCGAGCGCGCGACGCAGGTGCCCGCGTCCTCCCCGACCGCCGGAGGGCCGATCCGGTGAGCACCACGACGCTGCCCCCGACCGAGAAGACCCAGCCGGTCTCCGCCCCCGATGCCACGACCAGCGACCGGGCCAAGAGCGAGCGGAAGCTCGGCTGGCTGCTCGCCGGCCCGGCCCTTGCGGTCATGCTCCTGGTGACTGCTTACCCGATCGCCCAGGCGGTCTACGACTCGCTGTTCGACTTCCGGCTGACCGACCCGGACAACCGGTCGTTCACCGGGCTGTCGAACTACGGGGTGATCCTGTCCGACTGGCTGTGGTGGCGGTCCCTGCTGGTCACCGGGTTCATCACCCTGGTCACCGTGGCCGTCGAGCTGGTCCTGGGCTTCGCCCTCGCCATGGTGATGGCCAAGGCGCTCAGCACGATCCGGCCGGTGCTGCGGGCGGCGATCCTCATCCCCTACGCGGTCATCACCGTGGTGTCGGCCTTCGCCTGGCAGTTCGCGTTCGACATCCAGACCGGCTTCGTCAACAGCTGGTTCGGCTGGGTGCCGGGGATCGGGGAGGACACCGACTGGTTCGGGGGCACCTGGACCTCGCTGCTGGTGATCTGCCTGGCCGAGATCTGGAAGACCACGCCGTTCATCTCGCTGCTCCTGCTGGCTGGGCTCGCCCAAGTTCCGGAGGTGCTGCAGGAGGCGGCGAAGGTCGACGGCGCCAGCTGGTGGCAGCGGATGCGCAAGGTCACCCTGCCCAACATGAAGGCCGCGATCATGGTGGCCCTGCTGTTCCGCACCCTGGACGCGTTCCGGGTCTTCGACAGCATCTTCATCATGACCGGCGGGGCGAACGCGACCGAGTCGGTCTCCTTCCTCGCCTACCGGCAGACCATCTCGCGGCTGGAGATCGGGCTGGGGTCGGCGGTCTCGGTGCTGCTGTTCCTGGCGGTCGTGTTCATCGCCATGAGCTTCATCAAGGGCTTCAAGGTCGACCTGTCCCAGTCGAGGGGGGAGGGCTGATGTCCACCAAGGAGAAGACCTGGTGGGGCGTCGCCGGAGTGGCGATCGTCCTCTACGCGCTGTTCCCGATCGCCTGGATCGTGTCGCTGTCGTTCAAGGCGCCCAGCGCCCTGAACAACGGCAACTTCCTCCCCGGCGCCCCGACGTGGGAGAACTACTCCCTGATCCTCACCGGTGGGGCCAGCGACCTGTTCCTGCCGGCGCTGCGCAACTCGTTCGGCATCTGCCTGATCGCCACGGCGATCTCGTGCCTGCTGGCCATGTTCGCCGCCTACGCGATCGCCCGGCTGGACTTCCCGGGGAAGAAGTTCATCCTCGGGACGGCGCTGGCGGTGGCGATCTTCCCGGTGATCTCGATCGTCACGCCGCTGTTCAACCTGTGGCGCAACATCGGGCTCTACGACACCTGGCCCGGCCTGATCATCCCGTACCTGTCCCTCACGCTGCCCATCTCGATCTGGACGATGTCGGCGTTCTTCCGGGAGATCCCCTGGGAGATGGAGCAGGCCGCGCAGGTCGACGGCGCGACCACCTGGCAGGCGTTCCGCAAGGTGATCGTCCCGCTGGCTGCGCCGGGCGTCTTCACCACGGCGATCATCGCCTTCTTCATCGCCTGGAACGACTTCGTCTACGGCATCTCGCTCACCTCTACCGAGCAGGCGCGACCCGTGCCCGCGGCGCTGGGCCTGTTCTCCGGTGCCTCGCAGTTCGAGGACCCGACCGGTGCGATCGCGGCCGCCGCGGTCATCGTCACCATCCCGGTCATCGTCCTGGTCCTGCTGTTCCAGCGGCGCATCGTCGCAGGCCTCACCAACGGCGCCGTCAAGGGCTGACGCCCGCCCAATGCTGATCATGAGAGGGACGAACTGATGGCCTCGATCGAGATGAAGAACATCGTCAAGAAGTACGGCGACGGCTTCCCGGCGGTGAACGACGTGAGCCTGGACATCGACGAGGGGGAGTTCATGATCCTCGTCGGCCCGTCCGGCTGCGGGAAGTCCACGCTGCTGCGGATGATCGTCGGGCTGGAGGACATCACCAGCGGCGACATGGTGATCGGCGGCACCCGGGTCAACGACAAGGCGCCGCGCGAGCGCAACCTGTCGATGGTCTTCCAGAACTATGCGCTGTACCCGCACCTGACCGTGTTCGAGAACATCGCCTTCCCGCTGCGGCTGGCCAAGGTCGACGACGGCGAGGTGCAGCGGCGGGTGAACGAGGCCGCCGACGTCCTCGAGCTGCACGAGCACCTGGAACGCAAGCCGGCCAACCTCTCCGGTGGTCAGCGTCAGCGGGTGGCGATGGGCCGGGCGATCGTGCGCCAGGCCGAGGCGTTCCTCTTCGACGAGCCGCTGTCGAACCTGGATGCCAAGCTCCGCGGCCAGATGCGCACGGAGATCTCCCGGCTGCAGCGCCGGCTGGGCATCACCACCGTCTACGTCACCCACGACCAGACGGAGGCGATGACGCTCGGCGACCGGGTCTGCGTCCTGCGCAAGGGCAAGATCCAGCAGGTCGCCTCGCCGCGCGAGCTGTACGAGCAGCCGGTCAACCTCTTCGTCGCCGGCTTCATCGGCTCGCCGCCGATGAACTTCCTGCCGGCCCAGCTCGAGGGCTCCCGGCTGACCACGCCGTTCGGGGACATCGACCTCGACGAGCGCCGGGCGGCCGCGGTCGCCGGCCGCGACCTGTTGCTGGTGGGCATCCGGCCGGAGTACTTCGAGGACGCCTCCCTGGTCGACGAGGCGAAGCGACCGCTCGGTTCGGTCTTCACCGCTCGTGTGGACGTCACCGAGTGGCTCGGTGACTCGCAGTTCGCCTACATCCCCTACGAGGCGCCCGACGAGATCCGCACCCAGCTGCGCGAGCTGTCCAAGGAGCTGGACTCCGAGGAGCTGCGCACCCAGGCGATCGTGTCCATCGACGCGACCAGCCGGATCCGGGAGGGCCGGGACGCGGAGTTCTGGCTGGACAGCCGCAAGGTGCACGTCTTCGACCCGACGACGGGGGACAACCTGACCCGGGACGCCGATGCCGGTGCCGAGCTGACCAGGCTGGCGGCCGAGGACCGGGTCGAGCAGGTCCAGTCGGCGGAGGGCGAGGGGATCAGCGCCGCCTGACGGCGTCCCGGGGGAGCGGCCACGGTTGGCTGCCACCCACGCTGCCCGGTGCAGGAGGCATGATCATGCCCGGGGTTTGTGCTGCGGCGTCGCTGCGCACCTGTCCCCGCAGAGACCCTGGCCGGACACTGGAGGCACCGCAGCATGGACATCACCGCGACCGACGAGTGGGCAGCCCTTGCCGAACACCACCGCGCGGTCGGCGCCCGGACGCTGCGCGAGCTCTTCGCCGAGGACCCCGAGCGCGGCACCCGGCTGACCGGCACCGCCGGCGACCTGCACGTCGACCTCGCCAAGCACCGGGTCACCGACGAGACGCTGCAGCTGCTGGTGGCGCTGGCCGAGCGGGCCGGCGTGCCGGAGCGGATCGCGGCGATGTTCCGCGGCGAGCACATCAACACCACCGAGGACCGCGCCGTCCTGCACGTGGCGCTCCGCGCACCCGAGTCGGTGCCGCTCACCGTCGACGGCCAGGACGTCAGCGCCGACGTGCACGCGGTGCTGGCCAAGATGCGTGCCTTCGCCGACCGGGTGCGGTCGGGGGAGTGGAAGGGCCACACCGGCGAGCGCATCCGGGCCGTGGTGAACATCGGCATCGGCGGCTCCGACCTCGGCCCGGCGATGGCCTACACCGCCCTGGCCGACTACAGCGACCGCGACCTCACCGCCCGGTTCGTCTCCAACATCGACCCGACCGACTTCGCCGAGAAGACCCGCGACCTCGACCCGGCGACCACCCTCTTCGTCGTCTGCTCCAAGACCTTCACCACCCTGGAGACGCTGACCAACGCGACCGTCGCCCGGGACTGGCTGCTGGCCTCGGGTGCCGACGAGTCGGCGGTGGCCGAGCACTTCGTCGCGGTCTCGACCAACACCGACGCAGTGGCCGAGTTCGGCATCGACATCGCCAACATGTTCGAGTTCTGGGACTGGGTGGGCGGCCGCTACTCCTTCACCTCTGCGATCGGGCTCTCGCTCATGGTCGCGATCGGGCCGGACGCCTACGACGAGATGCTCGCCGGCTTCCACGCCGTCGACGAGCACTTCCGCACCGCGCCCCTCGCGGAGAACATGCCGTTGGTCCAGGGCCTGCTGAACGTCTGGTACACCGACTTCTTCGGTGCCCAGAGCCACGCCGTCCTGCCCTACAGCCAGTACCTGTCCCGGCTGCCGGCCTACCTGCAGCAGCTGACGATGGAGAGCAACGGCAAGTCCGTGCAGGCCGACGGGCAGCCGGTGACGACGGCGACCGGCGAGGTCTACTGGGGTGAGCCGGGCACCAACGGCCAGCACGCCTTCCACCAGCTGCTGCACCAGGGCACCTCGCTGATCCCGGCCGACTTCATCGGGTTCGGGGAGCCCAACCACGACATCGGCGAGATGCACGACCTGCTGATGGCCAACATGTTCGCGCAGAGCGCCGCGCTCGCGTTCGGCAAGACCGCGGAGGAGGTCGCCGCCGACGGCACGCCGGCCGACGTCGTCCCGCACAAGGTGATGCCGGGCAACCGGCCCTCGACCACGATCCTGGCGCCGAAGCTGACCCCGGGCACGCTCGGGCAGCTGATCGCCTTCTACGAGCACACCGTCTTCGCCCAGGGCGCGATCTGGCAGATCGACTCCTTCGACCAGTGGGGGGTCGAGCTCGGCAAGGTGATGGCCCGGCAGCTGGCCCCGGCGCTGACCAGCGAGACCGCGCCGGACATGGACAGCCCCGAGATCGACGCGGACGCCTCCACCGCCGCCCTCGTCGCGCACTACCGGCGGCTGCGCGGCCGCCCGGTCTGAGGAAGGACCTCCTGCCCCCACCACTCGCCGGCTCGCGGCGGGTCCCTCCAGGGGGCCGCCGCGAGTTCGGGAGGGGGCGGGTGACGTGCGGTGGCTGGCCGGGGGCGCCGCCTGGGACGATGATCGGGACAGTGTCATCCGTGTCGCACCGCCCGCCGCCCGGCGGGGCTGGAGCACCGGACCAGGAGGAGCCATGCCGAACCCGTTCGTGAAGCTGTGGAAGTACCTGACGGCCTCGGCCAACAACCAGATCGACCAGCGGGCTGACCCGAAGATCCAGATCCAGCAGGCGATCGAGGCGGAGCAGCAGCGGCATCAGGCCCTGGCCAACCAGGCCGCCGCGGTGCTGGGCAACCAGCGGCAGCTGGAGATGCGGCTCAGCCGGCAGCTGGGTGAGATCGAGAAGCTCCAGTCGTCGGCCCGGCAGGCGCTGACCCTTGCCGACCAGACCCGCGCTGCTGGCGACGCCGCCAAGGCCGCTGACTACGAGCAGGCCGCGCAGGCCTTCGCCACCCAGCTGGTCGGCGCCGAGCAGTCGGTCGAGGACCTCAAGCGCAGCCACGACGAGGCGCTGCAGGCCGCCGAGCAGGCCAAGGGCGCGGTCGAGACGAGCCGGATGCGGCTGCAGTCGACGCTGGCCGAGCGCACCAAGCTGATGTCCCAGCTGGAGCAGGCCAAGATGCAGGAGCAGGTCTCGGCCTCGCTGCGGTCGGTCAACGAGCTGTCCGCGCCGGGCAACACCCCGAACCTCGGGGAGGTCCGGGACAAGATCGAGGCCCGCTACGCCACCGCACTGGGCCAGGCCGAGCTCGCGCAGGACTCGGTCGAGGGCCGGATGCTCGAGGTGGAGAAGGCGACCATCGACGTCGCCGGCGCCTCCCGGCTGGCCGAGCTCCGCGCGTCGATGGGCGGTGGCACCCAGGCCATCAGCGGCACCCAGGCCGCCGGCGCGATCGAGCAGGGCACCCCGCCGGTGACCGGGCTCGGCGCCGAGACCCCGGCTGCCCAGCCGGCGGAGCGGCCCGAGCAGTAGGAGCACTGCGGCCTCGCACGTCAGAGGCGAGCCCCCGGAGCCCCGTCGTCCTGCTGGACGGCGGGGCTCCGTCGGTCAGGTGGCGGCGAGCGACGCCGGGTGGCCGGGCTCTCCGGTGCGGGCCAGCGGGTCGATCGGGCTGCGTGCGGCCTGGCAAGCCGGGCACCAGTAGGTCACCCGCTCCTGGGTGTCCGGCCCCTGGTCGCCCAGCAGGATCGCGGTGCGGCAGCGGCGGCACGGCCGGCCGCGGCGGCCAAACACCCAGTGGTCCTCCCCGCGCCGGGTGGAGCCGGTGGTGCTCTGCTCGGGGTGGTCGCGATTGGCGAGCATCAACGTGCGGGCCCGTTCGACCAGCCCGGGCAGGTCGGGGACGTCGGCGACCCGCGTCCACGGGTGGGTGCGGGTCATGAACAGCGTCTCGACCTTGTAGAGGTTGCCGATGCCGGCGAGGTTGCGCTGGTCCAGGACCGCGACGCCGATCTGCTCGTCCGGGTGGGCGTGGAGCCGGCGCAGCGCCTCGTCGAGGTCCCAGTCGGGGCCGAGCACGTCGGGCCCCAGATGGCCGACCAGCTCGCCCTCATCGCTGGTCGGCACGATCCGCAGGTCGTGCAGCCGGTAGCCGACGCAGTCCCACTCGTCGGTGGCCAGGATCGCCCGGATGCTGTGCGCGGGCCCGCCCTTCCACGGGGTGCCCTTCCGGTAGATGTGCCAGCTGCCGTCCATCCGGTAGTGCGTGCGCAGCGTGCGTCCGTCGGCGAAGCGGGTGAGCATGTGCTTGCCGCGGGGGACGACCTCGGTGACGGTGGCGCCGGTGAGGTCGACGGTGGCCAGCTGGGGCACGCGCAGCTCGCCCTTCGTGAGCGTGGCGCCGGCCAGCGCGGTGTGCATCCGCTGGGCGGCCAGCCAGACTGTGTCTCCCTCGGGCATCCCGCCATGATCCCCGCCCGCGCTGGCTCCTGCCGGACCTGCTCAGCCGTCACATCGGGCGCTGCCGGCGGCTCCGGCGTCACTGGTGCCTGGCGCGACGCGCCTCGGTGCCGGGCTCCCCGGTGCGTGCCCGCGGATCCACCGGTGCGGGCGCGGCCTGGCAGTGCGGGCACCACCAGGTGACCCGCTCCTGCAGGTCGGGGCCCTGGTCGCCGAGCAGGATCGGCGTCCGGCAGCGCCGGCAGGGGCGGCCCGTGCGACCGGCGACCCAGTGGTCCTGTCCGCGGCGGGTCTCGCCGGTGGTGCTCTGCTCGGGGTGGTGCCGGTTGGCCAGCATCAGCGTGCGTGCCCGTTCGACCAGCCCGCCCAGGTCGGGGACGTCGGCGACCCGCGCCCAGGGGTGCACCCCGCTCAGGAACAGCGACTCGACCTTGTACAGGTTGCCGATCCCGGCGAGGTTGCGCTGGTCCGGGATCGCCACGCCGATCTGCTCGTCGGGGTGGGTGCGGAGCCGGCGCAGCGCCTCGTCGAGGTCCCAGTCCGGGCCGAGCACGTCGGGGCCGAGATGGCCGACCAGCTCGGCCTCCTGGCTGGTGGGGAGGAGTCGCACGTCGTGCAGCCGGTACCCGACGCACTCCCACTCGTCGGTGGCCAGCACGGCCCGGATGCTGTGCCCGGGTCCGCCCCGCCACCGGGTGCCCCGCCGGTAGATGTGCCAGCTGCCGTCCATCCGGTAGTGCGTGCGCAGCGTCCGGCCGTCGGCCAGCCGGGTGAGCATGTGCTTGCCGCGGGGGACGACCTGGGTGACGGTGGCGCCGGTCAGGTCGACCGCAGCCAGCTGCGGCACCCGGAGCTCGCCGCGGCGCAGGGTGGCGCCGGCCAGGGCGGTGTCCATCCGCTGGGCAGCCAGCCAGACGGTGTCTCCCTCGGGCACGCCGTCCATGGTCTCCGCGCGGGCGGGCCGGTCGCTCGGTGACGGTGGGCTCGGTGGCGGGCGAGCTCCGAGCCCGGCCGACGGTCCGGTGCTCCCTCGGCCGGGTGGCCTCGTGTGAGTGGGGCGACAGCCGGGAAGAGCCTGGCTTCCTTCAGCGCTGAGAGATCCTGTGACCGTGTCGACCCGCCTGCGCAGCCTGCCGGACCGCCTGACCGGCAGCATCGCGACCCGGCAGCCGACCCCGGCGCCGGAGCCGGTCACCGTCACCGTGGCCCGGGTGGTGCGCCCGGACCAGCAGAACGCCTTCGAGCGCTGGGCAGCCGAGGTGCAGGAGGTGGCCGCGGGCTTCCCCGGTCACCTGGGTTCCTCCCTGCTGCGCCCCGGTGCGGGCAGCGACGAGTACCACCTGGTCTACCGCTTCCGCGACGACGAGTCCCTCGCCGCCTGGGAGCGCTCGCCGGAACGGCGCGAGGCGCTGGACCGGGTGCACCAGCTGGTGGAGGACGAGCGGGTGGCCCGGGCCGTGGGCCTGCAGACCTTCTTCGCGGTGCCGGCCCGGCCGGGGCCGGCGTGGCGCAGCTGGCTGCTCACCGTCGCCGTCGTCCTGCTGTTCACCTCGACGTTCCAGCTCCTCGCCGTGCCCTTCGTCGGCGACTGGCCCTGGCCGGCGCGGCTGCTGCTGTCGGCGGCCTACGTGGTGACGGCGCTGCGGTTGTCCATGCCGCGGCTCAGCCGCTGGCTCGGCCCCTGGCTGCAGGGCTCCCGCCGCCGCTGACCCCCTGCGCGCACCCGCCGGTGCGCTCAGCGGCGCTCCACGCGCCCGCGGTGCGCTCAGCGGCGCTCCACGCGCCCGTTGTGCGCTCAGCGGCGCTCCACGCGCCCGTTGTGCGTTCAGCGGCGCTCCGCGCGGCAGAGAGCGCCAGTGTGCGCACAACGGCGGGGTCTCGGGTCTAGTTGCGCAGGCGCAGGCCGCGCGGGGTCGCGGCGAAGCCGGCTGCCTGCAGCGCCGCGGTGAGCGGGCCGGACTCGTGCACCGACGCGCCGTCGGCCTTCTGCACGATCATCCGGCCCAGCGCCCCGGAGGCGACCGCGCCGGACAGCGCGGTGGCGGCCTCCTTGAGCACGGTCTCCTCCTCCGTCCAGGACAGCAGCGTCTTCCCGCCGCGCTCTACGTACAGCACCAGCTCGCCGTCGACCAGCACCACCAGGGCACCCGCCTTCCGCCCGGCCCGGTGCCCGGTCTTCCGGCTGCCGGTGCCCTCTCCGAGGTCGACGGCGGGGCCGTCGACCTGGCCGTCGGCGGAGGCGACCGCGCGCTCCGGCCAGGGGAGTGCGGCGCCGTAGACGTTGGCCGGGTCGGTGGCGGCGAGCACGACCGGCCCGGCGGGCATGCGGTCCGGGCTGGCGAAGCTGCGCAGCCGGTCGACCGAACCCGGGGTGCCGAACTGGGCCGCGCCGAGGGTCTCGACGAAGTAGCCCCGGCGGGCCCGGCCGTTCTCCTCGAACGCCCGCAGCACCGGGTACACCGCGGAGAACCCGCCCGTCACCTGCTCGGCCTGCACCGCCCCGCGGGTCAGCACGCCGTGCCGCTCCAGCAGTGCCTCCGCCCGCGCGGTGGTGCGCTTGGTGGCGTTGCCCTCCAGCTCGGGCAGGCGCGACCAGCGCCCGGCCATCGACGGCGGACCGGTGCGGCTGGGCATCGCCGGGCGGCCGAGCCGGGTGCGGCCGTACCGGCTGCGGTCCAGCCGGGCGCGGGGAGCGGCCGCCTGCTTCTTGTGCGTCCCGCCGCCGGACAACCGGGTGCGGAGCGGTGCCAGGGTGTCGTTGGTGAGGGCCCCGGCCCAGACCAGGTCCCAGACCTCCTCGGCCAGCGCGGTGTCGTCGGTGGCGCCCACCCGGTCGGACAGCGCCCGGAAGAACAGCGCCTGGCCACCGGCGAGCTCGTCGAGCAGGAGCTGCCCGACGCCGCCCTCGGTCGCCGCACCCCCGGGGGGTTCGGGCAGCAGCAGCGGGGCCAGGTCGGCCGGCACCAGCGTCACCCAGCCGTCACCACCGGACAGCCCGCCCGCACCGGCCCACAGCACCTCACCGGCGCTGGTCAGCTCGTCGAGCATCGCGGGCGAGTAGTCCTGCACCCGGGAGGGCAGCACCAGCGACTCCAGCGCCGAGGCGGGCACCAGCGCGCCGGCCAGCTGCTCGACCACTGCCAGGACGCCGTCGACCCCGCGCATCCGGCCGCCGACCGACTGCCAGGACGGCGTGAACCGGGCCAGCGTGTCGATCGGGACGGGCTCGACCTCCTGGCGCAGCTTGGCCAGCGACCGGCGCCGGATCGAGCGCAGCACCTCGGCGTCGCACCACTCCTGGCCGATGCCGCCGGGCCGGAACTCGCCGGTGACCAGCCGGCCGGTGCCGACCAGCCGCTGCACGGTGGCGGTGACGACGGCGACGCCCAGGCCCAGCCGGGCCGCGACCTCCGGCGGGGCGAAGGGGCCGTGGGTGCGGGCGTAGCGGCCGATCAGGTCACCGAGTGGGTCGGCCACCGGCTCGGTGAACACCTCCGGCACCCCGACCGGCAGCGCGGTGCCCAGTGCGTCGCGGAGCCGGCCGGCGTCCTCGATGGCGACGTACCGCTCCTCCCCGGCGATCCGCACCACGAGCGCCCGCCGGGCGACGACGAGCTCCGAGAGCCAGTCGGCCGGCACGCCGCGGGCCCCCGCCTCGGCCACGGTCAGGTCGCCGACGCCGCGCAGCAGGTCGCTGGCGCCGTCGACGTCGCGCGGGTGCCGCTGCTCGGGCAGCCGCTGCAGCTCCGCCTCGACCTCGGCCATCGCGTCGCCGTCGAGCAGCTCGCGCAGCTCGGAGCGGCCCAGCAGCTCGGCTAGCAGCCCGGTGTCCAGGGCGAGCGCCTGGGCGCGGCGCTCGGCCAGCGGGGCGTCGCCCTCGTAGATGAACTGGCCGACGTAGCCGAAGAGCAGTGACTGGGCGAACGGTGAGGCCGTCTGGGTCTGCACGTCGACCAGCCGCACCCGGCGGGCGCGGACGTCGCTCATCAGCTCGACCAGCCCGGGCA
This sequence comes from Modestobacter sp. VKM Ac-2977, assembly GCF_026968045.1. Classification (GTDB taxonomy): domain Bacteria; phylum Actinomycetota; class Actinomycetes; order Mycobacteriales; family Geodermatophilaceae; genus Modestobacter. The sequence continues at coordinate 1,064,806 of NZ_JAPVBQ010000002.1, read as the reverse complement.
CGTCGTAGACGTCCTGCAGCACCTCCCGGACCGCCTCCAGGGTGATCGGGAACGAGGAGAACTCGCTGGCCACCGAGAGCAGCTGGGCCGCTCGCTGCCGCTGCTGCCACAGCGGGGTGCGCCGGCGCGGATCGCGGCGGGGCAGCAGCAGCGCCCGGGCGGCGCACTCGCGGAACCGGCTGGCGAACAGCGCGGAGTTGCCGACCTCGGCGGTGACCTCCCGCTCGACGTCGTCCGGGTCCAGCAGCGCGAGGTCGGCCTCCGGCGCCTCGCCGGTGGTGTCCGGGAGCCGCAGCACGATGCCGTCGTCGGAGTGCATGGACGCGACGTCGACGCCGTAGCGCTCGCGGAGCCGGGCGGCGAGCACCAGCGCCCAGGGGGCGTTGACCTGGGCGCCGAAGGGGGAGTGCACGACCAGCCGCCAGTCGCCGAGCTCGTCGCGGAACCGCTCGACCAGCAGCGTGCGGTCGTCGGGCAGGTGTCCGGTGGCCGCCTTCTGCTCGGCCAGGTAGGCGAACAGGTTGCTCGCACCCCAGGCGTCCAGGCCGGCGGCGCGGGCCCGGTCCATGCCCGCCTCCGGCGTGGCCGAGCCGACCTCGCGCAGGAACGCGCCGAGCGCCCGGCCCAGCTCCAGCGGGCGGCCCAGGGTGTCGCCGTGCCAGAACGGCATCTTGCCGGGCTGGCCGGGCGCCGGGCTGACCAGCACCCGGTCGTGGGTGATCTCCTCGATCCGCCACGAGGAGGACCCGAGCAGGAAGACGTCGCCCACGCGGGACTCGTAGACCATCTCCTCGTCCAGCTCACCGACCCGGCGACCACCGTTCGCACCCGCACCGGAGACGAGGAAGACGCCGAACAGCCCGCGGTCGGGGATGGTGCCGCCGCTGGTGACCGCCAGCCGCTGGGCGCCGGCGCGGGCGGTGAGCGTGTCGGTGACCCGGTCCCAGGTCAACCGGGGCCGCAGCTCGGCGAAGGCGTCGGAGGGGTAGCGGCCGGCCAACATGTCCAGCACCGCGTGCAGGGCGGAGTCGGGCAGCGAGGCGAAGGCGGCCGAGCGGCGGAGCACGGTGGCGACCTCGTCGACGGTGCGCGGCCGCTCAGAGACCATCGCGACGATCTGCTGGGCCAGCACGTCGAGCGGGTTGCGCAGGTAGCGGGTCGACTCGATGGCGCCGGCCCGCATCCGCTCGGCGACGACGGCGCTCTGCACCAGGTCGCCGCGGAACTTCGGGAAGATGACGCCCTCGCTGACCGCGCCCACCTGGTGGCCGGCCCGGCCCACCCGCTGCAGCCCAGCAGCCACGTTCGGCGGCGACTCGACCTGGACGACCAGGTCGACGGCGCCCATGTCGATGCCGAGCTCCAGGGAGGAGGTGGCGACCACGGCCGGCAGCTGCCCGGACTTCAGCGCCTCCTCGACCACCGCACGCTGTTCCCGGGAGACCGAGCCGTGGTGCGCGGAGGCGACCGGTTTCACGTCCGCCGGCAGCCCACCCCCGGCGCCGGCCTGGGCCATCAGCTCGGCGGGGTTGGCGCCGTGCGGCATCGGCTCACCGGTGGCGCGCTCGTAGGCCAGCTCGTTCAGCCGGCTGGTCAGCCGCTCGGCCAGCCGGCGCGAGTTGGCGAACACGATGGTGCTGCGATGGCTCTCGATCAGGTCGAGCACCCGCTCCTCGACCGCCGGCCAGATCGACGTCCGCGGCTGGTTGCCGGCGGCGGACCCCTCCAGCTCCCCGGTGGGCTGCCCCAGCTGGCTCATGTCCTCGACCGGGACGACGACCGACAGGTCCCACTGCTTGGTCGACGGCGGCGCGACCACCTGCACCGGGCGGCCGCCGGCGAGGAAGGTCGACACCTCCTCGATCGGGCGCACCGTCGCCGACAACCCGATCCGCTGGGCCGGCCGCTCCAGGAGCTCGTCGAGCCGGTCGAGGGAGACCGCCAGGTGCGCGCCGCGCTTGCTGCCGCAGACGGCGTGCACCTCGTCCAGGATCACCGTCTCCACCCCGCGCAGCGACTCCCGCGCCTGGCTGGTGAGCAGCAGGAACAGCGACTCGGGGGTGGTGATCAGGATGTCCGGCGGGCGCTTGGCGAACAGCCGTCGCTCGTCGGCCGGGGTGTCACCGGAGCGGATGCCGACGCTGATCTCCGGCCGTTCCTGACCCAGCCGGGCGGCGGCCTGGCCGATCCCGGTCAGCGGTGCGCGCAGGTTGCGCTCGACGTCGACGGCCAGCGCCTTGAGCGGGGAGACGTAGAGGACCCGGCAGCGGGCCAGCGGGTCCTCCGGCGGGGGCGTCGCGGCCAGCCGGTCGAGCGACCAGAGGAAGGCCGCCAGCGTCTTGCCCGACCCGGTGGGGGCGACGACCAGGGCGTGCTCGCCGCTGCTGATCGCCGTCCAGGCGCCGTCCTGGGCCGCGGTCGGCTGCTCGAACGCACCGGTGAACCACGCCTGGGTGGGCGCCGAGAAACGCTCGAGAGCGGACACGCGACCAGTGTCCACGCGGGTACGACAGTTCGCCCTGGCCAGCGGTTCAGCGCGGGGGGCGGGCCTCGATCAGGTAGCGCTGCGACCACGACACGAAGGCGCCGTCCCGCTCGATCCGGCGGTGCACCTCGGCGAGCTGCGGGCGGTACCGCTCCACCGAGAAGTCCGGCACCGTCCAGACCACCTTGCGCAGGAAGTGCACGACCGCGCCGACGTCGCGGAACTCCACCCGGCAGCGCCAGGCCCGCAGGTCGACCACCTGCAGGCCGGCCGCCCGGGCGGCCTCGGCGGCCAGGTCGCCGGTGGGCTCGTCGGCGCCGGGCAGGGGCCCCAGCAGCGCTTCGGCCAGCACCCGGTGGGTGCCCGACCCGATGCCCTGGCACAGGTGGCTGCCGCCGGGGGAGAGGACGCGGGTGATCTCTTCCCAGCGCTGGACGGTGGGGTGCCGGCTGCTCACCAGGTCGAAGGCGGCGTCGGGGAAGGGGAGCGGGCCGTCGTCCGCCACCTCGGCCACCTCGCCGCCCCACTCCGCCAGGCGCCGCCGGGCGAGGGTGAGGTTCGGCGGCCACGACTCGGTGGCGGCCACCCGCCCGGGCCGCCGCGCGGCCCGGGCCAGTGCCTCGGCGTACACCTCGCCGCCGCCGGTCTGCAGGTCCAGCGAGCCGAGGGCACTCCCGAGCCGGCCGGCCAGCAGCCCGCGCCAGCCCCAGGGAGGGCGCTCCTCGGTCGCCCGGCCGACGAACCAGGAGAAGTCCCAGCCCTCGGTCGGCACGGCTGCGCCCTCGGCGACGAGCTCCTCGAAGGTGCGCACCGCGGCAGCCTGTCGACCCGTCGCCGGGTCGACAAGTGGGTTCGTCGACATGCGGACCCGGGCGGATCACACTGGTGTCATTCAGCCGTCGTCCCCCAGGGGGCAGCCATGCAGCGAGCAGCGGTGCAGTCCTCCAGCATCGCGACCGTCGGCTACGACGAGGAGCAGCAGGTCCTCGAGATCGTGTTCACCGACGGACGCGTCTACCACTTCCTCGAGGTGCCGGCGGAGCGCGTGCTGTCCCTGCTCCGCGCGGAGAGCAAGGGCCGCTTCCTCAACACCGAGATCAAGCCCGACTTCGGCTACCGGGCTGTCGGCCGGCGCTGGGGCTGAGCCACACTTCGTGGCATGCGTCACAGCCTGTACGAGGCCGACCACGACGACTTCCGGAGCAGCGTCCGGGCCTTCTGCGAGAAGGAGGTCGCGCCGTTCCACGACGACTGGGAACGCGCCGGCATCGTGCCGCGAGAGCTGTGGACGACGGCCGGCGCGCAGGGGCTGCTGGGCATCGGGGTGGACGAGCGGTACGGCGGCGGCGGGGTGCGCGACTTCCGCTGGTCCTGCGTGCTGAGCGAGGAGCTCGTCCGGATCGGCGCCAGCGGCGTGGGCTTCGGGCTGCACAACGACGTCGTCGGCCCCTACCTGCAGGACCTCGCCACCGAGGAGCAGAAGCAGCGCTGGCTGCCCGGCTTCTGCACCGGTGAGCTGATCACCGCGATCGCGATGACCGAGCCCGCCGCCGGCAGCGACCTGCAGGGCATCGGCACCACCGCCCGCCGGGACGGCGAGCACTGGGTGCTCAACGGCTCGAAGACCTTCATCACCAACGGCATCAACGCCGACCTGGTCATCGTCGTGGCGCGCACCGATCCTGACGCGCCGGGGTCCAAGGGCCTCAGCCTGCTCGTCGTCGAGCGCGACATGGCCGGCTTCTCCCGGGGCCGGAACCTGGACAAGGTCGGGCTGAAGGCGCAGGACACCGCCGAGTTGTTCTTCGACGACGTCCGCGTGCCCGCCGCCAACCTGCTGGGCACCGAGGGGCGCGGCTTCGCCCACCTGATGCAGAACCTGCCGCAGGAGCGGCTGCACATCGCGGTCTCCGCGGTGGCCGCCGCCGAGACCGTGCTCGCGCTGACCGTCGAGTACGTCACCACCCGGACGGCGTTCGGCCGGCCCGTCGGGTCCTTTCAGAACTCCCGCTTCGTCCTCGCCGAGCTGCAGACGGAGGTGACGATTGCGCGGACCTTCGTCGACGAGTGCGTGCGCCAGCTCGACAGCGGCGACCTCACCGCGACCGATGCCGCGATGGCCAAGTGGTGGACGACGGAGCTGCAGAACAAGGTCGCCGACCGGTGCCTGCAGCTGCACGGCGGCTACGGCTACATGAGCGAGTACCGGGTCTCCAAGGCCTGGCGGGACGCTCGGGTGCAGTCGATCTACGGCGGGACCAACGAGATCATGAAGGAGATCGTGGGGCGTTCGATGGGGCTCTGACGACGTTGCCACCCACCGGAACCCCGGTTGTGTGGTGGCTCAGCCGGTCCCTAGGTTCGGCCCCGTCTCGGGGGACATCGGGGTCACCCCGGGCGCGACACAGGAGTCGCACATGAGACCGCACCGCACTCGACGCCTGCGTGCCGGCGTCGCCCTCGTCGCCGCGGCGGCGGTCGTCACCGGCGGGGCCACCCCGGCGCTCGCCTCGCCGGGCACCGACCGGCACGCAGACGGCAACGGCCACCGCAACGGCAACGGGCACGGCCACGACCGTGGCCACCAGGACCGCATCGCGCAGCAGGTGGCCGCCCTGGTGGCCCAGCTGACCGTCCCGGAGAAGTTCGGGCTGCTCGGGGGGACCACCGGCAGCAACGGTGCCGCCGGCGCCCTGGGCGGGGTCCCGCGACTGGGCATCCCGACCCTCGACATGGCCGACGGGCCCTCGGGCGTCCGTGCCGCGGAGCCGGCGACCGCGCTGCCGGCCCCGGTCGCGCTGGGGGCGACGTTCTCCCCGGAGCTGGCCGCCGCGTACGGCGGGGTGCTCGGTCAGGAGGCCGATGCGCTGGGCATGGAGGTGCTGCTCGGCCCGATGATGAACCTGGTCCGCACCCCCTACGCCGGCCGGAACTTCGAGACGCTGAGCGAGGACCCGCTCCTCACCGCCTCCCTCGCGGCCCCGCAGGTCTCCGGCATCCAGGACCACGGCGTCATCGCCACGGCCAAGCACTTCGCGGCGAACAACCAGGAACTGGGCCGCGCCGGCCTGGACGTCCTGGTCGACGAGAAGACCCTCCACGAGACGGAGCTGGCCGGCTTCGAGGCGGTCGTCGACGCCGGGATCGGCGCGGTCATGTGCGCCTACAACCAGGTCGAGTCCGTCCAGGCGTGCCAGAACTCCGAGCTCCTCACCGAGGTGCTGCGCGAGCAGTGGGGCTTCGACGGCTTCGTCATGACCGACTGGTTCGCCATCCACGGGCCCGAGGCCCTGGTGGCCGGGCTGGACGTGGAGATGCCCCGGCCGATGGCGTTCCCCGAGCTGGCCCAGGACGTCGACGGCGACGGGCAGGTGACCGAGCGCGACCTGTCCGAGCCGGTCGCGGCCGCGCTGGACCGGGCGGTCACCGGCGTGCTGACCGCGATGGCCGAGGTCGGGCTGCTCGACGGCGTGGGGGAGGACCCCGAGCGTGCGGTCGAGGAGAACGCCGCGGTGGCCCGGCAGGTGGCGACGGAGGGCGCCGTCCTGCTGCGCAACGAGCAGGGCGCTCTCCCGCTGTCCGACGAGGCGCTGGGCGGTCTCGCGGTGGTCGGGCCCACGGCGGCCACCCCGTTGATCGGCGGCGGCGGCAGCGCCCGGGTCAACCCCGACGCCGGCGCGGTCGACAGCACCGTCGAGGTGCTCGAGGCCGGCGGCGCGGACGTCACCTGGGCGACCGGTGAGGACCTCGAGGGCGAGCTTGTGCCCGGCGCGGTGCTGGGCAGCGGCGACCCGCTGGAACTCACCGGCGAGGCCGCCCTCACCGGGGAGTTCAGCGAGGACGTCACCGTCACCGCCCCCGAGGCCGGCACGTACACGTTCCACCTGCAGACCACCGGGCCCGGCGCCGAGGTGAACCTGGGCGAGGAGCAGGTGGCCTCCACCCAGAACCGGTTCGGTGCGCTGGGCGGCAGCCTCATCCCCACCGCTGACGGCTTCATCAACGACAGCTGGACCGTCGAGCTGGCGGCCGGCGAGCAGGTCGCCTTCACGGTGAGCGGCACCGGCACGGTCGAGGCGCCGGTGCAGCTCCGCCTGCACTGGACGACCCCGCAGCTGCGTCAGCAGCGGATCGACGAGGCCGTCTCCGCGGCGGAGGCGGCGCACACCGCGGTGGTCTTCGGCTACAACGAGGGCACCGAGGGGGAGGACCGGGCGTCGCTGGCGCTGCCCGGGTTCCAGGACGAGGTCATCGCCGCCGTGGCGGCGGCGAACCCGCGCACGGTGGTCGTGCTGAACACCGGCGACCCGGTGCTCATGCCGTGGCTGGACGACGTCTCGGCGGTGCTGCAGATGTGGTACCCGGGTCAGGAGGGCGCCGAGGCGACCGTCGACCTGCTCACCGGTGTGGCCGGCCCGGCCGGCAAGCTCCCGCAGACGTACCCGGCCGACCCGGCCCGGACGCCGGTCAGCGACCCGGCGAACTACCCGGGCGTCGACCTCGACGGGGACGGGGTGCCCGACCAGCAGACCTACAGCGAGGGCACGGACGTCGGGTACCGCTGGTACGCCGCCACCGGGACCGACCCGTTGTTCGCCTTCGGGCACGGGCTGTCGTACACGTCGTTCGACTACTCCCGGCTGCGCACCCACATCGGCCGGGACGGCGTGGAGGTGTCCTTCGTGCTCACCAACACCGGGTCGCGGACCGGCACCGAGGTGCCGCAGGTGTACCTGGGCGCCGGCACCGCGGCCGGCACGCCGACGCTCCAGCTGGCCGGCTTCGACCGGGTGACGCTGGAGCCGGGCGAGCGGCAGCGGGTGACGATCGAGGTCGACGAGCGCCAGCTCTCGGTGTGGGACGCCGAGGACGACCGGTGGGAGCGCGCCTGCGGCGTCCGTCCGGTGCTCGTCGGCTCGGCCTCGGACGACGTGCGCCTGACGGACTCGGTGCGCGTCCGCTGAGCCGATCGGCCCGCCGGTGACCCCACACCGGCGGGCCGTCGACCGGTCGATCAGCGGCGACGGTCGGGCACACTCACCCGGTGACCCGACCGTCGCTGTCCCTCCCCGACCAGGCCGTCGTCCAGCGCCGCACGCTGGGGGTGCTCTCGGCGGGGGTGGCCCTCGGCGGGCTGGGCGTGACGATCGGCATCACGGTCGGGGGGCTGCTCGCCCGGGACGTCGCCGGGAGCGACGCCGCCGCCGGGCTGGGGCAGACGGCGAGCGTCCTGGGTGCTGCGCTGATCGCCGTCCCGCTGGCTCAGGTCAGCGACCGGTACGGCCGACGCGTCGGGCTGTCCCTGGGCTACGGGGTCGCGGGCGTCGGCTCCCTGGTCGTCGTCGCGGCCGCGGCGTCGTCCTCCCTGCTCCTCCTGCTCGTCGGCCTCTTCCTGTTCGGGGCCGCCACCACCAGCGGGCTGCAGGCCCGCTACGCCGCGGCCGACCTGGCTGAGCCCGAACACCGTGGCCGCTCGCTGTCTCTGGTCGTGTGGGCCACCACGATCGGCTCGGTGCTCGGGCCCAACCTGGCCGGCCCTGCCGACGACCTGGGGCGCGCGCTCGGGCTGCCTGCGCTGGGTGGGGCGTTCGTGCTCTCCATCGCGGTGTTCGCGGTCGTCGTCCTCGGGGTGCTCGCGCTGCTCCGCCCGGACCCGCTGCTGCTGGCCCGGCAGCTCACCGCGGCCAACCGCCCGGCCGGGCCGGCGCCGCTGCGGTCGGGTTCGGCGGCGGCGCTGCGCGCGGTGTGGGCGACCCCCGGTGGGCGGCTCGGGCTGACCGCCGTCGTCGTCTCGCACGCGGTGATGGTCGGGCTGATGGTGATGACCCCGGTGCACATGGGCGCCGGCCACTCCGGGGCCGACGGGACGACGCTGCGGGTGATCGGCCTGGTCATCAGCGTGCACGTGGCCGGGATGTACCTGTTCTCCCCGGTGGTCGGCTGGCTCGCCGACCGGGCCGGGCGGGCGGCGACGGTCGCGCTGGGTGGGGTGCTGCTCCTGCTGGCCGCCGTGGTCGCGGGCACGGCGCCCCCGGGGGCCGCCCTCCAGCTCGGCGTCGGGTTGTTCCTGCTCGGGCTGGGCTGGTCCTGCGGGCTGGTGGCCGGGTCGACCCTGGTCACCGAGTCCGTGTCCGCCGAGGTCCGCCCGTCGGCGCAGGGCGCGACCGACCTGCTCATGGGCCTGGGGGCAGCCGTGGCCGGCGCGGTGGGTGGCCCGTTGCTCGCGCTCGGCGGCTTCGGACTGGTGGCGGCGGTGTCCGCAGCGCTCATCGGCCCGCTGCTGGTGGTCTGGGTGCGGGCCCGCCCTCGGCTCAGCGCCGGTTGAGGTAGTCGCGGGCCAGCAGGACCAGGAGTGCGACCAAGGCGCCGACGATGGCGATCTGCAGGATCAGGTCCCAGGTGGGGGAGCCGGTGCTGGGGACCATGCGACGAGGGTAGAGGCCGCGGCCCGGGGCCGGTGGTGCCCGGCGCGCGGGCTGCCGGCGGGTGGGTACCGTCGTGGCGTGCGGCTGCAGGAGTTCCGGTCCCGGATGGAGCGCCAGTTCGGTGCGATCCGTGCGCAGAGCGTCGCCAGCGACCACGTCTTCGGTCCGCTGGGCGGGCGCACCGCCGCAGAGGCGATCGAGGCGGGCGTGCCGGTGCGCACGGTCTGGCTGGAGATCTGCAAGGAGTACGACGTCCCGCCGAAGGAACGCTGAGCCGTCCCGCCGGAGGAACGCTGAGCTGCTGGTCCGCGGAGCGGACGTCGAGCCTCCGGCGGGACGCGTGCTCAGCCCGCGAGGACCGAGCGGACGTGCTCGGCGAGCGAGGTGGTCGGCCGGCCGATGAGCGCCGACAGTGCGGTGCTCCCGGTCTCCAGGGCGCCCTGGGCGATCGACTGGTCGAGGCCGACGACGAACTCGGCGGTCTCCTGCGGCAGGCCCTGCCCGAGCAGGAACTGCACGTGCTCCTCGGCGGACAGGTCGCGGTAGGTGACCTCCCGGCCCGTCTCTGCGGCGACGGCGGCGGCCAGGTCGGCGAGCGCGAAGGGCTGGTCCCCGCCCAGCTCCACGACGCCCGGCTCCGGCTCCGCCGCGGTCAGGACGGCGACCGCGCCGGCTGCGAAGTCGGCGCGCGTCGCCGCGGCGATCCGACCCGCCCCCGAGCTGCCGACGACCTCGCCGGTCGCAGCGGCCGTCGTGATCGGCTGGTCGTAGTTCTCCAGGTACCAGTTGTTGCGCAACACCACGGCCGGGAGCCCGGCCTCGGCGATCAGCTGCTCGGTGGCGGCGTGCTCGGGGGCCAGGGGGAGGGGGGTGTCGTCGACCTTCGGCGCGCTGGTGTAGACGACCAGCGCGACGCCTGCGGCCCGGGCCGCCTGCAGCACGTTGCCGTGCTGGGTCACCCGCTGGCCCACCTCGCTGCCGGAGACCAGCAGCAGCCGGTCGGTGCCCTGCAGGGCGGTCTGCAGGCTCGCCGGGTCGCCGTACTCGGCATGGCGGACCTGCACGCCACGGGCGGCCAGGTCGCTGGCCCTCCCCGGGGTGCGGACGACGGCCACGACCTCGCCGGCGGGCACCCCGGCGTCCAGCAGTCCGGTGACGACGAGCCGGCCGAGATGGCCGCTGGCTCCGGTGACGGTGATCAAGGGGACTCCTCCGAGTGCTTCCTGCACGGTAGGCACTTACGAAAAGTGAGTGCCAGCTCGTCGGACGGTACTCTGGTGGCGTGCGCGAGGTGGCTGGGGGTGCGGTGGAGCAGACGGTCGAGCAGCTGGTGGCCGACGTCTTCCGGCGCGCCTGCACCTCCCGCGAGGCGCTGGAGCACGTGACCGGCAAGTGGTCGCTGCTGGCGCTGTCGGCCCTGGCCGAGTCCCCGCACCGGTTCGGTGAGCTGCGCCGCCGGGTCGAGGGCGTGAGCGAGCGGATGCTGGCGCAGAGCCTGCAGACCCTCGAGCGGGACGGCTGGGTGCACCGCGAGGTGCGGTCGGCGATCCCCCCGCACGTGGAGTACCGGCTGACCGAGGACGGCGTCGCCCTCGTGCCGCACCTGCTGGCGCTCATCTCCTTCGTCGAAGGTCGGATGCCGGCCGTGCACGCGGCCCGGGCCCTCGCCGACGAGGTCCGTCCGCCGCGCTGACCGGGCTGTCCCGGTGGACGCCGAGGGGTGCTGGACGGCACGACGCGCCGATCCGGCGTGTCACTGGATTCGAACAGGTGTTCGGCATACGGTGTCGTCCACAGGTCCGGTGTCCGTCCACAGATGCACCCGGTCCGCGGAAAGTGTCAGACCCCCGCCCTAGCGTCGGCGACGACCCGCTACAGCGACATCCGAAGGTGGCCACCATGGCAACGCTCGACCGCGACAAGGCCCTCGACATGGCCCTCGCCCAGATCGACAAGCAGTTCGGCAAGGGCTCCGTCATGCGCCTGGGCGACTCGCCCGAGGTCGCCATGAAGGTCATCCCGACCGGCTCCGTCGCCCTCGACATCGCCCTCGGCGTCGGCGGCCTGCCCCGTGGCCGCGTCGTCGAGGTGTACGGCCCCGAGGCCTCCGGCAAGACGACGGTCGCCCTGCACGCGGTGGCCAACGCCCAGGCGGCCGGCGGCATCGTCGCCTTCATCGACGCCGAGCACGCCCTCGACCCGGACTACGCCCGGGCGATCGGGGTCGACACCGACGCACTGCTGATCAGCCAGCCCGACACCGGTGAGCAGGCGCTGGAGATCGCCGACATGCTGATCCGTTCCGGCGCGCTCGACCTCATCGTCGTCGACTCGGTGGCGGCTCTGGTGCCCCGCGCCGAGATCGAGGGCGAGATGGGCGACAGCCACGTCGGCCTGCAGGCCCGGCTGATGAGCCAGGCGCTGCGCAAGATCACCGGTGCGCTCAGCAACTCCGGCACGACCTGCATCTTCATCAACCAGCTGCGCGAGAAGGTCGGCGTGGTCTACGGCTCCCCGGAGGTCACCACCGGTGGTCGGGCGCTGAAGTTCTACGCCTCGGTGCGGCTCGACATCCGCCGGATCGAGACCCTCAAGCAGGGCACCGACGCGGTCGGCAGCCGGGTGCGGGTGAAGGTCGTCAAGAACAAGGTGGCCGCCCCGTTCAAGCAGGCCGAGCTCGACCTCATCTGGGGTCATGGCTTCAGCCGCGAGGGCGGGCTCATCGACATGGGTGTGGAGCAGGGCTTCGTCCGCAAGTCCGGCGCTTGGTACACCTACGAGGGCGACCAGCTCGGTCAGGGCAAGGAGAACGCCCGCACCTTCCTGCGGGACAACCCCGACCTCGCCGACGAGATCGAGCGGAAGATCAAGGAGAAGCTCGGCATCGGGGTCGTGGCGGCGGCCGAGGCCCCGGCGGCCGCACCGGCCGACTTCTGACCCCGCCGGTGTCGGACGCACTGTTCGAGGACGGGCCGGGCAGCGAGGGCTCCGGGGGCGACGTCGTACCGGCCGGTGACAGAGGTCGCCGGTCCGGTTCGCGTCGCCCCGGGGCCAGCAGTGCCCGGCGCGGTCCCGACTCGTCCGATTCGACTGGGTCGGGCGGGCGCCGGGAACGCAGCGGTCGCAGCTCGGGGCCCCAGTGGAGTCGCCGCCCGGCTGACGCCGAAGAGTCCGGTGACCCAGTCGAGATGGAGGACCCCGAGGCGGTCGCCCGGGGGATCTGTCTGCGGGCGCTGACCGGGACGGCGAAGACCCGCAAGCAACTGGCCGACCTGTTGGCCAAGAAGGACGTCCCCGACGAGGCGGCGGCTGCGGTGCTCGACCGGTTCACCGAGGTCGGGCTCATCGACGACGCCGCCTTCGCAGCCGCCTGGGTCTCCACCCGGCAGTCCGGTCGTGGGCTGGCCCGGCGGGCGCTCAGTGCCGAGCTGCGGGCCAAGGGGGTCGACGGGGAGGTGGCCGCGGCTGCCGTCGCGGAGGTCGACCCGCAGGACGAGTGGGACTCCGCCCGGCGGCTGGTCGAGCGGAAGCTCCCCTCGATGCGCCGGCTCGACCGGGTCACCGCGGAGCGGCGCCTGATCGGCATGCTCGCCCGCAAGGGCTACGGCGGCGGGCTGGCCGGCTACGTGGTGCGCGAGGCCCTCGACGGCCGCGACGTCGACGAGCTGTCCGACGGCCCGGCCGGTACAGCGGCCGCAGCGCCCGCTGGGCCGGGAGACCGGTCCGAGCTCATCGAGGCGTCCAGTGACCCGGACCCGGATCTCGCCGCCCCGGTGCCGTGGTCACGCGAGCGATCGGCGGCCCGTGCTGCTGCCCGCGCTCGCGCCGCCGGTGGCGAGGAGGCGGACATGGGCGGCGAGGTGGGGGAGGGGTTGGCCCGGCCGATCGGCCGGTTGCGACCGCCACCCGGCTCCGTGCCGGTCGACGACCTGCCCTGAGGGGCTGGGCGGGCGTTCACGCACCCGTTCTCCGAACGCAGATCAGCCGATGCGAGGAGCCTCGCATCGGCTGATCTGCGTTCTCCGAGCCTCGGTCCCGCGCCGGGGCAGCGTGGACCGCCGGCGCCCCTGGGCAGGAGAGCCAGACGATCAGTGGCCCTGGCTGCCGCTCAGCGGTTCAACCAGGCGGAGATGTCGATGGCCACGCCGTCGGCGGCCTCCTCGTCCGGCATCAGCCACCGCCGGCTGCGCTCCTGCCCGGCCCGCAGCCACAGCTCGATCGCGGTGTCGAACTGCGACATGGTGACCTCCTTGCCCGCCACCGAGCTGGACGGCCCCAAGAAGGTCACGTCGGACTCCTGGCCACCGGCGTACAGCAGCACCACCCGGCAGCGAGAGCGACGGTGCCGGGCCGGCGGCACGGCCTCTCGGACGATCGCCGACTCCGCTCCGGAGGCGGCGGCGAACCGGCGTGCGCTGGCACGGAGCTTGCTCACGAAGATCTGGGTGGTGGTGGCCAGGTCGTCGTCCTCGTCGAGATCCAGGTGCATGTGGCGCGGAGCGGCGGCAGTCGAGGTCACACTCCCAGTCTCGGCAGGACGGAGGGTCGGAGGCACCGGCGCAATGTGCCAAGCCGGGGAAGGCCAGAGGGCAGGCGTCCGGACCACCGGTAGCGGTGCGCCGGGTGGGACCGCAGGGACGTGCGGGGGCCCGGTCGCGCCCGGCTGGCGCAACTGTCGAGCCGGGCGGCAGGTCCCACACGCACCAGCCCCCGGCGTCCTGAGTGTGGACGCCGGGGGCTGGTGCGTGCGTGCGGGACGGGGCTCGGCTCAGCTGCCGGGACCGCCCGCTGCGCCGGTGACCGACGGCGTGTTCGCCGGCACGACGGCGTTCCGGCTCGCCGTGGTGGTGGAGCTGCTGCGCCGTTCCACCAGCTTGGCCAGCTGGGAGAGCAGCACGTTGACGATGATGTAGATCAGCCCGGCGCCCACGTACAGCTGGAACGTGTACTGGTTGCCGAACTGCGGGATGAAGAACTCGACCAGGCTGCGGGCCTGCCGGAGCAGCTCGAAGTAGCCGATGATGAAACCGAGCGAGCTGTCCTTGAGCAGCACGACCAGCTGGGCGATGAGCACCGGCAGCATGCGGCGCACCGCCTGGGGAAGCAACACCAGCGTCATCACCTGGGACTTCCGCAGGCCGATGCCGAAGGCCGCTTCCCGCTGGCCCTTGTCGATAGACAGGATCCCGGCCCGGAAGATCTCGGCCAGCACCGCCATGTTGTAGAGCACCAGCCCGCCGGTCAGCGCCGCGTAGGCGCTCAGCCGGATGCCGAAGCTCGGCAGGATGAAGAACAGCGCGAAGATCACCACGAGCAGCGGGATCGCGCGGAAGAACTCGATCACCGTGGTCACCGGGATCCGGACCCAGCGGTGGTCCGACAGCCGGCCCGCTGCCAGCAGCAGCCCGAGGAGGGTCGCGAAGACCATGCCGACGAACGCGACCTTCAGCGTGCGGAGCAGGGCCTCCGCGAGGGCCTGGGGCACGCCGCTGCCGGGGTCGAAGAGCACCGCCCAGCGCTGCGGGTCGAGCTGGTCGTTGCCGGCCAGGCGGACGAGGACGAAGCCGACGATCGCCAGCACGACGAGCGCGCCGATGGCCGTGCCGATGCGGATGCGCGCCCGGGCCTTGGGGCCCGGCACGTCGAACAGGACGGGGGCGCTCATCGCAGGATCGCCACCCGTCGCTCGACCCGGCTGATCGCGTAGGCGGAGGGCAGCGTGATGAGCATGTAGCCGACGACGACGGCCACCAGGACGAGCAACAGCTCCCCGGCGTTGGCGTTGGACAGTCGCTGCATGGACGCGGTCAGCTCCGAGACGGCGAAGCCCGCGGCGATCGAGGTGTTCTTGACCATGGCGATCCAGACGTTGCCCAGCGGCGGCACGACCGAGCGGAAGGCCTGCGGCAGCACCACCTCGCGCAGCGACTGGCCGAAGGTGAGCCCGATGGCGCGTGAGGCCTCGGCCTGGCCGGCGGAGACGGCGTTGATGCCTGAACGGACGGCCTCACAGACGAAGGCCGCGGTGTAGAAGCCGACCGCCAGCACCGATCCGGTGAAGAAGCCGACCGCGAAGTCGATCTGCGGCAGCCCGAAGATGATGAAGAAGAAGACCACCGTGAGCGGGGTGTTGCGGAAGGTCTCCACGTAGAACGTGGACAGCCCGCGCAGCGGGGGGATGGGGCTGACCCGGAAGGCCGCCAGCAGGGTGCCCAGGACCAGGGCCAGCACGCCGGCGAGCAGGGACAGGCTCAGCGTCGTGAGGAAGGCGTCCCACAGCAGCGGGAAGCTGTCGATCAGGAACTGCACTGCGCCTCCTCTCGAGGCCGCGGGTGACGTGGAGCTGCCGGGCGGTGACGAACCGCCCGGCAGCTCCTACGAGATGGGTCAGTAGCGGTCGACGTCCGGCGGCTCGGGGGCGTCGGTGCCGCTGATCGCCCCGGCGGTCTCGTTCCAGGCCTCGGCCCAGGCGCCGGACTCGTACGCCTCTACCAGGGTGTCGTTGATGAACGCCCGGAACTCGTCGTCACCCTTGGGGATGCCGATGCCGTAGGGCTCCTGGGTGAAGGGGTTGCCCACCAGGTCGAACTGGTCCGGGCTGCCGGCGACGATCCCGGTGAGGATGACGTTGTCCGTGGTGACGGCGTCGACCTGGCCGTTGGCCAGAGCGTCGGCGCACTTGGAGTAGACGTCGAACAGCGTCAGCTGCGCCTCGGGGTAGTTGGTGCGGATCTCCTCCGCGGGCGTGGAGCCCTCGACCGAGCAGACGTTCTTGCCGGCGAGGTCCTCGGGGCCCTCGATGCCCAGCGGGTTGCCCTCGGCGACCATGATGTCCTGGCCGGCCTCGTAGTACGGGCCGGCGAAGTCGATCTGCTCCTTGCGGTCGTCGTTGATCGTGTACGTGGCGACGACCATGTCGACCTCGTCGTTCATGATGAACGACTCGCGGTTGGCCGAGACCGTCTCGGTCCAGGTGATGTCCTCCGGAGCGATGCCGAGCTCGGCAGCGACGATCTTGGCGATCTCGACGTCGAAGCCCTCCGGCACGCCCGAGGGGTTGCGCAGCCCGAACCCGGGCTGGTCGAACTTCGTGCCGACGGTCATCGAGCCGGCCTCGGCGAGCTCGGCCATCGTCGTCCCGGCCTCGAAGTCGACCTCCTCCGCGAGCTCGGGGGCCTCGGCAGCCTCCTCGACGGCGTCGCCGGCCTCGCTGGAGCAGCCGGTCAGGACGATGCCTGCGGCCGCGACGGCGGCCGCGTAGCGGGTGATGCGCATGGAGGGTCCTCTCGTGGATGTGCGGGTGGTCAGTGGTTCAGGATCTTGGAGAGGAAGTCCTTGGCCCGGTCGGAGCTCGGGTTGGTGAAGAACTCCTCCGGGGTCGCGGACTCGACGATGCGGCCGCCGTCCATGAACACGACGCGGTTGGCCGCCCGGCGGGCGAAGCCCATCTCGTGGGTGACCACGATCATCGTCATCCCGTCCTGGGCGAGTCCGACCATCACCTCGAGGACCTCGTTGATCATCTCCGGGTCCAGGGCCGACGTCGGCTCGTCGAAGAGCATCACCTTCGGGTCCATCGCCAGCGCCCGGGCGATCGCCACGCGCTGCTGCTGGCCACCGGAGAGCTGGGCGGGCACCTTGTCGGCCTGGGCCCCGACGCCGACCCGGTCGAGCAGCTCACGGGCCCGCTTCTCGGCGTCGGCCTTCGACTGCTTGCGCACCTTGATCGGGCCGAGCGTCACGTTCTCCAGCACCGTCTTGTGGGCGAAGAGGTTGAAGCTCTGGAACACCATGCCGACGTCGGCGCGCAGCCGAGCCAGTTCCTTGCCCTCGGCAGGCAGCTGCTGGCCGTCGATGGTGATCTCACCGTTCTCGATCGACTCGAGTCGGTTGATCGTGCGGCACAGCGTCGACTTGCCCGAGCCGGAGGGTCCGATGACGACGACCACCTCGCCGCGGTCGATCGTCAGGTCGATGTCCTGCAGGACGTGCAGTTCGCCGAACCACTTGTCGACACCGGACATGCGGACGAGAGGGTCTCCGGTCGGGCGTTCGGTCACAGCGGGTGACCCTAGGTGGCTCGCACCCCGGGAACGTCGCGAAGGCATCACGAAGCTGTAACGAAGCTCCGGAGGAGCCCGGAGTTCACCCGGTCAGGGTCCTGCCGGTCACCAACCGGAGTCGTCGCCGTGCACCGGGTGCGGCTCGCGCCCCCGTACGATCCCGGTGGTGAACGGCAAGACCTACCTCGTGCGCACCTACGGCTGTCAGATGAACGTGCACGACTCCGAGCGGCTCTCCGGCCTGCTCGAGTCGGCCGGGTACATCGCAGCCCCCGACGGCACCGACGCCGACGTCGTCGTGCTCAACACCTGCGCCGTCCGGGAGAACGCCGACAACCGGCTCTACGGCAACCTCGGGCACCTGCGCCCGGTCAAGGACGCCCACCCCGGCATGCAGATCGCCGTCGGCGGCTGCCTGGCGCAGAAGGACCGCGGCGAGATCGTCAAGCGCGCGCCCTGGGTCGACGTCGTCTTCGGCACCCACAACGTCGGCTCGCTGCCGGTGCTGCTGGAGCGGGCTCGGCACAACGCCGAGGCGCAGGTGGAGATCGTCGAGTCGCTGGAGGTCTTCCCCTCCACGCTGCCGGCCAAGCGGGACTCGGCCCACTCCGGCTGGGTGTCGATCAGCGTCGGGTGCAACAACACCTGCACGTTCTGCATCGTCCCGGCGCTGCGCGGCAAGGAGAAGGACCGCCGTCCGGGCGAGATCCTGGCCGAGGTGCAGGCGCTGGTCGACCAGGGCGTGCTCGAGGTGACCCTGCTCGGGCAGAACGTGAACGCCTACGGCGTCGAGTTCCGCGAGCGCGGCGCCTTCGCCGACCTGCTGCGCGCGACGGGGCGGATCGAGGGACTGGAGCGGGTCCGCTTCACCAGCCCGCACCCGCGGGAGTTCACCGACGACGTCATCGCCGCGATGGCCGAGACGCCGGTGGTCTGCCACCAGCTGCACATGCCGCTGCAGAGCGGTTCGGACGACGTGCTGCGCCGGATGCGCCGCGGCTACCGGCAGGACCGCTACCTCGGGATCATCGACCGGGTGCGGGCTGCCATGCCCGACGCCGCGATCACCACCGACATCATCGTCGGCTTCCCGGGCGAGACCGAGGCGGACTTCTCCCAGACCCTCGACGTCGTCCGGCAGGCCCGCTTCTCCAGCGCCTTCACCTTCCAGTACTCGAAGCGGCCGGGCACCCCGGCCGCGGAGATGGACGGGCAGCTGCCCAAGGAGGTCGTCCAGGAGCGCTACCTGCGGCTGACCGCCCTGCAGGAGGAGATCAGCTGGGCGGAGAACCGGGCGCTCGTCGGCCGGCCGGTCGAGCTGCTCGTCGCCGCAGGGGAGGGGAGCAAGGACGCTGCCCGCGGCCGGCTCTCCGGCCGGGCCCGGGATGGCCGGCTGGTGCACTTCACCGCCGCCGACGGCGTCCGGGCCGGGGACGTCGTGGAGACGGTCGTGACGGCTGCGAAGCCGCACTTCCTGGTCGCCGACGGCGCGCTGGTCTCCCATCGGCGCACCCGGGCCGGCGACGCCAGCGAGGCCGGCACCCGCCCGACCACCCCCGGTGTGCTGCTCGGCATGCCGCAGATCGGCAAGCCCCCCGTCGTACCGGACCCCGCGCCCGCCTGCGCCCCGGCCTGACGACAGCGAGGGCCCGCCACCCACCGGGGTGACGGGCCCTCGCTCAGCCCCGTCCGGACGAGGACGGGGTCCTGCCTCAGGCGGAGGCGGGGTGCAGCAGCACCTTGGTCCAGCCCTCGTCACGGTCGTCGAAGTGCTGGTAGCCCTCGACGGCCTGGTCCAGGCCGAGTTCGTGGCTGGTGATCAGGCCGGGGTTGGCCTTGCCGTCGACGATCAGGTCGCGCAGCTGCCGGTTGTACCGCTTCACCGGCGCCTGCCCGGTGCCCATCGACTGGCCCTTGGTGAAGAAGGTGCCGAACTGCCAGGGGATGCGCCCCTCCTGGCTCAGCTCGCTGCTCGCGCCCGGGTCCGCGGGCATGTAGACGCCGACGACGCCGATGCCGCCGGTGGAGCGGACGACCTGGGTGAGGTTGTCCAGCACCAGCTCCGGGTGCTCCTCGCCGCTGGAGTCGTGCGCCTGGTAGCCGACCGCCTCGACGCCACGGTCGACACCGCGCCCACCCGTGGCGTCCAGGATCTGTGCCACCGGGTCACCGGCGCTGAAGTCGATCGGGGTGGCGCCGTACTTCTCCGCCAGCGCCAGCCGGTCGGTCTCCTTGTCGACGAGGAAGACCTCCGAGGCGCCGCGGATCATGGCGCTGTGCGCGGCCATCAGCCCGACCGGGCCGCCACCGAAGACCGCCACCCGGTCACCGACCTGGAAACCGGACAGCTCCACGCCGTGCCAGCCGGTGGGGAAGATGTCCGACAGCATGGTGAAGTCGTTCTCGTGCTCGGTGCCCTCGGGCAGGTGCAGCAGGTTGAAGTCCGCCCACGGGACCCGCAGGTACTCCGCCTGCCCGCCGTCGTAGGGGCCCATGTTGGCGTAGCCGTAGGCCGCGCCGTCCATCCCCTCGGTGGGATTCGCGCGCAGGCAGAACGACGTCCAGCCCTCGGTGCAGTTGCGGCAGGTGCCGCAGGCGATGTTGAAGGGGACCGAGACGCGGTCCCCGACCTTGATCCGGTCGACGCCGGAGCCGACCTCCTGGACGACGCCCATGTTCTCGTGGCCGAGGACCTTGCCCTCCTCGACGGGGGTCCGGCCCTCGTACATGTGCAGGTCGGAGCCGCAGATGTTCGTGGTGGTGACTCGGATGACCACGTCGGTGGGCGCCTGGATCGTGGCGTCCGGCACCTCCTCGACGGCGACGTTCTTCGGGCCTCGGTAGACAACTGCCTTCATGGCGGGCTCCTCTGTCTCGACAGGTGGTGTGGATCCCAGACCGGGCCGGCGGGGGCGCGGATGGCGGCCCCGGGGGAGGGACGGCGGCTCGCGAGCAGGGCTGGCGGTGCCGCCGTCACGGGCAGGACCCGGTCGAGGACACACCTACCCGACCGATCGGGCGCTACACGAATGCACGCAACGCGATACGAGACAGGGCCCGTCCGGAACGATCGGACGGGCCCTGTCTCGTACCTGGCCCCGGGCGGGGCCCTCGCTCAACGGCGGGAGGAGGCCTTCTCCGCCTCGGCCAGCCACTCCCGGCGGGTGGCCAGGGCGGCCTCGGCCTCGCCGATGCGCTTCGCGTTGCCGGCGGCCTGGGCCTTCGCCAGCTGGTCCTCGGCCTTGGTCACCGCCGCCCGCATCGAGGTCAACAGCGGGTTCTCCGGCTGGACCCGGGGACGGGTGGACTCACTCGCGCCGCGGAACTTCTCCTCGACGGTGCGCATCCGGTCCTCGAGGTCGCGCATGGCGCCGCGGGGCACGTGCCCGATGGCGTCGTAGCGCTCCTGGATCTTGCGCAGTGCGTTCTGGTTGCCCTTGTTGGCCGGGTCGAGCTTCTCCGCCTCGGCGAGCAGCTCCTCCTTGGCCTTCTGGTTCGCCACCTCGTCGCTGCTGCGTGCCTGGTCGTTGGCGGTACGGGCGGCGAAGAACACGTCCTGGGCGGCGCGGAACTTCTTCCACAGGTCGTCGTCGGTGTCCCGGCCGACCCGCGGCACGGCCTTCCAGCGGTCCATCAGCCCGCGCATCGCCGCGCTGGTGGGGCCCCACTCGGTGGAGCTGGACAGCCGCTCGGCCTCGGCGATCAGCTCGCTCTTGGCCGCCCGCGACTCACCACGCTGCTTGTCCAGCTCCGCGAAGTGGGCGCCACGGCGGCGACCGAAGGCGTCCCGCGCGGCCGCGAAGCGCTGCCACAGCGCCTCGTCGGTCTTGCGGTCGATGCCCTTGATCTTCTTCCACTCCTCGACGATCGCCTTGAGCCGGTCGCCGGCGGCCTTCCACTGGGTGGAGTCCGCGGCGATCTGCTCCGCCTCGGCGGCGAGCGCCTCCTTGCGCTGGACCTGCACCGCGCGCTGTGCGGCCTTCTCGGCCCGGTTCGCCGCCACGGCGGTGTCGGCCATGCTGACCATCGCCCGGGCGCGGGCGGACAGGCTGTCCAGGTCGCCGACCGCCTGGGCGAGCGGGATCGAGTCGGCGAGCTCCTGGGCCTTGGTGCGGATCTCCCCCGGGTTGCCCGTGTGCGCGGCCAGCCGCGCCTCGAGCAGGGTGACCTCGGTGGCCAGGTCGTCGAAGCGGCGGCCGTAGTGGGCCAGGCCCTCGGCCGGGGCGCCGGCCTGCCAGGAGCCGACGGTGCGCTCGCCGGTGGCGGTGCGCACGTAGACCGTGCCCTCCTCGTCGACCCGGCCCCAGGCGGACGGGTCGGAGGCGGGCATGGCCGGGATGACGGTCGGGACGTCGGCCGGCGCCGGGCTGCTGGCGGTGCTGGACGGCGCGGGGGAGGGGGAGGGGGTCGGCCGTGGGGCGGACGCAGGGTCGTCGCCGGTCGGTGCGTCGCCGGTCGGCGCGTCGGTGGCCGGGAGGTCGGTGGAGAGGTCGGTGGTGGGGGCGTCGCTGGTCGGGTCGGCGACCGCGGCATCGGCCGGGGAGGCTGCTGCCGGGGTGCCCGCCTCGGGGGTGACGGCCGCGGAGGCGGTGTCATCGGGCTGCGCAGCCGGGGGCTCTGCGGTCCCGGGTTCGTCGACGACGGGGCCGCTGCCGTCGGGCTGCGCGTCCGCCGGGACGGCGGCGCCCGGGGTCGCGGCCAGTGGCCCCTCGTCGGCCGACGTCACCTCGACGACCGCACCCTCAGGGCGCTCCTCGGGGGCGGCGGTGGCCTGCTGGGTCCGGTCTCCGGTGTTCTCCGTGCTCGACACGTGAGCAGTCTCCCACGATGCATCCGCGACACTCCCTGGCGTGAGACCTCCTCCTCCGGTGACCGTGGCCTTCTGCCCGCAGTCACCCCTGTTGCTCCCCGCGGTCGCCGGTGCCCCGAGCTACGCACTGTCGGTGCTGCGCGCCGCCGTCTCCACTGCCGTGCAGACCGTCCTGGAGCACCAGCCGGAGGTGGTGGTGGTCGTGGGGGAGGGCGCCGACGGCCTCCGGTTCGGTCCCGGTGACGCCGGTGACCTGCGCGGGTTCGGCATCGACCTGGAGGTCCCGTTCGCCGGCCGGGTGCGGCCCGGCGGGCACCGCGTCCCGCTGCCGCACCTGGTGGCCGCCTGGCTGCTGGACCGCGCAGGGCACACCGGCGGCCGGCTCGGGGTGGGGCCCGCCGACCTCGCCGCTGCACTGGCCGACCTGCCCGGTCCCGTGGGGGTGCTGGCGATGGGGGACGGGTCGGCCCGGCGCACCGAGAAGGCACCCGGTGCGTTCGACGCCGCTGCTGGCCCGTTCGACGCCGCGGTCGCCGCTGCGCTCCGGACCGGGGACACCACCGCCCTGGCCGCCCTGGACCCCGCCGCGGCACGGCGACTGCTCGCCGCCGGGACCCCGGTGTGGCGGGCGGTCGGCGCCGCGCTGAGCGGGCGCGTCGTCACCGCCGAGCTGCACCACGACGACGCCCCGTTCGGTGTGGGCTACCCCGTTGCCACCTGGCAGGCCCGGTGAGCGCCGTGGACGGCGGCGGGCCGGCCGTCATCGCCGTCGTCGGCCCGACCGCCACCGGCAAGACCGCGCTGGCCGTCGCGCTGGCGCACCGGCTGGCCCGGTCCGGCGCCGGGGGCGAGGTGGTCAACGCCGACTCCATGCAGCTCTACCGGGGCATGGACATCGGCACCGCCAAGCCGACCGAGGCCGAACGCGACGGCGTGCCGCACCACCTGCTGGACCTGTGGCACGTGCGGGAGCCGGCCTCGGTGGCCGAGTACCGGCAGCGCGCCCGCGCCGAGGTCGACCGGCTCCGCGCCGCGGGCGTCGTCCCGCTGCTGGTCGGGGGCTCCGGGCTGTACGTGCGCGCGGTGCTGGACGAGCTGGACTTCCCCGGCACCGACCCGGTGGTGCGGGCCCGGCTGACCGGCGAGCTGGAGGACCAGGGCGCGGCGGTGCTGCACGCCCGGCTGGCGGCGCTGGACCCGGCCGCCGCGACCGCGATCCTGCCCAGCAACGGCCGGCGGGTGGTCCGGGCGCTGGAGGTCATCGAGCTGACCGGGCAGCCGTTCACCGCGACGCTGCCCGCCCCGCGACCGCACTACCCGGCGATCACGGTCGGGCTGGACCGGGCGCCCGACGAGCTCGACGACCGGGTGTCCCGCCGGGTCGACGCGATGTGGACCGCCGGCTTCGTCGAGGAGGTCGCTGCGCTCGCCGACGACGGGTTGCGCGAGGGGCCGACGGCGTCCCGTGCCCTCGGGTACGCGCAGGTGCTCCAGCAGTTCGACGGGGTGCTCACCGCGCAGCAGGCGCGCGAGCGGACGGTCACCACCACCCGCCGGTTCGTCCGCCGGCAGCGGTCCTGGTTCCGCCGCGACGCCGGCACGGTCTGGTTCGACGCGGCCCGGCCGGACCTGCTCGACGTCGTCCTCGCCCTGGTCGCCGACCGTACGATCGACCGGTGATCGACAGCTCCGGCCCGCGGGTCCTCCTCGGCCACGGCACCGAGAACGACTTCGTCGTCCTGCCCGACCCTGATGGGGACGTGTGGCCGGAGACGCGCCTGGACGCCGACCTGGTGCGCCGGCTCTGCGACCGCCGCGCGGGCCTGGGCGGGGACGGCGTGCTGCGGGTGGTCCGGAGCCGGCAGGTGCCCGACGCCCCCGGCGTGCTCGGCGCGGCGCTGGCCGACTGCGAGTGGTTCATGGACCACCGCAACGCCGACGGCTCGTACGCGGAGATGTGCGGCAACGGCATCCGGCTGTTCCTGCACGTGCTGCTGGCCGAGGGGCTGCTGGAGCGGGCAGTGGCCGAGGCCGGTGTCCTGGTCGGCACCCGGGGCGGTCCCCGCCGGGTGGGCGCCCGGCCCGACGGCGGCTACTGGGTCGACATGGGCCCGGCCGTGTCACTGGGCTACAGCGAGGCGCAGGTCGCGGGGACGCTGTACCCGGGGCTCGGGGTGTCGATGGGCAACCCGCACCTGGTCTGCCTGACCGGCGTCGAGGTCGACACCCTGGACCTGTCGGTGCTGCCCGGGGTCGACGACGCGATGTTCCCCGAGGGGGTCAACGTCGAGCTCGTGAACGTGCTCCCGCCCGAGGGCGCCTGCGCGCACGTCCGGCTGCGGGTCCACGAGCGCGGCGTGGGGGAGACCCGCTCCTGTGGCACCGGCGCCTGCGCTGCGGCGTTCGCCGCGCTGGCGGACGGCGGACGCGACACCGGGACGGTCCTCGTCGACGTGCCGGGCGGCCGGCTGTCGGTGCAGTTCGACGGGACGACGACGCTGCTCTCCGGCCCGGCCGTCGTCGTCGCCACCGGGACCCTCAGCCGGGAGTGGCTCGCCGGCTGAGGGTCCTGGCTGCGCAACCGCGGGTCAGGGACGGTCGGGCTCGTCGGCCCGCGTCTCCGGGTCGTCGGTGGGCGCCTCGGGCTTGTCGCCGGGCCCGACGTTCCCGGTGCCGCGTGGTTCGCCGCGGCCGGTGTCCTGGTCCGCGCCACCGAAGACGTTGCGCGGCGGGTCGAGGCCGGCGGGGTCGCGGCCTGGGTCGTCGAGCTCCTCGTCAGGGCTGGTCATCGTCGTCCTCTCGAGCGGTGGACCGTGCTCCGCCGCCCTACCCGGCGCCCGGCCGGCCAACCCGTCGGCTGCTCAGCCGGACCGCTCGGGATCGCTGCCGGCGGTCGGTGCCCGTGCCTCGGGCACGGTCGTCACCCCGCCGGCCGGGGTGTCCGGGCCGTCGGGCAGGTCACGCATCCGCAGCAGGGGGCTGGCCACCACCCAGCCGGCCGCGAGCAGCTGACCGGCCGCGGCGATCCACAGCGTCGGCAGCACGCCGAGCCAGGTGCCCAGGACGCCGCCGAGCAGCCCGCCCAGCGGCATGGTGCCGAAGACCAGGAAGCGCACCGACGCGTTCATCCGGCCCAGCAGCGCCGGCGGGCACAGCCGCTGCCGGAAGCTGACCTGGGTGATGTTGTAGACCACCACCGCCCAGCTGAAGCCGAACTGGCCGAGGGGCAGAAGGACCAGCGGAGCACCGGTGGCGGCCAGCGGCGTGAGCGCGGTGAACGGCACCATCACCATGATCGCCAGCGGGATCGCCCGACCCTCGCCGACGGTGCGGGCGAAGCGCGCGGCCGTCGCCGCGCCGACCAGGCCGCCCACCGCGCCGGCGGAGAAGACCAGGCCCAGCACGCTCTCGGACAGCTCGAGCCGGCGGAGCGCGTAGAGCACCAGCAGGGTCGTGGTGATCGTGGAGAACAGGTTCGACGTGCCGGTGCAGGCGACGATCCGGCGGAGCAGCGGCTGGCGGACGACGAAGGACAGCCCCTCGGCGATCTCGGTGCGCAGCGGTCGCCGTGCGGCCCGGTCGGGGACGGTGTCCGGTCGCTGGACCCGGCTGAGGAAGAACGCGGAGAGCAGGAAGGACGCCGCGTCCAGGGCGATGACCATCGGCGCGCTGAGCACCCGGAGCAGCACGCCGGTGATGCCGGGCCCGGCCACCTGGGCGACGGCCCGGCTGGCCTCCAGCTTGCCGTTGCCGTCGACCAGCTGGTCGCGGTCGACCAGGGCGGGCAGGTAGCTCTGGTAGGCGACGTCGAAGAAGACGGTCGCCGTGCCGGTCGCCGCCGCGACGACGAACAGCTGCCCGAGGGTGAGGACGTCGAGGAGGTACGCGATCGGCAGGGTCGCCAGCACCGCCGCGCGCACCAGGTCGGCGGTGACCAGCACCCGACGGCGCCGCCAGCGGTCGACCC
The DNA here is from genome assembly GCF_026968045.1 of Modestobacter sp. VKM Ac-2977. Lineage (GTDB taxonomy): Bacteria > Actinomycetota > Actinomycetes > Mycobacteriales > Geodermatophilaceae > Modestobacter. The sequence continues at coordinate 1,039,056 of NZ_JAPVBQ010000002.1, read as the reverse complement.
AGGCACCGGCCGGGAGTCCGATGAGCAGGAAGGCGGCGGTCTCCAGGGCCGTCAGGACGCCCATCTCCAGCGGCGTCGCCTCCAGGAGCGAGACCGCCAGCACCGGCAGGGCCAGCAGGGTCACCTGGGTGCCCACCTGGCTGACCGTCTCCGCGGCCCAGAGCTGACGGAAGTCGTGGTGCCGCAGCAGGCTCCGGTCGCGGGTCACCGGCGCAGCCTCCCGCCACTGATCGGGGGAAGTCAATCACTGAGCCGTGTCGACGTCCTACGCTGCCGGGATGGACGAGCCGGAGGCCGGTGCGGGCGAGGCGGTGGTCGGTCCGGGTGAGCGGCGCTTCGTCGGGGAGCGCCGGCCGGCCACCGACGCCGAGGCGCGCGCCCTGGCCTCCGCCGTCCGGCTGCGGATCCTGCGGCTGTGCCTGGACGAGGCGCTGACCAACAAGGAGCTCGCCGCGCGGCTGGGCCGCAACCCGGCGACCGTGCTGCACCACGTCCGCACCCTCGTCGACACCGGCTTCCTGGTCGCCGAGAGCGCGCGGCGGGGCGCGCGGGGCGCCCGCGAGGTGCCCTACCGGGCGACCGGGAAGAGCTGGCTGATGGACGGCGCCGGCGCCTCGGGCGCCGCCCGGGACGCCGCGCTCGCCGCCTTCCTCGAGGAGGTCGCCGCGGTGGGGGAGAGCCACCTGGAGAGCACCCGGTTGGGGCTGCGGCTGGGTGCGGCGGACCTGGCCGAGTTCCGCGAACGGCTGCACCGGTTGCTGGACGAGTACGCCACCCGGCCGGCGGACCCGGGGGCAGAGCGCTGGTCGCTGTACCTCGGGATGCATCCGGAGGCCCGAGGTGTTGTACCGGGCGATGACAACAGGTGATGTGACAAGTCGGTCGCCCCAGGACCAGGGGCATGCCACGCTGGAGACGATGACGACAGCCCAGAACCGCGCGATCCTCGACGGAGCCGAAGCCCGCGTCGACAAGGCGCGCGCCAGCATGTCCGACACCAAGCCGGCACCGGCGGGTCAGTGGGACGCCGACGACGACACCACCGGCTCCTACGTCAAGGAGGAGCGCGGCGCACTCCGTCGGGTCGCGGGGCTCGGCACCGAGCTCACCGACGTCACCGAGGTCGAGTACCGGCAGCTCCGCCTGGAGCGGGTCGTCCTGGTCGGCGTCTGGACCGAGGGGACGGCGGCCGACGCGCAGCGTTCGCTGACCGAGCTCGCCGCGCTCGCCGAGACCGCCGGCTCCCAGGTGCTCGACGCGCTGATGCAGCGCCGGGACAAGCCGGACCCGGCCACCTATGTCGGCTCGGGCAAGGCCGCCGAGCTGCGCGAGGTCGTCGCCGCCACCGGCGCGGACACCGTGATCTGCGACGGGGAGCTGGCCCCGGGCCAGCTCAACCAGCTGGAGAAGGTGCTCAAGGTCAAGGTGGTCGACCGGACCGCCCTGATCCTGGACATCTTCGCCCAGCACGCCACCAGCCGGGAGGGCAAGGCCCAGGTCGAGCTGGCCCAGATGCAGTACATGCTGCCCCGGCTGCGTGGCTGGGGTGAGTCGCTGAGCCGGCAGGCCGGTGGCCGGGTCGCCGGCGGTGGCGGCATCGGCACCCGTGGTCCGGGTGAGACGAAGATCGAGACCGACCGCCGCCGGATCCGCTCCCGGGTGAGCAAGCTCCGCAAGGAGATCGCCGGGATGGCGACCGCCCGGACGACGCAGCGCAACTCCCGCGACCGCAACGCGACGCCGAGCGTGGCGATCGCCGGCTACACGAACGCCGGCAAGTCCAGCCTGCTCAACCAGCTCACCGGGGCCGGCGTGCTGGTCCAGGACGCGCTGTTCGCCACCCTGGACCCGACGGTCCGCCGCGCGCACACGCCCGAAGGGCGCGAGTACACGATGACCGACACGGTCGGCTTCGTGCGCCACCTGCCGCACCAGCTGGTCGACGCGTTCCGCTCCACCCTGGAGGAGGTGGCCGACGCCGACCTGCTCGTGCACGTCGTCGACGGTTCCGACTCCGACCCGCTGGGCCAGATCGACGCGGTGCACACGGTGCTCAACGAGATCGACGCGTCCGCCGTCCCGGAGCTGATCGTCGTGAACAAGGTCGATGCCATGACCGAGGAGGACATGCTGGCGCTGCGCCAGGCCCTCCCCGGGGCGATGTGGGTCTCGGCCCGGACGGGCGAGGGCATCGAGGCGCTGCGCGACGTGATCGCCCAGCGGCTGCCGCACCCGCACATCGACGTCGAGGTGCTCGTGCCCTACGACCGGGGCGACCTGGTCGCCCGGGTCCACCGGGACGGCGAGGTCGTCGAGGAGGCGCACGAGGCCACCGGGACCCGGCTGACCGCGCGCGTCGACGCCGGCCTGGCGGCCCAGCTCGACGGTTTCACCGCGCCGGCCACCGAGGACTGACGAAGGGTCCCGCTGCCGCTCGCACGATCGTGCCGGGCTCCGGCAGCGGGGCCAGCGGACAGCCCGGCGGATCACGAGCAGGTCACGGCCCCGGTACCGTGACGCGGTGACCAGGGGAGCGGTGGACCGGACGGCGCCCGCTGCCGATCGATCGGTCGCACCGGTGGTCGGGGTGGGCCGGCCGCCGTGGTGGCTGCTCGTCCTCGCCGCCCTCGTCACGGTCGGGGTCACCGTCAACCTGCTCAGCCGCGGGTGGCTGGAACGGATGGACCTGCGGGTCTCCGAGGTGACCAGTGTGTGGGCACTGCGGGACTCGTGGGCCTACTGGCCGATCTGGGTCGTCACCCAGATCGGCGGGCGGGTGACGATCCTGGTCGTGCTGGCCGTGCTGGTCGGGTGGCTCGCCGTGCGGCAGCGGACGCTGGTGCCGCTGGTCCGGGTGGTCGTCGCGCTGGCCCTGCTCACCACCGTGGTCTATGCGTTCAAGTGGGGCACCGGTCGTACGGCCCCGGCCTTCCCCGGGTCGTTCTTCCACGCGGACGGGGCCAGCTACCCCTCGGGGCACGTGGCGAACGCCGTCCTCATGTGGGGGGTGGCCCGGTGGCAGGCCGTCGAGTTCGGCCTGCCCGCGGGCGTGCAGCGGGCCACCTGGCTGCTCAGCGTGCTGGGGCCGGTGGCGACGGGTGTGGCCATGGTGGCGCTGGACTTCCACTGGGTCACCGACGCGGTGGTCGGGCTCTCGGTCGGACTGCTGCTGTTGGGCGTGGTTCACGCACTGGACGCTGTCGCGGTGTCACGCTGGGTTCGTGCCAGAGTCGGCCGATCCCAGGCGTAGCCGCGCCCCTCGCCGCAGGACGACGGCCGGCGCCGTCCTCTGCGCGCCCGTCGGCCTGCTGGTCGCGCTGCTGCCTGCCGGGTCGGCGGCCGCCGACGACGGGACCGCTCCCTACGGCGAGCCGACCACCCGGTGCGAGATCACCGACCCGCGGCTCCCGGAGCTCTCCGGCCTGGCCAGCGCCGGGGAGTCGATGCTCGCGATGAACGACGGCGGCGACCGCGCCGAGGTGCTGGTGCTCGACGGAGCCTGTGCGGTGGGTGAGGTGCGCACGGCGGAGGTCGACCCGTACGACCCCGAGGACCTCGCCCTCGCCGCCGACGGGACGATCTGGCTCGCCGACATCGGGGACAACGCGCAGAGCCGGGAGACGGTGGCGCTGATCGGTCTGCGCCCCGACGGGACCACCGTGCTGACCAGGCTCACCTACCCCGACGGTCCGCACGACGCGGAGGCCCTCCTGCTCGCGCCCGACGGCACCCCGTACCTGGTGACCAAGGAGGTGCTGGGCGCCAGCTCCGTGTACCGCCCGGATGCGCCCCTCGCCGACGGAGCCACCGTGCCGATGAGCAAGGTGGCGGCGCTCGGACTCACGTTGACCGGCACACCGGGCGGCCCGGTGGGCCGGGCCGGCCAGCTGCTGGTCACCGGCGGCGCCGTGTCGTCGGACGGCTCGCGGATCGCCCTGCGGACCTACACCGACGCCTATGTCTGGCCGCTGAGCGGCTCCGACGTCGTCGGGGCGTTGGCCGGGCCGCCGGTGCGGGTGGCGTTGCCGGAGGCCCCACAGGGCGAGGCCATCGCCTTCGCGGCGAACGACCGGGACCTGCTCGTCGCCGGCGAGGGACTCCCTGCGGTGGTCACCCAGGTGCCAGCCGCCGGTGACCTGACGGGGACGGCCCCGGCGGAGCCCACCGAGGCCGCCGACGGGTCGCTGGCAACCGCCGGTGGGGTCGAGCCGCTGACCGCCGGCCTCATCGCCGCGGCCGTCGCGACCGTGCTCGTGTGGGCCGGCGGCAAGCTCCGGCGCAGCCCGGCCTGAGCACGGGCCCGGCGCCCGTGCCCGAGGTCAGACCCGGCGGAGCACGGTGACGACCCGGCCGAGGACCGTCGCGTCGTCGCCCGGGATGGGCTCGTACGCGGCGTTGTGCGGCATCAGCCACACGTGCCCGTCACGGCGCTTGTAGGTCTTCACCGTCGCCTCGCCGTCGATCATCGCGGCGACGATCTCGCCGTTCTCCGCGGTCGGCTGCTGCCGGACGACGACCCAGTCGCCGTCGCAGATCGCCGCGTCGACCATCGAGTCACCCGCGACCTTCAGCATGAACAGGGTGCCCTCGCCGACCAGTTCGCGGGGGAGGGGGAAGACGTCCTCGACCGCCTGCTCGGCCAGCACCGGACCACCGGCGGCGATCCGGCCGACCAGGGGCACGTACGTGGGTCGGGGGGCAGAGGCGTCGTCGACGCCACTGGCTGCGCCGGAACCGGCCAGCGCCTCGGCTGTGGCCTCGTTCGTCGTCGTACCGGTGCCGTCGCCGGGGAGGCGCACGTCGAGCGCGCGCGGCCGGTTCGGATCACGGCGCAGCCAGCCCTTGCGCTGCAGCACCGACAACTGGTGGGCCACGGACGAGGCGGAGGAGAGACCGACCGCCTCACCGATCTCGCGGACCGAGGGCGGGTAGCCGCGGCGCTCGATCGAGTCACGGATGACCTCGAGCACCCGGCGCTGCCGCTGGGTCAGGCCGTCGCCGTCGGCGGCCCGGTCGGGGAACTCCCGCACCGCTGCTCCTGCACCCGCTGCGGCCGTGGGCGCTGCGCCGTCGGCGGGTGCCGGGCTGGACGCTCCACGCCGCGAAGGGCTCTTGCCGCCGCGCGCCTTCGGGCCGTCGACCGCCATGTGTCCTCCTCGTCCGGCTGCCTCGGCAGCAGTTCCCGGTGGCGTCCTGCCGTACCGACGGCCGTGTCACCACGGCGAGCCGGGACCGCGGACGCCGTCCTCGATCGCCTCGGAACCGTATCGCCTCAGGCCGCTCCGTTCAAACAGGTGTTCGAAGAAGTCGTCGTGTCGGCGTGTTCCTGTCGGGGGCGTGCGGTAGACATCGCCCAGACGTTCCGTTCGAACGCCTGTTCGACCACTCCGTACCGCGAGACCTCTGGAGCACCCCGATGGCCAGTCCGCAGCTCGAGTTCCCCGTGGCCGCCCCGGCCTCGATGGCGGTCGTGCTCCCGTTCCCGGGGGCGCGTCAGGTGGCGCACTCGCCCCGGTCCGTGGTGCGCGGTCGGCCTGCGCCCCCGCCCCGGGCGGCTCGCCTTGCGGCGGCCCGGCGGGGTCCCGGGCATCCCGACGTGCGCCCTGGTCGGCCGGTCGGCGTCGCGGGCGGGGGCGGCGCCGGCTGCGCGAGGCGCACGGGAGGGGGTGGCGGTGGGGTCGCCTCGGGTGCACAGGCGCCGTTGCGGCTGACCCGGCGCGGGCGGCGAGTGGTCGCCGGGCTGTCCATCGCCTTCGGGGTGTCCGTCGCCGCGGCGACGTTCGCCGCCGAGTCCGGCGGCCCCGGCGGCGGCCTCGAGCTGGCCGGCTCGACGACGGTCGTCGTCCAGTCCGGGGACACCCTGTGGTCGATCGCCGGCGAGATCGCCCCGGAGGAGGACCGTCGCGCGATCGTCGACGCGCTCCTGGACGTGAACGGCCTCTCCGGCGTCGACCTCGTCCCCGGCCAGGTGCTCGAGCTGCCCTGACCGGCGGCGCGCTCGCGCCCACCTCGGTGCGAACGGCCCGGCCGAGGCGCCGGTGGCTGTGGCGGGAGGGGCTCCGAGGGACGCCCGGGTCAGATGCGGAAGACGACACGCTCGCCAGGGCTTGCACACCTGTAGGGGTGGTCGTACGGTTCCACCACAACATCTAGTAGTTACAGAGCTGTAAGCCATCCACAGCCGTTCCACACGTTGTCCCCGGCGCATCCACCGGATGTCCCCGGCCCAGTCCACAGCACGGCCATCGGGTCGGGGCCCGGTCACGGTGTCACGGCGCCGCGGCGAGACCCCGCGCGACACCTCGGGAAGGAGGAGATCGACATGCGTTGTCCCTTCTGCCACAACCCCGACAGCAGGGTCATCGACTCGAGGGAGACCGACGAGGGGGCGACCACCCGCCGTCGACGCTCCTGCCCGGGCTGTGGGCGCCGCTTCACCACCGTGGAGGAGGCCGTCCTCGCCGTCGTCAAGCGCAGTGGCGTGAGCGAGCCCTTCGCTCGGGGCAAGGTCGTCGCAGGGGTGCGGCGGGCGTGCCAGGGGCGGCCGGTCGACGAGCACCAGCTGGCCCTGCTCGCCCAGCAGGTCGAGGACGCGGTGCGGGCCACCGGCTGCGCCGAGATCCCCAGCCACGAGGTCGGCCTGGCCATCCTCGGGCCGCTGCGCGACCTCGACGAGGTCGCCTACCTGCGCTTCGCCAGCGTCTATCGCAGTTTCTCCTCGGTCGCCGACTTCGAGAAGGAGATCGCCGAGCTGCGCGCCGCACCGGCCCGGAGCACTCCCCGCGCCGGTGACGCGCCACCCGTCGAGCGCGACACGGTCGACAGCGACCAGGAGACCCCCGCGACCCAGAGCCCCGCGACCCAGAGCCCCGCGACCCAGAGCCCCGCGACCGGGACCACCACCCGCCGGCGAGCCACCGAGCGGCCGCGACCGGCTGACACCGGCAGCGCCGCCGGCCCGTGAGAACTGTCCGACCCCTCCGCTAGACAGGTCTCGACGAGGAGACCGCACCACCCGGCTCCGGCACCCGCCGGCTTCCCCAGCCGCTCCGCCTGCACCACCGCACCAGTCCGACCCAGGGAGCCCTCGCACGATGACCGAGACAGCCGACCGCCTCACCACCAGCCGGAACCGCCGCACCGCCAAGGCCCCCAGCCGGGGGAAGGGCCTGAAGGTCAAGCGTGTGTTCACCACCGCGGGGGTGCACCCCTACGACGAGGTCGTGTGGGAGCGCCGCGACGTCGTCATGACCAACTGGCGGGACGGCTCGATCAACTTCGAGCAGCGCGGGGTCGAGTTCCCGGCCGAGTGGAGCATCAACGCCACCAACATCGTCACCACCAAGTACTTCCGGGGTGCGGTCGGCAGCTCGCAGCGCGAGACGAGCCTGCGTCAGCTCATCGACCGGGTCGTCCTGACCTACGGCGCGGCCGGCCGTGAGCACGACTACTTCGCCAGCGAGGGCGACGCCGAGGTCTTCGAGCACGAGCTGACCTGGATGCTGCTGCACCAGGTGTTCAGCTTCAACTCGCCGGTGTGGTTCAACGTGGGCACGGCCTCCCCGCAGCAGGTCAGCGCCTGCTTCATCCTCGCCGTCGACGACACGATGGACTCGATCCTGAACTGGTACCGGGAAGAGGGCCTGATCTTCAAGGGCGGCTCCGGCGCCGGCCTGAACCTCTCCCGCATCCGCTCCTCCAAGGAGCTGCTCTCCTCCGGTGGCACCGCGTCCGGGCCGGTCTCCTTCATGCGTGGGGCCGACGCCTCGGCGGGCACCATCAAGTCCGGTGGCGCCACCCGCCGTGCGGCGAAGATGGTCGTCCTCGACATCGACCACCCCGACATCGAGGAGTTCATCGACACCAAGGCGCGCGAGGAGGACAAGATCCGCGCGCTGCGGGACGCCGGGTACGACATGGACCTCGGCGGCCGGGACATCACCAGCGTCCAGTACCAGAACGCCAACAACTCCGTCCGGGTCAACGACGAGTTCATGCGTGCGGTCGAGGAGGGCGCCGACTTCGGGCTGCGGGCCCGCGGCGACGGCTCGGTGATCGAGACCGTCGACGCCCGTGAGCTGTTCGGCAAGGTCACCAAGGCGGCCTGGGAGTGCGCCGACCCGGGCATCCAGTACGACGACACCATCAACGACTGGCACACCAACCCCGAGACGGGGCGGATCAACGCCTCGAACCCCTGCTCGGAGTACATGAGCCTGGACAACAGCTCGTGCAACCTGGCGTCGCTGAACCTCATGAAGTTCCTCAAGGACGACGGCACGTTCGACTCCAAGAACTTCGTGAAGGCCGTCGAGCTGATCATCACCGCGATGGACATCTCGATCTGCTTCGCCGACTTCCCGACCGCTCCGATCGGCGAGACCACCCGCGCCTACCGCCAGCTGGGCATCGGCTACGCCAACCTCGGCGCGATGCTCATGGCCACCGGCCACGCCTACGACTCCCGGGGCGGGCAGTCCCTGGCCGCCGCCATCACCTCGCTGATGACCGGTACCGCCTACCGTCGCTCGGCCGAGCTGGCCGGGGTCGTCGGGGCCTACGACGGCTACGCCCGCAACGCCGATGCCCACGCCCGGGTCATGCGCAAGCACTCTGCCGCCAACGACGCGATCCGCCCGGTCGGCGCCGACGACGCCGACGTGCTCAAGGCCGCGACAGCCGAGTGGCAGGAGTGCCTGGCGATCGGCACCGAGAACGGCTGGCGCAACGCGCAGGCCTCCGTGCTGGCCCCCACCGGCACGATCGGCTTCATGATGGACTGCGACACGACCGGCATCGAGCCGGACTTCTCGCTGGTCAAGTTCAAGAAGCTGGTCGGCGGTGGCTCGATGCAGATCGTCAACCAGACGGTCCCGCGGGCGCTGAAGAGCCTGGGCTACCAGGACGAGCAGGTCGAGGCGATCGTCGAGTACATCGCCGAGCACGGCCACGTCGTCGACGCCCCGAGCCTGCGCCCGGAGCACTACGAGGTGTTCGACTGCGCGATGGGCGAGCGGTCCATCTCCCCGATGGGCCACGTGCGCATGATGGCCGCGGTGCAGCCGTTCATCTCCGGCGCGATCAGCAAGACGGTGAACATGCCGGAGTCGGCGACCGTCGAGGAGGTCGCGGACATCTACTTCCAGGGCTGGAAGATGGGCATCAAGGCGCTGGCCATCTACCGCGACAACTGCAAGGTCGGCCAGCCGCTGTCCGGTGGCAAGGGAAAGAACGACGGCACCAAGGACGAGGCCCCGGTCGCGGAGGCCGCCCCGGCCACCGCGCTGGCGCACCCGGTGCGCAAGCGGCTGCCGAAGAAGCGGACCAGCGTCACCACGTCGTTCAGCGTCGCCGGCGCCGAGGGCTACATGACCGCCGGGATGTACGAGGACGGCAGCCTGGGCGAGGTCTTCCTCAAGCTGGGCAAGCAGGGTTCGACTCTGGCCGGTGTGATGGACGCCTTCTCGATCGGGATCTCCCTGGCCCTGCAGCACGGGGTGCCGCTGGAGACCTACATCCAGAAGTTCACCAACATGCGGTTCGAGCCGGCCGGCATGACCGACGACCCGGACATCCGGATCGCCCAGTCGGTGATGGACTACATCTTCCGTCGCCTGGCGCTGGACCACCTGCCGGTGGAGAAGCGCGCCAACCTGGGCATCTTCACCGCCGAGGAGCGTTCGGCCCAGGTCGCCGGCTCCTACGGCACCTCGGCTTCGACCCCGGCGGTCGAGGAGGACGACGTCGACCTGGAGCAGCTGCGCGGCTCCGCGCCGATCGAGACCGCCAAGGTGGAGGAGAAGGTCACCCCGGCCGGCCCGACCTCGGTCAAGGAGGCCCACTCCTCGGCCGAGCTGCTCGAGCTGGTCACCGGCACCGCCACCGACGCACCGCTGTGCATGACCTGCGGCACGAAGATGCGCCCCGCCGGCAGCTGCTACGTCTGCGAGGGCTGCGGCTCCACCAGCGGCTGCAGCTGATGCCTGACCCGGGCGGTCCTGCTCACGGGAGTGCCTGGTCCGGGTGACGGCAGAGGAGACCCCGCACGGAGTGATCCGTGCGGGGTCTCCCCGTCTCCACGCCCCGGCCGGTTGCCCCCGGGGCCGTGCTCGGTTCCTCGCCGTCTACGTTGGCCGGGTGGCGGATCGGGGTGACCAGCAGGAGCAACCTCGGCCCGAGTCCCGGCACCTCCTCGCCCAGAGCAGCGGTCGTGCCTTCGGCGGTGCTCTGCTGTTCGCGCTGCCGCTGTTGATGACCATGGAGATCTGGGGCCTCGGCCTGTCCATCCCTCGGTACCGCCTCGCCCTGCTCCTGGTGGCCACCGTCCTGCTCGTCGTCTTCCTGTCCCAGCACTTCGGCGCCGGGATGCCCGGCGTCGGCTGGCCCGGGTACCTCGCCGACGCCGGGGTGGCGTTCGTGATGGCCGCCGTGGCGGCGGCGTTGGTCCTCGGGGTGCTCACCGTGATCGAGCCCCTGCAGGACTGGCAGGACGCCTTGTCGATCACCGGCCTCGCGATGCTCCCGGCTGCTGTGGGCGCGTCCTTCGCGCGCAGCCAACTGGGCATGGGGGGCCGGCGGACCCCGACCACCACCTATGGCGGGGAGCTGCTGCTCATGGCGGCCGGGGCGGTCGTCTTCGCGGCCAACATCGCCCCCACCGAGGAGGTCGTGCTCCTCGCAGCAGGGATCGACCCCTGGCACCCGGTCGTCCTCGTCGTCCTCTGCCTGCTCCTCATGCACGGCTTCGTGTACTGGGTCGGGTTCCGGGGCCAGGAGCCGGCCGTCGGCGGGGTGCTGCGCTCGTTCCTCACCCTGACCGTCGTCGGCTACGCAATCGCGCTGGCCATGTCGGCCTACCTGCTGTGGACCTTCGGCCGGTTCGACGGGGTGGGTCCGGCGATGGCCGTCACCCAGGCCGTCGTTCTCGCGCTACCGGCGAGCCTGGGCGCGGCGGCCGCCCGGCTGATCTTGTGAGGACGACGTGAGCGACGGCGACGACCGGGACGAGTCCGGGACCGCGGACGGCGACACGAGTCGGGGCGAGTACCTGCTCGGCGCCGTCGGGGCCGTGGTCGTCCTGCTCGTGCTCGCCTTCCTCGGGTACCAGGCGGTGGTGGTGCGCGACGGTGCCCCCCGGCTGGCGGTCACCGCGGCGGTGGCAGAACAGGTCGGCGAGGGCTGGGTGGTGCCCGTCGAGGTGGTCAACGAGGGTGGCGGCACGGCCGAGCAGGTCGAGGTGGTCGGTGTGCTGACCCGCGACGGCCGCGATGTGCAGCGGGCGACTGCCACGTTCTCCTACCTGGCTCCGAACAGCCGGCAGTCGGGGGCCCTGCTGTTCTCCGAGGACCCGACCGACGGCAGGCTGGAGGTCCGTCCAGCCGCCTACACGCTGCCCTGACCGGTCAGGCACCGGCGGCGTCGAGCACACCCGGTGTCCCAGTGGTGTCCGGGCGGTTCCTGGGGCGGGGCTCGGGGTGTCAGCCGCCGGCACGGCTCCGACGGAAGACCGCGGCCGGGCGACGCGGATCGTCGGCAGGTCGTGGTGGAGTGCGTCCATGACCTGGGAGACGCACCCCGTGACCCCGGACCGCTTCGAGGACTTCGCCGACATCGTCAACCGCACCCGCCGCGCCAACCACTGTTGGTGCCTGTCCCACCGGCTGCGTGCCGCCGAGATCGACGAGCTCGGTGGTGGGAGCCGGGAGCAGGCCATGCGGCGGTTGTGCGAGCGTGACCACCCTCCGGGGGTGGTCACCTACCGGGACGGTGAACCGGTCGGTTGGTGCAACATCGGCCCGCGCGCCGAGATCACCCGTCTGACCGGCTCGCGTCTCATCCGGCCGGTCGACGACCTGCCGGTGTGGAGCATCGTCTGCGTCGTGGTCCGCTCGGGCCGTCGTCGTCAGGGGGTGACGGCTCCGTTGATCGAGGGGGCGGTCGGCTTCGCGGCCGCCCACGGCGCGCCTGCGGTCGAGGCACATCCGGTCGATCCCCCGGGGCGGATGGACCTGACCATGGCCTTCGTCGGCACCCGGTCGATGTTCGAACGGGCCGGCTTTCGGGTCGTCGGCACCACCGACGCCGTGGCGAGCAGGATGCCCCGTCTGGTCATGCGGCGCGACCTGCTCTGACCAGCCCCGACCGGCCAGTCCGCGCCGAGGTCGAGGCCGACAGGCGCTCGCGGCAGCCCGCTGTCCTCCGTTGACCCGACGGGCGGCAGGCTTGGGGTCCGTCCGGCCGCCTAGCCGCTGCCCCGACCGGGTAGGGCCCCGGCGAGGGCGACCACACCCGGTCGGCCCGGCCGGCCACGCCGCGAGCAGAGGAGCGAGATGACCAGAGACAACCGTCGGCTGCTGACCGAGCCCGGTCCTGGCTGGCGACGTCGGGTCCTGCCTCTCGGCCTGGTGCTGGTCACGTCTGCCGGGCTCGCCGGGTGCGGGGAGGACCCTCCTGCCCTGACGCCGGACGTCACGGCCGAGGAGCTCCAGGCCGTGGAGGACGACGTGGCCGCCCTGGAGGAGCGGGTCGCGGACCTGGAAGCGGCGCAGTCGTCGGCTCCGCCGTCGACGGGGGAGACGTCGGCACCGCCCAGCCCGACGCCCAGCGCTACGCCGGCGGAGCCCACCGTGCCCTTCAGTGCCGGGGAGGACGTGTCCTTCGGCGGGCAGGTCGCCGGTCTCATCGCCACGACCGCCATCGGCAGCGCGTTCCGGGTGACCACCGACTCGGGCGCGGCGGTGACGGTGGTCTCCGCCACCCCGGTCGACGGGTTGGAGCCGGGCGAGGTCGTCCAGGTGTCGGGCACCGCGACCTCGGTCGAGCCCAGCAGCTTCGAGCGTGACTTCGGCATCGCCGCCGCCGTCCTCCTCGACGAGCCGGACGCCTTCTTGGCCGAGCAGACCGGCCAGCTGGCCGTCGCCGCCGACGACGTGCAGCAGGAGACCGCCGGCTGAGTCGCACTCAGCCGGCGGCGACCGGGACTGCGGGCGCTTCGACCTCCTCCGGCGTGGCCGGATGGGTTCGCAGGTACTCGATGATGCGGTAGGCCACGGCCAGCATCGGCACGGCCAGCAGCGCGCCGGCCACCCCGGCCGCCAGGCCGCCGGCGGTCACCCCGAGCAGGATGACGATCGGGTGCAGGCTCAGGGCCCGCCCCATGATCAGCGGCTGCAGGACGTTGCCCTCCAGCTGCTGCACCACCAGCACCACGATCGCCACGATCACGGCGTCGGCCACCCCGTTGGTGACCAGCGTGACCAGGACGGCGACGACCCCGCTGACGGTGGCGCCGACGATCGGCACGAAAGCGCCGAGGAAGGTCAGCAGGGTCAGCGACAGCCACAGCGGCACGTCCAGCAGGAGCAGTGCTGCGCCGATGCCGATCGCGTCGATCAGCGCCACCACGATGACGCCGCGGACGTAACTGGTCAGCGTTCCCCACGCGGCCCGGCCGGCGCCGTCGACCCGGGCGCGCTGCCGGGCCGGCACCCGTTCCAGCAGCCAGCGCCACATCCGGTCGCCGTCCTTCAGCAGGAAGAAGACCAGGAAGACGATCAGCACCAGCGCGGCCAGCACGAGCAGCGCCAGCTGGGCGCCGGCGCCGGGGGTGGGGGCGGCGTCGTAGAGGCGGCCGACGATCTGGTTGCGCACCTCGGCGACCTGCTGCGCGTCCAGGGACAGCGGGCCCTCGATCGCCCAGACCCGGATCCGGTCGATGCCGGCAGCCAGCGGCCGGGTCAGGTCCTGCAAGGTGCTCGCGGCCCGGAAGCCGACCAAGGAGACGATCCCGCCGAGCGCCGCGAGCAGGACCAGGACCCCGCCGAGGGCGGCCAGCGCCGCCGGTGCGCCGGCCCGGCGCAGCCGTGTGGCGATGGGCGCGGTCAGCGCGGTGAGCAGGACGGCCACGGCCACGGCGAAGGTGACCATCGGCAGCCGGAACAGCAGCCAGAAGCCCAGCCAGACGACGCCGGCGAAGGCCAGGGTCGCCGCGCTCGTGGTCACGACCCGCAGCACCCAGCTCGGCACCGCGGACGCCTGCACCAAGGCAGGCGACGGCGGTACCGCGGCGGGCGCGGCGGGGGTGGGGCGGACGGAGTCGAGGTCGGCGGCGGGTGCTCGCGGCGGCGTCGGTGCCGACGGACCGCCGGCGTCGCCGATCGCTGACCCGCCCTGGGTCCCGGGGGGCGCCGGCGGCTGGGCTCGGGGCGCCTCCGGCGGCTGGGCTCGGGGCGCCTCCGGCGGTTGTCCGCCACGCCCCTCCGGCGGGTCGGCCCGAGGGGCGATGCTCCTGGGCCGGCGGATCATCGTGCGCTCCTGCGTCCCGTGCTCGGCACGATCACGTCCCTCCGTTCGCGGCCGGCCGGGCACTGCTGGCAGCAGGAGCCGATCGGACTGCCCTCGGCCCTGCGGCGGGGCGGGCTCGGGTCATCGGGTGTGCACGTACCCGGGCGGAGGGCCCGGTCAATCCCGCCCGGGCCCGCGGTGGCCTCAGCAGGTCGGGCCGTCGTCGGCGGGACGGGTGATCGGCTCGACCGGCGGCGTGGTGCTGGCCACCGCCGGTTGGTCGGCACCTGCCGTCCGGCCGAACTCCTGGGTCGCCCACACCGACCCGTCGGGGCCGCAGAAGACGCCCACCCCGAGCCGGTCCCAACCGGGGTTGAGCACGTTGGCCCGGTGGCCGTCCGAGCGCATCCAGCCCGCGTGGATCGTCCCGGCCGGCACCGGGCCGGTCGCGGAGAAGATGTTCTCGCCCACCGCCCGGAACCCGGACAGCTCGGCGCCCTGCAACAGCGCGCGGATGTCCTGGTGCTCGAACTGCCCGGTGTCGGCCATCTCCGTGCTCCAGTCGCGGGCGACCGTGGCCAGCGCGTCGTTCCAGGCCACCGGTTCCAGCCCGCGGGCCTCCCGCTCGTCGTTCACCCGGTCGAACACCGCCCGGGCGATCTGCTCCTCGGCCGGCGCCGCCGCATCCCCGACGGGTGCCGACTGCGGTGCCGGGCCGGACGCGACCAGGGCGTCGGACCCGGAGGACGAGGCGACGACGCACCCGGTGGAGCCGAGCAGCACGGCCAGGGCACCGGCGACGAGCGCCGGGCGGATGCGGATCACCGACCAGGCGTACCCGGTCGCGTGTGGCGCAGCCCCCACCGGGCTCGATCGCGGCCGATCCGTGACCCGGTCCCCGGTCCGGTCCGTCGCCCAGGCGGCGCAGGCCACTGCCGCCGCGGCAGACCGGTCAGACCGCGCCCGAGCGCACCGCCCGGCCGGGCAGCACGTCGGTGCGCAGCTCCCCGTCGCGGACCACCGGCGTCCCGGCGACCAGCACGTGCCGGAAGCCGCTGGACGGCGCGACCCGGGTGTACGTCGCGTGGTCGGTGACCGTGTCCGGGTCGAAGACCACGAGGTCGGCGTCCGTGCCGACCTGTACCCGGCCCTTGCGGCCCATCGCCGGGACGGCGCCCTCCAGGAGCTGTGCCGGCAGCAGCGACGAGCGGCGCAGCGCCTCGGTGAGGGTGAGCAGGTCCCGTTCCCGCACCAGCCAGCGCAGCGTGCGTCCGTAGGACCCGGCCGAGCGGGGGTGGGTGACCATGTCCGGTCGGGGTGGCCAGGAATCCGGTGCGGGGCCTCCGCCCGGGGCGACCAGAGGCATCGCGTCGGTGGCGATCGCGGTGTCGGCCAGCGTGAACGACCGCTCCAGGACGGCGAGGTCGGCCGGGTCGTCCTCGTCCAGGAAGTGCACCACCACGCCGCCGCCCGGGTCGGTCGCGCGCAGCTCGGCCAGCCGGCGGCCGTCGGCGATCCGCTCCCCGGTGGGCAGGTAGGTCAGCTGCTGCGGGCCGATCCCCAGCCGGGGCAGCTGCTCGGGGGAGAGGAACGCCGCGCCGATGACCGTGGACCCGGCGCCGTAGGGATAGGCCTCCGTGCTCACCCGGACGCCGCGGCCGCGGGCGGCGTCGATCGCGCCGGCGACCTCGTCGATCATCCGGGTGGAGGTGCTGTTGACGTGGCACATGTGCATGTGGGCCCCGGTGCCGGCCGCGGCGGCGATCACCTCCAGGGCACCTTCCAGTGAGGTGCCGGGCTCGGCGGTGGAGATGAAGCGCGTGTGGGTGAAGGTCGGTACGCCCAGCCGGGCGGCGAGACCGGCCAGCCGGAAGTACTCGGCCCGACCGCTGTCCGGGGCGTAGCCGACCAGCACCCCGATGCCCAGCGCGCCCTCGCCGACGGCGTCGGCCAGCAGGTCCAGGATGCGGCCGACGTCCCGGTCGCTCGCCGGACCGCGCCAGTTCGGCAGCGACTGGTGGGTGGCGAACAGGTCCAGCGAGGCGTCGGCCACCAACGGCACCCCGTCGAGCACGTGCATCCGGGCGTCGGTCCAGGACGCGGAGAACCCGAAGTTCACCGGCCGGCCCTCTGCCTCGGCCCGGGCGTAGGCGCCGGCGACCGGCAGCACCCCGGCCTCCAGCTCCAGCGCGGTGGTCACGCCGTCGAGGGCCTGCAGCCGCAGGCCGGTGGTGCTCTGCGCGTGGCTGTGCAGGTCGATGAAGCCGGGCGCCAGCACCTGCCCGGCGACGTCCCACACCTCCCGGGCCGGCGGCGCCGCCTCGCCGACCGAGGTGATCGCGCCGCCGGTGATCCCCACCGCCCGCACCCCGTCCAGGCCGGTCTCCGGGTCGATGACCCGGGCGCCGGTCAGGACGAGGTCGGCCACCGGTGCGGGCATCAGGCCTTCCGCGGTTGCGCGCGGGCGCCGTAGTGCAGGTACTCGCTGCCGTCGGGCAGCGAGTAGAAGACCGCCGCCATCCAGGTCTCCTCGCCCGGCGCCCGGGTGGCGTACAGGCCCTGCTCGACCGGGTGCAGCTCCAGCTCCTCCACGGTCGCGCCGGTGGACAGGGCGACCTCCCCGGTCGGGATGATCCGCAGCACCAGCCCGCCCTCGCGCTCGAACACCTCGGTGGTGATCGAGCTGCGCTCGTAGGTGCCCACGTAGCCGGAGTGGTCCACGTCGGGCGCCGTGGCCGGCGGCTCCAGCTGCGCGGCCATCTGCACCCCGGCGAGCTCGGCGAACAGCTCGCGGTACAGGTCGCTGTACAGGTCGCGGGGGTGGCCGCCGTTGGTCAGCAGCGCCACCGCGAAGCCCTGGGACGGCAGCACCCGCAGGAAGGCGTTCTGCCCGATCGTCGTCCCGTCGTGGCCGTAGAGCCGTTCGCCGTCCCAGTCGAACCGGATCCAGCCCAGCCCCCACGAGTCACCGAGGGAGTACTTGTCCGGCAGGTCGGTCTGCAGCTCCTGCATCCGGGCCGTGGCGGCCGCGGACAGCAGCACGTCGCCGTCCGGGCCGCGGCCGTCGCGCAGGTGCAGCCGGGCGAAGGCAGTGACGTCCCGGGCGGTGGCGTTGACCAGGCCGGCCGGGCCCAGCGAGCGGGGCAGCAGCCAGGTGGTCGTCGGCTGCAGGTCGGCGTCCTCGCCCGGCTCGATGTGCCCGACGGCGGCGCGGTGCAAGATCGCCTCTTCCGGGAGCGTGGAGGTGTGGGTGAGCCCGAGCGGCTCGATGACCCGCTCGCGCAGGGCGGCGTCCCAGGTCTTGCCGGTGAGCACCTCGACCACCCGCCCGGCGAGGTTGAACCCGGAGTTGCAGTAGGAGAAGGTGGCGCCCAGCGGGTGGTTCTGCGCGACGTCGGCGAGAGCGGCGACGTACTTCTCCAGCACGTCGTCGCCGCGGCCGGTGTCGGTGAAGACGTCGCCGTCGATGCCGCTGGTGTGGGTGAGCAGGTGGCGCATGGTGACCTGCTTGGCGACGTCGGGGTCGCCCAGCTGGAGCTCCGGGAGCACCTCGACCAGCGGGGCGTCGAGGTCCAGCTTGCCCTCGTCGACCAGCTGCATCACCAGCGTCGTCGTCCAGACCTTGGTGATCGAGCCGATCTGGAACACCGAGTCGGTGGTCACCTCCACGCCGGTGCTCAGGTTCAGCACACCGGTGGCGGCCTCCACCAGTTCGTCCGCGCCGCCGTCCGCGCCCAGCCGCAGGACGGCGAGGGTCGCGCCGGGCACCCCGTGTCGCCGGGCCAGCTCGTCCAGTCGCTGCTGCCAGTGCTGCTGGTCGATCGCAGGGCGTGTGGCCGTGGTCATCTGCTGCTCCGTCCGGTCGTCGTCCGGGGCCGGTCCGACCCACGGGCGCAGCCTGCCGCGCCGGCCGCCACGGATCTTCGTCGGCGCCGACGAAGGCGCCCCCGCAGCGCTGGCCGCGACCACGAACAACCAGCTGACCAGCGCTCCTACGGTTCCCGCATGACGAAGCTGGACGAGGTCGGAGCCTGGATCCGCGACCGACTGCCGACGCTGCTGGCCGAGCACGGGGTGCCGGCCGCCGGGGTGGCGGTGCTCGCCGAGGGTGAGGTGGTCGACGCCGCTGCCGGGGTGCTCAGCACCGCGACCGAGGTGGCCGCAACACCGGACTCGCTGTTCCAGATCGGCTCGATCACCAAGGTCTGGACGGCGACCCTGGTGATGCAGCTGGTCGACGAGGGCCTGGTCGCCCTGGAGGACCCGGTCAGCCGGCACCTGCCCGGCCTGACGCTGGCCGACGAGTCGGCGGCACGCACCCTCACCGTGCGCCAGTTGCTGAGCCACACCGCCGGCTTCGAGGGCGACGTGTTCACCGACACCGGCCGCGGCGACGACGCCCTGGAGCGTTACGTCGCCGGGCTCGGCGACGTGGCACAGCTCTTCCCACCCGGCGAGCAGTTCTCCTACAACAACGCCGGCTACTGCGTCCTCGGCCGGCTGGTGGAGGTGCTGCGCGGCAAGCCGTTCGACGAGTGCCTGGCGGAGCGCCTGTTCGCACCCCTCGGCCTCACCCACGCCGCGGCCAGCCCGTACGAGGCGATCGTCCACCGGGTCGCGGTCGGCCACGTGCGCCCCGAGCCGGACGCCGCGGAGGTGCCGGCACCGATGTGGGCCATGGCCCGGTCCAACGCCCCGGCCGGCTCGATGCTGTCGATGCGGGCGCGGGACCTGCTCGCTTTCGCCCGGATGCACCTGGAGGCGGGCAAGGCGGCCGACGGGTCGAGCGTCCTGGACGCCGGCACGGTCGCGGCGATGCAGGAACGCCAGGTGGACCTCCCCGACATCCGGGTGATGGGCGACGCCTGGGGACTGGGCTGGGAGGTGTTCGACGGCCAGGGCACCCCGGTCATCGGGCACGACGGCAACACCATCGGCCAGGCCTCGTTCCTGCGGGTCCTGCCCGAGCGAGGCATCGCCGTCGTGCTGCTCACCAACGGCGGGGACCCCTACGGGCTGTACCGGGACGTCGTGGGCCACGTGCTGCGGGAGCTGGCCGACGTGCAGCTGCGGGCGCTGCCGGTGCCGCCGGTCGACCCGCCCCGGGTCGACGCGACGCGGTACGCCGGCACGTACAGCAGCCGGGTGGCCGACCTGGTCGTCAGCCAGGACGACGACGGCCGGATCTGGCTGGAGATGCGCCCCAAGGACATCGCCCTGGAGATGGGCGAGCAGCCCGAGCGCAGCGAGCTGGTCTCCTTCGCCCCGGACACGCTGATCCCGGTGCAGGCCCAGTCCGGCCTGCACGTGCCCTTCGCCTTCCTCGGCGACGACGGCGCCGGTCGTGCGCGGTTCATGCACATCGGCCGTGCCGTGCCCCGGGCCGGTGCATGACCCTCCGCCTGGTCACGTGCGACGAGCGGGGGCAGGCCACCTCGTCCGGTCGCACGAAGACCCCCCGCCCCGTCCGGGGCAGCCTTCTCACAATCGCACTGCAGGTGCTCGCGTTCCAGGGAGAGGACACACCATGAGGCTCATCCGGACCGGCGTCGGTGCGTGCGTTGCCGTGACCGTCCTCGCCGGGTGCGGCGGTGGTGACGACGGCGGCGGGGACGCCGGCGGCGGCGAGGTCGTCGACGGCGGCACGTTCACCATGGCGATGGACGCCGACCCCGGCAGCCTGGACCCGCAGCAGTCGGTGTCCTCCAACGTGCTGCAGCTGAGCCAGTTCGCCTATGACCCGCTGCTGCACCTGGACAGCGACGGGCAGCTGATCAGCGGCCTGGCCAGCGACTGGCAGGTCGACGGCCAGGAGGTCACCCTGACCATCGCCGACGACATCACCTGCGCCGACGGTGAGCCGTTCACCGCGGCCGACGCCGCCGACAACATCAACTACGTGGCCGACCCGGCCAACGAGAGCCCGCTGCTGGGCACCTTCCTGCCTCCCGGGGCCGCTGCCACCGCCGACGGCTCGACGCTCACCATCACCCTGGAGACCCCGGCGCCGTTCGTGCTCGAGGGCCTGACCAGCCTCCCGATGGTCTGCGCGAGCGGGCTGGCCGACCGGTCGCTGCTGGCGAGCGAGAGCCGGGGCACCGGGCCCTACGAGCTGACCGAGGTCGTGCCCACCGACCACGTCACCTACAGCCTGCGCGAGGGCTACACCTGGGGGCCGGACGGGGCGGGCACCGACGAGGAGGGCATGCCCGACGAGGTCGTCGTCCAGGTCGTGCCCAACGAGACGACCTCGGCGAACCTGCTGCTCTCCGGTGGCCTGAACGCGGCCACGGTGCTCGGCCCGGACGCCCAGCGGCTGACCGGCGCCGGCCTGTTCGCCAGCACCCTGGACGCGGTGCTGGGCGAGATGTGGTTCAACCACGCAGCCGGTCGGCCCGGCGCCGACCCCGCCGTCCGGACGGCGCTGACCCAGGCCCTGGACCTGGACGAGCTGCGGGAGGTGCTCACCGGGGGCACCGGCTCTCCCGGCAGCACGTTCGCGACGTCCGCGCCGGTCGCCTGCCCCGGCGACTCGGTCTCCGGCGCGCTGCCCACCGGCGGCCTGGAGGCAGCCCGGGAGACCCTGGACGCCGCCGGGTGGACGGCCGGCCCCGACGGCACCCGGTCCAAGGACGGGACGCCGCTGGAGCTGACCTTCATCTACAACAGCGGCCTGGGCACCGGCGGCGCGGCCGCGGCCGAGCTCGCCTCGTCCACCTGGCAGGAGCTGGGCGCCGAGGTGAGCATGAGCGGCCAGGACGACACCGCACTGCTGGAGACCGTGTTCGGCAGCGGCAACTGGGACGTGACCTGGCTGCCGCTCAACGTCAGCAGCCCCGACCAGCTCGTCCCGTTCGTGTCGGGCCCGGCGGCCCCGGAGGGCAACAACTTCGCCTCCATCGACAACGCCGACTACGCGGCCGGCGTGGCCGAGGCGATGACGATGGTCGGCACCGAGGGCTGCGACACCTGGCTGGCCGCGGAGTCGGCCCTGGTGCGCGACGCCGACGTGGTCCCCTTCGCCAACCAGACCGTCAACACCTTCGGCAGCGGAGCCCGCTTCGAGTCCGGCGCGGTCGCCGTCGTCCCGACCAGCATCCGGATGACGGCCGGCTGAGCACGCCGGTAGGGGGCGGAGGCAGCGGGCGGTGACCCGGGTGGGCACGAGCAGGAGGGGGCGCGGGTGACCAGCACGACGGGGGCGCACCCCGCCACCGCCACGGACCGACGGGGCACCGCCGTCCTGGACGGTCCCTGGGCCCGCTTCGCTCTGCGGCGCGGAGGCCAGCTGCTGGTCTCCATGTGGGTGCTGGTGACCGCCTCGTTCCTGATGATCCACCTGATCCCCGGGGACCCGGTGCGCAGCGCCCTGGGCCCCACCGCACCGGCGGCGCTGGTGGCCGCCCGGCGGGAGTCCCTCGGCCTGGACGACCCGCTCTGGCTGCAGTACGTGCACTTCCTGGGCGGACTGTTCAGCGGTGACCTGGGCACGTCCCTCACCTCGCGGCTGCCGGTCTCGCAGGTGATCTCCCAGCGGCTGCCGGCCACGGTCCAGCTGGCGTTGCTGGCCTTCGTGGTGGCGCTGGCCATCGCCGTCCCGCTCGGGGTGCTGATGGGCGTGCTCACCCGCGGCGGCCGGCGCCGCGGCGGGGAGCTGGCGTTCTCCTCGACCAGCGTGGCGCTGAGCGCGATCCCGGAGTTCCTGCTCGGCGTCGGCCTGGTCTACCTGTTCGGCGTGCAGTGGGGCCTGCTGCCGGTGGCCGGGCGGGGTGGCCCGGAGTCCTACGTGCTCCCGGTCCTCTCGCTGGCGCTCGGCCCGGGCGCGGCGCTGGCCCGGATCATGCGGGTGGAGATGGTGTCGGTGCTGCAGGCCGACTACCTGCGCACCGCCCGGGCCAAGCGGCTGCCCCGGCGCCGGATCTACCTGCGCGACGCGCTGCCCAACGCACTGACCGCCACCATCACCCTCGGCGGGCTGCTGCTCACCGCCCTGGTCGCCGGCACCGTGCTGGTGGAGAACGTCTTCGCCTGGCCGGGACTGGGCAGCACCATCGCGTCCTCGATCCTGCTCAAGGACTACCCGGTGGTGCAGGGGATCGTGCTCGTCTACGGCGCGGGCGTGCTGCTGGTGAACCTGACCGTGGACGTGGTGCTCGCCCTGCTGGACCCACGCTCGGCGATCCGGGAGAGCTGATCGATGACGACCTCCGCGACGTTCGACGCACCGGCCGAGGCCCCGCGGCGCTCCGCGGCCCGGGCCCGCTGGCTCGCCGTGCTGCGCACCCCGGTCGGGGCCGGCGCGGGCCTGCTGCTGGCACTCGTGCTCCTCCTCGCCGTCATCGCGCCGCTGCTGTGGTCCGAGGAAGCCGATCGGATCGACACCTCCGCGGTGCTGCAGGGCGCCTCCGCCGACCACTGGGTCGGCACCGACGCCCTGGGGCGGGACATCTTCGCCCGGGTGCTGGTGGCCACCCGGCTGTCCATCGGGCTGGCGCTCGCCGCCACCTCGATCGCGGTCGTGCTCGGCCTGTTGCTGGGATGCGCGCCGCTGTTGCTGGGCCGCCGCGGCGGCCGGCTGGTGACCGCGGGGGTGAACATCGCCGTCGCCTTCCCCGGGCTGCTCCTGGCGCTGTTCTTCGCCGTGGTGTTCGGCGTCGGCATGACCGGGGCGGTGCTGGCGATCGGTTTCGCCGGCGCCCCGGCGTTCGCCCGGCTCTCCCACACCCTGGCCGCGGGGGTCGCCGACCGGGACTTCGTGTCCGCTGCGCGGATCGCCGGCGTCGGCCGGTTCCGGGTGCTGCTGCGGCACGTGCTGCCCAACATCGGTGAGCCGCTGGTGGTGAACGCGACGATCGGTGCCGGTGGCGCGCTGCTGGCCTTCGCCGGCCTGTCCTTCCTCGGGCTGGGGGTGCAGGCGCCGAGTTACGACTGGGGGCGGCTGCTGCAGGACGGGCTGTCGGGCATCTACATCCACCCGGTGGCCGCGCTCGCCCCCGGTGTCGCGATCGTGGTGGCCGGGCTGGCCTTCAACCTCTTCGGTGAGGCGGTCGCCAAGGGCATCGGACTCACCACCACGCTGGGCGGGGGCTTCTCCCCGGGCCGCGCCGCCCGGCGCGAGGTCACCGGGCCGGACGCCGTCCGCGCCGTCCCCGCCGACCAGGGCACGCCCTCCACCGATCCCGGCCCGGCTGCCGACCGGCCGGTGCTCGACGTGCAGGACCTCTCGGTCACCTTCCCGGGGCCCGGCGGCCCGGTGCGCCCGGTCCGCGGGGTGAGCTTCCGGATCGGCCGGGGCGAGGCGGTCGGCGTGGTGGGGGAGTCCGGCTCGGGGAAGTCGCTCACCGCGCTCGCGGTCGCCCGGCTGGTCGAGCAGCCGGGCGAGGTCACCGCGGACCGGCTGGAGTTCCAGGGCGCCGACCTGCTGACCGGGCCCGAGCGGGCCCACCGCCGGCTGTTGGGCACCTCCTTCGCGATGGTGTTCCAGGACCCGATGACCTCGTTCAACCCGACCCGCCGGATCGGACGTCAGCTGGCCGAGGTGGCCCAGGAGCACCAGGGGATGAACCGGCGGCAGGCGCTGGACCGCGCCGTCGACCGGCTCCGCAGTGTCCGGGTGCCCGCGGCCGAGCGCCGCGCGCACCAGTACCCGCACGAGTTCTCCGGCGGGATGCGGCAGCGGGCGATGATCGGCATGGGCCTGATGGGCGAGCCGACGCTGATCGTCGCCGACGAGCCGACCACAGCGCTGGACGTGACCGTGCAGCGGCAGGTGCTGGACCTGCTGGCCGCGGTGCGGGCCGCCGACGGCGTGGCGCTGCTGCTGATCAGCCACGACGTCGCCGTCGTCGGGCAGGTGTGTGACCGGGTGCTGGTGATGTACGCCGGCCGCGTGGTGGAGGACCTGCCGGCGGCCGAGCTCGACACCGGAGCCCGCCATCCCTACACGCGGGCGCTGGTGGCCGCGGTGCCCGACATGGACGTCGACCTGGATGCGCCGCTGCCGGTCATCCCCGGCCGGCCGGTCGACCCGGCGCACCAGCCGCCGGGCTGCGCCTACGCGCCCCGGTGCCCGCTGGCGTCGGCGCGGTGCACCGACGAGGACCCGGTCCTCGCCGACGACGGGGCCGGCTGGCGGGTGGCCTGCTGGCACGCCGGTGAGGTCACCGACCGCGCCGTCCCCGGTGCTGCGCCGGTGGCGGTCTCTCTGGGGGAGCGGGCATGAGCGAGCTGCGGTTCGACGACGTGAGCGTCCGGTACGGCTCCCGGCAGCGGGCGATGACCGCCGTCGACCGGGTCAGCCTCACCGTGCCGGACGGCGCCGTCGTCGGGCTGGTGGGGGAGTCCGGCTCGGGCAAGTCGACGCTGGCGCGGGCCGCCGTGGGCCTCACGCCGCTGTCCGGGGGCCGGATCCTGCTCGACGGGGAGCCGCTGCGGCACGGATCGGGCCCCCGGCCGGTGCAGATGGTCTTCCAGGACCCGTACTCCTCGCTCGACCCGCGGATGACGATCGGGGACAGCGTCGCCGAGGCGGTGCCGCGCGGGGTCCGCTCGGCCGAGCGGCGGCGTGAGGTGGCCCGGCTGCTGGACCTGGTCGAGCTGGACCCGGCCCGGGCCGGCGCCTACCCCGGCCAGCTGTCCGGCGGTCAGCGGCAGCGGGTGGCGCTGGCCCGCGCGCTGGCCGCCCGGCCCGCGGTGGTCGTCGCCGACGAGATCACCTCCGCGCTCGACGTCTCCATCCAGGGCACGGTGCTGAACCTGGTGCGCCGGCTGCAGCGGGAACTGGGCACCTCGATGTTGTTCATCTCGCACAACCTGGCCGTCGTCCGGTACGTGGCCAGCGAGATCGCCGTGATGTACCTGGGCCGCATCGTGGAGCACGGGCCGGCCGAGCAGGTGCTCGCCGACCCGCAGCACCCCTACACCCGGGACCTGCTCGCAGCCGTGCCCGACTCCGCGCACGCCCGGTCGGACCGGCCCGCCCCCGACCCGACGCCGGCGGCGGTGGCGGCCGCGGAGCCCGCCGACCCGCACGCCCCGCCACCGGGGTGCCGGTACCACCCGCGCTGCCCGATCGGGCCGCTCGTCCACCCGGAGCGGGAGGTGTGCCGGACCACCGAGCCGACGGCCGACCACCGGCACGCCACCGCCTGCCACTTCGCGCCGGCGCACGAGCCAGTGGCCGGTCGCACCAGCTGACCGGCGTGCGCCGGCCCTCGGTCAGCCCATCGACTTCTGGCCGTCGATGGTCTCGCGCAGGACGTCGGCGTGGCCGGCGTGCTGCGCGGTCTCGGCGATCAGGTGGAGCACCACCCGGCGGGCGGACCACCGGGCGCCCGGGTCGAACCACGGCGCCGGCGGCAGTTCGTGTGCGACGTCCAGGCTCGGCAGGGTCCGGACCAGCTCGTCGGTGCGCTGGGCGACCGCGGCGGCGTCGGCGAGCAGCCCGGCCAGCGTCTCGTCCGGGCCCATCACGAACTCCTGGGCCCACTCCTCCGCCGACGACTCGTCGAACGCCGGGAAGGTGGCCGGGCCGGTCACCATGAACTCCGCCCACATCCGTTCCATGGCGGTGACGTGCTTCAGCAGGCCGCCCAGGGTCAGCTCGCTGGCGGTGGGCCGCAGCCGGGCCTGCTCGTCGGTCAGCCCCTGCACCGTGTACGCCAGGAACCAGCGGTGCTTGGCGAGCGACTCGAGCAGGTCGGCCCGCTCGCCGGTGACAGGCGTGGGGGTGGTGATTCGGGTGGTGGTCATCGGGTGTGCCCTCTCGTCGATGGGATCTCGTACCGACGAGGCTGCCGGGCATCGGTGCCAGATCCTGTCCGCGATGGATGGCAGTCTCAGCGCATGGTCGACCCCACCTCCCGTGCGTTGCGCCTGCTCTCGCTGATGCAGGGCCGCCGTGACTGGGCCGGCGCCGAGCTGGCCGGCCGGTTGGGCGTCTCGCTGCGGACGCTGCGCCGGGACGTGGACCGGCTGCGTGAGCTCGGCTACCCGGTGGAGGCCCGTCCCGGGGTGGACGGCGGCTACCGGCTGGCCGCCGGGGCCGCGCTGCCGCCGCTGGTGCTCGACGACGACGAGGCCATGGCGCTCACCGTGGGGCTGCAGGCCGCGGCGGCCGGGGCGGGTGCCGGGATGGCCGAGCCCTCGGTGCGGGCCCTGACGAAGGTGCTGCCGGTGCTGCCCGCCCGGCTGCGCCGCCGGGTGGAGGCGCTGCGGGCGATGACCGTGCCCGCCCCACCCTGGTCCGACGGCGGCCCCGCGGTCGACCCGGGCGTGCTGGTGGCGGCCGCCCAGGCCTGCCGGGAGACCGAGCGGCTGGAGTTCACCTACACCGCGGCAGGGAGACCACCGGCGGACCGGCTGGTGGAGCCGCACCGGCTCGTGCCGCTGGGCCGCCGCTGGTACCTCGTCGCCTACGACCCGTCCCGTGGTGACTGGCGCACCTTCCGGCTGGACCGGATGTCCGGGCTGCGGGGCACCGGGGCCCGGTTCGCCCCGCGACCGCTACCGGCCGAGGACGCCGCCGCATTCGTCCGGGCGGGCATGGACCAGTTCCGGACGCCGACCGTCGTGGAGGCGGTGGTCGAGGCCCCGGCGGCGGTCGTCCGCGACCGGGTCGGTCGGTGGGTGCGGGTCACCGACGAGGGCCCGGACCGCTGCCGGCTGCACCTGGAGACCGACGACCTGGACTGGCCGGCCCTGGTGCTCGGTGCCACCCGGGCGGAGTTCAGCGTGGTCGCCCCGGACGAGCTGCGGGAGCGGCTCGCGGAGTGGTCGGCGCGCTTCGCCCGCGCGGTGGCCGGCTGAGCCCCCGTCACCAGGCGCCGGTCACCAGCGCAGCAGCCGCAGCTCCAGCATCGCGGCGAACCGGGAGTCGGCGTCGCCCAGGTCGATCCCGCCGACCTCGGCGATCCGGCGCAGTCGGTAGCGGAAGGTGTTGGGGTGCACGTGCACCTTCGCGGAGGCGGCGATCGCGTCCCCGAAGGCGTCCAGCCAGGCGCGCAGCGTCTCCACCAGCTGGGCGCGGTGCGCGGCGTCGTACTCGGCGAGCCGGGCGACCGGCCCCGAGGCCTGGTGCCCCTCAGCGGCGGCCAGGTCGGCCAGCTGCAGCATCAGCGACTCGATGTGCACGTCGCTGGCGCGGGCCACCCGGCGCGAGGTGGTGCCGTTGCGCAGCACCCGCAGAGCCCGGTCGGCGGCGTCCCGGGAGCGGGTCAGCGCCGAGACGTCGAGGGCGACGGTGCCCACGCCGATCATCCCGGGCACCCGGCCACCGGTGCGCTGCAGGAACTCGGTGGCCACCGCGGCGGCCCGCACGTCCGCCGTCGGTGCGTCCGCCCCGACCGGCAGGACGCCGTAGCAGACCCCGCCGACCAGGGCGACGACGGAGCCGGGGTGCAGCGCGGTCAGGTGCACGGCCAGCGCGTCCGCAGAGCGCTGCCGCTCGGCCTCGCGCCGGGCCAGGGTCAGGGTGCCGTGCTCGTCGGTGTTCTCGGTCAGCCCCATCGCCAGCACGATCAGCGGCCGGTCGGCCAGCCCCAGCCGGCTCAGCGCGTCCACCGTGCCCGGCCCGCCCTCCAGCGCCGTGGCGACCAGCTCGCTGGCCAGCCGCCGCTCCACGTCGGCACCGGCCCGCATCCGCAACAGGTGCAGGGCGACCAGCTTCGCCGCGTCGACCAGGCTGCGCTCGCGCGAGGGGTCCAGCGGCTCGTCGACGGCGGCCCAGATGGTGCCGAGGATCTCGTCGCCGGCCCGCACCGCGACCGCCACCCGGGCGATGGTCACCTCCGGCATCCCGAGCACCTCCGGCGCCATCCACACCGGGCGGTCGGTGGCGTACAGCTGCCGGAACACCCCGTGAGCCTCGAGCCGGCGGGTGAACCGGTCGGGCACCTGGCGGCCGAGGATGGTCTGGATGCGCGACTCGTCGGCCTCGTCCTGGCGGCCGGAGAAGGCGAGGATGTGCGAGCTGCGGTCCTCGATGGTCACCGGCGCGTCCAGCAGCGAGGCGATCGCGTTGGCGAGGGCGAACAGGTCCCCGCCCGGCACCCCGCCCAGCGACTCCGACCCCGCGGTCCCCACCCCGCCCTCGCCGAGCAGCGAGCGGACCAGGGTGGCCAGCTGGTTCCAGCTGGCGCCGCGGGTCAGTGCGAGCAGCACGGTGCCGGTGCGCTCGGCGACCGCGGAGATCCGTGGGTCGGCCGGCGCCGGCGCCCGCACGACCAGCCCGGCCCCGCCGGCGGCGGCGGTCTGCTCCAGCAGGTCCAGGACGGCGTCCGGCTCGTGCACGCCGACGCCCAGCACCAGCGCCCGGGAGGGCAGCGCCGGGGGGTCGACCGGGTCGTGGATGACCAGCCCGCCGACGCCCTGCTCGGCCAGATCGGCCGTCGGGTCGCCGGCCGCCACCTCGAGCAGGGTGGTGCCCAGGTGGTCCAGGACGTGACCGAGGCTGGCCCGGTGCGCCGCCGCCGGGGCAGCGGCGAGCGTGGACAGACCCGGGACCGAGCTCGCAGGCAGGCTCACCGGGCCGACCCTAGGGGCGGCGGCAGTCGCCTGGACAGTCCTCCCGCACGACCCGGGGGTGCCCGGTTCGTCCGGCCGGACGAACGGTGCGGTCAGCGCAGGTCGATCTCCTCCACCGAGGTGGTGACCTCCTCCAGCAGCGCGGCGTCGGGTTCCACCCCGAGGCCGGGGCCGGTGGGCACCCGCAGGTGCCCGTCGTCGAGCCGGAACGGCGGGGTGATGTCGGTGGCGTAGTACCGGTCGGAGGCCGAGGTGTCCCCGGGCAGCGTGAAGTTCGGCAGCGCGGCCAGTGCCACGTTGGCGGCCCGGCCCAGCCCGGTCTCCAGCATCCCGCCGCACCACACCGGCACGCCGTGCGCGGCGCACACGTCGTGGACCCGCCGGGCCTCCAGGTACCCGCCGACCCGGGCGGGCTTCACGTTCACGATCGAGCAGGCGCCCAGCCGGATCGCCGCCGCGGCCGAGCGGGCCGAGGTGATCGACTCGTCCAGGCAGATCGGCGTGCGCACCGTGCGGGCCAGCTCGGCGTGGCCGAGCACGTCGTCCTCGTCCAGCGGCTGCTCGATCAGCAGCAGCTCGAAGGGGTCCAGTCGGGCCAGGTGTCGGGCATCGGAGACGGCGTAGGCGGTGTTGGCGTCGACCTGCAGCGCCACGTCGCCGAAGCGCTCCCGGACCGCGCGGACCGGCTCGACGTCCCAGCCCGGCTCGATCTTGAGCTTGATCCGCAGGTAGCCCTGGTCCAGGTAGCCACCGACCGCGTCGAGCAGCTCCGGGATCGAGTCCATGATCCCGACCGAGACCCCACAGGGCACCCGGTCGACCGCTGCGCCCAGGAACGAGCCGAAGGAGCGCCCGTCCGCACGCAGCTCGGCGTCCAGGACGGCGGTCTCCAACGCAGCCTTGGCCATGAAGTGACCCAGGAACGGCGACAGCACCCGGCCGACGGCGTTGGCGTCGAGGTCCGTCGCCGCGGCGACGGCCGGCAGGAAGAACCGGCGCAGCACGTCGGCGACGCCGTCGACGTACTCGGCGGAGTAACGCGGGTCCGGCAGCGCGGCGCACTCGCCCCAGCCCTCCGCCACGTCGGTCCGCGCCCGCACCAGCAGGATGTCGCGGGCGGTCTGACTGCCGAACGACGTGCGGAACGGTGCGACCAACGGCATCCGGATCCGGCGCAGTTCCACGGCCTCGAGCTTCACGGTGTGGCCCTCCCGGCCTCAGGGGCGCCGGGCAGACCCGGGCCGTCGACGACGTACCAGCCCTCGCGGGCGAACCCCCGCACGCGGGCTCCTGCGGTCAGCGCACCGCCGAGGGCGGCGCGCACGGCCACGCGCCACTCCGCGGCCAGCGCGGCATCGCGGGCACGCAGTGTCTCGACGTCGGCCGGGACGGCGATCAGCGCGGGCACCCCCGGCGTCCCGGGCCGGGCCTCCGGGCGCCCGCCGGGGCCCACGGTCAGGACGGCGGCCGCGCCGGCGGCCAGCAGGGCGGGCAGGTCGACGTCCACCGGCTGGCCGGCGACCGCCCGCACCACCGCGGGGGCCTCCAACGACCAACAGGTGAGCAGCCGGTCGGACTGGTCGGAGGCGTTGATCGTGTCGGCCATCGGGCCGTAGAAGTCCGGCAGGTACTCCACGGGGGTGGCGGCCAGCCGGCCCAGGTTGAACCAGGCGTTGCGCCGGACGAGCGGGTCGAAGGTCCAGCTGATCCGGTCGAGGCCGTGCTGCAGTGCCCACGCCCGCTGGTGCAGCTTCAGCGCCCGGCCGACGCTGCGTCGCTGCGCCGATGGCGCGACCCCGGTGACGTGACTGTGCAGGGCGCTGCCCGACGGGGCGGCGAAGAAGGCCACGCAGGCCCCGACCAGCTGGCCGTCGGCGTACGCACCGAACAGCGGGTTGCCGGCCTTGGTCAGCGCCCGCATCAGCTCGACGGTCACCGGCGGGTTGTCCGGGGCCGGGTGCCAGATGGAGTCGAAGAGCGCCTGGACGGCCCGCAGGTCGGCCAGGTCGGTGAGCGCGGCGACCCGCACCCCCGAGGCGGCGGCGGCCTCCGCGGCGACGACCGAGGCGGCGTCGGCGCCGGCGCGGGCCGCACCCTGACCACCCGGCCCGGCGGCGGGCAGGGGCAGCGGGGTCCCGGCGATCAGGTCGGTCACACCGCCCATGGTCGGTGCGGTGGACCCGGCCGGGCTTGGTGCGGGGTGCTCATTCACCGGGGCGCTCTTCGTCCGGGACGCCAAGGCCCCCGCCGTCCAGCACCGCCCGCACCAGGCCGGCGAGGAGCGCGGCCCGGCCGGGGAGCTGGTCGGCCAGCACGTGCTCGTCGACGGCGTGCGCCCCGCCGCCGACCGCACCGAGCCCGTCCAGCGTGGGCACCCCGATGCCGGCGGTGAAGTTCCCGTCGGAGGCGCCCCCGACGGTGACCCCGGCCGGCGCCGGCAGGCCCAGCCGGGCCGACACCGCCGTGGCCAGCGCGAACAGCCCGGCCGAGGCGGTCTCCTCCAGCGGCGGCCGGTTGATCCCGCCGCGCAGCTCGAGGACCGCACCGGGCAGCTGCGGTGTCAGCGCGCGCATCCCGGCGTCGACCCGTTCCTGCTCGGCGGCGGTGAGTGCCCGGACGTCGACGCTGAGCCGGCCGGTGGCCGGGACGGTGTTCGTGGTGGTGCCCGAGGTGAGCACCGTCGGGGTGACCGTGGTGCCCAGCGCCGGGTCGGCCAGGTCGGCGATCGCCAGCACCTGGTGGGCGAGCTCGACGGTGCTGCTGATGCCCTTCTCCGGTTCCAGCCCGGCGTGGGCGGCCCGACCGGTCACCTGCAGGTCGTACATCGAGGCGCCCTTCCGGCCGGTCTTGAGCGCACCGCCGTCGGCGCTGGCCTCCAGTACCAGCACCGCGGCGCAGCCGGCGGCCTCGGCCCGGATCAGGTCGGCCGACGTCGGGGAGCCGATCTCCTCGTCCCCGGTGACCAGCACGGTCACCCCGTCCAGGTCCTCGCCCGCGGCCTGCAGGCCGGCCAGCGCGGTGAAGGCCAGCACGATGCCGGCCTTCATGTCGAAGCAGCCCGGGCCGCGCACCACCCCGTCGGTCACCGACCACGGGATCTCCGCCAGGGTGCCCAGTGGCCAGACCGTGTCCTGGTGACAGAGCAGCAGCACCCGGCGGGGGCCCGCACCGAGCCGCCAGCGCAGGTGCGTGCAGCCCTCGTGCAGGAGCACCTCCGGCTCCGCCCCCAGCGCCTGCGCGCCCAGCCGGGCCACCCGGGCCGCACCGGCGGCCACCGCGGCCGGGTCGGCCGAGGGCGACTCGACGGTCACCAGCTCCTCGAGGTCGGCCAGCATCGCCGGCAGCAGCGCGTCGAACTCGGTGGGTCGGACGTCGTGCGGGAGCAGGTGGGTCACCGGTGTTCAGCCCTTCCTCGGGTTGGCGCGGCCGCCGGAGTGCACGTACGCGCTGCCGTCGGCCAGTTGGTAGAACGTGACCGCCGTCCAGCCCTGGGTACCCGGGGCGCGCATCGCGAACAGTCCGTCGGACACCGGCACGAGCTCGTGCTCCTGCACCGGCTGCCCGGTCGCCTCGGCCACGGCGCCGACCGCGGTCTGGCGCAGCACCAGCCCGCCGTCACGCTCGAACACCTCCGTCTGCACCGAGCTCCGCTCGTAGCAGCCCACGTGGCGGGCGAGGTCCACGGCCGGCGGTTCGGCGGGCGGCTGCAGGCGGTCGGCCATGGTCACCCCGGCCAGCTCGGCGAACACCTCGCGGTAGAGGTCGGCGTAGACGTCCAGCATGTCCCCGCCGTTGGTCAGCAGTGACACCACCAGGCCCTCGCCCGGGCGCTCGCCGGGCAGCACGCGCAGGAACGCCCCCTGGCCCAGGGTGCCGCCGTCGTGGCCGTGCAGCCGTGCCCCGTGCCAGTCGAACCGGATCCAGCCCAGCCCCCAGGAGTCGCCGAGCGACCAGGTGTCCGGGAGGGCGGTCTGCGCGGTGGTCATCGCCGCCGCCGACTCCGCGGACAGCAGCCGGCTGCCGTCGGCGGCCACGCCTCCGCGCAGGTGTGCGGCGGCGAAGGCGGTGACGTCCCGGGCGGTGGCGTTGACCAGGCCGGCCGGGCCGAGCGAGCGGGGCAGCAGCCAGGTCGGCGACGGCTGCGGCTCGGTACCGGGCTCGGTGGCGATGTGCCCGACCGCGGCGCGGTGCAGGATCGCCTCCTCCGGCAGCGTGGAGGTGTGCGTCAGCCCGAGCGGCTCGATGACCCGCTCCCGCAGGGCGGCGTCCCAGGTGGTGCCGGTGAGCACCTCGACCACCCGGCCGACCAGCGTGAAGCCGGAGTTGCAGTAGGAGAAGGTGGCGCCCAGCGGGTGGCTCTGCGCCACGTCGCCCAGCGCGGCCACGTACCGCTCGATGCAGTCGTCGCCGCGGCCGGTGTCGGTGAAGACGTCGCCGTCGATGCCGCTGGTGTGGGTGAGCAGGTGGCGCATGGTGACCTGCTTGGCGACGTCGGGGTCGCCCAGCTGGAGCTCCGGGAGCACCTCGACCAGCGGGGCGTCGAGGTCCAGCTTGCCCTCGTCGACCAGCTGCATCACCAGCGTCGTCGTCCAGACCTTGGTGATGGAGCCGATCTGGAACACCGAGTCGGTGGTCACCTCGACGCCGGTGGCCTTGTTGAGCACGCCGGTGGCGGCCTCCACCAGTTCGTCGTCGGCACCCGGGGTCACCCGCCGGATCGCCAGCACCGCTCCTGGGATGCGGTGCGCCGTGGCGAGCTCGTCCAGCCGCCGCTGCCAGTGCGCGGCGTCCAGGACGGGGCGGCTGTTCCCGTGCTGCTGCGCCCAGGCGATCAGCCGCCGGCTGTAGCCGACCCGGTGCGAGGGGCGGCCGTCCAGGATGAACAGGTGTGAGCCGCCCGGGAAGAGGACCAGCTCGGTGGGCACGCGCTGGGTGCGCAGCGCGGTGAACCACTGCTCGGCCTGGCCGACCGGGCAGCGCTCGTCCGCACCGCCGTGCAGCACCAGCGTCGGCGTGCGGACCCGGTGCACGTTCGTGATCGGCGAGAGCGCCCGGACGGCGGCGGGGTCGGTCACTGGGTCGCCGTACTCCAGCGCGAGCACCTCCCCGGCGTCGCTGGTGCCGGTCATGCTGGTCAGGTCGGCGACCACGCCGCCGGCGATCGCAGCCGCGAACCGGTCGGTGCGGCCGGTCAGCCAGCAGGTCATGAAGCCGCCGTAGCTGTAGCCGGTGAGCACCAGCCGCGCCGGGTCGGCCACGCCCTCGGCGACCAGCTGGTCGACCGGGTCCAGGAAGTCGCGTTCGTCGGCGGTGCCCCAGCCGCCGACGGCGCCGGTGAGGAACGCCCGCCCGTACCCGTCGCTGCCGCGCGGGTTGACCAGCAGCACCGCCCAGCCTGCCGCGACCAGCGCCTGGTGGTACGGGTGCGCGGCATCGGCCACCGGGGACCAGGCGTTGTGCGGGCCGCCGTGCACGTCGACCAGCAGCGGCGCCGGCTGCGGGGTCGCCGGGTCGACCAGCAGCCAGCCGTGCACCGGCGTGCCGTCATGCACGGTGAACGTCCGGGGCTGCGGCTGCACCAGCGCCACCTCGGGGAGCGAGGCCGCCGTGTACGTGGTGAGCCGGGTGACGGTGCCCGAGCGCAGGTCGACCACGCCGACCTCGCCGTAGCTGGCCGGGTCGGCCAGGACGACGGCGGCGACATCGGCCTCGCCGGCCACCGACAGCCCGGAGACGACGACGTCCGCGCCGGTCAGCACCGGACGGGGCGTGCCCGATCCGTCGACGGAGGTCGCGTAGACGTGTGAGCAGCCCCGGTCGCGGACGCAGAAGACGACCTCGGCGCCGTCCCGGGTCAGCTGCGGCAGCCCGCCCGGGTAGCCGGGGCCGCCCGGCATGACGTTGCGGTCCAGCGGCGCGGCCAGGTCGCGCTCGGCGGGGACGGCGTCCAGCGGCTGGAGGAGCAGGCCGGTGTGGTCGACGGCGACCGTGGGCTGGCCGGTGACGAGCAGCGCCTCGCCGTCGGCGGTCCACACCATCGGGCCGGTCAGGCCCAGGCCGTCACCGACCCGGCGGGGTGGGCCACCGGCGACGTCGACCACGTGCGCCGGGGTGCGGTGGGTGAGGTCGGCGTCGGGGTCGGTCGCGGCGGCGAACGCCAGCCGGGTGCCGTCGGGGGACCAGGCCGGCCGGCCGGCGTGCCAGTCGCCGGAGGTCAGCTGCCGCACCTCGCCGTTCGCCAGGTCCAGCACGTGCAGGTGCTGGCGTACCCCGCGTAGCAGCCCGGCGCCGTCGGCCTTGTAGCCGATCCGGGTGGTGCTGAGCGGCGCGTGCTCGTCCGGGTCGGCCGGGGGGACCGGCGCGGTGAAGGCGATGCGGTCCCCGTCCGGGCTCCAGACCGGGGCGCCGGCGCCGGCGGGCAGGTCGGTCACCTGCTCGGCCTCGCCACCGTCGACCGCCAGCAGGTGCAGCTGCGCTGGTCCGTCGCCGCGGCGGAGGAAGGCGACCCGGTCGCCGGCGGGGGAGAAGGCCGGGCTGGTGTCGGCGGTGCCCCGGGTCAGCGGCGCCGGCGCGCCCCAGCCGTCGGCCGCGGCGCGGACCCGCCAGAGCGCGTACCGGTCGGCGTCGGCCGCGGTGTCGGTGGTGCGCAGCACGTAGACGACGGCGCGCCCGTCGGGGGAGACGGTGGGCTCGCCCGGCAGCTGCAGGGCGTGCACGTCCTCGAGAGCGAGTGGTCGACCCATGGGGCGAGCCTGCTGCCCGAGTTCTGGATGCTCTTCGTACGAGGCGACGAAGCGCTGCCGGGCGTGCTGGTGGCTGCGACGAGCGCCGGGTCAGGTCCGCTGCCGGGCGGCCAGGGTGTTGAGCAGCGCCGCGGCCTGCCGGGCGCCCGGCACGGTGACGGCGAAGCGTCGTCCGTCGCCCTGGACCACCTCGACCGCCGCACCCCCGCGCAGCACGACGGCCCGGCGCCCGTCCCGGCCCACCCGGTAGCCCCAGCCGCCGAACTCCCGCAGCGGCCGGACGTCGACCACGGTGGCCTCGGCGATGTCGGCGAGCGGCACCTGCCAGGCGGGGCGGCCCAGCGGGGAGCGCACGGTCAGCCCACGCTCGTCGACCCAGACGCGGGCGGAGCCGAACAACAGGCCGAGGACGAGCAGCAACGCGAGGGCCAGCAACAGCGGCGCCGGGGCGATGCCGAGGAGCACCAGCCCGCCGAGCACGAGGCCACCGGTGCCGAGCACGGCGAGGCCGACCGGCTCCATGGTCGCCCGGCCGGACCAGACGGCCCGCTCGCCGGGGGCGACGGACAGCCGGGGCGCCGTCTCGGGCGGGGCGCTGGAGGCGCGTGCCGCTCCGGGCGGCGTGCCCGGCAACAGCCGGGCGGCGGCCGTGCCGGCGAGGACGGCGAGCAGGCCGGCGACGATCACGGCCAGGGTGGGGGAGGGGGCCGTCGCGGGGTCGGCCAGGCCGCGCTGCCCGGCGATGCTGCCGACGACCAGCCCGACGCAGAAGACCGAGATCCCGGTCGCCGAGCCGGCGGCCAGCCGGCGCTCGGGGGCGGCGACGCGCCGGGCCCGCAGGACCAGCGCCGTGCCCAGCGACCCCAGTGCGGGGACGACGCCGGTGAGCAGCACCGTGCGCAGCGGGGCGGCGAACCCGTCGGCGCCGTCGGTGCCCCAGTGGATCGCGACCGGCATCGGCAGCTCCGGCCGCCAGGACGCCACGAGTGCAGCGCCGGCGGCCCAGAACGCCAGCGGCAGCGCGGCGGCGGCGATCTCCCGGACCCGGCGGAACGGGCTCCGTCCTGCGGTGAGCTCCGTGTCGTGTCCGTCGTTCATGCCATCGCCTCTCTGACCATCTCGGTGACCTCGGTGGCGCTGAGCCCCAGGCGCCGCGCCTCCTCGACCAGTGCGTGCACTGCCTGGCGCAGCGCGGCGACCGCCGGTGCGGCGTCGGTGCGCACCTGGGCGCCGCGGCCGCGGCGGAGTTCGACCAGGCCCTCGGCCCGCAGCTCCTGGTAGCCGCGCAGCACGGTGTGCAGGTTGACCCCCAGCGCGGCCGCCAGGTCGCGGGCGCCGGGGAGGCGCTCGCCCGGGGCGATCTCGCCCACGGCGATGCCCCGCCGCACGGCCGCGGAGATCTGCGCGTGCAGCGGCGCAGGGGAGTCGGGGTCGATGCGCACCAGCACGTCGGCAATCTAACTGTTCTATGCGGACTAGAACAAGTGCCACCTGTTCCGGGCGGCTGTCGGCGTCGGCGGCATGATGCAGCGGGGTTCGCCGACCGGCTCGCACGCAGGTCGGCGGACGGACGCGCGACACGAGGAGGGGCGCCGGTGACCGAGCTGGACACGATCGCCGAGGAGCTCTACGCCGTCGCCCCCGAGGAGTTCGTCGCTGCCCGCACCGCCGCCCGGGACCGCGCCCGCGCGGCCGGGGACAAGGAGCTGGCGAAGGCGGTCGCCGCACTGCCCAAGCCCACGACGGCGGCCTGGGTCTGCAACCTGCTGGTCCGCCGCCAGGCCGAGGAGGTCGACCAGCTGCTCGAGCTCGGGGAGCTGCTGCGGCAGGCCCAGGTCGACCTCTCCGCCGACCAGCTGCGCGCGCTGGGCCGGCAGCGGAACCAGGTGGTCGCCGCCCTGGCCCGGCAGGCGCGTGCGGTCGCGCACCGGGAGGGGCACGACGTCAGCAGTGCGGTCGCCGACCAGGTGGAGAGCACCCTGCGGGCGGCGATCGCCGATCCCGACGCCGGGACGGCGCTGCGGGCCGGCCGGCTGACCACCGCCCTGTCCTACAGCGGCCTGGGGCCGGTCGACCTCGGTGGCGCCGTGGCGACCCCGATCCGCGCCGGCGGGGCGGCCCCGGTCCCGGCCCGCGGTCAGGAGGCCCGGACAGGAGCGGGCGCGGCGCCGGACACCGAGGCAGCCGAGCAGAGTCAGGCCGAGGAGCGCCGCCGGGAGGCCGAGGAGCGCCGCCGGGAGGCTGAGGAGCTCCGCGCTCGTGAGCTGGCGCAGGCCCGGCGGGACGCCGAGGAGGCCGCCGGGGTGGCCCGGGACGCCGACGCCGCCGTCGCGGCGGCGGAGCAGCAGGTGGTCGAGGCAGCGGAGCGACGCGACGAGCTCCAGGAGCGGGCTGCCCGGCTGGCCGAGGAGCTCCGCAAGGCCGAGGGGAGGGCCGGCGAGGCGGTCGGCGCGGTCGGGGAGGCCGAGCACCGGCGGGACGCCGCGGTCCGCCGCGCGCACACCGCCGCCGCGATCCGGGACCGCGCCGCGGCGCGGGTGGAGGAGCTGGCGGACGCCGACGGGTGAGCGCCGGTCAGCTGCCGCCGTCGGTGCGGCCCGTCGTCCGCTGTCGCTTGCCGGCGTACAGCTCGGCGTCCGCGCGCTGCAGCAGCGCGGCCAGCGAGTCGCCGGCGCGGGCGGTCGCCGTCCCCACGGACCAGCTGATCGGGCCGCCGTCCAGCCGCTGGAGCAGTTCCTGTGCGCCCGGCCCGCCGGTGGCGGGCAGGCACAGCACGAACTCGTCGCCGCCGTAGCGGCCGAGCAGGTCGGCGGTGCGCAGCCGGGCCTGCCAGTGCTCGGCCACCTGCTGCAACAACCGGTCGCCGGCGCCGTGCCCGTCGCGGTCGTTCACCACCTTGAAGTCGTCCAGGTCGAGGACGGCGACCGTCAGCGGTTCCTCGCTGCGCAGCGCACGCGCCAGGCTCCGGCCGGCCTCGGCCTCCCAGGCCCGGCGGTTGGCCAGGCCGGTGAGCGGATCGGTGGCCGCGTCGGTCCGCAGGCCCCGACTGAGCCGGGCGTGGGCCTCGGCGAGGAGGAGGGCGCTGATCGCGGTCATCACCCACGGGAGTGCCGCGCTGCGCGGGAGGCTGACGGCGGCGCCGATGCTCGCCGTCCCGACCGCCAGCCCGGCATGGGCCCGGGCCGCGGGCAGGGAGCAGAAGTGCGCCGCGTACAGCCCGACCGCGATGAGCACCGGGCCCAGTCCGACGACGCCGACGGCGGTGACCGACTGGGAGGCGAGGAAGGCGACGAGCAGCGAGACCCCGGCCAGGGCGGCGTGCCCGCCGGCGGGCGACAGCCGGTCGCCGCGCGCCAGGATCGCGGCCGCACCGCCGATCCCGACGACGGCGAGGGCGCGGGTCAGCGCCACCGGGGTGTCGGGGTGCATCGGCCAGAGGGCCCCCGCCAGACAGAACAGGCCACCCGACCCGTACAGCAGCGCCAACAGCCCGACCCGGGCCGAGACCCGTCGGTCCGCCGTCACCTCGTCCACCTGCCGTTCTCCATGTCGCCGCGTCCATCGGCGATCCGGGCAGGAGCTTGCACCACCGGCCCGGTGGACCGACCCGTCGGAGTGACCCGGCGGTGGTCGCCGTCCCCGGGTGGTGGCGCTGCTGCGGGACTACGGTCGGGTGATGGCCGACCTGCGCTTCTACTTCGACCCGGTGTGTCCCTTCGCCTGGATGACCAGCAAGTGGGTCCGGATGGTCAGCGCCCAGCGCGACCACCGGGTCGAGTGGCGGTTCATCTCGCTGCGGCTGCTCAACGCACACGTCGACTACGCGGCCCAGTTCCCGCCGGAGTACGAGGCCGGGCACACCGCCGGGCTGCGGTTGCTGCGCGTCGCGGCCAGGGTCCGGGTCGAGCACGGCCCGGACGTGGTGGGCGACCTGTACGAGGCCCTGGGCCGGCGGGTCTTCGAGTCCGCCCCGGTGGAGGACGCGGACCGGGGGCAGCGGGGCACGGCCGAGTTCCTCGCCCCGGTGCTCGCCGAGGTCGGCCTGCCGGCCGAGCTGGCCGACGCGTTGGACGACGAGTCCTGGGACGCGACGATCCGCGCCGAGACCGACGAGGCGCTGGCGCTGACCGGCAAGGACGTCGGCACCCCGATCCTGCACTTCCAGCCGCCGGAGGGCGTGGCCTTCTTCGGCCCGGTGATCAGCCGGCTGCCGTCGGAGGAGGAGGCCGTCGCGCTGTGGGACCACGTGGTCGGCCTGGCGAGCTTCCCCGGCTTCGCCGAGCTCAAGCGCAGCCTGCGGGAGCGGCCCCAGCTGCCGGCCTTCGGCGTGACCCCCGGCGAGGCCGGCCAGCAGGAGGACTGGCACGGGGGCAGTCGCCGGCAGCACCGCTGAGCCGGCGCGACGACCCTGCCACGCTGGTCCGGACGTCTGGCTTCCGCCGAACGGAAGTCGGGGTGACAGCCGGGCGCGCAGATGACACAACCGGCACGACGACTCACCGACGAGACGAGGCACACATGGCACTGCTCGAGGACGGCGCGTGGCGCGGCAAGATCTGGACCGGTTCCTGGACCGACGGGAGCGGTGGCACCTACACCGCGGTCGAACCGGCCACCGGTGCCGAGCTCGGTGAGGTCGGCAAGGCGACCCCCGCCGACGTGGAGAAGGCCGGCGCCCGCGCCGCCCAGGCTCAGCGGGAGTGGGCTGCGCTGCCGTTCGAGCAGCGCGCCGCGGTGCTCCGCCGGGCCGGTGACCTGCTGACCGAGCACGCCGCGGAGATCAAGGAGTGGCTGGCCCGGGAGTCCGGCGCCATCCAGCCCTTCGGCGACTTCCAGGTGCACACCAGCGCCCAGGAGTGCTACGAGGCCTCCGCCCTGCCCAGCCACCCCTACGGCGAACTGCTGCGCAGCGGCTCACCCCGGTTGTCGTTCGCCCGGCGGGTGCCGGCCGGCGTCGTCGGGGTGATCGCGCCGTTCAACGTGCCGACCATCCTGGCCATCCGGGCGATCGCCCCGGCGCTGGCGCTGGGCAACGCGGTGGTCCTCAAGCCCGACCCGCGCACCGCCATCTGCGGCGGGGCGGTGTTCGCCCGGGTGTTCGAGGAGGCCGGGGTGCCCGCCGGGGTGTTCCAGGTCCTGCCGGGCGGTGCCGACGTCGGGCAGGCGCTGGTCACCGACCCCGCCGTCCGGGTCATCGCCTTCACCGGCTCCACCAAGGCCGGGCGCTCGGTCGGCGCGCTCGCCGGTCAGCACCTGAAGCGGGCGCACCTGGAGCTGGGCGGCAACTCCGCGCTCATCGTGATGGGCGACGTCGACGTGACCGCCGCGGCCTCGGTCGGCGCGTGGGGCACCTTCGCCCACCAGGGGCAGATCTGCATGGCGACCAGCCGGCACCTGGTGCACGAGTCGATCGCCGAGGAGTACACCGCCATCCTCACCAGCAAGGTCGAGAACCTGCCGGTGGGGGACACCTGGCGGGACCAGGTGGCGCTCGGCCCGATCATCGACGCCGGCCAGCGCGACCGGGTGCACGGGCTGGTCACCGCCAGCATCGACAGCGGGGCCACGGTGCGCACCGGTGGCACCTACGAGGGGCTGTTCTACCGGCCGACCGTGCTCGGCGACGTGCCCGTCGACTCCCCGGCCTACCAGGAGGAGATCTTCGGCCCGGTGGCACCGGTGACGCCGTTCTCCTCGCTGGACGAGGTGGCGGCGATGGCGGCCGGCACCGAGTACGGGCTGTCGCTCGGCATCCTGACCCGCGACGTCTACGCCGGCCTGCAGCTGGCCGAGCGGATCCCGTCCGGACTGGTGCACATCAACGACCAGACGGTGAACGACGAGGCGGTGGCCCCGTTCGGTGGGGTGGGCGCCTCCGGCACCGGCTCCCGGCACGGCGGCCCGCAGGCCAACATCGAGGCGTTCACCGAGACCCAGTGGGTCACGCTGCGCGGGGACCTGCCGGCCTACCCGTTCTGACCGTCCTGCACGACGACGGCCCCGGTCCCGCAGCAGCGGGACCGGGGCCGTCGTCGTCAGGCGAGGTGCAGGTCAGGCGGAGTCGCGCCCGGTCACGTCGACCGGCTCGCCCAGGTGCCGACGACCACCGGTCTTGGAGACCTCGAAGTCCGCGCCGAGCTCCTCCAGGGCCAGCCGGCCGTACACCTGCTGCTGGGTGGCGGTCCGCTGCGAGCGGCCGCGGCCCAGGAAGCTGACCGCCCAGTGGATCACCGTCGTGAACCGGTTCTTGAAGCCCACCTGGTACATGATGTGCACCGCGAGCCACAGCACCCAGGCGAGGAAGCCGCCGAACTGGAACTTCCAGGTGTCGGCCACCGCGTGGAACCGCGAGATGGTCGCCATGCTGCCCTTGTCGAAGTACGTGAACTCCGGCGCGGTGGGCCGGCCGGCGAGCCGGGCCTTGACGGCGTCCGCGGCGAACTTGCCGCCCTGGATGGCGACCTGGGCGACGCCGGGGAGCCGCTTGAGCGAGATCATGTCGCCGACCACGTGCACCTCGGGGTGGCCCGGCAGGGTGAGGTCGTCCTGCACCGAGATCCGGCCGGCGCGGTCGACCGCGGCACCGGACTGCTCGCCGAGGACCTTGCCCAGCGGGCTGGCCTGCACGCCCGCGGCCCAGATCTTGGTGGCGGCGTGGATGCGGCGCTGGTGGCCGTCGCCGTCCTTGACCACGATGCCGTCGGCGTCGACGTCGGTGACCATCGCGCCCAGCTGGACCTCGACACCGATCTCGTTGAGCTGCTTGTGCGCCTTCTGCCCGAGCTTGTCGACGAACGGCGGCAGCACCTTCGGTGCCGCGTCCAGCAGGATCACCCGGGCGCTGGTCGGGTCGATCCGGCGGAAGTCCTTGCGCAGCGTGCGGCGGGCCAGCTCGGCGATCTGCCCGGCCATCTCCACCCCGGTCGGGCCGGCGCCGACGACGACGAAGGTCAGCAGCCGGTCGATCTCGGCCGGGTCGGTGGCCAGCTCGGCGAGCTCGAAGGCGCCGAAGATGCGGCCGCGGAGCTCCAGGGCGTCGTCGATGCTCTTCATGCCGGGGGCGAACTCGGCGAACTGGTCGTTGCCGAAGTAGGACTGCCCGGCGCCGGCGGCCACGATCAGCTCGTCGTACTCGTGCACCGTGGTGCGGCCGAGCACGGTGGAGGTGACGGTGCGGGCGGCGAGGTCGATGTCGGTGACCTCACCGAGCACGACGCGGGCGTTGGCCTGGTCCCGGAGGATCTCCCGGGTGGCCGGCGCGATCTCTCCTTCGGAGAGGATGCCGGTCGCCACCTGGTAGAGCAGCGGCTGGAAGAGGTGGTGGCTCGTCTTGGCCACGAGCGTGATGTCGACCGGGGCCTTCTTCAGCTGCTTGGCGGCGAAGAGACCGCCGAAACCTGATCCGACGATGACGACCCTGGGGCGACGTCCGGTCGGCTGGCTCACGGTGGTCACACTGGCTCCTGATGTCGTCATGATGACTGATCCTCCCACTACTGCTCTGGAACGTGCGGGCGCCCTCCGCTACGGGGCGCCGTCGTCCCGGACACAGTCGGCATCCAGATGAGCAGCCTGGAGGCGAACGGTGTTCCCGTCGCGGTGTGCGTCCCAGGTCTCGGTCTGGACGAACGGTCCTGGGCACGGGTGCTGCGGCGGACCCGCGGGGTCGTGGTGCGGCTGCCGGGCATGGGTGTCCGGGGGCCGGTCGGCACCCTGCCGGAGCTGACCGAGCAGCTGCTGGCGGCGCTCGGACCGGGCCGCTGTGTGCTGGTCGCGCACTCGCAGAGCTGTCAGGTCGTGGCGGCTGCCGCCGCGTGGGACGCCCGGGTGGTCGGCCTGCTGCTGCTCGGCCCGACCACCGACCCGCGGATGCGCCGGATGCCG
Organism: Modestobacter sp. VKM Ac-2977; assembly: GCF_026968045.1. GTDB lineage: Bacteria > Actinomycetota > Actinomycetes > Mycobacteriales > Geodermatophilaceae > Modestobacter. Next base: position 995,623 of record NZ_JAPVBQ010000002.1, on the reverse strand, counting down.
GTGCTGGCCGGTCGCTGGGTGCGCACGGCGGTGCGGGAGCAGTGGTGGCAGGTGCCGTTCATCGTCGCGCAGTGGCTGCGGACCGGGCCCCGGGACATGACTGCGCTGTGGCGGCGGACCGCGCCGGACCCCATCGACGAGCGGTTGCGCCGGGTGGGCGTGCCGGTGGTCGTCGTCCGTGGGGAGCGCGACGCGCTCTGCCCCCGGGACTGGGCGGTGCGCCTCGCCGGATCGGCCTCCCGCGGCCGGTTCGTCGAGCTGCCGGGTGCGGCGCACATGACGCCGCAGACCCGACCGGACCAGGTCGCCGACCTGCTGGCCGGCCTGCTCGCCGAGGTGCACGAGGAGCAGGCCGGCTGACGTCCGTCGGCGACTACCCGCGGCGGGAGCGGGACGGCTTCCGCCGCGCGGCGACCCGGGCCTCCCGGCCGGTGAGGGCCTGGGTGAGCAGACCGATGCCGATGCCGAACATCCAGACGTCCTTGGCGATCGGCAGCCCGTCCTGGGTGGGGGCCACGCTCGCGCCGGGCTTGGTCATCCCCGGGGTGCGCAGGTAGAGCCCCAGCAGTCCGGCGGAGAAGCCGGTGAGCGCGGCGCCGGCGACCGCCGTGGGCACGAACGGGGTGAGCAGCAGCGCGCCGATGGTGATCTCGGCGGTCGACAGCCCCTTGGCGAAGGTGGTCGCCGGGACCTTCTTCAGCACCGGGTAGGTGCCGGCGGCGAAGCCGTGCAGCCCGGTTGCGGTGGCCTCGTCGGCGGCGCGCTTGCCGAGGCCGGAGTTGAGGATGAACGCCCCGGTGGCGATGCGCGGGGCGATCTCGCTGGGGGTGATGGGCAGGCGCATGGCGACCTCTACTCGTCTACGGGTTGCTGAAGTGCTCAACATCATCGTCGCGGTCGCCGGGCGGTCGCGCGACCCGGGGTCGGCCACCAGAACGGGCCGGGGGCGGCCTCAGCAGTGCTGAGACCGCCCCCGACCCGGGATGATCAACGGCCGGTGCGCCCTCGGCCGCGGCCGGCCCCGCTGGGGGCCTGACCGGCCCGGGCGGCGAGCTCGGCGCGGGTGCGCGCCGGGCCGGCCGAGCGGGTCTGCCCGCCGCGGCCGCCGCCGGACGACGCCGCCGGTGCCGCGCCGCCACCGCCACCGGAGCGGCGGCGGCGACCGCCGTTGCCGCCACCACCGGGGCCCTGCGGCTGCGGGGCCGGTGCGGGGGCGGGCTCGACGTACGGCGCGGCCGGGCCGGTCAGCGCGGTGATCTCCCGGGCGCCGGGCTTGATCGCCGACACGTCGGGGGTGATCCCGGCCTGCCGGGCCAGGGTGCGGACCTCGCCGGCCTGGTCGGGCGTGGCGATGGTGACCACGATGCCGCCGGCGCCGGCCCGGGCGGTGCGGCCCGAGCGGTGCAGGTAGGCCTTGTGCTCCGACGGCGGGTCGACGTGCACGACCAGCGCGACGTCGTCGACGTGGATGCCGCGGGCGGCGATGTCCGTCGCGCACAGCACCCGGGTGTCGCCGTTGCTGAACGCCTCGAGGTTGCGCTCGCGGGCGTTCTGGCTGAGGTTGCCGTGCAGGTCGACGGCAGGGACCCCGGCAGCGGTCAGCTGCTTGGCAAGCTTCTTGGCCTGGTGCTTGGTGCGGGTGAACAGCACGCTGCGGCCCAGCCCGGAGGCGAGCTCCTGGACGATCTGGCCCTTGTCGGCGGCGTCGACCCGGAACACGTGGTGGGTCATCGTCGAGACCGGCGCCACGGCCGGGTCGACCGAGTGCGTGGTCGGCCGGTCCAGGTAGCGCTTGACCAGGACGTCGACGCCGTTGTCCAGGGTGGCGGAGAAGAGCAGCCGCTGGCCGATCTTGGGGGTGCGGTCCAGCAGGCGCTTGACGCCGGGGAGGAAGCCCAGGTCGGCCATGTGGTCGGCCTCGTCGAGGATGGTGATCTCGACGGCGCCGAGGTCGCAGTGACCCTGGCCGATGAGGTCCTCCAGCCGGCCGGGGCAGGCGATGAGCACGTCGACCCCGCCGGCCAGCGCCTGCACCTGCGGGTTCTGCCCGACGCCACCGAAGACGACGGTCGACCGCATGCCCAGCGCGCGGGCCAGCGGGTCGACGACGGCGGCGACCTGGTTGGCCAGCTCGCGGGTCGGCACCAGGATCAGCGCGCGGGGCCGCTTGGGCTGGCGCTTGGTGGTGGAGCCGGCCAGTCGGGCGACCAGCGGGATGCTGAAGGCCAGCGTCTTGCCCGAGCCGGTGCGACCGCGGCCGAGCACGTCCCGGCCGGCCAGGGTGTCCGGCAGCGTGGCGACCTGGATCGGGAACGGCGCGGTGATGCCGCTGGCGGTGAGCACCTCGACGAGGGGAGCGGGCACGCCGAGCTCGGCGAAGGTGGTGTCGGTGGGCAGCACGGTGGGGACGTCGCCGGTCGGCACGACCGGGGCGGCCGGCACGCGCTCGTCGGCGTGGGGGGCGGTCGGCTGGCCCTCCGGGCGGGGACCGGCGCCACGGCCACGGCCGCCACGACGGCGACCGCTGCCCTCGGCCGGCGGGCCGGCGGGGGTGCGGGAGGCGGGGGAGCTGCTGCTCGCCGTGGGGGCGGCGGACGGACGGGTGGCGCGACGGCGCGGGCGGTCAGCGCTGTCGTTCTGGGCAGGGGGGGACGAGTTGGTCATCTGGGGTTCCTCAACACTCCGGTGGCCACCGTTCGTCCACCGGGGGCGGGGCCACCGCAGGGGGCCGCATCGCTGGTCCGGGTCGGACGTCGGGTCGCCGGCGCGCCTCGGTGGCGCAGCCTCGCGCCGACGTCGAGTCCACCTGCTCTCGGATGAGCGGGGGGCGGCGCCGGTGCCCCTCACTCTGCCAGACCTGGTCGGTCACCGGGCGCAGGCGGGGGAGGGACTGGTCACATCGGGGTGGCGGCTCTGCCGGGTGATCGGCGTCGCGTGGGCGTCCGTGTTCCCGTCACTGAGCGTGAGGAGACGGTCGGCTCAGGCCGATGTGGCGCGGCTGGTCCGGCGTTCGGTCACCCGATGTGATGAACGTTGATCAACTCGGCGTTTGGGTGCCCCCGGCGCGGGGGACAAGATCATCTGCTTCTGGAGACGCCAGGACGCACGACGGTCCGCCGTCGACACGAGGAGGCACATCCATGGACATCATCTGGAACATCATCGTCCTGATCGTGGTCGGTCTGATCGCCGGGCTCATCGCCCGCGCCGTCATCCCCGGCAAGCAGGACATCGGCATCGGGCTCACGATCGTGCTGGGGATCATCGGCTCGCTGGTCGGCAACTTCCTCGGTGGTCTCTTCACCGGCGACGGCTTCGAGCTGGGCACCGCCGGCATCATCGGCTCGATCATCGGTGCGATCATCGTGCTCGGGATCTACGTCATGGCCACGGGGCGCAAGCACATCTCCCGCTGACGGGGGTCTGCACTCCCTGACGCACGTCGAGGGCTCGGCCGCACCGGCCGGGCCCTCGACGGCTGTCCGGACCCACTCCTCCGGCATGCTGCCCGGGTGTCCACCCTCGCCGGAATCCGCCGCCTGGTGCTGGCTGCCTGGACCGGCTCCCCGGCCCGGTTCCGGGAGGACGCCAACGCCGAGGAGGACCTGGTCCGCGGCGGGTACCGCGACCGGGTCCTGGTCGAGCTCGCCCAGAACGCCGCCGACGCGGCGAGTCGGGCCGGTGTGCCGGGCCACCTCCGCCTCGACCTGACCGGCGGCGTCCTCCGCGCCGCCAACACCGGCGCACCGCTGGACGACGACGGCGTCCAGGCGCTGGCGACCCTGCGGGCGTCGGCCAAGCGGGACGCCGGCGACACCGTCGGCCGCTTCGGCGTCGGCTTCGCGGCCGTGCTCGCGGTGACCGACGAGCCGGCCGTCCTCTCCACCGACCGGTCCGTCCGGTTCAGCGCTGCCGGCACGCGCGCGGCGGTCGCTGCCGTCCCCTCGCTCGGGCCCGAGCTGGCCCGCCGGGGCGGTGCCGTCCCGGTGCTGCGGTTGCCGTTCGAGGTCGACGGCCGGCCCGCGGCCGGGTTCGCCACCGAGGTCGTGCTGCCGCTGCGGCCGGACGCCGTCGCGGCGCTGCGGGCGTCGTTGCAGTCACTGGAGCCAGAGCTGCTGCTGGCGCTGCCCGCGCTGAGCCGGGTCGACGTGGTGCTCGACGGCCGGGTCCGCAAACTCAGCCGCGAGGACGACGGCCCGCAGGTCCGGCTGGCCGACGGCGACACAGCGACGACCTGGCAGTTGCTGCGGCGCACCGGTGACCTGCCGGCGGCGCTGTTCGCCGACCGGCCCGTCGAGGAGCGTGAGCGCCGCCGGTACGCCGTCACCTGGGCCGTCCCGGTCGACGACGACGGGGTGCCGGTCCCGATGGCCGGCCGGCAGGTGCTGCACGCGCCGACCCCCAGCGACGAGCCTCTGTCGCTGCCGGCCCGGCTGATCGCCCCCTTCCCCCTGGGTCCGGACCGGCGGCACGTGGCCCCCGGTCCGGTCACCGACGCGCTCGTCGAGGTGGCGGCCGACGGCTACGCCGACCTGCTCGCCACGCTGCCCGCCGACCCGGTGCTGCTGCAGCTGGTGCCGGCCGTCGGGCTCGCGGCAGCCGACCTGGACGCCGCGGTGTGCCGGGCGGTGCTCGACCGGGTCACCGCGACCTCGTGGCTGCCGGCCGCCGACCCGGAGGAGCCGCCGCTGCGCCCGGACCGGGCCGTGGCGCTGGACGACCCGACCGACGACCGGGTCGCCGCCCTGGTCGGCGTGCTCCCCGGCCTGCTGCCCGCCGGCTGGTCCCGGCGCGCCGACGCCCGGGTGCTGGCCGCCCTCGGCGTGCGGCGCGCCGGGTGGGCCGACGTGGTCGAGGCGGTGCGCGGGGTGCGGCGGCCAGGGGAGTGGTGGGCCCGGCTCTACGGCGCACTGGACGGCGCCGATCGGGACGAGCTGGCCGCCCTGCCGGTGCCGCTGGCCGACGGGCGGACGGCGCAGACCCCGGCCGCCGTGCTGCTCGCCGACGAGTCGTTGCCCGCCGCGCGGCTCGCTCCGCTCGGACTGCGGATCGCCGACCCCGCCGTGGCGGCCGGTCCGGCCCGGCGGGTGCTGGAGCGACTGGGTGCGCGGCCGGCGACCGCGGCCGCCGTGCTCGCCGACCCGGACGTGCGCGCGGCGGTGCAGAGCTCGCTGGACCGGGTCGACGACGAGGAGGACGTCGAGCCGTTGGCCGTCGCCGTCCTCACCCTCGTCGCCGCGGCCGCACCCGCCCCCGGGGAGCTGTCGTGGCTGGCGGAACTCGCGCTGCCCGACGACGCCGGCGGCTGGGCGCCCGCCGGGGAGCTGGTGCTCCCGGGGTCGCCGCTGGCCGACGTGCTCGCGCCCGGGGCGCTCGGCACGCTCGACCCGGAGTTCGCCCGCGGTCAGGACGTCGACGCGCTGCGCGCGGTCGGCGTGCTGGACACCTTCGCGCTGCTGATCGCCGAGGACCCCGGCGACCTGGACGTCGACCGGGTCGAGGAGTGGGTGGACGCCGTGCTCGACCGCCTGCCGGCCGACGCGCCGCCGCCGGAGTGGCCGGTGCTCACCGCGGTGCGGGACCTGGAGCTGGTGCGCGACTGGGACGCCGCGCTGCCGCTCCTGGCGGCCCTGCCGCCGGCCGCCCGGGCCGACCTCGACCTCGGCGGCACCGTCGTCCCCGGCTACCTGCGCTGGTGGCTGCGTACGTCGCCGGTCCTCGGCGGGGCGCGGCCGGCCCGGCTCCGCGCCGCGGACGCCGCCGAGTTACAGGGACTGTACGAACCGATCGGCGACCTCCCCGGCGCCGTGCTCGACCTGCTCGGCGCCCCGGCCACGGTGGCCGACGTGCTGGCCGACGTCGACGACGCGATCGACCTCCTCGACCGGCTCGAGGACCCGGCGCGCACGGTCTCCCCGGCGGTGCTGCGCACCGTGTACGCCCAGCTCGCCGAGGCGCTGGACGGCGTGGACGTCGACCCGCCGGCGCGGGTGCGGATCGCTCCGGACCAGGTCAGCGCCGCGGCGGTCGTGCTGGACGCACCGTGGTTACAGCCACTGGTCTCACCGGCCGTGGTGCCCGCCGGTGGCCGCCCCGTCGCAGTCGCCGACCTCCTGGACGTGCCGCTGGCCAGCGAGCAGGTCGCCGCCCGGGTGACCAGCCGCCCGGCCCGGACCGTCGGCTGGGCGGAGGTGCCCGGTGCCGGGCTGGCCGCCGCCCGGCTGGGGCTGACGGCGCTCACGGGGTCGGTCGCCGTCCACCCGACCCTGACCGTGACCGGTGGGGTCGAGGTGGCCTGGTGGCCCGGTGCCGACGTCGACGCGGTGGACGGGACCCCGGCCGCCCTCGGCCGGGCGCTGGCCTGGCGGGCCGGTGCCTGGCCGCTGCGGCAGGCGCTGGCCGAGGCGTTCGCCCAGCCGCACCGCGCGACCGAGCTCGCCGCCGAGGACGCCGTCGCACCCTCACCCGCTGGTTGAGCGACCCTCCTGCAGGAACCGTCGCGAGCGTGCGGCAGGAGGGTCCTCTCTCAGTAGTAGCGCGGGATGGCCTGGGCGCCGGGGGCGTGGCCGTGCCGGCTGTCCGGGCGCGGGCCGTGCCCGGTCGCCCGGCCCCCGGCGCGCGGTGCCCGCTGGTGGGCCAGCCACGCCTCGTGCAGGGAGAGCCACTGCGCGGCCGTGAGGTCCGCGGCTCGCGAGGTCGGCGACAGGCCCTCGGCGTGCAGCCAGCGGACCCCGGCGGTGCCGGGCAGCAGGCCGCGCAGCACCGCGCCGAGCGCGGGCTGCCGGCCGGCGCCGGGTGCGGCGAGCACCGCGTGCGTCAGCCGGTCGAAGCCGTCGTGGGCGTCGTCGGTGAGCCGGCCGCGGGCCGCGCCGGCCGGGCCGTCGAGGGCAGGGGTGGGTCGTGACACGGAGGACCTCCGGGAGGGCAGCGGGCAGCCCGCGACATCGGCGCGGGCTCGCCGGGAACGGGGGAGGAGCGGTCGCAGCCGGTCGCTGGACCGGCGGACGGCGGGGCTGCGTGACAGCGCCCGCGGATCAGCTCAGGAGGTGTGCAGCCGCAGCCGCAGCGAGGTGTCGCCCATGTCGAGGACGCTAGGGACGGCCTCCGGCGCCGTCCACCGCTTTTCGGGTCAGGAGGTCGTGCGGTCCTGGGCGGCGCGCGCCTTGGCCGCCTGCCGCGCCTGGTGGGCGGCGTAGCGGGCGGCGTCCTTCTCCCGGCGCGGGGCGTTCTTCTCCCACTTGACCTTGCGCCGTCGGGCGCGGGCGACCTCGCGCGCCTCGAAGTCCGGGTGCTGCGACCAGGTGCTGGACAGCTGGACGACGACGACCGCCGCGCCACCGAAGATCAGCACGACGGCACCCAGGATCACGTCGGTGCCGAAGGCCAGCACGGTGAGGGCCACCCAGACGGTGCCGGCGACGACGGTCCGCTTCGACATGCGGGCCAGTATCCGCCTGCCGGCTGTGCGCCCGGCGCGGCCGGGCCGATCCGGTGCCGTTCGGAGAGGCCGGGGCCCGGTGGACCGAGCATGCTGAGGACATGTCCGACCGATCCGGCCCACCGTTCCGTGCCGACCACGTCGGCAGCCTGCTGCGCCCCCCGGCGCTGCTCGACGCCCGGGAGCGGTTCGCCGCCGGGGCGATCGACGCCGCCGAGCTGCGCGGGATCGAGGACGAGGCGATCGCCGACGTGGTCCGCATGCAGGCCGACGTCGGCCTGGCGACCGCCACCGACGGGGAGTTCCGCCGGGCGTCCTGGCACATGGACTTCATCTACGCGATCGACGGCATCAGCAAGGTCCGCGAGAACATCGAGGTCCACTTCAAGAACGCCGACGGCACGATCGACTTCACCCCGGCCGGCCTGCGGGTGGACGGGCCGCTGTCGATCGACGAGCCGATCTTCGGCCCCGACCTGGCCTTCCTGCAGTCGCAGGTGCAGCCCGGGCAGACGGCGAAGCTGACCATCCCGTCGCCGTCGATGGTCCACTACCGGGGCGGTGCCGCGGCGATCGACCCGGCCGTCTACGCCGACGAGGACTCCTTCTGGGACGCCCTGTCGGCCGCCTACCGCCAGCAGGTGCAGGCGGTCGGCGCCCAGGGGTGCACGTACCTGCAGCTCGACGACACCAGCCTCGCCTACCTCAACGACCCGGCGCAGCGTGCGGAGCTCGCCGACCAGGGCCGCGACGCCGAACACCAGCACGAGCGGTACATCCGGCAGATCAACGCGGCCCTCGCCGGTCGACCTGACGGTCTGACGGTCACCACGCACATGTGCCGCGGCAACTTCCGGTCCTCCTGGGTCGCCGAGGGCGGGTACGACTTCGTCGCCGAGGCGCTGTTCGGCGGGCTGGAGGTCGACGGCTTCTTCCTGGAGTACGACGACGCACGCTCCGGTGGCTTCGAGCCGCTGCGGTTCGTGCCGCCGGGGAAGCGCGTCGTCCTGGGGCTGGTCACCAGCAAGCGGCCGGAGCTGGAGCGCAAGGACGACCTCAAGCGCCGGATCGACGAGGCTGCGCAGCACGTGCCGCTGGAGCAGCTGGCCCTCTCGCCACAGTGCGGCTTCTCCTCGACCGTGGAGGGGAACGCCCTGACCCGCGACGAGCAGATCGCGAAGCTCGCCCTGGTGGTGGAGACGGCGCAGGAGGTCTGGGGCTGACACGCCCGGTCCGTGGGACCGGTCCCTCGGCGTGGCGGCGCGCGCCACGCCGAGGGCCCCTTGTGCCCAACCGACCTCTTCCCTAGCGTTCGCGGTGCGGTTCAACCACCAGCCGCGACCGAGTCACCATCGCTCGGCGCACGAGACCGGCCGCCGACGCCGCCGGTCACGCGAGCTACGCCGGAGGTCCGAATGACCGCACTCGACGTCGACGTCGACCCCACCCGCATCGACGTGCACGCCGCCACCTCGTCGGCCGGCTGCACCGTCTCCGTCAGCGGTGAGGTCGACTCCGCCACCGCCCCGGGGCTGCGCGGCTGCCTCCTCGAGGTCCTCGCCCGCCCGGGGACCACGACCGTGGAGGTGGACCTGCGCGGGGTCACCTTCCTCGACTCCGCCGGGCTCTCTGCCCTGGCGACTGCACACCGGTCGGCTCAGGCCGGTGGCCGCGACCTGCGGATGCGGTGCGGCACCACGCGCGCCGTCGCCCGGCCGCTGCAGATCACCGGCCTGTGGGACGTCTTCACCATCATCGACTGACTGACACCGGGCACGGCGCGATGTACGAGTACACGTGGCGCGGTCCGTTCACCGACGCCGACGTCAACGCGCTGCACGCCGAGGGCTTCGGGCACCCGGTGCTCGCCGACGCCTGGGGTGCCCAGCTGGAGCGGCACAGCCTCGGCTGGGTGACCGCCGTGCAGGGCGGCGAACTGGTCGGCTTCGTCAACGTCGCCTGGGACGGCGGGGTGCACGCCTTCCTGCTGGACACGATGGTGCGGGCCGACCGGCGCCGGGCCGGGATCGGCCGGGCGCTGGTCGAGACGGCGGTGGCCGGGGCGCAGGCGGCGGGCTGCGAGTGGTTGCACGTCGACTTCGACGAGCACCTGCGCGGCTTCTACCTGGACGAGTGCGGCTTCACCCCGACCGGCGCCGGCCTCGTCCGACTCCGCTGACCACCAGAGCTGACCACCACGATGGCCATTGTGGTGGCCAGGTGGGTCAGGTGGCGGGGTCGCGGTCGGGGTAGCGGGCCCGGACCAGCGCGTACACACCGAACGCCATGAAGCCGACGGCGACCGCGGTGAGCAGCCACCGCCCGGTCGGGACGCCACCGATCGCGTTCATCGCGCCGTCCAGGCCGGTCGCCGTCGACACGTCCCGGGTCACTGCCGCGTACACCAGCAGGCCACCGGAGACGGTGAAGGCGATCCCCTTGGCCACGTAACCGACCGAGCCGAGCCGCTCGAGTCGGCGCTCCCAGTGCGCCGGGATGTCATCGCCGTCGATGTCCCGCATGAACTTCCCGGTCACCCCGCGCACCAGCTGGTAGAGGCCCACGGCGGCCACGCCGAGCCCCACGGCGACCACCAGGGCCGACCCGCCGGGGATCTCCATCGCGCCGTCGGTCATCTCCTGGAACCGCTCGTCGGCCTGGTAGCCGGCGCCGACGGCGAAGAAGAGGGCCGTGACCCCGAGCGCCGCGTAGACGACGGTCTTTGCCGCGCACTTGGTGCAGACGACGCCGGTGCGCAACCGGTGCCCCGGGCGGAGCAGCCCGGCCCACCAGCGCAGCACCTCGCCGGCCTGCCAGAACGACAGGGCGAACAGGCCCAGCCCGATGACCCACAGCAGCACCTGGCCGCCGGGGGAGTCGGCGACCGCCTGCAGCGCGCCGGTCTGGTCGGCGTCCTCGGTGCCGGGCTCCACGAACCAGGCGATCCGGAAGGCCAGCCAGCCGATGAGCAGGTGCAGCACGCCGTAGGCGACCAGCCCCACCCGGGCGAGGTGCTCCAGGACGGGGTGGTCGGTCACCTCCCGGGCCCGGGCGACGGCGTCGTGCACCCGCTGCGGAACGGCGTTCACCTCGGGGATGGTGCCCGACCGGCCGGGGTCCCGCCGGTCAGGGGCGGGCCCTGACCGGTCAGGTGCGCTCGGGGAACCGGGCGCGGAACAGGCAGAAGACGCCGAACGCGGCGATGCCGAGGGCGACCAGGGTGAGGAGGGCCTGACCGAACGGCGCCGACAGGATGGTCTGCATCGCGTCGTCGAGCCCGCCGGCCTTGTCGGAGTCGAAGGTGATCGCTGCCCAGCCGAGGAGGCCACCGACGACCGCCAGGGCGACGCCCTTCGCCGGGTAGCCCACCTGGCCCAGCCGCTCGATCAGCCGGCGCTGGGTCGCCGAGGCCTCTGCGGTCTCGATCTCCTTGAGGAACCGCTTGGTGATGCCCTTGTGCACCAGGTAGGCACCCACCCCGAGCAGCGCGAGTGCCGCAGCTCCGACGAGGTAGCGGCCACCGGGCCAGCCGAGGACCCCGGCGACCGTCTGCTCCTCCTGTCCCGAGCTGGACTGCCCGCCACCGGTGGCGAACCGGATCGCGGTGTAGGCCAGGACCAGGTAGATGACGGTCTTGGCGATCGCCTTGACGACCGTGGCGAGCGCGTCCTTCCGCGCATCGCCGGAGGCCTGCAGGCCGGCCCGGTGACGCAGCACCTCGGCCAGCTGCCAGACGGCCAGCGCGAGCAGGCCCAGGGCCAGCACCCACAGCAGCGGCTTCCCGAAAGGCTGGGCCGCCAGCGTGGACATCGCCCCCGACTGGTCGGCCGAGCCGCCGTCACCACCCCAGGCCAGCTGCAGTGACAGCCAGGCCAGCAGCAGGTGGACGACGCCGTAGGCGATCAGCCCCACCCGCGCCAGGTTCTCCAGCGCGTCGCTGTTGCCTGCCTGGTCGGCTCTGGCCGCCGTTCCCGAGGTGCCCATGACCGTTCCTCCTGCTGCGTGTGCTCGACGATCGCCCCGCCGCGAGCGGCGCTCAGCGTGGCACAGCAGACGGGGCGCCGCCGGGCCGCGACACCATCGGGTGACGGGGAGCAGCGCCGGCCCTCCCGGTGCGTGCGGGACGGATCCCGATCGGTGAGGGAGACTGGCGGCGTGACGAACGCCGTGACCGCCGGCCGGCAGGCCGGGAGCTCCCCGATCACCCCGCCCACCCCGGAGCAGGCCCGGTCCACCTGGCCGCGGATGGTGGTGCTGGGCGTCGTCCTGCTCGCCCTCGGGATCCTGGCCCTGACCTGGCCCGGGGTCGGTTCGCGACTGCTGCTCGGCGCGATCGGCCTGTTCGGCGTCGTCCAGGGTGTGCGGTTGCTGCGCCGTGCCCGCACCGGCGCCGTCGAGCGCACGACCGCGCTGGTCGGCGCGGGCGGCGTCTGGCTCGGGGCGCTCGCCATGGGGATGGCGCTGCTGTCGGCGACGGCGACCGGCTGGCTGTTCGTCGCCGCCGGCGTCATCGCGCTGCCGGCCCTGGCCGTGGCCGCCACCGACCGGCGTCCGCTGGCCCTCGGTGGTGCCGTGCTGGTCGCGGCCGCCGCGGTGGCGGTCGCCGTGCTCGGTGGCGTCGACGCGCTGCTGGACACGGCGCGCGTCCTCGCCGCGGGGACGGTCGGGGTCCTCGGCCTGGCCAACCTGGCCGGGGCGGTCGGCATGGCCCGGATCGCCCGCCGGCCGGCGCCGGCCCCGGCGGCCGGTTGCGGTGGCTGTGCCTGCGGTGCCGGCGGCTGCGGTTCGGCCGGCTGAGCACCCCGTCCCGTCCCGCCGCGGCGCGCCGTCCAGTCGTCTCGCGCCGGACACCTGCCCGTCACCGGAGCGACCTAGCGTCGGTCCGGAGGTGGGCGGGAGACCCCTGTCCCACCCGCAGGGGGAGGCCGGGCGACACCGGCCGGGCGAGAGGAACGGGACATGCGCACGATCGAACGCACGCTGTGGACGTGCGAGAACTGCCGACGCAAGAACGCCAGCGGGCGCAAGCGCTGTACCGACTGCGGTACCACCCGGCACTGAGCAGCAGCACCTGCAGCCGCGCGCAACGGGGCGCCGGCTCGGAGGGGCCCCGGCCCCGGGCGTGACCTGACCGCCGGTTTCCTCGGCCACGACGTGGGCACGCCACAGGCCATGATCCGCATGCCCCGGCTGGACCAGTCCATCCAGATGCTGGCCAGGGGGTACGCCTGGCTGCCCGACCTGCGCCGCGCGGCCGGTCGGGACACCGTGCGCACCAGGTTGATGGTGCGCCCGGCGCTCGGCGTCATGGGGGTCGGCGGCGCCCGTTTCCTCTACGACGAGCGCAACGTGCGCCGGAGCGGCGCGTTGCCCGAGCCGGTGGTCAGCACGCTCTTCGGTCACGGGGCCGTGCACACCCTCGACGGCGAGGCCCACCGGGTGCGCAAGGCGATGTTCGTGCACCTGCTGATGGGCGAGGGCATCGGCGACCTGGTCGACCGGGTCACCAGCGCATGGGACGACGCCGCCCAGCGCTGGGCGCAGCAGCCGCAGGTCGTGCTGATGGACGCCGCCGCCGAGGTGCTCACCCGCGGCGTCTGTGACTGGGCGGCGGTGCCGGTGAGCGAGCAGGAGCTGCCGGCGCTGGCCCGCGACCTCACCACGATGGTCGACGGCTTCGCCACCGGCGCCCCCCGGCACTGGCGTGCCCGCCGGGTCCGGCAGCGGCGTGAGGCGTGGCTGGCCGGGATCGTCGAGGAGGTGCGCAGCGGCCGGCGGAGCGTGCCGGCGGGGTCGGTGCTCGACGTGGTCGCCGGCCACCGGGACTCCGACGGGGAGCTGCTGGAGCCGCGGGTGGCCGCGGTGGAGGTGCTCAACGTCATCCGGCCGACCGTCGCCGTCTGCTGGTTCGTCGGCTTCACCGCGCACGCGCTGCACCACTGGCCGGCCATCCGGGAGCGGCTGCGGACCGGCGAGCCGGCGTTCGCCACGGCCGTGGCCCACGAGGTGCGCCGGTACTACCCGTTCGCCCCGTTCATCGGCGGCCGGTCGCCGCGGGAGGTCGAGTGGGAGGGGGAGACGGTGCCCGCCGGGGCCATGGTGCTGCTGGACCTCTTCGGGCAGAACCACGACCCCGAGCTGTTCCCCGACCCCTATGCCTTCCGGCCCGAGCGGTTCCTGGACGGCGCGGGAGCCGGTGCCGCCGTCCGGCGGATCGGCCCGTGGGAGCTGGTCCCGCAGGGGGCCGGCGACCCGCGCACCGGGCACCGCTGCCCGGGTGAGGACATCACGGTCGCGCTGCTGTCGGCGCTCGCCGTCCGGCTGGCCCGGCTGGGGTACACCCTGCCGCCGCAGGACCTGGACATCTCGCTGCGGCGCATCCCGGCACGTCCGGCCAGCGGGGTGGTGCTCACCGCCGTCCAGCCGGGTTGACCGGGTGCGCAGGCTGGTACCGGAACGCTCCGGTCGCGTAGGTTCGTCCACATGAGCGTCCGCACGCGGCACGACGTCCGTGTGAGCGGCCGACCCGGTGGCCGGCCGATGGTGTTCGCGCACGGCTACGGCTGTGACCAGAACATGTGGCGGTTCGTCACCCCCGACTTCGAGGTGGACCACCAGGCTGTCACCTTCGACCACGTGGGGTTCGGCCACTCCGACCTCTCGGCCTACGACCCGGTGAAGTACAACAGCCTGCGCGGGTACGCCGCGGACGTCGTCGAGGTCATGCGCGACCTGGAGCTGACCGACGCGGTGTTCGTCGGGCACTCGGTCAGCGCCATGATCGGGGTGCTGGCGTACGCGCAGGCCCCCGAGCTGTTCGGGGCGATGGTGATGGTCGGGCCCAGCGCCCGGTACGTCGACGACGGCGAGTACGTCGGGGGCTTCTCCCGGGCCCAGATCAAGGACCTGCTGGACAACCTGGACGCCAACCACCTGGGCTGGTCGGCCGCGATGGCGCCGGTGATCATGGGCAACCCGGACCGGCCTGAGCTGGCCGCCGAGCTGACCAACAGCTTCTGCCGCACCGACCCCGACGTGGCGCGGCAGTTCGCCCGGGTCTCCTTCCTCTCCGACAACCGGGCCGACCTGCCCGGCGTCGGCGTGCCCACCCTGGTGCTGCAGTGCTCGGAGGACGTGATCGCGCCCGAGACGGCCGGGCGGTACGTGCACGAGCACGTCCCCGGCTCGACCTTCACGCAGCTGTCCGCGACCGGGCACTGCCCGCACCTGAGCGCACCGGAGGAGACCACGGCCGCCATCCGGGCCTGGTCGTGACGGCGTCCCGCACGGCCGGCTCAGACCGTCGTGGCGGGGACGGCGACCGGGCGCGGCTGGACCAGCTGCTCGAGGACGACCCGGCCGACCTGTACGAGAACGCACCCTGCGGCTACCTGTCCACGCTGCCGGACGGGACGATCGTCAAGGTCAACCAGACGCTGTGCAGCTGGCTGGGCCGCCCCGCCGGGTCGGTGTTGCGCACCCGGTTGCGCGACCTGCTCAGCGTCGGCGGCCAGGTCTTCCACGACACCCACCTGGCCCCGCTGCTGCGGATGCAGGGTGCGGTCCGCGAGGTCGCCCTGGACGTCGTCCGGGACGACGGCTCGGTGCTGCCCTGCCTGGTGAACGCGGTGGAGCTGCGCGACCCCGAGGGCCGGCCGCTGCTGGTCCGCGCGACGCTGTTCGAGGCCACCGCCCGCCGGCGCTACGAGCGGGAGATCCTGACGGCACACCGGGCCGCGGAGCTCTCCGAGGCCCGTTCGCGGACCCTGCAGCAGGTCGTCGTGCAACTGGCCGGCGCGACGTCGGTCGCTGATGTGGCCGGTGTCGTCGTCCAGCAGGCGCGGTCGGCGCTGCGCAGCCGCGGAGCAGCGCTGCTGCGAGTCGTCCCCCGTCCGGTCGCCCCCGACGGCGACGCCGACGGCGCTGTGCGGCGATCGGAGCTGGTCGTGGCCTGCTGCGATGGGCTGCCGGCCGCGCTGCTGGACCAGCTGGCCACCGCGGCCGACGGCCGGATCGCCCTGGAGCTGGCCGAGGGGCTGCGGGTCGTCGTCCCCGACGAGCGGCTGCACGGTCGGCGGCCCGAGCTGGCCGCCGCGCTGGAGAGTGCGGGGTTGCACGCGCTCGTCGTCGTCCCGGTGTCCGCCGACACCCGCCGGCTCGGCGTCCTGCTGCTGGGACTGGGCAGCTCGGCCGCCGACGACCTGATCGACCTCGACGAGCCCCGGGACGGCGTGCTCTCCGACGGGGACGTCGACCTGCTGTGGACGCTGGGCCGCCAGGCCGGTCAGGCGCTGGAGCGGGCCCGGCTGCACGAGGAGACCACCCGCCAGGCCGCGCGCTCGGCCTTCCTGCTGCACGCCGCGCGGCAGATGGCCGCGGCGACCGGGGTGGGGGAGACGGTCGACCGGCTGTCGGAGCTGGCCGTGCCGCGGCTGGCCGACGTCTGCCTGCTCGACCTGGTCACCCAGCACGGGGCCAGGCGGGTGGTCGCCCGGCACGGGGACCCGGCCCGCCAGCACCTGGTCGACGACCTGCTCGAGTGGGCGCCACCGGCCCGCGAGCTGCCCTTCCCCGCCCGGCGGGCGCTGGCCGAGGGGCGCACCCAGTGGTTCTCCGCGCCCGACGACGCGTGGCTGGTCTCGGTGGTCCGCGATCCCCGGGAGCTGGCGGCCGTGCGGGCACTGGAGCTGGCCAGCATCGTCAGCGTGCCGCTGGTGGCGGAGGGGCGGTCGCTGGGCGTGCTGACCCTGAGCGCCGACCGGCGCCGCGGGCCGTTCACCGCCGCCGACGTCGAGGTGGTCGAGCAGCTGGCGCACCAGGTGTCGCTGGTGCTCGCCAAGGCCCAGCGGTACGAGCTGGAGACGCGGACCTCGCACACCCTGCAGGCCACCCTGTTGCCGCCGCACCCGCCCGCGGTGCCGGGGATGACCGTCGCCGTCCGCTACCTGGCCGCCACCTCCGGGGTGGAGATCGGCGGGGACTTCTACGACGTCGCGACACTGCCCGGCGACCACGTGGCGATCGCCGTCGGCGACGTGGTGGGTCACGACATCACCGCGGCGGCGACGATGGGCCAGCTGCGCAGCGTCTACCGGGCGCTGCTGGTGGAGGCGCCTGCGCCGTCCGCGGTCATCGACCGGCTGCAGGCCAGCTGGCCGCTGCTCGGGCTGCAGCGGATGGCCACGGCGCTCTTCGCCACCCTGGACCTGCCCACCGGGTTGCTGCACGTCGCCTCGGCCGGCCACCCGCCGCCGCTGCTGATCGTCGACGGCCGCGCCGAGTACCTGCCGGTGGCGCCCAGCCGGATGTTGGGCGCACCGCCGTCGCCGGCCGTCGAGTGGAGCGGGGTGGTGCCGGCGGGCGCGACGCTGCTGCTGTTCACCGACGGCCTGGTGGAGAGCCGCACCGACGACCTGGACTCCGGGTTGGCCCGGCTGCAGGCGGCGGCCGAGCGCTGGGCGACCGTGGGCGCCGACGAGCTCTGCGACCGGCTGCTGGCCGAGCTGGCCGGAGCGCACCGCGCCGACGACATCGCGCTGCTGGCGCTCACCCGCGACGCCTGACCCGGGACGTTCGCCTCCTGCGCACCGCACGGTCGGCGTGCAGGCTGGAGGAGAGGAACCCCGAGGACGACAGGAGGCGGACATGCTGGACCAGGCGCAGTGGACCCAGGTGGTGGAGCAGGCGGTGCGGGCACCGTCGATCCACAACACCCAGCCCTGGGCGTTCACCGCCTCCGGCGACCGGCTGGAGGTGCGGCGCGACACCACCCGGGGCCTGCCCGCGATCGACCCCACGGGCCGTCAGCAGGTGCTCAGCTGCGGAGTGGCCGTGCACTTCGCGGTGGTGGCCCTGCGGGGGTCCGGCTCCACCGTCGAGGTCGACGTGCTGCCCGACCCGGCCGACCCGGAGCACCTGGCGACCGTGCGCGTGACCGGACGGGGCGAGCCCGACGCCACCGACGTGCGGGCGGCCGCGGCGATCGGGGCCCGGCACACCGACCGTGCGCCGTTCCTGCCCGAGCCGCTGCCGGCCGGCCTGGTCGACCGGCTGCAGGCCGAGACGGGCCGGGACGGCGTCTGGCTCAAGCCGATCAGCCGGATGGAGGAGGAGACGGCGGTCGCCGTCCTGCTCGACCAGGGCGAGCAGCTGGAACAGCACGACCCGGCGTACCTGGCCGAGCTGCAGGCGTGGCTGCGGACCGACCCGGACGCACTCGACGGGGTGCCGGTCGCGGCCCTGCCCACGGAGGGCCGCGCCACGAACTTCGCCGTCCGCGACTTCGCCGGCGGCAGCGCGCCGCACCCCACCCCCGTGACGCCGGCCGACGACGACCCGCCGCCGCCGGTCGAGCACCCCTCCGTCGTCCTGCTGGGCACCGCTGCCGACGACCGGCGGGCCTGGGTGTCGGCCGGCATGGCGCTGGGCCGGCTGCTGCTGTCGATCACCGACGCCGGGCTGACCGCCTCACCGCTGACCCAGGCGCTGGACCAGGCCTGGGCCCGGAACCGGCTGACCGCCCGGCTGGACCTGGTCGGCCACCCGCAGATGATGCTGCGGCTGGGCCGGCCGTCCGGCGCGCAGGTGACCAGCGGCCGACGCCCGGTGGCCGAGGTCCTCCGGGTCAGCTGACCCCGGCTGGGGCCCTATGCCTCGACCGGCTGGGGCTCGGTGAGGCGGTCCAGTTCGCGGGGGAGCTCGCCGGGGTGCAGCACGGCCAGCCGCTGGGTGGGCCGGGTGAGCGCCACGTAGAGGTCGCTGTGCCCGCGCACGCCCTCGGCCAGCACCGCGGCCGGGTCGACCAGCAGCACCGAGTCGAACTCCAGGCCCTTGGCGTCCGCGGGCACCAGGACGACCGGCCCGGCGGAGGAGTCTGCGGCCGGGCCGCTGGAGACCGCCGGCCAGCCCGCGCGGAGGCAGTCGACGACGTCGTCGACCCGGCTCGGCGGCACGATCACCGCGACGGTGCCCCCGGCGGCGGCCAGCTCGGCGGTCACGTCGGCGACCCGGGGGAGCAGCGTCGCCTCGCTCACCTGCTCGGCCGTCGGCGGCACCCCGGTGCTCCGCACGGACCGGGGCGCGGTGGTGCCGGCCCCACCGGCGGCCAGCACGTCGGCGGCGACGGCCATGACCTCGGCCGGGGTCCGGTAGTTCACCGTCAACTGGGCGAGCCGCCACTGCGCAGTGGCGTGCGGGGCGAGGACCGCGCCCCAGTCGGTGGCGCCGGCCAGACTGCCGGTCTGGGCCAGGTCGCCGACGACGGTCATCGACCGGGTGGGGCACTTGCGAGCCAGCAGCCGCCAGGTCATCGCCGACAGCTCCTGCGCCTCGTCGACGACCACGTGCCCGAAGGTCCAGGTGCGGTCGGTCGCGGCCCGCTCGGCGGCCGACCGGACGTCCACCTCGGCCTCGCGGTCGGCGAGCATCTCGGCGTCCAGCAGGTCGCCGGCGGTCAGCTCCTCGCCGTCCTCGTCGTCGTCGAGGTCGGTGGAGCGCGAGCCGTACAGCAGGTCGAGGGTCTCCTGCGCCTCGTCCCGGGCCTGCCGGCGGCGGCGGGCCTCGCGGGCCCGGTCGGCGCTGTCGTCGTACCCGAGCAGCTCGTCGGCCTCCTCCAGCAGCGGGACGTCGGCCGGGGTCCACGGCGTGCCGGCCGGCCGGGCCAGGAGGGCGCGGTCCTCGTCCGTCCAGCCCTTCGTGGCCCGCGCGATGCGCTCGGAGGAGGAGAGCAGGTCGCCGAGCAGCTGCTCGGCGGTGAGCACCGGCCACATCTCGTCGACCAGCGCCCGGACGGCGGTCTCCCCGGCGATCTCCGAGCGCAGCGCGTCCAGGTCCCGGGAGTCCAGCAGGCTGCCGCCGCCGCGCACGTCGGCGCCGATCCGGTCGGCGTAGCGCTGGGCCACCAGGTCGACCAGGGCGCGGCGGAAGGCCGGCCGGCCCAGGTTGTGCAGCCGGGACGCGCGCCGGCCGGCGGTGCGGCAGCGGGTGAGGTCGACCGAGCGCAGCTTGATCGACACCCCGTCGATGCGCAGTTCGCGGACGCCGCGGGGCACCGTCTCCCGGTCGCGGACGGCGGTCTTGAGCACGTCGACCATCGCCAGCCGGCCCTTCACCTCGGCCACCTGCTGGCTCTCCGCGCCGCGGGCGTCCAGCCCGGGGCGCAGCTGGCCGAGCCCGGCGAGCAGCACCCCGGTCTCCCCGAGCGCGGGCAGCACGTCGGCGATGTAGCGCAGGAAGGTCGGCGTGGGGCCGACGACGAGCAGGCCGCTGCGGGCCAGCCGGTCGCGGTGGGTGTACAGCAGGTAGGCGGCGCGGTGCAGGGCGACCGCGGTCTTCCCGGTGCCCGGGCCGCCCTGCACGACCAGCACCCCGCGGGCGTCGCTGCGGATGATCGCGTCCTGCTCGGCCTGGATGGTGGCCACGATGTCGGCCATCCGGCCGGTGCGCTGGGCGGTGAGCGCGGCCATCAGCGCGGCCTCGCCGGTCAGCGGCGGGCCGTCGGTCTCCTCGGGGCGCACGGTGAGCACCTCGTCGTTGACCGCGGTGACCCTGCGGGTGCGGGTGCGGATGTGCCGGCGGCGCACCACGCCCTCGGGCCGGAACGGGGTCGCGGTGTAGAACGGCCGGGACGCCGGCGCGCGCCAGTCGACGAGGGCCGGGTCGCCCGCGGGGTCGTCGGCGGGCAGCCCGACCCGGCCGATGTAGAGCGGCTGCGGCTGCTCCTCGCGGTCCAGTCGGCCGATCACCAGCCCGTGGTCGGCAGCGTCGAGGGCGGTGATCCGCTGCGAGTGGAAGCGCGCGGCGGCCTCCCGCTCACCGAGGGACTGCGGGTTGATCACCGGGCTCGCCAGCGCCTGCCGGAAGCGGGTCACGGCGAGCTCGCGGGCGGCATCGAGCCGGCGGTAGAGGTCGGTGACGGCGGTCTGCTCGGCGGCGAGGGCGGGATCCGGGGCGGCGTCAGGGGGCGAGCTGGACAACGGGCGCTGCTCCTCGGGGGTGTGCGTACGGCGGTGCTCCGTGGCGACTGGCAACCGTACGGGCACCCGGCTCGTTCCCGGGCGGAATGGACTGCCGGTGGACTGGTCCGTGCCGGCCGCGGCCGGGGCAGGATCGCAGGCATGGCCACTGCACACCACGGGCACACGCACCGCCTCGACCTCGCCGACGCCACGGTGCGGGAGTGGGACGCCACGGTGGTCGCCGCTGACCCCGACCAGGGGATCGTGCTGGACCGCTCCGCCTTCTACCCCGGCGGCGGCGGTCAGCCCCCGGACCAGGGTGTGCTGCTGTGGGGCGGGGTGCGCACCCGGATCGCCGGTACCCGCCGCGGCGACGAGCTGTACCTCGTGCCCGAGGAGGGTGACCCGTTGCCACCGGTCGGGACGGCGGTCCGCGGCGCGCTGGACGACGAGCGCCGGACCGCGCTGATGCGCACCCACTCCGGGCTGCACGTGCTCACCGGCGTCGTGTTCCGGGACTTCGGTGCACTGGTCACCGGCGGCACCATGGAGCCGCTGACCGCCCGGATGGACTTCGACCTCGCCGAGGTGCCGGCCGACTTCAAGGAGCGGGTCGCCGCGTCGGTGAACGCCGAGCTGGCTGCCGACCGCCGGATCGAGGTCCGCGAGCTGCCCCGGGAGGAGGCGTTCGCGATCCCGGACATCATCCGGACCGCCACCAACCTGGTGCCGCCGGAGCTGGAGGTGGTGCGGATCGTGGACATCGTCGGGCTGGACACCCAGGCCGACGGCGGCACCCACGTGGCGTCCACGGCGATGGTGGGCCGGGTCGAGGTGGTGAAGGTGGAGAACAAGGGCCGCGGCTTCCGCCGCCTCCGCCTCCGGATCGTCTGAGCCACCGTGGCGTGGGAGCCGATGGTGCTGCGAATCGAGACAGAGCGGCTGGTGCTGACCCCGGAGGAGCCGGCGGACGCCGGGTGGTTCACCGAACTGCTGAACGCCCGCGGGACGGGCGTCTTCACCCGGTCCGACGCGGTGGAGCGGATCGCGGCGATGACCGAGACGATCGCGACGTCGGGCATCGGCGTGCTGGCGGTGCGTCGTCGGTCGGACGACGCAGCGCTGGGCTACTGCGGCCTCGTCGTCGGCCGTGGGTCGCTGGGGGAGCCCGAGCTGGCCTACGAGCTGCTGCCCTCGGCGCGCGCTCACGGATACGCGACCGAGGCCGCCCGCGCGGTGCTGGCCGCGGCGTTCGCGACCGGCCGGACCCGGATCTGGGCGACCGTACGGTCGTGGAACGAGCCGTCCTTCCGAGTGCTGGCGAAGCTCGGCTTCGCCCGGGACCACACCACGGTGGATGACGCAGGAGAGCTGGTCTGGCTGGTGCACGACGGATGAGGACTGCGGTCAGCAGGAGTCGTCCCCCGTTCCTCCGATCGGGGAGCCGGTTCCGACGTCCGGCCTACTGCGTCGAGGAGGTGCTCCGCAGGCCGCGGTCGAGGAGGGCGATCAGCCACTCGAAGCTCTCGTCGACGTCGGCGGACCACTGGAAGGCGTTCGCCGACTGCAGGGTGGCGAAACCGTGGAGGAAGCTGCGCAGCGCGCGGAGCGCGTGGTCCACCTCCGCGGGCTCGACGGCGTAGGACCGGAGTACCGCGGTGAACGAGTCGAGCAACCCGAGCCCCGCGACGGCGATCGGGTCGTTCGGACCGGCCGGCTCGACGCCGATGGTGGCCGCGTACCGGCCCGGGTGGGTGAGCACGAAGTCGCGGAACGCGTGGGCGGCGGCGGCGAGCGCGTCCCGGCCGGCGCGACCCTGCGTGGCGGTGCCGACGGCGGCGGCTGCCTCGGCGAGGGCGAGCGCGGCGATCCCGCGGGTCAGGTCGTCCTGGCTGGCGACGTGCTTGTACAGCGACGGCGACCGGACGCCCAGCCGCTCGGCCAGTCCGCCCATGGTCAGGCCCGTGGAGCCGACCTCGTCGGCGAGCGCGGCGCCGGCCGCGACGACCGCGGCCCGGTCGAGACCGGCCCTAGGCACGGACGGAGTCCAGGAACGGGAGCACCAGTGCACTGACCTGGTCGGGGAACTGGACGTGCGGGTAGTGCCCGGCGCCGTCGACCATCGCCAGCCGCCCCAGTCCGGGCGGCAGGGCGGCCACGATCGCCTCGCCCTCGGCCTGCGGGGAGGCCCAGTCGGGGTCCAGCGTGCCCTGCACGACCAGCACCGGGC
Organism: Modestobacter sp. VKM Ac-2977; assembly: GCF_026968045.1. Classification (GTDB taxonomy): domain Bacteria; phylum Actinomycetota; class Actinomycetes; order Mycobacteriales; family Geodermatophilaceae; genus Modestobacter. Next base: position 972,999 of record NZ_JAPVBQ010000002.1, on the reverse strand, counting down.
AGCGGACGTTGCCCAGCTGCGCACCGGCGTCCGTGGGCGCCGTCCTGCCCATCCCCTGCAGGGCCTTCATCCGGCCCGGCTCCCGCAGCATCGCCTCGATCTGGTCGAGGCGGGCGTCCCAGTCCGCCGGCTTCGGCCCGGGGTAGGCGACCGCCAGGTACTCCCGCCACTGCCCCGTGCTGCCGAGCAGGGCGGTGCCGAGCAGGTGGCGCATGCCGCGCCGGAAGCGGGCGCTCCGCAGGTCGCCGAGCGCGACGGACTGCTTGCGGGTGAACGGCGCCAGCTCGACCACCGCGGTGACCTGGGAGGGGGCCGTCGCTGCGGCGATCGTGACGGCGCCGCCGGAGATGGAGTGACCGACCAGCACGGCCGGGCCGCCCAGGTGCTCCACCAGGGCGATGAGGTCACCGGCGATGTCCGTCCGCGTGTAGGACGCCCAGCCCACGCTGGACTCGCCGGAGCCACGCAGGTCCATCGCGGCGACCCGGTGGCCGGCCGCGACCAGGGACGGCGTCAGGAAGCGGTACGCAGCCCGGCTGTCTCCCATGCCGTGGGCCAGCACGACGAGCGGGCCGGCGCCGGTCACCTCGTACGCGATCGTGCCGCCGTCGACGGTCAGGTGCTCGGTCATGTCGTCCTCCAGTTGGCTAAGTGCATTAGCTCTAACCTAACGCCATTAGCCAACCGTGGTCAAGGGGTGGACCCCGACGGGGTGCGGGCGCCCGCTCAGCCGACCGGGCGGCGGCCGACCTGCGGGCGCCAGCCGGGTGGCGGGTCCTCGCCGACCAGGCCGTCGACGGTCTCGCGGAGCAGGTCGGCGTGCCCGGTGTGCCGGCCGTACTCCTCGATCAGGTCGCACAGCAGCCGGCGGAGAACGGCGTGCTCGCCGTCCGGGCCGGTCAGGTGGGCCGGCTGGTCCGTCCCGCCCGCGACGGCGGCGTCCCACCGGGCGCGGGACCGCGCGACGGCGTCGTCCCACAGCGCGTAGAGCCGCTCGGGGGAGTCGTCCGCGGCGGAGGTGAAGGCCCAGTCGCCGCCGCCCCACTCCGACTCCCACGGCTCACCGATCGGCGCGCCGCTCAGCCGGCCGGTGGAGCAGTCGTCCTCCACCAGCGCCAGGTGCTTGAGCAGGCCGCCGAGGGTGAGGGCAGAGGTACCGATCCGGGTCTGCAGCCCGGCGGCGTCCAGGTCGGCTGCCTTCCACCGGAAGGTGGTGCGCAGCCGGTCGAGGGCGCCGAGCAGGTGCTCGGTCTCGGTGCCGGCGAAGGGCGGTTCCCAGGGGGTGTCGTCGCTCATGGCGGCACCGTAGGACCCGGTGCGGACAAGACCTACAGCCGCGACGTCGTCGCCGGGTCCTCCGCGCCGGCGAAGTACTGCTCCAGGACCTGGCCGAAGAGCGGCTCGTCCGGCGCGGCCCGGGCGAACAGCGTCATCGACGAGCGCAGCTTCTGCGCGTCGATCGACCCGAGGACGGCGACCGGGTCGCCGGTCTCCAGGTCGGTGAGCGCTCGCGCGCACTCGCGCAGCCGGGGACCGAGCACCGGGTGGGCCAGGTACGCGCGGGCTTCCTCCAGCCCGCTGATCGCGTACCGCTGGGCCATCGCACTGCCGCCGAGGCCGGCGAGCTGGGGGAGGACGAACCACATCCAGTGGCTGGTCTTGCGCCCGGCGCGCAGCTCGGACAGCGCCTGGTCGTAGGTGCCGCCGGAGTCCTGCGCGTCGACGCACCGGGAGAGGGAGGAGGGATCGGTCACCCGGCCACCCTGCCCCCCAGTGGGCCGGGGCACACGGCAGCCGGTAGAACCGACACCGGACCCAGCGAGACCGGGCGCCACACCGACGTGGGGAGCACTGCATGGGCAGCAACTCGTTGACGCTGGCGCCCGCGCCGCGATCGGCCGCCGCCGAGGAGGTGCGGGCCGAGGTGCGCGAGTTCCTCGCCGCCGAACTGGCCGCCGGGAGCTTCAGCACGCACGTGGACACCTGGCTGTCCGGCGTCGACCCGGCGTTCTCCCGCAAGCTCGGCGAGCGCGGCTGGCTCGGCATGACCTGGCCGAAGCAGTACGGCGGGCACGAGCGGACGGCGATGGAGCGCTACGCGGTCACCGAGGAGCTGCTGGCCGCCGGCGCCCCGGTCGCGGCGCACTGGATCGCCGACCGGCAGTCCGGCCCGAACCTGCTGCGCTACGGCACCGAGGCCCAGCGGCAGGAGATCCTGCCGCGGATCGCGGCGGGGGAGTGCTACTTCGTGATCGGGATGAGCGAGCCGGACAGCGGCTCGGACCTCGCCTCGATCCGCACCCGGGCCACCCGCAACGGCGACGGCGACTGGGTGGTCAACGGCGCCAAGGTCTGGACGTCGAACGCGCACACCTCGCACTACGCGATCACCCTGGTGCGCACCTCACCGGCCGACCCGGCCAACCGGCACGCGGGGCTCTCGCAGCTGCTGGTCGACCTGTCGCTGCCCGGCATCACCGTCAACCCGATCCGGATCCTGGACGGCGGCCACCACTTCAACGAGGTCGTGTTCGAGGACGTGGTCATCCCCGGCGACATGCTGTTGGGCGAGGAGGGCGCGGGCTGGCACCAGGTGACCGCGGAGCTGGCGTTCGAGCGATCCGGGCCGGAACGGTTCCTGTCCACCTACCCGCTGATCGCCGAGTTCGCCCGGCGCACGGCCGAGGGCCAGGACCCGGCCCAGCTGGCCGCCCTGGGCCGGCTGTCGTCCCGGCTGCTCGCCCTGCGTCAGCTGTCGCTCCGCATCGCCGGGGCGTTGGACCGCGGCGAGCTGCCGGACATCCCGGCCGCCCTGGTCAAGGACGTGGGGACGACGTTCGAGGCCGACGTGATCGACGAGGTCCGCCGGGTCGTCGACGTGCCGGCGTCGCTGGACTCACCCGACCCGCTCGGCCGGGCCCTGGCCGAGGCACAGCTGCACGCGCCGGGCTACACGCTGCGCGGCGGCACCAACGAGATCCTGCGCGGGATCGTGGCGAGGGGGCTGGGGCTCCGATGAGCGACGTGGACCTGGTCGTCGAGACCGTCCGGGACATCCTGACGAAGCACGAGCCGTTCGCGCTCACCGCCGAGCGGTCGTGGGACGCCGGGCTGTGGTCCGCACTCGCCGCGGCCGGGCTGACCGGCGTGGGACTGCCCGAGGAGGCCGGTGGTTCCGGCGGCGAGCTGGCCGACGCGGTGGCGATCGTGGGGGCGCTGGCCGCCGGGGCCGCGGCGGTGCCGGTGGCCGAGCAGCTGCTGGTCGCCGCCCCCGCCGTCCTGGCCGCCGGCCTCGGCCTGCCGGCACCCGAGGAGCCGCTCTCCGTCGCGGTGGACGGCGCGGTCACCGCCGAGCCCCGGGACGACGGCGACGGCCCGGGCAGCTGGACACTCACCGGCACCGCGACCGACGTCGCCTGGGCCGGGGTCGCGCAGCACCTCGCCGTGCTGGCGACCAGCGCGGTGGGGCCGGTGCTCGCACTGGTCGACGTCGCCGGGCGGGAGACCACGCACGCGGCGAACCTGGCCGGGGAGCCGCGCGGTTCCTTCGTGCTGCAGGGGGTGACCGCGGCCGGGGCGCTGCTGACCGACGCGCAGGCCGAGCAGCTGCGGGCCCGCTACGCGCTGGCCCGGGCGGTCCAGCTGTCCGCGGCGCTGCAGCAGGTGCTGGCCTGGACCGTCCAGTACGCCGGCGAGCGGCAGCAGTTCGGCCGGCCGCTGGGCAAGTTCCAGGCGATCCAGATGGAGCTGGCCGAGATGGCCGGCGAGGTGACCGCGGTGGCGGCGCTGGTCGACGCCGCGGTGCAGGCGGTCGAGCGCGGGGAGTCGCTGGTGGTGGCGGCCGCGGCGGCGAAGGTGCGGGCCGGGGCCGCGGTCGAGGTGGTCGCCCGGCTGGCCCACCAGGTGCACGGCGCGATCGGCTTCACCCAGGAGCACCGGCTGCACCACCTCACCCGGCGCTGCTGGTCGTGGCGGGACGAGGCCGGCACCGAGGCGGCGTGGGCCCGGGTGCTCGGCGCCGGGCTGCTCGCCGACGGCCCCGACGCGCTCTGGCCGGCACTCACCAGGGTCGTGTGAGCCTGCGCATCCGGCCGTACCGCCGCACGGACCGGGCGGCGGTCTACGACGTCTGCGTGCGCACCGCCGACGCCGGCGGTGACGCCCGGGGCCGGTGGTCGACCGACGACCTGATGCCCGACTTGTTCGCCGGCCCGTACGTCGACCTCGAGCCGGACCGGGCGTTCGTGCTGGACGACGGCGGGCGGGCGGTCGGCTACGTGCTGGGCACCGCGGACACGGCCGGCTTCGTGCGGGCCTGGCGGGCGCAGTGGCTGCCCCGGCTGGCCGACCAGTACCCGGCGCCGCCCGAGCCGCCGCGCACGGCGGAGGAGCGGATGGTGTCGCTGCTGCACCGGCCGGAGCGGATGCTCGTGCCCCAGCTCGCGGCGTACCCGGCGCACCTGCACGTCGACCTGCTGCCCGAGGCGCAGGGCGCCGGCTGGGGCCGGGCGCTGATCGATGCGTTCTGCGCCGCGGTCGCTGCGGCGGGGGCGCCCGGTGTGCACCTGGGCGTGGACCCGGCCAACGCCCGCGCCCTCGGGTTCTACGCCCGGCTCGGCTTCACCGAGGTCGCCGTCCCGTCGGTGTCGGGCGCGGTCTTCCTCGCCCGCCCGACCACCTGACCAGCGCTCGTCCCGCCGTCGACTACACGGTCTCGGGGATGCGGAGGTGGGCGACGACCAGGTCGAACTCGGCGACCTCGGTGATCCGGCCGCCCATCGCCCGGGCGTACTCCGTGCGCAGCGCGTCGGCGCGCTGACCGGCGACGAGCATCGCCTCCCGGTCGGCGTAGGCGACGGCCAGCACGGTGCCGCCGGAGACCCGGTCGATCATCAGGCTGGCGCTGCAGAAGCCGGTGAGCTCCTCGATCCGGGGCAGCAGGGCCATCCGGAACGTGCCGACGTCGTCGTCGAGCGCCTCCGGGGCCGGGCGTGAGCTCCACACGAGCCGGCAGCACGCGTCCGGGCCGGTGGGCTGCACCCGGTGCAGGACGGCGACCTCCCACTGGGCCACCACCGGCACCGCCCCGAGCACCTGCCCGAGGCGCGCGCGGTCACGTCGCATGCCCTCGGCGCTGCCGAGCATCGACTGCTCGTCCGCCCAGCCGCTGGTGACGATGCAGCGACCGGTGCGGCGGCCGACGAGCATCGACAGCCCGGTGCAGCCCGGGAGGCCGGTCGTCGTCGGGAGCCACTCGCCCCGGACGAAGTCGATCGCGTCGTCGAGGGCACGCGGGTTGCCACGGAGGGTGGTGGTCCGTGCGTACATGGGCTGCCTCCTCGCCTCCGGCGCCGCCCCGGCGACGCCGCCGTGCAGCGAACTGTGCTCGTGTCCCTGGGCCGAGGTCAGCGGGGGAGCGGGCCGCGGTCACGGGACCCGGCGTTGCGTCACGGCCCGCTGAACGACGGCGCACCCTCTGCTCCCCGGGGGGGGCGAGGAGTCTCGCCCGGCTGGTCCGAGCCGCCGGTCGCTCAGCGGGTCGCGCTGGGCGACCGGCGCCACTCCTCGGCCGCCTCGCCCAGCGCCACCGCCGTGGCCAGCCGCAACGTGCCGCTGAGCCAGACCAGCAGGTCGTGCAGCCGCAGTCGGGTCAGCGGGGCGCCGAGCAGCTCGGCCGCCGCCCGCTCCAGCGTCGTGAAGGCGGCCTCGTTGGCGCGAAGCTCGCGGTGCACGACCGCCGCCGTCCCGCTGTCGCCCTCGTGCAGGTGCGGCACCGTCTGCAGCCAGGTGGCGCGGTGCAGCAACGGCACCAGGTCGGGACGGCGGTGGTGCAGCGCAGCCGCCACGTGCCGCCGCTGCGGTTCGGGCAGCTCACCGAGACCGCGCAGGGCGGCGCCGACGGTGCCCGGTTCACCGAGCACCGACAGCTCGTCGTCCGGCAGCTCCCAGAAGGCCCGTCCGGACGCACGCGCGGCGAGGGCGGCGGCCACGGGCCCGGCCGCGTCGAGGGCAGCGCGGACCGCGGACCAGGCGTCGGGGTCCAGCCGGCCGTGCAGCCCCTCGGCCACCAGCACGTCCTCGTCGCCCAGTGCGCCGGCGGGCACCGGCCGGGCGTCGAAGCGCGCGTAGCCGAAGGCCGGTACCTGCACCCACCGGCCGCCCCGCTCGTTGGGGGAGTGGTACCGCAGCGGCCGGCGTCCCCGGGCGTACCCGAGGACGGCGGCCAGCGCGGTGCCCCACGGCAGCGGGTCGGGCCCGGCGCTGGGCAGTGCGAGGTCCGGCCGGCCGGTCAGCACGGTGCGGAGGTCAGCCGGCCGGGCTGACGTCGTCCAGGTCGAAGCTGGACATGGACGCCCCACCGGTGGCGAAGGTGGCCACGTCGGCACCGGCGGCGCGGCCGGCCTCGGAGCCCATGCCGGCCCCCATCGCGTCGGCGGACTCGAAGTCCAGCTCGGCGATCAGGTACGGGCCGGGCGCGACGGGGTCCATCGACCGCGGGTGCCCGACGGTGAACCGGAGGAGCCCGGGGATGGCCTGCGCCAGGCCGACGTGCACGTCCCGGTAGTGCTGGTCGAACTCCGCCGGGTCGGTCGGCTGGCCGTACTGGACGATCAGTCTGTGCACCACTGCGCCACCTCTCCTCGGTCCGCGGGCTCCGCTGCCCGGGACGCCGTGGTCAGCCAACCAGGGCTCCCGGGCTGCGGCGCGCTCAGCGGTGGCCGATGCCGCCGGGGCCGTGCTCGGGCGGGATGACCTCGCCCTCGATCGGCGGCCCGGGCGGGGTGCCGTCGCCGAACGGGCGGCCGCCCAGCTCCTCACGGCCGTGCGGGGTCAGCCAGACCGACGTGTCCGGGCCCATCGGGATGATCTGGGTCGGGTTGATGTCGGCGTGCACCACGTAGTAGTGCTCCTTGATCTGCGGGAAGTCGGTGGTGTCACCGAAGCCCGGGGTCTGGAACAGGTCGCGGGCGTAGCCCCACAGCGCCGGCAGCTCGGTCAGCTTGTTCCGGTTGGCCTTGAAGTGGCCGTGGTAGACGGCGTCGAACCGGGCCAGCGTGGTGAACAGCCGCACGTCGGCCTCGGTGATCGTCTCGCCCATCAGGAACCGGCGGGTGGACAGCCGCTCCTCCAGCCAGTCCATCGCCGTCCACAGCCGCTCGTAGGCCTGGTCGTAGGCGCGCTGGGAGCCGGCGAAGCCGCAGCGGTAGACGCCGTTGTTGACCTCGGTGAAGATCCGCTCGATCACCTCGTCCATCTCCGCCCGCAGGTGCTCGGGGTAGAGGTCGGGGGCGCCCTCGCGGTGGAACGCGGTCCACTCGCTGGAGAAGTCCAGCGTCATCTGCCTGAAGTCGTTGGTGACCACGGCCCCGGTCGGGATGTCGACCATCGCCGGCACCGTGATGCCGCGCGGGTACTCCGGGTCGCGGGCGAAGAACGCCTGCTGCAGCCGCTCGTACCCCAGCACCGCGTCGCGACCGTCGGGGTCGAGGTCGAAGGTCCAACTGCGCTCGTCGTGGGTGGGCCCGCAGATGCCCATGGAGATGGCCTGCTCCAGGCCGAGCAGCCGCCGGACGATCGCCGCTCGGTTGGCCCACGGGCAGGCCCGGGCGATGACCAGCCGGTACCGGCCGGCCTCCACCGGCCACCGGCTGTCGCCGTCGGCGGTGATCCGGTCGGTGATGTAGTTCTGGTCCCGCTGGTAGTCCTGGCCCTTTTCGACGTAACCGCTGCCGCTCTTGGAGGTGCTCACCCCTCCAGCCTCGCCGACCGGACGCTCCGCCGCAGCGTGTGGCGCGCGGCGCCGGCCGATCCACGGCCTCGTGGTCCCGGGTCCGGCTAGCCTCTGGACATGGCCGCCCCCTTCCGCCCGCCCTGGTTCGGCAACCGGGGAGTGCAGCTGCTGGCGGGCGTGGCGGTGGCCTACAACCTCGTCGCGATCGTGCTGCGGCTGGTCGACGGAGAGTGGGGCGAGGCCTTCCTGAGCGTCGCGTGGACCGTCGTGTTCAGCTACGTGCTGGTGGAGTCCCTGCGGTTCCGCAAGCAGCAGGACGCCGGTCAGGACACCGCCGCCGACTGATCGGCGGCCCGGCCGCGGGGTGATCGGCTCCTGGACCGGCAACGGCGGCGTCCCACCGGGGTGGGGCGCCGCCGTCGTCGTTCGTGGAGGGGTCAGCCGCGTTCCGCCGGCGGGGCGGTCGCCTCGGACTCCTCGGGCTCGTCCTCGGGCTCGTCCTTCAGGAACAGGTACCAGTAGGACGTGGACACGAAGACCACCGCGCCGACCAGGTTGCCGGCGCCGGCCAGCAGCCAGTTGAGCGCTGCGTCGTCCCAGCCCAGGTCCGGGACGCCGGCGAAGATCGCCGCCGGGAGGAAGAACATGTTGGCGATGACGTGGTCGAAGCCCATCGCCACGAAGGCCATGATCGGGAAGAAGATCGCCAGGATCTTGCCCGAGACGGTCGTCGCCGCCAGCGACATCCAGACCGCGAGGCAGACCAGCCAGTTGCAGCCGACCGCGCGGAGGAACGTCTGCCAGGCCGTCTCGCCCAGCGCCTTGCCCTCGGAGATCGAGGCCAGCCGCTCGTAGGTGAGCCCACCGGTACCGGTGGCGCTGGCGTCCCCGATCACGCCGGTCTGCACGGCCAGGAAGAAGGCCACGAACAGCGCGCCGGCCAGGTTGCCGAGCAGCACCAGGGACAGGTTCTTGGCGACGTCACCGACGCCGATCTTGCCGCGCATGGCCCCCAGCGGGACCAGCGCCATGTTGCCGGTGGCCAGGTCGGAGCCGGCGACGAGCACGAGCACCAGGCCGAGGGTGAAGGTGGCGCCGGTGAACAGCGTCGGCAGCGTCCCCCAGGTCTCCGGGTCGAGGCCGGAGGAGACGACGATGGCGACGAGGCCGCCGAAGGCGATGTAGGCGCCGGCCAGGAAGGCGCTGACCAGCACCTTGTCCCAGGTGCGGCGGGTCTTCTTCGCCCCGGTCGCGGCGGCGACCTGGGCGATCTCCTTGGGTGCGCGAGCGGGCAAGGCGTACCTCCTGGGAAGTCGAACGGGTCGGCCCGTGGTCTCAGGCTCGGGGCTGCACCAGCCTCTCGGACAGCGCCCGGTCCCGCACGGTGAGCCGGTGCGGCTCTCGGCCCGGCCCCGTGGAGTGGACCCCGGTGCCCGCCCTGACGCCCGTCCTCCGTGCCGGGTGCCCCTGAGTGCGTCGTCGGCGGCCGAGCGGACGGTCTCGATACGGTCGGACCATGGCGACAGCGACCAGGAGGACGGCTGCCGGTGTCGCCGCGATGGTGCTGGCGGTCACGGCGTGCAGCACGTCCGCGGCACCCGAACTGGCCGCGTTCGACCGGCCGGCGACGAACGAGGACGCCGTTCCTGAGTACGTCGATGTGGATCCGCAGCTCGACGAGGTCCGCTACATCGGTGCCGCAGACGGCGCACTGGTCTATGCCGCCCAGGGCCAGGCCGACCAGCCATGGTGCGTCCTCGTCGTGGTCCCCCGGTCGGTGGAGGGCGGGGACTGGGTGGCGGGCTCCTCGTGTGCCGGCGGTGACGACTTCGCGCAGGGGGGAGTCCGGATCGCCGTCCGGGACGCGCAGGGCCGGGAGGGTGAGGCCCTGCTGCTGCCGGACGACTTCACTGGTGAGGTCGAGGCGGGCTGGGAGATCGTCGAGCCGAACCTCGCCGTACCGGTCGAGTCGTAGTCGGGTCGGGTGGCTGTCGGGTCGGGTGGCTGCCGGGTCGGGCCACCTCGGACGCCGGCGTTCGTCAGTCGCCACCCCGCGGCCGGGCCCGTACGTGCATCCGCTCGCCCTGCGGCCCGAACAGGGCCAGCAGCTCGACCGGGGCCGGCCCCGGGTTGGTCAGTGCGTGCGGCACGTGGGTGTCGAACTCGACCACCTCGCCCGGGGTGAGCTCCAGTCGCTGGTCGCCGAGGAAGAGCACGAAGCGGCCGTTGAGCACGTAGAGCCACTCGTAGCCCTCGTGCGTCTTGAGCTCCACCCCGCCGGCGGGGTGCCCCGGGGGCATGATCATCTTGTAGGCCTGCAGCCCGCCGGGCCGGCGGGTGAGCGGCAGCATGGTCATGCCGTTGCGCAGCACCGGGCGCGGCTGCACCCGGGGGTCCGGCGAGGGCGGCTCGTCGAGCAGCTGGTCCAGCGGCACCTGCAGCGCGCGGGTGAGCGGGAGCAGCAGCTCCAGCGTCGCCCGCCGCTGCCCGGACTCCAGCCGGGACAGCGTGCTCACCGAGATGCCGGTGGTCTCCGACAGCTGGGTCAGCGTGGTGTCCCGCTGCTGGCGCAGCGCACGCAGCCGGGGCCCGACGGCCTGGACCACCGCATCGACGTCGTCGCTCATGCCGACCAGTTTGCTGGTCTAGCAACGGTGTTTGTCAAGTTCCGCCCCCGCGGGAGCTGGTCACTGCCAGGCCCAGCGGGCCGGTTCGACCAGCGGGAACACCGTGCCGCCGGCGGCCAGGTGCAGGCTCCAGCTGCCGGCGACCCCGCTGTCCAGGTCCTCCCGCAGCGCCTCGGCCCATTCGTCGTCGCCCGCGGTGACCAGCGACCGGCCGGGCCGGCACAGCGCGAGCGCCAGGTGGCCGTCGGCGCAGTCGCTGTGCTCGGTGACCGCATCGTGCAGCGCCAGCAGACCGGCCAGGCTCTCGTGCCGGGGCCGGCGGGGGAGGTCGTCGACCGGCATGAGCACCGGCAGCATCAGCCCGGCGGCGTCGAACCAGGCCAGCCAGAGGCTGCGCGCACCGAAGACCGGCGGGGCGAGCACGGTGTGCCAGCGCCGGGTGAGCTCGGTGGCGGAGCGGACGGGGAGCTGGGCGAGCGGCGTCGTGGTCACGGGTCGACCGTGGCAGCCCCGGGGCGCCGGCGGCCCGTCGTCCACAGGCGGCTCCGCCGCCCACAGCCGGGCGCTCCGGACGCGGCCGGGCTGGTGCCGTCGGTGGTAGGCGGCACCAGCTCAGCCGGTCAGGCCATCTCCGGTACCCGCAGGTGCGCCACGGCCAGCTCGAACTCGGCGACCTCGACGATCCGCATGCCCGTCGCCGCGGCGAAGTCCTCGCGAATCGCCGAGCCCATCTCCCGCGACTGCTCCAGCTCGGCCCGGCCGGCGTAGGTGATCGCGGCCGACGCGCCACCGGTGTCCCGGTCGACCAGCAGGCTGACGCTGCAGAAGCCGGGCAGGTCGCTCATCCGTGGCAGCAGGCTCATCCGGAAGGCGTCGATCATGCCGATGAGCTGCGCCGGGTCGCCGTCGGTCCAGACGACCCGGGTCCAGGCGCCGTCACCGGCCGGGTGCTCCCGGTGCAGCACGGCGATGTCCCACTCGGCGACGTCCATCTCCTCGGCCCGCATCACCTCGGCGGCCCGGTCGCGGAGCTCACCGACGGCGACCGCGCTGGCCCGCATCGCCTCGTGGGTGGCCCAGGCGGCGGTGACGATGCAGCGGCCGGCGTCCCGGTCGGCGAGCAGCGACATGCCCACGCAGCCGCTCATGCCGCGCAGCATCGGCCAGACGGCGTCGCGGACGTACTCGATGCCCTCGTCGACGGCCTGCGGGTCGCCGCGCACCGTGGTGGTCCTGGCGTGCATCTCCGTCCTCCTCCCCGGCCGCGCCCGGACGGCGCTGCCGCGAGGTCGAGGGTCCTCGCGCACCGCGCCCGTCGAGGGGTTCGTGCACCGCCCTCGGCGTGCCCCGGCGCGTGCGCACTCCCCGCACCCCGTCGCGCACGTGGTGCTGCTCAGTCGGGGGAGGACGCCTCGGAGACGGTGATCGCGGCGTTGACCAGCGCCAGGTGCGACAGCGCCTGGGGCAGGTTGCCGAGCAGGTCGCCGGTCGCCGGGTCGAGCATCTCGCTCAGCAGCCCGACGTCGTTGGGGGTGCTCATCAGCTCGTCCATCAGGCCGCGCGCCTCCTCGACCCGGCCGCACAGCGTGAGCGCGGAGACCAGCCAGAACGAGCAGGCCAGGAAGACGCCCTCCTCCTCGGCCGCGCCGGTGAAGCGGTACAGGTGCGGGCCGGCACCCAGCTCGGCGCGCAGCGCGTCCAGCGTGCTGCTCATCCGTTCGCCCCGGTCGAAGCCGCTGATCGCGTGCAGCACGATCGAGGCGTCCAGCTGGTCGGTGCCCGGGTACCAGACGTAGGCGCCGCGCTCCTCGGACCAGCAGTTCTGCTCGACCCACTCCCGGATGTGCTCCGCCTCGCTGCGCCAGCGGGCGTCGTCGCCGGGGATCTGCCCGTTCTCGGCCAGCTCCACGGCCTTGGTCAGCGCCATCCAGCAGCCCAGCTTCGAGGTCGTGTAATGCCGGTGCTCGGGCAGCTCCCACATGCCCGGGTCCTTGCTCCGCCACCGGTCGCAGGCCAGGTCAGCGACGCCGGCCAGCAGCCGGCCGGTGTGCGCGTCCAGCACGTTCCCGTGCTCCACGTACAGCGCGACGATGCTGAAGAGGTCACCGAAGACGCCCAGCTGCAGCTGCCCGGCCGCGTTGTTGCCGCTGACCACGGGGGCGGCACCGCGCCAGCCCGGCACGTCGCGGAACTCCGCCGTCGGCGTCCCGTTCGTCGACCGGCCCGGAGCCGGCGCCGTCCGCGCCCCAGTGCAGCGCGGGACGGCGCCGGGTGTCGTGCCCGGGCGTCACGGCGTCGGCATCCCACCGTTGACGTTGAGGGTCTCCCCGGAGACGTAGCCGGACTCCGGCGAGGCGAGGAAGACGTAGGCCGGGCCGAGCTCCGCCGGCTGGCCGGCGCGGCCGATCGGCGTCTCCTGCCCGAACTCCGGGAGGGCCTCGGTGGGCTGGCCGCCGGAGGCCTGCAGCGGCGTCCAGAACGGACCCGGGGCCACCACGTTGACCCGGATGCCCTTGGGGGCCAGCTGCTGGGCCAGCGCCTTGCTCATCGTGTTGATCGCGGCCTTGGTGGTCGCGTAGTCGACCAGGCCGGGGGAGGGCTGGTAGGCCTGGATCGAGCTGGTGTTGATGATCGAGGCGCCGGCGGGCAGGTGCGGCAGCGCCTCCTGGACGATCCAGAACAACGCGTAGACGTTGGTCTTGAAGGTGGCGTCGAACTGGTCGCTGGTGAGGTCGGCGAGGTCGTCGACGTAGGTCTGCTTGCCGGCGATGTTGGCGATGATGTCCAGCCCGCCGAGCTCCTCGACCGCGGTGTGCACCAGCGCGCGGGCGGCGGTCTCGTCGGAGATGTCCGCGGGGGCGAGCACGGCCTTGCGGCCGGCCTCCTCGACCAGTGCGGCCACCTGCTCGGCGTCGGTCTGCTCGCTGGCCAGGTAGTTGAGGACGACGTCGGCGCCCTCCCGCGCGAAGGCGATCGCGGCGGCGCGCCCGATGCCGGAGTCGGCGCCGGTGACCAGGGCCTTACGCCCGGTGAGCCGGCCGGTGCCCCGGTAGCTCTGCTCACCGTGGTCGGCGCCGGGCTGCAGGTCCGTGGTCAGGCCCGGGGCGTCCTGGGACTGCTCGGGGAACCCGTCGGTGCGGTACTGGGTGGTCGGGTCGGTGAAGGTGAACTGGTCGGCCATGACATCCGGCGTGCCCGATCCGATGGGGCGTCACACACCGGTCAGTCGTCGCGGTCGCGGTCGCGCCGGCGCTCCCGCCAGCGCTCGACGGCCTCCTCGATGTCCTCCTCGTCCAGCTCGGCGTCCTCGGTCGGCTCGGCCGTCGGCGCGGGTTCGGGTGCGGGTGCCGGTGCAGGGGCGGGCGGCGGAGGGGGCGGTGGTGGTGGCGGCGGCGGGGCGACCGCGTGGGTGACGGTCACCGCGGCCCCCGGCAGCACCTGACCGACCGGGTCGAGCGCGATCACCGAGCCGTCGGGGACGTCGCCGGTCTGCAGTGGCCGCAGCGTCGGGACCAGACCGCGTTCGACCAGCTCGGCCTGCACGTCGGTCGCCGGCCGGCCCACGTAGTCCGCCGTGGAGAGCGAGACCAGCTGTACCACCGGGGTGCTCGGCGGCGTCGGCTCGACGGTCGGGGTCGGCTGGGCCGTGGCCGGGGGGTCCTCGCGGCCGGTGGCCAGCTGGAGCAGGCCGAAGGTGCTCCCCATCGCGACGAGGAAGGCGAGCAGGGTGGCGACCAGGAACGGCCAGCGGCGACGGTTCTCCGGCTCGGGCTCGTCGACGTCGTCCTCGTCGGCCGGGGGCAGCGTGTAGGTCTGGGTCGCCGGGAAGGGCGGCAGCGGGGTCGGGGTGCGGACGGCAGGCATCTCCGCCGTCCGGATGGCCGGCATCACCGCCGTCCGTGGCTCGGCGTCTGCCGCACCGACGGGCCGACCGGCGAGGACGTCGTCGATGGCGGCCCGGAAGGCCGCGCCGTCGGCGAACCGCTCGGCGGGGTCCTTGGCGATGGCGCGCTCGATCAGCCGGCGCACCGGTGCCGGGACGTCGTCGGGCAGCGGCGCCGGGGCCTCCCGGATCCGCCGGAGCGCGACCTCCACCGCGTCCCCGCCGTCGAAGCCGCGGTGCCCGGCCAGGCACTCGTAGCCGACCAGGCCGAGGGCGTAGACGTCGCTGGCGGGGGTGGCGCGGTTGCCGGCGGCCTGCTCGGGGGAGAGGTAGTGGGCGGTGCCGACGACCTCGCCGGTGATGGTCAGCGGCACGCTGGTGGCGGACACCGCGACGCCGAAGTCGGTGAGCTTGACCCCGCCGTCGTCGGCGAGCAGGACGTTGCCCGGCTTCACGTCCCGGTGGACGACGTCGGCGGCGTGCGCGGCGGCCAGCCCGGCGGCGCACTGCCGGAGCACCTGCAGCGTGCGGTCCGGCGACAGCCGCGGCTCGCGGCGCAACAGCGCCGCCAGCGACTCGCCGCGGACCAGCTCCATCACCAGGTAGGCGAGGTGCTCGCCGCCGGTGGTGGCGTCGGGCAGCACCTCGCCGTAGTCGAAGAGGGTGGCGATGTGCGGGTGCACCAGGCCGGCGGAGTGCTGCGCCTCGGCCCGGAAGCGGGCGAGGAAGGTCGCGTTGGCGGTGTACTCGCGGCGCAGGACCTTGACCGCTACGTCCCGGCCGAGCACGGTGTCGCGGGCGCGCCACACCTGGCCCATGCCGCCGGAGGCGATCAGCGTCTGCAGCTCGTAGCGGCCCCCGAGGAGCTGACCGTTGGGGTGCACCGGCACATCCTCCACGTTCGGCCGCGCCGGTGTGGGACTCCTGGGACGTGAGGGTCAGGGGGCGGGACGGCTTCCCCAGCGGGGCGCTCAGTCGTTGCCGGAGCCGCCCCGCCCGCGACCCTGACCGCCGACGTCGTCGTCCCCGCCGTCGTCCCCGTTCCCCTCGTCCCCGTTCCCGCCGCCCTCGTCCTCGTCCTCGTCCGGCTCCTCCTCGGCCTCGTCCTCGTCGCCGGTGTCGGTCGGCGGCTGGGTCGGGGTGGTGACCGGGGCCGGCGTGGAGCTGCGGGTGGGCGCGGGCGGTGCGGTGGCGTAGGTGACGGTGACGGCGGTGCCCTGGGCCAGCTCGCCGTCCGGGCTGACGGCGAGGACCGCGCCCTCGGTGGCATCGGCCGTCTCCTGCGGGACGGCGGTGACCGACAGGCCGAGGCCGGTCAGGTCGGACTCGACGTCGGAGAGCCGCCGGCCGATGTAGTCGGCGGCGTCCACCTCGACCAGCTCCACGCTGGGGGTGGCCTCCTCGGTGGCGGTCGTGGTGGGGGCGGTCTGCTCGGTGCTCGTCGTCGGGGTGGTCGTGGGCTCGGGCGTCTCGTCGTCGCCGAGCAGCTGGAACCCGACGACGACGGCGACGACGGCCGCGATCAGTGCGCCGAGGAGCGGCAGCAGCAGTCGGCGGCGCCTGCCCTCCCGCTCCCGCTCGGGACCCGGTCCGGCGGCGCCGGCACCGACGGCGCCCGCCCCGGCGGCGCCCACCCCGGCGGCCGCCGCGGCCCCGCCGACGGCCGGCATGACCCGCGTGTTCGGCGCCTGTGCCGAGACCCCGGCCGCGGGGAGCACCGTCGTCCGGTCGGCCTGCGGCAGGGGGCGCCCGGCGCGCACGTCGTCGATCGCGGTGCCGAAGGCGGCGCCGTCCGGGAAGCGCTGGGCCGGGTCCTTGACCATCGCGGCCGCGATGAGCTGGCGCACCGGGGCCGGGACGTCGTCCGGCAGGGGTGCGGCGGTGTCCCGGATCTGCATCAGTGCGACCTGCACCGAGCTCTCCGCGTCGAAGGCGTGGTGGCCGGCCAGGCACTCGTAGCCGACGACCCCGAGGGCGTAGACGTCGCTGGCCGCGGTGGCCCGGTCGCCCTGGGCCTGCTCGGGGGAGAGGTAGTGCGGAGTGCCGATGACCTGGCCGGTCTGGGTGAGCGGCACGCTGGAGCCGGAGACGGCCACTCCGAAGTCGGTGATCTTCACGGTGCCGTCGTCGCCGATCAGCACGTTGCCGGGCTTGACGTCCCGGTGGACGACGCCGGTGGCGTGCGCGGCGGCCAGGCCGGCGGCGCTCTGCCGCAGCACGTCGAGGGTGCGCTCGGGGCTCATACGGCCCTCGCGGCGCAGCAGCGCCGACAGCGACTCACCGCGCACCAGCTCCATCACCAGGTAGGCGAGGTGCTCGTCGCGCGGGCCGGCGGGCGGGACCTCGCCGTAGTCGAAGAGGGTGGCGATGTTCGGGTGCACCAGGCGGGCGGCGAGCTGGGCCTCGGCCCGGAAGCGGGCCAGGAACGTCGGGTCGCCGGTGAACTCGCTGCGCAGCACCTTCACCGCGACGTCCCGCTCGAGCAACGTGTCGCGGGCCTGCCAGACCTGGCCCATGCCGCCGGTGGCGATCAGCGAGGCGAGCTCGTAGCGCCCGCCCAGGAGCTGACCGTCCGGGTGCATGTGGCTCCTCCCTGGTGCGCTGCCCGGGCACTCCGGACACCCCATCCCACCAAGTCGGGCCAGCTGTGGCGACCCGGGCCCCAGCCAGGGGTCACAAGCGACGACGGCGGGGCGGCGGTCGGCCCAGGGCAGCGCCTGCTCCAGCAGTGCCGCGACCGACAGCAGGGGTCTGCGGCACGGGCCGGCGGCGCTCAGCCGACGGAACTCAGGCGGGCGAAGACGATGACGTTGTCCGTGTAGTCGCCGGTGTCCTCGTCGAAGCTGCCGCCGCAGGTGATCAACCGCAGGCCGGCGTGGCCGATGTCGGCGTAGACGGCATCGGTGGGGAACGCCTCCTTGGGGTGCTCCTCGACGGCGTCGACTCCGAAGGTGACCGTGGTGCCGTCGGCGCGCTCGACGACGATCTCGTCGCCGGGCAGCAGTTCGCGGAGCCCGTGGAAGGCCCCGGGTTCGCCGCCCCAGTCGACGTGCCCGGCGAGGACGGCGGGCCCCAGCTGCCCGGGCGTGGGGCTGCCCTCGTACCAGCCGACGGGGTAGCCGCCGGGCGGGACCTCCATGGAGCCGTCCCGCTCCAGCCCCAGCGCCATGACCTGCGATCGCACGCCGAGCGCCGGGATCTGCACCCGCACGGGTTCGCTCGGCGGCAGCTGGAGCGCCGGAGTGGGGGACGCAGGCACAGGTGCCGCCACCGGCGCGGACGCGGCGGCCGGCGCGGGAGCCGCGACGGGGACGTCGAGGCGGGCCGGCATGGGCTGGTCCTGGGGCAGCAGGACGACGGCCGCGACGCCGGCTGCGGCGAGGACGGCGGATGCCCCGGCCCACGCCCGGGCCGCTGCCGGGCGGTGGGCCTTCGGGGCGCGGTGTCGGGAGCGGTCGTACCGGGTGACGCGCGGGTGGTCGGCGTCCGGGATGCCGGCCGCGCCCACGTGCGGGGCGGGGGCGAGGAGCGGGGGATAGACCCCCTCGATGCGCACCGGGCCGCCCGTCCGGACCTCCGTGAGGTCCGGGCGGGCGGCCAGGGGTGCGCGGTGCTGCACGCTCTGTCGGGAGCTCGGTCGGTCAGGCGCTCGTGCGGGAGCTGCGGCGCGCAGCGACGGCGGCGCCACTGGCACCGGCGAAGGCGAGTCCGCCGAGGACGTAGGGCAGCGCGCTGGCTTCCGCGGCCGAGCTGCCGTCACCCGCGGCGACCGAGCCGCTGGGGCGGGTGGTGACCTGTGCGTCATCGTCGTCGTCGGTGTCACCTGCCGCGCTGGTGCCCCGACTCGGCAGCGTCTCGCAGGCGAGGCTGTCGTCGTCGTCGTCCAGCTGGTTCGGGTCGGTGGTGTCCTGGTCGAAGACGGCCTGCGCGTCCTCCTGGTAGGCGTAGTCGTCGCAGTTGTAGACGTCCGCGGCCAGCGCGGTGCCGGCCATCGGGATCGAGATGCCGGCGAACAGGACAGTGGCGACTGCAGTGCTGCGAAGACGCATGGTTTCCCCCGTGGAGTGGTCGTTGAGTGACCTCAGTCTCACGCCCGACAGCCTTTTACGGACCGACATGTTCCGATACCAAGACCGCGCAGGACTGGCACATCGTGTCCTTGACGGTCGGTGGGGAGCGGGGTGTCCGCCTGTCGGATCGTGGCGCCTCGAACTCCGGCCAGCGGTTCGGCCGGCTCGGTCCGCGCAGTGCACGCTGTTCCGGCACTCTGCTCGTGCCGCAGCACGGGCAGAGCGCACACGGGGCGGGCAATGCGAGGTCGGTGTCCGGGCGGTCGGAGATGTCTCACAGTCGCTGACCGGTACCGGCTCGGTCGCGGGCGACCGATAGCTCATCTGGTCGTTCTGCGAGAGGAATCCCCGGATGAGGTCCCGCCCCCGTTCTGCCGGTGATCGGTTGGCCGTACTGGCCGGTGCCCGGCTCGATCTGCTGCGGGTCGCCCCTGGCGCCCGGTCGAAGTACGTCGCCCTCGGTGGCGTGCTGGTCAGCACCGGTGCGCTGGCCGCACTGTCGATGGCGTTCGCCGTCCACATGGCGCTGGGCGCCTGGTGGTGGGTCGCCGTCCTGATCGGCCTCGGCTGGGGGCTGGTGATCCTCAACCTGGACCGGATGCTGCTGGTCGGGATGGGCCACGACTCGTCCTGGTGGCGCAACGTGGGGCTGGCGGTGCCGCGGCTGGCGCTGGCCGTCGTCCTGGGCACGGTCATCTCGACGCCGCTGACGCTGCAGGTGTTCAGCAAGGAGGTCGACGCCACGATCGTGACGCTGCAGGCGGAGGCGGCCGAACAGTTCACCGACGAGCTGGACGCCGACGCCCGGTACGCGCAGATGCCGGTGCTCACCCGGTCGATCGCCGAGGACCAGGCCGTGGTCGCCAGCGGCGGCGCGACCGACCCGAACGCCGACCCGCGGGTGGGCGCGGCGCAGGCCGAGCGGGACAGCAAGAAGGCCGTCTACGACGCGGCGTCGGGCCGGTACGACGAGCTGCAGGCCAAGGCGCAGTGCGAGCTCGACGGCACCTGTGGGTCCGGCGACGAGGGCCAGGGCGCGGCGTACTTCGCCGCTGCAGCGGCGGCCGGTCAGCAGGCGGCGGTGCGGGAGACGGCGAAGGCCGAGCTGGACGCCGCCGAGGCGGCGCTGCTGCAAACCCGCACCACGGCCGAGAAGGACGCCGTCGGTGCCGCGGCCCGCAGTGTGGCGCTGGCCAAGGCCGCGCTGGTGACCGACCAGGCCGAGCTGAGCCGGCTGACCGACGCGCGACTGGCCGAGCAGGCCGCGTTCGACGCGGAGAACAGTCAGAGCGACGGCATCCTGGCCCGGCTGGAGGCGATCGACCGGCTGTCGGAGGAGCGGCCGATGGCGCACCTGGCCCACGTGATGCTCTTCCTGCTGTTCCTCAGCGTGGAGATCCTCCCGGTGCTGATGAAGACGCTGCTGAACTTCTCCCTGCCGACGGCCTATGACCGGCTGGTGAAGGTGCGCGACGACGAGGAGGTGGAGGCGGAGGAGATCCGGCGCGACGGCCGCCAGCGGGCGCAGCAGGCCCGGGCCGACCTGATCGTGGCGGCCGAGACCGACCGGATCGCGCGGGAGATCCTGGACCGCGACCTCGCCGCCCGCGAGGAGGCCGCCCGGGCGGCCGAGCGCAAGGCCCGCCGCAAGGAGGCCCGTTCGCTGCGCGGCCTGCTACGGCGGATCGCACCCGGCCGCGGCGGTGCCGACCCGGCGACCTTCGAGCCGACCCTGGAGCCGATCGAGCCGACGCTGGACACCGGCGAGCTCGAGGCGATGATGGCCGCACCGTCGGGCGTGAGCCTGTTCGGGACGACGGCGGTGCCCGCGCCCCGGCCCGCCGCCGAGCTGCTGCAGCCGGTGACCGAGGACCGCTGATCCCTCTCCTGCTCCACCTGACCGCCGATCCGGGTCCGCCCGGGTCGGCGGTCTGCGTTTCCCCGGGCGGGTGACCGCGCTCACTCCTCCGGGTGAAGGACCGTTTGGGCGATCAGGTTGTGCACCATTAATCGGGGGTGTCGAACAGCGTCGTTCCCGCGCCCGGCCGCACCGCCCCGGAATCCATCGCCGACCTGCTGGACCAGCACACCGCCCCTGCGCTGGCGCTGGCCCGGCGCATCCTCGTCGACGACCGGCTCGCCGAGGACGTCGTCCAGGAGGCCTTCGTCGCCTACTGGCGGAACCCAGCCGCCTATGACGGGGCGCGCGGCTCGTTCCGCTCCTGGTTCCTGGCGCTGGTGCACCACAAGGCGGTGGACGCCGTCCGGCACGAGTCCTCGCAGCAGCGTCGCCTCGACGCCGTGGCCGCGCGGTTCCGGGAGGAGTCGCCGCTCGACGTCGCCGAACTGGTCGCCGGCCGGATGGCCGACGCGCGGGTGCGCACGGCCCTGGCGGAGCTGCCCGCGGTGCAGCGGGAGGCGCTGGTGCTGGCCTACTGGGGTGGTTGCACGCAGCGGGAGATCGCCCAGCGCACCGGAGCTCCGCTGGGCACGGTGAAGACCCGGATGATGGTCGGCATGCGGCAGCTGCAGAACGGGCTGACCGCCGTCGTCCCGGGGCTGGCGGTCCGCCCTGGCACCCCGCCGGTCGCGACGGCCCCGCCGGCGACCGGGCCCTGAGCTCCGGGCTGGTCGCCGACCGCCGCCTCTCACCCGCCGGAGGGGAATCGGGGGCTCTTCAGGCGCGGGGCGTTGAAGTTCCGGAGCCCGGCGTTCGATCACCTTGCATGCGGATCGGTCGGATGGCGCCTGAGCTGGCCACCCCCCGCGTGGTCGCCCGGACCGCCGGGCTGCTGACCGCAGTCGGCGGGCTCGCGGCGGTGGCCCTGGTGCTGGGCACCCCGGGCGGGCTGGCCGTCTACGACCCCGCCGTCCTCACCCTCGCGCCGGTCACCACGGTGCTCGGTCTGGCGGTCATGCGCTGGGGCAGCCGGGTGCCGATGGCCTCCTACCGCTGGTTGCTGGCCCTGGGCTCCGCCGGCATCGGGGTGTTCGCGCTCGCCTCACCGTCGGCCACCGGCGCGGTGGCCGTGCTGGCGCTGATGGCGTTCGCATCGATGAACTCCTTCCTCTTCTTCCCACTCGTGTGGGCCGTCGGCTTCCTGGGCGAGCTGCTGGTCATCGGCACGGTCGTGGTCGTGCTGCGGGGCGACGTGCCGACCGGTGCCGCCGCCGTCCTCGGCCTGCTCGTGCTCGGCTCGGCGGGGGCGATCGGTGTGCTGGCGCAGCGGGCCGCCAGTGCGCAGGAGGACGCGCTGACCGGGCTGGTGAACCGGCGTGGGTTCGACGAGGCCCTGGACGTCGCGGTGCGCGGCGCGCTGCGCGGTGGCGAGCCGCTGTCGGCGGCGCTGTTCGACCTGGACCACTTCAAAGCGGTCAACGACTCGCGGGGGCACGCGGCCGGCGACGAGTTGCTGCGGACCGTGGCGGCCACCTGGGTCCCGATGCTGCCGCCCGGCGCCGTCCTCGCCCGGCACGGTGGCGACGAGTTCTCCCTGCTGCTGCCCGGTCAGGACGGCGAGGCGGCCCTGGCCACCGCGGAGCGGCTGCGGGCTGCGCTGCCCCGGATCGGCACGTCCGTCGGGGTGGCGGCGATGGAGCCGGACGATTCGCCGGCTGCGCTGATGCGGCGGGCGGACTCGGCGCTGTACCGGGTCAAGTCGCTGGGCCGCGGGCGCAGCGAGCTGGACGCCGGCGGCCGGAGCCCACTGGGCCGCGACCTGGCGGCCGCGCTGGCCGACCCTGTCGGCGGCGGGCTGTCCGTGCACTTCCAGCCGATCGTGACGCTGGCGGACGGCGAGGTGGCCGGCGTCGAGGCGCTGGTGCGCTGGACCCATCGCGAGCGCGGGCCGGTGACCCCGGTGGAGTTCGTCCCGGTCGCCGAGCGGGAGGGGCTGATCGGGGAGCTGGGAGCGGTCGTCTGGGCGGCGGCGTGCCGGGACGCGCGGGCACTGTGCGAGGCGACCGGCCGGCAGCTGTTCCTGACGATCAACGTGTCCGGTCTCGAGCTGGACGACGAGACGTTCCCGGCTCGGGTGCTCGCCACGCTGGCCGAGACCGGCTGGCCGGCCGAGCGGACCGTGGTGGAGGTGACCGAGAGCCTGGTCGAGGCGGAGTCGACCCGTTCGGTGCGTGCGCTGCACGTGCTGCGCGAGCACGGGCTGCAGGTGGCGATCGACGACTTCGGCACCGGCTACTCGGCGCTGGCCCGGCTGGACACGCTGCCCACCGACTACCTGAAGCTGGACAACTCGTTCGTCTCCACGATCACCACGTCCAGCCGGCGGGGTCGGCTGCTGCGCAGCGTGATGGCGCTGGCCGACGCGCTGGAGCTGATGCTGGTCGCCGAGGGGGTGGAGACGGCCGAGCAGGCCGCGACCCTCACCGAGCTGGGCTGCCCGCTGGCGCAGGGCTGGTTGTTCGGCCGGCCGCAGCCGGTGGCGGAGCTGATCGCGGCGCTGCGGCCGCTGGCCGCCTGACGGGTCGGTGGGGGCACCGGTCCACGCCGTGTACGGTCGGCCACAACAAGCGGACACAGTTATCCGCTTCCTTGGTCGAGGAGACCCGCATGACCACAGTCCTGCTCGCCGGCGCCAGTGGTGACCTCGGTGCCCGCACGATCCGGGCCCTGGTCGCGAGAGGGGCCGACGTCCGGGCGCTGGTCCGCACCGGCGCCGGCCCGGAGAAGACCGCGCGGCTGGCGGGGCTCGGTGCCACCGTCGTCGAGGCCGACCACGACGACCCGGCCGACCTGCGGCGGGTGAGCGAGGGGGCCGACGTCGTCCTCTCCACCCTCAACGGACTGCGGGACGTGATGGTCGGCGTGCAGACCCGGCTGCTGGAGGCCGCGGTGGCCGCCGGCGTCCCGCGGTTCATCCCCTCGGACTTCTCCGCCGACTACCGGCGCGTGGCGCCCGGGTCCAACCGGAACTTCGAGCTCCGCCGGGACTTCGCCCGGGTGCTCGACCGCGCGCCGATCCGGGCGACGTCGGTGCTCAACGGCGCCTTCGCCGACCTGCTCACCGGCCAGGCGCCGATCGTGCTGTCCGGCCGGGACCGGGTCCTGTACTGGGGCGACGCCGACCAGCCGCTGGACTTCACCACCAAGGACGACACCGCCGCGTTCACCGCGGACGCCGCCCTGGACGACGCCGCCCCGCGGTACCTGGAGGTCGCCGGCGACACCGTCACCGTGCGGCAGCTGGCCGCGACGATGACCGAGCTGACCGGGCGGCGGTTCCGGCCGACCTGGGCCGGCACGCCCGGTCTGATCGCCGGGATGGCCAAGGTGGGTCGCGCGGTGTCCCGGGACGACGAGGCGCCCTTCCCGGTGTGGCAGGGGATGCAGTACCTGCACAGCATGTTCAGTGGGGACGCCGAGCTCGGGCCGCTGGACAACGACCGCTACGGTCCGCGGAACTGGACGACGGCACGAGAGGTGCTCGCCGCGCGATGACCGGGTCGACGCCGCTGCGCCGGGACGCCGCGCGCAACCGGGAGCGCGTGCTCGCCGCGGCACGGCGGCTGTTCGCCGAGACCGGCCGGGCCGTCACGCACAACGAGGTGGCGCGGGCCGCCGACGTCGGCGTCGGCACGGTCTACCGGCGCTTCCCGACCCGCGAGGACCTGATGCTGGCCCTGTTCGAGGACCAGCTCGCCCTCGTCGGCCGGCTCGCCGACGAGGCGCTCGCGGCCGACGACCCGGGCGAGGGACTGCGGCGGTTCCTGGTGCAGGTGGTGGAACTGCAGGCCGGCGACCGGGGGCTGCAGGAGTTCATGCTCGGGCCGCAGGCGCGGGCCCGGGCCGGCGCGGCGACGTCCCGGATCGCACCGGTGGTCGGGGCGCTGCTGGACCGGGCGAAGGAGTGCGGGCAGGTGCGGCCGGAGGTGACCGCGCTGGACGTCGCGCTGATCCCGGTGATGGTCGGCGCGGTCACCACCCGGTCGCGGGACGTCGCCCCGGAGATCTGGCGGCGGGTGGTGACGATCGCGCTGGATGGCCTGCGCCCGACCGACGGCGAGCTCCCCGGGCCGCCGCTGACGCCGGCGCAGTTCGAGGAGGTCGTGAGTCGGGGGCGCTGAGCCTGCTCAGGTGGCGGGGTCGGCGACCCAGTGGCCGGTGTGCGCGAAGTCCGCGGTGGCCGGGTGCTGGCAGGTGGGGCAGGGGTCGGCGACGAGGTTGCCCTCCTCGGTCAGCCGCTTGCGGAGTCGGCGCATCGAGGTCTCGCCGCCGGTCAGGTCGGCGAGCCAGCTGTTGAGCGCGTCGTCGGTTCGGGTGCTCATGCAACCGGTACTCGGCAGTCCGAGCCCCGGCCGTGACCGGGCGACGCGCCATGGGAACCCGCCGCACCGCGGCCGCACCCGCATCGGTTAGACAGTGACCCATGACCGAGGCGACGACGAGGAACGACGCTGGCTGGCTCTCCGGTGAGGAGATGGACGCCGCGCGCGAGCGGCTGCCCATCCTCTACATCGACGCGGTGCCGGTGCGGGTCGACGACCAGGGAGTGGTGACCTCGGTCGGTCTGCTGTTGCGGGCCGGCAGCGACGGGCTGGTCAAGCGGGCGCTGGTGTCGGGCCGGGTGCTGTACCACGAGCGGGTGCGCTCGGCGCTGCTCCGGCACCTGGAGAAGGACCTCGGGCCGCTGGCGCTGCCCCGGGTGCCGCCCGCCCCGCAGCCGTTCACCATCGCCGAGTACTTCCCGACGCCGGGGGTGACGCCGTTCCACGACCCGCGGCAGCACGCGGTGTCGCTGGCCTACGTCGTCCCGGTCGAGGGCGACTGCGCGCCGCAGCAGGACGCGCTGGAGCTGACCTGGTTCACCCCGCAGGAGGTCCGGGAGCCTGCGCTGCTGGCCGAGCTGGCGAACGGGCAGAGCCACCTGCTCCTGCAGGCCCTGGCCCACCTCGGGGTCTAGTTCCTTCTCAGCCGGCAGCTCGGCGGCGCCCGGCGCGGGCAGCGAAGGCGTCCACCGCGGTGAGCACCTCGGTTGCCTGCCAGAGCCGGTTGCGAGCCCGGCCGGTGAACTCGGTGACCACGCCGGCGGCCACGAGCGGCTCAAGGGCGCGCAGGGCGTTGCCAGTGGAGATGTCGACCTCGCGGGCGATGGTGGCGGCGTCGAGCACCGGCTGGCGTACGAGGAGGTCCGCCACGCGCCACGCCGCCGAGTCGCGGCGGGCGAGGATGACGCCGTCCCAGCCGGCGCGCACCTGGTGCAGGTCGGCGACCAGCTGCCGGGCGTTGACCACGGCGGACAGGGCGCCGGTGGACAGGGCCGACACGATCGGGTCGATGTCGCCCTCGCGGTAGGCGGTGAGTGCCGCGAAGTAGCCGTCGACCTCACTGAGCAGCCCAGCAGAAACCGGGACCGTGACGGCACGGGTGAGCTCGTACCGGCGCAGCAGCGCGTGGATCAGCGCCCGTCCGGTACGGCCGTTGCCGTCGGGAAAGGGGTGGATCGTCTCGAACTGAGCGTGGCTGACCGCGGCGAGCACCAGCACCGGGACGTCCTCCCGGTGCGCGAAGGCGACCAGGTCGTCGACCAGCGCCGGCACGTCGTCGGCGACCGGCGGGATGAAGGCCGCGCCGTGCGGCCCGTAGGAGTCCCCGCCGATCCAGACCTGGTCGGTGCGCCACCGCCCGGCGATGGCGGGCTCGACCTCGTCGAGCAGGGCGGCGTGCATCGCCAGGATCGTGCTCGGGCTCAGGTCGCCGGCCAGGTCGAGTGCCGCCCGCATCGCCCGGACGTTGCCGAGGATGGACGCCGCATTGCGACTGGCGCCGTCCCCGAGTTCGGCGACGGCGATGGCCCGGGCGCCGGCGGTGAGCTGCTCGATCTGCGAGGAGGACGCCGACTCGCTGCGGAGCAGGACGGTGGCGAACGGGGCGATCTCGCCGCCGAGCTCGGCGTCGAACCTGGCGATCTCCCGAGAGGCCTCGTCGGCCAGCGCCGAGGTGGCCGCGTCGAGGGTGGGCATCGCGGTGGCGATCAGCGGGACCACGGCTGCCCGGTAGGGGCCCGAGTGGCGCAGTCGAACCGACCTGGGGACGACGTCGGACGGCAGCCGCGGGTGCCAGGGCACCTCGCGGTCGGACAGCGCTGGCCAGGGCGATCCGGCTGAGAACACGAAGCCACCTTATTCTCAGATCCGCGCTTAAGTGAAAACAACGGCCGGGGTGTCACTCGGATCGGGTGCGCCGGGGGGTCTGCGCTGTTGTCCCTGTCAGCGTTCGCGGACGAGCAGGGGCTGGGCGACCTGGCCGATCGCGCCGGCGGCGTCGGAGAGCATGCCGAGGCACAGTCCGATGCCGTCGGCGGCGATGGAGCTGCGGGCTGACAGGTGCACCCACTCGCCGTCCGGCTCGCGATTCAGGTGGGTGGTCATGCCCGGCGGGATGGACAGCCAGCTGCTGATCGGCAGCTCGGCGGAGAGGCCGTTGGCGGCGTCGGCGGCGACGAGCGTGCGGTCCAGGGCGGTGAGCTCTTGGCCGGCGATGAGCGGGGCCAGGACCCGGGTCCAGACGTCGGCCGGGCCGGTCTCGTCCGGTGAGCCGGCGGTGTAGCGCCAGTCGAGGGCCTGCCCGAAGCCCCAGTCGGGGAGGTGTGGGAGGAACGAGCTGGACACCTCCGGGACGGCGGGCGGCGGGCTCAGCTCGGTGACCACCGGCGGTGTCGGCCCGGTGGCGATCGACCACACCCGGGCGACGGCGACGGTGCGGCCCTCGACGGTCATCGCGGCCTCGGTGAGGTCGATCCGGCGGCCCGGACGGACGGGGGAGACCTCGACGGTCAGCTCGCGGCGGGGGATGGCTCCGAAGAAGTCGACGCTGATCCGCGCCGCCCGCAGGTGCTCACCCGCGGCGCTGGTGGCCAGGTGCGCCAGCAGCGCGGACGGCGGTCCGCCGTGCTGGGCGCTGGTCTCCCAGGGGCTCTCGGTGGCCCGGGTGGGGGAGAAGCGGTTGTCGCCGAGCGGCAGGTAGAAGGCCTCGAGGTCCACGCCCGGCAGTCTCGCCGACGCCCTCCTGAGGGCCAAAGTCGCGACTGTGGCCTCTCAGGCGGGGACCGGCTCCGGCTGCTGGTCGACTCGGGGCGTGGAGGCGGCGTGCGCGACGCCGGCGGCGACCGCGAACGCGGCGGTGATCGCGGGGACGGCGAGCCCGGTGCCCCGAGCCGAGCCGGTCGACGACGACGCCGGTCACCGCGGAGGAGACCGCCTGGCCGACGACGACCGCGGAGCCGAGCATCGTCATGGTGGTGGATGAGCGGCCGACGCCCTGTGCGTCACGCGGCCACGGGCGCCGTGTGCACCAGCTCGGCGATCTGTCGCCTAACCTCGTTGAACGCCGGCGAGGTGACGTCACGGTCGACCGGGACGACGGCCCGCACGTCGGCCCGCTGAACGCATAGCACCAGATGCCCGCAAGCCCTGGTGGTCGTACGTAGCCCTTGTGTCCGCGTACTCGCATCATCAGACTGAGCAGGTCGGTTGACGAACAGTCACTCGTTGATGGCCAGTCGATGGATAGGGCGTGCAACAGGACCGTGAAGGTCGTTCTAGATACAAATCAGATGGACCGCATGCCTATGCTGCGCCACTCATTAGCGACGCTGCTAATGCATAACATTTCTATCAACGGTGGAGTGTTGGCTCTCCCCTACGTTGTGATGAGAGAGAGCTCTCGACACCTGGTCGAGAAGCTTGAACGCGCTGTTCAGGCAGCCGAAAAGGGTCTGGGCGAAATTAGGCAGCTCGTCGGTGAGGCTCCCGAGGTCGGAGCCTTCGAGTCCGTCGACATGGCTGCGGAGTTTGTGCAACGCCTGGAGGAGTTCGGCGACTTGATTGAATTGAGCGACGCCTCTCCGGAGCAATTCCAGAGGGCTGGTGAGATGGTTTTGTCGGGCGACCCGCCGAGTAAGCCGAAGAACCAGCAGTTCAAAGACTCATTGCTGTGGCAGGAAGTGTTGATTCTTGCCGAGACTGATGATGTGAAGTTTGTGACTAACGATAGCGGGTTTCTGAATGCCGACCGCTCGGCTCTGGCGGACTCTTTATCCGCTCAAGTCCAGGCGGCCGGCTTGTCGATTGAGGTGCACGCCGACATTGAGAGCCTGCTGCGGCACTGGGGACAAGAGGAAGATCCGGAAGATAAAGAAATCGTCGAGGAGCAACTTCGCGCAAGTGCCCGTCTGGCGATAGACCGAGCAATGCTGAGCGTTACCACGTTCGATCTTGGCCCTGAGGTGGATGCGAACTTCGATTATTTCGCCACAGAGCCGCCCGGGACGGTTTATGTGGCGGCCGACTTGGAGTACGAACTGGTCGACATGGAGTTTCCCGAAATGGATGCCCGCGGCATCGTGACCGCCAGAGTGTCGGCCACTTATGAGGCGGGGGTGCTTGAGGTGTCTGACGTCTCTGTCGATGAGTTGTCGGTTGATCTTTTGACCCCACATGCGGACATTCATTTGGGTGGTTTCGTGGCAGTGAGTAGCAGTGGCGGATCTTCCGACGTGCAAATTCGTCGCTACAATGCCATGGCTCCCTTGCGACCGCTCTAGCTACTAGCCCCAGCCGAGCATTGACGTCGGGGCAGTGCGGACTGCGGCGGTGGTGGAGTCAATCTACGAGCTGGCGTCAACGTGAATTCGAGAAGTGCGACGGGAAAGGCAGTCGCTCAGCTGTGTTTGGCGTGTTGAAGCCGAGGCCCTGGTCGACGACCGTCGTCGACGGGCGGGGGAGCGGTCGCCCCTCGTAGCGTGGGCCGGGCTGCGCGGACACGGGAGCTCCTGAGGGCCGGGGGCGGTACGACCAACTCTCGGTCGCCACCCCCCGGCGGCTGATCAGGGTGCCCAGGTCGAAGCCGAGGTCCTGGTCGACGACCTCGTCCTCGGGGCCGGGCAGCGGGCGCCCCTCGTAGCTCGGGGTGGGGTGCTGGGTGGCACGGGCGCTCCTGGCATGCGGGGGACGGCGACACCGACGACTCTCGGCCGGCGGTCCGTGCCCCGGGTATGGCGGCGCTGTGCGTGCGCCGTGCTCCTGCGCCTCAGCTGGAGACCGGCTCCGGCCGGCGGTCGGGGTCGGGCGTGGGGCCGGCGTGAACCCGCGGCGTGGCGACGGCGTGCGCGACCCCGGCGGCGACCACGAACGCGGCGGCGATCGCGGGGACGGCGAGCCCGGTGCCCGAGCCGAGCCGGTCGACGACGACGCCGGTGACCGCGGAGGAGACCGCCTGGCCGACGACGACCGCGGAGCCGAGCATGGTCATGGTGGTCGCCGAGCGGCCGATCGGGCTGAACTTGGCGGCGAGGCTGTACTGGCTGACCAGCGTCGGCCCGATGCCACAGCCGAGGACGGCGAGGGCGACGATCAGCGTCAGCTCCGACCGGGCGATGGCGTAGGCGATCGCGGCGGCGAGCATCAGCGACCCGAACACCAGCCACCGCGCCCGCAGGCTGAACCGCTCCGGGAACGCCGCCGACCCCAGCGCCAGCGCAGCCGAGCCGATGCCCATGACGCCGTAGAGGAGACCCGCGCGGTCGCCGCTACCGTCGGCGGCGAGGAAGCCGGTGAGCGAGGTGAGGGTGGCGCCGAAGAAGAGGCCGATGCCGAGGGTGCCGGTCACCACGGTGACCAGCGGGAAGCGGGCGAGCTCCCGGGCGGGGGCCTGCTCGTGGCGGGCGTCCTGCGCCCCGGGGTGCAGCCGCCCGGTGGGGTGCAGCGCGAACCAGGTGACGAAGACGAACGTCAGCGCCGAGGCGCCGGCGATGGCCAGCCAGGGGGCGACGGCGGTGGCGAGCAGCCCGACGAGGAAGGGGCCGACGATGAAGACGGTCTCGTCGGCGGCGGACTCGTAGGCCATCGTCCCGTTCAGCACCCGCTCACGCCGGTTGCGCTGGACCGAGCGCTTGATGATGGCGACCAGCCGGGTGCGCGACATCGGGGCGATCTGCGGCGCCGACGCCCCGATCAGCACCGACATGGCGAGCAGGGCGAGGGCCGGGGTGCTGCTGGCGACGACGAACGGGAAGGCGCCGAGCAGGGTCGCGTTGACCAGCCCGACCGGGACGAGCACCCGCCGCTGGCCGAGCCGGTCGGAGGCCGCGCCGAGCAGCGGCCCGGCGAGCGCGGTGCCGATGCCGGCGGCGGCGGAGTTGAGCCCACCGAGAGTCACCGAGCCGCGCTCGGCGACCACGAGGGTCAGGACGCCGACCACCATCATCGCGAACGGGAGCCGCGCGATGAAGGCGAGCGGGAAGTAGGAGAGCCCGGCGTGCCGGATGAGCTCGCTGCTGGAAGAGCGCGTGTGGAACATGACCTCTGCTGCGGGGATCGGGCGTGCCGCCTTGCTCCGCAAGCAGGTAGTTACACACGAGACGTTCAGGAACTGCCCCGACGATAACCGATGGGGCGTTCGCGCCGGGCCAGGTGCACCCCGGTCGGGTGGGGCGTTGACTGGCGCCGTGGACGACGTCGCCAACGCGCTGCGCGCTGACCCGGTGGACCTGGAGACGGCGCGGGCGCACGTGCCGGCAGCGCCGGGGCTGTACGCGTGGTGGGCGCCGTTCGGTGCGCTACCGGGGATCTCCGGTCCGCGCCACCCCACGGTCGACGCCCAGCTGCTGTACGTCGGAATCGCACCGAACGGCGCGGCGTCGAAGGCGACGCTGCGCAGCCGGGTGGTGGGCGACCACATCCGCGGGACGACCGGCTCCTCGACGCTGCGGCGCTCGCTTGCGGCGCTGCTCAGCGAGCAGCAGGGCTGGCAGAGCCGGTGGACAACGCGGCCGGTGCTGGTCAACGCCGACGAGCTGCGGCTGTCGGAGTGGATGGCGGAGCGGCTGCGGCTCACCTGGGTCGTGCACCCGGAGCCGTGGATGGAGGAGGCCGCGGTGATCGCCAGGCTGGAGCCGCCGCTCAACCGGGCGGACAACTCCGCCCATCCGCTGTACGACCACGTGAGGGCCGCGCGGACGCGCTGGCGCGAGGCGGCCAGGGCCGGGGGTCGGTCGTGATTGGTGCAGGCCGGCTGGCTGCCCGCAATGGCTGAGCACCCGTGGGATGTCCTGCTCGCTGACAGCTTCCGACGGGAGTGCTGGACTGCACGCCCTTCGGCGGCTGGCACTCGTGTTCGCATCGTGACGTCGCCCGCCGCGCCCTCGGATCGCCGCGAGACCAAGCTGCCAAGAAGATGATCAGTGCGGCTTCTCGGCCCGTAGCTGAGTGCGAGCCTGCTCGTAGTCGGTGCGCTGCTCTCGGTAGGCCAGCAGCTCATCAGCTGCGCGCCGGGCTGTGTCCAGGTCGAGCTGGTCGCCGGCATGAATTGCGCTCTCGAGCCAGGTCGTCGGATCGGTGGAGCAGGTGATGGTTACGTCGTCGTAGTGGACGACGGGAGGCATGAACGGTGCCCCTGGACCGGTGAACAGCAGGACGGGCCGTACCGGGACGTCGACGCCCCTGCTGTGCAGCAGTAGCTGCACCCGTTGTGCGCCGTATTGCGTCTGCGTGACTTTGCCGGCGAGGTCGGCGACCTTGGCCAGGTCCCGACGCCGGGAGAACGAGCTCTTGACCTCGACGGCCAGACATCCGCGCGACGTCAGGACGACGTGATCGACGTTCCCGTGCTCGAACGAGACGTCGCTAACCACGCCGTGGATTCCGGGTACCCGCCGGAGATCTGTGCCGACGCTGCGCTCAACGAGCCGGCCGAGACGCGGGTGGAAAGTCCCATCGACGACCGAGAGCAGGACGATGGTCGCAACCGCGGTTGCGCCGACGTAGACGCCGATCACGACGCCCGTCAGCAACGGGGAGTGGCGTACCGCCAAGCTCATGCCGGCTGCGGACACAACCAGGGCCATCAGGACGAGGGCCAAGTCCTTCCAGCGGTTACGGAGCAGTTCCGCTCGCCGGGTACGAAGATCGTTGTCGAGCCAGGAGGCGCGTTGATGACGGCGATGGCTCACCCGTAGGCGGAGTGCACCGTGACGCCGTTGATACCTGAGGCAGCTCACCTTGCTTCTTCGGCCAGGTGCTCGGGGAGTCGGAACGCCGGAATGAGGACGTCACTCGACGGAGGTGTTCATCGATCATTGTGCGCGACCCGGTGCCGTCTGGATGTCAGACGGCACCGGAGGACGTCAGGGGCAGCTCTCCGACAGCTTGACGACACCGAAGTCGATCTGCCCCTCGACCTCGCCGGTGACCTGCTGACCAGCTGGGATGTTCTGGTCGCAGACCAGCCAATCCCGGTCCAGGAGCTGCATGCGGCTGCCCAGGGCGTCGTGCGACGTGCTGTACATGACGCCGAGGGTCTGCATTGCATCCTGCGCGTCCTGCAGCACCTGCCCGGTCATGTCGGGCATGGGGAAGTCGACCACTGCTGCGGTAGTCGCCGGCGCAACCGGTGCCTCCGCAGGCGTCGTAGGCGACACGGTGGTCGGAACCGGTGCAGGAGCGGGAGCCGGTGCCTCGTTCGTGACGGTGACGGTCGCCGGGCTGGCGACCGCCTCGTCCCCTCCGCCGCAGGCGGCGAGGAGCGGTAGGCCGGCGGCCAGGAGGAACGCGATGCTGGTGTGACGCTTCACAGGGATCCCTCATGTGCGGTTGCTGGGCGAGGGAACGCTATGACCACCCGAACCCAAATCCGAGTCGCACATGTGCCGAAACTCGATCCGGATTTCAGCACGCCGACTCCTGAGCCACCGGGAGCATCACCCGCCACCTGGCGCCAGGGGTGCGAGTGGTGCGCGTCCGGTCGCGGCGTGCGCGCCAGGCATGTCCTCCTAGCATGGCGCCGTGTCAGGCGACCTCTCACTCTTCGGCGAGGACCAACCGGATGAGCCGGTTCAGCCAGTCCCCGCTGAGCCATCGATCGCAGACTGGCTGGTCGATGCAATCAGAGAAGCCCTGGCTGCTCGCGGGCTGGTGACCATGGCCGAGCGACAAGAAGCGATCGAGTCTGTCGCCGGGAGGCCCGTCGAGTCCCTGCGTTCGCTGACCCGCGCAGAAGCACTGCGCGTGCTGACCCACCTGACTCCCGAGCCAGCGGCGCAGACGGGATCGACGTCGGCGTGGGACGGCCGCGACGAGGACACCTGGATCGACCGACTCTGAGAGCGGGCTGTTCGCGGCGCCACCGAGCGCTGTCAACGCGAAGCAGTTCAGTTGACGAGGTCGTCCAGCAGCTGCTGCGTCTCCGGATCGGTCGAGTGCAGGTAGACGCCACGGAGACCGCGCGTCAGCAGCACCTTGTAGACGTTGCGCACGAGCACGTCGAAGTCCGCATCACTGACCCGCTGCCTGTTGCGGAAGTCCGGGTCTCGGTTGGCACTGCGGACCGCGACCCACCGGTCTGTGCGCCACACCAGGTCGGGGCCGAGCAGGACGCCGTTCCACTCGTACTCAAAGCCCTGCGCGGTGTAGACGCAGCCGACCTGGCCGAAGCCGCGGTCGTCACTGGCCCACAGGGCGGCCGGCGGGGCGTCACCGACCGAGCGCTCACCCTTGAGGTTCCACGGACGGGACCAGTCGCCGATCGTCACGTCCAAGACGAGTGACCCGTCGGACCTGGGGTCGCTCCACGGCCAGCAGTAGCCGGCAGCCATCCGGGCGTTCTGGTGCTGCGCCAGCTTCTCAGCCAAGGCTGTTTCCATGGCCGACGGCGACGGCGCCGTCCGGACCTCGAAGCGTTCGTCCCCGGACCACTTCTCCGGACCCCCCGGAGCTAGACCGAGCAGCCGCTCGACCCATTCGACGTACTCGGCGCTGCCACCGCTGCGGTACTGGGTCGCCAGGTCGATCTCGTGGACGCCGATGCCGCGTTCGCGCGCGTGCTTCTCGATGTCCTGGACCGTGCCCATCTCCCCGGGGCGCACGACCTGGTTCTGATCGAGCAGGAACACCGACACGAAGGCTGCGTCGATCAGCTCGTCGATCTGCCGCCTGTCGCTGCGCAGCTCGGCCTTCGTCCAACGGTTGGCCGATGTCTCCCGCAGTCGGTGCGCCTCGTCCGCGATGAGGACGTCGAGACTGTTCTTGGCGACGTCCATGAACTGGTTGAAGTACCGGAACAGAGCGGCCGTGCGCGGCGCTCGGCGGCCGGCCACCTTCCGCAGCGTCTGGGTGAACGACCGAGAGCCGGTGGCGTGCGCGACGCGGACGCCACCTCGGCTGAGTTCACCGAGCAGGGAGAGCGCGATGACGCTCTTCCCGCTGCCAGGCCCGCCCGAGACGATGACGACCGACTTGTGGTCGCCTCCGCGGGCCTTCTCCACCTCATGGAGCACCAGGTCGAAGGCGACTCGCTGCTCGTCGAGGAGCACGAACTGTTCGCGCGTACGGATCTCCTCCGCCGCGACGGCGAGCAGCTGCTTGCTCGGGGCGACAGAGGACCGCAGCAACCGGTCGGCGTGGACCGATGCGTTGCTGGGGGAGAGGCGGTACCGGAGGAAGTCGTGGAAGTCGCCGCGCTCGCGTCCGGTGAACAGGCGGCCCAGCTCGTCCTGGGGGTAGCCGCGAAGCGCACTGACGCGGTCATCGGTCGCGTTGTGCAGGTAGGCGGTTCCGGCGAGGACGTCGGTCGTGCCGTGCAGGACGCCGAGGAAGTCGAGCAGGTACTCGCCGTAGTAGCGCACTTGGGCGACCGGGTGCAGCACGGGGCGGTTGCCGTACGTCGGCTGGACGACGAGCTCCGGCTCGTCCTCGAACAGGGTTGCCTGTGTCCACTGCTTCAGCTCGAGGACGACGTAGGACGGTCCGCCGCGGCGCGGGTGTTCGCCGGCCAGGATGACGTCGACCCGCTTGCTGGACAGGGGGAGCTGGTACTCGAGCAACACTTCGACGCCGCCCAGCCCGGCTTGCTCGAGGTCGGCGGCGAGAGCGGTGAGGCTGGCGTCCCAGGAGCGCATCTCGCCGGCTGAGGGCGAGCGGTTCATGCGGTGCGACATCTGAGTCGCCAGCGTGGACGCCAGCGAGCCGGTGTGAGCGAGCGTCTTGAGGCCATGGCCGGACGTGCGAAGAAGTGGCAAGGACCTGTCCCCGGGCAGCACGAATCAACGTGCGGGTGGGGGCATGTCCAGGGATCGGAAGCCAGTCGAACCGCGTAGTCGTCACCCTAGACGGGATGCCGGTCACCTCCGGTGACCGATACTCCATCGGTGAGCGACCTGGCTGACCTGACCGCCCGGATGCGTGAGTTCACCGAGGTCCGCGACTGGGGTCGCTTCCACGACCTGAAGTCCCTCACGCTCGCGCTGGTAGGCGAGGTGGGAGAGGTCGCCGAGCTCGTGCAGTGGCTGCCCGCTGAGGAAGCAGGCGGGACAGTGGAGGGCAGTCACCTGCGTACACGGTTGGGGGAAGAGCTGGCGGACGTCCTGCTCTACCTGGTGCGGCTGGCCGATGTGGCCGGTGTCGACCTCACTGCTGCGGCTCGGGCCAAGTTGGAAGCGAACAGCCAGCGCTTTCCGGTCGCCACCAACCTGGGCGTCGCTCCTGTCCGCGACTGACGCGGACGTCGGAGTGTCGTTCCACGCTCTTGCCGGCTGCCTCGCATAGTCAACGGGCCGGCGCGATGGGTGTCGGCGCAGCGAGCACGGCCCAACGGGCTTTCTGTGGGCGGCTAGGGGACGAGCACGGCAGCCACCTGCGCGGCCAGGGGGGGCGGGACGCAGTTACCCAACTGTGCCTGCACGCTGCCTCGTGCTCCCACCAGCTCGAAGTCGTCCGGGAAGCCGAACAGTCTCTTGATCTCTCCTACCCGAAGCCGGCGATTCTCCCAGTGGAACGGACCAACGTACGGACCGGGTTGAGCCTGGATTGTCGGCGCCGGACGGGTCGGGTCGAGCTTCAGAAGGAAGGACCAGAACTTACTGCGCCATGCGAACTGAGGATCCGGGTGCCCCTTTTCAGCGGTGTAGTGCAGGTAGTTGCCGCCTGGAGGAATCTCTTCTAGTAAGTGACCAAACTTCCCCTGCACCTTCTCTCCCGGTTCTGGGTCGCATATGAGTCCCGCCAACGCTTCTCCCGCGGATACGTGCGCACGATCCGAGTGACCGGTCGCGCGACGCTCCCACTTGCCCCCGTGGCTGGCGTCGGGGTGGGTGGGTACCGGCAGTCCCTTTTGCACGCCGATGACGAAGAGCCGTGGCCGCGCCTGGGCGACGCCGTAGTCAGCGGCGTTCAGCACCTTCCATCGATAGTCGTAACCCGCATCGTTGATCTCGCGGAGGAGCCGCTCGAACGCTGGACGGGATGCCCGGTTGTTGTACGTGAGCGCGTAGACGTTCTCCAGGAGGAACGCTCGCGGCTTAGCCTCGGCCAACACACGTGTGTAGGCCTGCAGCAGGCTCGCGTCCGGGTCGAGGCCAGCACGCTTCCACTCAAGGTGGAACCCGCTCTTGCTGAACGGGGTACACGGCGGCCCGCCCACCAGGAGATCAGGTCGCTCGCTTCCAGTCAGACCCGCTGCCCGAAGGATGTCCTTGGTTGGGACGTCAAGGATGTCCTCTTGGATGACAGGGGACGCAAGCGTAGGGAAGTTCTTCTCCATGGTGGCGGCCGCGTCCGCGTTGCGTTCGACGGCGGCTCGGACCTCCCAGCCCGCGGCTTCGACACCTAGATCCAGCCCGCCGGCGCCCGAGAAGAGACTGATCGCTACGCCCTGAGTCACGAAGCGAGTGTCTCAGGCCCCTCTGACAGAACCCGGAGGCTCACCGCCGAGGCTCCTGGCGGGCGACCGCCCAGTCCCTGGCGTCAACAGCTGTACCAGCGTCGGTACCGAGCCGGCTCCGATGTCTGTGAGGTGGACTCAGACGTCGACGTTCCCTACCGGCTGCTCTCAGGTCACCCATCGGGTCGGTACCGGAAGGACTGCGCGGCTGCGCGCGTATGGCCGCTAGGAGCTTGCTCAGTGGTAGACGGACAGCTGGATCGTCGCCCGAGCGTCTTGCCTGCACCTGCTCCTGTCCCCGGCGGCTTCTGTCGGGTGATCGAACTGGCCACTGCTGGTTGGTCGCCGGGACTGTTGAGGACCTTCAAGTGGCCGGTCCCGTACGCAGGTTCGACCTGTCGGTGCACCCCGACATCGACGGCAACCCGGGTGTACCTCACCCCCTCGTAGCTACGCTTCATCTCGACTCGTGATCTTGAGGTGGACAGGGCCCAAGGTCGACACCCTCGCCATCGTTCGGTCAATACTCATGTCGTCGTGGTCAGCGTGAGAGCCTGCCGCAGTGCCACCTAAGACATGCGCCGAAGCGACGTTGGGTGTGACATGACAGCCCGCATCGATCGGATCCTTCACGTTGCCGCCTTGGTGGGACATGACGTCCTGGAAATTGAGGACGTTCGAGACGGCTGGCCCGCGTTGGCAACGCTTCATGTAGAACGAATGCAGCTTCGTTTGGCGCTCTTCGTGGGAAGTCTTGGCTCGGGTGGCAGACGCCGCGATGACGTTGAGCGCCGCTTCCAGAATCCCGGCCAGAATCGTCCCCTTGTCGGAGTCGACGGTCGGGCGTCCGTCCTACTTGCTCTGTGGGATCAGGACGATCGCCTGCGTGTAAGTCGGCCGATCATTGTTACCTACGACGCCGATCGTCGTGACGGTCTCATGACGCGATGGTCGGCGTTCGCCCCTGTCAGCACGCTGATGGATGCTCAGGCGACGGGGTGGGCGACACATGTCAGCGATTCGGGGGAATCGATCCGCTGCATGGTGCCGGCGTTACTCCCGGCCGCAATCTTGGCGGATGTCGAAGAAATTGAGCTCGAGCAGCTACTAGTACAGACGGCCGTCGAGGCGTCCGGGCTGCTCGAGGAGCCGGAAGGAGCGGCCGTCCCGGACAGCAGTCCGTCGGCCCTGCGCGCCCGACGCGCGACCTACTCGCTGGTACGTGACGCGAGATTCGCGAGACGGGTCCTTGACGCGTACGACGGGAGGTGCGCGATGTGCGGCGTGGGTTTGCACCTCGTGCAGGGTGCGCACATTTATCCGGCATCCGCACATGGGTCACTTGATCGGCCGTGGAACGGGTTGTCCCTGTGCGCGAATCACCACCTGGCTTTCGACCGTTACCTAGTCGCTGTACACCCTGTTGAGCGATACATCGTATTTCACCCAGACGTGCTGGAGGCGGCGCAGACAGACCCAACCGCACGTGCTTTCATCGAAGGAACCTTGACGGAACTGCGACCATGTGCAGCCAGGGCGGTGCCGAAACCGGAAATGTTCCATCGCCGCTACGCCCACTATTTTGATGAGTACGAGTGGCTCCCCGCAAACTTTAGCTTCTAGCGGCCGCGGCTCAATAGTGAACCTGGTAGCCGAGCCGGCTCGTTTGCTGATGTGGTTGAGAGGGTTGCGACGACCTGCGCTGACACCGGATGGGTCCTGCGTCCAATCAGTGGTCACTGTGGCGCACCCATCGTCGGGGGCGTGTCGCCAGACATGTTCGGCCAAGTCGATCACTGGGACGCCGTCGCAGCGCTGAGAGTCCTCGACGAGAAGTCGTTGGCGTTTGGCCAGACCTCGCCTTTGCGGGGGCTTGACGGCCCCGGGACGGTTCTTGGGATCCGGTCACCACGCCCGGACAATGACGCGCCGGCGGGCATACTTCGATCGCAAAATACCCTCATCGCTAGATCAAATGATCGCGAAGCACAGCCGTCCCCACTGCAACAGCAGTCCCATTGGGGCCGACACCAACTCGAATCGCGGTCGAGGATCGCCGTCATGTGATTAGTTTGCGTAACGGACGCGGATAGCCGCGTACTCGTATGACTACGGGGGACCGATGGGCTCGCTCAGCACCGGAGGCGGTAGCAGTGCCGTTGCCGCATCCGCGCACGCCGGCTGCGAGCGATTTCGGCGCACGGATCCGCTGATCACCAAGGTGAGCCGCAAGAAGCTCGCCTCGGACCTTGGTGCTCCCGATGTCAGTGCTGGCATCCCCGAGGCGCGATGGATGCGCGCCATGACCTTCGAGCGGCTCGTCCACTCGGATCGGTTCGTCTCCGAGCTGCTCACCAAGGCGGTTGGCCAGCTCGGGCTGCCGCGGCCTGGAGGCGTCCGGCGGCGATCGGGCAAGGTCCTGGTCGACATCACGGCCGCTGAACTGGCAGCGGCTCACGCTCGCGCCGCCGAGGGACACGCCACGATGCTCACCGAGCTCGCAGTCCCCTTCGTTGGCTTGGAGGGGCAGGCTGGCGCCACGCCGACCAAGCCAGACTTCGCCATCGTCTGCCCGCGGGTGGTCGACGGCGATGGTGCTGGCTCGTGGCTGATCATGGGGGATGCCAAGGACTACGAGCGGGTGCGTTCGCGCATCGACGACGCTCGGTTGCTCAAGGGCTTCCTGCAAGTGGCGCTCGGAGCTGAGTCCGCTAAGGCGTGGAGCAAGTTGCCCGCTGGGATGGTCGTGCACGAGTGGGGTGCGTTGGCTGTTCCCCGCAACGCCTTCCTCCAGCCCGAGGCTGTCGTCGAGAGGCTCGATGACCACCGGGCCGAGGTCAGGGCACGCGCAAGAGAGCGCACCGATGCGTTGGCCGCACATGACACCTACGCCACCGACACGAATGATCCGACCGGGTACGTCCAGCACCTCGAGGCCGAGTACGACCCGAGTTCGTGCCCCACCTGCAACCTCTTCACGTACTGCCGCGACGAACTCCGCCAGGCAGCAACGCCAGACGCCCTCCTGATCGAGCTCGGCGTGGAGCGGCTGACACGCCCGGCGGTGCGTGGCCTCGTGGACGGCACGGGTGTGGTCGCTATGGCATCGCCCCAGGTCTTGGCGAACATCCGGGCGACGGCCAGCGGGCTCCCTGAGTGGACGACTCGACGCCGCGTCGACCCGGTGGGATTGCCGGGCGCCATCAACGTCGTCCTGGCGAAGTCCGATGCCGCGGCCCTTGGTGTGCACGGGATTGCCGTCCAACAGGTCGGCGCCAGCGGACCTGGGGCGTGGCGGCGACTCACCTTCCTCGAGCCGCAGGCGCTGCAGACCCGGACGGCGGTCATGGGCGTGATCGGTGCGGCGCTGCGAGAGGTCCGCCACGCCGGAGCTGGGCCGGTGCACCTCGTCGTCCCGGACAAGCCGACCGCAGACCTCCTGGTCTCCATGGCGGACTCGCTGGCCGGCGTGGAGCTCAGCCGGTTGCGCTGGCAACACGACCTCGACACGGGGCGATCGCCGCTGACTTTCGACGGGGAGCTGGCTGAGGTGCCCGCGGCGCTCGGCGATGACGAGCGACTCGCGGTGAGCTTCTTGCTGGAGGCAGACCGGGCTCGGGCGATGTCTCTCCGTAGCGCCATCGTCGACCTCCGCGGGGTGCTCGCGACCCACGTCGTCGCCGGCGGCCCGTCCAGCGACAGCGGGCGTCTTGACTACCTCGTCCGTTGGGCTGGGGCGAGCCAGCCGGTCCAGCACCGCGACATCTCCGATGAGATCGCCCAGCAGCTGCACACGCCCGGGGCTCGGCTCTCCAATGAAGCCTCCGACGAGATTCATGCGGCGCACCGGCGCCGGACGACGGACGAGGCTGCTTATCGGCAACTGGTGCACGCTGCGATCGACTACCGGATCAGCGTGCACGAGCAGGCGACCGCAGTCCTCGACGCGCTCCCCATCTCCAAGCTCCGAGCTGTCCACCGGGTTCTGGAGATGGACGCGCAGGAGGTGTGGGGCAGACGGGTCGCGCTGCACGCCTCGGATCTGGTGCGGTTCTCCCGGACTTTCCCCGCCTGGCGGAACGCCCAGGTCGACATGCTGGACGCCGACAACAGGTGCGCCAGCCAGCTGACCATGCTCGCCGATACCGACTGCGCGTTGGAGCGGGCACAGGACGCGGGTGTTCGTGAGCTGGCAGAGGCGACGGTGCTGACCACCACCCCCCTCCGGCTCCGAGTCCGCTCTCGGCGGCTGGTCGAGGGATCCTCGGTCGTCGTCCTGCACGTCAACGACGCACCGGTGGTCGAAGAGGCGAACACCACCGTGCAGACCCAGAAGGGGAGCTTCAAGTTCGGACAGCTGCCGATCGGTCCCCTCACCCGGGAGGCCGACGCCGAAGGGCTGCGATGGTCACCGGGAGTATCAGTGCAGCTCCAGGTGGGCGACCGGCTCATCCTGGCCGACGCGTCCTGGTTCAAGACCTTCCGCTCAGGTCACGAGATCGCCATCGACCGACCCAAGCTCGACGAACGAGCAGCTCCCAAGTCCACCTGCACCCCCTCGTCGTTCGCCTCCGATCCGCCCCAACACCGGTGGTGCTGCCGGCCGCATGAGGACGCCGAGGCGGAATGGTCGGACACGCTCGCCGCTCGCCGGGCTCGGGGAGAGCTGAACCCGCAGACGTGGCCGCCGCTCATCGACGAGGACCGGTTCGACGTCGGAATCAACGGCCCTCAACTCGTGACGGCCGACGACGGCACGGCCGTACCGGCCGATCTGACCCTCGACGACATCGAGTAGGCGCGCATGAGCATCCACTTCACTGCGCCGATCCATGAGGTCATCGGCGACCGCCATCACGGTGCCGCAGCGGCCGGCAACTTCGCGGCTGCTGAGCAAGCTGTGGCCGCGCTCACGGACGCGTTGAGCGGAGGTGGCGAGCACGACAAGGTCCTGCTCAGAGCCGCAGCTGGCGCAGGAAAGTCGTTCGCTCTCGTCCGGATGGTCAAAGAAGCACTCGAGCACCAGGCGTGTGCCCGAGTAGCCATCACCGCCTTCGCCAACAAGCAGGTCTTTCCCTTGGCGGGCCGGCTCGGTGACGAGCTGGGAGCAGACCGCGTGTGCCTCTTCGTCGCGAAGGACCGTCAGGCCCAAGTGCCGCCGGAGGTGCAAGCGAAGGTCACCATTGCGGTTAGAACCACCGAGATCCCAGCCTCGGCGGAGGTCGTGCTCGGGACGTCGCACAAGCTGGGAGCCTTCGGCGAGCGCGGCCGGCTGATGAACCACCTCGGCGCCGCGGCCAATGGCGACCGCATCTTCGACGTGCTATTGGTCGACGAGGCCTGGCAGCTCGCTATGCACCGCTTCAATGCAGTCGAAGGCTTGGCGCCGCTCGTCGTTGGCGTCGGCGACGTGGGCCAGCTGCCTCCGCTCGACCCCGGTCGAAATCCCTGGCGCGGCGATCCCGGCTACAACCCCTACCGGGCGTGGCCGACGGCATACGAGGACAAGCCGACGACCTTCGTCGTCGACCTGCCGGCGGTGTGGCGGCCCACGGCTGCGCAGTTGCCCCTCTGGCG
The DNA here is from genome assembly GCF_026968045.1 of Modestobacter sp. VKM Ac-2977. GTDB lineage: Bacteria > Actinomycetota > Actinomycetes > Mycobacteriales > Geodermatophilaceae > Modestobacter. The sequence goes on along the minus strand of NZ_JAPVBQ010000002.1, from coordinate 930,443 downwards.
AGCCTTTTACAACGACTGGGAGGAACTCGACTGTGTGGCCGCCCCCGGCGACCGATCCCTCGAGCTCCCCCTCCTGGCCGGCCCCGCGGCGGACGTGTGGAGCGCAGTGGCTACAGGCCGGCCAACGCTGTTGGAGGTCGAGGGCCTGGACGAACCGGATGCTGCCGACATCGACCCGCCACTCCTGGGGGTCCTGGAGGAGTTGCTGTTCCCGTTGCTCGAGGGAGGCTTTGCGGTCAACGAGCGGGAGTACGACGACACCGGTCAACCGAAGGACGGAGTCCGCCGAGTCGAATCTTGGACGCCCACGGGCGATCCACTGATCGTCATTCTGGCGACGCGCAACCAAGCGGTGGACGACGCGGCGGAGATCGCGGACCGGCTCACGGAGAAGCTCTCGCTCCCCGACGGCGTGATCCAAGCCTCGACCGTCGACTCCTGGCAGGGCCAGACCAACCGGTTGACCGTTGCCGTCCATCCATTGTCTGGGGCGTCCAAGCTCGACGACTTCAACTCGGCCTTCGGTCGCCTTGCTGTCACCTGCACCCGCGCAACGCATGGACTGCTCATGGTCGCGCGCGCGGGGCTCGATGACCTCCTGGTGACGGCGCCGCCGCGTCCTGGGACTCCGTTCGGGGAACCAGGCCCCCGCTCGCTTCCGCGACAGACCCACCAACGGATCCTTGGCAGCTTCACCCGCGGGACATGGCACCACAACGGAGCTACCGCTGCCAGATGACTGGCCGCGCTGGAGCAGGCACTTAGGGTGTCAGCGGAACGACGGGGGAGTGCAATGGCAGAGGAGCGCGGTCGCCGGTGACTGAGACGCTGGAAACAAGCCCGATTCTCAACGGGCCGTACGACCCGCCGGGGCGCTACTACGAGATGGGTTCCAGCGGCCGCACCAACACGATCATCGAGGGCCGCCGCCCCAGCGAGTCGTACATCCCGATCCCAACGGCCCGCAAGGGCAACGTCAGCGCTACGGGCTTCGTCCAAGACGCCATCGACTTCGATCTGACCGGCGAGCGGCGCGAGCGCAACAGCTTCGTCAACGACCTCCGCCGTGAGGTCGAGCGGTGGCGGCATCGCGACTACGAGCGGGTCACGCCCACCAGCCGTAAGTTGCTGCAGCACTGGGCCGATCCGGACCGCGAGAACCGCGTCCTGTTCGCGCAGCGAGAGGCGGCCGAGACCGCGATCTTCCTCGCTGAGGTCGCCGGCCGGCACGGTTACGCGGACTGGCGTCGTCAGATCGACGAAGCCAACGGCGACCACAACTCAGGGCTGCCGCGGGTCGCACTGAAGATGGCGACCGGATCCGGCAAGACCGTCGTGATGGCCATGCTCATCGCCTGGCAGACGGCCAACAAGGTGCTCAGTCCGCGGGACGCGCGCTTCGCCAAGCGGTTTTTGATTGTGGCACCCGGCATCACCATCCGGGATCGCCTCCAGGTGCTCCAGCCCGGGCACCCCGGCAACTACTACGACGAGCGCGACCTGCTGCCGTCGGACCTGCGCGCCGCGGTGCAGCAGGCGCAGATCGTGATCACCAACTACCACTCCTTCCTACTGCGCGACGCCAAGGAGATCAAGGGCGTCGCCGCCAACACGAAGAAGATCCTCCTCGCCGGTAAGGCGGAGGATCCCTTCAAGGAGACGCCAGAGGCCATGGTGGCCCGAGTCCTGCGCAACTTCGCCGGCCGGAACGAGCAGATCGTCGTGTTCAACGACGAAGCGCACCACTGCTACCAGGACAAGCCGATCCCGGCCGCCAAGGGCGCTCCCGCGTCACAGACCAAGGAAGACCTGGAGACGGCGCGCGTCTGGTTCAAGGGTCTGCAGGCGATCCAGCGCAAGGTCGGCATCAAGACGATCTTCGACCTGTCAGCGACGCCGTTTTACCTCGGGGGGTCCGGCTACTCCGAGGGCTACATCTTCCCGTGGGTGGTCAGCGACTTCTCCCTCATGGACGCCATCGAGTCGGGCATCGTGAAGATTCCGCGCACCCCGGTGGACGACGACGCGACCGGCAATCTGGTCACCTACCTGCGGCTCTGGGACTACGTCGGCGCGCAACTCCCCAAGAAGAGGCTGTCGTCCACCGAGTCCCTGCACGGGTGGGTGCCGCCGGCTGAGCTGGAAGGCGCGTTGAAGAGCCTCTACAGCAGCTACAACAAGGCCTTCGATCACTGGGAGACGACGCTCGCCCAGCACGGTGAGCCGCCGCCCGTGTTCATCGTCGTCTGCCCCAACACGGTCGTCTCCAAGCTGGTCTATGACTACATCGCCGGGAAGGAGACGGACGGCGGTGTACTCGTCCCAGGAGAGCTGGCGCGCTTCAGCAATGCCAAGGACGGCCAATTCCTGACTCGACCGCGGACCATCCTCGTCGACTCCGCACAGCTTGAATCCGGCGAGGCCATGAAGCCTGACTTCAAGCAGGCCGCGGCCGCCGAGATCGAAGCGTTCAAGGCGGACTTCCGGCGCCGCAACCCGGGCGCGGATGCCGAGTCCCTCACCGACGAGGACCTCCTGCGGGAGGTCATGAACACCGTCGGTAAGAAGGGCAAGCTGGGCGAAGGTGTGCGCTGCGTCGTCAGCGTTGCGATGCTGACCGAGGGCTGGGACGCCAACACGGTGACCCACATCCTCGGCATCCGCGCATTCGGCAGCCAGCTCCTGTGTGAGCAGGTGGTTGGACGTGGACTTCGCCGGCGGTCGTACGCGCTAGGCGAGGACGGCAAGTTCGAGCCCGAGTACGCCAACGTCTACGGCATCCCCTTCGCCTTCATCCCGAGTGACAAGACCGGTCCTGACCCATTGCCGCGCCCGCCGGCGATCATGGTGGAGTCACTGCCGGGACGTGAGCACCTGCGGATCGAGTTCCCCAAGCTGGATGGGTACCGAGTCGAGATCCCGGACGAGCGGCTTATGTTCGACGCGTCAACGGCGGAACACTTCCCCATCGGCCCGAGCACCGTGCCGACGCGTACGGACGTCGAGGGCGTCGTCGGCAAGGGTGAGATCGTCACCGACGATGAGGCGCAGGGACGACGCCGGCAGGAGGTTGCCTACCGCCTCGCGGCCCGGCTTCTGCGGACACACCTCACTGCGCTGGGGGATGACCCGCGACCGTGGCTGTTTCCTCAGCTGGTGGAGATTGCGCAGCAGTGGCTCGAGCAGTGCGTCGACATCGCCCCTGGCTACGCAATTGGACACCTGCTGACCTCAACTGAGGGCCAGGCCGAGGCTGCGGAGGCCATCTACGGGGCGATCGCGGTCCAGGTGGGCAACCGTCGCGAGCGACTGCGCCCAATGATCCGGCGCTTTGATCCGGTCGGATCGACGGCCGAGATCGCCTTCCCAACCCGCAAGGCGGTCGTGCCGGCGGATAAGTCGGAGGTTAGCCACGTCACGCTGGATGGCAAGGACGGCAACACGTGGGAGCAATTGCTCGCGGACGAGTGCGAGCTGCACCGGGACGTCCTGTCGTACGTGAAGAACGACCATCTCGGTTTCGTGATCCCGTATGTGCACAAGGGCCGGACTCACTCCTATGTCCCTGACTTCCTGGTCCGGCTGGAGTCACGCGAGGACGACGTGGTGCGGACGCTCATCATCGAGGTCTCCGGCGGCCAGAAGAGTCCCGGTTCGACCAAGGCGAAGGCCGACACTGCGCGCGACCAGTGGTGCGTGGCGGTCAACAACCACGGCGGCTTCGGGCGTTGGGGCTACGTGGAAATCACCACCATGCTGGGCGTTCGCGCCCGACTGTCCGAGGCCATCGACTCGCTCTACGCCGACGATCCCATCGTCGGCGATCCCGATCTGCTCGACTATGACGAGGTCACACGTGGTGCGTAAGCCGAACGGTCCGAAGATGCCGACGCCGGTCGAGGCGATCGAGCACCGGGACACCCGAGTCAACCTGCCGACAGCCGACGCGGTCGAGGACTTCGGGACGCCGGAGCTCGACGCGGTTCGTACGGTCGCCCTGGCTCGGGACCCGAGTCTGGACCCGCAACTTATCTGGAAGGGCAAGTACCCGGAAGGCGACCCGGCCGCCGGCACCGACCTGACGGTCGATGCTCCGCCGATCTACATCCAGGAGAAGATCGATCCTCGGGTGCTAGTCGAGAACCTGCGGAATACCGCTGCGCTGGGTGAAGGCGAGCCCGAACTTTCACTCTTCGAGAGCTTTGACGGCCTTGATGACCTTGACATGATCGATTACTACCAGCACCAGGCGAACTGGTCGAATCGCATGATCCTCGGCGATTCGCTGCAGGTGATGGCCTCGCTCGCTGACCGTGAGGCTCTTCGCGGCCAGGTGCAGATGATCTATATCGACCCTCCGTATGGGATCAGGTTCGGATCAAACTTTCAGGCGTCCGCTCGGGATCGAAATGTCAAGGACGGCAAGCTCGACCACGCCTCTCGTGAAGCTGAGCAGATTCGCGCTTTTCGAGACACCTGGGAGCGAGGTATCAACTCGTACCTGACATACCTCCAAGATCGGCTTGTAGTGGCGCGGGAGCTGCTCACCGATTCGGGCAGCGTGTTTGTGCAGATAGGCGACGAGAACGTTCATCTGGTGCGCAGCCTGCTAGACGAAACTTTCGGTCGAGAGAACTTCATCGCTTCGATCGACTACTTCACGACTAGTGGCCGAGCATCCGACTTCCTCGACGTGGTCAGCGACACTCTGCTCTGGTACGCCAAAGACCGCGGTGTAGCCAAGTACCGCAATCTGCTCAAGCCCCGCGCGGAGAAGACGCTGCGGGAGCAGTACACGCGCGTCCTCTTGGCGGATGGCGCCTTCCGTTCTGCAACGGCCGACGAGAAGTCGGGAAAGGTTGCCCTTCCCGCGGGCGCGCAATTCTTCATGCCCGGGGATATGTCATCCAGTGGGATAACCGAAGATAGCGGGTCGTACGACTTCAATGGAAACTCATACTCGCTTGCTCCCAACACGCATTGGAAGACAAACCGGCCCGGCCGCGATCGCTTGACGATTGCTGGAAGAATGATTCCAGTCGGTAAGCGACTGCGATATGTCCGGCTAGCGCACGACTTTCCCTGGGCGCCGTACACCAACGTTTGGGACGACACGGTCATTAGCGGCTACGCGGACGCGAAGACGTACGTCGTCCAGACCTCGCCGAAGGTCGTCGAACGGTGCATGCTGATGTGCACGGATCCCGGCGATCTCGTCCTCGACCCCACTTGCGGTTCGGGTACGACTTCCTACGTTGCAGAGCAGTGGGGGCGGCGGTGGATGACGATTGACACCTCCCGTGTGGCCCTCGCGCTCGCTCGTCAGCGTCTGATGACAGCCCGGTTCCCTTACTACTTCGTCGCAGACTCGGCTGAGGGGCGGGCTAAGGAACAGCAGGTTACTGGCAAGTCGCTACCCGTCTCTGAGGTAACAAATGACATCCGGCACGGTTTCGTGTACGAGCGGGTGCAGCACATCACCCTAAAGTCGATCGCGAACAACCCGGACATTCGAGAGGGCCTGTCGCGGGCGGACATTGATGCGGCCGTCAAGCGGCACGCGGACTTCGAGGTGCTGTACGACAGGCCGTACGAGGACAAGTCGAAGGTAAGAGTTACCGGACCGTTCACAGTAGAAAGTTTGTCGCCGCACCGGTCGTTGGCGTTCGCCGGTGGACCAGACGATGTCGAGCATCGAGAGACGATCAGCGAGCAGACCGCTGCCGCTGACGCGTCGGCGCCAACGTTCGAGCAGTCGATCCTCGACAACCTCGCCAAGGCGGGGATCCAGAACGGCAAGCGCAAGGAGCGCATCCACTTCGCTGGACTTGAGCCGTACGCGAATCCCTACATCCAGGCCATCGGCGAGCGCGCCGAGGCGGCCGAGGGTGAGGAAGCGGCGCCGAGCCGGGTCGGCATCGCGATCGGTCCCCAGTACGGGACCGTTTCGCCGACCTTCATCAAGTCGGCCGCTCGTGCGGCCATCCGCGCCGGTGACGTGGACCTACTGTGCGTGCTCGGCTTTGCCTTCGATGCACAGGCCACCGAGGTCACCGAGTCCGACGGCGTCACGGTCGAGAGCACCGACGAGGGCTTCGCATCGGTCGCCGGTGAGCGCACTGTCGGCCGGATCCGTGTGCTGCTCGTGCGCATGAACGTCGACCTCTTGATGGGGGAGGACCTCGCCAAGACCGGCGCCGGCAACCTGTTCACCGTCTTCGGCGAGCCGGACATCGAGCTGCGCTCGACCGACGACGGTCAGGTCGTCGTCGACCTCAAGGGTGTCGACGTCTTCGACCCGACCACCGGTGAGATCCGCAGCGACGACACCAGCCAGATCGCGCTGTGGATGGTCGACACGAACTACAACGAAGAGTCGTTCTTCGTCCGCCACTGCTACTTCACCGGCGGCAACGACCCGTACAAACGGCTCAAGGCGGCGCTCAAGGCGGAGATCGAGCCGGATGCCTGGGAGTCGCTGTACCGCACCGAGTCTCGGCCGTTCGACAAGCCCGACACCGGCAAGATCGCGGTGAAGGTGATCAACGACTACGGCGACGAGGTCATGAAGGTCTTCCAGGTCTGACCAACAACGGCTGATCGATGGGTGGAGCGGGATGGTCCGCTCCACCCATCGGTCACACAGCCGATTTGCACAGCACCTTCACGTCGCAGCTGCGGCACGGCGTCCCCGGCTTGGGGGCGTACTGGCGCTGGCGCATGCCGTGCAGCACCTCGTTCACCTTGGTCTCTGCTGTCGTGATGGCTGATGACCCCACGTCGACGGGCTCTCGGGCGCCCCGCTTCAAGTCGTGCACGTAAGCGCCGCGCACGTCCAGACCCTCGCGACGTCCTGCGTCGGCATATACCTGCAGCTGCAGGTCGTAGATTCCTTCCTCGCCGGTCGACGTCTTGTAGTCAACGATCGCCAGGCCGGTGGTCACGCCACCCTCCTGGTCGAGGATCACGTCGGCCCGGCCGGACACCACGGCATCGCCGAGGTGAAGTTCGAACGGGCGCTCCGTCATCCATACGCGCTGCAGGTCCGATTCGTGGTCCGCGATGTAGCGGTTGACCAGCCGCCGCGCGGCGCCCTTCATCAGGCGGTGCGCCGGTTTGTTGGCGGCCGGGAGGAACAACTCGTCGTCCAGGATCTGCTCGACCGTCGCGGTATCGGGTGCAGCACCCGTCTTCTTCGTGTGCTCGGCGATCGTCCGCATCACGTGGTGCACCGCTTTGCCGTACCCGAGCTCGGGGGCCAGTGTCGGCTGGAAGCCGAGGACATTGCGGAGCCGGTACGCCAACCCGCAGACGTCGTAGGCGGCGAGCTCGCTGAACGTCACCTGTAGGAGTGCTTCGCCGTCGGCCGCTGATGACGTCAGGGTGGGAACCGAGATCGGGAGCGTCATGACGAGGTGGTTAGGAATCTCGTCCCAGTAGGGAGACGACCTGACTCGGTTCTTGGTGACTCGCTCATGACGCGACAAGGACAGCCAGTCTCGGGCGCGAGTCATTGCTACGTAGAAGAGTCGCCGCTCGTCGGCGTCCGAACCCTCGTAGCGGTCGGCGTCGAAGAGCGTGCGGTCGATCAGCCAGGGCTGAGGACGTCCGGTTCGAGACGAGGGGAAGCGGGACTTGGTGAGGGACGGGACGAAGACGGCGGGCCACTCGAGGCCCTTGGCGCTGTGCACCGTGGTGAGGTCTACGGCGTCCGTGTTGATGTCCGGTTCGCCGTCGAAGCCCTCGTAGGCGCCGTTCGCGTAGTTCGTGATGTGGATGGCGAGGTTCTTGTAGTACCAGAGCCCGCGGTCCTGACCACCGACCTGTTCACCCGGCGTCGCGTCGTCAGGGCGCGCCCGGCGCCGCACGGACTCGTAGTCAGCCAGCAAGGTCGTGAAGCGAGCCAAGGTGCCCAGGCGGGTGACGGCGTGCATGTCGTCGTGGTCCCAGTGCTTGCAGCCGAGTACGTCCACGAGTTGGTAGAAGTCGCGAACGAGGTCGACGCGCCGTTCCTGCTGGTGGACGGCGCTCTTCCACTCGTGCAAGAGCCGCCGCAGTGCGCCGACCGCCGAGCTGGGGAGGGTGAAGGCGGCCTCGTAGTCGGCCACGAGCCCGTCCTCGGTGATGACCTGGGACTGCACGCCGAAGCCGGCCGGCCGGTAGTCGTGATCGACGAGCCAGCAGTAGGTCTTGCCCAAAACCTCTGCCTCTGGCCGAGCGAACAGCCCGGTCCGGCCGGCCGGTTGGACGGGGATCCGAGCGTCCTCGAGCGCGGTCAACAGCGCTGGGTAGCTGGCTCGGCCGCGAACCAGGATGGCGATGTCCCGGTACGCCAGGCCGTTCTTGTGCAGGTAGAAGATCGCCTCGGCGATCTCGGCCGCCTCTTCTTCCTCGTACTCGGCATGCCACTTGACGACCTCGGCGCTGCCTAGGGTCGGCCGGGTGGGCGCCATGGCTTTGGCGAGCCGGCCTGGGATCGACTGGGCGAATTGGTCAGCGGACTCGACGATCGTCGGCCGGCTGCGCCGGTTGGTAGTGATCGAGAAAGTCGCGACGTTTGGGTACCGCTGGGCGAACGAGGTGATGTTGCCGACGTCGGATCCGCGCCAGCCGTAGATGGCCTGATCGTCGTCTCCCACCACGACCAGGTTCACGTCCGGGCCGGCCAGACGTTGGATGAGCGCTTCCTGAGCCGGGTTGACGTCCTGGTATTCGTCGACGATGAGGTGTCGCAGGTTCGCCAGGACGGTTTGCAGTACCTCAGGGCGGTCGAGCTCGGTCACGGCGCGAGCGATCTGTTGCCCGTAGGTGAGGAGCCGGTACTTCTCGAGCGAGGCGTAGTACCGCTCGAGGACGCTGCGGAAAGGGGCGTCGAGCTGGCTGGGTAAAAGCAGCTCGTTTTCGACGACGTCCAGGTTGTCGAGGAAGGTGCGAATCGACTTGAAGAGCGTGCCGTCGATGGTCTTGATGTCCAGGCGGGTCGCCTCGCGAACGAGGAAGGCGGTCAGCTGGTTCTCGTCCAGTACGTCGAACGTCTCGTAGCGCGGCACGTACGTCTGCAGCAAGCGGAAGCAGTAGGCGTGGATGGTGCCGACGTAGAGGCCACCGAGTTGGTCCAACGCCTGGGGTCCCAGTCGCTCGGCGACGCGCTCGCTGACGCGTTGCTTGAGCGAGGCGGCCGCGCGCTCGGTGAAGGTGAAGGCGACGATGCTGCTGGCGGGCGTCCCTTCGGCCAGCAGCGCGGCGACCCGTTGTGCGACGACCTCCGTCTTTCCTGAGCCGGCGCTCGCGATGATCTGCACATGGCTACCACGGTGCTGCACCGCAGCCAGGGACTGGCCTTCGAGAACTGGTGCTGCCATTCGATTCCCCCGTGCTGGAACGCGGACCAAATGCTCGACACCGCGACCGCGGAGCTGAGGTCATGCAAGCCCGCGATGGCGGCAAGAGCAAGCATCCCGTGACTCGATCACCACGAAGAGTCCTCCGGTCCCCGTTGGGTCCGTTCCCTGCCTCGGCGCGCTCAATGACGGCGCGTCCTCGGTCCAGCCCCTGATGTGACTTAGGTTGACGTCCTCGGCCGCCTGTCTGGAGCCATGATCAGCGACGGCTCGACCACGTCAGGAGATCCCGTGAAGGCCCAAACGCTCACGCCGGCTGCCCTCTTCGGCAGTCACATCCGCTACGTCGTCCCGCTCTTCCAGCGGCCGTACGTGTGGAAGCGCGACGAGCAGTGGGCGCCGCTCTGGGAAGACGTGCGAGCTCTGGCGGAGAAGGTGCTCGAGACACCGCCCGGGTACGGAGCTCCTCCGGTGCCCCCGCACTTCCTCGGGGCGATCGTGGTCGATCAGCAGGCCAACGCATCTGGCTTCATCCAGGTTCGGCACGTCATCGACGGGCAGCAACGCCTGACCACATTGCAGCTGCTCCTCGACGCCGCGCAGGAGGTGACAGAGCAGCACGGCACTTCTTTGGACGCCGAGACCCTCAAGGTCCTGGTGCTCAACCAGCCGCAGGTGACTCAGCACCCGGACGAGATCTTCAAGGTGTGGCCGACAGACCGGGACCAGGCAGCGTTCCGGGCGGCCATGGACAATGAAACGTCGGTGCCTGCCGACCTGGCGTCCTCACGCATCGCCCAAGGACACGACTTCTTCGTCCAGCAGATCACTGACTGGTGCGAACCCGCGGGCGACCCGGACAAGGCAGCGGCGCGGCTCAGGGCGCTCGCGCAGGCACTGCACGCCCACTTGAAGCTGGTCATCATCGACCTCGAGCCCGGCGACAATGCCCAGGTCATCTTTGAGACCTTGAACCACCGCGGGTCCCCGCTGCTCGCCGCCGACCTGGTGAAGAACCTCGTCTTCCAGGTCGCACAGGCACAGCAGCTCGACGTCCCTGCGCTCTACGCCGCACATTGGCGCCAACTGGACAGCGACTACTGGCGTGAGCTGACGGCGCAGGGGCGGCTGTTCCGCCCGCGCATCGACGTCTTCCTCAACTACTGGCTCGCCATGAAGCTCCTCCGCGAGGTCCCGAGTGACCGGATCTTCGCCGACTTCCGGGATCACGTCGCTGTCGGAGCCGCGAGCATTCCCAATCTCTTGGCTGAGCTGGCCAGGGACGCAGAGGTCTTCTCGTCACTGGAAGCCTTGCCCGCTGACTCGGTGCCCGGCCGCTTCTACTACCGCGTCATCAAGGCTCTGGACACCAACGCCGTGACTCCAGTCCTCCTCTGGCTCCTACGGTGGCCGGTGGACCAGCTCCCCGTAGAGCAACGGGACAAGGCACTCAACGCCATCGAGTCGTGGCTGGTCCGCCGGACCCTGGCCCGGCTGACGGGCAAGAACGTCAACCTGGCGGTCCTCGAGCTGCTCAGGGCGTTGGACAAGGGCGGTCCGACGACCGCCGGCGACACTGCGGTGAGCTTCCTGGCTGAGCAGACGGCCGCCGCCCGGCTGTGGCCTGACGACGGCCTGGTCAAGTCCTCACTCGAGACGGGGCCGGTGTACACCAGCCTCCTGCGCGCCCGACTGCGCATGATCCTCGAGGCGCTGGAGGACGACCTCCGCACCGCCTACGGCGAGGGCCAGTCAGCACCGCGGAACCTGACGATCGAGCACGTCCTCCCGCAGTCCTGGCAGGCGAACTGGCCGATGGACCCGGACGACGTCGCGGGCGCAGTCGAGCGCGAGCGTCTGGTGCACCAGCTGGGCAACCTGACCCTCGTCAGCGGTCGGCTCAACCCCGCGCTGTCCAACCGGCCCTGGGTCGATGGGGCGGGGAACGGTAAGCGTGACTACCTGCTCGAGCACAGCGCGCTGAAGCTGAATGCCAAGGTCGTGGCTGAGCACCCTGACGCGTGGACCGAAGACGACATCCGTGCGCGCACCTCAGCACTGACAGACAGGCTGCTGGCCCTCTGGCCGCGTCCCGCCGGCGTTTCGTCCGTGCCACTCGCCGAAGCCGAGGTGGAGCCACGACCCGCGGCGGCCGCGGACGAGCAGGTGGCCGAAGACGAAGACCCCAGCATCGCTCCTCACACGGGCAAATACCGGCTGCTGTACTGGTGGCTGAAGGCTCAAGACGGGGACGAGTTGCCGCTCGACTTCGAACAGGTCGAGCAGATCGCCGGCACCGCACTGCCACCCTCGGCTCGCCTGCACCCTGCGCACTGGTACGGCTACGAGGGCAGCGCGATCGCCCGAGCGATTCGGGACGCTGGCTGGAAAGCTTCCAAGGTCGACCTCCCGGCCCAGCGCCTCTCGTTCATCAGGGCCTCGAGCGACACGTGACGGCGCTGGGTGACTGAGCTGCGTGGTCAGCCCACTGACTGATCCTCGCGGGATTGTCAGCGGGGTGGCCGCCCGATACTGCGGATGCACCCTCAGCCATCGTTGACACACGTCCCCGCAGCCCCTTCTTGCTCAGTTCCGGCGACACGTCACTGCGCCTGGTCCGTCGGTCCGGCAGTGACGATTACCGACGCCGGACCATTCCTCACAGCTCGGAGCGAAGTCTCAATGACCGTTGAAGACCAGAGTTCGACGTTGGCGCGAGCGGGACAGGACCTCGTTGAGCAGCTGCTCAAGGTCGGGATCAACGGCTTCGGCCCGTTCAAGAGCGCGGCTGAGTCGGCGGCCGAGGCGTCGTCGGGACGAACGACCGACCAGGCGGTGAGCGCCCTTGTCCGCAACCACGCTGCTGCCGCTGGCGCGCAGGGCTTCGTCACCAACCTCGGTGGCTTCATCGCCATGCCCCTCACCCTCCCCGCGAACGTCGGTGCGTCCTACCTGGTGCAGACCCACCTGGCCGGCGCCATCGCCGCTGCGCACGGGCATGACCTCGACAGCGAGGAAGTTCGCACCGCCGTGCTCCTCTGCCTGGTCGGCAATGCGGGCACAGAGGTGCTCAAGCAGGTCGGGATCAAGGTGGGAAGCCAGGTGAGCATGACCGTGATCAAGCGGATCCCCATCACGGTGATCCGTCAGATCAACAAGAAGGTCGGCTTCATGCTCGTCGCCAAGTACGGCACCAAGCGGGCGGTGATCACCCTCGCCAAGGGTGTTCCCCTCGTTGGTGGAGCCATCGGCGGGGGCATGGATGCAACCGCCACGTGGGCGGTCGGTTCCCTCGCGGACAAGGCGTTCACCGTGGGCCAGGACTCTGTCGAGCCATCGAGCCCGGCCCCGGCGTGACATCCGCCTGTCCCTGATCGGGCTTGGACGGCACGTCGATCTTCCGCATGTGGCCCGTGTGCTGCGTGGGGCAGGCGTCCACCCCATCCGGTGACTCATTGCTCCTGCTGCCTCGAAACGTCACGGGGAGATGGCAGGGTCCGTTCCGTATCGACGGCGGAGTCGAGCGCGCACACGGGGAGCAACAGCATGCGGATGTTCGATCCTCGACGCCCGCGTCGCTCGTCGACTCAAGCGTATCTGCGGGTGGACATCACTCACCGAGACCACCGGCGCCTGCGGCGACGTTCGGCCGGCATCTGCGGCTGACGCGCCGTTGGTCGGCCGAGCTGGTGGCTGCCGACGAGCTCGAGCTCCGATTGTTCACTCTGCCTTACACAGATGGCGAATCTGCGAAAGAGAGGGACTCTCATGCCAGCTAGCAAGATTCAAAACGAGAAAGAAGTCCTGCGATGGTTCGCAGAGGGACGCACCTACGCCTGGATGTCGGAGTACTACCGGCGGATTTATGACATCGAGATCGGCCCGACGGCCTGGGGGAACTTCCGTCAGCGGCGAGGGCTAGGGCGCCGACAGGCGATGAATGACCAACTGATCCCATGGCAGGTCCGGGCCGAGCATCGGAACACCTATCCGTTAGGAATGCTGCGCATGGAGTGCCGGCGCCTGGACGGCTTAGAGATGCGCGACGTTGCCCTCAAAAGGCTGCAGGCGTGGAAAGAGAAGCTCCGGGTCGAGGGACTCGTTGTGCACTACGACCCGGATACGCCTGAGGGCTTCAGCTATCTGCCCAGGTGCCCCCATGATGAGGACAGCTTGATCCGCCGACCGGCCACAAGTACGCGAGTACGTCGGCCGGTCGGCCCCTGACCGGTCGTGGCCGTCGAGGAATCATCGTGCGGCTGCACGCTCAAAGCAGACGACCCGCCATCTCCAAGCTCGTACGGGCGAGATGTCGCCATATCGAGCGTCTGACCGACTGATTCACGACTAAACGGTGACGCCAGCGGCACGTGGTCACTGGGACCCGAGGCGATCCACGCGTCGAAGTCGTCCACCTCGACCGTTGCGCCGAGCATGCCGGCCGCAGGCACGTAGACGTGGTCGCTGTGGAACGGCTGGCCTTGCCGTTGGTGATGGAAGTAAGTCGGCTCAGGAGCTTCCTCACCGGCCTCAAGTCGACGGTCCACCCGGTAGGCGTCCACCAAGCCCAAGCCCAAGCCCAAGAAGAAGTAGTGGCGGCGCCGGCCCCGCCTCCGCAAGGTGGGCGGGACCGGCGCGCTGTCAGGCGGTGAGCAGGCCGGACGCCGTGGCCGTCAGCCGGCCGGCAGACGCGGCAGCGGCCAAGGCCGACTCCAGGACGGCGACCTGGGCCGGCGTGCGGCGGCGATAGCCGAAGACCTCTAGCGTCTGCGCGAACAGCTCGTCCCTGGTCATCCCGGCACTGGCCCGGCACAGCGCGACCATCGCGTTGCCGATCTCCTCCGGCGCCAGCTGCTCCATCGGTCGGGTCGCCGCCGGATCGCGGCGGAAACCGGTCCACGACGATCGGTCCAGCCCAGCGGGCCACACGACGTCACCGACCCGGACCGACGCAGGAACCAGCGCCGCCAGCGCGTCCTTGCGCGCCTGCGCCACACGTCCGAGACCGAACGCGCCGGCCGTGAGCCGTGCCAGCCGGTCGAGGTGGATCGGCCCTTCGGCCTCGGCGCCAGCCTGCAGCACCCGCCCCACCCGCTCGGCCACCCGCCGGTTGCCCAGCTGGTCGAGCAGGCTGCGCTCACCCGCCGGGTCCGGCGTCCACGGCAGGAACGGCTCCTCGCCGTGCAGCACCGCAGCCGGGAGATCGGCCTCCGGAGCGACCGGAGCCGGCGCGACCGCCGGGACGGAAAGCGGCTCGGCCGCGGGCGGGGGAGCGACCGGGGTCTGGGCGGCGGCGACCAGCCGCGCCACCACCTCGTCCCGGTCAGCCAGCCAGGCCGGCAGCCACACTCGCTCCACCGCCGGCCAGCGCAGCATCCCGCCGAGCACCTCCACCGGCAGCCCGTCGCGGTCACCGACCGTCCGCCGCCGCGCCCACGCCGGGCCGTCGAGCAGCACCGCCAGCACCGGCACGTCCGGCGCCGAGGCCAGCGACACGGCCAGGTCCACCTTGAACTCCGACAGCCCCACGTCGGTCCGCACGACCAGTCCACGGGCACGCAGAGCTTCAGCGACGGAGTCGCGGTGCCGGTCGGGCAGCGAGGCGAACCGTGCGTCCCGCGGCAGCGCGTCGGTGCCGTGCGCCGCCAGGTCCAGGTACGCGCGCAGGTGCTTGATCCCCACCGACGATGTCTGCTCCGCCCGCAGATCGGCCGGGTCGAAGGAGGAGAAGACGACGACCTGCCGTCGGGCGCGGGTGATCGCCACGTTCAGCCGGCGTTCACCACCCACCTTGTTCAGCGGCCCGAAGTTCAGCGGCAGCTGGCCCCGGTCGTTGGCGCTGAACGCGGTCGAGAAGAGCACGGCGTCCCGCTCGTCGCCCTGCACGTTCTCCAGGTTCTTGACGAACAACCCCTCGCCGTCGGTGCGGTCCAGCGCCTCGACCAGCCGCTCGTCTCCGGCGTCCCGCAGCAGTGCATCGATCAGCGCCCGCTGCTGGGCGTTGAACGTGACCACGCCGATCGAGGACGGCTCGTCGGGTGAGAGCGCGAAGCGCCGGCGGATCTCCGCCACGATCGCCTCGGCCTCCACCGGGTTGGTGCGCAGCAGCTTGCCCGCCCCCGAGCGGTGGAACGTGCCGGCCACCCGCACCAGCGAGACCCCGCGGCCGTCCGGAGCCGAGGAGGCCGGCCCGTGCACCGGCGCCGGGAACGAGGACAGCCGGTTCTCGTAGTACTGGACGTTGCTGAAGGCGATCAGCGACTCGTCCTGGCTGCGGTAGTGCCACGACAGCCACTGCCGCGGCACCCGCGCCTGCACGCACTCCGACAGGATCGACTCCTCGTCCTCCACCGCGGTGGCCAGGTCCTCCGGCAGCGCGTCGTCGTCCGTCGTCGGCTCCGCGAACGACGTCGGCGGCATCTGCTTGCTGTCCCCGACCACGACCGCAGCGTCCGCCCGGCCCAACGCGCCGACCGCGTCGGCGACCCGGATCTGCGACGCCTCGTCGAACACCACCAGGTCGAACAGGCCGGCCCGGGCCGGGAAGAAGCGGGCCACCGAGTCGGGGCTGACCAGCACGCACGGCATCACGGCGGTGACCAGCTCGCCGTACTCGGCGATCAGCCCGCGCACCCCGAGCCCGCCGCGCTGCCGGTTCAGTTCCCGCTGCAGCGCGCCGACCTGGCCACCGCGGGCGGTGACGTCGAACGACCGCGCCGCCACCACCGATGCCGGCAGGGCCGCGGTCAGGTGCCGGCGCACTGCCCGGGACGCCGCGGAGAACCGGGTGATCGCCCGCTCGTGCACCGGCGCGTCGAAGGCGGCCAGCCCGGTGGCCTCCTCCCGTTCGGTCATCGCGGCGCCGGCCAGCCCGAGCTCGAAGGAGCGGACGGCGTCGTCGGCCGGCACCGCGCCGGACAGCAGCGCCCCCCGGGCCTCACCCAGCCCGGCCGAGCGCAGCGGCTCCACCGCGGCGATCAGGTCCAGCCACCGGCGCAGTGACGGGACCACAGGCGCCGTGACCGCCCGCTCGGCGCGGGTCGCCTGCCACCGGGCGAACAACCCGTCGCTGCCCGCCCACGCCGAGAGCTGCTCCGGCGTCGACCGGCAGACGGTCAGCAGCTGCTGCACCGCCTCCTCCGCGCGGCCGACCGCCGCCGCGGCGGACGGATTGGTCGCTGGTCCTTGGGCCAGGAGCGCGCGCAGCGCCCCGGGGAAGCCGTCGCTGCCCTCGACCACCGCGCCGGCCAGCCGGAGCCAGTCGACCTCCCGCTCGACCAGGCCCGGATCGGTCAGCGGGTTCCAGTCACTGGGCACCTGCAGCCCGGGAATCGCGGCGGCGCGGGCGGCCAGGGCCCGCGCCGCCGTCTGCGCGGCGAGCAGCGCCGACGTCAGCGCCGGCACCGCCTTCGGCGCCACCTCGCCGGTCAGTACGGAAGCCAACCGGTCGCGGACGGCGATCAGCCGCTTCTTGCGGCCGAAGAAGCCCGACTGCGCGGCGGCCTCCCCGGCGGCAGAAATTTCGGCTAGCGGCAGGTCCAGGGCGGCCGGCGTCGCTGCGTCCAGGCCCGGGTGCTGCGCCGTGCGGAAGGCGGCGACGTCGGCCGACAGTGCGGCCGTCTCGGTGCGCCAGCGTGCCGACCGGGTCTCGTCCAGCACCGTCAGGTCGACCGGCGGACCGTCCAGCACCCGGGCCAGCCCCGCCAGGTCGGCAGGCGTGGTCACCGCGTCCAGCACCGGCGCCAGCCGCGCGGACCCCAGCAGCTCGGCGACGGCGGCATCGACCGCAGCAGCGGCGGTCGCGGCGGCCGGCACGTCGACGTCCGCGACGTCCACGAAGCCCCACGGGTGGCCCGGCCGCGGCCGGGCCAGGTCGGCGACGTCCGGCAGCCCGGCCAGTGCGCGCCGCACCGCCGCGACGTCCTCGGCCGTCAACCCGCCGACCGCAGCCGGCGAGACGGGCAGCGGCGGCACCGAGTCGCCGACGCTGAGCGCGCCGGTGTGCGCGCTGTACAGCGACAGGCCCGCGGCGTTCGGCTCGTGCAGCCGGGTGGCGTACCGGGCCAGCGAGCGCCGGGCCGACCGGAGGTCCTCGCCGTCGGCGGACAGCCCCTGCTCGTCGACCTGCACCGCATGCTCCAGCGCCGCGCGGATCTGCGCCCGCACCACGGCCGGCCGGCTGCCCTTGTCGTGCAGGTCGAGGGCGAACGGGCCCATCCCGACCGCGTCCAGCCGCCGGGCGACGACGTCCAGCGCGGCGCGCTTCTCGGCGACGAACAGCACCCGCTTGCCGTCGGCGACCGCGCGGGCCAGCAGGTTGGTGATGGTCTGCGACTTGCCGGTCCCCGGCGGGCCCTCGAGCACGAACGTCCGGCCGGCGGCGGCCTCGGCGACCGCGGTCAGCTGCGAGGCGTCCGCAGGCACCGGTACGGCGGCCGCGAGCTCGTCCAGGTCGACCGAGCCGTCCTCGGCGACCGGGTCGTCGAATGGGTCGGTGGGGGAGTGCACCAGGTGGGCAACCAGCGGGTTCTCGCTCAGCGTCGCCCAGTGCTCGTCGAGGTCCTTCCACAGCCGGAACTTTGCGAACGCCAGGATCGCCAGGTCGGCGGTCGGCTCCACCCGGTACGGCAGCCCCTGCTCGACCAGCGCGACCCGCATTGCCTGGAGCGCAGCGTCCAGGTCGATCCCGGCGCCGTCCTCGGTCGGTTCGGCCAGCCCCGGCACGTTCAGGCCGTGCAGCTGGCGCAGCTTCTCCAGCAGGCAGTAGTTGGGCGTGCTGGTGCCCGACTCGTCCACGGTCAGCCGGTACGCGCCGGACCGGGAATGAGCCTTCAGCACGACCGGCACCAGGATCAGCGGTGAGCGCAGCGGGCGGCCGTCCAGCTCCCAGGCGAGGCTGCCCAGGGCCAGGTACAGGTTGTTGGCGCCGGTCTCCTCCAGCACCGTCTTCGCCTTGTAGGCCAGCGCCCGCATCCGGGTCAGGTACGAGCTCTCCGGGACGTCGACGTACAGCCCCCGGCGGTCCAGCAGCAGCTCGGCCAGCAGCTCCGGCGGCAGCTCCCGGGCCGACCGCAGCCCCCGCTCGCGCTGGACGGCGGCCAGTTGGTCGCTGGGCAGCAGGGTCAGCGCCGTCCCGCCGTTGACCAGGTCCTCCAACGCACCGAGGTGCGCATCGGGCACGGTCAGCGCGATCCCGGCGCGTGGCGTGTAGTTGATCAGCCGGTTGCGCAGGCTCAGGTCCAGCAGCGCGTTCTTCCACTGCGCGATCCGCGGCGGGGCCGTCTCCCGGGCCTCGTGGTCCGCCGCCGTCCCGCTGTCGATCGGGCGGACCGGGCTGCTGTGCACGGCCGGCCGGTACTCGACCACCTGCACGGTGCCGTCGGCGTCCCGGGTGCGGGCCGGCAGCGGGAGGACGCCGTCGCGCCGGGCGCGGTAGACGTCGACGACGCCGATCACCCGGTCGAGGTCGCCGGTGAGCCAGGCGGCGTACGGCGGGCGGTGCAGCTCGTCGAAGCCGACCGGTTCGCTGCGGGTGGTGAGCATCGTGGTCTCCACCAGTCGGATCAGCCCCAGGTCGACCAGGTTCACCAGGCTGGCGACGTCGGTGGTCGCCGAGCTCTGCGCCGACAGCTCCTCGCGCCAGTACCCGAGGAAGGCGTGCCCATCGACCAGCCAGAGCAGCGGCCGGATGCCGGCCTGCTCGAGCGCGGCGGCCAGGACGACGACCAGGTCCAGGCAGGTGCCGACCCGCTCGTCGAGCACCTCGCCGGGCGTGCGCACCTTCTGCCCTATGTCCGCCCAGCTGGCCGGTGGCTCGCTGTACCGGACGGCGCGGGCCTGCACCGCAGCGCAGATCGCGGCCGCGATCGCGTCCACCCGCTCGGGGCCGGCCTGGTAGCCCTGGATCGACGGGCTGCCGGTCTCCGTGCCCAGCGCCTCGGCGGCCTCGGCGACCAGCGCGGTGATCGACGGGTGGTTCGGCTGCACGTGGGCGGCGAGCATCTCCATCGCCAGCTCCAACGGAGTGGCCAGCCACTGCGCCGCGGCCAGGACCTGCACCGGCACGCGCGCCCGGCCGAGCACCTCGCCGTCCTTCTCCACCAGGACCGACAGCCAGCCGGGACGGCGCTCCTCGACCTGCAGCATCGCGGCCGGGTCCAGCCGCAGCCCCACGTCGGTGAGCACCGTGGTGTGCCCGGGGTCGACGTCGGCGAACAGCTCCACGGCCTCGCCGATCGGGCCCGCGGCGTCCCGGATGCCCACGTGCACGCTGGCGTGCCGCACCGGCTCGCCGTGCCCGGTGAGCACCAGCTGGGAGACGACGGCGATGCCGTTGTGTGCCAGCGCGTAGCTGAGCACGGGGACCGCGGTGACCTCGACGGTGACCCGCGCCCCGGTCGCCGCCCCGTCGATCGCCGTCGGCTGGAGGTCCAGGTCAGTCATGCGCCCTGTCTACCGGTCAGAGGCGACGCAACGACGTCTGCCGGGAACAGGTGTGACGGGTGGTGCACCGGCGGACGAGATCGGTCCGGATCCCTGTCGCCAGAACTCCCCACCGGGCGCACGCCGAGCCCGTGGCGGTGACCAGCGGGGCACGCCGCCTCTCACCGGTTCGGGGGACGCCGCTCGCGGTCGCTGCTCCTTCTGAGGGTGACTCGGACCTGACGGCCATCCGGTGACCTACCGACTCCTTAGCGTGCCCAGCGGTGACACCTGTCGCCTGGCCGTCGGAGGAAGCATGCAGAGCCTGTTCGCTGTCGTAGCCACCCACAAGATCGCTGCGACGGTGACCGCCGCGGCCCTGGTGGTCGGGGCGGGAGCCGTCCACGAGGCTGTCAGCGGACCCGTCACCGCGACGGTGACCAAGGTGGTGGACGGCGACACCATCGACGTCCGGTACGACGGCGAGACCCGTCGGGTTCGACTGCTCAACGTGGACACTCCGGAGTCGGTGGACCCGAGCAAGCCGGTCGAGTGCCTCGCCCCGGAGGCGACCCAGTACCTGAAGGGCCGCCTCCCCGTCGGCACCGAGGTACGGCTCGAGCACGACGAGGAGAAGTACGACCGGTACGGCCGCGAACTGGCCGCGGTCTTCCTCGGCGACGACCTGGTGAACGCCGACATCGCCCGGCAGGGCCTGGGCGTGGCGCTGGTGGTCGGGTCGAACACGCAGTTCTACCCGCCCGTGCGGCAGGCGCATGACGAGGCGAGGGAGGCGGGCCGGGGGCTCTACGCCTCCGATGTGACGTGCACCGTCCCCGCGCAGGTGGCCGCCCTGGAGCAGACGGCGGCCGACACGGTCGCCGAACAGCCCGTTGCACCGACCGAGCTGGCCGCGTTCGATTTCCACTCCGGTGAGCTGGTCGCTGCGCTGACCACGGCGCGGGCGCTCACCGCTCTCCTGGACCGGGACCCGCGCGCTTTCCCACTGCTGCCGTTCGCCGGCCGCGGGCTGAGCGGTCTGCAGAGCCGGGTGGAGCGCGTCCGCACAGACCTGGACGCCGCCGTCGCGGACAACGACTCGGCTCGGGTGGCCGAGCAGCAGCGACAGGAGGAAGAGGCCCGGCGAGCCGCGGAGGAGGCCGCGCGCCAGGCCGCAGAGGAGGCGGCGCGCCAGGCCGCCGAGGAGGCCGCCCGCAAGGCGGCCGAGGAGGAGGCCGCGCGAAAGGCTGCCGAGGAGGCTGCTGCGGCCGCGACCCGGGCCCGCGCGCAGTCGCCCAGCTCGTCCCGGATCTCGTCGAGCGCACCGAGGACGGCAGCTCCGCCGCAGACGTCCGGCAGCTCCAACCCGAGTGGCTACACCGGCTGCCGGAGCTACGCGCCCGGCGGCAAGAGCTGGACGCCGATGCCGTGCCCGGGCTCGTGACTCCTGGTCGAGGTGACGGCGTGACGGTCACGCCCGGCCGGCTCGGCTTGTCGTTGTCTCGCCAACGACAAGGGAACTCCTGGGCCGAGTGAGGGCGATTCGACCCCCCTTGACGTTGCTGGAGCAACGATTGCGCAGGCGGTTGAGTCGCCGCTGATCAAGTGAAGGCGCGGCCGGTAGTCACGTGGAGCAGGTCGTCGAGGTCGAGGCAGACCACTGGCCGAGGCGTTCGATGGCTTCGGCGTAGCGGGGGAGCTCGGTGTCGAGCACCCGGTTGAGGAGGTCCCGCCTGTTGGCGCGCTCGATGTAGTCGCGCACCGCCTGGCGAGCGACCTCCTGCATCGACCGGCCATCGACCTCAGCCCTGCGGCGCAGCGCTTGGATCTCCTGGTCGTCGAGGCGAAGGGTGATGGCCATGCACCGCATGATGCCGCCGGTGGCACCGCATCCGTGCTCACCCGTGCGGGCGACGAGGGCTCCACGCGGGGCCGGCGGTCGGCTACGAACAGCAGCGGAACACGATCGGCCGACGATGGGGGAGCAGTGCGCCAGCACGACGACCGGGCGCACGCACCCACCGGGCTGCGCACCTCACCGACGGGTCGGGTCCCGCAGTGGGTCCTCGACGAGTCCGTCGGTCGGACCAGCCCGGCCGAGGCGTGGCGTGCCTGGACGCCCGCGCAGCCACCCGTCCGCCGCACGCGGAAGCGGCGCACGTGGACGGGCATCGGGGGAGCGCTGGTGGTGGTCGCCATCGTGGCGTCCGCCGCCGTGGCCGTCGAGCTGCTGCCCGGCCTCGAGGCGACGGCCACCGACCGCACTGCACCGACGGCTGGCATCGAGGCGGCCGGCGGGCCGCTGGGCACCCCCTTGGCACCTCCTCCGGACGGCGGAACCCACCAGTTCGCGCAGCTGCAGGACGACGGGGTCACGCCGATCGCCTACGACCCGTGCCGGCCGGTGCACTACGTCGTCCGTCCGGACAACGAGCCAGTCGGCGGGGACCTGCTCATTACCGATGCGGTCGCCCAGATCTCGGCGATCACCGGGCTGCAGTTCGTCGATGACGGTGCCACCGACGAGCCCCCGAGTGACCAGCGCGTTCCCTTCCAGCCCGAGCGCTACGGCGACCGTTGGGCGCCCGTGCTCGTCACCTGGGACACGGTCGCCGAACAGCCCGACCTCGCCGCCGAGGTCGCGGGCCTGGCCGGCAGTCTCGCCGTCTCGTCCGGCGAGGGGCCGGGGGTCTACGTCACCGGCCTGGTCGAGCTCGACGCCGCCCAGTTCACCGAGATCCTCAGCCGACCGGGCGGTCAGGCGGTCGCCCGCGCGATCGTGCTGCACGAGTTCGCGCACCTGGTGGGCCTGGACCACGTCGACGACCCGACCCAGCTCATGTACCCGACGACCTCCGCCGTCCTCGACTTCGCCGCCGGCGACCTCACCGGCCTGAGCCGGCTGGGCGCGGGAGGGTGCGTCCCCGCTGTCTGACGGTCGACAGCCCGGCCCGCCCGGAGACGGAACGCAGGCATGAGGAGAGCGACCCCCAGTGCATGGGCGCACGAGTGCCCACCGACACCCTGTTCCCCGACGCTTGTGCTTTGGTGCGCCAGTACAGCCAGAGCACAAGCTTGCGTCGACCAGGTGTCGCTGACCGGCGCCGGCGAGCTGCGGTGGTCGGTTGCCGGACGTGAGGGCTACCGGCGGCGCCGCGGCCACATGCCGGTCTTCCGGCGTCCCTCGGACGCCTCCCCGCCGGCACCCCCGCCGAGAGTGCCGGCGGCGAGCCGGGCCACCTCACCCGGCCAGCCGTCGTCCCCGGCCAGCATCAGGAAGTTGCGGGCCACGATCGCGGCGACCTCCTCGTCGGCCAACCCCGAGCGGAACAGCACGTCCCGCAGTGCCCAGCCCTGCCCCGCCAGCTCGCTGGCGGCCACGGTGACCGCCAGCCGTTCCACCATCGACGCCGTCAGCCGCTCCGCCGCCCAGGGCAGGGCCGACCGCACCAGGGACGGCGGGGCGGAGCCAGCGAGGGTCAGGAACCAGTCGGGGTCCTCCAGCAGCAGGTGCCCGAACAGCGATGCCGAACTCGCCGGCCACTCGTCGACCCCCGCCCACTCCTGCACCAGCACGTCCCGCACCACCGGCCGGCTGGTGGCCAGCCGCGCCAGTCCGGCGAGGTCGTCGGTCAGTTCCAGCAGCGCCAGGGGCTGGGCGAGCGTCACCGACTCCTCGACGAGCGCGGCCGCGGCCCCACCGACCTCGGTCAGTCGGCGGCCGCGAGCCAATTCGTCGACGAAGGCCTCGCACAACTCCGCCCGGGTCAGCCCGGTGAAGCCGGTCGGTACGGCCTCCTTGGCCGCGCCGCCGAAGACGGCGGTCAGCGCGGCGTCGAGCTCCCGGTCGCGCAGCCGGTCCCAGGCATCGGGGTGCTGGGCGAGCGCCGTCCGCAGCGCCGTTTCGACCTCCGGGGACGACGCAGCCACCGCGCAGGCGACGTCCACGGCGTCCCGGGAGGACAGCCACCACCCGGCCTTCTCCGACTCCAGCACGCCGACCAACTGGGGCGGGGTCAGCGACGCGGGGTCCATCCCGGTCCAGGTGTCGGTGAACAGCCACCGGTCGAGGGTCTCCAGTTTGCGCACGTTGTCCGAGCACAGCTCCTTCTTCGCTGCCGCCTCCAGCAGCGCCCGCGCCCGTGCGGTGTCCTGCCCGTCGGGCACGACGTCGTCGGGCACGTCCGCCCCCACGTGCACCCGCACCGGAGCAGCGTCGCCCGAGGCGGACGCCGTCCCCACGTGCAGGGCGACGGCCGAGGCCAGCGCCCGCGGCAGCACGTCGAAGACCGCCTCGGCGACGTCGCGCCCCGCCGCCGTCCGGGCCGGCAGCCCGACCACCCCCGCACCGGCGGCCACCGCAGCGAGCACCGCCGCCACGCAGGGCACGAGGGCATCGACGTCGTCGTCGGTCAGGGCCGACAGCGACCGGCGGGCCGATGGCACCTCCACCGCCGGCGCCTCCCGGGAGGGCTCGGCGTCTCCGGGCAGCTCGTCGAGGAACCCGCCGCTGCTGCGGAACGTCAGCACGTCCCGAGGCGTGACCCGGCCGTCGCCGTCCCAGAGCAGGTGCACCAGGTAGTTGCCCAGCCGGCCGAAGGCGTCGGTCCCGGCCGGCACCTTGCGGTAGGCGATCCGCCCGCCGGCGGTGTGCAGCAGACCGCAGGACTCCCCGGCGCCCAGCCCGATCAGCGGGCCGAGCGTCGCACGGCTGTCGCCGACCTCCGCGGGCCAGTCCGGGGACAGCTGGACGACGCCGAAGCCCGGTCCCTCCAGGGTCCGGCTCGCCGACGTGTAGACCAGCTGCGCGCAGGTGGTCATCGGCCCAGCCGATCACCGGCGGCGCGGGGAGATGCGTCGTCGTCCAGGCCCTCGCTGGGCAGGAGGCCGTGCCGTGCCAGCAGCACCAGCAGCGGTTCCAGGCACCCCACCGGGCTGATCGAGGGGTAGGCGCCCTCGCTCGCCTCCGAGCCGGTCGCCGAGACGGCGTGCACGGTCGGGTCCGGCAGCCGGGTCAGCAACGTGGTCAACAGGTTGCTGCCGCCGTTGGCCTCCAGGAAGTCGACGAGGCGGGCGCTGTTGTCCCGCACGTCCTCGAACAGCCGCGGCAGTCCGCCGAGGCTGATCTCCGGGTTGCGCAGCGTGTCGGCCGGGAAGTCCGGCCGGGCAAGCAGCTTGTCGGCCTTGCTCAGGATCACCCCGGTGGAGACCCCCTGCAGGAAGCCGTCCGGGCGCAGCCCGCGGGAGGAGCGCAGCAGGTCGGCCAGATTGACCAGCATCTGGGTGGGCCGGGCCATGCCCAGCGCGCCCTCGCCGGGGTCGGCCACCGCCTGCAGCCCGGGGAACATGCCGGGGGAGAGGACGACGAGCACTGCGCTGGCCTCGTAGAGGAACTTGCTGAACCGGCCCAGGTCCTCCTTCCGGTAGAGCTGCTCCCCGGAGGCGTCGAACAGGACGAGGTTCATCGTCCGCTCCGGCCCGCCCTGCGTCGTCCGCCGCAGCACCAGCGTCAGCGGCTCTGGAGACTCGCCCTGCTCGAGCAGCGGCGGGGTCAGCGGCAGCTGCCGGTGGTCGACCAGCAGCGGCTGGTGGTAGTGCCGCTCGAACCGGTCGGCGCTGTACTCGTCGAGCTCGACCGAGATGCCCAACGGCGCGAGCGCCCCGGCGTGCAGCGCGTCGATCAGCACCGTCAGGAAGGTGCTCTTGGAGGCGCCGGTGAGCCCCACGACGCCGACGACGACGGTCGGCCGCGTGGCGTAGTCCGGCGGCAGGCGGTGACCGTTCGGGCAGACCGGTACGGCGTCGACCGCGTCGGAGGCCGCCGCCCTCGCCGGGGACGACGGGCCCGGCGCCGGTTGGCCACCCCACCGTCCCTCGCCGAAGCGCTGCCACGCCGAGCGCCGCTGGACCGGCATCGGCTCGAGCCCGCCGCGGGGACTGCGCAGCAGCGGCACCGGGAAGGACTCCAGGCACCGCGGGCAGACGAGCTCCTTCTTCGCCACCTCAGCCCACCAGCGCGAGGTAGCCGAGCACCGTCGTGAGGGCGAACACCAGCAGCAGCACCCGCTGCCGCTGCAGGTAGCGGTGACGGCGGGCCTCCAGCGCTTGCTGGGCCCTCGCCCGCTGGTACAGACCGGACACGACGCCTCCTCGGATCAGACGATGACGTAGGTGAGGCCGACGAGGACCATCGCGGTCACCAGCCCGAGCAGGACGGCGACCCCGATCGCGGCCGCGAAGCCGGTGGGGGTGTCGGCGATCGCCCGCTCCAGCCGGGAGAGGTGGTAGCGGACCGCCTCCCGGACGGCGGCGGTCGACCGCAGGTCCTGCAGGGCCGACCGGGGAGCCGGGATCTCCGAGGGCTGCTCCAGCCAGCGGGTCTGCTGCTCGACCTCGCGGGCCAGCTCCGCGATCGAGGGCCGCCGCTCCGGCGCGACCCGCAGCGCGTGCGACACCGGGTCGAGCAGGTTGGGCGGGACGGCGGCGAGGTCGATCCGGCCGTGCTGCAGTTCCAGCCAGTAGTCGGCGGGGCGCAGTTCGTCGTCCGGGTCGACCGGGTGCCGGGCCGCGGCGGCGTACGCGACCACCATGCCCCAGCTGAAGACGTCGCTGGCCTGGGTCAGTGGCAGCCCCTGGAGCTGCTCGGGGCTGGCGAACAGCTTCGAGCCCAGGCCGGCCAGCGTGGTGGTGACCGTGCCGGCGGGCCCCTCGGATCCGAGGTAGCGGCTGATGCCGAAGTCGACGAGGACGACGTCCCGCTCGGTGATGATGATGTTGGCCGGCTTCACGTCGCGGTGGACCACCGAGGCCGCGTGCGCGTCCCGCAGTGCCCGGAGCAGCCCGATGGCGATCCGGCGCAGTTCCTCGGCGTTGAGTCCGCCCTCCCGGGAGGCGAGGAACTCGTCCAGCGGCGTCCCGGCGACGTACTCCTGCACGTAGTAGGGGCTGGCCGCGTCGAGGTCCTGGTCGACGATCTGGGCCACCCGGGGGCTGCGGATGCGGGCGGCGTTCTCGACCTCGCGGGCGAACCGCCTCCGGACCAGCTCCCCGGCACCGGCCGGCAGGCACTTGACGACCACCAGCGGGTCGGCGGCATCGCTCCGGCCGACGAAGACGTCGGCGCCCTGCCCGCCGCGCGGCAGTCGGCACAGCAGCTGGTAGGGACCGATCTGCGGCGGGTCGCCGGCCTCCAGCGGGTGCACGCGGCGGTGCCCGAACCCGTCGGCCAGCCCCTCGGTGGGGGACGAGGCATCTGACATCGTGCCGCGCCCCTCCCGTCGTCGGATCGACCGCGGCCCACCGTAGAGCCCGTACCTGTGCCGGCACCATGAGCTCCGGCTCGCACCGCCGTGCCCAGGGTGACCGGCGTCCCGGCCGACGCGCGCGGCCTCACCCCCCAGAGGTAGCTGAACCGGCCAGTCCCGCCGGCACCGTCAACATCGGGCTCTCGCGGACCGACCACAACCTGGTGACCTGGTCGACGGCGCCCGCGGTGGCTACACCCCGGATGATGGCGCGCGTCCTCGCGACCTTCTACGTCGCGGCCGGGGCCGCCGGGATGCTCGCCGTCTTCGGTCCGGACGCCGGCACCGAGGGGCGCTGGGCGATCTTCGGCCTGGCCCTCGTCGTCCTGACCTGCGGCGCCGTGACGTTCCGCTGGGGGAGTCACTGGCCGCGCCGGGTGTTCCACTGGCCGGTCGCGTCGGCCGCCGGGCTGGTCGCCGTCGCGGTGACGGTCAGCCCGGACGCCGCCACCGCGATGGCCGCCGCCACGCTCATGGCCTTCGTCGCCGTCGACGCCTGCTTCTTCTTCAGCCTCCCGCTGGCCTGGCTGCACATGGCGTTCGGGATCACCGCGGTGACCGCCGCCCTGCTCGCCCAGGGCGACGTCCCCGGAGCGATCGCGCTGGGCCTCGACGCGGTCATCGTCGCGCTCGGCACCGTCGTCCGCGGCCTGGTCATCCGGGCGTCGAGCGCCAGCCGTGACCCGCTCACCGGGCTGGCCAACCGCCGCGGCTTCGACGACGCCCTGCACGAGCTGCGCACCGCGTCGGCCCGCACCGGTGAGGCGCTCTCGGCCGCCCTGATCGACCTCGATCACTTCAAGCAGATCAACGACACCGCCGGTCACGAGGCCGGGGACCGGGTGCTCTGCCGGATCGCCGACGTGTGGCGCCGGGAACTGCCGCCGACCGCCGTCTTCGCCCGGCACGGCGGCGACGAGTTCGCCCTGCTGCTGCCCGGCGTCGGTGGTGCCGAGGCGCTCACCCTGGTGCGCCGGATCGCCGAGGAGCACCCGGAGATCGGGATCTCCTGCGGTGTTGCCGAGCACCGCCCCGACGAGGGCGCCGCCGAGCTGATGCGCCGGGCCGACCGCGCGCTCTACGACGCCAAGGCCGCCGGCCGCGGCCGGTGCGAGCTCGAGGGCGGCAACGGCTCCGCACTCGCCCGGGACCTCGCGGCCGCGCTCGCCGCCGGTGAGGTGGTGGTGCACTACCAGCCGATCGTCGCCCTGCCGGACGGCGTCGTCGTCGGCGTCGAGGCGCTGGCCCGCTGGACCCACCCCGAACGCGGGCCCGTGCCGCCGGAGGAGTTCGTCGCGGTCGCCGAGCAGAACGGCCTGATCTTCGCCCTCGGGTCGCACGTGCTGCGCACTGCCTGTGCCGAGCTGGCCGGTGTTCGCACCCGTGCCGGTGAGCAGGTCACCCTGGGCGTCAACGTCTCCGGCCGCGAGCTCAACGACCCGGGCTGTGCGCAGCGGGTGCAGGACGTGCTCGCCGCGACCGGCTTCCCCGCGCGGCACCTCGCCCTCGAGGTGACCGAGAGCATGCTGGAGGGCGAGTCGCCGGCGGCCGTCGCCACGCTGCACGCGCTGCGCGCCGTGGGGGTGGTGGTGTCCATCGACGACTTCGGCACCGGCTACTCCTCGCTCAGCCGGCTGGACACGTTGCCGGCCGACGTCCTCAAGCTCGACCGCTCGTTCGTCGAGACCGTCAGCTCCTCGCCGCGCCGGGCGCAGATGCTGCAGAGCCTGGTGACGATGTGCCGCGGGCTGGGCCTCGACGTGGTCGCCGAGGGGGTGGAGACCGCCGAGCAGGAGGCCGCGGTCCGGGCCATGGGGTGCACGTTCGCGCAGGGCTGGCGCTACGGCCGGCCGGTCCCGCTGCCCGACCTGCTCGCCGGCCTCCGCACCGACGGCGCGGACCACCTCCTCCTGCAGGTCGCCCGCCCCGCCTGACGGGAGCGGCGTGCCAGCAGGACGACTGTCCCCGCACCGCCGACCGGTCGGCCGCGGTCGCCCGCGCCCGTGCGGCCGGCCTGGGCGGTGCGTGACGGGACGGCGCCGGGTCTCGGGAGCATGCCTTGCGTGGAACCCGACTCCCTGGGGCACCCTCGACAGGCGCGCCGGCGCATCACCAGTGCGGCGGCCACTTCGACAGAGGAGACCACCATGGCAGGCATGATCCGCAAGCTCCTGATCTCGGGCGTCGCGTCCAAGGTCGTCCAGGAGGCCCGCAAGCCGCACAACCAGGCCAAGATCAAGAAGGCCTTCGCCGACTTCCAGGCCAAGCGCAGCGGCGGCAAGGGTGGCACCGGCCGCCACTGAGCCGGCTGCCGGCAGCGGCGTCCGGTCGGACGCCGCTGCCGTCCTCGTGGTCCGCAGGCAGGGACAGGAGCGACGGGCGAGGCGCCGGGCGGTGAGCCTGGTCTCGGACGGCCGCGTACGACACGAGCACGCAACCCAGCCGTGGCACTGTGGAGGTCGTGTCTGCCGCAGATCCCGGCGCCCCGCTCCGAGACCCGGACCCGGCGCCCGCTCCCCGAGACACTGACCGACCCTGCAGCGCCGAGCACGCGCGCCTGGCCGAGTCGGCCGACATGGCCGCTCCCTGGCGGATGTGGGGGCCGTACCTGGCCGGCCGGCAGTGGGGGACCGTCCGCGAGGACTACTCCGCCGACGGCGACGCCTGGGCCTCCTTCACCTTCGACCACGCGGTCGCCCGCACCTACCGCTGGGGCGAGGACGGCCTGGGTGGCATCTGCGACCGCTACGGCTTCCTCAACTTCTCCGTGGCCATGTGGAACGGCAAGGACCCGGTCCTCAAGGAGCGGCTGTTCGGCCTGACCAACGGCGAGGGCAACCACGGCGAGGACGCCAAGGAGCACTGGTGGCCCACCGACGGCACGCCCACGCACTCCTGGATGCAGTGGCTCTACCGCTACCCGCAGGCCGAGTTCCCGTACGCGCAGCTCCGTGAGGAGAACGCGAAGCGCACCCGGCTGGAGCGGGAGTACGAGCTCGCCGACACCGGGGTGCTCGACGAGGACCGGTTCTTCGACGTCCAGATGACGTACGCCAAGGCCGGCCCGGACGACGTCTGCATCACCGTCACCGCCACCAACCACGGCCCCGAGGCCGCACCGCTGCACCTGCTCCCGCAGGTCTGGTTCCGCAACACCTGGTCCTGGGGCCTCGACGACCGCAAGCCCACGCTCACCGCCCAGGACGAGGAGGTCGCGGCGGTCGTCGCCGAGCACGGCTACCTCGGTCGCTGGGTGCTCGCCGCCGATGGCAGCCCCGACGTCCTGAGCTGCGACAACGAGACCAACGCCGTCGCGCTGTTCGGCGCCGAGAGCAACGCCAGCGAGTACACCAAGGACGGCATCGACCGCCGCGTCGTCCATGAGGACAAGTCCGCGGTGAACCCCGACCGGACCGGCACGAAGGCCGCGTTCTGGTACCAGTGGGACGCCGTGGAGCCCGGTGAGACCGTCACCGTGAAGCTCCGGCTGACCCAGGCCGAGCCCGAGCAGCAGATGTTCGGTGCGCAGTTCGACGAGGTCCTCGGCCTCCGGAAGGCCGAGGCCGACGAGTTCTACGCCGGCGTCATCCACCCCGGGCTCTCCGACGACGACCGGCACGTGGCCCGCCGCGCCTACGCCGGTCTGCTCTGGACCAAGCAGCTGTACCGCTTCGACGTCGCCCGCTGGCTGGACGGCGACCCCGACGTCCCCGCACCGGCGGAACGTCGGGCCAAGGGACAGCGCAACACCAGCTGGCGGCACGTCGCGCTCGCCGACGTGATCTCCATGCCCGATGAGTGGGAGTACCCGTGGTTCGCCGCGTGGGACACCGCCTTCCACACGCTCCCGCTGGCGCACGTCGACCCCGACTTCGCCAAGGAACAGCTCGTGCTCATGTGCCGCGAGTGGGCGATGCACCCCAACGGTCAGCTGCCGGCCTACGAATGGGCGTTCGGTGACGTCAACCCGCCGGTGCACGCCTGGGCGGCCTGGCACGTCTACCGGCTCGACGGCTACCGCGACCAGCAGTTCCTCATCCGGGTGTTCACCAAGCTGCTGATGAACTTCTCCTGGTGGGTCAACCGCAAGGACGCCGACGGGTCGAACGTCTTCGAGGGCGGGTTCCTCGGGATGGACAACATCGCGCTGTTCGACCGGTCCGCACCGCTGCCGCCCGGCTACCGGCTGGAGCAGTCGGACGCCACCAGCTGGATGGCGTTCTACTGCCAGCAGATGCTCAAGATCGCCCTCGAGCTGTCGCAGTTCGACCGGGCGTGGGACGGCGTCGTCACCAAGTTCTTCGAGCACTTCCTCGCCATCTCCGAGGCGATGAACGCCTTCGGTTCGCACGAGGTGTCGCTGTGGCACGAGGACGACGGCTTCTTCTACGACGTCCTGGTCGCACCGGACGGGACGACGGAGTCGCTGCGGGTGCGCTCGATGGTCGGCCTGCTGCCGATCCTGGGCGCCACCGAGATCCCGGCCTGGGTCGCCGAGCGGTTGCCCGACGTCGCCGAGCGGGTGCGCTGGCTGCAGAAGCGCCGGCCGGAGCTGATGGGCCCGCTGCGCAGCCGGCGGGCACCGGAGGGCCGCAGGTTGCTGCTCTCACTGGTCGGCAAGGAGCGGCTGCAGCGGATCCTGCAGCGGATGTTCGACACCGAGGAGTTCCTCTCCCCGTTCGGCATCCGGTCGCTGTCGAAGTCGACCGGCCAGGTGTTCGCCAACGTCGGTGGCCGCGACGTCTCGATCGAGTACGAGCCCGGGGAGTCGCGCACCGGGCTGTTCGGCGGCAACTCCAACTGGCGCGGACCGGTCTGGTTCCCGGTCAACGTGCTGCTGGCCGACAAGCTGCGCACGCTGGGCCGGCACTACGGCGACTCGTTCACCATCGAGATCCCCACCGGGTCGGGCACGCAGTGCACCCTGGTGGAGGCCGCGGACCTGATCGACAACAGCCTCACCCGGCTGTTCCGCCCGGTGGACGGCAAGCGCCCGGCCGACGGCGACCGGATCGAGTCCAGCGACTCACCGCTGTGGCGCGAGCACCCGACGTTCAGCGAGTTCTTCGACGGCGACACCGGCGAGGGTCTGGGCGCCACCCACCAGACCGGCTGGACCGCACTGGTCGCCCACCTCCTCAATCCCCGCCTCCCCGCCGACCCCCGCTGGGTCTGACGCCCGGGCGGTCGAACCCCAAGAGCCGTCGTTGGTTGCCGCGCCAGGTGCAATGTGTGACGGCGTGCGACGGACTCACGAGCTACTCGACGTAGAGGTGAGTCACAGCAGTCCCGAGAAGAGTGTGTGGCATCCCGCTCCGCGCTCCGTAGTCGGCCGTGTGGTGTCGAGTTGCCTATTCCGACAGATCCGCCCAGCGCTCGCCGCGAACGAATTGACTGCCATCCCATGTGAAACGGTCGCGCACCGTCCACGACGGGACTGCATTGGGGTCTGAGGATTCATATCCAAGGGACTCGGTAACGACCACTCGTCCACTGATCCGAGCGATTCCGATGTTGCGCAAGCCGCGACCGTCGACGCCGTCCTCCTCGCTGAGGAGAACTCCCAAGAGTCGTGGAACAGCTGTGGACCGTCGACCATCGAAGACCAACAGCTTCTGGGGCCACCCTGACGTCCACGGTTCGCACTCCGCCGTCACGAAGACTTCGTCATAACCGTCCCCCGTCAGGTCTTGGTGTGAGGAAGCTGCTGTATGCCCCACAACGTCAAGTGCTTGGGCAACAACTCGACCGGTCCCTCCGCTGCAGTCTAGAGAAGCGTAAAGATGCCATGGGACGGCCTCAACAGGATACGGCTCTGCCTGCTCGGGAGAAGCGACGTTCTGTGAGGGTTCCTCTCTGGTTGGGTGCATGAAAGCCCCGGGAGCAAGGGGACCGTCGGCGGCAACTGCTATCCAGGGACCATAGGAGCCTGCGTCTCTGCCCCACGAGCGCGTGTAATCGCCCCCATTCCAGTAATAGTTCATGCGACTACTGCACTTCGAGTCGCAGACCTGTGCGGAAATCTCCAGAGTCGAGTCGCGATCGACGTCTATAAGGCTTGCGACCGGAAAGCGGCCCCTATTCCCAGGTTCGCGCGGTAAGGATCCCAGATCCGTGAGGCCAGCCTCGATCGGGCCGATGACAACGACGCCAGTGTTGGGCGACTCCAGACGATCCCTCGTCTGGTATTGAAAGAATGCGTTTCCCGTGTTATCCCGCACCCCTGCTGCGGGAATCAAGCCCAACAAGTCGTTGCCCCGGTACCTCCACAACAGTTCGCCAGCGCTGTCCAGGGCCGCTAAGTATCCCGACCGGTCGTCCGAGTCCTGCGGTATTGCACTGATAAGGTCGATGTTCCCCCAGTCGGGGTGGTTGACCTTTACGACTCCAGTAACCAGACAGGCTGACTGGCACGTGCTCTGCGCGCGATCCTCTCTGCCGATTAGGTCTTGGTTACGTTGCGACGAAGGGTCACGAAACGACGCTCCGATGCAATCCATCAGCGATTGCTCTACCCTGGCATATTGTTCGGATAGGGCGTCGTTGACGGGGACTTCCAGGCCGTCGACCTCCGTCGTGAACGATCCAAGCCGTGCGTCACGCGAGATCCATTGAACGCTTGCGGCGTCACGCAACTCCACATTGTCACCCATCGCGACAGCCACCAGTGTCAGCTGGCTTGAAGCTGTGGTGAACGCGTCGACGACATCGTCAGCCGTGAAACTTCCGACTGTTAGCTGACTCGACTCGTCGATGACGAAAGTCAAGGCGATCGAACACACTCGACCGAGCCCGACCGGCGCAGTGCCGGTTATAGTGAGGTCTTCCCAATCCCCTGCACCGGCTCCGTCTGAGTATCGTGAAATCCTCAGTTGAGGAGCGGTGAGTTCGTCGATGACACTTGCCTCATCTGTGTCACTGGCGAGCGAAGTGGTCGCGCCGTCCTCGTGCCACTTGAGACCGATGCTCGACCCGATGCGCGCGAGCTCTTCGGCCACGCGGAAGCCGACGCGTGCAAATTCCGCGTTCGCCACCTGCGACGTATTGTCGATGGATACCTCGCCGTCGGACGGATCTGAACGCAAAACCAAGGACGCGAGTGTCATCACCATGACGAGCAGTCCGACAGCTACCAGCCGAACTGGGCCGATTTGTTGAAGACGGGGATGCATCACTTCGCCGCCTCCTGCCTACTCCACCGTCATGCGATCGCCCGCCCGACTGGTGCCCGTGACCTTGAAGGGGTCGCCGTGGTCATCGACGCGAACGGTCACCTTTTCGCCGTTGGGAGCGATGACGTCCACTTCTACTCGCCAGTGGCAGTAGCAGTCTTGCGTTGTTGCTGTCACGGTGAACAGTTCCTGCTCGCTGCTCGACACCGACAGTGGGTAGTCCCAGCCCGGAGAGCGGGTCACGGTGGGCGGGGTGTTGTCGAGGTTGGCGTGCAGGCTTCGGTGTGGCGGTTGCCCGCCTGCGTCCACGCCTATCCAACGGCCGCCTAGCGCCGGTTCTCGTTTCACCACGACGACTCGAACGTCGGTTACGAGCGTGGATTCGTCTTTGTCGCTGCGAATGGTGAAGCTGAGATCAAAATCCTCCGCGGGTACGCCCCCGTGGTCGGCGGCCCAGTCGAAGAATGCCTCGTAGTCCTTCGAGAAGGAAGGACGGGAGTTTAGATCCGTCGCTGAGTCGGGGAAGACCATGCTCATCACGCTGGCCTGGCCGGTCGCGAAGCTTACCGGCGATCGATCTATGTCGACGTAGTCATCGGTAGCGATCCGTATAAGGGATCCTGTCAACGGAATTAGGGCGATGAGTGCGGCCAGGGCTCCTATAGTTCCCACAGGGGTCCTTCTGAATTCACGCGCGACGGTCTTCAGTAGGCTGGCTCCGTCGCGACGTAACGGTTCAGGTTCGGGGGGCGGGGTCTCGTGCTGGTTGACTGCGGACGGATCTGCGGCCGTAGAGCCCTCTGTCGTCTCGGCTAGTGGCGCATCGTCCGAATTCTCGCCGGGTACGTCCGTTGATCCTTGACGGACTCCGGGGATCGGCGGGCCCTGCGGTGGCTCTCCTCCGGCGGCTGCTGGTGGACTCATGATCAGGTGGCTCCTCGCACGTCCCGATGTGACGTGAAGTCGGTACGCCCCTGGCTGCCGCTGGCCGCCTTGGCAGGCTCGGTGATTGTGACGCGCCTGCTGTAGACGTTGCAAGGGCAGATGTGTCGAGCGTGCGATCATCAATTGCTTTCACGGCAACTCATGTCTGTGAACGATGACGATGGCGGCCTGTGGGCTCGGTCGGTTGCCTGGCATCTTCGTTCGACGGAGCTCGGTGCGACTTGGCGGGCGCTGGCTGCTGGATACTCCGGTAGGCCGCAGACCAGCACAGTGAACTGCTTGGATGCTGCTGTCCCTGGTCGGCAAGGAGCGGCTGCAGCGGATCCTGCAGCGGATGTTCGACACCGAGGAGTTCCTCTCCCCGTTCGGCATCCGGTCGCTGTCGAAGTCGACCGGCCAGGTGTTCGCCAACGTCGGTGGCCGCGACGTCTCGATCGAGTACGAGCCCGGGGAGTCGCGCACCGGGCTGTTCGGCGGCAACTCCAACTGGCGCGGACCGGTCTGGTTCCCGGTCAACGTGCTGCTGGCCGACAAGCTGCGCACGCTGGGCCGGCACTACGGCGACTCGTTCACCATCGAGATCCCCACCGGGTCGGGCACGCAGTGCACCCTGGTGGAGGCCGCGGACCTGATCGACAACAGCCTCACCCGGCTGTTCCGCCCGGTGGACGGCAAGCGCCCGGCCGACGGCGACCGGATCGAGTCCAGCGACTCACCGCTGTGGCGCGAGCACCCGACGTTCAGCGAGTTCTTCGACGGCGACACCGGCGAGGGTCTGGGCGCCACCCACCAGACCGGCTGGACCGCACTGGTCGCCCACCTCCTCAATCCCCGCCTCCCCGCCGACCCCTGCTGGGCCTGATCCCCGAGGGGCCGAAGTCGCGACTTCGGCCCTTCGGGCGTTCAGCTGTCCGGGGAGACCCACGCCCGACTCAGCTGTGGACGCCGACCGGAACAAGGCCGCGGGATGCGTATTCTGTGCGCATGGCTCGTGTGAACATCACCGTCCCGGACGAGGTGCTCGAGCGGGCACGCGCTGCTGACCTGAACGTCTCGGCGCTCACCACGGCTGCGCTGGCCGAGGAACTGGATCGTCGTGCCAAGGTGGCGGCGCTCGATGCATACCTGGCGGATCTGGAGCGGGTCCACGGACCGGTTGCGGAGGATGAGGTCGCGGCGGCCCGGGTCTGGGTCGGTGACCTGGTCGCCGACCAGCGGGAGGACGGGTCGAGCCCGGCCCGGTCGGCGTGACGCTCGTCCTGGATGCCGGCGGCGTCAGCGGCCTGGCCGGGCAGCGTGCTCGGTTGATCGCCCTGCGGGAACGGGGGCTGTGGCCGGCAGAAGTCCCTGCACCGGTGCTCACCGAAGCCCTGACGGGTGACCCTCGGCGCGACTTCCACGCCAACCGACTGCTCCGTGCCTGCCAGGTCCGTCCGGCCGACGAGGTGACTGCGCGGTCGGCGGCTCGGCTGCGCACCGCGACCGGGCGGGCCGCCACGATCAGCGCGACCGACGCCATCGTGGCCGCGTACGCCGCCGATCGACCCGACCCGGTCGTCCTGACCAGCGACCCGAAGGACCTCAGTGCACTCGTCGAGCACGCCGAGCGTCGGGTCACCGTCGTCCCGATCTGAGTCGACGCTGGTCGGGGGATCAGCCGCTCGTCGCTCGCGTCCGTGAGCCGATGGGGTGGGCTGTGGTGATCCGCTCGGTCAGGTGCACCTCGACGGTGTCGCCGGCCTGCGTGCCGATCGTGTCGCGGAGCACGGCCGTCACCGGCAGCTCGTGCGCCCGTCGCCGAGCGCCACGTAGACCTGCAGCGCCCGCTGCAGGTCCGTCACCGCCACGATCGTCGCGGCGACCCGGGTGACGGTGTCCGTCGTCGTCTCGCTCATGACGTTCCCTCCCGCCCGACGTGCACCGCCGGGCAGAGGTGGGGACGCCGCCGAGGTCTGGAACTCATCGCCTCCGGCCCGTTCGACCTGAGATGACAGCCGGCGGCGGAAGCGTGGTCATGGCCGTCTCTGCAGGTCAGGGAGGGAGCGTTGGGGCGAGTGAGGCTGAGGGGACCGCTCCGGCCTGTCTGACCTGGGAGGGGTGGCTGCGCGCACCCAGGATGGCCGCGAGATCACACGTCCACGGGGGTCAGCGCATGTCAGCAGGGTCCGAGTCCGCCGTCGAGCAACTGCTGCAGCGATGGGAGTCGAAGAACCCGGACACGCCTGTCCGCCCGGTCGTGCAGCAGGCCATCGACCTCGGGTTCACCGTCTCCGAGTCCGGTGGCTGGGGCCCGAAGCGCAACCTGCGGCTGGTCTACGAGCCGCGGTGGGGCCAGGCCGTCACCCTGCACGTCGACGCGCGGCAGCTCACCGCCGTCGGCGCGGACGTGCGCGACAGGGCCGCGGCGGTGCCGGGTGCCGTGGTCCGACGCAAGGACGTCGAGTTCCCGTTCGACGCCGTCGACCCGGCCGAGGTGCTCGGCATCTTCTCCGGCGGGACGGCCGAGAAGCGGCCGATCAACCGGGTGACCGCCGTCCGTGCGGTCGTCGCCGCTGCCGTCCTGCTCTTCCTCGTCATCGGCGCAGCGTCAGGCGGCTTCGGAGGCGCGCTGGTCATGGCGGGGCTCGCCGTGCTCTTCGTCGGCGTCGCTGCGGTCGTCGTCGGGCGGGCCCGTTGGGCGCTGATCGGCTCGCGCGCCATGGGCGCCGGGGTGGCTGCGGCCGGCGTCGTCGTCCTGGCCGCGGGCGGCGCGGCGCTGCCGCCGACCGAGTCGGTGCCGACCAGCGCCGCGACGACGGCGAGCGCAGCGCCGAGCACGTCGGCGGCAGCCGACGAGGAGGCCGCCATCGCCGCCGCCGAGGCCGCGCTGGTGCGAGCCGAGACCGAGGAGGCTGCAGCCGCCGCGACGGCCGGTTCTACCGCCACCGGCCTGCTCACCGACACGGACGCCGACGCCGCCATCGTCTCCGCGCGGCCGACCACGGCCCTCGCCGCGCTGGCCGCCGTCCCGGTGAAGGGGCGCGCGCCGAAGACCGGCTACGACCGTGACCTGTTCGGTTCCGGCTGGGTCGACACCGACCGCAATGGCTGCGACACCCGCAACGACATGCTCGCCCGCGACCTGACCGGCGAGACGTTCAAGCCCGGCACCCGCGACTGCGTGGTGCTCACCGGTTCGCTGGCCGACCCGTACTCGGGGCGCACGATCGGCTTCCAGCGCGGTCAGGACACCAGCAGCGACGTCCAGATCGACCACGTCGTCGCGTTGTCGAACAGCTGGCAGACCGGGGCCCAGGGCTGGGACGCCGCCCGGCGCACCGCCTTCGGCAACGACCCGCTGAACCTGCTGGCCGTGGACGGGCCGCTGAACATGCAGAAGGGGGACGGCGACGCCGCCACCTGGCTGCCGCCGAACAAGGGCTACCGCTGCGCCTACGTCGCCCGCCAGGTCGCGGTGAAGGTCACCTACGGGCTCTGGATGACACAGGCGGAGCGCAACGCCGTCGCCACCGTGCTCAGCACCTGCCCGAACGAGCCGCTGCCCGGCGGCGTCGTCGCGAACGTGCCGGCACCGACCACGGCCGCCCCGGCCCCGGCCCCGGCACCCAAGCCCAAGTCGGCGCCCAAGCCGGCACCCGCGCCGGTCGTCGTTCCGGCGCCGGTCCCTGCTCCGGCCCCGGCTCCCGCCCCGGCTCCCGCCCCGGCTCCCGCGCCGGCTCCCGCGCCGGCCCCGAGCGTCTACTACGAAAACTGCACAGCGGTGAAGGCAGCTGGCGCTGCACCGATCCGACCGGGTGACCCGGGGTGGCAGCCGAAGTTCGACGGCAATGACAACGA
The DNA here is from genome assembly GCF_026968045.1 of Modestobacter sp. VKM Ac-2977. Classification (GTDB taxonomy): domain Bacteria; phylum Actinomycetota; class Actinomycetes; order Mycobacteriales; family Geodermatophilaceae; genus Modestobacter. The sequence goes on along the minus strand of NZ_JAPVBQ010000002.1, from coordinate 891,422 downwards.
CGGCATCGGCTGCGAGTCCTGACCCGCTGACCTGAGGGGCCGAAGTCGCGACTTCGGCCCCTCAGGGGATGGGGGCGCCGAGGAGGGCGTGCGGGGTCCAGGTCTGGAGGGCATCGGCGTGGCCGGCGGAGCGGAGGGCGAGGGCGGCGGCGCCGATCCAGCCGGCCTCGCTGCCCAGCTCAGCCACCCGCACCGGCGGCGCGGAGCGCCACGCCAACCCCGCCGCCAGTCCGGCTCGGACCGGTTCCAGCAGGGCGTCGCCGGCGGCAGTGAAGCCGCCGCCGAGCACGATCGTCGTCGGGTCCAGCAACAGCGTCGCGGTCACCAGCCCCTGGGCGAGCACCTGCATCGCCTCGGCCCACACCCGGTCGGCGTCCGCGTCGCGACCCAGCCGGGCGACGACGTCCTCCGCCGGCAGCGAGACGCCGGAGAGAGCCGCGTAGCGGCGGGCCAGGCCGGCACCCGACGCGTACACCTCCAGGCACCCCTGCTGCCCGCACGTGCACGCCTCGCCGCCGGGCACCATCGGGATGTGGCCGAGTTCCCCGGCCGCCCCGCCGTCCCCGGTCACCGGCCGACCGCCGGTCACCAGCGCCGCGGCGACGCCGGTGCCGATGGTCACCAGGACGAAGTCCTCGACGCCGCGCGCCGCGCCGAGCAGCTGCTCGGCCAGTCCCGCCGTCCGCACGTCGTGGCCGGTCACCACCGGCAGCCCGGTCGCCTCGGCCAGCAGCGCCCGCAGCGGCACGTCGCGCCAGTCGAGGTTCGACGCGTAGACGACGGTTCCGCTCGCCTCGTCGAGCATCCCGGGGGTCACCACGCCGGCGCCCACCACCTCCAGGCCCTGCTCACGCGCGGCGCCGGCCAGCGAGCGCAGGTGGCCGGCGATGGCGGCGACGGTGTCCGTCGCCGGGTCGGTGGGCCAGCGCTCGACCACCGCCGGACGACCGTCCCGGGTGACGACCGCGCCCTTCATCGACGTGCCGCCGACGTCGATCGCCAGCACCGCAGGAGGAGTCGTCACGAGGCGAGCGCCTCGAGCACGGCCCGGATCGGCTCGGCGGAGGTCGCCAGCCGCGGGACGGCGTAGTCGACGCCGGTGGCCGAGCCGGCGGCCGAGGAGACGACCGGCGAGGCCGCCCGCAGGTGCACCTCCGGCACTCCGGTCTCCGCGACGAGCGAGGCGACGTTCGACCCGCGCACCGACCCGCCGGCGAGCACGGTGATCCGGTCGCCGGCCAGCTCCACCAACGAGCGCAGCACGTCAGCCCCGGCCGCAGCCGTCGGTGCGCCACCCGAGGTGAGCACCCGGGACACCCCCGCGGAGATCAGCGTGGGCAGCGCAGCGGGGAGGTCGGGGAGGGTGTCGAACGCCCGGTGGAACGTCACCGGGCACGGCCCGGCAGCCTCGACCAGCTGGGACAGCACGGCGGTGTCGATCGCGCCGTCCGCGGTCAGCGCCCCGACCACGAACCCGACCTGCGCCGATGCGGGCAGCGCGCGGACGGCGGCGATGTCGGCGAGCATCACGTCGACCTCGGCGGGGGAGTAGACGAAGTCCCCGGCCCGCGGCCGGATCAGCACCTGGACGCCGATCCGCGACACCTCGGCGAGGATCGCCGACACCAGCCCGATGGACGGCGTCGTCCCACCCTCGGACAGCGCCGCACACACCTCGACCCGGTCCGCACCGCACTCCTCGGCGATGACCGCGCCGGCGACGTCGTCGAGGCAGATCTCGACCGCGGTCACCGGCCCTCCAGCCAGGCCAGGACGTCGGCACCCGGCTCGATCGCACCGACCGGCACCCCACCACCGAGCACCGGGACGGTCATCAGGTCAGCGGCTGCAGCCACGTCGACGCCCAGCCCGCCCAGCACGGTCAGCGCCAGCAGCGTCGTCGCCCGCGGGTTGCCGTCGACCACCTTCATCGCCACCGCCTGGCCGTCCGGCCCGGCCACGCCGATCACGCCCTCCGCGCCGCCCTTGGCCACCGCACCCGGCACGAGCTCCATCACCGCGGAGTTCTGGTGCCCGGTGCCGCCGACGAAGAAGGGGTGCGTCCGCATCGCGGAGGCGACCTCGGCAGCCGGCCCTTCCGTCGCCAGCGACAGCGAACGGAAGGCGGTGGCCAGCCCGCGCACGGAGGAACCGAACAGCGGGGCGCCGCAGCCGTCGATCGCGTCGTGCCGCACCGGCGCACCAGTCCACTCCGCGGTCACCGCGCGCACGTGCTGCTGCAGCGGGTGCGCCGGGTCCAGGTAGGAGGCGGTCGGCCAGCCGTTGACCGTGCAGGCCAGCAGCATCGCCGCGTGCTTGCCCGAGCAGTTCATCCGCACCGTGCTCCGCTCGGCGCCGGCCCGGATGAGCGCCACGCGGGTCGGCTCGTCCTCGGGCCAGTCGACCGGGCACTGCAGCGCCGACTCGTCCAGCCCTGCCCGCTCCAGCAGCGCGCGCACCACGGCGACGTGCGCGTCCTCGCCGGTGTGGCTGCCGGCGGCGATCGCCAGCTCCGGCCCGGTCAGCGGGGCGCCGGCGGTCAGGCAGGCCAGCGCCTGCAACGGCTTGGTCGTGGAACGCGGCAGGATCGTGGCGTCGGGGTCGCCCAGCGACAGTGCGACGGAGCCGTCGGCGTCCAGGGCGAGCAGCGAGCCGAGGTGCCGGCTCTCCACCAGGCCCGAGCGGCGGACCACGGCGAGTTCAGCGGACAACGGGGGTCTCCAGTTCACGATCGGCGGCCTGCTCGGCGGGCCCGGACGGCGGCGCCACCTGGCGGCGGACCCGGGTGCGCAGCCGTGCGGCCAGGTAGGACAGCGCGCCGTTGAACACCAGGTAGACCAGCGCAACCACGAGGAAGGTCTGGATGAGCAGCCGGTTGTAGGCGCTGAGCACCTGCGCCCGGTACAGCAGTTCGGTGAAGGCGACGACGTAGCCCAGCGAGGTGTCCTTGATCAGGCTCACCAGCTGGGTGACCAGCGACGGCGTCACGTGCCGCAGCGCCTGGGGCAGGACGACGAACCGCATCGCCTGGCTGCGCCGGATGCCCAGGCTCAGCGCCGCCTCCATCTGTCCGCGCGGCAGGGCGAGCACCCCGGCCCGGACGATCTCCGCGACCACCGCGGCGTTGGCGATGGTGAGCGGCACGACGAGCTTCCAGAGCACCGGCAGGTTGATCCCGTACGCCGGCAGCCCGAAGAGCATGAGGTAGATCAGCAGCAGCACCGGGATGGTGCGGGCCACCTCGATGTAGCCGGTCGACAGCCAGCGCAGCGGCCGGTTCCGCGACAGCCGGCCGATGGCCAGCAGCACCCCGAACGTCCCGGCCAGGACGGCGACCAGCGCGGCCGCCAGCGCGGTGCCGCGCAGCCCGACCAGCAGGTAGGACCAGATCGGCCAGTCGAGGAACGGCGTCCACCGGTCGGCGTCCAGCTGCCCGGTCCGGCCGAACTGCACCAGCGCGAGCGCGAACACACCGGCCAGCACCAGGGCGCTGACCACCGAGCCGAGCAGGATCCGCCGCCGGGCACGGGGTCCGGGGGCGTCGTAGAGGAACGCACCGCTGTGGCTCATCGGTGGATCGCCACCTTCTTCTCGATCCGCCCGGCGGCCAGCCCGATGGCCAGCGCGAGCGCCATGTAGGTGAGGCCGGCGGCGGTGAAGATCGGGATCGGCTGGGCAGCGACCAGGTTCACCTTGTTCACCGCCGAGGTCAGCTCGACGACGCCGACCGTGGCGGCCAGGGCGGTGTTCATCAGCAGCGCGATCATCACGTTGCCCAGCGGCTGGACGACGGCGCGCACCGCCTGCGGGACGACGACGTGCCGCAGCGTCTGCGACAGCCGGAGCCCCAGCGCCCGGGCGGCCTCGACCTGCCCGGACGCGACGGTGTTGATCCCGCTGCGCACCGCCTCGGCCACGTACGCCGCCTCGTAGACGGTGAGCACGACGATCACCGTGGTGGTCAGCGGCATCAGCAGCCCGGCGTCGGGCAGTGCGAAGACGGCCAGCAGCAGCAGCGCCAGCAGAGGGACGTTGACGAACACCTGCACGTAGGCCCATGCGGCCCCGCGCAGCACCGGGATGGGGCTCACCCGAGCCACGGTGATCAGCACCCCGAGCACCAGGGAGCCGGCCGCGGAGATCACCAGGATCAGCACGGTCGTCCCCAGTGCCCTCAGCAAGGGGTCCAGGTTCTCGATCACTGCAGTCACGTCGTCGTCCTCCGCTGGCGCTGCTGCCTCAGGGGTGCCGGGTCAGGAGCCCGGCACCGAGCCGATCTCCGGCGGCGTCGGGGCGTCGCCCTCGACGACCGTCCCGAGGGTCGCCTCCCAGATCTCGGACCAGGAGCCGTCCTCCTGGATCTGCTCCAGCCAGTCGTTGACGAACTCCTTGTACTCCGCGTCCTCCGGCGGGAGCCCGATGCCGTACGGCTCCTCGGTGAACGGCTGGACGGCGATCTTGATGTCCGGGTTGTTCGCCGCCGCGGCCAGCAGCAGGGTGTAGTCCTGCACGTAGGCGTCGCCGCGGCCCTGCAGGAGCGCCTGCACCGCCTGCGGGTCGGTGGCGAAGCTGGTCACCTCGGCGTCGGGGGCCACCTCGGGCACCGCGGTGACCGCGGGGGTGTTCGCGCCGACGATGACGTCCTTGCCGTTGAGGTCCTCGACGCTGTCGATGTCCTCGTTGTCCGCCCGGGTCGCGACGGCCAGCCCCGAGGTGAAGTACGGGCCGGCGAAGTCGATCTGCTCGGCCCGCTCCTCGGTGATCGTGTACGTGTTGAAGACGGCGTCGACGGTGCCGTTCTGCAGCAGCGCCTCCCGGGTCTCCGACGCCGGCGGCACGATCTCGATGTTCGGCTCGCCCAGGATGTAGATGGCCAGCATCTTCGCCAGGTCGATGTCGAAGCCCTCGACGTCCTCGGGACTGCTCGGGTCCTGCTGGGAGAGCAGCGGCGCGTCGAGGGCGGCGGCGACGCGCAGCACGCCCCGCTCCTTGATCTCGGCCATCGTCGAGTCGGGGAGGATCGCGGCGTCGTCGGCGACCGGCGCGTCCTCGTAGACGGCCTCCAGGCCGGAGGCCGCGGCGTCGTCGCCGCCGCCGTTCGGGACGGCGTCGGACGAGGAGTCGGACGAGCCGCACCCGGCGACCGCCACCGAGGCGGTGGCCAGCACGGCAGTGATCAGCGGGAAGCGGCGCCTGGGAAGGCGGATGTCACTCATGCCTTGCCTTTCTGATCAGCCCGGCCGGGGGAGCGGCGCCGGGCGTGGGGTGGGCGGGTCCGCCCGGGGGTGCGCTCGGCCGTCAGTGGGCCAGCACGTTGGAGAGGAACGAGCGGGCGCGCTCGCTCCGGGTGGCGTCGAAGAACCCCGCCGGTGGGGCGACCTCGACGATCTGACCGGCGTCCATGAAGACGACGCGGTCGGCAGCGCGGCGGGCGAAGCCCATCTCGTGGGTCACCACGACCATCGTCATGCCGTCGGCAGCCAGCGAGGTCATCACCTCGAGCACCTCGTTGACCATCTCGGGGTCCAGCGCCGAGGTCGGCTCGTCGAAGAGCATCAGCTTCGGGTGCATCGCCAGCGAGCGGGCGATCGCGGCGCGCTGCTGCTGGCCGCCGGAGAGCTGGGCGGGGAAGCGATCGGCCTTGTCGGCGATGCCCACCCGCTCCAGCAGCGCCATCGCCTCGGTGCGGGCGGTGGCCTTGCCGACCTTGCGGACCTTCAGCGGCGCCAGCATCACGTTGTCCAGCACGCTCAGGTGGCCGAACAGGTTGAACGACTGGAAGACCATGCCGACGTCGGCGCGGAGCTGGGCGAGCTGGGCACCCTCCGCGGGCAGCGGCTGGCCGTCGACCCGGATCTCGCCGGAGTCGATCGGCTCGAGCCGGTTGATCGTGCGGCAGAGCGTCGACTTGCCGGACCCCGACGGCCCGATGACCACGACGACCTCTCGCGGGGCGACCTCCAGGTCGATCGAGCGGAGCACGTGCAGCTCGCCGAAGTGCTTGTCGACGCCGCGCAGGATGACCATCGGCGTGGTCATGGTCGGGCTCCTCTCGGTCGGCGCTGAACGATGGACGAAGGCTAAGTGACGATCGTTACAACTAGAAGTCCATCAAGTATTTCCACTTCCGGACTAAGTGACCGTTGCTTCGAACGGCGGCCGTTGCTTCACTGACCGGCATGCCCACCCCCGCCGGCGACCGGTCGGCCACCTCCCCGAGCGAGGTCCTCTCGCTGGTCCGGCTCGGCCGCGCCACCTCGCGGGCCGACGTCGCCCGCGAGACGGGGCTCTCGGCGACCACCGCCGCCGCACGGGTGGAGATGCTGATCCGGCGCGGCTGGCTGGTGGAGACCGGCACCGGGCCCTCGGCCGGCGGACGGCCGCCGCGCCGGCTGGAGATGCGTGGCGCGGCCGGCCTGGTGGTCGCGGTCAGCCTGGGGGAACGGCACGCGGCGATCGCCGTCCTGGACGCCGCCGGCCGGCAGGTCGCCGAGCGACACCTGCCCATCGCGGTCTCCGATGGTCCGGAGGCGGTGCTGCGCACCGTGGTGACCGCGGTGGAGGAGGCGGTCGCCGGGCTGGACGACGCCCCGCCCTTGCTGGCCATGTGCGTCGGCGTGCCCGGGCCGGTCAGCGCGCGCACCGGCCTGGTCGTCTCCCCGGCGCGGATGCCCGGCTGGAACGGCGCCGACGTCGCCGCGATCGTGCGGCAGTGGCTGCCGGTGCCGGTGATCGTGCAGAACGACGCGAACCTGATGGCGCTCGGCGAGCACGCCGCCGGCGGGGCGCCGGCCGAGCAGATGGTGTTCGTGAAGGTCGGCTCCGGCATCGGCTGCGGCGTCGTCGCCGGCGGGGTGCTGCACCGGGGGAGCGGCGGGTTCGCCGGGGACATCAGCCACACCACCGTGCCCGGCGCCCCGCCGGTGCCCTGCTCGTGCGGGCGGGTCGGCTGCCTGGACGCGGTGGCCAGCGGCGCCGCGCTGGTCGAGCAGCTCGCCGAGCGCGGCGTGCCCTCCTCGGACACCGAGGGGATGCTCGACCTGGCCCGGGACGCCCACCCGTTGACCACCCAGCTGCTGCGCGAGGCCGGCGGCAGCACCGGCACCGTGCTCTCGACCATCCTCAACTTCTTCAACCCCGAGCGGCTGGTGATCGGCGGGCACCTGAGCAGCGCCGAGGCCTTCGTCGCCGGGGTGCGCTCGGCGATCTACGCGCAGTGCCCGCCGATGATCACCGACGGCCTGGAGATCGCGGTCAGCCGCGTCGGCCAGCAGGCCGCCGTGCTCGGCGCCGCCCGGGAGGCGCTGGACCTGGCCTTCTCCCCGGGACAACTGGCCGCGCGCGCCGCCGCCCGCTGAGGTCGGGTCGGTCCACCCGGTGCTGCCTGCGTGAACACCTCGTGATCGATGTCGACTTGTCGGCATCCCTCGTTACGTTGGCTCAGCAACCGCACAGCCGGCCCAGCAGGGGCGGCTGACGAGCTCGGGGGAGATCGCGTGCGCAGACGGACGACGGTGACGGTCGCGGCAGCGGTGCTGGCGATGAGCGTCGGGGCGGTGACCCCCGCGGCGGCGAGCCCGGGTGGTCACGACAACGACAACGGCCATGGCCATGGCCATGGCCATGGGACCGGTCACGGTCACGGCCATGGCAAGGGGCACGGTGGCGGGCACGGTGGCGGGCACGGTGGCGGGCACGGTGGCGGGCACGGCAAGGGGCAGAGCCTCGAGCTCACCATGCTGGCCACCACCGACGTCCACGGCCGCGCGCAGGACTGGGACTACTTCCGCGACGCGCCGTACACCGACAGCGCCGGTGACGCGACGGGCCTGGCCCGGGTCTCCTCGGTCGTCGACTCGGTGCGCGCCGAGAAGGGGGCGGACAGCGTCTTCGTCGTCGACAACGGCGACTTCCTGCAGGGCACGCCGCTCACCTACCTCGCCGCCCAGAAGCCGCCGGAGGCCGAGCACCCGATCGCGGCGGCCTACGACGTCATCGGATACGACGCCCAGGTCGTCGGCAACCACGAGTTCAACTACGGCCTGGACACCCTCGCCGGCTACGTCGACGACGTCGACCACCCGGTGCTCGGCGCCAACGTCATCGACGTGGAGACCGGCGAGCCGTACCTGCCGCCGTACACGTTGGAGCGGATGGAGGTGCGCGGCGCCAAGCCGGTCACCGTCGGCATCATCGGCCTCACCACGCCGGGCTCGGCGATCTGGGACCGCAACAACGTCGAGGGCCAGCTCGAGTTCCGCGACATGGTCGAGACGGCGGAGGAGTGGGTGCCGGTCGTCGCCGAGCAGGCCGACGTCGTCGTCGTCCTCGCGCACGCCGGGTCGGCGGGACGTCGTCCTACGACGACCCGGCCGTCGGCACGGAGAACCCCTCCGACGTCATCGCCCGCACGGTGCCCGGCATCGACGCGATGGTCGTCGGCCACACGCACCGCGACGCCCCGTCCCAGGTCGTGGTCAACGAGGTCACCGGCGAGGAGGTGCTGCTCACCCAGCCCTACCGCTGGGGCGCCACGGTCAGCCAGGTCGACTTCGAGCTGACCAAGACCCGCGGCCAGTGGGACGTCACCGAGGCCACGGCCACCGCGCTGCGCACCAGGGACTACCCGGAGGACCCCGATGTCCTCGCCGTCACCGACGAGGCGCACCAGGCGACGGTCGACTACGTCAACCAGGTCGTGGCCACCTCCACCGAGGAGCTGACCACGCTGACCAGCCGGTACTCCGACACCCCGATCCTCGACTTCATCCAGCAGGTGCAGACCGAGACCGTCGACGCTGCGCTCGGGGGCACCGAGTGGGCCGACCTGCCGGTGCTGTCGATCGCTGCGCCGTTCAGCCGGGAGGCGGTCTTCCCGGAGGGCGACGTCACCATCCGGGACATCGCCGGGCTCTACGTCTTCGACAACACCCTGGAGGCGGTGCAGATGACCGGCGCCCAGGTGCGCGACTACCTGGAGGAGTCGGCGAGCTACTTCACCCAGGTGCCGGACACCGGGCCCGTCGACCCGGAGACGATCACCAACGCGGACGGGACGCCGGACTACAACTACGACGTGCTCTCCGGCGTCGACTACGACCTGGACGTGTCCCGGCCGGTCGGCGAGCGGGTCACCCGGCTGGAGATCGACGGTGAGCCGGTGGCCGACGACGCGCGGTTCGTCGTCGCGGTGAACAACTACCGGCGCTCCGGCGGCGGCGGGTTCCCGCACGTCTCCACGGCGCCGGTGGTCTACAACGAGCAGTTGGAGATCCGCCAGCTGCTCATCGAGTGGGCCCAGGAGCGCGGCGTGATCGACCCGGCCGACTTCTACGTGGAGAACTGGCAGCTCGTCCGCAACGGCGAGCCGCTGCTCGACTGACCCGCGCGGAGGGGTCGGGGCCGCGCCCCCGGTCCCTCCGTGCCGGCGAACGCCCCGTTCTCCTTCGGGAGCGGGGCGCTCGCGTACGTCTGGCCCAGGACGACGTCCGCCCCGCTCCGGCGGACCGGAACGGGGCGGACGTGGTGGTGCTGGGGAGCTCAGGCGCCGGACTCGGCGATCCCGAACTGGACCCCGCCGGTCGGGTCGGCCTGCGCGTCCAGGACCTTGTCGTCGAGGACCGTCGCGGCCTTCTCGTCCAGGAACACCCGGGCGCCGGACTGGTCCAGCACCTGGTCGTCCTCGGCCGGCACGGCTGCCAGGCTCAGCGCCAGCGACTGGCCGGTCGGGTCGTTGGCGATGCGCAGGCCGCCCTGCTCGGGGATCTCGGACTGGTCGAGGATCCCGCGGATCGCGGTTGCTGCATGGGGGGTCAACGTGAGCATCGGTGAGGTTCCTCTCGTGTCTGGTGCCCTGACCAGCTGCGGGAGGGTGTGGCGCGGCACTGCGCCACACCCTCCGGCAGTTCGTCGGCCGCCCCTGCGGACGACCGGGCCGTACGGGGCCGGGACTCGCTACCTCGCACGTCCCAACCTCGTGGGCGGGGCGGAACCGGGCAAGAGGCAGCGCCGATCGTCACGGGGTCGCAACACCCCGGGCGGTGTCAGACCAGACGACGCGCGGAGTTGTAGCCCCACATGGCGTCGACGTTGATGGTGCGGACGACGTCCCCGGCGGTGGGCGCGTGCACCATCAGGCCGTTGCCGATGTAGATGCCGACGTGGCCGACCGGGTCGTAGAAGAAGACCAGGTCACCGGGCTGCAGGTCGGCGCGGGCCACGGGCACGCCCATCGTCGACTGCATGCGGGAGGAGTGCGGCAGCGTGATGCCGGCGGCCGCGTAGGAGTACTGCGTCAGCCCGGAGCAGTCGTAGACGTTCGGGCCGGCCCCGGCCCAGACGTAGGGCTTGCCCTGCTGGGCGAGCGCAGTGTCGACGATGATCTGGGCAGCTGCGTTGGGGGCCGCGACCGGGGCCACCGGTGCCGCGACGGGTGCTGGGGCGGCCGCTCCACCGCCGCCGACCGAGGCCTGGGCGGCCATCGGGGTGAGGGCGACGCCCGCGCTGGCGAACAGCGCGATCAGTGCCCGGCGACCGGAACGGGAGGGGCGACGGGCAGGGGACGTGCGAGTGGTCGTCATGGACGACGGGTTCTCCTTGTTCTCCTCGACCGCCTACCGAGTTAGCTGACGGGTTCGGGCGGGGAACTCGCCCGGCGCTCCGGCACTCGCGTGCCGTCGCGCTTCACCCCAGAACTGCGATGGGTCCCCGGTCCGGGCGTCCGCGGCGATGTTGCGGCGGTTGCCCGGTTCGGCGGTGCTCGCCGGTGTCACCGTGTGTGGCGACTCAGGGGCCGGCAGGCGCGGATGACGGTAGGGCTGTCACGGATTTGTCACAAAGTGCCGCCCGTTGCGGTTCCGACACCCCGTGGGGCTGCAACACGCCCGGGCGGCGCGGACGACTCGCCGAGCTGACGTCGCGCGACGCCGGAGCGGGTCGCCGGCGAGGTCGGCTCTCGCCGGCCGTTCCCGCCGAGAAACCGATTTCTGGTCGGACGGCGGGTGGGCACGTTTCGTGTTCGAGGCGACACGGCCCGCTGCAGGGGGCGTCCGTCAGTCGGCCCTCCCGTCGACCAGCTCCCCGGGACGACGCTGGTCACTGATCACGTCTGCCGCGCTGGTGTCCCGGCGGATCGTCGACGCGCCTCGATCGGCGGCGTCAAGGGGTGGTCAGCATCTGTGGACAAGCGCCTGAGCTGCTGATTCATCTTGTTCAGGGTTCCCGTCGGCGGTAGTATTCGTACACACGTTCGAATGCTGCGGGAGGGGTCCGTGAGCGAGTTGATGTCGGCTCTGGACGCCTTGGCGGCCGAGGAGCTGCACGGGTTGACGGACGGCGGCGTGCTGGACCGGGTCGCGGAGTTGGTGGCCGTTCAGAACCGGATCGCCGCGGAGCTGACCCGCACCGTGCGCCGCGCGGACACCACGCAGGCCGCCGAGCACGACGGGTTGAAGAGCACGCGGTCGTGGTTGATCGGGCACGCGCGGTTGTCGCCGGTGGAGGCGTCGCGGATCCTGCGGTCGGGTCGGGCGTTGGAGCACTTCCCTGCGTTGGCGGCTGGTTTCGCTGACGGGCAGGTCACTGCGGCGCAGGTGAACGTGGTGGCCGAGAAGGTGGGGGAGTCCGAGGTCGCCCGGGCGGCTGAGCAGGGCATCGACCTGGCTGCGTTTGATCAGGTGTGGGCGCTGGTGGCGGCCGAGTCACCACACCAGTCGCTGGTCGCCGCGGTGCAGGCCTTCGAGGACGCGCTGGACCCCGACGGTCCTGAGCCCGATCCCACCGAGGGGCGCCGGTTGAGCATCGCCAAGCACTCCGACGGCAGCATCACCGGCCGGTTCGACCTCGACGCCGTGGGTGGGGAGAAGGTGCAGGCGGCGATCGAGTCGATCGTGCAGGCCGACCGCCCGAAGGGCGATGTGCGGACCCGGGCGCAGCAGAACGCCGACGCGCTGGTGCAGTTGTGTGACAACCAGCTGGCGTCGGGCAACCTGCCGATCCTGCGGACGGTGAAGCCGCACGTGGTGGTGGGCATCGACCTGGACGACCTGGTCGACCCCGCGACCGGTGCTGGGGCGGCGAGCACCGGGTTCGGGGCGACGATCTCCGCGGCGCGGGCTCGCTACCTGGCCTGTGACGGCAGCGTCTCCCGGATCGTCATGGGCCCCGACGGGGTGCCGCTGGACCTGGGCCGGGACCACCGGGTGGTCACCCCCGGCCTGCGTAAGGCCGTGGAACGGCGGGACAAGTCCTGCGTGTTCGCCGGCTGCGGCGCCCCGAGTTGGTGGTGCGATGTCCACCACCTCATCCACTGGCTGCACGGCGGGGAGACGTCGCTGCAGAACTCAGCTCTGCTGTGCGAACGGCACCACACCAAGGTCCACCACGGCTTCCGGGTCCAGCGAGATCCCGGCGGACGATGGCGCACCTACCGCCCCGACGGCACCGAGATCCTCATCGGACCGTTGCGGTAGCGCTGCAGGAGTCGCGTGCCCCGCCGTCAGCAGGACGGCGGGGTCCGCAGGCTGTGCAGGTCCGGGCGGATGTCCCGCCGACAGCGGAGGCGGCCGGGAACAGTTGCGCAGCCGTCGTCGGCGCCCGGCCTGATCACCCGGCGGCGGGCTGGTCCAGGTGTTCCTGCACCACCGTGCTCGACGGGACGGGCGGGGTGGGGACCGCGTGCAGGTCCGCATCGCCGTCCGCCACCGCGGTCAGCCATTGACCCGCGCTCTGCCGGGTGATCCGGCCGGCGCGCACCGCCTGGGCCAGCGCCAGCTCCAGCGGCGGCATCAGCACCGGGTGCCGGCGGCGGTGCCCGAACACCGCCAGCGTCTGCTGGAACAGGTCGTCGCGGGTCATCCCGGCCACCGACCGGCACAGCGCCACCATCGCGTTGCCGATCTCCTGCGGCGGCACGTGCTCCAGCGCCCGGTCGGTGCTCGCCGCCTGGCGCCGGAACGTCGTCCACCCCGCCGGGTCCAGCGGCGTCCGGTCCGACGTCGCCGGCCACAGGAACTCCGCACCCGGCTCCGGCAGCAGCGCCAGGATCGACTCCACCCGCGCCGCGTTCACCCGCGGCACCCCGAACGCCGACGCCGTCAACCGGGCCAGCCGCTCGCGGTGGATCGGCCCCTCCGCCCGGATCCCCGCCGCCAGCACCCGCCGGACCAACCGGGCCGCCTCCGGGTTCGCCAGCTGCCGCAGCATCTGCGGCTCGCCCACCGGCTTCGGCGTCCACGCCCGGAACGGCACCTCACCCGCCAGCAGCGCCGGCGTCACCACCGGGTGCGCCGCGCAGCGCACCGGCTCCGCCGTCGACACCTCGTCCTCCACGTCCGGAGCGTCCGGGTCGAACGGGTCGATCTCCTCCTCCGGCTCGGGGATCTCGGCGACCGGGGCCGGCAGCGGTGGCAGCAGCGGCGCCACCGGAGCAGCACCCTCCACGGCCGTGACCAGCCGGTCGAGCACCGTCTCCTCCTCGGCCAGCCACTCCGGCAGCCACACCCGCTCCACCGCCGGCCAGCCGCGCAGCTCCGCCAGCTCCAGGTACGCCAGCTCGCGGTCCACCGGCGCCCGCTCCGCCCACGCCGGGCTGTCCAGCAGCACCGCCAGCACCGGTCGCGCCGGCGTCTCCGCCCGGGCGACGGTCAGGTCGACCCGGAACGGGGAGATGCCGACGTCGGTGCGCACCACGAGCCCGCGACCCCGCAGCGCCGCGGCGACCTCCTCCCGGTGCGGGTCCGGCACCGCCCCGGCGCGCCGCGGGACAGTGTCCGTGCCGTGCACCGCCTGCTCCAGGTAGGTCCGCAGCCGACGCACCCCCGGTTGGGTCGTCGTCACCGGCCGCAGCAGCGACAGCGGGAACGACGCGAACACCACCACCTGTCGGCGGGCCCGGCTCACCGCCACGGTCAGCCGTCGCTCACCGCCGGCCCGGTTCAGCGGCCCGAGGTCCAGCGGCAGGCAGCCGCGCTCGTCGGCCGCGCACCCCAGCGACAGCAGGACGACGTCGGCCTCCTCGCCCTGCGCGGCCTCCACCTCCCGCACCCGCAGCTCGCCCCGGTCCAGCGCCTCGGCCGCCCGGTCCCGGCCCACCCGCAGCAGGCCCTCGATCAGCCGGCGCTGCGGCGCGTGCAGCGTCACCACGGCGACCGAGGGCACCGACTCCGCCGCCGCCGCGAACCGCTGCCGCAGCTCGGCGACCACCGCCTCCGCCTCGGCCGGGTTGGTGCCCCGCTGCTCGCCCGCCCGCAGGAAGACGCCGTCCACCTGCACCAGCGAGATCGCCGGCCCGGCCGGCGGGCCGGGCACCGTTCTCAGCCGGGAGCCGTGGGCCACGGCGTTGGTGAACGCGACCAGCGACTCGTCGGCGCTGCGGTGGTGCCAGGTCAGCTCCCGGCGCGGCACCCCGGCGCGCAGGCAGGCGGCGAGCAGCCCCTCGTCGGGGACCTCGTCGACCGCAGCACGCGGCGGCAGCTGCTGGCGGTCGCCGACCACCACCGCCGCGCTCGCCCGGCCCAGTGCACCGAGCGCGTCGGGCACCCGCAGCGACGACGCGTCCTCGATCACCACCAGGTCGAACGAGCCGGCGGTCGGGGGGAGGAAACGGGCGACGGCGTCCGGGGTGGCCAGCACCGCCCGGGTCCGGTCGCCCCCGGCGAGGGACGCGGCCGCCTGGGTCCGGGCCGCCGCCGACGCCGCGAGCGCCCGGTGGACCGCCTGCTCCGCGGCCCGCGCGTCGGCGGCGCCGAGCCCACCGGCCGCCGAGCGCTCGGCGAACGACGCCTCGGCCACCCCGCGGTCGAAGGCGGCGACGGCGTCGTCGGCCGGCACCGCTCCGGACAGCAGTGCGGCGCGCGCCTCGGCCAGCCCGGCGGCCTCCAGCAGGTGCAGGTGCCGCAGGAGGTCCAGCCAGTGCCCGAGCGAGGGGACGCCGAACTGCTCGACGGCCCGCTCGTCCTGCGTCGTGTCCCACAGCCGCACCAGGCCGGTGTCCCCGGCCCACGCGACGAGCTGGTCCAGCGAGCCCAGACAGGCCACCGGCAGGGCGGTCAGCGCGGCCCGCAGCTTCCGGACCGCCACCGCCCGGGCCGGGTCCGGTGCCGGCGCGGTGTCCAGGAAGCGCCGCAGCGGGGGAGTGAAGGCCGGGTCGCCGTCCAGCGCGGAGCCGAGCCGGCGCAACGCGGCGACCTGCCGCTCGACCAGCTGCGGGTCGGTGAGTGGGTTCCAGTTCCACGGCACCGCGAGCCCCGCCACCTCCGAGCAGCGCAGGGTCAGTTCGCGGGCCGCTCCCTGCACCTGGAGCAGCTCCGCGGTCAGCACCGGGACGTCGGTCGGCTCGACGTGCGCGTCCGGCCGCAGCGACGGGGTGAGCTCGGTGAGCACCGCCGCCAGCCGCTTGGCCCGGCCGAACCGCCCGGACACCGCCGCCTGCTCGGCGTCCTCGGCGATCCCGGCCAGCGGCAGGTCCAGCGCCTCGGGCAGGGCCACGTCGAGCCCGGGGTGCGCCGCGGTGACGAAGGCGGAGATCTCGGCGAGCAGGACGGCGACGTCCTCCGCCCACTCCGGGGTGCGGACGGCGTCCACCGCGGCGAGCGGCACGTCCGGGCCCGCCAGCACGGTGGCGACCGCGTCCAGGTCCTCGGGGGTCCGCGCCGCGGCGATCACCCGCGCCAACGGCCCGGCCGGCGGCAGCGCGCGCAGCGCCGTGTCGACGGCGAGCACCGCGGCGTGCACCGCCACCGGGTCGGCGTCGGCGGAGTCGAGGAACCCCCACGGGTGCCGCGGCCGGGGCCGGGTGCGCGCGGCGACCTCGGGGAGGGTGGTCAGCAGCTGGTGGACCTTGGCGGTGGTGCGCGCCGACGCGGTCGCGACGAACGTCGCCGCCAGCGGCAGCGCCGGGGTGCCGGGCACCGCGGAGAGCACGCCGGCGCGCGCGGCGTACAGCGACAGCCCGGCGGAGTTGAGGGCGTGCAGCCGCTCGGCGTAGTCGGCCAGCTCGCGCCGCGCCGTCCGCAGCTCGTCAGGGAGCGGGGCGACCGCCGGGAGGTCCCCGGCATCGGACGGGACGGCGGCGGGACGGCGCAGGCCGGTGACCAGCCCGCCGAGCCCCACGCCGTCGAGCCGCCGGGACACCGCGTCCAGCGCGGACTGCTGGGCGGCGAGGACCAGCACCCGCTGACCGCCGGCCGCGGCCGCGGCGACCAGGTTGGCGATCGTCTGCGACTTGCCGGTGCCGGGCGCGCCCTCGAGCACGAAGGTCCGCCCGGTGGTGGCGTCGGTGATCGCCTGCAGCTGGTCGGTGTCGGCGGGCAGCGGCAGGGTCGCGGCGAGCTCGGCCAGGTCGGTGGCCAGTGCGCTGCCGGGTGCCGGCACGGGGTCGACGAAGGGCTGGCCGGGGCGCAGCAGCACCGGCACCAGCGGGTTGCGCAGGGCGGCCGCGCCGAGCTGGTCGACGTCCTGCCGGATCCGGGCGGACGCCGCGGGCAGCACCGCCAGGTCGGCGGTCGGCTCGACCCGGTGCGGCAGCCCGCGCTGGGCCAGCTCCTGCCGCAGCGCCGGCAGGGCAACGGCCAGGTCCAGGTCGCCGTCGCCGCCGCCGTCCAGAGCCGGGACGGCCACGCCGGTACGGCGGCGCAGCTCGGCCAGCAGGTGCCCGTTCGGGCCGATCGCCCCCGCCGGGTCGGCGGTCAGCCGGTAGGCGCCGGTGCTCGCCACCCGGGAGAGGAGGACCGGCGCCAGCACCAGCGGCGAGCGCACCGGCTGCCCGTCGAGCTCCCAGGTCACCGACCCCAGCGCCAGGTACAGGTCACCGGTGCCGGTCTCCTCGACCAGCGCGGCCGCCCGGTCGGCGAGCACGGCCAGCCGGCGCGCGTAGTCGACCGAGCCCAGCTCGGCGTACAGCCCGCCGTGCTCGACGAGCAGCTCGCCGAGCTGGTGCGGTGGCAGGTCCCGGGCCGACCGGATGCCACGCCGCCGGGCCGCGGCACCGAGCTGGTCGGTGGGCACCAGGGTGAGCGCGGCGTCGGCGGCCAGCCGCTCGGCGAGGACGGTCAGCCGCCCGGGCGGCACGGTGAGCGGCACGACGCCGCCGTCGGCCCGGTCCAGGTCCAGCAGCGCGGCCGCCGTCCCCGCCGGTCGGGCTCCCGCGCGGGTCGGGCTCCCGGTCGGGCTGCGGTCGGGCAGCCCCGGCAGCGGGAGCGGGTCGACGCCGTCCAGCCGTGCGCGGTGCACGTCGGTGACCCCGAGCACCCGGTGCAGGTCACCGGCGAGCCAGGCGGCGGCGGCCGTGCGGTGCAGGTCCCCGAAGGTCGCCGGCTCCGCGGCGATCCCCAGCATCGTGGTCTCGACCAGCGCGATCGCGCCCTGCTCGACCAGCTCGGCGAGCCCGGAGACCTCGGTGGTGGCCGCGCTCTCGGCGCAGCGTTCGACGCGCCAGTAGCCGAGGAAGGCGTGGCCGGGGCAGGTCGCGCCGTCGGCGGCGATCCACAGCAGCGGGCGGATCCCGGCGTGCTCCAGCGCGGCGGCCAGGGTGAGCACGGTGTCCAGGCTGGTGCCGGCCCGGTCGTCGAGCACCTGGTCGGGGGTGCGCACCCGCTGCGGGACGTCGGCCCAGCTCGCGACCGCGGGGCGCGGCCGGATCGCCCGGCGCCGCATGGCCTCCACGATCGCCGCGGCCGTCTCGTCGATGCGCGTCCCGTCGATGCGTGCGGTGCCGTCGATGCGTGCGCTGCCGGTCGGGTGCCCGCCGACCGTGGGGTCACCGGTGCGCTGGCGCAGCAGGTCGGCGGCCGCGCCGACCAGCCCGGCCACCGCGGGGGAGCCCGGCTGCACGTGTGCGGCCAGCAGTTCCAGGGCCAGCGGCGTCGGCGCGGCCAGCCACTGCCCGGCGGCGAGCACCCGCACGGCGGTGCGGGTGCAGCCCAGCAGCTGGCCATCGCGCTCGACCCGGGCCTCGACGGTGGCCGTGCCGGGTTCGGCGACGGCGGCGAGGACGGCCGGGTCCAGCCGCAGGTCGAGGTCGGTGAACACCGTCGTCCGGCCGGGCTCGACGTCGACGGTCAGCTCGACGGGGTCGCCCAGCGGGCCGTCGGGGGTGGCGATCGTGACGACCACCCGCGCGCCGTGCACCGGCTCGCCGGCGCCGGTCAGCGTGAGGCCGGCGACGACGGACACGCCGGCGCGGGCCAGCGCCTCGCCGACCACCGGCACGCAGTCGAGGGCCACGGAGAGCCGGAGATCGGCTGCCGCGGTGTGCTGCGGGCACGGGGAGACGCCCATGGAGTCGTTCTACCTCCGTCGGGCCCGCGGATCGGGGAGCCCGGGCGGGGGTGTGACAACTGGGGCGGGAGGGTCGCCCCGCGCGGCCCTCGGCCCGGCCGGCGGGTCAGGCGGCGGCGTCGCGCTCCAGTGCCCGCAGCGCCAGCTCGGCGTGCAGCAGGGCGCCGTCGGCGAGCACCTCGTCGCTGAACCGGGCCCGCGGGCTGTGGTTGTTCGGGGCGTCGGCGTGGTCCTCGCCCACGGCGGCGCCCAGGAACAGGTAGCAGCCGGGCACCTCCGCCAGCACCCGGGAGAAGTCCTCGGACCCCGACTGCGGGAACAGCTTCGGCGCGTACCGGTCCTCGCCGAAGACCTCCCGCGCCACCCCGGCCGCGAACGCCGTGTGCGCCGGGTCGTTGACCGTCACGGGGTACTCCTCCAGGTACAGCGCCTCGGCCTCCAGCCCGTAGCCGGCCGCGACCGACTCGCACAGCCGCACCGAGGCGATCCGCATCCGCTCCCGGGCCTCGGCCGAGAAGGTGCGCACGGTCGCCTGGAAGGTCGCCTCGTCGGGGATGATGTTGCGCTTCGTGCCGGCGGAGAACAGCCCGACGGTGAGCACCACCGGGTCGAAGACGTCGAACTGGCGGGTGACCATCGTCTGCAGGTCACCGATCAGCTGAGCGGCCACCGAGATCGGGTCGCGTGCCAGGTGCGGGGCCGAGCCGTGCCCGCCGCTGCCGCGCACGGTCACCCGCAGCTCGTCGCTGGCCGCCATCAGCGTGCCCGGGCGGGTGGTGAACTCCCCGCGGGGGCTCATCGCCGACATTACGTGCATCCCGTAGGCGGAGGTGACCCGGGACCCGGCGGCGTCCAGCACGCCCTCGCGCAGCATGTACCCGGCGCCGTCCCAGCCCTCCTCGCCCGGCTGGAACATCAGGACGACGTCGCCGGCGAGGGACTCCCGGTGGGCGCTCAGCAGCCGTGCGGCGCCGACCAGCATCGCGGTGTGCAGGTCGTGCCCGCAGGCGTGCATCGTGCCGTCGACCTGGCTGGTGAACTCCACCCCGGTCTGTTCCTGCACGGGGAGGGCGTCCATGTCACCGCGCAGCAGCACCGCCGGGCCGGGCCGGCCGCCGCGCAGCACCGCCGTCACCGAGGTCAGCGCGGTGCCCGTGCTGAGCTCCAGGCCCAGGCCGTCGAGTGCGGTCAGCACGGTCTCCTGGGTCCGGGGCAGCTGCAGCCCCACCTCGGGCCGCCGGTGCAGCGCGTGCCGCAACTGGACCAGTTCGTCCTGCATCGCGCGGGCGTCCTCGCGCAGCGCGCCTGACCGGATCACGTGCCCTCCTCGGATCGGTGGGCGGGACGTTAGGAGTTCGGCAGGTTCTCCGACAGGATTTGCAGTCATCCGTCATGAGAGGCGCCTGAAGTGACTCGATCGGTTGTGCTGGACGAGGACGACCTCGCCCTCGTCGAGGCGTTGCAGCGCGACCCGCGCGCCCCGTGGACCGAGGTGGCGGCGATGGTCGGCACCAACGCGGTCACCGCGTCCCGGCGGTGGGAGCGGCTGCGCGCCGCCGGCGCCGCCTGGGTCACCGGCACGCCCGGGCCGGGGTCGCACCACGCCCAGGTGCTGGCCTACGTCGACGTGACCTGCCTGCCGAGTGAGAAGACCCGGGTCGCCAACGAGCTGGCCGGCGACGCGCACGCGCTGTCGGTGGACATCACCGCCGGTGGCCGGGACCTGATGCTGACCGTGGCCGCCGTCGACCTGCCCACCCTGGGCCGCTACCTGCTGGAGCGGCTGGACCGGGTGCCCGGGGTCACCGGCACCCGGGCGCGGATCGCCACCCGGCTCTACGCCGAGGGCAGCACCTGGCGGCTGGGCGTGCTGTCCTCGACCGGGGCCAGCGGCGGGCCGCCGCAGCTGATCCGCCCGACCGTGCTCGACGAGGTCGACCGGGAGCTGATGTCGGCGCTGGGGGAGGACGGTCGCGCGTCCTACGCCGCCCTCGCCGGGGCGACCGGGATCAGCCAGCCGACCGCGCGCCGCCGGGTCGACCGCTTGATCAGCTCCGGCGCGGTGCTGCTGCGCACCGAGGTGGCCGCGCCGCTGGCCGGGCTGCCGGTGATGGTCGTGCTGTCGGCCGACGCCCCGGCCGGGCGGCTGGACGACGCCGCGGCCCGGCTGGGCCGGCTGCGCCAGGTGCGCCTGTCGACGACGCTGGCCGGCACCCCGAGCCTGCTCGTGGTGGCCTGGCTGGCCTCGCTGGAGGAGGTGCACCGCTTCGAGCAGGAGCTCTCCCACGTGGTGCCCGACGTCGTCGTGGTCGACCGGCTGGTGGTGCTGCGCGCGGTCAAGCGGATGGGTCACCTGCTCGACGTCGAGGGGCGCGCGACCGGCACGGTGCGGATGGACGTCTGGTCCGATCCGGTGCCCGGCGAGCAGTAGGCTGCCGCCTTCGACACACAGAGTGTGAGGCCGGTCACACGGAATGCACGGACTCACCGTCGTGACACGACCGTCACCCAAACCCGGTCACAGTGATCTAGCTTTCAGCCACTGATCGGTCGAGGAGGCGCTGTTTGTGAGCAGTCCTGTTCTCTCCGTCCGGGGCCTGACGACGGAATTCGTCACCCCCGCCGGCGTCGTGAAGGCCGTCAACGACGTCAGCTGGGACCTGTTCCCCGGCGAGACCCTCGGCGTGGTCGGTGAGTCCGGCTCCGGCAAGAGCGTCACCGCGATGTCGATCCTCGGCCTGATCCAGAGCCCCCCGGGGCGGATCACCGGCGGGGAGATCCTCTTCGAGGGGCGCGACCTGCTGACCATGCCGGCCAAGGAACTGCGGCGGCTGCGCGGCAGCGAGATCGGGATGATCTTCCAGGACCCGATGACCAGCCTGAACCCGGTGCTGACCGTCGGGGCCCAGATCTCCGAGGCGCTCCGGCTGCACGACAAGAAGCTGAGCAAGGACGCCGCTCGCACCCGGGCGGTCGAGCTGCTGACGATGGTCGGCGTCCCCAACCCCGAGGGCCGCGTCGACCAGTACCCGCACGAGCACTCCGGCGGGATGCGGCAGCGGGCGATGATCGCGATGGCGATCGCCAACGACCCGAAGGTGCTCATCGCCGACGAGCCCACCACCGCCCTGGACGTGACGATCCAGGCCCAGGTGCTCGACGTGCTGAAGACGGCGAAGGAACGCACCAACGCCGCCACCATCCTCATCACCCACGACCTCGGCCTGATCGCCGAGCACGCCGACCGGGTGGTGGTCATGTACGGCGGCAAGGTGGTCGAGGTCGCCGACGTCTTCTCGATCTTCGCCGCCCCGCGGCACCCGTACACGCTCGGGTTGATGACCAGCCTGCCCCGGCTGGACGTCGACCTGGCCCGACTCGACCCGATCCCCGGCTCGCCGCCGAACCTGATCGACCTGCCCCCCGGCTGCTCCTTCCACCCGCGCTGCCGGGTGTCCAAGGGCCGCGAGCGCTGCCGCACCGAGGTGCCGCCGCTGTACGACACCGGCGACGGCACGCGCGCCGCCTGCCACTTCACCGAGGAGGTCCCCGCCGAGATGGCCGTCGTCTACCGCGAGATGGGCGCCCGGCTGGGGAGCGGCGGCGCATGAGCTCCGTCGCCATGCCGTCGAGAGGCGCTGCCCAGGAGCCGACCGGCGCGCCCCAGGACCTGCACACCCGCGCCGCGCACGGCACCGAGATCCTCCGGGTCACCGACCTCAAGACCCACTTCCCGATCCGGGGCGGGGTCACCCGGCGGCAGGTCGGCACGGTCTACGCGGTCGACGGGGTCAGCTTCACGCTGACCGCGGGGGAGACCCTCGGCCTGGTCGGGGAGTCCGGCTGCGGGAAGACCACCACCGGCCGCACCCTGGTCAAGCTGCTGGAGCCGACGTCCGGCTCGGTGCACTTCAAGGGCGTGGACATCACCGGCTTCGGCCGGGCGCAGATGAAGGCGGTCCGCCGGGAGATGCAGTTCGTCTTCCAGGACCCCTACACCTCGCTGAACCCGCGGATGACGGTGCGCGGCATCGTCGCCGAGCCACTGCAGATCCACGGCCTGGCCTCCGGCAGCGAACTGCGCGCCCGGGTCGACGAGCTGCTGGAGTCGGTGGGGCTCAGCGCCGAGCAGGCCAGCCGGTACCCGCACGAGTTCTCCGGTGGGCAGCGGCAGCGGATCGGCATCGCCCGGGCGCTGGCGCTGGACCCCCAGGTCCTGGTGCTCGACGAGCCGGTCTCGGCCCTCGACGTCTCGATCCAGGCCCAGGTGGTCAACCTGCTCCAGGAGCTGCAGGACCGGCTGGGCCTGGCCTACGTGTTCATCGCCCACGACCTGTCGGTCGTGCGGCACATCTCCACCCGGGTCGCGGTGATGTACCTGGGCAAGGTCGTCGAGATCGGCGACCGGGCCGACATCTACGCCCGCCCCACCCACCCGTACACCCAGGCGCTGCTGTCCGCGGTGCCCATCCCGGACCCGACCAAGCGCGGCAGCCGGGAACGGATGATCCTCACCGGCGACGTGCCCAGCCCGGCGAACCCGCCGTCCGGCTGCAACTTCCGGACCCGGTGCCCCAAGGCCCAGCAGATCTGCGCCGAGGAGGAGCCGGCGCTGATCGACCGCGCCGGCTCGGGCCACCCCAGCGCCTGCCACTTCGCCGAGGTCAAGCCGGTGATCGCGTGACCGGTCCCGCCTCCTCCCCAGCCCCGTCGTCGCCGACGACACCGTCCCACCGTCCGTCCCGTTGCGTGTCACCTCGTCAGAGCGGAAGCCGATGAACACGACCCGAGCACGACGCAGCCCCTCCCGGATCAGGTCCCTGGCCGCCGCCGCGGCGCTGGGCCTGCTGCTCAGCGCCTGCAGCGTCAGCGACCCGGAAGCGCCCGCGGCCGACGGGGAGGGCGGGGACGCCACCTTCTCCATCGCCGTGGGCATCGACCCGGACACGTTCGACCCGGCCGGGCAGACCACGACGACCGTGTCCAACATGGTCGACTACGTGGTCGAGACGCTGGTGGAGATCGACGACGAAGGCGAGATCGCCGGGGTCCTCGCCGAGTCCTACGAGGTCTCCGAGGACGGCCTCACGCTCACCTTCGAGCTGCGCGAGGGCGTCACGTTCCAGGACGGGACGCCGTTCGACGCCGAGGCCGTCGTCTACAACCTCGAGCGGATCACCGACCCGGAGCTGACCGTGCCGCAGGGCGCGGCGTTCGCGGCCTTCGAGTCGGCCACCGCCGTCGACGAGAACACCGTCGAGGTCACCCTCAGCCAGCCCTCGCCCGGCTTCGTCAGCGCGCTGTCGGCCACGGTCGCCGGGATCATCTCCCCGACCTCGGTCGACGCGGAGGGCAACAGCTACCAGGAGTACACCCGGCCGGTCGGGACCGGGCCGTACGAGTTCGGCGAGTACACCGCCGGGGAGAGCCTCACCGTCACCAAGTACGACGACTACTGGGGTGAGGAGCCCTACTACGAGACCGTCGTCTTCCGGGTGGTCCCCGAGGCGGCGACCCGGGAGAGCCTGCTGCTCGCCGGCCAGGTCGACATGATCATCCTGCCGCCGGTGTCGGACATCGAGTCGCTGCAGGCCAACGAGGACGTCGAGGTGCTGCTCGCCGAGAGCGACCGCACCATCTTCATCGCGCTGGACAACACCGACCCGGTGACGTCCAACCCCCTGGTCCGCCAGGCGATGAACTACGCGGTCGACAAGCAGGCGATCATCGACAACGTGCTCTTCGGCGCCGCCGAGGTGCTGGATGCACCGATGGCCCCGAGCCTGTTCGGCTACTGCGAGACCGGCTCCTACGAGTACGACCCGGAGCTGGCCCGGCAGCTGCTGGAGGAGGCCGGTGCGGTGGGGGCGAGCATCGAGCTGCTCACCCCCAGCGGCCGGTACGTGCAGGACGCCCAGGCGGCCGAGGCCATCGCCGGCTACCTGCGCGAGGTCGGGCTGGACGTCACCGTCTCCACCAGTGACTTCCCGTCGTTCCTCGCCCGGGTGAACGCACCGGTCACGGAGAACACACCGGAGGCGCACCTGCTCGGCTGGGCACCCGCCTACCTCGACGCGGACTTCCAGATGCAGATGTTCCGCCAGGCCACGCACCCGCCGGCCGGTCTGGGGACGTCGTTCTACACCAACCCGGAGGTCGAGGAGATCCTCGCCCAGGCGGACGTGGAGACCGACCCCGACGTCCGGGAGCAGCTGTACTGCGACGCCTCGCAGATCATCTGGGACGACGCGCCCTGGATCTTCCTCTGGACGCAGTCCTTCCCGATCGTCTACGACGCGGACCTGACCGGCATCGGCGCCACCCCGGTCGAGAAGTTCGACGCCATGTACGCGCGGCCGGAGAGCTGACCACCATCGGGCGGCCGCCCCTGCCTGCGGGCAGGGGCGGCCACCGCCCGGCGGTGCACGCAGGCCGCCGGTCCGGGTACGGGAGAGGACGGGGATGAAGGGCACCGCCGCGCACATCGTGCGCACCCTGCTGCTGTCGCTGATCACCCTCTTCGGGGTGTCGATCCTGATCTTCCTGATGCTGCGCGTGCTGCCCGGCGACCCCGCGCGGGTGCTGGCCGGGCTGAACGCCAGCGAGGAGCAGGTCGCCCGGCTCCGGGCCGAGCTGGGGCTCGACCAGTCCCTGCTGACGCAGTACTGGTCGTTCATCACCGGCGTGCTGACCGGTGACCTGGGCACCTCGGCGCGCACCTCGGCCCCGGTGTCCAGCGAGATCGCCGTCCGGCTCCCGGCGACGCTGATCCTGGCGGTCGTGGCGACGATCATCGGCACCATCGCCGGGGTCACCGCCGGGGTGGTCGCCGCCGTCCGGCGCAACTCGATCGTCGACCACGTGATCTCCAGCGTGGCGATGATGGGCGTGTCCATGCCGGTCTACTGGCTGGGCCTGCTGCTCATCCTGCTCTTCGCGGTCACCCTCGGCTGGCTCCCGGCCGCGGGCAGCGGGGAGCCGCTGAGCATCGTGCTGCCGGCGGTGACGCTGGCAGCCTTCTCCACGGCGCTGATCTCCCGGATGACCCGGGCCAGCATGCTCGAGGTGCTCGGTCAGGACTACGTCCGCACCGCCGAGGCCAAGGGCGCCCCGCCGACCACGGTGATCATCCGGCACGGGCTGCGCAACGCGTTCATCCCGATCCTGACGGTCATCAGCCTGCAGTTCGGCGCCCTGCTCGGTGGCGCGGTGCTGACCGAGACGGTGTTCGGCTGGCCCGGCATCGGGCGGCTGCTGGTCGACTCGATCGGTGCCCGCGACTTCGCCGTCGTCCAGGGGATCGTCCTGGTCTACGCCGCGGCCTTCATCCTGCTCAACGTGATCGTCGACGTGCTCTACGTCGTGGTCGACCCGCGGATCCGGTACTGACGATGGGAGCCACGGCATGAGGGCCGCGTCATGAGGGCATGGGGCCGGTTCCGGCACCACACGCCGGCGATGATCGGGCTGGGCATCATCGTCACGTTCGTCGTGCTGGCGATCTTCGCCCCGCTGATCTCGCCGTACGACCCGAACGCCCAGAACCTCGCGGAGGCGATCGAGGGGCCGTCGGCCGAACACTGGCTGGGCACCGACCAGCTGGGCCGGGACATCGCCACCCGGCTGATGTACGGCGCCCGGATCTCGCTGCTGATCGGCGTCCTGGCCGTCTCGATCGGCCTGGTCATCGGCGTCCCGCTGGGGATGATCGCCGGCTACTACGGCGGCTGGGCCGACCTGGCGATCTCCCGGTTCGCCGACATGATGTTCGCCTTCACCTCCATCCTGCTGGCCCTCACGCTGGTCGCCGTCCTGGGCGTCAGCCTGCAGAACGTGATCATCGCGGTCGGGATCAGCGTGATCCCGGTGATCATCCGGCTGGTGCGCTCCTCGGTGCTCAGCCTGCGCGAGGAGCCCTACGTCGAGGCGGCGCGGGCGCTGGGCGCCAGCAACCTGCGGATCATCACCCGGCACGTGTTCCGCAACTCGCTGACCCCGGTGCTGGTGCACGGCACGCTCAGCATCGGGGTGAGCATCCTGCTCGCCGCCGGCCTGGGCTTCCTCGGGCTGGGCGTGCAGTCACCCACCGCCGAGTGGGGCACGATGCTGGGGGAGGGGCGGCAGTTCATCTTCAGCGCCCCGCACCTCACCACGTTCCCCGGGATCGCGATCTTCCTGGCCATCCTCGCCTTCAACCTGCTCGGCGACGGCCTGCGTGACGCCCTGGACCCGCGGATGCGGACCGTCGACGGGCCGGCCGGGTGACCGCCGACCTGCACGCGGCTCCGCTGGTCACCCTGGACGACGTCCGGGCGGCGGCGACCCGGCTCACCGGCCGGGTGCACCGCACCCCGGTGCTCCGCTCCACCAGCCTCGGGGAGCTGTGGGGGGTGCGGCTGGACCTCAAGGCCGAGGTGTTCCAGCGGACCGGCAGCTTCAAGGCCCGCGGGGCGCTGAACAAGGTGCTGTCGCTGCCGCCCGACGAGCGCGCCCGCGGGGTGATCACGCTGTCCGCGGGCAACGCCGGGGCCGCGGTCGCCTACGCGGCCGCCAGCGTCGGCGTGCCCGGCACGGTGGTCATGCCGGCGACCGCGGTGCCGGCGAAGATCGCCGCCTGCCGCGGGTACGGGGCCGACGTCGTCCTCACCGACGGCGACCTGCTGGAGACCTACGCCGCCACCGTCGCCGAGACCGGCCGGGTGCCGGTGCACCCGTTCGACGACCCCGCGGTCGTCGCCGGCACCGGCACCGTCGGCCTGGAGATCGCCGAGGACGTGCCCGACGCCGAGGTGGTGCTGGTGCCGGTCGGCGGGGGTGGGCTGATCTCCGGGGTCGCCGCGGCGCTGGCCCGGTTGGCGCCGGGGGTCCGGGTGATCGGCGTGGAGCCGGAGGCCGCCGACGTGATGACCCGCAGCCTGGCCGCCGGGGGGCCGGTGCGGCTCCCCACCGCCCGCAGCGTCGCCGACGGCCTGGCTGCGCCGATGAGCGGGCAGGTCACCGTCGACCACGTGCAGGCCTTCGTCGAGCAGGTGGTGACGGTCAGCGACGAGGACATCCTGCGGGCACTGCCGCTGGCGGTCTCCCGCACCAAGCTGCTGCTGGAGCCCTCGGCCGCCGCCCCGCTGGCAGCGCTGATGACCGGCGTCCTCGACCTGCCCCCGGGCGCCCGGGTCGTCTCGATCGCCAGCGGCGGCAACGTCGACCTGACCCTGTTCGGCCGCCTGACCACCTGACCGGAAGGCACCGCATGACCCCCGCCAGCTTCCTGCTCCGCAACGTCACCGTCGTCGACGGCACCGGCTCCGCACCCGTCCCCGGGCAGGCGCTGGTGGTCGAGGGCCGCCGGATCGTCTGGATCGGCCCGGTCGCCGACGCACCGAGCACCGCCCCGGAGAACGTCGTCGACGGCGGCGGCCGCACCGTGCTGCCCGGGCTGATCAACTGCCACGTGCACCTGACCGCCGACGGCGCCCCGGACCTGATGGCGCAGACCGCCGGTGACACGGTGCCGCTGGCCACCCTCCGGGCGGCCGCCGGCGCGGTGGAGACGCTGATGTCCGGCGTCACCACCGTGCGCGACTGCGGCGCCGCCGACGACGTGGTGGTCGAGCTGGCCAAGGCGATCGACCGCGGCCTGGTGCCCGGGCCGCGGGTGCAGGCGGCCGGCCGGGTGATCACCATGACCGGCGGGCACGGGCACTTCATCGGCCGCGAGGCCGACGGCCCCGACGAGGTGCGCAAGGCCACCCGCGCGGAGATCAAGGCCGGCGCCGCGGTGATCAAGGTGATGGCCACCGGAGGCGTGCTGACCCCCGGCGTCTCACCGACCCAGACCGCGCTGCTGCCCGAGGAGCTCGCGGTCGTCGCCCAGGAGGCGCACAACTCCGGCCGCCGGGTGACCACCCACGCCATCGGCCGGTCCGGCATCCACAACGCGCTGATCTCCGGCATCGACTCCATCGAGCACGGCTTCTACCTCGACGACGAGCTGCTGGACATCGCCGTCGCCCAGGGCACGTTCCTGGTGCCGACGATCCTCGCCGTCGACGGGATCATCCGGAACGGCATGGCCGCCGGCATCCCGGAGTGGGTGGTGGACAAGGCCGAGCGGGAGGCGGCCAAGCAGCGGGAGAGCTTCGCGGCCGCGGTCGCCTCCGGGATGAAGATCGCCGCCGGCACGGACGCCGGCACGCCGTTCAACCCGCACGGCGACCTCTCCCGCGAGCTCGCGCTGATGGTGCAGCACGGCCTGACGCCGATGCAGACGCTCATCGCCGCCACCCGCGGGGCCGCGGAGAACCTCGGGCTGGCGCACGAGCTCGGCACCCTCGAGGTCGGCAAGCTCGCCGACCTGGTCGTGGTCGACGGTGACCCGGTCGCCGACATCACCGCGACCGGCCGGGTGGTCCTGGTGGTCAAGGACGGCGTCGTCCACCGCGACGAGCTCCCCGACACCGGCCCCGCCGTCCCCACCGCCCGACCCCGGTAGGGGCCAAAGTCGCGATTTTGGCCCCACCCGGGGCGTCAGTAGGCGAGGTGGTGGAGGGCGGTGGCCAGGACGGAGGCGCCGCGGGCGCAGTCCTCCGGTGAGGTGTACTCGGCCGGGGTGTGCGAGCGGCCCTCGACGCTGGGCACGAAGACCATCGCCGTCGGCACCCGGGAGGCCATCAGCTGGCTGTCGTGACCGGCGCCGCTGGGCATCCGCCGCCAGCTGGCACCACACTCCTCGGCGGAGCCGCGGAGCACCTCCAGCAGGTCGGCGTCCATCGTCGCCGGCTCCTCGTCCTTGTCCCGGACGACGTCCACCTCGACCCCGTGCCGCTCGGCCACGGCCGTGCAGATCCGGTGCACCGTGTCCAGCAGCCGGTCCCGGACCCCGAGGTCGGGGTGGCGGAGGTCCACGGAGAACCGCGCCAACCCCGGCACGATGCTCGGCTGACCCGGTTCGACGGTCCAGCGCCCGGTGGTGACCACGGCCGGCCGGCCCTCCTGCTCGACCGCTGTGGTGATCTCCCGGGCCATCTGCGCCGCGGCCTGGAGGGCGTCCCGGCGCAGGTCCATCGGGGTGGCGCCGGCGTGGTCCTGCCGGCCGCGCACGGTGACCGTCTCCCAGGCGATGCCCGGGATGACCTCCACCAGGCCCACGTCGACGCCCTCGTCGGCCAGCACCCGGCCCTGCTCGATGTGCAGCTCCAGGAAGGCGCGGAGGTCGTGCCGCTCCGCGCTCGCCACCGCCGTCGGGTCCAGGCCCGCCTGCCGCATGGCGTCGGCGAGCAGCACGCCGTCCCGGTCGCGGAGCCGGTCCGGCTCGTCCGGGGCGACCAGGCCCAGCATCCCGCGGGTGCCGAAGAAGTTGGCCGGGAAGCGGCTGCTCTCCTCCTCGCACAGGGCGACCACCTCCAGCGTGCGCACCGGGGTGCCGTGCTGGGCACGCAGCGCGGCCAGCGCCGCCAGCCCGCCGACCACGCCGAGCGCGCCGTCGTACTTCCCGCCGGAGGGGACGGTGTCGACGTGCGAGCCGGTGAGGACGACGCCCTCGCCGGAGCCCGGCAGCCGCCCGAACACGTTCCCGACCGCGTCGACCCGGCCCTCCAGGCCGGCGTCGTCGATCCATCGCAGCAGGGCGTCCCGCGCCTGCTGCCAGGCCTCGTCGTACATGAAGCGGTACATGCCGTCGGGGGTCTCGCCGAGGGCACCCAGCTCCTCGACGTAGGTGCCGAGCAGCTGCGCGTCGACGTGCACTGCGGTCATGTCGTCCCCCCGGGGGTGTCGACCAGCCGGCCGGCGAGGACGACGGCGCGGACGTCGGTCAGGGCGGTCACGTCGTCCAGCGGATCGGCGCCGGTGACCACGACGTGTCCGGGGGCGCCGACCGACAGGTGCCCCAGGTCCGGCCGCAGCAGGCAGCGGGCGGCGGTGGCGGTGACCGCCCGCAGCGCCTGCGCCGTCGTCAGCCCGATGTCGGCGACCAGCAGCGCCGCCTCCTCGGCCACCCCGCCGTGCGGGTTGAACGGGGTGCCGGCGTCGGTGGCCCCGGCGATCGGGATGCCGGCCCGCGCCGCGCGCCGCAGCGAGGTGATGGCGACCTCCTGCACCTCCTCGGCCCGGGCGACCACGGCCGGGTCGACCAGGTGCCGGTTGCGCAGCATGCGGGCCACTGCGACCTGGGTGGTCACCAGCACCGCCCCGGTCGTGGCCATCAGCTCGACCGTCTCGTCGTCGAGGAGGTAGCCGTGCTCGACGCTGGTCGCCCCGGCGCGCAGCGCCCGCCTGGTGCCCTCGTGCCCGATGGCATGGGCGGCGACCCACCGGCCCTGGTCGCGGGCGACCGCGGCCGCCGCGGCCAACTCGGCCTCGGCGAAGGGGGCGTTGCCGAGGGCGGCGCCCGGGGTGAGCACCCCGCCGGTGGCGACCAGCTTGATGCCGCCGGCGCCGGCGGACAGCTCCACGCGGGCGGCGTCGGCCATCTCCCCGGCGCCACGCACCTCGACGCCGAGGTAGGGGATGTGGCCGCCGGGAGCGGTCAGCGCCCGGCCGGCCGCGGTGACCTCCGGGCCGGGCGCCCGGCCCGCGGCGATCTGCTGCCCGAGGGCGACGGCGATCCCGTCGGGCGCGCCGAGGTCGCGCACCGCGACCGTGCCGGCGGCGAGGGTGCGCCGGGCGTTGGCCGCAGCGGTGGCGGCCAGCTGCTCGGTGCCCGACCGCAGCACCGAGCCGGCGAAGTCGGCGGCGCCGTCGGCGACCAGGTGCACGTGGGCGTCGACCAGCCCCGGCACCACCGCG
Organism: Modestobacter sp. VKM Ac-2977; assembly: GCF_026968045.1. Taxonomy (GTDB): domain Bacteria; phylum Actinomycetota; class Actinomycetes; order Mycobacteriales; family Geodermatophilaceae; genus Modestobacter. Next base: position 860,363 of record NZ_JAPVBQ010000002.1, on the reverse strand, counting down.
CCGTCGCCGGCGTCGACCTCGGTCACCTCCCCGGTCAGGTGCGGGGCCCGGGCCGCGGGGCCGACGTAGGTGATCACGCCGCCCTCGATGACGACGGCGCCGCGCGGGATCGGGTCGGCCAGGACCGGCAGCACCCGGCCGCGCAGCAGCACCGGCACGTCAGACCCCCGTCTCGGGCAGCACCGACCAGGACGCCGGATCGAGGTTCGCCCCGCACACCACGACGCCCACCCGGTCCCCGGCGGCGGCGGCGTGTGCGCCGGACAGCAGGGCGGCCAGCGCGGTGGCCCCGCCGGGTTCGGCGAGCACCCGCAGCTCCTCCCAGAGCAGCCGCTGCGCCTCCCGGATCGCGTCGTCGGGCACCAGCACGGCGTCGTCGACGTACCGGTCGGCGACCTCGGCGGCGATGCTGCCCAGCCGGCGGGCGCCCAGCGCGTCGGCGGCCCGCCCACCCACCTCGACGTCCACCGGGTGCCCGGCCGCCCGGGCGGCGTGCAGCGTCGGCGCCCGCTCCGGCTCGACCCCGACCACCCGCAGGCTGTCGGTGTACCAGCTGGCGCAGCCGGCGATCAGCCCACCGCCGCCGACGGCGATGAGCACCGTGTCCAGGTCGGGCGCCTGCTCGCTCAGCTCGTGGGCGACGGTGCCCTGCCCGGCGACCACCTCGGGCTGGTCGTAGGCGTGCACCCGCAGGGCGCCGGTGCGGCCCTCCTCCTCGACGCTGGCCCGGTGCGCCTCGGCGTAGTCCCGGCCGACGGCCACCACGTCGGCGCCGTAACGCCGGATCCGCTCCAGCTTGGCCGCCGGTGCGGCGGCGGGGACGAAGATCGTCGCTCGGTGCCCGAGCCGCTGGGCGGCGTACGCGACGGCGGCGCCGTGGTTGCCGCCGGAGGCGGCGATGACCCCCGTCGCCGGGACGTCGGCGGACAGCAGGGTGTTGAACGCCCCGCGCGCCTTGAACGACCCGGAGTGCTGGAGCTGCTCGAGCTTGACGACGACGTCGTGTGGCAGCCCCAGACCGGAGCCGGCCAGCACGACGACCGGTGTCCGGCGGACGAACGGTGCGATCCGGGCGGCCGCCTGCCGGACGTCGGACCGGGTGATCGTCATGCGGTGCCCTCCTCCGGCCGTCCGGGACGACGGCTCCCGCACGCTATGCCACCCGGCCCCCGGTCACGACCGGGCCGGACACGACAGCGGGGCCGGACACCAGTGGGTGTCCGGCCCCGTGGATGGCGCGGGAGGGATCAGGCAGCGACGCCGTGGCCCCGGTCGTCCCCGCCCCCGTGCCCGCGGTCGTGGCCCTTCCCCTTGTCCTTGCCCTTCCCCTTGTCCTTGCCCTTCCCCTTGCCCGGGTGGTTGTCGGTCAGGTCGAGCGGCGTCGGGTCCTGGGCGAGCGAGAGCGTGGCGAAGGCGATCGCCTGGCTGTTGATCCCCAGTGCGGCCAGGTCGACGTTGCTGAGGTCGTCGGCGGGGGAGTGGTAGTTCGGGTCGTGCGGGATCCCGGCGGTGCCGCCGAAGAGCGCGACCTCCTCCGCGGTCTTGATGTCGTCCGCGCCGGTGAACAGCCCGGTGGCGGGGATGCCGTACTCGATGAAGCCCTGGTAGTCCGACCGCCCGGAGAACTCGGTGTCGACCCACGGCTGGCGGGTGCGGTCGAAGTAGCCGGTGAACACCTGCTCCAGCGACGCCGATCCCTCCGGCACCGCGACCGGTGCGGTGTACGTCGACTGGTCGGCGTCGTAGACCCCGATGATGTGATTCGGCGACCCGATCATGTCGAAGTTCAGGTAGCCGGCGATCTGGGCGCGCTCGGCCTCGGTCAACGACTCCACGTACTCCCAGGAGCCGACCAGCCCGGACTCCTCGGCACCCCACCACGCGAACCGCACGGCGTTGGTCGTCGGCTTGATCTCGGCGAGCTCGAGCGCCGTCTGCAGGATGCCGGCAGAACCGGTGGCGTTGTCGTTGATCCCCGGGCCATCGGCGACCGAGTCCAGGTGTGCGCCGAGCATGATCACCTGGTCGGTGTCGCCGTAGGGGGTCTGGGCGATGACGTTGGAGGTGGTGGTCTCGGTGACCTCGACCTGGATGTCGAGGGTGGCCTGCTGCCCCACCTGGCCGAGCAGTGCCTGTCCGGCCGCCTGGGTGAGCCCGCCGGCCGGGGCGCCGGGGACGGCCTCGCCCAGGGTGCCGTTCAGCGGCTCGTCGGGGACGTTGTTGTAGACCAGGACGCCCACTGCGCCGGCCGTGGTGGCCAGCTGCTGCTTGACCGTGAAGGAGCAGGCGCCGCGGGAGACGAGGACGACGGTGCTGGCCACCGTCTCCGGGTAGTCGGCAGCCTCGCAGCCCGGCGTCGCGTCGTCGCGGGCCAGCGCCGAGAGCGGTGCGGTGACCTCGCCCGACGGCGAGTACTCCATCGCGACGACGTCGACCGGCGCACCGGCAACGGTCAGTTCCTGAGCGGTCGTGGACGAGGCGACGAAGTCGAAGTACTGCCGCTCGACCTGGTAGCCCGCTTCCTCCAGCAGCCCCTGCACGTAGTCGGCCGAGGCGTCGTACCCGGGGGTGCCACTGGCCCGGTTCCCGCCGTTCGCGTCGGCGATCTCCTGGAACGCGGCGAGGTGCGCGGCGACCTCCTCGGTCGACACCCGCTGGGCGAAGCCGTGGGGGTGGGGGTTGCCCCCGGCGCTGGCCGGTGCAGCGATGAGCACCGAGCCGGCGAAGGTGGCCGCTGCGGTGGTCAGGGTGAGCGCTGATCGGCGGGTGCGGAGCGACATCGACGTCCTCTCGGGGGAGCGGCCGCCGTTCCCGTGCGGCGGCCGGTGACGGCAACCTAGGCACGGCCGGGGGTCCCCGTCGAGAGCCGGCCGAGGGTCCCGGTCCCGGCCGGTTCCGCATGTCGGTGCCCCGCCCGGAGCGAACGCGCTGGTGGCGACGGCGGGTCTTCGCGGACGAACCGCACCGGGTCGGACGGACACGCCGCGTGACGACACACCGATCGAGCGGTAGCGGGGGTGTCCGCGGTGCGGCAGCCCGACCACGGGCCCTCGCCGACCTACGGTGGTCCGGCCGCCCGCCGGGCGGCCCCGACACCCGCTGACCGAGGAGCGCCCGCCGTGACCCGTTCCCGTTCCTCCGCCGACGCCGGTCCGGCGGTCGGTCACCGCCCCCGGCGTTCGCTCGCCGCCGCGCTGCTGGTGGGGGTGGCCCTGACCGGGGTGGTGGCGTGTGGCAGCTCAGCGGGGACGACGCCCGTGGCGCAGAGCACCCCCGCGACGACCCCGCCCCCACCGCCGCCTCCGCCCCCGCCGGTGCTCTGGCCGCTCACCGGGCTGGAGAGCGGCCCGGTCGACCCGCACCCCGCACTGGCCGTCAAGGTCGAGAACTCCTCCGACGCTCGACCGCAGACCGGCCTGGGCGCCGCGGACCTGGTCTGGGAGCAGGTCGTCGAGGGCGGCATCCCCCGCTACGTCGCGGTCTACCACTCGAACCTGCCGGCCCAGATCGGGCCGATCCGTTCCGTGCGTCCGATGGACCCCGCCATCGCCGCCCCACTGCACGGCCTGTTCGCCTTCTCCGGGGGCCAGGCCGGCTACGTCGATGCGATCGCCGCCGCCGGGATGCAGGTGCTCAGCAACGACGCCGGCGCCGACGGCTTCTTCCGCACGAGCGACCGGCCGGCCCCGCACAACGTGCACGCCGACCCGCTGCTCCTCCTCGCCCAGGCCGACCCCGCCCACCAGGCGGCGCCGCCTCCGCAGTTCGACCTGGCCGCCACGGCCGAGGAGGCCAGCGCGGTCACCGCCGGCACGCCGGCCACGAACCTCGCGTTGACCCTGTCCGGGGTCAGCCGCCCGCAGTGGACCTGGAGCCCGCCCGACGCCCGATGGCTGCGGACGGAGGGCAGCACCCCGGCCGTCGGTGCCGACGGCGCTCGGCTCGGCGCCACCAACGTCGTGGTGCTGCGGGTCGACGTCCTGGCGACCGCGGCCCGCGACCCGGCCGGCAACCCGGTGCCGGAGACGGTCCTGGTCGGAGAGGGCGAGGCCCTCGTCGCCACCGGCGGCAAGACGGTGGCCGCCACCTGGGTCAAGACCGGCGTCGGGGAGCGCGTGGTGCTGCGCGGGGCCGACGGCAACCCGGTCCGGCTGGCCCCGGGGAACACCTGGGTCGAGCTGGTGCCCAACTCCGGTGGCGCGGTCGCCGTCAGCTGAACGCCGGCCGCCCCGCACCCGGGAGGCCGGGGCGGGGCGGTCGGCTGTCGCTGCGGGCGGTCAGCTGTCGCTGCGGGACATCACCGGGCGGTCCTTGGCCCACTGCAGGAAGCGCGCCGCCTGCTGCAGGTCTGGGAGGTCGTTGCCGACCAGTGAGCGGAGCAGGTCGTTGCTCCAGACCGCCAGCCGGCCACTGGTCCACGCCGTCTTCTCCACCGGCGGGAGGTCCAGCTCGAAGACCGTCTTGGCCAGCTCCTTCTTCCCACCGTTCGCGGCGGTGTACCGGACCACGGGCAGGAAGCGCTCGGGCTCCACGACGCAGAGGACCTTGGTCAGCAGCGCCTCCTTGAACGAGGGGAAGCCCAGGCCCTTCTTGCTGCCGTCGATCAGCTGGGTCATCCGGTCCTCGAGCCGCAGGCTCTCCGGCCCGTACAGCAGGTGCTCGATCGTCTGCCGCACCTGCGCGGCCGCCTTGTCCGGGCCGGCGGTCTTCCACGCCCGGTTGAAGCCGGACACGTTGCCCGGGTCGGCGACGGTCGTGGAGTTGGCGAAGTGCAGCAGCTGCTCCGGCGTCGCCGAGGGCAGGTTCTCGCGGGAGAACAACGCCGCGTACCGCTCGCGGTAGGGCTCGACGTCCGGGTCCGGCTCGGGCCGGTCCATGGCGAACTCCGACTGCAGCAGCATCACCCGCTCCCGCACGTCGGGACGGACGTCGGCCGGGGTCGGGAAGGCCGCCTGCAGGGAGTCGAAGGACTGGACGGCGGGCCGGGCCGGGTCGCGGCGGGTCTCCCCGCGCAGCCACTCGGCGCCGCAGTCGTCGCAGTGGATCAGCAGCCGGCCGTCCGGCTGCGGCTTGCCCGAGATCTCCTCGGAATTGCAGGTGGGGCAGGTGATCAGTGCCAAGGGAGCCCCGTTCGTCGGCGGCGAGTCAGCGAGCGCGTCGTCGTCGGTCAGGGTCCAGCGTCCCACGTCGGGCCGGGAGCGTGTCACCTCCGGCCTCCTCCCCGGCTCGGTGATCCCCTGCCGGACGCGCCGGAGAGGCAGGGCAGGGGGGCGGCGCGCCGCACCACGCGAGAGAATCGATCCCGATGTCCAGCACCCGGGGCGGCGACCAGCTCCCTCTCCCACTCCCGTTCACCCGCCGCCAGGAGGTGGAGCAGATCACCCGGCGCACCGGATCGGTCGTCTCCCGCGTCGTCCAGGGGCTGCTGCGGTGGGCGCTGCGGCTGGTCCTGCCGCTGGTCTGCGCCGCTGCGGCGCTGCGTGCGTTCCCGTACGAGGCGACCGTGCAGGGCGTGCCGTTCGAGGTGCGCGGCACACTGCTCAGCCGGCCGGGGCTCAGCGCCGACACCACGCTGGGGAGCTGGGAGTTCCCGGAGGTCAGCGGGGTGCCCTTCGGCGTGCACATCAGCCCGGTCGACGTCGACGTCCTGCAGCTCACCAAGTTGGCCGGCGGGGACCTGCCCGGCTTCGTGGAGCGGTTGCAGGCCGACTTCACCGCCCAGCTGCCGCGGATCGCCACCTGGCTGATCGCCGAGCTCCTGCTGGGGCTCGTCGCCGGCTTGCTCATCGCCGCCGCGATCAACATGTCGGTCCGCTACCTGCGGGGCCGGTCGCGCCGCCCGCACGAGCTCCGGTACCGGTCGCTGCAGGCCGCGGGCGCCGCCGCCGTCACGGTGGCCGTCGCCGGGTACGGGCTGCTCAGCTACAACCCGAACTGGGTGCGGGACTCGCAGCTGACCGGCACGCTCGCCGCGGCGCAGCTGTTCCCCAGCGAGTTGAACGCCTACTACAGCCAGTCCAACAAGGCCCTGGACGTGCTCGGCTCGGTGGTCGGCATCCAGGCAGCGCTGCAGGCCCAGATCGAGGACGACCAGACGCCGGAGACGGCGCTGCAGATCATGACCATCTCCGACATGCACCTGTCGGCGAACTACCCGCTCGTGGCGCGCTACGCGGACAACTACGACGTCGACCTGATCATCAACACCGGCGACGAGAGCGCGTTCGGCACCCGCCAGGAGCTGACCCCGGCCTACCTGGAGGCGATCGCCGCCCTCACCGACATCGCCCCGATGCTCTGGGTGGCGGGCAACCACGACTCCCCGGCCACGGCCGAGGTCATGCGCGCCGTCCCCGGCGTCACCGTGCTGGGCACCAAGGTCGCCACCGAGGACGGCTACGCCGTGACCGCCGGCGTCGTGGACGCCTACGGACTCACCGTCGCCGGCCTGTCGGACCCCCGGGTCTACGGCGGCCCCGGCCGGTACGGCGCCGATGCGGCCGACGTGGTGGAGCCGCTGCAGCGGGAGGCGGTCCGCGAGGCACTCGGCGTGCTGGAGGACGAGGAGATCCCGGCGGGCGAGGAGATCGTCCTCGACGGTGCCCCCGCCGACGACGAGGTGCTCCTCTGGGGCGGCGACCGTGACCCCGCCGACGGCGCGGTCGCAGCCGGGGACGGCGCGGTGGCAGCCGGGGACGGCGCCCTCGTCGGTGACGACCCCCTCCTCGGCGACGGCGCCGCCGTGCTGGACGGCATCGACGCCGAGACGGGGGAGTCCGCCGACGGCCTGGAGACGATCGACGTCTTCGCCGTCCACGAGCCGGTCGCCGCCGAGGAGCTGCGCGAGGTCCTGCCCGGGCGGATCCGGCAGACGGTCTCCGGCCACGTCCACGCCCAGAACGACAGCTCCGAGGTGCAGGACGAGGACGGGGCGATCGACCTCGTCGAGGGCTCGACCGGGGCGGGCGGGCTGGACAACATCGTGCGCGGCACCGACCGCCCGCCGATCGAGTTCAGCATCGTGTCGGTCGCCACCGACTGCCAGTTCACCCGGGTGATCCGCTTCTCGATCGAGTCGACGCAGCCGGCGTTGGTGGCCCCGCCGACGGCGGACTCCCCGCGGGACTTCGGCGACGACGTGACCGCCTCGACGGTCTACTTCCGCCCGCAGGACATCGACCCGGACCGGCTCTGCAGCACCGGGCTCGGCATCAGTGACGAGCGCCCCTGGCCGCTGCCGGAGTGACCGTCCGCTGAGCGACGCCCGCCCCGTGCGTCCCCCGGAAGGGTGGAGTCCGGCGTCCAGGGCCGCTCCGGCCGCCGTCCGGGCTCCCCGGACCCGACCACGGCACCGATCATGATCGGTGCCGTCCCGGTCCCGGTGCGGCCGGACGGGAAGGCGGTCGACCGGTGTCAGCAGGCACCCTGCAGCGTGCCCGGGCGACGGCCGAGCCACCGCCTCCTCGGCGGCCGTGGCCCCGGCGCGTGCTGCGCCGCCTCGGTGCGCTGGCCCTGGTGCTGGTGTTCCTCGGCGTGGCCGTTGTCGGCATCGGCTGGGCGCGGACGCCGCCGGTCGACGACGCCGGAGCGCGGGTCGCGGCGCACCTGGCCGAGAACGGTGCGCCCCCGCTGCAGGTGGAGCCCGCACCGGCCTTCGTGCAGGCCCTGGTCGCGACCGAGGACACCGGCTTCGCCAGCCACCTCGGGGTGAGCCCGACCGGGGCGGTCCGGGCGTTCTGGGGGCTGGTGTCGGGCACCGACCAGGGCGGGTCGACGCTGGTGCAGCAGCTGGCCAAGAACGTGTACCTGGACGGGGAGAACGGCCCGGTGCAGAAGGCCGAGGCCGTGGTCCTCGCGCTCAAGCTGGACGCCGCGTACAGCAAGGACGAGCTGCTGCGGATGTACCTGGACAACGGGTACTACGGCCACGGCTTCGTCGGGCTGACCGCGGCCACCGAGGGCTACTTCGGGGTGTCGCCCGACCAGCTGAGCTGGGCGCAGGCGACCCTGCTCGCCGGCCTGTTCGCCGCGCCCACCGCCTACGACCCGCTGGTGTACCCGACCCTCGCCGCCCAGCGGCAGGCGCACGTGCTGGGCCGACTGGTCGACGAGGGTGTGCTGGGCAGCGGCGAGGCCGCCGAGATCGCCGCCGACGACTGGGGTCTGGTCACCAGCTGACGGGGTCCTTCTTCAGTCGCCCTTGACGTTGACGACCTGCCGGAGCGTGTGCCGGACCTCCACCAGGTCGGCCGCGTCGGCCATCACCTGGTCGATCGGCTTGTAGGCATCCGGGTGCTCGTCCAGGAACGCGTCGGAGTGCCCCCAGGCGATCCCGGTCATCCGCTGCTCCAGGTCCGCCCGGCTGAACAGCCGGCGGGCGGCGTTCCGCGAGTGGTTGCGGCCGGCCCCGTGCGGAGCCGACATCAGCGCCGTCGCGTTGCCCAGCCCGGAGACGACGTAGGACGCCGTCCCCATCGAGCCGGGGATCAGCCCGGCCTGCCCCCGGCGCGCGGAGATCGCGCCCTTGCGGGACAGCCACACCTCGCGCCCGTCGTGCCGCTCGCGCTCGGTGTAGTTGTGGTGGCACTGCACCGTCTCCAGCCGCTGGACGTCGTCCTCCAGGAACCGGCCCAGCTGCTCGTCGACCCGGTCCATCATCTCCTCGCGGTTCAGCCAGGCGAACCGCTGCGCCCAGCGCAGCGCCTCCAGGTACGCGTCGAACTCCGGCGTCCCCTCCGGCAGGTACGCCAGGTCGCGGTCGGCCAGCTCGACGCCCTGCGCCCGGCACCACTCCTGGGCCCGGCGGATGTGCACCGACGCGAGCTTGTTGCCGACCCCGCGGGAGCCGGAGTGCAGGAACAGCCAGACCCGGTCCTGCTCGTCCAGCGACACCTCGATGAAGTGGTTGCCCGAGCCGAGCGAGCCCAGCTGCAGCGGCCAGTTGCCGGCGGCGCCGTCGGCCTGGGCGACGCCGGGCAGCGCGCGGAGCTCGGCGACCCGGGCCTCGGCGGTGGGCCGCACCTCCTTGTTGTACCGGCCGGCCGACAGCGGCACCGAGCGGGAGATCTGCCCGTGCAGCGCGCTGAGGTCCTTGCCGGTGAGGTCGGCGGCGCTGAACTGGGTGCGCACCGCCATCATCCCGCAGCCGATGTCGACCCCGACCGCGGCCGGGATGATGGCGCCCTTAGTCGGGATGACCGAGCCGACGGTCGCGCCCTTGCCCAGGTGGGCGTCGGGCATCAAGGCCAGGTACGGGTGGATGAACGGCATCGCCGCGGTGCGCTCGGCCTGCTCGCGGGTGCTGGGCTCGAGGATGGACGCCCAGCTCAGCAGCCGTCCGTTGATGGTCTCCATGGTCCCTTCCGGTGTGTTCCGCCCCGTCCACCACGATGGCCGTCTTGGTGGGACTGCGGGGGTGTCGGTGGTGCCGCGCGGCCGGGGCAGTCAACGCGACGCCGGCTGGACCCGCACCCGCATTACCCGGCCGGCCCCGTGCGACGCTGCGGGGCGTGCCAGTCACGCGCAGCGCCGGGGTGCTGCTCCACCGGGTCGCCGGCGACGGTGAGGTCGAGGTGCTGCTCGGGCACATGGGTGGCCCGTTCTGGGCGCGCAAGGACGACGGCGGGTGGTCGATCCCCAAGGGCGAGCACGGTCCGGGGGAGGAGCCGCTGGACGTGGCCCGCCGGGAGTTCGCCGAGGAGCTCGGCTCGCCGGTGCCGGCGCAGGAGTTCCTCCACCTCGGTGAGCTGCGGGTGACCAGCGGCAAGCTGCTCACCGTCTTCGCCGCGGCGGGCGACCTGGACGCCGCAGCCTGCACCAGCAACACCTTCGACCTGGAGTGGCCACCCCGGTCGGGCCGGGTCCAGCAGTTCCCGGAGATCGACCGGGCCGGGTGGTTCCCGGTCGCCGAGGCGCGGGTCAAGCTGGTCAAGGGCCAGGTGCCGTTCCTGGACCGGCTGCTGACCCGGCTGGCCGCCCCGGCCTGACCGGGTCCACCCAGGAGCGGAGGTCGGGGTCCGCCCGGAGGTGCAGGTGGGACGACGGAGGTCAGCGCGCGGGCCGATGCGCGCCGCGGTGGCCTGCGGTCGACTGGGGGAGCACCGCACCCCAGCCGAGGAGCACCCGATGTCCGCACCGCACGCCCCGACGTCCACCGGTGGGCCGACGTGGTGACGACCGCGTCCCGGCCCACCTGGTCGCCGGCACCCGCACCGCCACCACGGCGGGTGTCCTGGGGGCGCCGGGTGCTGCGCCGAGCGGTCCGGGCCGTGGTCGCCCTCGCCCTCGTCGGGCTGCTGTCCCTGGCCGTGGCCTGGCAGCTGACCCCCGACGTCGGCGACGCCCGGGACCGGGTGGACGCCCGGCTGGCCGCCGCCGCAGCGCCGCCGTTGTCCGGCCCGCCGCCGGCGCGGCTGTCGGCGGCCGTGCTGGCCACCGAGGACAGCCACTTCCGCAGCCACCCGGGCGTCGACCCCCGCGGTGTCGTGCGGGCGGCCCGCGGTGCGCTGACCGGCGTCGACCTGGGCGGGTCGACGCTGCACCAGCAGCTGGCCAAGAACGTCTACGAGGGCGGGGAGAACGGGTTCCTGGACCGGGTCTCCGCGGTGGTGCTGGCGCTGAAGCTGGACCACACCTGGAGCGAGGACGCCGTGCTCCGGATGTACCTCGACGACGCCTACTTCGGGCACGGCTTCACCGGTGCCACCGCCGCGGCGCAGGGGTACTTCGGCGTGCCGCCCGAGGAGCTCAGCTGGGCGCAGGCCACGCTGCTGGCCGGCCTGCTGCAGGCCCCGAGCGCCTACGACCCGGTGCAGCACCCGGATCGGGCCGCCGGCCGGCAGGAGCACGTGCTGGACCGGCTGGTGGACGTCGGTGAGCTGACCCGCGCCCAGGCCGACGAGGTGGCCGCCGACCCCTGGGGCCTGGTCGCCGGCTGACCGGCCGGTTTCCGCCGCCGACCTCCCGGGCACCGCCGTCGGAGACAGCACGTGACGACGGAGGGACACCCCATGCAGGTCGGCTACAAGCTCGCCACCGAGGCCTTCAGCCCGATGGAGATCGTCGAGCAGACGGTGGCGGCCGAGGAGGCCGGCTTCGACTTCGTCGAGCTGAGCGACCACTACCACCCGTGGCTGGAGGAGCAGGGCCACAGCGGGTTCACCTGGTCGATGCTGGGCAGCATGGCGGCGAAGACCGAGCGGATCGGCCTGGCCACCGGCGTGACCTGCCCGATGATCCGGTACCACCCGGCGATCATCGCCCAGGCCGCCGCCACCGTGCAGCTGCTGTCGGACAACCGGTTCACCCTGGGCATCGGGGCCGGTGAACGGCTCAACGAGCACGTGGTCGGGGGCGGCTGGCCCGCCGTCCGGATCCGGCACCACATGCTCCGCGAGGCGCTGGAGATCATCAACCTGCTGTGGCAGGGCGGCTACCAGTCCTACGAGGGGGAGTACCTCACGCTGGAGGACGCCCGGGTCTTCGACCTGCCCGACCAGCTCCCGGTGATCGCGGTCGCCAGCGGCGGGCCGGGGGCCTCCAAGCTCGCGGCCCAGTACGGCAGCGGGCTGTTCGCCACCGAGCCGAAGTCCGAGCTCGTCGAGGCCTACGCCGAGCACGGGGGCAGCGGCCCGAAGTACGCCGAGGTGCCGATGGCCTGGGCGCCCGACGAGGACGCCGCCGTGCAGGCCGCGCTGCAGACCAGCCGCTGGGCCCTCAGCGGCTGGCCGGTGATGAGCGAGCTGCCCAACCCGGTGAACTTCGACGCGGCCAGCGCGACCGTCACGCCCGCGGACATCCAGGGCCAGTTCGCCTGCGGCCCCGACCTGGACCGGCTCGTCGACAAGGCGCAGCCCTACGTCGACGCCGGCTTCGACCACCTCGTCTTCATGAACGCCGGTCCGGACCCCGACGGCTTCCTGGAGGTCTGCAAGGGCGAGCTCATCGAGCGGGTGCGTTCGCTGACCCCGTCGTCCTGATCCCCGTGCGAGGTGTGCCGTGAGCCGGGAGGAGCGGTGGGAACGCCGGCTGGCGCTCCCGGTGCTGGTCGCGGCGCTGGCGTCGGTACCGGCGATGTTCCTCACCTTCGCCGGCGGTCCGCTGGGCACGGCCGGGCGCTGGGTGGACGTCGCCAGCGGCGTCGTCCTCGTCGGCGAGGTGGTCGTGCTGCTGGTCGTGGCCGAGGACAAGCGGGCCTGGATCCGGGGGCACGCGGGGCTGCTGCTGCTCAGCTTCGCCGTGCTGGTGGCCATCGTGCTGGCGGTCGGCCCGGTGCAGCTGCTGCGGCTGGTCCGTGCGGTCGGGGCGCTCCGGGTGCTGCGGGCCGGCCGGATCGTGCGGGCCGCCCGGGAGCTCGCCGCCCGCCTGGGGTGGACCGGCCGGGCCTCCGCCGTCTTCGCGGCCGGCGCGGGTCTGCTCGCCGGCGTCTTCGTGGGCGTGGTCCTGGCGGACCCGACCTCCCGCTCCCGGTCGCTGCTCACCTGGGCGCTGGGCCCCGTCAGCCCACCGGTGGTCGTGGTGCTCTCGGTCATCGCCGGGGCGCTGCTGGGCGGGGCGACCTACCTGTTGGCTCGGGACAGCGGCCTGGGGGACGCGCCGGATCCTGACGAGGACGCTGACGAGGACGCTGACGAGGACCCAGACGAGGACGCAGGCGCCCGGGACGCCGACGAGGGCCGGCCGGCGTCCAGCTGAACGAGACCACCGGGGGCCGGTTGAGCGCGCGCTGGGCGGGCAACGACAGGAGGAACAGCTGTCGGACGAGACGAAGGAGAACACCATGGGACTCATGAGCAAGCTCACCAAGGGCGCTGTCGCCAAGAAGGCCATGACCGAGGCGAAGAAGCCGCAGAACCAGGCCAAGATCAAGAGCGCCATCTCCTCGATGCGCGGCAAGAAGAGCGGCGGCAGCGGCACCAGCCGTCGCGGCTGACCCAGCGTCTCCGCTCGCCGGAGCGCGGCCGGGGCCCGTACGGGTCCGGGCCGACGTCACCGGCGTTGCGGCTGATCGAGCTCGACAGCTCGATCAGCCGCGCGCGGCCGGCCCGACCAGGTCACCGACCGTGCGTCGTTCGCGCCGCCGATCGCGGCGTTCCTGCCAGGTCGGCCCGGGCCCACGACGTGGCACCCGATCGGCGGCCAGACTGCCGTCCGTGCCCCTCGACGACCTCGTCCCCGACACCGCCGCTGCCACCTCCGCGTTCGAGGTGGCCCAGGCCTTCCACTCGGCCGCGCTGCTGAACCACTGCCTCCGCGTCCACCTCTGGGCCGCCGAGTGCGGCCGGGAGCGCGGGATCGCCTTCGACGCCGAGCTGCTCTACGTCGCGGCGATGCTGCACGACATCGGGCTGGTGCCGGTCTTCGACAGCGCCACGGTGCCGTTCGAAGAGGCCGGCGGGGCCGTCGCCTGGGTCTTCGGCGCGGGCGCCGGGTGGGACGTCGGTCGCCGTCGGCGCACCGCCGAGGTCATCGTCGCCCACATGGCCCGGGAGGTGGACGTCGAGGCCGACCCGGAGGGCCACCTGCTCGAGCTGGGCACCGGGCTCGACGTCTCCGGCCGCCGTCCCGAGGACTGGCCGGCCGACTTCCGGGCCGAGGTGCTGGACGCCCACCCGCGACTGGGACTGGCCGAGGAGTTCCTCGGCTGCTTCACCGAGCAAGCGCGCCGCAAGCCCTCGTCCCTGGCCGGGCAGTTCGTCGCCGAGGGCTTCGCCGGCCGGGTGCGGGACAACCCGCTGGACCGGATCAGACGGTGAGCAGCCCGGACGGCTGCTCGGTGAGCCGACCCGCGGCCAGGGCGCCGGCCAGGGCGGCGTCCAGCAGGGGCAGCAGGGCCGCGGTGCGCCGGCGGTGGCCGAAGAGCTCGAGCGTCCCGAGCTGCAGCTCGTCGCGGGACAGCCCGGTGCCGGCCCGGCACAGCGCCACCATCGCGTTGGCGATCTCCTGCGGCGCCACGTGCTCCAGGGGGCGCGCGGCGCTGGTGGCCTGACGGCGGAACCAGCTCCACGTCGCCCGGTCGATCGACGCCGGCCACAGGAAGTCGCCGTCGACGGCGGTGGCCGGCAGCAGGGCGAGCAGGGCGTCCCGCCGGGCCTCGGTCACCCGGGACAGCCCGAACGCCGCGGCGGTGAGCCGGGTCAGCCGGTCGCGGTGCACCGGCCCCTCCGCCTTGAGGCCGGCGGTGAGCACCCGGCGGACCAGGCGGGCGACGGCGGGGTCGCTCAACTGGTCCAGCTGCTTCTTCTCGCCGGCGGGCTTCGGCGTCCAGGCGATGAACGGCTGTTCCTCGTCCAGCGGCGCACGGGTGTGGGCGGCCTTGGCCGGCGCCTTCGGCGACGTCCCGGTGGTGCGCTTCGGCGGGGCCGTCGCCGCCGAAGCCGCCGTCTCCGCCGGCTGCGGGGCGACCGGCTCCAGGACGGCGGCCGGTTCGGCGACGGCGACCGGCTCGGGCTCGGGCTCGGGTTCGACGGGCTCGACGACGACCGGCTCGACGACGACGGGGTCGGGCTCGGGGGCCGGGGGCACCCGCGTCGCGAGCGGGCGGATCGGGATGACGTCGGCCAGCGGGCCGTCGTAGGGCGGCTCCTCGACCTCGACCTCGACCTCGACCTCGGCCTGGATCTGGGGTTCGACCGCTGCCGGGGCCGGGGCGGGGGACGCTGCGTCCACCGCCGCCTCGAGCGCGGTCAGCACGGCCGCGCGGTCGGCCAGCCAGCTCGGCAGCCACACCCGCTCCACCGCCGGCCAGCGCAGCTCCCGGAGCACCTCGACCGGGAGGTCGTCGCGGTCCCCGACCGTGCGGCGCGCCGCCCAGGCCGGGCCGTCGAGCAGCACGGCCAGCACCGGGGCGTCCGGTGCCGACTCGCGGGCGATGGTCAGGTCGATGCGGAAGCCCGACAGGCCGACGTCGGTGCGCACCACCAGTCCCCGGTCGCGCAGCGCGGCGGCCACGTCGTCGCGGTGCCGGTCGAGCGGCGTCCCGGTGCGGGGGAGGGCGCCGGTGCCGCCGGCGGCGAGGTCGAGGTAGGCGCGCAGGTGCTCCACCCCCACCGACGTGGTCTGCTCGGCGTGCAGCTGCCCGGGGGCGAAGGAGCTGACGACGACGACCTGCCGGCGGGCGCGGGTGATGGCCACGTTCAGCCACCGTTCGCCGCCGCTGCGGCTCAGCGGGCCGAGGTCGAGGGGCAGCCGGCCCCGCGCATCGGGGCTGAACCCGAGGGAGAAGAAGACGACGTCCCGCTCGTCGCCCTGCACGTGGCCCAGGTCCTTGACGAAGAGCCCCTCGCCGTCGCTGCGGTCCAGGGCGTCGACCACGCGCTCGTCGCCGGAGTCGCGCAGCAGCTCCTCGATCAGCGTCCGCTGCGGCGCGGTCGTGGTGACCACCCCGATCGACGGCACCGCCGGGGCGGCCGAGGAGAACCGGCGCACCACCTCGGCGACGACCGCGCGGGCCTCCACGGGGTTGGTGCGCAGGCCGGGGCCGGAGCGCACGAAGGTGCCCTCGACCTGCACCAGGGAGATCCCGTGGCCGTCCGGGGCGGCGGAGGCCGGCCCGTGCACCGGCGCCGGGAAGGAGGAGAGCCGGCCGCCGTAGTACCGGGCGTTGCTGAACGCGATCAGCGACTCGTCCTGGCTGCGGTAGTGCCAGGTCAGCCGCCGCTGGGGCACCTGTACCTGGACGCACTCGGACAGGATGCTGGCCTCGGCGTGGAGCGCGTCGGTGTCGGCGTCGTCGTCGAGGCCGGCGGGCAGCGGGGGCAGCTGCGCACTGTCCCCGACCACCACCGCGGACCGGGCCCGGCCCAGTGCGCCGATGGCGTCGGCGACCCGGAGCTGCGAGGCCTCGTCGAACACGACGAGGTCGAACTGGTCGGGGACCGCGGGGAGGAACCGCGCCACCGACTCCGGGGTGGCCAGCACGCAGGGGAGGACGGCGGTGACCAGGTCGCCGTGGGCCGAGAGCAGGCCGCGCACCCCCAGCCGCTGCTCGGCCAGCTCGCGCAGCAGGGCGTCGACCTGCCCGTTGCTGGCGGCGTCGAACGGGCGGGCCGCCAGCACCGCGGCCGGCACGGCCTCGACCAGGTGCGACCGCACCGCGCGGGACGCCGCGCCGAAGCGGGCGACGGCGCGCTCGTGCAGCCCGGCGTCGAAGGTGTCCAGCCCGGTGGCCTGCTGCCGCTCGAGGACCGAGGCCTCGGCCAGCCCCCGGTCGAAGGCACGCACCGCGTCGTCGGCTGGCACCTCGCCGTGCAGCAGCTGCAGCCGCGCCTCGGTGAGCCCGGCCAGCCGCAGCGGTTCGAGGGTGTCCAGCAGGCTGACCCATCGGCGCAGGGACATCGGATGCACGTACTCGACGCCGCGCTCCGGTCGGGTCAGCGTCCAGCGCAGCACCACCCCGTCCTCGCCGCTCCACGCGCCCACCTGCGCCGAGCTGCTGGCGCAGACCGTCAGCAGCTGGCGGAGCGCGTCGCGCAGCCGGGCCACGGTGCGTGCCCCGAAGGCGTCGGTCACCGGGCCGGCGGCGAGGAACCGGCGGACGGCAGCGGGGAAGCCGGCGCTGCCGTCGACCGTGGCGGCAGCGCGGCGCAGCCAGCGCACCTCGGCGTCGAACACCGACCGGCCGGGTTCGGTGAAGGGGTTCCAGCCGGGCGGCACCTGCAGGCCCGGGGTCCCGGCGGCCCGCGAGGCCAGGGCCCGGACGGCGGTCTGCACCCGCCGCAGCTCGGCGGTCAGCTCCGGGACCTCGCCGGGCCTGATCGAGGCGCCCGGGCGCAGCGCCGGGGTCAGCTGGTCCCGGACGGCGGCCAGCTTGCCGCGCCGCGCCACCCAGCTCGTCGCGGCGGCCTCCTGGGCCTGCACGAACAGGTCGGCCAGCGGCAGGTCGAGGGCGGCCGGGGTGAGCGCGTCCAGGCCGGGGTGCGGCGCGGCGACCAGCGCGGCGATCTCGCCGAGCAGGTCGTCGGTGGCCGTCGCCCAGCGCGAGGAGCGCACCTCGTCGAGCACGGCCAGCCCGATCCGGGGGCCGCCGAGCAGGTGCACCAGGGCGTCCAGGTCCTCCGGGGTGCGGGCGGCCCGGAGGACCGCGGCCAGACCACCCTCGCCCGGCAGCTCCCGGATCGCGGCGTCGACGGCGACCGCGGCCTGCTGCACCTCGGTGATGTCGAGTTCGATGGTGTCGATGAAGGCCCACGCGTGCCCGGCCGACGGGCGGGCCAGGCCGGCGATGTCCGGCAGCAACGCCAGTGCGCGGTGCACCTCGGTGACCACCTCGGCGGTGGCCCGAGCGGCGAAGCGGGCGGTCACCGGCAGCGGGTCGACGTCGGGGGCGGCGGCCAGCACGGCGGTGCGGGCGGAGTGGAGCGACAGGCCCGCTGGGTTCTCCGCGTGCAGCCGCTCCGCGTAGTGCTGCAGGCTGCGCCGGGCCGACCGCAGCTCCTCGGCGTCGGCCGCCAGGCCCTGGGCGTCGACGTCCACCGCGTGCTCCAGCGCGGCACGGACCTGGGCCCGGACGACGGCCGGCCGGCTGCCCTTGTCGTACAGGTCGAGCGCGAACGTGCCCATGCCGACCGCGTCGAGCCGGCGGGCGACGACGTCGAGCGCGGCGCGCTTCCCGGCGACGAACAGGACCCGCTTGCCCTCGGCGACGGCCCGGGTGAGCAGGTTGGTGACGGTCTGGGACTTGCCGGTGCCGGGTGCGCCCTCGAGCACGAACGTCCGCCCGGCGGTGGCCTCGGCGATCGCGTGCAGCTGGGCGGCGTCCGCCGGCACCGGGCACTGCGCGGCGAGCTCGTCCAGGTCGACCGGGTCGGCGGAGGCGGGCACCGGGTCGAGGAAGGCCTCGGTCGGGGCGTGCACCAGGTGGGCGACCAGCGGGTTGGTCGCGAGCTGCGCCCAGTGCTCGTCGAGGTCACGCCACAGCCGGTACGCCGCGACCGGCAGGACGGCCAGCTCCGCGGTCGCCACCACCCGGTGGGGGAGCGAGGCGGCGGCCAGCGCCTCGCGCAGCGCCTGCAACGCCGTGGCCAGGTCGAGATCGGCGCCGTCGTCGGCCAGGGCGCTCAGCCCGGGCACGGTCAACCCGTGCACCCGGCGGAGTTCCTCCAGCAGGGCGCCGTTCGCCAGGCTGCTGCCGGCCTCGTCGACCGTCAGCCGGTACTCGCCGCCGCGGGACGGCAGGGTGAGCAGGACGGGGACGAGCACCAGCGGTGACCGCAGCGGGCGGCCGTCGAGCTCCCAGACCAGGCTGCCCAGGGCGAGGTACAGGCCGTTGGCGCCGGTCTGCTCGACCACCGTGCGCGCCCGGTGGGCGAGGCTGCGCAGCCGGGACGGGTAGCCGGCGGAGGGGACGTCGACGTGCACCGCCCGACGCTCGGTGAGCTGCTGGAGCAGCTGCTGGGGTGGCAGATCGCCGGCGGTGCGCACCCCGGGCTCGGCCTGCACACCGGTGACCCGGTCACTGGGCAGGAGGGTCAGCGCGGCCCCGCCGCTGACCAGTTCCGCCAGCGTCGTCAGCGCGTCCTGCGGCACCGCGAGCGGGAGCCCGGAGCCCTCGGTGCAGTCGATCAGCTGGTTGCGCGGACTCAGGTCGAGCAGCTCGTCCTGCCACTGCTGGACCCGCGCCGGGGCAGACGGGCGGTGGTCGGTCCCGGTCGCCGTCGGGGTGGTGAGGAGGGCCGGCGCCCGGCCCGGGGCAGGCGCGTCCCCGACGTCCTGCACCGCGCCGTCCGCGGAGGGGGTGTGGACGGGGAGCGGGCGGACGCCCGCGAGGCGGGCGCGGTGGACGTCGGTGACGCCGAGGACCCGGGAGAGGTCACCGGACAACCAGGCGGTGTAGGCCGGGCCGTGCAGGTCCGGCGTGGTGTTGCCGCGGTCGGTCAGCAGGGTGGTCTCGACCAGACCGATCACGCGCTGGTCGACCAGCTCCACCAGCGCCGCGACGTCGGTGGTCGCAGCCGTCTCGGCGCTGCGCTCCTCCCGCCAGTAGCCCAGGAAGGCGTGCCCCTCGACCACCCACAGCAGCGGGCGAAGACCGGCGTGCTCCAGTGCGGCGGCGAGGGTGACGACGGTGTCCAGGCAGGTGCCGGTCCGGCCGTCGAGGACCTCACCGGGGTCGCGGACGTGCTGCCCGGACCCGGTCCAGCTGGCCGGCGGCTGACCGTGCCGGACCTCGCGGCGGCGCACCGCCCAGGTGAGCGCCTCGACCACCTCGTCGACCCGCTCGGGCCCGTCGGCGTAGCCGGTCATGCTCCCGCTGTCGGTGCCCTCCTGGAGGAGGGTGGCAGCGTCGGCGACCAGCGCGGCGATCGCCGGGTGCTGCGGCTGCACGTGGGCGGCGAGCACCTCCAGGGCCAGCGGCAGGGGTGCGGCCAGCCACTGGGCGGCGGCCAGCACCGTCACCGGCACCCGGTGCTCGGCCAGCACCCGGCCTGCGGCCGTCAGCTCCACCTGCACCCAGCCCGGACGGCGCTCTCCGCCCTGCCGCAGGGTGGCCGGATCGAGGGTGAGGCCGACGTCGTCGATCACCGTGGTGCGGCCGGCGTCGAGGTCGACCAGCCGCTCGACGGCGGGGCCGAGCTCGCCCTGGGCGTCCTGCACGGACAGCCGGAGCACCGCCTCGCGGACGGTCGACGTGCTGCCGGCGAGGGTGAGCCGGGAGACGACCGGCACGGCGAGGGTGGCGAGCGCGTAGCTGACCACCGGGCTGACCCCGAGCTCGACCGAGACCGACGGCGAGGACGCCGCCGCCGGGCCCTCGGAGCTCACCTGGAGGTCGGCCGCGTTGCGCATGGAGTCTGTGTACCTCCTCGGACGGACCGTTCCGCTCAGGCGAGCCGCTCGTGGGGCGGGTGTGACAGCCGATGTCCGGTGAGGTCGGGGTGCGCCGACCAGCTCGTCGGTGCGGCGTCGCCTCGGACCGGCCCTCAGAGCCGGGCGAGGGTGTCGCAGTCGGTGCAGAGGGCGTCGTAGAGCTCGGCCTCCGGGGGCCACGGCACCGCTTCGTCCCGGGCCACGTAGGCGCCGCAGAGGGCGGTACGGCCGCGCGCCCCGCTGAGCCCGAGGGTGGCGTGCGCCGGTCCGATGAGCCGTGCCGTCTGGCCGGCCGGGTCGTTCAGCGAGCCGACCATCATCACGGCCCGGGCCGTGCGGTAGGGGAAGGCCATGGCGCCACGATGTGAGATGCCGGCGGCTGCGACGCGTGCAACACGCAGGCCGTGTCCGGGGTGTCACCTCATCAGCCCCAGCCACCCCGGCAGGCGTCCGGTGGCCCGGCTGGACCGACCCCGGACACAGCAGTACCGCCGCCGTTGGCCTTCCCCCAGGCCAACGGTGGCGGTACTGGAACTGCTGTGCGTACGGACCAGCGGGCTGGTCCGGGCCGGTCAGGCGGCGAAGCCGGCCTGGTCCACCTTGCGGTGGTAGCGCTCACCGAGCTTGCCGCCGAGCACTGCGCCGAGGAGCGTGACCAGCAGGACGGCGACCAGGGCGATGATGCCGGCGGTCGTGAGGGTGCCCTCGTCGATCGGGATGCGCGGCAGGTTCAGGTCGGAGAGCACGTTGAACTCCGAGCCGAGGACAGCCCCGGCGATGGCCAGGGCGAGGACCACCAGCAGGCCGACCACCCACACCGCGATGCCCTGACGCGCACCGTCGAAGCGGGCCATCCGGCCGGCGACGTAGCCACCGGCCAGGTAGGCCAGGAAGAGGACGACGAGCAGCGCGATGCCACCGCCGATCCCGATGCCGCTGGCGTTGGACGCGGCCTCGTCGACGGAGGGGACGCCCTCGGTCAGCCCGATGGCGATCCCAGCCGCGGAGATGACCGCGATGAGCAGGACGGCCAGGCCGTTCGCGGAGAGCCAGCCGAAGAACGCGGCACCCCACTTGATGCCACCGAATCGGTCGTGCTGACGGTCGACGGCGTCGTGGGCGGTGCCCCGGCTGGCGCGGGCGCCGGTGCCGGGGTCCACGTCGTTGTTGCGGAAGCTGGTCGTCTTGTCGCCGACCGGGGTGCTGCGGTCGGACGGGTCGGAAGGAGCGGTGCTGCCGGTCATGGGGGCTCCAGGGAAGAGGTCGCCACGATCGGCGGGCGAGCAGCCGCACGCCGACCGTGACGAGTACAGGGCGACCGGCGGGCGGGGCTGGCCGGCGCGGTCGCGGGGTGGTGCGGGGTCGCGGGGTGGTGCGGGGTCGGCCCGCCGTGTGGCGGGCCGACCCGGTGGATCAGCGGCGGTCGGTGTCCCGGACGCCGTCGACGTCGCTCTCGATCTGCTCCTTGCGGACCGTGTCGGTCACCGTCTCCTGCTCGGTGACCGTCTCGGTGTCCAGGCGCACGCGCTCGACGGGGACGGTCTCCTTGGCGACGACCGGACGCTCGGCGTGCAGCACGACCTCGTGCTCCTCCTCGGAGATGGCCGGGCCGGCCAGCGCCTCGTCACGGTTGGCGTCGGTGATCGGCTCGCGCTCGAGCCGGACCTCCTCGTGCGAGACCGGCACGGTCGTCGTCACGTCCTCGGTGACGACGTACTTGCGCAGTCGCGCCCGGCCGGCCTCGACCTGCTGGGTGCCGACCCGGATCTGCTCCTCGGAGCGGGTCATCGCGTCGTCGGTCGTCGGGCCGGACGTGTCGTGGCCGACGGTGCCGTGGCGGTTGGCGTCGGTCCCGACCGTGTCGGTCCGGGCGGTGTCGACCCGGGCGGTCTCGGTGGCGATGCCGACGCCGTAGTAGCGGTAGAGCTCGGTCTCCTCCTCGGGGCTGAGGTGACCCTGGTCGGCGTCCACCCGGGGGGCGTCCTTGACCTTGGACTTCTGGTAGGGCACGCGGAGGGTCCCGTCGGCGACCGTGGCGTCGGTCAGCGGGACGAAGGTCTCCGAGGTGCCGAACATGCCGGTGCTGACGGTGGCCCACTCGGGGCTGCCGGTCTGGTCGTCCAGGTAGACCTGGCCGACCTTGCCCAGCTTGTCGCCGTCGGCGTCCACGGCGTTGCTGCCGATGATGGAGGTGATGTCCTGCTGCGTGATCACGGGCGTTCCCTTCCAGGGGTTCTGGGTGGACCGGTGCGGACCGTCTCGGGACGGCCGGTCGCCGAACGCCTCTGTGCCCGACCGTTTACGCCGTAAACGGGAGCAAGGTCAGATTCCCGGATCCTCCTCGGCCGGGGCCGGGTGCGATCAGAGGTCGCCGACGTCGCCGCCGGAGTTCTTCGCCTCGTGCAGCACCCGCTCCAGCCGGTCCAGCAGGTTCTCCAACGACTCCTCGAACTCCGCCGCCGACTTGTCCTGACCGAGCAGCGGCTCCGCCCGCGCCAGGCTCGGGTACTCGGCGAGGTCGGTCTCCCGCTGGGCCTGCGGATCGCCCTCGGGCTGGTCCAGCAGGCTCACCTGCGCGCCGATCTGGGTGACCTCGAGGAGCAGGTGGCCGAGCAGGAAGCTGGAGTAGGCGCGGTACGCGGCGACGGCGGCCTGGTCGGAGAAACCGCCGTCGTGCAGCGTGCCGAGGAAGGACTCGACCAGACGCAGGCTGCGCAGCGGTGGGCGCACCCAGGGCGCAGCCGGCGGACGGCTGGCCACCAGCGGGAAGACCGCCGGGTGGGCGAGGGCGATCCGGCGCATCCCGTGCGCCAGCCGGACCAGGTAGTCCTGCCAGCCGGAGTGGTCCCCGATGTAGACGTCGTCGCCGTCCTCGTCGTCCCAGAGCGTCTCCACGACACGGTCGACCACCCCGTCGAGCAGGTCCTCCCGGCCGGGCACGTAGCGGTAGAGCGCCATCGCCTCGACGCCGAGCGAGGAGCCCAGCCGGCGCATGGTGAGGGCGGCCAGACCCTCCTCGTCGATGAAGTCGATGGCGGCCTGCAGGATCTTCTCCCGGTCCAGCCCGGCCGGGCGGGTCAGTTCGCTGGCCGCCTCGGGGCCCTCCTGCACGGCCACCAGGTCAGGGTCGCGCACGTCGTCACTCGTCTGGTCACTCGTCTGGTCACTCATCGTCGCCACCGTTCACCTCCTCGTGTCCCTCCACTGTCCACGCCCTCGCCCGCTCGCGGCACGGCTGTCCGAGCAGCTACCCAGTGCGAGGGAGCTGCTCGTGCACCGGATGTGACGACCGTCATCGCCGGCCGACCGCTTGCTGTTGTTAGCACCCAGGTCGGGCTGGGCATGCAGCCGGGGTCCGGTCACACCCGACCCGTTGGAGTCCCCATGACCGACACCACCCCCCTCATCACCCAGCTCCGCGCTCTGCTGGCGCTCACCCACACCGAGGAGCAGATCGCCCGGATCCGGGTCGCCCAGGCGCGCACCGACGCCGTCCGCCGGGAGCTGGAGCAGAACGCCCAGCACGCGGCCGAGCGCCGCACCGCCATCGCCGACCAGCTGCGCGAGCTCGGCGGGGTGACCGACGTCGTCACGCCCGTGCTCGGCCGGCTCGGCGCCCTGGTCAAGGGCACGCTGGAGCAGGCGGAGCCGATCGACGAGGCGCTGCTGCAGGACCTCCAGCTGGAGCACCAGCTCCTGGACCGCGCCACCTACCTCAAGGTGCTGGCCGACACCGCCGGGCAGTCGGAGGTGCAGGCGCTGGCCGAGCGGCTGGTGACGGCACACTCGGCCACCGTCGAGTGGCTCACCGTCGTCCTCGCCGAGCAGGCCCTCGGCGGCCCCGCGGCGCTGGTGGCCACGCCGTTCCAGCGGGTGGCCGGCGGCGCCACCAAGCTGGCGAACCTGCCGGTCCGGTTCGCGGCCACCACGGTCAACCGGGCGGTGGACACCGTGCAGCACGCCGGCGAGCAGGCCGGTGCCCTCACCGGTGCCGTGCGGGAGACCCTCGCCGTCGGCCGGCTCGCCTCGCTCCGCCGGGCCGAGCGCATCGCCGAGCGAGAGGGCGACAGCGCTGCGGCCGAGGCGGTCGCCGCCACCCGCCGCGAGCTGGGTGACCTCACCGCCGACGAGTTGCCGATCACCGGCTACGACTCGATGTCGACCGCGCAGATCGCCAGTGCGGTGAAGGCGCTCGACGACCCGCAGCAGATCAACGCGATCGTCCGCTACGAGGAGGCGCACAAGGCGCGCTCCAGCGTGGTGAGCGCGGTCCAGACCCGGCTGGCCGCCCTGGCCAAGGAGGCAGTCGGCGTCGCGGACTGAGCTCCCGGCTCCAGCCCGCCGTGCGGCGGGTCGGAGCCGGGCACGTCCCGCGTCCGGCCGACCACCGTGTGCGAGGCCACTCGGTCGCGTACGAGACGCTGGTCACGATCGGGTTACAGCCTGGCGGCTTCGGGAAATGCTGATCCTCATGACCACTGTGCCTGAGGTCGCCACCACCCCCGAGGTGCTGGAGAGCGAGTTCTCGCTCGTGACCGCCGTGACCCGGCTGAACTTCCTGAGCCGGCGCGACAACGTCGCGATCGACGGCCCCAACGACCGTGCGGACGACGACGACGACTGGGCCAGCTTCAAGGCCCTCGGTACCTCGCTGGACGTCGACGAGGCCCTCGAGCTGCTCGCCCTCGGCGAGGTCGTCGCCCGGAAGGCCCACGCCCACCGTCAGCTCGGCATCCGGGCGGCGCTACGCGGCGGCGCCGACTGGCAGCAGATCGGGCGGGCGCTCGGCATCTCACCGCGGGCCGCCTGGGAACGGCACATCAGCTGGCTGGACGGCCAGGCGGCAGCGCGCCGCAGCGGGGACGTCGACGCACTGGACGCCGACGCACTCGCCGCGGCCCGCCGGCTCGCCGGCCGCCGGCCCGCCTGACCCGCTACTCGAAGTACCGCCGGGGCACCTGGACCAGCATCTGGTCCAGGTGCCCTTCGCTCGCTCCGCGCTCCCGCAGCATCGGCAGCACGTCCTGCGGCACGTGGGTGAAGTTCCAGTTCGGCATCGCCTGGGTCATCGCGGTGCGCGCCTCCCCGGGGAACCAGTCGATGTAGCAGCTGGCGTCCTGGCTGAGCACCATCCGGTCGGCGTACCCCTGCTCGGCCAGCGCGACGATCGTGTCCACCCGCGCGCTGGTCGGGTTGTAGAGGTCCAGGCCGAACCGGTCCATGCCCAGGATGCAGCCGGCGTCGGCCAGCTCCTTGAGGTGGTCGAGGTCGTTGCTGTCACCGGCGTGGCCGATGACCACCTTGGTCAGGTCGGCGCCCTCCTCGCGGAGCACCTGGACCGCCAGCCGGCCGGTCTGCGCGGCGGCCGAGGTGTGCACCGTGATCGGTGCCCCGGTCTCCCGGTGGGTGGCCGCGACGGCCCGCAGGGTGCGCTCGACGCCGGGGGTGAGCCCCTTGGTCTCGACGGCGCACTTGAGGAAGGCGGCGTGCACGCCGGTGTCGGCGATGCCGTCGCGGACGTCGCGGGTGAAGTCGTCGACCATCGGGTCGGTCGGGGTCTCGATGAGGGTTCCCGGCCCGCGGTGGGCGTACTGGAACGGGATCTCGTCATAGGTGTACAGCCCGGTGGCCACGACGATGTTCAGCTCGGTCTGCGCCGCCACCCGCTGCACCCGCGGCAGGTAGCGGCCCAGCCCCCACACCGTCGGGTCGACGATCGTGTCGATCCCCAGACCCTTCAGCTCGTTCAGCTTGGTGACGGCGTCGGCGACCCGTTCCTCCTCGTCCCACCAGTCGCCGGTGCCGTAGTTCTGCTGGTGCTCGGTGGAGAGCACGAACACGTGCTCGTGCATGAGGGTGCGGCCGAGGTCGGCGGTGTCGATCGGGCCGCGGACGGTGTGCACGGTGGGCATGCGAGCTCCCTTGCTCGACGCGGGTCAGGTCACCGGTGCAGCACCGCGAACGTGGCGACGGCATGCACCAGGCTGCGGCCATCCTGCTCGACGTCGGCTTCGCACACCGTCAGGTGCTCGCCCTGCTTGCTGACCCGGCCGGTGACCTGGAGGGTGCCGGGCCCGCCCGGGCGCAGGTAGGTCACGGTCAGCTGGCTGGTGGCCGGGACGTCGTCCTCCCCGGTGCGGCTGCGCACGGCGTGGCCCATGGCGGTGTCGACGAGGGTGGCCAGCACCCCGCCGTGCAGCGTGCCGGCCTCGTTGAGGTGCTGGTCGGTGACGTCCAGCCGCAGCTGCGCCGTCCCGTCGTCCGCCGTGCGGTCGTACACGCCCAGGGTCTCCACGAAGCTCGTGTCGCTCATCCACCGCAGCTACCCGGGGCGGTCGGCGGCACACGGTCGCCCGGTGGGAAGCGCGGGCAGGTGGTCTGATGGGGCACCCGGCTCCCAGGAGGACGACGTGCAGCAGGTGACGCTCGCCTACGGGCGCGGAGGGCTCTCCGTCGAGCTGCCGGACGACGCGGCGGTGATCACCCCGGTGCAGCACCCGGCCGCCCCGGACGTCGCCGCCGAGCTGCGCCGGGCGTTGCGCGAGCCGGTGGACGGGCCGCCGCTGCGGGAGCGGGTGCGGCCGGGGCAGACGGTGGCGATCTCCGCCTGTGACGGCACCCGCGCCCAGCCCCGCCACCTGATGATCCCGGCGGTGCTCGAGGAGCTCGACGGCATCGTGCGCACCGAGGACGTCGTCGTCCTGGTCGCCACCGGCACCCACCGGGCCAACACCGACGCCGAGCTGCGGGCGATGTTCGGCGACGAGGTCGTGGACACCGTCCGGATCGTCAACCACGACTCGCGGGCGAGCGACACCCACCGCTGGATGGGCACCTTCGGCGACGGGGTCCCGGTCTGGCTCGACGAGCAGTGGGTGGACGCCGACGTCCGGATCACCACCGGCTTCGTCGAACCGCACTTCTTCGCCGGCTTCTCCGGTGGACCGAAGATGGTCGCCCCCGGCCTGGCCGCGCTGGACACGGTGCTGGTGCTGCACGACGCGAGGCGGATCGGCGACCCGCGGGCGACCTGGGGTGTCACCCAGGGCAACCCGGTGCACGACGACGTCCGGGCGATCACCGCGGCCACGGACGTCACCTACTCCTTCGACGTCGTGCTCAACACCCGGCAGGAGATCATCGCCGCGTTCGGCGGGGACACCCTCCGGATGCACGCGGTGGCGATCGAGCGGGCCCGCGAGGTGGCGATGGCGCCGGTGGACGCGCCGTTCGACGTGGTCGTCACCACCGGCTCGGGCTTCCCGCTGGACCAGAACCTGTACCAGTCGGTGAAGGGCATGTCCGCGGCCGCGCAGGTCACTCGGCCCGACGGGCTGATCGTCTGCGCCGCCGCCTGCGAGGACGGCTTCCCCGACCACGGCTCCTACCGCGAGGTGCTCACCTCGGCGGCGTCACCGGAGGCGCTGCTGGAGCTGATCTCCGCGCGGGAGCAGACCGTGCCCGACCAGTGGCAGGTGCAGATCCAGGCGCGGATCCAGTCGGCGCACCGGGTCGTGATGCACACCGACCACCTCACCGACGCCCAGCTCGCCGAGGCGCACCTGGCGCAGACGACCGACATCGCAGCCACCGTCGCCGAGGCGGTCGCCGAGGCGGGCCCCGGCGCGCGGGTCTGCGTGCTCCCGGAGGGCCCGCAGACGATCCCGTACGTGAAGGGCTAAGGGGCGGGGAGGAGGAGGGCCTGGTCGGGGTAGCACCAGGCCCAGCGCTCGCGCGGCTCGGCCGACGCCACCACGGGGTGGCCGGTGGCGTCCCAGTGCGCCGTGGCGTGTCGGTGCGGTGAGCTGTCGCAGCAGGCCACGTGGTCGCAGCTCAGGCAGCGGCGCAGGTGCACCCACTGCCCACCGGTCCGCTGGCAGTCCGCGCACGCATCGGCCGGGCCGGGTGCCTGCGGCAGCCCGTCGGCGTGCCCGCAGACGGCGCCCCGATCCACCCGCCAGTTCATCGGCACAGCGTCATCCAACCGGGCGGAGCAGCACGGCGGTAGTCCTGAAGCGCCAGCTCTGGCACACCGGCGCCCGGCGCGGCAGGGTGGCGTCATGGACGCGCCCGCGCACGAGCCCGGAACCCGTCGATGACCGCGCCGGTCGAGACGCTCGGCTGGTGGGAGGACGGCGAACGGCTCCTCGGGACGGCACTGGGCCGGCTGACCGACGAGGAGCTCGACGCGCCGTCCCTGCTCACCGGCTGGTCGCGGCGGCACCTCCTGGCGCACCTGGCGGCCAACGCCGACGCGCTGGTGAACCTGCTGACCTGGGCGCGCACCGGGGTGGAGACGCCGATGTACCCCTCGATGGAAGCGCGGGACGCGCAGATCGACGAGGCGGCACAGCTGCCGGCCCCCGAGCTGCGCGCTGCCGTGGTCGCGGCGACCGGCCGGCTGGCCGCCGCGGTCCGGGGCCTGCCCGCGGAGGCGTGGGCAGCCCAGGTGCGGACCGCGCAGGGGCGCCAGGTACCGGCCGCGGAGGTGCCCTGGATGCGCTGCCGGGAGGTGTGGGTGCACGCGGTCGACCTGGACGAGGGCGTCGCCTTCACCGACCTCCCGGACGACGTCCTGGCCGCGCTCGTCGACGACGTCTTCCGGATGTGGGACCGCCGCGACTCGGTGCCCGACGTCGCGCTGTTCGCCGGTGACCGGGAATGGGGCACCGGCGCCCTGGCCGTCGCCGGCCCGCTGCCGGCGGTCGCGGCGTGGGTCACCGGCCGCAGTGCGGGGGAGGAGCTGCAGGCCGACGGTCCGCTCCCGACACTGTCTCCCTGGCTCTGACCCGCCGTCGGCCCGGCCCGGGCCGGTCGGCAGGCTGAGCACGTGGGGAGCGCGCAGGCCGGGGCGGTGAGCGCGGTCGGGGCCGCCGTGCTGCTCGTGGTGATGCGCGACGTCTTCCACACCCTGTGGCACCCCAGCGGGCGGGGGCAGCTGAGCCGGCGGCTGATGACGGCGGTCTGGCGGGCCGGGCGCCGGGCCCGGGCGCGTGGCCGGGTCAGCGTGCTCGCCGGCCCCCTGGCGCTGGTGGTCGTCGTCTTCGCCTGGGTGGCGCTGACCGTGGTGGGCTTCTCGCTGGTCTACTGGCCGCACCTGACCGATGGCTTCGCGCTGGGGAGTGAGCTGGAGCCGCAGCGGCGTCGCGAGTACCTCGACGCGCTCTACGTCTCGACGGTGACCCTGGGGACGCTGGGCTTCGGCGACATCGTGCCGACGGCGGAGTGGCTGCGGATCGTCGTCCCGGTGCAGGCGCTGCTCGGCTTCGCGCTGCTCACCGCCGCGGTCAGCTGGGTGCTGCAGATCCACCCCGCGCTGGTCCGCCGCCGAGCCCTGGCACTCCGGCTGTCGCTGCTGGGCCGGGTCGACTCCGTCGCCCTGCTCAGCGATCCACAGGGGCAGCTGGCCGCCCCGGTGCTGGCCGGCCTGGCCGACGACCTCGCGCAGGCCAGGATCGACCTCACCCAGTACGCCGAGACCTACTACTTCCGCGACGGTGAGGAGGAGTCCTCGCTGCCGGCCATGATCGGGTTCGCGGTCCGGTTGAGCGCCGCCGCACGCACGGCCCCGCGGGCCGACGTGCGGGTGGGGGGCGAGCTCCTCGGGCACGCCGTCGCCGACTTCAGCCGGATCGTCGACGCGCACTTCCTCAACGGCGGCGGTTCCGTGGCCGAGGTCCTGGACGCCTACGCGGCCGACCACGGTCATCGGGTGGCTGCGCGCGGCTGACCGCAGCTCAGGCGACGGGGCGGTCCCGCGGCATGGCCAGCGCAGCGAGCAGCGCCGCACCCAGCACGGCGGCACTGACCGCGAAGGCGACCTGGTAGGAGAAGGCGTCGGTGAGCCAGCCGGCGACCAGCGGCCCGGCCACCGCGCCCAGGTCGGCGACCATCTGGAAGACCGCCACGACCCGGCCGCCCCGGGCCGGGCTGACGTCGCCGACCACCGCGGCCGGCACGCTGGCCAGCAGCGAGGCGCCCAGCCCGAAGGTGGCCATCGAGAGCAGGAACGCCGCGGTGCTCGGCGGCAGCACCAGGACGGCGATCGCCGCGGTGGCCAGCCCCGAACCGAGCAGCAGCGAGGGACGGCGGCCCCAGCTGTCCGCCAGCCGCCCGGCGCGCAGCAGCCCGATCGCCTGCGCCACCGACCCCGCGAGCAGCCCGGCGCCGGCCCAGGCCACCGTCTTGCCCAGCTCCTCGGTCACGTACAGCGGCACCAGGGAGTTGCGGACGCCGAACAGCACCCAGCCCACGCCCAGGTTGGCCACCAGCGCCGCGACGTAGGCCCGGGACCGCAGCGCCGCGCGCAGCCCGCCACCCTCAGCGCCTGCGGGGGGCACGGCCACGGCCGAGGGCCCGCCGCCGCGCACCTGGTCAGCGGCGGGGTCCGGGTCGGCGGCGGGGTCCGGGTCGGCGGCCGCCCCGGCGGCCGGGGGCAGCGCGGCCGGGCGCAGCAGGACCAGCGCGACCACCCCCGCGACCAGCAGGAAGCCGCCGTAGACGAAGAACGGCAGCCGCGGGGAGACCTCGGCGAGGAACCCGCCGGCCGCCGGGCCGGCGATGCCGCCCAGGATGAAACCGCCCTGGTAGGTGGCCGCGGCCCGGCCGCGTTGGGCCGCCGGTGCCGTGCGCAGCAGCAGCGACAGGGCGGCCACGGTGAACATCGCGCTGCCGATCCCGCCGGCGGCGCGCAGGGCGACGAAGAGCGGGAAGTTGCCGGCCAGGGCGGCCGCGGCGGTGGCAACCGCGACGATCGCCAACCCGGCGGCGAGCACGGCGCG
Organism: Modestobacter sp. VKM Ac-2977; assembly: GCF_026968045.1. GTDB lineage: Bacteria > Actinomycetota > Actinomycetes > Mycobacteriales > Geodermatophilaceae > Modestobacter. The sequence goes on along the minus strand of NZ_JAPVBQ010000002.1, from coordinate 829,776 downwards.
CTCGCCGATCCGCTCGACGAGGGAGCCCCCGGCGAAGGCGGAGACGAACCGGAAGAAGGCGAACGCGCTGACGGCGAACCCGACGGCGGTGGTGCCGACCCCGTAGTCGCGGACGAACAGCGGGATCGCCGGGGCGACGATGCCGAAGCCGAGGGCGACGACGAAGGCGACGATCGCCAGGACGCCGACCTCGCGGGGGAGCGGGACGTCCTTGCTGCCATGTCGCACGAGCGCCGATCCTCACACGCGGCCCGGAACGCCGCTGCGGGGCGTCAGGGGGTGAGCACGAGCCGCCCGGCGACGTCCCCGGCGCGCAGCCGGTCCAGCGCCTCGTTCACCTGGGTCAGCGGCAGCGTGCCGGCCACCGGCGGCGCCAGTTGCCCGGCCGCGGCCATCGCCACCGCCTGCTCCAGCTCGGCCAGCGTGTTGCCCACGCTGGCGATGACCCGCTGCTCGGCGACCACCAGCGCCAGCGGGCTCACCGTCAGGGCGTCGGCGCTGTAGCCGACCAGCACCAGCCGGCCGCGGCGGCCGAGCACCGCCGTCGCCAGCTCCAGGGTCGCCGTCACCCCGGCGAGCTCCACGACGACGTCGGCACCCTGCCCGCCGGACAGCCGGGCCACGGTGTCGGCGAGCTCGGCCGGGGCGACTGCGGCCACCGCCCCGGCAGACCGGGCGGCCGACCTGCGGGCGTCGTCCCGGCTGACGGCCACGACCAGGCCGCCGCGTCGGCGGGCCTCCTGCACCGCCGCCAGTCCCACCCCGCCGGCGCCGAGCACGACGACCACGTCACCGGGCTCGACCGCGGCCTCGGTGAGCGCGTGCACCGCGGTGGTGCCGGCGCAGCACAGCGGTGCGGCAGCCTCGAACGGCAGCTCGTCGGGCAGCCGGACCAGGCAGTGCGCCGGCACGACCAGCTGCTCGGCGAAGGCGCCGTCCGCGGCGAAGGCGAGCACCCCGCGCGGGGTGAGGCACAGGTTCTGCCGACCGCGCAGGCACCACCGGCAGGTGCCGCAGAAGAGGTAGTAGTACACGGCGACCCGGTCGCCCTCGGCCCAGCCGGTGACGGCCGATCCGACCGCCTCCACCGTGCCCGCGGCCTCGTGGCCCAGCGTCATCGGCGTCCGGGACGGCGCGTACAGGCCGTCGGTGAAGTGCAGTTCGGTGCCGCAGACCCCGGCCGCGCGGACATGCACCCGCACCTCGTCGGGGGCGGGCTCGGGCACCGGGACGTCGTCCAGGGCCAGGGGTCGGCCAGGTGCGTGGAAACGAGCAGCGAGCATCGAGCAGCTCCCTCCGCCGGCATGAACCGGATCAGGTGTGGACGGTCGGCGGTGGTCGTCCGCCTTCTCAGCCCGCGCCCGGGCTCCCGTGTGCGCCGCTGAAGCTACCGCAGCGGGGTGACCGGCTCGACGCGGCGCAGGAACGACCGGATCGCCAGGTGGTGGGAGAGCTGCTCGCGGTGCGCCTCGCACGCCGTCCAGGTCTTCTCCCGCTCGGGGGTGTGCACCTTCGGGTTGTTCCACACCAGCACGACGGTCGCCGGCTCCCGGCAGCCCTTCGCCGAACAGATCACGCCGGCGTCCCCGGCCGGCCCTGCGTCCTCGGTCATGGGCCGAGTCTGAGCCGGTGCACAGGAGACCGTCAGCAGGGGGTGCCAGGGTCGGTCCGGCCGCACCCCCTGACCCTGGGTGCGGCCACCAGCCCCCGCGGCCGGAAAGGAGGTCGCGGTGGGTGAGCCCGGCCCGGGGGGCGGGTAGGGCGAGGTGCATGACCGACACCAAGCCCCTCGCCCTCGTCACCGGCGCCTCCAGCGGGATCGGGTACGAGCTCGCCAAGCAGTTCGCCCAGCACGGCTTCGACCTGGTGATCGACGCCGAGGACCCGACGATCGACACGGCGGCCGCGAAGCTGCGCGCCGAGGGCGCCGAGGTGACCGCCGTCCAGGCCGACCTGCGCACCCCCGACGGGATCGAGCAGCTGTGGACCCGGGTGCAGGGCCTCGGCCGCCCGCTGGACGCCGCCGCGCTCAACGCCGGCGTCGGCCGTGGCGGTGCGTTCGTCGACACCGACTGGGCCGACGACCTGGAGGTCATGCAGCTCAACGTGGTCTCCACCGCCGCGCTGCTGAAGCTGGTGCTCGTGCAGATGACCGGTCGCAACGCGGGCCGGGTGCTGGTGACCTCCTCGATCGCGGCGACCATGCCCGGGGCCTACCAGCCGGTCTACAACGCCTCGAAGTCCTTCGTCCAGTCGCTGACCGAGGCCGTGCAGCAGGAGCTCAAGGACTCCGCCGTCACGATCACCGCGCTGATGCCCGGCCCCACGGACACCGAGTTCTTCTCCCGGGCCGACCTGGATGACACCGCCATCGGCCAGGGCCCCAAGGACGACCCGGCCGAGGTCGCCGCGCAGGGCTTCGAGGCGCTGATGGCGGGGGAGGAGAAGGTGCTCGCCGCCTCGCTGAAGACGAAGGTGCAGGGCGCGGCGAACAAGGTGCTCCCCGACTCGCTCAAGAGCTCCGCGCACGAGGCGATGGCCAAGCCGCGCGACTGATCCGCTCCGACGACGCCCCTCCCGGTCCGCCGGCAGGGGCGTCGTCGGCGCTCCGGGCGGCACCGGCTTCCGGTCAGTGGTCGGCTCCGCTGCACCGAGGCGGCGGTGAGCTGGCAGAGTCGGGGCATGGACGACGTCGTCATCTGCTCCCCGGTCCGCACTCCCGTCGGTCGCTTCGGCGGGGTCTTCGCCGGTCTGTCCGCCAACGAGCTCGCCGCCACTGCGCTGCGGGGCCTGGTGGAGCGGACCGGGCTGGGGGAGGGCGAGGTCGACGACGTCATCCTCGGCAACTGCAGCCCGAGCGGTGAGAACCCGGCGATCGGCCGGATCGCCGCCCTGGACGCCGGCCTGGGCGTGCAGGTGCCCGGCCTGCAGATCGACCGGCGCTGCGGGTCCGGCCTGCAGGCGGTCATCTACGCCGCGATGCAGGTGGCGGCCGGCGCCGGCAAGGTCGTCGTCGCCGGTGGGGTGGAGTCGATGAGCAACGTCGAGCACTACGCACTGGGGCTGCGCACCGGGGCCAAGGGCGACGGCGTCATGCTGCACGACCGGCTGGCGCGGGCCCGGGAGACCGCCGGTGGCCTCCACCACCCGGTACCCGGCGGCATGCTGGAGACCGCGGAGAACGTCCGCCGTGAGTACTCGGTCGACCGGCTGGAGCAGGACGCCTGGGCGTTGCGCTCCCAGCAGGCTGCCGGCGCCGCCATCCGCGAGGGCCGGTTCGCCGACGAGATCATCGGCGTCGAGGTGCCCGGGACCCGCAAGACGCCGGCCCGCACGGTCACCGAGGACGAGCACCCCCGCCCGGACACGACGATGGAGGACCTGGCCGGCCTGCGCCCGGTCATGGGCCGGGTCGACCCGGAGGCGACGGTGACGGCCGGCAACGCCTCCGGCCAGAACGACGGCGCCGCCGTCTGCGTGGTGACCACCCGCGCCGAGGCCGACCGCCGTGGCTGGCAGCCCTTCGTCCGGCTGACCGGCTGGGCCGTGGCGGGCGTGCCGCCGGAGACCATGGGCATCGGTCCGGTCCCGGCGACGGCCAAGGTGCTGGAGCAGACCGGGCTGACCCTGGCCGACATGGACCTCATCGAGCTCAACGAGGCGTTCGCCAGTCAGGTGCTGGCCTGCCTGGGGGAGTGGGGGCTGGGCGCGGACGACCGCGACCGGGTCAACGTCAACGGGTCCGGCATCTCCCTGGGACACCCGGTGGGGGCGACCGGTGCCCGAATCCTGGCCACGCTCGCCCACGAGATGCGCCGCCGGGAGGCCCGCTACGGGCTGGAGACGATGTGCATCGGCGGTGGGCAGGGGCTTGCCGCGGTGTTCGAGCGGGTCGTCTGAGCCCATCCGTGGGTCTCGATCGGGCAACGAGGGCGACGACCGATTACTTAGGTAAGGCTGCCCTCATGTAGAACAGCACCATGTTGCTCTCCCGGTCGCTCGCGCGACGTACGTTCACCAGCTCTGTGGCCCTTCCCGTCCTCGCGGTCGCCGTCCTGGCCGGCTGCTCGTCGGAGTCCGACGAGCAGCCGGCCGAGGCCGCCGCCGGCTCGGCAGCCGAGGCCGCCTTCCCGGTCACCATCGAGCACGCCTACGGGACGACGACGATCCCGGAGGAGCCCGAGCGGGTGGTCTCCCTCGGCTACACCGAGCAGGATGCGATCCTCGCCTTCGGTGTCGTCCCGGTCGCCGTCCGCTACGCCTTCGGCCCCGAGGACGACGTCTTCTTCCCCTGGGCCGACGAGGCTGCCGGGGACGCCGATCCGGAGATCCTGCCGCGGGCGGAGGTCGACCCGGAGCAGATCGCGGCGCTCGACCCGGACCTGATCATGGCGGTCACCGCCGGCCTGACCGAGGACGAGTACGAGACGCTCAGCGCGATCGCGCCGACGGTCGTGCAGCCCGAGGAGCACATCGCCTTCGGCACCCCCTGGCAGGAGCAGACCCGGATCACCGGCGAGGCGCTCGGTCAGCCCGACCGCGCGGCGGAGCTGATCGCCGACGTCGAGGAGCAGATCGCGGCGGCGCGGGCCGAGCACCCGGAGCTGGAGGGGAAGACGGTGACCCTCTCCGGCCCGGCGTACGGCGGGGAGTACCCCTTCCACACGTCCGACGACACCCGCACCCGGTTCTTCCTGGACCTGGGCATGGTCGTCGACCCGGCCCTGGACGCCGCGGCGCAGAGCGAGTTCTACGGGACCGTCAGCCGCGAGGAGGCCCGGATGCTGGACGCCGACGTGCTGGTCTTCCAGTCCGGCTCCGAGGCCGAACGGGCGGGGATCGAAGGCGACCCGGTGCTGTCCGGGCTCCCCGCCGTGACCGAGGGCCGGTCGATCTTCATCGAGGACGAGGACTACGCGGCCCTGCAGTTCGCCAGCGCCCTGAGCCTGCCCTACCTGCTGGACGGCTTCGCGCCGGAGCTGTCCGAGGTGGTCGGCTGAGCTGAGTGCACCCCCGGGCCGCCGTGGACATCTCCGCGGCGGCCCGGCGGCCGCGCAGGTGATGGCGCGGTCGACCCGCGCTCGACGAGCACCGGGGTCACCAGCTCGGTGCGGGGTGGCGGGACGTCCTGTCCGGCGGTCGTCAGCTGTCCGAGCAGCAGGTCGGCCGCGCGGACGGCGAGCAGGGCGGCGCGGTTGTCGACGGTGGTGACCGGCGGCGACCACCACTCGTAGAACGGTTCGTCCTCCGTGCAGATCACCGACAGCTGGTCGGGCACCCGCAGCTCGCTGTCGCCGATCACCGGCAGTGCCCCGAACGACGCCTCGTGGTTGGTCACCAGCAGTGCCGTCGGTGGCTCGGGCTGGCTGAGCAGCTCGGCGGCGGCCCACCGGCCGAAGTCCGGTGTGAAGGGCCCCCGGCACACCAGCTCGTCCAGGACCGGCACGCCGGCCGCCGCCATCGCGGCCCGGAAACCGGCGTCGTGCAGTCGGCCGGAGGTCACCGCCGGCGGGCCCTCGATCGCGGCGATCCGGGTGTGCCCCAGCTGGAGCAGGTGCTCGGTGGCCAGCCGGGCTGCGGTCTCGTAGGCGGACATCACCGACGGGGCCAGGGATCCGGGCACCTCGCGGTTCATCGTCACGACCGCGTGGCCCGCCTGGACCAGGGCGTTGACCAGGTCGGTGTTCGCGCCGGAGCCGGCGATCACCACGCCGTCGAAGTGGTGCTGGCGGACCGTCTGCAGGAACGAGGCCTCGCGCGCCGGGTCGCCCCCGGTGGTGCAGACCAGCAGCTGGTACTCGTGCTCGGCGGCCCAGCCCTGCAGGGTCTCGGCGATCGTGTGGAAGGTCGCCGTGCGCAGGCTGTTGACCACCAGGCCGATCAGTCCGGTCCGCCGGGTGCGCAGTGCGCTGGCCGTGCGGTTGGGCTCGTAGTGCAGGGTCGCGGCGGCTGCCTCCACCCGGGCGCGGGTGCTGGGCAGCACGGCCGGGTGGCCGGACAGGGCACGGCTCGCGGTGCTGGTGCTGACCCCCGCGGCCGCGGCCACGGAGCTCAACGTCGCGGACACAGGGTGCTTTCTACCGAAGTGGAGAAAGGGGGAAGCCGCTGGCCCGTCAGCAGGCGGCAGGTGTAGGTGTGCTGTCCGGGTGCGGCACATTCATCGATGTGTCCTTCGATGTACGGAGCCCTGGGTCCTCGCCTGGCCCGGTCAGCGGACCTCGGGACGTCGACACCCACGGCACGCCGAACGCGGCTCGCCGTCGGGCCCGCCCGGTTGCTCACCCGGCCTGCGGGCTGTGTGATGGGCATCACGTCCAGTACGCCCGGATGGACCATCGCGTGACCGCCAGCGTGTCGAGACGAGGAGCCCTCGTGTGCCAGCTCCGCACCACCCCAGCACGGTCAGTCCAGCTCGGCCCGAGGAGTGCGACGTGAGCGGCCCCGCGCGCTCGTCCGGGCAGGGCATCGCACGGTCCGTACCGGTGGCGGCGTCGACCACCGGCGGCGATCCCGATGCCGAGCCGGAGCGGATCGCCGAGTCGGCCACCGGGCTGGACATGATCCTGACCGACGCCGCACTCGGGCCGCTGCGCCGGCTGGTACCGCCGGTCAGCAGCAGTCTCCGCTTCACCGCGGCGCTGGCCCGCCGTCCGCGCACGGTGCTCGGCCACACCGGCCGGCTCGTCGGGGAGTGGGGTCGCATCGGGCTCGGCCGTTCCGAGGTGGCGCCGAACGCCAAGGACAAGCGGTACGTCGATCCCGCCTGGTCGGGCAACCCGGTGCTGAAGCGGGCGATGCAGGCGCACCTGGTGACGGCGCAGACGGCGACCCGACTGGTCGACGACGCAGCCCTGCCCTGGGCCCACGACGAGCGGATCCGGTTCTCCGTGACCAACATCGTCGAGGCCCTGGCGCCCAGCAACAACCCGGCACTGAACCCCTCGGCGTGGAAGACCGCGATCGACACGGGCGGGCGCAGCGCGGTGTCCGGCACCAGGCGGCTGGTCCGTGACCTGTCCTCGGCGCCCCGGGTGCCCTCGATGGTCGAGCCGGACGCCTTCGAGGTGGGCAAGGACCTGGCGCGCACCCCCGGCGTCGTCGTGTTGCGGACGCCGGTCTTCGAACTGATCCAGTACCAGCCCACCACGCCGACGGTGCACGCCGTCCCACTGGTGATGGTGCCGCCGACGATCAACAAGTTCTACATCGCCGACCTCGCTGAGGGCCGCAGCATCGTCGAGCACGTCGTCGGCGGCGGGCAGCAGGTCTTCATGATGTCCTGGCGCAACCCCGACGCCCGGCACGCCGACTGGGGCCTGGACACCTACGGGCAGGCGGTGCTGGACGCCATGGCCGCGGCCGAGCGGATCGCCGGTGCGGAGAAGACCGGCCTGATGTCCTTCTGCTCCGGCGGCATCATCACCGCCATGGTCCTCGGCCACCTGGCTGCCGTCGGGCAGCAGGACCGGGTCGCGTCGGCCACCTTCGCGGTGACCGTGCTCGACCAGGCCCGGGGCGGCACGGTGGGGGCGTTCCTGGACGAGAAGTCCGCCGAGGCGGCCACCCGGGCGTCGGCGAAGAAGGGGTACCTGGACGGCGCGACGCTGGCGGAGGTCTTCGCCTGGCTGCGGCCCAACGACCTGATCTGGAACTACTGGGTCAACAACTACCTGCAGGGCAAGCCGCCGGCCGCGTTCGACATCCTCTTCTGGAACGCCGACACGACCCGGATGACCGCGGCGCTGCACCAGGGCTTCCTGGAGATGGCCGTGAGCAACTCCCTGACGAAGCCGGGGGCCGCGACCATGCTCGGCACGGCGGTCGACCTGTCCGCGGTCACCGTCGACGCCTACGTGGTCGCCGGGATCGCCGACCACCTCTGCCCGTGGCAGTCCTGCTACGCGACCACCCAGCTGCTCGGCGGCGACAGCCGCTTCGTGCTCTCCACCAGCGGGCACATCGCCTCGCTGGTGAACCCGCCCACCAACCCGAAGTCGACCTGGCGGACGGCCTCGCCCAACGTCCCGGACGCCGACGAGTGGCTCGCCTCGGCACAGACCGAGAAGGGCTCGTGGTGGACCGACTACACCCGGTGGGTGGCGGAGCGGTCCGGCGAGGAGGTCCCCGCCCCGACGGAGCTCGGCGGCGGGCGGCCCACCCTGGGCACGGCACCCGGCACGTACGTGTTCGACAAGTGAGCGGGGGACCGGAGCTGCGCACCTTCACTGTCGGGGGCCGGACGCTGCGCGTCGCGGTCCGGCCCGGCGACGGCACGCTGCCGCCGCTGATGCTGCTGAACGGCATCGGCGCCAGCCTGGAGGTCCTGCAGCCCTTCGTCGACGCGCTCGACCCGCGGCGTGAGGTGATCCGCTTCGACGTCCCGGGCGTGGGCGGGTCCCCGAAGCCGGTCATGCCCTACACGATGATGACGTTCGCACCGGTCGTCGCAGGGCTGCTCACCAAGTTGGGCCACCGGGAGGCCGTCGACGTCCTCGGCTTCTCCTGGGGTGGCGGTCTGGCACAGCAGTTCGCCGTGCAGCACCGGCGGCGTTGTCGGCGGCTGGTGCTGGCCGCCACCGGGACGGGATCGCTCATGGTGCCGGCGCACCCACGGGTGCTGTCCAAGATGCTCACCCCGCGGCGGCACCGCGACCCTGACTACGCCCGCGACATCGCGGGGGAGATCTACGGCGGCACGATGCGGCAGCACCCCGAGCGTGCCGCCGAGGCGCTGCACGCCCGGTCGCGACTGGGTCCGCGGCGCGGCTACTACTACCAGCTGGCCGCCGGCGCCGGCTGGACGAGCTTGCCGCTGCTCCGGCTGATCCAGCAGCCGACGCTGGTCCTGGCCGGGGACGACGACCCGATCATCCCCGAGGTGAACCCCCGCCTGATGGTCCGGATGATCCCGGGTGCGGAGCTGCACCTCTACCGCGGCGGACACCTCGCCCTGGTCACCGAGGCCCCGGAGCTGGCGCCGGTCGTGGACCGCTTCCTCAGCTGACCCGGCGGCTGGGACCGGGTCTGGTCGGCGCCTCCGCCGACGTGTCGTACCCCCGCCGTACGGTCGCGGCAGCTCCTCCACCCGGGGGAGGGGACGGGGGCAACGGTGTACGAGTCCGACGGCGCGCTGGTGGTCAGTGCCAGTGACCTGACCGGCTTCATCGAGTGCGAGCACCTCACCCGGCTCTCCCTCGAGGTCGCCCGCGGCTCCCGCAGCCGCCCGCCGGCGGTCGACCCGATGACCGAGCTGGTCGCCGCCCACGGCATGGCGCACGAGGAGCGGCACGTGCAGCGGCTGCGCGACCGGGGCCTGTCCGTCGTGGAGGTCACCGGGCCGTCGGGCAAGGACGCCGCCGGGCTGCGTCGCGCCCAGGACGAGACGCTCGCCGCGATGCGCGCCGGCGCGGACGTCGTCTACCAGGCCACCTTCTTCGACGGCACCTGGCGCGGGCACGCCGACTTCCTGCTCAAGCGCACCGACCGGGTCAGCGACCTGGGGGCCTGGGCCTACGACGTCGCCGACACCAAGCTCGCCCGCCGGATCAAGGTGCCGGCCCTGCTGCAGATGGCGCTGTACGGCGACCTCCTGGCCGGGCTGCAGGGCGTGCCGCCCGAGCTGCTCACCGTGGTCACCGGCGACCAGCAGGAACTGGTCTTCCGGTACTCCGACGCGGAGGCCTACACCCGGGCCGCCCGCACCCGGTTCCTGTCCCGGCTCGCCGACGGGGAGCTGGCGCCGCCGTATCCGAACGCGCACTGCGGCGTCTGCCCCTGGCGGGAGACCTGCACGGCGCGCTGGCGCGAGGAGGACTCGCTGTCCCTCGTGGCCTTCATGCGCCGCGACCACGCGACCGCGCTGGTCGAGGCCGGTGTCCCGACCGTCACCGCGCTGGCCACCCGCGCCCCCGACGAGCTGCCCGACGCCATCGGCCGCAGCTCGCGGGAGCGGCTCACCCAGCAGGCGCGACTGCAGGTGCAGGAGCGCGAGTCCGGGCTGCCGAGCTACGAGTTCCTGCCGCGCGAGCCGGGGCGCGGCTTCGAACTGCTGCCGCCGCCGAGCGCCGGCGACCTGTTCTTCGACATCGAGGGCGATCCGTTCGCCGGCGACGCCGGGCTGGAGTACCTGTGGGGGGTCCTGGACACCGCCGGGGAGTTCACCGCCTTCTGGGGCTGCGACCCGGCCGCTGACGACCAGTCCGCTGCCGAACGTCTCGCGTTCGAGGCGCTGGTCGACCACCTGACCACGGCCCACGCCGCCGACCCGGCGATGCACGTCTTCCACTACGCGCCCTACGAGCCGACCCGGCTCAAGACGCTGTCGGGCCGGTTGCAGACCCGGGAGGCCGAGGTCGACCGGCTGCTGCGGGCCGACGTCCTCGTCGACCTCTACGCCGTGGTGCGCCAGGGGCTGCGGCTGAGCAAGGAGTCGTACTCGATCAAGCAGGTGGAGGACTACTACCGCGGGCACACCCGCACGCACGGCGCCGACGTGTCGGACGCCGGGGAGAGCATCGTCGCCTTCGAGCGCTGGCTCGCCACCCGTGACCAGGCGCTGCTCGACCAGATCGAGGCCTACAACCGCGACGACTGCGTCTCCACCCGGGAGCTGCGCGACTGGCTGGAGGCCCGGCGCACCGAGCTGCTCGCCTCGGGCGCGCGGCTGGGCCGGCCGGAGGACGGCGACCCGGACGGCTCCGCCGAGAACGCCGCGGCCCAGGAGCTGCGCGAGGAGCTGGAGCTCCGGCTGACCGCCGGGCTGCCCGACACCGACCGGACCCCGGAACAGGAGGCCACCTGGCTGCTGGCCCAGCAGCTGGGGTGGCACGCCCGGGAGGCCCGCTCGGCCTGGTGGGAGTACTTCCGGCTGCGCGACCTCGCGGCCGACGACCTGGAGCGGGAGACCCCGGCCCTGGGCCCGCTGGAGGCACCCGAGCTGGTCGGAGCGGCCCAGCGGTCGCAGCACTGGCGCTACCGCTTCCCGCCGCAGGAGACCAAGGTGTCGGCCGGCAGCCGGTACGAGCACCTGTTGCCCGACCCGGACGGGAAGCGGCTGACCAGCTCGGTCGTCGACATCGACCCGACCGCCGGCTGGGTGGTGCTGGCGCGCGGCGCGGCCGCCGCACTCGAGCACCCGACCGGGCTGCTGCCCACCTCGCCACCGAGCGACAAGCTGTTCCGGGCCGCGCTCACCGACCTCGGTGAGCAGGTCGCGGTCAGCGGCATCGACGCCCCCGGGCCTGCGCGGTCGGCCCGTGACCTGTTGCTGCGCCGACCGCCGCGGCTGCTCGCCGCGGCGCCGCAGCGCGAGCCGGGAGAGGAGTCGGCGGCCGCGGTGCGCCGGCTGGCCGGACTGCTCGACGGCGGGGTGCTCGCGGTCCAGGGCCCGCCGGGAGCCGGCAAGACCTACACCGGGGCACGGGCCGTCGTCGACCTGATCCGCGCCGGCAAGCGGGTGGGGGTGACCGCCTCCAGCCACAAGGTGATCGGCAACCTGCTCGATGCGGTGATGGCGGCCGCCCGCGAGGCCGCGGTGCCGGTCCGGGCGCTGCAGAAGGCCGACGAGCTGCAGCGGTGCGGCGACGTCGACGTGCAGTGCGTCGGCTCCAACGGGCAGGTCGTCGACGCACTCGACGGCGGCGACGTCGACCTGGTGGCCGGCACCTCGTGGCTGTTCGCCCGCCCGGAGCTGGCCGGCCGGCTGGACGTGCTGGTGGTCGACGAAGCCGGGCAGCTGTCCCTGGCCAACACCCTGGCGGTGAGCCGGGCCGCGGCCAGCCTGGTGCTGCTCGGCGACCCCCAGCAGCTCCGCCAGCCGGGCCGGGGGATCCACCCCGACGGCGCGGACGTCTCCGCACTGCAGCACGTGCTCGGCGAGCAGGAGGTGCTCCCCGCCGACCGGGGGGTGTTCCTGGACCGCAGCTGGCGGATGGCACCGGCGCTGTGCCGGGTGGTCTCCGGGCTGTCCTACGGCGGGGAGCTGCAGCCGGCGCCGGTCACGGCCGGCAACGAGCTCGACGCCCCGGCCCGGTGGGCGGCGCCGGCCGGGATCGGTTGGGTGCCGGTGGTGCACGAGGGCAACGGCTCGGCGTCCCTGGAGGAGGCGGCCGTCGTCGCCGAGCTCGTCGCCGGGCTGATGGGCCGGAGCTGGCGGACCGGCGGGGTCGAGCGGGTCATGGGGCCGGCCGACGTCCTGGTCGTCACCCCGTACAACGCGCAGGTCAACCAGGTGCGCAGCGCACTCGCCGCGGTCGGGCTGGGTGAGGTGGAGGTCGGCACGGTGGACAAGTTCCAGGGCCGGGAGGCGGCGGTGGCGGTCTTCTCCCTGGCCGCCTCCAGTGGTGCCCACGTGCCCCGGCGGCTGGACTTCCTGCTCGACCGGCACCGGCTGAACGTCGCGCTGTCCCGGGCGAAGACCGTCGCCTACCTCGTGGGCAGCCCGGCTCTGCTCACCTCGCCGGTGCAGACCCCGGAGCAGCTGCGGCTGGTCAACGGCCTGTGCCGGCTGGTCGAGATCGCCACCGCGGCGGCCCGGTCCGCACCGCCGGCCCCGGCTGTCGCCCAGGTGTGAACACGGCGGCGGTCGACCTCCGGCGCGCCCCGGACGCCTCGTCGGCTCCGGTGCGGGCCCGGTTCCGCCGGCAGGGGAGGCGGGACACCGCGCCGGAGCTCGCCGTCCGGCGGCGGCTGCACGCCCGCGGGGTCCGCTACCGGGTCGACGTCCGGCCCTGTGGCGCGACCCGGGCACGAGGCGACCTGGTGTGGAAGGGCCGGCGCCTCGTCGTCTTCATCGACGGTCGAAGGACCTCTCTGCCCCCCACCGCTCGCAAGCTCGCGGCGGGCCCCTGCAGAGAGGCCGATGGGCGGCGAAGCTGACCGCCAACGTCGCCCGTGATCGGCGCACCGACGCGGTGCTGACCGGTCTGGGATGGCGGGTGCTGCGCTTCTGGGAGCACGAGGACCCGGAGTCGGTGGCCGACGCGATCTGTGCGGTGCTGGGGCGGGCAGCGCACGGTCGATGAGCCGTTCCGGGCCGCCGTTCCTGCTCCGGGGATTCCCTCGATGGTCTGGTTAGGCTAGCCTCACCATCGTCCGGTTGCGCACGAGCCGGTCACGACGAGCGCGGGAGCAGCGATGACCACGGCGGTGACCGGACGTGCCGGGACGGCGGTACTCGAGAACCTCACCGAGCCGCAACCGGCGGTCGCCGCGCCGAGCTACCGCTTCTTCAGCGCCACCGTGGGGCGCGTCCAGCGGCTGAGCCCGACCTTCCTGCGGCTCACCCTCCGCGGCCCGGAGTTCACCGGCTTCGGTGCGGCCGGTGACGACCAGCGGATCAAGCTGGTGCTCTCCCGGGACGGTGCCCCGGTCACCGACCTGCTCACCGACGGCCCGACCTGGTACCAGGACTACTGCGCGCTCCCGGACGAGCGCCGCCCCTACCTGCGCACCTACACCGTGCGCGCCGCCCGCCCGGAGCTCGGGGAGCTGGACGTCGACGTGGTGCTGCACGGGGTCCAGGAGGGCCACTCCGGCCCGGCCGCCAGCTGGGCCGCCGCCGCCGTCCCGGGCGACCCCATCGTCGTGCTGGGCCCCGACCGGCCCCGCCCCGGCCGGGGCGGGTCCGGCCGGCCCTGGGGGGTCGAGTGGGCCCCACCGGCCGATGGCCCCCTGTTCCTCGCCGGGGACGAGACCGCTGTCCCGGCGATCAGCGCGATCGTGGAGGGGCTGCCCGCCGGCCGACGCGCCATCGCCGTGCTCGAGGTCCCCGAGGCCCGCGATGTGCTGTCGCTCGCCGTGCCGCCGGGGGTGGAGGTCCGCTGGCTCGTCCGCGGCAGCCGGGCCCCCGGCGAGGCGCTCGGCACGGCGGTGCACGCCGCCCTCTGCGAGCTCGGCGTGGCCGCCCGCACCGCCGGGCAGGAGGTCGAGGACGTCGACCTGGAGGGCGGCGTCCTCTGGGAGGTGCCGGACGAGGGCGGCGCCGACGGCTGTTACGCCTGGCTGGCCGGGGAGGCGGGCATGGTCAAGAAGCTGCGCCGCCGCCTGGTCCGCGACCTCGGCGTGCCCCGCACCTCGGTGGCGTTCATGGGCTACTGGCGGCTGGGCGCAGCCGAGGGCAGCTGACCCCCGCTACGGTCGGACCCGTGCTCCGTCTCCTGCTCCTGCTGCTCCTCGTCTGGGTCGCCGTGACCGTGGTCGGCGTGATCGTGGAGGGCCTGTTCTGGCTGGCCATCGTCGGCCTGCTCTTCTTCGTCGCCACCGCAGTGCTCGGTGCGTCCCGCCGACGATGACGACCCTGCTGGTCGACGTCGCCAACACCGTGGGTGCCCGGCCCGACGGCTGGTGGCGCGACCGGGCCGGCGCCACCGCCCGGCTGCTGGAGCGGCTCGCCGCCCTGCCCGGCCGGGAGCTGACCGGGCCCGACGGCGAGCCGGTACCGGTGACCGCACTGGTCGCGGTGGTCGAGGGGAAGGCCCGGGACGTCGCGGCCCCCGCCGGCCTGCGGGTGGTCCGGGCGCCCGGCAGTGGCGACGACGCGCTGGCCGAGACCGCCGCCGACCTCGCCGACGGCGACGACGACCTGCTGGTGGTCACCGCCGACCGCGGGCTGCGCGACCGGCTCCCCGCCGTCGCCCGGACCACCGGGCCCGGCTGGCTGCTGGCCGCGGCCGACCGAGCGGCCGACCCCGCCGAGGGCTGAGCCACCCGCCGAGGGCTGAGCCACCCGCACGGCTGAGCCACCCGCACGGCTGAGCCACCCGCACGGTTGGGCCACCCGCACGGCGGAGGCACGTCCCCCGAGCGGGGGAGCCGGTGGCCCAGCGCGCTCACGACGCTGGACGGCGACCCCGGGACCCACCCGGGCCGCTGATCCGGAGGTCCACCGTGACCCTCGACCCTGCACCCGCCGCCCCAGCCCATGCGGTCGGCCACGGCACGCCCACCGTCCGCCGGCTGCTGGCCGCCGGCGTCGGTTGGAGCGTGCTGCACGCCCTGCTGGCCCTGCGCTGGCTGCTGGACCCGGGCAGCTGGCCCGGACTGGACGCCGACGAGCGGTACGGCGTGCTCTCCCTGCTCGATCGCACGTCCACGGCGTGGACCCTGCTGGTCCTCTCCGGCGCCGGCCTGCTCCTCGTCCGGCTGTCCCGCCGGCGGGACGGGTCGCCCCTGCTGGTGGCCGCCATGGCGGTGCAGGCGGCGGTCCTCGGCGGGCTCGCCGCTGACCTCGGCTCGCTGGTGCTGCTGGGCTACCTGGCCGCGATCGTCGGCCCGGTCACCTTCCTGGCGGTCTTCACCGTCGGGGCGGCGCGGGACCGGCGCACCCGGCCGTGGCTGATCGGGGTGGCTGCGCTGGTCGCCGCCGGTGTGGCCGCCGGGCTGCTGCGGCCGGGCACGGTCACCGACCTCGCCGGCGAGCTGGGCTCCGGCTTCGCCGAGCACGCGATGCCGCACCTGCACCTGGCGCTGCTGCTGGCCGGCGCCACGATCTGGGGGACCACCGCGATGCTGCTGCGACGGTCGGCGACCGGCCGGTGCGCGGTCTGCGGGCGCCCCGCTGCCGCGTGGACCCTGCCGGCCGCGGCCCGGCGCTGGGGGACAGTGGCCACCTGGATCGCCGTGGCCGGTCCGCTGCCGTACGCCCTGCTGCGGATGACCTGGCTGACCCCGTGGCCGCTGGGCATGCCCACTGATGGGGTGCTGGAGCCGCAGCTGCGGTTGTTCGGGCTGGGCCTCGGCTTCGCCGCGCTCGGCGGGGCGGTGCTCACGCTCGGGCTGATCCGGCCGTGGGGTGAGGTCTGGCCGCGCTGGGTGCCCGGGTTGCGCGGCCGCCCGGTGCCGGTGCGGGTCCCCGTGCTGGCCGGCGGGGTGGTCGCCGTGGCCCTGCTGGCAGCCAGCCCGGCGTTCCTGGCGATGGCGGTGGAGCAGCTGCTGGCCGGCGACCTGGGCGACGCTGCTCTCGTGCTGGTCTTCCCGACGCTCCCCTGGGGACTGGCGCTGGCCGCGGCGGTGACCGGCTACGCGCTCCGGCGCCGGGGCACGTGCGCCACCTGCGGGCAGGGCGAGCCGGCGCTGTCGGTGCGCGACTGACCGGCGCCCTCGACGCCCGCGCCGATCGGGTGGCGCGGGCGTCGTCGGGGTCTTGTCCGGCCGGAGAGGATGGCGTCGTGGCTCGAGAGGTGGTTCGGCGGACGGTGGCCCAGTCGCTGCACCGCTGGCTCTACCTGCTGCTGGGCGGGGCCATCGGGGTGGCGGTCGGGATCGTGCTGGCCTGGCCGGTGCAGGTGATCGTCACGTCCGGCCTGCCTCCGGTGCTGATCGGGGTGCTCGTGGCGCTGTTGGTGGCCGCCCCGGTCGTGGCGGTCGGCGCGCTCGCCGAGGTCCGGCCGGTGGAGGCGGTCGCGGTCGGTGGGCTGCTGGCCCGTGGGTTCACCCACCGCCCCGGGCCGTCGACCACCGCGCCGCAGCGAGCCCGCACCGCGCTGTTGCTGGCCCTGCACGTGCTGGCCGGCACGGTCGCCGGTGCCCTGCTGGTCATCGGTGTGCCGTCGGCGGTGGTGCTGGTGGCCGTGCCGGGCGGCGCGGGGGCGGAGGACCTGCTGGGGATGGCCGTGCCCGCTGCGTGGCCGGCCCGGGTCGTGCTGGCCGCCGGCCTGCTGGCGCTCGTCGTGGCCGGCGGGGAGCTCCTCGGCCGGGGCCTGGCCGCGGTCGCCCCCCGGCTGCTGGCCGGCTCCACGGCCGAACGGCTGGCTGCGGCCGAGGCGTCGGTGTCGGTGCTGACCGGCCGGGACCGGCTGGCCCGCGAGCTGCACGACAGCGTCGGGCACGCGCTGAGCCTGGCCAGCGTGCAGGCCGGCGCCGCCCGCCGGTTGCTCACCCGCGACCCGGTGGCCGCAGAGGAGGCCATCCGGGCGACGGAGGACGCCACGCGGCGGGCGCTGGTCGACCTGGACCACGTGCTCGGCCTGCTGCGCGAGGAGGAACAGGCCGCCGCCGACGTCGCCCCGGCCCCGGACCTGCGCGACCTGGCCGAGCTGGTCGGCACCGCCCGGGCAGCCGGCGCAGTGGTCTCGGTGGAGGTACGCGGTGCGGTCGAGAGCCTGCCGGCGCTGGTCTCCCGGGAGGCCTACCGGATCGTGCAGGAGGGGCTGACCAACGTGCTGCGATACGCCCCGGGCACCGCCTGCCGGCTGGTGGTCGACGCCGCCGGCGACGACCTGGAGCTGGTGCTGGCCAACACCGGGCCGGGCGCCGCGGCCGCCGGGTCCGGCGGTGGGCGTGGACTGCGCGGCGTGCGGGAACGGGTGCGTGACCTCCGGGGCGAGGTGCGGGCCGGCGTCGCCGCCGACGGCCGGTGGCAGCTCGCCGTCCGGCTGCCGGTCCATGCCCGGAGCGCGGTCCGGTGACCGTCCGGGTGGTGCTGGTAGACGACGAGCCGATGATCCGCCGCGGCCTGGCCGCGGTGATCGGCGCTGAGCCGGACCTGTCGGTGGTCGGGGAGGCCGGGGATGGCGCCGACGTGCTGGACCTCGTCGGGCGCACCTCGCCGGACGTCGTCCTGATGGACGTGCGGATGCCCCGGCTGGACGGGATCGCCGCCACCCGGGCGCTGGTGCGGGCCGGCTCACCCGCCCGGGTGCTGGTGCTCACCACCTTCTCCAACGACGACCACGTCTTCGACGCACTGGCTGCCGGCGCCGACGGGTTCCTGCTCAAGCGGTCGACGCCGGAGGAGCTGCTGCACGGCATCCGGACGGTGGCCCGCGGGGAGTCGCTGCTGTTCCCCGACGCCGTCCGGGAACTGGCCCGCCGGCACGTGCGCGCCGCCGACCCGGTGGCTGTGCCGGGGCTGGCGCGGCTGACGGAGCGGGAACGCGAGGTGCTCGGGCTGATGGCCCAGGGGCTGAACAACGCCGAGATCGCCGGGCAGCTGTTCCTGGGCGTGGAGACGGTGCGCACCCACGTCGCCGGGGTGCTCGCCAAGACCGGGGCCCGGGATCGGACGCAGGCCGTGGTGCTGGCCTACCGCTCGGGCTTCGTCCCCGGCTGAGTCACCGGGCGGCCAGGGTGCAGGCTGCCTCCATGACCTCGCTCCTCAGCCCGCCCGCCGCGGTACGCGCCGCCTCGGGCCTGGCCGCCACCGCGCTGGTCGCCGTCCGCCCCGAGCAGCTCACCGCGCCCACGCCGTGCGGCGACTACGACGTCCGCGCCCTGGTCGACCACCTGGCGTGGGCCGCCCTGCTGTCCCAGCGGTCGGCGACCGGCATGCCGCTGGAGCAGGACGGGAGCAGCCTGCGGCCGGCGCCGTTCCTGGACGGTGTGCCGGTGGAGCAGTGGGCCGCTGCCGTCCCCGTCGAGCTGGACACCGCGGCCGACACATGGGCCGACCGTGCCGCGTGGCAGGGCGAGACGCTGCTCGGCACGACGCCGATGCCCGCCGAGGTCGTCGGCCCGCTGATGCTCGCCGAGTTCGCCCTGCACGGCTGGGACCTGGCCCGGGCGATCGGCGCCCGCTACGACGTCCCGGCCGGGCTGGGGGAGGCGGTGCTGGCGGCGGTCGAGCCGCTGGTGCCGATGGGCCGGGACGGCGGCTGGTACGGGCCCGCGGTGCCCGTGCCGGCCGACGCCCCCGCCTTCGACCGGGCGCTCGGGCTCGCCGGCCGGGACCCCGGCTGGCGGGCCTGACCGGTCAGTCGGCCATCTTGACCACGCGCAGCCTGGTCGAGCGCCGCCGGCCGGGCAGGCAGGCGGACAGCGCCAGGACGACGGCCACGCCGTCCTCGATCAGCGCGGCCTGCCAGTCCGGCATCAGGTCCGCTGCCCAGCGCCGCCAGGCCAGGCCGCCGAAGGAGCCGGCCGCGGCACCGGCGGCGCCGGCCAGCACCGGCAGCGCGGCGTTCTGCCCCTGACGCCGGGCGAGGAGCCCGGCGCCGCCGGCCCCGCTGGCCAGGCGCGAGGGGAGGACCGCGGGGCTGGTCCGTGCCGGGATGCCCGGCTGCTTGTCGGCGTAGACCTCGCCGCCCACGGAGAGCAAGGAGCCCAGCTTCTTGACGACGCCGGTGTCGGCGGCGGTGAGGGTCGGCGCGGCGAGCCCGAGGGAGCTGCGGCACCCGGCCGCCGTGCCGAGCAGCAGCGAGCGGGCGACCAGCCCGGCCGAGGCGCGCTGCTTGACGAGGACCCGCTCCTCCCGCGTCGGCAGCGCGGAGACGACCGCCTGCACGGCCGCACCGTAGGCGAGGTGGGGCACCGCGTCGGCCGCCCAGTCCGAGGACGCCCAGGTGCGCGGATCGGTCACGCCCAGCGCCGCCGTCGGCCCGTCGGTGGCCGCCATCGACGCGGCACCGACGACGACCGCACCGACCGGCCCGGGCATCCGCACCCCGCCTGCACGGGCCAGGCTGGCCAGCAGGCCGACGCCCAGGCCGTTGCCGATCCCCAGGAGCGCACCGAGGCCGGTGGTCCGGGCCTGCCGCTCCGCGCCCCTGCCCGGCACCTCCACCCCGGCGGCGTCGGCGAGCGCGGCGGCGGTCTGGCCCGGCACGGTGCTGGCCGGACGGCCGCGGCGCAGCATGTCGGCGTAGGTGAGGGCGTTGAGGGCAGTGGTGCCGGCGGCGCCGGCGAGCAGCCCACGAGCGAAGGTCCCGGTCATGCCCTGACCCTCGTTCTCCCGCGCCGCTCCGGCAACCGCAGAGGCGGCCGGGACGTGCGGTACGACACCGTGGGCGCTCTCACCCCGGGTGGACCCCGGATGGACACGCATCGTGCACATCCGAGTGGCACCGTGGGAGACAGCGCCCGAGGTCGTGTGCTCCCCGACCCCCGCCAGCCGTTCCGCGGTGCTGCGCGTCCACTCCCTGAAGGTCTCCCATGGTCATCTCTGTGCCCTCCCGTGCCCCGGGGCTGCTCCGTTCGGTGCTCGCCCGGGCCGTCTCCTCGTCCACCCCGCCCTCGCTGCGCCGGCTGCGGGTGGCCGTCGCCGTCCTGTTCGGTCTCGACGGCTTCGTCTTCGGCAGCTGGGCCGCCCGGGTGCCCGACGTCAGCGCCGCCACGGGCGCTGGCCACACCGCCCTGGGCGTCGCGCTGCTGTGCCTGTCGCTCGGTGCGCTCGCCTGCATGCAGGTCACCGGTGCGCTGTGCACCCGGTTCGGCACCGGGCGGGTGGCGGCGCTGGCCGGCGTCGCCGCCAGCCTCAGCGCCGTCCTGCCCGGGCTGGCCGGCACCCTCCCGGCGCTGTGTGCCGGGCTGTTCCTGTTCGGCGCCGTCACCGGTGCGGTGAACGTCGCCGCCAACAGCGTCGGGGTGCAGGTCGAGGCGCGCGCCGGGCGGCCGTTGCTGTCCGGGCTGCACGCCGCCTTCAGCGGTGGTGGTCTGGTCGGTGCCCTCGTCGGCGGGCTGGCCTCGGCCGTGACGGGGGTCGCCCCACACCTGGCCGGCGTGGCGATCGTCGGGCTGGTCGCGATGGCCTGGGCCGGGCCGGTACTCGTCCGCGGCGACCGGCCGGAGCCGACGGCCGACCCGCGGGGGCCGGCCGCCGAGGACACGCGCGGCGCCCGTCCCACCGGCGTCCTGGTGTTGCTGGGTGCGGTGGCCGGGGCGACCGCCTACGGCGAGGGCGCGCTCAGTGACTGGGGTGCGCTGCACCTGCGCGAGCAGCTGGCCGCCGCCCCCGCCCTGGCGGCCGCCGGGTACGCCGGCTTCTCCTCGGCGATGGCCGCCGGTCGGCTGGCCGGCGGGCGGCTGGTGCTCGCCCTGGGCGAGCGGCGGCTGCTGGTCGGCGGCTCGTTGCTGGCCGCGGCCGGTGCGCTGGCCGCGGTGACGACGACGTCGCTGCCGGTCGCCCTGGCCGGCTTCGTGCTCGTCGGGCTCGGGCTGGCCAACGTCTTCCCGCTGGCGATCGCCCGGGCCGGTGCGCTCGGCGGGCCCTCGGGCGTCGCGCTGTCCACCACGGTCGGGTACACCGGCCTGCTCGGTGGCCCGCCGGTGATCGGCTTCCTCGCCGAGCACGCCGGGCTGCCCACCGCGCTGGGCACGGTGGCGCTGATGGCGGTGCTGGCCGCGGTGCTGGTGCTCGGCATCGAGGGCGAGCAGGTGCGGCGCCCGCCGCTGCCCCGGCGGGGTTGGACCCAGCCGGTGCTCTTCGGCCGGCGTCCGGTGGCGGTCGTGCTGCGCCCGGTCGGTGTGGTGCTGCGCCCCGCAGCGGCCCGCGCGCACGTCGGTGCCTGCAGCTACGTCCGTGACCTCCAGCTGCTGGAGGCGGGCTGGGAGCACGCGAGCCGGCCGGGTGTGAACAACGTGTTCCAGGACGTCGCACCCCGTTGACCGGCGGAGGCGAGGGGAACACGCTGGCTCCCGCCTGATCCCAGGGGCCACGAGCCGGAGGACCGCAGATGACCGTCGAACCCGCACCCGCCCGCGCATCGCACGGACCGGGGCGGGGGGTCGAGGCGGAGACGGTCGACGCCGGCTACCTGGCGAAGCGGCAGCTCCGCGGCGGGACCGCCGGCTGGGTCCTGCTCGCCGGGCTCGGTGTCGCCGCGGTCATCTCCGGCGACTACGCCGGCTGGAACTTCGGGCTGGCCGAAGGCGGGTTCGGCGGACTGCTCATCGCCGTCGTCCTGATGGCGGTCATGTACTCGGCGATGGTCTTCGGCCTGGCCGAGCTGGGCTCGGCGCTGCCGACCGCGGGCGGCGGCTACACCTTCGCCCGCCGGGCGCTGGGCCCCTGGGGTGGCTACGCGACCGGGGTGGCGGTGCTGATCGAGTACGCGATCGCCCCCGCGGCGATCGCCACCTTCATCGGCGCCTACGTCCAGTCGCTCGGCCTGTTCGGCATCACCGACGGCTGGTGGGTGTACCTCGCCGCGTACGCCCTGTTCATCGGCATCCACCTGCTCGGCGTCGGTGAGGCGCTGAAGGTGATGCTGGTGATCGCCGCGGTCGCCGTCGCCGGCCTGGTGCTCTACCTGGTCGGAGCCGTGCCTGCCTTCGACGCGGCCAACCTGACCGACATCGCGCCCACCGACGCCGCCGGCGCCTCGGAGTTCCTGCCGTTCGGGCTGATGGGCGTCTGGGCGGCGTTCCCGTTCGCCATCTGGTTCTTCCTCGCCGTGGAGTGCGTGCCGCTGGCCTCGGAGGAGGCGCGCGACCCGGCCCGGTCCATGCCCCGCGGGATCGTCGCCGCGATGGGCCTGCTGCTCGTGCTGGCGGTGCTGATGCTGGTCTTCACCGCCGGTGCCGGCGGCGCGGAGACCATGGCGGCCAGCGGCAACCCGCCGGTGGAGGCGCTGGAGGTGGCCGGGGCGTCCAGCGGCCTGACCACGGTGATCAACTACGCCGGGCTGGTCGGCCTGGTCGCCAGCTTCTTCTCGATCATCTACGCCTACTCCCGGCAGACCTTCGCGCTGTCCCGCGCCGGCTACCTGCCGCGGGCCCTGTCGGTGACCAACTCCCGCAAGGCGCCGGTGCTGGCCCTGCTGGTCCCCGGTGCCATCGGCTTCGCCCTCTCGCTGACCGGGCAGGGCGCGATGCTGCTGAACATGGCGGTCTTCGGCGCGACGGTCTCCTACGTGCTCATGATGGTCAGCCACATCGTGCTGCGCCGCCGGGAGCCGGAGCTGCACCGGCCCTACCGCACGCCCGGCGGGACGGTCACCACCGGCGTGGCCCTGGTGCTGGCCGCCGCCGCAGTGCTGGCGACCTTCCTGGTCGACCCCGTCGCCGCGGCGTGGACGCTGGTCGCCTACGCGGTGTTCCTCGGCTACTTCGCCCTCTACAGCCGTCACCACCTGGTCGCGTCGGCACCGGAGGAGGAGTTCGCGCTGCTGGCCGCCGCGGAGGAGGACGTGCGATGACGGTTCGCCGGACGACGCTGGGCGGGCACACCCACGAGTTCCGCTCGCTGACCGAGGTGCTGGCGAAGGCGACGCCGGCCCGCTCCGGCGACGTGCTCGCCGGGGTCGCCGCGGAGTCGCAGGCCCAGCGGGTCGCCGCCCAGCACGTGCTGGCCGACGTCCCGCTGGCCACCTTCCTCACCGAGCCGGTGGTCGGCTACGACGAGGACGACGTCACCCGGCTGATCCTGGACACCCACGACCCGGCTGCCTTCGCGCCCGTCTCCGCACTGACGGTGGGGGAGTTCCGCGACTGGCTGCTGGCGCGTGCCGCCGAGCGGGACGAGGCGGCGATCTCCGGCCTGGCCCGCGGGCTCACCCCGGAGATGGCCGCCGCCGTCTCCAAGGTGATGCGCAACGCGGACCTGGTCGCGGTCGCCCGCCGGACCCGGGTGGTCACCGGCCTGCGCAGCACGCTCGGGCTGCCCGGCCGGCTGGCCTCCCGGCTGCAGCCCAACCACCCCACCGACGACGCCGTCGGGGTGACCGCGGCGATCCTGGACGGGCTGCTGCACGGCAGCGGCGACGCCGTCATCGGGATCAACCCGGCCACCGACTCCCCGGCGCAGACCATCGCGCTGCTGGAGCTGGTCGACGCGGTGATCAGCCGGTACGAGATCCCCACCCAGTCCTGCGTGCTGGCCCACGTGACGACGACGCTGCGGGCGCTGGAGGCCGGTGCGCCGGTCGACCTGGTCTTCCAGTCCGTCGCCGGGACCCAGGCCGGCAACCGTGGCTTCGGCGTCACCCTCGACCTGCTCGCCGAGGCGCGCGCCGGGGCACTGGAACTGCGCCGGGGGACGGTGGGGGACAACGTCACCTACTTCGAGACCGGGCAGGGCTCGGCGCTGTCGGCCGACGCGCACCACGGCGTCGACGGCCCGGTCGACCAGCAGACGCTGGAGTGCCGCGCCTACGGGGTGGCCCGGCACTTCGACCCGCTGCTGGTCAACACCGTCGTCGGGTTCATCGGGCCGGAGTACCTCTACGACGGCAAGCAGGTGATCCGGGCCGGGCTGGAGGACCACTTCTGCGGCAAGCTGCTGGGCCTGCCGATGGGCGTGGACGTCTGCTACACGAACCACACCGACGTCGACGGCGACGACACCGACGTCCTCACGCTGTTGCTCGGCGCGGCGGGCTGCTCGTTCGTCATCGCCGTCCCGGGGTCGGACGACGTGATGCTGCACTACCAGTCGCTGTCCTTCACCGACGTCCTCACCGCCCGCTCGGTGCTGGACCTGCGGCCGGCGCCGGAGTTCGAGGCGTGGCTGACGACGATGGACCTGCTCGACGACGCCGGCCACGTCCGCGAGCTGACCCCCGAGGCGCCCGCGGCCCGCGCCCTCCTCGCCGCCGCCCGCCCATGACCGACGTCCAGGGCCAAGATCGCGACTTTGGCCCCTCGGACGACCCGTGGGCGGTGTTGCGGGACGCCACCCGGGCGCGGGTCGCGCTGGGCCGGGCCGGTGACGGGCTGCCGACGTCCCGGGAGCTGGAGTTCCGCGCCGCGCACGCGGCCGCCCGCGACGCGGTGCACACCGCGCTGGACCCGGACCGGGTGCGGACGGCGCTGACCGAGGCCGGGGTCGGGCTCGACGTGCTGGAGGTGCACAGCCAGGCACCGGACCGGACCACCTACCTGCAGCGGCCGGACCTGGGGCGGCGGCTGGCCCCGGACACCCGGTTGCCCGGCGGCACGCACGACCTGGCGCTGGTGCTCGCCGACGGTCTGTCCCCGCGGGCGGTGCATGAGCACGCGGCCGGCACCGTGGCCGCCGTGCTGGCCCGGCTGCCCGGCTGGTCGGTCGCCCCGCTGGTCCTCGCCCACCAGGCCCGGGTGGCCCTCGGCGACCCGGTGGGCGAGGCGCTGGGTGCGGGGATCGTCGTCGTCCTGGTGGGGGAGCGGCCGGGGCTGAGCTCCGCCGACAGCCTCGGCCTCTACCTGACCCACGGCCCGCGGCCCGGTCGGGCGGACTCCGAGCGCAACTGCATCTCCAACGTGCGGCCACCGCACGGCCTCGGCTACGCCCAGGCCGCCGACACCCTGGCCGGGCTGCTCCAGGCGTCCCGCCAGCTGGGGGCCTCCGGGGTCGTGCTCAAGGACGAGGGGACGACGCTCCCGCCGGGCGCGGGCTGAAGGACCCTCTCTCCCCCCACCCCCCGCAAGCTCGGGGCGGGCCCCTGAGAGGGCCGTCAGAAGCGGCGGAGGGGGCCGACCCGCATCACCGTGCTGAGCAGCGCCTCCATCGGGTGGCGCTGCGGCCGCTCGACCTCGGCCGGCCAGTCGGGGACGAGGTCCGGGTCGGCGTCGGCGGTCGCGACCTCCGCCACCCGGCCCTGCAGCCGGGCGCGCACCTCCTCGGGCGAGTAGGCCCGGCGGTGGCGTTCGTGGCGGAGCAGGACGGTGCCGGTCGCGGCAACGCCGACGATCCCGGCGACTCCGAGCAGCTTCGAGAGGCGCATGAGCCGTTACGGTAGTGGTGTGGCTCACTCTCGCGCTGGGTTCCGCACCTCGTCCGCCCGCGTCCTGCCGCTGCACGACGCCGTCGAGCTCACCCGGACCGGCGACGTCTGGGTCTTCCGAGGTGGGTCGGTGGCCGACCGGGCCATCCAGACCGTCACCAACGCCCCGGTCAACCACGTCGGCATGGCCGTCGTCATCGAGGACCTCCCGCCGCTGCTCTGGCACGCCGAACTGGGGCACTCCCTGGCCGACGTGTGGTCCGGCCGCCATCAGCGCGGGGTCCAGCTGCACGACCTGTCGGATGCGGTCTGCGTCTGGAAGAAGCGCTACGGCCAGCAGGCCTGGCTGCGCCAGCTGGTCGGCCCGGCCGACGACGGCGGGGTGCCCCGGGAGATGGAGGACGCCGTGCTGCGCACCATCGCCCGGCTCGACGGCAAGCCGTTCCCCACCACCCGGCACCTGGCCCACGGCTGGGTCAACGGCAAGCTGCGCCGGCACCAGACGAACGACACGGTCTTCTGCGCCGAGCTGGTCGCCACCACCTACACCGCGATGGGCCTGCTGCTGAAGAACCGGCCGCTCAACGCCTACGACCCGGGCAGCTTCTGGTCCGGTGACGACCTGCCGCTGGTCGACGCGGAGCTGGGCCCGGAGATCCAGGTGGACGTCCCGGCGGGGCCGCCCTGCGACTGAGCCGGCTCAGACCCGGACCCAGCGCTCCACGAGCGCCACGATCGCGTCCAGCTTGGCGGTCACGTCGGCGGAGTCGCCCAGTGACAGCACGGCGCGGTCGGTGTCGGCCCAGCGCAGCAGCCCGGTGTCGTCACCGAACTCGAAGCCCGCGGTCTCCTGGGGCTTCGCGCCGCGGTGGAAGACCAGCTGCAGGTGGTCGGCCGGGAACAGCCGGAAGGTCACCCGGTCCACCCCCCGGGCGCAGAAGCTCGGCGCCCGCCACTTCACGTGTTCGGTGAGCTCGGCGTCCGAGGCCATGATCGCCGCGCGGATCCGGCGGACGTCGTCGGCGCGCGGGTGGTCCAGGGTGGCGAGGAACTCCTCGACCGTCGGGTTCTGCGCCATGTGCCCAGCGTGCCTCATCCGCGGGTCCGGTCAGGTTCCGCCGGGCCGCCCGAGGACGTCGGCGGTCACCAGCCGGCCGCTCACCAGGTCCGCCGCCACCGAGTCGACCGAGCGGCCCGTGGCCCAGGCGTGCGCGCGCAGCACGGCCAGCGCGGTTGCCGCATCGACGTCCAGCGACGCGCTGAGCGACCCGACCGCGCGCCAGACGGCGGCACGGCGCACCGCGGCCGGGCTGTACAGCCAGTTCGGGCCCGCGGCGCCCGACCGCGCCGACCACGCGACGGCGTCGCTGAGCGCGCCGGACACCAGGTGGCCGATGGCGAGGGCGTCGAACACGTCCAGCCGCAGGACGTCGTCGGGGTCGACGAGGAAGAGGTCCAGCGCACCGGCGCCGGCCAGTGCGTTCGGGATCGGCAGGGACACGACGCCGCGGTAGGGGGTGGTGGCCACCAGCACGTCGGCGAACTCCGGCCACTGTCGGCGGAGGTCCTGCTCGGCGGCGAACACCGGTTCACCGGAGGCATGTGCCAGCAGGCAGGGGCCGGTGCCCACGGTGAACTGCAGCCGCTCGGCCCGGCCGGCCTCCGGTGAGCTCGCGCCCAGGGGGCAGCGGCCCCGGGTGCCGGTCAGCACGCTGAGACCGGCACCGTCGATCGCGAGCACCTGGACGGTGGCCCGGGCCAGCTGGTCGGGGAGCAGGTGTCCCTCGTCGTCCTCTGCCGCGGCCGCCTCCGCCGCGGCCGCGGCGGCGAAGCGCTGGGCCAGGGGCATGCCGGAGACGTGCCGCAGCGGGAGCCGCGGCAAACCGGTCAGCGGCGCGCCGGTGCCGGCGCGTGCTCGGGGACCGCCCCGTCCAGCCGCAGGACGCTGTCGTGCTCCTCGGCCACCGCCGGGTCGTGGGTCACGCAGACGACCAGCCGGCCCGCCAGCGCCCGGCGCAGGTCGGCCACCAGGGCGGCGGCCGTCGGCGGGTCCAGGTGGGCGGTCGGCTCGTCCAGCAGCACGACGTCCCGGTCGGCCAGCAGCGCCCGCGCCACCGCCAGCCGCCGCCGCTCGCCACCGGACAGCGAGGTGCCGCCCGCCCCGACCGGGGTGTCCAGCCCCGCGGGCAGGGTGGCCAGCAGCGCACCGAGCCCGGCGTCGGTCAGGGCCCGGCGCATCGCCTCCTCGCCGTCGGCTCCGGCCAGTTCGCCGCGGGGGCGGGCCAGCGCGAGGTTGGCCCGCAGCGGAGCGTCGAAGACGTGTGCCTCCTGCGGGCACCAGGCGATCGTGCCCTGCACGTCGGCCCGGGTCAGCCGGTCGGCCGGCACCGGGCGGCGTCCGTCGCCGAGGACGTAGGCGCCGGCCGCGGGGCGCAGCGAGGCCATCAGCACCGACAGCAGCGTCGACTTGCCCGACCCGGACGGGCCGGTGACCACCAGCCAGTCGGACCCGGCGGTGGCGACGGCGTCCAGGTCGCGCAGCACCGCCGGGCGTCCGGGCCAGCCGGCGGTGAGGTGCTCCAGCGCCAGTTCGCGCACCGGCCGCGGCGGGGCCATCCGCTCGGCCGGCGCCGGGTCGGCGGCCACCGGCTCGGCGAGCACGGACTCGACCCGGGCCCGCGCGTCGTGCCAGGCCAGCCGGTGCCGCCGCGCGGCGCCGAGTGCGATGAGCGACTCCAGCAGCGCCAGGGGCGCCAGCGCCAGGACGGCGGCGGTGGGTGCGGAGAGCTCCCCGGCGCGGACGCCGACGGCTGCGACGGCCAGCGCACCGACGGCGGCGGCACCGGTGGACAGCACCGCGAGTGCGTCGCCCAGCGCCGTGGCGGTGGCCCCGACCTGGGCCGCGCGACCCTGCCGGCGGCCCAGCCGGTCGAGCCGGTCGACGGCCTCGCCGGTGAGGCCGTGCGCCCGCAGGTCCCCGGCGGCCTCGAGGGCTGCGCTGGTCTCCCGCAGGGTCACCGTGCGCAGCTCTGCGGCGTGCCGTGCGCCGCCCCGGTCGGCCCAGCGGTGCACGCCGAGCACGCCCAGCACCGCGACCCCGACGAGCGCGGCGACCAGTGCGCCGGCCCGCGGGTCGAGCAGGGCCAGCACCGCCGTCGTCCCGACCAGGACGATGCCGGAGACCAGGGGCGGGGTGACCACCCGGACGGAGAGGTCCTGCAGCAGGCCGACGTCCCCGACGACCCGGGCCAGGGCCCGGCCGGGGGTGCGGTCGGCGGCCGGGCCCTGCGCGACCAGCGCGCGCCACACCTGCAGCCGGGTGGTCGACGCCAGCCGGAAGGCGGCGTCGTGACCGGCCAGCCGCTCCAGCCAGCGGAGTGCGGCGCGGGCCAGCCCGAAGCCGCGCACCCCGGCCGTGGCCACCAGCAGGGTGAGGATCGGCGGCTGCTCGGCGGCCCGGACGATCAGCCAGCCCGAGACCGCGATCAGCGCCACCGCCGACGCAGCCGACGCCGAGCCGGTGGCGACCGCCCGCACCACCGCCCGCCGCGGCCAGTTGAGACCGACCGTGCCACGGTCCGCCTCGGGAGCGGCGCCCGGCTCGGCGACGGCGGCGGGGAGCGGGGCGCCGGCGTCCTGGGTGCTGCCGGTGCGCTCGGGCGCCGGGACGCTGGTGAGCGGCGGCAGGGCGTCGGGGCCGGGGAGGTCGACGGCGCGGTCGGCGAGCGCGGCGAGCGCGGGGGAGTGCGTGACCAGCACGGTGCAGAGCGAGCCGCGCAGGCGGACCAGCAGCTCGGCGACCAGGGCGGTGCTCGCCGCGTCCAGCGACGCCGTCGGCTCGTCCAGCAGCAGCACCCGGGCCCCGCGCTGCACCCGGACGAGCGCCCGGGCCAGCGCGACCCGCTGCAGCTCGCCGGGGGAGAGGGTGCGGCAGGCGCGCTCGCGCAGGTGCCCGGCGTCGAGCCAGGCCAGCGCGGTGTCGGCCAGGTCGGTGGCCCATTCGTCGGGGACGTCGCCGGCGTGCCGGCGCAGCTCGTCGAGCACGGTGTCGGCGACGGTGTGCGGGAACTGCGGGACGACGGCGACGTCCGCAGGCGCCAGCACCACGCCGTCGACCTGCGCGGTGGCCCCGTCGAGGAGCTGGCCGGTCAGCACGGCGAGCACGGTGGACTTGCCCGACCCGCTCGGCCCGCGCAGGGCCACCAGCTCGCCCGGCGCCACC
Organism: Modestobacter sp. VKM Ac-2977; assembly: GCF_026968045.1. Lineage (GTDB taxonomy): Bacteria > Actinomycetota > Actinomycetes > Mycobacteriales > Geodermatophilaceae > Modestobacter. Next base: position 800,199 of record NZ_JAPVBQ010000002.1, on the reverse strand, counting down.
TCGAACGAGGCGCCGTCGACGGCCGGCCGGCCGCGGCCGGGGAAGGAGACGGTGAGGCCGTCGACGGTGACCCCGCGCAGCTGCCCGGCGGGCGGAGCGGCCAGCACCGGCCGGGGGGCGGGGGCGGCGAGCACGGCGCGGGCGGCGGCGGCGGCCTCGGCGGCGTCCTCGGAGGCGTGGTGCGCCGCGCCCAGTGCCCGCAGCGGCGCGAACGCCTCGGGGGCGAGCAGCAGGGCGAGCAGGCCGACGTCCAGGCCCATGTCCCCGTGCACCAGCCGCACGCCGACGGTCACCGCGACCAGCGCGACCGACAGGGTGGCGAGCACCTCCAGCACCAGCGAGGAGAGGAAGGCGATCCGGAGGGTGGCCAGCGTGCGCCGGCGGTGGGTCTCGCCGAGCTCGGCCAGGGCGGACAGCTGGTCGGCGGCGCGGCCCAGCCCGACCAGCACCGGCAGGCCGCGGACCAGCTCGGCGACGTGCCCGGCGATCCGGTCCAGCGCCCGGGCCGCCTCGACGGTCCGGTCCCGGGTGTGCAGCCCGACCAGCGCCATGAACAGCGGCACCAGCGGCAGGGTGAGCGCCACCAGCAGCGCGGAGAGCCAGTCGGTCAGGCCCAGCACCACCAGCAGCACCGGAGGGACGACGATCGTCTGTGCGATCGCCGGCAGGTAGGTGGCCAGCGCCGGACCCAGGTCGTGCAGCCGGGTGCTGGCGAGCACCGCGGCCGGCCCGGTGCCGCCGGCGGCCGCGACCGCCTCACCCTCGCCGGCCAGCAACCGGGTGAGCAGCCGGCGGCGCAGGGTGTCCTCGGCCCGCCGGGCATCCCGGGTGGCCAGCACGCTGCCCAGTCCGCCGGCGGCGGCCCGGATCCCGACGCCGAGCAGCGCCACGAGCAGCGACGTCCCCGGGGTGACGCCGTCGGCGACGTCCGCCACCGCCCGGGCGAGCCCGGCCGCGAGCAGGACCACGCCGACCGTCTGCCCGAGCGCGGCCACCGCGGCCCGCACCAGCGCCCCGGTCAGCCCGGGCACCCCGGCGAGCGCCCCCAGCGGCCCCCGCCCATCCGTGGGGCCAAAATCGCGACTTTGGCCCCTCCTGGGACGCGGGGTCATGCGCGCACCTGCTCCTCGGTGGCGTCGGCGTGCGGGGTCTCCGGGTCGGCGGTGAGCCGCTTGCGGAACACCCAGTAGGTCCAGGCCTGGTAGCCCAGCACGATCGGCAGCCCGATGCCGGCCGCCCAGGTCATCACGGTCAGCGTGTAGTCGCTGACCGAGGCCTCGGCGATGGTGACGTCGAAGGCCGGGTCGATGGAGGAGACGACGACCACCGGGTACACGGCGCCGAAGATCGTCGCCGCCGAGGCGAGCATGACGACCGCCCAGGCGCTGAAGGCCGGTCCCTCCCGGTCGACCCGGATGCTCGCCCAGGCGACCAGCACCGCCAGTGCGGCGACCAGCCACAGCACCGCGGTGACGGCGGTGCCCTCGCGCAGCTGCACCAGCCCGGCCCAGGCCAGCAGCGGCACCGCTGCGACCAGCGACCAGCGGCGGGCGAAGGCGCGCGCGGCCAGCCGCACCGGGCCCTCGGTCTTCAGCGCCAGGAAGACGGCGCCGTGCACCATCGAGTAGGCCAGCACGGCGACCCCGCCCAGCAGTGCGGACCAGGTGACGCCGGCGAACGCGCCGCCGACCCGGATGCCGTCGCCGTCGATCGGCAGGCCCAGCGTGGTGCCGCCCAGCGCCGCGCCGACCCCCAGGGCGGCGATGAGCGATCCGGTGACGATGACGTTGGTCCACGTGCTGTCCCACTGCTCGGTGTGGTGCGAGTGCCGCCACTCGAAGGCGACGGCCCGGATGATCAGGCCGAACAGCACCAGCACGAACGGCAGGTACAGCGCCGGCAGCCAGGTGGCGTACCAGCCGGGGAAGGCGGCGAAGACGGCGCCGGCCGCGGTGATCAGCCAGACCTCGTTGCCGTCCCACAGCGGGCCGATCGACCGGAGCATCAGGTGCCGGTCGGCCGGGCGGCGCCCGATCACGGGCAGCAGGGCGGCGACGCCGAAGTCGAAGCCCTCGAGCAGCAGGAAGCCGGTCCAGAGCACGGCGACCGCGGCGAACCAGAGTGTCTGCAGGTCCATGGAAGTGTCTCTCTCGGTCTCAGGGCCGGTCAGTAGGCGAAGGACAGGACGTCGTCGTCGTCGGCCCGGCGGGTGCTCGCGCTGCCCGGGGTGACGTCGGCGTCGGGGTCGCCGTCGGGGGTGTGGCCCGGGGTCGGGGCGCCGTCGCTGGTGGTGACCCCGCGGCGGACGAAGTTGACGATCAGCCAGAGCTCCACCACGGCCAGGGCGCCGTAGACCAGCGTCAGGGCGATCAGCGAGGTCCAGACCTCGGCCGCGCTGACGCCGGGGGAGACGGCCTGGGCGGTGAAGAAGTAGACCTGCTCCTCGCGCGGCACGTCGGGGTTCGGGTAGACGACGAAGGGCTGACGGCCCATCTCGGTGAAGATCCACCCCGAGGCGTTGGCGACGAACGGTGCGCCCACCGCGAGCAGCGAGCCGTAGACCCCGATCCTCGACGTCGGCACCCGGCCGCGCCGGGTCGCCCACAGGGCGTAGGCGGCCACGCCGGCCGAGACCATGCCCATGCCGATCATCAGCCGGAAGTTCCAGTAGGTGACCGCCAGCAGCGGCGTGTAGTCGATCGGCTCGCCGGCCTTGTCGCCGAAGGACGGGTCGTCGGGGTAGGTCGCCCCGTAGGCCGCCGCGTACTCCTCCTGCAGCTGGTTGACACCGGGCACCGCGGTCTCGAAGTCACCGTGCGCCAGGTAGGAGAGCAGCGCCGGGACGGTCCAGGAGTGGACGTCGTCGCACTCGTTGCTGCCGAGCTTGCCGAAGGCGAAGACCGAGAACGGCGCCGGCGCCTCGGTCTCGCAGAGCGCCTCGGCCGAGGACATCTTCAGCGGCTGCTGCTGGTACATCAGCTTGGCCTGGTAGTCGCCGGTGACCGCGACGAGCACGAACGCGATGAGGGAGGCGAACCCGCCGATCCGCACCGAGCGGCGCCACACGCTGTGGTCGACGTCCTCGGGGGAGAGACCGGCCAGCCGACGCTTGCGCAGGTGCCACAGGCCGATGCCGACCAGCAGTGCGGCGGCGACCATCAGCGCGCCGACGATGGTGTGGCTGAACGCGGCGATCGCGGTGTTGTTGGTCAGGACGGCGAGGAAGTCGACCTGCTCGGGCCGCCCGGTGGCGTCGTTGGTCACGACCCCGACCGGGTGCTGCATCCACGAGTTGGCCGCGATGATGAAGTACGCGCTGACGATCGAGCCGATCACCGCCGCCCAGAGCGCGGCGAGGTGCACCTTCTTCGGGATCCGGCCCCAGCCGAAGATCCACAGGCCGAGGAAGGTCGACTCGAGGAAGAAGGCCAGCAGGGCCTCGAGGGCGAGCAGCGACCCGAAGACGTCGCCGACGAACCGGCTGTACTCGCTCCAGGCGAGCCCGAACTGGAACTCCTGGACCAGCCCGGTGGCCACCCCGAGGACGAAGTTGATCAGGTAGATGCGACCCCAGAACCGGGTCATCCGCAGCCACTCGGGGTTGTCGGTGCGCACCCACATCGTGTGCATGACCACCAGCAGGATCCCGAGCCCGATGGTCAGCGGGACCATCATGAAGTGGTAGACGGTGGTGATCCCGAACTGCCAGCGCGCTACGTCCAGGACGTCCACGACTGTTGCCTCCCTGTCTCCTACGACGGCGCGTAGTCTTCTACATGTCGTAGAACTCATTTCTACGCTTCGTAGAACTTCTCGTCTACGACCCGCAGAGACCATCGGCTGTGAGACACCGGACAGAGGAGGGACCAATGGCCTCACTTGGTGAGTTGGAGCGCACACTCATGGACCGGCTGTGGGCGGCCGCCGGTCCGATCAGCGCGCCCGAACTGCAGGCCGAGCTGGCCGACCGCGGGCTCGCGCTGACCACGGTGCACACCGTGCTCAGCCGGCTGGAGCAGAAGGGCTTCGTCGTCCACGACGACCGGCGCCCCCGGCGCTTCGCCCCCCGGGCCACGCGCGAGGCGCACGCGGCCGAGCTCATGCACGAGGTGCTCGGCCAGGCGGGTGACCGGCAAGCAGCGCTGGCCCGGTTCGTCGGCAGCGTCGACGCCGAGGACGCCGCCATGCTCCGTGAACTGCTCGGCGGCGGCACAGCGGCCGGTCCGGACGCCACCGGCGTTCGCTGAGCGTGCTCCCGGCGACCGCCCTGGCGCTCGGCGTCCTCGCCGCGCTCCTCGCCTGGCCGGTGCCGGCCGCGCTGGCCCGGGCCCGCTGGCCCCGGCGTGACCCGCTCGCGGCCCTGGTCTGCTGGCAGGCGATCGGCCTGGCCGGTGGCCTGGCGATCATCGGCGCGCTGCTGGTGCACGGGCTCGCGCCCTGGGGGCACTCGCTCCCCGAGGCGTGGTGGCACTGGGTGACCCGGCAGCCCAGCGCCGAACCGGTGCGCGGTGACCACTGGGTCGCCCAGACCCTCGCCGCGGTGCTGACGCTGGAGCTGCTGGGGGTGCTCGCGCTCTCCGGCGTCCGCACCGCGCGCACCCGGCGGCGGCACCGCGCGCTGCTGGAACTGCTCGTCCGGCCCGGCGCGTCGTCGGGGGAGCGGGCGTCGGCGGAGGAGACGCTGCTGCTCGACCACCCCGCACCGGTGGCGTTCTGCATCCCCGGGGCGCGCCCGTTGCTGGTGCTCTCCTCCGGCATGGTGGCCGAGCTGGACGGTGCGCAGCTGGACGCCGTCGTGGCCCACGAACGGGCGCACCTGCGCGAGCACCACCACCTGCTGCTGCTGCCCTTCGTCGCCTGGCGGGCGGCGCTGCCGGTGCTGCCGGCGGCCGACCGGGCGCACGACGGGGTGCGCGACCTGGTCGAGATGCGCGCCGACGACGTCGCCCTGCGCTCGCTCTCCGGGCCGGACCCGCGGCGGACCCTCGCCGTCGCGATCGTGGCCGCCGCCGGTGGGGCAGGGGGCCAGGTGCCGGAGGGGGCGCTCGCGGTCACCGGGGGACCGGTCGCGGTCCGGGTGCGCCGGCTGCTCGCACCAGCGGACCCGCTGCCCACCCGGGCCCGCTGGGCCGCACTCGCCAGCGCGGTCGCCCTGCTCCTGGTGCCCACCCTGCTGTTGCTGCTCCCCGCGCTGCTCTGAGCCGGAGCGCGCAGCGGCCTCCGCTCGCCTAGCGTCAGCTCGATGGACGCAGCAGTGCTCACCGAGCCCGGCACCCCCACCTTCGACTCGTTCGACGAGCCCGCCGCCGGCCCCGGGCAGGTGGTGGTGGACGTCCGGGTCGCCGGGGTCAACCCGGTCGACGTCGCCATCGCCGCCGGCGCCTTCGTCACCAAGCCACCGTTCCCGTCCGTCGCCGGGCGCGAGGGCGTCGGCACGGTCGAGGGCCGGCGGGTGTACTTCAACGGCTGCGTCGCTCCGTTCGGCTCGATGGCGCAGCGCACGCTGGTACCGGCCGACTCGCTGTTCGACGTGCCCGAGGGGCTCGACGACGGGCTCGCGGTCGCCCTCGGCATCGCCGGGCTGGCAGCGTGGCTGCCGCTGCAGTGGCGGGCCCGGCTGCAGCCGGGGGAGACGGTGCTCGTGCTGGGGGCCAGCGGGGTGCTCGGCACGATCGCCGTCCAGGCGGCGAAGGTGCTCGGTGCCGGCCGGGTGGTCGCGGCTGCCCGGGACGCCGAGTCGCTCCGGCGGCTGACCGACCTGGGTGCCGACGCCACCGTCGAGCTCACCGGCGACGAGTCCACCGCAGCACTCGGCGAGCGGATCCGGGATGCGGCCGGTGGCGGGGTCGACGTGACCATCGACCCGGTCTGGGGTCAGCCTGCGCTGGCGGCCATGGCGGCTGCCCGGATGGGGATGCGGCACGTGCAGATCGGGCACTCGGCGGCGCCGGCGGCGGAGGTGGTCGCGGGCGGCTTCCGGGAGGCGATGGTCGACCTGCTCGGCTACACGACCCGGCACGTGCCGCAGGACGTCGTCGCCCGGGGCTGGGCCGAGCTCACCGGGCACGCCGCCGACGGCCGGATCGCCGTGGAGGTCGAGCGGGCACCGTTGGCCGACGTGGCCGCGGTCTGGCAGCGGCAGACCTCCTTCGCCCACCGCAAGCTGGTGCTCGAGCCCTGATCCACCGGCTCAGCGGCGCCGGTCGCGGAGCTCCTGACGGACGGCGTCCCGTTCGTCGCGGGCGTGCTCGGCGTCGGCGACGGCCTCGGCCAGGTCGTCCTGCAGCTGCACGATGACCTGGGCCGAGCCGAGCAGGTGGCCGTCGTCGAGGAGCACCCGCACCCGGGCGGCCAGCTGGAGCTGGTGCCGGGAGTAGCGCCGGTGCCCGCCGGGGGAGCGGTGCGGGTGCAGCACGCCGGAGGAGTCCAGGCTGCGCAGGAAGGCCGCCTGGACGCCGAGCAGGTCGGCCGCCTGGCTCATGGTGAGCACCGGGTGGTCGGGGTCGTCCAGGGGCTGGAGCGGGTCGGTGCTCATGGGTCCTCCGGAAGACGCCGGAGGGGCGGGACCGCTGGGTCCCGCCCCTCCCGGGTTGCTGTCGATCAGCTCTCGACGGAGGGCTGCTCACCCTCGATGGTGTGCGCCTCCACCGCGGCCGGGGTGTCCGCGCGGGTCACCGTGATCTTGCGGGCCTTGGCCTTCTCGGCGACCGGGATGCTCACCGTGAGCACGCCGTCGTGGTAGCTCGCCTCGAGCCGGTCGGTGTCCAGGCTGCGGCCGAGGACCAGCTGCCGGGTGTAGCTGCCGAACGGACGCTCGGCGACCTGCCACTGCGCGCCCTCGATCTGCGGCACCGACCGCTCGGCGCTGATGGTCAGCGTGGTGCCCTCGACCGACAGGTCGATCGAGCCGGGGTCGACGCCGGGCAGGTCGAAGTGGGCCACGAAGTTGTCGCCCACCCGGTAGGCGTCCATCGGCATGCCGGCCAGCGGGCGGGCGGTGGTCGTGCCGGATCGGCCGGTCAGCTGGTCCAGCGCGCGGAAGGCGGCGGACGTCGCGGCGAAGGGGTCGTAGGAAGTCAGCATCATGGCTGTGTACCTCCGGATGTCGTGCTGGTTCGGTCTTCTGATGTCGCCGCCTCTGACGAACCTCCAGCGGCAAGTGGAGATTACCTCGGCTGCGCAGGAGAGTGAACGCAGCCGCTGCAAAAATCTTCCAGCGGCCGCTGAAGATCTGGCCGGGTGAGGTCGCAGTGCACGGCTTGTGGTCGCTCTGCAAGGGCTGCAGACCGTGCAATGCGTCCGGACCACGTGCAGTGCGCACGTGTCGCGGCGTTCGACCCGAGGGCCACAGGGTTTCGGTCGGTTGTAACGCCCGGACATGTCTGCGGTGAGAGGGTCGCGCACCGCGGACCCCGATCCGGAGGGCGACAGGATGAACCACCAGGACGACGGGCGGCTGGACGCACTGCTGCGCTCCGCCGCGGCGGAGGACCCGGGGAACGACGAGCAGCTCTTCGCCGAGGCGTGGTCGAGGGTGCAGACGGCGATGCGTGCCGGCACGTCTACCGGCGACGACCTGCAGCAGCGACGACTGGCGCTGATCGGTGACCGGCAGGTGGCCGCCCGCCGTCGGCGCCGGGCGACCCGCCTGGCGACCGCAGCGCTGGTCGTCGCGGTGGCCGGCGGTGGCACCGCGGCAGCAGCCGAGTTCCTCTCGACCAGGACCGGCGAGGAGCTGACCGGCTGGGAGGTGGGGGCCGGGGGGTCGGGCGAGATGCTCGACCGAGGAGGCGCGGATCTGCGGCAGGTGGTCGAGGAGGTCACCGCCGACATCGCCTTCGCACCCGGCTACGAAGCCCAGCGCGGCCTGGCGCTGGACTTCCACGGTCGTGCGGAACCCGGCGCAGCCATCACGGAGAGCCATCTGCGCTCGTCGATCGCCGGCGCCGCGGTCTGCACGTGGGCCGATGCGTGGGTGGCCGCCGACGACACCGGTGACGCCGCGGCGCGCGCGGCGACGGCGGAGGTGCTCGCCGACGCGGTGTCCTGGGAGCCCTTTCTCACCTTCGCGGAGGACCACGGCGAGCCCCGCCCGGCGGACTCGGCGCCAGATCGGTCCACCTCCTACCGGTGGTGGCTCCGTCCGCTCGCCGAAGCCGCTGATTCGGGGGATCGCCAGGCCGTGCTGGACACGGTGGCGGAATCCCACGCGTGCTCCTACGACGTCCTGCCGGTCATCGACGCGGACCCCGGCTACCGCTACCACGGTGTGCGATGAGCGACGAGCAGGCGCAGTTCGAGACGCTGTTCCTCGACACCCGCGCACCGTTGCTGGGCTACCTGACCCGGCGTGCGCCGGCCGAGGACGCCGCCGACCTGCTCGCCGAGGTCTACCTGATCGCCTGGCGGCGTCGTACCGACCTGCCTTCCGGGGGCGAGCGCCGGCTGTGGCTGTACGGGGTGGCCCGGCGACTGATCGCTGCCCATCACCGCGCCGTCCTGCGGTCGGCCGAGTCGGGGGCTGACGTCCTCGAGGAGCAACACCCGAGCGGCCCGACGTCCGACGACCGGCGGGCCGAGGTGGTGCGGCTGGTCCTGGAGACCCTCAGCGACCTGGATCGGGAGCTGGTCACGCTGACGACCTGGGAGGGGCTGAGCCCGGCGGAGGCCGCGAGCGTCGTCGGCATCACTGCGGGGACGGCGCGGGTGCGACTGCACCGGGCCCGCAGCCGGCTGGCCCGCCACCCGCGCTTGCAGGAGTTGCTCGACGACCCGGACGGCGGGTCGCCTGCCGTGCCTGCACCGCTGACCACCGGATCGGTCCGGGCCTGACGATCAGGTCGATCATCGGCGAGTGGCTGCCCGACCCGCCGCAGGGGGCAGCCGTTCGCCGATGATCAACTGGGCGGGTGACCCTCAGTACTGCCAGCGGACGGCGGCGGTGAGCTCTTCCGGCGACGTCCCCGCGAAGAGGGCGATCTCCCCTCGCCGCACCTCGGCGATCGTGGTCGCCAGCTCCGGACCGAAGGCGGTGAGGAGCACGCCGTCCCCCTCGAAGGCGGTCACCGCCTCCTCCAGCGAGGTCGGCAGTGCGACGATCCCCGCCTCCCGTCGTCCCTCCTGGGTCAGCGTGCCGGGGTCGATGGCGACCGGGTCGGGGAGGACGGAGCCGGCCCGCAGTCCCGCCTGGCCGGCGGCGAGCAGCCCGGCCAGCAGCAGGTACGGGTTGGCCGCGCTGTCGACGCACTTGACCTCGACGTTGGCCGCGGCCTGTCGGTTGCCGCTCGGCCCGGTGACGAAGCGGACGGCGGCCTCCCGGTTCTCCAGACCCCACACGGCGTAGGCGCCGGCCCAGTGCGAGGGCACCAGGCGCAGGTAGGAGGCGACGCTCGGGCAGCCGACGGCGAGCAGCGCGGGCAGGTGGGCGAGCATCCCGGCCGTGAACCCCTCGCCGTCCTCGGTCAACCCGAAGGTCCCGGGCCCGCCGTTCATCAGGTTCTCCGTCCCGCGCCACAGCGACAGGTGCACGTGGCCGCCGTTGCCCACCCCGTCGGCGGTCACCTTGGGGGAGAACGACGCGCGCAGCCCGTGCGCGATGCTGACCGCCTGGATGGTGCTGCGCACCAGGAGCGAGGTGTCGGCGGCGGCGACCGGGTCCTGCGCGGCCACCGACACCTCCAGCTGACCGGCGGCGTACTCCGGGTGGAACTGGTCGACCGCGACACCCTGGGCCTCCAGTGCCTCCAGCAGGTCCCGCGCGTAGTCGGAGACCTCGATGTGCCGGGTCATGCCGTAGGCGGGCCCGGCGAGCGCCGGCCGGAAGGTGCGGGGGTCGGAGCCAGGTGGCCCCGCACCCTCGCCGAGCGCCCACTCGACCTCGATGGCGGCCTGCACGCTCAGCCCCTCCTCGGCGAGCTCACCGACCAGCCGGCGCAGCAGCGAACGCGAGCACTGCACGTGCGGTGCGCCGTCCTGCGTGTACCGGTCGACCGGCGCCCACGCCCAGCCGTCCTGAGCGGCAAGCACCCGGAGTCCGGACAGGTCGGGGTGCAGCCGCAGGTCGCCGATCGCACTGCCGGCGTGGGTGCCCGCGACGATGGAGTCGTCGACCAGGAAGCCGTCGAAGACCTGGCTCATGCCCGCGCCCCACTGGGCGGCGCTGGGCAGCTTCGCCAGCGGCACGGACTTCATCCGGGTGATGCCGCTGGTGTCGACCCAGGGCAGGACGACGCCGACCACCCCCGCACTCGCCAGGTCGTCCAGCACCGCCTCGGCCGCGGCCCGTCGCTCGTCCCGCTCGTGCAGTTCCATGTGCCCTCCGGTGTCGGTCGGGTCGCGCTCGGTCCGTGCTGTGCTCAGTCCGTGCTGCGGTCGGGTGGGTCGAAGGAGACGTGCACCGTCTCGAAGCCCTTGGTCCGCTGGGCCTTGGCCATGCCGGTGTAGCTGCGCCGGTCGCCGGGGGTGAGGTCGACGTCGTCGGTGAACGGGGTGAGCAGTGCCCGCGGCCAGAGCCGGTTGACCCGCACCACGTTGATCTCCACGCACAGGACGCCGACCACCGCGGCCAGGTACAGGAACGCGAGCAGGCCGAGGACCAGGGCGAAGACGCCGTTGGTGGCGCTCGCCGTGGTCATGACCCGGCTGACGTAGGTGACCCCGAAGGTCTGCAGCAGCTGCCACAGCACGGCGGCGATGAACGCCCCCGGGAGCACCTGGCGGATCGTCAGGGGTCGGGCGGTGGCCAGTCGGAAGGCGAACACGAAGACGGCGGCGTTGATCAGCACCGACCCGACGACGGTCAGGACCCGGGACGTCCCGCCCATCGAGCCGGCGTGGCCGGCGGTGAAGGTCGCCAACGCCGTCGTCCCGATCACCGCGAGCCCGGCGGTCGCGACCAGCAGCAGGCTGAGGCCGCGGGCCAGGAACGGGTTCGGCCGGCTGTTGCGCGGCACTGCCCAGGCGGTGTTCATCGCGTACTGGATCGCCTGGGCGACTCCGAGGGCCCCGTACAGCGAGCCCAGGATGCCGACGACCACCCCGAGCACGCCGCCGCTGAGGCCCCGTGGCTCCCCGATCTGCTGGCCGACCACGGGGAACTGGCTCACTGCCGACTCGAGCAGCTGCTGCTGCAGCTCGGGGTCGTTCACCAGGACGTTGCTCAGGATGGTCGAGAACAGCAGCAGCAGCGGGAACAGCGAGACGAAGGCGTAGTAGGTGATCAGCGCGGCGAGGTAGGGGCCGGAGTCGTCGACGTACTTGTAGATGACGGCGATGGGGAACCCAGCCGCGCGGCGCCGGCGCTGCAGCCGGTCGAGCTTCTCGACAACGGACACCGCGGCAGTGGATCACGGCATCCTGGTTGCGCACCACGCGAAGTCGGCCGTGCGTGCACCCCGGCCACGAGGTGACGGCGTGGCTCAGCTCGCCGGGGTGTGCCCGCGCATCGCGAGCCAGGCGGCGGCGAGCTCGCGGGCTCGCTGGATCGCGTCTCCCGCGTGGAGCTCCGGGGTGGTCCACTCCCGCGCCGAGCGGGCCAGTGCGCCGTCGTAGCAGAGCATCAGGGTGGCGGCGGCCTCGTCCGGGTCGGTCAGGTCGGCGGCGACGGACAGCTCCCGCAGTCGGTCGGTCAGCAGCCGGGAGTCCGCCTGCAACCACGCCTGGCCCGGGTGGTCGGCCGGTAGTTCGGTTGCCGCGGCGAGGAACCCGCACCCGCGCCTGCTGCCCTCGCGTTCGCGGTACCGGACCACGGCGTCGAAGAGCGACAGCAGCCGGTCGACCGGGTCGGTGCGCTCGGCGAGCACCTCGTCCCAGGTCCGGCCCCACACCTCGTACCGCTGCTCCAGGTAGGCCGCCACCAGCCCGTCCTTGCCGGCGAAGTGCGCGTACATCGTCGCCGGGGCGACCTGTGCGCGGGCGAGCACCGCGTCGACCCCGGTCGCGGCGATGCCGGACTCGTAGAAGAGCTCGCCGGCGGCGGTGAGCAACCGCTCGCGAGCCGGCTGGGTCGCGGGACGTGGGGTCATGCGTCTACTGTAACGCTCGTTATGATGAAACGATCGTTACAGTCACCGTCGCAGTACCGGTCGGCCGCTCTGGTCGTGCCCGGGCTGGCGGTCATCGCCGTCACCTACGGGCTGGCCCGCTACGGCTTCGGCCTCTACCTGCCGCAGTTCCGTGCCGCCTTCGGGCTCTCCCCGGGCACCGCGGGGGCCATCGCGGCGGCCAGCTATCTGGCGTACTGCCTCGCCGCCCATGTCAGCCAGCGACTGGCCGGGCGCGCCCGCGCGCGACAGGCACTGTGGCTGGCCGGCGGTACCGCTGCCCTGGGCTCGCTGCTCGTGGCTGCCTCCTGGTCGGTCCCGGCCCTGGCGGTCGGGGCGCTCGTCGCGGGCAGCGGAGCCGGGGCGGCCAGCCCGGCACTGGTCGCTGCCGTGGCCTCGACCGTGCGGCCGGAGGTGCAGCCGCGCGCCCAGGCCCTGGTCAACAGCGGCACCGGGGCCGGCGTCGTCGTCGGTGGGCTGCTCGTGCTCGCCGTGCCGGACGCGTGGCGGGCGGCGTGGGCCGGGTTCGCCCTCGTGGCCGTGCTGGTCACCGCGTGGGCCGACCGGAACAGCCGCTGGCCCACCGTCCCGGAGGCCCGCCCCGAGGCGCCGTTGCGCGACCTCGTCCGGCCCCTGGTCGCCGCCGGACTGGCGGGCGCGGGCGGCGCCGCCGTGTGGACCTTCGGGCGGGACCTGATGACCGTCGCCGGCGGGCTGTCCGCCGGCACCACCGGGCTGCTCTGGTGCGTGCTCGGCGGTGCCGGCCTGATCGGTGGGCTCAGCGGCGACCTGGTGCTGCGGGTCGGGCTGCGCCGGGCCTGGGCGTGCTCGGCCGGGACCGCGGCGGCCGCCACCCTGGCACTCGCCGTCCTGCCCGGTTCACCCGCCGTCGTGGCGCTCGCGCTCGCCGGGTTCGGTGCCGCGTTCGTCGCGCTCAGCGGCGTGCTCATCGTCTGGGGTGCTCACCGGCTGCCCGCCGCAGCGCCGCAGGCCGCGGCGGTGCTGTTCATCGGCCTCACCGTGGGCCAGGCCGCCGGTGCCCTGGTGCTCGGCGCCGTCGCGGATGCGACGAGCACCCGGACCGCCTTCGTGGTGGCCGCGGCCCTGGTCCTCGCGGCGGCGCCGGCCGCGGAACGGGCGGTGCTCAGGCCGGGGAGTCGACGCCGGTGAGCTCGACGGACGCAGCCCACAGCCGGCCGGCCATCACCGGGTCCGAGGCGGCGGGGCTGCGGCCGGCCAGCGTCGGCGCACCCCGCATGGTGGTGCCGTCCGGCCCGGCGAAGCTCCCACCCGGCAGGTCGGCGACGGCGGCGAACAGCGTCGGCAGCGCGCCCTGCTGGGCGCTGGTGGCCAGTGCGCGGTTGGCGACCGCCATCGCGGCGTCCTTCACCCGGTTGCCCGTTCGGCCCTGCAGGTTGGTGGCTGCCCAGCCCGGGTGTGCCGCGAGGGCGCGCACCGTCGAGCCCGCCGCGGTCAGCCGGCGCTGCAGCTCCAGGGTGAACAGCAGGTTGGCCAGCTTGGACTGCCCGTAGGCGCCGGTGGCCGAGTACGTCCGGCGCTCCCAGTTGAGGTCGTCGAGCACGATCTGCCCCGACCGGTGCAGCATCGAGGAGACCGTGACCACCCGGTCGGTCACGTGCGGCAGCAGCAGGTCGGTCAGCGCGAAGTGACCGAGGTGGTTGGTGCCGAACTGCAGCTCGAAGCCATCGGCGGTGCGCCCGGCCGGCACCTGCATGATGCCGGCGTTGTTGACCAGGACGTCGAGGTCGCCGGTCCACCCCGCGGCGAACTCGCGCACCGAGGCGAGGTCGGCCAGGTCGAGCCGGCGCACCTCCACCTCACCCGGCAGGTTCGCCGCAGCCTGGGTGCCGCGGGCGGTGTCCCGCACGGCCAGCACCACGCGGGCCCCGGCCACGGCCAGGGCCCGGGCGGTCTCCAGGCCCAGGCCGCTGTTCGCGCCGGTCACCACGACGGTGCGACCGGTCTGGGAGGGGATGTCCGCGGTGCTCCAGGAGGGCATGCCCCGACTGTAGGCAGGCGGCGCCCGGCCGGCGCGCGGTCCAGACTGGCCCGGTGAGCGACCTGGACCCCGACCTGGCCGGCCTGCCGCTGGTCGACCACCACTGCCACGGCCTGGTCCGCCGGGATCTCAACCGGGCCGGGTTCGAGTCGATGCTGACCGAGGCGGCCGGGCCGAGCGCGCTCGGTGGCTCGCTGTTCGACTCCCAGGTCGGCCTCGCCGTCCGCCGGTGGTGCCCACCGGTGCTCGACCTGCCCGCGCACGCCCCGGCCGAGGAGTACCTCGACCGCCGCGCCGAGCTCGGCGCCGACGAGGTGAACCGCCGGATGCTCGCGGCGACCGGCACCGCCACGTTCCTGGTCGACACCGGGTACCTGCCCGAGCCGATCACCTCCCCGGCCGAGCTGGCCACCCTGGCCGGGGGGCAGGCTCGGGAGATCGTGCGGCTGGAGGCGCTCGCCGAGGAGGTGCTCGCCGCCGGCGGCGCGGCCGGGGACTTCCCCGCGCGGTTCCGCACCCGGCTGGCCGCCCGCACCGCCGAGGCCGCCGGGGTGAAGTCGATCGCCGCCTACCGGGTGGGGCTGGCCCTGGAGGGCGCCCGGCCGGACGACACCGAGGTGGCGCGGGCCGCCGACCGGCTGCTGGCCGGTGGGAGCCCGTTCCGGGTCGCCGACCCGGTGCTGCACCGTTTCCTGGTCTGGTCCGGCATCGACCTCGGGATGCCCGTGCAGTTCCACGTCGGGTACGGCGACGCCGACGTCGACCTGCACCGCTGCGACCCGCTGCTGCTCACCGACCTGCTGCGGGCCACCGAGCCAGCCGGGGTGCCGGTGATGCTGCTGCACAACTACCCGTTCCACCGGCACGCCGGCTTCCTCGCCCAGGTCTTCGGCCACGTCTTCGTCGACGTCGGGCTGGCCACCCACAACGTCGGGCACCGGTCGGGGGCGGTGCTGCGCGAGCTGCTCGAGCTGGCGCCGTTCGGGAAGGTGCTGTTCTCCTCCGACGCCTTCGGCCTGGCCGAGCTCTACCTGCTGGGCACGCTGCTGTTCCGCCGTGGGCTGGGCCGGTACCTGACCGAGGGGGTCGCCGAGGACGCCTGGACGACGGCCGACGCCGTCCGGATCGCCGGTCTCATCGGCGCCGGCAACGCCGAGCGGGCCTACCGGCTCGGCTGACCTGCGGCGCCGCGGGGGACGCCCGGGAGGCGAGGGGCGGGTGCGACGCCGTCCGGCCGTCCGGCCGTGGATCGGCCGTCCGGCCACCTAGCCTGTCCGGGTGTCGGCCCACTCCCACGTCCACGGACCCGAGGGCGAGGTCCGCCCACCCGACCCGGCCGCGGTCGCACGTCGCCGCACCGCCGTCCGGCTGATGCTGCTCGTGCTGGTGCCGGTGGGCATCGCCACGCTGGTCGGCCTGCTGGTGCTGTGGCCCAGCAGCGAGCAGACCGCGGCGCAGCGGGCGGCGGAGTCGTTCCAGCCGCCGGGCACGACCTACCCGGAGGCGACCATCGTCTCGCTGGAGACCTACGAGTGCGCCGCGGCGACCGGCAATGCGCCCGCGCAGGTCTGTGCCCGGGCGGTCCTGGTCGTCGCCGAGGGCGACAGCTCCGGGGACTACGTGCAGGTCGAGCTGTCCTCGGAGGTGGTGGCCGAGGGCATCGAGGTGGGCGACGAGCTGGTGCTCAACCGCGACCCCGGCATCGACACCGGGCAGGTCACGTACTCGTTCCAGGACTTCCCGCGCAGCACCCCGATCATCACCCTCGCGCTCGCGTTCACGCTGGTGGTGGGCGCGGTGGCCCGGCTGCGCGGGCTGCTCGCGCTGCTCGGCCTGGTGTTCGCGTTCTTCGTCCTGCTGCAGTTCATGCTGCCCGGCCTGCTGGCCGGGTCCTCGCCGATATGGGTCAGCCTGGTCGGCTCGTCGGCGATCATGTACGTCGTCCTGTACCTGGCGCACGGCTTCAACGCCCGGACGACGACGGCGCTGCTGGGCACCCTGTTCGGGCTCGCGCTCAGCGCGGTGCTCGGGACGATCGCCGTCGCCGCCGCGCACCTCACCGGCCTGGCCAACGAGGAGGCCGTGCAACTGCTCCAGTTCGACCCGACCCTGGACTTCTCCGGCCTGGTGCTGGCCGCCCTCGTCGTCGCCGGGCTGGGCATCCTCAACGACGTCACCATCACCCAGGCGTCCGCGGTCTGGCAGCTGCACGAGGTGTCACCGGAGATGGGCTGGGTGCAGCTGTTCCAGCGCGGCATGGCGATCGGGCGCGACCACATCGCCTCCACGATCTACACGATCGTCTTCGCCTACGCCGGCGCCGCGCTGCCGCTGCTGCTGCTCTTCGACATCTACGAGCGTCCGTTCTGGACGACGCTGACCGGCTCGGTGGTGGGCGAGGAGGTCGTCCGCACGCTGGTCGGTGGGATCGCGCTCGTGCTCGCCGTCCCGGTGACCACGCTGATCGGCGCACTGGTGGCGGCCGCGGCGACGTCGGCGACCCCCGCACCCGCCGAGCTGCCGGCCGACCGCACCGAGGGAGCCGCCCGATGACCTCCGACCTGCTGGCCGCCGCGGCCGCCGCACCCGGCTTCATGCCACCGGAGGAGGGCCGGGCGCTCTACGCCGCGGCGCAGGCGGTGCAGGTGCCCGGGCCGCTGCTGGAGATCGGCAGCTGGCTGGGCAAGTCGGCGCTGTACCTGGCCGCCGCCGCCCGGGAGACCGGCCGGCAGGTGGTCACCGTCGACCACCACCGCGGCTCCGAGGAGCACCAGCCCGGCTGGGAGTACCACGACCCGTCGCTGGTCGACCCGCTGGTCGGGCGGATCGACACCCTCCCGGGCTTCCGGCGCACCGTCGCTGCCGCCGGTGCAGAGGACGTCGTGGTCGCCGTCGTCACCCGGTCGGAGGTGCTGGCACCGCTGTGGTCGACCCCGCTGGCCCTGCTGTTCCTGGACGGCAGCCACACCGAGGAGTCCGCGCGCCGCGACCAGGACGCCTGGGTGGCGAAGCTCGCCGTCGGCGGCACGCTGGCCATCCACGACGTCTTCCCCGACCCGGCCGAGGGCGGGCAGGCGCCGTTCGGGGTCTATCAGCGGGTGCTGGGGTCGGGGGAGTTCACCGAGCTGCCCGGCACCGGCTCGCTGCGGCTGCTCCAGCGCACGTCGTCCTGACGGGGCCGCGTCCCGACGGGCCACGGTGCGCGACGATGGCGCGATGACGGTGACCGACGAGTTGACCCGCGCCCGGGCCGAGACGCTCGCGCAGATCGACGCGCTGACCCGGGAGTTCGACGAGGTGGTCGCCGCGTCCCGGTCGTCCAATGCCGACGACGAGCACGACCCGGAGGGTGCGACCATCGCCTTCGAGCGCCAGCAGGTCGCGGCGCTGCTGGACCAGGCCCGCCGCCGGCTGGCCGACGTCGACGACGCCCTGGCCCGCGCGGAGACCGGGGACTACGGCCGGTGCGCCGACTGCGGGCAGCCGATCGCCCCGGAGCGGCTGGCTGCCCGCCCGCAGGCCCGCACCTGCATCGCCTGCGCCCACTGAGCCACGGCGCCGGTCAGGGGAGCGCGCCGACCCGTTCCAGCTCGGTGAGCACCTCGGGCAGCTCGGCGAAGGCCTCCTGGACGTCGTCCGGGGTGGCGATCGACCAGGCGTTCGCGCGGAGGTAGTCCTGCAGCGCGGCGTCGAATGCCTCGGCGCCCACCCGGTTCCGGGCGGCGACCAGGGTCGCCCCGCCGACGGTGTAGACGGTGTCGTAGTACGTGGCGCTCGGCCGGCGGAACTGCTCCCAGTACTGGATCGGCTCGCCCACGCCGTGCCGGCGGGACCCCGGCAGGTCGGCCATGCTGGCCGAGCCCTCTCCGTGGACGACCATCTGCACGAAGGTCGCGAACGACTCGTCGAGCCAGGGGTGCACGGCCTGGTTGTTGCCGACCAGGCCGTAGAACCACATGTGCGCCAGTTCGTGGGTCACCAGCGCCCGGCGGAAGTCGGGGTCGGCGTCGCCGAACTGGATCGCCCCGGGGAACTCGATGCCGCTCGTCTGGCTGGACAGCACCGAGACCCAGAGGTCGTCATAGGGGAAGGGACCGAGCAACGCGACGAGGGCGTCCATCGACTCCTCGAGCTGGGCCAGCCACTCCTGCGGGGTGGCCTTGTCCACGCCCTCGTCCAGGCCCACGTGCACCCGGACGCCGCCGACCTCCGCCGACTGCACGTCGAGCTCCCCGACGGTCACCGCGACGTCCCGGACGGACGGGGCGGTGAACTCGTGGACCGTGGTGTCGCCGGGCCCGTCGGAGGTGCCGACCGCCTGGCCGGTGCCGAGCACCTCGTACCGGGAGTCCGCGACCACTTCCAGCGAGGCCAGCTCGAAGTCCTCGCTCACCGTCATCTCGCCGGCGACGGCGACGGCGGGGCTGCGGTCCCACCCCCGCCCGCGCTCCCAGGCGAGCAACGGGAAGGCGGTGGCGAACCAGGCGACGTCGACGTCGTCGGCGGTGCCCACCCGCTCGTTGACGTCGGGGCCGAGCTCGACCTCGAACTCGAGGTCGACGATGATCTCCTCGCCGGCCTCCGCGCACGTGGTCAACGGCACCTCCTGCAGCGTGCCGGCGGGCGCGCTCTCCGGGGCTCCGGCCGGCACGTCGCGCACCTCGGCCGGTTCGCCGTCGACCCGGACCTCGGACACGGTCAGCCCGCTGCCCGCCCGTGCGGTGGCCGGCTTGTTGGGCCAGGACCGGAAGACCAGCACGCAGGTGTCGAGGTCAGGGGTGAAGACCACCCGTTCCGCACCGGCGATCGTCTCCAGGTCCTCGGCGACGTCGAAGCGCAGGTCGACCACCGGCCGGTCGGCCCGGGGTCCGGGCCAGCCTGCGGCCTCCGGGGCGGACGTGGGCTGGGGCGCGGGGTCGGGGGAGTCGCTCGTGGAACAGCCACCGAGCAGCACGGCTCCGGTGAGCGCGGCGGCCGCGGCCCGACGACGACCCGCGCGCATCACTGCCCTTCGAGATGGACGACGGGATCGTCCCGTCGCCTCCCATTGTCTCGGTTGTGTGCAACTCGGGCCACCCACGAGTCCTCGGCAGTCCCGGCGGGCCGGGAAACCACACTCGCGAGGCGGCTGTTACTGCTGTGACGAACGAGTCAACTGTGGACCGAGCGTGACCTTACGGATGCAGAAAGTGCGTGTAACGATCAGTTCCGTAATCACCGCACACCGTCCGCACCCCGGTGACGGACGCTCGGAGGGGTCTCTTCTTGTCCAGACGTCACACCCGGAGTGGCCATGGCCGCCGCTTCCTGTCCGCCCTCTCCACCCGCCGCGGCCGGCGTGCGCGGACGGGCATCGCCGCTGCCTTCCTCTGCGTGACCGCCACGTTCGGCGCCACCAGCGTCGCTGACACCTCGCCCGTCGCGTCACCGGTGAGCAACGTCCAGCCGCAGGCGGAGACCGCGGTCCAGCTCGAGGCCGCCCGGGCCGAGAAGCTCGCGCGGCACAGCGAGCGGGCCCGTCGGGGCACCCAGAAGCCGGCGCCCACGGCAACCGCTCCGGCTCCGGCTCCGGCTCCCGCCCCGGCTCCGGCGCCGGCCCCGGCTCCGGCCCCGGCTCCGGCCCCGGCTCCCGCCCCCGCCCCGGCTCCCGCCCCCGCTCCGGCACCCGCCCCGGCACCCGCCCCGGCACCGGCCGTCACCGCCCCGACGAACACGGCTCCCACCGTGCCGTTGACCAACCGGACGACGTCCTTCAGTGCCGCGGGGTACACCGCCGACTACCGGGTCTTCGCCGAGGGCATCAATCCGGCGAAGCCGATCGGCCTGCTGGTGTACGCCGACGGCACCGGCGAGTACGGCGTCGAGAACCCGACCCAGTCCTACGCGATCGGCGGGCCGAACGGGCTGGCTGCCGTGGCCAAGGCGCGCAACATGGTGCTCGTGGCGCCGTTCAGCCCGAACCGCTCCTGCAAGTGCTGGGAGCGGGGGGACGCCGCCGGGTACGCGAAGTACCTCGCAGCGCTGATCGCCGAGACGAAGGCCCAGTACGGCGCCGGTGAGCTGTGGTTCTCTGGCTACTCCTCGGGTGCGCAGGCGGCGACCCGCTTCGTCTTCCCCGCCCACCCGGGCCTGTGGTCCGGCGGCGGTGGTGTCATCGCGATCGGTGGCGGTGGCGCACCGGCGGGTCGCGTCAGCATCCCTGCCGACGTGAAGGGCAAGGTCGTCCTGCGCTGGGACACCGGGGCCAACGACACCGGGGGCAACGGCGGGTTCAACGCGCTCTCCGGTCCCTACGGTGCGCAGGCCGGGGAGCGGTGGTACGCGGCCCAGGGCCTCGACACCCGACTGGTCGCCCCCGCCGGGGTCGGCCACAGCCGGAACGGGCAGTTCGGCGCCATCGTGGCCGCCTTCCTCGACGAGGGCTGAGCCGGCAGCTCCGGCCACGCCGCACGACACAGGCCACCGCAGGGAGCTCGGGCTCCCCGCGGTGGCCTGTGTGCTGTGCTGGGCGTGCTCAGTGAGCCGGGGCGACCTGACCGAGCTGCATCACCCGGTCGACGAGGTCCTGGGTGAGGTCGGCCCGCAGGTCCGCCGGTACGGGCAGGCCGCAGTCGGTGAACCAGTCCGGCGTCGCCTCCGGATGCGGCCCCACGACGCCGACCGCACCGGCTCCGAAGGGCGCGACCACCGCGGCGGGCAGCCCGTTCTCGTAGGTGGCCAGCACCTCGGCCGGCCCCCGGGTGGGGTCGAGGTCGAACCAGGCGCCGTCCTGGAAGAACACCTCTCGGCGGCGGCCGTCCCAGATCACGGTCGCCACCGTGTCGTCGGTGTGCGTCGGCCACGCCCCCGGGGAGGTGATGAACTGGTCGGTGTCCCCGGGCAGGAGCCCGAAACCGGGGGTCTCCCCGGCGAGGTAACCGCCCAGGCAGAAGCCCAGGTAGCGGCCCCCGCCGGCGACGTAGTCACGGACCGCCGGGGCCTGGCGGCGGAGTTTGCGCCAGGCCTTGTCGAGCTCGCCGCCGCCGGGCTGGGCGTACAGGACGGCGGAGGCGAGCACCGCCGGCTCCACCGCGAGGCGCTCCTTGGGCCCGACGAACCGGACGTCGAGGTCCCACCGGCTCCTCGCCAGCGCACCGGCCACCGCCTCGGGGCACCCAGCCGTGGAGGCCGGGCCCCGGTAGACCAGCGCCAGGCGCCGGTCACCGCCCCGCCCGAACGTGCCCCGCCCGAACACGATCAGCTGCCGGTCGTGGCGACCGGCGCCCGGTGGGCGCCCGAGGACCCCAGCACCTTCCGTCGCACGGCGTCGGTGACCTGCCAGACGAGCTCCTCCAGCGGCCCGCGCAGGTGGCTCCGGTTCCAGACCAGGGCGAAGGCCACCAGCACGACGACCTGCACGACCAGGTTGAGGACGCCGCGGGGCAGCGGCGCGGCGACCAGCAGCAGGTGGACGCTGTAGAGGGTCAGCGTCATGCTGCCGGCGGCGGCCAACGGGCGCAGCAGCGGCTGCAGACCCCGGCCGAGCAGCAGGCAGGCGCCCAGCACCGCCAGCGCCACCCCGATGGTGAAGGCCAGGTCGAGCGGGCTGCCGCTGTGCGGTGCCATGGCCGCCAGCCACCACGGGCTGTTGGTCGGCGTCGCCCCGGAAGGCCCCCAGGTCAGGGTGTCCTGGTAGAGCTCGAACTCCATGGTCTGCAGCGCGTCCACGCGCAGGCGGCTGCCCAGACCGCCGACGGTCAGCAGCAGCATGGACAGCAGGCTGGCCGCCAGCGCGAGTCCCAGTCCGATCAGGGTGAGCTGGCCGACGACCCGCCGCGAGGCGAGCACCGCCCGACCCACTGCCATGCCGGCCAGCAGGTAGGCGATCCAGACCAGGGCGGGGAACACCCCGGTGAGGGTCAGCCGCGACAGCAGCCCCAGCGGGTCGGTGACCAGGTCGGTCAGCGTCGGGTTGGCCCAGGCGACTGGCGCCATCTCACTGCGCAGCCCGTAGCTGACCAGCGGCATGACGAGCGCCGCAACGGAGGCCGCCACCACCAGGCCGCGGGTGGACAGCCGCAGGAACGGGATGGCCAGGGCGAACAGCACGCCGTAGTAGGTGAGGATCACCGCGGCGTCGCCGGTGCCGACGACGTAGCCGAGGGCGAGGCCGATCGCCGCGATGATCACGGCCCGGGTCAGCAGCGACAGTGCGCCGGCCCGCCAGGCCAGGCCACTCGGCGGCCGGCGCCCACCGGTGGAGAAGGCGATGCCGACGCCGGCGAGCAGGGCGAACAACGCCGAGGCCTTGCCGTTGGACAGCAGCCAGGCCCACGACACGTCCCCGTCGGTGGTGGCCGCGGGGATCAGGTGGACCGACATCATGCCCACCAGGGCGACGCCGCGGGCGGCGTCGATCCCGACCAGGCGCGCCTTCGGGCGCCGGGGCGCCGCGGCCGACGGACCCGCGGGGGTGCCCTCGGCCGGGGTGCCGGCGACGTCACCCGGCTGCGTGGGGGCACAGCTGTGCGGCAGGGCCGCTGCCGTCGCGGTCGGGAGCTCCGGCGGCAGCGGGGCCACGATGTTCTGGTGCGCGCTGGTCTGCGACACGGTCACACCTCCCGGCTGTTCGACGCGGTGCTGAGCTGACGGCTCTCGGTGGTCGGGTTGTCGACCGCCGGGCTGTCGAGGGACGGGTCGTCCCGCACCGGCAGCGTGCTGGCCGGCGCGCGGCCGACCTTCTGGGCGGGGATGCCGCTCCACGCGGTGCCGGCGGGCAGCACCTCGCCCTTCATCACCAGGGAGAGGTCGGCGATCGTGGCGTCCTCCTCGACGGTGGAGCCGTAGAGGACCACGGACTTGTCCCCGACGCTGGCCCGGTCCCGGATGATGACGTGGTCCATCTTCATCACCCGGTCCTCGAACAGGTGGGTCTGCAGCGAGGCGTTGGTGCCCACGGAGACGTCGTCGCCCAGTGTCACCAGGTCGAACTCGGTGAGGTAGGTGGTGTCGATCAGCGTCCGCCGGCCGATCTTCGCCCCGTAGAGCCGCAGCAGCGGGCCGAGCAACGGGGTGCCGGTCAGCCAGGTCAGCAGCGCCGGGACGGCGGCCGCCTCGTAGATGCCGGTGACGAACTCGGTGCGGCGCACGAACCCGCTCCACAGGGGACGGACCCGCGGCTTGTACCGGCCGACCATGGCCCACTTGAGCAGGGCCACCGCCACCACGACGGTGAGGCTGGACAGCAGCGCGATCAGCGGTGCCACCACCACGGTGACGAACGCGTTCTGGTTCGCCGCGAGCAGGGAGACCCCGTACAGCGTGGCGAACATCGCCAACGCGAGGATCGAGCTGGGCAGCACGATCCGCAGGAACTCGATGGCGTACCGAGCGCGGACCCGGCGGCGGCTGGGCGTGAAGGTCTCCGCCTCGGTGTACTCCTCGAACATCTCCCGGCGCGGCAGGTTGATCGGCGGGGAGCCCAGCCAGGAGCTGTTCGCCTCGACGCCGGTGGTCGGCGGCACGCTGCGCACGCCGATCAGCGAGCCCTCGCCCAGGTGTGAACCGGAGGGGATGAAGGCGGCGTTGCCGACGAAGGCGCGCGCGCCGACCTCGGTGACCTGGAAGGCCACGTGCCCGTTGGCGTAGGTGGCGCTGCCGACGCTGGCCATGTCGGCGACGAAGCTGCCCTCGCCGAGGGTGAGCAGGTCGGGGTCGATGTTGGCGATCGTGGAGACCTCGGCGCCACGACCGACCTTGGTGCCCATGGCCCGCAGCCAGATGGAGGTGTACAGCGTCGCGTACATGCTGTTGTTGAGCATCAGGCTCATCTCGAGGAGCTTGTCGCCCAGCCACTTCTCCAGCCCGAGCTTGGAGCGCACGTGGTGCACCCCCGGCGGCGTCTCCGTCAGGGCGAGCCGACGGGAGCCCAGGATGAGCGCGCAGGAGGCTGCCACGAAGACCGGCCCCGACAGCGCGGTGGCGAGGACGGCGGCGCCGAGGCCGAAGGTGAGCAGCACCCACCAGACCAGCGCCACCACCGGCAGCAGCACGAGGAAGGGCAGCAGCTCCAGGAGCCCGATGCCGGCGGCGAAACCGGTCCGCAGCTGACGCGACCAGGTGGTCGGTGCCGCGGTGCAGCCGGTCATCAGCGCGAGCACCGGGTCGGTCGGCTCGGTCGAGGCCTGGGCCGGTGACCCGGCCCAGGTAGCCCCGGCGGGGACGACCTGGCCGGCGGGCAGCAGCGACTGCTCACGCAGCACGCCGCGGTCCTCGACCGCCGAGCCGGCCTCCAGCAGGGACTGCGAGCCGAGGGTCGCACCGGCACCCACGGAGACGACCCCGAGGGAGAGGACGCCGTCGGCGATGCGGTGGCCGTGCAACTGGGTGCCGTAGCCGAGGGTCGCCCCGGGGCCCACGTCCAGCATCGCGGGGAGGCTGATCTCCGACGTCCCGATGTGGCAGTCGTCGTCGATCCGTGCTCCGGCGAGGCGCAGGTAGGTGGCTGCCCACGGTGATCCGCTCAGGACCGTGAGCGGGGAGATCACCATCAGCTTCTGGATCGTCCAGACCCGCAGGTGGGTCCAGCTCCACAGCGGGTGGTCACCGGGTTGCAGGCCCCGGGACAGCAGCCGGGAGCCGACGACCGGCAGCACCCAGCGGACGACGAGGAAGAACGCCGGCAGCGCGAGGGCCAGCTGGAGGACGAGGGTGACCGAGGGCTCGCCGTCGTTCAGCGCGTAGACCACCGCAGCCGGGAACAGGAAGAGCAGGACGATGGCGTAGAAGGTGGCGAGCTGGGCCGAGCCGAAGGCGGCGACCCGGCGGCGGGAGGACTGCACGGGGCGGCGCAGGTGCGGCTCGGCGATGGCCTCACCGGCCCGGGCGTCCTCCTCCAGGTGCGCGGCGAGCGAACGGACCGTCGGGTGCCGGTAGAGCTCGAGGATGGACAGCCCGGCGCCCAGGTCGCTGGAGCGCATCGTGGAGATGATCCGCGCGGCGAGCAGCGAGTGGCCACCGAGCGCGTCGAAGAAGTTGGCCTCCACCGACACCGATCCGCCAGGCAGACCGAACGCTTCTTCCCAGATCCCGGCCACCCACGCCTCGGTGGGGGAGTCCGGGGGCACGTGGGCCCCGGTGTCCCGCATCAGGCGCGGGCCCTGCGGCTCCGGCAGCGCCTTCCGGTCGGCCTTGCCGCTCGG
Organism: Modestobacter sp. VKM Ac-2977; assembly: GCF_026968045.1. GTDB lineage: Bacteria > Actinomycetota > Actinomycetes > Mycobacteriales > Geodermatophilaceae > Modestobacter. The sequence continues at coordinate 774,958 of NZ_JAPVBQ010000002.1, read as the reverse complement.
CAGCATCGGGATGGTCGAGACGACGTCGAGGAACGCCGGGACCATGTAGGGCGGCAGCTGCTCCAGGACCAGGTCGTGCAGCTCGACGACGAGGCCCTCGGCATCGTCCCCAGGGCGGGGGATCACGTAGGCGGCGAGCTCTCCGCCGGTCTCCGGCGCCTCCAGCAGCGTGACGACCGCGGCGGTGACCCGGTCGTGCTGCAGCAGCATCCCCTCGATCTCCTGGAGGTCGACGCGGTGGCCACGGACCTTGACCTCGCTGTCGGCGCGGCCGAGGTACTCCAGCTCGCCGTCGGGCAGGAAACGCCCCAGGTCGCCGGTGCGGTACAGCCGCTCACCGGGGAAGCCGTTCGGGTCGGGGAGGAAGCGGTCGGCGGTCAGGTCGGGACGGTTGACGTACCCGAGGGCCACCCCGGGGCCGCCGACGCAGATCTCGCCGACCTCGCCGTTGGCCACCGGCCGGCGCTCGTCGTCCAGCAGGGTGACGCGGTAGGTCGGCAGCGGGCGCCCGATCGTCACCGGCTTGCCGGGGTACAGCTCGGCCATCGTGCAGGTGACCGTGGTCTCCGTCGGGCCGTAGGTGTTCAGGATGCGGCGGCCCGGACCCCAGCGGTCGACGAGCTCCCGCGGGCAGGCCTCGCCGCCGACGTTCACCGTGCGGATCAGCGGGAGGGTGCGGTCGAGGGTGGCCAGCACGGTGGGGACGCAGTAGATCATCGTGATCTCCTGCTCGGCCAGGAAGTCGGCCAGCCCCGAGCCCACCCGGCGCCCGTCGGTGGGCCCGGCGACCAGGGTCGCGCCCACCGCCCAGGTCGGCCAGATCTCCTCGATGGAGAAGTCGAACGCGATCGTCATGCCCTGGTAGACCCGGTCGGTCGGCTCGACGCCGTACAGGACCGGCACGATGCCGATGAAGTTGCAGATGCTCGACTGGGCGATCTCGACGCCCTTGGGGCGGCCGCTGGAGCCCGAGGTGTAGATGATGTAGGCGACCGGGTCGCCGCCGGTCTCCAGTTCGGGGCGCCAGCTCGGGGCGGCCGCGAGGTCGCCGCCCAGCTCGTCCAGGAACAACGGCGGGCAGGGCAGCCCGCTGCAGGTCGCGGTGAAGGAGGAGGTCGTGACCACCAGGCCGAGGTCGGAGTCCTCGGCGATGAACTGCACCCGGTCCGCCGGCGCCGCCGGGTCGATCGGGACGAACGTCGCCTCGGTCTTCGTCACCGCGAGCAGGGCGACGTAGGTGTTGACCGAGCGGTCCAGCAGGATGCCGACCCGGACGCCGGACCGGACACCGAGGCCGAGCAGGTGGTTCGCCAGCCGGTTGGCCCGCTGGTCGAGATCGGTGTAGCTCAGGCGCTCGCCGTCGCACTCCAGCGCGGTCGCCGAGGGCCGCTCGTCGGAGGTCCGCTCGAAGTACTGCGACAGCCGGGTCGTGTCGTGCTGCGGTCGGGACGGAGCCCCGGCGACGTTCTCCGAGAAGGAGAATCGTCGGTCCGCGGTGTCGAGTCCGGGGTCCCCGGGGGTGGTGAAGCCTGGGATGAACTCCCGGCTGTCGCTCTCCGTCGCCATCGACTCGCTCTCAAAGTTGACAATCAAGGATCTTGTCCGACGCTAGGGAGAAGCACAGGGTCCTGCCACTAATTCCGGGTGAACTCACATTTGTTTTGGCGTTCATGACTCACTGTGCGCAGTTAATTTCCGAGCGTTCACATGCGCCAAACACTAACTCAATGATCAATTCTTTCTGCAATGGATCGTGTTCGGACAGTCACCGCACGCGCCGTCGCGTCGACGAGGTGCCGGAAGGAGGGCCCGGTGTTCGCACGCATGCGCTGGGCGCCTGCCCGGCGACCCCTGGTCGCGGTGGCCACCCCCGCCGAGGTCCTCGCCGACACCGACGTCGGCCTGCTCGGCGCCACCGAACGACAGCGCAGCGCGTCCCTGCGAGACCCGGCGGACCGGGCTGCCTACGTCGCCGCGCACCTGCTGGTCCGCCGGTGCGCTGCTGCGCTCAGCGGACGGCCGGTGGCCGACCTGGCCGTGCACCAGTGGTGCGCCGACTGTGGGGCGGTGGGGCACGGGCGCCCCTCGATCGCGGGCTCCCCGGACGTCCACGTCAGCTGGGCGCACAGTCGTGGTGCCGTCGTCGCGGCTGCGTCGTGGCACCCGGTCGGGGTGGACGTCGAGACGCTGCCGCCGAACGGGTCCGGGGCCGGCGGGTTCCCCGGGCTCGCCCCGGCCGAGCAGTGGCAGTTGCGGTCTGCGGCGGACCCGTCCCTGCTGGCCCTCCGCCACTGGGTCCGCAAGGAGTGTCTGGTGAAGGCCGGAGCGGCGACGCTGGACGGGGCGCACCGGATCGACCTCTCCCGGGTGGTCGAGCGCCACGACCGGGCCGGACGGTCGGTGAGTCGGTACCACGGCCTGCGCCTGGTCGACTGGTGCGACCCGGCGCGACGGGCGTTGGTGGCCGTCGCGGGGGCGGGCGTCCCCGTGGTCCGTTCATCCACCGATCTGGCCGCGGTGAACCGGAAAGGGTCAATCCGGCGCTGAGTGAGCGCGAACACATTCCCGGAACTTCTCGCTCACTGGTCGTCACCGATCACTGACGCAATTGTCGGGACCCTCCGCGTGTTCGCGGAATGGACGACCATTCGCTGCGGGGCACTCCGCAGTCGATCATGCTCGCCGACAGGAGAACGACCACTCCGGCCGCAGTCACCAGAGAGCCGTCGTCCACCCGGTTGTCCGTTCCATCGATCCAGAGGAAGTGTGTGTGCGCACGCGTATCGCGTTGTTGGTCGTCCTGATCACCGGGTCGTTGCCCGCAGGGATCGCGATGGCCGAGCAGCCGATGGTGATCGACGCAGCGATCACGGACGAGGCCGGCGTGCTCGGCGCGGATGTGGGAGCAGCCGAACGCGCCGTGGCCGAGCTCCGCCGCGAAGCCGGCATCGCCCTGTCCGCGGTCTTCGTGCCCTCCTTCGACGGCGAGACCGACGACGCCGACTGGGCCGAGCTGACCGCGATGCGGTCCGAGCTCGGCCCCGAGGAGGTCCTGCTGACCGTCGCGACGGACGAGGCCGCGTACGAGTGGTGGATCGGGGACGAGTCCACCCTGCAGCCGGGCGCCGTCGAGGCCCTGATCGACGAGGACGTCGAGCCCGCCGTCGTGGACGAGGACTGGTCCGGCGCGGTGGTGGCGCTGGCCGACGGGCTGCAGTCCACCGACGTCGTCGACCCGGCCATGCCGTCGTGGTCGGGGGCGAGGACGGCGGTGGTCGTGGTCGTCCTGACCGGCGTGCTGACCGCGCTCTACCTCGTCTCCCGTCGCAGCTCCCCGGCGAACCGGGAGTCCGGTCCCGCCCGAGCGCAGCAGGGCTGAGTGGCGACCCCGGCCGGGCTCAGCTCACGTAACGGCGGGCGGAGGAACCGCGCTGGGCGTGTTCCAGGGCAGCGAACCGGGCCTCCGCGTGCGGGGGCAGCACCCGCCGCTCGCGCAACACCCAGGGCAGGCCGCGGGCCGCAGCGAGCAGCCCCCGGGCGGTGACCCGGTCGCGGGGGACGGTGCGCAGCAGGTGCACGGTCCGTCGCAGTGCGGGCCGGAACGGGCGGCGCAGCCACGTCGTCCACAGCGTGTTGCGGATGCCGTCCTGCCGCCGTTTGTGCGGGTCGCGGGCGGTGCTGGCCTGGTGGTGGATCGCGATCGTGGACAGGTAGCAGAGCTCCCAGCCGGCCGCGGCCAGGTCCCCGGCCATCAGCTCCTCCTCACCCCCGAGCCACAGGCGCTCGGAGAAGCCGCCGACCTCGGTGAAGGCCTCCCGGCGCAGCACGCTGGCACCGGCCAGGAAACTGCCCAACGCAGGTCCGGGCAGCCAGTCGGCGCCGACCACGGGGGAGTCGCGCAGCTCGGCGACGATCGGGTCCTCGACACCGCCAGGCTCGACCAGGATCCGGGCGGTGACCACGGCCAGCCGCGGGTGGGCGTCCAGCGCGTCGGCCGCGGTGCGCAGCGAGCCCGGGTCCCACCACGTGTCGTCGTCGCAGAAGGCGACGTACGGGGTGTCCAGCCGGGCCACGCCCAGGTTGCGGCCGACCGCACCCAGGTTCTCCGGGCTGGCGATCAGCTCGACCCAGGCGTGCTGGGTGCGCACCGCGTCGGCGGTGCCGTCGGTCGAGCCGTTGTCCACGACGACCACGTGCGGCTGCTCGGGCAGTTCGTGCAGCCGGGACAGCGCCAGCAACAGCTCGTCCCGGCGGTCGTGGGTGATGACGACGACGGCGACGCGGAGGTCCCGGCCGCTGTCCGCGGCCACCGGTCCGGTCGGCTCGCTCATCATGCCGCGAGCTCCCGGACCCCGGCCATCACGTGCCGGGGGAGCACCCGCCGGTTGCGCAGGGCGGCCGGGACCCGGGGGACCGCCCCGGCGAGTCCCCGCCAGCCCGGACGGCCGGCGCGCGCGGTCCGGACCAGCTGGCCGGCGACGTCGCGCAGCGGGTAGCGCATGAGTGCGGTGAGCACGCGGCTGCGCCAGATGCCCGCCTGCCGGGCGGTGCTGGTCTCCCGGTGGGTGGAGGGGTGGTGGTGCACGGTGACCTCGTCGACGTAGGCCAGGCCCCAGCCGGCCGCTGCGAGGTCCAGCGCCAGCCGCTCCTCCTCGCCGGGGAAGCGGACGACCCGGTCGAACCCGCCGACCGCGGTGAACGCCTCGGTCCGCACCAGCGCGGCGCAGGCGACGAAGCCGAGCAGCGACGGGCCGGGCAGGTCGGGCTCGCTGCCCAGCGGACTGTCGGCCATCTCGGTGCAGACCGGGTCGAGCTCCTCGGCGTCGCCCACCAGGATCCGGGCGGCCAGCAACCCCAGGCGCGGGTGCGCGCGCATGATCTCCACCCCGCGCGCCAGGTCGCCGGGCGCCCACCAGGAGTCGTCGTCGGTGAAGGCGACGAAGGGCGTACCGGCGCGGGCGACGCCGAGCGTGCGGGCGACGGCGCCGGTGTTGCGGTCCAGCGGGACGACGGTCACCTCCGGGTGCGCGGCCCGCACCGCGGCCACCGTGTCGTCGGTCGAGGCGTTGTCGACCAGCACCACCGGGGCCTCGTGCCGGGGCAGGCTGGCCAGGAGGTCGTCGCGGCGGTTGCGGCTGGCCACCACGCAGGTCACCGCCGAGGTCCTGGGCTCTGTGCGCACCGGGTGATCGTGCCCGACCGGTCGGAGCGTCAACCCAGGACCTCCGTCACCGCGGCGCCGTCCAGCGCAGTCGGGTCGGCGAACAGTGCGGCGGCCGGGCCGGTGCCGGCGATGGCGTCCGCGGCCAGCACCACGGCGGCCGCCGTCCAGGTGGTGCGCTCGACCGGCCAGCGGGCGTCGTCGGCGTAGACCAGGCCGGTCCAGTACGAGCCGTCCTCGGCCCGCAGGTGCTGCATCGCGGCCAGCTGCTCCGTCGCGTCGGCCGGCCGGCCGGCGGCGGCGAGCGCCAGCGCCAGCTCGCAGGTCTCTGCGCCGGTCACCCAGGGCCGGTCGGCGACGCACCGCACGCCGAGCCCGGGGACGACGAAGGTGTCCCACCCGGCGGACAGCCGCGCCTCGGCCGCCGGACCGGTGAGCGCGCCGGCCAGCACCGGGTAGTACCAGTCCATCGAGTACCGCGACCGGTCGGCGAACGCAGCGGGCTGGTGCCGCAGTGCCCGGCCGAGGTCGGCGGCGGCCAGCTCCCAGTCCGGCCGGGCCGCGCCGACCAGGTCGGCCAGGGCGATCCCGGCGCGCAGCGCCTGGAACAGGCTCGCGTTCCCGGTGAGCAGGGCCGTGTCGTCCGGCGTCCCGTCCGGGCGCAGCGCCCAGCTGATCGCCCCGGTGGCCAGCTGCATCGTCGTGACGAGGTCCAGCGCCCGGCGCACGGTGGGCCACAACCGGTCGACCACCTCGGCGTCGCCGGTGCACAGCCAGGAGTGCCACGCCCCGACGGCGAGGTAGCCCGCGTGGTTGCTCTCCATCGCCGGGGCGACGACGGCGCCGTCCCGGTACTCGGCGGCCCAGGAGCCGTCGGCGCGCTGCCGCCCGGCCAGCCAGTCGTAGGCGGCGCGTGCCCGGTCGTGCTCCCCGCCGACGTCGAGCGCCATCGCCGCCTCGACGGAGTCCCAGGCGTCCAGCTGCCCACCGCGGAACCACGGCAGGGCGCCGTCGGCGGACTGCTCGGCGGCGATCGCCGCCACGGTCCGGCGCACCTGGTCGGCGGTGAGCACGCCGGGGACCTCGGGCAGCGCCGGCGTGCCCTCAGGCACTCGCGAGGGCCTCGCCGGTGGCGGCGGCCTCTCCCGCGGTCGGCCTCGCTGCGGCGACTGCCGGCTTGTCGGCGTAGAGGACGAGGCTCTTGCCGATCAGCGGGTCCAGGAGCCGTTCGGCGGTCCGCGTCAGCCAGGGGCGGCGCACCAGGTCCCAGACCAGCAGGCGGTGGTAGCCGCGGACGAGTGCGGTGTCCCGGTCGACCCCGACCGCGCACTTGAGCCACCAGTACGGGGCGTGCAGCGCGTGGGCGTGGTGGGTGTCGGTCGGCCGCAGCCCGGCCCCGGCGAGCCGTTCCCACAGCTGGTCGCCCCGGTAGATGCGGATGTGCCCGCCCTCGTTGGCGTGATAGCCGTCCGACAGTGCCCAACAGATCCGCTCGGGGCCGTACCGGGGCACGCTCACCGCGACCCGGCCACCGGGCCTGAGCACCCGGGCGATCTCGGCCAGGGCCGTGCGGTCGTCGACGATGTGCTCGAGCACCTCGGAGGCGATCACCCGGTCGACGCTGGCGTCGGGGACCGGCAGGCAGCGGAGGTCGCCGCGCGCCACCCCCGCGGACGCGCCCGCCGGGGCCTCGCCGGCGGCGGCGATCGCACCCAGCCACTCCGCGGTGGTGGCCACCTCCTGCTGCCCCCAGTCGACGGCGAGGACGCTCGCCCCGCGCCGGTAGGCCTCGAACGCGTGCCGGCCCTCGCCGCAGCCAAGGTCCAGCACCCGCATGCCCGGCCGGACGTCGAGCAGGTCGTAGTCGACGGTCAGCACGGACGGCCTCCCCGGGTGGTCGAGACCGCCCGGCGGTCGAGCACCTCGCCGTACCACTCGGCCGTGCGCTCGGCGGTACGCCGCCAGGTGTAGGAGCTCAGCACCCGGGACCGCCCCGCGCGGCCCAGCTGGTCGCACAGCGACGGGTGGTCCAGGACCAGCCGCAACGCCTCGGCGAGCCGGCCGACGTCACCCGCCGGCACCTGCACCCCGGCGTGCGACCCGACGACCTCCGGGAGGGCACCTGCGTCGGTCGTCACCAGTGGCGTGCCGCAGGCCATCGCCTCGATCGCCGGGAGGGAGAAGCCCTCGTACAGCGACGGGATGGCCACCACGGTGGCGGTCTGCAACAGCCGTACCAGCTCCTCGGTCGGGATCGACCCGGTGAAGTGGACCGCATCGGTCAGGCACAGCCGGTCCAGCGCGGCGGCCGCGGGCCCGCCGGGCCGGGCAGTGCCGACCACGGTGAGCCGCACGTCCTGCTCGGTGCGCAGCTTGGCCAGTGCCTCCAGCAGGTGGACCAGGCCCTTGAGCGGGACGTCGGCGCTGGTGGTCACCACGATCCGGGCGGCCTCCCGGACGGCGGGCTCGGCCGGGGGCCGGAACACGTCGGGGTCGATGCCCACGGGGATGACCTCGACGTCGGCGGCCGGGACGCCCATGTGCCGGGTGATGTCCCGGCGGGAGCTCTCCGAGACGGTGGTGAGGCCGTTGAGCCGCTGGGCCACCCGGCCCTGCATGGTGGTGAAGCCGTACCAGCGGTGCAGCGTCAGCCGCCGGCGCAGGCCGGGCGCCGCGGCGAGGTCGAGGTCGCGGTCGATGGCGACCGGGTGGTGCACCGTGGCGACGGTGGGCAGCCCTCGGCGACGCAGCTGCAGCAACCCGTAGCCCAGCGACTGGTTGTCGTGCACCAGGTCGAAGTCCGCGGTGCGGCGGCCCAGGAGCCGGGCGGCACGCAGGCTGAAGGTCATCGGCTCGGGGAAGCCGGCCGTGCACATGGCCAGCCACTCGGCCACGTCGATCGGGCTGGTGAACTCGCTGGGCCGAGGAGTGCGGAACGGGTCGGGCTCGCGGTACAGGTCCAGGCTGGGCACCCGGGTGAGCGGCACGCCGTCGGCCAGCTCCGGGTAGGGCTGGCCGCTGAACACCTCGACCCGGTGCCCGAGCTCGCGCAGCTCCCGTGACAGCGCCCGGACGTACACGCCCTGCCCGCCACTGTGCGGCTTGCTGCGGTAGGACAGCAGTGCGACCCGCAACGACCGTCCCATGACCGGACTGTAACGAGGGCGCTCCGGTTGGCCGGTGCCCGGACCGGCCTGGCAGGGTGCGCTCATGCTGCGCCACGTCGTGCTGTTCACCTGGACCGAGGACACCTCCCCGCAGACGCGCGAGGCCACGGTCGCCGCGCTCGGCCGGCTGCCCGAGGAGGTCGGTGGGATGACCTCCTTCGCGGTCGGTCCCGACGCCGGGCTCGTGGACGGGAACGCGCACACCGCACTGGTGGCCGACTTCCCCGACGTCGAGGCGTTCCGTGCCTACGCCGCCGACCCCCGGCACCTGGCGGTGATCGCCGAGCACGTGAAGCCGCACCTGGCGAGCCGGTCGGCGGTCCAGTACGAGGTCTGAGGCCGGGAGACCGGCCACTCGGGTGGGGTGCACGCCGGGAGGGTGCGCCAGGCGGTGACCGCTCTGCCGGCCGCCGTCCACAGCCGGCGCCGCTGTCCACAACGTCGCTCCGGCGGGCCCGGATCGGCACCGGGCGAACCAGGGTCGAGCCCATGACCGATCCGCAGGAGCCCCTGACCATCCGTCTCTCCGACCCCGGGGAGGTGGTCTCGGCGCTGCCGCACCTGCTCGGCTTCCGGCCGCGCGAGTCGCTGGTGCTGTTGAGCCTGCGCGAGTCGCCGGGCCAGCGGGTGGGGCTCACCGCCCGGGTCGACCTGCCGCCGCCCGAGCACCGCAGCCAGGTCGTCTCCGGCCTGGTGCGCTCGCTGCTCACCGACGGGCCGACGGCAGCGCTCCTGGTGGTCGTCTCCGAGGCCGCCGACGAGCCGGCGACCCCGGGCGGCTGGCCTGACGCCCTCCAGCCGGCCCCGGCCGAGGACCTCGCGCACCGGGAGCTCGTCCACGAGGTCGTGCTGGCGCTGGACGCCGTGGGCGTCCCGCTCCGTCAGGCCCTCCTGGTCCGGCGGGAGCGCTGGTGGTCCTACGACTGCCCGGCGGCGTGCTGCGCGCCGGAGGCGGGCACCCCGCTGCCCACCGGCACCAGCGAGCTCGCCGTGGCCAGCGTGGTCGACGGGCAGGTGGTGGAGGAGGAGCGGGCAGCGCTGGTCCGGCGGATCGCACCGGTCGGCTTCCTGGCGGCGGAGGCGATGGCCCGGGCCTGCGACGAGGTGGGCGACGCGCTGGCGCAGCGGACGGCCGAGCTGGGCTGGGACGTCCTCGTGGAGGAGGGCTGGGCGGCCGTGCTGGCGGCGGTCGAGGCAGCCGGCCCCGGCGAGCACGGGGGTGCGGGCGCGCGGCTGTCGGACCACGAGGTGGCCCGGCTGGCCTGGGGACTGCGTGACCACGACCTGCGGGACCGGGCCCTCACCCTCGCGCTGGGGGAGTCCGCGGCGGCCGCCGAGGCGCTGTGGACCGAGCTGACCCGTCGGTCGCCGGCGCCGCTGGACGCGGCGCCGGCGACCCTGCTGGCGGTCAGCGCATGGGTGCGCGGCGGCGGGGCGCTGGCCAACGTCGCGCTGGAGCGAGCCCTGCGCAGCGAGCCCAGCTACACCTTCGCCGGGTTGCTGCGTTCGGCGCTGGACGCCTGCCTCGCCCCGGCCGAGATGCGCCGGCTCATCCGGCAGGCCAGCGCGCCGCTCGACACCCGGTGGTGAGCGGCCACGGTGCCCTCAGAGCAGCTCCGGACGCCGCCACTCCTCGCCGAGCACGTGCTCGGCGAGGAAGGCCAGCACGGTCTCGTACCAGACCGCCGCGTTCCCCGGGGTGAGCACCCAGTGGTTCTCGTCCGGGAAGTACAGGAACTTCGACGGCACCCCACGCTTCTGCAGGTCGTACCAGAGCCGCAGGCCCTCGCCGATCGGCACGCGGTAGTCCTTGTCGCCGTGGATGACCAGCATCGGCGTCCGGATCGCGTCGGCGTAGCGGTGCGGGGAGTTCTGCTCGTACCGCTTCGGCTCGGTCAGCGGGTCGCCGAACTCCTTCTCCCAGTAGTACGCAGCGTCGGTCGCCCCGATGAACCCGTCCAGGTGCCACAGGCTGGCGTGGGTGACGATCGCCCGGAAGCGGTCGGTCTGGGTGGCGATCCAGTTGGCCATGTACCCGCCGAACGAGCCGCCCATGGCCGCTGTCCGGGTCTGGTCGATCTCCGGGAGCGCCTCCGCGGCGTCCACCGCCGCCATCAGGTCGGTGTACGGCGCGTCGCCCCACTCACCCCAGCCGCGACGCACGAAGTCCTGACCGAACCCCTGCGACAGCGCCGGGTTGGGCAGCAGCACGGCGTACCCCCGGGCGGCGAGCACCCACGGCGTCCAGCGCCAGGACCAGGAGTTCCAGCTCATCAGCGGGCCGCCGTGCACCCACAGCACCAGCGGCGCCGGGTTGGTCGCGTCGGCGCCCTCGGGGAGCACCAGCCACGACTGGACCCGGGTGCCGTCGGCCGCGGTGGCGTCCAGCTCGCGCAGCGTCCCGGGGAAGCTGCTGATCGTGCCCGGGTTCGGCAGCGCGGCCGGGTCCTGCCCCGGGGCGTGCGGGTCCAGCCGCACCGGCACCGGCGGGGTGTCGTAGCCGGAACGCAGGGCGTAGAGCGCACTGCCGTCCCGGGCGACCTGCAGGTCGCTGTAGGCGCCCTGGTCGCTCAGCCGCACCGGTGGGCTGCCGTCCAGCGCGGCCCGGAAGACCGCGTGCCGGCCGTCGTCGTCGGCCAGGAAGTACACGGCCGTGCCGTCGGCGGAGAACTGCGGCGCGCTGGGCCAGCGGTCGAACCCGGGGGTCAGCTCCCGGGTCTCGGCGGTGGTGACGTCGACCAGCAGCAGCGTGTGGTCCGGCGGCTCGGCGTAGGTGGAGGCGGACTCCCGGTCGCACACCACCCGCCGGGAGTCGGGGGAGAAGTGGGCGGCGGAGATGTCGGCCAGCGGGTCGTCGACGAGGACCCGGGTCTCCCCGGTCGCCACCTCGATGAGCACCAGCCGGGATCGTCGTCCGGCCGGGCCGTCGGGCAGCTCCTCGCTGCGCGCCACCCACCGGCCGTCGGGCGAGACGGCCAGGTCGGTGCCCGAGCCCAGCGGCGGGCCCGCCTCCGGGGTCAGGTCCCGCCACTGCGGCGTGGCCGCCGGCGTGCCCGGGACGGTCTCCGCCGGCAGCTGGCCGATCCAGTACACGTGCGGCACCGCAGGGCCCAGGTCGTGGTCCCAGTAGCGCACCGGGTAGCTCTCGTGCAGCAGTGCGCTGACGCCCGCGTCCTTGCGCCGGGTGCGGAGCTCCTCGTCGGCCTCGGCATCCGGGGCGCCGGGCATCGTGCTGGCGACGACGACCACGTCACCGGTGTCGGCGGCGACCGCGACACCGGTCACGCCGGCGCTCCGCTGCAGCACCAGCCGGGCCTCACCGCCGTCGGCAGGCAGCGCCCACAGGGCCGGCTTCGGGTCGCCGCCGTCCTTGGCCGCGGTGGGATCGGGCCGGGTCGAGGTGAACAGCAGGTCGCCGGCGGGGGCGAACACCGGCGAGGACTCACCGCTCGCCCCGCGGGTCAGCCGCCGGGCGTCCCGCTGCCCGGCCGGGTCGACCTCCCAGAGCGCGGACTGCCACTTCTTGCTCTCGGCGTCCAGCGTGGCCACCGAGGTGACCAGCCGGCTGCCGTCGGGAGAGAGGGCCAGGCCGCCGAGCCGGGGGAGAGCGACGAAGTCCGCGATCCGGTGGAACGGGCTGGGCGGGGTGTCGTCGCTCTGCTCGAGCGGAGCTGCGGTGTCGCTCACCGGGGCCTTCTCTCTGCGCGTCCGGACAGGTCGCACCGGAGCCTAGTGAGAAGGGCGCGAGGTCGTGAGCCCAGCGAACGACCTCCCTGCGGTCAGCCGACCCCGGCGGTCGCCTCGGCCGCCTCGACCGGGGACAGCTCCTCGTCGACCGCGCTGACGAAGACGTGCTGGGCGACCCCGGGCTGCAGGGCGACGCCGTCGACCAGCACCGCACCGTCGGTCAGCGTGGCGGTGACCGTCGAGCCCGGCCGCACGCCGTGGTCGGCCAGCGAGCGCAGCAGCGGGGCGTCCTCCTGCAGCTGCTCGCTGATCCGCCGGACGACGACCTGCCGGCCCTCGGGGGTCGCGGTCGCTGACAGCAGGGTCAGCGCGTCGAGCACCGCCGAGGTGTCGCCGCCCAGGGCGTCCAGGCCGGGGATCGGGTTGCCGAACGGCGAGACCGTCGGGTTGCCGAGCAGGCTGAGCAGCTTGCGCTCCACCGCCTCGCTCATCACGTGCTCCCAGCGGCAGGCCTCTTCGTGCACGTCGGCGTAGTCGAGCCCGATGACGTCGACCAGCAGGCACTCGGCCAGCCGGTGCTTGCGCATCACGGCCGTGGCGAGCTCGCGGCCCTCGTCGGAGAGCTGGAGGTGCCGGTCGCCCTGGACCGAGAGCAGGCCGTCCCGCTCCATCCGGGCCACCGTCTGGCTCACGGTCGGGCCGCTCTGGTGCAGGCGCTCGGCGATCCGGGCCCGCAGCGGGACGATCCCCTCTTCCTCGAGCTCGAAGATGGTCCGGAGGTACATCTCCGTGGTGTCGATGAGGTCGTTCACGTCCACACTCCTCCGTCAGGTTCGCCCCGATCCTACGAGGGTCGGGCCACTGGACGGGCGGATCTCATGCGTTCGGGTCGGCGGGCGCGCTGCCAGGGCCGCAGCGGTAGCGTCGGGCAGGTGATGGAGCTCGCCCGCTCGACGAGGAGCACCGCAGCGCCGCGCCCCGGCCCGCCCCGGCGAGGGGAGCGCCCGTGAGCGACGCCGTGACCGTGGTCTGGGACGACGCCCTGCTCGGCTACACCATGGGCGGTGACCACCCCATGCACCCGGTGCGGTTGGACCTGACCATGCGGCTGGCCGACTCCCTCGGCGTCCTGGACTCCTCGCGGATCGAGGTGGTCACGCCCGAGCCGGCGGGCCCGGAGCTGCTCACGCTCGCGCACGACCCGGCCTACCTGGAGGCCGTGCGCCGCGCCCCGGACGACCCGTACGGCGTCGGCCACGGCCTGGGCACCCCGGACAACCCGGTGTTCCCGGGCATGTACGAGGCGGCGGCCCTGATCACCGGGGGCAGCGTGCTCGCCGCCGAGCTGGTCTCCAGCGGTCGGGCCCAGCACGCGGTCAACATCGCCGGGGGTCTCCACCACGCCATGCGCGACCAGGCCTCGGGCTTCTGCGTCTTCAACGACGCCGCGGTGGCCATCGCCTGGCTGCTGGGTCAGGGCTGGGAGCGGATCGCCTACGTCGACCTCGACGTGCACCACGGCGACGGCGTCCAGGCCGCGTTCTACGACGACCCCCGGGTGCTCACCGTCAGCATCCACCAGACCCCGCTCACCATCTTCCCCGGCACCGGCTTCCCCGAGGAGACCGGCGGCCCGGGGAAGGCGCTGGGCAGCGCGGTCAACCTGGCGCTGCCCAACGGCACCGACGACTCCGGCTGGCTGCGGGCGTTCACCGCCGTGGTGCCCAGCGTGGTGCGCGCGTTCGACCCGCAGATCCTCATCACCCAGTGCGGCTGCGACGCCCACCACGAGGACCCGCTGGCCGACCTCGGGCTGACCGTCGACGGGCAGCGGGCCTCCTACCGCGCCGTGCACGACCTGGCGCACGAGGTGTGCGACGGCCGGTGGATCGCCCTGGGCGGCGGCGGCTACGGCCTGGTCCGCTGCGTGCCGCGGGCCTGGACCCACCTCCTCGCCGAGGCCGGCGGTGACCGGTTGGCGCCGGACACCGAGATCCCGCAGAGCTGGCAGGACGACGTCCGGCGCCGGGGTCTGCGCACCCCGCCGCCGGGCTCGATGACCGAGGGCGGCTACGTCGGCTTCCACCGCTGGGACCCGTTCACCGAGAACCGGGTCGACCGCGCCGTCCTGCGCACCCGCACCGCCTCCTTCCCCTACTTCGGACTCGACCCGGATGACCCCCGTGACTGAGGAACTGACCGCGCCGCCGCCGCCTCCTCCGCCTCCGCACTGGGAGGCCGACGTGGTGGCCGCCGACGGTGGCACCGTGCACCTGCGCCCGATCACCCCCGACGACGCCGACGGGATCGTCGGGCTGATGGACCGCAGCTCCGACCAGACCCGCTACTACCGGTTCTTCGGGCCGATGCGGCGGCTGTCGGACAAGGACCTGCACCGCTTCACCCACGTCGACCACGACGCCCGGGTGGCGTTCGTGGTGCTGCTGGGCGACCGGCTGGTCGGCGTCGGCCGGTACGACCGCTACCCGGGCACCGACGACGCCGAGGTCGCCTTCCTGATCGAGGACACCCACCAGCGGCGCGGGCTCGGGTCGGTGCTGCTGGAACACCTGGCCGCGGCCGCCCGGGAGCGGGGGATCAAGCGGTTCGTCGCCGAGGTGCTCAGCCAGAACAGCCAGATGGTGCGGGTCTTCCTCGACGCCGGGTACTCGGCCAAGCGGTCCTACGAGGACGGCGTGGTGCACCTGACCTTCCCGATCGCCCCCACCGAGCAGTCCCTCGCGGTGGCGCACGAACGCGAGCAGCGCAGCGAGTCCCGCTCCATCGGCCGGCTGCTAAACCCCGGCTCCGTGGCCGTCGTGGGCGCCAGCAACGACCCGGCCAAGGTCGGCCACGCGGTGCTGCACAACCTGCTCGAGTACGGGTTCGCCGGGCCGATCTACCCGGTGAACCCGGCGGTGCGGCACGTCCGCGGGGTGCCCGCGCACGCGTCCATCGAGGCCATCCCCGACGACGTGGACCTCGCCGTCCTGGCCGTGCCGGCCGACGAGGTGGCCGCGGTGGTCGAGGCCTGCCGGCGCAAGAACGTGCACGGGCTGGTGGTCATCTCCGGTGGCTTCGGGGAGACCGGGCCCGAGGGCCGGGCTGCCGAGCGCGCCCTGGTCGCCTCGGCCCGGGCGTCCGGGATGCGGGTGGTCGGCCCCAACTGCCTGGGGATCGTGAACACCGACCCGGACGTCCGGCTGAACGCCAGCCTGGCCCCCGACGTGCCCGGCCGCGGGCGGGTGGGCTTCTTCGCCCAGTCCGGTGCGCTGGGCGTCGCGCTGCTGGAGCGCGCCCGCGCCCGGGGGATCGGGCTGTCCAGCTTCGTCTCCGCGGGCAACCGGGCCGACGTCAGCGGCAACGACATGCTCCAGTACTGGGCGAGCGACCCCGGCACCGAGGTCGTGCTGCTGCACCTGGAGAGCTTCGGCAACCCGCGCAAGTTCGCCCGGCTCGCGCGCGGGGTCGGCCGCACCAAGCCGGTGGTGGCGGTCAAGAGCGGCCGGCACGTGGGCATGACCGCCGGGCTGGCCGGCACCAGCGTCGCCGTTCCCGAGCAGTCGGTGGCCGCGCTGTTCGCCTCCGCCGGCGTCATCCGGGTCGAGACGCTCGCCCAGCTCTTCGACGTGGGCACGCTGCTGGCCCATCAGCCGCTGCCGGCCGGCGACCGGGTCGCCATCGTCGGCAACTCCACCGCCATGGGGGTGCTCGTCGCCGACGCCGTCCTGGAGCAGGGGCTGGAGCTGGCCCACGAGCGGCCCGTCGACATCGGCACCCAGGCCGCGCCGGAGGACTTCCGGGCCGCACTGCAGGCCGCGCTGGACGACGAGGGCGTCGACTCGGTGGTGGCGGTCTTCCTGCCGCCGCTGCTGCAGGGCGAGCAGCCCTTCGGCCGGGTCCTCCGCGAGGTCTCCCGCACGGCGGAGAAGCCGCTGGTGGCCAACTTCCTGTCCACCGAGGGCATCCCCGCCGAGCTGGTCGTCCGGGACGAGCACGGCATGCCGGGCCGTGGCTCGGTGCCGTCGTTCTCCACTCCCGAGCGGGCCGTCATGGCGCTGGCGAAGATCAGCGAGTACGCCCGCTGGCGTCGGCGCCCCCTCGGCGTCGTCCCCGAGCTCGGGGGCATCGACGAGGCAGCCGCCCGGGAGGTGGTCGAGTCCGCGCTCGGCGCGGCACCGGAGGGCCGCGCTCTCTCCGACGAGGAGACGATGGCGCTGCTGGGTGCCTACGGGGTGCCGATGCTGGGCACGCGCCGGGTCGAGGACGTCGAGGCGGCCGTCGCGGCCGCCGAGGAGATCGGCTACCCGGTGGTGCTGAAGTCGACGGCGCCGTGGCTGCGGGACCGCCGCGACCTCGGCGGCATGCGGTTCGACCTGGCCGATGCCGAGGACGTGCGCAGTGCGTTCGCCGCCATCCCAGCCGGTGACCCGGTCATCGTGCAGGAGCAGTCGGCTCCGGGGGTGGCCACCGTCGTCGACATCGTCGACGACCCGTCCTTCGGTGCGCTGGTGAGCTTCGGGGTGGGCGGGGTCGCCACCGACCTGCTCGGCGACCGGGCCTACCGCACGCTGCCGCTGACCGACCTGGACGCCGCCGAGCTGGTCCGCGAGCCGCGGGCCTGGCCGCTGCTGAACGGCTACCGCGGGAGCACGCCGGTCGACACCGCCGCGTTGGAGGAGCTGCTGCTGCGG
This sequence comes from Modestobacter sp. VKM Ac-2977, assembly GCF_026968045.1. Classification (GTDB taxonomy): domain Bacteria; phylum Actinomycetota; class Actinomycetes; order Mycobacteriales; family Geodermatophilaceae; genus Modestobacter. Next base: position 758,249 of record NZ_JAPVBQ010000002.1, on the reverse strand, counting down.
GTCGCCCGGCTCGGCGACGACCTGCCCGAGGTGCTGTCGCTCACCCTGGAGCCGGTGATCGTCGGCCCCGCGGACGCCTGGCACGGTGGCCGGTCGCTCGTGGTCGCCGGTGCGACCGTCCGGATCGGCCAGCCGACGGCGCGGGTGGACACCGGCCCACGCCGGATGTTCCGCCCGGCCACCCCGTGATCCTCCGGCCACCCGACCGTCGAGACGCGGAGAGCCGGGCCGCCGTGAGGCGACCCGGCTCTCCGCGTCGGTGTCATCGCGGGGCGACGACGCTGCGCACTGCTCAGCCCAGGTAGTCCCGGAGGGCGTCGGCGCGCTGCGGGGCCCGCAGCTTGGTCATCGTCTCGCGCTCGATCTGGCGCACCCGCTCGCGGGAGAGCCCGAAGCGCTTGCCGATCTGCTCGAGCGTCCGCGGCTGCTCGCCGTCCAGGCCGAACCGCATGATGACGACGTCCCGCTCGCGGTCCTCCAGGGTCTTCAGGACGTTGCGCACGTCGCCCTTCATCATCTGGAACGCGACGGCGTCCTCGGCGACCGCGGCGTCGGCGTCCTCGATGAAGTCACCGAGCCGGGACTCCTCGTCGGCACCGACGGTCTGGTCGAGGGAGACCAGGTCGCGGGAGTACTCCAGCAGCTCGGTGATCCGCTCGGGCGTCAGGTCGAGCTCGAGACCCAGCTCCTCGGCGGTGGGCTCGCGCTCCAGCTCCTGGTGGATCCGGCGGCGGGTGCGCACCACCTTGTTGACCTGCTCGGCCAGGTGGACGGGCAGCCGGATCGTCCGGCCGGAGTCGGCCATGGCGCGGGTGATGGCCTGACGGATCCACCACGTCGCGTAGGTCGAGAACTTGAAGCCCTTGGTGTAGTCGAACTTCTCGACGGCCCGGATCAGCCCGACGTTGCCCTCCTGGATCAGGTCCAGGAACGTCATGCCGTGGCCGGTGTAGCGCTTGGCCACCGAGACGACCAGGCGCAGGTTGGCCTCCAGCAGGTGGGCCTTGGCCGCCTTGCCGTCAGCGGCCAGCAGCTTGTAGTCCCGCTTCACGGCGGGGGTCAGCTGCCGCTCGCCCAGCAGGCGGTCGGCGTAGAGCCCGGCCTCGATCCGCTTGGCCAGCTCGACCTCCTGCTCGGCGGTCAGCAGCGCGGTCTTGCCGATGGTGTTGAGGTAGACGCGCACCAGGTCCGTCGACACCAGGCCACTGGTGTCCGGGGCACGGCGCGGGGAGCGCACCTCGAGGGTGTCGGTGGGGGAGGACTGCAGCACGGTCACGATGAGTCTTCGTCCTTGCTTCGGGGTCCGGATGCGCCGCGTCGTCGATGTGCGGTACACCCCGGTGGAGGTCAGAGCGTCGGCCCGGCGTCACCGGGTGGCTCTCCAGCCGTTTCTGTCCGTGTGGTACATCGTGTGCAACGGACCCGGGTGGGTCGGTGTTCCGGAGCGGCTCAACTCACAGGGAACGTCCAGGTGTGGCGCTCCGCGGGCGGGTGCCGAGCACGCGGGGGACGACGGAGGGGTACCCGGCGACGCCGGGGCTAGACCTCCAACTGCAAGGTCATCGGGCCCTCGTTCACCGAGGCGACCGCCATCCGCGCCCCGAACCGCCGGGTGGCGACCTCGGTGCCGCGTCGGCGGAGGTCGGCCACCACCTCCTCGACCAGCGGCTCGGCCAGCTCGCCCGGGGCGGCGTCCGCCCAGGACGGGCGGCGACCCTTGCGGGTGTCGGCGTAGAGGGTGAACTGGCTGACCACGAGCACCGGCAGCCCGAGGTCGCCGACCGAGCGGGCACCGTCGTCGGTGGGGAACACCCGGAGTTCGTGCAGCTTCCGGGCCATGGCGCGTGCCCGGTCGGCGTCGTCGTCCCGGCCGACCCCCACCAGGGCCAGCAGGCCCGGGCCGATCCTGCCGACCACCTCGTCGGCCACCGTCACCGATGCCCGGCTGACCCGGCTCACCACCGCACGCACGGCATGATCCTCGACCGACGGTCCGCGCCGGTCGCGGCCGGGTGCGCCCGCTGGGCCGAGCGGGTGCTCCACACTGCTCTCGGCGCGGGACGTCGCGTGGTGCGCCGTCCGGCCGCACCAGTCACCATGACCACCCAGACGGCACGCGCGTGCCGACCGACCGGAAGGACCTCCCGTGGCGGGTGGACTCGTAGCTCTCCTCGACGACGTGGCCGTGCTGGCGCGTGCCGCCGCGGCCTCGATCGACGACATCGGGGCGGCGGCCGGGCGGGCGAGCATGAAGGCCGCCGGTGTCGTCGTCGACGACACCGCGGTGACGCCGCAGTACGTGCACGGGCTGAACGCCGAGCGCGAGCTGCCGATCATCCGGAAGATCGCCCTCGGGTCGCTGCGCAACAAGCTGCTGATCATCCTGCCCGCGGTGCTGCTACTCAGCGAGTTCCTGCCCTTCCTCCTCACCCCGATCCTCATGGTCGGCGGCGCCTACCTCTGCTACGAGGGGGCGGAGAAGATCTGGCACCGGCTGCGGCCGCACGAGGAGACCCACGCCACGGTGGAGGACGCGCTGCCGGACGAGAAGACCATCGTGTCCGGGGCCGTGCGCACCGACTTCATCCTGTCGGCCGAGATCATGGTCATCTCGCTGAACGAGGTGGTCGACCAGGGCTTCTGGTCCCGCGCGGTCATCCTCGCCGTCGTCGCCGTGGGGATCACCGTGCTGGTGTACGGCGTCGTCGGCCTCATCGTGAAGATGGACGACGTCGGCCTGCACCTCTCCCAGCGTCCCGGCAAGGGCGTCGCCCGGTTCGGTCGCGGGCTGGTCAAGGGGATGCCGAAGCTGCTCAGCGCGCTCACCGTGGTCGGGACCGCCGCGATGCTGTGGGTGGGTGGGCACATCCTGCTCGTCGGCACCGACGAGCTGGGTCTGACCTTCCTCTACGACGTCGTGCACCACCTGGAGGAGGCCGCCGCGGAGGCGACCGGGGCCCTCGGGTCGGTCGTGGGGTGGCTGGTCAACACCCTCGGCAGCGCCGTCCTCGGGCTCGCCGTCGGGGCCGTGGTGGTGGCCGTCCTGACCCTCACGCTGCACCGCCGGAAGGCAGAGTCGGCGAGCGAGCGCGGGACGCACTAGCGGGTGCCCGCCTGCACCGGTGGGCCGGCGGCGTCCGGCGTCCGGCGACCTGGCGCGATGACGGTCTCGTGACGATCCGTCCGGTGTCGATCCGCTGCCCTTGACCTGTGAGACGTCCGTGCGAGCCTGGGAGGACGTTGATCACGAGGGGGACGACGACGTGGACGCCATGGGGGCGACGAGGACCGACGGACGGCGACGGGGAGCCCGGCTGGCGGGGGTGGTCGCCGCAGCGGCCCTGCTCTGCACCGGGCAGGTGCTCGGCGGCCACGCCGCGCAGGCGGCCGAGTGCCCGGCACCGATCCGCACCGTGCTGGACACCACGCCGGCCACGGCCGACCGCACCGTCGCACTGACGTTCGACGACGGCCCGCTGCCGCAGAACACCCCGGATGTGCTGGACGTGCTGCGGTCCGCCGGCGTCAAGGCCACGTTCTTCGTGCGCGGGGACCAGGCCGCCGCCCACCCGGACCTGGTGCAGCGGATCGTCGCCGAGGGGCACGCCATCGGGAACCACACCTGGTCGCACCCCGACCTCAGCCAACTCGCCCCGGCGGCCCGGGTGGCCCAGATCGAGCGGGCGACGCAGACGATCGAGAACGCCAGCGGAACGACCCCGTGCTTCTTCCGCGGCCCGTTCGGCATCCACCGCGATCCCGCGATCGCCGGCCTGGCCTGGGACCGGGGGATGACCGTCGTCGACTGGTCGCTGGACACCCGGGACTGGTCGACCCCGGCGAGCTGGAGCTCGTCGTTCCAGCAGCAGATCATCGACCGCGCCACGTCGCCGCGCAGCGCGCACCCGATCGTGCTCATGCACGACGGCGGCGGATACCGGCAGAACACCGTGGCCGCGCTGGACGACGTCATCTCCTACTACGCCTCCCGCGGCTACACCTTCACCGATCCGGCGGGCCGCGCGTTCCCGTCGGGGTCGGGCCAGGGCGGCACCTACGTGGTGCAGCCCGGTGACACCCTGGGCTCGATCGCGTCGGGGTACAGCGCGACGTGGCGGGAGATCTACCAGGCCAACCGCGCCACCATCGGCCCGAACCCGGATCTCATCCAGGTCGGTCAGCGGCTGACCATCCCCGGTGCCGGCGGCAGCTCCGGTGGCGGTGGCGGCGGCGGTGGCGGTACGCCGGCGCCGCCCGACGGCGGGACGACGACCTACGTCGTGCAGTCGGGTGACACCCTGGGCTCGATCGCGTCGGGGTACAGCGCGACGTGGCGGGAGATCTACCAGGCCAACCGCGCCACCATCGGCCCGAACCCGGATCTCATCCAGGTCGGTCAGCGGCTGACCATCCCCGGTGCCGGCGGCAGCTCCGGCGGCGGTGGCGGTACGCCGGCGCCGCCCGACGGCGGGACGACGACCTACGTCGTGCAGTCGGGGGACACCCTGGGCTCGATCGCATCGGGGTACAGCGCGACGTGGCGGGAGATCTACCAGGCCAACCGCGCCACCATCGGCCCGAACCCGGATCTCATCCAGGTCGGTCAGCAGCTGACGATCCCCGCCGGCTGAGCCAGCCCTCGGACCCGGCGGCGGCCGGCCGTCGCCGGGCAGGACGATCCGCACGCGTGCTCGTGCGGGAGACTGCCGGGATGCCAGAGCCCCGTGCCGTCCCGGCTTCATCCGTCCCGGCGTCCCTACCGGTCGGGGCCCGTCCTCACGTCGGAGCGAGCCGCACCCGATGCTGACTGCTGCCCAGGTGAGCGCGAGCGGCGTGCCGCTCGGCGCCCTCGCGGCCGCCGGCGCGTTGATGTTCGTGCAGGTGCTCGTGCCGAGGCTGTGCCAGGAGGTGTCGCCCCGGTCCGCTCGGTTCCAGTCGCTCGCCGGCGGACTGGCGATCGCCTACGTCTTCGTCCGCCTGCTCCCCGACCTGGGGCAGCCCGTCTCCGCGGCTCCGGTCGGTCCGGTCCAGGGGCTGCTCGGGCTGCTGGCGGAACGCCCGTTCCTCGTCGCGCTGGCCGGCCTGCTGCTGTACTACGCGGTGCTCGACTGGGCCCAGGACCGAGATGCCCGGGAGGAGCAGCAGCGAGGCGGCGTCCCGACCCCGTGGCCGTTCTGGGCGAGCGGCGCGCTGTACCTGGTGTTCAACCTCTTCGTCGGCTACCTGCTCGTGCACCAGGTGCGCCCGGGGCCGACCGAGCTGGCTCTCTACACGGTCGCCCTGTCCGCCCGGTACCTCGTCGGCGAGATCGCGCTGCGCGACCAGGACCCGCGCACCTACGACCGGTTGGGGCGGTGGGTCCTGGCCGCGGCTGTCCTCGTCGGCTGGGGGATCGGCGCCGCGGTGGACCTCGGCGACGCAGCCGTGCGCGTCTTCTCCGCGCTGCTGGTCGGCTCGATCGTCCTCACCAGCCTGAAGCAGCAGCTGCCCGGGTCGGGACGCGCGCACCTCCCCGTGCTCGGCGGCGCGTGCATCGCCTTCACGGCCTTGCTGCTGGCCCTCTAGCCCGATCCCGGGTCGGACTCCGGGGCTCGATCAGGGCTGGTCGGACCCCGACGTGGGGAGGTCGGGGCAGTCGCGCAGGGCGGAGCCGTCGAACTCCGGGACGGGCCGGGCCAGCGCCTCCTCCAGCGTCTCGGCCTCGCCGTTCTCCTCGATGTCCTCGATCAGCCACTCCATCTCGGCGATCTCCTTCTCCTGGGCGACGATGATGTCGACGGCGAGCTGGCACACGCGGATGTCGTCGATGTCGGCGCGCTCGGAGCGGGTGATGGCCAGGGAGTGGTGCGGGATCATCGCGCTCATCCAGTTGCGGTCGTCCACGGTGACCTGGCTGCGGTCGAGGGCGATGCCGCCGCCCAGCAGCAGCAGGCTCGCCACCACGATGGCGATGTTGCCCTTCAGGTCCTTGTACATGTTGAGCATCCAGGCGAGCATGATCAGCCCCATGGTGCCGCCCATGGTGAGCGCCATGAGCACCCGGCTCTCGCTGAACTGGACGTGGCTCCACTCCCACGTGCTGGCGAACATGGTCCAGTACATGACGACCATGGCCGTCAGGATCATGGCCGCGAAGCGCAGGTACATCTTCGTCTGGTGCGACATCCCGCCGCCGTGCTCCTGCTCGCCGTGCTCCTGTCCGCCGTGCTCCTGCCCGCCGTGCTCCTGCTCGGTGCCCTCGACGTCCTTCTTCGTCGCCATGTCCGGATCTCCGTTCTGTCGTCGTCGGTGGAGGGGGTCCACGGACGTCGGCCGCACCGTCAGACGGCCGCGTCGTGGCGACGCTGCGTCGACCCACTCCCGAGCCGCATTCCCGTACGGTCGTGCGGATAAACGACGCGGGAGGTGCCCTGTCGGCTCACCGTGCGGGGGTGGGGCGCCCGGGCGCCCCGGCCCGCACGAGGCAGGCCCGGGGCGCCCGGCAGGAGACGCCTACCGCACGTCGTACCGGTCGAGCTCCATCACCTTGACCCAGGCCGCGACGAAGTCGCGCGCGAACTGCTCGTGGGCGTCGTCGGCCGAGTAGACCTCGACGATGCCGCGCAGGATCGAGTTCGAGTTGAACACGAGGTCGGCTGCGGTGGCCGTCCGCACGACGGTGCCCTCGGCGTCCAGGCCCTCGTAGACGCCGTCGGTGTCGACCGAGGTGCGCCAGGAGATGCCGAGGTCGAGCAGGTTGCGGAAGAAGTCCTGCGACAGCACGCCCGGCCGGTCGGTGAACACCCCGTGCTGCACCCCGCCGGTGGTCGCGCCCAGCACGCGCAGCCCACCGACCAGCAGGGTCATCTCCTTGGGCGTCAGCTCCAGCATGTAGGCCCGGTCGACGAGCAGCGTCTCCGGCCCCAGCTTGCTGCCCGGCTTGAGCCAGTTGCGGAAGCCGTCGGCCCGCAGCTCGAGCCAGCGGAAGTTGTCGACGTCCGTCTGCTCCTGCGAGGCGTCGGTGCGGCCGGGGGTGAACGGCACGGTCACCTGGACACCGGCGTCGGCCGCGGCCTTCTCCACCGCGGCGCCGCCGCCGAGGACGATGAGGTCGGCGAGGGAGACCTTCGCGCCGCTCTGCGACTCGAACTCGGCCTTCACCCGCTCCAGCACCGGCAGCACGTCGCGGACGCCCTCGTTGACCGCCCAGCTGATCTGCGGCTCCAGCCGGAGCCGGGCGCCGTTGGCACCCCCGCGCTTGTCGGTGCCGCGGTAGGACGCGGCCGCCGACCAGGCGGTGTGCACGAGCTGGGGGACGGTCAGCCCGGAGGAGAGCAGGCGCTGCTTCAGGTCGGCGACCTGGGGCTCGTCGACCAGTTCGTGGTCGACCGCGGGGACCGGGTCCTGCCAGACCAGCTCCTCGGTCGGCACGTCCGGCCCGAGGTAGCGGGCCTTCGGGCCCATGTCGCGGTGCAGCAGCTTGAACCAGGCCCGGGCGTAGGAGTCGGCGAAGTGCTCCGGATCGGCGTAGAAGCGCTCGGAGATCTCGCGGAAACCGGGGTCCATGATCAGGGCCATGTCGGTGGTCGCCATCATCGGCGCGTTCTTCTTGCCCTCGATGTGGGCGTCGGGGACGAGCTCCTGCGCCTCGGCGTCCTTCGGCTTCCACTGCTTGGCGCCGGCGGGGCTCTCGGTGAGCTCCCACTCGTAGCTGAACAGCATCTCGTAGTACGTGTTGTCCCACGTCGTGGGCGTCGGGGTCCAGGCGCCCTCCAGACCACTGGTGATGGTGTCGGCGCCCTTGCCGGTGCCGTGTTGGCTGATCCAGCCGAGGCCGTTGCCGTGCACCGGGCACCCCTCCGGCTCCGTGCCGACCAGCTCGGGGTTACCGGCGCCGTGCGTCTTGCCGAACGTGTGGCCGCCGGCGATCAGGGCGACGGTCTCCTCATCGGTCATCCCCATGCGGCTGAACGTCACCCGGATGTCGTGCGCGGACGCGACCGGGTCGGGCCGGCCCTGCGGCCCCTCGGGGTTGACGTAGATGAGGCCCATGGTGACGTTGGCGAGCGGGCCCTCCTCGAGGTCGAGCGGGTCGTCGCCGCCGTAGCGCTCGTCGCCGAGCCAGGTGTCCTCCGGACCCCAGAAGACCTCCTCGGGCTGCCAGACGTCCTCCCGGCCGAAGCCGAACCCGAAGGTCTTCAGGCCCATGTCGTCGTGCGCGACGTTGCCGGCGAGGACGAGCAGGTCGGCCCAGGAGAGCTTGCGGCCGTACTTCTGCTTGATCGGCAGCAGCAGGCGCCGCGCCTTGTCCAGGTTGGCGTTGTCCGGCCAGCTGTTCAGCGGGGCGAAGCGCTGCTCGCCGCTGCCGCCGCCCCCGCGGCCGTCGGCGCTGCGGTAGGTGCCGGCCGCGTGCCAGGACATGCGGATGAACAGCGGGCCGTAGTGACCCCAGTCCGCCGGCCACCAGTCCTGCGAGGTGCGCATCACCTGGACGACGTCGCGCTTGAGCTCCTCGACGTCCAGCTTGGCGAACTCCGTCCTGTAGTCGAACTCCGCACCGAGCGGGTCGGAGTCCCTCGACGGCTTGTTCAGCACCGACAGGTCGACCTGGTTCGGCCACCAGTCCTGGTTGGTGTGCGGCCGCTGGTCGGTCTTGGCGGTCGGCGAGGAGATCGCCGGGTTCTCGCTCTCGCTGGTGCTCTCGGTGTTGATCTTGTCGGACTCGTCGGTCACGGTCGACCTCTCTGGACGTCGGGCGGGGACGGGGGAGTGGCGGTGGGGTGGTCGGCCGCGCAGTTCGGGCAGCGGCCCCAGAAGACGACCTCGGCCTCGTCGACGGCGAAGCCGACGTCGTCGGAGGGGGTCAGGCAGGAGGCCGCCCCGACGGTGCAGTCGACGTCGACGATGGCGCCGCAGCCGCGGCAGACCAGGTGGTGGTGGTTGTCGCCGACCCGCGCCTCGTACCGGGCGACCGAGCCCTGCGGCTGGATGCGCCGGACGAGACCGGTGTCGGTGAGCACCCGCAGGACGTCGTAGACGGCCTGGTGGGAGATCGAGGCCAGGCGGGTGCGGGCGGCGCCGATGAGGGCCTCGGTGTCGAGGTGCGGATGCGTGTGGACGGCGTCCAGGACCGCCAGGCGGGGGCGCGTGACGCGCAGGCCCGCGGTCCGCAGGTCGCGCTCCAGCTCCGCCGGGTCGGGCACGGGGTCATCGTGGCCCGCTCCCTTGAAGCAGTCAAGAAAGAGGCCGGCCCGGACATCTGGCCGTTGTGGTCAGTCGGCGAGCGGGAGTCGGATGACGAACCGGGCACCCGGATCGGCGTCCTCGACGCCGACCTCACCGCCGTGCTGCCGGACGACGTCGCGGACGATCGCCAGCCCCAGTCCGGTCCCGCCGGCGTCGCGGCTGCGGGCGTCGTCGAGTCGGGTGAAGCGGTCGAACACCCGCTCCCGCTGGTCCGGAGGGATGCCCGGGCCGTCGTCGGTGACGGTGAGCACCGCCCGGTCGGTGGCGCTCAGCCCGACGGCCACGGTCGTGCGGGCATGCCGCAGCGCGTTGTCGAGCAGGTTCTGCACGACACGCGCGAACGCGTCCCGGTCCCCGGTGACCCGGGCAGCGGACACCGCGGAGGTGTCGACGTGCAGCGCGGTGTGTCGGCGGACGCGGCCCGCCGTCTCCAGCACGATGTCGTCGAGGTCGACCTCCTCCCGGGCGATGGGCACCCGGGCGTCGATCCTGGCCAGCCGGAGGAGGTCGTCGACCAGCCGGGACAGCCGCTGGGCGTCCTCGGTCAACGCGGGGAGCTGGTCGCGCCACGACGGGTCGTCGTGGAGTGCGGCGACCTCCAGTTGGGTGCGCAGGGAGGCCAGCGGGCTGCGGATCTCGTGGGCGGCGTCGGCGACGAACTCCCGCTGCCGTCGGGTGGCGCCCTCCGCCCGGCCGAGCAGCGCGTTGAAGGTGACGGCCAGCCGGGCGAGCTCGTCGCCGCTGTCGGGCACCGCGAGCCGCCGGTCGAGGGCATCGCCGGGGATGTCCGCGGCCTGCCGGCGCAGTGCCTCGACCGGGCGCAGCGCCCGGCCCGCCAGCAGCCAGGTCAGGACGGCGAGGACGACGACCACCGCCGGTGCACCGACGGCGAGGGCGGAGGTCAGCTCCTCCACGCTCTCCTCGGCGTCGTCCAGCGGCAGCGCGACCTGGACGAGGACCCGCTGCCCGTCCGGTGCACGGATCGGGAGGCTGGCCACGCGGTAGGCCTCGTCCTGCTCGCCGGGGACGAGGAGCCCGTCCTGGGTGACCACCTCCGGGCCGGCGCCCCGCGGTGCCGGCAGCAGCGGCCGGCCGCCCGGCAGCCCGGCGGACGAGGCGAGCACGGTCCGGTCCTCGTCCAGGACCTGGACCACCTCGTCGTCGTCGGTGACGGTGAGCGACGACTCCGCCGACCGGCCGGAGCTGATCGCCGCGGCGACGCGTTCGGCCCGGTCGAGCGCGGCCTCGTCGACCCCGGTCACCAACGCCGACTCCAGTCGGACGACGAGCAGCACGGCCGACAGCGAGATCGCGGCGGCGATGCCCGCGACCGCGGCTGCGGTCAGCCGTGCGCGCAGGGAACGGCGGTGCACCCACCCGGCCAGGCCGCGTGGTCGGTGGGCGCTCACCCGCCGGCGGCGTCGATGCGGTAGCCGACGCCGCGCACGGTCTCGATGCTCTTGCGCCCGAAGGGGACGTCGATCTTGCGCCGGAGGTAGCCGATGTAGACCTCGACGATGTTCGGGTCCCCGGCGAAGTTCTCGTCCCAGACGTTGGTGAGCAGCTCGGACTTCGGCACGGCGTCGCCGGCCCGCTGCATCAGGTGCGCCAGCAGCGCGAACTCGCGGGCGGTCAACGCAACCTCGGTGTCCCCCCGCCAGGCCTTGTGGGCCGCGGGGTCGAGGACCAGGTCGGCCACGGTCAACCGCGCCGGGCGCTCCGGGGCGCCACGACGGGCCAACGCGCGCAACCGGGCGACCAGCACGACGAACGGGAAGGGCTTGGTCAGGTAGTCGTCGGCGCCCAGGTCGAGCGCGTCGGCGATGTCGTACTCGCCGTCCTTCGCCGTGAGCATCAGCACCGGTGTCCAGACCTCGCGTGCCCGCAGCTCGCGCAACACGTCGTACCCGGAACGTCCCGGCAGCATGATGTCCAGGACGATCGCGGCGTGGCCGCCGCTCAGCGCCCGCTGCAGGCCGGTCACCCCGTCGCCGGCGACGTCGACGTCGAACCCCTCGGCTCGGAGTCCCCGGGCCACCGCAGCTGCGAGGTTCGCCTCGTCCTCGACCACCAGTACCCGCATGCCCACCTCCTCCGTCGCCAGGTCCGTGTCTGCCAGGTCCGTGTCTGCCAGGTCGCGGCTGAGAACGAGCTGAGAAGCGCCCGTCCGCTCTCAGCATCGCCTCAGGTGGTCCGGCCGACACTCGGGACATGCCCCCGACCAGGGGGTTGCCACGATCCCAGGAGGACTCATGAAGAACAGCACCCGGTGGATCATCGGTGGCGGCGCGACCGTCGCACTGCTGGCCGGCGGCGGCGGCGTGGCCCTGGCCGTCAACGCCGACAACGGGGACGACCGCCCCGACGTCGCCCTCACCGGCGACGTCCTCGAGCAGGCCAGCGAGGCCGCGCTCGCCCACCTCGACGGGGGGCAGGTCACCGACACCGAGGTCGGCGACGAGGAGGGCCAGTACGAGGTCGAGGTCACCCTCGAGGACGGCACCGAGGTCGACGTCCACCTCGACGAGGACTTCACCGTGCTCGGCGACGAGCGTGACGACGACGGAGCCGGCGAGGAGTCCGACGACGCCGACGAGCAGGTCGCCGGACCGGACCGTGACCTTGCCGCGGCCGCCGCGACGGAGGCCGCCGGTGGCGGGACCGCCACCGAGGTGGAGATCGCGGACGAGGCCACGGGCTACGAGGTCGAGGTCCGACTGGACGACGGGACGTTCGTCGAGGTCACCCTCGACGGGGACTTCACCGTCACCGCGGTCGAGAACGACGACGACTGACGCAGCGGACCGCAGGGGCGGTGGACGAGCGGCCCCGCCCCTGCCGGTCGGGCGCTGCGACGGATCGATCGTCGTGGCGGAGCCGCCGTGCGGCACACTGCCCGGCGTGCCGACCCTCCGCATCGCCCAGGACCCCGCGGCCGACGAGCTGCTCAGCCGGGACCCGCTGGCGCTGCTGATCGGCATGCTGCTGGACCAGCAGTTCCCGATGGAGCGGGCCTTCGCCGGGCCCCGGCTGCTGGCCGACCGGCTGGGCGTGGAGGCGTTGGCGGCGGCGCAGCTCGCCGAGTGCGACCCCGAGGTGCTGCAGCGGCACTTCGCCGGGCCGCCGGCGGTGCACCGCTATCCCGGGTCGATGGCCGGCCGTACCCAGGAACTCGCCCGGGCGCTGGTCGAGCGGTACGACGGCCGCGCCGATGCGGTCTGGGCCGACGCCCCGGACGGCGCCACGCTGCTCCGCCGGCTGCGGGAGCTGCCCGGGTTCGGCGCCCAGAAGGCGGCGATCTTCCTGGCCCTGCTGGGCAAGCAGTGCGGCGTCACCCCGCCCGGCTGGCGCGAGGCCGCCGGCGACTACGGCCAGGAGGGAGCGCGCCGGTCGGTCGCCGACATCACCGACCCGGCGTCCCTGGCCGAGGTGCGCAGCTTCAAGCAGGCCGCCAAGCAGGCGGCCAAGGAGGCCCGTGCCACGAAGGCCGGCACCGACTGAGGTGCAGCACGGACGGCCTCGCCGGACCGCTGCATCGCGCACGATCCAGTGGCACCATGGAGCACAGGAGCCGGGGGCTCCGGGGGCCGGTCGCAAGACCCAGACGCGATCCAGCCGACCACCGCCGCCCTTCCCCCGGCCGGTCCAGGGAAGGGCGTCCGTGGCCTCCAGCCAGTCCAGCAGCCGCACCGAGCCGGTCCTCATCACCGAGGCCGAGCCCAGCCAGGTCGACCAGCACGCTGCTCGCAAGAAGCGCTACGCGATCACCATGGCGATCCGTGGCGTCAGCCTCGTCCTCGCGGCGATGACCTACACCTACTCCATCTGGTTGATGGCGGTCTTCGCCGTCCTCGGCACCGTGCTGCCGTGGGTCGCCGTCGTCATGGCCAACGACCGGCCGCCGCGGAAGAAGATCGACATGAACCGCTACCGGCCGCCGGCGCCGGACCGGATCCTGGAGTCCGGCAGCAGCAGGGCCCGCGTCATCGACATGTGAGTCAGCGGGCGCCGGGCCGTCCCACCACGGTGGCGGCCCGGGCCAGACCAGCCTCCAGGACGGTCGTCGGGTCGGGGTCCCCGCCCGCCGCCCTCCACGCCGCCAGGACCCCCGCGGTGAAGGCGTCACCGGCGCCGGTGGTGTCCACCGCCGTGGCCGGGTGCGCCGGCCGGTGCACCAGGACGTCGCCGGCCGCCCACAGCGCGCCGTCGGCGCCCAGGCTGACGACGACCACCGGGTGCCGGGCCGCCAGCTCCCGCGCGGCCGAGTCCAGGTCGGCGCGACCGCTGAGCAGGCGGGCCTCCTCCGCATTCGGCAACAGCAGCGTCGCCGCCGCGGTGTCGGTGAGCCACCGGTCGATCCCGTGGTCGCTCAGCGGGCCGGTCGACGCCGGGTCGACCGAGATGGTGCAGCCGGCCTGCTGCGCCGCCGCCAGGGCAGCCAGCCCGGCGGCGCGCGGACCGGCACCCAGCAGTGTGTAGCCCGACAGGTGCAGGTGCCCGCCGGCCACGGGTGACGGTACGTCGGCGGGCCGCAACGCCAGGTTGGCGCCGCGGTCGGCCAGCATGCTCCGCTCCCCGCCGGGTTCGACCAGGCTGACGATCGTCCCGGTCGACGCCGAGTCGACCACGCGCACCGCCAGGGCCACCCCCGCGGCCGCGAGCTCACGGCGCAGTGCCTCGCCGGCGACGTCCGCGCCCACGCAGCCGACGAGCTGCACCGGGGTGCCGAGCGCCGCCAGGTGTGCCGCCACGTTGGCCGCGGCGCCGCCGCCCCGCGTGGTGATCGACGCCGGCCGGTCCGAACCCGGCGCCGGTGCACCCGCCAGCAGGACGACGACATCGGTGCAGACGTCGCCCACGACGACGACCGGGGGCGTGGGCACGGCCGGGATCAGCGGGGGAGCGCGGCGAGCTCGGCCGCGATCTGCCCGGCCAGCTCGGCGTTGCGCAGCACCAGCCGCACGTTGACCTCCAGGCTGGCGCCGCCACTGGCCGCGTGCAGGTGCCCGAGGACGAACGGCGTGACGTCCTTGCCGCGCGCCCCGGCGGCATCGGCCGCAGCCAGCGCGTCGGCGATGACCCGGTCGTGCAGCGCCGGGTCCAGCTGCTGGTCGACCGGGAGCGGGTTGGCCACGACCACCGCGCCGGGGGCGAGCTCACGCCGGGCGGCGAACACCCGGGCCGCCTCAGCGGCGGAGGCCACCGACCAGTCGACCGGGGAACCCGAGTCGGCGACGTAGAAGCCCGGGAACCGGTGCGTCCGGTAGCCGACGACGCTGACCGACAGGGACTCCAGGCGCTCGAGCGTGGCCGGGACGTCGAGGATCGACTTCACCCCGGCGCACACCACGACCAGCGAGGTGCGCGCCAGCGCCACCAGGTCCGCGGACTCGTCGAAGGTGTCGGCGGCGTGCCGGTGCACCCCGCCCAGCCCGCCGGTGGCGAAGACGCCGATGCCGGCCCGGGCGGCGAGCAGCGCCGTGCTGGAGACCGTGGTGGCTCCGCTGCGCCCCAGCGCCACGGCGATCGGCAGGTCGCGGACCCCGAGCTTGGCGAGCTCCGGGTCGGCGCAGACCCGGTCGACCTCCGCCGCGGTCAGCCCCACGTGGGGCACGCCGTCCAGGACGGCGATGGTGGCCGGCACCGCACCCCCGGCCCGGACGGCGTCCTCGACCTGGTCGGCTGCCCTGCGGTTCTCCGGGCGGGGGAGACCGTGCGCGAGCAGCGTGCTCTCCAGCGCCACCACCGGCCGGCCCTCGTCGAGCGCGTCGGCGACCTCCGGGGAGAGCACGGAGGTGGACGGGCTGGGGGAGCGGGGGGTCGACGGCACCCTGCCATCATGGGGGCACCCCGTACGGACCGGACCCCGGTCCGGACCCCGAACCGAGGGAGCAGACCGTGAGCAGCAGCGACATCCTCGAGCGCCCGGACGTCCGCGAGTCCGACACCGGCAACGCCAACGAGGTCTTCCACTACGTCAAGAAGAACAAGATCGCCGAGAGTGCGGTCATGGGGACGATGGTCGAGGCGCTGTGCGGCGAGGTCTTCCCGGTGACCAAGACCCCCAAGCCCGGCAGCCCGGTCTGCCCGGCCTGCAAGGAGGTCTACAACCAGCTCAAGAAGTAGCAGGAGGCCCCCGTGCCCCGGACCCCGCTCCGCTCGGGCCGGGACGCTGCACGGGGGCCGGTCCAGTCCGTGCTGCGCGGACCGACCCGCTACCTCAGGCCGAGCTTCTGCGCCTCGAGCTCGATCTTCGCCGCCCGCCGGCGCTGCCGGCGCCGATCGTGCCGGGGGCGCGGGGCCGGCCACCACGCCTCGATGGTGGCGTTCAGCTCGGCGCCCAGGAGCAGGGACATGCCGAGCAGGAAGCAGAACAGCAGCGCGGCGATCGGCGCGGCCAGCGCACCGTAGGGCAGGGCCACGGTGAGGATGTCGGCCACGTAGCTGCGCAGCACCACCGCCGCGCCGATGAAGAAGACGACGGCGAACAGCCCGCCGAACAGGTGCCGGTGCCACGGGAGCCGCCGCGGCAGGATCACGTGGTAGAAGCTGGTCAGCCCCAGGACCAGGGCGATGACCACCAGCGGCCAGTACACGGCGTTGACCAGCAGCGTGGCGGTGCCCTGCCAGTCGGTGGGCATGAGCTCGACCAGCGTCCCGCGGCCGAGCACCAGCAGTGGCAGCGTCAGCACGGCCAGCACCAGCCCGACGATGAACAGCCACAGCGCCATGAGCCGGGTCCTGATCGGGCCCCGTACGTCCCGCTGGTCGTAGGCGATGACGACGGTGTTGAGGAACGTCGCCGTGGCCGAGGACCCGGCCCACAGCGAGATCACGAAGCCGATGCTCACGATCTCCAGCCGGCCGGAGTTGAGGATGTCGTCCAGCGTCGGCTGGACCAGGTCGCTCACCACGGTGGGGGTCAGCGCCTCCGAAGAGGCGCTGATCAGCTCCTCCCGGATCTGGTCCACCGCGTCCTTGCCGATCCACGAGCTGAGGTAGCCCAGCGAGCCCAGCAGCCCGATGAGCAGCGGGGGGACCGAGAGGATCTGCCAGAAGGCCGCCTCCGCGGACAGCCCCAGGATGCGGTCGTTCCAGGCCTTGGCCAGCGTGCGGCCGAGCACCTGCAGCGGCACCCGCAGCGGCGTCGGCAGCCGGCCGACCAGCCCCCGCCGGGGTGGCTCCTCGGCGCGTCCGGACGCCTGCTCGGCGGGCTGGTCGGTCACCGGCGGGGCCTCGGTGGTGTCGCCGTCCAGGTCATCGGCGCGCGCCGGTGAGCTGCGGGGGACGACGGAGGCCACGGGTCCAGTGTGCACGGCCGGGCTGCCCGGAGTGCCTCGGTGTCCGCCCCCGCCGTCAGCCGGCCGGGGCGGGCGGCTGGGTGGTCGGCGTGGTGGCCGGTGGGCCAGCCGGCGTCGTACCGCCGGCTGCCGGGTCCCCGGCAGCCGGGTCGACCGGCGGCTCGGGCGGGGGCACGCAGTGGATGATCGCCTCGGCCGCGTAGCGGGTGTCGAAGTCCTCCCGACGCAGCTCGGCCTGGCTGTCGAGGTCGCGGAACACCCGGGTCACGGTGATGTCGAAGCCACGCGACCCCGACTGGGGCGTGCAGTTCCCCTCGTCCACCTTCTCCTGGACGGCGGGTTCCCGGATGTTGCGGCGCTCGCTGCTGATCGACTCGATGTCGTAGTACTTCGTGCCCCAGAAGGTGACCGTGAGGGAGCCGGGCGTCCACTCGGTCTGCACGTAGATGCCGGTGTCGGTGTCGTTGCGCCACTTGAGGTCGATCTGACCCTCGTAGACCGTGGCCTCACGTCCCGCCGGGTAGCGGCTGATGTAGAAGCTGTGCGGCTTGTGGTGGACGTCCTCCAGTCCGGCGAAGAACACCGCGTTGAACATGGTGGTCGCGAACTGGCTGATCCCACCGCCCACCGCCTGCGACAGTTCACCGCCGCTGATCACCGCCGCCGGGACGTAGCCCTGCGCCGTGCCGCGTGGGCCGGTGTACCCGTTGAGGCTGAAGGTCTCGCCCGGCCGGACCAGGGCGCCGTCGACCTCCTCGGCCACCACGCGGATGTTCGTGCCACTGGCCTGGTTGGTGAACTCGGTGGTGAAGGAGCTGACCTTCTCGGTGATGCCCAGCGCCTGCGCCTGCTCGGTCGTGAGGGAGGCCGGCACCGGGCCGAGCTCGCCGGTGACCGTGCGCGGAGCGGGTTCGGTGAGCACCGGGAGCAGTTGGTCGGCCAGCTGGGCCGGGTTGATGCCCTGGCCGTCGACCGACGGGACGACGGCGATCGTGTCACCGGAGACCTCGAACCGGGCGTCCTGGGCGGGGGAGCCGAAGACGCCGAAGGCCTCGCCCATCTGCGCCTGCAGCGTCGCCGGGTCGACGGCGACGGCGAGGGTCCCGTCGTCCTGGGGGGTGAAGGTCAGCGACGCGGCGATCGCGGTGACCGGGATCTCCACGGACTCGGACTCGGGGCCGACCACGGTGACCGGCGCCGAGAGCGCCGGGGCGACCGTCTCCTCCAGCACCCGGGCTGCCTCCTCGGCCGCCACCTGCACCTCGGTCACGTCGACCGGGAGCTCGATCGGGTCGTCGACCGCGCCACCCGCGGCCAGCGTGGCGGTGATCGCCTCGGCGGCGCCGGCCCGGTCCAGGGCGCGGCCGTCGACCGGCTCCACGAGGGACGGTTCGGTGCCGTCGAGGGTGATGGTGGCGTCGACCGGTGCACGGTCGACGGTGGCGGCGAGCTGGTCGAGTTGTGCGGCCAGCGCCGTCTCGTCGGCGGTGAGGACGGCGTCGACGTCGCGATCGGTGAACAGCGAGGTGAGCCGGGTCCACGGGTTGAGGGGCTGGTCGTCGACGGCGTCCACGGTGGCCGGCACGTCCAGGGTGATCCCTGCCGTCGCCGGGTGCAGCACGCCCGTCACGTCGTCGGCCACCACCGGGTGGTCGGCGGCGACCTTCGGCGCCAGGTCGCCCTCCAGCCGCTGTGCGGCAGCAGCGGGGGAGAGCCCACCCACGTCGACGCCGCCGACGACGGTCCCGCGGGGCACGTCGCCTCCGGCGAGGGCCAGGTCGGCGCCGTAGAGGACGCCCAGGGTGAGCAGGACGGCCGCAGGCACCAGCACCCTGCGTCGGCGCCACGCGGGCGCGCTGCCCCCGTCGCCGTCGTCGCTGCCGTCCCCGCCACCGGCGGGGCCCACCGGCGGCGGCCCGCCAGGCCCGCTCGGAGCGGCGACGGACGAGGAGCCGGTCGGGGCCATCGGGCGAGCCGCGCTTCCGTTGCCGTTGTCCGCGGGCGTGGGGGCCGGGGTGTCGACGCGGGTGACCACGGCGGTGTCCTCGACCGCGGACCCGACCGCCGGGGCGCCCGCGACCGTGGGGGAGTCGGCCGGCGAGGTCGTCTCGAGCGCTGGTGTGAGTGCCCCGGGGACCGGGGGCTGGTCCGGTGCGGCCGGCGGCGCGGAACCGTCTGCCTCGACGGGAGGGCCGATCACCTGGGTGTCCCCGGGCTGCGGGGTGTCCCCTGACTGATCGCTGTCCGACTGATCGCTGTCCGCGGGTCGCTGGGTGTCTGCGGGTCGCTGCGGGTCCACGGGCTGCTCGAGGTCCGGGGGTCGCGGCGGGTCCACGGGCAGCTCGGCGTCCGTGGAGTGTCGGGGGTCGGCACCGTCGGCGGTGTCGGCGGGTGCCAGTGGCTCGGCCGCAGCCGAGGGTCCGGCATCGGCGGGCCCGGCCTTGGTCGGGGCCGGCGGTGCGGGCGGCGCCGGGCGGCTGCTGCCGACGGTGCCGTCGGGCTGCAGGCGCACGGTGTCCGAGACCCCGCGGGATTCCTGCGGCATCGGTCGATCTCCGGATCGCGGGGGACCGGTGGCCGGTCCCGACGACGACGAAGCCGCCGACCCCCCGGTCCCGCGGTGCGGGTCCGGGCTGTCGGCGGCTTCGTCGGGTGAGGGCTTCATCGCTGGCGCGACGATAGTTGGCCCACTCAGTTGGAGAGGCGCGCCTCGCCGTCGGTCTCGATGATGTCGGCCGCGATGTCGCGGAGCTTGTCCTCGTACTCACGTGCGTGGTGTCCACAGAAGACGAGGTCGCTCCCACTCGGGAGGACCACTCGCACCTTGGCCAGAGCACCGCAACGGTCGCAGTGGAAGGGAACGACGAGTTCTTCGGTGGGCGGGGTCGTCGTCAGCGTCTGGGTCATCTGGCTCATCACTCGCTCTCTACCGCACGGACCCGCGGCTGCGGATCGGCCTCCTGCACAGCGCCAGGATGGCCCCTCGTGTTCCCGTTCCTGCGCCTGTCGTGCACGAACTCGCCGAATGAGATCCGGCCGTGACACTCGAGGTGCGGGTGGAGCGGGTCAGCAGGGGACGTCACTGGTTCGGAACTGGGTCCGGATGGTGCACGTGCTGGGTGGTGCTGTCACCGGCTGGCGGTGTGTGGGTCCGCTGCTGTTCTGACGTCCCCCACGCTACGCCGTCTACCCGATGCGTGCCGCCGTACACCGTCCCGTCACCCGTTGGGAGCGGTCGACCCGCTCGCGCGCCGGACGCACCAGCGGCCGGTGACCCCTCGGGTCACCGGCCGCAGCCGACGTGCTGGAACGGCCCCCGCAGGACGAGAGGGCTTCGCCCGGCCCCCTCCAGGGGCCCGCCCTGAGCGTGCGAAGGGTGGGGAGGAGGGGCGCCTCGTCAGTCCAGGTAGTCGCGCAGGACCTGGGAGCGGCTGGGGTGGCGCAGCTTGGACATCGTCTTGGACTCGATCTGCCGGATCCGCTCGCGGGTGACCCCGTAGACCTGGCCGATCTCGTCCAGGGTGCGCGGCTGGCCGTCGGTGAGCCCGAACCGCAGCCGGACGACGCCGGCCTCCCGCTCCGACAGCGTCTGCAGCACGCTGGTCAGCTGGTCCTGCATCAGGGTGAAGCTGACCGCGTCGACGGCCACGACGGCCTCGGAGTCCTCGATGAAGTCACCGAGCTGGCTGTCGCCCTCGTCGCCGATGGTCTGGTCCAGGCTGATCGGCTCCCGGGCGTACTGCTGGATCTCCAGCACCTTCTCCGGGGTGATGTCCATCTCCTTGGCCAGCTCCTCCGGGGTGGGCTCGCGGCCCAGGTCCTGGAGCAGCTCGCGCTGGATGCGGCCGAGCTTGTTGATGACCTCGACCATGTGCACCGGGATGCGGATGGTGCGGGCCTGGTCGGCCATCGCGCGGGTGATCGCCTGCCGGATCCACCAGGTGGCGTAGGTGGAGAACTTGTAGCCCTTGGTGTAGTCGAACTTCTCCACCGCGCGGATCAACCCGAGGTTGCCCTCCTGGATCAGGTCCAGGAACGCCATGCCGCGGCCGGTGTAGCGCTTGGCCAGCGAGACGACCAGGCGGAGGTTCGCCTCCAGCAGGTGGTTCTTCGCGCGCTCGCCGTCCCGGACGATCCAGTTGAGGTCACGGCGCATCTGCGGGGACAGCTTCTGGCCGTCCTCCTCCACCTGGCGGAGCCGCTCGGCGCCGTAGAGGCCGGCCTCGATCCGCTTGGCGAGGTCGACCTCCTCCTCGGCGGTGAGCAGGGCGACCTTGCCGATCTGCTTGAGGTAGGCGCGGACGGAGTCGGCCGAGGCGGTGAGTTCGGCGTCCTTGCGGGCCTGCCGCAGCGCCTCGGACTCCTCCTCGTCGTCCCACTCGAAGTCGCCGCTGGTCTCGGCGTCCTTCTCCTCGGTCTCGGCGACGGCGACGCCGTCCTTGCCGGTCACGACGGTCTCGTCGAGCTTGAGGCCCTCGGTGCCGGCGTCGACCACGGCGACGGCCGACCCGTCGGAGGCGACGGTGGTGAGGACGGTGCCCTCACCGGCGCCCGGCGAGGGGCTGATCGTCGGCTTGCGGGAGGCGGCCTTCTTCGCCGGGGCCCTCTTGGCCGGGGCCTTCTTGCCCGCCGCGGTCACCGGTGCGGTGGTCGACGAGGCGGTGGCACGGGCGGCGACCGTCCTGCTGCGACTCTGGCTGCTCACCGTGGTCGCGTCCGGTCCTGGCTGGTCGGCGGGCACTCGGGTTCCTTCCCGTGCTACTGCAGTGCGTTCCTGGAGGGCCGTGGTGGCCCGCGGGCAGCGGCCCGGACGATGCTCGGACGGTCACAGGGCCCACCGACGGACCGGACGAGACACACGCCGTGCGGGGTTTCGACCGGGCTGGGAGTGGGGATGACCTGCTGGCTGGGGGAGCGTCGCAGTGGGGCGTTCCCATTGTAACGACGGGCACGCGGCGGTCCACAGGTTCTGTACACACGACCCGGTGACCGGTCCGCCCTCCCCTCCCCGCGCGGAGAGGGGAGCGGCCGACGTCAGTCCGTCGTCACTGACCGATGTGCTGCTCGGCCGCGAGTGCCGCCCCGACGATCCCGGCGTCGTTGAGCAGCTCGGCGGCGACCACCCGGGTGCGGGTGGACAGCAGCGGCACCCACTTCTCCGCCTTCTTGCTCACCCCGCCGCCGACGATGATCAGGTCGGGCCAGAGGCTGGCCTCCAGGGTGTCGAGGTACCGGTCCACGCGCTTGGCCCACTGCGGGTAGCTGAGCTCCTCGCGCTCCCGGGCCGACGCCGACGCACGCTTCTCGCCGTCCTGGCCGTCGACCTCGATGTGGCCGAACTCGGTGTTGGGCACGAGGGTGCCGTCGATGAACAGCGCGCTGCCGATGCCGGTGCCGAAGGTGAGCATCAGCACCAGACCGCGCTCACCCCGGCCGGCGCCGTAGGCCATCTCCGCGATGCCGGCGGCGTCGGCGTCGTTGAGCGTCTGGACGGTGCCGGGGATGACCGCCTCGAGCCCGGCGGCCATGTCGGTGCCGATCCAGCTCTTGTCCATGTTGGCGGCGGTGAAGGCCTCCCCGTGCTTCATCACCCCCGGGTAGGTGACGCCGATGCGTCCCTCCCACCCGAACTGCCCGACGATGTCGGCCACGACGCCGTAGACCGGGTCGGGCAGGGCCGGCTGCGGGGTCGGGATGCGCACCCGATCCCCGACCAGCTCGCCCCTGTCCAGGTCGACCACACAGCCCTTGATGCCGCTGCCACCGATGTCCACTCCGAAGCCCTGCACGGAGGCAGGCTAGCGACCCCTGCCGCGGACGGCGCACAGGTCGGGCAGGATCGCTCTCCGTGATGACCTCCGGCACCCCCGTGCCCGACCTGTCCACCGAGCTGCTGGAGCTGGCCCGGGCCACCGCCGAGGAGGCGGCGGTCCTCGTCGGGGCGGGGCGCAGCCGCGCGGCGGAGCAGGTCGACACCAAGTCCAGCCCGGTCGACGTCGTGACCGCCGTCGACACCGCCAGCGAGGAGCTCATCGTCCGCCGGCTGCTCGAGGCCCGGCCGGACGACGGGGTGCAGGGGGAGGAGGGCGCGTCCCGTACGGGCACCAGCGGCGTCCGGTGGGTGGTCGACCCGATCGACGGCACCGTGAACTTCCTCTACGGCCTGCCCGCCTACGCCGTCTCCATCGCCGGCGAGGTCGACGGCCGCACGGAGGTCGGCGTGGTGCTCAACGTCGGCACCGGCGAGCTGTTCACCGCGGTCCGCGGTCGGGGCGCCTGGCTCACCGCCCCGGGGGCGGCGGCGATGCAGCTGCACGGCAGCTCACCGGCCTCGCTGGAGCAGACCCTGGTGGCGACCGGCTTCGGGTACCGGGTGGAGCAGCGCCGGGCCCAGGGTGCGGTCGTCGCGCAGCTGCTCCCCGAGGTGCGGGACATCCGCCGCTGGGGGTGCGCCTCGCTGGACCTGTGCGCGGCAGCGGCAGGCCGGGTGGACGCGTACTACGAGCTGGACCTCAAGCCCTGGGACCACGCGGCCGGCGCGCTCATCGCCGCGGAGGCGGGGCTGGTCGTCACCGGGACGGGTGGCCGCCCGTTCGCCGAGCCGATGGCGGTCGCGGTGGCTGAGTCGGTCGCCGAGCCCCTGCTCGCGCTGCTGGACCGGCTGCACGCCGCCGGCTGACCGGGGACCCGCGGCGGGTCAGCAGTCCGCTTCGGCGCTCGCCGCCTCGAGCAGTGCGGCGGCGACCTCCTCCTCGCTGGCCAAGGCGGCGAAGTCCGGCCCGATCACGAGGTCGACGACGCCGGTGGAGCGGGTGTCGACGCGGTTGGTGGCGCCGGGCAGGTACAGCCGCACGAAGTTGGCGGCGTCCCGTCCCGGGCCGGCGAACCGCAGCTCCCCGACCCCGGTCACGTCGGCGGTGCTGGGGTCGTTGGCGGTCTCGGTGACGACGAACCCGCGGCTCTCCAGGGTCGTGGTGACCTCACCGGCCAGTCCCGGGGTGTCCGTGGCGTTGTAGACCCGGAGCGACACCGTGGCCGGGTCCAGCTCGGTCGGCACGTTGCTGGCGCTGCTGCAGACCGCTTCCTCGGCCTGCTCCCGGGCCCGCTCGTCACTGAGCACGTTCCACCACACGCCCATGGCGGCCAGGGCGAGCACCAGCAGGAACACCAGGGCGGGCACCGGCCGGCGGTTGCGGCGCGGGGCGTCGGGTCCGCGCTCGGCGGTGTCGTCGGCGAGCTCGGTCACTGGGTCCTCACGGCGGCCGGCACGTACACGCGGTCGACCCTAGCGGCGTCCGGAGCGGCTACAGCGCACCGTCCTCGAGTGCGGCGCGTCCCAGCTCCACGCAGGGGTCGATCTTGTCGGCATAGCCGGTGGTGTCCTTGCCGGCCATCGCGCCGGCCGCCGACCGGGCCACGATGCCGGCGACGATCGCGGCGAACTTGAAGTAGGCGAAGCCCACGTACCAGTTCAGGTCCGACAGGTCGGCGCCGCTGCTCGCGGCGTACCGCTCGGCCAGCTCCAGCCGGGTCGGGAAACCGGGCAGCGTGGTGACCTGCGAGACCGAGACGGCCCGCTCCTCGCCGGCCTGCGGCCAGTAGACGAAGAGCATCCCCAGGTCGGTGAGCGGGTCGCCCAGCGTGGACATCTCCCAGTCCAGGACGGCGCGCACCCGGCCGGGTGCCTGGGGGTCCAGCAGGCAGTTGTCCAGTCGGTAGTCGCCGTGCGTGATGCCCGTGCGCCGGGTGGCGGGCACCGTCTCGGCCAGCCGGGCGGCCAGTGCGTCCAGCGCCGGCCGGTCGGTGTCGCGAGTGGCGTCCCACTGCTTGGTCCAGCGGCGCACCTGTCGCTCCAGGAAGCCCTCGGGCCGGCCGAAGTCGCTCAGCCCGACCGCGGTGGGGTCGACGGCGTGCAGGGCGGCGAGGGTGTCCATCAGGCCGTCGGCGACCGCTCCGCGCTGGGCCGGCTCGTCGGCGTACCCGGGCGGCAGCTCGCTGGCCACGTGCACGCCCACCACGCGTTCCATCACGTAGAACGGGGCGCCCAGCACGGAGGTGTCGGTGGCCAGGTGCAACGTGCGGGGCACCGGCACCGGGGTGCCGGCCAGCGCGGAGATGACCCGGTGCTCGCGCACCATGTCGTGGGCGGTGGCCAGCACCGCACCCGTCGGCGGCCGGCGCAGGATCACCGCGTCGTCCTCCGGGCCGCCCTCCGGCGTCACCACGTACGTGAGGTTCGACATGCCCGCGGCGATCAGCTCGACCCGGACCGATCGCCACTTCTCG
Source organism: Modestobacter sp. VKM Ac-2977 (assembly GCF_026968045.1). GTDB lineage: Bacteria > Actinomycetota > Actinomycetes > Mycobacteriales > Geodermatophilaceae > Modestobacter. The sequence goes on along the minus strand of NZ_JAPVBQ010000002.1, from coordinate 733,437 downwards.
TGCCCGAGAGCAGTCGCCAGATAGGGGCCGACGACCCCCGGATCAGCACCCACTGGAGTCCCCACGGCGGCAGGGTAGCCTCTGCCGCTCCTCGGCTCGGCCGGCCTCCCGGAGGTCCCGATGTGTCGGTCTCCGACAGGCGGGCACAAACCGGGGCCGGACGGCGTTGGGCGGCTGGCTGGGTGCAGGACGCCGGGACGACCAGGAGGCGTGCTCGCCCACCGGTCGACCCGGACCAGTCGGGTGCACCACCGAGCGACCCGGGACAGGGGCCATGTGGCTCCCGGACCGGCGCGACACCCCCGGCCGCTCCTGGCGGCCGGCACCACCGCCGTCGGCGCCCGCCGCCGACGGCAGACGAGCGGGCCGTGCGCCCGCGACGAAGAGAGAGTGAGGGGCACACCATGGCCCAGGACTACGACGCCCCCCGGCGCAACGAGGCCGACGAGCTCGGCGAGGACTCCCTGGAGGAGCTGAAGGCCCGTCGGGCCGAGGCGCAGTCCTCCTCGGTGGACGTCGACGAGACCGACTTCAACGAGGCTCTCGAGCTCCCCGGAGCGGACCTGTCGAACGAGGAGCTCACTGTCCGCGTGCTGCCCAAGCAGGAGGACGAGTTCACCTGCTCGCGCTGCTTCCTGGTGCACCACCGCAGCCGGTTGGCGGCCACCCGCAACGGGCAGCCGGTCTGCCGGGACTGCGCGGCCTGAGCAAGGACCCCGCTGCCCCGACACCTCGCAAGCTCGGCGCGGGACCCTGCAGCGGGGCCGTTCCAGCACGTCACCTGCTCGCGGCGGTGCCCGGCGAGGGGGCCGTTCGAGCACGTCACTGTCGAGGGGGAACCGATGAGCCAGCAGCCGCGTGACGTCCCGCCGCCGCGTCCCGTGGGCGGGACGCCGGTGGAGGGGGAGGTCGTCGGCGCCGACGGCCTCGGTGCAGCTGCGCGTGCCCTCGCCGACGCCGTGGCCGGGCTGCTCGGCCGCGACGAACCCGGCGTGGGCACCCGCGGGCGGGACGGCAGCGGACCGGGCCGGACGGCCGCGGGAGCGCGGGCGGCGACCGGTGTGCTCGCCGACGTCGTCTCCGCGGTGACCGCCGCGGCCCGGGACGCCCGGGCCGGCTCCGGGCGCGAGAGCACCGCGGGCACGGACGACCGCGGGGGGACCCCCCGCGGGAGGACGACCCGCGGGGGGTCGGCCCCCTCCGGCCTGCTGGGTGACCTCCTGGACGCGGCCGCTCCCCGGCTGCCGATCCGGGACGGGGCCCGGCTGCGACGGGCTCATCCCGGCGCCTCCGACGGGGAGATCGCCGATGCCCTCGTCGCCCGGGCGGCCCGGCTCACCGGTGGGGTCGGCGCCGCGACCGGCGGTCTGGCGGCGGCGCAGTGGTTCGCGCCACCGTCCCTGGTCGCCGTCCCGCTGGAGCTCGGTGCGCAGACCGTGCTGGTGGCCGCCGTCGAGGTGGTGCTGGTCGGGGAGCTGCACGAGCTGGCCGGCCGGCCGGCGCCGGGCGACGCCCGGGCCCGGGCCGGTGCCTACCTGGCCAGCTGGAGCACCCAGCGGGCCGTCGGGAGCACCTCCTCCGGCGGGCTGTTCGCCGCGCTGAGCACGGCCGGGACGGCTGCGCTGCGGCGTCGGATCACCCGCCGCCTGGCCCGGAGCACGACGTCGGTGGCACCTCTGCTGGTCGGTGCGACCCTGGCCGCCCGCGGCAACCGCAAGGCGACGGGTGCGCTGGCCGACCGGCTGCGCGCCGACCTCGGGCTGCCGCCGTCCGCTCCCGGCGCCTGACCGCCGGGTCGGCCCGCACGGGCACCGGTCGGCGCGGCTAGCCTCGCCGCCGTGCCCGTTCCCTCGCCCGAGCAGCCCCCGGCCGGCGTGGCCGCTGCGGTCGACGTGCCCGTCGTCCTCGGCGCCGCCGCCGTTCTCCCGGCCTACGCCCTGCCCGGTGACGCCGGCGCCGACCTGTGCGTGGCCGAGGACGTGGTGCTCGCGCCGCACCAGCGCGCGCTGGTGGGCACGGGGGTCTCCGTCGCGATCCCCGAGGGGTTCGCCGGCTTCGTGCACCCACGCTCGGGACTGGCACACCGACTCGGGCTCAGCCTGGTGAACGCGCCGGGCACGATCGACGCGGGCTACCGGGGCGAGATCAAGGTCAACCTGGTCAACCTCGACCCCACCACCACGCTGCGGCTCTCCCGCGGCGACCGGGTGGCCCAGCTGGTGGTGCAGCCGGTGGTGCGGGCCCGTTTCGTGCCGGTCCCCGAGCTGCCCGGCAGCGAGCGCGGCAGCGGCGGGCACGGCTCCACCGGCGGCGCAGCTGTGCTGGCCGCCGACCTGACCCCCTCATCTCTGGAAGGACGGGCCTGACGATGCCGTTCGGACGTCGACGCAACCGGATCGACCGCAGCCTGCGGGAGCGGGGCGTGCCCCCGGAACCGCAGGTGCGGGAGCGGGAGGAGACAGCGACCAGCGGGCCGTGGGACGAGGCCGACGCCCCGGAGGACGGTCGGCCGCGCGTCGACCTCGGGTCCCTCCGGCTGCCGGCCCTCCCCGGCATGGAGCTGCGGGTGGACGTCAACGCCCAGCAGAAGGTGGTCGGAGCCAGCCTCCGTGCCGGCGACTCCCTGTTGCAGCTGTCGGTCTTCGCCGCCCCGCGTGCCGGCGGCCTGTGGGACGACGTGCGCGCCGAGCTCGCCCGCGGGGCGAGCGGGCAGGGCGGCCGGCTCACCGAGGTGGACGGGCCGTTCGGCCGTGAGCTGGTCGGGTCGATCCTGGTCGCGGCGCCCCCGCAGGCCGGGGAGACCGGGGCGCCGAAGCCGGTGCGCCGTCCCACCCGCTTCCTGGGCGTCGACGGCCCGCGGTGGTTCCTCCGCGGGATGATCAGTGGCTCCGCGGCCGCGGAGCCGGAGACGGCTGCGCCGCTGGAGGCGGCGTTCCGGTCCGTCGTCGTCGTCCGCGGGCCGGAGCCGATGCCCGTGCGCGAACAGCTCCCCCTGACGCTGCCCCCGCAGGCAGCCCAGCAGGTCGCCCGCCGGCAGGCCGCGGGCCAGGCCGCACGACCGCCCGCCCGCCGGCCCGCCGCACCGCCCAGCGGGCCGCCGGCCGCGCCTCCGACCGCGCCTCCGACGCCGCCGCCGGCCGCGTCCCCGGTCACGCCGCCCGCCGAGCCGGGGACCGTCGGGTGACCGAGCCCGTCCGGCACGACTACGGCCCCGGGCCCGACCAGTTCGTGGAGGTCTCCCTGCCGGCCGGCGACGGCCCGGCGCCCGTCGTGGTCGTGGTGCACGGCGGCTTCTGGCGGGCCCGCTACGGCATCGAGCTGGCCCGTCCCCTGGCCGCCGACCTCGCCGCACGCGGGTGGGCCGCGGTGGCCGTCGAGTACCGCCGGGTCGGTGCCGGTGGCGGCTGGCCCACCACGCTCCAGGACGTCGCCGCTGCGGTGGACGCCCTCCCCGACGTGCCGTCCGCGGCGCGCCTGGACCTCGGTGACGTCACCGTCCTGGGCCACTCCGCGGGCGGGCACCTCGCGGCGTGGACCGCCGGCCGCGGCCGGTTGCCCGCCGGGGCGCCGGGGGCGGACCCGCGGGTGCCGGTCAGCGCAGTCGTCGCCCAGGCCGGCGTGCTGGACCTGGGTGCGGCGGTCGCCGCCGACCTCGGGGACGGGGCCACGGTCGCCTTCCTCGGCGGCACGCCGGCGGAGCTGCCCGACCGGTACGCCGCGGCCGACCCGGTGCGGCTGCTGCCGACCGGGGTGCCGGTCCTCTGCGTGCACGGGGAGGAGGACACGTCCGTGCCGCTGGACCAGAGCCGGCGGTTCGCCGCCGCCGCGGCCGCGGTCGGGGACACCGTCGAGGTGGCGGTCGTCCCCGGTGACCACATGGCCGTGATCGACGTCTCCGGTACGGCCTGGCGACGCACCGTGGACTGGCTGGCCGACCGTCGGACAGCGGCCGTCGGCCGCACTACCCTGGGATCGTGACCGAGACCAGGACCGGTGCCTCCACGGAGCCCGGCGCGCGGGGCTGGCTGTCCCGCAAGCTCCAGAAGCTCACCGCCGACGACCGGACCGTGGACGCCCAGGAGCTCCGCTCCGGGGTGGCGTCCGCCGGCTGCTCGGCGGTCAGCGCCTGCCGCAAGGGCGAGGTCGTGACGGTCACCGGTCGGCTGAAGTCGGTCGTCTACACCCCGCGCGAGACGGTGCCCACCCTGGAGGCCGAGCTCTTCGACGGTTCCGGGTCGGTCACGCTGGTCTGGCTGGGCCGCCGCCGGATCCCGGGCATCGAGCCCGGTCGCCGGCTCACCGCACGCGGGCGCTTCGCGGCCTTCGAGGGCCGGCAGGTCATCTACAACCCCTGGTACGAGCTGAGCGCCGGGTGACCCGGTCGTCGGTGCGGGCATGACCGGACGGCCCGGCGGGACCCCGCGGTGAGCGAGCCCGACCGCGGGGGAGTGACGTTCGACCGGCACCTGGTGCTCGACCAGCTGGGTGGCTGGCGCGGCATGCTCGACGCCTCGCTGCCCACGATCGCGTTCATCGTGGCCAACTCCGTGGGCGGCCTGACCGTCGGCATCTGGGCTGCCCTGGTCGCCGCGGTGCTGGTCTTCCTGCTGCGGTTGGTCCGCCGGGAGGGCATCCAGCAGGCCGTCAGCGGGCTGTTCGCCGTCGCCGTCGCCGTCGCGATCACCGCGTACTCCGGGCAGGCCCGGGACTTCTTCGTGCTGGGCATCGTGCGCGGCGCCGCGATCGCGGTGGTCCTGCTCGGCTCGATCCTCTTCCGCCGTCCGCTGGTGGGGGTGATCGCCGAGTTCCTGGCGCCCAGCCACCTGGGGGCGATGTCCGCCCACCGGCTGCCGTCGCTCCGCGGGCGCGCGCGCCGGGACCCGGCCGCGACGCCCGTCCCGGTGGAGGGCGGCGCCACCGTGCCGGTGGCGTCCGGCCCCCGGGCTCCGGACCCCGAGCCGGAGCGGCACTGGCGCGAGGACCCGCGGATGCTGCGGGCCTACAGCTGGCTGACCGTGCTGTGGGCGGCGGTGTTCCTGCTGCGGGCCGCCGTGCAGGGGTTCTTCTACCTGCGCGACGAGGTCGAGCTGCTGGCGACGTCCTCGCTCGTGCTGGGCCTGCCGCTGACCGCGGCCCAGCTCGTGGTGACCCTGTGGGTGGTGGCCCGGCTGCACCGACACCGCTCCGAGCCGCCGCTCGTCGAGGACCCGGCGGAGCCAGAGGACCGCCCCACCACCTGACGGCCCCCGCTGCGGGGGTGGGTCGCTCAACAGCTCCCGTCGGGGCACATGATCGTCTGCAGCTGTTCCTCGATGTCGCCGTGGGCGACGAACAGCAGCTCGTCCCCGGCCTCCAGCGGCTCGTCGGGATCGGGGGCGATCACCCGGTCCCCACGCAGGATGGTGGTGAGCACGGTCTCCCGGGGCAGCGGCACCTCGCGCACCGGCCGGCCCACCCACGGGGTGTCGTCGGCGAGGGTGATCTCCACCAGGTTCGCCGCGCCCTTGCGGAAGCTCATCAGCCGGACGACGTCGCCCACCGTGACCGCCTCCTCCACCAGGGCGGCGAGCACGCGGGGGGTCGAGACGGCGACGTCCACGCCCCACGACTCGGTGTAGAGCCACTCGTTGCGTGGGTCCTTGACCCGGGCCACCACGCGGGCCACCGCGAACTCGGTCTTGGCCAGCAGCGAGACGACCAGGTTGGCCTTGTCGTCACCGGTGGCGGCGATGACCACGTCGCAGGTGGCCAGCTGGGCCTCCTCCAGGGAGGAGACCTCACAGGCATCGGCCTGGACCCACTCGGCGCCCGGCACCGCCCGGGGCTTGACCCGGGAGCCGTTCTTCTCGATGAGCATCACGGCGTGGCCGTTGCCCAGCAGTTCGGTGGCGATGGACCGGCCGACCGCGCCGGCCCCCACGATGGCGACGCGCATCAGCGCTGCCCCCCTGCGGGACCCTGCTCGACGGCCTGGTGCACCCGCTCGGTGAGCTCGTCGGTGGCGGCGACGACGAGGTGGTCGCCGGTCTGCAGCACCGTGGTCGGGGTGATGAGCTGGGCCTCACCGAAGCGCACCAACCAGGCCGCCCGGGCGCCGGAGGCGTTCTCCAGCTCGGCCAGCGGCCGGCCGACCCAGCCGTCGGTGACGGTGATCCGCATCAGCAGGACGGTGCCGGTGGGTTCGCGCCAGATCTCGGTCACCTTCACCGAGAGCAGCTCCCGCATCAGCCGGCTGACCGTCCACGGCACGGTGGCGACGCTGGGGATGCCCATCCGCTCGTAGACCTCGGCCCGCTTCGAGTCGTAGATCCGGGCGACGACGTGCTCGACACCGAACGTCTCGCGGGCGACGCGGGCGCTGATGATGTTGGAGTTGTCCCCGCTGCTCACGGCGGCGAACGCCCCGGCGGAGTCGATGCCGGCGTCCAGCAGGGTCTGCCGGTCGAAGCCGAGCCCGGTGACCTGGCGGCCACCGAACTCGGGGCCGAGCCGGCGGAAGGACTCGGGGTCCTGGTCGATCACCGCGACGCTGTGGCCGATCACCTCGAGTCGCCGGGCGATCGCCGAGCCGACGCGGCCGCAGCCCATCACGACCACGTGCACCTGTGTCCCACCCCGTCTGCTGCATCCGTGCCGCCCCTGCGGACCGCCGGGGCGTACAGCGCGCGAACGTACACCCGAAGCGGGCCCGTCGTGGCACAGCGGGGGCCGGATCGCCGGGTGGGCAGCCCGTGTGAGTGAGGTCGCCCCGTCACGCCCCAACGGCGGGCTGAGCGTCCGTACCATCGCCGCCGTGCCAAGCCTGTCCGACCTCGGACAACTCCCGAAACGACTCGTCCTCGGCCGGCCGGTCCGCAGCGACCGCGCCGGTGAGTCGTTGCTGCCCAAGCACCTCGCACTGCCGATCTTCGCCAGCGACCCGCTCTCCTCCGTCGCCTACGCGACGCAGGAGATCCTCATCTTCCTGACGCTGGCCGGGACGACGTTCCTGTTCCTCACCCCGTGGCTCGCCGCGCTCGTGGTGGTGCTGCTGGCCGTCGTCGTCCTCTCCTACCGCCAGGTGGTGCACGCCTACCCCTCGGGTGGTGGCGACTACGAGGTGGCGATGAAGAACCACGGCCAGTTCGCCGGCCTGGTCGTCGCCAGCGCGTTGCTCGTCGACTACGTGCTCACCGTCGCGGTGTCGGTCAGCTCCGGCACGGACAACATCATCTCCGCGTTCCCGGAGCTCGCCGAGCACCGCGTCCTCATCTCCGTCGGGCTGGTGGCCCTGCTCGTGGCCGTGAACCTGCGCGGGGTGCGGGAGTCGGGGAAGACCTTCGCCTTCCCGACCTACGCGTTCATCGCCTGCATCCTGGTGATGATCGGCACCGGGCTGATCCGGGAGCTCGTCACCGGCGGCGACGTGGTGGCCGAGAGCGCCGGCTACGCGATCCAGCCCGAACCGGGCTACGAGCAGGTGACCGGCCTGGCGCTGATCTTCTTCGTGCTGCGGGCCTTCGCCTCCGGGTGCACGGCGCTCACCGGGGTGGAGGCGATCGCCAACGGCGTGCCGGCGTTCCGCCCACCGAAGAGCCGGAACGCGGCGACCACGCTGGCGCTGATGGGCGGCATCGCGGCCACGATGTTCGCCGGCGTCACGGCGATGGCCCTGCTGGCGGACGTGAAGTACGTGGAGAACGCCTGCGACCTGGTGGGCTTCGACTGCGCGAACCAGCCGCAGCGGACCGTGATCGCGCAGGTGGCGGCGGCGACCTTCGGCGGCGCGGACTCCCTCGGCTTCTACCTCGTCCAGGGGGCGACGGCGCTGGTGCTGATCCTGGCGGCGAACACGGCGTTCAACGGCTTCCCGCTGCTGGGCTCGGTGCTCGCGCAGGACCGGTTCATGCCCCGCCAGCTGCACACCCGCGGCGACAAGCTGGTCTACAGCAACGGGATCCTGCTGCTCGCCGGCTTCGCGATCCTGCTGCTGATCGTCTTCGAGGCCGACTCCACCCAGCTGATCCAGATGTACATCGTGGGCGTCTTCACCAGCTTCTCGATCGGCCAGTGGGGCATGGTGCGGCACTGGAACCGCGAGCTGCGCAACGAGACCGAGCCCGCCGCCCGCGGTCGCATGCAGCGCTCCCGGCTGATCAACGCCGTCGGCGGCACGCTGACCAGCGTCGTCCTGTTCATCGTCGTGGTCACCAAGTTCGCCGGCGGAGCGTGGATCGTGCTCGCCGCGATGCCGGTGATCTTCCTGCTGATGCGGGCGATCAACCGGCACTACTCGCACGTGGCCGCCCAGCTGGTGCCCGACAGCGACGCGCGGACCAAGCCCAGCAAGGTGCACGCGGTCGTCCTGGTGTCCAAGGTCCACAAGCCGACGCTGCGTGCGCTCGCCTTCGCCCGGGCCACCCGGCCCGACGTGCTGACCGCCCTGACGGTGAACGTGGACGACGCGGACACCCGCGCGCTCCAGCGGGACTGGGAGCGCTACGACATCCCGCTGCCGCTGACCGTGCTCGAGTCGCCTTTCCGGGAGATCACCCGCCCCGTCCTGGACTTCGTCAAGGACATCCGGCGCTCCAGCCCGCGCGAGCTGGTCGTGGTGTTCGTGCCGCAGTACGTGGTGGGTCACTGGTGGGAGAACCTGTTGCACAACCAGAGCGCGCTGCGGCTGCGCACCCGGTTGCAGTTCCTGCCGGGCGTGATGATCACCAGCGTGCCGTGGCAGCTGGAGAGCTCGGTGGACCGGGACGGCGGGAACGGCGGCGGCCCGGTCCCCGGCGACCTGCGGCGCGGGCTGACGTCCGAGACCGAGCAGACCCCGTATGGCTGAGCGGCGTCGACGCCCTGCCGCCCGCCCGCAGCGGCAGGCGCCCGACAAGGCCGACGGTTGGGTGGGTCGCCGTTTCGAGGTGACCGTCGGCCCGGTGGCGCACGGCGGGCACTGCGTGGCCCGGCACGAGGGCCGGGTGGTCTTCGTGCGGCACACGCTGCCCGGGGAGCGGGTGGTCGTCGAGGTGACCGAGGACCGGCACAAGGGCTTCTGTCGCGGCGACGCCGTCGAGGTGCTGGAGCCGGCGCCGGACCGGGTGGAGCGACCGTGCCCGTACAGCGGCCCCGGGCGGTGCGGGGGCTGCGACTGGCAGCACGTCAGCCATGCCGGGCAGCTCGGGCTCAAGGCCGAGGTCGTCCGTGAGCAGCTGTCCCGGCTCGCCGGGCTGGACGTCGACGTCACCGTCGAGGCGCTGCCCGGGGGGCCGCTGCGCTGGCGGTCCCGGGCGCGGTTCGCCGTCGACCGCACCGGCTCGCCCGGGCTGCGCCGGCACCGCTCGCACGACGTCGTCCCGCTCGACGACTGCCCGATCACCGCCGAGCCCGCCGCCCAGGCGGTGCTGGCCCGGCGCTGGCTGGACGCCGGTGCCGTGGACGTCGCCCTCGACTCGGCCGGTGTGGTGACGACGACGACGCTGGACCGCCGCGGCCGGCCGCTGGAGACCCAGGTGCTGCGGCCCGGCGCCGAGGTGCCCGAGGAGCCGGCCGGGCGGGCGCAGCGGACCGCCGGTGGCCGGGACTGGGAGGTCGAGGGCACCGGCTTCTGGCAGGTGCACCCCGCCGCCGCCGACGCACTGGTGGGCGCCGTCCTGGGCTTCGCCGCGGTGCAGCCGGGGGAGACGGTGCTGGACCTCTACGCCGGTGCCGGCCTGTTCGGTGGGGCGCTGGCGCCCGGGGTGGGTGCCGGGGGCCGGGTGGTCTGCGTGGAGTCCGACGTCGCGGCCTGCGCCGCTGCCGACGCGAACCTGGCCGACCTGCCGCAGGCCGAGGTCTGGCAGGGGGACGTGGACGCTCCCGGGCTCACCGAGCTGCTCGGTGACCTCGGCCGGCCGGACGTCGTCGTGCTGGACCCGCCGCGGGCCGGTGCCGGGCAGGACGTGAGCCGGGTGCTCGCCGGTGCCGGTGCCCGCGCCGTGGTCTACGTGGCCTGCGACCCGGCGTCCCTGGCCCGCGACGTCGCCGCGTTCGCACAGGGGGGCTACCGGCTGGCGGAGCTGCGGGCCTTCGACTGCTTCCCGATGACCGCGCACGTGGAGTGCGTCGCCCTGCTGGTCAGGGCGTAGGAGGGCCGGTCAGAGCGAGCTGCGACCGGCGTCCTCGCGCGGCAGGACCCACCGGTCGTCGGCCTTGCGGATGAGGAAGTCGGCGAGCAGGAACGCCTCGTGGACGGCCTCGGTGAGCAGGTCACGGACGTTGCGGTAGGTGGTCACGTCAGAGCCTCCAGTGCTGCCGAGTGCGTGCGGGCCAGGCGGTCCCCAGGCCGGCCCGTCGGTCGATCCGTGTGTCCTGGGTCACGACTGGTATCGGCGGCTGCGACCGTCTCCCGTACCGCGATCAGGTCCGCTCTCACTCGGGCGTGGTAGCTGCAGGGCCTGTCGGTCGGTCTGAACGGTCAGGTCGCTGTGCCTACGCTGGGGCCGTGGCGGATCCGGCGAGTGGCGAACGGCTGGCCGACCGGGCGCGTTCGGCGCACACCTGGCTGTTGCTGCGCCCGGTGAGTCGCGGGTTCTGGGCCGTGGCAGCGGTCTTCCTCGTCGGGACCGCCGTCGCCAACGCGGCCGACGGCAACTGGCTGTCGGCGGTGTTCGGTGTCCTGCTCGCCGGGGTCGCCGGCTCCCGGCTGTGGGCCCTGCGCGGGACCGGTGAGGACCGGCCGTCGTCGGGTCAGACCCGCACGGCCAGCAGGTAGGCCTGGCGGCTCTTCTCGTACGGCGAGCCGTCGGGCTCACGGAGCACCCGGGCCCGCACGCCGAGGCCGGCGTCGGCCAGCTGCCGCGCGACCCGGTCGGGATCGAGCCGCCAGCCGTGCAGCGAGATCTCGTGGCCGTAGCCCTGCCGGTGGTGCACCGGCTCGTCGGCGCCGGCCTGGAAGGCGAGCAGCAGCGGTGCGCCGGGCCGCAGCACCCGGGCCAGCTCGCCGAACACCGCCGGCTGCCGCTCCGGCGGGATGTGGATCACCGAGTACCAGGCGAGCGCACCGGCCAGCCCGCCGTCCGTCAGGTCGAGGGCGATCAACGACCCGACCTCGAAGCGCAGGTGCGGGTGCCGCCGGCGGGCCACCTCGACCATGCCGGGGGAGAGGTCGATGCCGAACGAGTCCAGCCCCAGGGAGTCCAGGTGGGTGGTGATCCGGCCCGGGCCGCACCCGAGGTCGCCGACCGGGCCTCCGCCGTCGGCCAGCACCTGCTCGGCGAAGACCCCGAGCACGGCGCGGTCCATCGCGCTCTCCGCCAGCAACGACCGGGCCAGCTCCTCGTAGCTGGCGGCGACGGTGTCGTAGGCGGCACGGGTCTCTGCGACGTCGCTGGGTTCGGTCACGCGGGGCACCGTACGGCGCGACACCGACAGGTCACGCTTCGAACACGTGTGCGATCCGCGGTCGAGGCGGACGGCGCCGCGGCGCACACTGAGCGGGTGGACGTCGCACTGCCCCCGGGCTGGCCGGACGAGGTCCGGCCGCCCGGCGCCCCGGACTGGGAGCGGACCGCGGTCAGCTGGCTGTTCGACCTGGTGCCACCGGACTACCGGTCCCACGAGGTGCTGCGCCGCTACCCGGTGCTGCTGGCCCGGTTCGCCGGTGACCACGTCGCCGCGGGGCTGGAGGCGGCGCGGGCCGGCTGGCGCACCGTCCGGGTGGAGCTCGCCGACCAGCTCCCGCCGGAGGCGATGGAGGCGGCGATCAGCGCCTACGAGCGGGAGGGTGCCCGGCTCACCCGGGCCGCGCGCGGGGTCGAGGTGGTCGCCGGGGCACTGCGGGGTGAGCGCTGGGTGCCCCGGCTCTGAGCTCGCTGCTCACCGGGCAGGTCACCGGTTCGCAGTTACAGTTGGGTTTCCACCGGCAGTGCCCCACCGGGTGCCGTCGTCGTCGAGAGGACCCTGCCCCGTCGTGTCGTTGCTCAGCTCGTTGACCGGGCCCGCCGACCTCCGGGCACTGCGCCCCGACCAGCTGCCGGTCCTGGCCGGCGAGATCCGCGACGCGCTCGTGGCCGCGGTCGCCAAGACCGGTGGCCACCTGGGCCCGAACCTCGGTGCGGTCGAGCTGACCATCGCCGTCCACCGGGTCTTCGAGTCCCCGCGCGAGCCGATCGTCTTCGACACCGGGCACCAGGCCTACGTGCACAAGCTGCTCACCGGCCGGCTCGACGGCTTCGCCCAGCTCCGCCAGCGCGACGGGCTGTCCGGCTACCCCAGCCGGGCCGAGAGCGAGCACGACTGGGTGGAGAACAGCCACGCCTCGACGTCGCTGTCCTACGCCGACGGGCTGGCCAAGGCCTTCGCCGTCCGCGGTGACGTCCGCCCCGTGGTCGCGGTGATCGGCGACGGCGCGCTCACCGGTGGCATGGCCTGGGAGGCGCTGAACAACATCGCCGCCGCGCAGGACCGCCCCGTCGTCATCGTGGTCAACGACAACGGCCGCTCCTACTCCCCGACGATCGGTGGGGTGGCCGACGCACTCGCCACGCTGCGGCTGCGCCCCGGGTACGAGGAGGCGCTGGCCGCCGTCCGGCAGGCCCTGCACCGCGCACCGGTCGTCGGCACGAAGCTCTACGACGCCCTGCACGCGATCAAGAAGGGGCTCAAGGACGTCCTGGCCCCGCAGGGCATGTTCGAGGACCTCGGCATGAAGTACGTGGGCCCGGTCGACGGCCACGACGTGGAGATGATGGAGTCGGCGCTGCGCCGGGCCCGCTCCTTCGGTGGGCCGGTCATCGTGCACGCCGTCACCACCAAGGGCTTCGGCTACCCGCCGGCGGAGACCGACACGATCGACGCCTGGCACTCCACCGGGGTCTTCGAGCCCGACAGCGGGCTCTCCTCGGCCGCGAAGGGCCCGGAGTGGACCGACGTCTTCGCCGACGAGCTGGTGCGGATCGGCACCGAGCGCTCCGACGTCGTGGCGATCACCGCGGCGATGCTGCACCCGACCGGGCTCGCGCCGTTCGCCGAGCGCTTCCCGGAGCGCACCTACGACGTCGGCATCGCCGAGCAGCACGCGCTCACCTCGGCCGCGGGGCTGGCCATGGGCGGCCTGCACCCCGTCGTCGCCATCTACTCCACGTTCCTGAACCGCGCCTTCGACCAGCTGCTGATGGACGTCGCGCTGCACGGCCAGCCGGTCACCCTGGTGCTGGACCGGGCCGGCGTGACCGGCTCCGACGGCGCGTCGCACAACGGCATGTGGGACATGTCGATCTGCTCGATCGTCCCGGGGCTGCAGCTGGCGGCGCCGCGCGACGAGCCGACGATGCGCGAGGCGCTCCGCGAGTCGGTGCAGGTCTCCGACGGGCCCACCGTCGTCCGCTTCCCGAAGGGCGCGCTGCCGCCGGAGGTGCCGGCGATCGAGCGGCGCGGGCGGGTCGACGTGCTGCGCCGCGGTGCGGCCCCCGAGGTCCTGCTGGTCGCCGTCGGCTCACTGGTGCCGATGTGCCTGGCGGTCGCCGAGCGCGCCGCGGACCACGGCATCGAGGTCACCGTCGTCGACCCGCGCTGGGTGATGCCGGTCGCCGACGAGCTGGTCGCGCTGGCCGGGGAGCACCGGCTGGTCGTCACCGTCGAGGACGGCGGCCGGGCCGGCGGCGTCGGCACCCTGCTCTCCCAGGCGCTGCAGGACGCCGACTGCGACGTGCCGGTGCGCACGCTCGGCCTGCCGCAGCAGTTCTTCGAGCACGGCAGCCGCGGTCAGGTGCTGGCCGACGTCGGCCTCACCGAGCAGGACGTCGCCCGCCGCATCGTCGAGTGGGCCGCCCGGGTCGCCGACCGCGCCGCCGCCCCGACCGAGCCGGCAGAGGTCGAGGGCCAGCAGTGAGCGGCACCGTGATCGCCGAGATCCAGGTGGCGCCGGCGCCGCCCGGCACCGCGGACGACCCGCACGCCTTCGTCGAGGCGGCGATCCGGGTGATCCAGGCCTCCGGGCTGCGCTCCGAGGTCGGCGCACTGGGCACCACGCTGGAGGGCGACGCCGACACGGTCTGGGCGACCCTGCGGGCCGCGCACGAGGCGATGGTCGCCGCCGGCGCGACGGGCGGCATCTCGCACGTGAAGATCGCCTCGGTGGGCCGCACGATGGACAGCCTCACCTCCAAGTTCCGCTGACTGCCTCCTGCGGCGGCACCCCCCGGGATCAGGTGACCTGGTCGGGTGGGCAGCTACCGCGCGGTCTGCCACCAGGTAGGCGCCCCTGGGACCAGGTGACCTGATCCCAGGGGGTCCGACCTCAGGCGGGGAGCGAGGCCGCGCCCCTCGGGAGGAACCGCGAACCGGTGACGGCCTCCGACACCCCGGCGCGGTCCAGGTGGGCGGAGATCCCGCCCAGCCAGAACGGCCAGCCGGCGCCGAGCAGCATCGCCAGGTCGATGTCCTGCACGGCCTGGACGACGCCCTCCTCCAGCATCAGCCCGATCTCCTCGGCCAGCGCCCGCTCGGCCCGCGAGCGCAGCTCGTCGGCGGTCAGCGGCGAGTCACCCGCGTCGATGCCGGCCAGCTCCGGGTCGATGACGCCGGGCTCGGTGAAGACCGAGGTCTTGCCCAGCTCGACCATCCGACGCAGCCCCGCGCCGACGCCGAAGCGGTCGGGGAACGCCTCGTGCATCCGCTCCGCCACGTGCAGCGCAACCGGCGGACCGACCAGCGTGAGCAGCTCGAACGGCGTCATGGGCAGGCCCAGCGGCTCCAGCGCCGTCTCCGCGACGGACACCGGCGTGCCGGCGTCCACGGCTGCGGTGACCTCGCCGAGGAACCGGGTGAGCAGCCGGTTGACCACGAACGCCGGGGCGTCGGCGACCAGCACGCAGGACTTCCCCAGCGCCTTGCCGACGGCGAACGCGGTGGCCAGCGTGGCGTCGTCGGTGCGCTCGGCGCGCACCACCTCCAGCAGCGGCAGCACGGCGACCGGGTTGAAGAAGTGCAGGCCGACGACCCGCTCGGGGTGCTGCAGTCGCGCAGCCATCTCGGTCACCGACAGTGCCGAGGTGTTGGTGGCCAGCACGCACTCAGGCCGCACCACCGCCTCCACCTCGGCGAACACCTGCTGCTTGACCGACAGCTCCTCGAACACCGCCTCGATCACCAGGTCGGCGTCGGCGAAGGCGGCCTTGTCCAGCGAGCCGGTGACCAGGCCCTTGAGCCGGTTCAGCGCGTCGGGGGAGAGCCGCCCGCGGCCGGCCAGCTTCTCCAGTTCGCCGTGCACGTAGCCGACGCCCTTGTCGACGCGGGCCTGGTCGACGTCGGTGAGCACGACGGGCACCTCGAGCCGGCGCAGGAACAGCAGCGCCAGCTGGGAGGCCATCAACCCCGCGCCGACGACGCCGACCTTCGTCACCTTCCTGGCCAGTTTCCGGTCCGGCGCACCCGCGGGGCGCTTGGCCCGCTTGTTGACCAGGTCGAAGGCGTACAGGCCGGCCCGCAGCTCGTCGCTCATCAGCAGGTCGGTGAGCGCGTCGTCCTCGGCCGCCGTCCCGGTGGTGAAGCCGGCGTCGCCTGCCCGGGCCAGGTCCAGCAGCTCGACCGCGCGCAGCGCCCCGGGGGAGGCGTTGCGGGTGCGGGCAGCGACGAGCTGCCGGGCGCGGGAGATCGCGTCGTCCCAGGCCGTCCGGTCGACCTCGGGACGGCGGACGGCGACGTCCCCGCTGAGCACCCCGGCCGCCCATTCCAGCGAGCGCTCCAGGAAGTCGGCCGGCTCGAACACCGCGTCGGCCATGCCCAGCTTCGCGGCCTTCGGCGCCGGGGTCACCTTGTTCTGCGCCAGCGCGTTCTCCACGATCACGGTGACCGCGGCGTCGATGCCGATCAGCTGCGGGAGCAGCTGGGTGCCGCCCCAGCCGGGCACCAGGCCGAGGAAGACCTCGGGGAAGGCGACGACGGCGGTGCTGGCGATCGTCCGGTGGTGGCAGTGCAGCGCCAGCTCCAGGCCGCCGCCGAGGGCCGCGCCGTTGACGAACGCGAACGTCGGGATCGTCGACTCCTTGAAGCGGCGGAACACCCGGTGCCCGGTCTCGGCGATCTCCCGGGCCTCGGCGGCCGAGGTGATCGACGGGACGCCGGAGAGGTCGGCGCCGACGGCGAAGATGAACGGCTTCCCGGTGACGGCGATCGCCGCGGGGGCGGGGGAGTGGGCGGCGATCTCGTCCAGGGCAGCGTCCAGCGAGGCCAGCCCGCCGGGCCCGAACGTGGAGGGCCGGGTGTGGTCGTGCCCGTTGTCCAGGGTGATCAGCGCGATCTCCCCGGCCAGCCCGGGCACCCTCAGGTACCGGACCAGCGCCCGGGTGACGACCTCGTCGGCGAAGACGGCGCTCATGCCGCAGCCCCTTCCCAGTTCGGGTTCTCCCAGATCACGGTGCCGCCCATGCCGATGCCGATGCACATCGCGGTCAGGCCGTAGCGGACGTCGGGCCGCTGGGCGAACTGCCGGGACAGCTGCGTCATCAGCCGCACGCCCGAGGAGGCCAGCGGGTGACCCACGGCGATCGCGCCGCCCCACGGGTTGACCCGTGCGTCGTCGTCGGCGATGCCGAAGTGGTCCAGGAACGCCAGCACCTGGACGGCGAAGGCCTCGTTCAGCTCGAACAGGCCGATGTCGGTGATCGACAGCCCGGTGCGGGCCAGCGCCTTCTCCGTCGACGGGATCGGCCCGACGCCCATCACCTCGGGCTCGACCCCGGCGAAGCCGAAGCCGACCAGCCGCATGCCGACGTCGAGCCCCAGCTCCTCGGCGACCTCCTCGGCGGCGAGCAGGCACCCGGTGGCGCCGTCGTTCAGCCCGGCGGCGTTGCCGGCGGTGACGTGACCGTGCGGGCGGAACGGCGTCTTCAGCGTCGACAGGCCCGCGAGCGTGGTGTTCGGCCGCGGCGGCTCGTCGACGGTGGCCAGGCCCCAGCCGGCCTCGGCCGAGCGGGTCGCCACGGGCACCAGCTCCGGGCCGATCTGGCCCGCGGTCACCGCTGCGGCGTACTTCTGCTGGCTGGCCAGCGCGAACGCGTCGGCCCGCTCCTTGGTGAGGTGCGGGAACCGGTCGTGCAGGTTCTCCGCGGTCGAGCCCATCACCAGCGCCGAGTCGTCGACGATCTTCTCGCTGACGAACCGTGGGTTCGGGTCGACGCCCTCGCCCATCGGGTGGTGGCCCATGTGCTCGACGCCGCCGGCGATCGCGACGTCGTAGGCGCCGAAGGCGATGCCCGACGCGGTGGTGGTCACGGCGGTCATCGCCCCGGCGCACATCCGGTCGATCGCGTAGCCGGGCACGCTCTTCGGCAGCCCGGCCAGCAGCGCGGCGGTGCGACCGATGGTCAGGCCCTGGTCGCCGATCTGGGTGGTGGCGGCGATGGCCACCTCGTCCACCCGCTCGGCCGGCAGCGACGGGTTGCGGCGCAGCAGCTCGCGGATGCAGCGCACGACCAGGTCGTCGGCGCGGGTCTCGGCGTAGATGCCCGTGGGGCCCGCCTTGCCGAAGGGAGTGCGGACACCGTCGACGAAGACGACCTCACGCAACGAGCGTGGTCGTCGTTCTCCAGATGACACAGGACCTCCGCGATGAGCTCGGCGCCGCCCCGGCCAGGGCGGCGACTCGAAGTTACCCGCTGGTAACCGAAGGCTCCACACCCGCCGGGGTTACCGGCTCGTTCCGCATCACGGTCCGGCAACAGTGCTGGCATGTGCTTGCGGTCACACGAACGGCAGTAAACGATCACTTCCGGAAATCTCCCGGATCCAATGAAGGAACGGCAGGTCGAACATGGCGCGACAGCGCACCCTGATGACTGCTCTCGCAGCCTCACTCGTCTTCTCGATGGCCGCCTGCGGCAGCGACGACTCCGGCGGCGGTGGCGGTGGCGGCGACGCCGCCGAGGCCGCCGGCAAGGTGGGGGTGATCCTCCCCGACACCGCGTCCTCGGCGCGCTGGGCGAGCGCGGACGCCCCGCTGCTGGAGGCCGCCTTCGAGGAGGCCGGCGTCGAGGCCGACATCCAGAACGCGCAGGGCGATGCCCAGCGGATGGCGACGATCGCCGAGCAGATGATCACCGGTGGGGTCACCGTCCTGGCGATCGTCAACCTGGACTCCGCCTCCGGCGCCGCCATCCAGCGGCAGGCCGAGCAGCAGGGCGTCCAGACGATCGACTACGACCGGCTCACCCTCGGTGGGGAGTCCGACTACTACGTCTCCTTCGACAACACCGAGGTCGGCCGCCTGCAGGGCGAGGGCCTGGCCCAGTGCCTCGGCGACGAGTCGGCGAACATCGCGTTCCTCAACGGGTCGCCGGACGACAACAACGCCACGCTGTTCTCCGAGGGCGCGCACGAGGTCCTCGATCCGATGACCCAGTACACGCAGGTCGCCGAGCAGGCCGTGCCCGAGTGGGACAACCAGCAGGCCGCGACGATCTTCGAGCAGATGTACACCCAGGCCGGCGGTGACATCCAGGGCGTGCTGGCCGCCAACGACGGCCTCGCCAACGCGGTCATCTCCATCCTGGGCCGCAACAACGTCGCCGGCACCGTGCCGGTGACCGGGCAGGACGCCACCACCGAGGGCCTGCAGAACATCCTGGCCGGCAACCAGTGCATGACCGTCTACAAGCCGATCGAGGCAGAGGCCACCGCGCTGGCCGAGCTCGCGGTGGCCCTGGTCAACGGTGAGACCCCGGAGGTCGACGGCGAGGTGGAGGACGTCGAGGGCGACCGCACCGTCCCGGCCGTGCTGCTGGACCCGGTCTCGGTCTTCCGGGACAACGTCAAGGAGGTCGTCGACGACGGCTACGTCGACGCCGCCGACCTGTGCACCGGTGAGTACGCCGCCGCCTGCACCGAGCTCGGCATCCAGTAGTCCACCTGCCAGCAGGGGCGCCCTCTCCGGGGGGCGCCCCTGTCGGCCTGTCCAGCCGAGAAGGGACCCACGTGTCCGCTCCAGAGCGCGATCACGGCACCACGGCCGTCGGCCGGCCCACCCTCGAACTGCGGGGGGTGGACAAGAGCTTCGGCGCCGTCCAGGTGCTGCACGACGTCCACCTCACCGTCTACCCCGGGAAGGTCACCGCACTGGTCGGTGACAACGGAGCGGGCAAGAGCACGCTGATCAAGGGCATCGCGGGCATCCACCCGTTCGACTCGGGCGAGGTGGAGTTCGAGGGCGAGCGAGTCACGCTGCACAGCCCCCGGGACGCCGCCAAGCTCGGGATCGAGGTGGTCTACCAGGACCTCGCGCTGGCCGACAACCTCGACGTCGTCCAGAACATGTTCCTGGGGCGGGAGCGCAAGCGCGGCGTTCTGCTCGATGAGCAGTCGATGGAGGTGGCGGCCCGGGAGACGCTGGCCAAGCTGTCTGTCCGCACCCTGAAGTCCGTCCGGCAGCTGGTGTCCAGCCTCTCCGGCGGACAGCGGCAGACCGTGGCCATCGCCAAGGCCGTGCTGTGGGAGTCCAAGCTCGTCATCCTCGACGAGCCGACCGCGGCACTGGGCGTGGCGCAGACCCGGCAGGTGCTGGACCTGGTCCGCCGGCTGGCCGACGCCGGCCACGCCGTCGTCTTCATCACGCACAACATGGTCGACGTGTTCGAGGTCGCCGACCGGGTTGCGGCGCTCTACCTGGGCCGGGTGGCCGCCGACGTCCCGATCGACCAGGTCGACCGCACCCAGGTCATCGAGCTCATCACCTCCGGCCGATCCGGTGACCTGGGCCTCTCGGCCGAAGACCTCGAGGACTGAGAGGACGTCATGTCGAGCAACACATTGACCGCCGCCGAGGCGAGCGGTCCGCAGAAGCCCGCGGCGGGCTTCGAGGGCGACCGGCAGGACAACACCCTCGGCGGCGCCGTCCGGGGTTACCTGGACAAGCTGCGCGGCGGTGACCTGGGGGCGCTCCCGGCCGTCCTGGGCATCATCACCCTCGGCATCCTGTTCACGGTGCTGCGGCCGGGCACCTTCCTGACCCCGCTGAACCTGGCCAACCTCGCGGTGCAGGCCACCCCGATCATCGTGCTCGCGATGGGCCTGGTCTTCGTCCTGCTCCTGGGCGAGATCGACCTGTCGGCCGGCGTGGTCAGCGGGGTCTGCTCGGCGGTCCTGGCCCAGGTGCTGGTGCAGAGCGGGTTCGGCTGGCCGGTCGCCGTCCTCGCCGCGATCGTCACCGGTGCGGTGATCGGGATGTTCACCGGCAGCCTGGTCGGCATGGTCGGCATCCCGTCGTTCGTGGTGACCCTGGCGCTGTTCCTGGGCTGGCAGGGCGTGACCCTGCGGCTGATCGGCCAGGGCGGCACCGTGCCCGTGCGGGAACCGGTGATCCGCGCACTGGCCAACGAGAACCTGCCGCTGGCGGTCGGCTGGGCGCTGGCCGTGCTGGTGGCGGTCGGCTACGCCGCGATCGAGCTCTGGCGCTGGCGGGCCAAGCGGGCCCGTGACCTGGCCCACCAGCCGCTGGTGCTGGTCGTCCTCCGCGTCGTGCTCATGGCCGTGGTGGTGCTGGGCGTGACCGCGATCCTCAGCGAGGACCGGGCGCTGTCGGCGGCGGTCGACCTGGCCGGCATCCCCTACGCCATCCCGTTGGTCATCCTGCTGCTGCTGGTGGTCACCTTCGTGCTGTCCCGCACCAGCTTCGGCCGGCACATGTACGCGGTCGGCGGCAACGCCGAGGCGGCTCGCCGGGCGGGCATCAACGTGACCCGGATCCGGGTGATGGCGTTCGTCATCTCCTCCAGCCTGGCCGCGATCAGTGGCATCCTCGCCACCTCGCGGCTGAGCTCGGTGACGCCGGACGCCGGTGCGGGCAACACGCTGCTGTACGCGGTCGGGGCCGCGGTCATCGGTGGCACCAGCCTCTTCGGCGGGCGGGGGCGGGCCCGCGACGCGCTGCTCGGTGGCCTGGTCATCGCGATCATCGCCAACGGGCTGGGGCTGCTCGGGGTGGCGGCGTACCTGAACTTCGTCATCACCGGCGGGGTGCTGCTGCTGGCCGCATCGGTCGACGCGCTGGCCCGCCGCCGGGCGGCCACCGCACGCTGATGCCGTGACGACGGGCCGGCCACGGGCACGGCGCGCAATGGCGCGCGCCGTGCCCGTGGTGCACGAGCTGACGGTGCGGCGGAGCCCGACAACGTGAACAGGTACGTGCTGCTGCTGCGGGGGATCAACCTCGGCCGCACCCACCGGGTCGGGATGGCGGACCTACGCGAGCTGCTCGTCGCCGCGGGGCACCGGGAGGTGCGCACGCTGCTGCAGAGCGGGAACGTCGTGCTCGAGGCGGCCGCGCCGGCCGAGGAGCTGAGCGGGTCGGTGGAGCAGGCACTGGAACGCCGGTTCGGCTTCCCGGTCCCGGTCGTCGTCCGCACCGCCGAGGAGTTCCTCGACGTCGTCACCCGTGACCCCCTCGGCGCCGTGGTGACCGACCCGACTCGCTACGTCGTCGCCTTCGCCGCCGCCGAGCTGCCGGTCGAGCTGGGGGAGTGGCTGCGCACGGTCGACCCGGGGGACGACGCCTTCGCGGTGCACGGCCGCGAGCTGTTCCTGTGGTGCCCGCACGGCCAGCTGGCCAGCCCGCTCGCCGCAGCCCTGGCTCGTCGGGGTGGCGGGCCGGTGAGCACGACCCGCAACTGGCGGACCGTGCTGAGGCTGGCCGACCTGCTCCGGGGCTGACCGTCAGCCGGCGGCGATCGCCTCGGTGAGCAGGTCGCCGGTGAGCTCGACCTGCCACTCCCGCGCACCGCCGGCGCGCAGCACCTCGGCCACGGCCGCCGCGTCGGCCGGCCCGGGCGGCGCCCACATCAGCCGCCGGACCAGGTCGGGGGCGAGCAGGTTCTCCACCGGTACCGACCACTGCTCCGAGACCTGGGCCAGCGCGGCCCGGGCGGCCTTGAGCCGGGCGGCGGCGGCGGGGTCGCGGTCGCCCCAGCGGTTCACCGGCGGCGGCCCGTCACCGGGGCGGCTGTGCGGCGGCAGCTGGTCCTCCGGCAGCTCGCGGCCCCGGTTCAGCGCGCCGAACCAGGTGTTCACCAGCTTCCGGTTCGCCCGGCCCCGGAACACCGGGAGCTCCAGCAGCGCGCCCTCGGTCTTCGGGTCGGCCTGCACTGCGGAGACGATGGCGGCGTCGGGCAGCACCCGGCCGGGTGCGATGTCGCGCCGCCGGGCGAGGTCGTCCCGGGCCTGCCACAGTGCCCGCAGCATGCCCAGCTGGCGGCGGTTGCGCAGGCCGTGCATCCCGGAGGTCTTCCGCCACGGGTCGACCTTGGGCGCCGGGGGACCGGCGGCCAGGATCGCCGCGAACTCCTGCCGGGCCCACTCGGTCTTGCCCTGCTCCTCCAGGATCTCCGCCAGGGCGTCCCGGAGCTCCACCAGCACCTCGACGTCCAGCGCGGCGTAGACGAGCCAGTCCTCGGGCAGCGGGCGGGTGCTCCAGTCGGCCGCCGAGTGCCCCTTCTGCAGCGAGAGGCCCAGCAACGACTCGACGACGGCGCCCAGCCCCACTCGGGGCAGCCCGGCCAGCCGGGCGGCGAGCTCGGTGTCGAACAGCCGGGCCGGCACCAGACCGAGCTCGGCCAGGCAGGGCAGGTCCTGGTTGGCCGCGTGCAGCACCCACTCGGCGTCACCGATCGCGGTCTGCACGGCCGTGAGGTCCGGCAGCGGCACGGGGTCGATCAGGCCGGTGCCGGCGCCGGCCCGCCGGATCTGCACCAGGTAGGCGCTCTGGCCGTAGCGGTAGCCGGAGGCGCGTTCGGCGTCCACGGCGACCGGGCCGCTGCCGGCGGCCAGTGCGTCGGCGTAGGCGACCAGTGCGGTGGAGGTCTCGACGACCGGGGGCAGCCCGTCGCGCGGGGCGAGCAGCGGGGTCGCGGGCGGGCCCTCGTCGACGGAGGGCTCCACCCCGGGGTCGGTGGGCACCTCGGTGCCCGGGTCGGTGGTCACTCGATGACCCCCGAGCGCAGGCCCAGCGCCACCATGTGCGCCCGGTCGCCGGTGCCCAGCTTGCGCGCGATGCGCGCCAGGTGGCTCTTCACGGTCAGTGCGGACAGGTCCACCTTCTCGCCGATCTCCTTGTTCGTGTGCCCGTCGGCGACGAGCCGCAGGATGTCCCGTTCCCGGGCGGACAACTCCCCGACAGCTTCCTCCACCCCGCTCCGGGTGAGCCCCCGGGCCAGGCTGGTGGCGATCCCGGGGTCGGCGAAGACCTCCCCGGACAGCGACGCACGCAGCCCTCCGGTCACCGTGGCCAGCGGGCTGGTCTTGAGCAGGTAGCCCTGCACCCCGGCCAGGAAGGCCGCCCGGACGACGGCCGGGTCGGTGACCGAGGTCAGTACGACGGTCACCGGCCAGCCCTCGGTGCGGAGGGTGGGGAGCAGTTCCAGTCCGCGCCCGTGGTCCCCGCCACGGCCGGCGGCCTCCGGCTCGACCTCGGGCAGGTCGATCTCCAGCACGCACAGTGCCCGCGGGCCGGAGACGTGCGCGCGGACCCGCGCCTCCTCCAGGGAGGCGGCCTCCTCGACGTCCCGGGCGCCCAGCGTGCGCAGCCGGCCGGCCAGGGCCTCCCGGACGAGCGGGAAGGGGTCGACGACCAGGGCGCTGGCGTGCGGGCCGAAGAGGACGCCGTCGGACCACGGCTGGTCCTGGGGCATCGACCCTCCCGTCGTCGGACCGGGCCGACGACCAGGTGATCAACGGGTGATCACCTGGCGAACGGCCCGGCGTGTCCGCGCACTCGGCCGACGTCCGATTACGCCGAGTGGAGTACGGACGCCGAGTCTAGGCGTCGTCGGGGCCGGTCTGCTCGGTAGCGGCGAGCAGCCGGATCCCCGGTGGGGGCAGGCCGGCGGCCGTGCCCAGCACCTCGAGGAAGGCGGTGAGGTGCCGGTCGAGGTCGGTGCCCTCCGCCGTCCAGGAGGCGCGGATCTCGACGTCGACCGAGTGCTCCGGGGCGGCGATCGAACCGAAGCGGGTGGAGGCGGTGCGGGTGACCGTGCCGCCGACGGAGTGGTGGGCGGCCCCGGACTCGGCCAGCGCGTCGGTCAGCCAGCTCCAGGCGACCTCGGAGAACATGCTGTCGTCGACCATGTCGGAGTCGGTGCTGGCCGAGACGTAGCCGACGCAGCGGGTGGTGCCCTGCCAGGCGTCGTGCCCCTCCGGGTCGTACAGCAGGATGAACCGGCCGCTGGCCAGCTCCTCCTCCTCGTCCTCGGGGTGGGCGACCCGCACGCCGATCGCGGAGGACCACGGGGCGAGTCGTTGCGGCGCCGGGATCTGCTCGACGACGACCTCCGGCCGGGGGCGCACCGTGGCCAGTGCTTCCAGGGCGGCCTGGAACGAGGCCGGCCGCTCCGGCGGCGGGGCGCCGTCGTCGAGGCGTTTGCGCTGCTGGGCCACGTGCGCAGGGTAGGTCGCCCACGACCGGAGTGACCGCCCCGACGCGCCGCCCCGCCCAGCCGACGCACAGCCGTGACCTCCGCTGGGCCCGGCCCGGTGGAGGGGCCGGTGGAGGGGCGGAGCCGGCCACGGTGACGTCTGGGAGGATCGGCGTCCGTGGGAACAGCTGCAGGACCGGCCGCCGACTCCGATCTCGTCCGAGCGACCCGGGGCCTGCCGGTCTCGCGCACGCCGGTCTGGTTCATGCGCCAGGCCGGCCGGTCGCTGCCCGAGTACCGCGCGCTGCGCGAGGGCACCGCGATGCTGCAGGCCTGCCAGGACCCGGACCTGGTCACCGAGATCACGATGCAGCCGGTCCGTCGGCACGGCGTCGACGCGGCCATCCTCTTCTCCGACATCGTCCTGCCCCTGGTGGTGGCCGGGGTCGACATCGAGATCAAGCCGGGCGTCGGGCCCGTGATCGCCTCGCCGTTGCGGACCGTCGCCGACGTCGACGCGCTCCCCGCCCTGGAGCCCGACCGGCTGGAGTTCCTGGCCACCGCCGTCCAGCGGCTGGTCGCCGAGCTGGGCGCCACGCCGCTGATCGGCTTCGCCGGGGCGCCGTTCACTCTCGCGACCTACCTGATCGAGGGTGGCCCCTCCAAGGAGCACGCCCGCACGAAGGCGTTCATGTACGCCGAGCCGGCGGCCTGGCAGCGGCTGCTGGAACGGCTCGCGGTCAGCGCCGCGACGTTCCTGCGCGTGCAGGTCGACGCCGGCGCCAGCGCGGTGCAGCTCTTCGACTCGTGGGCGGGGGTCCTGTCCGCGGCCGACTACGCCGGCCGGGTGCTGCCGCACTCGCGTGCCGTCTTCGACGGGCTGGCCCGCCCGGAGGTGCCCAAGGTGCACTTCGGCGTGGGCACGGGGGAGCTGCTGCCGCTGATCGGCGACGCCGGTGCCGACGTCGTGGGCGTCGACTGGCGGGTCCCGCTGGACGAGGCCGCCCGCCGCGTCGGCCCCGGGTACTCCCTGCAGGGCAATCTCGACCCCGCCGTCCTGCTGGCCGACCGGGAGACCGTCGACCGCGAGGTGCGCCGCATCGTCGAGCAGGGGCGGGCCGCCCGTGGGCACGTGTTCAACCTCGGCCACGGCGTGCTGCCCGACACCGACCCCGGCGTGCTCACCCACGTCGTGGAGCTGGTGCACGAGCTGACCGCGAGATGAGCACCCGCCGGCTGGTCGTCGTCGGCGCCGGGATCACCGGGCTCACCGCGGCGTTCGAGTGGCACCGCGCCCACCCCGACGGGGAGGTCGTCGTGCTGGAGGCCGGCGACCGCATCGGCGGCAAGCTGGACCGGGTCGAGCTCGCCGGTCGCTGGTACGACACCGGCCCCGAGGCGGTGCTCGCCCGCGTGCCCGAGGCCGTCGAGCTGATCGAGCAGCTCGGCCTGGCCGACCAGGTGGTGCCGGCGCAGACGACCCAGGCCGCCATCGTGCTGCCCGAGGGCCGCTTCCCGCTCCCGGCCGGCACGCTCCAGGGCGTGCCGACGACCGCCGACGGCCTGGACGGTGTGCTGACCCCGGCCGGGGTCGCCCGGGTGCGGGCCGAGGCGGAACTGCCCCCGCTGCAGCTGGACGGCGACGTCTCCGTCGGCGGCCTGCTGCGGGAGCGGCTCGGCGACGAGGTCGTCGACCGGCTCGTCGAGCCGCTGCTCGGCGGCGTCTACGCCGGCCGCCCCGACGACCTCTCCCTCGCCGCCACCATGCCCGCGCTCGCCGCCGAGCTGCCGGCTGCCACCTCCCTGCTGGGGGCCGCCGTCGCCGCCCGGGACGCCGGAGCCCGCAGCCGCGGCGACGTCGACGGCCCGGTGTTCGTCACGGTCCGCGAGGGCATCGGCTCGATGCCCGACGCCCTGGTGCGTGCCTCGGGCGCCGAGGTGCGGCTGCAGACCCGGGTCACGGCGCTGCGCCGCACCCCCGCCGGGTTCGAGCTGGACGTCGACGGCGGCGGGACGCTGACCGCCGACGCCGTCGTGCTGGCCACCCCGGCCGGCCCGGCCGCCCGGCTGCTCGCCGACGTCGCCCCCGATGCCGTACAGCCGCTGCAGGGGATCCCGTACGCGTCGATGGCCGTGGTCGCCATGGCCTTCGCCGACCAGCCGGTCGCGGCCGGCTCGGGGCTGCTCGTGCCGCCGGTGACCGGCCGGCTGGTGAAGGGCGTCACGGTCTCCTCGTCGAAGTGGCCGCACCTGTCCGGCCCCGAAGGTGCACCGGTGCTGCGGGTCCGGTCGTCGGTGGGCCGCTTCGGCGACGACGCCGCCCTGCAGTGGGACGACGCCGAGCTCACCGCCGCCGTGGTCGCCGACGTCGCCGAGCTGCTCGACCTCGAGCGGCCCGAGCCGGTGCAGACCGAGCTGGTCCGCTGGGTCGACGGGCTCCCGCAGTACCTGGTCGGGCACCCGCAGCGGGTCGCCGCGATCCGGTCCGCGGTCGACGCCGTCCCTGGGCTCGCCGTGGCCGGGGCGGCCTACGGCGGGGTCGGGGTGCCGGCCTGCATCCGCGACGCTCGCCGGGCGGTCCAGGCACTGGGCTGACGCACCGCCCTGGCTGGACGCACCGGAGGCCGGCACCCCGATCGGGGTGCCGGCCTCCGGTGGGAGTGCAGCGGGCTCAGTTCTGCGCTGCCTCGGCCTGCCACATCCAGTGGTGCTTCTCCAGCGCGCCGGTGATCTCGATGATCAGGTCCTGGGTGACCTCGTCGACCTCGGTGGCCTCGATGCGGTCACGCATCCGGGCCACGATCACGCCGAACACCTCGACGAAGTAGCGGATCGCGTCGTCGGCGTGCACCCACTCCACCGCCGGCTGCGGGATGCCGCTGGCCTGCACGGTGCCGGCGCGGCCGTCGGGCAGCACGCCGATCGCGGCGGCCCGCTCGGCGGCGGTGTCCTGGTACTCGCGGGCAGTGGCGACGACGTCGTCCAGCTGCAGGTGGATGCTGCGGAAGTTGCGGCCCACCAGCGTCCAGTGCACCTGCTTGCCGATCAGGCTCAGGTCGATCAGGTCGACGACGGCACCCTGCAGCGCCTCGCCGGTGACCTTCTGGACGTCCTCGGACAACGGGCTCTCGATCATGGCCATGCTGTTCCTCCTACGGTCGGGAAGGTGTACGTCCGGTACAAGATCCAGACGGAGACTCGTGTTCCCGGTCCCCGGGAGGACATGCACGCCCGTGTCGTGCCTCACGCTGCAGGTGGACCAACGTCCCGCACCGACCCGCGGACCGGCGGTCCACAATGAGGACATGAGCGAGCACACCGAAGAGCGCAGCATCGGCAAGCGGGCGAACGACCTCAACGCCCTCATCCGCTACACGATGTGGTCGGTGTTCAAGCTGGCCCGCCCCCTCGACGACGACCAGCGCAACGCCGCCGCCGACGAGGTCACCGCGCTCTTCGAGGAGCTGGCCGGCAAGGACGTCGTCGTCCGCGGCGTCTACGACGTCGCCGGCCTGCGCGCCGACGCCGACCTGATGATCTGGTGGCACGCCGAGAGCCCGGAGGCGCTGCAGGAGGCCTACGGCCGGTTCCGCCGGACGACGCTGGGCCGCCGCCTCGAGCCGGTCTGGTCGCAGATGGCGCTGCACCGCCCCGCCGAGTTCAACCGGAGCCACGTGCCGGCGTTCCTCGCCGATGAGGAGCCGCGCCGCTACGTCTGCGTCTACCCGTTCGTGCGCTCCTACGAGTGGTACCTGCTCCCCGAGGAGGAGCGCCGGGACATGCTCAAGGAGCACGGCATGCAGGCCCGGCCCTACCCCGACGTACGGGCCAACACCGTCTCCTCGTTCGGGCTCGGCGACTACGAGTGGATGCTCGCCTTCGAGGCCGACGAACTGCACCGCATCGTCGACCTGATGCGCGACCTGCGCGCCAGCCGTGCCCGCCGGCACGTGCGCGAGGAGGTGCCGTTCTACACCGGCACCCGCAAGGAGATCGCAGAGCTGGTGGCGGACCTGCCGTGATGATGGTCGTCCTCCGGACGACACCGCGGCCAGGAGGCGTGCCCGGCTGGCGTTGAGCCGTTTCCTGCGTCTCTGTCGGGGACCCTCCGGGCCCCGCGACAGGGACGCAGAGCCGCTGGCCGCGGTTCCCGGCGGGACCCTCCGGGCCCGCGCCGGGTCCCGCGGGGTCGCTGGCGCGACACAGCGGCGGGGCCGTACTGGTTCCCGGTCACGCAGAGAGGCCCGTACCCCGGCTGGGGTACGGGCCTCTCTGTCGTGCTCGGTGTCAGTCCTTGCTGGGGTCCAGCTTGATGCTGACGGAGTTGATGCAGTAGCGGTCGCCGGTGGGGGTCTGGGGGGCGTCGGCGAAGACGTGGCCGAGGTGGCTGTGGCAGCTGCCGCAGAGGACCTCGGTGCGTCGCATGCCGAGGGTGCTGTCGTCCCGGAGGACGACGTTGTCCTGCTCGGACGGCTCGTAGAACGACGGCCAGCCGCAGTGCGAGTCGAACTTGGTCTCGGAGCGGAAGAGCTCGGCACCGCAGGCCCGGCAGGAGTAGGTGCCGACCGCCTTGGTGTCGACGTACTCACCGGTCCACGGCCGCTCGGTACCCGCCTGGCGGAGCACGGCGTACTCCTCCGGCGACAGCTGGGCGCGCCACTCCTCGTCGCTCTTGACGACCTGGGGCTGGTGGGCGGAAGTGGTCATGACCCCACGGTACGGCGGCTCCGCCACCCGTGCCGGGGCCCGTGCCGCCCTGGTCAGCGGCGCCCTGGTCAGGCACCGGAGGTGCTGCGGTCAGCCGCGCGGCCACCAGCGGGCGAGCCGGGTGAGCTGGTCCTCGACCACCGGACGGAGCTGGATGCTCGTGCTCGCCGTGGCACCCGAGGTGCCACGCAGGAGCACCTCGTGCGCGCCGGCCTGCAGCGCCATCGGCGCCCGCACGGGGATGGCGACGGTGCCGTCCGGGCCGACCACCGCAGTGCCGAGCTGGCCCCGGAGGCGCGCGGGCAGCTCGGCGGTGACCTTCTCCTCCGGCGAGAACCCCGTCCCGAGAACGGTCACCTCCTCCTCCCGCAGTGGCCACGGGTCGCTGACCGTCGCGGCGGGTCCGGCGTCGGCGGCGACCGCCGAGCCCGGGTCGGCGACCGTGGCGAGCGGGTCGGCCGCGAGGTTGCCGGGACCGCTCAGCCCGTCGGTCGCCGTCGAGGAGATGACCACGGGCAGCGGGTCGGCGCCCGAGGTGGACGCGGCGCCGGCCGGCCCGACGGGTGACGCCACGAGGGCCAGACCGAGGAGGGAGCCGAGGACCGGGCCGAGGACGACGGCGCGGGGCGTGCTGCGTCGGGACACGGGTCTCCTCGAGCGGGCGGCGCGAGCTCGCGTGCGGGGCGGTGGACACCTCGATCCTGTCATCGCCCAGCGCAAGGGTCGATCAACATCCGGTAACGAAGTTCGCCCGGCTAAGCAGCGGTCGGGTGACCGGTGATGTGCGGCTGCGCTTCCCTGGTCCGGTGCTCGTACCGTGGGCGCGGCGCCGCGTCCGGTGGCGCCGCCGTCCGCCGAGAGGACCCATGAGCACCCCGCAGCCCCTGGCCGACACCTGGTTCACCCGCGATCTCCCCGTGCTGCGGGCGATCGTCCGGCTGATCGACGAACCGCCGCACGGCAGTGCCCCCTACCTCGGCGCGGTCGTGCCGGCCAGCGGCCTGCCCAAGCCGCAGGTCGTCTCGGCGGCCAACGCGCTGGTCACCGCCGGCTACGCCGAGGCGCTCACCAACCACGCCGGCGAGATCGTCCGGTTCACCGCCGTCTCGGGGGAGGCCCGCCGGCTCACCGGTCTGTGGCCCACGCCGCAGAGCGAGTGGGACCGCCTGCTGGAGCAGGCCGGCGCCCGGGCTGCCAGCGCGATGACCGACGTGGAGCGGGAGCGCTGGCGGGCCTTCGCCGACGCCGCGGCTGCGATCGGGCCCGACGACGGGGCGTTGCTGATGTCCGCCCTGATCGGCGGGTACGTGCCCCGGGCGCGCTGACCACCGGGGCCGGACGCGACAGTGCCCCCGTCCGGTTTCCCGGGCGGGGGCACTGTCGGTGGTTCGAGAGGGCTGCGTTCAGCTCCTCGGTCTGGAGATCAGACCGGGTTGACGTTCGCCGCCTGCGGGCCCTTCTGGCCCTGCTCGATGTCGAACGAGATGCGCTGGCCCTCATCGAGCGAGCGGTACCCGCTGGTCTGGATGGCCGAGTAGTGGACGAAGACGTCCGGGCCGCCGCCGTCCGGGGTGGCGAAGCCAAACCCCTTCTCTGCGTTGAACCACTTCACTGTTCCTTCGGGCATTGCTCGCTCCTAGCTGAGGTCGTGCGTCGGGGTCCTGCCAATGCGCAGGGCCTTCCCGACGAGTACGACCCTAGCGGGTTCCGGCGATCTGTGGGAGGTCAGGGGCAAGAAGATCCCCGGCGAGCCGTTCCGGGCCGTGGCGCGGAGGGTCAGAGCAAGCGTCCGGAGGCGTCCCGGGCGGCGTCCTCGGACCAGGCCTGGCGCGCGTAGGCGTTCGGTGCGCAGGCATCTGACGTGCAGTTCTCCTGAGCCGGTCCGGTCCTGGTCCTCCCTGTCGGACGGGGTGGGGCAGCGGGCAGCGCGAGCGGCCCGGGCCGCCAGGCCTGCACGGTCAGCGGCTCGGGGGCCGCCCACTCCTCGAGCGCCAGCCGGGCCCGTTCCAGCGCGACCGTCCGCCGGTGGCGGCGCCAGCGGTCTCCGGCGAGGTCGATCCCCACCAGCACGGCGACGAGCACGGCAACGGCCAGGAAGGCGTTGGTCAGCGCGGTGGCGACGTCCAGGGGCGTCAGCTCGGGCCAGCTGACCTGCTCCAGCTGGTACCCGACGACCTCGATGACGACGTACAGCACGCCGTACACCAAGAGCGCGACCCGCATGACCCTGCTCCTCCGCCTGTCTGACCGTGGGACCGAACGCCTTCCTCAACGACAGGAAGCGCCCCGCGCGACAGCGCTGTCCGGCTCGGTCACCCCTGTGGGTGAGGGAGCCGTCGTCAGCTGCGCCGGTAGAGCTCGGTGAGCAGGGTGACGGCGGCCGGTGACGCCGGGTGCGGGTCGTCCCGCCACCAGGCCAGCCGGACGGCGACCGGCTCGGCGTCCCGGATCGGCCGGTAGGTGACCCCGGGACGTTGGTACTGGGCGGCGGTCGCCTCCGCGGTGACCCCGACGCAGCGGCCGGTGGCGATCACGGTGAGCCAGTCGTCGACGTCCTGCGTGTGCGCGATCGCCGGGCGCGCCCCCTCGGGCCACAGCTCCGGCGTCGTCGTGCCGGTCCGGCGGTCGACCAGCAGGGTCCGTTCGGCGATCTCGGCCATCCGCAGCGAACGGCGGCGGGCCCAGGGGTCGTCGGTGGCGACCGCGCACACCCGCCGCTCCACCCCGACCAGCGCGCTGTCGAAGCGCTGCGGGTCCGGCGGGACCCGGAGGACGGCCACGTCGCAGGCCCCGTCGGCCAGGCCGGCGGTGGGGGAGTTGGTGCGCACCAGGCGCAGTTCGGTGCCCGGCTGCTGGACCGCCCAGCGGCGCTGGAAGTCCAGGGTGTGCCGGCCCATCGCCGACCAGGCGTGCCCGATCCGCAGCCGGGTCGCGGTACCGCCGGCCTCCTCGACCAGCTGGCCGACCTCGGCGAGGACCCGCCGGGCCCGGTCGAGCACCCGCTGTCCCGCCGTGGTGAGCCTGACCTCGCGTGCGGAGCGCCGCAGCAGCCGGGTGCCGAGCTCGCCCTCGAGGGCGGCGAGGCCGCGGGACACGGCGGCCTGCGAGACGCCGAGCTCGATGGCGGCGTCGGTGAAGGAGCCGGTCTCCACGATCGCGACCAGGCACCGCAGGTGCCGCAGCTCGACGGTCATGCGTCCAGCGTATTCATCCGACCTTGATTGCATTTTGCGCATGCACCCGTGCGGGTCAGGGTCGACCGGTGACCGTCGC
Source organism: Modestobacter sp. VKM Ac-2977 (assembly GCF_026968045.1). Lineage (GTDB taxonomy): Bacteria > Actinomycetota > Actinomycetes > Mycobacteriales > Geodermatophilaceae > Modestobacter. The sequence continues at coordinate 701,101 of NZ_JAPVBQ010000002.1, read as the reverse complement.
CCAGCCGATCGACCAGACCGCACCCGACCAGGCCGCAGCCGACCAGGCCGCAGCCGACCAGCGGGCAGGACGTCTGCCCGGCGTCACCCCAGGGGCGGGCGCCGGTGTGGCGCTGATGCTGGGCAGCGCGCTGGCCAACCAGGTCGGCGCGGCGGTCGGAGCACTGGCGTTCCCGGTGATCGGCGCGGTCGGCGTCGTCGCTGTGCGGCAGTGGGTGGCCGGGATCGTGCTGGTGGGCGTCGTCCGGCCGCGGCCGTGGCGGCTCACCGCGGCCCAGTGGCGGCCGGTCCTGCTGCTGGCGGTGGTGTTCGCGACGATGAACCTGTCGCTGTACGCGGCGATCGAGCGGGTCGGCCTGGGCCTGGCGGTGACGCTGGAGTTCCTCGGTCCGCTCGGCGTGGCGCTGGCTGCCTCCCGGCGGCGGCGCGACCTGGTCTGCGCGCTGGTGGCCCTCGCGGGCGTGGTCGTGCTCAGCCGGCCGCAGCCGACGACCGACCACACCGGGATCGCCCTGGGGCTGCTGGCTGCCGCCTGCTGGGCCGGCTACATCCTGGTCAACCGGCAGCTCGGTGCCCGGGTGCCCGGTGGCACCGGCCCGGCCACCGCGGCGGGGCTGTCGGCGCTGCTGTTCCTCCCCGTCGGGATCGCAGTGCTGGTCGCGCATCCGCCGTCGCTGGTGGTCGCGGGGTACGCGGTCACCGCGGGGGTGCTGGCCTCCGCCGTCCCGCTGTTCGTCGACCTGCTGGCGTTGCGCCGGGTGCCCGCCGGCGCCTACGGGGTCTTCATGAGCATCCACCCGGTGATCGCCACCGTCGTCGGCCTGGTCGTGCTGGGGCAGGGGCAGTCCTGGGACGCCTGGCTGGCCATCGCCGCGATCGTCGGCGCCAACGTCGCCGGCCGGCTGCCCGCCCGTCGCCCCGCCGGCTGAGCCCCACCGGCGTCGGTGCGCCCGTCAGTGCGACGGCGGCCGGTCGTCGTCCTCGCGGCCGACCTCATGGCTGTCCTCGCTGCCGGCTCGGGCCTGCTGCTCCGCCCGGCGCTGCGCCCGCAGGGCATCCTGCTCGCGCCGGCGGCGGATCTCCCGACGGGCCAGGTAGGCGGCCAGCAGGACGGGCCAGACGAACTGGGCCTTGTCGGCGACCCACCGGACCCAGGCCGGGGCCTGCCAGTCCGGCAGGTCCACGTCGGGCAGGTCCACGTCGGGCCAGGGGATCGACGGCAGGTCGACGTCCGGCCACGGGATCGACGGCAGGTCCCAGTCGGGCCAGGGGAGTGCGACGGTCAGTCGGACGGCGAGCAGCCCGAGCAGGAGGGGGAGGACCACCTTGGCCACGCCTCCGGCCGTGGCGACCAGGGCGTACCGGCGGGGGTGCTGACGGATCCGCTCCTCCCGGAGCGCGGCCGGGGACCCCGTCTCCGGTTCCAGGTCGATCCCGCCGGTGCCGAGCGCCGCGCGCACGGTGGCGCCGTCTGCGGGCGGGTACCAGGTGGCCCGCTTCGGCTTCCCGAGGCCGGTGTACTGCACCGTGACCGAGCCGACGTCCGGCTCCACCTCGGCCGACTGGTCGTCCGGGCTGACGTCGTCCTCGCCCTTGAGCCGGTCACCCGGTTTGAGCCGCACGGTGTCCTCGCTGGACTTCTTGGCGGCCACCACCTGCCCGTCGACGCGCCACCGCACCGTCCGCGAGACGGAACCGGTCGTCTCCACCCGGTGCCGGCGCCCCTCCACCACCAGGTCCCAGGCCTGCGTCGGATGATCAGCCACGGTGCGACGCTAGCGCGGCGAGCCCTCGGCTCACTCCTCCGCGGCGGGGACCTTCTTCGCGCGGCTGGGCTGCACCCGCATCGGCTCGCCGGGCATCTTGGGGTAGTCCGGCGGATAGGGCATCTCACCCAGCCCGAGGTCGCGCTCCTGCTGGTCGGCCAGCTCAACCAGCGGCGTGATGTCGAAGGCGTGGTCGGCGAGGCCGGCGTGCTTGTCACCGACGGCGGCGAACCGGGCCGGCATGGTGAGCACGTCGAAGTCGAAGGGCGAGACGTCGGGCAGCTCGTCCCAGTCGACCGGGGCGCTCACCGGCGCGTGCGCCTTGGCCCGGATCGAGTAGGCGCTGGCGATCGTGCGGTCCCGGGCCATCTGGTTGTAGTCGATGAAGATCTTCTCGCCGCGCTCCTCCTTCCACCAGTTCATCGTGACCCGGTCGGGGATGCGCCGTTCCAGCTCGCGGCCGAAGGCGATCACCGCCCGGCGCACCTCGGGGAAGGTCCAGCGCGGCTGGATCGGCACGTAGACGTGCACGCCCCGGCCGCCGGACGTCTTCGGCCACCCCTCCATGCCGAACTCGTGCAACAGCTCGCGCACGTGCGGGGCCACCCAGACGGCGTCGGAGAAGTCGGTGCCCGGCTGCGGGTCGAGGTCGATCCGGATCTGGTCGGGGGACTCGACGTCGCCCTTGGACACCGGCCAGGGGTGGAACGTCAGCGTCCCGAGGTTGGCGCACCACGCGACGACGGCGACCGAGTCCGGGGCGATCTCGTCGGCCGTCCGCCCGCTGGGGAAGGTGATGTGCGCCGTCGGCACCCACTCGGGGGCGTTCTTCGGCACCCGCTTCTGGTAGAACGCGTCGCCGGTGTTGTCGACCCGGGTGGAGAGCCGGGCGCCCTCGAACACCCCGCCCGGCCAGCGCTCCAGCGTCGTCGGCCGGTCGCGCAGCGCGAACAGGACGCCCTCACCGACGGCGACGAAGTACTCGACGACGTCGATCTTGCGGATGCCCTTGTCCCCGAAGTACGGCTTCTCCGGGTTGCTCACCCGCACCTCGTGGCCGTCGAGCTCCAGGACGACGGCGTCCTTGCTGCTGGCCATGGGGCTCCGTTCGGGTCAGGCAGGACCGGGTGGGAGGCCGATCTTGCCGGAGCCGGTCACGCGGGGCAGGTCAGCCCGTCCTGCGGGACGGCCAGGTCGATCAGGTAGGCGTTCACGGCCGCCGTCACGCACTCGGTCTCCGGGTAGGCAGTGTGCCGGTTGCCCTGCCAGGTGAGCAGCACCCCGTTCTCCAGGTCCTCCGCGAGGTCGACCGCGCCGGCCAGCGGGGTCACCGGGTCGCCCTGCGTGCCGATGACCAGGATGGGCGCGCTGCCCGCGGCGTCCCGCTCCGGCAGGGGCGTGCGCGGGGCTTCCCAGGCCGAGCAGGTGTAGAGACCCAGGGCGGCGTCGGCGCCGAAGAGCGGGTACCGGGCGTTCCAGTCCGCCACCACGGTCTGGACGTCGGTAGCCGCGTACTCCTCGTCGGTGTCAGCGCAGCTCACCGCCAGGTTGGCGTCGACCACGTTGCTGTAGGTGCCGTCGTCGTTGCGGCCGGTGTAGGTGTCGGCCAGGGTCAGGATGCCGGCGGCGTCACCGTTGCGGGCGGCGGCCAGCGACTGGGCCAGCTGCGGCCAGGCCGAGGGCTGGTAGAGCGCCGAGCGGACGCCACCCAGGATCAGGCCGGGCGTCGCCTGCCGGGTCTCGTCCTCCCGGCTGCTGGGGACCGGGGCCGCTGCGGCCTGGGTGAGCAGGTCGTTGAGGAACGCGCGCGGGTCGGGGCCGAGCGGGCAGCCGCTGATCAGCGACAGGCAGTTGGCGGCGAAGGCGTCGTACGCGGCCTCGAAGCCCTGCGCCTGCGCCTCGGCCGCCTCCTGGGCGGTGGCGTCGGGGTCGACCGCGCCGTCGAGCACCATCGCGCGCACCTGCTCGGGGAACAGCTCGGCGTAGGTGGAGCCCAGCGTGGTGCCGTACGAGTAACCCAGGTAGTTGAGCTGGTCGTCACCGAGGGACTGCCGGACCAGGTCCATGTCACGGGCCGCGTCGACCGTGCCGAAGGCGCCCAGCGCCTCCTGGTACTCCTCGGCGCAGCCGGCGGCGACCTCCTCGACCTGGCTGAACAGGGCGTCCTGCGAGGCGGCGTCGGTGGCCCGCGGGTCGGCCGCGAAGACCTCGTCCTTCTGGTCGTCGGAGATGCACTCGACGGGGGTGGACAGGCCCGTCCCGCGCGGGTCGAGGCCGACGACGTCGAACCGGTTGACGACCGCGTCGGGCAGGGTCAGGGCCGCTTGGATGGCCGCGTCGGCCGCGGACTGCCCGGGACCACCGGGGTTGACCATCAGCGAGCCGATCGGGTCGGTCTGCCCGGCGAGACTGGCCCGCACCAGGAACAGCTGCAGGGTGCCGCCCTCGGGGTCGTCGTAGCTGACCGGCACCGTCGTCGTCCCGCAGGAGAAGACGAGGTCGCGCTCCGAACCGGGTCGCCCGGCGATGATCGGGTCGATCTCGCTGTCGCAGTCGGTCCAGTCGATCGGCTCCGGCTCCGGCTCTGCCGGCGTCTCCGGGGCAGCGCTGGCCGCGGCCGTCTCGCCCTCGTCGGAGGAGGTGCACCCGGCGAGGGTCAGGGCGAGGGAGAGGAACGCTCCTCCGGTGGCGGCCAGGCGGCGGTGCGCGGTCATGATCGGCAAGGGTAGGAGGCGAACCTGGGAGTGACAGCCAGGTACGGCGTGAGGAACCGCTCAGCGCGCCGCGGACCCCGCCGCCCCGCTGCTCACCTCACCGGTGCTCAGCCCGCCGGTGCTCAGCCGCCCAGGACCTCGGCGAGGTCGTAGCGGACCGGGATCTCCAGCTGCTCGTAGGTGCACGACCGGGCGTCCCGGTCGGTCCGCCAGCGCAGGAAGTGGCCGGTGTGCCGCAGCCGGCTGCCCTCCAGCTGGTCGTACTTGATCTCCACCACCAGCTCCGGTCGTAGCGGCACCCAGGAGAGGTCCTTGCCGGCGTTCCAGCGGCTGGTCGCCCCCGGCATCCGGTGTTCGCCGTCCTCACCCGTCTGGGCGTTGGCCCAGTCCTGCCACGGGTGTCCGTCCAGCGCCTCGGCCCGGTAGGGGGCGAGCTCGTCGACGAGCTCGGCCCGGCGCTTCATGGTGAAGGACGCCGCGACGCCGATGTGCTGCAGCGTGCCGGCGTCGTCGTAGAGGCCGAGCAGCAGCGAGCCGACCACCGGCCCGCTCTTGTGCCAGCGGAAGCCGGCCACGACGCAGTCCGCCGTCCGGACGTGCTTCACCTTGGTCATCACCCGCTGGTCGGGGGAGTAGGGCTGGTCGCCCCGCTTGGCGATGACGCCGTCCAGGCCCGCGCCCTCGAACTCGGCGAACCAGCGTTGCCCCACCTCGGCGTCCGAGGTGACCGTGGTGACGTACACCGGCGCCTGCGCGCCGGCCAGCGCCTCGCGCAGCCGGGCCTGCCGCTCGGCATACGGGAACTCCATGAGCGAGTCGTCCCCCAGGGCGAGCAGGTCGAAGGCGACGAAGGACGCCGGGGTCTCCTCGGCCAGCCGGGTCACCCGCGAGGCGGCCGGGTGGATCCGCTGCAGCAGGGACTCGAAGTCCAGCCGGTCCCCCCGCGGGACGATGATCTCCCCGTCGACCACGCAGCGCTCGGGCAGCTGGGCCTTCACCGCCTCGACGACGTCGGGGAAGTAGCGGGTCAGCGGGCGCTCGTTGCGGCTGCCCAGCTCGACCTCGTCGCCGTCCCGGAAGACGATGCACCGGAACCCGTCCCACTTCGGCTCGTAGAACCAGCCGTCGCCGGTGGGCAGCTTGGCCACCGGCTTGGCGAGCATCGGCTTGACCGGGGGGTTCACGGGCAGGTCCATGCCGGCCAGTCAAGCAGTCGGGACGACGCCGAGGCAGCCGGTCCGCGCTGTCGGCCAGGGCCCGCGGGGGGCGGGCCCGAGATGGCGCGAGGGCTGGCCAGGCAGGGCGCGTCAGCCGGCTGGGCGCGTGAGCCGGCAGGGCGCGTGAGCCGGCGGCAGGCATCGACGGCATGACCGGGCTGCGCAGGTCCGCTGCGCAGCCCGGCCTCGTCCACTGATCAGAAGGGCGGTGGGTCGTCGGCCGGTGGTGGTGCTCCCGGTGGTGGTCCGGCCTGTCGGGTCGGGGTGTCCGGTGGTCGGGAGTCGGGTGGTCGCTGGCCGGGTGGGCGGGTGGTGCGGGTGACGCCGGAGGGGGTGGTGACGTGCAGGGTGCCGTTCCGGTCGAGGCGGTACTGCCAGCCGGGGGCGAAGGTCTTGAGTCGGTGGTGGGAGCGGCACAGGCAGCAGAGGTTGGTGCAGTCGGTGGGGCCGCCGCAGGCGTGGGCGGTGACGTGGTCGAGGTCGGTCCAGCCGACGCGTTGGCCGCAGTTGGGGAACCGGCAGCGCCGGTCGCGGGTGACCACGAACGACCGCTGGCGTGCGGTGGGGGTGTAGGCGGTGGTGGCCGGCGGCGGGCCGAGCACCGGGCAGCCGCACGGCTGGCTGCTGCTGCCGCTGCCGCTGCCGCTGCCACTGCGGTCGCTGCCACGGTCGGGATGGTGCGGGCAGCCGCGGCGGGCCAGGCGGGCCAGTTCGGCGGGGGTGATCGTGGCCAGCAGTTCCCCGTCGGGGCCGGTGAGCGCGTAGGTCAGGGCACCGCCGTCGGGGGTGGTGAGCCCGAGGGCGCCGACCCGGGCGAGCAGTTCACGCAGGTGGGCGGCGGTGATCGGCAGCCCGTTCACCTCACCCGGGGCACTGCTCGCACCGGTCAACGCGTGCAGGTCGGCGGTGATGGTGACGTTGGCGGCCACGGCGGGCAGCCCGGAGTCAGCGGGGCGGCGGATCAACGCGGACAGGACGTGCGCGCGGAGTGCCCCGATCGGGCGGTGGTCGCCGTCGGCCTTGAGCATCCTGGCGAGCTGGTCGACCAGGTCGTGGCACTCCACGGCCTCATCGGTGGGCAGGTCCGCGGCCAGGGTGGAGCGCCCGTCGGTGGGGGAGGGGTACACGCGCACGTCGGCGTTCTTGGCGGCGGCTTCCCGGCGTTCGTCGGCTGCGGCGTCGTCGAGGCGGAGCAGTTCCTCGGTGGCCCGCTTCTCCAGTCGGGCCACCGACAGCTCGGTCGCTTCATCCAGTAGGGCGGTCTCGACCTGCCCGGCGACCTCGGCCGGGGTGTGCTCGAGGACGTCGGCGAGCACCTGGGCCCGGCGTTCGTCCAGCTGCCCGGCGGCCAGGGCGGCGAAGGTGAGCGGCAGCTTCTCCGACCAGGTCAGTGCCCGCCGCAACCGCACCGCCGCCGTCCCACGCCCCAGGTTCAGCACCGCGGACAGCTCCGCCACGAAGAACTCACTGATCTCCGCACCATCGACCTCGGCGGCCCAGCCGGTCCGCCGGGCACCCGGGCTGCCCGGCGGCGGGTCGAAGGTGGCCGGCCGCCGGCCGGCCAGCTGCAGGATCAGCTCGGCCTCCTCCGCGGCGTCCATCGCCCGCTGGCGCTGCACCGACCGCAACCGCGCAGCCAGCTGCTCATCGGAGCAGGCCGCGTCCCGCGCGCCGTGCGCGCCCCCGGTGAAGAAGACGTCGACCGCCACACCCCAGAAACCCGGTGGCAGCGCCGTCGTCGTCATGCACTCGAACATACGTACGGGGTCTGACAGTTCCGGCGCCGGTCGACATGGTGATCGGCCGCCGGCGGCGGGCACCCGCAGGGCTCTCAAGCAAGGCGGAGCGCGGCGTCCAGCTCGCGGAGCAGTTCCCCGACGCGGCCCCCACCAGGAGGGGCCGCGGGGTAGCGGCTGAGCACCTCCACGACGACGGGCGTCGCGCGGTGGCGCGCTCGCTCGAGCTGGTGGGCACCCACCTCGTGGTCGTCGCCGGCGATGAGCTCGGCCACCCTCGCCGCGTGTGCCGCGGCCCCGAGGACGTGCTTGACCTGGTGGGCGTCGGCCAGCGGGTGCAGGTACGCGGCTGACGCTGCGTGCATCGCTGCCCGTGCCGCGTCGCCGGCGGCTCCGGTACCGGCGTCGCGGGCAGCTCGGTGGGCGGCCCAGCCGGTGTCCCGCAGGCGCTTCCCGCGCTCGCCGCCACGGGCGAACGTCCAGGCGGCGTCGATGGCTTCGCGCGGCCTGCGGTCTGCCGGCCGAGCGCGCTCGAAGACCTCGAGCACCTCCTGCGCGCTCTCCGCGGCGTACCTGGTCACCGCACGGATTTCCGGCATGCTGAGCGCCGTCCCGGTCTCCGCCACGGCGTCATCCTGGCCCACTCACCGACCGGAGCCACCCGGCCTCCGGAGGCCGGTGTCTCAGCGCAGGGAGTAGCGGGTGAAGAGGACGTCGTCCTCGGTGAGCGCCTGCACGAGCTCGGCCCGGAGCGGCGTCGGGAGCGCGGACGGCAACAGGCCGGGACCGCCGCCGACCAGCAGCGGGGCGATCGACAGGTCCAGCTCGTCGACCACTCCCGCGGCCAGGGCGGCGGCGAACAGCGCCGGACCGCCCTCGCACAGCACCTGTTCCAGGCCCCGTCCGGCCAGGGCGTCCAGTGCGGTCGGCAGGTCCACGGCGTCGTCGCCGCAGACCAGCACCTCGACGCCGGCCGACGCGAGCGCCGCCCGCCGGTCGACATCGGCCGCGGCGCAGGTGACCAGGAGGGTCGGCGTCACCGCATCGGTGACCAGTTGGTCGTCGGGGGCCAGCGAGGCCCGCCGGGACACGATCACGACCGGAACCATCGACGGGCGGCCGAGCTGGGCGCGCAGCCGGCCGACGGGGGAGTCGGGGAGCACCGGCCGGTAGCCCTCGGCCGCCGCCGTCCCGGCGCCCACCAGCACCGCGTCGGAGAGCGCCCGCAGCGTGCGGAACACCCGCCGGTCGCCGTCCGAGCCCAGCCCGCCGCTGCGACCGTCGACGCTGACGGCGCCGTCCAGCGAGGCGACGAAGTCGACCCTCAGGTGCCGACCGGCCGGCACCCGGTAGGCGTCGGCCAGCTCGGCTGGGTCCCGGGGGAGCCGGTCCACGCTCAGTGGGTGGCGAGGACGACGGCGCTCTCCGCCGGCACCGTCACCTGCGCCCCGTCCAGCTCGGGCAGCTCCCCGCTGGCGAACAGCACCTGGGTGGCCGGGGTGTCCAGGTCGATCTCCCGCGGCTGGTCGGACAGGTTGGCGACCACCCGCAGCGAGCCGCGGTGCACGACCAGCCACCGGTCGGCGTCGTCCCAGTGCACCTGTACCGCGGACAGGTCGGGGTCGACCAGCTCCGGGTGCCGGCGGCGCAGCGCGAGCAGCGCCTTGTGCACCGCGAGCACGTGCGTGTGCGGCTCCTGGTCCAGCTCCGACCAGTCCAGCTTCGAGCGGGTGAAGGTCTCCGGGTCCTGTGGGTCGGGGACCACGGCGGCGTCCCAGCCGTGCTCAGCGAACTCGCCGATCCGGCCCTCGGCCGTGGCCCGCCCCAGCTCGGGCTCCGGGTGGCTGGTGAAGAACTGCCACGGGGTGGAGGCACCCCACTCCTCGCCCATGAAGAGCATCGGGGTGAACGGGCTGGTCAGCACCAGGGTGGCGCCGACGCCGAGCAGGCTGGGGGAGAGCGAGGCGGAGATCCGGTCACCGACCGCCCGGTTGCCGATCTGGTCGTGGTCCTGCAGGTAGGCCAGGAACTTCCAGCCCGGCAGGGCCGCGGTGTCGACCGGGCGGCCGTGGTGCCGCCTGCGGAAGCTGGACCAGTCCCCGGCGTGGAAGAAGGCGCCGGTGAGCACCTTCGCCAGCCCGCCGAGCCCGGCCGCCTCGAAGTCGGCGTAGTAGCCCTGCCCCTCGCCGGTCAGCTGGGTGTGCAGCGAGTGGTGGAAGTCGTCGCTCCACTGCGCGTCCAGGCCGGTGCCCCCGGCCACCCGGGGCGTGACCATCCGCGGGTCGTTGAGGTCGCTCTCCGCGATCAGCGTCAGCGGGCGGCCCTCGGCGACCGAGAGCTTGGCGACCTCGCCGGCCATCTCCTCGAGCACGTGCGTGGCCCGCTCGTCGACCAGCGCGTGCACCGCGTCCAGCCGCAGGCCGTCGGCGTGCATGTCGCGCAGCCACATCAGGGCGTTGTCCAAGACGTAGCGCCGCACCTCGTCGGAGTCCGGGCCGGAGAGGTTGATCGAGTTGCCCCAGGTGTTCGCGCCCTCGGCGAAGACCGGGAAGAACTCCGGGAGGTAGTTGCCCGACGGGCCCAGGTGGTTGTAGACGACGTCCTGGATGACGCCCAGCCCTCGCTGGTGGCAGGCGTCGACGAAGCGCTGGTAGCCCGCGGGGCCGCCGTAGGTCTCCTGAACCGCGTACCAGGCGACGCCGTCGTAGCCCCAGTTGTGCGTGCCGTTGAAGCCGTTCACCGGCAGCAGCTCGACGAAGTCGATGCCCAGGTCGACCAGGTGGTCCAGGTTCCGGACCGCCGCGTCGAAGGTGCCCTCGCGGGTGAAGGTGCCGATGTGCAGCTCGTAGACCACCCCACCGGCGAGCGGGCGCCCGGTCCAGGCAGTGTCACCCCAGCGGTACCCCGACGGGTCGAAGCGGCGGGAGAGCCCGTGCACGCCGTCGGGCTGCCGCCGGGAGCGCGGGTCGGGGCGCGGCGTCGGGTTGTCGTCGAGCAGGTACCCGTAGTCGGCCTCCGGGGAGGCGTCGACCGTGGCGCGCCACCAGCCGGCGTCGTCCCGCTGCATGTCGTGCACCCCGCCGTCCACCTGCAGGCGGACCCGCTCGGGCAGCGGCGCCCAGACGGCGAAGTCGACGGGCTCGGACATGCGGGGGCCTCCAGGGCGGTGCGGGGGACGGGCAGGTCGATCATGCCCGGGCGCCCGGCGGTCAACCGTCGCCGGCGCCCACGTCTCGCGCCAGACGGGCTCAGCCTGCGGCACGACCTGGTCAGGACGGCGTTTCGGTCGCCGGGATGACCCCGATGAGGGCACGGCGCCGCTAGGTTCTGCGGCGATCCCGTTCCGAGAGACGAAGAGAGCCGACATGACGGTGGTCCGGACCTGGGTCCTGCCCGTGCTCAGGATCATGATCTGGGCGGTGATCGCGGTGGCCCTGGTCGTCCTCGCCTTCCGCGGCAGCGGCGACACCGGGCCGGCCGGCGCCACCAGTGCCCCCGGCGTGGACCTGGGGTCACCCTCGATCCCCGTCGCCCGCGGCACCGTGACCAACACCGTCTCCGTGCAGGGCGCCATCGCCGCCGACCCTGCGGTGCCGGTCAAGGCCACCGCCGCCGGGACGGTGAGCCGGCTGCACGTCGGCGCCGGGGCGCCGGTGGCGGCCGGCGACAAGCTGCTCGACGTCCGGTACGAGGAGGAGCGCGACCCGGTCGTCGGGACGGACGCCGAGGGCAACCCGACCTCGACGCCGCGCGACCCGCTGGTCAAGGTGGTGACCGTCACCGCCCCGGCGGCCGGCCGGCTGGCCACCCTCGACGTCCTCAAGGACCAGGTCGTCGCCGTCGGGGACGCGGTCGGCACCATCTCCCCGGGCACCCTCTCGGTGACCGCGTCGCTGTCGCAGGCCGACCAGTTCCGCCTGCTGAGCCCGCCGAGCACGGCCGAGGTCACCGTCACCGGCGGTCCGGCGCCGTTCACCTGCACCGGGCTCACCCTCGGCGCCCCGCCGGGCGAGGGCGACCAGGCCGACGCCGGCGTCGACCCGATGACCGGCATGCCGATCGCCGCGACCACGACCGCCCGGTGCGCCGTCCCGGCCGGGGTGACCGTCTTCGCCGGGATGGCGGCGACCGTCGCCATCCAGGCCGGTGAGGTCGCCGACGCGCTGGTGCTGCCGGTGACCGCGGTGCAGGGCTCGGTGCAGAACGGCATGGTGTGGGTGCCCGGTGCCGACGGCGCCCCCGAGGAGCGGCCGGTCACCCTGGGGCTCACCGACGGTCAGCAGGTGGAGATCACCGGCGGCCTGACCGAGGGCGAGTCGGTGCTGGAGTTCGTGCCGGTGCCCGACGACGCGGCCGCCGACCCCCACGGCATGGGCGGGCCGTACGGGTGAGACTGCTGGAGCTCTCCGGGATCGGCCGGGACGTGCGGCTCCCCGACGGGAGCCTGCTGCCGGTGCTGGCCGGCGTCGACCTGAGCGTCGCGGCCGGCGAGCACGTGTCGATCGTGGGCCGGTCCGGATCGGGGAAGTCCACCCTGCTCAACGTGCTGGGGCTGCTGGACAGCCCGACCGCAGGCAGCTACCTGCTCGACGGGCAGCCGACCGACTCCCTCGGCGGACGGCGGCGGTCCCGGCTGCGGGGGGAGACCTTCGGCTTCGTCTTCCAGCAGTTCAACCTGCTGCCGCGGCGCACCGCGGAGGAGAACGTCGCCGCCCCGCTGCTCTACGCCCGCGGCCGGGACTTCCTCACCCGCAACCGCGCGGCCCGGGCCATGCTCGACCGGGTGGGGCTGAGCGCCCGCGCGCTCTCGGTGCCGGAGAAGCTCTCCGGCGGTGAGCAGCAGCGGGTGGCGATCGCCCGGGCACTGGTCCGTGGGCCGCGGGTGGTGCTCGCCGACGAGCCGACCGGCGCGCTGGACGTCGAGACCGGTGCCGCCGTGATGGCGCTGCTGGCCGAGGTGACCGCCGAGAACGGCGCCGCCCTGGTGACGATCACCCACGACCTCTCGGTGGCCGCGCTGGCCGGGCGCCGATTCCGGCTGGACGCCGGCCGGCTCACCCCGGTGGCGACGGGGGACGCCCTCGCCGCGGCGACCAGCGACCGGACCGACGCATGACCGGGCTGCTGGGCACCCTCAGCGAGGCGTGGGGAGAGGTCCGGGTGCACAAGGCGCGGGTCCTGCTGTCCCTGGTCGGGGTCTTCCTGGCCGTGCTGGCGATGACCACGGTGACCGCGCTGGGCCAGATCGCCGCCCAGGTGCAGCAGGAGCAGGCCGAGGCCAGCGGCGGCCGGACGGCGACCATCGGGGTCTCGGCGTACGACCCGATGACCGGGAACGTGCCCCGGCAGGAGTGGGACGCCGGGGTCGAGGCGCTGGTCGCCCGGTACGGCCTCCCAGAGCAGGCGGTCGCCACCCTCGCCCAGGAGAACGCGCTGTACCGGTTCCCCGGGGGCACCCAGTCCGTCGAGACCCGGCGCGTCTCGCCGTCCTACGGGCCGCTGCACCGCATCCAGCCGGTCGAGGGCCGCTGGTTCCGCGCCGGTGACCGGCAGAGCATGTCGCCCGCGCTGGTCGTCAACCGGGACTTCCTGACGCTGCTCGGCGTGACCGACCTCAGCACCCGCCCGACCGTGGTGATCGGCGGCTCCCAGCCGGTGCTGGCCACGATCGTCGGGGTGCTCGCCTGGAACGAGGGCTGGCCGAGCGCCTACCGGATCGACTCCTCGGCCGGCGACGCCGCGACCGCAGCTGGGGGCCCGGGGTTCGGGGCGTCGCCCACGTTGGAGCTCTGGGTGCCCTCCGACCAGGCGGACGCGGTGGTGGCGGCGGTGCAGACCGACCTGGCGCGGCTGCTGCCCGGGGCGGAAGTGCAGGCCTACCGGCAAGACCCGGAGAACCTGGAGGACACCATCGCCAAGCTCCGGCTCGCGGTGCGCGCCGCCGGGCTGGTGGTGCTGGCCCTCGGTGGGCTCGGCGTGCTGAACATCGGACTGGTCACCGTGCGCCAGCGGATCCGTGAGATCGGCGTCCGGCGGAGCTTCGGGGCGACCTCGGCCCGGGTCTTCGCAGCGGTCGTGCTGGAGAGCGTCGTGGCCACCGCGCTGGCGGGGCTGGCCGCCGTGGCCCTGTCGGTGGCGATCGTCCGGAACCTGCCGCTGGAGCGGTGGCTGGCCGGCGGCGTCCCACTGGTCGACGCTCCCGGGTTCCCCGTCTCCGCGGCGGTCGAGGGGCTGGTCGCGGCGACGGCGGTCGGCGCGCTGGCCGGTCTGGTGCCCGCGCTGATCGCGGTCCGGGTGAAGGTGATCGACGCGATCCGGTTCTGACGGTCCGGTCCCCGCCACCAGATCCTGGTGGCGGGGACCGACCGGGTTCAGTCGCGGACGAGCAGGGCGACCGGCAGCTGCGCGCACAGGTCGCTCAACCGGATGCCGCCGGAGTCGGAGACCAGCCGCCGGCCGGTGAGCAGGTCCCGCCACGCCCCGGTCCGCGAGCCGACCGCGGTGTCGCCCCACCCGGTCTCGGCCCGGTGGACCGGCCGCCGGGTCGCCACGGTGACGACGCCGCCGCGGTCGAACGCGACGACGGAGTCGGCCGCCGGACCGCGGGCCGGCACCGGGGTGTACCCCGACCACGCCTCCGGGGCGTCACGTCGGTGCCGCAGCGTGCGGGAGACCACCAGCAGCTTGGCCGCACCGGTCTCGTCGACCGGTGGCACCCAGCCCTCGTCGAGGCGGGCCAGCAGCTCCTGCCGCACCCCGTAGTCGACCGGACGCCGGTTGTCCGGGTCGACCAGCGAGAAGTCCCACAGCTCGGTGCCCTGGTACACGTCCGGGACACCGGGGACAGTCAGCTGCAGCAGCTTCTGCGACAGCGAGTTCGACCAGCCGAAGGGCGCGATCCGCTGCACGAACCGCTCGATCTCCGCGTGCGTGGTGGCGTCGTCGAACGCTGCGTCCACCAGGGCGTGCAACTGGTCCTCGAACTCCTGCACCGGGTTGGTCCAGGTGGTCGAGGTGCCCGCCTCGCGGGCCGCCTTCTCCACGTAGGCGTGCGCCCGCTCCCGGGACAGCGGCCACGCGCCGACGAGGTTCTGCCACACCAGGTGGGCCAGCGGGCGGTCGGCCAGCGGGTGCCGGTCCAGCCAGCCGCGGACCAGGCCGGCCCACTCGGACGGGACCTCGGCCAGCACGGCCAGCCGGGCCCGGACGTCCTCGCTGCGCTTGGTGTCGTGCGTGGACAGCGTCGTCATCGAGGCCGGCTTGACCTCCTGACGGTGCTGCTGCGCCGCGTGGAACTGCTCGACCGTCGTCCCGAACCGGGCCGGGTCGCCGCCCACCTCGTTGAGTGCGACGAAGCGCGACCACCGGTAGTAGGCGCTGTCCTCCACGCCCTTGGCCATCACCGGACCCGAGGTCTGCTCGAACCGGGTGGCCAGCTCGGTGCCGGCCGACCCCAGCAGCGGGTGCAGTGCGTCGACGGCGGCGGTGAGGTCGGGACGGCGGAGCTTCACGGCGGCCACCGTCGCGTCCAGGTGCTCGCGGCCGTCGGGCAGGTAGCTGCGGTAGACCGGGAAGCCGGCCAGCAGCTCGGCCAGCCCCTCGGTCACCTGCTCGGGGGGCACACCGGGCAGCTCGCCGACGATCCGGTGCAGGCGCGCCACCTCCGACCCGAGCATGCCGTCGGTGACCTCGCGCTTGCAGTCGTGCACGAGCTGGGCGTAGTCGACCGGGCCGCCGGCCAGCTCGGTGTCCAGCGCGGTGATCGCCGCCTCGCCGGCCGGGTCGATCAGCACGTCGTCGACCTCGGCGAGCGCGTCGTACCCCGTCGTCCCGGCCGTCTTCCAGTTCTCGGGGAGCTCCTCGCCGGGCTCGAGGATCTTCTCCACCACGGTCCACCGGTCACCGGTCGCCTCGGCGAGCAGGTCCAGGTAGCCCTTCGGGTCGGCGAGCCCGTCGGGGTGGTCGATCCGGAGCGCGTCGACCGAGCCGTTCTCCACCAGCTGGACGACGAGCGCGTGCGTGGCCCGGAAGACGTCCCGGTCCTCGACCCGCAGTCCGGCGAGGGTGTTGATCGCGAAGAACCGCCGGTAGTTCAGCTGGTCGTCCGCGCGCCGCCAGTCGACCAGCTCGTAGTGCTGCCGGTCGTGCACCTCCTGCGGCGTGCCCGCCTCGGTGCCCGGGGCGATCGGGAAGCGGTTGTCGTAGTAGCGCAGCTCGGGGCCGTCGTCGGTCTCCACCACCTCCAGCTGGGAGGCGTCGTCCGCGCTGCCCAGCACGGGGATGCGGATCCGTCCGCCGCCGAACTCCCAGTCGACGTCGAAGGCGTCGGCGTGGTCGGACTCCCGCCCGTGCTGCAGCAGGTCCCACCACCAGACGGACTCGGCCGGGTCGCTGACGCCCATGTGGTTGGGCACCAGGTCCAGCACCAGTCCGAGCCCCTGCTCGTGGAGTGCGTCGACGAGGCGCTGCAGCCCGGCCCGGCCGCCGCGCGCCTCGTCGATGTGCGCGTGGTCGACGGTGTCGTACCCGTGCGTGCTCCCGGCCGCCGAGCGCAGCAGCGGGGAGGAGTACGCGTGGGTCACGCCGAGGTCGGCCAGGTAGCCGGCCACCGACGCGGCGTCGTCGAGGGTGAAGTCGGCGGTCACCTGCAGCCGGTAGGTGCCCGCGGGCACCTCCCGGCGGCGGCTCTCGTCCGGCTGGCCCCCGGCCGGCTGGCTCACGAGGCGGACTGCAGGACGACGGTGGCGCGGGCGGCGACGGTCAACGTGTCCCCGGCCTTGACCACGACCGGTTCGACCTCGCTCATCTCCGCGGTGTCCACCACGACGGTCCAGCCCTCCGCGTACTCGCTGCTGGGCAGGGTGAACTCGATGTCCTCGTGCCAGGCGTTGAACACCAGGTAGAAGCAGTCGTCGACGACCGGCTCACCCCGCTCGTCCGTGGAGCGGATCCCGTGGCCGTTCAGGTAGACGCCGATCGACTTGGCGTAGTGGGCGTCCCAGTCCTCTTCGCTCATCAGCTCACCGGCGTGGGTGAACCAGGCGACGTCCTGGACCGGGTCGCCCTCCGCGCGGCGCACCGGGCGGCCGTGGAAGAACCGCCGGCGGCGGAACGTCGGGTGGTCGGTGCGCAGCTTGGTGACCAGCTTGGTGAACTCGAGCAGGCCCTCGTCGACGTTCTCCCAGTCGATCCAGGTGATCGGGGAGTCCTGGCAGTAGCCGTTGTTGTTGCCGCCCTGGGTTCGGCCGAGCTCGTCGCCGTGCAGCAGCATGGGGACGCCCTGGGAGAGCATCAGCGTGGTGATGAAGTTGCGCCGCTGCTGGGCCCGCAACGCCAGGATCTCGGGGTCGTCGGTCTCGCCCTCGACGCCGAAGTTCCAGCTGCGGTTGTGGCTCTCGCCGTCGTTGTTGTCCTCGCCGTTGGCCTCGTTGTGCTTCTCGTTGTACGAGACCAGGTCGTTGATCGTGAAACCGTCGTGCGCGGTGACGAAGTTGATGCTGGCCACCGGACGCCGGC
The DNA here is from genome assembly GCF_026968045.1 of Modestobacter sp. VKM Ac-2977. Lineage (GTDB taxonomy): Bacteria > Actinomycetota > Actinomycetes > Mycobacteriales > Geodermatophilaceae > Modestobacter. The sequence goes on along the minus strand of NZ_JAPVBQ010000002.1, from coordinate 684,153 downwards.
CGGAGTGCTGGTAGAGGTCGGCCGAGCCGGTGATCCGGCTGGCGAACTCGCCGATCGTGGCGTTCTCGCCCCGCCAGAAGTCGCGGACGGTGTCGCGGTACTTGCCGTTCCACTCCGTCCACAGCGCCGGGAAGTTGCCGACCTGGTAACCGCCGTCGCCGATGTCCCAGGGCTCGGCGATCAGCTTCACCTGGCTGACGATCGGGTCCTGGTGGACCAGGTCGAAGAAGGCCGACAGCCGGTCGACCTCGTGGAACTGGCGGGCCAGGGTGGAGGCCAGGTCGAAGCGGAAGCCGTCGACGTGCATCTCGGTCACCCAGTACCGCAGCGAGTCCATGATGAGCTGGAGCGACTGCGGGGTGCGGACGTTGAGCGAGTTCCCGGTGCCCGTGGTGTCCATGTAGTACTGCTTGTCGTCCTCGACCAGGCGGTAGTACGCCGAGTTGTCGATGCCCTTGAACGACAGCGTCGGACCCATGTGGTTGCCCTCGGCGGTGTGGTTGTAGACGACGTCGAGGATGACCTCGATGCCCGCCTCGTGCATGGCCCGGACCATGCCCTTGAACTCCTGCACCTGCTGGCCGTCGGTGTACTGGGCGTACTCGTTGTGCGGGGCGAAGAAGCCGATCGTGTTGTAGCCCCAGTAGTTGCGCAGGCCCTTCTGCTGCAACGTGTCGTCCTGCACGAACTGGTGCACCGGCATCAGTTCGATCGCGGTGATCCCGAGCTCCAGCAGGTGCTCGATGATCGCCGGGTGGGCGACGCCGGCGTAGGTGCCGCGCAGGTCCTCGGGGATGCGCGGGTGGGTCATCGTCAGGCCCTTGACGTGCGCCTCGTAGATGACCGTCTTGTTGTAGGGGGTCCGCGGCGGGCGGTCCATGCCCCAGTCGAAGAACGGGCTCACCACGACGGACTTGGGCATGTGCGCCGCCGAGTCGTCGTCGTTCTTCGTGCCGGTGGCGAAGTGGTAGCCGAACACCGACTCGTCCCAGTCGACCTGGCCGTCGATCGCCTTGGCGTAGGGGTCGAGCAGCAGCTTGTGGGGGTTGCAGCGGTGCCCCTGGGCGGGGTCGTGCGGGCCGTAGACGCGGTAGCCGTACCGCTGTCCGGCCTGGATGCCCGGGAGGAAGGCGTGCCAGACGTAGGCGTCCATCTCGGGGAGGCGGATGCGCTCCTCGTTGCCCGCCTCGTCGAACAGGCACAGCTCGATCTTCTCGGCCACCTCGCTGTAGATCGCGAAGTTGGTGCCGGTGCCGTCATAGGTCGCCCCGAGGGGATATGCGGAACCGGGCCACACCTGGGTGGTCATGAAAGGTCGTCCTCCTGAGCTGGTCGCCCCTGGGCTCGGGGCAGGGGCGCGGGTCGTCACGGCTGAACCGAGGGGTTCGTCGTCGGATGCCCGCTGAGCGGCCTCCGCACACCTGTGGCGATGAGACACGGGCGACGTCCGGAGGACGAGCGCGGGCGGTCCTCGGAGGGAGTCTGCCAAGCGCGATCCGCACGCCCGCGCCGTACCGGCCCGCCGGCTCCAGGGGGCTCCGTCGGGGGACGACGACGCGGGCTGCGTCCGGGGACGGCGACGCCCTCCGCGGCGGACCGGGGAGGGCGTCGGCGCCCGGCTGCGGCAGTGTCTGCGCCGGGCCGGGCCGGGAGCGGCAGCCCGGGCGCCGCCGACCTCGCCCGGTGACCCGGGTGGCACTGGCGGCGACCGGTGCTGCTCGCTCCTGCGGGCGCTGACGGTAGGGGTCCGTCGGCGGGTCGACAAGGCCCCACGGCGACGGTGGCCCGATCTGCCGTCCCACGCGTCCCATGCGGCTCACCGGGACGGGGTCGCCCGCCCGGGAGACGCGCCGGTCACTTCTGTCACAGGCCCGTCGTACCGTCGTCGGCGTGCGCGCATCCACCGACATCCGGCCCGCCCAGGGGCGGTTCCGTGTCGTCAGCGAGTTCGAGCCCTCCGGCGACCAGCCCACGGCGATCAAGGCCCTCGCGGAGCGGGTCAACGCCGGTGACCAGGACACCGTCCTGCTCGGCGCCACCGGCACCGGGAAGTCGGCCACCACCGCCTGGCTGATCGAGCAGGTGCAGCGCCCCACCCTGGTGATGGCGCCGAACAAGACGCTGGCCGCGCAGTTGGCCAACGAGTTCAAGGAGCTGATGCCCGACGCCGCGGTCGAGTACTTCGTCTCCTACTACGACTACTACCAGCCCGAGGCCTACGTCCCGCAGACCGACACTTACATCGAGAAGGACTCCTCGGTCAACGAGGAGGTCGAGCGACTGCGGCACTCGGCGACCAACAGCCTGCTCACCCGGCGCGACGTCATCGTCGTCTCGACCGTGTCCTGCATCTACGGCCTGGGCACGCCGCAGGAGTACGTGGAGCGCGCACTCAAGGTGAAGGTGGGGGAGCAGCGCTCCCAGGAGGAACTGCTGCGCACCCTGGTCACCGAGCAGTACACCCGCAACGACCTGGCCTTCACCCGCGGCACGTTCCGGGTCCGCGGCGACACGATCGAGATCTTCCCGGTCTACGAGGAGCTCGCCTGCCGGATCGAGATGTTCGGCGACGAGATCGAGCGGCTGTACTACCTGCACCCGCTCACCGGCGAGGTCATCCGCGAGGTCGACGAGCTCTTCGTCTTCCCCGCCACGCACTACGTGGCCGGCCCCGAGCGCATGGAGCGGGCCATCGGTGGCATCGAGGCCGAGCTGGAGCAGCGGCTGGCCGAGCTCGACAAGCAGGGCAAGTTGCTGGAGGCGCAGCGGTTGCGCATGCGCACCACCTACGACATCGAGATGATGCGCCAGGTCGGGTTCTGCTCGGGCATCGAGAACTACTCCCGGCACATCGACGGCCGGTCACCCGGCAGCGCCGGCGCCTGCCTGATCGACTACTTCCCCGACGACTTCCTGCTCGTCATCGACGAGTCGCACGTCACGGTGCCGCAGATCGGCGGCATGTACGAGGGCGACATGAGCCGCAAGCGCACGCTGGTCGAGCACGGCTTCCGGTTGCCCTCGGCGATGGACAACCGCCCGCTGCGCTGGGAGGAGTTCACCGACCGCATCCACCAGACCGTCTACCTGTCGGCGACCCCGGGTCACTACGAACTCGGCCGGGTCCAGGGTGACGTCGTGGAGCAGGTGATCCGCCCGACCGGGCTGATCGACCCGGAGGTCGTGGTCAAGCCGACCAAGGGCCAGATCGACGACCTGGTCCACGAGATCCGGCTGCGCACGGAGAAGGACGAGCGGGTCCTGGTCACCACGCTGACCAAGAAGATGTCCGAGGACCTCACCGACTACCTGCTCGAGCTCGGCATCAAGGTGCGCTACCTGCACTCGGAGGTCGACACCCTGCGTCGTGTCGAGCTGTTGCGGGAGCTCCGCCAGGGTGAGTACGACGTGCTGGTCGGCATCAACCTGCTGCGCGAGGGGCTCGACCTGCCCGAGGTGTCGCTGGTGGCGATCCTCGACGCGGACAAGGAGGGCTTCCTCCGCTCGGGCACCTCGCTGATCCAGACCATCGGCCGGGCGGCGCGCAACGTCTCCGGCCAGGTGCACATGTACGCCGACAAGATCACCCCGTCGATGGCCCAGGCGATCGATGAGACCAACCGGCGGCGGGAGAAGCAGATCGCCTACAACACCGAGCACGGTGTCGACCCGCAACCGCTGCGCAAGAAGATCGTCGACATCCTCGACGGCATCTACAAGGCCGCCGAGGACACCGAGGAGGTCACCGGCGGGGCCACGACCGAGCTGCTGGGCGGCTCGGGGCGTCAGCAGTCGCGCGGCAAGTCGCCGGTGCCGGGGCTGTCGTCGAAGAGCCGGGCGAAGGCCGGGTCGATCGACGTCCAGGGTCTGCCGCGCAACGAGCTCGCCGACATGATCACCTCGATGAACGAGCAGATGCTGGCGGCGGCCCGCGAGCTGCAGTTCGAGGTGGCGGCCCGGCTGCGCGACGAGCTGACCGAGCTGAAGAAGGAACTGCGGCAGTTCGACGCCGCACACGCCTGAACCGGGTCGCACGTCGTCGCCGTCCAACGGGAACTCTGCGGGGCGGTCGTTCGTAGGGGACCCTGGGACCTGGACCGCCGGGGTCGGTGCGTTGTCGCGCCGGACCGGGCAGGCCTCACGTGGAGGGGAGTATCCCGCCCGCGGCAGTGTCGTCAACACGGGATCCCACGGTCCCCGGCGCTGCCGGCCGACCTGCCTGGCGGGTCGGTGGGAGAGACCTCCGGTGCTGACATGAGCCAGACGACCGGAGGAACTGCATGGACGTCCCCCTGTGGGTGTGGGGCATCACGGTGGCCGCGATCATCGGGATGCTCGTCTTCGACTTCTACGGCCACGTGCGCACGCCGCACGCGCCGACCCTGAAGGAATCAGCCAAGTGGTCGGCGATCTACGTCGGCATCGCCGTGCTGTTCGGCCTGATCGTGCTGGTGTTCTGGGGCGGTACCTACGCGGGTGAGTACTTCGCCGGGTGGGTGACCGAGAAGAGCCTCTCGGTCGACAACCTGTTCGTCTTCGTGCTGATCATGGCCAGCTTCGCGGTGCCCCGGGAGCTGCAGCAGAAGGTGCTGCTCTTCGGCATCGCCTTCGCCCTGGTGCTGCGGACGATCTTCATCTTCGTCGGCGCGGCGTTCATCGCGAACTTCAGCTGGATCTTCTACGTCTTCGGCGGGTTCCTGATCTACACCGCCTGGGCCCAGGCCAGGAGCGGCGGGCACGACGAGAACGAGGAGTTCAAGGAGAACTCGGTCCTGCGGCTCACCCGCAAGCTGGTCCCGACGACCGGGGAGTACCACTCCGACCGGCTCACCACGAAGCTGGACGGCAAGCGGCACATCACCCCGCTGGCCATCGCGCTGATCGCCATCGGCAGCGCGGACATCCTCTTCGCCGTCGACTCGATCCCGGCGATCTTCGGCCTCACCCAGGAGACCTACCTGGTCTTCACCGCCAACGCCTTCGCGCTGCTGGGCCTGCGTCAGCTGTTCTTCCTGCTCGACGGGCTGCTCGACAAGCTGGTGTACCTGGCCTACGGCCTGGCCGTGATCCTGGGCTTCATCGGCATCAAGCTGGTGATCCACGCGCTGCACGAGAACGAGCTGCCGTTCATCAACGGCGGCGAGCACGTCACCCTGGTCCCGGAGATCCCGACCTGGCTGTCGCTGCTGGTCATCCTGGTGACCCTGCTGGTGACCACCTGGGCCAGCCTGCGGAAGAACAAGAAGGACGCCCAGCGGCGCGAGCAGCGCGGCGCCGGTGACCCGGGGGCCGACAGCGCCGGGCGGCACATCGGGGCGCCGGGCGACCCGGGCGCGGACACCGCCGCCGCGCCGGCCGACCCGCGCGAGGTGCCGGTGAGCCGGCCGGAGTCGCGCACCGACTGAGCACGCCGCGGGCCAGGGGTGACGAGCGTCGCCCCTGGCCCCGCGCCACAGCGGTCGGGGACACCGCTGGTCAACCGATGCACGGAGCAACGAACCCGTAGAGTGCCGGCACGTGGAGCTCCCCGTCTGGTTCGAGATCTCGACGTTCGTGGGGCTCACCGTCCTGCTGCTCGCCGACCTCGCCCTCGTCGTCCGTCGCCCGCACGAACCCTCCGTCAAGGAGGCGACCGCGTGGGTGGTCTTCTACGTGGCCCTGGCGCTGGCCTTCGGCGGGATCGTGCTGGCCGTGACCAACGGGCAGTTCGCCACCGAGTTCTACGCCGGCTGGTTGACCGAGTACTCGCTCTCGGTCGACAACCTGTTCGTCTTCGTGATCATCATGGCCCGCTTCCGGGTGCCCAGGAAGCTCCAGCAAGAGGTCCTGATGGTCGGGATCATCATCGCGCTGGTGCTGCGCGGCCTGTTCATCCTCGCCGGCGCCGCCGTCATCGAGCGGTTCATCTGGGTCTTCTTCCTCTTCGGTGCGTTCCTCGTCTACACCGCGATCAACCTGGTCCGGCACCGCGAGGAGGACGAGGACTACGAGGAGAACGGCCTCATCCGGCGGATGCGCAAGGTCCTGCCGATGACCCAGGACTTCCACGAGAGCAAGATCCGCGTCGTCCAGGACGGCAAGAAGCTGTGGACGCCGATGATCGTGGTGTTCCTGGCACTGGGCACGACCGACCTGCTGTTCGCGCTGGACAGCATCCCGGCGATCTTCGGGCTGACCCGCGAGCCGTTCATCGTCTTCACCGCGAACATCTTCGCGCTGATGGGCCTGCGCCAGCTGTACTTCCTGCTCGGCGGCCTGCTCAAGCGACTGGTCTACCTGTCCCTGGGGCTGGCCGTCATCCTGGCCTTCATCGGCGTCAAGCTGATCCTCGAGGCGCTGCACGAGAACCAGTACCCCTTCGCCGGCGAGCGCGAGCCGCTGGAGAGCATCCCGGCGATCCCGACCTGGCTGTCCCTGACGGTCATCCTGGTGGTCCTGCTGGTCGCCACCGTGGCCAGCCTGGTCAAGACCCGCGGTGAGGTGCCGGACACCGAGGGCGCCGCGATCGACCCGGCCGGCACCGACACCGGTGAGCCCGGCCGGCCCGCCGCGCTGACCGAGGACGAGCAGCGCGCCCGCGCCGCCACCGGCGAGGACCCGCACCGCACCAGCTGAGTGCGGCGGCGGCCCGGCCTCCCGGGCCGCCGCCGAGCGGTCAGCGGGGCGGGATCGTCCCCGGCTCGACGGTCGAGCCGCCGGCGGCGACCAGGACGCCGTCCCGCCACACCTCGCGCACCCGCCCGGCCAGGCCGGTGAGGTCGCCCGCGTCGCCGTCCAGCACCACCAGGTCGCCCCGCTTGCCGGGCTGCAGGCTGCCCAGCTCGCCGTCGACACCCAGCAGTTCGGCGGCCGAAAGCGTTGCGGCGTGCCAGGCCTGGTCCGCGGTCATCCCGCAGCCGGCCATCAGGCCGAGCTCGGAGAGGTTGTCGCCGTGCGGACCCACCCCGCTGTCGGTGCCCATCGCGACCTTCACCCCGGCCTCGACCGCCCGGCGGACGGACTCGTCGTGCACCGACTGCACCGCACGGGCCTTCTCGATCACGGCCTCGGGCAGGGACGCTCCCGCGGCGACCGCGGTGAGCACCGCCCGGGGTGCGGCGAGGGTGGGCACCAGCCAGGTCCCGTGGGTCAGCATCAGGTCGATCGCCTCGTCGTCGAGGTAGATGCCGTGCTCGATCGAGCGGATCCCGGCCCGGACGGCGGCCTTGATCCCCTCTGCGCCCTGCGCGTGCGCCATCACGTGCACCCCGGCCGCCACCGCCTCCTCGACGAGCACGTCGAGCTCGGCCGGCCGGAAGTGCGGGTGCCGCGGGTCGTCCCGAGCGGAGAGGACGCCGCCACTGGTGGCCACCTTGAGGACATCAGCGCCGGCGCGCAGCAGTTCACGCACGGTGCGGCGCATCTCGTCGGCGCCGTCCACGACGGTGGCCGGCCGGCCGGGGTGCGGCCCCATCAGCGGCACCTCGGCGCCGCAGACGTGCCAGCCGTCGCCGTGCCCACCGGTCTGGGACAGCATGCTGATCGCGATCTGCATCCGCGGCCCGGCGATCAGCCCGTCGCGCACGGCCTGGGCCACTCCCAGGTCGGCGCCGCCGGCGTCCCGCACCGACGTGATGCCCAGCGCCAGGGTGCGGCGGAGGTTGTGCACCGCCTCGTAGAAGCCATAGCTGAACGGCGTCTGCAGCAACCGCAGCATGTCGACGCCGCTGAGCATGACGTGCACGTGGCAGTCGAAGAGGCCCGGCAGCACGGTGGTGCCGGCGCAGTCGACGACCTCGTCGCCGTCCAGCCCCGGACCGACCTCGAGGACCCGGCCGTCCTCCACGACGACGTCGGCGACGGCCGCCGGTCCGCCCGTGCCGTCGAACACCTGGCCGCCGGAGAACACACGTCGCGTCATGGGCGCACCCTAGGGCCTCACCCGTTAGCGGTGCTCATCATCTGGACGGCAGTGGCCTGGGCTAGCGTGCCCCGCATGCGGCCGACCGACCTCTCCCTGCTGCGCGTGCCCGGTGTGCCGACGGTGTCCCCGGACGGGGCGACCGCCGTCGTCGCCGTCAGCCGGCTGGACCTGGACGCCGACGAGTACCGCAGCCAGCTGTGGACCGTCCCGACCGACGGCTCGGCGTCGGCCCGACCGCTCACCCACGGCCACCACGACTCGGCACCCGTGTTCTCCCCGGACGGCCACTGGCTGGCCTACCTGTCGGCCGAGCCGAAGGGGCGGCCGCAGCTGCACGTGCTGCCCGCCGGCGGTGGCACGGCGCGGCGGCTGACCGACCACCACCTGGGCGCCGGCACCCCGGTGTGGTCGCCGGACTCCCGCCGGCTGGCCTACACCGCACGGGTGCCCGAGCAGGGGCGGTACGGCACCGACGAGGACGTGTCGCCGGGTGCGGAGCCTCCCCGGCTGATCACCAGCCTGAAGTACCGGGCCGACGACGTCGGTTTCACCAACGACCGCCGCAGTCACGTCTTCGTCGTCGACCTGCCCGCGGACACCGACGACGACGCCGTCGAGCAGCCCACGCCGTTCCAGGTCACCGCCGGCGACGTCGACGACACCGACGTGGCCTGGCGTCCGGACGGCGCCGAGCTCGCCTTCGTCTCCGCGCGGCACGAGGGCGCGGACCTGGACCTGGTCTCCGACGTGTACGTCGTCCGGCCCGACGGCAGCGGGCTGCGCCGGGTCACCGACTCCCGGTCCGCGTGCAGCCACCCGGCCTACGACCCGGACGATCCGGCCGGCAGCACCATCTACCTCTCCGCGATCCCCGACCTGGGCCCGCTCGGCCGGGACTTCGTCGGCCGGAACACCACCCTGGCGCAGGTCAGCGCCGCGGGTGGGCCGGTGGTGCCGCTGCTCGACCCGGAGGAGCACGACCGCGGCGACGAGACCCTGGCGACCGTGGTGGCCGGTGGCGCCGCCCTGATCGGTGTCCAGCGCCGCGGCGCCGTCGAGCTGCTCCGGGTCCCGCTCGACGGAGGCGAGCCCGAGGTGCTGGTCGAGGGGCAGTACACGGTGCGGGGGATGGCCGTCGGGGGTGGCGTCGTCGTCGCCACCGTCGCGCACGACCGCTCGGCGGGCGAGCTCATCGCGGTCACCCCGGGACGGCGCCGGCTGATCACCGGCTTCGGTGCGCCGCTGCAGGCCACCGGCCGGCTGCACCGGATGCGGGAGACGACGGCGACCGCGCCGGACGGCTACCCGGTGCACGGCTGGGTCACCACGCCGCCCGGGCCGGGGCCGCACCCGGTGCTGCTGACCGTGCACGGCGGGCCGTTCAGCCAGTACGGCTGGACGTTGTTCGACGAGACCCAGGCCTACGTCGAGGCCGGCTACGCCGTCCTGATGTGCAACCCCCGCGGGTCGTCGGGCTACGGCCAGGCGCACGGCCGGGTGATCAAGGAGCACATGGGTGAGCTGGACGCCGACGACGTGCTGGCCTTCCTCGACGAGGCGCTGACCGACCCGGGGCTGGACTCTTCCCGCGTCGGGCTGATGGGCGGCTCGTACGGCGGGTTCATGACCACGCTGCTGCTCGGCCGCACCGACCGGTTCGTCGCCGGCATCAGCGAGCGGGGCTTCAACGACCCGGTGAGCTTCGTCGGCTCCTCCGACATCGGGTTCTTCTTCCCCGACGAGTACGTGGGCACCGACCCCGAGCGCATCGCCGCGCAGTCGCCGATGGCCTCGGCGCACCGGATCACCACTCCGACGATGGTGATCCACTCGGAGGAGGACTGGCGCTGCCCGCTGGAGCAGGGCACCCGGCTCTACGTCGAGCTCAAGCGCCGCGGCGTCCCCACCGAGCTGCTGCTGTTCCCCGGGGAGGGGCACGAGCTGTCCCGGTCGGGCCGGCCGAAGCACCGTCGCGCGCGGCTCGAGCACGTGCTGCGCTGGTGGAGCCGGTGGCTGCCGACGCCGCAGAACACCTCGGCGGTGGCCCAGCTGCCGGCCGGTGCATCGGTCGGGTCAACGCCGGGCGAGCCGCTGACCGTCGAGGCCACCCGGCTGTCATGACGACGCCGGGTCTGCTCGCCGCGGCGCCGGAGCTGGCCGCGACCGCGCTGCGCATGGTGCAGGAGGAGTTCCCGAATCTCCTACGGGTGCACTACCGGCGCCCCGGCGAGGCGCCGTACCGGCCGCGGGACCGGCACCCCGCCTTCTACGGCAGCTTCGACTGGCACTCCTCGGTCGAGATGCACTGGGTCCTGCTCCGGCTGCTGCGCATCGCGCCGGACGCCGTGCCGGCCGGCGACATCCGGGCGGTGTTCACGGAGCACTGGACGCCGCCGGCGATCAGCGCCGAGGTCGCGCACTTCGCCGGCTCGCCGGGGGACGAGCGCCCGTACGGCTGGGCGTGGGCGCTCACCCTGGTCGAGGAGGCGGCGTCCTGGGCGGCCGAGCCGGGGGCGCCGGTGGAGGTGCGGGCGTGGGCCGCCACCCTGCAGCCGCTGGCCGACCACTTCCTCGGCGCGTTGCAGCGCTGGCTGCCGTTGGCGACCTACCCGGTGCGGTCGGGGCTGCACCCGTCCAGCGCCTTCGGGTTGCTGATGTCCCTGCCCGCAGCGCGGCGGGCCGGGGTCGACGGCGTGCTGACCGACACCGCCGTGCGCTGGTTCGCCGAGGACGCCGACGCGCCGGTGCGCTGGGAGCCGTCGGGCTCGGACTTCCTGTCGCCCTCCTTGGTCGAGGCGGTGCTGATGACGAGGGTGCTCCTGCCCGCCGGCGTCGGGCCGTGGCTGTGGCGCTTCCTGCCCGGCCTGGCCGACGGCCCGCTGTTCACCCCTGCGGTCGTCAGCGACGCCGGCGACGGGCAGACCGCCCACCTGCACGGCCTCAACCTCAGTCGCGCCTGGTGCCTGCGACGGCTGGCCGCCGTGCTGCCGGACGGCGACGTCCGCCGCCGGCAGCTCCTGGACTCCGCGGCCGAGCACGCCGCTGCGGCGCTGCCGCACGTGAGCGGCAGCGACCTGATGGTCGAGCACTGGCTGGCCGCCTACGCCCTGCTGTACCTCGACCCCGCGTACTGAGACCCCGCGCGGCAGCTAGTCCGACGACGGCGGGTGCTCGGCGATGCAGAAGAGGTTGCCCTCGGGGTCGGCCAGCGTCGACCACCGCACCCAGGGCACCTCGTCCAGCACGTCCCAGCGGTGGACGGCGCCCAGTGCCACGGCGCGCTCCACCTCGGCCACCCTCGTCTCCCAGGGCACGGTCAGGTCGAGGTGCTGCCCCTGACGTTCGGGACGCGCCCCGCTCCGCGGCTGGAAGAACATGGCGAAGCCGCCGTCCGGGCCGGGGGCCAGGAAGACGTGCCCCTGCTCCTCGCCGGCGATGCGCGTACCGAGCAGGGCGGCCCAGAACCGCGCCAGAGCGGGCGGGTCGTCGGCCTCCACATTGACGGCACCCAGCGTGATCGCTGTCCCTGTGGTCATGCGCGGGAGGGTAGGGCCGCCCGGTGACAGTCCCGGCCGCGCTCACCAGCCGCGGGCGCGCCACTCCGGCAGGTCCGGGCGCTCGGCGCCGATCGTCGTGTCCGCGCCGTGGCCCGGGTAGACCCAGGTGTCGTCGGGCAGCTCGCCGAACAACCGGCTCTCCACGTCGTCGACCAGGCTGGTGAACCGGGCGGCGTCGGACTGGGTGTTGCCCACGCCGCCCGGGAACAGGCTGTCGCCGGTGAAGACGTGCGTGCCGGCGCCCTCGGGGCCGCGCCAGACCAGCGCGATGCTTCCCGGCGTGTGCCCGCGCAGGTGCACCACCGCGAGGACCTGGTCGCCCACGGGGACGGTGTCGCCGTGGACGACCGGGCGGGTGACCGGCACCGGCAGGTCGGCTGCGTCGGCCGGGTGCGCGACGGTCCCCGCGCCGGTCGCCTGCACCACCTCCGGGAGCGCACGGTGGTGGTCCCAGTGGCCGTGCGTGGTCACCACCGTGCGGACGTCGGCGTCGCCGATCAGCTCCAGCAGCGCCGCCGGCTCGGCCGCCGCGTCGACCAGCAGCGACTCCCCGGTGGCCGTGCTGGTGAGCAGGTAGACGTTGTTCGCCATCTCGCTGACGGCCAGCTTCCGGATGGTCAGCCCCGGGAGCTCTCGGACGTCGGCGGGGCCACCGACCTGCACGTCCCCGGTGTACGTCTGCCCGCTCATCCCGCTCCCGTCTGAGACTGTCGGTGCCGCCGTCTAGGTTCGTCGGCATGGACGCTAGTGCAGGTTCCGGGCCCTCCGGCGCGCCGGCCGCGGCCGGGTCCGGCGAGCCGACGCTCGACGGGGTGGTCGGTCTGCCGGCGACCGAGCTGGCCGCCAGGGTCCGCGCCGGTGAGCTCAACGCGGTCGACGTCGTCCGTGCCCATCTGCGGCATCTGGTCGCGGTGGAGGCGCGGATCGGGGCGTTCCGGGTGGTCCGCACCGAAGCCGCCCTGGCCGAGGCCGCCGCGGTCGACGCCCGCCCCGACCGGGCCCGGCTGCCGCTGGCCGGTGTCCCGATCGCCGTGAAGGACAACGTCGCGGTCGCCGGCGAGGTGGCCACCGACGGGTCCTCGGCCCACCTGCCGGCGCCGGCGAGCGCCGACCACCCGGTGGTGGCCCGGCTGCGTGCCGCGGGGGCGGTCGTCGTCGGCATCACCCGGGTGCCCGAGCTCTGCCTCTACTGCGCCACCGACGGTCCGGGCACGGTCACCCGCAACCCGTGGGACACCGCACGCTCGGCCGCCGGCTCCTCCGGTGGCAGCGCCGCCGCGGTGGCCGCCGGCGTCGTCCCGCTGGCCCAGGGCAACGACGGCATGGGCTCCCTCCGACTGCCCGCCGCCGCCTGCGGGCTGGTCACGCTCAAGCCCGGCTCCGGCGTGGTCCCGGCCCTGATCGGTGCCGACAGCTGGTCCGGCATGGCGGAGAACGGCGTGCTGGCCACCACCGTCGCCGACCTGGCCGTCGGCTTCGCCGTGCTGGCCGGCACCGAGCCGGCCCCGCCGGCGGCCCCGGTCGGCCCGCTGCGGATCGCGGTGTCGACCCGGTCGCCCGTGCCCGGCGTCCGGCTGGACGCCGCGGGCCGCGCTGCGCTGGACGCCGTGGTCGCCGAACTGCGGGGCGCCGGGCACGTCGTGGTCGAGAAGGAGCCGCTGATCACCCCGGCTGCGGCGCTGGGCACCATCACCCGGTGGCTGGCCGGCGCCGACTCCGATGCCGAGGCCCTCGGGCTCGACCGCCACGCCCTGGAGCCGCGTAGTCGCACCCACGCCCGGCTGGGCCGCTGGGTGCGCCGGGCCGGCCTGGTCCGGCCGCAGACGGCGGCGGCGTTCCGGGCCCGGATGGCGAACTTCTTCTCCGACGTCGACCTCCTGCTGAGCCCGGTCGTCTCCGGTCCGCCGCTGGCTGCGCGGCCCTGGCACGAGCGGGGTTTCCTGGCCAACATCACGGCCAACGCCCGCTGGGCGCCGTGGACGTCGGCGTGGAACGTGGCCGGCCTGCCGGCGCTCGTCCTGCCCGCCGGCCCGGGCCGGGAGGGGCTCCCCAGCTCCGTCCAGTTCGTCGGCCCGGCCGGCGCCGAGACGCGGCTACTCTGGCTTGCCGGGGAGCTCGAGGGCCGGCTGCCCTGGCGCCGGCACGCGCCGGTCTTCGACCCGGCCGGACCAGTCGGCGGCCCCGCCGGCTGACTGGGCAGCGTCGCCTCGGCCGGCGGTGGGGGAGACCCAGCCGACACCCGAGCCGGGAAGCGCACCGTCCGGGCCACCGTTCCACGGTCCGATGCACCGCACCGGCCTCAGCACCGCACCACTGGTCCCCGCCGCCCCGGGACCGGACCAGCACCGAACCACTGCGACCGACAGGGATCACATGGACCGGCTCGTCGTCCGCGGCGCCCGAGAGCACAACCTCAAGGACGTCCACCTCGACCTGCCCCGTGACGCGATGATCGTGTTCACGGGGCTCTCCGGCTCGGGCAAGTCCAGCCTGGCCTTCGACACGATCTTCGCCGAGGGCCAGCGCCGCTACGTCGAGTCCCTGTCGGCCTACGCCCGCCAGTTCCTCGGCCAGATGGACAAGCCCGACGTCGACTTCATCGAGGGCCTGTCCCCGGCGGTGTCGATCGACCAGAAGTCGACCAACCGCAACCCGCGGTCGACGGTCGGCACGATCACCGAGGTCTACGACTACCTGCGGCTGCTGTACGCCCGGGCCGGCCAGCCGCACTGCCCCAACTGCGGCAAGCCGATCTCCCGGCAGACGCCACAGCAGATCGTCGACCAGGTGCTCGCCATGGAGGAGGGCACCCGGTTCCAGGTGCTCGCCCCCGTCGTGCGGGCGCGCAAGGGCGAGTACGTCGACCTGTTCAGCTCGCTGCAGACCCAGGGCTTCTCCCGGGTGCGGGTCGACGGCACCATCCACCCGCTGACCGAGCCGCCGACGCTCAAGAAGCAGGAGAAGCACACGATCGAGGTGATCGTCGACCGGCTGACGGTCAAGGAGAACGCCAAACGGCGGCTGACCGACTCGGTCGAGACCGCGCTCGGGCTCGCCGGTGGCCTGGTGGTGCTCGACTTCGTCGACCTCCCCGAGGACGACGCACACCGGGAGCGCACCTTCTCCGAGCACCTGGCCTGCATCGACGACGGGCTGTCCTTCGAGGCGCTCGAGCCGCGGTCGTTCTCGTTCAACTCGCCGTTCGGTGCCTGCCCCGAGTGCACCGGCATCGGCACCCGCAAGGAGGTCGACCCCGGCCTCGTGGTCCCCGACCCCGGCAAGAGCCTCGGTGAGGGCGCCATCGCCCCGTGGGCCGGTTCGATGAGCAACGAGTACTTCCAGCGGCTGCTCGGCGGGCTCGCCGACATGATCGGCTTCTCCATGAACACGCCCTGGGAGGAGCTGCCGGCGAAGGTGCAGAAGGCGGTGCTGCACGGCTCGCCGGACCAGGTGCACGTCCGCTACAAGAACCGCTACGGCCGCGAGCGCAGCTACTACGCCGCCTTCGAGGGCGTGCTGCCCTTCCTCGAGCGCCGCCACGAGGACACCGACAGCGAGTTCATGAAGGACAAGTACGAGGGCTACATGCGTGACGTGCCCTGCCCGGTCTGCCACGGCACCCGGCTCAAGCCGGAGATCCTCGCCGTCAAGATGATGGGCCGGTCGATCGCCGAGGTCACCGGGCTGTCCATCGGTGAGGCCTCCGAGTGGCTCAACGCCCTGGAGCTCGGCGAGCGCGAGCGGGCGATCGCCGTCCAGGTGCTCCGGGAGATCCAGGCCCGGCTGTCCTTCCTCGTCTCCGTCGGTCTCGACTACCTGTCGCTGGATCGTCCGGCCGCCACGCTGGCCGGTGGGGAGGCTCAGCGCATCCGGCTGGCCACCCAGATCGGCTCCGGGCTGGTCGGCGTCCTCTACGTGCTCGACGAGCCCTCGATCGGCCTGCACCAGCGCGACAACGTCCGGCTGATCGAGACGCTGGTCCGGCTGCGCGACATGGGCAACACGCTGATCGTCGTCGAGCACGACGAGGACACCATCAAGCAGGCCGACTGGATCGTCGACATCGGTCCCGGCGCCGGCGAGCACGGTGGCGAGGTCGTGGTCAGCGGCACCTACGAGGACCTCCTGGCCAGCGAGCGGTCGATCACCGGCCAGTACCTGTCCGGCCGCCGGGAGATCACCATCCCGAAGATCCGTCGCGAGCGGACGCCGGGTCGGGAGCTGGTCGTCAAGGGCGCCCGGGAGAACACCCTGCGCGGCATCGACGTGGCCTTCCCGCTGGGCATGCTGGTCGCCGTCACCGGCGTCTCCGGCTCGGGCAAGTCCAGCCTGGTCAACGACATCCTCTACACGACCCTGGCCAACGAGCTCAACCGCGCCCGGATGGTGCCCGGCCGGCACCGCACCATCACCGGCCTGGACCAGCTGGACAAGGTCGTCGGCGTCGACCAGTCGCCGATCGGCCGCACCCCGCGGTCCAACCCGGCCACCTACACGGGGGTCTGGGACCACGTCCGCAAGTTGTTCGCCAGCACGTCGGAGGCGAAGGTCCGCGGCTACCAGCCCGGCCGGTTCTCCTTCAACGTCAAGGGCGGCCGCTGTGAGGCGTGCTCCGGCGACGGGACGCTGAAGATCGAGATGAACTTCCTCCCGGACGTCTACGTGCCCTGCGAGGTCTGCAAGGGCGCCCGGTTCAACCGGGAGACCCTCGAGGTGCACTACAAGGGCAAGACCGTGGCCGAGGTGCTCAACATGCCGATCGAGGAGGCCGCCGAGTTCTTCGCGGCCATCCCGGCCATCGCCCGCTACATGCGCACCCTCACCGACGTCGGTCTCGGCTACGTCCGGCTCGGCCAGCCGGCGACGACGCTGTCCGGTGGCGAGGCGCAGCGGGTCAAGCTCGCCAGCGAGCTGCAGAAGCGCTCCAACGGCCGCACCATCTACGTCCTCGACGAGCCCACCACCGGGCTGCACTTCGAGGACATCAACAAGCTGCTGCAGGTGATCCAGGGGCTGGTCGACAAGGGCAACTCGGTCATCGTCATCGAGCACAACCTCGACGTGATCAAGAGCGCCGACTGGTTGATCGACATGGGCCCGGAAGGTGGCTTCCGCGGCGGCATGGTCGTCGCCGAGGGGCCGCCGGAGCTCGTCGCCTCGGTCCCGGAGAGCCACACCGGCAGGTTCCTCGCCAACATCCTCGACCCGGAGGCCGTCGCGGCGGCCGCCGGCCCGAAGAAGAAGGCCCGCAAGAAGGCCAGCTGACCGTGCGCGGGGCGGTTGCGGCCGCCTCGTGCGCCCCCGAACGAGAGGACCCACCGTGACGACGACGTCCGGCGACCTGCCCGTGCTCCCGCGCCCCGACGGGGTGGACGTCCGCTACCGGCGCTGGCTGCCCGCCGGCGACGTCCGGGGCACCCTGCAGCTGGTCCACGGCGCCTCCGAGCACTCCGGCCGCTACGAGCGGCTGGCCGGTGCGCTCACCGGGCGGGGCCTGGCCGTCTACGCGATGGACCTGCGCGGGCACGGTCGCACCGCCGAGGTCACCGGCCCCGGTCGGTTCGGGGCGGCCGGCGCGGACGGCGTCCTCGACGACGTCGAGGCCCTGCACCGGCTCACCGCCGAGGAGCACCCGGGCGTGCCACGGGTGCTGCTGGGCCACTCGATGGGCTCGATCATCGCGCTGGCCAGCGCCGAGCGGGACGGCGCCGGGCTGAGCGGGCTGGCGCTGTCCGGACCGATCGGGGTGTCGCCGGAGCTGGCCGAGACGGTCTCCGCCCTGGACGGTGCCGTGGCCGCCGGGCTGGGAGACCAGCCGCTGGACGCCCTCGGCGCCTTCAACGAGCCGTTCGAGCCGGCCCGCACCCCCTACGACTGGCTGTCGCGTGACCCGGCCGAGGTCGACGCCTACCTGGCCGACCCGCTCGCCGGCGACCAGGTGCCGCTGACCCACGGGTACGCGGCCGGGGTCTTCGGCATGTCGGTCCGTGCGGCCAGCCCACAGGGGGTCGCCGCACTGCCCGGAGGTCTGCCGGTGCTGCTGCTGTCCGGGCAGCACGACCCGGTCGGTGGCCGGGACGCCGCGCAGGTCACCGCGCTGGCCGGGCTGCTCCGGGAGCGCGGCCTGCCGGTCGACCAGCGCGTCTACCCCGGGGCGCGGCACGAGGTCTTCAACGAGACCAACCGCGACGAGGTCGTCGCCGACCTGCTCGGCTGGCTGGACGACCGTCTGGCCGGTCGGCCGACTGGCTCCTGAGCCCCGCGGCTCCGCTGGCCGGTCGGCCGACTGGCTCCTGAGCCCCGCGGCGCCGGCACCCGGCTGGGCCGCCCCGGCCCGACGGCCGTGCCGCCCCGGGGGCGGCGCGGCGCTCAGCGACGATCGTCGCGGACGTCGAGCAGTCGCGCGCCGACCGGCTCCGGCAGCCGGCCGGCACCCACGGCCGCGGCCACGTCGGTCACCGCGGACTGGGCGGCCTCCGGGCCGGCGACCGCCCACGTGGCCCAGCGATCGGCGCCGTCGGCGCTGCAGAGCTGCACCAGCCACGGGTGCGTCCGCTCCCGCTGCACCGTCTGCAGGGTCCGCCTGGCCCACAGCACCAGACCCAGGGCGGCCGGCCCACCGCCGGTCACCCCGAGCGCGTCGCGGAGTGCCACCGCCTCGTCCCGGAGCGGGTCCTCGCTCGCGCCGGGCGCGCCCGGGCCCTGCCAGCGCACCGAGCGGCCCAGTACCCAACTGGCCCGCGGCAGAGCTGGGGGGGCCTCCGCCGGAGCAGCCCACGGCAGCAGCAGCCGGCCGACCGCGCCGCTGTCCGGCGGCGTCGCGGGGGACGGCAGCACCCCCGCGCGGTGACAGCTGACCCGCCAGTGCCCACCCCAACGATCGGTCACCACCACGCCGTCCCGCTCGCTGCTCGCCGTCCTCCGCATGCCCACCCCGTTCGTCCTCGGTGACCGACCGGCCCACCCTGGCAGTTGCAGCCGGGGTCGTGCCGGCGTCGTCCACAGGCGGGGGCGGCGGGCAGCCCGGCCGGTCCCGTGCAGGTCAGCGGGCCGATGGGGAACCACACCCGCGGCGGGGGTCGGGCGGCCGACGGAGTGTCGGTGCGCGGACCTAACCTGGGGGCATGCCCGACCCGTCCACGTACCGCCCCGCGGTCGGCAGCATCCCGGAGAGCCCCGGGGTCTACAAGTTCCGCGACCCGGGCGGCCGGGTCGTCTACGTCGGCAAGGCCAAGAGCCTCCGCCAGCGGCTGAACAGCTACTTCGCCGACGTCTGGGGCCTGCACCCGCGCACCCGGCAGATGGTCACCACCGCGGCGAGCGTCGAGTGGACCGTCGTCGGCACCGAGGTCGAGGCCCTCCAGCTCGAGTACAACTGGATCAAGGAGTTCGACCCCCGGTTCAACGTCCGGTACCGGGACGACAAGAGCTACCCCAGCCTCGCCGTGACGCTCAACGAGGAGTTCCCGCGGCTGCAGGTCATGCGCGGCCCCAAGCGCAAGGGCGTGCGGTACTTCGGCCCCTACGCACACGCCTGGGCGATCCGCGAGACGGTCGACACGCTCACCCGCGTCTTCCCGGCCCGCACCTGCTCCAACGGCGTCTTCAAGCGGGCCGCCCAGATCGGCCGGCCCTGCCTGCTCGGCTACATCGGCAAGTGCGCAGCGCCCTGCGTCGGCCGGGTCAGCGCCGAGGAGCACCGGGAGATCGTCGACGACTTCTGCGACTTCATGGGCGGCCGCACCGAGCAGATGATCCGCCGGCTCGAGCGGCAGATGACCGAGGCCGCCGAGGAGATGAACTACGAGCGGGCCGCCCGGCTGCGCGACGACCTCGGCGCGCTGCGCCGGGCCCTGGAGAAGCAGGCCGTCGTCCTCGGCGACGGCACGGACGCCGACGTCGTCGCCTTCGCACAGGACGAGCTGGAGGCCGCCGTCCAGGTGTTCCACGTCCGCGGTGGCCGGGTGCGCGGGCAGCGCGGCTGGATCATCGACAAGGTCGAGGACGTCACCACCGGTCAACTGGTCGAGCAGTTCCTGCTGCAGGTCTACGGCGGGGTGGACGAGGAGACCGGCACCGGCGAGGTGGGGGAGTCCGTGCCCCGCGAGGTGCTCGTGCCCGAGCTGCCCGACGACGCGGAGGTCTACGCCGAACTGCTCACCGAGTTGCGCGGCTCCCGGGTGTCGTTGCGGGTGCCGCAACGCGGGGACAAGCGCAGCCTCATGGAGACCGTCGAGCGCAACGCCAAGGAGTCCTTCGCCCGGCACCGCGTGAAGCGGGCCAGCGACCTGACCGCCCGGTCGCTGGCGTTGTCGGAGATCCAGGAGGCCCTGGACCTGCCCGAGGCGCCGCTGCGGATCGAGTGCATCGACATCTCGCACGTGCAGGGCACCAACGTCGTCGCCAGCATGGTGGTCTTCGAGGACGGCATGGCCAAGAAGTCCGACTACCGGCGCTTCTCCGTGGCCCAGGGCACCGACGACACCGCGGCGATGGCCGAGGTGGTGCGCCGCCGGTTCGCCCGGCACCTCAAGGAGGAGCAGGACCGCCGGGACGAGCAGGGCGTCGCCGCGGAGGAGGGCCGGCCGCGCCGGTTCGCCTACCCGCCCAACCTGCTGGTGGTCGACGGCGGCGCCCCACAGGTGGCCGCGGCCAGCCGTTCGCTGGCCGAACTGGGCATCGTCGACGTCGCCGTCTGCGGCCTGGCCAAGCGGATGGAGGAGGTCTGGCTGCCCGACGACCCCGACCCGGTCATCCTGCCGCGCACCTCCGAGGCCCTCTACCTGCTGCAGCGGGTGCGCGACGAGGCGCACCGGTTCGCGATCACCTACCACCGGCAGAAGCGATCCAGCACCATGTTGGTCTCGCTCCTGGACGACGTCCCGGGGCTCGGCGACACCCGGCGGAAGGCGCTGATGAAGCAGTTCGGATCCCTCAAGCGGCTGCGTGCGGCCTCGGTGGAGGAGCTCACGGCGGTGCCCGGCATCGGCCGGCGCACGGCCGAGGCGGTGCTCGCCGCCGTCGCCGAGCCGGTGGCCGCGGGTGCCTCGCCCGACGTGGTCGCCGAGGACGCCGTCGAGCTGGAGCCGCCGGTGTCCGCCCGGGTGCCGGTGCCCGGGGCGGACGCCGGCGGGAGTGCCGAGACCGGTCGGGTCCACCCCGCCGCCGGGCAGCCGGCATGACCGCCGGTCGCACAGCGCCGGCCGGGCCGCAGAGCGACGTCCCGCCGGCGGCCGACGAGTCGAGCACCGAGCTCCCCCCGCTCGACGTCGTGGTCGTCACGGGTCTGTCCGGAGCGGGCAAGAACAGTGCCGGCCGGGTGCTGGAGGACCTCGGCTTCTTCGTGGTCGACAACCTGCCACCGGCCCTGCTCCAGCCGATGGTCGAGCTCGGCGCCCGCGGCGACCTGCGTCGGTTCGCCGCCGTCGTCGACGTGCGCAGCCGGGCCTTCTCCAGCGACCTGCAGGAGTCCATCCGGCAGCTCGCCGACGCCGGGCACCGCCCGCGCGTCGTGTACGTGCACGCCCGCAACGAGGTGCTGATCCGGCGCTACGAGTCGGTCCGGCGCGAGCACCCCCTGCAGGGCAACGGCCGGTTGATCGACGGCATCGACACCGAGCGGGAGCTGCTCACCGGCATCGCCGGCGACGCCGACCTGTGGATCGACACCAGCGACCTCAACGTGCACCAGCTGCGCGCCACCCTGGAGGCGTCGTTCGTGCCGGACGGCGAGCTGCCGGAGGTGGTGGCGACCGTGCTCAGCTTCGGCTTCAAGTACGGCCTGCCGCTGGACGCCGACCTCGTCGTCGACGCCCGGTTCCTGCCCAACCCGCACTGGGTCCCGGAACTGCGCCCGATGACCGGCCGGGACGCCGAGGTGCGCGACTACGTGCTCGCCCAGGACGACGCCGGGGCGTTCCTGGACAGTTACGGCGAGGTGCTGCGGCTGCTGCTGCCCGGCTACCGGCGCGAGGGCAAGCGGTACCTGACCCTGGCCGTGGGGTGCACCGGCGGCAAGCACCGCAGCGTCGCCATCGCCGAGGAGTTCGCCCGTCGGTTCAACGCCGAGGGCGTCCCGGCGACCGCCCGCCACCGTGACCTGGGGCGCGAGTAGTGGAGACCCCTGGCCTGCGGGTCGTCGCCCTCGGCGGCGGGCACGGGCTGGCCGCTGCCCTGGCTGCCTGGCGACGGCTCACCGCGGAGCTGACCGCGGTGGTCACCGTCGCCGACGACGGCGGTTCCTCGGGGCGGATCCGGCGCGAGATGCCGGTGCTGCCACCCGGTGACCTCCGGATGGCGCTGGCCGCACTGGCCGGCGAGTCCCCGCGCACCCAGCAGATGGCCGACCTGCTCCAGCACCGCTTCGGTGGCACCGGCGTGCTCGCCGGGCACCCCGTCGGCAACCTGATGCTGACCGGCCTGACCGAGATGCACGGCGGCGACACGGTCCGCGCCCTCGGCGTGCTGGAGGAGCTGCTCGGGACGCGTGGCCGGGTGCTCCCGATGGCCGACGTCCCGCTGGACCTGGTGGCCACGGTGGCCAGCGTCGACCCCGACGACCCGCTGGAGACCCGCCGGATCCGGGGCCAGGTGGCGATCGCCTCCACCCCCGGGCACGTCGAGGACATCCGGGTCTCCCCGGCCGACCCCCCGGTGCCGCCGGAGGTGCTGGCGGCGATCGCGGCGGCCGACGTGGTCAGCCTCGGGCCGGGCTCCTGGTACACCTCCGTGCTGCCCCACCTCCTGGTCCCGCGGCTGCGGACGGCGCTGGAGGAGACGGCGGCGCGGGTGGTCGTCGTGCTGAACCTCGAGCCCCAGGCGGGGGAGACCGACGGCTTCTCGCCGGAAGAGCACCTGCGCGTCCTGCTGGCCCATCTGGGGGGCGTGTCGCTGCACACGGTGATCGCGGACACCGCTGCGGTTGTTGACCGGCGTGGTCTGCTGTCTGCTGTGCAGGCATGTGGTGCAGAACTGGTGCTGGCACCGGTGGCTGCACCCGACGGGACACCACAGCACGATCCCTCCCGGCTCGCTGCCGCACTGGCCTCCGTGGTCGGTGCGCGGTGACCGGCA
Source organism: Modestobacter sp. VKM Ac-2977 (assembly GCF_026968045.1). Taxonomy (GTDB): domain Bacteria; phylum Actinomycetota; class Actinomycetes; order Mycobacteriales; family Geodermatophilaceae; genus Modestobacter. The sequence goes on along the minus strand of NZ_JAPVBQ010000002.1, from coordinate 661,620 downwards.
GGGCAGTGGCCGGACACGGGGACGACCGTGACACCGGCCGGCACACAGGGGGAAGGGAACACCGCTGATGGCGATGACGGCGATGGTGAAGGACGAGCTCTCCCGCGTGGAGTGCACGAAGACCTCGGAGCGCAAGGCCGAGGTGACCGCGCTGCTGCGCTTCTCCGGTGGCCTGCACATCGTGGGCGGCCGGGTGGTCATCGAGGCCGAGCTGGACACCGGTTCGGTGGCCCGGCGCCTGCGCCGGGACATCAGCGAGGTGTACGGCTACACCAGTGGCGTCAGCGTGCTGGCCGGCGGGAACATCCGCCGGGGCGTGCGCTACCTGGTCCGGATCGCCAAGCACGGTGAGGGCCTGGCCCGGCAGACCGGGCTGGTCGACCAGCGGGGCCGGCCGGTACGTGGCCTGCCGCCGTCGGTCGTCTCCGGCGGGATCGGCGACGCCGAGGCGGCCTGGCGGGGCGCCTTCCTCGCGCACGGCTCGCTGACCGAGCCGGGGCGGTCGTCGTCCCTGGAGGTCACGTGCCCCGGGCCCGAGGCGGCGATGGCGCTGGTCGGTGCCGCCCGCCGGCTGGGCATCGCGGCCAAGGCCCGTGAGGTGCGCGGCACCGACCGGGTGGTCGTGCGGGACGGCGACGCGATCGGCGCGCTGCTGACCCGGATGGGCGCCCATGACGCCGTCCTGGCCTGGGAGGAGCGGCGGATGCGCCGCGAGGTCCGGGCCACGGCCAACCGGCTGGCCAACTTCGACGACGCCAACCTGCGCCGCTCGGCGCGGGCGGCGGTCGCGGCGAGTGCCCGGGTCGAGCGGGCGCTGGAGATCCTGGCCGACGAGGCCCCCGAGCACCTGCTGGTCGCCGGGCGGCTGCGGCTGGAGTTCGGTCAGGCGTCGCTGGAGGAGCTCGGCCAGCGCGCCGACCCGCCGATGACCAAGGACGCTGTTGCCGGACGCATACGGCGTCTGCTGGCGATGGCCGACAAGCGGGCCAAGGACCTGGGCATCCCGGACACCGAGTCCGTGGTGACCGACGACATGCTGGCCCAGTAGCCGCAGGACCACCCTGCTGAGTGGCGCGGCAGCACCGCGCCAGACGTCCGCGACGTCTCTCCCGGCCACCGGGGGAGACGTCGCGGACGTCTGTGCACGCCCGGTCCGGCAGGGCGGGTGCGCGGTCGGAGACTGCTCGGCGGGCCGATAGGCTGTCGCCGGAATGTGGTCGTGCGCACGCACGGCCCACGGGCGCCGCTGGGCCGACCGGTCCGGCTGGGCAACACGGTCTGGGAGGTCCTCAGTGACGGTACGGGTCGGCATCAACGGGTTCGGTCGGATCGGCCGCAACTTCTATCGGGCGGTCGCCGCCAGCGGGGCCGACGTCGAGGTCGTGGCGGTCAACGACCTGACCACGCCCGAGACGCTCGCGCACCTGCTCAAGTACGACAGCATCCTGGGCAAGCTGGCCGAGGACGTCTCGGTCGTCGGTGACGGCATCAAGGTCGGCGGCGCCACCATCAAGGTGCTGGCCGAGCGCGACCCGGCGAACCTGCCCTGGGGCGAGCTGGGCGTCGACGTCGTCGTCGAGTCCACCGGCTTCTTCACCAAGGCCGACGACGCGCGCAAGCACGTCGACGCCGGTGGGGCCAAGAAGGTCATCATCTCGGCGCCGGCCACCGGCGACGACCTGACGATCGTCATGGGCGTCAACCACGAGCAGTACGACGGCTCGCAGACGATCATCAGCAACGCGTCCTGCACCACCAACTGCCTGGCCCCGCTGGCCAAGGTGCTCAACGACGCCTTCGGCATCGAGCGTGGCCTGATGACCACGATCCACGCCTACACCGCCGACCAGAACCTGCAGGACGGCCCGCACAAGGACATGCGCCGCGCCCGCGCCGCCGCGCTGAACATCGTCCCCACCTCCACCGGTGCGGCCAAGGCGATCGGCCTGGTGCTGCCGGAGCTGAAGGGCAAGCTCGACGGCTACGCGCTCCGCGTCCCGGTGCCGACCGGCTCGGCGACCGACCTGACCGTGACCCTGTCCCGCGAGGTCACCGTGGACGAGGTCAACGCGGCCTACAAGGCGGCCGCAGATGGTCCGCTGGCCCCCTACCTGGTCTACACCGACGCCCCGATCGTCTCCTCCGACATCGTCACCGACCCGGCCTCGTGCATCTACGACTCCGGTCTGACCAAGGTGTTCGGCAACCAGGTCAAGGTCGTCGGCTGGTACGACAACGAGTGGGGCTACTCCAACCGCCTCGTCGACTCCGTCGTGCTGGTGGGCAGCAAGCTCTGATGCGGTCCGTCGACGAGCTCATCGCCGACGGGGTGTCGGGTCGGCGCGTGCTGCTGCGCGCCGACCTGAACGTCCCGTTGGACTCGGACAGCGGCGCGATCACCGACGACGGCCGGATCCGGGCCAGCCTGCCCACGATCTCGGCGCTCCGCGAGGCCGGCGCCCGGGTCGTCGTCGCCGCGCACCTGGGCCGCCCCAAGGGCGAGCCCGACCCGCGGTACTCCCTGGCGCCGGTCGCCGCACGGCTCGGTGAGCTGCTCGGCACCGAGGTGCCGCTGGCTGCCGACGTCGCCGGCCCCGATGCCACGGCGAAGGTCGCGGCGCTCGCCGACGGCCAGGTGCTCATGCTGGAGAACGTCCGCTTCGAGGCCGCCGAGACCAGCAAGGACGACGCCGCCCGCGGCGAGCTGGCCGACCGGCTCGCCGGGCTGGCCGACCTCTACGTGGACGACGCCTTCGGTGCCGTGCACCGCAAGCACGCCTCGGTCTACGACGTGGCCGAGCGCCTCCCGCACGCGGCCGGCCGGCTGGTCGCCCGCGAGCTGGAGGTGCTCACCCGGCTCACCGAGAGCCCGGAGCGGCCCTACGTCGTCGTGCTCGGCGGCTCCAAGGTCAGCGACAAGCTCGGCGTGATCGAGGCGCTGCTGCCCAAGGTCGACCGGCTGCTGGTCGGCGGGGGGATGACCTACACCTTCCTGGCCGCCCAGGGCCACGAGGTCGGGACGTCGCTGCTGGAGGCCGACCAGGTCGACAGCTGCCGTCGGCTGCTGGCCGAGGCCGGCGACCGGATCGTGCTGCCGGTCGACGTGGTCTGCACGCCGGAGTTCAGCGCCGACGCGCCGACCACCGTGCTGCCGGCCACCGGGATCCCGGCCGACCAGATGAGCCTGGACATCGGCCCGAAGAGCGTCGAGCTCTTCGCCGAGGCCCTGGCCGGCGCACGCACCGTGTTCTGGAACGGGCCGATGGGCGTGTTCGAGCTCGCCCCCTTCCAGGGCGGCACCCGGGGCGTGGCGCAGGCCGTCGGCGCGATCGACGGGCTCTCCGTCGTCGGCGGCGGCGACTCCGCGGCCTCCGTGCGTCAGCTCGGGCTGGACGAGGCGGCCTACGGTCACATCAGCACCGGCGGCGGCGCGTCGCTGGAGTACCTCGAGGGCCGGGAGCTCCCCGGGCTCGCGGTGCTCGCGGACTGAGGGGCGAGACATGGCACGCACGAAGCCCAGGCCGCCCCGGGAGGGCCGCCGTCCGCTCATCGCGGGCAACTGGAAGATGCACCTGACCCACCTCGAGGCGATCGGCCTGGTGCAGAAGCTCGCCTTCTCGCTGACCGAGCCACAGCTGGAGGACGCCGAGGTCGTCGTCGTCCCGCCGTTCACCGCGCTGCGCAGCGTGCAGACCCTGGTGGCCGGCGACAAGCTGGAGATCGGGTACGGCGCGCAGGACGTCTCGGCGCAGGACTCCGGCGCCTACACCGGGGAGGTCAGCGGGGCGATGCTCGCCGCGCTCGCCTGCCAGTACGTGCTCGTGGGCCACTCCGAGCGGCGCACGCTGCACGGCGAGGACGACACGGTGGTCGCGGCCAAGGTCCAGGCGGCGCTGCGGCACGGACTGGTCCCGCTGCTGTGCGTGGGGGAGGGGCTCGACGTCCGCCGGGCGGGCACCCACGTCGCGCACTGCACCGACCAGCTGGACCGGGCCCTGGACGGCGTCCCCACCGAGCAGCTCCAGGAGCTGGTGATCGCCTACGAGCCGGTGTGGGCGATCGGCACCGGTGAGGTGGCCACGCCGGATGATGCGCAAGAGGTCTGTGCGGCGCTGCGGGCGCGGCTCGCCGAGCGTCACGGCGCGGACACGGCTGCAGCGGTCCGTATCCTCTACGGGGGATCGGTCAAGGCCGGCAACACCGCCGGCATCCTCGCCGGGCCGGACGTCGACGGTGCGCTCGTCGGCGGGGCCAGCCTGGACGCCGACGAGTTCGCACAGATCTGTCGTACCGCTGCCGGTGGGAGCTGACCGCCGCCGGCACTGACCGGGCGGAGCAGCACCCACGTTGACGCACAGCACCGAACGGCGACCGGCCGCCCAGCGCACCCCTCGGGGAGCAGGGCGGTCGGTCGTCGTCGTGGTCCTGGCCGCCGCACTGGCCGTGCTGACCGGCTGCGGCAGCGACAACAGCGGGCTGGCCGGGGTGCCGACCGTGGCGGCGGAGCCCGACAGCGGGGTCGAGGGCGTGCGCGCACCCTCCGAGGAGACCGGCGGGACGCTGCGGCTGGTCACCGGCGAGATCGACAGCCTGGACCCGCAGCGCTCCTACATGCCCTCGGTGTGGAACCTGATGCGGCTGTACACCCGCACCCTGGTCACCTACTCCGCCGAGCCGGGCAGGACCGACGAGCTGGTCCCCGACCTCGCCACCGACCTCGGCACCAGCACCGACGGCGGCCGCACCTGGACGTTCACCCTGCGCGAGGGCGTGCGGTTCGAGGACGGCCGGCCGATCACCTCGCGCGACGTGAAGTACGGGATCGAGCGCTCCTTCGCCTCCGACGTGGTCGTCGGCGGCCCCACCTACGTCGTCGACCTGCTCGACGACCCCGCGGACCCCTACGCCGGTCCCTACCAGGACGAGACCGCCGACCGGCTGGGGCTGGCCTCGATCGAGACCCCCGACGACCGGACGATCGTCTTCCGGCTCACCAGCCCGGCGCCGGACTTCCCCTTCGTCATGGCCCTGCCCTCGAGCAGCCCGGTGCCGGTGGAGAGCGACACCGGCGGTGACTACGGTGCCCGTCCGGTCAGCTCCGGCCCCTACCTGATCACCTCCGTGGACCCGGTGGCCGGGATCGTGCTGTCCCGCAACCCGCAGTGGGACCCGGCCACCGACGACGTCCGCACGGCCCTGCCGGACGAGGTGGTGGTGCGCACCGGGCTCTCCGGTGTGGCCCGTGACCAGGCCCTGCTGGCCGGGTCGGCCGACGCGGACCTCTCAGGGACCGGCGTGCAGCAGGCCACCACCAGCCGGCTGGACGACGAGGACCTGGCCGCGCGGATCGACGACGTCACCACCGGCACGGTGCGGCTGCTGGCCCTGCCGACGACGGTGGCCCCGATGGACGACCCGTCCTGCCGGGCTGCCGTGGCGGCCGCGGTCGACCGGTCGGCCGTGCAGCAGGCCCTGCTGGGTGCCGGCAACGCCGTGCGGACGTCGGTGCTCTGGCCGCGCGCGATCGCCGGCGCCCCCGAGGAGTCCGACCCCCAGCCGGATCTGGCCGCTGCCCGGGCGGCGCTGGCCGCCTGCGGTCAGCCCGACGGCTTCAGCACGGTGCTGGCCGTCCCCGACGTGCCGTCCAGCGTCGAGGTGGCCGAGGCCATCGCGGCGGACCTCGCGGAGGTGCAGATCGCCGTCGAGGTGCGCCCGCTGGACCCGGCCACCTACTACGCCACCGACGTCGGCAACCCCGATGCCGTGACCGCGGCGGGATACGGGATGGTGCTGGCCACCTGGACCGCGGACTTCCCGACCTCGGCGTCCTTCCTGCTCCCACTGGTCGACGGGCGCTCGATCCGCAAGGTCGGGAACACCAACTACGCGTACCTGAACGACCCGACCGTCAACGGGCTGGTGGACGCCGCCCGGGCAGCGACCGAGCCGGCCGCGGCCGCCGACGCCTGGCGCCAGGTCGGGTACGCGGTGCAGGAGACGTCGGCCTACGTCCCGCTGGTGGAGAACCGGGTGCAGTTGCTGGCCGGTCAGCGGCTGCGCAACGGCGTGGTCATGCAGCCCTACGGGGGCTACGACGTCGCGACGGCCGGAGTCCGCTGACCGGCGCCGGCTGAGCGGACGCCCGGGCCCCGTCGGTTAGGCTGGACCGTCGAGAGCCCCCGACCCGGCGGGTGCGAGCCCACCCACCCCGTTGTGTACGGGACAGGAGACCAAGAACGATGGAGTTGTTCCTCAACGTCCTGCTGGTCCTCACCAGCCTGTTGTTGATCGTGCTCATCCTGCTGCACCGCGGCAAGGGCGGCGGTCTGTCCTCGATGTTCGGTGGTGCGGTGTCCTCGCAGCTGTCCGGCAGCTCGGTGGTGGAGAAGAACCTCAACCGGCTGACCGTCTTCGCCGGGGTGCTGTGGGCCGTCTGCATCGTGGCGCTCGGGCTCCTGCTCAAGGTCTGAACGAGGTCCCCAATCCCCCCGCACCTCGCAGGCTCGGCGCGGGCCCCCAGAGGGGGCCAGCGCGTGCGATCGTTCCCATCGGTGCCAGGGCGCGTGGCGGCACACAGGGTGTTCACATCGTGACCCTGAACCGGCTGGTCAGGCCCTAGACTGCCCCCGCGGTGATCAACTCAGTCACCGCGACGTGGCAGCGATCAGGGGGGCCGCTCGTGGCTGGTGGGAACGCGATCCGGGGGAGCCGGGTCGGTGCGGGACCGATGGGTGAGGCCGAACGGGGCGAGGCAGCGCCTCGGAACCGGATCGGCTTCTGGTGCGCGAACAACCACGAGTCGCGGGTCGCCTTCGCGACGGACGTCGACGTCCCGGAGACCTGGGACTGCCCGCGGTGCGGGCTGCCGGCCGGGACCGACCAGCAGAACCCGCCGCCGGCGCCGCGGACGGAGCCGTACAAGACGCACCTCGCCTACGTCCGCGAGCGTCGGTCGGACGCGGACGGTGACGCCCTCCTGGAAGAGGCCCTGAGCCGGCTGCGCGCCCGCCGCGGCGCCTGAAGAAGGGCCCCGCTGCCCCCCTGGCCACTCGCGAACTCGCGAGCGGCAGGGGCAGGACGTCACAGGCCCGGTCACCCCATGAGCAGCTGGGGTGACCGGGCCTGTCGGATGTCCTGCGCTCAGGCGCGGGGGAGCTGGCCGGCCGCTGCGGTGTCCAGCAGCCAGCGGGTGGCCTGCTTGCCCTGTGCCCCGGCCGCCGGGAGCTGGACCGGGTCGGCGCCGGACAGTGCCCGGGCGACGGCCTCGGCCTTGCCCTCGCCGCTGACCAGCAGCCAGACCTCCTCCGCCGCGGTGATCGCCGCGAACCCGAGGCTCACCCGGGTCGGCGGCGGCTTCGGGCAGTCGCGGACCGCGACCACCGGACGGTGGTCGGTGGCCGCCGGCGACTCCGGGAAGATCGAGGCCACGTGGCCCTCTTGCCCCATGCCCAGCAGCAGCACGTCGATCCGGGGCATCGGCCCGCCGTCACCAGCGGCTGCGGCGAGCTGCTCGGCGTACCAGGCCGCTGCCTCCTCCGGCTCGTCGAAGCCCGCGTCCGAGGAGGGGATCGGGTGCACCCGCTCCGGGTCCAGCGCCACCTTGCTCAGCAGCGACTCGCGGGCGCCGAGCTCGTTGCGGTCCGGGTGGTCGACCGGCACGAAGCGCTCGTCACCCCACCACACGTCCACGCGCCCCCAGTCGACGACGGCGTGCTCGGGCTCGGCCGCCAGTGCGGCGACCCGTTCGAGCACCGCCGTCCCGATGCCCCCGCCGGTGAGCACGACCGACGCCGTCCCGTGCACGGCCTGGGCGGCGGCCAGCCGGGCGACCAGCGCGGAGGCCACGGCGCGGGCCAGCTGGTCGGCGTCGGGCTGCACGACCACGTCGGGCGTCCGGCTCTCCTGCTGGCTCATCGTGTGCGCGCCTTCCTGGTCGGGGCCTTGCCGCCTGCCGCCGACGGTGCGTCGGGGGCCTGGACGGCCCGCTGCTCGGCGGAGTCGTCCGCGGGGGAGTCGTGCTCGCCGCTCTCGGCCACCTCGTCGGCGTCGGCGGAGTCGTCGGGCACCGTGGGGGCCGGCGTGGCAGCCGATGCCCCGTTGCCGTTGCCGTTGGCCGGCTCGGAGGTCTGCTGCGGCCGCATCGGGTCGTACCAGACGTGGTCCCGGCAGGCCGGCCGGTCGGAGAGACCGTTCGCCCCGGTGACCGCCTCCAGGGCCTCGCTGTAGGGCTCGTCGGAGTCCAGCCGGCGGAGCTCCTCACCGATGAGCTCACCGAGGCTGCGGTCGGGGAGCGCGACGATCGCCTCCGGGCGGAACGGCTGGTTGATCACCGCACCGCCCTTGCGGTCGTCCTGCACGCGGACCACCTCGTCCTGGTCCAGCCGCAGCTCGACGCTGTCGATGCCGGCGGACCCGGGCACCCGTGCGGTGGCGACCACCGGGATGTCGCAGCCGCACCGGGAGGACAGCCAGCCGGCGACCAGCTGGGCGGTCGCGCTCTCGGGGTCGCCCTCGACCTGTCCGCCCCGGACGCGCACCGAGTCGCCGCGGCGCCCGGAGACCGAGTCCAGGGTCGAGGCCAGCGTCGCCCGCCACGGGGTGCTGCGGGTCCACGCCAGGTCGGTGTCACCGGGCGCGTAGTCGTGCGCCCGGGTCCGCAGCGCGGCGACCGGGTCGGCGCCCATGGCGGAGTCGGTGATCCGGCGGTCGGCGATCACGCCGAGCGCATCCCGGGCGATCTGCTCCGGCGGCGCCTCGTGCCACCAGGTGACGACGGGGGCGTCGGCGGCCAGCAGCGGCAGCACGACGGACTCCGCGTGCAGCCCCAGCCGGCCGTACATGCGCATGACGACGGCCTCGCCCGGCCCCAGCCGGCCACCGATCAGCACCTCGGCGTCCAGCCGCGGCACCGGCGCCTCGACCTGGCGGCGGACCACGATGAGCAGCCGGCACGGGTGCACCTCGGCCGCGGCGGACGCGGCCTGCTCGGCCTCCGCGACCCGGCCCTCGTCGGCGACGACCACCAGGGTGAGTGCCACCCCGCTCATCACGGCGCCGCCGGTGCGGCGCTGGGCGGCCAGTTCCTTGACCACCGCGGATCCGGTGGTGTCCCACAGCGTGGTCATGGGGTCCCCTCCTGGGGAGTCGCGCGGGCGGTGGGTGGGCGGCCGCTCACGGTCGGCGCCACTGGCGGCCGTCGGCTTCGAGCATGGCATCGGCGGCCCGCGGACCCCACTCGCCTGCCCGGTACGGGTGCGGCTCGGTGGAGGCCCAGTACGCCTCGAGCGGGTCGATGACCGCCCAGGAGGCCTCCACCTCAGCGTTCCGGGGGAACAGCGTGGCGTCACCGAGCAGCACGTCGAGCAGCAGGCGCTCGTAGGCCTCCGGGCTCGCCTCGGTGAACTGCTCGCCGTAGAGGAAGTCCATCGCGACGTCGCGGACCTCCATCACGCTGCCGGGCACCTTGGAGCCGAACTTCAGCGTCATGCCCTCGTCGGGCTGCACCCGGATGACGAGCTGGTTGTGACCGAGCTCCTCGGTGTCGGTGGGCGCGAAGGGCAGGTGCGGCGCCCGCTTGAACACCAGCGCGATCTCGGTGACCCGGCGGGGCAGCCGCTTGCCGGTGCGCAGGTAGAACGGGACGCCGGCCCAGCGCCGGGTCTCCACGCCGAGCCGGACGGCGGCGTAGGTCTCGGTGGTGGAGTCGGTCGCCACGCCCTCCTCCTGGCGGTAGCCGTTCGCCCGCTGGCCGGCCAGCCAGCCCTGCTCGTACTGGCCGCGGATGGCGAACTGGACCATGTCGTCGTCCGCGGGGACGGAGACCGCCCGGAGGACCTTGAGCTTCTCTGTGCGGATCTCCTCCGCGGAGAACTCGACCGGCTCCTCCATGGCGGTCAGCGCCAGCAGCTGGAGCAGGTGGTTCTGCAGGACGTCGCGGGCGGCACCGGTCTTCTCGTAGAACCCGGCCCGCCCGCCGATGCCGACGTCCTCGGCCATGGTGATCTGCACGGAGTCGACGTGGTGGCCGTTCCAGATCGGCTCGAACATCGAGTTGGCGAAGCGCAGGGCCAGCAGGTTCTGGACCGTCTCCTTGCCCAGGTAGTGGTCGATCCGGAAGACGTCGTCGGCAGTGAACACGGAGTCGACGAGCTCGTTCAGCTCGCGGCTGGAGGCCAGGTCGGTGCCGAAGGGCTTCTCCACCACGACGCGGCGCCAGCGGTCCATGCTGCTCTCGGCCATCCCGGTGCGCTGCATCTGCTTCAGCACGGTCGGGAACATCGCCGGCGGGATGGACAGGTAGAACGCGGCGTTGCCGCCGATGCCGTGGCTGCCCTCGAGCTCGGCCAGGTTGCTGGCCAGCTCGTCGAAGGCGTCGTCGTCGTCGAAGGAGCCCTGGACGAACCGGACGCTGTTCGCCAGCCGCTCCCACACCTCCTCGCGCCACGGGGTGCGGGCGTGCTCGCGCGCGGCCGATCGCGCCAGCTCGGAGAACTCCACGTCGCCCCAGTCGCGGCGGGCGAAGCCCAGCAGCGCGAAATTGGTGGGCAGCAGGCCCCGGTTCGCCAGGTCGTAGACGGCGGGGAGGAGCTTCTTGCGCGAGAGGTCCCCGGTGATCCCGAAGACGACCAGGGCGCAGGGCTCGGGGACCCGGGGCAGCCGCCGGTCCCGTGGGTCGCGCAACGGGTTGGTGGGCATCGTGTCCGTCCTCGATCAGCTCGCAGGGTGCCCGTCGTCCGGTGCGGCGCCGGAACGGACGACGGACGGTGTCCAAGGGGGTGGTGCGCAGACGGGACAGCGCGGGGCCCGGGGGCGGCAGGTGCGCCGCCGCCCGGGCCCCGGGGGGTCAGGCCTTGTCCTGCAGCTGCTCCTGCACCGAGCCGGTCAGCTCGTCCCAGGCGTCGACGAACTTCTGCACGGCCTCGTCCTCGAGGACGCGGAACACGTCGTCGAGGTCGACACCGGCGTCGGCCACCGCCTGCATGACCTTCTCGGCGTCCGCGTAGGCCGACTGCACCGGGGTGCCGGCCTGGCCGTGGTCGGCGTAGGCCTGCATGGTCTTCTCCGGCATGGTGTTCACCGTGTCCGGGGCGATGAGCTCGGACAGGTACAGGGTGTCGGAGTAGTCGGGGTTCTTGACCCCGGTCGAGGCCCACAGCGGCCGCTGCTTGCTCGCACCCTTGGCCTCGAGCGCCTTCCAACGGTCGGAGGAGAAGACCTCCTCGTAGGCCTGGTAGGCCAGCTGGGCGTTGGCGACGCCGGCCTTGCCCTTGAGCGAGGCGTCCGCGCCACTGTCGTCCAGGCGCTTGTCGATCTCGGTGTCCACCCGGGACACGAAGAACGACGCGACCGACTCGATGCCCTCGAAGGAGGCGTTCGGGTCCTCGGCCAGCCGCTGCTCCAGGCCGGAGAGGTAGGCGTCCATGACGGCCTTGTAGCGGTCGAGGCTGAAGATCAGCGTCACGTTGACGCTGATGCCCCGGGCGATCGAGGTGGTGATCGCCGGGAGGCTCGCCAGCGTGGCCGGGATCTTGATGAAGAGGTTCGGCCGGTCGACGAGCCACCACAGGTGGGCGGCCTCGGCGGCGGTGGCGTCCTCGTCGTGCGCCAGGCCCGGCGCGACCTCGAGGGAGACCCGGCCGTCGCGGCCGGTCCGGGCTGCGACGGGCGCGAGCAGGTCGCAGGCGTCGCGGACGTCGGCTGCGGTGATGGTGCGCAGCGCCTCCTCGACGCTGACCTTGCGGACGGCCAGCGCGTGCAGCTGGTCGTCGTAGGACTTCGAGCCGCTGATCGCCGCGGCGAAGATGCTCGGGTTGGTGGTGACGCCGACGACGCTCTGCTCGTCGACCAGCGACTGCAGGTTCCCGCTGCGGATGCGGTCACGGGAGAGGTCGTCGAGCCAGACGGCGACCCCCGCCTTCGACAGCTGTGCCAGGTTCTCGTTCTGGGCCATCTCATGCCCTCCTGTCGGTGTGGTCAGGCCCCGTGGTCGGGGCCCGTTGCGAGTTGTCGACCAGTGGTGGCCCCGACCCGGGTCCCGCCTCGAGTGTGCGGCGGCGGGACCCGGGAGGGGGTCCGGTGCTCAGTGGTCGGCGGTGGCGTCGGAGGCGAAGACCCCGCCGCGGGAGACGCCGGCACCGCTCGGCGGGTTGGCGCCGGAGGCAGCGGCCTGGATGCTCTCTCGTGCAGCCGCGACGACGGCGTCCTCGGTCAGCCCGAACTCCTCGTACAGCTTCGAGTAGGACGCGCTGGCGCCGTAGTGGTTGAGCCCGACGATCCGCCCGGCGTCGCCGACGAACTCCCGCCAGCCCATCGGCACCCCGGCCTCGACGCTGACCCGCGCCTTGACCGACGGGGGCAGCACCTGCTCGCGGTAGGCCTGGTCCTGCTCGGCGAACCACTCCCAGCAGGGCAGGGACACGACCCGGGTGGGTACGCCCTGGGCCTCGAGCTGCTCCCGGGCGGCCACCGCGATCTGCACCTCGGAGCCGGTGCCCATGAGCACCACCTCGGGCTGGCCGTTGGACGCCTCGGCCAGCACGTAGCCGCCCTTGGCGGTGCCCTCCGCCGAGGCGAACTGGGTGCGGTCGAACACCGGCAGGTTCTGCCGGGACAGCGCCAGACCGGCGGGCCGGTCGTTGTGCTCGAGGATCGTGCGCCAGGCCACCGCGGTCTCGTTGGCGTCGGCCGGGCGGACGAAGTCCAGCCCCGGGATGGCACGCAGCGCGGCGTAGTGCTCGATCGGCTGGTGGGTCGGGCCGTCCTCGCCCAGGCCGATCGAGTCGTGGGTCCACACGTAGGTGACCGGCAGCTGCATGACGGCGGCGAGCCGCACCGCACCGCGCATGTAGTCGGAGAACGTGAGGAAGGTGCCGCCGTAGACGCGGGTGCCACCGTGCAGCGCGATGCCGTTCATGACCGCGCCCATGGCGTGCTCACGGACACCGAAGTGCAGCGTGCGGCCGTAGGGGCCACCGGACCACATCTTGGTCTGGCGGCTGGCCGGCAGGAACGAGGGCTCGCCCTTGACCGCGGTGTTGTTGCTCTCGGCGAGGTCGGCCGACCCGCCCCACAGCTCGGGGAGCTCGGGGTAGAGGGCGGCGAGGACCTCACCGGAGGCCTTGCGGGTGGCGACGCCCTTGGGGTCGGCGTCCCAGGACGGGAGCTTCCCGGCCCAGCCCTCGGGGAGCGTGCGGCTGCTCATCCGCTCCATCAGGGCGGCGCCCTCGGGGTTGGCCGCGGTCCAGGCGTCGAACCGCTGCTGCCACTCGGCGTGCGCCTGCTGGCCGCGGGTGACTGCCTTGCGGGTGTGCTCGATGACCTCGGGGGCGACCTCGAAGGACTTCTCCGGGTCGAACCCGAGGATCTCCTTGGTCGCCTTGACCTCGTCGTCGCCGAGCGCCGAGCCGTGCACGGCGCCGGTGTTCTGCTTGTTCGGCGCCGGCCAGCCGATGACCGTGCGCAGCACGATGATCGACGGGCGGGTGGTCTCGGCCTTGGCGGCGGCGAAGGCGGCGTCCACGGCGGCCAGGTCCTCGCCGTCGTCGACGCGCTGGACGTGCCAGCCGTAGGCGGCGTACCGGGCGCCGACGTCCTCGGTGAAGGCGACGGTGGTGTCGTCCTCGATCGAGATCTTGTTGTCGTCGTAGACCAGGACGAGGTTGCCCAGCTCCTGGGTGCCGGCCAGCGAGGATGCCTCGCCGCTGACGCCCTCCTCCAGGTCACCGTCGGAGGCGAAGGCCCAGATGGTGTGGTCGAACAGGCTCTCGCCCTCGGGGGCGTCGGGGTCCAGCATGCCGCGCTCGCGGCGGGCGGCCATGGCCATGCCGACCGCGTTCCCGACACCCTGTCCCAGTGGGCCGGTGGTGGTCTCGACGCCGGCGGTGTGCCCGACCTCGGGGTGGCCCGGGGTCTTCGAACCCCAGGTGCGCAGCGCCTGCAGGTCCTCCAGCTCCAGGCCGTAACCGGCGAGGTAGAGCTGGACGTACAGGGTCAGGCTGGAGTGCCCCATGGAGAGCACGAAGCGGTCGCGGGCGGCCCAGTTCGGGTCGCTGGGGTCGTGCTTGAGCCACTTCTGGAACAGCAGGTACGCGACCGGCGCCATGCTCATCGCGGTGCCGGGGTGGCCGTTGCCGACCTTCTGCACCGCGTCCATGGCCAGGACGCGCGCGGTGTCGATGGCCGTGCGGTCCAGGTCGCCGAAGCCCTCGGGGAGGGTCGGGTCGGGCTGGCGGGGCGAGCCGGTCGAGGAGTCGGTGGCGGCCTCGGCGGGGGCCTCGGCTGCGGTGCTCTTGGTTCCGTTGTCGCTGGTCATGTGGCGCTCGGAGCTCCCTCGGGGATCGGTCGGTGTCGGACCCGCCCGGGGGCGCGGGGGGCAGTTCACCCCGGGCGGACGACGATGCGCACCACGGCCGCCCCGGTCGGCGCGGTCGGAGGTCGTGAGCGTGGGCGCGCCGTCGTCCTCGACGGCTGCCCTACCCGCATCACGCGCAGAGTCAACGTGATCAAACCCTAGTGGTGTCCGGCCATTCCCCGTAGGTGGGCCGGGCTACAGTGGGCGGGCTACCCCATCCCCGGCGGAGAAGGACCTCGTGGTGCCCTGCTGCCCGCGCGACGCTGCGCTCCTGGGCCCCCCGTGACGGCGATCGCCGACCGCTCCGTCGGTCGAGCCCGGCCGGTGCGCTCCGCCCGTGCGACGGTCGCCGCCTACGTCTCGCTGACCAAGCCGAAGCTGGTCGAGCTGCTGCTGGTCACCACCCTGCCGGCGATGATGCTCGCGGCCGGGGGCTGGCCGGGCACCGGCCTGGTCGTGGCCACCCTGGTCGGCGGCATGCTCGCCGCCGGGGCCGCCAACACGATCAACTGCTGGTACGACCGGGACATCGACCGGCTGATGTCGCGCACCCGCGACCGGCCGATCCCCAGCGGGGTGATCGCCCCTCGCAACGCGCTGGCCTTCGGTGTGCTGCTGGCGTGGGTCTCGCTGGTCCTGCTCGGCCTGTTCACCACGCCCCTGGCCACCGCCCTCGCGGCTGCCGCGGTGCTGGCCTACTCGGTGCTCTACACGATGGTGCTGAAGCGCCGGACCAGGCACAACACCGTGTTCGGTGGCTTGCCGGGCGCCGCCCCGGTGCTGATCGGCTGGGCTGCGGTCACCGGCTCGCTGGACTGGCCCGCCTTCGTCTTCTTCGGCATCGTCTTCTGCTGGCAGATGCCGCACTTCTGGGCGCTGGCCAGCCGGTTCCGCTTCGACTACTTCCGGGCCGGGGTGCCGATGCTCTCGGTCGTCGCCGGGCCGGTCACCGTCGGGCGCCAGTCCGTCGCCTGGGCCTGGGGCACGCTGGGCACCTCGCTGCTCATGGTGCCGGCGACGCCGCAGCTGGGCTGGGTCACCGGCATCGCCACCCTGGGTCTGGGCGCCTGGTACGTCGCGGAGTCGCACGCCTGGCTGAGGCGGATCAAGGCGGGCGTCCCCGACCGTCCGATGCGGCTGTTCTCGGTGTCGATCACCTACATGACGCTGCTGTCGATCGCCCTGGTGGCCGACGTCCTCGTCTGACGGGGGACGCACTCACCCACCGCGCGGCGGTGAGCGGGTGAGGTGGTGTGCACCCGTGGCCGGTCCTGACCTCTGGACCAGCCGCAGCTGCACATCACCGGAGCCGTGGGCTGAGCCACGCACGGGGTGCGGCGCTCTCCGTGAGCGGGCTCGTCGCCTGGTCAGCGCCGAGCTGCCCGTCAGTGGGTGGCGGCGGCGCGCTCCGGCGAGGCCTCGACCGGCAGCTCGGTGGCCGGACCACGCACCGACCAGACCAGTCGGGCGG
This sequence comes from Modestobacter sp. VKM Ac-2977, assembly GCF_026968045.1. GTDB lineage: Bacteria > Actinomycetota > Actinomycetes > Mycobacteriales > Geodermatophilaceae > Modestobacter. Next base: position 645,799 of record NZ_JAPVBQ010000002.1, on the reverse strand, counting down.
CGAAGGCGGTGGTCAGCACCGCGCCGGCCATGTGCGGCAGCACCAGCAGGATGGGCAGCCCGGTGAAGTACTGCACGTAGCCGACCACCCCCTGGGCCAGCTCGACGAGCAGCAGGTCGCGGGCGGCCCGGCGGACCCGGCCGGGGGAGTCGGTGGCGTACAGCGCCACCAGGAGCGCGATCGTCAGCCCGAGCAGCAGGAAGACGGCGTCGGCGTGCAGCTGGCTCATCAGCGCCGGGTCGAAGCCGGTGCGGCCGGCCTCGGGGTCGCCGCTGTGCGGGCCGCTGCCGGTCACCACCGTGCCGAGCACCAGGACCACCGCCGTGGTGGCGGCGACGCCATGCACCAGCAGGGCGAAGGGACGGCGCACGACCAGCTGGCCCACCCCCGGCTCCCGGGACCGCAGCCACATGACGGTCGTCAGGGCCACGAGGGCGGTGGAGACCAGGAAGTGCGCGGCGACCGTGTACGGGTTGAGGCCGGTGAGCACGGTGATCCCGCCCACCACGCCCTGTGCGGGGATGCCCAGGAACGCCAGCGCGGCCAGCAGCCGGAGGTCGCGGCGGGCGGACCGGAGGACCGCGACCAGCGTGGCCGCGGCGATGGCCACCAGGACGAAGGTCAGCAGCCGGTTGCCGAACTCGATGACGCCGTGGGCGGCGAGCTCCGGCGTCGTGGTGAAGCTGTCCTCGGTGCACCGGGGCCAGGTCGGGCAGCCCAGCCCTGAGTCGGTGAGCCGGACGAACCCGCCGGTGAGGACGATCAGGCCGTTGGCGACGACGCTGGCCAGCGCCAGCCGGGAGACCGTCGAGTTGCGCACCCGCGAGGGAAGGACCGACACGGCACCGATGCTACTGACCGAGGGGCTCCTCGCCGTCGGTCCGATCGATCCGGCAGCGGCCCACCTGGGCGGTTCCGCTCGCCGTGTGACGCGCCTCTCCACGAGCCCGCAGGTAAGGCCGACCTTCCTTGCGGGCTCCCCGATTAAGCACACAATCGTGTTGTGGAATCCGTTGCGGCCCGAGCCGCCGTCCCCTCCGCCGGTGCGCCGGCCGAGGACGGGCGCACCCGTGACCGGGTGAGCAGCCTCCTCCTCGAGCACGGCCCGCAGACCGCCGCCGAGCTCGCCGGTCGGCTGGGCATCTCACCGGCCGCGGTGCGCCGGCACCTCGACGGCCTGGTCGCCGCCGGTCGGGTCACCGAGCGCGAGGCGCCCGGCGGCCAGCGGGGGAGGGGGCGACCGGCTCGCCGGTTCGCCCTCACCGACGCCGGCCGGGAGTCCTTCCCGCACGCCTACGACGACCTGGCGCTCACGGCGCTGCGGTTCGTCGCCGAGCACGGTGGGCCGGACGCCGTCCGCGCCGTCGCCGAGCAGCAGCTCTCCGGGCTGGCACAGCGGTGCTCCACCGCAGTCGAGTCCGCGCTCGAGGAGGCCGCACCGGGCGCCGGTGAGGTCGACCGGGCGCAGGTGCTCGCCGTCGCGCTGACCGCCGAGGGCTACGCCGCGACCGCCTCGGCGATCTCCAGCGGCGGGCAGCTGTGCCAGCACCACTGCCCGGTCGCCCACGTCGCGGCGGAGTTCCCGCAGCTGTGCGAGGCTGAGACGGCGGTGATCAGCCGGCTGGTCGGCACGCATGTCCAGCGGCTGGCCACGATCGCCCACGGCGACGGGATCTGCACCACCCACATCCCCGCGCAGCTGGCCCTGCGGGCCGGACTCCGCGCCGGGAACAAAGCCACCCCTGCACGCCCTGTACCTGCTGGTCGCGCTACGCCCTCCGGCGCCGGCGCCAGCACTCGCACCACCCCCTCGATCGACCGGGAGAGGACCCCCGCATGACCACCACGCAGCCGGTGCCCAGCGCGCCGATGACGCAGGACGAGACGATCGACGCGCTCGGCCGGTACAAGTACGGCTGGTCGGACACCGACGCCGCCGGCGCCTCGGCCACCCGCGGCATCAACGAGGACGTCGTCCGCGACATCTCGCGCCGCAAGAACGAGCCCGAGTGGATGCTCGAGCGCCGGCTGAAGGCGCTGAAGATCTTCGGGAAGAAGCCCATGCCCGACTGGGGTTCCGACCTCTCCGGCATCGACTTCCAGAACATCAAGTACTTCGTGCGGTCGACCGAGGCGCAGGCCACCTCGTGGGAGGACCTGCCCGACGACATCAAGAACACCTACGACAAGCTGGGCATCCCCGAGGCGGAGAAGCAGCGGCTGGTCTCCGGTGTCGCGGCCCAGTACGAGTCCGAGGTCGTCTACCACAAGATCCGTGAGGACCTCGAGGAGCAGGGCGTCCTGTTCCTGGACACCGACACCGCGCTGCGCGAGCAGCCCGAGCTGTTCCGCGAGTACTTCGGCTCGGTCATCCCGGCCGGGGACAACAAGTTCTCCGCGCTGAACACCGCGGTGTGGTCGGGTGGCTCGTTCATCTACGTGCCCAAGGGCGTCCACGTGGAGATCCCGCTGCAGGCCTACTTCCGGATCAACACCGAGAACATGGGCCAGTTCGAGCGCACCCTGATGATCATCGACGAGGGCGCCTACGTGCACTACGTCGAGGGCTGCACCGCGCCGATCTACAAGACCGACTCGCTGCACTCCGCGGTCGTCGAGATCATCGTCAAGAAGAACGCGCGTTGCCGGTACACGACCATCCAGAACTGGTCGAACAACGTCTACAACCTGGTCACCAAGCGGGCCGTGGCCCACGAGGGCGCGACCATGGAGTGGGTCGACGGCAACATCGGCTCCAAGGTGACGATGAAGTACCCGGCCGTGTGGATGACCGGTGAGCACGCCAAGGGCGAGGTCATGTCCATCGCCTTCGCCGGCGAGGGCCAGCACCAGGACGCCGGCGCCAAGATGGTGCACGCCGCCCCGCACACCTCCTCGACGATCGTGTCGAAGTCGGTGGCGCGCGGTGGTGGCCGCACCTCCTACCGCGGGCTCGTCCAGGTCGACGAGGGTGCCTACGGCTCGAAGTCGACGGTGAAGTGCGACGCGCTGCTGGTCGACACCATCAGCCGCTCGGACACCTACCCCTACGTCGACGTCCGCGAGGACGACGTGTCGATGGGCCACGAGGCGACCGTCTCGCGGGTCAGCGACGACCAGCTCTTCTACCTGATGAGCCGAGGGCTCTCCGAGGACGAGGCGATGGCGATGGTCGTGCGCGGCTTCGTCGAGCCCATCGCCCGGGAGCTGCCGATGGAGTACGCCCTCGAGCTCAACCGCCTGATCGAGCTCCAGATGGAAGGTGCCGTCGGCTGATGTCGGCTCCACAGAACACCGGTACTGACGACCAGACCACCCTGACGACCGACTCGGCCACCCTCGCCGGCGAGCTCTTTGCTCCCGGCGTGGGGGCCCAGGCCGGGCCGCCGACCACCCCGGCGGCCGGCACCGGCACCGCCGGCGACACGCCCCCCGGGTCGCACTCGCACGGCGGTCCGGCACCCACCGGCTCGCCGGCCGAGCGGTTCACCTCCACCGACCCGGACGCCTTCGGTGCACCGACCGGTCGCGAGGAGGAGTGGCGCTTCACCCCGATGCGCCGCGTTCGCGCACTGCTGGACGGCGCACCGTCGGACGCCTCCCTGGCGTGGGAGTCCGACCTGCCCGAGGGCGCAGAGCTGACCTCGGTCGAGGCCGGCGACCCGCTGCTCAAGGGCCTGCCCGAGCCGGTCGACCGGCTGGCCGCGCTGACCCGTCAGCGCAGCGGCGGCGCAGCCGTGCTCCGGATCGCCAAGGAGGCCGTGCTCGACCGCCCGGTCACCCTGGGCCTGGCCGGCACCGGAAGTGACGACGTCATCTGGGGCCAGCTGGTCGTCGAGGTCGGGGCGTTCGCGCAGGCGACCGTCGTCCTCGACCACTCCGGACTGGCCCGCTACTCCGGCGGGGTCGCCTTCCTGCTCGGCGACGGTGCGCAGCTGACCGTCGTCTCGGTGCAGGACTGGGCGCCGGGCACGGTGCACGGCGGGCAGTTCGACGCCGTCGTCGGCCGGGACGCCTCGCTCAAGCAGGTCGTGGTCACCCTCGGCGGCGACCTGGTCCGGCTCGTGAGCAACGTGCAGTACGCCGGCCCCGGCGGCTCGGCGGACCTCTACGGCGTGTACTTCGCCGACGAGACCCAGCACCAGGAGCACCGGCTCTGGGTCGACCACGGCACGCCGAACTGCCGCAGCAACGTCGTCTACAAGGGCGCGCTGCAGGGGGAGAAGGCGCACACCGTCTGGGTCGGCGACGTGCGGATCCGCCCGGCCGCGACCGGCACGGACACCTACGAGCTGAACCGCAACCTGGTGCTCACCGACGGCGCCCGCGCCGACTCGGTGCCGAACCTGGAGATCGAGACCGGTGAGATCGTCGGCGCCGGTCACGCCAGCGCCACCGGCCGGTTCGACGACGAGCAGCTGTTCTACCTCTGCTCCCGTGGGATCGACGCCGAGACGGCCCGCCGCCTCGTCGTGCGCGGCTTCTTCGCCGACGTCGTGCAGCACATCGGCGTCCCCGCCCTGCAGGACCGGCTGATGGGCACCATCGAGGCCCGCCTCGGTGCCCTCCCGGACCTCGAGGAGCAGCCGGTCGAGGTCGGCGCGTGACGTACGAGCGGGTCTGCGCGCTGTCCGAGGTGCCCGAGGAGGGCTCCCTGCGGATCGAGCTCGCCGACATCGACGTGGCCGTCGTCCAGCTCGACGGTGAGGTCTACGCGATCCAGGACGTCTGCTCGCACGCCGACGTCCCCCTGACCGACGGCGACGTCGACGACGTCGACGGGGCGCCCACCATCGAGTGCGCCCTGCACGGCTCGTGCTTCGACCTGCGCACCGGCCAGCCCACGAACCTCCCGGCCACCGAGCCGGTCCCCGTCTACCCGGTCCGGGTGGAGGGTGACGACGTCCTGGTGGACGTCGACGCCCCCCTCGCCCTGCAGCCCTGACCTGGCCAAAGCAACTGAGGAGCGAGAACCCCGTGACCAGCCCCACCGCCACCCCCACCGCCACCGGCCTCTCGGCCGGGAGCGTGCTGGAGATCCGCAACCTGCACGTCACCGTCGGTGACGGGGACGAGACCAAGGAGATCCTCCGCGGCGTCGACCTGACCGTCCGCGCGGGCGAGACCCACGCGATCATGGGCCCCAACGGGTCGGGCAAGTCGACCCTGGCCTACTCGATCGCCGGGCACCCCAAGTACACGATCACCGGCGGCACCGTGACCCTCGACGGGGAGGACGTCCTCGCGATGACCGTCGACGAGCGCGCCCGGGCCGGCCTGTTCCTGGCCATGCAGTACCCGGTCGAGGTCCCGGGCGTCTCGGTGTCGAACTTCCTGCGCACCGCCGCCACCGCGATCACCGGCGAGGCCCCGAAGCTGCGCACCTGGGTCAAGGACGTGCGCACCGAGATGACCGCGCTCGAGATGGACAGCGCGTTCGCCGAGCGCAACGTCAACGAGGGCTTCTCCGGTGGTGAGAAGAAGCGCCACGAGATCCTGCAGATGCGTCTCCTGAAGCCGAAGATGGCGATCCTCGACGAGACCGACTCCGGCCTGGACGTCGATGCGCTCCGCGTCGTCTCCGAGGGCGTGAACCGGGCCAAGGCCGACAGCCCGGTCGGCGTCCTGCTGATCACGCACTACACGCGGATCCTCAAGTACATCAAGCCCGACTTCGTGCACGTCTTCGTCGCCGGCCGGGTCGTCGACGAGGGTGGCCCGGAGCTCGCGCAGAAGCTCGAGGACGAGGGCTACGCCGCCTACGTCAAGGACTCCAACGAGCAGGCCGCCAGCGAGGCTGCATCCGCATGACCGAGACCGTCTCGCGTCCCGTGGGGGCGCGCCAGGTGCCGCTCCCGCTGGACGTCGAGGCGATCCGGGCGGACTTCCCGATCCTGTCCCGCACCGTCCGGGACGGGAAGCGGCTGGTCTACCTCGACTCGGGCGCGACCTCGCAGAAGCCGACCAGCGTCCTGGACGCCGAGCGGTGGTTCTACGAGAACGTCAACGCCGCTCCGCACCGGGGTGCGCACCAGCTCGCCGAGGAGGCCACCGCGGCCTACGAGGCGGCGCGCACCACCATCGGTGCCTTCATCGGGGCGCCGGAGAACGAGGTCGTCTTCACCCGGAACAGCACCGAGGCGATCAACCTGGTCGCCTACGCGCTGTCCAACGCAGCGACCGCCAAGGAGCCGGAGTTCCGCCGGTACGCCGTCGGTCAGGGCGACGAGATCGTCGTGACCGAGATGGAGCACCACGCGAACCTGCTGCCCTGGCAGCAGCTGTGCGAGCGGACTGGGGCGACCCTGCGCTGGCTCGGGCTCACCGACGACGGCCGGCTCGACCTGTCGGACCTGGCCACCGTGGTGAACGAGCGCACCAAGCTCGTCGCGGTGACCCAGCAGTCGAACATCCTGGGCACGATCAACCCGCTGGGCGACATCGTCGCCCGGGCCCGGGAGGTCGGCGCCCTGGTGCTGGTGGACGGCGCCCAGTCCGTGCCGCACCAGCGGGTCGACGTCACCGAGCTCGGTGCGGACTTCCTGGTGTTCTCCGGGCACAAGATGCTCGGCCCGACCGGGGTCGGCGTGCTGTGGGGCCGCTATGACGTGCTCGACGCGCTGCCGCCCTTCCTCACCGGCGGCTCGATGATCGAGGTCGTCCGGATGGAGGGCAGCACGTTCATGCCCCCGCCGCAGCGCTTCGAGGCCGGCGTGCCGATGACCGCGCAGGTCATCGGGCTCGCCGCCGCCGCGGAGTACCTGCAGCGACTCGGCATGGACGCGGTGCAGGCCCACGAGGAGGCGCTCACCGAGTACGCGCTGGCCGAGCTGCAGGCCATCCCCGGCGTCACCGTGATCGGCCCGCCGGACACCGTGGCCCGCGGGGGAGCGATCAGCTTCACCGTCGAGGGCGTCCACCCGCACGACGTCGGCCAGGTCCTCGACGACCTCGGCATCGCCGTCCGGGTCGGGCACCACTGCGCCTGGCCGGTCGTGCGCCGCTACGGCGTCCCGGCCACCACCCGGGCGACGTTCTACGTGCACACCGGGTACGACGACGTGGACGCACTCGTCGAGGGCGTGCGGGAAGCCCAGCGCTTCTTCGGTGTTGCACCCAGCGAGGTGAAGTGATGCAGCTGCAGTCGATGTACCAGGACATCATCCTGGACCACTACCGGAACCCCCACGGGCGCGGACTCCGCGACCCGTTCGAGGCCGAGGTGCACCACGTCAACCCGACGTGCGGTGACGAGGTCACCCTGCGGGTGCACCTGGAGGGCGAGACCATCGCCGACGTCTCCTACGAGGGCATGGGCTGCTCGATCAGCCAGGCCTCGGTCTCGGCGATGTACGACCTGGTGATCGGCAAGAGCGTGACCGAGGCGATGCACACCGGCGAGCAGTTCATGACGCTGATGCAGAGCAAGGGCAACGCGACCGTGGCCGAGGAGCTCGAGGACGACCTGGAGGACGCCGTGGCGTTCGCCGGCGTCTCGAAGTACCCGGCGCGGGTCAAGTGCGCACTGATGAGCTGGATGGCGCTGAAGGACGCGAGCGCCCGCGCCCTCTCCACGACGAATGAGGCGAACTGAGATGACCGAGCCCACCACCCCCGACGCCGGCCTGTACGGCGGCAAGTCCGCCCTGATCGAGGACCTCGAGGAGGCCATGCGCGACGTCGTCGACCCCGAGTTGGGCGTCAACGTCGTCGACCTCGGTCTCGTCTACGGGCTGGACGTCGACACCGACGCCAACGTGGCGATCATCGACATGACGCTGACGTCGGCGGCCTGCCCGCTGACCGACGTGATCGAGGACCAGGCCCGCCAGGCCCTCACCGGTGGCCCCGGCCCCGGCCTCGTCGGCGACATCCGGATCAACTGGGTCTGGATGCCGCCGTGGGGCCCGGACAAGATCACCGACGACGGCCGCGAGCAGCTGCGGGCCCTCGGCTTCCGGGTCTGAACCCTGCAGCTCCGCACGCTGCTGGACCAGTTGGCCGCGGGGGAGACCCCGTCGGCTGATGCGAGCGTCACGACCGTGCCGGCGCCTGCCCTCCTCGACGGACGGCGGGCGCCGGCACTCGTCGTCGGGGGGACCGGCTGGCACGTCGTGGCCGCCGACATCGAGCCGGACTGGGTGGCTGCGCAGGTCGCGCACGAGCCGGTCGAGGCGCCGCTGGGGGCCCGCTTCCTGTCGGCGCTGGCCGACCGGGTGGACGCGGAGCCCGGGGTGCTGGACGCGCTGCTGATCGCCCCGCCGGCCCCGGTGCGCCCCGGCGTCGAACTGGCGGAGGTCGAGCCCGGCGAGCACCCGCGCGTGCGGCGGGCGGTCCGGTACCGCACCGGGGTGCGGGTGTGGACGACACCCGACAGCGCCGCCCTGCTGGTCCTCGGCCGCGGCATCTGCGGCCGGTGGGAGGTCAGCGTCGAGGTCGACCCGTCGGCCCGTGGCCGTGGGCTCGGCACCGCCCTGGCCGCAGCGGCCCCGTCACTGGTACCCGGCGCTGAGCCGCTGTGGGCGCAGGTCGCCCCGGCCAACACCGCCTCGCTGCGGTCGTTCCTCGCGGCGGGCTGGCGCCCGGTCGGTGCCGAGGTGCTCTTCGGGTCCAGACCCGAGGGTCAGTCGCACCCCATGGGTGGATCGACCAGCGGCCAGGCCTCGACGGTCCCGGACGACGTCACCAGGTACGCGTGCTCCAGCTCCTCCCCGGACGGCAGCCAGAGCTGCACGCCCGACTCGTTCCGGTAGCCGGTCCGGACGGCGTCGGCGGGCAGCACAGCGTCCCCGGCGAAGCCCGAGGACAGCTCGGCAGAGACCACCCCCTCGGGGTCCCGGACGAACTGGCGTCCCGTTGCCGTGCCCGGTGGCCAGGCGACCCGGAGGAACACCGCGGCCGTCCAGTCGCAGTGGTCTTCGCCGCGGTACAGCTGCAGTTGGTCGCGGCTGGGCGCTCCCTCGTCGTCCTGCCACTGTCCGAGGAGCGGCGAGTCGGGACCTCCACAGGCGCCGATCCCGACCGCCACCAGTGCGGTCAGTACGCCGGCGCCGGTCCGTCGCTGCCACCCCTGGAGGTCCATCCGCCCAGCCTGGCCCAGCACGGGGGTCGACGGGGACCCGGTGACTGGATCGTGACAGTGCAGTGACTGCAATAGAGCTGCATCAGCGCAGGTCAGCGACGCGGGCGAGGGCTGCGCGGGCGCGCGTCCGGCGCTGCTCGTAGACCGCGCCCGCGGCGAGCAGGACAGCCCCGGCCGCCCCGACCGCGAGCAGGCCGGTCAGGGGCAGGTGGACGACCAGCCGACCGAGGGCCACCGCGGTCAACGACGCAGCACCCACCACCAGCGGGGCCTGTACCTGCCAGCGGCTGCCCGCCGTCGCGCTGACCGTGGCGGCGAGGACGACCAGCACCAGTCGCAGCAGATCCGGCTCGGTGGCCGCCAGCCAGACCGACGGGACGAAGGCGACCACCAGTCCGGGGCCCCACGCCGGCCAGGACGCGCCGCGGGCCAGTCGTCGTCCTGAGTACAGCCACAGCACCGTGGCGGCCGGGAGCGTGTAGGCCTCCGGCACGCCGATCCCGGCGCTGCCGGCGGCCAGCCAGGCGGCCAGGACCAGTGCGGTGCACCCACCGGCCCGGACGGGTGCCCGGTCGGTGACCGTGCCGGAGGCGATGAAGCCCGCGCCGACGACGGCCAGGGCGAGGGCCAGGCCGGGCAGGTGCCCGGTGCCGGCCAGGTGCGCCAGCCCGGCAGCGGCGACCGCCGCGGCCGTCCAGGTCAACGGCAGCTCCGCGGGCTGCCCGCGCAGGGCGGTCGCGGCGCCGAGGGCCAGCAGGCACCACAGCACCAGCAGCTGACCGGCCGGCGCCGACCCGAGACTGCCATCGGCCTCGGCCAGCAGCACGGCGGCCGCCAGGCAGCCCACCACGACCGGCAGCGCCCACCGGCGGTCGCTGGGCTGCCGGGCGGCGACCACCAGCGCGGGGACGGCGGCGACCGCGACCAGGGCAGCCAGCGCCGTCCAGCGCCCCGACCCGAGCAGCTGGACGACGGCCAGACCGGTGAGCACCGCGGCGGCGGCGAGACCCGACGGGCGGAGCAGGCGGGACGGTCCCGGGGAGGCAGCCGCACCGACCACCGTCGCGAGCGCCAGGCCGAGGTAGCCGCTGGTCATCACCCCGACCGGCCCCGCGGCCTGCAGCAGCCCGGCGACGGCGGCCCCGGCCACCAGCCCGGCCGCCACCGGGACGGCGGCCGGGGGACCCAGCGCGGGCCGCAGGTCTGCTCGTCGGGGCAGGGCGAGCAGCGCACCGGCCGCCAGCAGCATCAGCGCGGAGGGCACCAGCGCGGCGGCGACCGACTCCGTCGTCCACACGTGGGCGGTGGCCTCGACGACCCCCGTCACCCACCAGGCGGCCGCGGTGACCAGGGTGACCACCGCGACGGCCCGGCGGACGGCCAGCGTGATCACCAGACCGGCGACGGCGGTGGCCAGCACGGCGGAGGCGTGCGGGGCCAGCGACAGTCCGGAGCCGGTCAGCGCGCTCAGCACCGCCCCCTGCCCGGCTCCCCAGGCGGCGATCGGCCAGGTGAGCGTCGTCCGCGCGATCAGGCCGAGGACGACGAAGACCGCGGCGAGCAGGGAGAGCAGCACCGCGCTCGGGCCGCCGGGGCCGTCCCCGGCCGACCACGCGGCCACCGCGGCGAGCACCACCGCGGCCGAGGCGAGGGCCTCCTCGCTGCTGCGGAGACCCCGGCCCCCCGCGCGCAGCGACCCCAGGGTCGCGGCGACGGTGAGCAGGGCGACCACGAGGAGGCCCGGGACGGAATCGGCGTCGGTGAGCGTGGCAGCGCCGGCGGCGACCACGGCGACCGCGCCGGCGCCGAGGAGCACCTGCTGGGGGGCGACGTCGCCGGTGCCAGTGTCGGTCGGCGCCGTGTCCGTCGGTGCCGTGTCCGCCGGCGCCGCGGTCGGCGGGGGATCGCCCAGCGGCGGTGGGTAGACCACCTCGGGGCTGCCGGGCACCGCTCACCTCCGCTGTCTGGACCGTCGCGTGCGACCACGGCTGGTGCCTGCGTACCCCAGGTGACGTGGAGGTCACCCGGCAATCCGGTCGGCCGATGGCGGTCGAGCGCCTATCATGGGGTCAGTGATCACGACGACCGGCCTCGAGCTGCGTGCCGGCGCCCGGATCCTCATCAGCGAAGCCGATCTGCGGGTCCAGCCCGGTGACCGCATCGGGCTGGTCGGGCGCAACGGTGCTGGCAAGACGACGACCCTGACCACCCTCGCCGGGGAACGCGTGCCGCACGCCGGCAAGGTCGACGTGACCGGTGAGCTCGGCTACCTCCCGCAGGACCCGCGCAGCGGCGACCTCGACATCACCGCCAGCGACCGGGTGCTGTCCGGCCGCGGCCTGGACGTGCTGAAGGCGAAGCTGACCAAGGCGCAGGTCGCGATGGCCGAGCCCGCCGACGACGCCGAGATGGACCGCGCCGTCCGGCAGTACGGGCGGCTGGAGGACCAGTTCGCCGCACTCGGCGGGTACGCCGCGGAGAGCGACGCGGCCCGGATCTGCACCAACCTGGGCCTGCCCGACCGGGTGCTCCAGCAGCCGCTGCGCACCCTCTCCGGTGGTCAGCGCCGCCGCGTGGAGCTGGCCCGGATCCTCTTCTCCGACGCCGACACGCTGCTGCTCGACGAGCCGACCAACCACCTGGACGCCGACTCCATCGTCTGGCTCAAGGGCTACCTGGCCAGCCACCGCGCCGGGCTGATCGTCATCAGCCACGACGTCGAGCTGCTGGCCGCCGTCGTCAACAAGGTGTGGCACCTGGACGCCAACCGCGCCACGGTCGACGTCTACAACCTCGGCTGGAAGCGGTACCTGGACGCCCGGGAGACCGACGAGCGCCGCCGCCGGTCCGAGCGGGCCAACGCCGAGAAGAAGATCGACGCCCTCTCCGCCCAGGCGGACAAGATGCGGGCCAAGGCCACCAAGGCCAAGGCCGCGCAGAGCATGGACAAGCGCGCCCAGCGACTGGCCGCGGGCCTGGAGCAGGTCCGGGTCCAGGACAAGGTCGCGAAGCTGCGCTTCCCGACGCCGGCCCCGTGCGGCAGGACGCCGCTCACCGCCGAACACCTCAGCAAGAGCTACGGCTCGCTGGAGATCTTCACCGGCGTCGACCTGGCCATCGACAAGGGCACCCGGGTCGTCGTCCTGGGCTTCAACGGCGCGGGCAAGACCACCCTGCTGCGCATGCTGGCCGGCACCGAGCAGCCCGACACCGGTGAGGTCAAGGCCGGGCACGGGCTGCGGGTCGGGTACTACGCGCAGGAGCACGAGACGATCGACATGGACCGCACGCTGCTGGAGAACATGCGGTCCTCGGCTCCGGGCAGCACCGACACCGAGCTGCGGAAGATCCTCGGTGCCTTCCTCTTCTCCGGCGACGCCGTCGACCAGCGGACCGGCACGCTGTCCGGTGGTGAGCGCACCCGGCTGGCGATGGCCACGCTGGTGGTCTCCGGCGCCAACGTGCTGCTGCTGGACGAGCCTACCAACAACCTGGACCCGGCCAGCCGCGAGCAGGTGCTCGAGGCGCTGCGCACCTACCAGGGCGCGATCGTGCTGGTGACCCACGACGAGGGCGCGGTGCACGCACTGAACCCCGACAAGGTGATCATCCTGCCCGACGGCACCGAGGACACCTGGAGCGCCGACTTCGCCGATCTGGTCTCGCTCGCGTAACGACGGGACCCGGTCGCCGCGCGGTGACCTGCAGATTCGGCGGTGCGCGTTCTTGTTGCGGTGGCCGACCCTCCCGGCCTGGGTGATCATGGCCAGTGGGACGCCGAGGTCATCGGGACATCGGCGCCGGGGGATCAGCGGGATGTCGTCGGCAGGAGTCGGCAGCACCCCTGACACGGAGGGGAGTCATGGCCGACTCGAGCACTGCGGACCTGAGCAAGGGCAAGAGGATCACCGGGGACGACCGGACGTCGCTGGCCGGCGAGCTCCGGGAGCGTTACGACGGCGGGGAGAGCATCCGCTCGCTGGCCACCTCGACCAACCGCTCCTACGGCTTCGTGCACCGTCTGCTGTCGGAGTCGGGCGCCACCCTCCGCGGTCGGGGTGGGGCGAACCGGAACGCCAAGAAGTCTGCGTGAGTGAGCAGCCCGACGGCTGGGTGAGGACGGCGCGCGAGGGCGCCGTCCTCACCGTGACCCTCGATCGGGCCGACCAGCTCAACGCGCAGACCCCGGCCACCTGGGCGGCGCTGCGCGCGGTCGGGGAGTCACTGGACGACGGCGTGCGCGTGGTCGTCGTCCGCGGCGCGGGCCGGGCGTTCTCCGCCGGCCTGGACCGCACGCTCTTCAGCGCCGACCCCGGGGTGCCCGGCGGGCTGGCCGAGCTGGGCTCGCTGCCCACCGAGGCGGCCCAGGAGCGCATCCGGGGGTACCAGGCGGCGTTCCGCTGGCTGCGCTCACCCGGCGTCGTCTCGGTGGCGGCGGTGCAGGGGCACGCCATCGGCGCGGGCGCCCAGCTGGCGCTCGCCTGCGACCTCCGGGTCTTCACCGAGGACGCCCAGCTGCGGCTGCCCGAGGCCGGCCTCGGGCTGGTGCCCGACCTCACCGGCACCAGCACGCTGGTCGAGCTGGTCGGCTACAGCCGCGCCGTGGAGATCTGCCTGACCGGCCGGGCGGTGGGCGCGGCCGAGGCCGTGACCACCGGGCTGGCGAACCTCGCCGTCCCGACCGCCGAGCTCGACGGGGCGGTCGCCGACCTGACCGCGGCGCTCCTCGGGCCGGACGCCGACGCTGCCCGGGAGACGCTGGCGCTGGTCCGCTCGGCCGTCCGCAACGGGCCCGACGAGCAGGACGCCGCCGAGCGGGCGGCCCAGGTGCGCCGGCTGCGGAGACTGGCCGGGCGGGACTGACCGGACGGAACACGACGGCCGCCCCGGCTGTTCGGCTCGGTGATCAACCGGATCCAGCAACAGGGGGCGTGTCGTGGACTCACCGATGACGTCCATGGCGGCGATGCGGTCGTTCAGCACCGACCGCTCGGTCACGTCCCACGGCGTCCCCAAGGGGACGGTGCGCCGGATCCTGGGCATCGCCGGTCCCTACCGGCGGGAACTGATCGGCTTCCTGGCGCTGGTCGTCTTCTCCGCGGTGATCGGGGTGGTCACCCCGCTGCTGGCCGGCGACATCGTCAACCGGATCGCCAACCTGACCGGCACGGCCGGCGACATCGTCCGGATCGCGCTGTTCATCGCCGGCCTGGCCGTGCTCGACGCTGCCAGCTCGCTCGTGCAGCGCTGGTACTCCGCCCGGATCGGCGAGGGCGTCATTCACGACCTGCGCACCCGGGTGTTCGAGCACGTGCAGCGGATGCCGGTCGCCTTCTTCACCCGCACCCAGACGGGTGCGCTGGTCAGCCGGCTGAACAACGACGTCATCGGTGCGCAGCGGGCCTTCACCTCCACGCTGTCCGGGGTCGTCTCCAACGTGATCGCCCTGGTGCTGACCGCCGGGGTCATGTTGAGCCTCTCCTGGCGGATCACCCTGCTGTCGATCGTGATGGTGCCGCTGTTCGTGGTGCCGGCCCAGCGGATCGGCAAGAAGCTGCAGACGATCACCCGGGAGTCCTACGGGCTCAACGCCTCGATGAACGCGACGATGACCGAGCGGTTCAACGTCGCCGGGGCGCTGCTGGTCAAGCTGTTCGGTCGGCCCGAGGTCGAGGCGGACTCCTTCCGCGGCCGGGCGTCCCGGGTGCGCGACATCGGCGTGCTCTCGGCGATGTACGGCCGCACCTTCTTCACCGCCCTCACCCTGGTCGCCGCGCTGGCCACCGCCCTGGTCTACGGGCTCGGTGGCTGGCTGGCGTTCACCGGGCAGCTGTCCGCCGGTGACGTCGTCGCCCTGGCGCTGCTGCTGGCGCGGCTCTACGGGCCGCTGACGGCGCTGGCCAACGTGCGGGTCGACGTGATGAGCGCGCTGGTCAGCTTCGACCGGGTGTTCGAGGTGCTCGACCTGGCGCCGATGATCGCCGAGGCCCCCGACGCGGTGCCGGTCCCGGTCGAGGACCGGTCGCTGGAGTTCGACTCGGTCTCCTTCCGCTACCCGTCCGCCGCCGAGGTGTCGCTGGCGTCGCTGGAGGACGTCGCGGTCCCCGAGCACGGGCAGCCGGCCGAGGTGCTGCACGACGTCTCCTTCCGGGCGGAGCCCGGCCAGCTGGTCGCCCTGGTCGGCACCTCGGGCGCCGGGAAGTCGACGATCGCCGCACTGGTCTCTCGGCTCTACGACGTCACCGAGGGCGCGGTGCGGGTCGGCGGGGTCGACGTCCGCCAGGCCACCACCGCCTCGCTGCGCGACGCGATCGGCGTGGTCAGCCAGGACGCCCATCTGTTCCACGACACGATCCGGGCCAACCTCCGCTATGCCAAGCCCGAGGCCACCGAGGACGAGCTGTGGTCGGCGCTCACCGGGGCCCGGATCGCCGCGCTGGTGCACTCACTGCCCGACGGGCTGGACACCGTGGTCGGCGACCGCGGGCACCGGATGTCCGGCGGGGAGAAGCAGCGGCTGGCGATCGCCCGGGTGCTGCTGAAGGCGCCGGGCATCGTGATCCTGGACGAGGCGACCGCCCACCTGGACAGCGAGTCGGAGGTGGCCGTGCAGCACGCGCTGGACGCGGCGCTGGCCGGGCGGACCTCGCTGGTGATCGCGCACCGGCTGTCCACCATCCGCGGCGCCCACCAGATCCTGGTGGTCGACGCCGGCCGGATCGTCGAGCGCGGCACCCACGACGAGCTGCTCGCCGCCGGCGGTCACTACGCCGACCTGTACCGCACCCAGTTCGCCCCTGCGGGAGAGGACCGGGCGGTCGAGGTCGGCTGAGCAGTGGGTCGCCAGCCGAGCACCCAGCGTGGTGGCCATGCGGGTGGGCGTCGGCAGGCCCTGCGGGACCCTGGGGCCCATGGCACGTTCCCCGGGACGGCGCCCGTCACCAACACCGTGGGAGGTCCACCATGACCGTCCAGCCTCCGCCATCCGTCGCGTCCGGTCGGCCTTGTCCGGTGACCGTGCCGCCGACCGGGGATGTCTCGTCCCTGGAGCTCTTCCTCGGGGACGCCGAGTTCACCGTCGACAGCGGCGGGCCGCTGCTGGTCCGCGGTCACGGGGTGCCCCTCGGCGAGCGGGTCCGTTTCCACGAGAAGGACGTCGCCGGCGGCAAGGACGTCCGGGTCTGGCACGTGTCCCAGCAGGACGACGGCTTCATGGCCGAACCCCTCGCCGCCTTCTGAGCCGGCACCCCCGGATCCGGCTCGCAGCGCAGCGTCCGGCACGGGGTGAGCTGCCGTCAGGGCGGGCACACTACGGTCACTCCTGACCCAGTCGTACCACCCGCAGGAGCACTCCCTTGAGCGCAGGTCATCCGCAGGACACCCAGATCCGGGCGCTGTACGCGCGGTACCTCGCGGGATGGAACCAGCGCAGCGGCGTGACGGTGTCCTCGGTCTTCGCCGACGACGGCGAGCTCATCGACCTCGACGGCACCCTGCGCAGCGGCCGGCTCAGCATCGCCGCCGACATGCGCCGGATGTTCACCGAGCACGCCACACCCACCTTCGTCGGCGTCGTGCGCTCCGTGCGCAGGCTGACCGACGGCGTGGTCGTGCTGCACGCGGTGGCCGGGATGGTGCCCCCCGGCGGTGACGCCGTCGACCCGTCCCGGCACACCGTCCACGCCCTCACCGCCGTCGAGGAGGGGGGGCGGTGGAAGATCGCCCTCCTGCAGAGCACCCCGGCCCGCTACGGCGGCCGGGCCGGCGCCCTGAACGCGCTGACCGAGGAACTGGAGGCAGCGCGGCACGAGGCAGCGCGGTGAGCGTGCTGACCGGCGCCCCAGAGCTGCTCGGCCGCACCGGGGACGTCGTCCTGCTCGACGTCCGCTGGGCGCTCGGGAGGTCGGACGGGCGGGAACAGCACCGGGCCGGCCACCTGCCGGGCGCCGTCTACGTCGACCTGCCCACCGAACTCGCCGCCGGTGCGTCACCCGAGGCGGGGCGACACCCGCTCCCGTCGGTACAGGCACTGCAAGCAGCGGCCCGGCGGTGGGGGATCTCCACCGGCTCGCGGGTCGTCGTCTACGACACGACGGGCGGTCTGGCGGCTGCCCGGGCCTGGTGGCTGCTCCGCTGGGGCGGACTCACCGACGTCACGATCCTCGACGGCGGGCTGGCGGCCTGGACCGCGGCCGGCGGTGAGCTGGAGGCCGGCGACGTCGTCGCCGACCCCGGCGACGTGGTGCTGACCAGCGGTGGGATGCCTGTGCTCACCGCCGACGGGGCGGCCTCGCTGCCCGCGAAGGGCGGGGTGCTGCTGGACGCCCGGGCCGGCGAGCGCTACCGCGGCGAGGTCGAACCGGTCGACCCCCGGGCCGGCCACGTGCCCGGTGCGGTCAGTGCCCCGACCACGGAGAACCTGGTCACCGGCGGTCGCTTCGCTACAGCGGCTGTACTGACCGAGCGGTTCGCCGCGCTGGGTGTCCGACCGGGGACGACGGTGGGCGTCTACTGCGGTTCGGGCGTCACCGCCGCACACGAGGTGGCTGCGCTCGCCGAGGCCGGCATCGAGGCGGCCCTGTGGCCCGGTTCGTGGTCACAGTGGTCCGCCGACCCCGACCGCCCGATCGCCACCGCCCCCTGAGGGGCCGAGATCGCGACTCCGGCCCCTCGGGCGTCAGTCGTGGTGGTCCGGGCCGGGCGTTGCCGGCTGCGCCGATCGGGTCGTCTCCTCGTGGTGGGTGCGCAGGGCGTTGAGCACGGCCCGGTTCACCACGGAGTAGAGCAGGAAGAAGAAGGCGGCGACGAGCGTCAGGTACAGCGCCACACCGGCGAGCGACAACATGGCTGCGGACCCTACTGACGTTCCGGAGCTCCGGCCGGGTTGAGGGCTGCGTCGTAGCGGTCGAGGAGGACGGCGGCGATCCGGTCGTCGGGCAGCAATGGCGCCGTGACGCAATCCGCGCCGGCCCCCTGGAGCTTGTCGTGGAAGTGCCCGGGCGCCAGCAGGTAGGCGGCGACGACGACCCGCTGGGCGCCGGCGGCGCGCGCGGCAGCGACCGCGTCGGGCACGGGGGGCTGGGCGGCCGATCCGTAGCCGGTGGTGACCGGGCCGGCCCAGTCGCGCTGGAGCAGCGCGGCGGTGTCCTCGACGTCCTGCACCGAGCGCTTGTCGCTGGAGCCGGCGGCGGCGAGCACGATCGCGGTGGCCGGGTCGGCGCGGTCGGCGCCGGCCGCCACCAGCCGGTCGGTGAGCACGCCCACCAGTCGGGCATCGGGGCCCAGCGGCCGGGCGGCCACCGCCGACGGGTGGTCGGCGACGGCACCGGCGATGTCGACGTGCACGTGGTACCCGCCGGACAACAGCAGCGGGACGACGACGGCCGGGGTCGCCGACTCGCCCAGCCCGCGGACGACGTCGACGACCGTCGGCGGCTGCACGTCGACGAAGGCCGCGGTGGTGGTGAGCCCCGGCCGCAGAGCGCGGGCGGCGAGCGCGAGCTGACCGATCAGCCGCCGGCCGGTGGGGTTGCGGGTGCCGTGCGCGCAGGCCACGAGCACCGGCGGGCCCCCTCGTAGGGGCCCGCCGCGAGCTTGCGAGTGGTGGGGGATGAGGGGGTCCTTTCTCACAGTGCGCGGGTGACGCCGCCGTCGACGGCGAGCATGGTGCCGGTGACGTAGGAGGCGGCGGGGGAGAGGGCGAAGGCGGCGACCGCCCCGAACTCCTCCGGGCGGCCGACCCGGCGGAGCGGGATGGACGCCTCGGTGCGGGTGCGGGCGGCCGAGGGATCGCCGGAGGCTGCCTCGATCTCGGTGACCCGGTCGGTCGCGATCGTGCCGGGGAGCAGGCCGAAGACCCGGATGCCGCTGGGCCCGAGTTCGTCGGCCAGTGCCTTGGTGGTCATCGCCAGCCCGGGCCGCAGGCCGTTGGAGATGGCCAGGTGCCCGATCGGCTGGCGCACCGAGGTGGAGAGCACCAGCCCGATCGCGGCGTCGGGGGACAGGTGCGGCACCAGCGCCCGGATCAGCCGCAGTGGCCCGAGCAGCACGCTCTCGACGCCGGCCCGCCAGGCGTCCTCCGGGACCTCGAGCACGCTGCCCGGGGTCGGCCCGCCGACGGAGATGAGCGCGCCGTCGATCCGGCCCAGCCGGTCGACCGCCGCGCCGACCAGCTCCTCGGCGGCCGCGGGGTCGGCCAGGTCGGCGGCCAGCCCGGACGCCGCCGGTGCCCCGCCGAGCGAGGCGACGGCGGCGTCGACCGACTCGGGGGACCGGGAGCTGATCAGCACCCGGGCCCCGTCGTCCACGAGGGCCCGGGCGGTCGCGAACCCCAGCCCCCGGCTGGCGCCGGTGAGCAGGAGCCCGCGGCCGCCCAGGCCCAGGTCCATCAGGCGGAGACGGTGCCGCGGAGCGAGCGCAGCACGTACTGCATGATCCCGCCGTTGCGGTAGTAGCTCGCCTCGCCGGGGGTGTCGATCCGGACGCGGGCGTCGAACTCCACGTCGCCCGCCTTGACCTTCACCGTGCGGGGGATCGTGCCGTCGTTCAGCGCGGTGACCCCGGTGATGGTGAACTCCTCGTCCCCGGTCAGGCCGAGCGACTCGGCCGACTCGCCCTCGGGGAACTGCAGCGGCAGGACGCCCATGCCGATCAGGTTCGACCGGTGGATGCGCTCGTAGCTCTGCGCGATGACCGCCTTGACGCCGAGCAGCGCCGTCCCCTTGGCCGCCCAGTCACGGGAGGACCCGGAGCCGTACTCCTTGCCGGCCAGCACCACCAGGGGCACGCCGGCCTCGGCGTAGGCCCGCGAGGCGTCGTAGATCGACGTGGTCTCGCCGCTCAGGTGGTTCTTCGTGACGCCACCCTCGGTGCCGGGCACCAGGAGGTTGCGCAGCCGGATGTTGGCGAAGGTGCCGCGGATCATCACCTCGTGGTTCCCGCGCCGGGAGCCGTAGGAGTTGAAGTCGCGACGCTCGATGCCGTGCTCCTGCAGGTACTTCCCGGCCGGGCTGTCGGCCTTGATGGAGCCGGCCGGCGAGATGTGGTCGGTGGTCACCGAGTCACCCAGCACCGCCAGGGTGCGCGCCCCGGAGATGTCCTCGACGGGGGCCGGCTCGGCCGGCATCCCGTCGAAGTACGGGGGCTTGCGGACGTAGGTGCTCTCCGCGTCCCACTCGAAGGTGTCGCCTTCCGGCGTGGGCAGCGACTTCCACTGCTCGTCACCGGCGAAGACGTCGGCGTAGTCGTTGGCGAACATCTCCGCCGTCACCGACTCGTCGATGGTCCGCTGGATCTCCATCGGGGTGGGCCAGATGTCGTGCAGGTAGACGTCCTGCCCGTCGCTGCCCTGGCCGAGCGGCTCGGTGGTCAGGTCGAGGTCCATCGACCCGGCGAGCGCGTAGGCGATGACCAGCGGGGGGCTGGCCAGGTAGTTCATCTTGACGTCGGGGTTGATCCGGCCCTCGAAGTTCCGGTTGCCCGACAGCACCGAGACGACGGCGAGGTCGGCCTCGTTGACCGCCTGGCTGACCGGCTCGGGGAGCGGGCCGGAGTTGCCGATGCACGTCGTGCAGCCGTAGCCGACCAGGTAGAAGCCGAGCTTCTCCAGGTACGGGGTGAGCTGGGCCTTCTCGTAGTAGTCCATGACGACCTTGGACCCGGGGGCCAGCGTCGTCTTCACCCACGGCTTGGTGGTCAGCCCGGCCTCGACGGCCTTCTTGGCCAGCAGCGCCGCACCGATCATCACCGACGGGTTGGACGTGTTGGTGCAGGAGGTGATCGCCGCGATCACCACGTGCCCGTGGTCCACCGAGGTCTCGGTGCCGTCCTCCATCACCACCCGGGTGGGCTTGGACGGGCGCTCGGTGACGTGCCCGTGGCCGCCGCCGTTGGGCTTGCCGGCGTCGCCGTTGCCGTGCGCGAACGGGCTGACCGGGTCCGAGGCGGGGAAGGACTCGGCCGAGGCCTCGTCGGCGGAGGACTGGACGCCGAAGGGCTGCTCCTGCCCCGGCACGCCGGGCTTGCGGTCCTCGCCACCGGTCTCGTCGGCGGCGACGTAGTTGACCAGCGACTCCCGGAAGGCCTCCTTGGCGTCGGTCATCGCGACCCGGTCCTGCGGGCGCTTGGGGCCGGCGATCGAGGGGACGATCGTGCCGAGGTCCAGCTCCAGGTACTCGGAGAAGGCCGGCTCGCGGTCGTCGTCGTGCCAGAGGCCCTGGGTCTTGGCGTAGGCCTCGACCAGGGCCACCTGCTCGGGGGAGCGGCCGGTGAGCTGCAGGTAGCGGATCGTCTCGCCGTCGATCGGGAAGATCGCCGCGGTCGAGCCGAACTCCGGGCTCATGTTGCCGATCGTGGCCCGGTTGGCCAGCGGGACGGCGGAGACGCCGGCGCCGTAGAACTCCACGAACTTCCCGACCACGCCGTGCTCGCGCAGCATCTCGGTGATCGTGAGCACCAGGTCGGTGGCGGTCGCGCCGTCGGGCAGCTCGCCGCTCAGCTTGAAGCCGACCACCCGGGGGATGAGCATCGACACCGGCTGGCCGAGCATCGCGGCCTCGGCCTCGATGCCGCCGACGCCCCAGCCCAGCACTCCGATGCCGTTGACCATGGTGGTGTGGCTGTCGGTGCCCACGCAGGTGTCGGGGTAGGCCAGCGTGCGGTCACCCTCCTGGCGCGGGAAGACGACGCGGGCCAGGTGCTCGATGTTGACCTGGTGCACGATGCCGGTGCCCGGGGGGACGACCTTGAAGTCGTCGAACGCGCCCTGCCCCCAGCGGAGGAACTGGTAGCGCTCGCGGTTGCGCTCGTACTCGATCTCCACGTTGCGGCCGAAGGACTCCGGTGTGCCGAAGACGTCGGCGATCACGGAGTGGTCGATGACCAGCTCGGCGGGGGAGAGCGGGTTGATCTTCTCCGGGTCGCCGCCCAGGTCGGCCATCGCCTCGCGCATGGTGGCCAGGTCGACGATGCACGGGACGCCGGTGAAGTCCTGCATCACCACGCGGGCCGGGGTGAACTGGATCTCCTGGTCCGGCTCCGCGGACGGGTCCCAGTTCGCCAGGGCGCGGATGTGGTCGGCGGTGATGTTCGCGCCGTCCTCGGTGCGGAGGAGGTTCTCCAAGAGGATCTTCAAGCTGAAGGGCAGCTTGTCAGCGCCCTCCACCGCGTCGAGACGGAAGATGTCGTACTCGGTCCCGTCGACGTCGAGCGTCGTACGGGCTCCGAAGCTGTTCTTGCTGGCTGCCACTCTTGCGCCTCACCCTCGCTGGTCCTGCGCGCGTCCTGCGCCTCGATGTGCCACCCCCGATCATCCCAGCCCTCGGCCGGTTGTGCGGAGCAAGGCCACCCTTCCTCACCCTCGGTGAGCACTCACGACGGACAGCACCCGGGCCGGGCGCCGTCCCCGACCCCACGAGTCCGGTCAGTCACCGCAGTCACGGGGGACGCGTGCCCGCGGCGTGCCGTGCGCCGGCGGCCGCCACGGGTGTGCTGGGTCACCTAGCGTGCCGCGCCATGACCCTCGCGGAGACCACGGGAACGACGACGTCCCCGGTCGGGCAGCCGGACCTCCCGGCGGCCCGCCACCGCGGTGCGCGCGTGCTGGGGACCGGCGGGCTGCTGGCCGCCTTCGTCGCCACCTGTCTCGTCACCGGCCTGCCGACCGACCGCCTGGTGCTGCTGGGCTGGGTGCTGGCGGTGCTGGCGGTGCAGTCCCTGGGCCGGGGGCGGCCGGTGCTGCTGCGACTGCTCGCCGACTGGTTGCCGCTGGCCGGGGTCCTGCTGCTCTACGACCTCAGCCGCGGGTTCGCCGACGGGCTGGGCGTGCCGGTGGCCGTCGGTGAGCTCGCGGCCGCCGACCGCTGGCTCGCCGGTGGGGTGCTGCCCACCGTCTGGCTGCAGGAGCACTGGGGCGGCGAGGGGTGGGCGGTGTTCGCGTCGCTGGTCTACAGCAGCCACTTCGTGGTGACGCCGGTGGTGCTCGGGGTCCTCTGGCTGCGCGACCGGAGCCGCTGGACGGCGTACGCCCGGTTGGTCGTGGGGCTGTCGGCGGCCGGTCTGGTCACCTACGTGCTGTACCCGGCCGCCCCGCCGTGGCTGGCCGCGAAGGACGGCGTCATCGAGCACGTGGACCGGCTGAGCAACTCCGGCTGGGCCGTGCTGGGGCTGCAGAAGGCCGGTGCACTGCTGTCGGCCGGGCAGGGACAGGTGAACCAGGTGGCGGCGGTGCCCTCGCTGCACACCGCATTCGCCGTCCTGACCGCGCTGGTGCTGCTGCCGGTCGCGCACCGGGTCTGGCAGCGGGCGGCGCTGGTCGGCTACGCGGTGGCGATGCCGGTCGTGCTGGTGTGGTCCGGGGAGCACTACGTGGTCGACACGCTGCTCGGCGCGGTCTACGCCGGGGCGGTGTGGCTGCTGGTGCCGCGGCTGGTCGCGGCGGCGTCCCGCGCGGTCCGGCGCCCGGCCCTGCCGCCCGAGGCGGCCGCGCCGCTGCGGTCAGAGGTCGGGGAGCCGCTGCCGGAGGCGGTGGCTGCCTAGCCTGGGGGAGTGACCCCTCCCGCCTGGCTCGCCGAGGCGCGCCGGATCTGCGTGCTCACCGGGGCCGGCATCTCCACCGACAGCGGCATCCCCGACTACCGCGGCCCGAACGGCGTCTGGACCCGCGACCCGGACGCGGAGAAGCTGGTGACCCTCTCCTACTACGTGGCCGACCCGGAGATCCGCCGCCGCGCCTGGCTGATGCGCCGGGACACCGCCCCCGATGCGCGCCCCAACGCCGGCCACGCCGCGCTGGTCGAGCTGGAGCGGCAGGGTCGGCTGCGGGCGCTGCTCACCCAGAACGTCGACGGGCTGCACACCGACGCGGGCAGCGGTGCGGTGCTGGAACTGCACGGGACGGTCCGCGAGGTCGAGTGCCTGGCCTGCGCTGCCCGTACTCCGATGGCGGAGGCGCTGGCCCGGGTGGACGCCGGTGAGGCCGACCCTGCCTGCACCGACTGTGGCGGCGTCCTCAAGTCGGCGACGATCAGCTTCGGCCAGGCACTGGACGCCGACGTGCTCGACGCCGCCGCGCAGGCCGCCGCCGACTGCGACGTGTTCCTGGCCGTCGGCACCTCCCTGGGCGTGCACCCGGCGGCCGGGCTGGTCGAGGTGGCCGCCGCTTCCGGTGCGCGGGTGGTCATCGTCAACGCCGAGCCGACCCCCTACGACGGGCTCGCCGACCTGGTCGTGCGGGAGCCGATCAGCGAGGCGCTGCCCCGGTTGCTGGCCGCCGCGGACTGAGCGGCTCGTGGTCGTGCGTCGTGGCCGTTAGCGTGACGGGGACCACTCTGACTCGGCCGGCACCGCAGCCGGCCCCGGCACCGGGGAGCCCGGCATGCGCGTGCCCTTGACCACCCGTGACTTCCTCGACCGGGCAGAGCTGGTCTACGGCGACCGGCTCGGTGTCGTCGACGAGCCGAGCCAGCCGGCGGCCTCGCTGGGGGAGCTGACCTACCGCGACGTGGCCCGACGGGCCCGGGCTGTCGCCGCCGGGCTGGATGCGCTGGGCGTCGGCGAGGGGGAGCGGGTGGCGGTGGTCAGCCACAACTCGGCCCGGCTGCTCGAGCTGCTCTACGCCGTCCCCTCGTTCGGCCGGGTGCTCGTGCCGGTCAACTTCCGACTGGCCCCCGCGGACTTCGCCTACATCGTCGAACACTGCGGCGCCCGCGTGCTGCTGGCCGACCCGGAGGTGGAGTCGCAGCTGTCCGGCATCGACGTCCCGCACCGCTTCCTGCTGGGCGAGGAGTACGAGTCCGGGCTCCTCCGCCACGACACGGAGCCGCGGCCGTGGTCCGCGCCGGACGAGGACGCCACCGCCACGATCAACTACACCAGCGGGACGACGGCGCGGCCCAAGGGCGTGCAGATGACCCACCGCAACGTCTGGGTCAACGCCACCACCTTCGGCCTGCACATGCAGGTCAGCGACCGCGACGTCTACCTGCACACGCTACCGATGTTCCACTGCAACGGCTGGGGGCTGCCCTACACCGCGGCCGGGGTGGGGGCCACGCAGGTCGCGCTGCGCAAGGTCGACGGCACCGAGATCCTCCGCCGGGTCGAGCAGCACGGCGTCACGCTGATGGCCGGGGCACCCGCCGTCTGGAACGCCGTGCTCGACGCGGCCGCCGACTGGGACGGCGAGGTGCCCGGGCGGGACCGGGTGCGGATCGTGGTCGCCGGGGCGCCGCCGCCCTCGCGGACGATCGCCCGGGTGGAGGAGGAGCTGGGCTGGGAGTTCAACCAGATCTACGGGCTCACCGAGACCGCGCCGCTGCTGACGATCAACCGGCCCCGGGCCGAGTACGACGAGATGGACGTGCAGACCCGGGCGAGGGCGCTGTCCCGGGCCGGGTCGCCAGCGCTGGGCACCCGGATCAGCACGAGCGAGTCCGGTGAGGTGCTGGCGCAGGGCAACACCGTGCTGGCCGGCTACTGGGAGAACCCGGAGGCCTCCGCCGACGCCCTGGACGGCGGCTGGTTCCACACCGGCGACGGCGGCACCGTCGACGACGCCGGCTTCCTCACCATCTCCGACCGGAAGAAGGACGTGATCATCTCCGGCGGGGAGAACGTCTCCTCCATCGAGGTGGAGGACGCCGTCTTCAGCCACCCCGCCGTCGCCGAGGTCGCGGTGATCGGCGTGCCCGACGACCGGTGGGGGGAGATGGTGACCGCGCTGGTCGTGCTGGCCGAGGGCGCCACCGCCTCCGAGGCGGACATCATCGCGCACTGCCGGACGACGCTGGCCGGCTACAAGGCCCCCAAGCGGGTGGAGTTCCGGGACGGCATCCCGCGCACCGCCACCGGCAAGATCCAGAAGTTCAAGCTGCGCGAGTCCTTCTGGGCCGACTCCGAGCGCCAGGTCAACTGAACCGCCGGCGTCCGACCCGCTCCATCCCGGGATCAGGTGACCTGGTCGTCGGGGCACCTCCCCGGTGGCAGACCGCGCGGTAGGTACCCGCACGACCAGGTCACCTGATCATGGGCGGCGTGCGGCCCGTCGCCGGCGGGCCGGTGCTCACCGCGCGTGTTGAACCACCTCACCCCGACGGGGGAGGTCCCTCCGACGGCGCTCAGCCGTTCACCCGATCCGGTCGATGACCCCGCGAGAGCACACCCCGAGGGGTGTGCCGGGACTGGTCGAGACCGGCGTCGCCGAACACCCTGGCGCCGGGCAACGGAGGAGTCGGGTTCGTGCACGCACAGGTCGGTACGCAGGTCAGCACAGGACGACGAGCAGGTGCCCGCTGGGTGCAGCGTGCGCTCGCCGCCGGCACCGTCGTCGCCGCGTGTCTGGTGGCCGCCCCCGGGACGGCCGTCGCGGCACCGAGCGACAGCGAGATCTCCGCCGCCCAGCAGGCCCGCGAGGAGGCCGCCGCCCGGGTCGGGGCGATCACCGGGCAGCTGGCCGGGGCGCAGGCCGCGGTCGACGAGGCGCGCATCGGGTCGCAGATCGCGCTGCAGGACTACGAGGAGCGCCAGGGCGCCTACGACGAGGCGCGCGCCGCAGCCGACGCGGCGCAGGCCGCTGCCGGTCAGGCCGCCGCCGACGTCGCGGTGGGCAAGGGCGAGGTCGCCGCCTTCGCCCGGGACAGCTACAAGCAGGGCAGCACCAACCCCGGTGCCCGGGCGCTGATGACCGCCGGTGGACCGGCGGAGCTGATCGAGCGCGCCGCGCTGCTCGGCGCCGTGGGGGAGCACCGGGTCGACGTCGTCGCCGAGCTCACCGTGCTGCAGGAGCAGGCGACCGTCGCCGAGCAGGCCGCCCAGCAGGCGGTCGGCGAGGCCGAGACGCTGAAGACCGAGGCCGCCGAGCTGCTGGCTGCCGCGCAGGGGCAGGAGGTCGCCGCCCGCGACCAGGCCGCCGCCCTGGTCACCCAGCAGGTCGAGCTGGAGCAGGAGCTCGTGCAGGCGCAGCAGACGCTGTTCGGCCTGGAGGGTGCCCGGCAGGCGGCCGAGGAGCGCGCGGCCGCCCAGCGGGCCGCGGCCCCGGCTCCCTCGCCGTCCCGGTCCTCCTCGTCGACTCCGTCGTCGTCGGGGGGCGGCAGCTCGGCACCCGCTCCGGCACCCGCTCCGGCGCCCGCGCCCGCGCCGGCGCCGGCCCCCGCTCCCGCCCCGGCGCCGGCCCCGGTGGCACCCAGGCCCGCCCCGGCGCCGGCCCCGGTGCAGACCAATGCCGGTGCCCCGTCCGGGTCGGCCGTGCAGACCGCCATCGCGGCGGCCAAGACCCAGCAGGGGCTGCCCTACTCCTGGGGTGGTGGCGGCAGCAACGGGCCCAGCTACGGCATCCCGCCGGACACGGGCATCTGGGGCTTCGACTGCTCGGGCCTGACCCAGTACGCCTATGCCCAGGCCGGCGTCGCCATCGGTGGCACCAGCCGGGAGCAGTGGTACCGCTTCCGCAACCAGACGGTGGACCGCAGCGACCTGCAGGCCGGCGACCTGGTGTTCTGGGGGAGCGGGAGCAGCTACAGCTCGATCTACCACGTGGCCCTGTACCTGGGCGGCAACAAGGTCATCCAGGCTCCGCAGAGCGGGGACGTGGTGCGGATCAGCACCATGTGGTTCGGCAGCGACTACTTCGGTGCGGTGCGCCCCACCGCGTGAGGCCGGCCCGGCACGCGCGTGAGGCGTCGGGCAGCCACGGGGGGAGCTGCCCGACGCGAGCGTCAGGCTAGCAGTCCAGCCGGTCTCCGGGCGGGGACGACGACGCCCCGAACGGGGAGTCCACGGCCCTCGCACGACGCAGCCGCGGTCGACCGCACAGGCAGGTGTAGGACACTCGACGCGTGACCGCCGCAGGCAGCTCGCCCGCCCCCGAACAGCCCACCCCGCCCTCGGTCGACGCCGCCCGCCTGGAGCGTGCGCTGTTCGAGATCAAGCGGGTCATCGTCGGCCAGGACCGGCTGGTCGAGCGGATGCTCGTGGGGCTGCTGGCCCGGGGGCACGTGCTCCTGGAGGGCGTCCCCGGCGTCGCGAAGACCCTCGCCGTGGAGACCCTCGCGACCGTCGTCGGCGGCAAGTTCTCCCGGCTGCAGTTCACCCCGGACCTGGTGCCGGCCGACATCATCGGCACCCGGATCTACAAGTCCGGCCAGGACACCTTCGCCACCGAGCTGGGGCCGGTGTTCGCCAACTTCCTGCTCGCCGACGAGATCAACCGCGCGCCGGCCAAGGTGCAGTCGGCACTGCTGGAGGTCATGGCCGAGCGGCAGGTCTCCATCGGCGGGGTCACCCACCCGCTGCCCGACCCCTTCCTGGTGCTCGCCACCCAGAACCCGATCGAGAACGAGGGCGTCTACCCGCTCCCGGAGGCCCAGCGCGACCGCTTCCTGCTCAAGGTGCTCGTCGACTACCCGAGCCCGGAGGAGGAGCGCGAGATCATCTACCGGATGGGGTCGACCCCGCCGGAGGCGCAGCCGGTGCTGGGGCCCGAGGACGTGCGCCGGCTGCAACGCACCGCCTCGGAGGTGTTCGTGCACCACGCGCTGGTCGACTACGTCGTCCGGCTGGTGGTGGCGACCCGGGCGCCGCAGGAGCACGGGATGCCCGACGTCGCCAGCTGGGTCTCCTACGGCGCCAGCCCACGCGCCTCGCTGGGCCTGATCGCCTCCAGCCGGGCGCTGGCGCTGATCCGCGGCCGCGACTACGTGCTGCCCCAGGACGTGCTCGACGTGACCGGTGACGTGCTGCGGCACCGCCTGGTGCTGTCCTACGACGCGCTGGCCGACGGTGTGCCGGCCGACCACATCGTCAAGCGGGTGGTGCAGAGCGTGCCGCTGCCGCAGGTCACCCCGCGGCAGCGGGCCGCCGGCTACGGGCCCGGTTCCCCGGGTGGCCCGTCGGTGCCCGGCTTCGGCGGCCCGTCGTTCGGCCCGCCGCAGGGCAGCCCGAACGGTGCCCCGCAGGGCGGCGGTCGTCCCGACGGCGGCTTCGGGCCGCAGTCGGTGTGACCGGTCCGGACGACACCGGGCGGGCGGCGGGGAACGGCGCGCCGCCGCACTTCGGCCCCGGCAGCAACTCGGCGGTGTTGCTGCGCCGCTTGGAGCTGACCGTCCGCCATCGGCTGGACGGGCTGCTGCAGGGCGACCACCTCGGCCTGGTGCCCGGCTCGGGCAGCGAGGCCGGCGACTCGCGGACCTACCACCCCGGGGACGACGTCCGCCGGATGGACTGGCCGGTGACCGCGCGCACCCAGGTGCCGCACGTCCGGGAGACCATCGCCGACCGCGAGCTGGAGACCTGGGTCGTGCTCGACCTGTCGGCCAGCCTGGACTTCGGCACCGCCGACTGCGAGAAGCGGGACCTGGCGATCGCCGGGCTCGCGGCGGTGAGCCACCTGACCGTGCGCGGCGGCAACCGGCTGGGCGCCGTCGTCACCACCGGCGAGCGGGTCGACCGTTACCCAGCGACCCCCGGGCGGCTGGCCGCCGACCGGATGCTGCGGTCCGTCGTCGCGACCCCGCGGGCCGGTGCCGGCCGGCGCGGTGACCTCGCCGCCGCGCTGGAGTCGTTGCGCCGCCCACCGCGGCGCCGCGGGCTGGTGGTGGTGGTCTCGGACTTCCTGGGTTCTGACGTGCGGGGCTCCGACGCGCAGGGCACCGCTGACTGGGAGCGCCCGCTGCGGGGGCTGTCGGCCCGGCACGACCTGCTGGCCATCGAGGTGGTCGACCCGCGGGAACTGGAGCTGGCCGACGTGGGGCTGTTGACCGTCGTCGACCCGGAGACCGGCCAGACGCTCGAGGTGCCCACCGGCAACGCGGAGGTCCGCCGCCGCTTCGCCGAGGGCGCCGCCGCGCAGCGACGTGAGATCGCCGCCGCCCTGCGCCGGGCCGGTGCCGGGCACCTGAGACTGCAGACCGACCGCGACTGGCTGGCCGACGTCGTCCGCTACGTCGCCGACCGCCGGCGCGCCGGCAGCGGAGGGGCTTCCCGATGACCTTCCAGTCCCCGTGGTGGCTGACCGCGCTGCTGGCGGTGGTGGCCCTCGTCGGTCTCTACGTGGTGCTGCAGCGCCGCCGGGCCAAGTACGCCGCCCGGTTCACCAACGTGGCGTTGCTCGGTTCGCTGGTGCCCAAGCGGGCGGGCTGGCGGCGGCACGTCGCGTTCGGGCTCGTCGCCCTGGGGCTCGCGGCGCTCGTCACCTCGCTGGCGCAGCCGAGCACCGAGATCCGGGTGCCCCGGGAACGCGCCACGGTGATCATGGCCGTCGACGTCTCACTGTCGATGCGCGCGACCGACGTCGAGCCCGACCGCTTCCAGGCCATGCAGCTGGCGGCCGAGGAGTTCGTCGAGGTGCTGCCGGAGCGGATCAACCTGGGCCTGGTCGCCTTCGCCGGGACGGCGGCCACCCTGGTCACGCCGACCACGGACCGGGACGAGGTGCTCACCGCGATCGACAACCTGGAGCTGGCCGAGGCGACGGCGATCGGGGACGCGATCTTCACCTCGCTCACCGCCATCACCAACTACCAGGCGACGCTGGCGTCGGAGGGCATGGAGGCGCCGCCGGCCCGGATCGTGCTGCTGTCCGACGGGTACAGCACCGTGGGCCGGGAGGCGACCCAGGCGATCGACGCGGCCAACGCCGCCTCGGTGCCGGTCTCCACGATCGCGTTCGGCACCGACTACGGCACGCTGGACATCAACGGCGAGCGGGTGCCGGTGCCGGTCGACCGGGCCACGCTGGAGCAGATCGCCGAGGAGACCGACGGCAGCTACAGCGAGGCGGCCAGCGCCGAGGAGCTGTCGGAGGTGTTCGAGGACCTGGGCAGCCAGATCGGCTACACCACCGAGCCGCAGGACATCAGCCCGTGGTTCGTCCGCGGCGGCCTGCTGTTCGCGTTCCTCGGCGTCGTCGCGTCCCTGCTCTGGACCAACCGGCTGCTGTAGCCCCTCCCCGGGTGCGCCGGGGAGGGGCCGGTGCTCAGCGGGTCGGGTCGAGGACGAGCTTGCCGGTGGTGCGGCGGGCGAGCAGGTCCTGGTGGGCCTCGCGGACGGCGGTCAGCGGGTAGCGGCCCCCGGCGACCGGCTTCAGGGTGCCGTCGGCGACCATCGACAGCAGGTCGGTCATCGCGGCGTCCATCATCTCCGGCCGGGTCATGCAGTGCGCCAGCCAGAAGCCGATGACGGCGCGGCTGGTGCCCATCAGCGCGGGCACGGCGACCGTGGCGGGGGCCTCGCGCCCGGCCATGCCGTAGGCGACCAGCCGGCCGAAGGGGGCCAGCGCCGACAGCGACCCGTCGAACACGTTGCCGCCGGTCATCTCCAGCACGATGTCGACCCGCTTGCCGCCGTTGGCCTCGCGGAGCGCGGCGGTGAAGGCCTTCGGGTCGTCGGTGGCCAGCGCCGGGTCGACCGTGGCGTCGGCGCCGAGGGACTCGGCGAGTTCACGCTTCTCCGGGCTCGAGGCGGTGGCGATGACCCGGCCGGCGCCCCAGCGCTTGGCCAGCTGGATCGCCAGGGTGCCGACCCCGCCGGCACCGGCGATGACGACGACGGACTCGCCCTCGGCCAGGTGCGCGGAGGTGCGCAGCAGGTGCCAGGCGGTCGCGCCCTGCAGAACGACGGCGAGCGCCTGCTCGTCGGTCACCCCGTCCGGCACCGGCCAGGTCAGCCGCGGGTGCGCGGCCACCTTCTCCGCGTAGCCGCCGCCGGGCAGCAGGCCCACCACGCGCTGGCCGCCACCGGCCGGGGTGCCGACGAACTCGGCGCCCGGGATCAGCGGCAGCTCCTGCTTGGCGAGGTAGCTGTCCTCGGTCTGGTGTGTATCCGCGAAGTTGACCCCACTCGAGCTGATGTCGAAGAGCTCCTCGCCCTCCCCGGGGACCGGGTCGGGCAGGTCGACGACGTCCATGACCTCTGGGCCGCCGAAGCGGGTGATCTGCACAGCACGCATGAGATGAGGCTAGGCGCTGAACGGCCGGTGCCCCTCGCAGGCAGTCCAGGCTCAGATTCGCCGCTCGAGTAACTAACCCCATGCGCCGCAAGAGTCAGGACGGACCGCGGCTTCGCAGCTTGAGGCTTCGGTACGTCGCTGCCTCAGTCGAGGAAATGGACAAGTCGGGCCACGGAATGCACCTCACCTGCGGCTCTATAAAGCTCACCACTCCAGGCGCTGACGTCGCCGATTCCATAGAGCTGCGCGAGCAAGCCCGCAAGTGGACCGACGAGCGTAGCGGTCGACAAACAGGCGACGTCCGCGCTCAACGCTGTCATTTCGTGACTTAGTTTTCTGACATCCCCATGGCGGCGTGCCTGAAGGTGCATTTCGCCGAGTGGTGTTGCGTGAATGACCTGGCTGAGGAGGCTGTAGGCGACCTCGTACCAATGCTCTTCCGCCGCATCATTGCCAAGCTGAATGAGCTGAACAGCAGGTCGCTCCGGTCGAGGAGCTCTCAGATTGGCTGGTGTACGTCTGCGGTCAATTGCGAGCGGTGGAGAAGCGGGCAGCGTGTCGAGCAGCCTCGCCACACTGGCTGTCGCCGTGCCGGCATCCAGGAGCCGCTGTCGAAACAGCGTTCTGCCTTGTGTCGCCGCGTCCATGATTGTGACATAGCGCTTCATTAGCTCGTCGTCGTTCACGGCCGCCGACATCCAACGGAATCTGGCTGACTCTTCCAGCAACATCCTGGCTGCGGTTGTCGCAGTTGCGCCACTCAGGGTGCCGCGGCACGCAGACAGAGCTGCATGACAGGTGCTCAGGGCTGTGAGATACGGGAGCACTCCCGTCAGATTGATGGGGACGCTGGCGTCCGAGGCGAAAGGGTTAGGCGCCTCTCCTAGTACCCGCTCGAATCTTCCGGCGGCAGCTACAACTTCCTCAAGTAGTTCGTCCACCACGCCCGGTGGGCTCAGCCAATCTGCAATCGGGCCAGGCGAGTCGGCGGATCTCGGTTGCGCTAGGTCCTCTAGGGCGGTAGACGTGCCCGGTGTTGGCAGAGCATGTTCGACTCTGCTCTGAGATAGAACTGCTTGCAGCAGGAGATCGCTCTGTTCCCGTTGGCCCCCAGCTTGCCAGCTCGCTGACGCTGCGGCGGCGCCAGCTGAGGCAGCATGGGCGAAAATCGCTCCGAAGGGCTCGGTGGATTCGAATCCGACAGCGTGCGGTGCGGGCTGGACCGTGCACATTGCGGCCGCAGCATTTGCGTGAGTGCACATCGCCAGAAAATCCGCGACGCAGGCCGGCATGCCTGTGATCGACTCGACACGGTTCTTTGCTCTACCGGCGATACCTTGTTGCAAGTCCGGAGGGCATGGCCCTGTCGACCCTCGGGCGAGAGAAGGTAGCCCGAGGGGACGAAGCCAGCGGGCCATGTTCGGTAAGTGGACGTCGCCGCGTCCGACCAGATCTACGAGGCGGCTGCGCTCCTGGCTGAGCCACGCAGTTTCAGTGGGACGGCGGTTCGCCGTCTCTTGGCGCCATGTGACGCGTACTCCCTGCTCGACGAGCGACCGTGCGAGTGCCCCCGCTACCGTGGCGCCCGTCCCAGCGCGGAGCAGAGCGAAGACATCGTCGAGGCGATTAACAACTGACAGGCCAGCTAGGTAGTCAAGACTAGTCGCCGCGTCCGACCCGTCGGGTAGAGGCGGGCGACTCGCATCGAGCTGCTCAACGTAGGCGTTGAGGGCGTCCCAACGAGTCGACTGAGGTTCACTCACGTGGACACACTGTCTCAACTGGCCGCCGCATGCGCCGAGGCGCGCAGCCAGGGGCGAAGCATCTGATGGGCCCAGACGTGATGGCTACTCGCGGGACTGCCCCGAGTTCAGTTGACTCGTCGGGTGTGGTGGTCAGGCCGCGGTAGCGGCGAGGTTGAGTGTCTCGTACTCGACTGGGGTGAGTCGTCCGAGACGGCGTTGCCGACGACGTCGGTGGTAGGTCCGCTCGATCCAGGTGATGATCGCCAGCCGTAGTTCTTCTCGAGTTGCCCACCGCTGCCGGTCGAGCACGTTCTTCTGCAGCAAGGCGAAGAACGACTGCATCGCCGCGTTGTCACCGCAGGCACCGACCCTCCCCATCGAGCCGACCAGGCCGTTGTTCTTGATCGTTCGGACGACGAAGGCGTTCGTGCGGAACTGGGCGGGTTCAACTGGTCGATGCAACACCGGGTTGTTGGAGGGAGAGTAGTTGCTCGGCGAAGACCTCGACGGGGGTCTTCCAGCCCAGGACCTTGCGGGGCCGGCCGTTGATGGTCAGTGCGACGGCTTCGAGGTCGTCGGCGGACCACCGGGACAGGTCGGTGCCCTTGGGGAAGTACTGGCGCAGCAGTCCGTTGGTGTTCTCGTTCGTGGGTCGCTGCCAGGGCGAGTGCGGGTCGGCGAAGAACACCTTGGTGCCGGTGTCGAGGGCGAACTGGGCATGCCCGGAGAGCTCTTTGCCCCGGTCCCAGGTGAGCGTCGCGCGCAGCTGCTCGGGCAGTCGTGTCATCGACGCGGTCAGCGCCGCGTTCATCGCGAGGGCGCCGTAGCCACCGAGGGATGGGCCGTTTTTCACCGCCGGCCGCTCGCTCCAGCCCTCCATGCGGGGTAGGTGCACCAGCAGCGTGCACCGGCTCGAGCGCTCCACGAGCGTGCCGATCGCCGACCGGCCGGTACCGATGATCAAGTCACCTTCCCAGTGGCCGGGAACAGCACGGTCGGCGGCCTCGGCGGGCCGCTGGCTCAGCACCACGTCGGCGGTGACGTGTCCCTGGGGCTTGTTCCGGGTCCGGGCGCGAGGTTCGCGCAACGCCCGTCCGGTGCGCAGGCAGGCGACGAGCTCACGCTTGAGCGCACCACGGCCCTGGATGAACAACGCCTGGTAGATCGCCTCGTGGCTGATCCGCATGGACTCATCCTCGGGGAAGTCCAGCCGAATGCGGTTGCTGATCTGCTGCGGGCTCCAGGATGTGGCCCAGCGCCGATCTGCCCGATGGGGCTTCATCTTGCGCCCCTGCCACCCGGCCGCGGCCGGCCCGGCCACGACCGTGCCATCACCCCGTCGCACGGTGCCGTCCAAGCGTTCCTGGACGTAGTCGCGCAGGTGCTCGTTGGTGACGAGCTTGGCGGCCTTCGGGCGCTTCGCGGCCTGCTGGGCCTTCCACTGGGCCACCGTCGCGCGGTACTCGGGCCGACCGCCACGCGTGGCGGCGTTGCGGCGCAGCTCGCGAGAGATCGTCGAGGGATCGCGGTGCAGGGTGCGGGCGATCTGGCGCACCCCGGCGCCCTTGGCACGCAGTATCGCGATCTCCTCGCGCTCCTCGAACGTCAGGTAGCGGCCCGTGGGCTCGGCCAGCGAGATGGGCGGCATGCCGCCAGCGTGTCGAAACCACCGGGTGCCCACCGGCCAGGACACGCCGACCGCCAACGAGGCCTCGACGGTGGTGACCCCCGTGGCGATCAGCCGCCAGAACTGACGCTGCACCACCCGCGAGGGCTCCGGCCGGCCAGGCGAACGCATCGCCGGCCGGAGCGCACGATCAGCACGCCACTGCCGACGCGCGCCCTCGGCTACATCGCTGGCCTTCTTGGTCCAGTCCACTGTCGCCACGACCCACACCTCCACGATCAAGGTGTTGCGACGACCGGTGGAATTCGCCCTGGCTGCCGCGGTCGGAGTGCACCGTTGTGCCTACCGGGCTGCGCCGGATGATGGCGTTGCGCAGTGCCGCCACCGCCAGGGAGGCTCTCACCCGCGAGTCGATGGAGTAGCCGACGATTCGGCCGGAGTAGACGTGCTTGATCGCGCAGAGGTAGAGCTTGCCCTCGGCGGTGTTGTGCTCGGTGATGTCGGTGAGCCAGATGACGTTCGGCGCGGTCGCGGTGAACTTCCGGTCGACCAGGTCGTCGTGCACAGGCGGGCCGGCCTTGCGGTTCAGGCCTCGCTTCTTGGCGAAGATCGACCAGATTCGCTGCTGCGAGCACAACCGGGCGACACGGTTCTCACCTGCGGCGATGCCCTGCTCGCGGAGCTCGTCGGCGATGAACCGGTAGCCGAACGCGGGGTCGTCGCCGTGGACGTCGTAGGCGGCGTTGATCAGGTGGGCATCGTCCCAGTCGCGCTGGCTGATCGGGTTGGCCTGCCACTTGTAGAACGCCTGCTTGGAGAAGCCGAGCACCCGGCAGGTCACCGCGACAGGAATCTTCTCGGCGGCGAGCTCTTGGACCAGCGGGTAGATCATTTTGGGAGGACGTCGCGGGCAAAGTAGGCCGTCGCCCGCCGCAAAATCTCGTTCTCCTGCTCCAGCAGCTTGTTGCGCCGGCGCAGCTCCCGCAGCTCGGCAGACTCGTCCTGGCCACCGCCGCCCCGGTCACCGCTGGCCGGTGGTGCGAGGCCGTCCTCCCGGTCGGCGACTTTCAGCCAGCGCTGCAGACAGGACTCCGAGATCCCGAAGTCGCGCGCGACTTGGGAGACCGACGCCTCGCCCTTGCGGGCCACGGCGATCACGTCACGCCGGAACTCCGGCGGGAACGGCTTGGGGGCGATGCTGATCCTTCCAGCGAGGCCGCAGCCTCACAGGCAAGGAGTCAACCGAACCGGGAGCAGTCCCCAGCCCGGTCGAGCCGGCGAGTCGGGTCAAGCACGTGCTATTCGGCGGAGATCCCAGAGTCGCCATGCCTGGCTGAGGATGAGGGCTGTTGCCATCACCCCTGAGGCTAGCTCCTCAAGATCCGTATGGACGAAGGCCCGGTCGTCTCGTCGGCGCGCTATCAGTAGCGGCCACATGCGCCCGTGGGCAGCGGCACTTCCGGTTCGCCAGGTCGTCATGATAGCGGAACGCAATCGTGCTGCGTCGTCCGGGTCTTGGGCGTCTTCCGCGATGTAGTCGGCCGCGCGTCGGACGCAGGTCGACGCGGCCAGGGGCGTGAGGCTCTTGATCTTGGTGCTCGAGGCGCCATGATCTTGTGCGACTTGCCGAGCCTTTACGATCCACGTCTGTAGCTGCGTTAGTACGGACTGGTGCTGAGCGACCGCCTCGGGCCCCAGTGTCCGGACAAGGTCGGCGATACCTGCGAGGTGTGTGTCGAAGTCCTTGTGGTCGGTAAGCGAAGCGAGCCCCGCGCGTTGAAGTCGCTCCCTGTGATCGGCATCGGGCGCGTCGTCAAGCAAGTAGAGCGCCGTGGACGCCGACAGGAGGGCCGTACGGATGAGGGTGGCGTCGGCGAGTGCGTGGACCCGTCTGGCATCCAGCCAGAGCACCTTCAGCGCGCTCAAGTGATCGACAGCGTTACACAAGGAATGCCACGTCAGGGCACTTCCTCGGTCGTATATCTCGCGCTGATCAGCAAGGTCACTGTGGGGCTCAAATTTGGGCTGCTGAGCGACATGCGCTCGCCACCCTGGAAGAGCATCCTCGAAGACCCGGCGCAACCGACCACCAGTCTCCGCCGTGAAGGCACCCATCGCTTCCATGCTGGCTAGCGTTTCACGGAGACGAGCTGGCCGGTGACTGTTGCCTGCCGTGCACCCAAAGTCCTGCGCTTGTGCTCTGCTGATGTCAGTTGGGCGAGAGGGCGAGGTGTGTATCCGCAAAATTGACGCCCGACGAGCTGATGTCGAAGAGCGTCTGGCCCTCGGTAGGGACCGGGTCGGGGAGGTCGACGATGTCGAGAACCTCGGGGCCACCGAAGCGTGTGATCTGCACGGCTCGCATACACCTCAACTTAGGGGCATTGCGGGCAGGGCCACATGCCTCCTGTTTGGCACACAGCCGCTCCTTCGCCAGAGGGGAGCAGCGTCTGCGCCCCCTAGACATACGCGGCTTGGGACCACAACGGCTCGTTAGCAGCGACGCGCCGACGCGAAGCCGCTTGCCGAGGCAGGCGCGCAGCGAACCTACGGTGAGGGCTCATTCGACTCGGGCCCAGCGCCCGGAGGAGGTCCCGTGTTCGGTCGACTGCTGCGCCGCTCCAGTCCCCAGGCCTCGACGACGAACAGTGAGTTGATGGCTAGCGCCAGCGAGGGGACTTCCCGGCAGCGGGCCTCGTACTACGAGCGGCAGAATGACTCCCGGTACGAGGGCATGGGTCAGGGTGAGCGTGCTTGGAGCATGCTCCGAGACGGCCGTTGGGTGCCGCCGATGGATCGTCTGGAAGCAGCCGAGCATGAGGCTGGCCTAGTCCGTGGGCGTCACCACACGCAGTGGTCCCACGAGGTCGCGTCCCTCAAGCGAGAGCAGCGATACGACGAGGCTCTGGCCCTCCTGCACGAGATCATCGCCGCGACCGAGTCACAGCAGGCCGTGGAGAACGCGAACGCCCCGGTGCGTGCCCAGTACTTCGGCCGCCCCGTCTCGGAGCACCGCGCTCGAGAAACCGCGCCAGGATGGACGAACGAAGCGGCCATCATCTATCGCAAGCTGAAGGACTACGAGTCTGAGATCGCGGTCATCGACCGATGGGAGGCGCATGCGGGCGATCGGCGCCGCTGGGTGGGGGCGACTCACGCCAAGCTTCTCGAGCGACGTGTGAAGGCCCGCGAGCTCTTGGCCAAGTCTCGATGAGTTGGCCGCCATCAGCGGCCGGCTTGAGTCTGCCGAGGCTCGTGGACACTCGAAGGGGCGGTATGACAAGGCGGTGGTGCTAGCCCGGCCGCCGTCCGGACGAGGGGCACCTGAGCCTTGCCAAGGCGGGCGCCCCCGCTAAAGACGCCGGCCAGCGCGATCTCGTACTGAGCGACTGGCTCCTGACGGCATGATCCACCCCAACCTCAACACCGACTCCAACCCCAAGGCCGCTAGAGGGTTCGCAGCCAGGAAGCGCACGTCGTCATCCCTGCGCCGAGACAGGGGGCGACAGGTGTGACAATCCGACTTAAAGTCGACCCGCCGACATGGACTAGGAGGCACCTTGGACGCGTGGCTCCTACTAGCTGGTGCGGTTGTAGCAGCCCTATTCACATTCCTTGGCACGCGTCTGGGGGCAAACAACGCGGCAGCAGCGGCGGAACAGCTCGACAAGCGTGAGACTCGCAAGCACCTGCAATCGGAGATTCACAGAGCTATCGAGTGGTCGGCTAGTGATAACACAAAGCTAGCCGAAACCGGTACGGCCATCTTGCAGTCTCGGGCGAACGACCCCGATGTCAGTGCGTCCGACCGGGCGGCTATAGAAGTTGCCGTAGATGCTCTTCTTGCTGCTCCTAGAAACGCCCGCGAGCAGCGCGAGGCAACCACATTTGTGAGAGTTGTTACGCTGAGCGAACTGCAGGGCGACGTGTAATGGCCCGTCCGTCATTCGAGACCGATCAGGACCGTGCAGCGAAAGGGGTGGTGATCAAGTGCGTCACTACGAGTTGATGATCATCCTAGATCCTGAACTGGAGGATCGGTCGATCGCTCCTAGCCTGGACCGATTCCTATCCGTCGTCACCGATGCTGGTGGAGTCGTCAAGACGGAAATTTGGGGCCGCCGCCGACTGTCCTATGAGCTAGAAAGAAACGTCGAGGGCATCTACGCCATCGTCGACATTCAGGCCGAGCCCGCCGCGGTGGCCGAGCTGGATCGCCAGCTCAACTTGAATAAGTCTGTCTTGCGCACGAAGTTGATGGTCCCGTACAAAGTGACGTCGGCCGAGAAACGTCTTGCGCAGACGAAGATCGCAATCTTGCGCGGGCGAGGTGAGGCGATCCCAGACTGGTTGCAGGAGGTGGCCGATGCCCCCGACGTGCTCGAGGGCGAGAGCTCACTATCAGCCGTCGAGAAAAGCCTGCTCGAGGAAGTTTGAAGTAGCGGCTCCGCCAAGCTCAGCTAACAACACAGTGCCATCTTATGGTCGATAAGGTAGTGCTATGACCTCGCCTGCGCTGCCGGGAAGCGCGCCTAGACGGTTGATGACCGCGCCAGCGACATCGATCAGGGGGTCCTGGATTTCGCTGCCCTGGCCGAGACGGCATGCTGAGTAACTGGTTGCTGAGGGTCCTCGGCGCCACGGGGTGCGTATCTTGTTGCCACGAGAATATTTGAGCCAAGCGATCGCAGAAACCGGTCGCCTCGCCGCTCGAACGAGTCGAGCTACGAGTTCCCGAGTCGAACCGGATCCGACTTCTTTGTGCCCGTGCGGGACCTGCTGCAGCGGTGGGTTGACGCCTTCCCGGTCGACGATCGCCCTAGCGTCGTGGGGAACCTTGGAAGTGGTGACGACGACGCGTTCGACGGCGCCTTCTGGGAGCTCTACCTGCATTAGCTGCTGGCTGGCTCAGGGTGTGAAGTGGAGACTCATCCAGACGTCCCGGGGACGTCGAAGCACCCGGACTTCTTGGTACACGCGTCTCAACCGTTCTACCTCGAAGCCGTAAGCGTCGGCATGGCGCCGGAGAAGCGAACCTCGGAGCGGCGGCATCGCGACGTCGAGGCGATCCTCGACAACACTCGGGTCGACGGCTGGACCCTCAGCTTTGAGTGGCACCGAATTGGACCGCGACCGCCGAAAGCTGTCCGGTTGCGGAACCGGCTGGTTACATGGCTGGATGACCTCGATCGATCTCATGACACCGATGAGTACGCCGGTCGGCCAAAATTTTCGTATGACGACGACGGCTGGAAGCTCGATTTCACGGCGTTGCCCGTGGGCTCGGATCAAGCGCCCCTGGTGGCGATCCGCGGAGCGGGCAGAGCCAGGGGGGCGGACAACAAGGCAGGTCTCAATCGTGTCCTCGGCGCTAAGTCGAACAGGTACGGCGCTGACCTTCCCTACCCGCTGGTCACAGCGGTGCTCAGCAACACCGAGTCTCCGACGCGGCCCTACGACGTCCAGCCGACGCTGTACGGAATGCACTGGCTGGGTCCGTCGCAAGTCGCGGACTTCACGGAACTGAGTACAGACGGACACTGGCGGACAATCCATGGCTGGCGCCGCTCGCACAACCCGTACGTCGTAGTGGGGAGCGGAATCAGCCTATACAACATTCATAAGGCGGTGCCGTGGCTTTGGCGCACGCTCGACCCGGCGGTGACAGTGAACCTCCACATGCCATGGGCCGCACCGATCGACGTCACGGTCGCGGAGCCGGAAGCCCCGCTCGCGAGCGCGAACCTGGCCGAGCTCGGCATCCGGGACGACTGGTGTGCGGGTGAGCCAGACTTCCACTAACGCGGAATGCCTTGAAAGCGTCCGGCGGAGGGCCCGAAAGCCGATCCTTAGGGCGCCCGCTGCAAGGGCTTCAAGCGGTTCGTCTGGTGGTCCGCAACATGTCAGTTGCACGACAGGCGGTGGTGTGTATCCGCAAAATTGACGCCGGACGAGGAGATGTCGAAGAGCTGCTCGCCGTCCCCGGGGACCGGGTCGGGCAGGTCGACGACGTCCATGACCTCGGGGCCGCCGAAGCGGGTGATCTGCACAGCGCGCATGACGGTGAGGCTAAGCCGGGCCGCCCTCGCGCTGCGAGGATAGGTGGGTGCCTCCTCTTCAGCAGTCCGAGGTCGACCATGCAGCCGGAGCTCTAGGCCGGGCACTGCTCGAGTTCGTGTGTGCCCGTCCCATAGAGGAAATTGCCGGTAGCGGCGCTGCGACGGCAATAGTCAGACAAATCAACGGTGTCCTTGCCACCGTCGTAGGTGAAGCAGAAGACCCGAAGGCCATGGGTGAGTTCCTTAGATATCGCCTCAGCGAGGAGGTGGACGGCGAGGTCTTGGCTCTCACGCTCCACAAGCAGGCGGGCGGCGTCGTGTCGCTGCCCGAGACCACAGACCGGCTGGACGGGTTGGTGGTGCGGATGGCTGCGGAGTGTTACTCGACACTCCTACTCCCACCAGATCCCTTCTGGGCCGACTTCCCAGCCGGGCGTCTGAGTACAAATGCCACCTCGCTCTTGTTCCGGCATCATCTAGCCGCCGAATTCCAGGCAGGGGTCGTGTCGGACGCGGAACTGGCCAAGATTTTCAAGAACGAAACCGACCACACCGGGCGCACGACTGACATGATCTATCGGAGTACGGGCCGCGGAAACTCACTGCAACTATGGAGCTTACTTGAGCTCATCATGGCGGGGGCTTGGCGCGCGCGGCCAGCGGACGGCGCCACCCCGGTTATATCTCACTATTGTCAACTTGCCTTGGATCGATGGCAGCTAGTTCGTCGGCTGCTTACGACCAAGAGTCAAGTGTCAGTGCCAGCGTGGTTCGCGTTCGCCGGAGTGCGTTTACCCGGGGGTCCGTACACATTCGGCGATCTGGTGCTTCGCCAGGCGGGTGACCAAGATGGTGATCGCGTGCCGAAGAGCATCCGTGGGCAACTGCAGACAACGAACCCCGACGGCGAGGTGGTCGCCATCGACTACGCGGGTGATGTTGTCGCAGAAGCCCAGGTGCCGTACTTGGTTCGATTCAGAGCAGAGTCGGACGACTCGCTTCCCGAATGGCCGGCCGACCTGGTCAAGGCAAATCGAACCGCCGAACTGACTGAACAGCTGAGGGTGAGTCTGTTACTCGCAGTGAGGCGAGAGCAGCGAGTGCAAATTGCGCCAAGCTGGCAGTCCATCGACGACCCGTTGGACCAGTATCCCAGCCAAGGGTGGTCGGATCCGCGCCAAGTCGTCGGTTTGATGCCGACAATACTCAGCGAGGAGGAAGTCGGGGAGTGGCAGACATGGTTCGGCTATGTTGCGTCGCCTGGAAGTGAGAGACTGGCCATAGCGATGAACCGGATCATCCGCGCCACTGCTGAACGCCGCGATCCCGTCGATGTTCTTATCGATTCGGTGATTGCGTGGGAGAATATGTTTGGGAGCAGTCAGGGTGAACCCACGCTCCGGGTGACTGCCAGCCTCGCTCTGCTACTGAGGTCCGACCCGACGGAACGTCTTGATCTTCGCGAAAAGCTCGGAAAGATCTACACGCTCAGGAGCAAGGCGGTCCATGGGAGCAGTCAGCCCAAGCAGACTGAAATCGCGCTTTGTTACGAGGCGCTCGACTTCGCCATCGCGGCTTTGAGGAGAATTTTCGGCGATCGACCCGACCTCTTAACTGAGAAGGACGGAACTGGTCGAAGTCTAAAGCTCATTCTGGGCCAGGCGCCTACGACCACCACCGGCCCGGACGCGTGAAAGGAGTCGCGAAAGTGCACTGGCCTCTGCTGCAGTCGGCGCGTCTCGTGCGGCGCGACGATCTCGCATGACTTAGCGTCCAGTCAGCCAGGCCGCCAGGGCATGACCGGCGAAGGGTGCAACTTGCAAGACGGAACTGTATGGAAGGACGACCCACTTGCTCAAGTCCAGTGGGTAGTGGCAACCTTCCGTCCGCTCGATGCTGTGGCGGTTGCGGTCCCGGGCGTCAAGTAGAAATAGGAGTGGGACCGGCTCGCGGACCACGCACTGGCACGCCATGGAGATGCCATTGACATACTTGCTGCGATACACGTCCGTCTGCCACCCGTCGATGCCGAGGTTCATCGATGCAGTCGGCCCCTTGATCTCTATAACAGCACGCTCGAGTTCACACGCCGCGCATGTGACGAAGAGATCGGAACCGCAGCCACCGGCGAATCCGATGCGCACGCCCGTTGCCAATGAGATCGCACTAGCGCCCGCCGGTAGTGGCGCAAGAGTCAGGAGTCTCGACAGGGTGCCGGGAACCAATTCGAGCAGATCGCGCCAAGCCAGTTCATGAAGTGCTTCATTCCTGCGGGCGCTGCGGTCGGTCGGCAACCGTACGGCCAATGTGAGTCTGTTCTTATTGGCCAAGACCCAATATCCTTTCGTCACGTTCTCTCGCAATGGCCTGCACTACTGGACCGGGCGTGGACGACGCCCGCTGCTGGCGCCTGGCGGCCCATGACTCGCCGATGCAGGTGGCCGGTTGCTAAGTTGACCGCACAACTTGAATGCGCACGACCAGTGGAACCGAGTTGCCACAACGAACGAATCGCCCGTGGTTCCGGGCCATGTTCGATTAGCTCACCAAGCCCCACCGCAGGCGAGTAGACCTTGGCGCGATCGTCGGCAACGAGAAATCAGCCTAGGAGTTGTCCGACCTCTTCGGTTAGGTAGGCCTGTCCGACGGGCTGGTTCCCCATGTTGCAAGGCCGCGAGACTCCTGAATGATTGCGTCGCGGAGTTCCCGG
This sequence comes from Modestobacter sp. VKM Ac-2977, assembly GCF_026968045.1. Taxonomy (GTDB): domain Bacteria; phylum Actinomycetota; class Actinomycetes; order Mycobacteriales; family Geodermatophilaceae; genus Modestobacter. Next base: position 601,637 of record NZ_JAPVBQ010000002.1, on the reverse strand, counting down.
GCTGTCAAATGGCGGAGCCTGTCAAAATACACGTAGACCATGGCGGCATCGGCGACCAACGCCCTCAATAGCTCGGGGTCTCTACGCATGTCAAGCTCGTGGAGCAGTGTTGCCATCCGGAGATGTGTCTTGGCGTCGAAGGCGAGTGCGTACGACCTCCAATCTTGAGCGAGCAGGTTCCTGAACTCCGTGTACTTCGTCTCTTCCCAGGCCTGTTTTGACACGGATTGATATCGGCGCGTTGAGTCGCGCCCTTTAGCGCCGAGACGTGCTCATCCAAGATGCCGACCCAATGCAGGCAACCGGCCCGGGCCATCGACTGTTGGGCGACGGATGGGTTCTTTGCCTTTGGGCTGGGTCCATCGTCGGCGAGGCCGCGCGCCGGTGGCTGGCCGCGAACTTCGCGGCGTCGGCGGCACCGGCGTTGTCCGTACACCCCAGATGTGACGTCCGCCAGAAGCGAGACCATCCCTGGTGTCCCATCCAGCGGGCTTCGACGTGCGGTCCAGCCAGTTACTTGCCAGCTGAGGTAGGTCTCACGACAGCCGCTGATGTGTGTCGGCATAATTGATGCCGGCGGTCGAGACGTCGAAGAGCTGCTCGCCGTCTCCCGGGGTGGGGTCGGGCAGGTCGACGACGTTGAGGACCTCGGGGCCACCGAACTCGGTGATCTGCACGGCTCGCATGACGGAGAGGCTATGACCTGGCCCAGCCCGTCACCGGCCGAGGTCGCGGGGAGGGGCAAGCAGGCGCCCCTCCGCGTGTCTGGGCGCTGCCCTTCCGCCTGTCGCGCCATGTCTTCTGCGGCAGGGCGGAGAACGACTCCATGGCGGCCGTCCGACACCGTGGTCCCGGGCTCGGCCCCGTCTTCGACGTCGGCGACCTCCATCCGGTTCGTCAGGCCGACTCGCTGATCCCGAAGTCGGCCGCGATCTGCTCCAGGTGCTGGCCCGGCTCACGGTTGCGGGCGAGGTCCACGACGTCGTCGCGGAACCCTGTGCACGGCGAGCGCGTGGCGGCCCGCGCGAGTCCTCGACGACGCCAACTGCCGGCCGATCCCGCCCAGCTCGGCGGCGGAGGGTGTGCGGTCCGCGCCGGCGATGCCCTCCCGCAGGTGCGGCGTCGACGACGTCCGGGGAAAACAGCCCGGCCAGGACGACGGGGATCGGTCGGTCCGGCCGGGAGGCTCCGGTCGGGTACGCCGAGGGTGTGGCGCCTACCCGCCGAAGGGGCCGTTGGGCGCGAAGACGTGCTCGGCGAAGCGCCGGGCGATGAGTCGGTGGGTGGCCGCGTCGGGGTGCAACTTGTCCGGGAGCGGCAACGCGCCGCCGTCGGCCTCGCCGTAGAGCTCCAACCCGTCCAGGTAGTGCAGGTTGAGGTCCGCCTCCGCCCGGCTGGCGACGATCCGCGCCAGCTCCTCGCGGATGACCCGCAGGGTCAGCTTCCCCGCCGCCACCTCCGCCGGATTCCCCGTGGCCATGAACTGGACCTGTGCGGTGCCGTAGGTCGCCGGGTCAATGGTGATCGGGCCGGGCGTGTCCTCCTGCATCGGGCAGTGGATCGCCGAGACCACCAGCAGCGGCGTCGTCGGATGGCCGTCCCGGATGGTGTCCAGGAAGCCGTGCACCGCGGGGGTGAGCGCCCGGAGGCGCATCAGGTCGGTGTTCACCAGGTTGATCCCGATGGCCACGCTGATCAGGTCGGCCGGCTGGTCGCGCATCGTGCGCGCGGTGAACGGGTCCAGCAGGGCGCTCCCGCCGAAGCCGAGGTTGACCAGGTCCACGCCGGCGGCCGAAGCGGCGATCGCGGGCCACGTGGTGGACGGGCTGGCCGCGTTCGAGCCCTGGCTGATGGAGCTGCCGTGGTGCAGCCACACCGGACGGGTGTCGCCGGTGACGGCCTCGACGGGTGCGTCGGTCCGGAGCTCGACCAGCACGGTGGTCTCATTGTGCGGCAACCAGATCTCGACGTCCTTGGCCTGCGCCGGGAGACCGGTGAAGGCGACGGTCCCTCCGGGCCCGGGGCGGTGCTCGACCGACCCGCTGGTCAGGTCGAACGACAGGACGTCGCCCCCGGACACGGTGGCCTGGTCGGTCAGCTGACCGTCGACCACCAGGTCGTACAGCCCATCGGGACGCACCGGAGCGCCCGCGTAGGCGACCTTCGTCCCGATCGTGTCGAGCTCGATCGTGGTGGCGGCGGTCCGGAAGACCAGCCGGACTCCTGAGGGCTGGGACTCGGCCATCGCGAGCTGCCCGTCGGCGTACTGCGCGCGCGCCCAGGCGGGGAGCCGGTGCGGGACGAGACCTCGGTCGGTGTGCTCGAGATCGATCGCACCGCGCAGGAGTGATGCGGTGAGGGGGGTGCTGCTGAGGAACTGCGGGGACATGGTGGACCTCGGGAAAGAGCGGGGGCGGGGGATCAGCTGCGGGGCGGGGGGGCCGGCTGTCGCCGTCCAGCCGCGCAGCAGCGTGTCGAGGGAGTCGAGGACGCGCGACCAGCTCACCTGTGGGTCAGGGGAGCTGTGGTCGAAGCTCCCACCCAGCTCCAGGGTCACGTAGCCGTGGAAGACGCTGCCCAGCAGCCGGACGGCGTGCGTCTGGTTGTCGCCGGTGAGCTCGTATCCGCGCAGGATCGCTCGCATCATCTCGGCGTGCCGGACACCGGCGCTGTTCGTCGCGGTCTCCGCGTCGAGCCGGAGGTGCGCGGCGGCATATCGGCCGGGGTGTTCGCGCGCGTAGCTGCGGTAGACGTCGGCGAAGGCGGTCAGGGCGTCCCTGCCCGCCCGGCCGGCCAGCGCCGAGGCGGCGAGGTCGGCCATCTCCTCGAGGGCGAGCAGAGCGACGCGGGTGCGCAGCTCACCGGAGCTCGGCACGTGGGCGTAGAGGCTCGCCACCTTCACGTCGAACTGGCGGGCCAGTGCCGAGAGGGTGACCTCGGCGAACCCGACCTCGTCGGCCAGATCGGCGGCGGCCAGGGTCAGCCGCTCTGCGGTGAGTCCGACGCGTGCCATCCGCCCCTCACGCCCGATGCCTGTGGTCATTAGGTTACATCCTAAACCCTATAGGCTAGGCCGTGACTCCGACGTCTCCTACTCGATCCCCACGCGCGATCGCCTGGAGCAGGTCATCGCGGATACGCCGGTGTCCGGGAAGCCGTCGACGAACAGCACCGGTACGGCTCGAGCCGAGCCCTGAGGCGTACCGCCCGCGCTCGGTGTCGACAGTGGTCGAGGATCGCTCCGAGGTCGGTCGGACGACAGGCGGTGGTGTGCATCCGCATAGTTGATGCCCGCGGTGGAGACCTCGAACAGCTGCTCACCGTCCCCGGGGGTGGGGTCGGGCAGGTCGACGACGTTGAGGACCTCGGGTCCACCGAACTCGGTGATCCGGACTGCGCGCATGCAGGGGACGCTAGGGAACGGCGCCGACGCAGCGGTACGCGGCCGACTGCCCCCTCCGGCTCCGGCCGCGAAAGTGGAATGAACCGCCCCGGGTTCAGTGGAAGCTCGGTTCTGCCGGGGAGTCCTCGGTGAGGCCGGCGATCGAACGGTAGTAGCGGTCCTCGTACTCGACTGGCGGGATGTCGCCGCAGGCGCCGTGCAGACGTCGGTGGTTGAACCAGTCGACGTACTCAAGGGTCGCGAGTTCGACGTCGTCGAGGCCCCGCCAAGGGCCGCGTCGGCGGATGAGTTCGGTCTTGTAGAGGCCGATCAGGGACTCAGCGGCGGCATTGTCGTAGCTGTCGCCCTTGCTGCCCACCGAGGCTCGCCAGCCGACGATCCGGCGCGACCGCCCGTCGACGTGGTCGATCCGGCGGCGGACTCGTCATGACCCTGCTACCCGGGACTGCGCTGGGGGTTGTCCGGTCCGGCTTGCTCAGGTAGGTCTCAGGACACGCGGTGGTGGGTGTCGGCGAAGTTGACTCCTGCGGCGGACACCTCATAGACCTGCTGGCCGTCCCCTGGGACGGGGTTGGGGAGATCGACGACGTCGAGGACCTCGGGACCGCCGAAGCGGGTGATCTGGACGGCTCGCATGACCCTCAATCTATGGGTCGCAGGTCTCGCCCGTACGGGCGCCGGAGTCATGCCACGGTGGCGGCGCGCTCGGCCACCGATCGTCGCCGCAGCGCGGCCTGCTGCAGCGGTGGCGGCACGTAGGACACGTCCAGCTGGCCGAGGTCGACCCCGGGCGGCACGATCGCGCCGATCTGGTCCGGGACGTCGTCGTCGAGGGTCACGCCGACGCCGGCCAACAGGTCCTCCAGGTGGCTCATCGTGCGGGGCGCGATGACCGCCGAGGTGACTCCCGGATAGGCGACGGCAAAGGCCATCGCCATATGGGTCAGTGACAGGCCGGCCTGGTCGGCAACCGGATGAGCCGCTCGACGGCGTCGAGTGTGCGCTCGTCGGTCATGTGCCGGGGCACCAGTGCATGCGTGCGGCTGACGATGGCTGTTCCTGCCCTTTCCGGTAGCGGCCGGTGAGCAGCCCCATCGACAGCGGGCTCCAGACGACGGTGCCCAGGCCGTATCGCTGGCAGACCGGGAGCACCTCGCGTTCGTTGCCCCGGTTGAGGATCGAGTAGGGCGGCTGCTCGGTGCGGAAACGGGCCAGGCCACGACGCTCTCAACCACCTCGACCCGCACGGCGACTGACGCCCTCGGGCCCCGGCTCAGCTGAGCAGCTCACGTGACGGGCAGCGCCGCCAGCCGGGCGGCCAGTTCTGCGTTGCGACGCAGGAAGGGCGCCCACCCGTCGGGCGCCCGGGTGCCGGGAACCGGGCGGGAGCAGGTCTCCTGCTCCCAGGCGCGCAGCCGGCCGTCCCGGATCCGCAGCCGCACCAGGACGTCGTCCCCCCAGGCGGTGACCACCTGGTCGCCTCCCTCGCCGGGCGCGGTGACCCGCTGCGGCGCGACCACCCACTCGACCGCCTCGATCTCCTGCTGGAGCCGGGCGGCGGCCTCGAACGCGTGCAGCCCGGCCGCGGCGTCGCGCCGGGCGGTCAGGGCCGCCAGCGCAGCGGCGACCGCCGTCGGCTCGCGGTCCAGCACGGACGCCACGGCGCCCGCCAGCTGCGCGACGGGGAGTGCCTGCCCGCCGCGGACCCGGGCCAGCTCCCGCTCGCCGGCGGTGCGGGTCGGGCCGGCGTGACCGAGCGGGTACAGCCGTTCGAGCCCGGACACGGCCAACCGCACCTTGCCGGCCCCCAGGTACGGCCCGAAGAAGCGGACACCCGGTGTCGGCCGCTGCGTCGCAGCGAGGCCGAGGCGCGGCGCCTCCGGCGAGGGGTCCAGGCAGATGCTGACCGGCACCTCCAGTCCGCCGACGATCCGGTTCCACGGTGGCAGCGACCGCTCGAGCAGGTTTCGTTCGGCCCAGGCCGCCTCGTGCGCGGAGTCGCAGACCAGCGCCTCGATCCGGGCGACCCGCGGCACCATCCGCCGTAGGTGGCGGCGGTCGCGCAGGTCACCCCAGTAGGAGCTGACCCGGCGGCGCAACTCGCCGGCCCGCCCGACGTACAGCACGCGGCCGCTGCCGTCCCGGAAGCGGTACACGCCCGGCGCGACCGGCAGCGCGGCGACGGCGTCCGGGCGGGTGGGCATGCCCCATCGTGCGCACGGCGGCGGCACCCGTGGTGGCGCCGCGCCCCACGACTCCCCGTTGTCCCACCGGTCACGTCCGGGTCCGGCGCGGGGGTGGTGGAGACGCGTCGAGGGGGACACCCCGGAAAGGACGTCCCCCTCGCCGTCGTCGCACCGGGCGTCAGGTCATCGGGTGGCCTGCGCCTCGCGACGCGGGAGCACCCAGTCGGGGCGCACGTAGTGGCACGTGTAGCCGAAGGGGATCCTCTGCAGGTAGTCCTGGTGCTCCGCCTCGGCCTCCCAGAACGCGCCGGCCGGCTCGACCTCGGTGACGACCTTGCCCGGCCAGATGCCCGAGACGTCGACGTCGGCGATCGTGTCCAGGGCGACGCTCTTCTGCTCGTCGCTGGTGTAGTAGATCGCCGAGCGGTAGCTCCGGCCCACGTCGTTGCCCTGCCGGTCCTTCGTCGACGGGTCGTGGATCTGGAAGAAGAACTCCAGCAGCTCCCTGAACGAGATCACCTCAGGGTCGAAGACGATCTCGACCGCCTCGGCGTGATCGCCGTGGTTCCGGTACGTGGCGTTGGGGGTGTCGCCGCCGGAGTACCCGACCCGGCTGGAGAGCACCCCCGGGCGCTGGCGCAGCAGGTCCTGCGCGCCCCAGAAGCAGCCGCCGGCGAGGATCGTCGTCTCGGTGGTCACGGTGTGCCTTCTTCCCTCGGACGTCATGTACACCGGGTGAACACCACCACGGGTCCCGGTGTTTCCTCACGCGCGGCGCCGCACCCGGTGGACGAGCGACCCACTGACCGTCGTCAGCCGCCGGGAGAGGACTACGACGTGCGTGGTCGTCGCTCGACGGCTCCGGGACCACGGGGAACCGGCGGTGCCATCCGGAAGACCGGCCAGCCGATCTCGGTGCGCCAGGCGCCCGGGTCGGGGGTGTCGCGTGGCCCGACGAGGTAGGTCTCCCGCACCGGGCCGGCCACGGCCAGTGCGTTGGCCACCACCCAGCTGCCGAGTTCGCCGTAGGTGACGTCGATGTCGTCGTGCTCTCCGACGTGGGTGGCGACGGCGAGCTCGACGGCCGGCAGGGTGACCGGGTGCACCCGGCCGCTGCGTGGCGGTTCCGCCGTCGGCCGGTACACGAGGAGGTGCCCGCGGCCGTTCTCGAACAGCGCGTTGTCGTAGAGCCCGCCCGGAGCGCCGGTCGGCTGGCGGACCACGGCGTCCAGCTCGGCCATGGCGCCGGCGTACCAGTCGAGCACGTCCTCGTGCGCCACGTCGTCCTCGACCGCGGCCACCGTCGTCGCCGGGACCGTGCGGAGCTCGACGTCCAACGCGGCCGGATCCGGCCGGAGCAGCCGGCGCAGCGACACCACCGCGGCGCGGGTCCGATCCAGCTCCGACTCGAGTCGTTGCAGGTGGTCGGCCACGAGGGTGGCCCGGGTGCTCGGGTCGGGGGAGCGCAGGATGCGCTGCACGTCGGACAGCGGGACGTCGAGCTCCCGCAGCCGGTGGATGACCTGGGCGGTCGGGATCTGGTCCGGGCTGTAGTAGCGGTACCCGGTCGTGGCGTCCACCGCGGCGGGCTCGAGCAGGCCGGCGTCGTGGTAGCGGCGCAGCGTGCGCACGCTGAGGTGGGTCAGCTGGGAGAACTCGCCGATCGCAAGCACGTGTGCACTCTGCCCCCTCTCCCTGGGGGAGAGTCCAGCGCTTGACCCTCCCGCATCGGGAGGCCGCACCGTGGGGCCATGACCTCATCGACCAGCATCCAGCCCGACCAGCTCCCCGCAACGATCCGCGGCTACCTCGCCGCGCACGACGCCGGCGATGCGGACACCGCGCTGCGCGCCTTCACGTCGACCGCCGTGGTGGTCGACGACGGCCTCACCTACCGCGGGACCGAGGAGATCCGGCGCTTCCTGGCCAAGGCCGGGGCCGAGTTCACCTACACCAGCACCCTCGTCGCCGCGGAGCGCTCCGACGACGCGCACTGGATCGCCACCAAGCACCTGGAGGGCGACTTCCCCGGTGGCGTCGTCGACCTGCACTACCGCTTCGCGATGGACGGCGACTCCATCGCGGAGCTCGTCATCGCGCCGTGACGACCGGCTCCCGGAAGTCACTCCACCTGGTGAACACCCAGACGGGCGAAGGGATCGCCCGCTGACAGAGAGGGAGAACCGATGACCAGCAACACGCTCGGGACCCGCACCGGGGCCACGCCCACCGTGGTCCTCGTCCACGGGGCCTTCGCTGACTCGTCGAGCTGGAACGGCGTGATCGCCCGACTCCGGAACGACGGCCATCCGGTGATCGGGGTGGCCAACCCGCTCCGCTCGCTGCAGGGCGACGCCGACCACCTGCGCGACGTCCTCGACAGCGTGGACGGGCCGATCGTCCTCGCCGGCCACTCCTACGGCGGCAGCGTCATGAGCGAGGCCGCCGACGGGCACCCGCGGGTGAAGGCGCTGGTGTTCGTCGCCAGCTTCCTGCTGGACGAGGGGGAGAGCACCGGTGAGCTGGCCGGGAAGTTCCCGGGCAACGAGCTCGGGACGGCGCTGCGCCCGGTGCCCGTCCGCGGCCAGCAGGGGCAGACCGTCGAGGACCTCTACATCGAGCAGGAGAAGTTCCAGCCGATCTTCGCCGCGGACGTGCCGGCGGACGTGGCCGACCTGATGGCCGTCACCCAGCGGCCCATCCTCGCCGGAGCCCTGGCGGACAAGGCGACGAAGGCGGCCTGGAAGACCATTCCGTCCTGGACTCTCGTGACGCGCCAGGACCTCGCCGTCCCGGCCGAGGCGCAGCGGTTCATGGCCGAGCGCGCCTCGTCGCACGCCGTCGAGGTGGACGCCTCGCACGCCGTGACCGTCTCCCGGCCCGACACCGTCGCCCGGCTGATCGATGAGGCCGCCCGCGCGACGACCGAGTGATCCGAGGAGCTCGGCGGGCCGCTCCGCCCTCCGCACAGCGCAGGGGGCGGAGCGGCCCGGAACCGATCCGGTCTTCGAGGACGCGCGGGCGGCCGTCGAGCAGGCCCGGAGCGACCGCAACGACGACGAAGGAGCAGAGATGGGGAGTGTGGATCGCGGGCGCCTGGACGGGCGTCGAGCGCTGGTCACTGGCGGGTCGAAGGGATCGGGCAAGGCCGTGGCCGAACGGCTTCGCGAGCTCGGCGCCGATGTGTACGTGACGGCCCGGACGATGCCCGACGGGTACGAGTTCCCGGACCGCTTCATCGCGGCCGACACCTCGACCGCGCAGGGCACGGTGCGCGTCGCGTCGTGCATCGAGGAGGCCGGCGGTCTCGACGTCCTCGTGCACGTCGTCGGAGGTGCGTCCACGCCGTCCGGTGGGTTCGTGGCGATCACGGACGAGCAGTGGATGACCGAGCTGAACCTCAACTTCCTCGGCGCCGTGCGGCTCGATCGAGCGCTGCTGCCCTGGATGATCCGGTCCGGGCACGGTGTCGTGCTCCACTTCACGTCCATCCAGCGGCAGATGCCGCAGTACGACGCGTCTCTCGCGTACGCGGCTGCGAAGGCCGCGTTGCGCACGTACAGCAAGGGCCTGGCGAACGAGCTCGCGCCGCACGGTGTGCGGGTCAACGCGATCAGTCCTGGCGGGATCGAGACCGAGGCGTACGAGAGGTTCGTGGACCGGATCGCGGAGGGGAACGGCCTGAGCCGGGAGGGGGCGAAGGAGAAGATCCTCGACTCCCTCGGCGGCGTGCCTCTCGGCCGCTTCGCGAGGACGGAGGAGATCGCCGATCTGGTGGGCTTCCTGGTGTCCGACCAGGCGTCGGCGATCGTCGGTGCGGAGTACGTGATCGACGGCGGGACCGTCCCGACCACCTAGACCGATGAGCATCGGCGCCGGCGCGAGCGACCGCGTGTCTCGGCGCGAGAGGAGCAGCTGTGGGCGCCATGGACGAACTGATCAGCCCAGCCGTCGTCGCCCGGCTACGGGCTGCGGTGGAGGCGGTCGCGCCCACCCGCCATCTCCCCGCGCTGGTCCAGGCGGAGGGTGCCGTACGGGGCGTTCGCCTCCGGGAGCGGGTGGACATCGTTCGCGACGCTCTCCTCAGCGACGTCCCGGCGGGGTTCCCGGCCGCCGAGCGAGTGGTGCTCGATGTCCTGGACGAGCCGCGGTTCGGCGGGTGGATGATCTGGCCCACCACGGAGTTCATCGCGGCGAGAGCACTGGAGACCGCGTCGACGCGGGACTTCGACGCCGCCATGACGTTGTTGGCCCGGCTCACCGTCGGTCTGACGGGCGAGTTCGCCGTCCGCGAGCTCCTCAACACCCGACCCGAGCGCGGCCTCCGCATCATGGAGGCCTGGACGGAACACGACAGCGAGCACGTGCGACGACTCGCCACCGAGGGCTCTCGCGCCTACCTGCCCTGGGCGAAACGGGTTCCCTGGCTGCTCGCCCATCCTCGTGCGACACGAGGCATCCTGGACGCCACCTATCGCGACCCGGCCGAGTACGTGCGGCGCTCGGTCGCGAACCACCTCAACGACCTCGGCCGCGTCGATCCCTCCGTCGTCACGGAAGCCGCCGCCGCGTGGGCCGGCGAGCCGGACGCCAACACTCCCTGGGTGCTCCGGCACGGCCTGAGGACGCTGATCAAGCGGGCGGATCCCACCGCGCTGGCACTCGTGGGGTTCACCGGCGACAGCTTGCACGTGGCCCAGCCGCGCATCCCCGCTGCTGTCGTTCCCTGGGGAGGGGATCTCACGTTCACGGCCCTCGTCACCAACCACGGGGAGACGGACGCGACCGTGGCGATCGACTACTCGATCGGATTCCAACGCGCCAACGGGTCCGTGAGCGCCAAGACCTTCAAGCTCGGGTCACGGCGCATCGCCGCCGGCGGCAGCACCGTCGTCACGAAGACCCACTCCTTCCGCCCCCTCACCACCCGGACCCACTACCCGGGACCGCACCACGTCACCGTGCAGGCGAACGGGGTCCTCTCCCCACCCGAGGGGTTCGTCCTGGGCAGGGAGGGGCGATCATGAACGACGTGGCCGAGCGGGTGCTGAGCGTCGTGTCCTCGATCCCCAGCGGGCGCGTGATGACCTATGGCGAAGTCGCGGAGGCGGCTGGTACGGGCGCGCGCCGTCGGTCAGGTCCTGCGCAACGGCGGTCATGACGTGCCGTGGTGGCGGGTGGTGGATGCGATGGGGCGGCCGGTCAGAGGCGCGGCCCACGAGGCACTCGTGCACTTCCTCGAGGAGTCCACCCCGTTGCTGCACCGCGGCGACGACGTGCGAGTGGACCTCGCGCGAGCGTCGTGGAGCAGCCACGATGCCGTGCGCGACACGTGACCTGGACCCGGCGGGGTCCGGGCGTCGTCGTCAGCCGTGCCGCGCGACGTCGGGCTCGGTGGCCGACGTGGGCAGGGCGGCGGAGGCCAGGAGCGACAGCTTGTCCGCGGCCTCGGAACCGGCGTCCGGGTGGTACACGACCAGCATCAGGTGGTCGGTGCCGCTGATGGCGAGGCGCTCCCGGTTGAGCGTCATCTCCCCGACCTGGGGGTGGTCGAGCCGGATCGGCGTCCCCCACTGCCGGCGTACCTCGTGCCGGGCCCACAGCTGCCGGAACCGCGGGCTCGCCAGCGTCAGCTCGCCGGTGAGCTCGATGAACCGGGGGTCGTCGCCGTCGGTGCCGACGGCCTGACGGAGGTTCGCGACGAAGCACTCCGTGACCTGCTCCCACTCCGGGTACAGCGCCCGCTGGGCGGGGTCCAGGAACAGGTCGCGCAGCTGGTTGCCACCGACGGCGAGGCCGGGGGAGAGGGCGGTCGCCATGCGGTTCGCGGCCAGGATGTCGAAGTAGCGGTCCTCGATGAAGGCCGGCTGCACGAGGGAGTCCAGGAGCTTGAGCACTCCCGCCGGCGGGGTCTCCTTGCGCGGCCTGCGCCTCCGCTGCCGGGGGACCTCGGCGACCAGCGTCAGCAGGTGGGCGAAGTGGTCGTCGTCGAGCTGCAGCACCCGGGCGATCGACTCCAGCACCTGCAGGGACGGGTGCCGGTCACGGCCCCGTTCCAGCCGGAGGTAGTAGTCGGCGCTGATGCCGGCGAGCAGGGCGACCTCCTCCCGCCGCAGCCCCGGCGTCCGCCGGACCCCGCCGTCAGGGATGCCCGCCTGCTGGGGCGTCACCAGTTCGCGCCTGGCCCGCAAGAAGGACCCGAGCGGATTCGCCGACTCGTCCACGCCCGCGACCCTAGGCCGCTGGCAGCGATCAGCGGGGGCTCTGTCAGACCCCAGGCTGCAGAGGGCTCTGGGTGACTCCCGTCCCGGTCCATAGCGTCCGCAACGGCCCCTTCGGGGGGGAGTACTTCGAGAGGACGCCATGACCGTCACCCTGATCACCGGCGCCAACAAGGGCATCGGGTTCGAGACCGCCAGACAGCTCGTGGAGCTGGGGCACACCGTCTACATCGGCGCCCGGGACGTCGAGCGCGGCGGGAAGGCCGCCGCTGAGATCGGTGCGCGATCCGTGCAGCTCGACGTCACCGACGACGCCTCGGTGGCCGGCGCACTGGCGGCGATCGACGGGGCCGAGGGCCGCCTCGACGTCCTGGTCCACAACGCGGGCGTGCTGGAGACCGAGCTCGACGGCCCCGCGGCGCTGCGGTCCTTCGACACGAATGCGGTGGGGATCGTGCGCGTCACGGAGGCGGCCCTGCCCCTGCTCCGCAGGTCGTCGAACCCGAACGTCGTCGTCATCTCCAGCAGCGCGGGGTCCTTCTGGGCGGTGACCAACCCCGAGCGCCCGGAGTTCGGTCTGCCGCTCGCGCTGTACTCGGCGTCCAAGGCAGCAGCCACCATGCTGGCGGTCCAGTACGCCAAGGCGCACCCGGGCATCACGTTCAACGCCCTCGAGCCGGGCACCACCGCGACCAACATGACCGCGGCCTTCGGGATCGGGCGACCGGTCGAGGAGAGCGCCCGGGTCGTCGTGCGGCTGGCCACCCTCGGCCCCGACGGCCCGACGGGAACTCTCCAGGACGAGGCAGGGGAACTGCCCTGGTGAGCACCTGCGAGGGCCTCCCAGCGATGCCCGAGGTCGACGAGCGCCTCGCGAGGTGGCAAGGCCGGGGCCGCCCACGACGCGAGCAGCTCCGACCATGACGACCATCGGCATCCTCGGCGCCGGGCAGGCAGGGAGCACCCTCGCCCGCGCGTCGATCGCGGCCGGCTACGACGTCGTGATCGCGAACTCGCGAGGACCCGAGTCGCTCACCGACCTGATCAGCGAGCTGGGCCCACGAGCACGGGCTGCGCACGCAGCGGAGGCCGCGGCGGCGGCCGACCTCGCGGTCACCGCGTTCCCGTACGCGCCCGGCGCCCGGCTACCGGTCGAGGAGCTCCGGGGGAAGGTCGTGATCGACAACAACAACTACATGGTCTGGCGTGACGGGCACATCCCGGAGGTCGATCTCGGCCGCAGGACGATCCACGAGCTGCGCCAGGAGCAACTGCCCGCGTCGAAGGTCGTGAAGGCCTTCACGCACGTCCAGTTCCACGAGCGCCATCCGATCCGTGTCCCGAGCGACAGGCTGCCTGGCCTCCTCCGGCTGGCCAGGCCGGCCGGTGCGCCCGACCGGAAGGCGTTGGTCGTCTCCAGCGACTTCCCGGACGCCGTCGAGCTCGTCACCCGCTTGTACGACGACCTCGGGTTCGATGCGGTCGACAACAGCCCACTGAGCGAGTCATGGCGCAGCGCCCCGGGAACGCCGATGTGGCGCCATCACGTCGACGGGCAGAGCCGCGAGGAGCTCGTCCGGGACCTACGGCACGCCGAGCGGGTCATCGGCTGATCGCGCCCCGACCACGGCGCTGAGCTGGGGTGCCACGACGCAGCCGAGGGCTCGAGCACAGCGACGGGCCGACGTGCGTGGTAGACGAGGGCCGGCGGGAGGTTCCGCCACACGGTGCGGCCGACGACGACCTCGTCGAAGCGGGCCTCCAGTTCCCGGCGGAACCGTCGGGCGGCCGGCGTCCACCGGCTGTGGACGTAGGCGAACGTCGTGAACACGCCATCGGACGACAGACCGGTGAGCACCGCGTCGAGCAGCAGCTCCTGCTGCTGCGGTCCGAAGGCGGCCCACGGCAGGCCACTGACGATGACGTCGGCGTGCGCGATGCCGCGTTCGGAGAGCACCGTGCCGAGGTCGGCAGCATCCGCCTGGACCACCTCGACTGCTGGGTGCCGGGCGAACAGGGACGAGGCCAGCCGTGCGTTGACCTCGAGCGCCAGCTGTCGGCCCCGTCCAGCCAGCCGCTCCTCGATGGACCTCGTCATCACCCCGGTGCCAGGACCGAGCTCGACGACGACGACGTCCGCGCCCGTCGGGACCGGCGCGACCGCAGTGCGCGTCAGCGCTCTCCCGCTGGCCGCGACAGCACCGGTCGTCATGGGCGCCCGGAGGAACTCGCGCGGGATCGACAGGTCGAGGCACCTCGTCGACGAGGGGTGCTCAGACACCGAACGTCACGCCCGTGAGGTCCTCCGAGACGGCCCACAGCCGCTGCTGGACCGCGAGGTCGTAGGACTCCGGGCTGGACGTGACGAGCCGCGGGTGTCCGCGCACCTCGCCGCGGCCGCCGGGACCGTAGTACTGCCCGCCCAGGACGGCCGGGTCGGTCGCGGCCCGCAGCGTCGGCAGGGCGCCCATCGCGGCCGGCTGGGTGAGGAGCGGAGCCAGCCGGTCCATCGGCGCCCGGACCAGGGTCGGGGAGTTGCGCACGAGTTCGGTGTTCGACACTCCCGGGTGTGCGGCCGCCGCGACGGTGGTCGCGCCGCGGGCCGTGAGCCGACGCTGCAGCTCGTAGGTGAACATGAGGTTGGCGAGCTTGGACTGCCCGTACGCGCCGGCTCGGGAGTACGAGCGCTCCCACTGCAGGTCGTCGAAGTGGATCGCCGCGCGGATGCGGTGGCCCACGCTGCTGACGGTCACCACGCGCGAACCGGGCACGGGCAGCAGTCGGTCGAGCAGCAGCTGCGTGAGTGCGAAGTGGCCCAGGTGGTTGGTGCCGAACTGCCGCTCGAAACCGTCCTGGGTCGTCTGCTTCGGCGTGTACATCACCCCGGCGTTGTTGATGAGAAGGTCGATCTGCGGGTGCGCCTCGCGCAGCGCGGCCGCGGCCGCGTGGACCGAGTCCAGCGACGTCAGGTCGAGCTCTTGCACGGTGACGTCGCCGGTCATGTGGGCTGCCGCCTGCTGGCCCTTGGCGACGTCCCGTACGGCGAGCACCACGGCGGCGCCGCGCTCGGCGAGGGCCTTGGCGGTCTCGAAGCCCAGGCCGGTGTTGGCGCCGGTCACGACGGCCACCCGGCCGTGCTGGTCGGGGATGTCTCGTGCTGTCCAGTGTGTGCTCATGACGTCCTCCTGAAGAGACCAGCGGTCTGTTGCCTTCAGGACGTTAAGAGACCACCGGTCTCCTGTCAACAGACCGGTGGTCTGCAAGGTGCTAGGGTTGCGTGGTGAGCTTCCATCGGGCCCGCAGCGAGGAGCAGCGCGAGATCCGGCGCCGGGCGATCCTCGACACGGCGGCCGCCATGCTCGACGAGATGCCGCTGGCCGACATCACCCTCAACGAGCTCAGCCGCCGCGTGGGCCTGGCGAAGTCCAACGTGCTGCGGTACTTCGACTCTCGTGAGGGCGTGCTCCTCGAGCTGATGGACGCCGCGCTGGAGGACTGGCTCGCCGAGCTCACCGACGACCTGGCGACCAGGGTCGACACGGGTCTGCCGCTGGTGCCGCGGGCCGAGCAGCTGTCCGCGGTGCTCGCCCGCTCCCTGGCGGGGAACCGGGTGCTGTGCGACCTGGTGGGGGCGCAGGGCGGCGTCCTGGAGCGCAACGTCACCGTCGAGGTCGTCACGCGCCACAAGCGCGGGGCCCTGGCCCGGCTCACCGCCACGGCCGACCTCCTGCGCCGGTACGTGCCGGAGCTCGGCGCCGCGGCCGAGACGTTCTGCTTCCAGGCGCTGGTCCTGGCCGGCGCCCTGGCGCCCTACAGCTCACCGCCACCCGGCGTCCGCGCCGCCTACGAGGCCGAACCGGCGCTCGCCGTCCTGCACCTGGAACTGGAGGACTCCCTCACGCTGGCGATCGGGACCATGCTGTTGGGGGCCGTGCCGCGCCCCTGACGCTGCGGCGCCGGCGGCGCGTTCCGACCGGGTCGCTCGTACCGAGCGAGCAGATCAGGTGGCAGGGGTGTCTCGGCTAGGTTGACCGCTCGATCGGTCACCGGAGACGAGGCCCCACGTGCAGGTCAACGACTACGACGGTTTCGGTGCGGCGTACTCGGCGGAGAACGAGGTCAACCTCATCAACGCCCACTACGAGCGACCGGCGATGCTGGACCTCGCCGGCGACGTACGCGGTCGCCGCATCCTCGATGCCGGGTGCGGCTCCGGGCCGCTCGCTGCGGAGCTGCGTGCCCGGGGTGCTGTCGTGACCGGCTTCGACTCGAGCGCGGTCATGGTCGCGCTGGCGAAGGAGCGGCTCGGCGCGGACGCCGACGTGCTCGTCGCCGACCTGGCAGCACCACTTCCCTTCGCCGACGGCGGCTTCGACGACGTGACCGCGTCGCTCGTCCTGCACTACCTGCGTGACTGGTCCGCACCGCTGTCCGAGCTGCATCGAGTCCTGCGGCCAGGTGGCCGACTCGTGCTGTCGGTCAACCATCCGCTGCTCTACAAGATGCTGAACCCCCAGGCCGACTACTTCGCCGTCACCGAGTGGACGGACGAGTACACCTTCAGTGGCCAGCCGGCTGTGCTGACGTACTGGCACCGGCCGCTGCACGCCATGACGGATGCCTTCTCGGACGCGGGCTTCCAGGTCGCCGTCGTCAGCGAACCGCCGTGGTCGCCGGACACCCCAGCGGAGCTGCTGCCGCCAGGGTTCGAAGGCCGCACGTCGTTCGTGAGCTTCATCTTCTTCGTGCTGATCGCGAGCTGAGCCGGCGACGGGTCAGGGCGAGGTGGCTGGCACGACAGCCGGTGGTGGCTGCCGCCGGAATCGCCGGGGACGACGCGGGCCCGGCGCCGGTCAGATGACGAGGCGGCGCTCGGCGCCGGTGCGCCACTCCAACAGCACGATGCTGGCGTCGTCCTGCAGGTGGTCGGCCTGGTGGTCGAGCACGCGGCGGACCAGCCGCCGGAGGGTCTCCGGCGCGGAGTCGCCCTCGGCGGCGCCACGGTGGACGAAGTCGGCCAGCCGTTCCTCACCGAAGAACTCACCCTCGGGTGAACGGGCCTCCACGATGCCGTCGGTGTACAGGACGACGCGGTCGCCGACGTGCAGCTGGACCTCGCACACGTCCGGCTTCCGCACCTGCAGTCCCAGCGGCGGGTGCGGCTTGCAGGGACCGGGGTGCAGCAGGACGCCGTCGCGCACGATGAGCGGGTCGGGGTGCCCGGCGTTGACCCAGCGCAGCTGACCGGTGTCCAGGTGCAGGCGGGCGATCGCGGCGGTGGCGAAGCGGCTGTCGGTGAACTGGCCGGCGATCACCTCGTTCATCGCGGCGGCGACGTCCGGGAGGTCACGCATGTCCCGGCGGGCATGGCGGTAGGCGCCGACGGCGGCCGAGGCCAGCAGGGCCGCGGGCAACCCGTGACCGACGGCGTCGAGCACCAGCAGGTCGACGGTGGGCCCGTTGACCGCGTAGTCGAAGGTGTCCCCGCCGATGTCGTAGGCGGGCTCCAGGGCGCCGGCGACCACCACCCGATCGGAGGCGAAGGTGAGCGGTGGCAGGAGGTCCCACTGGATCTCGGCGGCCAGGCTCATGGTCTT
Source organism: Modestobacter sp. VKM Ac-2977 (assembly GCF_026968045.1). Classification (GTDB taxonomy): domain Bacteria; phylum Actinomycetota; class Actinomycetes; order Mycobacteriales; family Geodermatophilaceae; genus Modestobacter. Next base: position 584,230 of record NZ_JAPVBQ010000002.1, on the reverse strand, counting down.
GCGCCGGCGCAGCTGGGCGAAGATGTCGGTGTAGGCGTCGTTGACCACGATCAGCTCGGCGATCAGCCCGACGTAGGCCAGCAGCTGTTCCTGCAGCTCCGGGGTCACCTGGTCGACGACGAACTCCACGACGCCCAGCCGCTCGACCCCGTCGAGCAACGGCACCCAGAGGCGGTGCGCCCGGGTGTGCGCCGGCGACGTCAGGACCTCCACGCGGCGGAACGCCCGCCCACCCAGCGAGCCGTCCACGCGGAGTTCCTGACGCACCGGGACACCCTCGCCGCGCAGCGGCTGCAGCAGCAGCTGCTCGTAGTCCGCGAGGTAGACCACTGTCTCCCGGGAACCCAGCCCTCGTCCGTGCGATGCGACGGCGGCGGACAGCTGGTCCGGTGCCAGCAGGTGGATCTCGCGCAGCAGGGACCGGAGCGGGTCCGCGGCCACCGGTCCGTCAGAGGAGGTCACCGGGGAGCACTGCCCAGCAGGAGACGTGCCGACCCCTGCCACACCGAACGAGCACTCAGGCGCGGAGTGTTCGAGGAGCGTGTCCGCCCGTCGGGCCTCCCAGCGGCCGGATGACCGGATGTGCGGTGTCGTTGTCCGTCGTCGGAGATCTGCGGTGGGAGGCTCCCGAGCGGTCACCCGGATGGTGACCGGTCACGACGGGAGCTCGATGGCAATGACGTCCTTGTTCCGAACGGGAGACCTGGCCCAGTTGGACCCCCTCATCGGCGCCGACCTGCGGATCTCCGTCGGCGGCGAGCAGCGTCGGTACATCGACCTCGACGCCGCGGCCACCACGTCGGCCTCGGCGGGCGTCGTCCGTGCCGTGCAGGAGTTCCTGCCGTGGTACTCCAGCGTCCACCGGGGAGCCGGCGCCAAATCGCAGTACACCAGCGCCCGGTACGAGCAGGCCCGCGAGACGATCGTCCGGTTCGTGGGCGCCGACCCGGCGACGCACGTGGGTCTGTTCCCGAGGAACACCACCGAGGGGCTCAATCAGATCGCCTTCCGGCTGGGTCTGACCCGGGACGACATCGTCGTCACCACTGCGGTCGAGCACCATGCCAACCTGCTGCCCTGGCAGCGGCATGCGCAGGTACGGGTCGTCGACGTCGACCGGTCTGGGACCTACGACGTCGCCGCCGTGGTCGCCGCCCTCGACGAGCGGCCCACGCCGCGCGTGCTGGCGGTGTCCGGGGCGTCCAATGTCACCGGCTGGATGCCCGATCTCGCCGCGATCGCCGCGGCGGCCCGGGACCGCGGTGTCCTGGTGGTGGTCGACGGGGCGCAGCTGGTGCCGCACCGCCCGGTGGACATGGCCGCGCTGGGCATCGACGTGCTCGCGTGGTCCGGTCACAAGATGTTCGCGCCCTTCGGCGCGAGCGGCCTGGTCGTCGACCGTCGGCTGCTCGCCGACGGCGAGCCCTTCCTCGTCGGGGGCGGGGCGGTGAAGGCGGTCTCGCACGAGGAGGTCATCTGGGCCGACACCCCCGACCGGGACGACGCGGGCACGCCCAACGTCGTCGGCGTCGTGGCCCTCGCCGCCGCCGCGGAGGAACTGCTCGCCGGGGGAGCCCGGAACCGCCTCCACGAGGACCTGCTCGTCCGAGCGCTGGACGACGAACTCGCCACCGTTCCTGGACTGCGTCGCCTGGGCCCCACGTCCGGCGACCGTCTCCCCGTGGCCGCCTTCGTCATCCACGGGATGCCCCACGGGGAGGTCGCGGACCGGTTGTCCCGCGAGCACGGCATCGGGGTCCGCAGCGGGTGCTTCTGCGCCCACCCCTACCTCAGCCGGCTGTTCGGGCTCACCCCGAGCGAGGTGCAGCAGTTCCACGACGACGCGCGGGTCAACCGGGCCGACCGGCTGCCGGGCGCGGTGCGCGTGAGCTGCAGCTCGGCCACTCCACTGGCCGACGTCGCCACGCTGGGCGAAGCCCTGCGCGCCATCACCGCCTCCAGGGGCGACGTCCTGGGCCGCCCCGCTGCGACGGCTGGTCGGGGACGCTGAGGAGGGCGTCGCCATCCCCGATCTGACCGCTGCGCTGGCGACCAGGAGTGATCCGGACCCGGTCAGAACCCGATCGCGTTGTGTGGCGCCGGGTCGGTGCGGAACAGCCGGACAGCAGGCGCGTGCCGTCGGGGCTGTGTGGCCGGATCTGGCCGGCGGAGGTCGACAGGGCTGCGGAGTTGCCGCCGAGGTAGAGCGCACCCAGGGCCGCGACGTCGATCGTGAGGTCGGGGAGCCACAGGTCGTGCGGAGCCGGGCTCGACGCTTGACCTTGACACTGTGTGAGTGGGTCCAGTGGCGACATGTTGAGCATCGGGGAGCTGGCGCATCGCACAGGAGCCTCTCGGCGCATGCTGCGTCACTGGGAGGAGATCGGCCTCCTGGTGCCGGCCGAGGTGGATGAGCGGACCGGGTACCGGAAGTACAGCGTGACCCAGACGGGTCCGCGCCATCACGGCCCTCCGTGCTGTCGGCTTCGGGCTGGAGGCCATCGCGGATCTCCTCAGCTCGGAACTGTCCGAGGCTCGCCTCCAGGCGCTGCTCCGTGCGCGGGAGGTCGACCTGATGGCGGAGGTCTCCGAGGCGACGACGCGTCTGCAGGAGGTGCGGAGACGCCTCGACTCCCTGGACGCAGGACGGCGAACGGTGATGAACTCCCTCGAACTGGGTCCGCTCCCAGGTCTGCGGCTGGCGGCGCTGCAGACCTCCGTGGGCGACGAATCCCAGATCGGTGTGGCCGTGGACGAGCTGACCCGTGCACTGCGCGCTCAGCTGGCCGAGCTCGGGCGTGAGGACCATGAGGTCGTGCTCGCCTACGACGGGATGGCGGACGAGGAGGCGATCTCGGTGACAGCCGGGGTGCACGCCACCGACCTGGCGGTGCATCCCGGGCTCGCACTCATCGTCGTCCCGCCGTCCGCGCGCGCAGTGACGGTCCGGTACGAGGTCGCACCGCTCAGCATCGGAGACGCCTGGATCACGCTCGACGCGCGCCTCGAGCAGCACCGGTTGCGCACGGAAGGGGTGTACCGGCAGACGCTGACCGCGGCAGGTGGGGTCGTCCTCCAGGCTCCTGTCGCCGTCCTCTCGGACGGGGAGCACTGACGGGTCGACCTACCAACCGGGTGCCCTGCCACGCCAGGCCGACCGCTTGTGTGTTGCTGGGGGCCCGGCTAGCTTCGACGCGGGCCGTGACTGGCGCATCGCAGGTGGGATCGACCACCGGGGAGCGGCCCCGTCGACTCGACGCCTGCCGCGCGCCTGGGCTCCCGTCGATCGAGGAGAGCCCGTGACCAGCACCGTCACCCGCGAGACCGCCGCCTTCGCCAGCGCCCTGGACGTCATCGCCCAGGTCGAGCCGCGGGTCGCGGCAGCCATCGGCCAGGAGCTCGCCGACCAGCGATCGAGCCTCAAGCTCATCGCCAGCGAGAACTACGCCTCGCCCGCCGTCCTGCTGGCGATGGGCAACTGGTTCAGCGACAAGTACGCCGAGGGCACCCCGGGACGGCGTTTCTACGCTGCCTGCCAGAACGTCGACACCGTCGAGCGGCTGGCCGCCGAGCACGCCCGCGAGCTGTTCGGCGCCGACCACGCCTACGTCCAGCCGCACTCGGGCATCGACGCCAACCTGGTCGCCTTCTGGTCGATCCTGGCCCACCGGGTGGAGTCCCCGGCCCTGGCCGAGGCCGGGGTCAAGAACGTCGACGCGCTGACCGACGCCGACTGGTCGCGGCTGCGCCGGGCCCTGGGCGACCAGCGGATGCTCGGCATGTCGCTGGACGCCGGCGGCCATCTCACCCACGGCTTCCGGCCGAACATCTCCGGGAAGATGTTCGAGCAGTCCAGCTACGGAACCGACCCGGCGACCGGGCTGATCGACTACGCCGCCCTGCGTGCGCGGGCCCGGGAGTTCCGGCCGCTGATCCTGCTGGCCGGCTACTCGGCGTACCCGCGCCGGGTCGACTTCGCCGCGATGCGGGAGATCGCCGACGAGGTGGGTGCCACGCTGATGGTTGACATGGCGCACTTCGCCGGGCTGGTCGCCGGCAAGGTGCTCACCGGCGACTTCGACCCGGTGCCGCACGCCGACGTCGTCACCACCACCACGCACAAGTCACTGCGTGGCCCGCGCGGCGGCATGGTGCTGTGCACCGAGGAGTACGCCCCGTCGGTCGACCGCGGCTGCCCGATGGTGCTGGGCGGCCCGCTGCCACAGGTGATGGCCGCCAAGGCCGTGGCGCTGGCCGAGGCCCGGCGGCCGGAGTTCGCCACGTACGCCGAGCAGGTGGTGGCCAATGCCGGGGCCCTGGCCGACCGGTTGCTGCGCCGCGGCGCCCGGCTGGTCACCGGCGGCACCGACAACCACCTCGCGCTCGTGGACGTCGGTGGGTTCGGGCTGACCGGGCGGCAGGCCGAGGCCGCGCTGCTGGACGCCGGCCTGGTGACCAACCGCAACTCCGTGCCGGCCGACCCGAACGGCCCCTGGTACACCAGCGGCATCCGGCTGGGCACCCCGGCGCTGACCACTCGTGGCCTGGGCGAGGCCGACCTGGCCGAGGTCGGGGACCTGATCGTCGACGTCCTGACCAGCACGCAGTCCGACGGCGACTCCAAGGTCCGGTACCGGCTGGAGCCGGCGGTCGCCGAGCGGGTGCGGGCCCGGGCGGCGGAGCTGGTCGACGCCCACCCGCTGTACCCCGAGGTGCAGCTGGACCTGGCCGCCCAGGGCTGAACCGCGGCGGACTGGCCGAGTCCAGTCCTCTCGTCCCAACGGCTGACGCCGTCGGGTGCCTCATCGACTGTGGAAGGACGGACCCCCGTGGTCTCCAGCTCTGCCCTGCTCGGCATCGCTCTGGTCGAGCTGGGCCTGGTCCTCACCCCCGGGCCGAACATGATCTACCTGGTGTCGCGGTCGATCACCCAGGGGCGACGGGCTGGGTTCATCTCGCTGCTGGGGGTGGCGGCCGGCTTCTTCGTCTACCTCGCGGCGGCCGCAGCCGGTCTTGCCGCCGTCTTCGTCGCCGTTCCGGCTGCCTACACGGCGCTGAAGCTGGCAGGGGCGGCCTATCTGCTCTACCTGGCCTGGCAGGCCGTCCGGCCCGGCGGCACGAACGCCTTCGCGCCGCGTGAGCTCCCGGTCGACCGGCCCCGCCGGTTGTTCGCGATGGGGCTGTTCACGAACCTGCTCAATCCCAAGATCGCGGTGCTGTACGTGTCGCTGCTGCCACAGTTCATCGACCCCGACGGGGCACCCGTGGCACTGCAGAGCCTCGTTCTGGGCCTCACGCAGATCGCGATCGCGCTCACCGTCAACGGACTGATCGTCGTCTTCGCCGGTGGGCTCGCCCGGTTCCTGTCCGCCCGGCCGACCTGGATGCGGGTCCAGCGCTACCTCATGGGCGGGGTGCTCGGGGCACTGGCGGTGAAGCTGGCCACCGACAGGTCCCGTACAGCTGCTGTCTGACGCTCACGTCTCACTGGGCGTCTTCCTGTTGCGGCTCGATGGGGCCGTCGCGTTCGCGTGCCCCTCGATCAGCCCCCTCGTGAGCCACCGTTCCGGGGAAGTCGGGCGGTCACCGCCGCGCGTGTCCCAGCCGTTTCAGAACTCTCCGTTGACGGTCGCCAAGAGCAGAGGCGTCTCCTGCCCCGGCCAGGTCCCGGTGAGCATCGATCCGGCTGTACCAGTGGTCGGCCTCCGTAAGAGGGTGAGCGTGACACCTGCAGAGATGCGCGTCGTGGCTCCGTCGTGGGTGACCACGGGTGCCTGCAGTTCGGGGACCTGAGCCGTCGACAAGGACCCGCTGCCGCGGACGTGGGTGGTGACCACTTCCTGGATCAACCCGGCGTCGGTTGCCTCGTAGAGGTCCGCCTCACGGCCGCCAGTCAGGATCGTCGTCGTCAATGTGCTGACGTAGACGGGGTCGTGGCAGGCGTCATAGATCCAACGATCGCCGAGCGTCGTGTGCGTCATCGTCGTGATCAATGAGTCTTCTGCGGACGAGCGTGGTGCGCCGCGGTAGGTCAGGGGCACCTGGAGGACTTGCCCGTCGGCAGTGGCCAGCAGGTGCGTCTCCATGCCGACCTCGCCGGCTGGGTCATCGAAGCGGTAGGAGCCGAGCCGGGTGAGTATGGAGGCGTCAGCGCCATCGAGCCATGGCTGGTGCGGTACCCAAGCCTGTAACAGTTCCAGCTTGCTCGGGACGATCGTCGCGGGATGGTGGACGGCCATTTCGCGAGTCTTGCAGGTCGACCGACGCCATTCGATCTGCCGCGACAGGGTGGGTCTCACCCCTCTTCCGGATCAGGCGTCCTGTCGGCCTTCACCGTCGGCCTGTAGTGAGCCCACGTACCGGGCTTGGACAGCAGATGTGTCCCGGTATCCGAGAGCGACGTAGAAGGCGTGCGCTGCGTCGCGAGTGCGGGACGAAGTCAGTTTGATCTGGTCGCAACCCCACGTCGTCGCTCGGCTGGTCACTTGCTCCATGAGCGCACGAGCCACCCCTTTGCGACGGTGGCGATCGCTGACCGCGGGGCCCATCAGATTCGCGGTCCAACTCACCCGCCCGAATTGCGGGACAGCCGCGACTGCTGCCATCCCAGCGAGCTCAGCTTCGACGCAAGCGACGTAGAACTCTGCGGCGAAGGCGGCGTCGCGCCACCGCTGCACTCGGACGGTCAGATCCTCGACCCCGAGAGGTGCCCCCATTGTCTGAACAGCGACCCGAGAGCAGGGGCATCCGCGCGCTCCGCGGCTCGGATCTCCATCAAGGCAGTGTGCGGCGAACTGGCTGACACGCGCCAACCAGGCCTGGCGAGCGCTCCAGGTGATCACCGCGAGGGCCGCTGCGGACGACGCGGCCATGTGCTGTCAAGGGTGGACGGCGGTGAGCGTCGGTCACCGCCCGGCAGCGGCGCGGAGCAGCGGGTCGAGGGCGTCGACGAGCGCGGCGAGACCGGTCGGGGTGTCGCCCGGGGCTGCTTCCAATTCGCCGATCTCGACGCCGAGCACCGGTCGGGTGGCCAGGACCTCGGCGGCGGCGTGCAGGTCGGCGAGGGAGAGCCCGCCCGGTACCTGGTAGTCGGTGGGCACGATGCCGGGTTCGAGGACGTCGCAGTCGAGGTGGACGTAGACGGGCCGGTCGGCGATGGCCTCCTGCAGCCGGGTCGCCAGGTCCGGGCCGGGCGCGATGTGGGTGATCGGCGTGCCCTGGAGCAGCAGCTGCTCGGGTGGGTCGATGTCGCGGGCACCGACCAGGACGATGTCGGCCGGCGACAGCCCGGCACCGAGTCCGGAGTCCCACAGCCCGGCCGGGCCGGACAGGGCGAGTCCGCCGAGGTAGCCGGTACCGGAGGTGGCCGGGGTGTTGAGGTCGGCGTGGGCGTCGAACCAGACCACTCGTGCTCCGGGGTGGTGCCGGACGACGACGGGGACGGTGCACAGGGCCACGGTGCACCGGCTGAGCGCGGTCACCGGCACCTGGCCGGCCGCGAAGATGTCCTCGTAGCGGGCCGCCATCTGCCGCAGGACCGGCATCGCGGCGTCCAGCTCGGTCTGCCAGTCGGTGTCCAACGCCGGTTCCGGCGATCCCACGGTGGCCGGTGCGAGGTGCAGTCGGGCGGCGAGCTCGGCGGCCAGCAGCGGCCCGCCGGTCATCGCGCGGTCGTTGTGGTCACCGGCGCGGCCGTTGAACAGCGTCAGGGCGAGGCGGTCAGGCACAGGAGCTCCTCCGGGTGTCACGGGTGGGTGGGGCCGCGGTCGTCGAGGGCGCGGCTGAAGACCACGCGGTGCAGCCCGGGGCCGTCGTGGTCGCTGTGCACCGACGTCCCGGCCACGGTCCGGTCACCGGGGTCGACGCGGAAGCCCAACCGGGTGTGGAAGGCGATCGAGTCCCGGTTGCCGGGGCTGGTGACGCAGCCGACCTGTCGGGCGCCTCGTGCGGCGGCGTCGGCACCGAAGCGCGCGTGCAGCCGACGTCCCAGGCCGGCGCGCTGTGCGGCCGGGTCCACGCCCAGGAAGTGCACGTAGGCGGTGTCGGGGCGAGCGGGGGAGAGGAACCCGATCAGGAAGGCCACCAGGTGTCCGTCGTCGTGCTCGATCAGGTAGCTGGTGTCGGTGAAGTGCTCGAAGAACAACCGGGGCAGCAGCGCTGCCCGCTCCCGACTTCCGGCCTCGCCGCCGAAGCCGGCCCACCACTGGTCCAGCACCGCGTGCACTCGCGCGTGGTCGTCGGCGTCGGGATGACGTACCGACCAGCCCGGCGGCAGTGCGTCGTCGAGCAGCCCGGTCACCGGTCGCGCCCGTTCCGGGCCGGCGACCACTGTGCCGCCTCCCGGCTCGCCAGCTCTGCCAGCCAGTCGGTGACGACTGGTGCGACGATCGCCGCCAGCCGGCCGTAGCCGGCGGTCGAGGGGTGGAAGGCATCTCCGGCGGAGACCTCCGCCACCCACACCGCGTCCTCGGCCAGGGCTCCGACGTCGACGAACCGCACGTCGCGATGGGCGCACGTGGCTGCCATGCCGACGGCCAGGGCGCCCGCCCGGGCGCTCAGGGCGGTGTCCAGCACGGGCGGCGGACCGACCACCAGCGACGCCCAGCCGGCGGTGTGCGCGTCGTTCAGCATCTGCCCCAGCAGGTCCAGGGTCCGCTCGCGGGGGACCCGCCGCCGGCCCTCCTGCTCGTCGACGTCGTTGGTGCCGAAGGCCAGGACGATGCCGAACCGGTCGCCGTCCTTCAGCCGGCTGCGGGCCTCGCCGGACCAACGCCGGGCGATGTCCACGGAGGTGTCCCGGCGTACGCCGAGGTTGTAGGCCGTCAGGCTCCAGCGGGGATCCTGCGCCGCGGCGGTGACCTGGCCTACCCAGCCCGCTCCGGTGCGGTCACCGACCCCAGCGGTGAAGGAGTCCCCGAAGACGCACACCCGCACATCGGGCGATGCGATCACGACGTCGCGGGACAGCCGCTCCAGCTCAGGCCGCGGCGGCGTCGCGACACGAGCGTGCACGCGGCGACGGCCAGACCGGGGGACGGAAGACGCGACATGACGGCAGCATAGTCATGCAAGGAGCTGCATGGTCAACCTCGAACGTCGGCCGATTCCGGCGACAGGCGGACCGGTGGATCAGGTTGGGGCCTCCTCTCAGGTCGTCGTGGCGGCGCAGCGTGCGGCTTGGCCAGCGACAACTCCCTTGACAGGCAAGCAGTGACTTGCCTATAAGAGACGCGTGGACGCGGACTCCGACCTGTACAGGGCCATGGGTGACGCGACGCGACGCACGATCCTGGACGAGCTGACCGACAGGGACGGACAGACGTTGTTCGAGCTCTGCGGTCGACTGACCATGAAGCACGGCCTGGCCTCTTCGCGCCAGGCGATCTCGCAGCACCTGGCGGTGCTCGAACAGGCCGGTCTGGTGCACGCCCGGCGACAGGGCCGTTACAAGTTCCACCACATCGACATGAGCCCGCTGCGCTCGATCGTCGAGCGGTGGCCCATCGACCGAGAGGGACCGAACCCGTGATCCGGATCAACATCACCAGTGTGTTCGTCGACGACCAGGCCAAGGCGCTCGCGTTCTACACCGAGAAGTTGGGGTTCATCGCGAAGACCGATGTCCCCGCCGGTGAGCACCGCTGGCTCACCGTGGTCTCGCCCGCCGACCCGGACGGTGTCGAGCTGCTGCTGGAGCCGACCGGCCACCCGGCGGCGGGTCCGTTCAAGGAGGCGCTGGTGGCCGACGGCATCCCGTTCACCCAGTTCGCCGTCGACGACGTGTACGCCGAGGTTGAGCGGCTCAAGGCGCTGGGCGTGCAGTTCACCCAGGACGCGACCGACTTCGGGCCGGTTGTCACCGCGGTCCTCGACGACACCTGCGGCAACCTGATCCAGCTCGCCACCATGAAGTAGTCGCTGGAGGAGTCCCTGGTCATGCGCGCCTGACAGGATCGCGCCCGTGCGTGCGCTGACCTACTACGTGGGGGTGACGCTGGACGGGTTCATCGCCGCCCCGGACGGCTCCTACGACTTCTTCCCCGTCACGGAGCCGCTGTTGGAGTTCATCGCCCAGGAGTTCCCGGAGACGCTGCCCACGCACGTCCGCGGCCAGCTGCAGATCACGGACCCGGGGACGCGGTTCGACGCCGTGGTCATGGGACGGGCCACCTACGAACCGGCCCTGCAGGCCCAGATCACCAGTCCCTATGCCCACCTGGACCAGCACGTCGTCTCCACCACGCTGCCTGCGGACGTCGACCCGGCGGTGCACGTCAGTCGGGACCCGGTCCAGCTCGTGCGCCGGCTCAAGGGCGAACCCGGCGACGGGGTGTGGCTGGCCGGTGGGGGAGCGCTGGCCGGTGCGCTCCTGGACGAGATCGACGTCCTGGTGCTCAAGCGCTACCCGATCGTCCTGGGCGCCGGCATCCCGCTGTTCGGTGCCGGTGCGGCCAAGGCGCGACCCTTCGACGTCGTGGACGAGCGCACCATCAGTGGCGGCACCCGGGTCAGCACGTACACCCGGGCGACCTGACCTCGCTCCCACTCCTGGCCGAGTCCACGCACCGTCCGACCGGGACGGACCGTGGCTGCGGTGTTCGACAACGCAGCCGGCTCAGAGCTGTCGGGGTTCCGTATCGGTGTCGCCTTCCGCGAGGGACCCGCGCTCACTGAGATCTGGCGGCCTTGACACCGGCATTCCGTAGCTGACGTCCTCTGTCGCAGGGCCCGTGATCGACCGTGTTCAGAGCGCTGTGTGCGACGCGCGGGCAGCCCGGGTCAGTTCGCGGAACTCGCGTGCGGTCCAGGGTCTTGTGGACCCGTTCCGCCCGGCGCGGGTTGCCCGGCCCAGGCGCTCCGGCCGTCGCGCTCCCAGAGCTGGGTCAGGCGTAGGGAGACCTCGGTCAGGGCCGCGACCAGTGCCGGAACCTGACTGACGTGGACGACGAGTGGCACCGCATCGGCCTGCCGAGCCTGCCGGATGGCCAGGTGCGCCCCTCGCCCACCTTCGGGTGAGTGGCTCTCGAACCAGCCGTTGACCAGGAGCGCCAGGTCACCGACACCGGTGGGCAGCAGGGCTCCTGCCTCGCCTTCGGCGAAGACGTCCATTCGCAAGCCGACGGCGTCCTCGGGCAGCGCGGATGCACTCATGATCTCTCCTCGTCAGGGTTGCCCGGAGGCTAGTTGGCCTCGCGCCCGGGGGCCCGGTGTTGGGGCGGCAGTCGTCTGGGGAGTGACGCCCTCAGGTAGCGGGTGTGTTGCCGGCGAAGGTGCGTCCGGCGTCGGTCGGCTTGAGAGCGGGACCGCCGTCCTCGCGCCGTCACAGCGCCCCGGCGGCGTCGCCCTTGTCGGGCAGGACGAGAGACCGCACCAGGCGGCGTGGCCGGAAGCCGAGCCTGGCGTAGTGGAGAGCCGGGGTGGACGAAGAGGTTTTCGATCACGCCGCGGCCCGCTGGGCCGCTCCAGGTGCAGACGAAGCCAGCGAGCTCTCCGTCGCGCTGTGCGCAGTAGTAGGTTGCCTGGCTCTCCAGGTCACGACGGTGCTCGACCCCTGCAGTGGTGTGCGCGAGCGGACGAGGATGATCGCCACGGCGTTCGTCCTCCGCCAGGTGGTCGCGGCGGAACAACCTCGATCGTGCGGTCCAGTCGGGATCGAGCTCGATCGCGGGCCTCACCTCACCCAGCGGGGACGGTCCGGCGAGCGTCGCGCCGGGAGCGAGCTCGAGCCGGACCTCGCTCCCGATCTCCCATCCGCGCAAAGTCAGCTCCGCCTTTCCGGTGTCCCGCTCTCGACGACGATGCGGCGACAGCGTCCCGATCCCGTCGCGGTGGCCAGGTCTGCTTCGAGGGTCTGTACATCCTCAGGGCGGACCGCGTACATGAAGTTGGCCAGGTCGAGCGCCGGCGCGGTTGCACGGCGCGTCCCTGAGAGGACTCGCTCGCAGATCAGCTGGGCGCGGTGGCCACGTCGTGCAGGACGAGGGTGGCGAAGCCCAGTTGGCGGCGCCAGCCGCCCAGCCAGGCGTCGCGGTGTACGCGGGCGGCGGCCAGCGCCTGATCGCGGTCCTCGGTCGTGGGGGCTTCCCGCAGTGCCCAGTCGACGAGCGAGCCGGTCCAGCTGAACTCGTAGTCGTCCCACTCGGCCAGCGTGCTGGTGTGCCCGTACGACGGCTCGAACCCGTGCTCACGGGTGGCCTGCACGAAGCCGGCGAGGTCGGGGAAGTCCTCGGGAGAGGCCTCGAGCGCCGCCAGGGCAGACGCGGACGGACTGTCCTCCCAGATCGTGTCGCCGACCAGCGCCTGGCCGCCGGGGCGCAGGTGCGTCCGGACGGCGGCCAGCATGTCCGGCAGTCGGCCGAAGGCGTGGCTCGCGCCGACGCACAGCACCACGTCGAAGCGCCCGTCACTCCACGTGGCGGCGTCGGCCTCGGCCCAGCGCACCCGATCGCCCAGCCCCCGCTGGGCGGCGCGGTCGACGGCGGAGGCCGGCAGCATGTGGTCGATGCCGACACCGGTCATCCCGGGCTGGATGAGCAGCAGCTCCTGCAGCCACTCGCCCTCGCCGCAGCCGAGGTCCACGGCGCGGCCCCCCGTGGGTGGGCTCAGCCAGCCGACCAGGTGGCGCAGCTGCTCGGGCCCCACCGGCGCCGCGATCGGATGGCGCAGATGAGCGATGTCGAAGATCTGGGCGCGGTCCACGCCGCCGAACGGTAGGAGCGCAGTCGCAGCGCGTCGACCGGATTGCGCGGTTGGTCCGTGCTCACTGGCGGACCACGCCCAGGGGTGTCGTGGGCGTATGCGGAATCGGAGACGCCCGGGCAACGGCGGCCCGCGTGCACTGGGAGCTGTCCACCAGTTCTCGATGCCGCACCGGCTCTGCCGCGCGGGGAGGAGTCCTCCCATGACGACCACCCACCACCTGCCCGCCGACAGGGCGCCCGGCGCACCGTCGGGCTCGCGGCGAACGGGTCTCCTCGTGCTGGCCGCGGTCGCTGTGCTGGTCGTGGTCGGCGGCATCACGCTCGGTCCGACCGGGTTCGTCGCCGATGCCCGCAGGGCGGTGGTGGCCGGGGTCGAGGCCCTCGCCGCGCCCTGGCCGGGCACCGTGCACCGGGCCCAGGTCGAGGCCGTGGCGAACGCGCTGCTCTTCGTCCCGGTGGGTGCGCTGGCCGCCCTGGTCCTGCGGCGCTCAGGTCCCGTTGCGCCGCTGGCCCTCGGCGCCGCGACCTCGGTGCTGATCGAGCTGGCGCAGACCGCGCTGCCCGGCCGGGTCCCCGACCTCGTCGACGTCGCCGCCAACACCGCCGGCACGCTGGTCGGGGTCGCGCTCACCTCCGTCTGCCTGGCCGTCGCGCGCCGCTCCAGACGAGGCGCTGCGTGCCGTGCCCGGCGGGGGATCGTCGCGGCGCTGGTCACCGCACCTCTGCTCATCGCGGGCGTGGCCGGGTGCTCGTCGGCCGGTCCGTCCGTCCCCCCGGGGGCCAGCGCGTTGGCCGGTGTCGCCGGCACACCGGCCCCGGATGCGTCCGGCGGGGGAGCCATGACCGTCGAGAACGGTCACGTCCCTGACGGCGAGGAGCTGTCGGCCTTCGCCGACGTCCCGGCCATCACCGGCCTCGACGACGCGCTGCGCACCGCCGTCCAGGACGCGGCCCGGGACGCGACGGCCGACGGGATGGACTTCCACGTGTCCAGCGGGTGGCGCAGTGCCGCCTACCAGCAGGCGCTCTTCGACGCCGCGGTGGAGCAGTACGGCAGCCCGGAGGCAGCCCGGGAGTGGGTGCTCCGTCCCGACGAGTCCTCCCACGTCACCGGCGACGCGGTCGACATCGGCCCCACGGACGCCATGTACTGGCTGTCCCGGTACGGGTCGGACTACGGCCTCTGCCAGACCTACGGCAACGAGATGTGGCACTACGAGCTCGCCGTCGAGCGCGGCGGTCAGTGCCCCGCCCCGGCCGCCGACCCCACCGCCGGCTGACCGGGATGACGGCCACCCGCGAGCCGGCCAGTGTCGTCGCGGCCCGGCAGCTCGCCGCCGAGGCGCACGCGCGTCGGCGGGTGCCCACCCGGCGGGTCGCCCCGTCCGCCGCCCAGCGCGCCGATACGTCGAGGAGACACCCCGCTCCCTACCCTCGCCGCATGCGCGTGCTGATCGCCGAGGACGAGCCCTACCTGGCCGACGCCATCCGGGACGGGCTCCGGCTCGAGGCCATCGCCTCCGACGTCGTCCACGACGGGGACAGCGCGCTGGAGAACCTGGCCGTCAACAGCTACGACGTCGTCGTGCTCGACCGGGACCTCCCCGGCACCTCCGGGGACGAGGTCGCCCGGCGGATCGTCGCCGAGAGCCTGCCGTGCCGCATCCTCATGCTGACCGCGGCTGACCGGCTGGAGGAGAAGGTCGCCGGCTTCGAGCTCGGTGCCGACGACTACCTCACCAAGCCCTTCGCCATGCGGGAGCTGGTGGTGCGGTTGCGTGCGCTGGGCCGCCGTCCGCTCGAGGGCGCGCCCCCGGTGGTGGAGTTCGCCGGCCTCACCCTCGACCCGTTCCGGCGGGAGGTGTACCGCGACGGCCGCTACGTGGGGCTGACCCGCAAGCAGTTCGCGGTGCTGGAGGTGCTGATGGCCGCCCGCGGCGGGGTGGTCAGCGCGGAGTCGCTGCTCGAGCGGGCGTGGGACGAGAACGCGGACCCGTTCACCAACGCCGTCCGGATCACCATCTCCTCGCTGCGCAAGCGCCTCGGCGACCCGTGGCTGATCCACACCGTGCCCGGCACCGGCGACCGGGTGGGCGGGCCGACGGCCGACGACGCCGCGAGCGGCCCCCGGTGAGTGCCCGGCTGCGGCTGACCCTGAGCTACGCCGGCTTCCTCGCCGCCGCCGGCCTCGGCACGGTCGCGCTGTTGGCCTACGTGCTGCACTTCGTCCCCGAGGGGAACCTGAGCGACGCCTATGGCGTCCCCGTCCCGGACCGCGGCGACCTGGTGACCGCGCTGGTGCCGAAGCTGGTGGTGGTGCTCGCCGTGCTGGCGCTGCTCGGGTTGGTCGGGGGCTGGCTCCTGGCCGGCCGGATGCTCCGCCCGCTGCACTCCATCCACGGCGTCGCCCGGCAGGTGGCGGCCGGCTCGCTGGAACACCGGGTGCGCCTGCAGGGCACCCCGGACGAGTTCGGTGAGCTCGCTGACACCTTCGACACGATGCTCGACCGGCTGCAGGCGTCCTTCGACGAGCACCGCCGGTTCGCCGCCAACGCCTCCCACGAACTGCGCACCCCCTATGCCGTGGAGCGCGCGATGCTCGACGTGGCGCTCGCCGACCCGGCCACCGTGGACGTGCCCCGGCTGCTCGCCCGGCTGGACGAGACCAACCGCCGGGGCACCGAGACCGTGGAGGCGCTGCTCGCCCTCGCGGCCCTGGACCAGGGGCGCACGCCGCCGCGCACCCCGGTCGACCTCGCGGAGGTCACTGGGGGCGTCGTCCGGGACCTGGCCCCGCTGGCCGACCGGGCGGGCATCGGCGTGCACACCGATCTCGGCGAGGGCGACCTCGACGGTGCCGAGCCGCTCGTCCGGCAGCTGGTGACCAACCTGGTGCTCAACGGCATCCGGCACAACACCGGCCCGGGCGGGACCGTGCACGTGACGACGGGCAGCACGCGCGAGGGTCGGGCCGAGCTGCGGGTGACCAACACCGGCCCGCGGGTGCCCCCGGACGTGCTGGGCACGCTCACCGAGCCCTTCGTCCGGGGCGGAGGACGGACGTCGTTCGGCGGCGCCGGGAGCCACCACCCCGCGCAGCCCGGCAGCGGGCTCGGGCTGGCGATCGTGGCCCGGGTGGCCGAGGTGCACGGCGCGGCCCTGGAGCTGTCCGCGGCGCCGGAGGGTGGCCTGGACGTGCGCGTGGGGTTCCCCGCGCCCGGGGCCGACGGTGGGCTGTTCGCCGGCGTGTCCGGGTGAACGCCGCACCGGAGCCGCCGGTACCGGGCGCACTCGACCTGCAGGACGGTCCGCGGGCCTGGTCGGTCGTGGCAGCGGCCTTCGTCGCGATGTTCACCAGCTTCGGGGTGGCCTACAGCTTCGGGGCGTTCCTGCTCCCGATGAGCGCTGAGCTCGGCTCCGGGCCCGGGGGCACCGCCGCCGTCTTCTCCCTGACCACCTTGGCCATCTTCGGCCTGGGCGCCCTCTCCGGCCCGGCGGTCGACCGGTTCGGTCCCCGCCGGGTGGTGCTCGTGGGGGCCCTCGCGATGGGTCTCGGCCTCGTGCTCACCTCCCGCGCGACGGAACTGTGGCACGCGTACCTGGGACACGGCCTCGGCGTCGGGCTCGGAGTGGCCTGCAGCTACGTGCCGTTGGTGGCCGTGGTGGGTGGGTGGTTCACCCGGCGCCGCACCCTCGCGGTCGGCATCACGGTGTCCGGCATCGGGCTCGGCACGCTGCTCGTCGCCCCGCTGGCCGCCGACCTCATCGCCCGCCACGGCTGGCGGGAGGCCTACCTCCTCCTCGCCGCCGTCAGCACCATCGCACTCGTCGGGTGCGCCCTGTTCGTCCGCGCTGCCCCGGTGACCACGCACGACGACCCGGCGCCGTTGCTGTCCCGGCTGCGGACCCCGGCGTACCTGCGCCTCTACGTGAGCGGGCTGCTGCTCTCGATCGTGCTGTTCATCCCGTTCGTGCACCTGCCGGCGTACGCCGCGAGCCGGGGCGCGGGGGACGTCGCGGCGGCGACCCTGGTCGGGGTCATCGGTGCGGCCAGCATCGTGGGGCGGCTGGCCCTCGGCGCCGCTGCGGCCCGCACCGGAGTGCTCCGCACGTACCAGGCCTGCTTCGCGCTGATGGCCGGCAGCTTCCTGCTCTGGCTCGGCGCGCCCGGCTACCCGCGCCTCGTCGTCTTCGCCGTTCTGCTCGGCATCGGGTACGGCGGGTTCGTCGCGCTCGGCCCGGCGGTGGCCGCCAGCCTGTTCGGGGTGCGGGGACTCGGTGGGCTGCTCGGCGTCCTCTACACGTCGGCCGCCCTGGGGTCCGCGCTCGGACCCCCTGCCGCGGGCGCGGTGATCGGCGCGACCGGGGAGCACCTGCCGGTCGTCCTGGCCGCCGTGGCGATCGGGGCGGTGGCCACCGCCGTGGTGCTCACCGTCCGGGCTCCTGCCCCGGTGGGCTCGAGCTCGTAGCGGGTGCGGTGCCTGCCGTCGCCTCCGGTGGGGTCCGCCGCGCCTTGTCCGACGCCCCCAGCAGGAGGGCGAACAGGATCAGCAGGAGACCGGTGAGCCAGCCGCCGCCGCTGAACGGCTCGGGGACCCACTGCGCCAGGCCCACCCCTCCGAAGACGAGGCAGCCGGCCAGGACAGCGAACAGACGCGTGCCGTAGAGGAAGACGAAGGGCAGGTAGTGCGCGCCGACGATCACCATGGAGGCAGGGAAGAACCAGTCTTCCCGGTGACCGGCCGCAGCCAGTGCCACCAGCAGACCGAAGGGGACGGTGAACGCCAGCTGCGTCGCCAGGGCCGCCATCGGGTGGCCCGCCGGCAGGGCGGCCGGCCCGCCGGTGAGCCGGAGCACCGCGGTGGTCAGCGGGAAGATCAGCGTCCCGCCGAGGAAGAGGGCGGTCATCGCCGCGGGCGGGGAGACCCACGTCCCGACCCCCGCGGCCACCAGCCACACCACGCCGGACACCAGCTGCCCGACGGACCCGCCGCGGTACACGGTGCGGACGTCCCGCTGTGCCTGGCTGATCTCCACGCTGCCGCGCTCCTTCGTTGGTCCGCTCGTTCGCACCGGGCTGGGCTGGACGACGTCCTGTGATCACCGGCGCCTGCGGGACCCTACTGCTCAGCTGAGGGCCCGGTGCTCGCGTCGGGCGGCCCTCCAAGCGCCTGTGGTCGAGCTGTCCTGACGCGAGGCGGTGCGCCACCAGCTGCCTCGCGTCGATGCCCGCGCGCACCGTCGACGTCCCAGAACTCGATGTCGTCCGTGATGGGTCAGGAGGAGGATCTGTTCTGTGGCGGACGTCGTCGTCGAGGTGGGTGGCTGGGAACACCAGTGCTGTGGGGAGGCCATCGAGCGGGACCAGCTCGTCGACCTCGAGTGCATCCGGCACAGGGGAGCGGACGGTCGCGAGCACCTCGTCGAGTCCCACCACGACTTCCCCGTCGACGAGCGGGTCCGGGGACGGGTGGTCGACGTCCAGGTGGTGCACCACGGAGGAGTCGCTCGACCTGTTCTCTGCCTGCCGAGCGGGGGAGCCCTACGGGGCGTCGACGAGGACGACGACGGGCACCTGGAGGACCCGTGGACCGGTGAGGTGATCACGTCGACGGGTGAGGAGTTCCTCGTGACCGTCCGGACGCCCCGCTGACAGCTCCTCGCTCCCTGGGGCGTGGTTCAGACGGCGACGGTGGTGCCGCAGATGCCACAGACCTCGACCTGGCGGCGCTTCCACCGGGTGACCGGCACGAAGAACAGCGAGAACTGCTTGTACTGCTCCACCCGAGCCCACTGCGAGGTGTTGTTGCAGTTCGGGCAGGTACGGGTCTCGCCGGGGCCGAGGTGCTGCCGCTTGGTGCCGAAGCCGAAGAGGAAGAACATCTCGTCAGCGTAGGGAGCAGCCGCGCGGCCGCTCTGCGGTCGGTGCCCGGCGTCCGGGCCGCCGGGGTCCACATTCCGCTCGGTATCCAGAACCGACCGGTCGGACAGTAAGGTCACGGTCGTGGAGACGTCGCACAGGTCCGACGAGGCGAGGGGCGGCCGCGATGCCGTGCGGACCCGTCGCAGTCTGCTCGATGCGGCGGCCGCCGTGCTCGCCGAGGACGCCACCGCCACCTCGTTGGCCACCATCGCCGCGCGTGCCGGGGTGACCAAGGGCGCCCTCACGCACCACTTCGCCTCGCGCGACGCCCTGTTCGAGGCCCTGGCCGACGACTCGGTCGAGAGGTTCCGCAGGCGGGTCCGGGATCGCGTCGACCTGTCGGAGAACCGGCCGGGCAAGCTGTTGCGCGCCTACGTCAACGTCCTCTGCGACGACGTCGAGAGCCCTCTCGGGGCCGGCGACGCCCATGACGAGTACTGGAGCATCAGCCTGGCGTTGCACGGCACCCCCGCGGTGGAGCGCATCTTCGCCGAGGACGCCGAGTGGTGGACCGACAACCTGCGGGCCGACGGACTCGAACCCGACCGGGTCACGCTGGTCAGTCTGGCTGTCGACGGGCTGGCGGCCCTGGCCGTCGTGAACCCTGGTCACGCCCGGGCGATGGCCCCTCGCGTCCGGGCTCAGCTGCTGGAACTGGTCGACGGGGGAGTCGGGGAGTCGGCGCGCGGCTGAGCCTCGGGCTCAGCTGTCGTCGCTGAGCTGGGTCTGGGACGCGGGGACCACCTTCCACGCCACCGCCCCGGCGGCCACGAGCAGCGCGGCCGCGATGACGGAGGTGACCTGCATGGAGTGGCTGAAGGCGTCGCGCGCTGCGGCGAGCACCGTCCCGTCGTCGGCGCCGAGCGCGGTCGTGCCGAAGGCCAGCGACTCCGTGACCGCCTCCTGTGCGCGGACGGGCAGGGCGGAGAGGTCGGGCAGGGACGCCCGGTACATCAGGGTGTGGAGCGTGCCCAGCAGGGCGATGCCCAGGGCGATGCCCAGCTCATAGGCCATCTCCGAGATGGCCGATGCCGCCCCGGCGCGCTGGGGCGGCACGGCGCCGAGGACGGCGTCGGTCGCGGTGGTGAAGGTGACTCCGAAGCCCAGCCCGACGATGACCAGGCCCAACGCGAGACCGGCGTAGCCCGTCCGACCCTCGGCCACGGCCAGCACGAGGAGTCCGACTGCCGCCACGAGCAGGGACAGGCCCAGCGTGCGGCCCAGGCCCAGCCGGCTCACCAGTGGCGCGATGATCGCGACGACGACCAGTGCGGCGAAGGTCAGCGGGAGCTCGCGCAGGCCGGCCTGCAAGGGTGAGTACCCCTTCACCAGCTGCAGGTACTGGGAGAAGAAGAACAGCAGGCCGCTGAACGCGAGGACGGCGAGCAGGCTCGACACGACGGTGCCGGTGAAGGCGGGGCGCGCGAAGAGGCTGACGTCGACCAGTGGTGAGGGGATGCGCCGCTGCCTGCGGACGAACAGCGCGATGACGACGGCGCCCAGCGTCACCGCGGCGACGCCGAGGAGGTCGACACCGTCCTGGGCGGTGTGCTTCACCGCCCACACGAGCGACACGATGCCCACGACCGACATCAGCGCACCCGCCAGGTCGAACGTGCCCGGCCGGGGATTGCGTGACTCGGGCACGAACAGGGCGATCACGACGAGGACCGCGGCCATGACCGGGATGTTGATGAGGAAGACCGAGCCCCACCAGAAGTGCTCCAGCAGCAGTCCGCCGACCAGGGGCCCCAGCGCGGCTCCGCCGGTCCCGCCGGCCGCCCAGATGGCGATCGCCCGGGTGCGCAGGCGGGGGTCGGGGAACAGGTTGCGGACCAGCGACAGGGTCGAGGGCATCAGGGTGGCGCCGGCGACGCCCAGCAGCACGCGTGCGGCGATCAACCAGCCGGCGCTGGGGGCGAAGGCCGCGAGGAGCGAGGCCAGGCCGAAGCCGGTGACCCCGATGAGCAGCAGCTTCTTGCGCCCGATGCGGTCGGCCAGCGTGCCCATGCTGATCAGCAGGCCGGCCAGTGCGAAGGAGTAGGCGTCGCCGATCCAGAGCAGCTGCGTCGACGTGACCGCCAGGTCTGCGGTGAGGGCCGGGGCGGCGAGCGCGAGGACGGTCCCGTCGACGGCGAGCAGGGTGACGGCCAGGGTCAGTCCCGCCAGGGCCGCCCACCTGCGCGCCCCGACGGTCGGCAGCTGTGTGCCCGTGCCGGGCGACGGGTCGAGGTCGGGCTGAGACGAGGAGTGAGAGCCCACGGCGGGCACTCTACATACCAATCGGTACGTAACGCCAACCAGGTGGAACGGAAGATGTCGAGCAGACGGGGCCGTCGAGGGGCATCCCGGGCGCCAGATGGTCGTGTCCAACGCGCCCGTGCGGTGCGGCTAGCGTGTCTCCGACCGAGGAGACGAGAGCACC
The DNA here is from genome assembly GCF_026968045.1 of Modestobacter sp. VKM Ac-2977. GTDB lineage: Bacteria > Actinomycetota > Actinomycetes > Mycobacteriales > Geodermatophilaceae > Modestobacter. The sequence continues at coordinate 563,181 of NZ_JAPVBQ010000002.1, read as the reverse complement.
CGTGACCCGCTGGCTGCCCCGCCGTGCCGCCCACCGTCATCCCCGACGGGACACGCATGCCCAGTCCCGCCTGCGCACCTCGCCCGTGCACGCCGCACGCCCGTGAACTCCGTCGCGCCGGACCAGCGTTGGGACGTGGTCGTCGCCGGCGCCGGACCGGCCGGGCTGTCGGTCGCTGCCGCCTGCGCCGCGCGGGGGCTGGGCGTGGTCGTGGTCGCCCCGCACCTGCGGCCCTGGCACCAGACCTACGGCATGTGGGCCGACGAGCTCGATGCCGTGTCCACGGCGCTGCTCGGCGACACGGCCCGGACGGAGGGACCTCCGCCGCTGGGTCGCCGGTACCCGGTCACCGTGGTGCGGACCACCGCCGGGAGCCAGGACATCGGTCGTTCCTACGCCCGGCTGCACAACGACGTCGTGCACGGTCTCCTGCTCGGTCAGCTGCGCGCCGGTGGCGGTGCGACCCGCACCGGGTCGGTCGCCGCTGTCCACCAGGACCCGGCTGGTCAGGTCGTGACGCTCGCTGACGGCACCACCCTCACCGGCGGGATGGTCATCGACGCCCGCGGTGGCGGTCCCGGCAGCGCCCACCAGCGGGCCTGGGGGGAGCGGGTCACCGGAGACCTCGGCGGCCTGGTCCCGGACGGGGGCGCACTGCTCATGGACTGGGCGGTGCTCCGGGAGGACGGCGCCGCACAGCCGCCCGCCTTCCTGTACGGGATGGGCCTGGACGACGGCACGACCCTGCTGGAGGCCACCTCCCTGGCCGCCCGCCCGCCGGTGCCGCTGCCGCACCTGCGCGACCGCCTGCACCGGCTGATCGCGGAGGCCGGTCTGCGCATCGCCGACCGGCCGGAGCGGGTGGCGATCCCCCTGGACGCCGCCGTCCGACGATCCGACGGCGTGCCCGTCGGGGCGGCGGCCGGGCTGGTCCACCCGGCGACCGGGTACAGCGTCGCCACCTCACTGCGGGCGGGCAGCACGATCGCCGACGCCGTGCTGGCCGGGGCCGATGCCGCCGCGGTGCGGGCACTGGTCCGCAGCGCGCGGCAACGCGCGACCCTCGGCCTGCTCGGCCTGGGGCGTGAGGTCCTCGTCGGTCTGGACGAGGCAGAGACCGACGCCTTCTTTCAGGCCTTCTTCAGCCTGCCGGAGCAGGCGTGGGTGGCCTACCTCGACGTCGGGTCCGCACCGACGTCCATCGCGGCCACGATGCTGCGCGTCGCCCGAGCACTCCCACCGCCGGCCCGTCGCCGCCTCGTCGCCACCGTCGTCCGCGTCGCCCTGCCCCGGCTCCCGTCCCGGCGCGCCACGCCCCTCGGACCCGTCAGGGGATGATCCGCGCCGCGCGGTACCGCTCGACGTAGCGGAAGAAGCTGTCGCGGGAGTCCCGGCTCTCGGTGAAGCCGGCCTTGCGGCTCTTGTTCATGTCGGTCAGCACCTCGATCTCCCGGCCGAGGTCGCTGTCGGTGTGCCACCAGGAGGCGATCCGGCCGAGGTCGGGCTCGACCAGCCCGTGCTCCGCGGCGATCCCGGCCCAGACGTCCTCGGTGCCGGCCATGCTCTCGGTGAGCGGGCGGACCCGTCCCTCGTAGCCCTCCCACTCCACGCCGAAGTGGGCGGCGATCTGCGGCCACAGCCAGCGCCAGCGGAAGACGTCGCCGTTGACGGTGTTGAAGGCCTGGTCGTGGCCCGCCTCGGTGGCGGCGGCCCAGATGATCTGGTCGGCCAGCAGGTCGGCATCGGTCACGTCGGTCACGCTGTTCCACTGGGTGCTCGACCCCGGGAAGACGAACGGCCGCCCCGTCTGCTTGCAGATCGCGGCGTACGCCGACAGCGTCAGCACCATGTTCATCGCGTTGCCCACGGCGAAGCCGAACACCGTGTGCGACCGGTGGACGCTCCAGGTGAACCCGGCGCGGGCGGCGGCGGCGAAGAGCTCGTCCTCCTGCGCGTAGTAGAAGTTCGGCGCGTCCAGGCGGGGCTCGTCCTCGTGGAAGGGCGTGTCCGGCATCTCGCCCTGCGCGTAGGCCTCGAAGGGACCGAGGTAGTGCTTCAGCCCGGTCATCAGCGCGGCGTGCCGCACCGACCCGGCCGGCTCGAGCGCCTGCAGCACGTTGCGGACGGCGGCGCCGTTGACCGCGATGTTCTCCGCCTCCGTGGCCTGCCGGGTCCAGGCGGTGATGGCGACGAGCTCGGGCGTCAGGCCCGCCAGCGCGGTGGCCAGTCCCGCGGGGTCGGCCAGGTCCGCCTGCACGGGGTGCACACCCGCGCCGGGGGCCCGCCCGCTGCGGGAGAGCCCGTGAACCTCCCAGCCTTGGGCGGTCAGTCGCTCGGCCAGGTTCTGGCCGACGATCCCCGTGGCGCCCACGACGAGGGCCTGTCGTGGTCCGGCTGTTGCAGTCACGTGTTCGGTGTCCCCTGTCGGTCGTGCACGCCGTCGGACGGCCGGGCGAGAAGTCGCCGGGTCCGGTGCACGTGTCCCGCCGAGCGTCGCACCGCCCGGGGCTCAGCGTGTGGTGAGGTGGGCCACCACGAGGTCGCCGAGCAGCTTCCGCTGGTGGGCGCGGCTCGCCGGGTCGAGCATGTCGCGGTCGAAGATGGCCCGGAAGGTGTGCCGGTTCGCGGTCCGGAACACGCAGAACGCGCTGATCACCTGGTGCACGTCGAGCGCGTCGACGTCGTCCCGGAACAGCCCGTCGTCCCGGCCGCGCTGCAGGATCGCCCCCAGCACGTCGACCGCCGGGGCGGCCAGGCCGGCCAGCGCCGGGGAGCCGGCCAGGTGCTCGGCCCGGTGGATGTTCTCGATGCTCACCAGCCGGATGAACTCCGGGTGCGCCTCGTGGTGGTCGAAGGTGAGCCCGGCCAGCTCGCGGAGCGCCGCCACCGGCTCGAGGTGCTCGACGTCCACCTGCTGCTCCAGCGCACGGATCCGCCCGTAGGCCTGCTCCAGCACCGCGACGTAGAGCTGTTCCTTGCCGCCGAAGTAGTAGTAGATCATCCGCTTGGTCGTGCTCAGCTTGTCGGCGATCTCGTTGACCCGGGCCCCGGCGTACCCGCGGTCGGCGAACTCCGCGGTGGCCACGGCGAGGATCTCCGCCCGGGTCCGGTCGGCGTCCCGGGTGCGCTCCACCGGGCGCGCCGTGTCGGTGTCGGTGCCGAGCTCGCTGTCCGGGCGGGGCGCGGTCACGGTCTCCTCCTGCGTGGGCGGGCGTCCGGCGGAGCCTATGCACACCCCGCGCCGAGCGGCTGCGGCGACCGGGTGCCCGGCGTCGGCGGGGACTGGCGCACCGCCGTCCGATGTGGTCGGGTGTCGGTAACTCACCGCTTGGTACATAGGAGAGCAGGGTCCATGCCACCAGCCCGTCCCGCAGATGGCGCCGCCCCCTCCGCGCGGCCGCGCCGGGGGATCGCCACGGTCTGCCTGTCCGGGACCCTGGCGGACAAGCTCACCGCGGCGGCGGCCGCGGGCTTCGACGGCATCGAGGTGTTCGAGCCCGACCTGATCGCCTCCCCGTGGTCGCCGGCCGAACTGGCCACCCGCTGCGCCGACCTCGGCCTGTCGATCGACCTGTACCAGCCCTTCCGGGACCTGGACTCGACCGACCCCGCGCGGTTCGCCGCCAACCTGCGGCGTGCCGAGCGGAAGTTCGACGTGATGGGCGCGCTCGGCGTGGACACCGTGCTGGTCTGCTCCTCGGTCGCTCCCGACGCCGTCGCCGACGTCGACCAGCTCGCCGAGCAGCTCTCGACGGCCGCGGCCCGGGCCGAGCTGCGCGGCCTGCGGATCGCCTACGAGGCGCTCGCCTGGGGCCGGCACGTCTCGACCTGGGACGCCTCTTGGGACGCCGTCCGCCGGGCCGACGCCGCTGCGCTCGGACTGTGCCTGGACAGCTTCCACGTGCTGTCCCGCGGCGGGGACCCGAGCGGCTTCGCCGCGGTGCCGGGGGAGAAGGTCTTCTTCCTCCAGCTGGCCGACGCCCCGCAGCTGACCATGGACGTGCTGCAGTGGAGCCGGCACCACCGGCTCTTCCCCGGGCAGGGCGCCTTCGACCTGGCCGGCTTCCTCGGTGCCGTGCTCGCGACCGGGTACCGCGGGCCGCTGTCGCTGGAGGTGTTCAACGACGTGTACCGCCAGTCCGACCCGGCCCGGACCGCCGTGGACGCCATGCGCTCGCTGCAGTGGCTCGAGGAGGCGCTCGCGCTGGTCGACCCCGCCGCCGGCCTCCGCCCGCCGCCGGCCGCACCGGAGTTCTCCGGCTGGTCGTTCACCGAGCTGGCCGTCGACGGCGTCTCCGGGCCGCAGGTCGGGCAGGCGCTGACCGCCCTGGGGTTCACCCACACCGGTCAGCACCGGTCCAAGCCGGTGCAGCTGTGGGAGCAGGGGGCGGCGCGGGTGCTGCTCAACGCCTCCGTCGTGCGGCCCGGAGCACCCGGGGAGGCCGCGGTCTCCGCGCTGGGGCTGGAGAGCAGCGACCCCGGGCGCTCGGCCGTGCGCGCCGAGGCGATGAGCGCGCCGGTGCTGCCGCGCACGCGCGGCGCGGCCGAGGCCGAGCTGTCCGCGGTCGCCGCGCCCGACGGCACCGAGGTGTTCTTCACGCGCACCGGGCCCGACGGCTGGCCGGCCGACTTCCTGCCCACCGGCGCCCCGCCCGCGCCGGGCGCCGGCCTCACCGGCATCGACCACGTCGCCCTCACCCAGCCCTTCGACGCCTTCGACGAGGCCGGGCTGTTCTACCGGGCAGTGCTCGGCCTGGAGCCGCAGCAGGTCACCGAGCTGGCCGCGCCCTTCGGGCTGGTGCGCACCCGGGCGGTGACCGGGCCCGACCGGGCGGTGCGGCTGACCCTCTCCGCCTCCTCACTGCGCCGCGGCGGCTGGGCTCCCCGGGTCCCCGAACCCCAGTACCTCGCCTTCGGCACCGACGACGTCGTGGCGACAGCGGAGCGGCTGCGGGCCGCCGGCGCCCCGCTGCTGCGGCTGCCGGAGAACTACGCCGACGACCTCGAGGCCCGGTTCGACCTCCCCGCCGACCTGCTGGCGGCCGTCCGCGAGCACGGCCTGATGTACGAGGAGGACGCGCACGGCGCCTGCCTGCACCTGGCGACGGAGGTGCTCGGTGACCGGCTCTTCGTCATGGTGGTGCAGCGGCTGGGCGGCTACGACGGGTACGGGAACGCCGATGCGCCGGTCCGGATGACCGCCCACCGCCGTCAGCGGCGCGCGTCGGCGGTGGCGCCGGTGTCGCCGGTCGGCTCCGCCAGGATCGAGAGGACGGACGTGTCGTGAACCGGTTGGCCGTGCACCAGTCCGTGGTGCACCCGCGCAGTCCCGTCGAGCTCACCGAGCTGCTGGCCGGCACCGGCTGGGACTCGATCGGCCTGCACGTCGGCGCTGTGGCCGAGGTGGAGCCCTGGTGGTCGGGCGGGGCGGGGGAACGGAACCTGCAGCGGCTCGTCGACGAGCTGCTCGAGACCCGGGTGACGGTGCTCGACGTCGGCCGGGTCCAGCTCGGCGGCAACCTGCCCGACGACCACGTGCACGCCACCCACGGGCGGGTGCTGGACCTGGGGGCTCGGTTCGGGGCCCGCCACGTGACGGCCCGGTTCAGTCCGGACGCCGCCGCCGAGCAGGGTCTCGCCGAGCAGGTCGACGTCTTCGGCCGGCTGGTCGAGCAGGCCCGCCCGTACCGGCTCCTGCCGCTGCTCGCGCCGCTGCCGGTCGACCGCCCGGACCTGCTCGCCGGCGCGGCGGCCGTCGTGCGGCCCAGTGGTGGCGGCGTCGTCCTGGACGTGCCGGTGGACATCTGCACGCCGGCCGAGGTCGAGGCGGCCGTCGACGTGCTCGGTGAGTCCCTCGGCTACGTCCGGCTCAGCGCCCGGCAGGTCGAAGGGGCGGGTGCGGCCACGGCCGGGCTGCTCGCCACGCTCCCGCCGCACGTCCCGGTGGCGCTCGGCGGCGACGACTCCGTCGGCGTGCTCACCGACGACCCCACCGCCCGACTGCACCGGCTGCACGGCCTGGTCGACGAGATGCTCGAACACCCCCGGGCGCGCGCCCGCCGGCTGGCTGCCGGCTGACCCCAGGCCCCGGGGGTCAGCGCTGCTGGCGGGCCAGCTCAGCGAGGCCGGTCAGCGCCAGGGGGTACCCGAGGACGCCGAGCCCGACGACGACGCCCCGGGCCACCGGGGAGATGAAGGAGTGGTGCCGGAACGGCTCGCGGGCGTGCACGTTCGAGATGTGCACCTCGACCACCGGCAGCTCCACCCCCTCGATCGCGTCCCGCAGGGCGAGGGAGGTGTGCGCGTGCGCACCGGGGTTGTAGACGGCGCCGATCGCCAGGCCGTCCCGGACGCGCCGGCCCCACTCGTGCACCCAGTCGATGAGCTGGCCCTCGTGGTTGGACTGCCGGAACTCCACGTCCAGCCCCAGCTCGGCCGCCCGCACCCGGCACAGCTGCTCGACGTCGGCCAGCGTGGCCGAGCCGTACACCTCCGGCTTGCGGGTGCCGAGCAGGTCCAGGTTCGGGCCGTTGAGCACGAGCACCGAGCTCATGACGTCCTCCTCGGGTGCGGCGTGAGCAGTCGGGCCGGGTTGACCACCGTCATCTGGTGGACGTCGTCCTCGGTCGCCCCGCCGGCGAGCAGCATCGGGACCACCCGGGTCGGGAGGTTCTCGAAACGCCAGTGCGGTGCGTGGGCGGCGCGCCACGACGGCGGTGTGACGCGGCTGAAGCAGGCCGCGTCGTGCGAGAGCACCATCCGGTCGGCGTACCCGAGCCGGAGCAGCGCCAGCACGGTGGCGACCCGGCGCTCGTCGGGCAGGACGTGCTCCATGCCGAACCGGTCCATGCCGATGGTCGAGCCGGCGTCCATGAGCACCCGGAGGTAGGTCAGGTCCTCGGTGTCCCCGGAGTGGCCGATGACCACGCGGTCGAGCGGCACGCCGCGCTTCCGCAGGAACGCCTGCTGGTCCAGCCCGTTGCGCAGCGCCGGGCGGCTGTGCGTGGTGATCGGGACGCCGGTCTGCAGGGCGGCCACCGCGGCGGCGGTCATCACCCGGGCGACGTCCTCGGTGATGCCCTCCTCGTCGGTGACGACCTTGAGCATCCCGGCCCGCACGCCGGTGCCGGCGATGCCCTCCTCGATGTCGTGCAGGAAGAACTCGATCAGCGGGTCGGGGCCGTCGACCAGCAGCCCCGGCCCGTGGGTGCGGAAGAAGGGCGGGAGCACGTCGGCGGTGTAGTAGCCGGTCGAGGCGATCAGGTGCACCGGGGCGCGTTCGGCCACGGGCAGCAGCCGGGCGACGTCCCGGCCGAGGCCCAGGACGGTCAGGTCGATCACCGTGCGGACGCCGAGGTCGCGCAACCGGGTCAGGGCGGTGACGGCCCGGTCGACGGCGGTGTCCGGCTCCCACTCCGGGTGCGGGTGGTTGAGGTCGAGCTCCGGGCTGTCGACGAAGACGTGTTCGTGCACCAGGGTCGACCCGAGCTGGTCGGGGTGCACCGGGCCGCGGAAGGTCTGCACCACCGCCCCGGGGCGCTCCTTCGCGGAGTCGCCCCGGGGGTGGGTGCGGAGAGCGTCGGTCACTCGGCCGAGTTGCGGATGGCCTCGTAGACGCTGAGCTGCTCCTCGCTCAGGTTGGCCCGCAGGTACTCCTCGGCCTGGGTGCGGAAGGCGTCGACGTCCACGTCCTCCACGACCTCGAACTCGCCGCCGGAGGTCCACTCGTCGAGGACCTGCTGCTCGTCCTCCGCGACGCACTCGGGCACCTGCTCGACGGCTGCCGCGACCGCGGCGTCGAGCGCCTCCCGCTGCTCGTCGGACAGCTCCTCGACCCCCGGGCCGGCGATGACCAGGTTGGAGTTCTCCTGGTGGGCGGACAGGCTCAGGTAGTCCTGCACCTCGCCGAGGTTCTGCGCGTCGATGTTGACGATCGGGTTCTCCTGACCGTCGACGATGCCCTGCTGGAGGGCCAGGTACAGCTCCTCGTAGGCCACCTCGGTCGGGTCCGCGCCGAGGGCGCGGGCGTTCATCAGGTACTGCGGCGAGTTGGGGAACCGCATCCGCAGGCCTTCCAGGTCGGCGGGCTCGCGGATCGCCTGGCCGGCGGTGAAGTGCCGGGCGCCGGCGGACCAGGCACCGAGCACGCTGGCGCCGGTGGAGTCGGCGAACCCCTGGGTCAGCTCGTCGGAGGCGTCGCTGCCGAAGAACCGGGCGAGGTGCTCGCCGTCGTCGAAGGCGTAGGCCGCGTCGACGACGCTCATCGGCTCGTAGACCGCCCCGAGCGCGGAGGCGCCCTGGATGTCGAGGTCGATGTCGCCGGAGATCACCGACTGGATCCGGTCGGCGTCGCCACCGAGCTGGCTGCTCGGGAAGATCTCCACGGTCACGCCGACGTCGGCGGCCTCGAGCTCGTCGGCGATGACCTGCGCACCGCACCGGTGCTGCGGCTGTGCCTCGGTGTAGCTGTGCGCGAGCGTCAGCTCCACCTCGCCGCCGGCACCGCCGGCGTCCCCGCCGCCGGCGTCGTCGCCGCCGCAGGCGGTGGCGAGCAGGAGCGGGAGCAGGGCGGAGGCCGCGAGGAGCGGGCGCTTGGGGAGGGGACGGTTGGGCATGGTCTTTCCCTTCGTTGGGATTCTCAGTGCTCGGTCGGGTGGGTCTGGTCGAGCGGTCGTGCGGGGTCGGGCGTCGGGGCGTCGCCGTCGATCTCGGCGGCGACGAGCTGGTCGAAGTCGGCGAACATGGCCGGTCGTGCCGCGGCACGGCCGAGGAACAGCTCGAAGGAGTCGGCCGCCTGGTTGACGGCCATCCCGGCACCGGTCATCACCCGGCACCCGCGGGCGGTCGCCTCCCGCACGAGCTGGGTCAGCAGCGGGCGGTAGACGATGTCGGCGACCCAGAGGTCGGCGCGCAGCAGGTCGACGGGCACCGGGGTGCCGGGGTGGGCCGCCATCCCCATCGGGGTGGCGTTGACCAGGCCTGCGGCGTCGGCGAGCAGGCCGGGCAGCTCCTCCGGCGGGAAGACCGCCGCTGGGACCTGGCTGCCGGATGCCGCCAGCGCGCCGATCAGCTTCTCGGCGCGCACCGCGTCGCGGTCCACCACCGACAGCTGCTGGACGCCCTGGCTGACCAGGGCGTGCGCGACGGCGCCCCCCGCACCGCCCGCGCCGATCAGGACGACCCGCTCGAGCGGGACCCCGGGCAGCCCGGCCTGCAGGGCGGCGGCGAAGCCGGTCACGTCGGTGTTGTGACCCCGGGTGTGGCCGTCCTCGATCACGATCGTGTTGATCGCGCCGATGGCGGCGGCCTCCGGAGCCAGCTCGTCGACCAGCGGTGCCATCACCTGCTTGACCGGGTGGGTGACGTTGAGCCCGTCGAAGCCCAGCTCCACCGCCGCGCGCAGCAGGCTCCGCAGGTGGTCCGGCTGCAGTGCGTCGTCCGGCAGCTCGACGGTCTTGTAGGTGTAGCGCAGGCCCTGCCGGGCCCCCTCCCGCTCGTGCAGCTCGGGGGAGAGCGACGGCCCGATGCCCTGACCGAGGAGCCCGGCGAGGAAGGACCGGCGCGGAGCGGGTGTACCTGTCTGCGGTGCGGAGCCGGTCACAGGCCCAGCACCCCCGGCAGCCAGAGGACGGCGTCGGGGAAGGCGATGATCAGCCCGAGGATCACGACGAGCGGGACGATGAACGGCAGGCAGCCGCGGAAGACCTCGCTGACCTTCGTCTCGGCCACCGAGCTGAGGACGTAGAGCACGGTGCCGACCGGCGGGGTGAGCAGCCCGATCATCAGCGCGACGATCATCAGCACACCGAGCACGATCGGGTCGACGCCGAAGCTCGCGCTGATCGGCAGCAGGATCGGCACCACCAGCACCAGGACGGCGGTCGGGTCCACCACCGTGCCCAGGACGAGCATCAGGATCGCCGTCATCAGCAGGAAGACCGTGGCGTTCTCGGTGAACCCGAAGACGTTCTCGGCCAGCATCTGAGGGACGCGTTCGCGGGCCAGGATGTAGCCGAGCAGGGACGCGGAGGAGACGATCAGCATGATCGCGCCGGTCGTCGTCACCGTCTCGGTGAGCACCTTGGGCAGTTCCCGGACCTTCAGGCTCCGGTAGGCCAGGCAGAGCACCAGCATGTAGGCGACGCCGACGGCGGCCGCCTCGGTGGGCGTGAAGAAGCCGCCCAGGATGCCGCCCAGGATGATCACCGGGGCGAGGATCGGGCCGATGACCCGTCGTCCGGTGACGACCAGCTGGCGCATCGAGAAGTCGGTCCGGACGATGTCCGGCTGTTTCCGCACCAGGAAGAAGACGACGACGCACAGGCCGAAGGCCATCAGCAGCGCCGGCACGACGGAGGCGGCGAACAGCCCGCCGGTCGAGACCGCGGCCAGCCCGGCGAAGATGACCGCGGGGATGCTCGGCGGCATCACCGGGGCGATCAGCGAGGCCGCGCCGGTGACGCCCAGCCCGAAGCGGAGCGGGTAGCCGTTGCGCACCATGGCCGGGATCTGGATCTTGCCGAGGGCGGCGGCGTCGGCGACCGCCGAGCCGCTCATCCAGGAGAAGCCGAGGCTCACGCCGACGCTCACGTAGCCCAGCCCGCCGCGCACCCGGCCCAGCAGCGCCAGGGCGAAGTCGAAGAGCCGGTCGGCGATGCCGCCCCGGTTGGCGATGACGCCGAGCAGGATGAACAGCGGCACGGCCAGCAGTGGGAAGCTCGCCGTCGCGTTGACGATCAGCCGGAGGCTGAGGCCGAGGGACTGGCCGGTGAGCAGCATGTAGGCCAGCGAGGGGCCGAGGAAGGCGAACGCCACCGGGACGCGGACGAAGAGCAGGACGACGATCGCGATGGTCAGCAGCAGGAGGCTCATGCCGGCCGCACCTCCGTCGTCCCGACCGGAGCCGGCACACCGCGGACGGCGAAGAGCACCGCGGCCACGGCACCCCGGATGGCCGTGCTGAGGAAGCCGAGGAACGGGAAGAGGTACAGGAAGGTCAGCGGCATGCGCAGGGACGGCGACTTGAGCTGGCCCTGCGAGGACATCAGCTCCCATGCCTCCGCGGCGAAGCCGGCGCCGATCACGGCCACGATCGCACTGGCGAGGACCCGCACGAACCGGACGACCTTCGGGTTCTTCACGTTGTCCACCAGCTGCAGCGCGATGTGGGAGTCGGTGGTGACGAGCACCCCGACCACCGTGAACGTGACCCACACCAGGCAGAACCGCGCCAGCTCGCCGGTCCACGACCAGCCGCCGACCGGCAGGTAGCGCTGGGCGGCCTGCACGAGCACGAGCACGAACAGCACCGCCAGCGCCGTCGCGGCCAGCCCGAGCTCCACCTTCGTGATCACCGAGATCCACGCCGGTCTGCGCCGGGCGGTGGTCCCTCCGTGAGCTCCGGTCATCGCCAACCTCTCTCCGCCTCTGTGCTGCCCGTCACAGCACCGGGGGACCGTACGAAGCCGTCGCTCAAGACGGCAAACGGTTGCCACGTGTTGCCACGTTCTCGTAACCTGACCGTGATGTGCACATGAAGAGCTCGACGATCTACGACGTCGCCCAGGCCGCCGGCGTCGCGACCTCCACGGTGTCGCGGGCGTTCAGCAACCCCGACCGGGTCGGGGCGGTGACCCGGGAGCACGTCCTCGAGGTGGCCCGCCGACTCGGCTATCAGCCCAACCCGCACGCCCGGGCGCTGGTGTCCCGCCGGACCCGGACCGTGGCGATGGTGGTCTCGGACATCACGAACCCGCACTTCTTCGAGCTCATCCGGGGCGCGGAGATGCGGGCCAAGGCCTCCGGCTACACGCTCGTCCTGGTCAACGCGGAGGAGTCGCCGCGGATCGAGCTGGAGCAGATCAACCGGCTGACCCGCTCGGTCGACGGCTTCCTGCTCGCCGCCAGCCGTCAGCCGGAGGAGGACCTGTTGCAGTTGGCGGCCGGCCACCGGGTGGTCGTGGTCAACCGCCGGGTGCCCGGTCTGGCCAGCGTCGTCCTGGAGCACGCCGAGGGGTGCCGGCAGATGGTCGCCCACCTGGCGTCCCTCGGGCACAGCTCGGTCGTGTACCTCGCCGGCCCGCGCAACTCGTGGACGGCGGCGAGCCGCTGGGCGGCCATCCGCGGAGCCGCGGCGGAGCTGGGTCTACACGCGCAGCGGATGGGCCCCTTCGCCCCCACCGTCGCCAGCGGGGGCGCGGCCGCCGATGCGGCGCTGACCACCGGCGCGACCGCGGCCATCGCGCACAACGACCTGCTGGCCATCGGGGTGCTGCGGCGGCTGGCCGACCGAGGTGTCCAGGTGCCGGCGGACGTGAGCGTGGTCGGGTTCGACGACATCTTCGCCGCCGACCTGTGCACGCCGACCCTGACCACGCTCGGCGGTGCGCACGCTGACGTCGGGCGGGCGGCGGTGGAGATCCTGCTGAACTCGATGGAGCATCCCCGGGACCACGCCCCGGAACTGGTCGTGCCCTCCGAGCTCATCCTGCGCAGGTCGACCGGCAGCGCGAGGACCGGTGGCCGGCCGGACGGCTGACCAGGCCGAGCACCCCCCGCGTCACGGTGCCGGCGACCCCGCAGGGGCCAGCCAGGACAGCAGGCGGCCGCGGGACCAGCAGCGACCGACGGCCTCGGTCCGCAGCGTCGACTGCTCGACCAGCGCCAGGCCGATGATGCTGTGGCCGGACGCGCGGCGGTCGCCGAGGGTCGGAACCGCCGGTGCGACGCCGACGCCCTCGGCGGAGACCCACGCCACCGGGCGTCCGGCCGCCGCGTCGTCGAGCCGGTGCAGGAAGCGCAGGCGCTGCTCCAGCGGCAGCTGCGACAGCGCCCACGTCGTGGTGACCACCGGCAGGGCGTCGCCGGGCACCCGGGCGACCGCCTCGGCGAGCAGCTCGACGGGGTCGCCGCGCAGCAGCAGCGGTGGGGCCGTCGCCGCCAGCGCCAGCTCCGCGTCGAGCTCCGCAGCCCGCTCCGGCTGACCCCGCGTCAGGCAGGCGCGCAGCCGGCGGACGTCATCGGCGTCGGTGACGTCGAGCGGATCGCGACCGATGCCGATCCGGGCGACGACGTCGGGGATCGCCCGCGTCGGGAGCCGCCGGTCTCCGCGTATCGCCGCCGACAGCTGCACGGGGGACGACGGGTCGCCCAGCACCTGGCCGTTGCCGTACGTGAGGCCCACCCGATCGACCTGGAGGTCCAGCCCGGGCGAACAGCCCACGTCGACCAGCCCGACCGCGGCCGCGCCCACCCGGTGCGCCGCCTCGGCGAGCGCCGGGTACAGCACGGCGCAGCGGGCGCTCTCGAACGTCTGGGTCCGGCGCACGGCCATGCCCACCACCTCGTCGATCGTTTGGAGCAACGTGTCGACCGCTGCGTCGAGGGACAGCATCGCCGTCCCGACGGGTGGTGTCAGTGCTCGTGCACTCCCTGTTCCCGGTCGGCGGCGAGCGTGCCGAGCAGCCGGACGGCGTCCGCGTCGGTGGAGCCGGGTTCGGCGAGGTAGACGACGAGCTGCTGTCCCGGGGAGCTGCGGACGTCGAGGGTCTGCATCCGAAGGGTCAGCCGGCCGACGTCGGGGTGCAGGAACGTCTTGACCTCGGCGCTCTTCCCCCGCGCCTCCTGCCGGGCCCAGATGCGGGCGAAGTCGGGGCTCTGGTCGGTCAGGTGGCGGACGAGGTGCCGGGCGCGCGGGTCCCCGGGCACCGCCCCGGACTGCAGCCGGAAGCCGGCGACGGTGTTGACCGCCGCCCGCGACCAGTCGGCGTAGAACCGCCGGGCGGCCGGGTCGAGGAACACGTTGAGCAGCAGGTTGTCCGAGTGGGTGAACGGCGCGAGGAGCACCGCGCCCAGTCGGTTGCGGGCCAGCACGTCGTAGCTGCGGCCGAGCACGAACGCGGGGTTTTCCGGCCAGGCGTCCATGAGCTGCACGAGGTCGGGGTCGACGCGCTCCGGGGACCGGTCGGTGACCGGCCGGGGTGCGATGTCGGCCAGCCGGTAGAGGTGCAGCCGGGCGTCGTCGTCGAGCAGCAGCACGCCGCTGAGCGCGTCCAGCACCTGCACCGACGGGCGCCGCTCGCGGCCCTGCTCCAGCCGGACGTAGTAGTCGACGCTCACCCCCGCCAGCAGCGCCACCTCCTCGCGCCGCAGCCCCGGCACCCTGCGGTTCAGCCCCGGCGCGAGGGCCACCTGCGCGGGCGTGACCAGCGCGCGGTGCGCGCGGAGGAACTCGCCCAGTTCGCCTGCTGACATGCCCTCGACCGTAGGGCCCGCGGAACGCGCCCGGGTGGGTGCCACGCACCCAGGAGGACGGCGGCACCCCGCAGCCGATCGCGCCGGACGACGGTGGAGCCACACCCCAGACAGGAGGGACACCATGACCACCACCACCCCGGTCACCGCGCGGGTCGTGCTCGTCACCGGCGCCAGCAGCGGCATCGGCGCGGCGACCACCCGGCGGCTCGCTGCCGAGGGACACCTCGTCGTCGCAGCCGCCCGCCGCACCGAGCGGCTGACCCAGCTGTCCACCGAGTGCGCCGCGACCGGCGGCCGGGTCGAGCCGCTGGAGCTCGACGTCACCGACCGGGCGGCGACGGCCGCAGCCGTCGCCGGCATCGTCGACCGGCACGGCCGGCTCGACGTCCTGGTCGCCAACGCCGGGCTGATGCCGCTGTCCCGGCTCGACGCGCTGCTCGTCGACGAGTGGGACCGGATGATCGACGTCAACGTCCGCGGCCTGCTGTACGGCATCGCCGCAGTCCTCCCGCACTTCCAGCGGCAGGGCAGTGGCCACGTCGTCACCCTCGCCTCGATCGGCGCGCACGCGGTGTCGCCGACGGCCGCGGTCTACTGCGGCACCAAGTACGCGGCCTGGGCGATCACCGAGGGGCTGCGCCAGGAGGCCGACCCGAGCATCCGGGTCACCACGATCACCCCGGGGGTGACCGAGTCCGAGCTCGCGGGGACCATCTCCGACCCCGGGGCCCAGGAGCTGATGCGCACCTACCGGGCGAACGCCATCCCGGCCGATGCCGTGGCCGGCGCGATCTCCTACGCCCTCGCCCAGCCCGCAGAGGTCGACGTCAACGAGATCGTCCTCCGCCCGGCGGCGCAGCGGTGAGCACGCGGCTGCTCAGCTGACCGGAGCCCGGCCACGGTCCAGGGCGGCCTCGACGAGCCGGGCGCTCGCCAGCAGGGCGGTGTCCTCACCGGGCAGGGCCTCCAGCGAGATCCCGATCGGGAGGCCGGCGGGCGTCGTCCCGGCCGGCAGCGAGATGGCGGGCATGCCCGCGGTCGAGCCGGGCCCGGTGTTCCGGATGGTGGTCAGGAAGACCGGCACCTGACGCCCGTTGAGCTCGGTCGTGTCGTCGTCCCCGAGTGGCGGAGGGGGCAGGGGCACGGTGGGGTGACCGAGGTGGCGAGCACGCCCGCGGTGTCCCGGGTGCGGGAGATCGGGACGGTCCGGCCGGTGCCCCAGCGGCCGGTCGTGGGACGCCACCCCACGACTCCGCAGTGCGCCGCCGGCACCCGCAGCGACCCGCCGGTGTTGGTGCCCAGGGCGATCGGCACGACCCCGGTCGCCACCGCGACGGCGGACCCGCCCGAGGAGCCCCCGGCCGAGCGAGCCGGGTCGTGCGGGTTGCGCACCGGCCCGAAGGCCGCGTTGTTGCTGGTGATGCCGAAGGCGAGCTCGTGCAGGTTCGTCTTGCCGAGCACGGCCGCGCCGGCCGCACGCAGTCGTGCCACGGCGTGGTGGTCCCGCCCCGGCCGGGAGTCCCGGAGGGCCGGCGTCCCGCCGGTGGTGGGCAGGTCGCGGGTGTCCAGGTTGTCCTTGACCGCGAGCGGGACACCGGCCAGCAGCCCCTCGCCCGGCTCTGGGTGGTCGGCGAGGGAGAGGAAGACGCCGAGCTCCGCGACCTCCCGGGCCCGCTGCCCGCTGGCCGCGACCACCGCCTCGGCCGAGGACGCGATGACCTGCTGACGCACCTGGTCCAGCGACGAGGACTCCACGGACGGGATCGTGGCACGTCCCGCCGCTGTCAGGCCCCTGTACGCCGGTCGGGCGGCGGGGTCCCGGGGTCAGGCGTCGAGGCCGGAGTAGGTCGGCGTCGCCGCCTCGCCGTCCCAGGTGACCCGGAACTCGAAGGCCGTCTCGAGGTCGGCGAGGTACTGGTCGGCCTCCGCCTGGGTGATCGTGCCGTCGGCCAGCAGCGTGTCGATCGCCACGCCGTACTTCGCGACCATGCCGTCGATGAGCTCCTGCGGGTCGACGCCGAGGTCCTCGGCGACCTCGGCCAGGCCCTGCCCGGCGTCCATCCGGACGTGCAGTTCCTCGTGGGAGATGCCGAGCACCTCGTCGAGGACGTCCTCCACCGGCTGGTGACCGCGGTGCAGGTCGAGGCCGGGGTCGCCGTAGGCGTCCTGGACGAGCTCGACGAGCTGCTCCTCCGTGGTCACCGAGGAGACGTCGACGGACCCGCCGGGGCCGCCCTGACCGCCGCCTGGCATCCCGCCGCCGAAGCCGGTCGTCTCGGACGGCGAGTCGGTGGAGGTGGTCGAGTCGGTGGAGGTGGTCGACTCCGTGGAGGTGGTCGACGTGCTGGCGGCGGCCGAGTCGTCGGCGGTCCCGCAGGCGGCCAGCGGGAGGGCCAGGGAGACGGAGAGGGCCAGGGCGGCGACGGTCTTGCGGATCTTCACGGTGGAGTCCTGTCGGTCGGGTCGTCGGAGGACGACCGGGGGATGTGCCGACCACGCTGACCCCCCGGGCTCTGTGCGCCACGTGCGCTGCCTGTGCGCTTCCTGAGCACTGCCTGGACGGATGCACACGACGTCCTCAGCCACCGCACAGCCGGCCCGGCCACGGTGGACGCCATGACGACGCGTCCCACCCGTGCCCTGGCCGTCACCGCCCTGACCGGGGTGCTGACCGGTGGTCTGGCCCTGCTCACCGCGGGCACCGCCCAGGCGCACAGCCTCACCAGCAGCACCCTGGCCGTGCGGGTCGGCGAGGAGTCCGTCGAGGCGACCGTCTCCGTCGCCGCCGACACCCTCGACACGGTGCTCGGCGGCCCGGCGACCGATGCGGAGGTGACCGGCTACCTCGCCGAGCACCTGACCGTCACCGGCAGCGACGGCAGCACCTGGACCGAGACCTGGTCATCGGTGGTGCGCGAGACGGTGGAGGGCGTCGACTCCTACCGCGTCGTCGTCGTGCTGGACCCCGGCGGCGCCGACCCGTCCACGTTCACCCTCGGCTACGACGGCGTCATCGCCGCCGACGCCTCGCACGAGGCGGTGATCGTGCTGACCGACGCCGCCGGGGAGATCTCGACGGCGGGCGTGCTCACCGCCACCGACGACAGCCTCACCGTCGGCGACCCCGGGGTCCTGGGCACCGGACTGACCGACATGGTCGGGTACGGGCTGCACCACGTGCTCGAGGGCGCCGACCACCTGCTGTTCCTGCTCACCTTGCTGCTGGTCGCACCGGTGGCCGCCGTCGCCGGCCGGTGGCGCCGGCGGGACGGGATGCGGCCCACCGCACGCTCGGTGCTGGCCGTGGTCACCGCCTTCACCGTCGGGCACTCGCTCACCCTGCTGGCCTCGGCGCTGGGCTGGGTGACCGCGCCCAGCGCGCCGGTCGAGGTGCTGATCGCGGTGTCGGTGGGGGTCGCCGCCGTGCACGCACTGCGCCCGCTGGCCCACCGCGGCGAGGTGCTCGTCGCCGGGGGGTTCGGCCTGGTGCACGGGCTGGCGTTCGCCGGCATCCTCACCGACCTGGGGCTGGGCGGGGTGACCTCGGTGCCCGCGCTGCTGGCGTTCAACGTCGGTGTGGAGCTGGCCCAGCTGCTCACCGTCGCGCTGGTCTTCCCCTCGCTGTACCTGCTCTCCCGCACTCGCTGGTACCCCGCCGTCCGCACCACCGGCGCGCTCATCGCGCTGGTGGCCGCCACGACCTGGGCGCTGGACCGGCTGGGCCGGCAGGCCGACCCGCTGGCCGGGGTGGAGGAGACGCTGATCGCGAACCCGTGGTGGGTCGTCGCCGGCCTGGCCCTCCTGGCCCTGGTCGCTCGCACGACCGGACCGTCGGTGCAGCAGGACGACGCCACCCGGACGACCGACCGTCCCACGCTCGCCCGGCTCGGGTGAGGGACCGGGGCCCGATCAGGCGCGGAGCGCGCGCCGCTGGACCAGGGCGGCCAGCCGCGGGTAGCTGGCGGGGAGGAGCCGCACCAGCAGGTCGACGACCTTCGCGTCGGTGCCGACCAGCACCCGCGCCCGCCCAGCCTCCACGCCGTCGACGATGATCCTGGCCGCCTGCTCGGCGGGCATCCGGAGCAGCTTCTCGTCGTACATCCGCGCCCGCGCCTCGTCCTCCGGCGTGACCAGGCCGTGCTGCCGGGAGTGCTCCAGCGCCGCCTTCGAGATGTCGGTGCGCACGCCACCGGGGTGGACGACGGTGACCTGTACCGGGTGCCCGGCCAGCAGCATCTCGCTGCGCAGCGCGTCGGTGAACCCGCGGACGGCGAACTTGCTCGCGCTGTAGGCGTTGATCGACGCCTGGCCCATGATCCCGTTCAGGCTGGACACGTTGACCACGTGCCCGTCGCCGGAGGCCACCAGGTGGGGGAGGAACGCCTTGGTGCCGTGCAGGACGCCGAAGAGGTTGATGCCCAGGATGCGGTCGTAGTCGGCCCAGTCGCTGTCCAGCACCGTGCTCCCGCCCGCGACCCCGGCGTTGTTGTAGACCTGGTGCACGACGCCGAAGTGGTCGGCCACCGCGGCCGCGTGCGCCAGCACCGCGCTGCGGTCGGCGACGTCGAGGACGGCGCTGTGCACCTCCGCACCCAGCGCCCGCGCGCGGGCGGCGGTCTCGGCCGCCCGGGCCCCGTCCACGTCGGACACCGCCACCCGGGCACCGCGCCGGGCCAGCTCGAGGGCCAGCTGCCGGCCGATGCCGGAACCGGCGCCGGTGACGACGGCGACCTTGCCCTGCACGCTGCTCATCGGGGGTCTCCTGTCGGGGACAGCGGCGCCAGCGGGGCGCCGGTGCTGCGGGCGAGGTCGGTGGTGAGGTCGACGAGCTGGTCGACGACGCCGGGGGCCAGGTGGTGCCCCAGGTCGGGGAGCTCGACGAACCGGGAGCCGGGGACGGCGGCCGCGGTGGCCCGGCCGCCGCTCGGGTGCACCATCCGGTCGGCCGACCCGTGCACGACGAGGGTGGGGGCGGTGATCCGCCGCAGCTCCGCCGTCCGGTCGCCGGAGGCCTGGATCGCGCTGATCTGCCGCGGCACACCGGCCCGGGCGCGCACGCCGCCGCCCCGCTCCCACAGCCCCAGTGCCCACGCCCGCTCGAGGTCGTCGTCGGGCAGGGCGGTCGGGGAGCCGATGTGCCGCAGCAGGGACAGGTGGCGCTCGACCGACTCCTCGACCGTGCGCGCCGGCGCCTGGGCCAGCCGCGCCAGGGTGGAGCGGGCCGGCTGCCCGATCCGTCGGTTGCCGGTGGTGGAGAAGATCGACGTCAGGCTGGCGACCCGGTCCGGGTGCCGCGCGGCGAGCGTCTGGGCGATCATGCCGCCCATCGACATGCCGACCAGGTGGGCGCGGTCGACCGCCAGGTGCTCCAGCAGCCCGTAGGTGTCCGCCGCCATGTCCGCGAGGTCGTAGGCGTCCGGCCGTGGCCGGGCCAGCAGCTGGCGCAGCCGCCCCGGCGATCGGGTGCCGCTCGAGCTGGACCGCCCGATGTCGCGGTTGTCGAGGCGGACGACGCGGAAGCCGGAGCCGGTGAACCCGTCGACCATCCGCTGCGGCCACGAGGTGAGGTCCAGGCCGAGGCCGGCGACGAGCAGCAGCGGGACGCCGTCGTCCGGGCCGTCGGTGCGGTAGCAG
This sequence comes from Modestobacter sp. VKM Ac-2977, assembly GCF_026968045.1. GTDB lineage: Bacteria > Actinomycetota > Actinomycetes > Mycobacteriales > Geodermatophilaceae > Modestobacter. The sequence goes on along the minus strand of NZ_JAPVBQ010000002.1, from coordinate 543,291 downwards.
AGCCGCGGCCCGGCGGGCAGGTCGACGAACCGGTCCAGGTCCGCGGCGCTCACGCGGCCACCTGCTCGGCGACGCCGCTGCGGGTGAAGACGAGCTCCGGGTCGACGACGCTGTCGGCCCGGAGCAGCTTGAGGTCCGACCGGTAGTCCATCGAGGTCAGCCAGGGCATCCGGTCGCCCTGCCGTGGCAGCTGGTGCACCGCCCGCTGGACGTAACCGGCGGCGAAGTCGAGGAACGGTCGGGTAGGCATGTCCGGGTCGCGGGGCTCGGGGCGGACGCTGTCGTACCCGTGCGCGTCCAGGTGGCTGAGCAGCCGGGTGAAGTGCTCGCAGAGCAGCCCGATCTTCAGCGTCCAGGAGCTGTTGGTGTAGCCGACCGCGAAGGCGAGGTTCGGCACGCCGGAGAGCATCATCCCCTTGTAGGCGACGGTCTCGGGCAGCCGCACCTCCCTCCCGTCGACGGTGAACTGCACGCCGCCGAACGCCTGCAGGTTCAGCCCGGTGGCGGTGACGATCACGTCGGCCGGCAGCTCCCGGCCCGACGCCAGCAGCACCCCGGTCTCGGTGAAGGTGACGATCCGGTCGGTGACGACCTCGGCGCGGTCCTCGCGGATCGCGCGGAACAGGTCGCCGTCCGGGACGGCGCACAGCCGCTGGTCCCACGGGCCGTACGGCGGGTTGAAGTGCTCGTCGACCGGATAGCCCTCGGGGAGCTGCTTGGCGTTGACCCAGCGGATGAGCTTCCGGGCCCGCTCCGGGTGCCGCTGGCAGAACTGCCAGACCAGCCGGCCCTTGGCGATGTTCTTGCGGCGGATCAGCGGGTGGGCGCGCTCCTCGCCCAGCACCCGGCGCAGCCGGTTGGCCAGCTTGTCCTCGGCCGGGACCGGCATGACGTAGCTGGGCGTGCGCTGCAGCATGGTGACGGACGCGGCCGTCTCGGCCAGCGCCGGCACGAGGGTGACCGCGGTGGCCCCGCTGCCGACGACGACGACGCGCTTGCCCGTGGTGTCCAGGTCCGCGGGCCAGTGCTGCGGGTGCACGATCTGACCGGTGAACCGCTCGCGTCCCTCGAAGTGCGGGGTGAAGCCCTCGTCGTAGCGGTAGTAGCCGCCGGCGACGAACAGCCAGCCACAGGTGAGCGCGGTCCGCTCGCCGGTGTCGGTGCGCTCCACCTCGACGGTCCACCGCGCCTGCTCCGAGGACCACGACGCCGCGACCACCCGGGAGTGGAAGCGCACGTGGCCGTCGATGCCGTGCTCGGCCGCGGTGCCGCGCAGGTAGTCGAGGATCCGGTCGGCGCCGGCGATGGACTGCGGGTCCCGCCACGGCGCGAACTCGTAGCCGAAGGTGTGCAGGTCGGAGTCCGAACGGATGCCCGGGTACCGGAACAGGTCCCAGGTGCCGCCGGTCGCGTCGCGCGCCTCCAGCAGCGCGAAGCTGCGCTGCGGGTGGTCGCGCTGCAGGTAGTACGCGGCGCCGATGCCGGAGAGGCCGGCACCCACGATCAGGACGTCGAGGTGCTCGACGGGAGTCGGGGTGCTCATGCTCTCTCCAGCTCAGCAGGGGACGGCGCCGTCTCGACCTTCGGTGACCGGAGGGCGTTCTGCCAGCACGATCAGCACCACGGTCACGGCGGAGTGGTGCACGATGAACCGGTGACCCCGGAGTGGCCCACCCCGTCGCCGGCCGTCCGGGAGCTCTTCCGGCGCGGCGCGGAGCTCGCCCTCGATCCCCGGGCCGAGTGGGTCGCCGAGATGCACACCGCGGCGTTGAGCGGGTCCGGCATGCGCCCGGTCGCCGAGGACCCGGTGCTCGCCGAGGGGGCCCGGCGGGCCAACCGCGCCAACCTGCTGCGCTGGGCGGCGGCCAACGTGCAGCGCCCCGGGGAGCGGGTGCCGGTCGACCTGGGGCCCGAGGTGCTGGAGGGGGCGCGGGACCTGGTCCGGCGCGGCCTGGACCACCGGGGTCTGGACGCCTACCGCACCGCGCAGGCGGTCGCCTGGCGCCGGTGGATGGACATCTGCTTCCGGCTCACCTCGGACACCGCCGAGCTGCGCGAGCTGCTGGACGTCTCGGCGCGGTCCATCAGCGCATTCATCGACGACACCGTGGCCGCGGTGTCCGCCCGGATGGCCGCCGAGCGCGCCGAGCTGACCCGCGGTGCCCATGCCGAGCGCCGGGCCACGGTGTCGCTGCTGCTGGAGGGGGCGCCGCTCGCCCGGGCGCGGGCCGAGGCGCAGCTGGGCTACGGGCTCACCGGGCCGCACACCGCCGTCATCGTGTGGAGCGATGCCGGCACTGCCGGTTCGGTCCAGCTGGAGGCGGCGGCCGAGGCGGCGATGCGGGCCGCTGGTGCCGCGGGGCGGCTGACCGTGGTGGCCGGAGCGGCCGCGCTGTGGGTGTGGCTGCCGGTCGGCCGGGCGCCCGAGGCGGACTCGGTGGCCGCCGGGCTGGCCGGCGCCCCGGACGTCCGGGTGGCCGTGGGGCGCCCGGGGGTCGACGTCGAGGGGTTCCGGCGCAGCCACCTGGACGCGGTGACCACTCAGCAGATGCTCGACCGGCTGACCTCGCCGCAGCAGGTCGCCCGCTACGAGGACGTGCAGCTGGTCGCGCTGCTCACCCGGGATCCCGCCCGGGTGGAGGAGTTCCTGACCGACACCCTCGGCGGCCTCCTCGGTGCCGATGCGGTCACCCGCGAGACGGTGCTGGTCTACGTCCGCGAGCTCGGCAACGCCTCGCGGACGGCGGCGCGGCTGTACACCCACCGGAACACCGTGCTCCGCCGGCTGGCCCGGGCCGAGGACCTGCTGCCGCGGCCCCTGGCGGAGAACGCCGTCGCCGTCGCCGCGGCGCTGGAGGTGCTGCGCTGGCGGGGTGCCCGGCCGTGACGTGCGGAACAGGGCTTGACCTTGACGCAGGGTCAGGGCTGGACGCTCCCGCCATGACCACCACACCAGCCATCGAGCTCACCGGGCTCACCAAGTCCTACGGCGACCACGCGGTGCTCTCCGGCGTCGACCTGAGCGTCGCCCCGGGCACCGTCCTCGCCCTGCTGGGCGCCAACGGCTCCGGCAAGACCACCACGGTGAGGATCCTGTCCACCCTGCTCCGGGCCGACGGCGGCACGGCGACCGTCCACGGGCACGACGTGGCGACCGCGCCCGGCGAGGTCCGCGCGTCGATCAGCCTGACCGGGCAGTTCGCCGCCGTCGACGAAGTGCTCACCGGGCGGGAGAACCTGGTGCTCGTCGCGGAGCTGCGCCACCTCGACGACGTCGGCGGCACCGCCGACGAGCTGCTCGCCCGCTTCGAACTGACCGACGCGGCCGGACGCCGGGTGGCGACCTGGTCGGGCGGCATGCGCCGCCGCCTCGACATCGCGATGAGCCTGATCGGCGACCCACCCGTGCTCTTCCTCGACGAACCGACGACGGGGCTGGACCCGCAGTCGCGGATCGAGGTCTGGACGACGGTCCGCGAGCTCGTCGCTCGAGGCAGGACGGTGCTGCTCACCACCCAGTACCTGGACGAGGCCGAGCACCTCGCCGACCGGATCGCGGTCCTGCACGAGGGGCGGATCATCGCCGAGGGCACCCTCGCCGAGCTCCAGCAGCTGCTGCCGCCGGCCGAGGTCGAGTACGTGCAGAAGCAGCCGACCCTGGAGGACGTCTTCCTGGCGATCGTCGGCCAGGACGGCGCCAGCGAGCAGGGGGCCGACCGATGACCGCCGCCGTCCTCCGGGACACCGCGACCCTGTCGAAGCGGTCGCTGCGCCACGTCCTGCGCAGCCCGGACACGATCATCACCACGGCCGTCACGCCGATCGCCATGCTGCTGCTGTTCGTCTACGTCTTCGGTTCCGCCATCGACGTCGGCGGGGGCCGGTACGTCGACTACCTGCTGCCCGGGATCCTGCTCATCACCGTCGCCTCCGGGATCGCCTACACCGCCTTCCGGCTCTTCACCGACGTCTCCGGCGGGCTCTTCGAGCGGTTCCGGTCGATGCCGATCGCCCGGTCGGCGGTGCTCTGGGCGCACGTGCTCACCTCGGTCGTCGCCAACCTGCTCGCGCTCGCGCTCGTCGTCCTGGTCGCCGTGGCGATGGGGTTCCGGACCGGTGCGGGCGTGCTCGCCTGGCTCGCCGTCCTCGGGATCCTGGTGCTGTTCACCCTGGCGCTGACCTGGCTGGCCGTGGTCCCCGGGCTGACCGCGAGGTCGATCGACGGGGTCAGCGGGTTCTCCTACCCGCTGGTCTTCCTGCCGTTCATCAGCTCGGCGTTCGTCCCGACCGACGGCATGCCGGGCCCGGTGCGCTGGTTCGCCGAGAACCAGCCCGTCACCCCGATCGTCGGCACCATCCGCAGTCTGTTCGCGGAGCAGCCGGTCGGGGACGACGGTTGGCTGGCAGTCGCCTGGTGCGTCGGCCTGCTGCTCGTCGCGTACGCGCTGGCGATGAGCACCTACCGCCGGAAGACCGGCTGACCGGGACGACGGCGGAGAGGAGACCGGAGTTCCATGCTGACCATCAGCCAGCTCGCGGCCTACGCCGGGGTGACGGTCCGCGCCGTCCGGCACTACCACGTCACGGGGCTGCTGCCCGAGCCCGAGCGGGACTCCTCCGGGTACCGGCGTTACGACGCGGCGGCCGTCGTGGAGCTGATCAGGATCCGCACCCTGGCTGAGGCCGGGGTGCCCCTGTCGCGGGTGCGCGAGCTGCTGGTGGCCGGCGAGGAGGAGTTCGCCGCGGCGGTCGAGGCGGTCGACCGCCGCCTCCGCGCGGAGATCCGCCAGCGCCAGCGGCACCGGGCCCGGATCGCCCAGCTGGCTGCGGGCGACAGCCTCGTGCTGCCGCCCGAGGCGGTCGCCTACCTCGACCGGATGCACGAGTTCGGGTTCCCGGAGCGGCTGATCGAGATCGAGCGGGACAGCTGGATCCTGATCGCAGCCCGGATGCCGGCGGAGGTGCCGACGTTGATGGCGATCAAGCGCGCGCAGATCGAGCACGAGCCGCTGCGCCGGCTGTACCTGGACCTCAGGGACCTCGCCGACTGTGCGCCGGACGACCCGCGGCTGCCGTCGCTCGCCGACCGGGTGGAGGCATTCCTCGAGGAGGCGGCCGCCGTGTCCGCGGGGGCGGAGGAATGGCCGATCAGCGCGGACCTGATCGCGCTGCTCGACGCCGCGTTCGTGCAGTCCTTCCCGTGCGCGCCGCGGCTGCTCCGGCTCCTCGAGCAGCGCGGCTGGACCGGCTGGACCGACATCAGGCGCATCGACCCGGCGGGCTGAGGCCCCGGCCGTGGTCCGCGGGGACCGTGGCGCGACCGCGCAGGTGCGCGGGAGGCCACCGCCGGGGGATGCTCACCCCGAGCTCGCTCTTCTCTGCAACGACGCGGAAGACCAGAGGTGCCGTATGACGCCTGACCTGCCGGGGCACTGCGCCGGGAACCGCCACCGGGGCGCCCGGTGACCGACGCGGGTCCCGCGGACCGCGACCCGGACGCCGTCGTCCCGGTGTTCTTCCTCTCCGACAGCACCGGGATCAGCGCGGAGACGATGGGCAACGCGCTGCTCATCCAGTTCCCCGACGTGCACTTCGAGCGCACCCTCGTCCCGTTCATCTCCTCGGTCGAGGAGGCCCGCGAGGTGGTGGCCCAGCTCGACGAGGCGATGGAGGGACCGGTCACCCCGCTGGTGTTCACCACCGCCGCCGTCGACGAGGTCCGCGAGGAGCTGCTGAGGACCAAGGCCCCGATCATCGACTTCTTCGGCATCCACATGGACCGGGTGGAGGAGCAGCTGGGCACCCGCGGCCTGCGGGAGGCGCGGCGGCTGCACGGGGTCGGCGACGTCCGGCGCTACAACAGCCGGATGGCGGCGATCGAGTTCGCCATCGAGCACGACGACGGGCTGAGCCCGCGCGGACTGGACCGGGCCGACGTCGTGCTGCTGGCGCCGTCCCGGTGCGGCAAGACGCCGACCGCGATGTACCTGGCGCTGCAGCACGGCCTCTTCGTGGCCAACTACCCGCTGGTCGACGAGGACCTGGAGACCACCGACCTGCCCCGTCCGGTGAAGGACCTCCGGGAACGGTGCTTCGGGCTGACCACCACGGTGACCAGGCTCAGCCGGGTCCGGCAGGAGCGGCGCCCGGACTCGCGGTACGCGTCGGAGGACCAGTGCCGGTACGAGCTGCGCCGGGCGACGGCGATGTACGAGACCCACTCCCTGCCCACGGTCGACACCTCGGCGGCCTCCGTCGAGGAGATCGCCGCCGTGGTGATCCAGACCCTGGCGCGGCAGCGGCGCGGCACCGGCCGCCCCCCAACCGGCCACGACCTCCGGCGAGGAAGGACCCCCCGATCATGAGCACCGACACCGCACCCGAGGCCCCGGCCGGCAGCACCCCGGGAGGCAGCGGGGACGACGGCGACAACGTCCGCTGGTTCGCCGAGCTCGGGCTCGGCGACCTGGAGGTCGTGGGCGGCAAGAACGCCTCGCTGGGGGAGATGATCTCCCACCTCGCCGACGCCGGGGTCAGCGTCCCCGACGGCTTCGCGACCACGGCCGCGGCCTACCAGCGCTTCCTCGGCGACACCGGGCTGGCCGCCCGGATCGCCGACCGGCTGCGCACGCTGGACACCGACGACGTCCGGGCGCTGTCGGCCGCCGGCACCGAGATCCGCCGGGAGGTGGTCTCCCAGCCGTTCCCGCCGGCGCTGGAGGCCGACATCCGGGCCGCGTACTCCCGGCTCGCCGGGGACGACGCGGAGGCCTCCTTCGCGGTGCGCTCCAGCGCCACCGCCGAGGACCTGCCCGACGCCTCCTTCGCCGGCCAGCAGGAGACCTTCCTCAACGTGCGCGGCATCGACGCCGTCCTGCAGGCGGTCCGCGAGGTCTACGCCTCCCTCTACAACGACCGGGCGATCGCCTACCGGGTGCACCACGGCTTCGACCACGAGTCGGTGTCGCTGTCGGCGGGCGTGCAGCGGATGGTCCGCTCGGACGTCGGGGCGTCGGGCGTGCTGTTCACCATGGACACCGAGTCCGGCTTCCGGGACGCCGTCTTCGTCACCTCGGCCTACGGGCTGGGGGAGGGCGTGGTGCAGGGGGCGGTCAACCCCGACGAGTTCTACGTCTACAAGCCCGCCCTGCGCGCCGGGCGCCCGGCCGTGCTCAAGCGCGGCGTGGGGGAGAAGGCCACCAAGATGGTCTACACCGAGCACGCCGAGGTCGGCCGGACGACGGAGTTCGTCGACGTCGACCCCGCCGACCGCCGGAAGCTGTCCCTCACCGACGACGAGGTCCTCGAACTGGCCCGCCAGGCGCTCAAGATCGAGGAGCACTACGGCCGGCCGATGGACATCGAGTGGGGCAAGGACGGCCGCACCGGGGAGCTGATGATCCTGCAGGCGCGTCCGGAGACGGTGCAGTCGCGCGCCGGGACCACCTCCGAGCGCTACCGGCTCACCGGCACCGGGGACGTCGTGGTCGAGGGGCGGGCGATCGGGCAGAAGATCGGCGCGGGCGCGGTCCGGGTGCTCACCGACATCGACGAGATGGACTCCTTCACCCCCGGCGACGTGCTGGTCGCCGACATGACCGACCCGGACTGGGAACCGATCATGAAGCGGGCCTCGGCGATCGTGACCAACCGCGGCGGGCGCACCTGCCACGCGGCGATCATCGCCCGCGAGCTCGGCATCCCCGCCGTCGTCGGCACCGGCACCGCCACCCGGGCGCTGTCCGACGGTGACCCGGTCACCGTCTCCTGCGCCGAGGGCGACACCGGGCTGGTCTACGCCGGCGAGGTCGGCTTCGAGGTGGCCGAGACCGAGCTGGCCGCGATGCCGGAGATCCCCACCAAGATCATGATGAACGTGGGGACGCCGGAGCAGGCCTTCTCGTTCTCCCGGCTGCCGCACGCCGGGGTCGGGCTGGCCCGGCTGGAGTTCATCATCAACCGGCAGATCGGGATCCACCCCCGCGCCCTGCTGGAGCTGGACACCCTCGACGCGTCGCTCAAGGCGGAGATCGAGGAGCGGATCGTCGCCTACCCCTCGGCGCGGGACTTCTTCGTGCAGCGGGTGGCGGAGGGGGTCTCGATGATCGCCGCGGCGTTCGCGCCCGAGCCGGTGATCGTGCGGATGAGCGACTTCAAGTCCAACGAGTACGCCAACCTGCTCGGCGGTGAGGCCTTCGAGCCGCACGAGGAGAACCCGATGCTGGGTTACCGCGGGGCGTCGCGGTACCTGTCGGCCGACTTCGCCGACTGCTTCGCGATGGAGTGCGAGGCGCTGCGGTACGTCCGCGACGAGATGGGGTTGACCAACGTCAAGATCATGATCCCGTTCGTCCGGACCGTGGCGGAGATCGAGGGCGTGGTGCGGCTGCTCGGCGAGCACGGCCTGCGCCGCGGGGAGAACGACCTGTCGGTGGTGATGATGTGCGAGCTGCCGTCCAACGCGCTGCTGGCTCACCAGTTCCTCGACCACGTCGACGGCTTCTCCATCGGCTCCAACGACATGACGCAGCTGGTGCTCGGCCTGGACCGCGACTCCAGCCTGGTGGCCGGCAGCTTCGACGAGCGCAACCCCGCCGTCCTCGCCGTGCTGGAGATGGCGATCACGGCCTGCCTGGAGCGCGGCAAGTACGTCGGCATCTGCGGCCAGGGCCCCAGCGACCACCCCGACCTGGCCGAGTGGCTGGTGGCCCAGGGGATCGAGTCGATGTCGCTGAACCCGGACACCGTCGTCGACACCTGGCTGCACCTGGCGAAGACCGCGCGCCCAGCCTGACGGCGGGCCGTGGACGCCGCCCGGGTGATCAGCCGGGCGGCGTCCGCCGGTGGGTCAGGCCGCCGGTGGGTCAGGCTGCCGTCGCCTTGATCGCACGCAGGACCGCGTCGGCGACCTCGTCGGGCCGGGAGGCGGGCACCGCGTGCGAGGCGCCGGCCAGCTCGACGACCTCGTGGGCACCGGCCCGCTCGGCCATGAACCGCTGCGCCTGCGGCGGGATGTTGCGGTCCAGCTCCGGGACCAGGAACCAGGACGGGGCGTGCTGCCACGCCGGGTCGGCCGGCGCGCCCTCGTTCAGGGCGACGTCGCTGAGCGGCCGCTGGGTGGCCGCCGCCAGCGCCGCGTCCTCCGCCGACAGGTCCGCGGCGAACTGCTGGTGGAACAGCTCCTGCCGGATGTAGAGGTCGGTGCTGCCGTCGGCCAGCGGGACCGGCTGGATCGTGTCGCCGAGCGTGCTGCCGGGGTACCGGCCGGACAGCTCCGCGATGCTCTCGCCCTCCTGCGGGGCGAACGCGGCGACGTACACCAGCGCCGTGACCGCGCGGTTGCCCTGGGCTGCCGCGGAGATGACCGCACCGCCGTAGGAGTGGCCGACCAGCACGACCGGCCCCTCGAGCGAGTCGAGGACGGCGCGCACCGCGGCGGCGTCGCCGGACAGGCTGCGCAGCGGGTTCGCGACGGCCACGGTGCGGTGCCCGGCCGAGTGGAGCCGGGCGATGACGCCGCCCCAGCTCGCGGACTCGGCGAAGGCGCCGTGCACGAGGACGACGGTGGGCTGGGTCATGGAGGCCTCCAGGGGCTGGTCGTGGACGAACGGGTGTGCCACGGTGACGACCGCGGTGGTGGCGCGAGCGCCACGCGGCCCCAGCGTCGGCGGCCGGAGCCCCGCGGACATCGCACGGACGTACCAGATCCACGACGTCCGTCGTCGCGTACAGGTCAGTCCGAGGCCCGGGTCCGGGCCCGCTCCAGGAGGTCGTCGTGCTGCCCAACGACCGCACGCCGCTGCGCGGGCGGGACGCCGAGCGGGCCCTGCTGCACCGCCGGGTCGGCGCCGCCCGGCAGGACGGCCGGGGCCGGGTCGTGGTCATCGCCGGCGCCCCGGGCTCCGGCAAGTCACGGCTGCTCCAGGAGGCCCAGGCGCTGGCCGCCGGCGCCGGGGCGCGGGTCCTGGCGGTCTCCGGCGACCCGGACGCACACGTCATCCCGCACGGCCCGCTGCTGGACGCGGTGCAGGCCGGGCCGCACCCGCTGCTCCCACCCGACGTCCTCGCTGCCCTGCCCCGGGGGCCGGAGCAGGGCTGGTGGCTGCGCAACGAGCTGCAGGCCCGGCTGGAACGCCTCGCCATGCAGCAGCCCGTGCTCGTCAGCGTGGACGACCTCCAGTGGTGCGACCACGCGACCCTCCGCGTGCTGCGCACCCTGCCGCCGCGGCTGGCCACCGAAGCGGTGGTCTGGGTCGTCGCCGTCCGCGACGGAGAGGTCGACCCGGCGGTCTCGGCCACGGTGCGCGCGCTGACCGAGGCCGGCGCCGACCGGGTGGACCTGCACCCCCTGGACGACGAGGCGGTGGCGCAGCTGGCCGGTGACGTGCTGGGGGCGACACCGGCCGAGGACGTCCTCGCCTCGGCGGCGCGCGCGGGCGGCCACCCCCTGCTGCTGGTCGAGCTGCTCCGCGGCTGGCAGGACGAGGAGCTGGTGCAGCTGGACGCGGGGCGGGCCCGGCTGGTCGGTGACGTCCTGCCTGCGCGGCTGCGCGATGCGGTCGCCCGGCGCACCGAGCGGCTGTCGGCACCGGCGCGCGAGCTGCTCCAGGTCGGCGCGGTGCTCGGCCGGCAGTTCCCGCCGGACCTGCTCGCCGCGGTGCTCGACCGGCCGCCCACCGCGGTGCTCGGCCCACTGCAGGAGGTCATCGCTGCGGGGCTGCTGGCCGACGCCGGGGAGCAGATCGGCTTCCGGCACGACCTGATCCGGGAGTCGGTGGCCGCCGGCATGCCCGCCGGGTTCGCCCGGGTGCTGCGCCGGCACGCCGTCGACGTCCTGCTCGCCCGGGGCGCGCCGACGCTGCAGGTGGCGACGATGCTGGCCGAGTCGGCAGCGCCGGGCGACCTGGCGGCGGTCACGGCGCTCCGTTCGGCGGCCGCGACCCTGGCCCTCACGTCGTCCCCGGCGGCGGCGGGGTTCAGCCTCCGGGCGCTCGAGCTGCTCCCGGCGGACTCACCTCTCCGCCCGGAGGTCGCGGTCGAGTCGGTGCTGCTGCTGTGGCAGTGCGGCCGGGCCGTCGCAGCCCAGGAGCTGGCGGCGACCATGCTCGCCGGGACGCTCGGGGTCGACCCCGTCGCCGAGGCGCAGGTCCGGCTGGGGCTGGCCCGGTTCGCCACCCGGTACTCCGCGACCGAGGCGGTGCGACAGTGCGAGACGGCGCTGGCCCTGCCCGGCCTCCCCGAGGACCTGCGGATGCGGCTCCGGCTGGTCCTCGCGGTCAACCACGGGCTCGGCGGTGACCCCGAGGCCGCGGACGCCGTCCTGACACCGGTGCGCGACGCGGTCCAGGACGCCGCAGACCCCCGCCTGGTCTCGGTGCTGGCCCGGGCCGAGACGTACGTGGCCTTCCACCGGCACCGGTGGGACCGGGCGTTCCGTCGGCACCGGGACGTCGTCCGGCTCGCCCCGGCCGGCGAGGACATCAACCCACCCGGCATGTGGGAGGCGGCGATGTTGACCTCGATCGGCCTGCCGGCGCGCTGCCTGGCGCTGGTCGACGTGGAGCTGTCCGCCGCGCGGGCCGACGGCCGGATCGGCTCGCTGCTGCTGTACAGCAGCCTGCGCGCCCGCGCGCTGTTCGACGCGGGGCGCCTGGTGGACGCGCGGGCCGAGGCCGAGGCCGTGCTCGACATGGAGGACGTCGACCTCGTCGGAGGCCTGCTGGACCTGCTCGTCGTCCACGTGCTGATCCGCGGGGCGCTGCACGCCGGCCGGCCCGACGTCGTCCGGGCCCACCGCCCCCGGGTCGACCAGATGGCCACCGACGACTCCGGGCCGGTGCGGCGCAACGGGCTGTGGCTGACGGCGCTGATCGCCGACGCCGCCGGGGACACCGGCGCGGCGCTCGCCGCGGCGGCGGAGGCGATCGCGACCCTGGAACGCCCCGGGCCGTCGCTGGCCGGCCTGCCCGACATCGCCGACGAGGTGCTGCTCGTCCGGATGGCGCTGCGGGCCGGGGAGCGCGGGGTCGCCGTCCGCGCCGGTGCCGTGGCCCAGCGCCGCGCCGCCGCGAACCCGACGTACCCGCTGGCCGCGGCGGTCGCGCGGCACGCGCGCGGCCTGCTCGACGACGACGCGGCCTGCCTCCGCGAGGCCCTGCGGCTGATGGCCGACACCGAACGGCCGCTGGTGCGGGCATCGGCGCAGGAGGACCTCGCCCGGCTGGTCGCCGCTGCGCGGCCGCGCGAGGCGGTGGCGCTGCTGGACGACGCCCTGGCGGCCTACACCGCAGCCGGCGCGGAGCGCGACGCCGCCCGGGCCCGGAGGCGGCTGCGGGACCTGGGGGTCCGGCGACGCCGCACCCTCGGCCCACCGGCCGCGGAGCACGGCCTGGCCGCGCTCACCCCCGCCGAGCGGGAGGTGGTGTGCCTGGTGGCCGAGGGCGGCACCAACCGGGAGGTGGCGGCGCGGCTGTTCCTCTCCCCGCACACGGTCAACACCCACCTGCGCAACGCCTTCACCAAGCTCGGCGTGCGGTCGCGCGTGGAGCTCGCCCGGCGGGTGGACGCCGGCCGCTGAGCCCAGGCCCTCAGTCCCGGTGTCGCACCGGGGCGCGCTTGGTCCGGTACATGGCGGCGTCGGCGCAGGCGAGGAGTGATGCCGGGTCGTCGGCGTCCGCGGGGAAGACCGCCGCTCCGGAGCTGGCGCGGATCAGCAGGGCCGTCCCGGGCACCTGGAGCGGCGCCTCGAGGGCGGCACGCAGGTGCTCCTGCACCCGCCGGACCATCTCCTCCGCAGGCGGACGGCTGCCGTCGTCCGGCCGTGCCCGGCCGGTCGCGGGGAGGCCGGCGAGGACGACGAGGAACTCGTCGCCGCCCAGCCGGCCCAGCAGGTCGCCGGAGCGGACGGCCGAACGCAGCCGGCCGGCTGCCCCGACGAGCGCGGCGTCTCCTACGGCGTGACCGAAGCGGTCGTTGATCGCCTTGAAGTCGTCGAGGTCCAGCAGCACCGCCGCCACGCTCCCACCGCTGCGGCGGGCACGGTGCAGTTCCAGGTTCAGGTGCTCGAGCACGTGCGCCCGGTTGGGGAGGCCGGTGAGCTCGTCGTGGTGGGCCAGGTACGCCGTCCGCCGCTCCCGGTCGACCCGGGCGGTCACGTCCAGCTGGCTGCCGATGAGATGGGTGACCTCGCCGTGCGCGTCCCGGACGGCGCTGACGTGCAGTTCGTTCCAGAACGTCGAGCCGTCGCGCCGGTAGTTCAGCAGCACCGCGTCGACGTCCCGTCCGGCGAGCAGCCGCCGCCGGATCGGGTGCACCTGGTTGCGGTCGGTGTCGGCCCCCTGCAGGAAGCGGCAGTTGCGGCCGAGCACCTCCGACTCCGGGTAGCCGGTCATCCGCAGGAACGCGGCGTTCGCGTAGACCAGTGGGAGGTCGGGGCGGCGGGCGTCGGCGATGACGACTCCGTTGCTCGCGACCGAGACGGCCCGGAGCATCAGGTCCGGCAGGTCGGCCTCGGTGACCCGCGCGACGGGGTCACCGGCGGGCGGGGCGGGGAGGGGCAGCGGCGTGGCCGTCCCGACCGGCGGGCGGGTCTTCTCCAGCAGCAGCCCGGCGGCCTCGAGCACCCGCTGCCGGTCGTAGGTCAGCACGTAGTCGAGTCGGCGACCGGCCGTGCGCACCGGGGCGGTCGCCTCGGTCGGGTCGCCGCGACCGTCGACCGGCACCTCGCGGGCGGCCAGCGCGGCCGCGAAGTGCGGGCTGACCACGGTCACGACCCACTGGTCGGTCAGCGGGTCGTCGGCATCGAGGGCGGTGCCCACCACGCCCGGCACGGGCTCGTCGGGCATCCCCGCGCCGGTCACCGCGGTCAGGGCGGTGAGGCTGCCGAGCGTCTCGTACCGGCGGCGGGTGCGCCCGCTCATCAGCTCGGCGTGCTGGAAGTTGGCCAGGACGACGGTCTGCTCGTCCAGCAGGAGTGCCTGGCGCTCGACCTGACGGGTCATCGAGGCGAGCAGCGGCACGCCGGCGCGCTGCGGTCCCGAGGCGGCGGCGAGCACCTCGTACGGGGTCCCCGGACCGGTTCCCCCGGCGCCCCGCGCGGGGGTGGCCGGGGGCAGCTGCAGGGCCCGCATGCCGGCCGCCGGCAGGTCCCCCGGATGCCCGAACATCCAGCCCTGACCCAGTCGCGCGCCCATCGCCAGCGCGCGGTCCAGGTGCTCTGCGGTCTCGATGCCCTCGGCCAGGACGAGCGCGCCGGAGCGCTCGGCGTCGGCACGCACGGCGTTGACCACCGCGGCGGTCTGCAGGCTGGTGTGTCCGCGCACCAGGGCCAGGTCCAGCTTGATCACGTCCGGCCGCAGGAACGACACCAGTGCGAGCCCGGCCGGCTCGGCACCGACGTCGTCCAGCGCCACCCGCCAGCCGATCTCCCGCGCGCCCCGCACGCCGCGGACCAGGTCGGCGGGGCGCTCGAGCAGGTCGCGCTCGGTCACCTCCAGGACGACCTGCACCCCGGCCGGCGTCAGTTCGGCGAGGTCGGCCAGGTCGGCGGGGGACAGCGTGGACAGCGTCGCCGGCTCGATGTTCACGAACAAGGTGGTCGGCTCGGCGGCGCCGGCGACCCCGCGCAGTGCAGCGCGCAGGCAGGCGGCGTCCAGCGACGCGGTGGTCCCGGCTGCTGCGGCCGCGGCGAACAGCTCGGTCGGGGACGCCAGCGGCCCCGGCTCGCCGCGGGACAGTGCCTCCACCGCCACCAGCGCGCCGTCGGACAGGTCCACGATCGGCTGGAACAGCGACCGCACAGCGTGCTCTCCGCACACCCGTGGGGTCATGGGCCGAGCCTTCCACGCCGGGCCGGTCGGCGCGGGTCGTGCGGCCGGGTCGACCCAGCCGGTGCCGTGCCGGGCGCCGCCTCCCGATGCGGAGTGTGGCCCTTGACACAGTTCGTGGCGGACCGGTTGGGTTGGTAGGAAAGCGCTTGCCAGTCGGTGCACCCGGCGGTGACCTGCCAGATCAGAGGAGCTCCGTGACCCACTCGAAGCAGCCGGTCCGCGTCGCGGTCGTCGGTGCCGGGAACATCGCAGACGACCGCCACCTCCCGGCGTTGCGGGAGATGGGGGAGCGCGTCGAGGTGGTCGCGCTGGCCGACGTCGACGAGCCCCGGGCCCGTGCCCTCGCCCAGCGCTGGGACGTCCCGCACGCCTTCGGCGACCTGTCCGCGATGCTGGCCGCGGAGTCGCCCGACCTGGTGGTGCTGTGCACCCCGCCGGTCGCGCACCTGGATGGCGTGACGACGTGCCTGCGCGCCGGTGCCTGGGTGTGGTGCGAGAAGCCGCCGATGCTCTCCCTCGCCGAGCTCGACACGGTGGCCGAGCTCGAGCGCGACGGCGGCCCGTACGCCACCTACGTGTTCCAGCACCGCTTCGGCTCCGGCGCCACCCGGCTGCGCGAGCTGGTGTGCAGCGGTGAACTGGGCCGGCCGCTGGTCGCCGTCTGCCACACCCTCTGGTACCGCGACCCCGCCTACTACGAGGTGCCCTGGCGGGGGCGCTGGGCCACCGAGGGCGGCGGCCCCACGATGGGCCACGGCATCCACCAGATGGACCTGCTGCTGTCCCTGCTCGGCGACTGGCGCGAGGTCACGGCGGTCACCGGCACGCTGGAACGGGAGGTCGAGACCGAGGACGTGGCCATGGCGGTGGTGACCTTCGCGTCCGGCGCGATGGCCACCGTCGTCAACAGCGTGCTGTCGCCGCGGGAGACCAGCTACCTGCGCTTCGACTTCACCGACGCGACCGTCGAGCTGCAGCACCTCTACGGCTACGGCGACGACGACTGGACGTGGACCCCCGCCCCGCACGTCGCCGACCCCGACCGGGTCGCCGGCTGGCGGGCCACCGCCGGGGTGCCCAGCGGGCACGCCGCCCAGCTGCGCAGCCTGCTGGACTCCTTCGACCGGCGGGAGCGGCCGCAGGTCAGCGGCGTCCAGGGCCGGGAGACGATGGAGCTGGTCACCGGCATCTACCGGTCGGCCGCCACCGGCCGCAGCGTCGCCCGCGCGGACCTGGTGCCGGGCAGCCCGCACTACGACCGGCTCGGCGGCGACCTGCTCACGGCGGGCGGTGCCCGATGAGCCGCCCGATGGGCGCGGCGTTCCGGGTCACCTCCGAGCACGGCCGCCGGGTCGTCGTCGCGGTCGAGGGGGAGGGTGTGGGGCAGGGCTCGGGCCGGGTCGAGGTCGCGACCTACGACCTGGGCTCCGACGTGGCCGCCTTCGAGGCGCCCAAGCCCTACCTGCACCCGCTGCGCACCCTCTCCGGCGCGCTCGTGTCGGCCTACCGGCCGCACGACCACCGGTGGCACAAGGGCCTGCAGATGACGGTCTCGCACCTGGACGACCAGAACTTCTGGGGCGGGTCCAGCTACCGGCACGGCGAGGGCTACGTGCCGGTGGACAACGTCGGCCGGATGCGGCACGACGGGTTCGCCGCGGTCGAGGTGACCGACGCCGAGGTCTGCCTGGCCGAGGATCTGACCTGGGTGACCGCGGCCGGCGAGGACTGGGTGAGCGAGCGGCGTGAGCTGCGCTGGCACGGCCTGGACGTCGAGCGGGGCACCTGGACGCTGGACTTCGCCACCGAGCTGCGCAACGTGCGGGGCGCGGACCTCCGCGTCGGCAGCCCGACCACGCACGGCCGCCCGGACGCCGGCTACACCGGGTTCTTCTGGCGCGGGCCGCGCGGGTTCACCGGGGGCGAGGTGGTCACCGCCGACCCGGACGCCCCGGCCGAGCCGATGGGGACGACGTCCCCGTGGCTGGCCTACACCGGGCAGCACGACGAGGTCGACGGCGGCGCGACGCTGCTGTTCTCCGCCGGCACCAGCTCCGCGCCGGTGCCGCTGCGCTGGTTCGTCCGGCGCGAGCCGTTCCCCGCGGTCAACCCCTCGCCGGCGTTCAGCGAGGAGGTGACGATCGCCCCCGAGGAGACGCTGACGTTGCGGCACCAGGTGGTGTTCGCCGACCGGGCGTGGAACCGCGCCGAGGTGACGGCGTTCGCGGCGGAGCACGCGCTGTGAGCGGCGCCGGGAGCACGGTGCCGCCACTGCCCGGGGCGGTCGGGCTGAGCGGCCTGTCGGTCTACCCGTGGGGCACCGAGGACGGGCTGCACGGCGGCTCTCCGCACCTGCACCTGTGCTGCTCGGAGGCCTACGTCGTGGTCGGTGGCCACGGTCGGCTGCAGACGCTCACCGTGGCCGGTGGCGCGGCGGAGCTGCCGCTGACCGCCGGGGACGTCGTGTGGTTCACCCCCGGCACCATCCACCGGGCGGTG
Organism: Modestobacter sp. VKM Ac-2977; assembly: GCF_026968045.1. Lineage (GTDB taxonomy): Bacteria > Actinomycetota > Actinomycetes > Mycobacteriales > Geodermatophilaceae > Modestobacter. Next base: position 525,964 of record NZ_JAPVBQ010000002.1, on the reverse strand, counting down.
GACGACGAGGACCTGCAGGTGGTCGTGGCCATGGAGAACAGCGGGCTGCCCGAGGCCGGGGACGCCGTCCTCACCCTGCCGGCCGAGCACCTGCGGGACCCCGACGCCTACGCCGCGGCCACCTCCCTCGCCGGTCCGGACGGGCAGCCGTCGCCGGAGCGGGCGCGGGCCCGCCGCGACCTGGCCGTCGCCGGTTTCCTGGAGCTGCGCGAGCGCACCACGGCCGGGGACACCGGTGCCCTCGCTGCCTTCCACGAGGCAGCCGCGGCGCTGGTGCGGCCCCGGGTGCCGGACTGGCGGGAGCGGTGGGCGGCCGGGGCCCTGGCCGCCGCCACCCGCACCGGGGAGCGGCTTGACGCGCTGGCAGGGGGCGGGGCACCGCACCTGCGCGCCGCCGGGGTGCACCGGTTGTCCCGGCCGACCGAGCCGGTGCTCGGCATGTGCGGCTTCCTCTCGCCCTACCTGCCCGAGCACGCATCACCAGCCGGGTGAGGACGGGGCGCCACGCCGGTGACCGAGCGCGGGGCAGGCCCGGCCCGCAGGCTCGACGGCGACATCGTCCCCGCACCCGAGGAGCACCGCCCCATGACCGAGACCATCGCCGACGTGCGCATCCCCGACTCGCCGCTCGCCCAGGAGGTGACCCGGTTCATCCGGGAGACCTCCGGGGACCTGCTGTTCCACCACTCCCGGCGGGTGTTCCTCTTCGGCACCCTGCAGGGCCGCGCCCGCGGGGTGGAGGCCGACCCGGAGCTGCTCTACGTCGGCGCGATGTGCCACGACCTCGGCCTGGTCGACGGCCACCGGAGCACCGACCAGCGGTTCGAGGTCGACGGCGCGGACGCCGCGCGTGACCTCCTGCTCGAGCACGGTCGCAGTGCGGCCGACGCACGCGCGGTGTGGCTGGCGATCGCGCTGCACACCACCCCCGGCGTCCCCGAGCACCTGGAGCCGGAGATCGCGCTGGTGACCGCCGGGGTCGAGACCGACGTGCTCGGCCTGGCCCTGGACCGGCTGACCCCGGAACAGCTCGCCGAGGTGACCGCGGCCCATCCGCGGCCGGACTTCAAGCGGCAGATCCTGGCCGCGTTCCGGGACGGCTTCGCCGACCGCCCGGACACGACGTTCGGCACGGTGAACGACGACGTCCTCGCGCACTTCGACCCGGACTTCCGCCGCACCGACTTCACCGAGGTGGTCCGAGGCTCCGCCTGGCCGGAGTGACGGCACCCCGGCGCAGCTCGGCCGCGTCGGCGTGTCGCCCCGCGGCACCCCGGGGCGGCACGCCGATCCCGGGCTCCGGGATGCTGTGCCGGTCAGCCTCGCGGGAGCGGGCGCGACCCCGGCCGGGGTGCTGGCGAGTCGCGAACGACGGAGGAGACCCCATGCCGGCTGACCAGTTGCTGGACGAGGCGACGCGGATCGCCGATGCGCTGCTCGAGGTCCAGACCCGGGTGAACGCCCAGATCGACGCCGCGCTGACCGACCTGCTGCCCGCGGTTCAGCAGCGGCTGGGTGCCGCGCCGGCGGCGGACGTCGACCTGAGCGACCTGGGGAACGCCCGGATCACCGGCCTGAGCGTCGTCGTCACCCCGGCCGCGGTGGCGACCGTCGTCCCGCTGTCGGCGGAGTCTGCCGCCACCACCCGGGACGCGCGCCGCGCCACGACCGACATCGTCGGCGGTGCCGACGACCGGCTGGCCGTCATCGCCGGTCCCTGCTCGATCCACGACGCAGCCGCCGCTCTGGAGTACGCCGCCTTCCTCGCCGACATGCGGGCGAGGCACGGCGCGGACCTGGAGATCCTGATGCGGACCTACACCGAGAAGCCGCGGACCGAGGTCGACTGGAAGGGGTTCGCCTACGACCCGTTCCTGGACGGCTCCAGCCGGATCAGCGTCGGCCTCGTCGCCACCCGGATGCTGATGGGCCGGATCACCGCGCTGGGCGTCCCGGTGGCCGCGGAACCGCTGAACGCGCTCACGCCGCAGTACGTCGACGGGCTGGTCACCTACAACGGCGTCGGGGCCCGCAACGTCACCGACCAGACCGCCCGGGAACGGGTGTCCGGCTTCTCCTCCGTCGTCGGCTTCAAGAACTCGCCGGAGGGGAGTGTCGACGTGGCGATCCAGGCCGTGCTGACCGCACGGGCGCCGCACGAGTTCCTCGGGGTCGACCACCACGGCGTGAGCGCCCAGCTGTCGACCACCGGGAACGACACCGGCCACGTCATCCTCCGGGGCGCCAAGGACGGGCCCAACTACTCGGCCGCGCACATCGCCGCCACGAAGCGGGCGCTGGCCGCCCGTGGTCTGCCGGAGGTCGTCGTCGTCGACGCCTCGCACGGCAACAGCCAGAAGGACCACCGCCGTCAGGTCGAGGTCGTGCGCGACCTGGCCGGGCAGGTCGCCGGCGGCGAGCAGGCGATCCGCGGGGTGATGATCGAGAGCAACCTCGTGGCCGGCCGGCAGGACCTGGACCGCCGGCACCCCGAGCGGCTGGAGCACGGCAAGAGCGTCACCGACGCCTGCGTCGACCTCGGCACCACCGAGGAGCTGCTGGCAGAGCTGGCCGAGGCCTCCCGGACGCGGCGCGCGGCCTGACCGGCAGCGGCGTCAGGCCGTCGAGGCGAGCCGCCCGGCGAGGGTGACGTCGACGGTCAGCACGCAGGGGAGCCGGTGCAGCCGGGCGGCCACCAGGTCGACCTCACCGGGCGTGGCGATCAGGTCGACGCTGATCGTCCAGCGGTCGGTGCCGGCCTCCTCGGCCGACAGCCGGGTGAAGGCGTGGTGGCGCCCGGTCAGCATGGTGAGGACGCGCTGCAGGCCGAGTGCATCGGTGACGACGACGCGCACCTTGGCCGCATCGTGGGCGGAGCTGTGGCGGGGGGACATGGGGAGCCTCCGGGCCGGGTGGCCCTGGTCAGCGGGGGAGCGACCTCGATGGACGTGCCCACGGACCCGCCGGTGCGAGGGTCAGTCGCCGACGAGCCCGCACGGAATCCGCTGCCCAGCCACAGCCGCACGGTAGCCCCGGTGGTCGCCGCGGGACAAGGGGCACGACCGGTCAGGAACGGAGAAGCGCAGGCGGTGCGGACGTATCTAGCGTGATGGCCCGGGGAGCACCGCCGGCCGGGCGCGAGCTCCCCACTGCACGCCGATCTGCGGCACGCTGGCCCCGCCGCCGCACCAGGACGCCGCATCTGCGACCACCGGACCCGCCCCGAGGAGACACGTGAGCACCGCACCGGAGCACGCTGCCGACACCCACGACCTGATCCGGGTGCTCGGCGCGCGGGTGAACAACCTCAAGGACGTCAGCGTCGAGATCCCGAAGCGCCGGCTGACGGTGTTCACCGGCGTCTCCGGCTCCGGCAAGAGCTCGCTGGTGTTCGACACGATCGCCGCGGAGTCCCAGCGGCTGATCAACGAGACCTACAGCGCCTTCGTGCAGGGCTTCATGCCGACGCTGGCCCGGCCGGAGGTCGACCTGCTGGAGGGTCTGACGACGGCGATCCTCGTCGACCAGGAGCGGATGGGCGCCAACCCCCGCTCCACCGTCGGTACGGCCACCGACGCCAACGCGATGCTGCGGATCCTCTTCAGCCGGCTCGGTACGCCGTACATCGGGCCGCCCACGGCGTTCTCCTTCAACGTCCCGACCCGCAAGGCGAGCGGGGTGATGAGCACGGAGAAGTCCGGCGGCCGGGTCGAGAAGGCCGTGGTGAAGGACGCCGTCTACCTGGGCGGCATGTGCCCGCGCTGCGAGGGCATGGGCTCGGTCTCCGACTTCGACCTCACGGCGCTGTACGACGAGGGCAAGTCGCTGGCCGAAGGTGCGCTGACCGTCCCCGGCTACAGCATGGACGGCTGGTACGGCCGGGTCTTCGCCGGCGCGGGCTTCGACATGGACAAGCCGATCGCGGAGTACACGAAGAAGGAGCTGCAGGACCTCCTGTACAAGGAGCCGACCAAGATCAAGGTCGAGGGCATCAACCTCACCTACGAGGGCGTCATCCCCAAGATCCAGAAGTCGATGCTCACCAAGGACGTCGACGCGATGCAGCCGCACGTCCGCGCCTTCGTCGAGCGCGTGATCACCTTCCAGACCTGCCCGGAGTGCGACGGGACGCGGCTCACCCCGGAGGCCCGGTCCTCGATGATCGGGGGCAAGAACATCGCCGACCTCTGCGCGATGCAGATCAGCGACCTCGCCGCCTGGGTCCGCGAACTCGACGACGCATCGGTCGCCCCGCTGCTCACCGGTCTGCGGCACCTCCTCGACTCGTTCACCGAGATCGGACTGGGCTACCTCTCCCTCGACCGGCCGGCCGGGACGCTGTCCGGCGGTGAGGCGCAGCGCACCAAGATGATCCGCCACCTGGGGTCCGCGCTCACCGACGTCACCTACGTCTTCGACGAGCCGACCATCGGCCTGCACCCGCACGACATCGAGCGGATGAACGACCTGCTCCTGCAGCTGCGGGACAAGGGCAACACCGTGCTCGTCGTCGAGCACAAGCCCGAGACGATCGCCATCGCCGACCACGTCGTCGACCTCGGCCCGGGTGCCGGCACCGGCGGCGGTGAGGTCGTGTTCGAGGGCACCGTCGACGGGCTGCGGACCAGCGGCACGCTGACCGGCCGGCACCTCGACGAGCGCGTCGGCCTCAAGCCCGCGGTGCGCGCCTCCACCGGAGCCCTCGAGGTGCGCGGCGCGGACACCCACAACCTGCAGGGCGTCGACGTCGACATCCCGCTCGGCGTGCTGGTGGTGCTCACCGGCGTGGCCGGGTCGGGGAAGAGCTCGCTGGTCCACGGCTCCGTCGCGGACCGGGACGGCGTGGTGGTCGTCGACCAGGGCGCGATCCGCGGCTCCCGGCGGAGCAACCCCGCGACCTACACCGGGCTGCTCGACCCCATCCGCAAGGCCTTCGCCAAGGCCAACGGGGTGAAGCCGGCCCTCTTCAGCTCCAACTCCGAGGGCGCCTGCCCGACCTGCAACGGCGCCGGCGTCATCTACACCGAGCTCGGCGTCATGGCCACGGTGGAGTCCCCCTGCGAGGAGTGCGAGGGGAAGCGGTTCCAGGCCTCGGTCCTGGAGCACACGCTCGGCGGCCGCGACATCGCCGAGGTGCTCGCCATGTCGGTCACCGAGGCCGAGCAGTTCTTCGGCGACGGCGAGGCACGCACCCCGGCCGCCCACACGATCCTGGACCGGCTGGCCGACGTCGGGCTCGGCTACCTCACCCTCGGCCAGCCGCTCACCACGCTGTCCGGCGGCGAGCGACAGCGGCTCAAGCTGGCCACCCGGATGGCCGAGAAGGGCGGCGTCTACGTGCTGGACGAGCCGACCACCGGCCTGCACCTCGCCGACGTCGAGAACCTGCTCGGGCTGCTCGACCGGCTCGTCGACTCCGGCAAGTCGGTCATCGTCATCGAGCACCACCAGGCGGTGATGGCGCACGCCGACTGGATCATCGACCTCGGCCCCGGCGCCGGGCACGACGGCGGCCGGATCGTCTTCGAGGGCACTCCCGCCGACCTCGTCGCCGGCCGCGCCACCGTCACCGGGGAGCACCTCGCGGCCTACGTCGGCGGCTGACCCTCGGTCCGGGTGACCGGCCGGCGCTCAGCGCAGGACGGCGGCGACCTTCCCGGCGGCGGCGGCGACCGCCCGGCCCACCTGCTCGACGTCGCTGTTCTCGTCGACGAAGACGACGGCGAGTGCGGCCCGGGCGCCGCCGTCCGGGCCGAGGACCGGTGCGGCGATCGACCGGATGCCGGGGATCACCTCACCGTGCGAGCTGGCCCAGCCGGTCCGGCGGGCCTGCTGGAGGGCCACACGGTCGTCGTCCGCCGGTGGCTCCGGCATGAGCAGGGCCAGGCCAGGAGCGCCGCGGCCGACCGGGTGCCGGGTGCCCGGCCGGTAGGTGACGTGCGCCCGGGTGTCCTGCGGTTCGACGCTGGTCACCGTCACCGCCTCGTCGCCGGCCCGCACCACCAGGAACGCCGTCATGCCCAGCTCGGTGGAGAGCGAGTTGAGCCGGGGGAGCGCAGCGGCGTTCAGGTCCGTGCGCACCCCGCGGGCCAGCGCGGCCACCCCCAGGCCGAGGCCGTAGTGGCCCAACGGGTCGCGCTCGACGAGCTGGTGGTCCTCCAGGGTGCGCAGCAGCCGGTAGGTGATCGACCGGTGCAGGTCCAGGGCACGGCCGATCTCGGTCACCGGCTGTGGCGTGCCCGCGCTGGCCAGGTGCTCGAGGATCCGGATGCCGCGGTCCAGCGTCTGCGACTGCGGAGCACCCCCGCTGTCGTTCGCTGGCATCGCCGTCCCCCTGTGGTCGCCGTCCCCTGTGAGCGTGGTGGTCCACCCTAGGCTGCGGGCATCGGTGCGGCTCAGCCGTTGATCACCTGGGGCACGGCGACGGCCTTCAGGCCCTCGGCGCCGAACTCGAGCCCGTACCCGGACTTCTTGTGCCCGCCGAAGGGGATCATCGGGTGCACCCCGCCGTGGGCGTTGATCCAGACGGTGCCGGCCTCGAGCCGGGCGGCGACGGCGCGGGCGGCGTCCCGGTCGCTGCTCCAGACCGAGGCCCCCAGGCCGACGTCGAGCCGGTTGGCCATGGCGACGGCCTGGTCGAGGTCGTCGTAGCGGATGATCGGCAGGGCCGGTCCGAACTGCTCCTCGGCGACGAGCGGGTTCTGGTCGTCGATGTCGGCGACCAGCGTCGTCGGGTAGAAGTGGCCCGGGGCCTCGGTGTCGGGGTCGCCGCCGGTCAGGATCGTGGCGCCGGACTCTCGGGCGGCGTCGACCAGCCGCGCGACGATCTCGTACTGGGCGCGGTTCTGCAGCGGGCCGAGCACGTTCTGCTCGTCCAGGCCACGGCCCATCGGCATCGCCTTCGCGACCTCGGTGAGCGCGGCGCAGACCTCGTCGTAGACGTCGGTGTGCACGTACAGCCGCTTGAGCGCGGCGCAGGTCTGGCCGGTGTTGATGAACGCACCCCAGAACAGGTCCTGCGCGATCGCCTTCGGATCGACGTCGGGGAGGACGATCCCGGCGTCGTTGCCGCCGAGCTCCAGGGTCAGCCGCTTCACGGTGTCCGCCGAGCTCTTGATGATCGCCTGGCCGGTGCGGGTGGAGCCGGTGAACATCACCTTGTCCACTCCCGCGTGGCTGGACAGCCGGGCGCCGACGTCACCTTCGCCGGCGACGCCGATGAGGACGTCGGCCGGCAGGACGCCGTTGAGGACCTCCAGCAGCGCCAGCACGCTGAGCGGGGTGTGCTCCGAGGGCTTGGCGACCACGGTGTTGCCCATCCGCAGCGCGGGGGCGACCTGCCAGATGGTGATCATCATCGGCCAGTTCCACGGGCCGATGGCGCCCACGACGCCGATGGGCCGGTAGTGCAGCTCGGCGTGGGTGTCCCCGTCGTCGACGACGGTCTCCACGGGCAGCTCGGTGGCGGCGGTGGCCCGCAGCCACGCCGAGCAGGCACCGACCTCGAACCGGGCGTTGGGGCCGTTGAGCGGCTTGCCCTGCTCGCGGGAGAGCAGCTCGGCCAGCGGCTCGGCGGCCGCGTCGACGGCGTCGGCGGCCCGCAGCAGGAGGTCGATGCGCTCGGAGTCCGCGCGGGCCGCCCAGGCCCGCTGGGCGGCCCGTGCGGTCGTGACGGCGCGGTCGACGTCCTCGGCGGACCCGAAGGCGACCCGCCCCACGACCTCGCCCGTCGCCGGGTCGAGGACCTCCCGGCCGGCGGGGTCGGAGACGGCGGCCAGCAGGCGCTCGTACGTCGGGGTGTCCGCGTCGGTGTCGACGGGCGTGGCAACGGTGGGAGTGGTCATCGTCGGCCTCTCGTGGTGGGGGCGGTGCAGGGGACGGACAGGGGCGGTCAGCGGGCCGGTTCGACCCGGCCGGTGACCTCGCCGAAGGCGATGCGGGTGCCGTCGGGGCCGGGCGCGGTGGCGGTGAGGACCACCTCGTCGCCGTCGGCGAGGAAGGTGCGGGTGGAGCCGTCGGCGAGGGTGATCGGCTCCTTGCCGCCCCAGGACAGCTCGATGAACGAGCCGCGCTGGTCGGCGCGGGGGCCGGACACGGTGCCGGAGGCGAACAGGTCGCCGGTGCGCAGTGACGCCCCGTTGACGGTCAGGTGCGCCAGCTGCTGCGCCGGGGTCCAGTACATGAGCTCGAACGGCGGCCGGCTGAGCACCTCGCCGTTGAGCCGCACCTCCAGGCTGATGTCCAGCCCCCAGGGCTCCGCGTCGTCGCGCAGGTAGGGCAGCGGCTGCGGGTCGCGGGCCGGCGGGTCGACGCGGGCGGCCTCGAGGGCGGCCAGCGGCACGACCCAGGGGGAGACCGAGGTGAGGAAGGACTTGCCGAGGAACGGCCCCAGCGGCACGTACTCCCAGGCCTGCAGGTCGCGGGAGGACCAGTCGTTGACCAGGCAGACCCCGAACACGTGGTCGGCGAACCGGCCGACCGGCACCGCGGTGCCCAGCTCCGAGCCGACGCCGACGACGAAGCCGACCTCGGCCTCGATGTCCAGCCGCTGGGAGGGCCCGAAGGTCGGGGCGTCGTCGGCCGGTGCCTTGCGCTGACCGCAGGGCCGGACGACGGGGGTGCCGGAGACGGCCACGGTGCCGGCCCGTCCGTGGTAGCCGATGGGCAGGTGCTTCCAGTTCGGGGTGAGTGCCGCGGAGTCGGGGCGGAACATCGCCCCGAGGTTCTCCGCGTGGTGCTGGGAGCTGTAGAAGTCGACGTAGTCGGCGACCTCGATCGGCAGGTGCATCGTCACGTCGGCCCGCGGCAGGAGGTGCGGCTCCACCTCGGCGCGGTGCGCGGAGTCGGTGAACCACTCGACGAGCTGGGCGCGCAGCGCCGCCCACGCCTCCGGCCCCCGCGCCAGCCAGCCGTTGAGGGTGCCGGTGGCGTGCACGTCGTCACCGGTGGCCGCGGCGAGGTCCAGCACCCGGTCACCGATCGCGATCCCGGTGCGGGGGGCGGTGCCCGCGGTGGAGAAGACGCCGTGGGGCAGGTTGCCCAGCCCGTAGCCGGTGTCCGCGGGGAGCTCCAGCCAGCTGCCCGTCACGCCGACGGCCCGCGGCCGGACCAGGACCAGGCGTACTTGCCGTCGTCGGAGGCGACGCCGGCCTCACCGAGGTCCAGCGGCCGGAAGGTGTCGACCATGACGGCGGTCTCGTCGAAGTACTCCGCACCCAGCGAGCGCTCCACCGCACCCGGCTGGGGGCCGTGGCTGTGCCCGCCGGGGTGCACGGAGATCGAGCCCTTGCCGATCCCGGAGCCCTTCCGGGCCTCGTAGTCGCCGTCGACGTAGAACATGATCTCGTCGGAGTCGACGTTGGAGTGGTAGTAGGGCACCGGCACCGCGAGCGGGTGGTAGTCGACCTTGCGGGGCACGAAGTTGCAGATCACGAAGTTGTTGCCCTCGAACACCTGGTGCACCGGCGGCGGCTGGTGCACCCGACCGGTGATCGGCTCGTAGTCGGCGATGTTGAAGGCGTACGGGTAGAGGCAGCCGTCCCAGCCGATCACGTCGAACGGGTGCTCGGGGACGACGTGCACGGTGCCGGCCAGGCCACCGGGCCCGTTGCCGCGGTGCTTGACGTACACCTCGACGTCGGTGCCCTCGCCCAGCAGCGGCTCGGTGGGGCCGCGGAGGTCGCGTTCGCAGTACGGGGCGTGCTCCAGGAACTGCCCGTACCTCGACAGGTAGCGCTTGGGCGGGGCGATGTGCGAGTTCGCCTCGACGGCGTAGGTGCGCAGCGGCTCGGTGCCGGTGGGGACCCAGCGGTGCGTCGTCGTCCGCGGGATGATCACGTAGTCGCCCTGGCCGACCTCCAGTGCGCCGAAGGAGGTCTCCACCGTCGCCGACCCGCGCTCCACGTAGACGCACTCGTCCCCGGTGGCGTTGCGGTAGTACGGGCTGGTCAGCGAGGAGACGGCGTAGGAGATCCGCACGTCGGCGTTGCCCAGCACCAGTCGTCGGCCGGTCACCGCGTCGGTCGCCTTGTGCTCCTCGCCGGGGAACAGGTCGTGCAGCTTCAGGTGCCGGGGCACCAGCGGGGCGTTGGGGGTCAGCGTCTGGTCGGGCAGCTCCCACGGCCGGGCGTCGACCAGCGCCGACGGGATGCCGGAGTGGTAGAGCAGCGCGGAGTCGGAGGAGAAGCCCTCCTCACCGACCAGCTCCTCGGAGTACAGGCCGCCGTCGGGACGACGGTGCTGGGTGTGCCGCTTGGGCGGGACGCTGCCCACCTGCCGGTAGAACGCCATCGGGGCTCTCCTTCGGGGCTGGTCCCCACCAAGATGGCCATCTTGGTGGGATCGGGTCGTCGTCAGACGGGGGCGGGGACGGGGCGGGCGAGCAGCCGGGCCACCGCGGGGGCGACGTCGGCGGGGCGGGTCAGCACGGCGGCGACGTGCGCGTCGGGGCGGAGCACCCAGGTCTCGTCGGGGCGGACGCCCAGCGCCTCGCGCAGCGTGGAGCCGGCGTCCAGGTCGCTGACCCGGTGCACCGCGACCGGCAGGTCACCGGGGAGCGCGTCGGGCAGGGCGGCGTCGTCGCCGACGAGGACGGTCACCCCGGCCCGGGCCAGCTGCCGCAGCCGGACGACGTCCGGCCGACCGGGGACGGTGACCGGGGCGTCGGGCGCCAGCACCCCCGGCGCCGGTACCGGGACGTCGCCGCGCGCCGGCCGGCCGGGGAACGGGCGCCGCTCGTCGGGGGTGGTCAGCGGGGAGTCGACGTACCAGAACGGCTCCGCCAGCCGACCGGAGTCGACCTGTGCCCGTGCCTCGGGATCGGTGGTGGCGCGCTCCAGCACCTCGAGCCGGTGCGCGGCCTCGGCCGGGGTGCCCGGCACCAGGAAGCGCATCGTGGCCCCGGTGACGTCGAGGTTCTCCACGGCCGCGGCGTGCCGCTCGTCGTGGTAGCTGTCCAGCAGCGTCTCCGGCGCCCAGCCACGGAGCACGAAGGCGAGCTTCCAGGCCGCGTTCTCGGCGTCCAGCACCCCGGAGTTCAGGCCGCGGGCGCCGAACGGGGAGACCAGGTGGGCGGCGTCCCCGGCCACGAGCACGCGCCCGACCCGCATCCGGTCGACCACCCGGGAGTGGAACCGGTAGACCGACTTCCAGACGACCTCGTAGGGCCGCTCGCCGATGACCTGGCGGATCCGCCGGTCCAGCCCGCCGGAGGCCTCCTCGGCGGTCAGGTCGAACTCCGGCGGCACCTGCCAGTCGATCCGGAAGGTGGAGTCCGGGCAGGGGTGGATGAGCACCTGGCGGCCGGGGTTCCACTCCGGGTCGAAGTAGAAGCGCCGCTCGGTCTCCCAGCCGGGCAGGTCGGTGCGGATGTCGCAGATGAGGAACTGGTCGCCGAAGGTCTGCCCCTCGAAGGTCAGCCCCAGGGCGGTGCGGACGACGTCGGCCCGCGGACCGGCGCAGGCGACCGCGTAGCTGCCGGCGACCGTCGTCCCGTCGGCGCAGGAGACCCACACCCCGGCGTCGTCCTGCTCGATGCCGGTGACCTCGTGACCCCAGCGCACCTCGATCAACGGCTGGGCGGCGATCGCGGAGTCGAGCAGCTCCTCGGTGAGGCACTGCGAGACGTTGACGAAGGGCGGGAACGGGGACTGCCCGCGGTCGACGAACTCGAAGCTGAACAGCTCGGCGTCGCGGTGGAAGGTGCGCGCGGTGGTCCAGGTGACGCCGCGGCGGGCGACCTCGGCCCCGACGCCGACGGAGTCCCAGACGTCGAGGACGTCGCGCTGCTGGCAGATCGCCTTGCTGCCGACCAGGTCCCGCGCGGGACGGCCGTCCAGCACGACCACCGGGAGGCCCCAGCGCGCGAGCAGCAGGGCCGTGGTCTGGCCGACCGGGCCGCACCCGATGACGACGACCGGCGCCGTCCCGGAGCTCTCGGGGGTGGTCATCGCCGGGTCAGCCCTGCAGCTCGTCCCAGACCTGGCGATCGCGCTCGGCGGTCCAGATCACCGGGCGCTCGATGCCGCTGAACTCGTCCCACAGCCGCTGCACGTCGAAGGGCAGGCAGTGCTCGAAGATCGGCCAGTGCCCGAACTTGGGCGCCAGGGCGGCGTGGGTGGCCTCGAAGGCCTCCTTGAGCGTCCCGCCGGCGCGGTGCGCGGTGCCGACCGTCTCGTGCATCGTGGTGAGGAAGGCTCGGGTCTGCTCGATCGCGGCATCGACCTCGTCGCGGCCACGGGCGATGGCACCCCGGCCGCCGATGAGCTGCTCGGCGCCGAGGGCCTTGATCCGGTCGAGGGTGCCGGTGGCCCAGTCGAAGTGGAAGGCGTCGCCGGTGTAGAGCGCCGCCTGCGACTCCACCAGGTCGCCGGCGAAGAGCACCTTCGTCTTCGGCAGCCAGGCCACGATGTCGCCCTCGGTGTGCCCGCGGCCCAGGTGCTCCAGCACCAGCTCGCCGCGGTCGCCGCCGAGTTCGATGGTCAGCTTGTCGCGGAACGTCATGGTCGGCCAGGTCAGCCCGGGGATGGACTCGGGCTCCTCGAACAGCCGCGGCATCCGGCCGTACTCGCTCTCCCAGTCCTGCTGGCCGCGCTCGGCGATCAGGCCCTTGGTCTGCTCGGAGCTGATGATCGCCTCGGCGTCGAACGCACTGGCCCCGAGCACCCGCACGGCGTGGTAGTGGCTGAGCACCAGGTACCGCACCGGCTTGTCGGTGTGCTCGCGGAGCTTGGCCAGCCAGCGACGGGCCGCGACCGGGGTGGCCAGCGCCTCGAAGCAGACGAGGAAGTCCTCGCCCTCGATGGCGCCGAGGTTGGGATCGCCCTCCGCGGTGAGCGCGTACACCCCGTCGGCGAGCACCTCGAGGGTCTGCTCCTTGACGCCGAGGTCTGCGGATGAGGCGAAGGGCTTCGCTGCCATGAGAGCTCCCGTGCAGGATGGAACACCGCCCGCATATCGAGCGATGCGTTCTCTTACCGGCTCAGCGTAGTGGTCGTGTGTCCTGTGACACAACCCATCCGGAGGCGTCTGTCGCCGGTGCGGTGCCCCTGACCCCGACGGTCGTCGTGCGAGCATCGCCGGGAGCGGGCGCCGTGACCTGCCGTGGACGAGGGAGCCGAGGACGTGCCGGACGAGGCGCCCACCGACCGCCGGTTCCCCAGGCGGGTCTACCGGGCGGGGCGGGAGCCGGACCCCAGGTTCAGCCTGGCGAACGAGCGCACGTTCCTGGCCTGGATCCGGACGTCGCTGGCACTGGTGGCCGCCGGGGTCGCCCTGGAGGCGCTGGACCTGCCCATCGCCGACGGTCTGCGGCTGGCCGGTGCGCTGGTCTTCATCGTGCTGGGCCTGCTCGCCCCCGCCCAGGCGTGGCTGGGCTGGGCCGCCACCGAGCGGGCGCTGCGGCAGGGGCGTCCGCTGCCCTCGCCACGGCTGGGCCTGCTGCTGGCGGTCGGCACCACCGTGGCGGGCCTGCTGGTCCTCGTGGGCCTGGTCCTGCGGTGACCGACCGCCCCGACGCCGTCTTCGACCTGGGCCTGCAGGCCGAGCGGACGGCGCTGGCCTGGCAGCGGACCGCGTTGGCCGTGGCGATCGGGGCGCTCGTCGCCGGGCGGCTGGCCGTTCCCGTGTTCGGCGCGGGGTCCCTCGCGGTCGCCGTGCTGGGCGTGGTCGGGGCGGTGGTCGTCCTGGTGGTGTCCCGCCGCAGGTACCGCGCCGTCCACCAGTCGCTCAGGGCCCGGGGGGACCTGGCCGCCGTCCGTTCGGCCGGTGCCCCCATCGCCGCGCTGGCCGGCGTCGGCCTGCTGGTGGCGCTGCTGGCGCTGGCCTTCGTCCTGCTCCGCTGACGAGGGGAGCTCCGTCGACGAGGGCAGCTCCGTAGACGAGGGCAGCGGCGGCCCGAGCTACTCGGCCGAGGCCTCGACGATCGTGGCCAGCAGGAACGGCTGGTCCTCCCACTCCCCGTACTGCTCGTCCTCCAGGTCGACCCCGAGCTGGCCCTCGACCTCGGCGAGGTCGAACTCGAGGGCCGCGGTGGCGGCCACCGTCACCGGCAGGCCCGGCTCCAGCTCCAGGTCCGGCTCCTCGGCGACCACCACCAGGAGTGGCTCGACCGAGGTGTCGTCCGGGCCGACGATGGTGAAGGAGTTGGGGCTCAGCACGTCCTCGACCTGGGCGCCCACGGTCACCTCCGTGCCGGCGTACACGTCGACGTCCTCCCGGAACGCCTCGTCGTACTCACCGGTGTAGGGATCGGTGAGGTCGTCCTCGCCCCGGACGTCCGCGACGTCCGTCTCGCCGACCGCGAGCTCCTCCTCACCGCAGCCGGACAGGCCCAGCACGAGGGCCGTGGTGAGCCCGAACAGGGACACGCGGGCGATCGGCTTGCCGTGGGACGACAGCATGGCGGGACTCTCCTCGAGGACGCGTTCGTTCGACGTGGACGGCTCCGCTCACCCTTCCCACCGGGGCCGCGAGGCCAAACGGGCGTGGGCGCGGCGGGGGAGAGCACAGTGGCGGTGGGGCCTCATCCCTCGGGCGAGGGTTGCTCCCTCCGCACCGGCGCCTACCATGGCGTTGATCCGTTGGCGGCCCGGGCGACCGGCTGCTGCGCCAGGCAGTCGCCCAGGCCGCTGACAGGTGCCGGTGCCAGCACTGCACCTCACCCCACGGCCTCTCCGCCACCCGTCCCCGGTGTGCGATGCCGACTGGCATCGTCAGGAAAGGCGAACATGAGCATTGCTGACACGAAGGACCCGGCCATCGCGACCGCCGAGACCCCACCGCCCATGACGGCTGCCGACGTGATCACCACGGCTGCGCCGGCCGAGGAGGAGGTCGCCGAGGACACCGACGGCGGCGCCGCCGCAGCCGCGTCCGAGTGGGACGACGAGGAGGACACCCTCGCCCTCCGGCAGGCGCGCAAGGACGCCGAGCTCACTGCGTCGACCGACTCGGTCCGCGCCTACCTGAAGCTCATCGGCCGCGTGAAGCTGCTGACCGCCGAGGAGGAGGTCGACCTCGCCCGCCGGATCGAGGCCGGCCTCTACGCCGGCCACAAGCTGCACGAGGCCATCGAGGGCGGCGGGAAGCTCGCCACCCAGCTGCGTCGTGACCTGACCTGGATCGTCCGGGACGGTGAGCGCGCGAAGGACCACCTGCTGGAGGCGAACCTCCGCCTGGTGGTCTCGTTGGCCAAGCGCTACACCGGCCGCGGCATGGCGTTCCTGGACCTGATCCAGGAGGGCAACCTCGGGTTGATCCGCGCGGTGGAGAAGTTCGACTACACCAAGGGCTTCAAGTTCTCCACCTACGCCACCTGGTGGATCCGGCAGGCGATCACCCGCGCGATGGCCGACCAGGCCCGCACCATCCGCATCCCGGTGCACATGGTCGAGGTCATCAACAAGCTCGGCCGGATGCAGCGGGAGATGCTCCAGGAGCTGGGCCGCGAGCCCACCCCGGAGGAGCTGGCCAAGGAGATGGACATCACCCCGGAGAAGGTGGTGGAGATCCAGCAGTACGCCCGGGAGCCGATCAGCCTGGACCAGACCATCGGCGACGAGGGCGACAGCCAGCTCGGTGACTTCATCGAGGACTCCGAGGCCGTCGTGGCCGTCGACGCGGTCAGCTTCACCCTGATGCAGGACCAGCTGACCAGCGTGCTGCAGACGCTGTCGGAGCGGGAGGCCGGCGTCGTCCGGCTGCGGTTCGGGCTCACCGACGGCCAGCCGCGCACCCTGGACGAGATCGGCCAGGTCTACGGGGTCACCCGCGAGCGGATCCGGCAGATCGAGTCCAAGACGATGTCCAAGCTGCGCCACCCCAGCCGCTCCCAGGTGCTGCGCGACTACCTGGACTGACGAGGCGCCCCTCCCGAGGAGGGGCGTTCCTCCCCGAGTGACAGCTCAGCGGGCATCAGCGGCACGGGAGACCCCGCTGAGCTGTCACTCGGGGAGCCCGCCACTGGGTGGTCGGGGCTGACTGCCCCGGTCTCCTCAGGTCTGCTGGAGCAGCCTGCCGAAGGCGGGCGACCGCCGGAGGGCGACCGTTCGCCCGCCCAGCGCGGCGACGTCCAGGTGGTCGCGGACCAGCTCCAAGGCCGCTCCGGACAGTGCGGTCACCGATCCGGCGTCGATCACGTCGACCCGCACCGGCTCGCGGCCGTAGCGGCGCTGGAAGGCTGCGACGACGTCGGCGTCCACCGCTCCGGCCAGGCACAGGGCACGCCCGTCGGCGGTGTTCAGCAGCCGGACCAGCCCGCGCGGGCCCGTCAGGGGGGAGGTCACCCGGCCAGTGTGCGGCGGGTTCGACCTCGGGGCTCGTCCGATGTGACCTGGGCCCACCGACTAGGTTCACCACGACGAAGTGCACGGTCGGCTCGATGAGGTGGGCGCAGTGGGCAGGTCGGTGCTGGTGACCGGTGGGAACCGCGGGATCGGGCTGGCCATCGCCCGTTCGTTCGCCGAGGCGGGTGACTCCGTGGCGGTGACCCATCGCGGCAGTGGCGCCCCCGACGGGCTGTTCGGGGTGCAGTGCGACGTCACCGACGCCGCCGCCGTCGACCGCGCCTTCACCGAGGTCGAGGAGCACCAGGGGCCCGTCGAGGTCCTGGTCAGCAACGCCGGGATCACCCGGGACGGGCTGCTGCTGCGGATGGGCGAGGACGCGTTCACCGACGTCATCGACGCCAACCTCACCGCCGCCTACCGGGTCGCCAAGCGGGCGGCGCCGAAGATGGTGCGCGCCCGCGCGGGGCGGATGGTCTTCATCTCCTCGGTCGTCGGGCTGCTCGGCTCGGCCGGCCAGGTCAACTACGCGGCGAGCAAGTCCGGCCTGGTCGGGCTCGCCCGTTCCATCGCCCGTGAGCTGGGCGGCCGCAACATCACCGCCAACGTGGTCGCGCCGGGGTTCGTGTCGACCGACATGACCGCGGAGCTGCCCGAGAAGCGGCAGCAGGAGATCCTCGGGCAGGTGCCGCTGGGCCGGCTCGCCGAGGCAGACGAGATCGCCGGCGTCGTCCGCTTCCTGGCGGGCGAGCAGGCGGGGTACATCACCGGGGCGGTCGTCCCGGTCGACGGCGGACTGGGGATGGGGCACTGACCATGGGCATTCTGGACGGCAAGAAGATCCTCATCGCGGGCGTGCTCACCGAGCAGTCGATCGCGTTCTCGGTCGCGCGTCTCGCGCAGGAGCAGGGCGCCACCGTCGTCCTCTCCAACTTCGGCCGGGCCCTGTCGCTCTGCCAGCGGATCGCCAAGCGGCTGCCGCAGGAGGCGCCGGTCGTCGAGCTGGACGTCACGAACACCGAGCACCTGGCCACGCTGGCCGACCGGCTGCGCGAGCACGTCGACGGCCTGGACGGCGTGGTGCACTCCATCGGCTTCGCGCCGCAGGAGGCGATGGGCGAGGGGTTCCCGGAGGTCGCGTGGGAGCACGCGGCGACGGCGTTCCAGGTCTCGTCCTGGTCGCTGGCCTCGCTCACCCAGGCCTGCCGGCCGCTGTTCGGCGACACCGCCTCGGTGGTCGGCCTGACCTTCGACGCCACCGTCGCCTGGCCGGTCTACGGCTGGATGGGCGCGGCGAAGGCGGCCCTGGAGTCGACGTCCCGGTACCTGGCCCGTGAGCTCGGCCCTGAGGGCGTCCGGGTCAACCTGGTCGCGGCCGGCCCGCTGCGCACCATGGCGATGAAGTCGATCCCGGGCAGCGCTCAGTTCGAGGAGGCCTGGGAGGGTCGCGCCCCGCTGGGCTGGTCGGTCACCGACACCGAGCCGGCCGGCAAGGCCGTCACCGCGCTGCTGTCGGACTGGTTCCCGGCCACGACGGGTGAGATCGTGCACGTCGACGGCGGCTTCCACGCTGTGGGGGTATGACGGTCTGGTGACCGACCTCGCGCGCCCCCGGCACCCGCTCCCCGCCGGGGCTTCCATCACCCCTCCCGGCCAGCAGCCGAACGAGTCCCCGTCGCTGGCCATCCGCAACAACGGCGGCGTCGAGCCCTCGCGCGAGCCGGCGCCCGACGGCCGGCGCGAGGCGCTGCTCGTCCTCGGCTTCGGCGGCCCCGAGGGCTCCGACGACGTGATGCCCTTCCTGCTGAACGTCACCCGTGGCCGGGGCATCCCGCCCGAGCGGCTGGAAGCCGTCGCCGAGCACTACCACCACTTCGGCGGCGTCAGCCCGATCAACGACCAGAACAAGGCGCTGGTCGCCGCGCTGGAGGCCGAGCTCGCCGGCGCCGGCATCGACCTGCCGGTCTACTGGGGCAACCGCAACTGGGCGCCCTACGTCGAGGACGCCTGGCGGCAGATGGCCGACGACGGCATCGAGCACGCCTACGTGCTGGCCACCTCGGCCTACGCCTCGTTCTCCGGGTGCCGGCAGTACCACGAGGACGTCGCCCGGGCCCGGGTCGCGCTGGAGCTCGACCCGTCCGCGCCGGCCGGCCCGACCGCGGAGAAGCTGCCGCACTACTTCGACGCCCCGGGGTTCGTGCAGGCCAACGCCGAGGCGCTGGCCGCCGCGATCGCCTCGCTGCCCGAGGCAGTCCGCGGCACCGCGCGGCTGGTGGCCACCGCGCACAGCATCCCGAACGCGATGGCCGCGGTGGCCGGGCCGGGCGGGGGCGCCTACGAGGCCGAGCTGCAGCGGGCCGCCCAGCTGGTCGTCGAGGCGGCGGCGCCGGGGCGCGACTTCGACCTGGTGTGGCAGAGCCGCAGCGGGCCGCCGTCGGTGCCGTGGCTGGAGCCCGACGTCAACGACCACCTGCGCGCGCTGGCCGAGTCGGGGGAGACCGCCGTCGTCGTCTTCCCGGTCGGTTTCATCTCCGACCACCTCGAGGTCATCTGGGACCTGGACAACGAGGCCGAGGAGACCGCCGGCGAACTGGGCCTGGCCTTCGCCCGGGCGGCGACCGCAGGCACGCACCCGGCCTTCGTCGCCTCGCTGCGGGAGCTGCTGGTCGAGCGCCGGGGAGGCGGCGAGCCCCGGCTGGGCACCAACTGCCCGGCGTCCTGCTGCTTCGTCCAGCGCCCGGCCCGCCCGCAGGCCTGACCGCTCCGTGACCGACCGGCTGGAGGTGGCGGACGTCCGCGTGCAGGTGGCGGACGTCCGCGACCGCGCGGTGCTCGCGATGGTGCAGGCCCTGACCGCGGAGCTGGCCAGCGGCGGGTACCGGGCCGAGGAGACCTTCGGCTACTCGCCGGAGCAGCTCGCGGCGTCCGGCGTGCACCTGGTGGGCGCCCGGTGCGGCGATGAGCTCGTCGGCATCGGCGGTGTCGAGCTGCAGGACGACGGCGTCGCCGAGCTGAAGCGGTTCTTCGTCGTCCCGGCGAGCCGGGGGACCGGCGTGGCGGACGCGGTCATGACCGCCCTGGTCGACCACGCCGCGGGGCACGGCGTGCGGCTGCTCCGGCTGGAGACCGGTGACCAGCAGCAGGCGGCGATGCGGTTCTACCGCCGGCACGGCTTCGTCGAGGTCCCGCGGTTCGGCCCGTACGCCGACAGCGCGACCTCGGTCTGCATGGCCCGGGCCCTAACCGCGGGCTGAGCCGCGCTCTGGCGCAGTTCCGCACGCTCCGGCGCTGTCGCAGCAGCGCGGGAGCAGGTGGAAGGGCGAGAGAGCGCCGGGGCGTCAGCCCCGGGGCACCCAGTTGTAGGCGGCGACCGTCGCCTCGCGGACGGCGGTCGCCAGCGGGCGCAGCGCCTCGTCGCGGGCTGCTGCCTGGGCGTGGGTGACCGCGGCCCCCGGCGCGTCGGCCATCGCCAGGTCGAGCACCTGGGACAGCCGCTGCGCCCGGCCGAGCACCGACAGCGCCACCGGGTCGTGGTCGGCCGGCAGCCCGGGGGCGTGCACGGTCCGGGCCAGCCCGGCCAGCAGACCGGGGACCTCGGGGTTCCAGCGGGCGAGGTCCAGCGAGGCGAGCGTGCGGGCGGAGTCGCCGACGGCGAGGTCCAGCGCACCGGAGACCGCCCGCAGGTTGCCCTCCACCGGCGGTGCCAGGGGCGGGGCGCCGTCGAGGGAGACCGCCGTCCAGGGGACCGCCTCGGGCCCCAGCGCCTCCGGGACCAGGGCGAGCCGGGTGCCGACGGCGGCCTGCCCGGCCTCCAGACCGAGCGCCACCAGCTCCGGCACCCCAGGCAGGCCCCGGGTGTCACCGGGCACCGGCAGCACCAGCCGCAGCCGTTGCTCGCCCAGGCCGCGCAGGGCGCTCAGCGCCCAGCCCAGCGGTACCGCCTCGTCGGTGCCGGGCAGCCCGACGACCCGGTGGGCCGTCTCGCCCAGCAGGACGTCGAGTGCCTCGTCGTAGGAACTGCGGCCGGTGAGCCAGGCGGTGGCCCAGACGGCGAACCGGCCGGCGGCGATGTCGTGCACGGTGAACGAGGCTACGACGGTCGCGCCACCGGCCGTCGCCCGCCCGACCGGCGATGTGCCGTGGGTCGCGGTCCCGTGGGTCGCGCAGGCGTGGGACGGCGACCGGATCACGCGTTCGCGTGCCAGACTCGGACCGTGCCCGCCTGGTTGCTCTGGTTGATCGCCTCAGGCCTGTTCGCGGCCGGTGAGGTCGCCAGCCTGGACCTGGTCCTGCTGATGTTCGCCGGCGGCGCGCTGGGCGGCATGGGCGTGGCCCTGTTGGGTGGGGACCTGCTCCTCCAGGTGGTCGCGTTCATCGTCGTCTCGGCCGGGCTGCTGGTCCTCGTCCGGCCGGTCGCCAAGCGGCACCTGGTCGACCGCACCCCCGAGCAGATCGACGGGGTCGCGACCTACGTCGGCCGGGAGGCCGTGGTCAGCCAGCGCGTCGACAACAACGCGGGCCGGATCCGGCTGGGCGACGACGAGTGGACGGCTCGCACGCAGCTCGACGACGAGGCATACGACGTGGGCGCCGACGTGCGGATCGTGCAGATCGAGGGGCCGATCGCCTACGTCAGCCGTCTCTGAGTCGACGTCCGGGTGACCGGGAGCCCCCAGGGGTCCTCAGATGGCGCCGGACGGGGCAAGATCAGATGGTCGCACCACTCCTAGGAACGGAGAACCGCCCTCGTGACACCCGCCCTGATCGCTCTGATCGTGATCGCCGTGCTCGTGGCCTTCGTGCTGGCCAAGAGCGTGACGATCGTCCCGCAGGCGCAGGCGAAGGTGGTCGAGCGCCTGGGCCGGTACAGCCGCACGCTCTCGCCCGGCCTGGCGCTGCTCGTGCCTTTCGTCGACCGGGTGCGCGCGACGATCGACCTGCGCGAGCAGGTCATCTCCTTCCCGCCGCAGCCGGTGATCACCGCCGACAACCTGCAGGTCGGCATCGACACCGTCGTCTACTTCCAGGTCACCGACCCACGCCTGGCGGTCTACGGGATCGCCAACTACATCACCGGCATGGAGCAGCTCACGACCACGACGCTGCGCAACGTGGTCGGTGGGCTGAACCTCGAGGGTGCGCTGACCGGCCGGGACGGCATCAACTCCCAGCTGCGCACCGTGCTCGACGGCACCACCGGCCCGTGGGGCCTGCGGGTGGCCCGGGTGGAGATCAAGGCGATCGACCCGCCGCCGTCCATCCAGGACTCCATGGAGAAGCAGATGCGCGCCGACCGCGACAAGCGCGCGGTCATCCTGACCGCCGAGGGGCAGCGGCAGTCGGCGATCACCACGGCCGAGGGCCAGAAGGCCGCCTCGATCCTCTCCGCAGAGGGAAAGAAGCAGGCCGCGATCCTGGACGCCGAGGCCGAGCGGCAGAGCCGGATCCTGCGGGCCGAGGGTGAGCGCGCCGCGCTGTTCCTGCAGGCGCAGGGGCAGGCGAAGAGCATCGAGACGGTGTTCCAGGCCATCCACGACGGCAAGCCCGACCAGGGCCTGCTGGCCTACCAGTACCTGCAGACGCTGCCGAAGATCGCGCAGGGCGACGCCAACAAGATGTGGATCGTGCCCAGCGAGTTCAGCAAGGCGCTGGAGGGGCTGTCCAAGCTGGGTGGCGGCGACGACGGTGAGGGGCAGCGCAGCTGGCTGGACGTCGACGCGTCCTCCGGCGCCCAGGGTGCGACCCAGCCGCCGGCGTCGTCCCTGGACACCAGCAACTGGTTCGACTCGAACCTGCCGCCGGCCGCCGAGCAGCCCGAGGCCAAGATCTCGCTGTCCAGCATCGCCGACGCCGCGGGGGAGACAGCGCCGCAGATCCCCAAGCCGCCACCGCTGTCCCAGGTCAAGCAGGACGTGCAGGAGAGTGGCCCGGCCGCCGACCCGCGCAACCGCCCCGCGGACGACGACCCGCTCCAGCTGCCCCCGGGCTGACCCGATGAACGCCGATGGCCCAGAACTCGTCGAGTTCTGGGCCATCGGCGTTCACGGCCCCCCGTCCAGAGGCTCGTCCCCGAGCTTGCGAGGGGTGAGGAGGACGGGGTCCTTCGTCAATCCTTGAGGAGGCCTTCGCGGAGCTTGGCGAGGGTCTGGCTGAGCAACCGGGACACGTGCATCTGGGAGATGCCGATGTCCGCGGCGATCTGCGACTGGGTCATGTTGCCGAAGAACCGCAGGATCAGGATGCGGCGCTCGCGGGGCGGGATGGTGGCCAGCAGCGGCTGCAGCGACTCCCGGTACTCCACGCCCTCCAGGGCGGCGTCCTCCTCGCCGAGGGTCGCCGCGAGGGTGGGGGAGTCCTCTTCACCGGAGAGGCGCTCGTCCAGCGAGCTGCTGCGGTAGGCGTTGGCCACCGCCAGGCCCTCGAGCACCTCTGCCCGGGGGATGCCGAGGTGCTCGGCCAGCTCGGACGGCGTGGGGGCGTGGCCGTTCTTCTGCGACAGCTCGCTGACCGCCGCGTTCAGCGAGAGGTGCAGCTCCTGCAGCCGCCGCGGCACCCGCACCGACCAGCCCTGGTCGCGGAAGTGCCGCTTGATCTCGCCGGTGATGGTCGGCACGGCGAAGGAGAGGAACTCCACCCCGCGACCCGGGTCGAACCGGTCGATGGCGGCGATCAGGCCGAGGGTGCCCACCTGGAGCAGGTCGTCGAAGGGCTCGCCGCGGTTGCTGAACCGGCGGGCGAAGTGCCGGACCAGCGGCAGGTGCTCCTCGACCAGGATCTCCCGCAGTCGCTCCCGCCGCGGGTCGCCCTTGTCCAGGGTGGCCAGCTCGGCGAACAGCGGTGCGGTCCGTTCGGCCCGCTTGCGGTTGTCCGACATCGGCACCGGGTCAGCAGCCGGCTCCGGGGTCGTCGCGGAGGACTCCGTGGGGGCCTCCTTCGGGGTGTCGGTGGATTCGGTCGTCATCTCGGTCTCCGAGGCGGTGTCGGCGACCGCAGGGGCGACAGCGGCGGGGGCCGGGGACCCGAGGGGCTCACCCGAGCCGAGGACGGCGTCGTCGGCAGCCGGGGAGTCCGGAGCAGCCGACCGGGTCACCGTGCGACCGACACGTCGGGATCGGGCTGCTCGGTCAGGGCGTCGATCGCGCTGTAGCGCCGCAGCTTCTTGACCAGGCTGATGCAGGCGACAGGTGTGTTCCGGCCGTCGCCGGCCGCCACGATCGACTGGTCGCTCGGGCCGGCCTCGACCGTGTCGACCAGGGTGTGCAGCACGGCCCAGCCGAAGCCGTCGCGCGGCACGTCGACCCCGGTCGCCGTCGGCACCCAGGCGTCGATCCGCAGACCGTCGCGGGCGGCCTCGAAGACGACCGTGAGCGGTGCGTCCCCCAGGGCGACGGAGGAGAGCGTGGCGCAGGCCTCGTCGACCGCGAGCCGCAGGTCCTCGACCGCGTCGAGGTCGAAGTCCATCCGCATCGCCAGGTCACCGGTCATCGCCCGCACCGCGGGCAGCTGGGTCGGCGAGGTGGGGACCCGCAGCTCCAGCCGCTCGGTGCGCCGCTCGCCGGTGGCGGCGCCCGTCGTGTCGACCATGCGTCGTTCACTCCTTCGTCGTCCCCCGCGCCCCCGGACGGGAGCGCGGCTGTCCGTCTTCGCGCACCCGTCCCACGGCTCCGGCTCGGAGCGCGGACGACGAGCGGTCGCTCTGCGACGGGTGTCAGGCCTGACCCGGCTCCCTTGACGGTAGACCGACCGCCTGGCTGCGTTGCCCACCGGGGCGCACCGCCAAACGCCGGCCCACGGCCGGATCAGGCGCGACGCCACCCGGCGGGGGGACCTGGTGACCGCTCGTGTTTGAGCCCACCCGGTGGTGCACATCCCTCCGGCGTGAGACTGCGGCGCAGTGACGTGCACGCCCCGGGTTGGACCCGGCGTCGCGCTGGCAAGGGGTTCTCCTACCAGGACGAGCGCGGGGCGCTGATCAAGGACGACCGGCTGGACCGGTTGCGGGCCCTGGCCATCCCGCCCGCCTGGAAGGACGTCTGGATCTCCCCCTGGCCCAACGGCCACATCCAGGCCGTCGGCACCGACGCCGCCGGCCGGCGGCAGTACCGGTACCACGACGAGTGGCGGGTCAAGCGGGACGCCGCCAAGCACGAGCGGGTGCTGGAGATCTCCCACCAGCTGCCCGACGTCCGGGACGAGGTGGCCGCGGCGCTGCGCACCCGCGGGCTCAACCGCGAACGGGTGCTGGCCTGCGCCGTCCGGCTGCTCGACCTCGGCGCCTTCCGGGTGGGCAGCGAGCAGTACGCCGAGGACAACGGAACCTACGGGCTGGCGACGCTGCGCCGCGACCACGTGTCGGTGCGCGGGGAGCGGGTCTTCTTCCACTACACCGCCAAGGGCGGCATCGACCGCGAGGTCGAGCTGCTGGACCGGCCCACCGCCACCGTCGTCCGGCAGCTGCTGGAACGACCCCAGGACGAGGGGCAGGAGCTGCTGGGCTACCGGCTCGCGGACGGCAGCTGGCACGACGTGACCAGCGACGAGGTCAACGCCTTCCTCAAGGAGGTCAGCGGGGCCGAGATCACCGCCAAGGACTTCCGCACCTGGACGGCGACGGTGATGATGGCCGCCACGTTGGCCGAGACGCCCACCCCGCGCAGCCAGACGGCACGCAAGCGTGCGGTGCGGGAGGCCTACGTCAAGGTCTCCGAGCAGCTGGGCAACACCCCGACGGTGTGCAGGACCAGCTACGTCGACCCCCGGGTGGTCGACCGGTACGAGCACGGCGAGACGGTCGCCGGCGCGCTGGCCGAGGCCGCCGGCGCCCCCGACGACCGGACGGCGCAGCGCACCATCGAGGCGGCGGTCTGCTCCCTGCTCAGCGCTTGAGCTGAGCAGACCCCTGGACGCGACGACGGCGCCCCACCCGGAGGTGGAGCGCCGTCGTCGTACCGGTCGAGGACCTGGCGTCAGGCCTTCTCGGCGATCGTGAACAGGTCGATCAGGCCGGTGACCTCGAGCGGCCGGGTCACGGCGCGGGTGTTGGCCACCAGCCGCAGGCCGACGTCGCGGGAGCGCGCCGACTTCTGGGTCTCGACGAGCACGGCGAGGCCGGCCGAGCCGAGGAACTGGACACCGCACAGGTCGACGACCAGGGCGGTCGGCTGCTGCTCGAGCTGGGTGTCCAGCGACGCGCGCAGCACGGGCGCGGTGAAGGTGTCGACCTCGCCGACGACCGTCACGGTGACCGTGCCGTCGTCGTCGGTGGACGTCGACAGGGTGATCACGTCGTCGAAGGGGGCGTCGTTCGTGTCAGCCGGGGCTGACACGTCGCGCGAGCCCTCGGCGGGTGAGTCGGATGAGGTCACGGACTGCAGCTCCTCTCAGCGGCGATGCCTGGCGGGCACGCGGGTGCCCGGACAATGTACTGCGGTACACCGTCCGGCCCGACACGGCCCGGGACACCGAGGTTCCGGAACGCCTCCCGAGGAGCTCTCGGGCAGGCCACGGCTGGCTGCTCAACCGTGGCGCCCAACCTAGTCGCGTCATGATCGCGGCACCAACTCAGCGCGCGTCGGGCCGGCGGGGCGGTCGGCCCGGCCCGCCACGGCAGGGTCAGGTGCCCTCGACGACGTGGACCGCGCTCTCCTCCGGCCCCTCACCGCCGACCGGGGCGTCGGCGAACGCCTCGACGTCGTCGCCGGTGCGGTTGGTGCCCGAGTCGCTGAGGCGGTCGGTGTCCTCGTCCTGGTCCAGCTGGGCGACGGCGCGGTCGGGGTCCTCGGCGGGGCGCACGTCGGATGCGTCCTCGGGGACCTCCCGCTCCAGCCGGCCGCTCAGCGACTCGCCCTCGGCCTGCTCGCGTGCCGTCGTCCCGAAGTCCACGGCCTGGTGCTGGCGGTCGCCGGGCTCGGGCGCGAACTCCGGGTCCTCGGCGCGGGCCATGGTCGGGCTGTCGTCCTGGGAGACCTCGGGGATGCTGTTGTCCTCGGGGAAGACGTCCCGGGCGGTCTGCCCCTCGGGGCCGACGTCGCCACGGGCGCCGTCCGCCGTCCCGGTGAGCCCCCGCTCGTCGTCGGGGAACTCGGCGTCGTTGAGGGCGGAGTCGCGGGTGGCGCGGTCCGGGTCGGTCATGGGAGTTCCTCCGTTCTGCGCGCCTGGGCGGTGGGCGCGCTCGTCCGTCCGGTGGACGGGGGGAGCCGGTCGGGTGACCGGCGTCGTGGTCCGGCCCTACCCGACCCTCTGCCGGGCATGCGTGATCCAGCTCCCGCCCGCCGCATGGCACCGGGTGCCGCGGGTACCGCCGCGAACATGGCGATCACAGACGAGGTCCAGCGGCTCGGGCGACCGGTCCGACGCTGGGCACGCACCCAGCAGGAGGAGTACACGCAGGGAGAGGCCCGGCCGCTGGCCGCGGACCTGGGGGCGATGAGCGTCTACCTGGGCCTGGTGGGGGCGGCGGCCACCGCCATCCGGGTGTCGGGCCGCGAGCTGCCCAGCCGGATCCCGCTCGGGGACGCCGTCCTGCTGACCGTCGGCACCTTCCGGCTGGCCCGGCGGATCGCCAAGGACCCGGTCACCGCCCCGGTGCGCGCGCCGTTCGTCAGCTACCAGGGGACGTCGGGCGAGGCCGAGGTCGCCGAGGAGGTGCGCGAGCACGGGGGCGTCAAGCACGCCGTGGGGGAGCTGCTGACCTGTCCGTTCTGCATGGCCCAGTGGGTCGGCACGGGCTTCGTGCTCGGGTACGTGACCGCGCCGCGGGCGACCCGGCTGGCCGCGCTGACCATGACGATGGTGGCCGGTTCCGACGTCCTGCAGTTCGTCTACGACGCCATCCAGAACGGGGGGCTGGAGTCCGACGACGGCGAGGAGGCCGGGAGCCTGACCGGTCAGGAGGTCTGACCGCGAGCCCGGCGTCACGCTGCGTGGCCGTCGGGTGCCAGTGGGGCCGGGAACTGGCAGGCCGCCGGCTCCCTCGACCGGGTGGGGCGCTGCGGTGCGTCACCGTCTCGGGCTGCCGCGCACCCGCCGGGACACCTATCCTCTGATCTTGTCGAGGCGGGGTCGCGGGCCCCGGGGCGAGGAGGTAGTCGTGCGGTCGATCTGGAAGGGCGCGGTCTCCTTCGGCCTGGTCAGCATCGCGGTGAAGCTGTACTCGGCCACCGAGGACCACGACATCCGCTTCCACCAGGTGCACAAGACCGATGGTGGCCGGGTCAAGTACAAGCGCGTCTGCTCCGTGGACGGCGAAGAGGTCGAGTACGGCGACATCGGCAAGGGGTACGAGCTGCCCGACGGCCAGCTGGTCGTGCTGACCGACGAGGACTTCGACCAGCTCCCGCTCGGCACCACGCACGAGATCGAGGTGCTCCAGTTCGTCGACCAGGAGCAGATCGACCCGATCCACTTCGAGAAGACGTACTACCTGGAGCCCGACGGCGTCGCGACCCGCCCCTACGTGCTGCTGCGCACCGCGCTGGAGAACGCCGGCCAGGTGGCGATCACCAAGATCGCCATCCGGCAGCGCGAGTCGCTGGCGGCATTGCGGGTGCGGGAGGGCGTGCTGGTGCTGCACACCATGCGCTGGCCCGACGAGATCCGCCGGCCTGCCTTCAGCTTCCTCGACGAGGAGGTGCCGGTCCGCCCGCAGGAGCTGGCGATGGCCGAGTCGCTGATCTCCACGATGGCCGGGGACTTCGACCCGACCCAGTTCACCGACGACTACCGCGAGGCGATGGCCGCCCTGCTGGAGGCCAAGCAGACCGGCGGTGAGGTCCAGGCCGTACCGGAGGCCGCCGACGACGGCGGCGGTGCGGTGGTCGACCTCATGAGCGCCCTGCGACGCAGCGTCGAGCGGGCCGGCGGCAGCTCACCGGCCGCCGAGGTGGACGACGCCACGGACGACGGCGGGGACGACGCGCCGGCGGCGAAGACGACGGCTCGCAAGGCGCCGGCCAAGAAGGCGGCCGCGGGGGAGAAGACCCCGGCGAAGAAGGCCCCCGCCCGGAAGGCGGCGCCGAAGAAGGCCGCGGCCGCGGAGGACGACGCCCCGGCGAAGCCGGCCAAGCGCGCCGCCCGTCCGCGCAAGACCGCCTGACCCCGGGTGGCCGCCGCCGACCCGCTGGCCCCCCGTCGGGCCGAGCCGGACCCGACCCGCGCTGCCGAGCCGGCCGGGCGGCCGCTGCCGGTGGTCGCTGCTGACGGCGTGCCCGAGGACCTGCCGCCGATGCTGGCCGCCGTCGGCGACCTCCCTGCCGACGGCGACCTGCGCTGGGGCTACGAGTTCAAGTGGGACGGCGTCCGGGCGCTGGCGCACGTGCGCTCCGGGCGGGTCCGGCTGCGGGCGCGCAGCGGCAACGACGTCACCGCCAGGTACCCCGAGCTCGGCCCGCTGCCGGCGGCCCTGGCCGGCCGCGACGCCGTGGTCGACGGCGAGGTCGTCGCGCTGGACGCGCGGGGCCGGCCGGACTTCGGGCTGCTGCAGGGCCGGATGCACCGCACCGGGCCGGAGGTGACGAGGCTGGCGGTGGCCGCCCCGGTCAGCTACCTGGTCTTCGACCTGCTGGCGCTGGACGGGGAGAGCCTGCTCGGGCTGCCCTACACCGCCCGCCGCGACCGGCTGGACGCGCTCGGCCTGGGCTCGGACCGCTGGGTGACCACGCCCTGGTTCCCCGGCAACGCCGCCGGGGTGGGGCAGCAGGTTCAGGCGGCCAGCCTGGAGAACGGGCTGGAGGGGGTCGTCGCCAAGCGGCTGGACTCGGTCTACCGGCCCGGGGGCCGCGGGCCGGAGTGGCGCAAGGTCAAGAACTTCCGCACCCAGTCGGTCGTCGTCGGTGGCTGGCGCCCCGGGGCCGGACGGCGGGCCGGCGGCATCGGCTCCCTGCTGCTCGGGGTGCACGACGAGGAGGGCCGGCTGGTCTTCGCCGGGCACGTCGGCACCGGCTTCACGGCGAGGGCGCTGGCCGACCTCGAGCCGCTGCTCACCCTGCGGGCGTCCGCCCCGTTCGCCGATGCACTGCCGCGCGAGGTGACCCGGGACGCGCACTGGGTCGAGCCGACGTTGGTCGGTGAGGTGGTCTTCACCGAGTGGACCCGCGAGGGTCGGTTGCGGCACCCGTCCTGGCGCGGGCTGCGCACGGACCAGGCGCCGGCCGACGTGGTGGTCGAGCCGTGAGGCAGCGGGTGCAGATCGAGGGCCGCCAGCTGGAGGTCTCGAACCTGGAGAAGGTGCTCTTCCCCGAGGTGGGCTTCACCAAGGCGCAGGTGATCGACTACTACGTGCGGATCGCGCCGGTGCTGCTCCCGCACGTGGCGCACCGGCCGGTCACCTTCACCCGCTGGCCGAACGGCGTCGACGGGCAGGCGTTCTTCGAGAAGAACAACGCTCGGCACGCCCCCGACTGGGTGCAGACGGTGACGGTGCCCTCGCCCGGTTCCTCGCGTGGCCGGGAGACGCTGGACATGGTGCTGCTCTCCGCCGTCCCGGACCTGGCGTGGTCGGCCAACCTCGCCGCGCTGGAGGTGCACGTGCCGCAGTGGCAGGTCGACGAGGCCGGGACGGCGCTGCTGCCCGACCTGCTGGTGCTCGACCTCGACCCGGGCCCGGGCACCGGGGTGGTCGAGTGCGCCCGGGTGGCGCACCGGCTGCGCGAGCGGCTGGTCGCCGACGGGCTGGACCCGGTGGTGAAGACGTCGGGGTCCAAGGGGCTGCAGGTCTACGCCCCGATCGAGTGCGCCGACAAGGAGCACCCCAGTCGCTACGCCAAGGCGCTGGCCCAGGAGCTCACCCGGCAGAGCCCGGACGACGTCGTCTGGCGGATGGAGAAGGCGCTGCGACCGGGCAAGGTGCTCCTCGACTGGAGCCAGAACAACACGGCGAAGACGACGGTCGCGCCGTACTCGCTCCGCGCCCGGCCGTTCGCCACCGTCTCCACCCCGCTCCGCTGGGCCGAGGTCGACGCGCTGCGCGAGGGCGGCGACCCGGAGTCGGTCCGTTTCCGCACCGACGACGTCCTGGCCCGGGTCGCCGAGCACGGTGACCTGTTCGACGTCGCCGACCGCACCCGCGCCGTCCTGCCCTGACGGACGCGCCCCCACCGACCCGCCCGGCGGGGGACGCGGCGACCCCTGGGACCATTCCGGGCGTGTCTGGACCCGATCGCCGTGCTCCCTCCACCGCCGACCTGGGGCGGCTGGTGGTCCGCTGCCCCGACCGGCCGGGCATCGTCGCGGTGCTCTCCGGGTTGATGGCCGAGGCCGGCGCGAACATCACCGAGTCCCAGCAGCACTCCTCGGACCCGTCCGGCGGCACGTTCACCCTGCGGCTGGAGTTCGTCCTCGACGACCTGGCCACCCGCCGCACCGAGCTGGAGGAGGCCCTCGCCGGTCTCGCGGGGGAGTGGCAGTTCACCTGGCGGTTGACCGAGGCCGCGCGCACCCCACGGCTGGCGGTCTTCGTCTCCAAGGCCGACCACGTGCTGCAGGAGCTGCTCTACCGGGTCGACGCGGGTGACCTGCGGGCCGAGATCGCCGCCGTCGTCTCCAACCACCCCGACCTCGAGCCCGTCGCCCGGGCACACGGCGTGCCGTTCCACCACGTCCCGGTCACCCCCGACACCAAGGACGCCGCGGAGGCGCGGGCGCTGGAGCTGATCGGGGACGTCGACCTGGTCGTGCTCGCCCGGTACATGCAGATCGTCTCGGCGGACTTCTGCAGCCGTTTCCCGGAGCGGCTGATCAACATCCACCACAGCTTCCTGCCGGCCTTCGTCGGCGCGAACCCGTACCGGGCCGCCCACGACCGCGGCGTGAAGCTGATCGGGGCGACGGCGCACTACGTGACCGCGGAGCTGGACGCCGGCCCGATCATCGAGCAGGAGGTGGCCCGGGTCGACCACCGCGCCACCGTCGAGGACATGCGCCGGATCGGTCGCTACGTCGAGCGCCAGGTGCTGGCCCAGGCGGTCACCTGGCACGTGGAGGACCGTGTCGTCGTCGAGGGCGACCGCACGATCGTCTTCGCTTGAGCCCCGGCGGCCCTCCCTCGACAGGCGGAGTTCACCTGCTCTTGATTTGACTCATTCAAGACAACGGGGTTGACTCGTTGCTGATGGAGACGACCTGGACCGAGCAGCTGCGGACGGCAGGGCTGCGTGTCACGCGGCCGCGGCTGTCCGTGCTCGGCGTGCTCGCCGAGCACCCGCACGTCGACGCCGACACCATCGCCACCGCCGCGCGCACCGTCCACCCCTCGATATCCCCTCAGGCGGTCTACGGGGTGCTCAAGGCGCTCGTCGGGAGCGGCATCGCCCGCCGCATCGAGCCGGCCGGTGGGCCGGCGCTGTACGAGCTGCGGGTCGGCGACAACCACCACCACCTGGTCTGCCGGGAGTGCGGGCTGATTGCCGACGTCGACTGCGTCGTGGGCCAGGCCCCCTGCCTGCAGCCCTCGGACGCGGCGGGCTTCGCCGTGGACGAGGCCGAGGTCGTCTTCTGGGGACTCTGCGCCGGCTGTCAGGTCGCGCGCAGGACGCACGTGCACGGGACGAACAGTGCAATCGAAGAGGGAGTGACAGCATGACCGACGTCGCATCGCAGGGACCTGCCGCCAGTGAGGCGGACCGGGCCGTCCTGACCAACCGTCAGGGACACCCGATCTACGACAACCAGAACCAGCGCACGGTGGGCTCGCGTGGCCCGGCCACGCTGGAGAACTACCAGTTCCTGGAGAAGATCAGCCACTTCGACCGGGAGCGCATCCCGGAGCGCGTCGTGCACGCCCGCGGCGCCACTGCGTTCGGCGTCTTCGTGGCCGACGGCACCGTCGGTGACGAGCCGATCAGCAAGTACACCCGGGCCAAGCTCTTCCAGGAGAAGGGCAAGGAGACCGAGGTCGCGCTGCGCTTCTCCACCGTCGCCGGTGGCCGGGACTCCTCCGAGGCGGCGCGTGACCCGCGCGGCTTCGCGGTGAAGTTCTACACCGAGGACGGCAACTGGGACCTCGTCGGCAACAACCTGGGTGTCTTCTTCATCCGGGACGCCATCAAGTTCCCCGACTTCATCCACTCGCAGAAGCCCGACCCGGTGACCTTCGAGCGCCAGGTCGCCAACCGGGTCTTCGACTTCTGGTCGCAGTCGCCCGAGGCGCTGCACATGATGACGCTGGTCCTCGGCCCCCGTGGCCTGCCGGCGAGCTACCGCACCATGCAGGGCTTCGGCGTGAACACCTACAAGTGGGTCAACGCCGCCGGTGAGACCAAGCTGGTCAAGTACCACTGGCTGCCCAAGCAGGGTGTCAAGTCCTGGACCGAGGCCGACGCCGCGGTCGCGCAGGGCAACGAGCTGGGCGTGCACACGAAGGACCTCTACGAGGCCATCGAGCGCGGCGAGTTCCCTTCCTGGGACCTGCACGTCCAGCTGATGGACGACCACGACCACCCGGAGCTGGACTTCGACCCGCTGGACGACACCAAGGTGTGGCCGGAGAACGAGTTCCCGCTGCGCAAGGTCGGCACCATGACGCTGAACCGCACGCCGCAGGACTTCTTCACCGAGAGCGAGCAGATCGCCTTCGGCACCGGTGTCCTCGTCGACGGGCTGGACTTCTCCGACGACAAGATGCTGGTCGGCCGGACGTTCTCCTACTCCGACACCCAGCGCTACCGGGTGGGCCCCAACTACCTGCAGCTGCCGGTGAACCAGCCCAAGGGCGTCAAGGTCGCCACCAACCAGCGCGACGGGGCGATGGCCTACGGCGTGGACCTGGGCCCCGGCCAGAACCCGCACGTCAACTACGAGCCGTCGATCCTGGGCGGCCTGCGTGAGGCCGAGTACCCCACGCACGACGAGCAGGGCCCGGAGATCACCGGCCGGCTCACCCGCAAGCGGATCGAGCGCACCGACGACTACACCCAGGCCGGCCAGCGCTACCTGCTGTCCGAGCAGTGGGAGAAGGACGATCTCGTCGCCAACCTGATCGCCAACCTGTCGCAGTGCGACCGGCCGATCCAGGAGCGGATGATGTGGCACCTCTTCATGGTCGAGGACGAGCTGGGTCAGCGGGTCGGTGACGGCCTGGGCATCAGCGCGGACGACGTCCGGGGCATGCCGCCGCTGCAGACCCAGACGCTCACCGAGGCGGAGCTGCAGCGTGCGGCCAACCTGGGCAAGAACGGCCCCCGCGACGTCTCGGGCCTGACGATGACGCACTGCGTGCCCAACGAGCACGTCGTCCTGGCCAAGTGACATCGGCTCAGTGACACACGCGGGCTGAACCCGCGCCGTCAGACCACTGCGGGCCGTGACCGGGGGAACTCCCCGGGCGCGGCCCGCAGTGCTGTGCCGGGTCGGTCAGGCCTGCGCGGCGACCGGGTGGGCCGCGGCGTCCGGCGTCGGCTCGGTGGCCAGGTCGGCCTGCCACAGGTCGGGGCCGAACACCTCGTACTGGATGTCCCGGCCCGGCACGCCCCGGTCGATGAGCGCGCTGCGCACCGCACGCATGAACGGCAGCGGGCCGCACAGGTAGTACGCCGCGCCGTCGGGCAGGTCGACCGCGGCCAGGTCCATCATCCCGGCGTGCACGCCGTCGGTGGGCAGCGTGCTGTCCGCGCCGTTCTCGTACCAGACGTGCAGCGAGGCGTCGGGCAGCTGCTGGACGTCGGCGCTGACCTGCCCGCGCAGTGCGAAGGAGCTCTCGTCGAGGTCGGCGTGCAGCAGGGTGATCGGCAGTCGTGACCCGGCGGCGGTGAGGTGGGAGATCATCCCCGCCATCGGGGTGATCCCGATGCCGGCGCTGGCGAAGACCACCGGGCGGCCGGAGTCGTCGAGGACGACGTCCCCGAACGGCAGCGACATCGTCAGCACGTCGCCGACCTGCACCTGGTCGCACAGCAGGTTCGAGACCTCGCCGTCGGGCTTGTCGCCGCCGCGCACCCGCTTGACCGAGAACTGGCGGTGCTCGCCGTCGTCGGCCCGGGTGAGGCTGTACTGCCGCGGCTGGTGGACGCCGTCGGGCATCTGCATCTTCACCGACACGTACTGACCGGGCAGCGACGTCTTGACCAGCCGGTCGTCGATCCGCTTCACCCGGAAGGTGACGACGTCGGCGGTCTCCTCGGTCTTCTCGGCGACCTCCCACTCGCGCCAGACCGTCTCCGGCCGCACCCCGCGGGAGCTGTACAGGCCGCGCTCCATGTTGATCAGCGCGTAGGCCATCAGCCAGTAGACCTCGTCCCAGGCCGCGGCCACCTCGGGGGTGACGGCGTCACCGAGCACGTCGACGATCGCCCAGAACAGGTTGTCGTGGACGACGTCGTACTGCGCGGGGGTGATGCCCAGTGAGGCGTGCTTGTGCGCGATCCGGGCCAGCAGGTGCTCGGGCACCTGCTCGGGGTCCTTGACGAGTGCACTGGCGAAGACGGCGACCGAACCGGCCAGGGCCACCTGCTGGGTGCCCTCGGCCTGGTTGCCGCGGTTGAACGTGCCGTCGAGCAGCTCGGGGTGGGCGCCGAAGAGGTGCGCGTAGAAGCGTCGGGCGATCTCCTCGATGTTCTCGGCGACGACCGGCAGGGTCGCCTCGATGACCGGACGTGAGCGATCGGACAGCAATGCAGGCTCCTTGCGGTTGGGTGTGCTCCGCCCACCATCGGGTCCGGCGGCCGGAGGCATCCCCGAGTCTGGTGGGGGCCGCCCGGTTTCGCAGGAGGTCTTAGGTCATCGCCCCAGGGGACCAGCGGCGCGACATCCTGCGGGAGCCGGTGCGGGGGTCCCGCCGGCCGCCGGCCGAGCCGGGGCCAGCCCGTCCGCTCCTGACCCACCGCGCGCATCCGCACCCCGGTGTAGCCGGCGGCGATCAGCGCTGCGACCGCCAGCAGGACCAGCCCCGGCCGGTGGTTGCCGACCCACCCGTAGGCCATGCCCATCAGCAGCGGCGGCACGGAACCGTCCAGCGGTGGACCACGTGCACCCGATCGGATGCGCGTCCGCTGCCCACTGCACGGAGTCGGCCGCCAGGTACGGAGTCGAAGGTCCCGCCACGACGTGCCGTCGGGCACTGGGGACGACCAGGCAGATCAGCGGGTTGCCACCCCCCGCAGGTGGCGGGCATCGTCCGGGGCGATGCCGGGTCCAGGCCCGGCACTGGGCGTGGGCAGGGCCGGCGTCCGAGGTTCCCGAACGTGGAGAGGACGCACATGAACGCAGAGCGGCAGGACGTGTGGGGGATGGCCCGTGACCTGGCCGGCACGGCGGCCGGCGCGAGCAGCGGTCGGGCGGCGCACACGGTCCACGGCGGCCACGAGACGACCCTGCGGCAGACCGCGATCGCGCTGCGCGCCGGTGCGAGCCTGGCCGAGCACGAGAACCCCGGCGAGGCGACCCTGCTGGTGCTGGAAGGGCGGGTCCGGCTCACCTCCACCGCCGCCCCCCAGGAGCTGGGCAAGGGGGAACTGCTGGCCATCCCGGCCGAGCGGCACGCCCTGGAGGCGCTGGAGGACTCCGTCGTCCTGCTGACGGTGGCGAAGTTCCCGGCCTGAACGCGCCGTCAGGTGCCCGTGCGCGCGGAAGGACAGTCGATGGACGACCCGGACGTCGCGGTGCTGCTCACCGCCGCCGACCACCTCGACGCACTGGCGGCGCGGACCACCGGCGGCAGCTGGACCGTCGGCGGCCTGCTGGCGTCCCGGCCGGAGGTCATCGCCCGCTGGGCGGATGGGAGCACCGAGCACGTGGCCGAGGCCCGGGCGCGCACGGCGGAGTGGATCGTCACCCTGACCCCAGCGGTGGCCGGCCCGCTGGCCGCCTGGCTGCGCTCGGCCGCCGATGCGACGCCGGCCGACCCACACGCGCTGGCGGTCGCCCGGGTGCTCACCGGCTGAGCCGGGGCGTCAGTCGGCGGGGCGGTCGCCGTCCTGCTCGGCGAGGAAGCGCTCGATCTGCGCGCCGAGCTCGTCGCCGCTGGGCATCTCGCCACCGAACCCGAGCAGGCCGGTCTCCTCGCGGGAGGCGGTGAAGGAGTCGAACTGCTCCTCGAGGGCGCTGACCACTGCGGTGTTCTCGCTGGAGCGGGCGATCTGCTCGTCGACCTCGGTGCGATGCGCCTCGGCCGCCTCACGGAGCGTCTCGGTCGGCACGAGCAGGCCGGTGAGCTGGGTCAGGTGCTCGAGCAGGGTGAGCGAGGCCGCCGGGTAGGTGGCCTGGGTCAGGTAGTGCGGCACGTGGGCGGCGATGCCGAGCGCATCGACGCCGGCCTCCCCGAGCCGCAGCTCCAGCAGCGCACCGACGCTCCCGGGGATGCGCATCTCGCCCCAGTACAGGGGATAGGACTCGATCAGCTGCCGCCGTGTCGCGTGTGCCGTCACGGTCACCGGGCGGGTGTGCGGCACCGGCATCGGGATGGCGTGCAACGCGACGGCCGAGGTCACGCCCAGCCGGTCGACCAGCTGCAGCACCGCGGCGACGAACCGCTCCCAGGCGTAGTCGGGCTCGGCACCGTGCAGCAGCAGGAACGGCGTCCCGGCGTCGTCCTCCAGGGCGTACAGCCCGATCTCCGGGGAGGCGATCGAGACGTACCGGTCGCCGGAGAACGTCATCCGTGGCCGGTGGCCCCGGTAGTCGACCAGAGCGTCGGCGTCGAAGCGGGCGATGAGCCGGTTCGGCAGCGCGTCGAGCAGGTGGGCGCCGGTCAGTGCTCCGGCGTGCGCGGCGTCGAAGTCGCCGGCCAGGTGGTGGACGAGCACCAGGCCCCGGCGCTCCTCGGGGGTGGCCACCGCCGCCTCGCGGGCGAGGAAGGGCTCGGCCTCGGCGAGCACCTCGACGAGGTCCTCCGGTCGCTGGGGCACGGGACGTCCTCCTGACGGCTGGTCGGGTTGCACGTGGGCACCAGCCCCGCGGACGGCCGGTGCATTCCCATCGTCCTCCCGCCGGGGGAGGTCGGTCAGCTGCCGGGCGTGGTGTCGGCCGGTTCGCGCACCAGGTGGGTGCCCGTGGCATCGCGGGTCAGCTGCCCGCGGGTGCCGTCGTCGGCGATCTCGGGGTTGTTGCCGTCGAGCACGTCTCGGCCGTAGCGGTAGGCGACCGCGATCAGCGCGGCCACCGGCACCGCCAGGAACGCCCCGATGATCCCGGCCAGGCTGGCGCCGGCGGTCACCGCCAGGATCACCACGGCCGCGTGCAGGTTGAGCCCGCGCCCCTGCAGGATCGGCTGGAGCACGTTGCCCTCGATCTGCTGCACCACGATGATCAGCCCGAGCACGATCAGCGCCGTGGTCAGGCCGCTGTCGACGAGCGCGATGAGGACGGCGAATCCACCGGCGACGAAGGCACCGATGATCGGGATGAACGCGCCGAAGAAGGTCAGCACGGCCAGCGGCACCACCAGCGGCACGCCGAGCACGAGCAGCCCGACGCCGATGAAGAAGGCGTCCACGAAACCGACGATGGCCTGCTGGCGGATGAACTCCGACAGCGTGCGCCAGGTCTTCAGCGACAGCGCCGCGACGTGCGGGGCGGCCTGCGGGCCGGTCTGCGCCGCCAGCCACGGCACCCACTTCGGGCCGTCCTTGAGGAAGAAGAAGGTCAGCACCAGCGCGAGCACGAGGTTGATCAGCAGGCCGCCGATCGTGGTCGCGGTGGTGACGG
Source organism: Modestobacter sp. VKM Ac-2977 (assembly GCF_026968045.1). Taxonomy (GTDB): domain Bacteria; phylum Actinomycetota; class Actinomycetes; order Mycobacteriales; family Geodermatophilaceae; genus Modestobacter. The sequence goes on along the minus strand of NZ_JAPVBQ010000002.1, from coordinate 488,045 downwards.
CGTAGCCGGCGATGTTCTGGGCGTTGCTCTGCACCGACTCGACGATGGAGTCGACGGCGTTGCCGACCTGGTCGTCGTCGACGTTGAACGGCGGACCGGCCAGGTACTCCTGCACCTGCTCCAGGCCCTGGGTCACGCCGTCGGCGACCTCCTCGACCTGGCCGACCACCTGGGGGGCGATGACGGCGATGATCCCGCCGAAGGCGCCGAGGAAGAGCAGCAGCACGACCAGCGACGCGAGTGCCGGCGGCCAGCCGTGGTGACGGAGGAAGCGGGTGCCCGGCCAGAGCACGGTGGTGAAGAGCAGCCCGAGGACGACGGGGAGCAGGATCACCCACAGTTCGCCGATGACCCGCCCGAGGATGAGCAGGGCGAGGACGATGATGATCAGCTCGGCCGAGGCGATCGCCACCCGCCGGCTCGCGGCCTGCAGGCGCCGGGCCCGTTCCGGCCCGGGGATCGGCGCCCGGGTGGTGGCGACCTCGTGCTCGTCGGTCGAGGTCCCGGCCTCAGCCCCGGTCCCCGTCTCGGATCCGGTGTCGGCCCGGCTCGCACCTGTGCTCTCGCCGCGTTCGTCGTCGGCTGTCTCGGCGGCGTTCTCGGCGTGGCGTTCGTCGGGCATGCGTTGATCCCAACACACCAGCGCGCGTCCCACCGTTCGGCCGGACGTGATCTGTGCGGCGCCGGCTCCCGTCACCGCGCGGGTCGTCGGAGGCGCGTCGTAGGTTGCCGGCATGCCGAAGACCGCCACCGCCGACCGGGTCGACCGCGACGGGCTGCTCGCCTTCCTGCGCCCCCGGCACAAGGCCCTCCTGCTCACCCACCGCAGCGACGGGAGCCCGCAACTGTCCCCGGTGACCTGTGGCGTCGACGACCAGGGGCGGGTGGTGGTCTCCACGTACCCGCAGCGGGCGAAGGCGGTCAACGCCCGGCGCGACCCCCGGGTCTCCCTCTGCGTCCTCTCGGACGACTTCGACGGTGCCTGGGTGCAGGTCGACGGCCAGGCGGAGGTGCTCGACCTGCCCGACGCGCTCGACCCGCTGGTCGACTACTTCCGGTCGATCAGCGGTGAGCACCCCGACTGGGACGAGTACCGCGCCGCGATGCAGCGCCAGGGCAAGTCGCTGCTCCGCGTCACGATCGAACGCTGGGGGCCGGTGGCCACCGGCGGCTTCCCGCCGGCACCGGCCTCGTCCTGACCCTGCGCCACCGGCCGACACGCCGCCGCGACAAGGGCAGGAACTTGCTCTGGGCTGTGCAAGCTGCTGAACTTGCGCCATGCCCTTCGTGCTGACGGTCGACCAGCGGGACAGCCGCCGCAGCCCGGACCGGGTTCCCGAGGTGCTGTCCGCGCTCAGCGGGGTGCCGACCGTCCTGCGCTTCGAGCGCACCGCGGGTGACGAGGTCCAGGGCCTGCTCGACGACCCGGTCGTGGTGGTCGACGTCGTGCGCCGGCTCGTGCGCGACGGCGGGTGGAGCATCGGGATCGGGGCCGGCCCGGTGCACACGCCACTCCCGGGGAGCACCCGGGCGGGGTCCGGCCCGGCGTTCGTCGCGGCCCGCGCCGCCGTCGAGGCGGCCAAGCGCCGTCCCGTCCGGATCGCCGTGCGGGGGATGGCCCCCGAGCCGGCGGCGGATGCACAGGCGGTGCTGACCGCTCTCGGTGCGCTGGTCGAGCGGCGCAGCGACCAGGCATGGGAGGCGATCGAGCTGGTCGAGGGCGGGTGCACGCAGGCCGAGGCGGCCACCGAGCTGGGGGTCACCCGCCAGGCGGTGGGGCAGCGGTTGGGTGCAGGCCTGTGGGACGTCGAGCGGGACCTGCACCCCGCGGCGGCGCGCCTGCTGGCCCGGGCGGCGGGATGAGCGTCGCCGCCCTGGTGGTCCTCGGCGTCCTGGCCGTGTCCGGAGCCGCCCTGACCCCGCACACCGACCGCCGGGGCAGCCGGTTCGGCGGGGTGCTGCTGGTGCTGCTGCTGGGCGCCGCCGCCGCGCTGGCCTGGCGGGCCGGGCGGGTCGGTGACTGGGTGGAGGTCGGCGGTCAGTTGCTCGCGGTCGCCTCCGCGGCGCTGGGCGGGGGGCCGGTGGCCACCGCCGTCCTCCGGGCCGCCGACCCCGACCGGGTGCCGGGGCGCCGGCGCGCCTCGGACCCGGAGGTGCTCCGGGGCGGCGCCTGGATCGGCGTGCTGGAGCGCGCCGCCATCGCGGTCACCGTGCTCGCCGGGTTCGCCGAGGGGCTGGCCGTCCTGATCGCGGTGAAGGGGCTGGGGCGGTTCAACGAGCTGAAGGCCCCGGTGGCGTCCGAGCGGTTCATCATCGGCACGCTGGCCAGCGGCCTCTGGGCCCTCGGCTGCGTCGGCGTCGCCGTCCTCCTCCGCACCTGAACCTCTCCCACCACAATGGCCATCTTGGTGGAGGGGTTCAGTCGGAGAAGACCTCGATCTGGGCGCCCATCTCCACCAGTCGCTCGTAGAGCTGCTCGTAGCCGCGGGCGATGATGTCCACGTTCCGCAGCACCGAGTCGCCCTTGGCCGCCAGCATCGCCAGCAGGATGCAGACCGCCGGGCGCAGGGCCGGCGGGCAGACGATCTCCGCCGCCGACCAGCGGGTCGGCCCCTCCACCAGCACCCGGTGCGGGTCGAGCAGTCGCACGTCGGCGTTCAGCCGGGTCAGGTCGGAGAGGTGGATCGCCCGGTTGTCGTAGACCCAGTCGTGGATCAGCGTGCTGCCGGTGGCCGTCGCGGCGATCACCGCGAAGAACGGCAGGTTGTCGATGTTGAGCCCCGGGAACGGCATCGGGTGCACCTTGTCGATGGGCGCCCGCAGCTGCGACGGGTGCAGGGTGATGTCGACCAGCCGGGTGCGGCCGTTGTCGGCCGGGTACTCCGGCGACAGGTCGAAGGACAGCCCCATCTCGGCGAGGATGGCCAGCTCGATCTCCAGGAACTCGATCGGGGCCCGGCGCACGGTCAGCTCCGAGCTGGTGACGATCCCGGCGGTCAGCAGGCTCATCGCCTCGACCGGGTCCTCCGACAGCGGGTAGTCGACGTCGGCGTCGAGCACGGGCTTGCCGGTGACCACCAGGGTGGTGGACCCGAAGCCCTCGATCCGCACGCCCAGCAGCTCCAGGTACAGGCAGAGGTCCTGGACCATGTAGTTGGGGCTGGCGTTGCGGATCGTCGTCGTCCCGTCGTGCCGGGCGGCGGCCAGCAGTGCGTTCTCCGTCACCGTGTCCCCGCGCTCGGTCAGCACGATCGTCCGGTCCCGGGCGACCGGCGGGGCGACGGTCGCCCGGTACTCCCCGGCGTGCGCCTCGACCTCGAGCCCGAAGGGGCGCAGCGCGATCATGTGCGGCTCGACGGTGCGGGTGCCGAGGTCGCAGCCGCCGGCGTAGGGGAGCCGGAAGTCCTCGGCCCGGTGCAGCAGCGGGCCCAGGAACATGATGATGCTGCGGGTGCGACGGGCCGCGTCGGCGTCGATCGCGGAGAGGTCGAGCTGCTCGGGGACGACGAGGGTCAGGTCCCGCCCGGCGGCGTCCCAGGAGGCGGAGACGCCGATCGAGGTGAGCACGTCGAGGATCCGGTCGACCTCGACGATGCGGGAGACGTTGCGCAGCGTCGTCCGGCCGCGGTTGAGCAGTGCGGCGCACAGCAGCGCGACCGCTGCGTTCTTCGACGACTTCACCGTGACGCTGCCCGACAGCGGCGTGCCACCCCGGACGCGCAGGTGGGTGGGGCCGGAGCGGCCGACGCTGATCAGCTCGCTGTCCAGCGCCGCCGACAGTCGGCCCAGCAACTCGAGGGTCAGGTTCTGGTTGCCCTGCTCGATCCGGGCGATCGCGCTCTGGCTGGTGCCCAGCCGCTCGGCCAGCTGCAGCTGGGTGAGCCCGCGGTGCCGCCGGGCGTCCCGGACCAGGGCACCGATCTGGCGGAGGGACTGGGTCGTCGTGTCCTCGGTCAGCGTCATCGTCGACCACGGTATGTCACAGATGAGATCCGGACGGTTCTGGCACGCAGTCCGCCGGTCCGTCAGGATGAGTCATGGTCTTCTGGATCGCGGTCGGGGCCGTGCTCACCCTGCTGCTCGCGGTGGCCTGGTGGCTGGACCACTCGGCCCGGCGGCGCGGGGCCCGGTCCCAGCACCACTCCGATGTCTGGTACGAGGTCCGGGAGGGCCGCCGGGACGCCGAGGTCCTCAGCCCGTTCGTCCGGGACAACTCCTGGACCAGCTGGAGTCGGCGGAACCGCCGCTGAGCCACCCGTCCGAGGACGCGGGGTGTCGAACCGGTGGCCGCTGGACATGATGGGGGAGCCGGACCCCGGCCCCACCTGCGAGGAGAACCCCGTGTCCCAGACCCCGGTGCCGACCGGTTCCGTGTCCCACCCCGCGCTGCTGGCGGTCTACGTCAACGACCACCTCGCCGCGGCCGCCGGTGGGATCGAGCTGGTCTCCCGGATGATCGGGGTGCACCGCGGGACCGAGTACGACCAGCCCCTCCGCCAGCTGCTCGACGAACTCCGTGAGGAGAAGGCCGCGATCACCGGGGTCGCCGGGGCGCTGGGCTTCCCGGTGCGCCAGTACAAGCAGGTGGCCAGCTGGGTGGCGGAGAAGGCGAGCCGGGCGAAGCTGAACGGGCACCTGCTCACCCGGTCCCCGTCCAGCGACCTGGTCGAGTTCGAGTTCCTCGCCTCCGCCGTACGGGGCAAGCGCAGCGGCTTCGAGACGCTGCGGATCGCGGCCTCGGTCGACAGCCGGATCGACGCCGACCTGCTCGACCGGTTGATCCGGCAGGCCAACCGCCAGCACGACTGGGTCACCGAGGTGCGTCGCGACGTGGCGGCGAGCGTCTTCGGTGGTGACCCGACCGCCCCCGACCTCGCCGCTGACAACGGCAACGGCGACGGCGGTGGCGGCGACGCCGATGGGGCCACGCGCGACCAGGGCTGACGCTCCCGCTGCGCGGGGCCGAGCGCGGCGGTAGACACGTCCGCATGTGCCACGACCACGACAGCCGCCCACCCGCGCCGCCCACCGTCGGGGCCGTCGCCGAGCGGGGCACCCTCACGCTGACCGCCGCCGACGGCAACCGGTTCTCCGCCGCCTACGCCGCGCCGGCCACCACGCCGCGGGCCGGCGTCGTCCTGCTGCCCGACATCCGCGGCCTGCACCCCTACTACGTCGCCCTGGCAGAGCGGTTCGCCGAGGCGGGGCTGGCCGCGGTCGCGGTGGACTGGTTCGGCCGCACGGCGGGGATCGCCGAGAACGGCACCCGCGAGGAGGACTTCGACTGGCAGACGCACATCCCGCAGACCACGCCGGCCGGCGTGGACGCGGACACCGCCGCCGGGATCGAGTACCTGCGCAGCCGTACCGACCCGGCGTTGCCGGTGGTCACCGTCGGGTTCTGCTTCGGCGGCAGCCACGCCTGGCGGCAGTCGGCCGGCGACCTGGACCTGGCCGGCAGCGCCGGCTTCTACGGCCGGCCCAGCCTGGTGGGCGACGCCGCGGACGGCGCTCGCAAGCCGGTGGTGATGATCATCGCCGGGGCGGACAGCGCCACCCCGGTGGAGGAGCAGCGGGAGCTGGCCGCCCGGATGCGCTCGGCCGGGGCCGAGGTGGACGAGGTCGTCTACGAGGGCGCACCGCACTCCTTCTTCGACCGGTCGTTCGACGAGTGGGCCGAGGCCTGCGAGGACGCCTGGCGGCACGTGCTCGCCCTCACCGATCGGGTGAGCGGCTCCTGAGCGGGCGGCCGGAGGACGACACCGGGCCCCTACGCTCGGTGGCGTGACCGACCCGCAGCCGTCCCAGCAGCCCATCGACCCCGGCGTCATCGCCCTGGCCGCGAAGGTCTTCGACCTGGCGCGGGAGGGCGACACCGAGCAGTTGGCGGCCTACCTCGACGCCGGGGTGCCGGCCAACCTCACCAACGACAAGGGCGACACCCTGCTCATCCTGTCCGCCTACCAGGGCCGGGCGTCGACGGTGGCCGCCCTGCTGGAGCGTGGAGCGGACCACACCCGGGCCAACGACCGCGGGCAGACGGCCCTGGCCGCCGCCGTCTTCAAGCAGTCGGCCGACACGGTGCGCCTCCTGCTGGCCGCCGGCGCCGACCCCGACAACGGCCAGCCCAGTGCCCGGGCGACCGCACAGTTCTTCGACCTGCCGGAGATGACCGCCCTGCTGGAGGGCTCCGCCGCCTGACCGGCCGCGTGGGACCGCCCGATCAGTCCTGGTCGCGCAGGACCCGCAGGACGCCGGAGAGACCCTCCTGGAGCGCGGCGAGTTCGGCCGGCCGCAGTGCCTGCAGGACGGCGGCGTCGGTCTCCACGTCCGACGCCATGAGCCGGCGGACCACCCGGACCCCGGCCCGGGTGGGCGTGAGCACCCGGCCCCGGCCGTCCCGGCTGTCCGCGGTCCGGTCGACCATGCCGGCGCGGACCAGTCGGTCGACCAGGCCGGTCGTGGTGGCTGGGCTCACCTCCAGCAGCTCGCTGAGGTGCTGCGGGGGCATCGACTCCTCGATCACCAGGAAGGTCAGCCCGCGGAGCTGCTGGAGGGTGAGCGGGGTGTCCAGCAGCGGGCCGAGGCGGCGGCGCATGCTGTAGTCGCCGATCTGCGCGCCGAGGCACAGCACCGCCAGCACCTCGGCGGGGAGGTCGCGCCAGCCCTCGGGCCAGTCGTCGGGCACGTCGTCGGGGTCGGGCACGGTGGTCTCGATGGTCATGCGCACCTCCTCCTGGGGAGTGTCGGCGTTCACCGGTAGTTTGTTCGAAGCTAACTACTCGGTGCAAGCTGACCGGGTCCACTCCCGACACCGGCCCCGGCCGTGGAGGAACGCGTGTCCCGTCTCGCCGTCCTGTCCCTGCGGAACCGAGCCCTGGTGGCGCTGGCCACCATCGCGGTGCTGGTGTTCGGGCTGATCTCGGCGGGCTCGCTGAAGCAGGAGCTGATCCCGAGCCTGCAGATCCCCGCTGCCGCCGTCGTCGCCACCCAGCCCGGCGCCTCGCCCGACGTGGTCGAGCGCCAGGTCGTGCAGCCACTGGAGCAGGCCATCGGCACCGTGGACGGCGTGGTCGCCACGACCTCCACGGCCAGCACCGGGCTGGCGACGGTCGCCGTCGAGCTGGAGTACGGCTCCGACATCGACCGGGCCACCGCCGCGCTGCAGACCGCGGTCAGTCGGGTGCAGGCCCAGTTGCCGGCCGACGTCGAGCCCCAGGTGCTCGCCGGGTCGCTGGCCGACCTGCCCGTCGTGCAGCTGGCGATCGCCGCGCCGGGCGACACCGCCGCGCTGTCCGACCGGATCGACTCCGCCGTCGTCCCGCTGTTCGAGCAGGTCGAGGGCGTCCGCGACGTGACGGTCACCGGGGCCAGCGAGCCACGGGTGCAGATCGCCCTCGACCCGGGCGCCCTCGCGGCGGCCGGGATCTCGGCGGCAGCGGTCACCACCGTGCTCGAGGAGAACGGCGTGGTGCTGCCCGCCGGCACGGTGACCGAGGGCGAGCAGACCCTCTCGGTGCAGGCCGGTGACCGGCTCACCTCGGTCGAGGAGCTCCGCGCCCTCCCGCTGACCGGTGCCGGCGGCGCGGTCACCCCGCTGAGCGCGGTCGCCACCGTCGAGCTGGGGGAGGCGCCGGCGACGTCCTACTCCCGGGTCGACGGCCAGCCGGCCCTCTCGGTCGGGCTGACCCAGACCCCGGACGGCAACACCGTCGACATCTCGCACGCCGTCGAGGACCTGCTGCCGCAGGTGCGGGAGCTGCTGGGCGAGGGCAGCACGGTGGCCGTGGTGTTCGACCAGGCGCCGTTCATCGAGGAGTCGATCGAGGGCCTGGCCACCGAGGGCGGCCTGGGGCTGCTGTTCGCCCTCATCGTGATCCTGGTCTTCCTGGCCTCGGTCCGGTCCACGCTGATCTCGGCCGTCTCGATCCCGGTGTCGCTGTGCGTCACCTTCATCGGGCTGCAGGTGGCCGGCTTCTCGCTGAACATCCTCACCCTGGGTGCGCTGACCGTCTCGATCGGCCGCGTGGTCGACGACTCCATCGTGGTCATCGAGAACATCAAGCGGCACCTGTCCTACGGGGAGGCGCGCACCAGGGCGATCCTCGGCGGGGTCCGTGAGGTGGCCGGGGCGATCACCTCCTCGACCATCGCCACCGCGGCGGTGTTCCTGCCGATCGCGCTGGTCGGGGGCCTGGTGGGCGAGCTGTTCCGGCCGTTCGCGCTCACCGTCGCGATCGCCCTGCTCGCCTCGCTGGTCGTCTCGCTGACCATCGTCCCGGTGATCGCCTCGGCGTTCCTGAAGGCGCCGGAGACCGACCGCGAGGACACCGCCGAGGTGGCCCGCGAGCGGGAGGCGGCCGAGGCGGCGGAGCGGCGCACCTGGTTGCAGCGGATGTACGTCCCGGCGCTGCGCGGCGTGCTGGCCCACCGCCGCTGGACCGTCGCCGGTGCGCTGGCCGTCTTCGTCGGCACCCTGGCGCTCACCCCGCTGCTGCAGACCAACTTCATCGGCGACGCCGGTGAGGACACCGTCACCGTCACCGCCGCCTACCCGGCCGGTACCAGCCTGGCCGCGCAGGACGAGCGGGCTCGCGTGCTGGAGAGCGCGCTCGGCGAGGTGGCCGGGGTGGAGACCGTGCAGACCACGGTCGGCTCGGCCGGTGGGTTCGCCGCGTTCAGCGGTGGCGGTGGCACGCCGACGGCGACGTTCTCGCTGACCCTCGCCGAGGACGGCGACCCCGAGGAGACCCGCGCGGAGATCCGGGACGTCGCCCAGGAGCTCGAGGACGTCGGTGAGGTCACCGTGGCCGCCGCCGGCTCCGGGTTCGGCAGCTCGACGGTCGACGTGCTGGTCCAGGCGGCGGACGCCGACGTGCTGGCCGAGGCCGCCGACCAGGTGCAGCAGGCCGTGTCCGAGGTGCCCGGGGCCACCGACGTCACCAACGACCTGTCGGCCGGGCTGCCGGTGGTCCGGGTCGACGTCGACCCGGTCGCGGCCGCCGAGGCCGGGCTGACCGAGGCGCAGGTGACCCGCACCCTGGCCGGGCTGACCAACGCCGTCCCGCTCGGGGAGATCGACGTCGACGACGCGAGCACGCCGGTCTACCTGGACCCGGTGCAGGCCCCGGAGACCGTGGAGCAGCTCCGCGCCGTCGTCCTGCCGACGGCCGGGGGCCTGGTGCCGCTGACCCAGCTGGCGACGATCGAGGAGGAGCAGGCGCCCAGCTCGATCAGCCGGGTCGACGGCGAGCGGAGCGCGACCGTCTCGGCGACCCCGGCCGGCACCGACCTCGGGGCGCTCACCGCCGAGCTGCAGGCAGCGATCGACGGGCTGGACCTGCCGGCCGGCGCCGAGGTGTCGATCGGCGGCGTCGCCGCCGACCAGGGCGAGGCCTTCGCCGACCTCGGCCTGGCCCTGGTGATCGCCGTGGTGATCGTCTACCTGGTGATGGTGGCGACCTTCCGCAGCCTCGCCCAGCCGTTCATCCTGCTCGTCTCGGTGCCGTTCGCCGCGACCGGTGCGCTGCTGATGCTGCTGGTCACCGGCACCCCGCTGGGCGTGCCGGCGCTGATCGGGGTGCTGATGCTGATCGGCATCGTGGTGACCAACGCGATCGTGCTGATCGACCTGGTCAACCAGTACCGGGAGCAGGGCCGCCCGCTGGCCGAGGCGGTCAGTGAGGGTGCCCGCAAGCGGCTGCGGCCGATCGTGATGACGGCGGCGGCCACGGTGCTGGCCCTCACCCCGATGGCGTTCGGGCTGACCGGCGGCGGGGTGTTCATCTCCCAGCCGCTGGCACTGGTGGTCATCGGCGGCCTGATCAGCTCCACGCTGCTGACCCTGCTGCTCGTGCCGGTGCTCTACACCTCGCTGGAGACCCGCCGCGAGCGGCGGGCGGCCAAGCGGGCCGGTGCGGCGGAGCCGGAGCCGGCGGCGGAGGAGCTGCAGCCGGCCTGACGCCCGCTGTGCAGTTCCGGTCGCCGGCGGCGGCGTGTCCGCGCGTGTCGGCGACCGGAACTGCTCACTCGGGGGCGGGGGAGACGGAGGACGGCGTGGCCGCCGGGTGCTCGGCGCGGGGGCGGCCGGGCAGGAAGGCGGTCAGCACCGCCAGCGCCAGGCACGCCCCGCAGCCGATCGCGGCCAGCGCGGTGTAGCCGCTGGACGGCGGCAGGTCCGCCCCGGCCGGGGTGAGCGCCTCCAGCACCGTGGCGCTCAGCGCGCTGCCCAGCGCGAACCCGACGTAGCGCAGCACCTGGTTCAGGCTCATCGCGCTGCCGGTCTCCCCGGCCGGCACGGCACCGACGACCAGCCCGGGCAGCGCGGCGAAGGTGAGGCCCACGCCGAACCCGGCGACCGCCATCGCCACGAACAGCTGCCACAGCTCGTCGCGGACCAGGCCGAACAGCACGGTGCCCAGCAGGAGCACGAGGGCGCCGACCGGCAGCACCACCCGCGGCCCGGCGGCCCGGTCCAGCGGCCGGCCGACCCGGCTGGCCAGGAAGCTGGCGACGGAGAACGGCAGCAGGATGAGCCCGGCCACCACGATCGAGGTGCCGAAGCCGTAGCCGGAGGACTCGGGGGTCTGCGCCAGCCGGGGCACCGAGGACAGCAGCAGGTAGTTCGCCAGGCCGACGAGCAGGGCGGCGCCGTGCGCGGTCGCGGCGACCCGGCCGCGGGCCAGCCGCAGGTCGACCAGTGGGGCCTCGGCGCGCAGCTGCCACACCGCCCAGGCGACCAGCGCGAGGACGGCGACGACGGCCAGCCCCAGCACCGAGGGTGAGGTCCAACCCCAGGTGCCGGCCTCGCCGAGGGCCAGCAGCCCGGTGGCGAGCCCGATGCCGAGCAGCACCGCCCCGGCGACGTCCAGCCGCCGGGGCGGCACGTCGGGCGAGGGCGGGTAGACCAGCGCGGCGGCGGCCAGGGCCAGCACGCTGGCACCCGCGCCGAACCAGAAGGCGGCGTGCACCCCGCCGAACTCGGCGATCGCGCCGGTCAGCGGGTAGCCCAGCCCGACGCCGGCGGCGACGGTGACCGACAGCGCCGCGACCGTGGACCGGGAACGCTCACCGGTCAGCGCGGTGCGGGCGGTGGCGATCGCCAGCGGGGTCAGCCCCAGCCCGAGCCCCTGCAGCCCGCGGCCGGCGACCAGCCAGCCCAGCCCCAGCGGCAGCGCGGCGAGCACGTTGCCCAGCAGCACCACGGTGAGGACGACGAGCACCACGGTGCGGCGGTGCCGGCCGTCGCCGAGCCGTCCGATCACCGGCGTGGCCACCGCACCGACCACCAGGGTGATCGTGAGCGACCACTGCGCGCTGGTGATCGAGACGTCGTTGGCCGCGGCGATCGCCGGGACCAGCGGGGCGCCGAGGCTGCTGATGACCGCGACGAGCATGGCGAGGTAGACCAGCACCGGCACCAGGGCCGGCCGGGCCGGCGACGCGGGAGGAGCGCTCACGTCGGCGACGGTAGTTGCGTGCTGCACCGGAGAGGGGGTCCCTCTTCCGCCCAGCGGCGTCCCGCCCGCGGAGCGGTGGGTAGCGTCGGCGGTGCTGGTGCAGGTCGATCACGAGGGAGCGGGATGCCGGACTGGGTGCAGGACGCGGTGTGGTGGCACGTCTACCCACTGGGCTTCGTGGGCGCTGAGCGCGAGGCGACCGAGGTCGTGACGCACCGGCTGGACCGGCTCACCGCCTGGCTCGACTACGCGGTCGAGCTGGGCGCCAACGGCCTGGCCCTGGGGCCGGTGTTCGCCTCGAGCACGCACGGCTACGACACCGTCGACCACGGTCGGATCGACCCGCGGCTCGGTGACGACGCCGACTTCGACGATCTGGTCGCGGCCGCCCACGAGCGAGGCCTGCGGGTGCTGCTCGACGGGGTGTTCAACCACGTCGGCCGCGAGCACCCGGCGTTCCAGGCGGTCGTCGACCGGGGGCCCGACGCGCCCTCGGCAGCCTGGTTCCGGCTGCGCTGGCCGGACGGCTGGCAGCCCGGCGTCGTCCCGGAGTACGACACCTTCGAGGGCCACGGCCAGCTGGTCGCGCTCGACCACTCCTCGCCCGTGGTCGCCGACTGGGTGACCGAGGTGATGACGCACTGGCTGGACCGCGGCGCCGACGGCTGGCGGCTGGACGCTGCCTACGCCGTCCCGACCTCGTTCTGGGCCACCGTGCTGCCCCGGGTCCGCGAGCAGCACCCCGACGCGTACCTGGTCGGTGAGGTCATCCACGGCGACTACGCGCAGGTGGTGCGGGAGTCGACGATGGACGCGGTCACCCAGTACGAGCTGTGGAAGGCGATCTGGAGCTCGCTCAACGACGGCAACCTGCACGAGCTGGCACACGCGCTGGGCCGGCACGACGGGTTCCTGGACACGTTCGTGCCGCTGACCTTCGTCGGCAACCACGACGTCACCCGGATCGCCAGCCGCCTCGACGACGTCGCGCACCTGCCGCACGCGCTGGCGGTGCTGTTCACCGTGGGCGGCACGCCGTCGGTCTACGCCGGCGACGAGCAGGCCTTCACCGGGGTCAAGGAGGACCGGGCCGGCGGGGACGACGCCGTCCGGCCGACCTTCCCGGAGTCCCCGGACGAGCTGGCGCCCTTCGGTGAGCCCACCCGGCGGCTGCACCAGGAGCTGATCGGGCTGCGCCGCCGGCACCGCTGGCTGCACACCGCCCGCGTCACGCCGCTGCACCGGGACAACCGGCAGCTCAGCTACGCCGTGACCGGCGACGGGCAGCGACTGGTCGTCGCCCTCAACCTGGGCGACGGCGAGGAGACGCTGCCGGCCAGCGGGGCGGGGGAGCTGCTGGCCGGGGCCGGTGCCGTGCGGCAGCCGGGCACCGACCGCGCGGCCGTCTCGCTCCCGGGGCACGGGTGGGCCATCCTGGCCGGGTGATCGTTTCCCTGGGTGAGCAACTGCACACCCGGATCCGGGAAGGACGGGCGGCGGCACGACGTCGTCCCTGTACGTGACCTCGCCAGCCGTCCGGACGCCCTCCCGCGCCTACGTGATCTGGCTGATCGGCCTGGTGGCCTACGCGGTCGCGATCTTCCACCGGGCGTCCCTCGGCGTCGCCGGCATCGAGGCGCAGGAGCGGTTCTCCGCCGGCGCGTCGGCGATCTCGCTGTTCCTGGTGCTGCAGCTGGCCGTCTACGCGGGCCTCCAGGTGCCGGTCGGCGTGCTGCTGGACCGGTTCGGCTCCCGGAAGATGATCGTCGCCGGTGCGGTCACCATGGCGGCCGGGCAGCTGGTGCTGGCGTTGGCCAGCGACGTCCCGACCGCGGTCGCGGCCCGGGTGCTGGTGGGCGCCGGTGACGCGATGACCTTCATCAGCGTGCTCCGGCTGGTGCCGCTGTGGTTCCCCGGGCGCACCGTCCCGGTGGTCACCCAGCTGACCGGGATCCTCGGTCAGGTCGGTCAGATCGTGGCCGCCTACCCGCTGGTCGCGCTGCTGCACACCGCCGGCTGGACGCCCACCTTCCTGGGTGCCGCCGCGGTCAGCGTGCTGGTCGGGATCCTGGTGTTGGTGGCGCTGCGCGACGCCCCGCCCGGCACGCCCGCCCCGACCGTCGCCGACATGGCCGCCGTCCGGGCGAACCTGGCGGCCGCCTGGCGCGAGCCGGGCACCCGGATCGGGCTCTACACGCACCTGGTCACCCAGTTCTCCGGCACCGTCTTCGCGCTGCTGTGGGGGTACCCGTTCCTGACCGTGGGCCAGGGGCTGGAACCCGGGACGGCGGCCGGCCTGCTGACCCTGCTGGTGCTGGTCGGGATGGCGTTCGGTCCGCTGCTGGGCCGGCTGGTCGGGCAGTGGCCGCTGCGCCGCTCCAACCTGGTCTTCGGCATCCTCAGCGTCACCGCGGCGATCTGGACCGTCGTGCTGCTGTGGCCGGGCCCGGCGCCGCTGTGGCTGCTGGTCGTGCTGGTGGTCGTCCTGGGCACCAACGGCCCCGGGTCGATGATCGGCTTCGACTACGCCCGCACCGAGAACCCGGTCGAGCGGTCGGGCAGCGCCACCGGCTTCGTCAACGTCGGCGGCTTCTTCGCCTCGCTGTGCACGATCCTGGCGATCGGGTTCGTGCTCGACGCGATGACCCCGGGCAGCTCCACGGACTACTCGCTGGACGCGTTCCGGGCGGCGTTCGCCGTGCAGTACGTCTTCTGGGCCATCGGGCTGTTCGGGGTGCTGACCCACCGCCGCCAGCTGCGCGCACGGATGGCCCGGGACGGCGTCGTCATGGTGCCCCTGGTCACCGCGGTCAGCGCCCGGCTGCGCGGCACGTCGGCCTACTCCCGGCCGGACGAGCGGCCGGACGGGCCCCCGGCCGACCGCTGAGCGCCCCGGCGGGCGAGCACGATCGCGTAGTCGAACCGCCGGCCGTCGCGCTCGACCGGCAGCACCAGGTGCTCGACGTCGGCCGCCCCCGGCAGTGCGCCCAGCCGGTCGGCGAGCGCCGGGGCCGGGTCGGCGGACCAGATGGCCAGCACCCCGCCCGGGCGCAGCGCGGCCAGCGCGGTGCCGAGCCCGGCCTCCTCGTACAGCGGTGCGTTGGCCTGGTGCACCAGGAAGTCGGGGCCGTTGTCCACGTCGAGCAGGACGGCGTCGTACCGTCCCGGCCGCTCGGCCAGCAGCACCGCGACGTCGGCGGTGTGCAGCTCCAGCCGGTCGCGGGGGAGCTCCGGCAGCCCGGGCAGCAGACCGGCGCCGGCCCAGCCGACCAGCGCGGGCTGGAGCTCGGCGACCTCCACGGCGGCGACCCGGTTCTCGGCGAGCACGGTGGCTGCCGTCCAGCCCAGGCCGAGCCCGCCGACCAGCACCCGTAGCCGGTCGCCCGCGCAGCGGCGCAGCGCCTCGACCGCCAGCGCCCGCTCGGTGCTGGTGTCCACGTCGTCCATCGCGAAGACGCCGTCGACGACCAGCTCCGTCACCGGCCCGCGCCGGCGCAGCACCACCTCGCCGTGCGGCCCGGAGGCGCGCCCGAGCTCGACGGGTTCGTCGGGGGTCATGGTCGGCCCGGGCGCAGCCGCAGCGCTTGGCCGGGGCGGAGCTGGGCGCACGCGTCGACGTCGGCGTCGGTCACGTACCCGATCACCGGGTAGCCGCCGGTCACCGGGTGGTCGGCGAGGAACAGCACCGGCAGCCCGGACGGCGGCACCTGCAGCGCCCCGCGCACCATCCCCTCACTCGGCAGCTCCCCGGCGCGCAGCCGCTCCAGCGGTGCGCCGTCCAGCCGCAGGCCGACCCGGTTGCTCTCGCTGGTGACCGTCCAGGCCTGCCCGGTGAGGGCCGCCCAGCCGGCGTCACCGAACCAGTCGGCGCGCGGCCCGGGCAGCACGGTGGCGGTGAGCTCGCCGGCGGTGGGTTCGGGCACCGGCGCCAGGTCGACACCCGGGGCCGGGTCGACCGGCTCGCCGACCGGGAGCACGTCACCGGTGGCGATCACCGCCGGGCCGAGCCCGGCCAGCAGGTCGGTGGCCCGGGAGCCCAGCACCGGTGGGACGGCGATGCCGCCGCGGACCCCGAGGTAGGTGCGCAGCCCGCTGGCCGGTGGGCCGAGCCGCAGCTCCTGTCCCCGGCGCAGCAGGGTGGGTGCGGCGTGCGGGGCGCCGGGGCAGCGCGCGCCGGTGGTGACCACCAGCAGGTCGGCCTCGGCGCGGAGGGTGAGCCCGCCGAAGGTCACCTCGAGCACCGCGGCGTTGGCGCGGTTGCCGACCAGCCGGTTGGCCAGTGCGGCCGACGCCCGGTCGCAGGCGCCCGAGCGGCCGATGCCCAACGCTGCCTGCCCGGGCCGGCCGAGGTCCTGCACGGTGGTGAGCGGCCCGGTGGCCAGCACGGTGAGGCTCACCGGCGTACCGCCACGAACCGCACCGTGGTGCCGGGCCGGAGCAGCGCGGCCGGCTCGCGGGCCAGGTCGAACACGGCGACGTCGGTGCGCCCGATCAGCTGCCAGCCACCCGGTGACTCGCGCGGGTAGACGCCGCTGAACTCCCCGGCCAGCGCGACCGACCCCGGCGGCACCGCGGTGCGCGGGTTCGCCCGGCGGGGCACCTCCCACTGCCCGCCGGGCTGGGTGAGGTAGCCGAAGCCGGGGGCGAAGCCGCAGAAGGCCACCGTCCACTCGGCCCCGGTGTGCCGCTCGACCAGCTCGTCCGGCGTGAGGCCGAGGAGCTCGGCGGCCTCGGCCAGGTCGGCGCCGTCGTAGTGCACCGGCAGCTCGACGGTGTCGCCGACGGCCCGCGTGTCCGGCCGCGGGGTCGTCGTCCGGACCGCGTCGGCGACCGCGGCCAGGGTGGTGACCGCGGGGTCGGTCATCAGCAGCACCGTGCGGGCGGCCGGGACGACGTCCACCACGCCGTGCGGCGGGTCGGCGCTGAGCGCGGCGTACAGCGCCAGGACGTCGTCCAGCCCGTCCAGTTCGACCAGCAGGGCGGCGCTCCCGCTGGGGAGCAGGCGCATCAGCCGGCGAAGGGGGCCAGCTCGACCCCCGCCGTGGTCAGCGACGCGCGCACCTGCCGGGCGATCTCCACCGCGCCCGGGGTGTCGCCGTGCACGCAGATCGACCCCGGCTGCAGCGTCAGCTCGCCCCCCTCGACGTCGGTGATCGGTTCGCCGGCGGCCATCGCCACGCACCGTGCGGCGATCTCGGCCGGGTCGTGCAGCACCGCACCGGGCAGCCGGCGGGAGACCAGCGTGCCCTCCGGGGTGTAGGCGCGGTCGGCGAACGCCTCGTGCACCACGGTCAGCCCCGCCTCGGCGGCCAGCCGCAACCACGCGGAACCCGGCAGGCCCAGCACCGGGAGCGTCCGGTCGTAGGCGACGACGGCGGCGACCACCGCGGCCGCCTGCTCCTCGTGGTGCACGATCGCGTTGTAGAGCGCGCCGTGCGGCTTGACGTAGCGCACCCGGTCGCCGGCGATCCGGGCGAAGCCCTCCAGCGCACCGATCTGGTAGACGACGTCGGCGGTCAGCGCCTCGGGCTCGACGTCGATGAACCGGCGGCCGAAGCCGGGCAGGTCGCGGTAGCCGACCTGGGCGCCGATCGCGACGCCGGACTCGACGGCCTTCGCGCAGACCCGTCGCATGATCGTGGCGTCGCTGGCGTGGAAGCCGCAGGCGACGTTGGCACTGGTGACCACGCCCAGCAGCGCGTCGTCGTCACCGAGCGTCCACTGGCCGAAGCCCTCGCCGAGGTCGGAGTTCAGGTCCACACGGGTCATGTCGACAGCCTCCCTCACGCGAACAGGTCGATGACCGGCTGGATCGACCGCACCGCCAGGTACAGGGTCAGCAGCCAGGCGACCCAGCCGATCACCAGCAGCCAGCGCGGGTAGCGGTAGCCGTTCAGCAGGTCGGTGCGGCGGGTGGCCACCCAGAGCAGGACGGCGATCCCGATCGGCAACAGCAGCCCGTTGAACGCCCCGGCGAACACCAGCAGCGTCGTGGGTGCGGTGCCGATCAGCACGTAGACCAGCGAGGTGAACGCGATGAAGCCGACGACCAGCAGTGAGCGGGTGCGGTCCGACGTCCTCGTCCGGGAGGTCACGAAGGACACCGAGGTGTAGGAGGCGCCGATGACGCTGGTGATCGCCGCGGCCCACAGCACGATGCCGAACACCCGCAGGCCGACCTCGCCGGCGGCCTGCTCGAACGCCGACGCGGCCTGGTTGGTCGGGTCGAGCGCCGCGCCACCGGTGACCACGCCGAGGATCGCCAGGAACAGGACGACCCGCATGACCGCGGTGATCAGGATGCCGGTGACCGAGCCGCGGGTGATGTCCCGGACCCGGCCGGGGCCGGAGATGCCCGAGTCGAGCAGTCGGTGGGCGCCGGCATAGACGATGTAGCCGCCGATCGTGCCGCCGACCAGCGTGGTGATCGCCAGCACGTCGATGTCCTCGGGCAGGACGACGTTGCGCAGCGCCTCGCCCACCGGCGGGCCGGAGGTGATCGCGACGTAGGTGGTCAGCACGATCATCACCAGCCCGAGGACGACGACGATCCGGTCGACCGCCACCCCGGCCCGCTTGCTCAGGAAGATGCCGATGGCGATCAGCGCCGACAGCGCCCCGCCGAGCTTCGGGTCGAGCCCGAGCATGGCGTTGGTGCCCAGGCCGGCACCGCTGACGTTGCCGATGTTGAAGACCAGCCCGCCGATCAGCAGGAAGGCGGCCATCACCCAGCCGAGGCCCGGGGCGACCAGGTTGCCCAGCTCCTGGGCGCGCCGGCCGCTGACACCGATGACCCGCCAGACGTTCAGCTGCAGGGCGATGTCGATGAGGATCGAGATGACGATCGCGAAGGCGAACGCGGCGCCCAGCTGCACGGTGAAGGTGGTCGTCTGGGTGATGAACCCGGGGCCGATGGCCGAGGTGGCCATCAGGAACATCGCGCCGAGCAGGGTGGAGCGGGTGCTGGAGGCGAGCCGCCCGTTGGGGGCGGTGGAAGGCTCGGCGGGGGTGCGTTGCGGTTCGGCTGCCATGGCTGCTCCCGGGAGGGGGTCGAGTGGGCCCGCGGTGGCGAGGGGTCGCCGTCCGAGGGGTGGTGCCGTTGGCGACCGAACCTAGGGAGTTGTTGAACAATCCCTCAAGAGGATGGCGCGACAATTTACTGCGCCGACACATCAGGAGACGGCAGGATGTCGGCATGCCCGAGCCCACCGACGCCGCCTGGCTGCGCACCGTGGCGCACGAGGTGCGCAGCTTCGACCGCTCCAGCACCGCCGAGCGGGTCGCCGAGCTGCTGCGCGCCCGGGTGATCGAGGGCGACCTGCCGCCGGGCACCCGGTTGTCGGAGGAGCAGCTGGTCGAGGTGCTGCACGTCAGCCGGAACACGCTGCGCGAGGCGTTCCGGCTGCTCACCCACGAGGGCCTGCTGGTGCACCGGCTGCACCGCGGGGTGTTCGTGCCCGAGCTGGACGAGGACGACCTGGTCGACCTGTACCGGCTGCGGCGGACGATCGAGTGCGACGTCGTCCGCCGGCTGGAGGGGCTGGACGCCGTCCGGCTGCGGCCGCTGCACGACGCCGTCGCCGCCGGTGAGGACGCCGCCCGGCGCGGCGACTGGGGCGCCGCCGGCACCGCCAACATGCGCTTCCACCAGCAGCTGGTGGCGTTGGCCGGGAGTCGGCGGATCGACGAGACGACGGCCCGGCTGCTCGCCGAGCTCCGGCTCGCCTTCTCCGCCTTCGCCGTGCCGCAGCGGCTGCACGAGCCCTACGTCACCCGCAACCGCGCGCTGCTCGACCTGCTCGTGGCCGGTGAGGTGGAGCAGGCCGCCAAGGAGCTGGACGTCTACCTGCACGACTCGGAGGCCGAGCTCCGCGCCGCCCACCGCGACCGACTCGGGAAGAGCTCATGACCCTCGTCCCCGCCGCCGACCCTGCCGCCGCCCGGGCCTCGTTCCGCGCCGGTCTCGCCGTCCCCTCGTCGGGCTGGGCGCCCGGGCGCACGCAGGCCAACCTGGTCGTGCTGCCCCGGGACTGGGCCTGGGACATGCTGCTGTTCGGCCAGCGCAACCCGCAGCCGGTGCCGCTGCTGGACGTCACCGACGCCGGGTCGTACCGCACCGTGCTCGCCCCGGACGCCGACCTGCGCACCGACCTGCCGCGCTACCGGGTCTGGCGGGACGGCGCGCTGGTCGACGAGCCCACCGACGTCGCCGACCTCTGGACCGACGACCTGGTCGCCTTCCTGATCGGCTGCAGCTTCAGCTTCGAGACCGCACTGCTGGACGCCGGGGTGCCGGTGCGCAACATCGAGCAGGGCCGCAACGTGTCGATGTACCGGACGAACCGGGAGTGCCGGCCGGCCGGGCGGCTGTCCGGGCCGCTGGTGGTGTCGATGCGCCCGGTGCCCGGGCACCTGGTGGCCACCGCGGTGCAGGTGACCGCGCGGATGCCCGCGGTGCACGGGGCGCCGGTGCACGTCGGGTCACCGGCTGCGCTGGGCATCGCCGACCTGGCCCGGCCCGACTTCGGCGACGCGGTCGAGTTCGCCGACGGCGACGTCCCGGTGTTCTGGGCGTGCGGGGTGACGCCGCAGGCCGCACTGATGGCCTCCCGGCCGCCGTTCGCGATCACCCACGCCCCGGGGCACATGTTCGTCACCGACGTCCCGGACGCGGTGTACCGGCAGCCCTGAGCCGGCTCAGGGCTCTGCCGCCCGGAAGCAGGCGGCGATCTCGTGCTCCCGGGCGGCCTCCTCGGCGCTGCTCATCGGCGGCCGCGCGGACTCGCCCCAGCTCAGGCCCTGCTCGGTCTCGACGTCGAGACCGAGCTGCTCCAGGCACGGGGCGGCGAGGGCCTCGTCGACCGGGCCGGTGGGGTACGCCGGCCAGGACGGCGGCTGCCGGTCGATCACCGGGTAGAGGGGCTGCCCCGGGCTGCTGGTGATCCGCACCTCCCCGGCGCTCCAGATGACCGGGATCGGCACCACCCCCTGCGGAACCCCGTCGACGATGGGCAGCGGGGTGAAGTCGCGGACCAGTTCGCCGCTGGCTGCCCGGTCCAGGCTGGGGGAGTACTCGGCCTCCAGACCGGGTCCGCCGAGCACGACCAGCGGGCCGGCCTCCGCCGAGGAGGCCATCAGCGCCAGCGGTTCGTCGGTCCCGAGCGGTACCCCACCGATGACCGGCGTCATCTCCGTGGGCTCGGCGCCGCGCGGTCCGGTGAACCACGTCCAGGTCCACTGGGAGTCCGACCGGGCGAGCACCACGGCCCAGCGGTGGCCGCCGGGGACGTCGGCGGCGTAGACCACCCGCTCGGTGCCCGGCTCCGGCGCCGGTCCGCCCCAGTCGACGACCTGACCGTCCGGCCCGACCGGGCCGGTCCAGGGTGCGACCGCCATCGCGGCCAGGAACTCCTCGTCGTCGGCGAGGGACCCGCGGACGGGCGCCTCGGCCAGGTCCGGCCGCGGTGGCGGCGCGACGGAGACGGCGCTGGTGACCGGGGCCGGGATCGGGGCCGCCGCCGGCTCGGTCACCGCCGAGCGGGCGAACGAGGCGCCGGTGCCCAGGAGCACGACGGCGAGGGCCCCGGCGACCCAGCGTCCGGCCCGCCGCCGGCGCCGGCGGTCCACCGCAACGGCACGCGCGGCGGTGCGGCCGTCGTCCGCGGGGCGGGCCCGCTCCGCGACCTCGTGCAGCCGGGCAGCGACCGACTGGCCGACGTCCTCGGTCACGTCGGTCTCCGGTAGATCGCGTTCGGGTCGTCGTCCGGGTGTTGCGGTACGGCGACCGGCGTGGGCGCGGGGACCGATGCCGGCCGCCGCTCCGCTCGCGGGGCGGGGGTCCCCGGGCGGCGGTAGATCGCGTACGGGTCGGCCGCATCTGGCGCGAGGTCGTGCCCCACCGGCCGAGCCGGGACCGACGTCACCGACGGTCCGGGGACGGCGACCGGTGCGGGGGCGGCCACCGGTTCGGCCGGGTCGTCGAGCAGCAGCGGGGCCAGCCTCTCCAGCGCGTCGGCGAGGGCGGACCCGACCTCGGCGGGGGAGCAGCCCACCAGCGTCGCGACAGCCCCCTCGTCCTGGCCCTCGTGGAGTCGGAGCACCGTGATCGCCCGGGTGCGCGGGTCCAGGTCGGCGAGCGCCTGCAGCCACCGGTGGTCGACGTCGGCCTCCGGTCCCGCCACGAGTGCACCGCCCCGGCCGGTCGCCGGCAGACGCGTCCGGCCCAGCGTGGCGGAGACCAGCGCCTCCTGGGCGTCGGTCAGGGCGGCGGCCGGGGAGTCGAGCCGCGGCCATCGGCGGTGGGTCCGGGCCAACGCAGCCACCACCAGATCGTCGGCCTCGACGGGGCATCCGGTGAGCAGCAGGGCCGTGCCGCGCAGCTGGTGCTCGTGCTCGGCCACGAACGCCGGGAAGTCGTCCTGCCGCTGGTCCACGCACACCCCTTCGTGCCCGTCGTCGATGGCGGCACCGTATCGGGGTGATCGTGTCCCGTCAGCGAGGCGGCACACTGGCCGCCGATGTCCCCCGACCCGGATCCGGCCGTCGTCGCCCGGTTGCGCGCGGCGGGCTGCGTGTTCGCCGAGGACGAGGCGGGGCTGCTGCTGGCGGCGGCTGCGTCGGCTGCCCAGCTCGACGGCCTGGTCGCGCGGCGGGTGGCGGGCGAGCCGTTGGAGCAGGTGCTGGGCTGGGCGGAGTTCTGCGGGCTGCGGTTGGCCGTCGAGCCGGGCGTGTTCGTGCCGCGGCAGCGCACCCGACTGCTGGTGCGGGAGGCGGTCGCGCTCGCCTCCTCGGGTTCGGTCGTCCTGGACCTGTGCTGCGGGGTCGGCGCGGTGGGTGCGGCGGTGGCGGCCGCCGTCCCGTCGGTCGAGCTGCACGCGGCCGACCTGGACCCGGTCGCCGTCCGCTGCGCGCGGCGCAACGTGTCCGGGGCGGTGTACACGGGCGACCTGTACGACCCGCTCCCGGAGTCACTCCGTGGCCGGGTCGACGTCCTGGTGGCCAACGCGCCCTACGTGCCCACCGAGGCGATCGCGCTGATGCCGCCTGAGGCGCGTGACCACGAGGCACGGGCCGCGCTGGACGGCGGGGTCGACGGGGTCGACGTACAGCGTCGGGTGGCGGCTGGGGCGCCGGACTGGCTGGCGCCCGGCGGTGCACTGCTCATCGAGACGGGTCGGCAGCAGGCGCCGGCGACGCGGGCCGCGTGCACCGCCGCCGGGCTGACGACCCGGGTCGTCGAGGACGACGACCTGTCGGCCACCGTGGTCGTCGCCGTCCGCGAGGCCTGAGACGCGAACGGCCCCCTCCCTGATGAGGAGGGGGCCGCTGGCGCGATCAGTTCAGGAGGGCTCGACGCCGAAGGCGGTGGCGAGCTTCTCGATCTTGCGGGCCCGGCCGAGGCGGGGCAGGTCACTGCCGTCGCGGATGACCTGGCCGCGGGCGTCGAAGTCGGCCAGGAAGTCCCGGGCCCAGGCGACGTCCGATGGTGCCGGGCTGATGACCTCGTTGATCACCGGGAGCTGGTCCAGCTGCAGGCACAGCTTGCCGGTGAGGCCCAGGGAGACCGTCAGCGCCGACTGCTCGCGCAGGATCGGGTGGCTGGTGCCCACCGTGGGCCCGTCGATCGGGCCGGGCAGGCCACCGACCCGGCTGGCGATGACCAGGCGGCTACGGGGGTAGGCCATCGCCAGGTCGTCGGCGCTGGTGCCGGTGTCGCGGCGGTAGTCACCGCTGCCGAAGGCCAGCCGGAAGGCGCCGCGGGCCGAGGCGATCCGCACGGCCTCCTCGATGCCCAGCGCCGACTCGACCAGCGCGAGCACCGGGGTGGAGCCGCCCAGCCGGTCGTAGGTCTCGGTGACGTGCTCGGCCGCCTCGGTCTTGGCGAGCATCACGCCGGCCAGGCCGGGCAGCCCGGCGAGCGCGGCGACGTCGTCGGCCCAGAACGGGGTCGCGTGGTCGTTGATCCGCACCCACGCCCGGTTGCCGGGGGCGGAGAGCCACTCGACGACGTCGGCCCGGGCATCGGGCTTGCGGGCCGGGTCGACCGCGTCCTCGATGTCCAGCACGATCTGGTCGGCGCGCGACTCGTGCGCCTCGTCGAACAGCTCGGTGCGGGCGCCGTTGACCAGCAGCCACGAGCGCGCGATTCCGGGGTCTACGTTCCTGCCTCTGTGCACCGGGACATTGTGGTGTCCGGGCTCACGGGTGTGCCGCGCGGGGTGCCCGCCGGGGGTGTCGCTCGCGGTGCCCGGCGCCGGCCGGTCAGGCTGCGCGCCGGCCGAGCAGGTCGAGCAGGCCGACCCGCCAGTCGACGTCCACCCGCCGCCCGGCCCAGTCGCGCGGACGGACGAGGTCGAACCGGACCAGTTCCGGCGCCCGGCCGGGCGTGCGGGCATCGGCCCACAGCAGCGCCAGGTGGTCGCGCCGGCGCAGGTCGGGGGCACCGTCGATCGCCAGCTGCAGGCGCTGCTGGGCGACCGGCGCCTGCCGGTAGAAGTCGCGCAGGCCCTGGGTGTCGGCGGCGGGCAGCTCGCCGTCGTCGGAGTGCCACACCCGCAGCACCTCGGTCGGGGTGCGCAGGATCAACCCGCTCATCGGCAGCCCGAGGTTCTCGTTGCCCGGGTCGAGCAGCTCCAGCTGCGTGCCGAACGGGTGGTCGTCGTGCTCGGCGTAGGGGCGCAGTCGCTCCATCGCCTCCCGGCGGACCAGCTGGTGGTCCAGGTGCCGGTCGGCGGCCGGCTGCCAGCCGTGCGCCGCGTGGATCTCGCGGCTGACGGTCAGGCCGCCGAGCAGTGCGTCGCGCACCTCCACCAGCAGCGGCTGCAGTCGCCGGTAGGCGGCCTCGGGGCTGTTCTCCACGTCGAGCAGTCTGCCGGGCGGGGGTGACAGTCTCCCGGCACCGGGCGGGGAGGATCAGCGGGTGTCCCCTCCGCAGTCGCCCTCTGGTCGTCCGGTCACCGTTGTCACCGGCGGGAGCCGGGGCATCGGCGCCGCGACCGTCGACCACCTCGCCCGGCAGGGCCACGACGTGGTCGTCGGCTACCGCTCGGGGCGCGAGGAGGCCGCCGCGGTGGTCAGCGCAGCACAGGCCCACGGGGGCCGGGCGGTCGGCGTCCGGGCCGACGTCTCCGACCCCGACGACGTCGACGCGCTCTTCGCCGCCGCGGCGGAACAGCTGGGACCGGTCACCGGGCTCGTCGCCAACGCCGGGCTGACGGCGCATCTCGGCGACCTGGCCGACACCCCGGTGGACGTCGTCCGCCAGGTGATCGACGTGAACCTGCTGGGCGTCGTCCTGTGCGTCCGGCGGGCGGCGCAGGTCATGTCCCGGCGGCGGGGCGGGCCGGGCGGGGCGATCGTCACCGTCTCCTCCAGCGCGGCGACGCTGGGCTCGGCGCACGAGTACGTGCACTACGCGGCGGCGAAGGCCGGGGTGGACGCGCTGACCATGGGCCTGGCGAAGGAGCTCGCGGACGACGGCGTCCGGGTCAACGCGGTGGCGCCGGGGCTGGTGCGCACCGACATCCACGCCGGCGCCGGCGACGCCGGCCGGCTGGAGCGGGTGACCGCCCGGGTGCCGATGGGCCGCCCGGGGGAGCCGGACGAGATCGCACCGGCGATCGCCTGGCTGCTGGGGCCGGAGGCCGGCTACGTCACCGGCGCGGTGCTGCGGGTGGCCGGCGGGCTGTAGGTCACCAGTTCGGGGGCGTCGTGTCGCGCTGGATGAACTCCAGACGGTTGCCGACCGGGTCGTCGGCGTAGCAGCGGCGGTGGCCAGGGAAGCCCTCGGTGTCCCAGCTGATCGGGATGCCGTTGTCGGTGAGCAACGCAGTCAGGCCGTCGAGGTCGTGGACCCGGATGCCGGGATGGGCCTTCCGGGCGGGGCGGAAGTCGGCCTCCACGCCCAGGTGCAGCTCCAGCCCGTCGCCACGCACCCACAGGCCGCCGCGAGCGGCCAGCTGCGGTGGCTTGGGCAGCTCGACGAGGCCGAGCACGTCGACCCAGAAGGCGCGGCACCGGTCCTCGCTGCCGGCCGGGATGGCCAGCATCACGTGGTGTGCGCTGAGGCCGAACGCCGTCGCGTGGTCTGGTCCGTAGCCCTGGTCGGAGGTCACGCCCGGAGTCTGCCCGGGCGGTCGCCTAGACGTCGGCCAGGGCGCCGGCGGAGGTCGGCAGGGGTGCGTCGATCCGTGGCCGGGGTCTTGTCGTGACCGGGCAGAACTGTCGTACCCCGGCCGTAGGTTCGGGGCGTGTTCGAGGCAGGTGGGTTCGGGGTGGCGGTGACGGTGTCGCCGCGGTCCTCGGCGTCGGCGTCGCTGGCTGAGTTGCCGCCACCGCCGGTTGGGGTGACGCGTCGGCGGACCCGGTTGTCGGAGGTGCTCGCGCCGAGCGGGTTCACTGACCCGGGCCTGGTGGGGGAGTTGGGCGCGATCGCCGATGTGCGGGCGCAGTTGGCTGCCTATGAGGCGGTGGTGGTGGCTGAGTTGGCGCGGCGTCGGCCGGTGGAGTGGGACCTGTCCGAGGAGCAGCCGGGGCACGGGGCCGAGGGCTGGCGGCCGGTGCGGGTGCCGGTGGGGGTGTCGGAGTTCCTGGCCGATGAGCTGGCGGTGGTGGCGGGCGTCTCGCGGACGGCGGCGACGGTGCTGGCCGAGCGGTCCCTGGTGCTGGTGCGTGAGTTGCCGGCCACGTGGGCGGCGTTGGCCGATTCGCTGATCGATCCGGCGCGGGCGAACGCGATCGTGCGGGCGCTGGGCGGGCAGTCGGTCGATGCTGGGGGCCGGGTGGAGCCGGGGGTCGTGGCCGAGGTGGAGGCCCAGGCGCTGGGGTGGGCGGTGGCGGGGGAGACGCCGCGGCGGTTGCAGGAGCGGACGGCGGCGGCGCTGATCGCGCTGGATGAGGCGGCGGCTGATCGGCGACGGAAGCAGGCTGAGCGGTGTGCGGATGTGACCACCCGGGCCGCCGCCGACGGCATGGGCGAGCTGATCGCGGCCATGCCGATGCCGGTGGCCGCGGCGTGCCGGGAGACTGTCGACAGCTACGCGCGGATGGTGAAGGCCGACGGGGACGACCGGCCGATCGGTCAGCTGCGCGCGCAGGTGATGGCTGACCTGATCCTGCGGCCGTGGGACAACACGCGGGAGCCGGTGACCACGCATCTGCACGTTCAGGCGCCGCTGTCGGCGCTGCCCACCCGCCCCACCCACGGTCGTGCCGCGCCGGGTCGTGCGCCCCGCTCAGCGGGTGATGGGCGCAGCGCGCCGTGCGATGACCGGGACGCTGCCACCGTTGACGGGGCGCCGATCACCGCCGGGCAGCTGCGGGAGCTGCTGGCGCAATTGGACGCGATCTGCCCCGGCGGGCTGCAGGCACCCACCGGCGGCACCCTGGGCATCGACCTCACGGACCCGGTCACCGGCGCGCTGCGGGCCACGGTGACCCGCCCGGAGCTGGAACGGCTGGCCCGCCGCGGCTGCCCCGACCATCCGGCAAGCACCGGCCACCCGGCAGGCACCGACTGTGGGTGCGCGGTGCTGGACCGGCCGCCCGCAGTCGACCGGTACACGCCCACCCCCGCCCAGTACCGCTTCGTGCGGGCCCGGGACCGCACCTGCCGGCATCCCGGCTGCAGGCGTCCAGCCGCGCGCACCGACCTCGACCACGTCTGCGCCCACCGCGAGGGCGGGGCCACCGACTGCACCAACCTGTGCTGCCTGTGCCGGCGACACCACCGGCTCAAGACCCACGCACCCAGGTGGCGCTTCACGATGACCGACGACGGCGTCCTGACCGTCACCACACCCTCCGGCGTCACCCGCACCACCCGACCACCGGGCCTCCACACACCGGCCGTCCGCCAGCTGGTCGGCAGCGGCGGCCCACCGCCGGACGACGAGGACCCGCCGCCCTTCTGACCCCACTGCCTGCGGTCGCTCCGGACTCGGGGGAGTCGCTGACCTCTCGCACCGCTCGCGAGGGGAGGTCGGCTGGGCGAGTTGAGCCATCATGCGGTCGCGGGGCGAGCGCGGCTGCTGGTGCGGGTGTGACACAGGTGCTCAATGGGGCGGGACCGCAGTTCCGGGGAGCCAGTGGGCCCTGTTCGGGTCACAGCGCGGGCCCAACGAGCCGATAAGCACGTCGTGATCCGTCATCACCTCGCAGCGAGCTCGGCGCGGAGCCCTCAGTGGTTCGACCCGGAGCACCAGGCCGACATCCTCGCGGCCTTCGACAGCCAGCTCACCGCCGGCCTGCACGATCGCGGGCCGAACAGCCCGCGACCGGAGCGGGTCCGCGAGCTGGGCCAGCTGGCCGCGGCCAGCGCGCTGCCGGCCCGCGCAGCGCTGCTCCGCTGGGGCGCACTGCCCGGCTCGGTCCGCGCGCACCTGCTGACCAGCTGGTACGGCAGCCAGGTCGCCAGGACCTCAGCCGCCTGATCCACTCGGCGGCCCACGCGGTCGCCGTCTCTCAGGGACGGGGCACGTTGCGCAGGTTGGCGCGGGCCAGGTCGATCATCTTCCCGACGCCACCACCGAGCACCGTCTTCGACGCCGACATGGCGAAGCCCTTGATCTGCTCCCCGGTGATCGCCGGCGGGATGGACAGCGCGTTCGCGTCGGTCACGAACTCCATCAGCACCGGCCCCGGCCGCGAGAGCCCCTCGGCCAGCGTCGCGCGCACCTCGGCCGGGTCCTCCACGCGCATCGACGGGATGCCGACGGCCGCGGCGATCGCCGCGAAGTCCGTCGGCTCGTGGTCGGTCTCGAAGTCGGGGATGCCCTCGACCAGCATCTCCAGCTTCACCATGCCGAGCGACGCGTTGTTGAACAGCACGATCTTCACCGGCAGTCGGTGCAGCCGCACGGTGATCAGCTCCCCGAGCAGCATGGCCAGACCGCCGTCCCCGGACATGGACACCACCTGCCGCCCCGGCGCGGCGAACTGCGCCCCCACGGCGTGCGGCAGCGCGTTCGCCATCGACCCGTGCCGGAACGACCCGATCACCCGACGCCGGCCGTTCGGTGTCAGGTAGCGCGCCGCCCAGACGTTGCACATCCCGGTGTCCACGGTGAAGACGGCGTCGTCGGCGGCGAGCTCGTCCAGCTGCGCGGCCACGAACTCCGGGTGGATCGGGCGCATCTCCTCCACCCGGTCGGTGTAGGCGTCGACCACCTTCTCCAGCGACTCCGCGTGCTCGCGCAGCATCGCGTCCAGGAAGGTCCGGTCGGTCTTGCGCTCCAGCAGCGGCAGCAACGCCCGGAGCGTCTCCCCGACGTCCCCGTGCACCGCCACCTCGAGCGGGCTGCGCCGGCCCAGGTGCGAGGCGTCCGCGTCGACCTGCGCCGTCCGCGCCTGCGGCAGGAAGTCCGGGTACGGGAAGTCGGTGCCCAGCAGCACGAGCAGGTCGGCCTCGTGCGTCGCCTTGTGCGCCGCCCCGTAACCGAGCAGGCCGTTCATGCCGACGTCGTGGGGGTTGTCGTACTGGATGAACTCCATGCCACCGAGGGCGTGCCCGACCGGGGCCAGCACGTGCCCGGCCAGCTGCATCACCTCAGTGTGGGCGTCCCGGCAACCGGCGCCGCAGAACAGCGTGACCGTGCCGGCGGCGTTGATCGCCTCGGCCAGCGCCTGCACCTGCTCCGCCGGCGGCCGCACGGGGGAGGGGCGCGACACCATCGCCGACTCCACGGTCGGCCCGCCGGACTCCTCGGCGGCCAGGTCACCGGGCAGCACGACGACCGACACGCCCTGCTTGCCGACGGCGGTCTGGATCGCGACCCGCAGCGCGTGCGGCATCTGCTTGGGCGTCACCACCTCGCACCAGTACGAGCAGTCCTGGAAGACGCGTTCGGGATGGGTCTCCTGGAAGAAGGCCATGCCGACCTCCTGCGACTCGATGTGCGAGGCGATCGCCAGCACCGGTGCCCCGCTGCGGTGTGCGTCGTAGAGGCCCTGCAGCAGGTGCGTGTTGCCCGGTCCGCACGAGCCGGCGCACACCGCCAGCCTGCCGGTCACCTGCGCCTCGGCCGCCGCGGCGAACGCGCCGCCCTCCTCGTTGGCGACGTGCACCCACTCGATCCCGTCGGTGTGCCGGACGGCGTCCACGACCGGGTTGAGGCTGTCACCGACCACGCCGTAGATCCGTTCGACGCCGGCGGCACGGAGCATCTGCACGAGCTGGGCGGCGACGGTGGGGTGGGCCATGCGGAGCTCCTCAGGACGGCGGTCGACGGCTCGTCGCACTCCTACCCGAGGCCGGTGACCTGAACATGAACGGTCAGTCCCAGGGCTCCCCGCAGGCGGCGCAGCGACCCTCCGCCGTCCGCTCGGTCAGCCGGCCGCAGGCCGGGCACACCTGGTCCAGCCAGCACGCCGGGTCACCGCCCTCCGGCTCGGGCCGCTCCGACTCCTCCGGCACGACGGGCCTCAGTCCTCGTCCGACGGGGCGAAGCGGGCGAGGGCATCGATCGACGGGCAGGTGTAGTACGCGCCGGTCAGCGGGGTCAGGTAGCCGGTGAGCCCGTCGCGGACACCGTCGGTCGCCCCGGCCATCCGGCGGAGCATCTCGGTCAGCCGCCACTGGTCGCGGGCGAAGCCGACGAACGCCGTCCCGTGGTCGGTGACCCCGCCGTAGGCGACGTTGCGCCGGAAGATCGGCTTCTCCTCGCCGTCCACCGCGAGAGTGGTGCGGGCGACGTGCGCGCTGGGCAGCATCACGTCCTCGGGCAGCTCGACGCTGTCGGGCTTGGTGCGCCCCATCATCATCTCCTGGCCGTGCACGCCCAGGCTCTCCCAGGTGGCGCTGTCGTGCCGCCACACCTGGTAGAGCACGATGCTCGCCCCCGCGCCCGGCTCACCCGCCGGCACCGCCGCGACCTCGGCGGCGGTCAGCAGCGACGGGTTCTCGGTGCCGTCGACGAAGCCGGTCAGGTCCCGGTCGTGCCGGTACAGCCAACCGGTGACCTCCGCGCCCACCCGGGCCACCCCGGCGAGGGCGGCGAGCACGGCGCGCGCGTTGTCGAACACCGCGGTCCGGTCGCCCCCGGCGACCCAGACCCAGGCGTCGTGCTGGGTCGCCGGCATCCGGTAGCGGCCGGCGCCGACGAGGTCCTCGGTCCAGCTCGCGGCGTCCGCCGGGGCATCGTCCGGGGCGACCTCGGCCCACAGCTCCGGCCGGAGACCGACGACCACGTTGACCCCGCCGGTGGAGGAGAGCGGCCCGATGAGCCCGGCCACCCCGCGGACCAGGTCCGCCGCGGCGCAGCCGGGCTCGAGGTCGACCTCCAGGTAGCAGTGCTCGGGGGTGCCGAGGGCGAAGATGCCCGGCTGCGTCGTCACGCCGCCCACCCTGCCCGACCGGCACCACCCGGCATCAGCTGGTCGGCGGCTCGTCCTTGCCGGCCTCCTCGAGGGCGTCGGCCTCCTCCTTGGTCTTGTGCACGGCCTTGTCGGCGTGCTCCGGCGGGCCGTAGACCGTGTAGAGCACCAGCGGGTTCACGCCGGTGTTGAGGAAGTTGTGCTTCTTCCCGGCGGGGACGACGACGAGGTCACCCTGGGCGACGTTCTTCTTCTGCCCGCCCACGACGGCCTGACCGGTGCCGCTGACGAAGGTGAGGATCTGGTCGATCTCCTCGTGCACCTCCTCGCCGATCTCCCCACCCGGCGGGATCGTCATGATCACCAGCTGGGTGTGCTCGCCGGTCCACAGCACCCGACGGAAGTCGGCGCTCTCCTCGGCGACGGTGGCGATGGTGAAGTGCTCCATGGCTGCCGTTCCTCCTCTGATCCAGTCGCTCCTGCCGGCGTGCGCCGGCCCATGATCAGTGAAGAGCAGCGCGGCCTCCGGCGCGATCCGAGCCCGCCGACCGGGCGACACGAGCCGGACGGGCCCTCCGACCCTGCCGTCCACCGGGCGGGTAGGACAAGCTGTCCGGTGCCGGGTACCGGCAGAGCACACGCAGACGAGCACAGGAGGACGGCGTTGACGCAGCAGTCAGGAGCCCAGCCGGAGAACGCAGCCCTCGCGGCCGAGCGGGACGAGGCGGCCACCGAGCTCGCCGCGGTCGAGGGTGAGGTGTCGACCCGCGCCGTGGTCGCGGGTGGCGTCGTCGTCGGGCACGACGGCTCGGATTGCGCGCAGGAGGCGCTGCAGTGGGCAGCCGGGCTGGCCGAGCGCGCCTCCTGGCCGCTGCACGTCGTCCGCGGCTGGCGGATCGCCACCGCGCCGCAGCCGGCCAGCTGGGAGCCTGGCTACGTGCCGCCGATCGGCGAGTACGAGCAGGCGGTCCAGGCCGACCTGGAGGCCGACGTCCGGGCCGTGCTCGGCGCCGAGCGGGCCGGCGGGGTCACCTGTCACGTGGTGCACGCGGCCCCGGTGCGGTCCCTGATCGAGGCAGCCCAGGACGCCGACCTCCTCGTCGTCGGTGCCCGCGGGCGGGGTGGCTTCGCCGGGCTGCTGCTCGGCTCGGTCAGCGACCAGGTGACCCGGCACGCCCCGTGCCCGGTCACCGTCGTGCGCAGCCAGCGCGAGGACTGACCCGCGTGGCGGTCCAGCACCCCGTCCCACCGGCCTTCCTGCGGGCGCACACCCGGCTGGACCGCCCCTCGCTCGTCCCCGAGGTACAGCTGCACGTCGCCGACGACGTCGTCGCCCTCTGGGAGGCGATGGAGACCGAGGGCGGCGGCGCCGGCGAGGACCCGCCGTTCTGGGCCGCCGCCTGGCCCGGCGGGCAGGCGCTGGCCCGGCACGTGCTCGACCACCCCGAGCTCGTCGCCGGCCGCCGGGTGCTCGACCTGGGGGCCGGCAGCGGCCTGGTCGCCGTCGCCGCGGTGCTCGCCGGGGCGAGCGGGGTGCTGGCCAGCGACGTCGACCCGTACTCGCACGCAGCGGTGGGGCTGAACGCCGAGGTGAACGGGGTCACCGGGATCGAGGTGGTCGGCGACGTGCTGGACGAGGAGCTGCCGGCCATCGACGTCGTCCTGGCCGGCGACGTCTGCTACGACCGCGAGATGACCGCCCGGGTGCTGCCCTTCCTCGGTGCGGCCTGGCTGGGCGGGGCCACCGTGCTGCTGGGCGACCCCGGGCGCGCGTACGTCCCGAAGGAGGGCCTGCTCGCGCAGGCGGAGTACGACGTCCCCGACGCCGCCGGGGGCGCGGTGCGCCGGACGACGGTGTGGCGGCTCCCCTGAACCTGCGCCGTCCCACCGGCCCCAGCTGTCACTCTGCTCCCATCGCGCCCCACCGCAGGGTGCGAGTCGTGGCACATGGCGACGAAAGACGGCCCCGGGCATTGTCACGGCCGGGTCACGGCCTCTACCTTGGCCAGGTCCGGTCGGACGTCTCGTCCCCACCCGGGGAGCCCGCACCGGATGCCGCCGAGTCGCTGCACGCAGCGAACCGGGGACCCACCGCACCACTGGGGTGAATCCCGCCCGGGCAGCCGCTCGGCCGGGTAGGGCCGCTTCCCGCCCGAACCCGTCAGCTGACTCGGTAGGCGGCCGCGGAAGACCCACGGAGCCTCTCTCTTCATGTCCCGTCGCACCACCGCGTCCTCGTCGGACGAGCAGCTGCCCACCACCGAGGTGCTCCCACTGCACTCGGCCGGTGTCGGTGACGCCCCGCCCGCCCGGCAGACCCGTCGTCGCCAGCCCCCGGGTGGGCTGCGCCGGCCGACGCTGTACCTGAGCGTCGCCGCCGCCGGCGCGATCCTGGTGAACGTCCTCGTCGGCGGTGAGCCGGATGCCCGGGCCGAGGCAGCCGTCGAGCCCGCCGCCGTCGCCGCCCAGCTCGACCTGAGCTCGCAGCAGACCGCGACCGCCCTCGTCGACGGGCGACTGACCGACCGGCTCGGCCAGCTGGCCGCCAACCGCAGCCAGCGCGAGGCCGAGCAGGTCGCCGCCGCTCAGGCGCAGGCCGCCGCCGACCAGGCCGTGCTGGACGCCCAGGCCGCCGAGGCTGCGCGCCTCGCCGCCGAGGCACAGGCCGCGGAGGAGGCCCGGATCGCCGCCGAGGCCCAGGCCGCTGCGGAGGCCGAGGCCGCGGAGGAGGCGGCCGCCGCCCAGCGGGCCGCCGCCCGCGCGCCCGCGCCGGCCGCCTCCGGTCCCGCCCGGGCGCCGTCAGCCCCGGCGGCCCCCGCAGCCCCGGCCGCCTCGTCCGGCTCGGGCTCCTTCCAGGACTACGCCCTGGGCAAGCTCGGCGGTGACCAGACGGAGTTCTCCTGCCTGGAGAGCCTGTGGGGCAAGGAGAGCGGCTGGAACCCGAACGCGCAGAACCCGACCAGCACCGCCTACGGCATCCCGCAGTTCCTGGACTCCACCTGGAAGAGCACCGGGATCGCCAAGACCTCTGACGGGTACCGGCAGATCGACGCGGGGCTGATCTACATCAACAACCGCTACGGCTCGCCGTGCGGCGCGTGGTCGCACTCGAAGGCCACCGGCTGGTACTGAGCCACCGGTGGTGCGCAGCGAGGCCCGGGTCCGGCTGGACCCGGGCCTCGCTGCGTCCCGGCCCCCGCGCGGGTGGCCCTCCTGTGCGCCGGCGCGGGACCATCGGGGAGGATCGAGGGGTTGGACCACCGAGACGAGGAGCGCTGACCCGTGGGCAAGCACCGCGCACCCGAGGGCGCCGCGACGGACTTCGACGCCGCCACCAGCGCTCTGGCGGACGTCACCGGCGACTACACCGTCGACGTCACGCACACCCGGATCGGCGTCCGGGCCCGGCACGCCATGGTGACCACCGTGCGGGGTGCCTTCACCGACTTCTCCGGCACCGCCCACCTGGACACCGCGACGCCGGCAGCCAGCAGCGTCCAGCTGCGGATCGCGACCGCGAGCATCGACACCGGCACCCCGGACCGGGACGCGCACCTGCGCTCGGCCGACTTCCTCGACGTCGAGCAGCACCCCGAGATGGTGTTCGTCTCCACGTCGGTCGAGCAGGTCGACCGGGACGTCTACCGGGTCACCGGCGACCTCACGATCAAGGCGGTCACCCAGCCGGTCTCGATCGACTTCACGCTCACCGGCTCGGCGCTGGACCCGTTCGGCAACATGCGGGTGGGCTTCGAGGGTGCGCTGGCGATCAAGCGCAGCGAGTGGGACCTGACCTGGAACGCGGTCCTCGACACCGGCGGCGTGCTGGTCAGCGACCGGATCCAGGTGGAGTTCGACGTCTCGGCGATCAAGGACGCCTGACCGGCGCACTGTGTCCCAGGCCACCCTCGGCCGCTAGGGTGGCACTCAGTGCCACGTGGGCCACCGGTGGACCGGCCGGTTCCGCGACGGCAACCCCGGCGACGACGGCGTCGCCCGGGACGAGTGAGCAGCAGGGGGTCCGCAGGTGGCGAACGCGTGGTTCGAGTCGGTGGCGGAGGCGCAGCGGCGCGCGAAGCGGCGGTTGCCGAAGGGCGTCTACGGGGCGCTGGTGGCCGGCTCCGAGCGCGGGCTGACCGCGGAGGACAACCTCGCCGCCTTCGCCGAGCTCGGGTTCGCCCCGCACACCGCCGGGTTGAGCAACGAGCGGCAGCTGGGCACCACGATCATGGGCCAGCAGGTGTCCATGCCGATCATGATCAGCCCGACCGGCGTGCAGGCGGTCGACCCCGAGGGCGAGGTCGCCGTGGCCCGCGCCGCCGCCTCCCGGGGCGTGGCGATGGGGTTGTCCTCCTTCGCCAGCAAGCCGATCGAGGAGGTCGTGGCGGCCAACCCGCAGACCTTCTTCCAGATGTACTGGGTCGGCACCCGCGAGGAGATGCTCGGCCGGATGCAGCGGGCCAAGGACGCCGGCGCGGTCGGCATGATCGCCACGCTGGACTGGTCGTTCGCCTACGGCCGGGACTGGGGCAGCCCGTTCATCCCTGAGAAGATCGACTTCGAGGCGGCCCGCAGGTACGCCCCGCAGGTGCTGGCCAGGCCGCGGTGGCTGCTCGACTTCGCCCGTACCCGGAAGCTCCCGGACCTCACGGTGCCGAACATGGTGGCGACCCCCGGTGACCCGGCGCCCACCTTCTTCGGGGCCTACGGGCAGTGGAGCGCCTCGCCCATGCCCTCCTGGGACGACGTCGCCTGGCTGCGTTCGCAGTGGGACGGGCCGTTCATGCTCAAGGGCGTCATGCGCGTGGACGACGCGAAGCGGGCCGTGGACGCCGGGGTCACCGCGATCTCGGTGTCCAACCACGGCGGCAACAACCTCGACGGCACCCCGGCGGCGATCCGCGCGCTGCCCGCGGTGGTCGGGGCGGTGGGCGAGCAGGTCGAGGTGCTGATGGACGGCGGCATCCGGCGTGGCAGCGACGTCGCCAAGGCCCTCGCCCTGGGCGCCCGGGCCGTGATGATCGGCCGCGCCTACCTGTGGGGCCTGGCCGCCAACGGCGAGGCCGGGGTGGGCAACGTGCTGGACCTGCTGCGCGACGGGCTCGGCTCGGCCCTGGTCGGCCTGGGCCACCGCTCGATCGACGAGCTCGGCCCGGCCGACCTCGTCGTCCCGCCGCACTTCGAGCGACACCTCGGCGAGGACGGCGCCGACGCCCCGGAGGCGCAGCGGTCCTCCGGCAAGGGCACCACCGCCTGAGGGTCCGGGCGGCCGGCGCGATGACTTCCGCCGGCCGCCGCGGTCCCCCCTGCTGAGCGCACCGTCCCCGGACGCCGGGTGCGCCGTCCCTCGGACGCAGGAGGCCGGCATGACCCAGCTGTCCCGGTTCGTCACCGTCTGGTCGCGGCTGCAGGCCGAGGTGGAGAGCGGCCGGCTGCCCGGTTACGCCGCTGCCGTCCGGTACCGCGGCGACGTCGAGGTGCACACCGGCGGCTCCCTCGAGCTGGGGGGAACCACCCGGGTGTGTCCGGACTCGCTGTTCCGACTGGCGTCGCTGTCCAAGCCGTTCGCCGGGGTGCTGACGATGTCGCTGGTCGAGGACGGGCTGCTGGACCTCGACGACCCGGTCGGGGGGTGGCTGCCCGAGCTGGCCGAACCGCGGGTGCTGGTCGACCGGGCCGGCGCCCTCGCGGACACGGTGCCCGCTGACCGCCCGATCACCGTCCGCCACCTGCTCACCAGCACGCCGGGGTTCGGTGGGCTGTGGGACGGCTCGCCGCTGGACCAGGCGGTGTACCGAGCCGGCCTCGGACCGGGTCCGCTGCCGCCGGAGCTGCCGCCGGAGGAGTACCTGGCCCGGCTGGGCGAGCTGCCACTGGCCGCGCAACCCGGGGCCAGCTGGCTGTACCACCTCAGCACCGAGGTGCTCTCGGTGCTGCTGAGCCGGGTCGCCGACTGCCCGCTGCACGGCCTGCTGCGCGCCCGGGTCACCGGTCCGCTGGGCCTGGCCGACACCGGCTTCTGGGCGACCGACCCCGCGCGGCTCGGCCCGGCCTACCTGCCGGCCGGTGGCGGGTTCGAGCTCCTCGACCCCGCCGACGGGCGGTCGTCCGTGCCGCCGGCCTTCGAGGGGCTGGCGGCCGGGCTGGTCTCCAGCGCACCGGACGTGCTGGCCTTCTTCGGCGCGCTGGCCGACGGGGGCGGGCCGCTGCTGAGCCCGGGATCGGTGGCCGCCATGACCACTGGAGCGCTGACCACGGCGCAACGGGTCGAGGCCGCCGACTTCCTCGGCGCCGGCCGCTCCTGGGGCCTGCAGGTCGGCGTGCAGGTCGAGCCGGGGGAGCCGTGGGCGCAACCGGGCCGGTTCGGCTGGGACGGCGGGACGGGCACCACCGGCTGGGCCGACCCGGCCGCAGACCTCGTCGCGGTGCTGCTCACCAACCGGGGCATGGCCGGGCCGGAGGACGGCATGGACGGGTTCTGGCGGGCGCTGTACCGCTGCCTCTGACCCACCCCTGCGGCAGCTCGCCCGGCGGCTCAGCGGGGCCGGTCACCGCCCAGCGCCA
Organism: Modestobacter sp. VKM Ac-2977; assembly: GCF_026968045.1. Lineage (GTDB taxonomy): Bacteria > Actinomycetota > Actinomycetes > Mycobacteriales > Geodermatophilaceae > Modestobacter. The sequence continues at coordinate 450,711 of NZ_JAPVBQ010000002.1, read as the reverse complement.
GCACCGTGCGCAGCGCGGTGACCAACGCCAGCGGCTGGTCCAGCATCGGGTGGTGGCCGCTGTCGGGCAGGTCGACCACGGGCATCCCGGCCCGGGTCAGCCCGACCATCTCGGTGGCCATCTCCGGGCTGACCAGCCCGTGCTCGCAGCGCAGGAAGGTCAGCGGGACGGCGACGCCGGGCAGCAGGTCGCGCAGCCGCAGCCGGGTGCCGAAGAAGTCCGGGTCGAACTTCCACGTCCAGCCGCCCTCGACGGCCTGCAGCGAGCCGGCGGCCACGTGCTCGCGGACGAAGGGGAGCAGGACGTCCTGCGGCGGCAGGGTCCGGAAGCGGGCCCGCGCCTCGTCCGGGTCCGGGTACACCCGGTGTGGCCGGCGGCGCTCCCGCAGCCGACGCTCGTCCGGCGGTCGGTCGTTGAGCGGGGAGTCCACGACGACGACCGAGCCGATGTCGCCCGGGTGCTCGACGCCGACGGTCACCGCCACCCAGCCGCCCATGCTGTGGCCCACGACCACAGGCCGGTCGAGTCCCGCGTCGGCGGCGACGGCCACCACCTCCCGCGCCCACAGCAGCGGGTCGTAGTCCTCGCGCCGGTCGCTGTCGCCGTGGCCGGTCAGGTCGAGGGCCACCACCCGGCGGCCGGTGAGCAGGGGCGCGACGTGGTCCCACCAACCGGAGTGGGCCGCGCCGCCGTGCACCAGCACCACCCCCGGCGCCCCGGCCGGCCCCCAGGCCCGGTAGTGCACCCGCGCGCCCGAGACGACGACGTCCCGGTGCTCCGGCTGCTGGGCGAGGGCCTGGGTGAACCACGTCGGCGGGGTCATCCCCGGATCCTGCCCGACGGCCGCAGCTCGACGAGAACGGGCTGGGAGCTCCCTCCAGGACGCGGAGGCAGCTCCCAGCCCGATGTCGAGCCGCGGTGGGGATCAGCGGCCCTTCAGCAGCTCTTCGAACGAGGTGGTCGGGTCGGCGAACGGGTCGGCCGGCCGGGTGGCCACCGGGCGGCCGCTCACCAGCCCGGCGAGCTCACCGGCCGCCCGCTCGACCCGGCCGGCCAGCGACCGGTCGACGCCGCCGCCGGCCCAGTCCTCCGCGGCGGCGAAGACGCCGGTGGGCACGACGACCGCCCGCAGGTAGGCGAACAGCGGGCGCATCGCGTGCTCCACGACCAGCGAGTGGCGCGGGGTCCCGGCGGTGGCGCCGAGCAGCACGGGCTTGCCGGTCAGCGCGTCCTTGTCCAGGACGTCGAAGAACGTCTTGAACAGGCCGCTGTAGGAGGCGGAGAACACCGGGGTGACCGCGATCAGCGCGTCGGCGCCGACGACCGTGTCGATCGCCGTCTGCAGCGACCCGTTGCCGAAGCCGCTGGTCAGGTTGTCGGCCAGGTCGCGGGCGTGCCCGCGGAGCTCCACCACCTCGACGGTGGCGTCCTCCCCGCGGGCGCGCAGCGCCTCGACCGTGGCGGCGGTGAGCCGGTCGGCCAGCAGCCGGGTCGAGCTGGGGTCGCTCAGCCCGGCGCTGACCACGGCGAGGGTGCGGGTGGTCATGCCTGCGCCGCCGTCTCCACGGTCCGGCCGGTCACGTCGTCGGCGGCGTGCACGGTGCTGTCGTGCCCGCCGCCGGCGGCGGCGACCAGGCCGGCGTGGGTGGGCGCGTCCGGCACGTGTGCCGGCTTGAGCGCGGCGAACTCGCGGCGGAGCACCGGCACGACCTCCTCGCCCAGGATGTCCAGCTGCTCGAGCACCGTCTTCAGCGGCAGCCCGGCGTGGTCGATGAGGAACAGCTGCCGCTGGTAGTCACCGACGTAGTCGCGGAAGCCGAGCGTCCGCTCGATCACCTGCTCCGGGGAGCCGACGGTCAGCGGGGTCTGGGAGGTGAACTCCTCCAGCGACGGGCCGCCGCCGTACACGGGTGCCTTGTCGAAGTACGGGCGGAACTCGCGGACGGCGTCCTGGCTGTTCTTCCGCATGAACACCTGGCCACCCAGGCCGACGATCGCCTGGTCGGCGCTGCCGTGGCCGTAGTGCTCGAACCGGCGGCGGTAGAACTCGACCATCCGCTCGGTGTGCTCCGGCGGCCAGAAGATGTGGTTGTGGAAGAAGCCGTCGCCGTAGTAGGCGGCCTGCTCGGCGATCTGCGGGCTGCGGATCGAGCCGTGCCAGACGAACGGCGGGACGCCGTCCAGCGGGCGCGGGGTGGACGTGAAGCCCTGCAGCGGGGTGCGGAACTGACCCTCCCAGTCCACCACGTCCTCCCGCCACAGCCGGCGCAGCAGCTGGTAGTTCTCCACGGCCAGCGGGATGCCGTCCCGGATGTCCTTGCCGAACCAGGGGTAGACGGGGCCGGTGTTGCCCCGGCCCATCATCAGGTCGACCCGGCCGTCGGCGACGTGCTGCAGGGTGGCGAAGTCCTCGGCGATCTTCACCGGGTCGGTGGTGGTGATCAGCGTCGTGGACGTCGACAGGACCAGCTTCTCGGTCTTGGCCGCGATGTAGCCCAGCGTGGTGGTGGGGGAGGAGACCACGAACGGCGGGTTGTGGTGCTGGCCCTGGGCGAAGACGTCGAGCCCGACCTCCTCGGCCTTGAGCGCGATCGTGATCAGCGACTTGACCCGCTCGGCCTCGGTGGGGGCCCGGCCGGTGGTCGGGTCGGGGGTGACGTCGCCGACGGTGAAGATCCCGAACTGCATCTCGTGCTCCCTCTCGTCTGAGCCGCACTGGTTGAGAGCGCAACTACTGCTGTGGAGAACCGTACGGCACCCGGGTGCATTCCCGGCCCCGGACGCGACAGCGCCCCCCGGCCGGGTGGGCCGGGGGGCGCTGTCGAGCGGATGCTGGTTACTGGAGGGCGTCGACCGTCTGGTGCTCGGCGACCGAGCCGGCCAGCCGGGCCAGGGCCCAGTCGCCGTCGCCGAGCAGGTGGTCGATCGCGGTGAGCCGGCTGGTGTAGTGGCCCACCTTGTACTCGGCGGTGACGCCGATCCCGCCGTGCAGCTGGATCGCCTCCTTGCCGATGTGCCGCGACGCCCGGCTGGCCTGCAGCCGGGCGCGGTCGGCCGCGGCGACCACGTCGCCGTCGGCATCGACGACCAGGGTCGCCCACATGACGGTGCTGCGGGCCAGCTCCAGGGAGACGTACATGTCCGCCGCCCGGAAGGTCAGCGCCTGGAACTTGTTCAGCGGCACCCCGAACTGCTTGCGGGCCTTGAGGTACTCCGCCGTCGTGGTCAGCGCCGTCTCCATCGCCCCGAGCGCCTCGTGCCCGTAGGCGACCCGGGCGCGGGCCTGCGCCTTCTCGATGGCGGCGCTCTGGTCGCCGGTGCCCTCGCCCAGCGGCTGGGCCGGGGTACCGGCGAACGCGACCTTCGCCGAGCGGGTGCCGTCGTGGTTGCGGTACCCGGTGCGGGTGAGCCCCTCGGCGTCGCCCGGCACCAGGAACAGCCGGGTCGCGCCGTCCACGAGCGCGCTGACCACCAGCAGGTCGGCGCGGGCGCCATTCGGCACCGGCTCCTTGACCCCGGTCAGCCGCCAGGAGCCGCCGTCCTCGGTCGCGGTGACCGACTGGGCCGAGGCCTGCCAGCGGGAGCCGACCTCGGTGTGCGCGAACGCCGGGAGCAACGTGCCCTCGGCCAGTGCCCCGAGCACCTCGGCGCGCTGCGCGTCGGTGCCCAGGTCGGCCACCAGCCCACCGGCGAGGACGACGGCCTCCACGAACGGCTCGGGCGCCAGCACCCGGCCGATCTCCTCGGCCACGATGGACACCTCCACCGGACCGGCGCCCATGCCCCCGTCGGCCTCCGCGAACGGCAGCCCCAGCAGGCCCATCTCGGCCAGCTGGCCCCAGGTCTTCTCGTCGAAGCCGGGGTCGGTGCCGACCACCCGCCGGCGCTGCTCACTGTCCCCGTAGGCCCGGGACAGCAGTGCGCTCACTGCCTCCCGGAGACCGTTCTGCTCGTCGTCGTAGCTGAACTCCACGGTGACCTCACAACCCCAGGATCGAGCCGGCGATGATGGTGCGCTGCACTTCGTTCGAGCCCCCGTAGATGGAGACCTTGCGGTAGTTCAGGTACGACGGCGTCGCCACCTGCGCCCACTCCGGCACGTCGGACTCGTCGTCGGCGAACGAGGCCACCGACAGCGGGCCGGCGATGTCCACCAGCAGTTCGGTGGCGGCCTGCTGCAGCTCCGAGCCACGCAGCTTCAGCACCGAGGACGCCGGGTGCGGGCGACCGCCGGCGGAGTTGGCCACCACCCGCAGGGCGGTGAGCTCCAGCGCCAGCAGCTCGTTCTCCAGCTCGGCGATCCGGGCGGTCATGTACGGGTCCTCCGACAGCGGGGCCCCGTTGACCGTGATGCCGCGGGCGTGCTCCTTGGCCTCGATCAGCATCCGCTTGGTCGACCCGATGCGGGCGATGCCGACCCGCTCGTTCCCGAGCAGGAACTTGGCGTAGTCCCAACCGTGGTTCTCCTCGCCCACCAGGTTCTCCGCCGGCACCCGGACGTCTTCGAAGAAGACCTCGTTGACCTCGAAGCCGCCGTCGAGCAGCTCGATCGGCCGCAGCGTCACCCCGGGGGTGTCCATCGGGAACAGCAGCAGCGAGATGCCGCGCTGCCGCTTCTCGGCGGTGGGATCGGTACGGACCAGGCAGAAGATCCAGTCGGCGTGCTGACCGAGCGTGGTCCAGGTCTTCTGGCCGTTGACCACCCAGTCGTCGCCGTCGCGCACCGCAGTGGTGCGCAGCGACGCCAGGTCCGAACCGGCGTCGGGCTCGGAGAAGCCCTGGCACCACCAGATGTCGAGGTTGGCGGTGGCGGGGAGGAAGCGCTCCTTCTGCTCCTGCGAGCCGAAGGTGGCGATGACCGGGCCGATCATGCTGGTGTTGAAGGCGAGCGGCTCGGGGACGCCGGCCAGCTGCATCTCCTCGCGCCAGATGTGGCGCTGCAGCGGTGTCCAGTCCCGGCCGCCCCACTCCACCGGCCAGTGCGGCACGGCGAGTCCGGCGGCGTTGAGCGCGCGCTGGGCCTCGATGAACTGCTCCTTGGTCAGCTCCCGGTGGGCAGCGACCGCGTCCCGGATCGACTGCGGCACCGAGGTGGTGAAGAAGGTGCGCATCTCGTCCCGGAAGGCCCGGTCCTCCGGCGACAGGTGCAAGCGCATGGGACCTCATTCCTGACGGCAACCCTGCCGTCTCGACGTGGGGTGTCGAAGATCCCACATCCGCTACCGGGCAGTAACCGGGGGTCGGTCCGACGCCCGGGGTCACCCGCTGTGGTCGCGGTCGCCCCGCCCCGCCCCGAAGGAGGGAAGTCCGTCCGATCGGCTGGAGTGCCGCCTCCGGCGGGACGACGCTGTGGGCAGGGCGCACCGGTGCGCGGGGTGGACGGCGGGGGGAGGGGACGGCATGTCAGCACGGACACGGGCGGTCGGCGAGCACCAGGCGTCCCCCGAGATCGTGGCGGCGGTCTTCCACGGCGTGAGCGTCAGCGACGCCGTCGCGGTGCTCGTGGTCGAGCAGGTGGGCGGCGTGCTGCGGGTCGGCTGGAGCAACGAGCGGGTCGCGACCCTGCTCGGCTACGGCCCGGCGGACCTGCACGCGGTGGCCGTCGAGCAGCTGCTCCCCTCGCTCGGCGGCGGGGAGCTCAAGCTGCTCCTCCGCCGGGAGCGCACCGTGCACATGACCCTGCCGGTCCGGTGCGCCAACGGCGCCCTGCTGGACTGCGTGGTCTCTGCCGTGCCGGTCCCGCCACCGGCCGGACGGCGCTGGACCCTCCGGGTGACCTCCACGGCCAACGAGACCGAACGGGCGCTGCGGGCGACCGCCGACGCCTCCGAGCGGCGCTTCGCCACCCTCACCGAGCGCTCACCGGTGCCCACGCTGCTGTCCGAGCAGGGCATGCGGCTGGCGCACGTGAACGACGCGTTCTGCGCCCTGGTGGGCACGCAGGCCGAACAGCTGCTCGGCACCGGCTGGCTGGACGCCGTGCACCCCGACGACCTCGAGACGGTGGTCGAACAGGCCATCGCGGTGCTCGAGGGCGGCGACCGCGAGGCGCAGGCGCGGCTGGTCCGGCAGGACGGCACCGAGCGCAGCACGGTCATCCGCTTCGCGCACGTGTTCACCCCGGGGGCGGGCGCCGGCTTCATCGGCACCATCGAGGACATCACCGACCGGCTGGCCTTCGAGGCGCGGCTGGCCCACCAGGCCAACCACGACCCGCTGACCGGGCTGCCCAACCGCACGCTGCTGGCCGAGCACGTGGCCGAGCGCTTCAGACCCGGCGCCGGTGGCCTGGCCTGCATCTTCCTGGACCTGGACAACTTCAAGGTGGTCAACGACTCGCTCGGGCACACCGTGGGCGACGCGCTGCTGGTCGAGGTGGCCCAGCGCCTGCGGTCGACGGTGCGACCGGGCGACCTGGTCGCCCGCTTCGGTGGCGACGAGTTCGTCGTCGTCTGCCAGCAGGTCTCCGAGGACGGCGCCGTGGCGCTCGCCGAGCGGATCGGGGAGGCGCTGCACCTGCCCCTCACCCTCTCCGGGGTCGAGCTGCACCCCCGGGCCAGCGTCGGGGTCACCGTGCAGACCGCCGAGCACGCCGCCGCCGAGGAGCTGATCCGCGACTGCGACATCGCGATGTACCAGGCCAAGGCCGCCGGCAAGGGCCGGATCACCGTGCTGGACTCCGAGGCCCGGGCCCAGGCCCGGGACAAGCTGCGGCTGGTGGCCGACCTGCGCGAGGCGATCGGCCGCCGGGAGCTGACCCTGATGTACCAGCCGATCTTCAGCACCGCCGATGGCAGCGCGGTGACCGTGGAGTCACTGGCCCGCTGGCAGCACCCCGAACGCGGGGCGATCCCGCCCAGCACGTTCGTCCCGCTGGCCGAGGAGAGCGGCCTGGTCTCGGCGCTGGGGTCCCTGGTGCTGGACGAGACCTGCCGGCAACTGACCGAGTGGGACCGCCGGCTGGGCAGCCGCGCCCCGCAGCGGGCCAACGTCAACGTCTCGGCCCTGCAGCTCGACGTCAACCTGCACGGCCACGTGCAGGCGGCGCTCCAACGCCACGGCCTGCAGGCCAGCCGGCTCTCCATCGAGATCACCGAGTCGGCCCTGATGAAGGACCCCGCCTCGGCCCGCGCCGTCCTGCTCCAGCTGCGCGAGCTGGGCGTGCAGGTCTCCATCGACGACTTCGGCACCGGCTACTCCTCGCTGGCCTACCTGCGGCACCTGCCGGTCGACTGCCTGAAGGTCGACCGGTCCTTCGTCGCCGAGCTGGCCGACGGGCACCCCGAGATCACCACCGCGGTCATCGCCCTGGCCCGCAGCCTGGGCCTGGACACGGTCGCCGAGGGCGTGGAGACCCGGGAGCAGGCCGACGAGCTCGCCCGGCTGGGCGCCACCTACCTGCAGGGCTTCAGCCTGGCCGCGCCACTGTCCGGCGAGGACGCCGCCGCCTGGTTCGCCGAGACCACGACCGCCACTCCCGGAGCAGTCCGGCACCCCGACCTGGAGCTGACGTGACCCCCTCCGCCGCACCGTCCCTGACCGTCGCCCCGGTCTTCGACCTGGAGCGGGTGCTCGGCAGCATCGACAGCATGGCCGCCCAGCGGCCGGTCGCCGCCCAGGTCGTCGCCGAGACGAACTCCGACCGGGCGAGCGCGAAGGAGCTGTCCCGCCTGCTCGGCGCCGACGTCGCGCTGGCCGGCCGGGTGATGAAACTGGCCAACTCGGCCTTCTACGGGATGCGCGGGCGGGTGACCTCACTGCAGTTCGCGGTCACCGTCGTCGGCTTCGGCACGGTGCGCACGATGGCCACGGTCGCCCTGACCGACCTGGACGACGAGTCGCTCCTGCCCGACGACTTCTGGGAGGTCAGCACCACCCTGGCGCTGGCCGCCTCGACCCTGGCGCCCCGGTTCGCCGAGCGCCCGCAGGACGCGCTCTGTCTCGGTCTGCTGGCGCAGATGGGCGTGGCGCTGCTGCACCACAACGACCCCGACGGCTACGCCGAGCTGTGGAGCACCCACCGGTCCGCGGTCAGCCGTCGGACGGCGGAGGTGCACCGGTACGGCATCTCGGCGCTGCGGCTGACCTCCGTGGCGCTGGAGCAGTGGGGCTTCCCGGCGGGCATGCTCCTGCCGCTCAAGCAGGTGGACGACGACGCCTCCTTCCAGGGTGCCCTGCTCCGGTCTGCCTTCGAGGTCACCGGGCGGCTCACCGACGGCGACCACGAGGACACCCCGATCGAGCGGGTCAGCTGCGGTCAGCTGCGGGAGCGGGACGTCGCCCCGGTGCTCGCACAGGTCCGCACCGACGCCGAGGAGCTGCGCGCCGCGCTGCTCGGTTGAGCAGCGCAGCGCGCTCAGGCCCCCTCCAGGGGCCCGCCGCGAGCGTGCGAGTGGTGGGGAGGAGGGGGTCCTTCGTCAGGTGGCGGGCTCGGGGTTGTCCGGCTGCGGGTCCGCGCCCACCGTGGGCAGGTAGCCCGGTGCCTCGCGGGCCGCGGCCTGGTCCTCGAAGTCCGCGACGACGTCCAGGATCCGGGCGTCGTCCCAGCGGGTCCCGAAGAACGAGACCCCGACCGGCAGCGAGTCCCGGGGACCGGCGAAGCCGGCCGGGACGGTGACGTTGGGGTAGCCGGCCACCGCAGCCGGGCCGGAGGTGCTGTAGACGAACGCGTCGGCCCGGCCGTCCAGGTACTCGTACTCGGTCAGCCAGGCCGGCGTGTTCGTCAGCCCGACGATCGCGGCCAGGTCGTCCTCCGGGCCGGCCCCCTGGGCGAGCGCTTCGTCGATCGAGGCGCGGGCCAGCTCCCGGATCCGGTCGCGGGTCTCCCGGATCGCCGGGTCGTCGGCGGGCACCGTGGCCGCCTGGGCCTGCTCCAGGAGCTCCTGGCCGAAGTACGCCAGCTCCACCGGGTCCTGTTCGTTGAACTCGATGATGCCCGCCAGGTCGGCCGGGTGGTCCCCGGGCGTGGCCGCCAGGTAGGCGTTCAGGTCGCGCTTGAACTCGGCCAGCAACGCCGGCAGCTCACCGGCGCCGATCTCCTCCTGGTAGGCCAGCTGCACCGGCACGGCGGTGGCGCCGGCGGCCTCCAGCTGCTTGACCGCCGCGGCGAACACCTCCTCGGTCCGGTCGTCGACCCGCGCGGACTCCTCGGCCGAGAGCGTCCACACCCCGATCCGCGCCCCCTCCAGGGCGTCGAGGTCGAGGTCGGCGAAGTCGGTGGCCAGGTCGGCGGGGATCTCCGCGGTCGCGGCGTCGGCGTCGTCGGAGCCGGCGAGCACCTCCAGCACCAGCGCCGCGTCGACGGCGTGCCGGGCCATCGGGCCGGCGGTGTCCTGCTCGGCGGAGATCGGCACGATGCCGGTGCGGCTGACCAGGCCGAGCGTCGGCTTGACGCCGACCACGCCGTTGGCCCCGGCCGGGCAGACGATCGAGCCGTCGGTCTCGGTGCCGATCGCCACCTGGGCCAGCGAGGCGGCCACGCCCACCGCGGAGCCGGAGGAGGAGCCGCAGGGGTTGCGGTCGAGCACGTAGGGGTTGGCGGTCTGGCCGCCGACGCCGCTCCAGCCGCTGGAGGAGGCGGAGCCGCGGAGGTTCGCCCACTCGGAGAGGTTGGCCTTCCCCAGCACGATCGCGCCGGCGTCCCGGAGCCGCTGGGTGATCACGGCGTCGTCCGGGCGGCTGCCCAGCATCGCCCGGGACCCCGCCGTGGTCGGCAGCTGCTCGGTGTCCACGTTGTCCTTCAGCAGCACCGGGATGCCCTCGAGCGGCCGCCGGTCCTGGCCCCGCTGCCGCATGCGGTCGCTGGCGGCCGCGTCGCGCAGGGCGTCGGGGTTGATGCTGAGCACGGCGCCGAGGTCGTCGTTGACGGCGGCGATCCGCGCCAGGTAGGCCGTGGTGAGCTGGACGGCGGTCAGGTCGCCGTCGTCCATCCGTTCCTGCAGCTCGGGGATGGTCAGCGCGTCCAGGTCCAGGCCGCGGATCGGCAGGGTCCCGGAGCCGGCCGCATCGGCCACACCGGGGCCGGTGCCGGGCTGGCCCGGGTCTGCCGGGGCGGCAGCGGTCGCGCTGGCCGGGACCAGCAGGGCGGCGGCGAGCGCGGCGGTCACCGCGGCCCTCCGGCGCAGGGGAAGGGCGGGAACGCGCATGGGCTCCTCCGAGTCCGCCGTGACTGGGTAGGTGCACGCTAGGCCGGTGACCGGGAGCCCGCTCGGTCAACGGACAGGTGGTCGTCCGCCACGCCGTCGGGCCACCCGGAACGGCGGCGGGAGGGCATGGTGGAGGGGTGTTCGACAGCGACTTCGGCCCGGACCTCATCGCCCTGCTCAGCCGGGACGTGCTCCGTGAGCGCGCCGGCGCGCTGATCGCGGAGGCCTGCGCCTGGTCGGTCGGCCTCTCCGACCACGACCACCACCTGCGCGTCCGCGGCCGCGTGACCGCCACCGGGCTGACCCTCGGCGCCCGGGCGGTGACCGGTCAGCCGCTCAGCGGGGAGGAGGACGGCCGCCTCGAGCTGGGCGACGCCCGGCCCGGCAGCTTCCAGGACGCACTGAACGCGGTCACCGCCGACGGCACGCTCTACGCCGAACACTTCGACCGGGAGGTCGTCGAGCCGTTCGTGCTCGCCACCTGCGTCGCCGCGGTCGAGCGCGCCCGGGCGACCCGCCCCGCCGACTGGGCCGAGCTGCTCGACGAGCTCGGGGAGGACGGCGGCGACCTGGTCGAGGTGGTCCGGGTGGGGGAGTGGGAGGCGCCGCTGCGGATCGACGCCGAGCACCTGGTGCTGGCGGCGCTGGGCGCGGTGCCGCTGGTGGAGGTGGAGGCGGAGGGCCTGCCGCTGTCCCTGGTGCGGGCGGCGGAGGCGGTCACCCGCGCGGCGGCGCCGGCCGAGGTCCCGGAGGTCGGGCCGGCGGCGGACGAACTGGCGGGTGCGCTGTTCCTCGCCGAGGCGGCGATCGGCACGGCGGGGCTCCCGCTGCCCGTCCCGGTGTCCGCCGCCGACCGGTTGCTGGACGTGCTGCTGGCCGAGGGCCTGCTGCCGGAGGAGCTCCCCGCGCTGTTGCCGCACCTCCCGGTGGAGCCGGGCACGGCCGCGGAGGTGCGGGCGACGATCGCCGCCCTCGGTCAAGGGGCCTGACTCAGCCGGCGGTGGCCGGCGGCGGCAGCCGGACGACGTCGGCGGTCACCCCGTGCTCGTGCAGCCGCTCGGGCGCCGGGCTGTCGTAGACGACCAGCAGCTGCGGGCCGGCCGGGTCGTCGTCCAGCAGGCCGATGCCCTCGGCGTGGTCCACCCCGACGCCGAAGGGCAGGTCGAGCTCGCGGGTGAGCAGGTCGTCCCGCACCACCTGCGGGGTGTCCGCGGTCACCGCACCGTGCCAGCGGAACACGTGCACCGGCCCGTCCAGGTCCATCGTCGGGCCGGCGAGCACGAGCAGGTCCGCGCCGTGCGGGCAGAGGTCGCGGACCCCGAGCCCGGCGAGGTCGAGCACGTGCTTGCGGTAGCGGCGCCCGTCCTCGAACGGCTCGAGCACCAGTCGGCCGGCGTCGTCCGGGTCGACGGTCGGGCGGAGCTCGAGCACCATCGCCCAGCCGCGCAGCACGGGCCCGCGCAGGCCCAGGTACACCCGCTCCCCGGCCACCGCGATGCCCTCGACGTCCAGGCCGTTGTCCTTGCCGGGGATGGCCAGGAAGGGAGCCAGGTGCTCGTCGTCGGCGAGCAGGTCGCGCAGGTCCGGGCCGGACGCGCCGAAGACGGCGGCCCGCTGGGTCCCGCCCGCCACGGTCGCCTCCCGCACCGGCGTGGGCAGGCCGTCGACGTCGGTGACCGGGATCCGCACCAGGACCTGCCGGTTGGCCTGCCCGGTGACCCGGGCGAGCCGGCGGAGCGCCTTGTCCCCGTCGTGCTTGGCCTTGATCCGCTTGCGCCGCAGGCTGTGCGACCCGACGGCCCAGAGGAAGTCGCCGGCCCGGGCGATCCCCTCGATGTCGGCCTCCTCGTCGCCGTCCTCGCCCGGGAGGTCGACCAGGTCGGCGAGCCGGCAGCTGGTCTGGTCGGCGTAGCTCCCCGGTGCGTGCGGGTCGTCGGCGACCAGCCGTTCGATCGTCGCCGTCTCGTCACCGGCCACCCAGAGGACCGGGCCGTCACTGCGGACGGCGGAGAGGTTGGTGTGGGTGCCCGCGTCCCGGGCCCCGGTGGTGAAGGACAGTCGGACGGTGCGCTCGATGGTCACGATGGCCACCCTGGCACGCCCGGGACGGCGCGCACACGGGGCTTCTCAACACCGCTCCGCGGGGTGACCATGGAGGGGCACGCATCCTCCTGGAGGGACCCAGCCATGAGCGACGCAGCCATGGACAGCTCCGCCGGCCGTGCCCGTCGGCCGCACCCCGACCCGCTCACCATGACCCCGGCGGAGAAGGTGATCGCCGAGTGGGAGGCCCGCCACGACGTCGCGGCCCGGGGCTCCCGGCCCAGCTTCGGGACGGTGCAGCACTACCTCTCCGAGACCCGGTCGCGGGAGCGCTGTGACGAGGCGGCGCGGCCCCGCGCGGCCGAGCGGCGCAGCAAGCGCTGAACCGGCCGGGAACCCCGGGACGGCGGGCGCCGTTGCCCGGCCATGGACCTGGTCTGCCCGAAGTGTCAGGGGACGATGCGCACCTACGAGCGCAACGGCGTCCACGTCGACCAGTGCACCGACTGCCGCGGGATCTTCCTGGACCGCGGTGAGCTGGAGCGCCTGGTCGACGCGGAGAACGCCTGGCACGCCCGCCCCGCCCCGGACGCCGAGCCGCCCCGTCCGGCGTCGTCGCACCAGCCGTTCTCCCACCCGCAGGGCCAGTCGGCGGGGTCGCTGGGCGCCGTCGTCAGCGAGGTGCTGGGTCAGGTGCGCAGCAACAGCTCCGGGTACGGCTCCTCGCACGGGTCCTACGGCAAGCCGCGGAAGAAGAAGTCGTTGATCAGCGAGCTGTTCGGCTGACGCCTCCGCGGTTCAGCGGGCTGCGGCGGTCCGGCGGGCCCGCAGCTCCCGGTGGTGCGGGCCGGGCCGGCCTGGATCGGTGCCGAACTGGTCGAGCGCCACGGCCGCTGACCGGTTCGCCGTCCCGCCGGTGGGCATGGACCCCCGGACACCGGGACGGACGAGGGAGTGCAGCTGATGGCGCAGCAGGGCAGCGTGCTGGTGACCGGGGCGGGCGGGGTGATCGGCGCGCACGCGGCTGCCGAGTACGCCCGTCAGCCGGACTGGCGGGTGCGCGGACTCAGCCGCCGAGCGCCGCGTGACACCGGCTGGGAGCACCTCGCCGTGGACCTGCGCGACGCCGACGCCGCGCGGGCCGGGCTGGCCGAGGCCCCCGACGTCACCCACCTGGTGTTCGGCGCGTACGCCGAGCGGCCCACCGCGCGCGAGCTCTCCGAGGTCAACGTCGGCATGCTGCGGCACACGCTGGACGGGCTCGCCGCGGCCGGGGCGCCCCTGGAGCACGTGACCCTCTACCAGGGCGGCAAGGCCTACGGCGCGCACATGGGCTTCTTCAACACCCCGGCCAAGGAGACCGACCCGCGGATCGTCCAGCCGAACTTCTACTACGACCAGGAGGACCTGCTCCGCGAGGTCGCGGCGGAGCGGGGCTTCCGGCTGACCGTCCTCCGGCCGGAGGGCGTCATCGGCTACGCCGTCGGCAACCCGATGAACCTGCTGATGGTCATCGCGGTGTACGCCGCGATCAGCAGGGAGCTGGGCCAGCCGCTGCGCTTCCCCGGGAGCCTGGCCGCCTACGACGCGCTCTACCAGGTGACCGACGCCGAGCTGCTGGCCCGCGCCACGGTCTGGGCCGGCCGCGAGCAGGTGGCCGACGGTGAGGTCTACAACGTCACCAACGGCGACCAGGTGCGCTGGCGGCACCTGTTCCCGGCGTTCGCCCGGGCCTTCGGCATGGACTCCGCCGAGCCGCAGCCGGTGCCGTTGGCCGAGGCGATGGCCGACCGGCGCGACGTGTGGGAGCGGCTGGCGGCCCGGCACGACCTGGTCCCGACCCCCTATGAGGACCTGGTCGGCTGGGAGTTCGGCGAGTTCATCTTCTCCTCCGGCTTCGACAACGTCAGCTCCACGATCAAGCTGCGCCAGGCCGGGTTCGCCGACTGCCTGGACACCGAGCACCGCTTCGGTGAGCTGTTCGCCCAGCTGGCGGCGCGGAAGGTGATCCCACCCCTGCGCTGAGCCGCGCCGAGATCGGGCTGGTGGTGGTGTCCTCGCCGCGGAGACCACCACCAGCCCGATCTCGATGCGCGATCCGGACGTGTTCCCCGAGCGACACGGGTAGGGGAGCCGCATGCCTGACTACGACGTGAACGAGGCCGGGGTGGCCCACGCCCGGGAGCTCATCGACGCCGGGGAGTACGACGACCAGACCGAGTGGTCCGACGCCGCACCGTCGACCGACGAGGAGAACGAGGAGCGGGACGACGAGGGCCAGGAGGGCTACGCGCAGTGGCACCTGGCCGTCGACCCGGACAAGGGCGAGGGCACCAAGGGCCGCTACCGGTTCCCCTACGGCGACTTCGCCAAGGTCAACCGGGCGGCGCTGATCCACGCCAAGCAACGGGCCAGCCAGAACGACCACCCGGAGATCGAGAAGGCCGCCGACGACCTGCTGCAGCGCCTGGACGCCCAGCGTTCCTGAGCCGGCGGCCCGGGATCAGCCGGGCAGCATGCTGCCGGTCTCCAGGTAGCGGGTGTGCCAGCTGAGCGCCTCGGCCAGCAGGTGCGGGGTGTGCCGGCCGTACGCGCTGCGCTCGGCCCGCGCGTAGTAGTCGGCCAGCAGTGGCCGGTACTCCGGAGCAGCGCAGTTGTCGATGACCAGCTGCGCCCGCTTGCGCGGCGGCAGGCCCCGCAGGTCGGCGAGGCCGTGCTCGGTGACGATCACCGACACGTCGTGCTCGGTGTGGTCGACGTGGGACACCATCGGCACGATCGAGGAGATCGCGCCGCCCTTGGCCGTGGACGGGGTGAGGAAGAAGGAGACGTAGGCGTTGCGGGCGAAGTCGCCCGAGCCGCCGATCCCGTTCTGGATGCGGCTGCCCATCAGGTGGGTGGAGTTCACGTTGCCGTACAGGTCGGCCTCGATCATCCCGTTCATCGCCAGCACCCCCAGCCGGCGGACGATCTCCGGGTGGTTGCTGATCTCCTGCGGCCGCAGCACGATCCGGTCCCGGAACTCGGCCACGTGGGCGTTGAAGTCCGCGATCGCGGTGGGGCTCAGCGAGAACGCCGTCGCCGACGTGGAGGCGAGCGTGCCCGAGCGCAGCAGGTCGAGCATGCCGTCCTGGATGACCTCGGTGTAGGCGGTCAGCTGCTCGAACCGCGACTCCTGCAGGCCGGACAGGACGGCGTTGGCCACGTTCCCGACGCCGGACTGCAGCGGCAGCAGCTCGGCCGGCAGCCGGCCCAGCGTGACCTGGTGCTCGAGGTACTCGATCAGGTGCCCGGCGATGGCCCGGGCGGTGTCGTCGGGCTCGCTGAACGGGGTGTTCCGATCCGGGGCATGGGTCTCGACGACGGCGACGACCTTGTCCGGGTCGACCCGCAGGTGCGGCACCCCGATCCGGTCGCCGGGCCGGGTCAGCTGCACCGGCCGCCGGTTCGGCGGCAGAGCCGTCCCGTAGTAGACGTCGTGCATGCCGTCCAGTCCGCCCGGCTGCCAGCTGTTGACCTCCAGCACCACCCGCTCGGCGAGGTCCAGCCAGGTCTTGTTGTTCCCGACCGAGGAGGAGGGGATCAGCTGGCCGTCCTCGGTGATCCCACTGACCTCGACGACGGCGACGTCCAACGGGCCGAGGAAGCCCTCCCAGGCCAGCTGGGCGACGTGGGAGAGGTGGACGTCGACGTAGTCGATCTCGCCGGCGTTGATCTTCTGCCGCGCGATCGGGTCGGACTGGTAGGGCAGCCGCAGGCCGATGCCGTCGGCAGCGGCGAGCGCGCCGTCCAGCTCCGGTGCGGTGGAGGCCCCGGTCCACAGGTCGACCTGGAAGGGCTCTCCCGCGGCGTGCGCCGCGGTGATCCGCTGGGCCAGCAGCTCCGGCACGGCCTTGGGGTGCCCGGCGCCGGTGAACCCGCTCATGCCGAGCGTGTCCCCGGGCCGGATCAGCGCGGCGGCCTGCTCGGCCGGCACGACCTTGCGGGCCAGTGCTGCGTTGCGGATGCGACCGGTGTCCATCGTCCTCCGACCTCGATGTCGCGAGCCGCGCCGGCCCGCGGGCCCGACGCTACGGGCGTGACCATGGTCCTGCCCGGGGAGGCCGGAGGGCCCGGCTGCGGGCCCGGGCGCACCCGGACCCGCAGCCGTGCCTGCCGGGCTCAGGCCGTCCGGGGGGAGTCCGACCGCGGGCCCAGCTCGGCCGTCGGGCCGCTGACCTTGTGCGAGCCCTTCACCGTGGCGAACGAGGTCTCGTAGCCGACCGTCGCCTGCGGGTCCAGTCGCGGGTCGACGGCCAGGCCCTTGTCGCCGTTGCTGCGGATGAACCAGAAGTCGGCCTGCACCCGCTCCGGGGTCACGTCCAGGACGACGAAGCCGTGGCCGATGCCCTCCAGGTAGCGCACCCACGGGTTGGCGGCCTGGAACGCGGCGGTGGTGGCGGTCGCGGCGGCCGCGGAGCCGACGGCCTCCTTGAACCCGTTGCTGGTCACCGACGGGCAGACGAACTCCACGCCCACCGAGTTGCCGTCCGTGGGATAGCTGGCGAGGTCGGTGGGCAGGTCGTTGGCCCAGGAGGAGTGGATGTCCCCGGTCAGCACCACCGGGTCGGTGCCGGCAGCCGCCATCGCGTCGAGCACCGCACGCTGGTCGGCCTGGTAGCCGTCCCACTGGTCGGTGTTGAACACCGAGCCGGGCACCGTCCCCGGGCGGGGCACGGCGAACACCCGGGCGAACACCGTCTGGTTGCCGACCACGTGCCAGGCGGTGCGCCCGGTGCGGATGCCCGTCGTCAGCCAGTCCAGCTGCGGCGGCTCGGGCAGGTGCCGGCGCGGGTCGGTCAGCGCCGGGTTGAGCTCGCCGTCGACGGTGCCCGGCACCTGCTCGCTGCGGTTCTGCCGGGTGTCGATCACCGACAGCTCGGCCAGCTCGCCGAAGCCGAAGCGGCGGAAGAACTGCCGGCCCTTGCTCGGGCGCGGCTGCCACATCGCGGGCTCCCGGATGGGCATCCACTCCAGGTAGGCCTGGAACGCCTTGGCCCGGCGGAACAGGAAGTCGCCCTCGGGCTTGATCCCGTCGGGCTTGCCCGGCTCGGTGTAGGGGGTGGCCGGGTCGTCGTCCCGCTCGTGGTTCTCCGCGCCGAAGTCGTAGGCGTCGTTGGTGATCTCGTGGTCGTCGAAGATGACGATCCACGGGTGCTGCTGGTGCGCCCGCTGCAGGTCCGGGTCGGTCTTGTAGAGCGCGTGCCGGATCCGGTAGTCCTCCAGCGTGACCATCTCGTGGACCGGCTCGTGGTCCCGGATGCCGATCAGCGCGTTCGGCCCGTACCGGTCGCCGGAGCCGGCCACGCCCGCCACCCGTGGGGCGTTGCCGTACTCGTAGAGGTAGTCGCCCAGGTGCAGCACGAAGTCCAGGTCGTCGCGGGCGGCGATCCCGCGGTAGGCGGTGAAGTACCCGCCGGTCCAGTTGCTGCAGGAGACGAACGCCATCCGCAGCGCGTGGGTCCGGCCGGGCTCGTCCGGTGCGGTCTGGGTGCGGCCGACCGGGGAGGTCTCGCCGGCGCAGGTGAACCGGTAGAAGTAGCGGGTGTAGGGGGTCAGCCGGTTCACCACGACCTTGACGGTGTGGTCGCGGCTGACGTCGGCGACGACGTTCCCGCTGCGCACGATGCGGGTGAACGCCTCGTCGGCGGCGACCTCCCAGCGGACCGGGACGGCGGGCCCGCGGCGGCTGCCGGGCAGGGACTCGGGGGTGGGCGTCACCCGGGTCCAGAGCAGCAGCTCGGTGGCCGTGGGGTCGCCGCTGGCGACGCCGAAGCCGAAGACGCCGGAACGGGCGGTCTCGGCCACGGCCGCGCGGGCGGCCTCGCTGGTGAGCCCACCGAACGTCAGGGCGGCGGCCGTGACGGCCCCGCCCTTCAGCACGGTGCGGCGGGACAGGGGTGCATCAAGCGGCATGGGGGGCACTGTGGTTGCACTGGGCGACGAGTTGGCGGTGCCCACGTGAACTCCCGGCGTCCCACGTCCTGCCGTTTCCCCTCCGGGAGCACCGGGCAGGTGCACGGTGCAGGCGAGCCGCGCCGGACCGCCCGAGCGCCCACGGGGAGCGCCGCCGTCCGGCACCGACCCGCGACACGGACGACGACGGGAGCCCCCATGGCCATCGCCACCATCAACCCCACCACCGGCGAGACGCTGAGGACCTACGAGCCGCTCTCCGACGAGGCGCTGGAGGACAAGATCGGTCGCGCGGCCGCGGCGTACCGCAGCTACCGGCGCACCCCGGTCGAGGACCGGGTGCGCTGGCTGCGGGCGGCGGCCGACGTGCTGGACGGCGACACCGACGCGGTCGCCGAGCTGATGACCACCGAGATGGGCAAGACGCTGTCCTCGGCGAAGGCCGAGGTGGGCAAGTGCGCCAAGGCGCTGCGGTACTACGCAGAGCACGGGCCGGCGATGCTCGAGCCCCAGCGGCTGGACGCCGACGCCGTGGGCGCCCGGCAGGCCTACGTCACCCACCAGCCACTGGGCGTGGTGCTGGCGGTCATGCCGTGGAACTTCCCGCTGTGGCAGGCGATGCGGTTCGCCGCCCCGGCGCTGATGGCCGGCAACGTCGGGCTGCTCAAGCACGCCAGCAACGTGCCGCAGACCGCGCTGTACCTGGAGGAGGTCTTCCGCAAGGCCGGCTTCCCGGACGACGTCTTCCAGACCCTGCTGATCGGCTCCGGCACCATCGAGCGGGTCATCCGGGACGACCGGGTGGTCGCCGCGACGCTGACCGGCAGCGCGCCGGCCGGCCAGTCGGTCGCCTCGATCGCCGGGGACGCGCTCAAGCCCACGGTGCTGGAGCTGGGTGGCTCCGACCCGTTCATCGTGATGCCCTCGGCCGACCTCGAGGCCGCGGCCGGGGTGGCGGTCACCAGTCGCAACCAGAACAACGGGCAGAGCTGCATATCGGCCAAGCGGTTCTTCGTGCACCGCGACGTCGCCGAGGAGTTCACCCGCGTGTTCGCGGAGAAGATCGCCGCGCTGGCGGTCGGCGACCCGATGGACGAGGGCACCGACGTCGGGCCGCTGGCCACCGAGTCCGGCCTGGCCGACGTGGAGGCCTACGTCGAGGACGCCCGGGCGAAGGGCGCGACCGTCGTGGTCGGCGGCGCGCGGGTGGACCGGCCCGGCTGGTTCTACGAGCCCACGCTGCTCACCGGCGTCACCCCGGGGATGGACCTCTACGCCGAGGAGGTGTTCGGGCCGGTCGCAGCGCTGTGGACCGTCGACTCCCTCGACGAGGCGATCGAGATCGCCAACAGCCACCCCTACGGGCTCGGCTCGAACCTGTGGAGCGAGGACGAGGACGAGCGGGCGCAGTTCGTCCGGGACATCGAGTCGGGGATGGCCTTCGTCAACGGGATGACCACCAGCTACCCGGAGCTGCCCTTCGGCGGGGTGAAGCAGAGCGGCTACGGCCGGGAGCTCACCGAGCTGGGCATGCGCGAGTTCATGAACGCCAAGACCGTCTGGGTCGGTGCCCCGAGCAGCGAACAGCGCGCCGGGGACAGCGCGGGCTCGGCGAACGAGTGACCCGGGGGAGGGGCAGGGACGGTCGGGTCCCTGCCCCTCCGGTCACCCCACCCGCACCGGGGAGGGGACGACCCCCGGCCCGTGCCGGGGGCTGCCGCGGCGGGCCAGCCGGCCGATGCTGAGCACGGCGTAGGCGGCGACCGCCATCAGCACGATGGTCCCGCCGGACGGGGTGTCGGCGTACCAGGAGACCGCGGTGCCGCCGACGGACACGGTGACCCCGATCAGCGCCGCGATCACCAGGCTGCTCCGGAAGCTGTGGGCCACCAGCTGCGCGCAGCCGGCGGGCAGCACCATCAGCCCGCTGATCAGCAGCAGGCCGAGCACCCGCATCGACAGCGTCACGGTGACCGCGGTGACCACCGCCAGCAGCAGGTTCAGCTGCAGCACGGGCAGCCCGCTGGCCCGGGCGTGCTCCTCGTCCAGCGCGACGGTGAACAGCGAGCGGCCCGACCCGATCGTCACCGCGAGCACGACGGCGGCCAGTACGGCGAAGAGGACCAGGTCACCCCGGGTCGTCGTGGTGAGCGCGCCGAACAGGTAGCCGTCGAGCGTGACCGGGATGCCGGCCGGCGCCCGGGTGACGACGACGACGCCCCCGGCCAGCCCGCCGTAGAACATGATGGCCAGCGCCACGTCGGCGCTGGCCGACCGGCGGGCGCGCAGCACCTCCACCGCCACAGCCCCGGCCACCGTGGCCAGCAGCGCGGTGAGCACCGGCGCGGACCGGGTGACCAGGCCGACCGCCACCCCCAGCAGCGCCACGTGGCCCAGGCCGTCGCCGATCAGCGACAGCCGGCGCTGCACCAGGTGGACGCCGACGGTGGGTGCGGTGAGGCCGACGAGCACGGCGGCCGCGAGGGCCAGCCGCATGAACTCGTAGCTCAGCACGGGGCGTCCGCGCCCGGCAGCGTCACCGTCCTGGTCACCACCTCCGCCAGCGGGCCCAGCTCGTGCAGCACGACGACGACGGCGGCGCCGGTCTCGGCCAGCCCGGCCAGCGTGCCGGCGACCACCCGCTGGCTGGCCGCGTCGACGCCGGCGGTCGGCTCGTCCAGCAGCAGCAGCTCGGGGTCGCCGGCCAGCGCGCGGGCCAGCAGCGCGCGGCGCTGCTGACCGCCGGACAGCTCCGCGAGCAGCCGGCGGCCGGACCCGGCCAGTCCGGCGCCCTCCAGCGCGCAGTCGACGGCGCACCGGTCGGCCTCGCCGAACCGCTGCCAGGCCCGCAGCCGGCTCAGCCGGCCGGAGGAGACCAGCTCGCGCACGGTCACCGGGACGCCGCCGGCCACGGTGTGCCGCTGGGGGACGTAGCCGACCCGGTGCCAGTCGCGGAACCGTGCCCGCGGCACGTCGAACAGCCGCACCTCGCCGGCCTGCACGTCGCACAGGCCCAGCACCCCCCGGACCAGCGTCGACTTGCCGGCCCCGTTGGGCCCCCGGACCGCGACCACCTCCCCGGGCCGCACCGTCAGGTCGACGCCGGTGAGGACGGCGTCCCGGCCATGGCCGAACCCCCCGCCCCGCACCGTCAGTGCGCTGACCCCGGCAGTGCGGAGGGTGGTGGCGGCACCGCCGGGCCGGGCGCTCAGGAGCACTGCTGCCCCGTCCGCAGGTCGGCCAGGTTGGCCCGCATGACCTCCAGGTAGTCCGTGCCCTGCGACTGGTCGGTGAGCCCCTCGATGGGGTCGAGCTGCCGGGTCTGCGCGCCGGTCTCCCGGGCCACGGTGTCGGCGACGGCGGGGCTGACCAGCGTCTCGAAGTAGATGGTGCGCACGCCGTGCTCGCGCACGAACTCGGTCGCCTCGGTCAGCGCGTCGGTGGACGGCTCCTCGTCCGGCGCCAGCCCGCTGATGCCGAACTGCTCGAGGTCGTAGGCGTCGGCGAGGTAGCCGAAGGCGCTGTGGCTGGTCACCAGCTCCCGGGCTGCGCAGTCGGCCAGGCCGTCCCGGAACTCCCCGTCCAGCTCCGCGAGCTGCGCCCGCAGGTCCGCGGCGTTCGCGGTGTACCGCTCGGCGTTGGCCTCGTCCACGGTGGCCAGGTGCTCGGCCAGTGCGTCGCCGACGTCGGCCATCCGCATCGGGTCGTGCCAGAAGTGCGGGTCGGTCACCGGCTCGTCGGCGTGCTCCTCGGCGTGCTCTTCCTCGGCGTGCTCGCCGTCGGAGTGCTCGTGGTCGTGGGCCTCGTAGGTGAGGGACAGGTCGGCCGCCTCCCCTGCGTCGAAGGCCCGGTCTGCGGCCTGCTGCTCGACGGCGGCGTCCACGGCCGGCTGCAGCGTCGGCAGGAAGACGACGGCGTCGGCCTCGGCCGTGGCGGCGACGTCCCGGGGGGTGAGCTCGTACTCGTGCGGTTCGGCGCCGTCCGGGGTGAGGGAGATGACGTCCGCCAGGTCCCCGGCCACCTGCTCGCTCAGCCACGCGAGGGGGTAGAACGCAGCCACGATCGTCAGCCCGTCGTCGCCGGCACCCGCGGCGTCGGCGTCGGCCGTGCCGGAGCAGCCGGCCAGCGCGACTGCCCCGGCGCAGGCGAGGGAGAGTGCGGAGAGCGAGCGGGCGGGACGTCGTCGGGACGGGAGCTGCATGGTCCGATAATCAACGTAATGAGAATCGTTGTCAAACAGGGGGAGCGAGGTCACCGCGGCCGAAGGTCACCCGACCGCGGCGGGCTGCGCCGGCGCAGCAGCCGTCGTCCCGGCAGGGGGTTCGACCGGCGCCGCCGGCCGGCGCGGCCGGCGGCTCAGCCCGGACAGCGAGACGGCGAGCACCGACGCGGTCACCAGGGCCCCGGTCGGGGCCAGCACCGCCCAGGGTGCCCGCTCGACGTAGGGCATGCCCTCGGCCAGCAGCAGCCCCCACTCCGGTGTCGGTGCGGCGGCCCCCAACCCGAGGAAGCCCAGCGCGGCCAGTGCCAGCGCGATGCCCGGCAGCCGCAGCACGGCGTTGCGTGCGGCCGCCGGCAGCACGGCGGGCACCACGTACCGCCAGGTGACCGTGGCCGGGCCCACGCCGAGCACCGGCAGCACGGTGACGTGCCGCTGCCGCCGGACCTCCTCCGACGCCGCCGCCACGTAGGCGGCGATCGGCGCCCAGGCCACCAGGGCGACGGCCAGTGCCGCCCCGGCCTGCGACGTCCCCAGTGCTGCGGCGACCAGCACACCGACGATCACCGGGGGCGCGGCGTTGGCCACCTCCACCGGCCCGACCGAGGCGCGTGGCGCCAGCCCGACCAGGATCCCGACCACCAGCGTGACCAGCACGACCAGCGACGCCGTCCCGACCGTCTGCACCGCACCGTGCGCCACCCGGGCCAGCAGGTCACGCCCGCTGGCGTCGGCGCCGAACGGCAGCGCCGCGCTGGGCGCGGCCAGCCGCGGGTGCGCGGAGGTCAGCGGGTCACGGCCGAGCCCGGCGGCCACCACGACCACCAGGAGCGCGGCCGCCCCGGCCGGCAGCAGCCAGTCGCGCCGCCGGGACGGGGTGGCCCGAGCCGGCACCGGGACGCTGCCGCTGCGCAGTGCCCGGCCCAGCAGCAGCGCCCGGGTCAGCGCGGCCACGCCGCCGAACACCGCGGAGACGCCGAGCAGCAGCAGCATCCCGGCCTGCAGGGTCGGCAGGTCCTGGGCCTCCGCGGCGCCGAGCACCGCGCGTCCCAGCCCGGGGACGGCGAAGACCTGCTCGACGGCGACGGCCCCGCCGGTGAGGCCGACGAGCACCAGGGCCACCTGTGTGGTCAGCGCGGGCAGCGTGCGGCGCACCAGGGCCCGGGAGAGCTGCCCGGCCGACGCGCCGGCCAGCTGCCAGGTGGTCACCCAGCGCTCGGTGCCGGTGCCGGTGAGCCCGTCGGCGACCAGCCGGCCGATCAGCCCGCCGGCGGGCAGGCCCATGGCCAGCGCCGGCAGCAGCACCGACGACGGGCCGGTCCAGCCATAGGGCTCGAACCAGCCCAGCCACACCGCGCCGACCAGCAGCAGCACCGAGGCGAGCAGGAACTCCGGCAGCGCGGTGAGCGCCGCGCCGGCCGCCCCGCCGGTGCGCCCCCGCCTGCCCCGGGCGACCCGGCGCAGCGGCGGCCAGCACAGCAGTGCCGCCGTGACCAGGGCGACCAGCAGGGCCGCCCCCATCAGCGTCACCGAGACGCCGAGGGCCCGGAGCAGACCGGGGCCCACCGGGGCCCCGGAGATCCAGGAGGTCCCCAGGTCGCCGCGCACGACCCCGGAGAGCCAGTGCCCGAGCAGCCCGAGTGGCCCGGCGTCCAGGCCCAGCTCGGCCCGGATCGCGGCCAGGGCCTCGGGGGTGGCCTCCTGCTCGGCCGAGCGCGCCCGCAGGATCGACAGCTCCGGGCTGCGGCCGGACAGCCAGGGCAGCACCCCGATCAGCGCCACCACGCCGAGGACGGTGACCGCACGGGAGGCAGCGGTCACCCATCCCCGCCGTGGCACGGCTCAGTCCTCGCCGACGGTGGTCTCGGCGTTGATCAGCGCCCGCTCGCGCGGGTCGCGCACGGCACCGGAGACGCCGGCGGCCTCGCCCTGGATGACCCGCTCGTGCAGCATCGGCACCGCGGCGCCGGTGTCCAGGATCGCCCGCTCGGCATCGATCACCGCGCGCTGGCGCTCCGGGCCGGGGGTGGCGGCCGCGGCCTCGGCCAGGGCGGCGTCCACCGCCGGGTCGCACAGCTGGGAGATGTTGAACGAGCCCTCGCAGGCGAAGTCGCTGTACATGTAGGCGACCGGGTCGCCGGAGTCGAGCACCGTGGCGCGGGACAGGATGAACGCGTCGAAGGCCCCGGCCAGGGCGTCGGCCTCGATGAAGGCGTACTCCCGGACGTCCTGCTCCACGGTGAAGCCCACCGCCTCCAGCTGCTGCGCCAGCAGGACGGCGACCTCGGGCAGCTCGGCCCGGTCGGTGAAGGTGCCCAAGGTGATCGTCGTGCCGGCCGGCACGGCGGCCGCGGACGGGTCCGCCTGGTCCGCGCGCAGCTCGGCGGCCCAGGGGATCGCCGGGCCCAGCAGGCCCTCGGCGATGTCGGCGCGGCCCTCGTAGACGGTCTCCACGATGGTGGCCCGCTCGACCGCGGCGCGGGCGGCCGCGCGCACCGCCGGGTCGGCGAACGGCCCGGACGCGGTGTTCAGGTAGAGGGTGTTGGTGCGCGGCATCGGCACCTCGTGCACCAGCTCCTCGTCGACCAGCCCGGCCTGGGAGACCGGCACCGCCTCGACGACGTCCGCCGTCCCGGTGCGCAGGGCCGCGGCGCGGGCGGTGCCGTCGGGCACGAAGGCCACGTCGATGCCGGCCGCGGCCGCGGGGTCGCCCCAGTAGCCGTCGAAGCGGTCCAGCGTCGCGCCGGAGGTGCCGTCCACGGCGACCAGTTCGAACGGGCCGGTGCCGGTGCCGGCCGGGTCGACCCGGCCGTCCGCGCCGTAGGCGGCCGCGGCGAGCACTGCCAGCTGCGGGCTGGACAGTCGCTGCGGCACCAGCGGGTCGGGCTCGCCGGTGGTGACCACGACGTCGGAGCCGTCGGCGACAGCGGTCAGCTCGACGCCGTCCAGGATCCGCGGGCGAGGGGAGGCCTCGTTCGCGGCGGTCAGCGCGGCGGCGGCCTGCTCCGCGGTCAGCTCGGTGCCGTCGTGGAACTCGACGTCCTCCCGGACGGTGAACCGCCAGGTGAGGTCGTCGGTCCGGGTCCACTCGGTGGCCAGGGAGGGCTGGGCGTCGCCGTCGGCGTCCAGCACCACCAGGGTCTCGGCGGTGCTCCAGCGGGAGAGCTTGAACGCGTCGTCGGTCAGCGGGTTCAGGCCCGAGCGCGGCGGCTGCAGCATCGCCAGGGAGATCCGGCCCTCGGCGGCCGGGTCGCTGCTGCCGCCGTCGGCCGAGCTGCTGAAGCAGCCGGTGGTCAGCAGGGCGACGGTGGCGCCGAGCACGAGCAGGCGGGGGGTGCGGGAGGAGGACATCGTTCCGTTCTCTGTGGGGTGGAGGGTGCTGCGGTCAGGCGGGGAGGGTGGGGACCGCGGCGAGCAGGTCCCGGGTGCGCGGGTGTCCGGGGCGGGCGAGGAGAGCGGAGGTCGGCCCCTCCTCCACGACCAGCCCGTCGTCGAGCACGACCGTGCGGTCGCAGAGCCGGGCGACGACGGCGAGGTCGTGGGAGACCAGGAGCAGTCCGAGGCCCTGGCGGGCGGAGAGGTCGGCCAGCACCTCGACCACCTGGTCGCGCACCGGCAGGTCCAGCCCGCTGACCGGCTCGTCGGCGAGCAGCAGCGCCGGTCCCGGGGCCAGCGCCCGGGCCAGCGCGACCCGCTGGGCCTGGCCGCCGGAGAGCTCCCCGGGCCGGCGCGCGGCCAGGTCGGGGTCCAGTCCCACCCGGGTCAGCGCCGTCGCGACGGCGGCCGCGTGGTCGCCGGGCACCTGCAGGTGCCGCAGCGGCACCGTGACCAGCTCGCGGACGGTCGAGCGCGGGTCCAGCGACCCGGCCGGGTCCTGGGGCACGTACTGCACCAGCCGGCGGTACCAGCGCAGCGACGCGGTCGGCCCCGAGCGGACGGGGCGACCGGCGAAGGTGACCGTGCCGTGGTCGGGGCTCTCCAGGCCGAGCAGGCAGCGCAGCAGCGTCGACTTGCCGGAGCCGGAGGTGCCGACCAGCCCGACCCGCTCGCCGGGAGCGACCTTGAGATCGACCCCCTGCAGCGCCGGCACGACGTCGCGCGGGCCCCACGGCCGCCGCCGCGGCAGCCGGTGACCGCGCACGATGCCCGTGGCGGTCAGCGCCGGGCTCTCGGCCGGGTGGCTCACGGGGCCGCACCCACCCGGGCCCGGAGCGCGCCGGCCCGGGCAGCGTTCACGAGCACGGCGCTCTGCTCGTGCTGTGGAGCGGCCAGCAGCCGGGTGATCGGGGCGTCCTCCACCACGGTGCCCTCGTGCAGCACCACCGCGCGGTCGCACAGCGAGGCGGCCACGGCGATGTCGTGGGTGATGAAGAGCAACGCGGCGTCCCGGCTGGCCCCGCGCAGCACGGCGACGACCTGTGCCTGGGTGACCAGGTCGAGGGCGGTCGTCGGCTCGTCGGCCACCAGCAGGCCCGCCCGGGAGGCGAGGGCCATGGCGATGCAGACGCGCTGCCGCTGGCCACCGGACAGCTCGCCGGGGTAGCTGTGCCGCACCCGGTCGGCGTCGTCCAGACCGACGGCCGCCAGCAGCCGGGCGCGCTCGCTCGCCAGCGCGGCGCCGTGCAGTCCCCGGTGGTTGCGCAACGGCAGGGCCAGCTGGGCGCCCACCGGCACCAGCGGGTTGAGCGCGGCGGCGGGGTCCTGGCCCACCGCGGCCACCCGCGCCGTGCCGGGCCGACGGGGAGGCGGCAGCCGGGTGACGTCGGCGCCGGCCACCCGCACGCTGCCCCGGACCTCGGCGCCGACGGGGAGGGTGCCGAGGATGGCTGCGGCGGTGAGCGACTTCCCCGATCCCGACGCGCCGATCAGGGCGACCCGCTCGGTCGTCGCGATCTCGAGCCGGACGCCGCGCACCAGCTCCAGGCCGCCGAGGGAGACCGCGAGGTCGTCGACGACGAGGGCCGCCCCCTGACGCTCCGGCTCCACCGGATTGATAATCATTGTCACCAACCTACCTGGCGATGACCGGTGGTCGTCGGCTGCCCGTCCCGGGCCGGTCGTCTTCCTGCGAACGGCTTGCAATACGGTGCTCGGCGCGAGGACCCACTCGCAGCCCGGCCGGGCGCCCCCCGCCGCCGGTACGACGCACACCCCCTGGAGGAACCCCTTGGCCGCACGCACGCCCTCCGGCCGCCGGGTGGGCGCCGTCCGCCCCGAGCTGTCCGACCTGCTCCGCAGCACCGGGGTGCTCCCGCAGTCGGCGAGCACCCCCGAGGAGGCCCGGGAGCTGCTGGCCCGGGACGGAGCGGTCGTCGTCGCCGAGCCGACCCCCGGCCCCGAGGCGCTGCCGGTCGTGGCGGCCCAGCTCTACGGCGACCGGTTGCGTCAGCTGTTCGCCGTCCGCCCGCTGCGCCAGCAGTCCGGCGAGCTGCTCGGGCTGCACAGCGACGGGGCCCACGTGGTCGTCGACGTGCACGGCCGGACCGTCAACCTCCGCGACCCGGACGAGGACGGGCTGCTGCAGCGCTGCGTCCGGCCCGCACCCGAGGGCGGGGACTCCTTCCTGGTCGACGGGTACGCACTCGTCGACGCGCTGGCCACCGGGTGCCCGGAGCTGCACGCCTTCCTGACCGGCACCGACGTCGACTACTTCGGCGGATGGGCCACCGCGCCGCACGAGGTGCCGCGCACCCCGCTGGTCCGCCGGCTGGTCGAGCACACCCGGGCCGGCCGCCGGGTGGTCCGGGCCAGCGAGACCGCCGTCCCGGTGCCGCGCGAGCCCCGTGCCGCCGAGCACGACGCGCAGCTGGACCTGTGGGCCGACGTGCTGGCCACGGCCGTCGACGTCGTGCCGCACTTCCGGCTGGAGGCCGGCGAGGTGCTGGTCGTCGACAACTACCGCTGCCTGCACGGCCGCGACCCGTTCACCGGCCAGCGCGACGTCGACGTGCTGACGGTGATGACCGCGGACGCCTGGTGAACGACGATCCACCTCTGCTGCGGGTGCGGGACCTCACCGTCGGCTTCGGCGGGCGTCCCGTCGTGGCCGGGGTCTCCTTCGACCTCGCCGCCGGCGAGCGGGTCGCCCTCGTCGGCGCCTCCGGCTCGGGCAAGACGCTCACCACGCTGGCGCTGCTCGGGCTGCTGCCGCGGGACGCCGTCGTCACCGGCAGCGTCCGGGTCGACGGCACCGAGGTGGTCGGCGCCGCGGAACGGGAGCTCCGGCCGCTGCGCGGCCCGGTCACCGCCCTGGTGCCGCAGGACCCGGGCACGTCGCTCAACCCGCAGGTCCGGGTGGGCCGGCAGGTCGCCGCACCGCTGCGCCGGGCCGGGGTGCCGCGCAGCGCGGCTGCCGCGCGGGCGGCCGAGCTGCTGGCCGAGATGCGACTTCCGGCCGGCAGCGGACGGCGCTTCCCCGTCCAGCTCTCCGGCGGGCAGCGGCAGCGGGCCGCTCTCGCCCTGGCGCTGGCCGCCGGTCCGCGGCTGCTGGTCGCCGACGAGCCGACCTCGGCGCTGGACGCGACCGCGCAGCACGGCGTGCTCGCCGTGCTCGGCCGGGCCGCCCGTGAGCGCAGCGCCGGGCTGCTGCTGGTCACCCACGACCTGGCTGCCGCGGCCACCACCTGCGACCGGGTGCTGGTCCTGGCGGAGGGCCACCTGCTCGCCGACGGGCCGCTGCGCGAGGTGCTGGCCGGGCACGCCCACGACGCGGTGCGGGCGCTGGTCGAGGCCACCGCTGCGCTGAGCCCGCCGGCCCTGGTGGGCGCCCGGTGAGCGCCGAGCTGCTGCTGGCCGCCCGTGGGCTGACCCGCCGGTACCGCGGCAGCGCCGGGCCGGCGCTCGACCGGGTGGACCTCGGCCTGACCGCGGGGCAGCGGCTGGCGGTGGTGGGGGAGTCCGGCGCCGGCAAGTCGACGCTGACCCGGCTGCTGCTGGGGCTGGAGCGGCCCGACGCCGGGGAGGTCACCTACCGCGGCCGGCCGGTGCAGCCGGGCCGGCCGAGCGCGCTGCGCTGGTTCCGCCGCGCCGTGCAGGTGGTGCCCCAGGACCCGGGCCGCTCGCTCAACCCGCGGATGCGCGTCGGCCAGGCCGTCGCCGAACCGCTGCGCTGCCTGCAGGTCCCGGGCGACCACCGGGCCCGCGTCGCCGAGCTGCTGCGCGCCGTCGGGCTGGACCCCGACGCCGCCGGCCGGTTGCCGCACGAGTTCTCCGGCGGCCAGCGGCAGCGGATCGCGCTGGCCCGGGCGCTCGCGCCGCGCCCGGAGGTGCTCATCGCCGACGAGCCGGTCAGCGCGCTGGACGCCGCCGTCCGGCTGCAGGTGGTGGAGCTGCTGCGGGCGGTCAGCGACGCCGAGGGCGTCGCGCTGCTGGTGGTCTCGCACGATCTGGGCGTCGTCACCGCGCTCTGCTCCGACGTCGTGGTGCTGGCCGCCGGCCGGGTCGTGGAGTCCGGGCCGGTGGCCCGCGTGCTGACCGACCCGGTCAGCCGCGAGGCGCACGCGCTGGTGGCCGCCGTCCCGCGGCTGGTGCTGGCATGACCGGCGCCGGCCGGACCGGGTGGATCACCTGGGAGCCGTTCGTGCTGTTCCGGCGGCTGCCGGCCGTGCCCCGGCTGCTGCTGCTGTCCCAGCTGGCGTTCAACATCGGCTTCTACCTGGTGGTGCCGTTCCTGGCGGTGCACCTCACCGAGGACCTGGCGCTGGCCGGTGGGCTGGTCGGCCTGGTGCTCGGCGTGCGCACCTTCAGCCAGCAGGGGCTGTTCTTCCTCGGCGGCGGGCTGGCCGACCGGTTCGGCGTCAAGCCCGTCGTGGTGATCGGCTGCCTCGTCCGGATCGCCGGGTTCGGGGTGCTCGCCGTCGCCACCTCGCTGCCCGCCGTGCTCGCCGGCACGGTGCTGGTCGGCTTCGCGGCGGCGCTGTTCTCCCCGGCCGTGGAGTCCGCACTGGCCGACCAGGGCCACCGGCTGGAGGCCGCCGGGGTCGTCACCCGGGCCGAGGTCTTCGGCCTGGACGCCATCGCCAGCAAGCTCGGCTCGGTCACCGGGCCGGCGCTCGGCGCCGTCCTGCTCACCGTGCCCTTCAGCGTCACCTGCTGGATCTCCGCCGGCGTCTTCGGCGTGGTGCTCGCCGCCCACCTGCGCTGGCTGCCGCGCGACCTGCGCACCGAGGGGAGCGGGGAGGAGAGCGTGCTCGCCGGGTGGGGGCACGTGCTGCGCAACCGCACCTTCCTCGCCTTCACCGCCTGCTACTGCACCTACCTGCTCAGCTACAACCAGCTCTACCTGGCGCTGCCCGTCGAGCTCTCCCGGGCGACCGGCAGCCAGGGGGCGCTGGGCTGGCTGTTCGTGCTGGCCGCGGTATCGGTGCTGCTGTTCCAGCTGCGGGTCACCGCTCGCGCCCGGCGGGCCGGGGTGCAGCGGGCGCTGCCGTTCGGCTTCGCGCTGATGAGCGCGGCGTTCCTGCTGGTCGCGGTCTGTGCCCCGCTCGCCC
Source organism: Modestobacter sp. VKM Ac-2977 (assembly GCF_026968045.1). GTDB lineage: Bacteria > Actinomycetota > Actinomycetes > Mycobacteriales > Geodermatophilaceae > Modestobacter. The sequence continues at coordinate 419,860 of NZ_JAPVBQ010000002.1, read as the reverse complement.
CGCCCGCCGGAATCTGGGCGCTGGCGCCGGCGGTCGGCATGGTGCTGCTGCTCTACACCGGCCAGATGGTCGCCGTGCCCCTCGCCCAGGACCTGGTGCCCCGGCTGGCCCGGGAACGGCGGCTGGGCGCCCACTTCGGGTTCCTCGCCTCCGCCGGCGGCGCCGCGGTGCTCGTCGGCAGCACCGGGGTGGGGGCCCTGCTCGACCTCGCCGACCGGCCGCAGCCGGCCGCCGCCGTCCCGTGGCTGGTGCTCGCCGCCCTGCCCGCGGCCTCGGCCGTCGGCCTGGCGCTGCTCACCCGCCGGATCGCCCGCACCCCTGCAGCGGGTGCACCGGCACCCGCCGTCCCCGCCGAGGAACCGGTGCGCCCGTGACCGGCCGATCGAGAAGAGGAACCATGTCCCGCCCCGCCGTCCGCGTCGCCGGTGTGCTGCTCGCGCTGCCCGCCCTGCTCGCCGGCTGCTTCGCCCCGGCCGCGGAGGAGTCGGCCGGCAGCGGGCAGCGGCTGGCGCTGGCGCTCGCCTTCCCCCCGGTCGCCGCGCTCTCCCCGTTCTCCGACGACGCGGCGCTGATCACCCGGATGGGCGTGGGGGAGACGCTGGTGGGGCTGGACGAGGCCGGCGAGCCCGCCCCGCTGCTGGCCGAGAGCTGGAGCCGGGTCGACGACCGCACCGTCACCCTCGACCTGCGGGACGACGTGCAGTTCCACGACGGGACGCCGCTGGACGCCGAGGCGGTCGTCGGCGCCCTGACGGCGGCGGCCGCCGCAGCACCGGCCCCGCGGTCGATCGACGGCCTGGGGCTCAGTGCCCGTGCGGTGGACGAGGACACGGTCGAGGTCCGGGTGGCCGAGCCCGACCCGCTGCTGGTCCACCGACTGGCGGCCCCGGGGCTGGTGGTCCTCGCCCCCTCGGCCTACGCCGACCCGGCGGCACCGGACCCGGTGGGCGCCGGCACCGGGCCGTTCGAGCTGACCGAGCTGCGCGGCGCGTCTGGTGCGACCCTCACCGCGGACGCCGACCACTGGGCGGGCGCGCCGGAGCTGGCCGGCGTGGACGTCACCTTCCCCGCCGACGCGGCCGCGCGCACCGCCGGTCTGCGGGCCGGTGAGCTGGACGTGGCGGTCAACCTGCCCATCGCCCAGCTGCCGATGCTGACCGACACCGAGGTGCTCTCCGTGCCGTTGCCGCGGTTGGTCTCCCTCTCCCTGGACACCGCGGACGGGCCGTTCGCCGACCCGGGCCTGCGTGCGGCCGCCGTCGCGGCGATCGACCCGCAGCCGGTGGTGGACGCGGTGTACGAGGGCCGGGCCGACGTCGCCGAGGGGCTGTTCGACGACGACACCGCCAGGGGCCTGGACCGGCCGGCGGTCACGCTGCCCCCGGCCGCCGACCCGGCCGGGACGAGCATCCGGCTGGCCACGTACTCCGACCGGCCCGAGCTGCCCGAGGCGGCCGCGGTGCTCGCCGAGCAGCTACGGCAGGCCGGGTTCACGGTGGAGGTCGTGGTGGCCGAGTACGCCGCCCTGGAGACCGACCTGCTGGCCGGCACCTACGACGCGGTGCTCGCCAGCCGGCTCTACCTGGGCGACACCGGCGACCCGGTCGGCTACCTCTCCGCCGACCTGACCTGCGAGGGCAGCTACAACCTGGCCCGGCTCTGCGACCCGGCGGTGGACGCCGCCGTCGCCGAGGCCGCGACCCTGACCGACCCCGAGCAGCGCCGGGCCGCGGCGCTGCGGATCGAGGCCCAGGTGCTCTCCACCGGCGCCGTGGTGCCCGTGCTGCACGAGCGCACCCACACCGGGTACGCCCCGACGGTCAGCGGTCTGGCCGTCGACCCGTTCGACCGGCTGCTGCTCGGCACCCAGACGACGGTCGGGGAATGACCGCCGGCCGGGTGCGGCCGGTGGCTCCGGCCCGGCCGCGGCGCACTCCCGGACGGCTCCGGTCGGGGCTGCTCCGCCCCGCGCTGACCGGGCTGGGTGCGGTCGCCGGCACCGGGCTGCTGGTCGGGGCGCTGCCCTGGCTGTCCGGGGACGACCCGGCGCGCACCGTGCTGCGGGCCCGGGAGGTGGAGCGTGAGCCGGACCCGGCCACGCTCGACGCGCTGCGCGAGCAGCTGGACCTCCCCGCCGACCCGGTCCGCGGCACGCTCTCCTGGCTCGGACGCGCGGTCTCTGGCGACCTCGGCACCTCCTGGGTCAGCGGGCAGCCGGTCGCCGAGGTCGTCCCGCCGGCGCTGGGCGTGTCCGCGACCCTCGCCGGGACGGCGGCAACAGTGGCCGTCGTGCTCGCCGTGCTGTTCGCGTCGCCCGCCGTGCGCCGGGCCGCCGACGGCCGCGCCGACGGCGGCGGTGCGGCGGGGGTGCTGGCCGCCGCACTCGCCGCGCTGCCGGAGTTCGTGCTGGCCGTCCTCGGGGTCGCGGTGGTGGCCGTGGGCTGGGGGCTGCTGCCCACGTCGGGGTTCACCGGCCCGGAACACCTCGTGCTGCCCGTCCTGGCCCTCGCCCTGCCGGCCGGGGGACTGCTCGGCCGGGTGCTGGCCGGCGCCGTCCGGGAGACCGCAGGGGAGGCCTGGGTGCGCACCTGGCGGGCCGCCGGCGTCTCCCGCGCCGCGGTGCAGGGGGCGATCGCCCGGCGGGCGTTGACCGTCGTCGTCCCGCAGGTCCTGCTGCTCCTCGTCGGGCTGCTCGGGGCCGGCGCCGTGATCGAGGCGGTGTTCGACGTGCCCGGGCTCGGCCGGGTCGCGCTGGCCGGTGCACTGGCCCAGGACCTGCCGGTCGTGCAGGCCGCCGTCGCGGTGCTGGTGCTGCTCGGTCTGGCGGCCGGCGGGGCCGGGGTGCTGCTGCACCGTGCGCTGCTCGGGCCGGCGGGCACCGACGGCGGGCTGTCGCCGGAGCTCCCGCCCCCGGCGCCCGGCGCCGGTCGGTGGGCGGCCGGGCTGCTCGCCGTGCTGCTGCTGGCGGTCCTTGCCGGCGTGCTGCGCGACCCCGCCGCCCAGGACCTCGGCGACCGGCTGGCCGCACCGTCGTGGGCGCACCCGCTGGGCGCGGACGCGCTCGGCCGCGACGTGCTCGCCCGGTTCGGCGCCGGTGCCCTGCCCTCGGTGGGGCTGGCCCTGCTGATCAGCGCGGTGGTCCTGGTCACCGGCGTCGCTGCCGGACTGCTGGGCCGGGAGCGGGCGGGGCTGGCCGACGTGCTGAACGCGCTGCCGGCGGTGGTGGTGGGCATCGCGTTGGCCGCCGTCGCCGGTCCCAGCCTGGCCGGCGCGGCCGTGGCGGTGAGCCTGGTCGCCTGGATCCCGCTGGCGGTGCACACCCGGACCCTGGCCGCCGAGGTGCGCGCCTCGGGCTTCCACCTCGCGGCCCGCACCAGCGGGGCCGGTCGCTGGCACCTGGTCCGGCACCACCTGCTCCCGGTGGTCCTGCCGCCGGTCGGCCGGCACGCGCTGCTGCGGGTGCCGCAGACCGCGCTGGCGCTGGCCGGGCTGTCCTTCCTCGGCCTCGGGGCCGGCGCCGAGTCACCGGAGTGGGGGCGCAGCCTCGCCGACGGGGTGGTCTACCTGGAGCGGGCGCCCTGGCTGGTGGCGGTGCCCGCCGCGGGCCTGGTGCTGCTCGGGGTCGCCGCCGGGCTGGTCCGCACCGGCCGCTGAGCCGGCGGGCCGCCCCCGGCCTCGCGGGCGGCGGCCCGCCAGGCCGAGGAGCGCAGCAGCCGCAGCCCGTTCAGCGCGACCAGCACGGTCGACCCCTCGTGCCCGGCCACGCCCAGCGCCAGCGGCAGGGTGCCGATCAGGTCCCAGGCCACCAGAACCACGATCACCGTGCCGGCGACCACCAGGTTCTGCACGACCAGCCGGCGGGCGCGTCGGGCCAGCGCGAGCACCGTGGGCAGCGCGGACAGGTCGTCGCGGACGACGATCGCGTCGGCGCTCTGCAGCGCCAGGGCCGACCCGATGCCGCCCATCGCCACGCCCACGTCGGCGGTGGCCAGGGCCGGGGCGTCGTTCACCCCGTCGCCGACCAGCGTGACCCGGTGCCCGGCCCGCTGCAGCTCGCCGACCGCGGCGGCCTTGTCCTCCGGCAGCAGCCCGGCCCGCACGTCGACGAGCCCGGCCTGGGCGGCCAGCGCGCGGGCGGCACCGGCGTTGTCGCCGGTGAGCAGCACCGGCTCGGTGCCGGTCTGCCGGCGCAGCGCGGCGACGGCACCGGCGGCCTCCGGGCGCAGCCGGTCGGCGAGCGCCAGCACCCCGGCCGGGCGGCCGTCCACGGTGACGACGACGGCGGTGCGACCGGCGGACTGCTCCTCGGCCACCAGCTCGGCGACCGCCTCCTGCCCCGGCGCCGGCGCGGCGACGGTGACCGTGCGGCCCCCGACCGTGGCGGCGACCCCCGACCCGACCGCGGCCCGGAAGCCGGTGGCCGGGGCCACGGAGAGCCCGGCGACGCGGGCGGCGGTGACGACCGCGCGGCCGATCGGGTGCTCGCTGGGCCCCTCGGCCGCGGCGGCCAGGGCGAGCAGCTCGTCGCCGGTCGTCCCCGGCAGCGGCCGGACGGCGACCACTGCGGGCGTGCCGTCGGTGAGGGTGCCCGTCTTGTCCAGCGCCACCACCGTGGTGGCGCCCAGCTGCTCGAGCACGACGGCGGAGCGGATCAGCACCCCGTGCCGGCTGGCGTTGGCGATCGCCGACAGCAGCGGCGGCATGGTGGACAGCACCACCGCGCACGGCGAGGCGACGATCATGAAGGTCATCGCCCGCAGCAGCGCCTCCTGCAGCGACTCCCCGAACAGCTGGGGGACGCCGAACACGGCCAGCGTGCTGACCACGACGCCCATCGAGTACCGCTGCTCCACCTTCTCGATGAACAGCTGCGTGCGGGCCTTGGTGGCGCTGGCCTCCTCGACCAGGGTCGCGATCCGGGCGATGACCGCCTCGGCCGCCGGCCGGTCGACCTGGACGGTCAGCACCCCGGTGCCGTTCGACGTCCCGGCCCAGACCTCGTCGCCGGGCGCCTTGTCCACCGGCAGCGGCTCGCCGGTGATGGACGCCTGGTCGACGTCCGAGCCGCCGTCCAGCACGGTCCCGTCGGCCGGCACCCGCTCACCCGGCCGGACCACCACCACGTCGCCGACGGCCAGGTCGGCCGCGGGCACCGCCCGCTCCTGCCCACCGGCCAGCACGGTGGCCTGCTCGGGCGCGAGGTCGGTGAGCCCGCGGACGGCGTCGGCGGTGCGGCGGGTGGCCACCGTCTCCAGCGCGCCGGAGGTGGCGAAGATGACGATGAGGAGCGCGCCGTCGAAGACCTGGCCCAGCGCCAGGGCGCCGATCGCGGCCAGCACCATGAGCAGGTCGACGTCCAGGGTGCGCTCGCGCAGCGCGGTGATCCCGGCCCAGGCAGGCTCCCACCCGCCGGTGCCGTAGCAGCAGAGGTAGAGCGCCCAGGCCAGCGGCTGCGGACCGTCCAGCAGCTGCACCAGGCCCCCGGCGAGGAAGAACGCCAGGGCCGCGGCGGCCCAGCGCACCTCCGGCACCGCTCCCCAGCCAGGCAGTCGGGGTCGCCGAGCGGGACTCGAGGCGGCCAGCTGAGGGGCCTGCGTCAGGGTCACCGCGTCACCCTATCTGCGCAGATGCGCAGGCACGCAAGTCGACGTCCGGCCTAAGGTGCAGGGATGGCACACACCGGCATCGACGGCTTCTCCATGCCGTCCGGCGACGCGGTGCGGCGGGCCGCGGAGGCGTTGCGCATGCTGGGTGACCCCACCCGGCTCAACGTGCTGTGGGCGCTGATGCAGGGCGAGACGTCGGTCGCCTGCCTGGCCGAGCTGGCCGGCACCTCGCCGACCGCGGTCAGCCAGCACCTGTCCAAGCTGCGGCTGGCCGGTCTGGTCAGCAACCGGCGCGAGGGCACCTTCGTCTACTACCAGCTGGCCGATCCGTACGTGGGTGCGCTGCTGCGCCAGGCGCTCTCCCACGCCGGGCACCCGGTCGACGACCGGGTGCCCGAGCCCCGCTGACCTGACCGCGGTCAGCCGGCCACAGGACCCGCAGTCGACAACAGTTCTCACATGCTCCTATCCTCATGCGAAGAACGCCGGGCTCCATCCGCAGGGCGCGGGCCGCCTCGACGAGGAGACGACCAGATGATCCGCAACACCCGCCAGCGCACCGCCGTCAACGCCGTCTTCGACGAGCTCGAGGGCTTCCACAGCGCGCAGGAGGTGCATGCCCGGATGCGGGCGGCGGGGGACTCGATCGGGCTGTCGACGGTGTACCGGGCCGTGCAGGCCCTGGTCGAGGACGGCGAGCTGGACTCGATCCGCACCGACGCCGGCGAGGCGATCTACCGGCGGTGCAGCGCCCGGCACCACCACCACCTCGTCTGCCGCGCCTGTGGCCGCACGGAGGAGGTCGAGGGCCCGACGGTCGAGCGCTGGGCCGACCGCGTCGCCGCCGAGCACGGCTTCGTCGACGTCACGCACAGCCTGGAGATCTTCGGCACCTGCGCGGCCTGCCACCGCGCCGGGGCGCCCTCGGCCGACCGGCCGGGCTGAACCGCTCCCCGGCCGGTCGGACCCCGGCGGGGGTCACATCGCTCCCTCCCGGGCGGCCTGCCACAGGTCGATGCCGGCGTCGACGGCGTGCTGGTCGATCGCGGCCAGCTCCTCGGCGGAGAACTCCAGGTTCTCCAGGGCGGCGACGTTCTGCTCCAGCTGCCGCACGCTGCTCGCCCCGATCAGCACCGAGGTGACCCGCGGGTCGCGCAGTGCCCAGGCCAGCGCGAGCTGCGGCAGGCTCTGGCCGCGGGCCTGCGCGAGCTCGTTGAGCGCCCGCACGTGCGTGACGTACTCGGGGGTGATCATCCCTGGGTCCAGCGACTTGGACTGGCCGGCCCGCGAGCCCTCCGGCACGCCGTCGAGGTACTTGTCGGTGAGCATCCCCTGGGCCAGCGGGGAGAAGGCGATGCACCCGGCGCCCACGTCGGCGAGGGTGTCCAGCAGCCCCTCGGTCTCGATCCAGCGGTTGAGCATCGAGTACGAGGGCTGGTGGATCAGCAGCGGCGTCCCCAGGTCGGCCAGGATCTCCGCCGCCTGTGCCGTCATCTCCGGCGAGTAGGAGGAGATGCCCGCGTAGAGCGCCTTGCCCGACTGGACGGCCGTGTGCAGCGCGCCCATCGTCTCCACCAGCGGCGTCGTCGGGTCGGGTCGGTGGCTGTAGAAGACGTCGACGTACTCGACGCCCATTCGTTGCAGTGACTGGTCCAAGCTGGACAGCACGTACTTGCGCGACCCGCCGCCCTGCCCGTACGGGCCGGGCCACATGTCGTAGCCGGCCTTGGTGGAGAGGACCAGCTCGTCGCGGTACGGGGCGAAGTCGTCGGCCAGGTGCCGGCCGAAGTTGGTCTCCGCGCTGCCGTAGGGCGGGCCGTAGTTGTTGGCCAGGTCGAAGTGGGTGATCCCCAGGTCGAAGGCGCGCCGCAGGATGTCCCGCTGCCGGTCGAAGGGGACGTCGTCCCCGAAGTTGTGCCAGAGACCGAGGCTCACCGCCGGCAGGTCCAGGCCGCTGGCGCCGGTGCGCCGGTAGGTCATCGAGTCGTAGCGGGTGCTCTCCGCGGAGTAGGCCATGAGCTGATCGTGCCCGGCGGGCGGCGGGTCAGCGACGACGGGGGCGACGGCCGCGGCGTCCGCCACCGGCCGCCTGCCCGGTCGAGGTGGCCCAGTGCCCGGGGCGGTTCAGTGACGCGGGGAGTGCCGTGCCCGCGTCGCCGACGGCGGCGGTCAACTGCGGCTGGGTGAGGAAGAGCGCGCCGGTGAGGTCGGCGCCCCGCAGGTCGGCGGCGCGCAGGTCGGCCCCCAGCAGGTCGGCCCAGCGCAGGTCCGCACCCCGCAGGTCCGCCCCGATCAGGTAGGCGCCGCGCAGGCTGGCCCCGTGCAGGTCGGCGCCGTGCAGTGCGGCGCCGATCAGGTCGGCGCCGCGGCGGTCCCGGGCCCGGGCGGGCACGTCGGCCCGGGCCACGTCGCTGACCCGGCCGAGCAGCTCGCCGACCTCGCGCCGCAGCGCTGCGGCGTCCAGGCCGGCCAGCTCGTCGGCGTCCGCCCGGGTGAGCTCCTCGGTGCGGGCGTGTGCGGTCGCGACCTCGCTGGCCAGCGACCCGGCCGGCAGCAGGGTCCGCGCCTCGGTGAGGTGCCACAGCAGCTCGGTGAGCTGCCGCATCACCGGGAAGACGGCGAAGACCGCCGCGGCCGTCGCCGGGTCAGTGCGCCAGTCCCGGCCGGGGAAGGTGTCCTCGGTGACCCGCTGGCCGGCGCCGAAGCAGTCGAAGACGACGCAGCCGGGGAACCCGCGGTCACGCAGCTGGTCGTGCACGCCGCAGCGGGCGTCGGGCTGCAGGTTCGGGCACGGGGTGCCGGCCGGCTTGTCGATCGCGAAGTCCGCGGAAGCGGCGAAGGCCGGCACCACGCAGCACAGCCCGCTACAGCGACTGCAGTCAGCGGTCAGGTCCCGCCGCGCCTCCGCCAGCAGGGGGAGGGTGGTGCGCGGGTCGGACACGGGGCCTCTCTGCAGCGGGTGCGGCTGTGCAGGTCAGCCGAGGCGGCAGACGCAGCCGCGGTCCAGGGCCGCGGCGGCGGTGGCCCGGCAGAACCGCGCACCGATCGGGTCGTGGGCGTCCATCGGGTGGGCGCAGGCGGGGCAGCCGAGCTCGTCGCCGGAGCGGACGGCGGGGGCCGGCATGGCCGGAGCGGCGGGCAGGAGGTACGCAGGAGCGGTCATGGCAGGAGCCTGACTCCGCCGACGGCGCGGCGAGGGTGCCCCGGGAGGGGATCGCCGTCCGGGACGGTTGTCCAGGACCGGCGAGGTGACCGTGGGCCCGACGCTACGCCGCCGCGCAGCCCGGGGCGCTCGCCTCCCCGTGGGAGAGGGCGCGTCCCAGCGGGAGTACGGCCTCCCCGCGACGGATCGGCGTAGCGTCCGGCCCCTGGAGCCGACCGGTTCTGCGTTGAGGAGTGGTCATGGTCGACAAGAACGCGTCCAAGAAATCCGGCTCGAGCATCAAGGAGAAGCGGGCGGCCAAGAAGGCGTCCGCGGAGACCAGTTCCGGCATGGAGAAGCTCACGCACGGCAAGAACTGAGCCCTCGCCCGGTTCCCCGGCTGGGGGACCGGGCGGTCAGCGGGATCAGGCCGACTGCTGGGCGGCCAGGTCGCGCAGCGCGGCGACGACCATCGCGTGGTCCTCGACCTGGGGCAGCCCGGAGACCACCACCACGCCCACCGGGCCCACGTCGCGCACCAGCAACGGGAAGCCCCCGCCGTGGGCCACGTACTGCTGCGGGTCCAGCCCGAACTGCTCCTCGAATGTCGTCCCGGCCTCGCGCGAGCGCTGGCCGACGTAGAGGGAGCTGTGCCCGAACCGGTGCACGGTGGCGGCCTTGCGGGCGATCCAGGCGTCGTTGTCCGGGGTCGCGCCGGTCATCGCCGCGTGGAAGAGCTGGTGGGAGTGCCGCGAGATCTCGATCGCCACCGGCAGCGCGTCGTCCCGGGCCCGCGCCACCAGCGCGGCGCCCAGCGCCCAGGCGTCGTCGTTGGTGAAGCTGCGCAGCTGCAGCTCCTCCTCCTGGGCGGCGAGCTCGGTCAGGGGCGGGAAGTCGCTCATGGTCAGACCTCCGTGACGTCGAACGTGCGGGTGGGGGTGACGTACTCGTCCTGGGCGGCGACCAGCAGGATCTCCCGGGAGCCGGCCTCCGCCGTCATCCGCAGCAGACCGAACACCGACGCGGCCGCCCGGGCCAGCGCATCGCCGGCCGAGCGGGTGTCCAGCCAGTGCGCCAGGAAGAGCGCGGCGATCGCGTCACCGGCGCCGTTGACCGACAGGTCCAGGCGCGGGGTGCGCACCCGGAAGTGCCGGCCGCCCTCCGACGCCAGCAGGTCGACCGCGTCGTCCGGGGTGTCCTCGGCGACCAGCGAGGTGGTCAGCACCACACGCGGGCCGAGCGCCTGGACGGCGGAGGCGGCGTCCTTGACCGACGCCAGCGACCGGGTCTCGGACTGGGAGAGCAGGTCCAGCTCGTAGTGGTTCGGGGTGACGATGTCCGCCGCCGGGACGGCGACCTCACGCATGAACTCCGGGATGCCGGGCCGGACGAACACCCCGCGCCCGACGTCGCCGATCACCGGGTCGCAGCACCAGACGGCCGCCGGGTTGGCCGCCCGCACCTTGGCCACCGAGCCGAGCACGGCGTGGCCGATGTCGGCCGATCCCAGGTATCCCGAGAGGACGGCGTCGCAGCTGCCGAGCACGCCGCGGTCCTCGATGCCCTGCACCACCTCGTCGACGGCCTGGCCGTCGAACACCCGGCCGGTCCACGCGCCGTAGCCGGTGTGGTTGGAGAACTGGACGGTGTGCACCGGCCAGACCTCGACGCCCAGCCGCTGCAGCGGGAACACCGCCGAGGCGTTGCCGGCGTGCCCGTAGGCGACGTGGGACTGGATCGACAGGACGTTCACCATGCGCCAGAACATCGCACACCGGCCGCCGGGGCGGGTCAGCCGCGGGGCCGGACCTCGCCCATCGGGCCCCAGCCGGCCAGGTCGGGGGAGTCGACGTACATGATCGACGGCGTCGCCGACACCCAGTCGGGCATCTTCGAGATCGCCTTGGTGAAGTGGTCGGAGGCGGTGTGCACCGCACCGGCCTCGGCGTCGCGGAACCCCTCCACGAGCACCCAGGTGTGCGGCTCCTCGACGCTGCGGGACCACTCGAAGAAGACGTTGCCCGGCTCCGCCCGGACCGCCTCGGTGAACTCCCGGACCAGCTCGGGCCAGCGCTCGTCGAACTCCGGACGGACGGGCCACTTCACCACGATGAGGATCACCGGATCAGCGTAGGTCGCTCGCCCGGGCCGTACCCACCGGTCGCATCCCACCCGATGGGACGCCGTTGACCGGCCCTCCCGTGCTGGGGTTCACTCTCTCGGACCAGTACCGGTAATTCTCGGAACTGGTCAGGTCACGCAGCAGCGCTGCTCGCGCACCGACCCGAGGAGAACGGGACACATGGGACGACGACGTCTGGGAGCCGGGGCAGCGATGCTCGGCATGGTCGCCACGGCGGGGGTGGTGGCGGCGCCGGCAGCCGGTGCCGCGCCGGCGACCGTGCACACGGCCGACTTCGAGCAGGACACCGGCGGCTGGTCCGGCCGCGGGACGGCGCAGGTCGCTCCCAGCACCGCCCAGGCGCGCAGCGGTGCGCAGAGCCTGGCGGTCACCGGCCGCACCGACACCTGGCACGGCCCGGCGCTGGACGCCGCCGCGCTGCTGCCGGCCGGCAGCTGGGAGGTCGAGGCGTGGGTGCGGCTCGCCGACACCACGCCGGAGCTGGAGACCGACGTCGTCACCATGAGCGCGGCGCGGACGCCCGCGGGCGGCTCCACCAGCTACGACACCGTGGCCTGGCAGGTCGCCGTCTCCGACAGCGCCTGGACCAGGGTCAGCGGCACCTACGAGTTCGGCACCAGCAACAGCGGTCTCGAGCTCTACCTGGAGAGCCCCGACGCGACCCAGGCCTTCTTCGTCGACGACGTGACGATCGCCGGCGAGGCGGCCGCGCCGGTCGAGCCCGGCACCCGGGTCGACCTGGCCACCGACTTCGAGAGCGGCACCGGCGGCTGGGGTCCCCGTGGGGACGCCCTGGTCAGCACCACCACGGCCGACGCGCACAGCGGGTCCACGAGCCTGCTGGCGACCAACCGGCTGCAGGCCTGGCAGGGGCCGGCCCTGGACGTCACCGACGGGCTGGCCGTCGGCGAGACCGTGCAGGCGTCGGTCTGGGCGAAGCTGGCGCCGGGACAGGCCCCGGCGTCGCTCAAGGTCTCCGTCCAGCGGGACCGGGCCGGTGCGACCACCGCCTACGAGGGCGTCTCCGGCGCCTCCGCCGTCGTCACCGCCGACGAGTGGACCCAGCTGCGGGGCACCTACACCCTCGGTGCGGCGATCGACACCGCGCAGGTGTACGTCGAGGGCGACGCGGGCGTCGACTTCCTGATCGACGACTTCGCCCTGACCGGCTTCGCCGAGACCCCGCTCCAGGACGTCCCCGGGCTCGCCGACGTGCTCGGCGAGGACGGCTTCGAGCACGTCGGCGTGGCAGTCGACCAGCGGGAGACCGTGGGCCGGCCCGCCCAGCTGGTGCAGCGGCACTTCGACGCGATCACCCCGGAGAACGACGGCAAGCCGGCCGAGATCCAGCCGGTGGAGGGCACCTTCACCTTCGGTGACCTGGACGCGCTGCTCGACTTCGCCGACGCCACCGGCACCGACGTCTACGGGCACGTGCTGGTCTGGCACAGCCAGACCCCGGACTGGTTCTTCCGCGACGGCGACCGCCCGCTGACGAACAGCCCGGCCGACCAGGCCCTGCTGCGTGCCCGGATGGAGGCGCACATCAAGGCGATCGCCGACCACGTCGACGCCCGGTACCCGGACGGCGACAGCCCCATCTGGGCCATGGACGTCGTCAACGAGGTCATCGCCGACGGCGACACCGCCAACCCGCACGACATGCGGGACAGCCGCTGGTTCCAGGTCCTCGGCGAGGGCTTCGTCGACGAGGCGTTCCGGCTGGCCGACCGGTACTTCCCGGACACCGCGCTGTTCATCAACGACTACAACACCGAGATGCCGACCAAGCGGGTCGACTACCTCGACCTGGTCTCCAGCCTGGTCGAGCGCGGCGTGCCGATCGACGGGGTGGGCCACCAGGCGCACGTCGACTTCGCCCGCCCGGTCGAGTGGCTGGACGACTCGCTGACCGCCGTGGAGGAGCTCAGCGCCCGCACCGGGACGCCGCTGCTGCAGGCGATCACCGAGCTGGACGTCAGCGACTCCAAGGAGAACAACGGCGCCGACGTCAGCAACGGCACCGTGCCGCAGCACTCGCCGGCGATGGCCGACCAGGACGCCGCCGAGACCGAGCTCGGCTACTACTACCGGGACCTGTTCGACATGCTGCGGGGCCACTCGGAGTCCATCGAGTCGGTCACCTTCTGGGGGATCAGCAACGGCCGCAGCTGGCTGCGCACCTGGCCGGCGGCCCGGCCGTGGGAGTCGCCGCTGCCCTTCGACGACGACCTGCAGGTCATGCCCGCCTACTGGGGCATCGTCGACCCGTCGCAGCTGGCGCCGCGTCCGGCCGACCAGCTCCCGCCGCGGATCGCCGGCGTCGACGACGTGGCCGCCGACTCCACCAGCCCCGCCGGCGCCCGGGTGCAGTACCCGCTGCCGGAGGCCGGGGACACCCGGGACGGCGCCGTGACGGCCACCTGCACGCCCCCGCCGGGGACGCTCTTCCCGATCGGCACGACCGAGGTGACCTGCACGGTCACCGACGCGGCGGGCAACACGTCGAACCCGAGCACCTTCGACGTGGTCGTCACCCCGCCCGCCACGGAGACCGAGCTGTACCAGCAGATCAACAACGGGCCGGTCGTGCGGGCGAACGCCAAGCAGACCGTCCAGCTGGTCGTGCAGTTCGGCAACCGGGGCCGGGGCGTGCTGCTGGGGGACTCGTTCGAGTACTCCTGCACCCAGACGGCAGGCCCGGCCCTGGCGCTGGACCTGGCGCCCGGGTCGGCCCGGCAGGTCGGCAACCGGGACTACCCGGCCGGCCAGAACGGCAACTTCACCCTGCGGGCCCGCCCCACGCAGGTCGGGCAGGCGACCTTCGACTGCACGATGTCGATGACCGACAGCCGGGGTGCCCCGGTGAGCAGCACGACGACGGTCACGATCGACGTCCGACGCTGACCATCGGCTGACCGCACAGAGCCCCCGCCCACCAACCGGTGGACGGGGGCTCTGCGCGTGCGGTGAGGTGCGTGCGGTGAGGTGCGTGCGGTGAGGTGTGTGCGGTGAGGTGCGTCCCGTGCTCAGCCGCGCGCGGCCGCCAGCTCCGCGGCGGTCGGCGGGTTCGCGCCGGCGCGGGTGCAGGCGAGGGCGGCGACCAGCGCCGCGTCGTCCAGCAGGGCGGTCAGCTCGGGCTCGGGCAGGTCGCGCAGCTGGACGGAGGTGAGCACGCCGGTGCGGGCCAGCCCGGCGAACAGCCCCGCGGCCAAGCTGTCACCGGCGCCCACGGTGTCGACCACGGTCACCGACGGGGGCTGCACCCGCAGCACCGCGCCGCCGGGGCGGGCCGCGCGCAGGGTGTCACCGCCGTCGGTGACGACCACCAGGGCGGGGCCCTCGGCAGCCCAGCGGGCGGCGGCCTCGTCCAGGTCCGCGCCGGGCTCCAGCCACGCCAGGTCCTCGGCGCTCACCTTCACCACGTCGGCGACCCGGCGCAGCTCGGTCACCTGGGCGCGCACCGCCTCGTCGTCGTCGATGAGGGTGGGGCGCACGTTGGGGTCGAAGCTGACCAGTGCGGTGCCCTCGCCGCGCACCCGGCGCACCAGGTCTGCGATGGCCAGTGAGCCCGGCCGGGTCCAGCTGGAGATCGACCCGATGTGCACGATCCGGGTGTCGGCCGGCCAGGCCGCCGCCAGCTCCGCGGCCGTCCACTGCCAGTCGGCGGCGCCCACGGTGTGGAAGGAGTAGCTCGCCGACCCCTGCTCGGCCAGCTCGACCACGGCCAGGCTCACCGGTTCGGGGGCGGTGAGCATCGCGTCGGTGGCGACGCCGTTGCCGGCCGCGTGCCCGCGCAGCAGCGCACCGAACGGGCCGGGGCCGACCCGGGACATCAGGTGCGTCGTCGCGCCGAGCCGGGCGGCCGCCACCGCGACGTTGAGCGCGTTGCCGCCGGGGAAGGCGGTGTACTGCGGCGGCGCGCCCGGAGTCGGGTCCCCGGAGGGGATCAGGTCGATGACGAGCTCGCCGCAGACGGTGATCACCGCCACACCGTAGCTGCGGCCCCGGGCGGGTCTCCGGGCGTCCTCGCCTGATCGGGTGGTCTGTGCGGCCATCGCTCAGCAACCGGGGCGGTCCTGCCGATGCACCGGGATCGGACGGTCCGTGCGGTGCGAGGAGGGGTGATGGCGCAGAGCTGGCTGACCGGGGCGGCGGCCGCCGGCCCGCTGCCGCCGACCAGCGAGGGGGTGCCCGGCGAGCTGCGTCGCGAGGTGCTCCGCGACGCCGGCGTGGTCGTGGCGCTCACGCTGTGCTGCCTGGCCGCCGGCGTCGTCTGGGACCTGCCGCAGCGGCTCTCCGGCTGGTCGCTGGAGACCGGTGTGCCGCTGGACCACGCGGTCTTCCTGCTCGCCGCCTCGCACCTGCTGATGATGGGGTTCGGCGCCCGCCGCGGCCGCCAGCTGAAGACCGAGGCCGCCGAGCACCGCCGGCTGGAGGCGCTGCTGCGCGACCAGGCCGACCACGACCCGCTGACCGGGCTGGCCACGCTCACCGCCTTCCTGACCGCACTCGACCGGCTCGAGCGGTCCGGCGCCGCCGCGGACGACGTCGCCGTGGTCCTGGTCGACATCGACCGGTTCACCGCCGTGAACGACACGCTCGGCCACGACGTGGGCAGCGGGCTGCTGGTCGCGGTGGCCGACCGGATCCGCGAGGTGATGCCCGCCGCCGGGGTGGCCGCCCGGACCGGCGGCGACGTCTTCGCCCTGCTCGTGCCCGACGCTCCGGCGGCCGTCGCCTCGGACGTCGTCGCGGCGCTCCGGCGGCCCTTCGCGGTGGGCGAGCTGGAGCTGGAGGTCGACCTGAGCGCCGGGCTGGCCCGCGGGCTCGGACCCGGGGGCGCCGACCTGGTCCGCCGGGCCGACGTGGCCCGCAGCACCGCGAAGCGGCAGGCGGCCGGGCTGGTGGTCTACTCCCCGGAGCTGGACACCTTCGACCCGGGACAGCTGGCCCTGCACGGTGACCTGCGACGCGCCATCCGCGAGGGCGCCCTGGAGGTGCACCACCAGCCGAAGGTGTGCCTGGCCGACGGGCGGGTCGTCGGGGTGGAGGCGCTGGTCCGCTGGCCGCACCCGCAGCTGGGCCTGCTGATGCCCGACCGGTTCATCGTGCTGGCCGAGCAGACCGGCCTGATCGCCCCGCTCACCGACCTGGTGCTGCGCCGGGCCCTGGCCGACGCACGGGGTTGGCGCGACCAGGGCCGGCGGCTGACCGTCGCGGTCAACGTCTCCGCGCGGCTGCTGCACGACCCGGAGCTGCCGGCCCGGGTGACCGCCGCGTTGCGTGCCGGGCGGTTGGCGCCGGAGGACCTGGAGCTGGAGATCACCGAGACCGCCGCGATGGAGGACCCCGAGCGGGCGATGACCGTGCTGGAGCAGCTGCGGCTGCTCGGCGTCCGGCTGTCCGTCGACGACTTCGGCACCGGGCACGCCTCGCTGGCCCACCTGTCCCGGCTGCCGGTGGACACGCTCAAGGTCGACCGCAGCTTCGTGGCCGGGCTGGGCACCGAGCCCGCCGCCCGGGCCATCGTGCGCAGCACCGTCGATCTGGGCCACGCCCTCAGCCTGACCGTGGTGGCCGAGGGCGTGGAGACCGCCGAGCAGTGGCACCAGCTCGCCGCGTGGGGCTGCGACCTGGCCCAGGGCTGGTGGCTGGCCCGGCCGGTGTCGGCCGCCGTCGTCCCGGCGGTGGCCGACGAGGTCGAGCGCCGGTGCGCGGAGCTCGAACCGCCGGCCGTCGTCGACGTGGCGTCGGTCGTGCCGGCTCAGCGGTCGTTCGGGTAGACCACGCCGAGCTGCTCGCGGGCCCCGTCGAGCAGCCGCATGGTGGCCAGCGAGTGCTCCAGCGGCATCACCGGGCTCTCGGTCAGCCCCTGCTGGAGGCAACGGGTGACCTCCCGCAGTTCGTGCACGTAGCCCGAGCCGATCAGCGGGAACTCCTCGGTGCGGACGGCGGCGTCGCCGACCTGCACGTCCAGCCGGGTGGGCCGGTAGACCGAGTCGGCGCCGTCGGTGCGGATCCAGCCGTCGCTGCCGCAGATCAGCGCGGTGTGCGGTGAGCGGGCCAGCAGGGACGTCGTCAGCTGGGCCTGGGCGCCGGAGTCCCAGCCGAGGGTGAGGGCGTTCTGCGCGTCGACCCCCTCGGGGGTGCGCGCGCCGGTGGCCCGCACCGAGTCGGGCAGCCCGAGGGTGCCCCAGGCCCACAGCAGCGGGTAGACGGCCAGGTCGAGCAGCGCACCACCGCCGTCGGCCAGGGCCCAGATCCGGGCCGTGAGGTCCAGCGGCGCGGGGAAGCCCACCTCCGCGGCGACCCAGTGCACCGTGCCGATCTCCCCGGAGGCGGCGATCTGCAGGGCGCGCTGATACGCCGGCAGGAACCGGGTCCAGACCGCCTCCATCAGGAACAGCCCCCGCTCCCGGGCCAGGTCGACGAGCTCCTGGGCCTCCCGGGCGTTGATCGTGACCGGCTTCTCGCAGAGCACCGACTTCCCGGCGGTGAGCGCCGCGCGGACCACGGCGGCGTGCTGGGCGTGCGGGGTGGCGACGTAGACGACCTCGACGGCCGGGTCGGCGAGCAGGGCGTCCAGCCCCGACCGCGCCTCGTCGTCGGCGTACCAGGACGCGAAGCCGAGCTGCTCGGCGAAGGCCTGCGCCCGCTCGGCGTGCCGGGAGCTGACCGCCTGCAGGACGGCGTCGGGCAGCAGCGCCAGGTCGGCGGTGACGGTGGCGGCGATCGCGCCGGTGGCCACCACGCCCCACCGGACCGGCCGCCCGGTCGGGGCCAGCGGGTCGGCGTCGAGGAGCTCCGGCCGGGCGATGAACGGCGAGGTGGGAGGCGCGAGGGTCATGCGGTCACGCTAGGGGAGGAGGTCCGACGTGCCGCTACCGTGCCTCCATGGCCGATGACGACCTGGTGGTCCAGCCGTGGCGCGCGGGCACGTGGACGACGCCACCGGTCGCGGCGACCGAGGAGGGGGCCGACCTGGTGGTCACCGCAGCGGAGGGCAGTGACGCCTGGCGGCACACCTCCTACGGCTTCGTGCACGACGACGCCCACGCGCTGCTGGGCCCGCTGGACGGCGCGGTCGAGGTCACGTTCGACGCCGACTTCGACCAGCAGTTCGACCAGGCCGGGCTGATGCTGCGGGCGGGTGCGGAGACCTGGCTCAAGGCCGGCGTCGAGTTCTCCGACGGCACGCCGCAGGTCGGTGCCGTGGTGACGCTGGGCCGCTCGGACTGGTCGGTGGCCCCGGTGTCGGACTGGGTCGGCCGCCGGGTCACCGTGCGGGCGAGCCGGGACGGCGACGCGGTGACGGTGCGGGCCCGGGTGGACGACGAGCCGTTCCGGCTGGTCCGGGTCGCCTGGTTCCCCCCGGACGCCGAGGTGCATGCCGGCCCGTACTGCTGCGCGCCCACCCGGGCCGGTCTCGCCGTCCGCTTCCGGCGCTGGGCGACCGGCCCCGCCGACGTCGCCCTGCACTGACCACCTCCCACTGGATGGCATCCGCGGCGACGCGGGCGGCCGGCGCTCGGCAGGATCGGGGAGTGACTGCCACCACCCCGTCCGACCCGACCGCGCTGCCGCTGGAGCAGAAGGCAGCCCTCCTCTCCGGGCAGGACTTCTGGTCCACCCCGCCGGTCGAGGCGGCCGGCCTGCCCTCGGTGGTGCTCACCGACGGCCCGCACGGCGTGCGCCGACAGGTGGGCGACCTCGACCAGATCGGCCTCATCGAGAGCGTGCCGGCCACCTGCTTCCCGCCGGCCGTCGCCGTGGGGTCCAGCTGGGACCCGGAGGTGGCCGAGCGGATCGGGGCGGCGATCGGGGTCGAGGCCCGCGCGATCGGCGTCCCCGTCGTCCTCGGGCCGGGGGTGAACATCAAGCGGTCGCCGCTGTGCGGCCGGAACTTCGAGTACTACTCCGAGGACCCGCTGCTGGCCGGGGTGCTCGGCGCCGCGCACGTCCGCGGCCAGCAGGGCGCGGGCGTGGGCGCGTCGGTGAAGCACTTCGCGGCCAACAACCAGGAGACCCAGCGCATGCAGGTCAGCGCCGACGTCGACGAGCGCACGCTGCGCGAGATCTACCTGCCGGCCTTCGAGCGGGTGGTCACCGAGGCCCAGCCGGCGACGGTGATGTGCGCCTACAACAAGGTGAACGGGGTCTACGCCTCCCAGCACCGCTGGCTGCTCACCGAGGTGCTGCGCGAGGAGTGGGGCTTCACCGGGGCCGTCGTCTCCGACTGGGGCGCGGTCGACGACCGGGTCGCCGCCCTGGAGGCAGGCCTGGACCTGCAGATGCCCGGTGACTCCGGCGCCGGCAACGCCCTGGTGGTGGACGCCGTGCGCGGCGGCCGGCTGGAGGAGGCCGTCGTCGACCGCAGCGTGCGCCGGGTCGCGGCGCTGGCCGGGTACGTCACCGAGCCGACCGACGGCTTCGACGCCGACGCCCACCACGCGCTGGCCCGCGAGCTCGCGACCGGCTGCGCGGTGCTGCTGAAGAACGACGGCGGCGCGCTGCCGCTGGCGCCCGGGCAGCGGCTCGCGGTGGTCGGCGAGTTCGCCCGGACCCCGCGGTTCCAGGGCGGCGGCAGCTCGCACGTCAACGCCACCCGGGTCGACGACGCCCTCACCGCGCTGCGGGCGACGCACCCGGACCTGGCGTTCGCCCCCGGCTTCACCCTCGACGGCGCCGGGGACGCCGCCGCGCTGCGGAACGAGGCCGTCGGCCTGGCCCGGGACGCCGACGTCACCGTGGTCTTCGCCGGGCTGGCCGAGGGCGACGAGTCCGAGGGCTTCGACCGCACGCACATCGGCCTGCCCGCCGCCCAGGTGGAACTGATCCGTGCCGTCGCCGCGGTCAGCCCGCGGACGGTCGTGGTCCTGTCCTCGGGGGGCGTGGTCTCCCTGGAGGGCTGGCACGACGACGTCGACGCCGTGCTCGCCGGCTTCCTGCTCGGCCAGGCCGGCGGCAGCGCGCTGGCCGACCTGCTCACCGGCGCCGCCGACCCGTCGGGCCGGCTGGCCGAGACCATCCCGCTGCGGCTGGCGGACACCCCGAGCTTCCTGGACTTCCCGGGGGAGCAGGGCCACGTCCGGTACGGCGAGGGCGTGATGGTCGGCTACCGCCAGTTCGTCACCGTCGACCGCCCGGTGCGGTACCCGTTCGGGCACGGGTTGAGCTACACGACGTTCGAGACGAGCGACCTGCAGGTGCGGGCCGTCGGCGACGACGCGGTCACGGTGACCATGACGGTGACCAACACCGGCGAGCGGGCCGGCCGGCACGTCGTGCAGGTCTACGTCGCGACCACCGCCGGACCGGTGCGGCGGCCCGCCCGCGAGCTGCGCGCCTTCACCAAGGTCTCGCTGGCGGCGGGGGAGTCGACGTCGGTGGCGTTCGAGCTGGACCGCCGGGCGTTCGCGTACTGGGACGTCCGGGAGCACGCCTGGGTCGTCGCTCCGGGGGAGCACACCGTGCAGATCGGCCGCAGCGCCACCGACGTCGTCGACGAGCGGACGATCGACCTCGCCGGGGACGTCGTCGTGCGGGAGCTGACCCTGCAGTCGTCGGTCGCCGAGTGGTTCGAGCACCCGGTCGCCGGCCCGCAGCTGCTGGAGGGCTTCCTGGCGACGATGCCCGAGGGCGCCGCGGAGATGCACGCGGGGATGCTGCAGATGATCGGGTCGATGCCGATGCGCCGGTTCGTGGCGGACTTCGGTGCGGAGATCCCCGTCGAGGAGCTCGAGCGGCTCATGGCGGCGGCCCGGGCCGCCCGGTGACCCGCTACGTCGCCCTGGGGAGCTCCTTCGCCGCCGGCCCGGGCATCGAGCCGATCCTGCACCCCGGCTGCGCGCGGTCGGGCCGCAACTACGCGCAGCTGGTCGCCGGGCGGCTCGGGTACGACCTGGTCGACGTCAGCTCGGGCGGGGCGACGATCGACGACGTCCTCACCCGACCGCAAGCGCTGCTGGCCGGCGGGACGGTGCCGCCGCAGATCGACGCCATCGACCTGGACACCGACCTGGTGACCGTCACCGTCGGTGGCAACGACGTCGAGTACCTGCTCACCCTGCTGCGTTGCTCCTTCCAGGCCGACCCGGAGGGCACGCCGCTGCCGGCCCGGGCGTTCTTCGGCACCCCGATCGACCCCGCCGCGGTGAGCACGGCACTGGCCGCGCTGCCGGACCGGTTGGCCCGGCTGGTCGAGGAGGTCCGCCGGCGGGCGCCCCGGGCGAGGGTGGTGCTCGTCGACTACCTCACCGTCGTGCCGGAGCAGGCAACGGCGGCCTTCCCGATGAACGAGGAGCACCGCCTGCTGTGCGCCGACGTCGGCCGGCGGCTGGAGGCGGCGGCCGCGGCGGCCGCGCGGGACAGCGGGGCCGAGCTGGTGGCGGCCTCGGCCGCCTCCCGCGAGCACGCCGTGGGCTCGGTCGAGCCGTGGGTCACCGGCTGGGTGTTCGGCGACCTGCTGGGCGGTGGGGTCGCGCCGTACCACCCGAACGCGGCCGGCATGCGGGCCGTCGCCGACCAGCTGGTCGAACAGCTGTCGGCCGACCGCGCGGGCTGACCGGCGGTTCGTCCCGGCGGGGGCGGGCAAGGAGGACGGGTCCGACCCGACCCCCGAGAGGAACACCGCCCCCATGCGCGGAGCAGTCCTGCACGCCCCCGGCGACGTCCGCGTCGAGCAGCTCGAGGACCCGCGGGTCGTGGAGCCCACCGACGCGGTGGTCCGGGCCTCCGCCACCTGTGTGTGCGGCTCGGACCTCTGGCCCTACCGCGGCATCAACGAGGTGACCGAGCCGTCCCCGATCGGTCACGAGTACTGCGGGATCGTCGAGGAGGTCGGCAGCGACGTCACCACCGTCCGGCCCGGCCAGTTCGTCATCGTGCCGTTCATCGCCTCGGACGGGACCTGCGCGCACTGCCGGGCCGGGTACCAGAGCGCGTGCGTGAACCGGGTGGGGATCACCGGTGCTCAGGCCGAGCTGCTGCGGGTGCCGCACGCCGACGGCACCCTCGTCGCCACCCCCGAGGTCCCCGCCCCCGAGCTGCTGCCCAGCCTGCTCACCCTCTCCGACGTCATGGCCACCGGCTGGTTCGCCGCCGTCGCCGCCGGGGTGCAGCCGGGGATGACCGTCGCGGTGGTGGGGGACGGCGCCGTCGGGCTGCTCGGCGTGCTGTCGGCCGCTCAGCTGGGGGCCGAGCGGATCATCGCCATGAGCCGGCACGAACCGCGGCAGCGGCTGGCCACCGGGTTCGGTGCCACCGACATCGTGACCGAGCGCGGCGACGAGGGGGTGGCGCGGATCCGGGACCTCACCGACGGGGTGGGGGCTGACGCCGTCCTCGAGTGCGTGGGCACGGCTGAGTCGATGGACCAGGCGATCCGCTCCACCCGCCCCGGTGGCGGCGTCGGGTTCGTCGGCGTCCCGCACGGCGTGGAGATCACCGGGCGGCAGCTGTTCTCCACGATGGTGCGGCTGCACGGCGGGCCCGCCCCGGTGCGCCGCTTCCTGCCCGACCTGATCGACCGGGTGTGGTCCGGGGCGATCGACCCGGGCCGGGTGTTCGACCTGACCCTGCCGCTGGACCAGGCCGCCGAGGGTTACCGCGCGATGGACGAGCGGCGCGCGGTCAAGGCACTGCTGACGCCCTGATCTCCGGCCCGCCGGCCGCCGTCGGGGCGTCTGCGGGTCGCCGGTCCGGCGGCAGGGTGGGCCGTCATCGGCGAGGATCGGCCGGTGACCGATCCCCAGCTCCCGCCCCTCGCCGTGACCGGGTCGACCGGACGGCTCGGCGGCCGGGTCGCCCGGCTGCTCGCCGACGCCGGGCTGCGCCAGCGCCTGCTGGTCCGCGACCCGGCCCGCGCACCGCAGCTGCCCGATACGACCGTCGCGACCGCGCCCTACGGCGACCGGGCGGCCGTCCGCGAGGCGCTGGCCGGCGTCGGCACGGTCTTCATGGTCTCCGGCAGCGAGTCCGCCGACCGGGTCGAGCAGCACCGCAGCTTCCTCGACGCGGCGGCCGACGCCGGGGTCGGGCACCTGGTCTACCTCTCCTTCCTCGGCGCCGCGCCGGACGCGACGTTCCTGCTGGCCCGCGACCACTGGGCCACCGAGGAGCACGCCCGCTCCCTGGGGCTGGCCACGACGTTCCTCCGGGACGGTCTCTACGCCGAGGACATGCCGGAGATGGCCGGCGAGGACGGCGTGATCCGCGGACCTGCCGGTGAGGGCCGGGCGTCGGTGGTGGCGCTGGACGACATCGCCGCCGTCGCCGCCCTGGTGCTGCAGGACCCGGTGTCGCATGCCGGGGCGAGCTACGACCTCACCGGCCCGGCGGCGCTCACCCTCGGCGAGATCGCCGAGACGATCACCGCCGTGACTGGCCGGCCGGTGCGCTACCAGCTCGAGACCGTGGCCGAGGCGCACGCCTCGCGGGCGCAGTTCGAGGCACCCGAGTGGCTGGTGGACGCCTGGGTCTCCACGTACACGGCGATCGCGGCGGGGGAGATGGCCCCGGTCAGCAGCGACGTCCCCGACCTGCTGGGCCGCCCGGCCACCCCGCTGGCCGAGGTGCTGCGGCGGATGACGACCACAACAGGATGAGCACGGCAGGATGAGCCGGTGACCTCCGCGCCGCACCTCGCCTCCCGGCTGCAGGGCTTCGGGACGACGGTCTTCGCCGAGATGAGCGCGCTGGCCGTCGCCACCGGTGCGATCAACCTGGGCCAGGGCTTCCCCGACGAGCCCGGCCCGGACGAGGTGCTCGACGTCGCCCGGGCGGCGATCGGCACCGGGCACGACCAGTACCCGCCGGGTCCCGGTCAGCCCGACCTGCGGGCCGCGATCGCGGAGCACCAGCAGCGGTTCCGGGGCCTGACCTACGACCCGGCCGACGAGGTGCTGGTCACCGCCGGGGCGACCGAGGCGCTGACCGCCGCGCTGCTGGGGCTGCTCGAGCCCGGCGACGAGGTGGTGCTCTTCGAGCCGATGTACGACAGCTACGCGGCCGCGGTCGCCATGGCCGGCGGGGTGCTCCGCCCGGTGCCGCTCCGCCCGCCGCCGGCATCCTCCGGCGAGGTCACCACGGGCCGGTGGACCTTCGACGAGGCCGAGCTGCGCGCGGCGGTGACCCCGCGGGCCCGGCTGCTGCTGCTCAACACCCCGCACAACCCGACCGGCAAGGTGTTCACCCGTGCCGAACTGGCCATGCTGGCGGAGGTGGCCGACGCCGCCGACCTGTTGGTGCTCACCGACGAGGTCTACGAGCACCTGGTCTTCGCCGGTGCCGAACACGTCTCGATCGCCACCCTGCCCGGCATGCGCGCGCGCACGCTGGTGGTCAGCAGCGGTGGCAAGACGTTCAACACCACCGGCTGGAAGACCGGCTGGGTCTGCGGCCCGGCGGCGCTGGTGTCGGCGGTGCGCACCGCGAAGCAGTACCTCACCTTCGTCAACGGCGGGCCGTTCCAACCGGCGATCGCCGCCGGGCTCCGGCTGCCCGACACGTACTTCACCGGGATGGCCGCCGAGCTCCAGCGCCGCCGGGACCTGCTGGTGACCGGGCTGGCCGACGCCGGGCTGCCGGTGGTGAGCCCCGAGGCCACCTACTTCGCCACCGTCGACGTCCGCCCACGGCAGCCCGACGGCGACGGCATCGCCTTCTGCCGGGCACTGCCCGGGCGCGCCGGGGTGGTCGCCGTCCCGACCGTGGTCTTCTACTCACCTGAGCACGCGGAGCTCGGTCGGCACCTGGTGCGGTTCGCGTTCTGCAAGCGGGACGAGGTGCTGGCCGAGGCGGCGCAGCGGTTGAGGAGGCTGTCGGTGGGGCGGGTGGGGGAGATGCGCACGTGAAGATCGCCGCGGTGCAGCACGACATCGTCTGGGAGGACCGGGACGCGAACTTCGCGCGGCTGGCCCCGCAGGTGGCCCGTGCGGTCGGTGCCGGGGCGGAGCTGGTGCTGCTCACCGAGACGTTCTCCACCGGTTTCTCGATGACCCCCGGGATCGGCGAGCCGGAGGGTGGGCCCTCGGCCCGGTTCCTGAGCAGCCAGGCCGCCGAGCACGGCGTCTGGGTGGCCGGCACCTGCCCGGAGATCGAGACCGGTGAGCAGTTGCCGCACAACTCCTTCGTCCTCGCCGGCCCGGACGGCACCACCCACCGCTACCGCAAGCTGCACCCCTTCGCCGACGAGCGGACCCGGTTCCGCTCCGGCACCGGCCCGGTCACCGTCGAGGTCGGCGGTCTGCGGATCACCCCGTTCATCTGCTACGACCTGCGCTTCGCCGACGTGTTCTGGGCCGCCGCCCCGGAGACCGACGTCTACCTTGTGCCGGCGAACTGGCCCAGCCCGCGCCGGCACCACTGGTCGGCGCTGCTGCAGGCCCGGGCGATCGAGAACCAGGCGTACGTGGTCGGCTGCAACCGGGTCGGCACGGCCGGCGACGGCACCGAGCACGCCGGGGACAGCCGGGTCATCAGCCCGATGGGCGAGTTGCTGGCGACCGCCTCCGGGGTGGAGACGATCGTGCTGGCCGACGTCGACGCCGCCGAGGTCGCCGCCACCCGCGACCGGTTCCGGTTCATCGCCGACCGCCGCGGTTGACCCCCGGTGAGGAGGCCGGGTCGTCAGAGCAGGCAGGCTGGAGGACCCTGGTACAGGTAGGTACCAGCTGGGACGACGAGATGTGCAGGAGCTAGAGGATGCCGCAGGGCACGGTCAAGTGGTTCAACGCCGAGAAGGGCTTCGGGTTCATCGAGCCCGACGACGGTGGGCAGGACGTGTTCGCGCACTTCTCCGCGATCGCCGACGACGGCGGCTTCCGCAGCCTGGACGAGGGGCAGCGGGTCGAGTACACCGCCAGCTCCGGCGACCGGGGCATGCAGGCCGACTCCATCCAGCCCCTGGGCGGCGGCGGTGGCCGGCCCGCCCGTGAGGAGCGCGGGCACCGCGACGACCCCCGGCAGGTCCGCGCGCCGCGGGCCCCCCGCAGTGGTGGCGGCGGCTCGGAGGGCACGGTCCGCTGGTTCAACGCCGAGAAGGGCTTCGGCTTCATCGAGCCCGACGAGGGCGGGGACGACGTGTTCGTGCACTTCTCCGCCATCGCCGACGACGGTGGCTACCGCAGCCTGGACGAGGGCCAGCGGGTCGAGTACACCGCCAGCCCCGGCCAGCGCGGCATGCAGGCCGACTCGGTCCAGCCGCTCGGCGGCGGCCGGGCACCCCAGCGCGAGGAGCGCGGCCGCCGGGACGCACCCGCCCCGCGCGGCGGGCGTGGCGGCTCCGAGGGCACGGTGCGGTTCTTCAACGCCGACAAGGGCTTCGGGTTCATCGAGCCCGACGAGGGCGGGGACGACGTGTTCGTCCACTTCTCCGCCATCGAGGACGACGGTGGCTACCGCAGCCTGGACGAGGGTCAGCGGGTGGAGTACACCGCCAGCCCCGGCCAGCGCGGCATGCAGGCCGACTCGGTCCGCCCGCTGGGCGGCGGCCGCCCGCCGGCCCGGTACGACGACCGGCGCGACGACCGGCCCCGCCGGGACGACCGCAGTGCGCGCGCTCCGCGGGCTCCCCGCGGTGGTGGGGCCGGCGGCCAGGGCACGGTGCGGTTCTTCAACGCCGAGAAGGGCTTCGGGTTCATCGAGCCCGACGGGGGCGGGGACGACGTGTTCGTGCACTTCTCCGCGATCGCCGACGACGGTGGCTACCGCAGCCTGGACGAGGGCCAGCGGGTCGAGTACACCGCCAGCGCCGGTGATCGCGGCATGCAGGCCGACTCCGTCCAGCCGCTCTGACACCCTCCCGCTGACCGCCGGGCACCCGCGGCGGTCAGCGGGACGGACGGCCCGCCGCCGACCCCGGGTGCGCCGTCGCGAACGAGGAGCACATGGTCACCGAGCCGGACCGCGGGACGCCGGAGGCACCGGCCTGGACGAGGAGCTACGCCGAGGGCGTCCCGGCCGAGGTCGAGGTCCCTCGGGAGACCGTGCCGGACCTGCTCACCGCGGCGGCGAAGCGGTTCCCCGACCGGCCGGCGCTGGAGTTCTTCGGCGCCACGACCAGCTATGCCGAGCTCCGGGACGCCGTCGCCCGCGCGGCCACGGTGCTGCACGACCTGGGGGTGCGACCGGGTGACCGGGTGGCTCTGGTGCTGCCCAACTGCCCACAGCACGTGGTCGCGTTCAACGCCGTCCTGCGGCTGGGTGCGGTCGTCGTCGAGCACAACCCGCTGTACACCCCCGAGGAGCTCGGCTCCCAGTTCCGCGACCACGGGGCCACCGTCGCGATCGCCTGGAACGTGGTCGCCCCCGTCGTCCAGGGACTGGACGCCCCCGAGCTGCGCGAGGTCCTCGCGGTCGACCTCAGCCGGGCGCTGCCGCTGGTCAAGCGGCTGGCGCTGCGGCTGCCGGTGCCCAAGGCCCGGGCCACCCGAGCGGCGATGACGAAGCCGGCTCCCGGGACGACGTCCTGGGACGCCGTGGTGGCCGGGGCGACCCCGCTGGACGACGCACACCCCGGTCCGGCGCACGAGGACGTGGCGCTGCTGCAGTACACCGGCGGCACGACCGGTGCGCCCAAGGCGGCGGTGCTCACCCACCGGAACCTGATCGCCAACGTGACCCAGTCCCTCGCCTGGGTGCCGCAGTTGCGGGCGGGCGAGGAGGTCTTCTACGGCGTCCTCCCGCTGTTCCACGCCTACGGCGTGCTGCTGTGCCTGGCCGCGGCCGTGCGCCTGGGTGCGGTGCTTGTGCTGTTCCCGCGCTTCGACGTCGACCAGGTGCTGGCCGCGGCCAAGAAGCGACCGCCGACGTTCTTCCCCGGGGTCCCGCCGATGTACCAGCGGCTGGCCGCTGCGGCCGAGGAGCGGGGCGTGGACCTGTCCGGCACCCGGGTGGCGATCTCCGGGGCGATGCCGCTGCCGCTGGAGACCGCCGAGCTGTGGGAGCGGGTGACCGGCGGGCTGGTCGTGGAGGGCTACGGGATGACCGAGGCCTCGCCCATCGTGATCGGCAACCCGGTGGGGCCGACCCGCCGGACCGGCACCGTCGGACTGCCGTTCCCGTCGACCCGGATGCGGGTGGTCGACCCCGAGGACCCGACCGTCGACCGAGCGCCGGGGGAGCGCGGCGAGCTGCTGGTGCAGGGCCCGCAGGTGTTCTCCGGGTACTGGAACCGGCCGGAGGAGACCGACGCCGTGCTGCTGCCCGGCGGCTGGCTGCGCACCGGCGACGTGGTCGAGGTGGACGACGACGGGTTCGTCCGGATCGTCGACCGGATCAAGGAACTGATCATCACCGGCGGCTTCAACGTCTACCCCTCCGAGGTCGAGGACGTGCTGAAGGCGGTCGACGGCATCACCGACGCCGCCGTCGTCGGCCTGCCCGGCAAGAACGGCGAGGACGTCGTCGCCGCGGTGGTGGTGGAACGCGAGCTGGACCTGGACGCCGTCCGGGAGTCGACCCGCGCGTCGCTGGCCGGCTACAAGGTGCCGCGGCGAATCGTGGCGGTCGACGACCTGCCCCGCTCCCAGATCGGCAAGGTGCTCCGCCGAGAGGTCCGCGACCAGCTGCTCGCGGACTAGTGGCGCTCACTCGGCGAGGTCGGTGACCGGTCCGGTACCGGGACCCGTCGACGCCTCAGCCAGTACTCCGCGGCCGCCCGCAGCGACCAGCCAACGGTCAGCACGACCACGTACACCCCGAACCGGGACCACCCCGTCAGCCAGACGATGAGCGCCCCCAGCAACACCAACGCGGCGTTGAACCCGAAGTCGACGGCCACGTCCCGGGCTCCATAGCGGCTCATCGCCCCGACGCTAGGTCACCGGACGGGTCCGTTCCACTGTCCGGCCGACCTGCCTCAGATCAAGGGCAGCCCGGCGGCGGTGAGCACGTCGCCGTTGGAGACCAGGCGGGGGCATGCCGAACGTGGCCTCGGTGCAGCTGTCAGGCGGCGTCGGTGCGGGCGTTGTCGAGGTAGGCCCGGACGGCGGGTGCGGGGACGCGGAAGGAACGGCCGACGCGGACGGCGGCCATCTCGCCGCCGTGCACGAGGCGGTAGACGGTCATCTTCGACACCCGCATCATCGCGGCGACTTCAGCCACGGTCAGGAAGGCGACGGCGGCGCGCGGAGCGGGCTGTTCGGTCATCGGGCGCAGGGCCATCGGCTGGGCCGGCATGGGGCGCGCGGCCAGCGGGCGCGGGGCGCCGCCGGGCTGGCGGGCTCCTGCAGGCTGGGTGCGGAACTGCTGGCCGTAGCCGGCCTGGCGAGGGAGAGGCGCGGCGGACGAGCGGACGGGGGAGGTGGCAGCGGGGGAGCGCTGGGCCAAGGTCACGAGATTTCCTCACGAAGGCGGTTCACGGGACGCTGCTGGTCGCGCTGGGCGACGGTGCAGGTCTTTGCTGCTACCGACCGTAGTGGAGCAACTACGAATGTCACGGGGTCATAACGGACGAGACGAACCGGTCCGGTTCGTCAGATGTTGACCGTGCGCCACCGGGGGAAGATGCGACGCGTGAGATCAACCCGGCCCGCTCGGTCACAGCCGTAACCCGCTGGACGGCGCGGCCGCACCTGGGCGAAATCAGATCCTCGGGTCCGTGGCGGGCCCTCGGGGCAGGGCTCAGCGATGGCTCGGCCGGTAGGCCGCTGGCTCGGCAGTTGCAGAACGGTCCCCGAGATGCCCTGAGCAGCCCGCTTCGAGGCACATCGCAGCAAGGCGAAGATCAGTCCGTTCTCCCATTCACCGACCCGCGATGGCGGAGGGCGTAGGCGGCCACGGAGGCTCCCAGCAGCCCCGCCGGACCACCGACGACTGCGCCATAGCCGTAGTCGCTGCCTCCGAGGATGAAGGCAGTCCCCACGATCACCGCCCAGATCGTGAGCAGCTGGGCCCACAGGCGCCAATTCCGCAGGTCCGCTGCGCCCTTCACGCTGGAGACGCTCCCACAGGACCTCCCGGAGTCGTCCGATGACCACCCGATCGGTGGGCTGGGGCTCAGGTGTCCCTGGAGCCCCTTTCAGAGCGGATGCTGCCGTGCCGAGCATCCGGTCATCACGAAGTCCTTCCACTCACATCACCGAGCGGCTCCCGGCTCAGAGCAGCGGCAGGTCGGTGGCGGTGAGCACGTCGCCCTCGGCGACGAGCTGGACGGCGGTCTCGATCTCGGGGGCGAGGTGCCGGTCAGGGCCCGGGCTGGGCACTCCGGCGGCTCGGATGGCGTCCCGGACCGCGCCGGTGGCTGCGGCCGGCTGCAGCGGCGCACGCAGGTCCAGCGCCCGGGCCGCGGTGAGCACCTCGATGGCCAGCACCCGGGTCAGCCCGTCCAGCGCCCGGCGCAGCTTGCGCGCCGCGGCCCAGCCCATCGAGACGTGGTCCTCCTGCATCGCCGAGGAGGGGATCGAGTCGACGCTGGCCGGCACCGCGAGCCGCTTGAGCTCGCTGACGATGCCGGCGGCGGTGTACTGGGCGATCATGTGGCCGGAGTCGACCCCGGCATCGGCGGCCAGGAACGGCGGGAGCCCGTTGCTGCGGGCGGCGTCCAGCATCCGGTCGGTGCGGCGCTCGCTCATGCTGGCCACGTCGGCGACCGCGATCGCCAGGAAGTCGAGCACGTAGCCGACCGGCGCGCCGTGGAAGTTGCCGTTGGACTCCACCCGCCCGTCGACGGTGACCACCGGGTTGTCGATCGCCGCGGCGAGCTCCCGCTCGGCGACCACGGCGGCGTGTGCCGCGGTGTCCCGGGCGGCGCCGTGCACCTGCGGGGCGCAGCGCAGCGAGTAGGCGTCCTGCACCCGGGTGCACTCCGGCCCGCGGTGGCTCGCCATCACGCCGCTGCCGGCCAGCAGCGCCCGCAGGTTGGCCGCCGAGTCGCCCTGCCCGGGGTGTGGGCGCAGCCCCTGCAGGTCGGCGGCGAACACCGCGTCGCTGCCCAGCAGCGCCTCCACGCTCATCGCCGCGGAGACGTCGGCGGTGCTCAGCAGCCGACGCAGGTCGGCCAGCGCGAGCAGCAGCATGCCGAGCATCCCGTCGGTGCCGTTGACCAGCGCCAGGCCCTCCTTCTCCGCCAGCTGCACCGGGGCGAGCCCGGCGTCGGCGAGCGCCTCGGCGGCCGGCCGCAGCACCCCGGCGGCGTCCCGGACGGTGCCCTCGCCCATCAGCGCCAGCGCGATCGACGACAGCGGCGCGAGGTCGCCGGAACAGCCCAGCGAGCCGTACTCGTGCACGGTCGGGGTGATCCCGGCGTCCAGCATCGCCGCGTAGCTGCGGGCGGTCTCCGGCCGGACGCCGGTGCGCCCGGTCGCCAGCGTCGACAGCCGCAGCAGCATCAGCGCCCGCACCACCTCGCGCTCCACCTCCGGGCCGGAGCCGGCGGCGTGCGAGCGGATCAGGCTGCGCTGCAGCTGGGCCCGCTGGGCGACCGGGATGTGCCGGGTGGCCAGCGCACCGAACCCGGTGGAGACGCCGTAGTGCGGGCGGTCGTCGTCGGCGAGCCGTTCGATGACCTCGCGGGTGGCGGCGATCCCGGCCAGCGCCTCCTCCGACAGCCGCACGCCGCAGCCCTCCCGCGCCACCCGGACGACGTCCTCCGGGGTGACCGGTCCGCTGCCGACGACGACCTGCTGGGTGTCCACCGCTGTGCTCATGGGTCCATGTCACCCGGCCGGCATCCGGAGATCCAGGCCCGTGAGCCTGGTGGTGTCCGGTATCCCAGACGTTCAGTCGGGGCGGCGACCGTTGATCCGGCGGGTCAGCACGGCGGCCGCCCGGGCCACCCGCTGCGCCAGCTTCGTCCGCCCCGCGGCGTCGACGTCCTCGGTGGGGAAGGTGACCGCGACCGCCGCCGCCGGCCGGCCGGCGTGGTCGTGCACCCCCGCGGCGACCGAGGCGAAGCCCGGGGTGACCTCGCCGTCCTCGTCGGCGTACCCCGCCCGGCGCACCTCGCCCAGCAGCCGGCGCAGCTCCGACAGCCGGCGGGGACCCAGGTCGTGCCGGTCGACGAACGCGGTCGCGTCGGGGAACAGCGCCCGTACCTGGGCCGGCGGCAGACCGGACAGCAGTGCCCGGCCGCTGGCGGTCAACTGGGCCGGCAGTCGGACGCCCACGTCGGTCACCAGCGGCGGCCGGCCCGGGGCCCGCTGTTCGACGACGTAGAGCACCTCCCGGCCGTGCAGCACCGCCAGGTGCGCGGACTGGCCGACCGCGTCGACCAGCCGGGCGAGCACCGGGCGGGCCAGCCGGGCCAGCGGCTCCTGGCGGGAGTAGGCGCTGCCGATCTCGAAGGCGCTCACCCCGAGCCCGTACCGGCGTTCCTCGGGCAGGTGGACGACGAAGCCGGCGTCGACCAGCTCGGCGAGCAGGTGGTACGTCGTCGACCGCGGCAGGCCGAGGTCGCGGGCGAGCGCAGCCGCCGGGACGGCGCCGGGGGAGCGGGCCAGCGCCTGGAGCAGCGCCAGGGCCTGCCGGGCGGCCGGCACCCCGCCCCGCGGGGTCCGGGGTGAGGGGACCGGCTCCGGCACCGGGGGAGCCTACGGCGCGACCGCCCCCGTGCCGATCTCCACCCAGCCGTCGCGCAGCTGCACCGGGTGGACCGGCAGGCGCACCGTCGGGTCGTCGGGTGCGTCCAGGCAGACCCCGGTGCGCAGGTCGAACACCTGCTTGTACATCGGGGAGGCCACCGTCGGCGCGTCACCACGGGTGCCGACGATGCCCCGGGCGATCACGTGCGCCCCGCTGACCGGGTCGCGGTGGCCCACGGCGTGCAGCGCGCCGTCGAAGAGCCGGAACACCGCGACCTGCTGGTCGCCGACCAGCGCGGCCACCCCGCGCTCGGGCTGCAGGTCGGCGTACCGGCAGACGGCCGTCCAGCCGGTCGGGGCCGTCGTCTCGGAATGCTGGGTCTCCGGGGGCAGGGTCGCGGTCATCGGGAGAACACCTCCAGTCGGGGGCCGGCCACCAGGACGGCGCCGGTGGCCTCGCCGGCCGTCCGTTCCGCCGCGGTGCTCGGCCGGGGCTGACCCCGCTCCACGACGTAGGACAGCGACGGGTCGGGGGAGTCGGGGGCGTTGACGAAGGAGGCGAACCGGCGCAGCTTCTCCGGGTCCTCCAGGGTGGCGCGCCACTCGTCGGTGTAGCCCTCGACGTGGTCGGCCATCGCCGCGTCGAGGTCGGCGGCGATGCCCAGGCTGTCGTCCAGGACGACGGCGCGCACGTGCTCCAGCCCGCCCTCGATCTCCTCCAGCCACGGCGCGGTGCGCTGCAGCCGGTCGGCGGTGCGCACGTAGTAGACGAGGAAGCGGTCGATGGTGCGCACCAGCGTCTCGGTGTCCAGGTCCTCGGCCAGCAGCTTCGCGTGCCGCGGGGTGAAGCCGCCGTTGCCGCCGACGTAGAGGTTCCAGCCGTTGTCGGTGGCGATGACCCCGACGTCCTTGCCGCGCGCCTCGGCGCACTCCCGGGCACAGCCGGAGACGCCCAGCTTGATCTTGTGCGGCGAGCGGAGCCCGCGGTAGCGCAGCTCCAGCGCGATCGCCAGGGCCACCGAGTCCTGCACGCCGTACCGACACCAGGTCGAGCCCACGCAGGACTTCACCGTGCGCAGCGACTTGCCGTACGCGTGCCCGGACTCGAAGCCGGCGGCCACCAGTCGCTCCCAGATGGCCGGCAGCAGCTCCATCCGGGCGCCGAACAGGTCGATCCGCTGACCGCCGGTGATCTTGGTGTAGAGCCCGAAGTCGCGGGCCACCTCGCCGATCGCGATCAGCCCCTCCGGCGTCACCTCCCCGCCGGGGATGCGCGGGACGACCGAGTAGGTGCCGTCCTTCTGGATGTTGGCCATCACGTGGTCGTTGGTGTCCTGCAGCGTCGCCCGCTCGCCGTCCAGTACGTGGCCGGAGTCCAGGCTGGCCAGGATGGAGGCGACGACCGGCTTGCAGATGTCGCAGCCCCGGCCGCGGCCGTGCCGGTCGACCAGCTCGCTGAAGCTGGTGATCCCGGTGACCCGGACGACGTCGAACAGCTGCGCCCGGCTGACGTCGAAGTGCTCGCACAGCGCCGAGCTGACCGTCACCCCGGCGGCCGCCAGCTCGGTGGTGACCAGCTTCTTCACCAGCGGCAGACAGGAGCCGCAGCTCGTGCCGGCCTTGGTGCAGGCCTTGACCGCGCCCAGGTCGGTGCAGCCGTCGCAGCGGACGGCGTCCCGGATCGACCCGGCGGTGACGTTGTTGCACGAGCAGACCGCGGCGTCGTCGGGCAGCTCGGCCGAGGCCGGCCCGCCCTCGGCGCCCTCGGGCAGCAGCCAGGCGGCCGGGTCACCACCCAGCTCGCGGCCGACGAGTGGCCGCAGCCCGGCGTAGGCGCCGGCGTCGCCGACCAGGATGCCGCCGAGCAGCGTGCGGGCGTCGTCGGAGAGCACCAGCTTCTTGTAGACCCCGGCCACCGGGTCGCCGTAGACGACCGACAGCGCGCCCGGGGAGGTGCCGAACGCATCGCCGAAGCTGGCGACGTCGACCCCCAGCAGCTTCAGCTTGGTGGACAGGTCCGCGCCCGGGAACTCGGCGGCCCCGCCGAGCAGCTGGTCGGCGACGATCTCCGCCATCGTGTAACCGGGCGCGACCAGCCCGTAGGTGCGGCCCTCGACCGCGGCCACCTCGCCGATCGCCCAGACGGCCGGGTCCTCGGTGCGGCAGGTCGGGTCGACCGCCACCCCGCCGCGCGGGCCCACCGGCAGCTCGCACGCCCGGGCCAGCTCGTCACGCGGCCGCACGCCCGCGGCGAACACCACGACGTCGACGTCCAGGTGGGTCAACCCCGCCGCGGACCCCTCGGCGGCGTGCATCCGGGCGACCCGGCCGTCCCGGCCCGCGGTGAGCTTGGCCGTCGCGGTGCCCGCGTGCACCTGCACGCCCAGCGCGCCGACCAGCCGCTGCAGCGCCTCACCGCCGCCCTCGTCGACCTGCAGCGGCATCAGCCGAGGGGCGAACTCGACGACGTGGGTCTGCACGCCCAGCGCGGTCAGCGCACCGGCGGCCTCCAGCCCGAGCAGGCCACCGCCGACGACGGCGCCGGTGACGGGGCGGTGGCTGCCGTCCTCCTGCCGCCGGGTGTCGACCTCGGTCACGTACTGGCGGAGCGCGGCGACGTCGTCGATCGTGCGGTAGACGAAGCAGCCGGGGAGGTCCTTGCCCTCGACCGGGGGGACGAACGGCGCGGAACCGGTGGCCAGCACCAGCGCGTCGTAGCGGTGCTCCCGGCCGCCCGCCGTCCGCACCAGCCGGGCCTGCCGGTCGACCTCGGTGACCTGCTCGCCGCGGCGCAGCTGCACGCCGGGGGTGTCCCAGAGGGCCGGGTCCCCGAGCGCCAGGTCCTGCGGGTCCCGGCCGGAGAAGTAGGAGGTGAGGGCCACCCGGTCGTAGGGCGCGCGCGGCTCCTCGGCCAGCACGGTCACCTGCCAGCCGCCGTCGGCGACCCCGCCCCGGTCGACGAGTGCCTCGACCAGCCGGTGGGCGACCATCCCGCCGCCCACGACGACGAGATGGCGGGGGCCGGGGGTGCTCGGGGCGGGGGTGCTCATGCGCAGGGTGCTCCTTCGACGGCGGCGGTGCTGCGGGACGGCGGCCCCATGCCGAGCGAAGCTATGTACGCGGTGTTTCCGTCGGCGTCGCGCCGCGTTACGGAGCGGCAAGGTCGAGCGCACAGCGCCGCCGGCGCCGGCGTGAGCCGCTCAGCCCTGAGCGCCGGAGCCGAAGTCGCCGAACGGCTCGCCGGTCATCGGCGCCACCGGGACCTGCCTCAGCGGCTGGCCCGCGGCGTCCAGGGTGCGCACGGTCCGGGCGCCGTCGGGGAGGGGGACGACCGTGCCGCCCCCGGTCAGCGGCAGCCGGGCGACCACCCGGTCGGTGGCGCCCAGCACCTCGACGGCGGTCGCGTCCGGTGGTGCGGTGACGACCAGCCAGCTGCCGTCACCGGACCGACCGAGCCCCGGCAGGTCGACCGTGCACGTCCGGGCCACGGTCAGGGACGACACCGGGGTGCTGCCGGCCGGGGTGACGGTGCCGCAGGCGAGGGCCCCGCCGCCGCCCCCGGCCCAGGTGGTGACCACCAGCGCACCGCCGGGGCTCCGGCCGACGACGACGGCGACGGTGCCCGCCCCCCGGCTCAGCGGCAGGGTGCCCGACCACAGCAGCTCCGGCTGCAACCCGGCCGGCTCGACCCCCAGCGGCACGGCCAGCCCGACCAGCGCGGCTGCGACCACCCGGGCGTCGGGCTCCTGGGTGACCGGGCGGATCGGCTCCAGCACCGGGAGGGGGGTGGTGCGGCCGGGCCGGTCGCCGGGCCAGTCGACGGCCGACCGGTGCAGCAGCCGGCCCTCCCGGGTGACCCGGACGCTCAGCGCCGGGCCGTCCTCGGTGGTGGTGGCCGGGACGACGGCCACGCCCTCGACCGTCTCCACCGGCGTGTACCTGCGGCCGACGGTGCCACGCGGCCCGACCAGCAGCCGCTCGGAGACCTCGATCGTGTCGCCGCGCCCGGCGACCACCACCAGCGACGCCGGGCCCGGTCCGCCCAGCAGCAGGGTGACCGGCCGGCCGCGGCCCAGCCCCGGCGGCAGGTGCGGCACGAGCGCGTCCGCCGGTGCCCCGACCGGCCCGATGAGCCAGGTGCCGCGGAAGTCCTCGTCGACCGTGCCGACGACCAGCGCCGCGCGCCCGGAGGGGGTGTCCCCGGCGAAGACCACGGTCCGGTCCGCGACCGGTGGGGCCACCAGCCCACCCCAGTCGGCCCGCTGGACGGCGGTGAGGAACGCAGGGTCGCCCGCCAGCGAGCCCCGGGCGGGCCCGGTGAGCACGGGCGCGGTGCGGACCGACGGCCCGGCCCCGGCGGGAGCGACGGCCGACGGCGCCGCAGTGGGGCGCGGTTCGTCCGCCGCCGGCCGGGTCAGCGCGCCGACCGCACCGGCGAGGACGACGGCGGCCACCGTCGCCGCGGCGAGCACCCGCCGCCGCAGTTCCGTCCGGCGGTGCCCGACGTCGGCGACGGCCTGGGCGGCGTCCAGCCGCCACCGGACCGGGGTCCCGGCCAGCCGGATCAGCCCGTCGTGCAGCCGCTCGTCGTCCGTCGCGGGCTGCGCGCGCCGGTAGGGGTCCAGCCGCACCGCCGGTCGCAGCCGTCCGGCGCCCGCCGCAGCCGCCGCCTCGGCCTCCGCCACCGGGCGGCCGAGCACGGCGGCGAGGGCGGCCCCGTCCAGCTCGTCGCCGTGGCGCAGCACCGTGGCGGCTCGGACGCGCGGGGACAGCGCGCGCAGCGTGCGGGACAGCTCGTCGTCCACCGCCGGGGCGAGCGGGTCGGGCAGCTCCTCGAGCGCTTGCTCACCGCCCAGCCCCCGCCGGTCGGCGCCGGCCACCAGCGCCCGGCGGGCCGTGGTCAGCGGATCGGGCGTGGGCCAGGCTCGCCGGGTGCGGATCAGTGCCCGTTGCACCAGCTCCTCGGCGGTGGCCCGGTCGCCGGTCAGCAGCAGCGCGGTGCGCAGCAGCCCGGGACGGCGGTCGGCGACGAACCGCGCGAAGTCCGCTGCTCCGTCGTCCGCCACCCCGGTGATCCTCCCGGTCTCAGGCCGCGGCGTAGGCCTGCGCCAGCCGGGTGAAGCCCTCGTCCAGCGACACCTGCGGCGTCCAGCGCAGCGCCTCGCGGGTGCGGCGCTGGTCGAACCAGTGCGCGGTCGCCAGCTGCTCGGCCAGGAACCGGGTCAGCGGGGGAGTGTCCCGGCGCTGCGTCGCCGCCCAGACCCCCTCGACGAGACCCCCGGCGGCCCAGGCCGCCGGGAAGGGGACCCGCCGGCTCGGGCTGCGGACGCCGGCGGCCCGGCACAACCGGTCGATGATCTCAGCGACCGGACGGGGCTCACCGTTGGAGACCACCAGTGCCTCCCCGTGCACCGGCCCGCAGGCGTCGACGGCGGCGACCAGGGCAGCGGCGGCGTTGTCCACGTAGGTGGTGTCGATCAGCGCGGCACCCGAGCCGATCACCGGCAGCCGCCCGGTCCGGGCCCGCTCGACGATCCGTCCGACCAGCTGGGTGTCCCCGGGCCCCCAGACCAGGTGCGGGCGCACCGCGAGCACGGCGAGCGCGGCGTCGTCCGCGGCCAGTGCCTCCTGCTCGGCGACGGCCTTCGAGCGGGAGTAGTGCCCGCGGGCGCGCGCCGGGTCGGCCGGCTGTGCGCCGACCCCGACCAGCGCCGAGCCGCCGTGCGCGACCGACGGCGAGGAGACGTGCACCAGCCGGCCCACCCCGGCGCGGCGGCAGCCGGCGACCACCGCGCGGGTCCCGTCGATGTTCGCCCGCGTGTACTCCGCCCGTCGTCCGGTGACGTCGACCTTGGCGGCCAGGTGCACCACGGTGTCCTGCCCGGCCACCGCGCGGGCCACCACCGCCGGGTCGGCGACGTCGCCGCGCACCTCTCGGCAGGGCAGCCCGGCCGGGCGGCGCTGCAGCACGGTCACCTCGTCGCCCCGGTCGAGCAGGCCCTGCACCGTGGCCCGGCCGAGCATGCCGCTGGCCCCGGTGACCAGCACCCTCATCGGGTACGTGCCCGCGCACCGGCGAGCGTGCGGGTCGCGCGCCGGGCCACCTCCCGCCGGTCGACCTTCGACTGGTGCCGGATGTCGACCGGCAGCCGGCCGGTGACCAGGACGGCGGCGACCTCGGGGCCGGCGGCCTCGCGGACGGCGTCGGCCAGCGCAGGACCGGCGAGCTCGAACCCGGTGCGGCGGCGTGCACCGTCGGCGGGGACGACGACCACCACCACGACCTGGGCGCCGACCGGCCCCACGCCGACGACGGCGGCGGCGCTGACGCCGTCCAGCAGCTGCACCCGCTGCTCGACGCCGACCGGGGTGACCGCCCCGGTGGCGGTGGTCACCACGTGCGGCAGCCGGCCCTCGAACCAGAGCCGGCCCTCGGCGTCCAGGTGCCCGACGTCGCCGGTCCGGTGCCAGCCCGGGTCGCGGGACGACGCGCGTTCGGTGGCCCACAGCGCGTCGTAGCGCTCCTTGACGTGCGCGGCCCGCACGGCGACCTCACCGGTCGTCCCGGGGACGTCGGTGAGGTCGCCGTCGGCCGACCCGGTCGGGGACAGCGGGCTGACCCGGACCTCGACGCCGGGCAGCGGCCGGCCGACGCACACGCCGTTCCCGGGGCCGGCGGCCTCGACCTCGGTCGCGGAGACGTCGGTGACCGGCAGCACCTCGGTCATCCCGTACGGGGTGTGCGCAGCTGCCGCGGGCAGCACCCGGCGCAGCTCCTGCAGCAACGGCAGCGGCACCGGCGCTCCGGCGGACATGAGCAGGCGCACCCGGCCCAGCGCGGTCCGCTGGGGCTCGGTCAGCTCGCCGGCGGTGGCGACGACCCGGCGCAGCGCGGCCGGCGAGGCGAACACGACCGTGCCGTCGATCGCCGCCGTCGCGTCGGCGAGGGCGGCCGCGGTCAGCGAGCCGGGCTCGGTCACGTCGATGTCGGGGACTGCGGAGCCGATGCCCAGCGCCGGGCCGAACAGGGCGAACGGCGCGAAGCCGGCGACCAGGCGGTCGTCGGGGGACAGCCCGTAGGTGGCACCGACCAGGTCCAGCTGGGCCATCGCCTGGCGCCGGGTGTAGACGACGCCCTTGGCCGGCCCGGTGGCGCCGGAGGTGAACAGGACGGCGCAGTCGGTGTCCAGGTCGGCCTCGGGGGGCAGCGGCGCGGTGCTGCCCGCGCGCTCCAGCTCCTCGAGCGTGTGGGCCACCCCCAGCGTCCGCGCTGCGGCTGCCGGCAGCGGGGTGGCGGCGATCCGGGTGGCGGTCAGCCGCATGGCCCGGGCGGCCGCGAGCCCGGGGGCACCGCCGATGACCGCGTCGACCCGGGCGCTGTGCAGCGCCCGCCGCATGCCGCGCAGGCCCAGGCCCTTGTCGGCCACGACGATGACCGCACCGGCCCGCCAGACGGCGTAGACCGCGGCGGTGAGATCGGCGCAGGGCTCGAACAGCAGGGCGACCCGCTGCCCCGGGCGGATGCCGGCGTCGGCCAGCCCGGCGGCCAGGTGCTCGACCCGGCGGTGCAGCTGCGCCCAGCTGACCGTGGCCCCACCGACCTCGACCACGGCGGGGGAGTCGTCGGCGGCCCGGTCCGCCAGCGCCGAGCCGAGGCCCCGCGGCTGGGGCTGCGCGTTGCGCGGGCGCTCGGCGGTGTCGGCGGTGTACCGGCCGGTGGACAGGTCACTGACCCACTGGGCGACCGCATCGGCGTACTGCGGCGCGTCCTCGGGCAGCAGGTGCGAGGCGCCCTCGTAGCGGTGCAGCTGGGCCTGGGGCATCCGCTCGCGCAGGTCGGCCAGGTACCGCTCGCCGAAGACCGGGTCGCGCGGACCCCACAGCAGCAGCGCCGGGACGTCGAGGGAACGGATGCCCTCGGCGATCTCCTCCTGCGCGGCCCGCGAGGGGTGGCCGGGGGAGAAGGGGATGTCGGCCACGAAGTCCCCGACCGACCGCCGGCGGGCCGCCGTCCGGTAGGGCGCGGCGAAGGCGTTGCGGACGTCGGCCGGCAGCGGCGGCCGGGACATCGCCGTCGTCGCCCGGACGAAGGCCGGGGTGCCGACGGTGACCGCCGACCGGACCCCGGGGGCGTGCGCCATCCGGATCAGCACCGGGCCGAGGTCGCCCTCGGGCATCGAGACGGCGGTGTTGCCCAGGACGACGCCGCGCAGCTGGTCGCGGTGCGCCAGCGCCCAGCCCAGCGAGATGACCCCGCCCCAGTCGTGGCCGACGGTGATCACCGGGCCGGTGAGGCCCAGCGCAGCGGTCAGGTCACCGAGGTCGGCGACCCGCTGCTCCAGTGGCCGGGGCCCGGGGAGCCGCGCCGAGAAGCCCATGCCCAGCTGGTCGGGCGCGATCACCCGCCACCCGGGCGGGGCGGCGGCGAGCAGCCGGCGCCAGAGGTAGGACCAGGTGGGGTTGCCGTGCACGCAGAGCAACGTGCCCACCGGGTCGGGAACCCCGTTGTCCAGCAGGTGCCACTCGTGCTTGGTGCCGGTGGCGTCGGCCACGGTGACCCGGCGGGACCAGGCCGGGTCGAGCCCGGGGAGCCCGGCCGGGAGGTCGGTCGGCGTCGTCACCAGGCGATCTCGAGGCAGGAGGCGTTGAGGCCCGAGCCGATGCCCATCAGCAGCACCCGGTCGCCGTCGACCAGCTCGTGCTGGGCGTGGGCCAGGGTGAAGGGCACCGAGGCCGGGCCCAGGTTGCCGCGGGTGGGGAAGGTCTTGGGCACCCGGGACTCGTCGATGCCGAACCGCTCGCACATGGCGGCGGTGTGCACCTTGGAGACCTGGTGGATGACGTAGCGGTCCATGCCGCGCTGCCAGTCGAAGTCCGCGGCGGCCTCCTCCCACATGTCCATCGACAGGTCCAGCCCGGCCTCCAGCAGGCCCTTGAGGTCGGTGCGCATCTCGTCGTTGTCGCCGATGCACAGCTCGTGGTGCTCGGTGCCGGCCCGGCTGACCGAGCCGACCAGCCGGTGCCCCTCCGGGTGCTGGTCGGACCGGCCGAGCACCATGGCGGCGGCTCCCGAGCCCAGGGTCAGCGTCGCGAACTGGGCGATCACGTCGCGGGCGGTGGTGTCGGGCTGGTTCAGCCGGTCGATGGTCCGGTCCTGGACCGTCTGGGCGTCCTCCCCGTTGACGATCACGGCGTGCTCGATCATCCCGGAGTCGATCATCGCCGCGGCCAGCTCCATGCCGTTGACGAAGCCCAGGCAGGCGTTGGTCACGTCGAAGTTCTGCGCCGAACGCGGCAGTCCCAGCGCGTGGTGGACGGCGACGGCCGTCGAGGGCTCCAGGTACCGGCGGCTGACCGAGGTGTTGACCATCAGGCCGATGCCGGCCGGGTCGACGCCGCTCTCGCTGATCGCCTTGGCGCCGGCCATGGCCGCGCCGTCGACGAACGTCACGCCGTCCTCCCACCACCGGCGCTCACGGATGCCGGCCAGCCGTTCGAGCAGGCCAGGGCGCAGCCCGACCCGCTTGTAGGTGTCGGCGAGCCGCTCGTCGATGGCGTCGGAGGTGACGACGCGGGAGGCATCGGCCGTCTGCACGGTCAAGATGCTGGTGTTGGTGAAGCGGTGCGTGGCGTTTCCACTCATGGGCGGGGTCCAGTCCTCGAGAAGGGCCGACTCTTCCATGTGTGTCGCCGGCGTTCCGTTGGGCACTACCCGACGAGGACAGCGGTATGCCGCCCGGCGGCCACCCGCGGTGCAGCTCACAGCCACCTGGTGGCCGGGTCTCAGAACCGGACGGGCAGCTCGTCCAGGCCGTAGACGAAGGACAGCTCGCGGAAGGACAGCTCCCGCTGCGGGACGGCCAGCGCCAGGTCGGGGAAGCGGCGGAACAACGCGGGCAGCACCACCCGCAGCTCCATCCGGGCCAGCTCCGCGCCGATGCACCGGTGGATCCCGTGGCCGAAGGCCAGGTGGCCGGAGTT
The DNA here is from genome assembly GCF_026968045.1 of Modestobacter sp. VKM Ac-2977. Lineage (GTDB taxonomy): Bacteria > Actinomycetota > Actinomycetes > Mycobacteriales > Geodermatophilaceae > Modestobacter. The sequence continues at coordinate 377,464 of NZ_JAPVBQ010000002.1, read as the reverse complement.
CGGTCGGCGCAGGGGGTCGAAGACCTCCGGCTGGTCCCCGGCGGACCGGGGGTCGCGGTTCGCGCCGCTCAGCGAGGCCAGCACGACGTCCCCGGCCTTCAGCGGCACGCCGAACAGGTCCAGGTCGTGCTTGGCGAACCGGGGGAAGGCCATCTGCACGACCGACAGGTGCCGCAGCAGCTCCTCGACCACCCGGTCGACGTCCGCGCGCGAGCCGTCGCGCACCAGGGCGGCGTGCGCGGGGTCGCGCAGCAGCACCATGGTGCTCAGCGAGATCATCCCCGCGGTGGTCTCGTAGCCGCCGGTGAAGACGCCGTCGGCCAGGCCGGCGAGGTCGACGTCGGAGATCCGGTCGCCCTCGTCCCGGATGATCTGGCCGATCAGCCCGGGGCCGGGCTCCGCGCGCTGCCGGGCGACGGCGTCGAAGAGGAACTCGCGCTGCGCCGAGACCGCACCGAAGGCCGCGGCGGCGCCGGCGGTCGCGTCGAAGCGCTGGACGCCGAGCCGGGCGAACGCGTCCCGGTCGTCCAGCTCCAGGCCCAGCAGTGCACAGATGGTCTGGAACGGCACCGGGAAGGAGACCAGCTTCGCCAGGTCGGCCGGAGCGCCCGCGGCGGCCAGTGCGTCGAGCCGCTGCGCCACGATCGTCTCGATCATCGGCTCGAGCCGGGCCAACCGGCGCATCGTGAACTCCGGCGTGATGATCTTGCGTAGCCGGGTGTGCAGCGGCGGGTCGGTGAACCCGAGGCCACCGACCTCGTCGGCGCCGCTCGGGCCGGGGCCCGGCAGCAGGTGCCGGATGTCGTTGCTCCAGCTGTCCCGGTCGGCCAGCACCGCCTTGACGTGCTCCGCGCCGGTGACCAGGTACACGGAGAAGGCGAACGGCAGCTTCAGCCGGTGCACCGGGTCGTGCTCCCGGAGCTGCGCCAGCCGGGGGACGGGGTCGATGCCGTCCCGCTGCAACGGCACCTTGGTCCGCTCGGGGATGAAGGTCAGGCTGGAGAGGTCGATGCCGCGCTTCTGGATGCGGCGCGCCAGCAGCTTGCCGGTCCAGGCGCGCGCCCGGGCCCGCACCCCCGCACCCGCCCGCGCGCCGACGGGCGGCCGCGGGGTGGGGACGGGGTACTTCGGCAGGGCTGTGAACCGGGACGCGGGGGTACGGGCTGTGGGGTCGGTGACCCCTCCCGATGGCTGGTGGTCGATGTCGTCTTCGTACTGCAGGACGGCGGTGTCGATCAAGGCCGCCACGCGTCGTCCACCACAGCGTTCACCTCGCCGTCCACCCCGCCGTCCCTTCCGCCCGCCCCGCCGGGTGGTGGTTTGCCGGGCGGGAGCGGGCGGGCACCTGCGGCCCATGGACGTCGACGACACGCTCTGGGGCGACGGCCCGCCCCGCCGGCCCGCCGCCGTTGGGCGCCGGACCCTGACCCGGGTGGTCGCCGCCCCGCTGGCCCTGGGTGGCGCCGTGCTGCTGGTGCGTCCGGACCAGGTCCTCCGGGCCGTCCGCGGGAACGGGCGCGAGCCGAGCGCCTGGGTGGTCCGGCTGCTCGGTGGCCGGGTGCTCGCCCAGCAGACCGCCGTGCTCCTCCGCCCGACCCGGGGCCTGGTGCTGGCGGGTGTGGTCGCCGACGCGCTCCACGCGGCCAGCATGGTGCCCACCGCGCTGGCCTGGGCGGACTACCGCCGCCCTGCCTCCATCAGTGGTGCCGCCGCAGCAGGCGCGGCGATCGTCGCGGCCCTGGTCGCCCCCGAGCCCGGGGACTGAGCCGCAGCGGGTGCCGGGCGGCCGGAGGCCAGGCAGGCGCTCAGCCCAGGGTGCCGTCGCCGACCAGAGCGGTCACCAGGCCGGCACCGAGCCCGACCGCCAGCACGCCCAACGCCCCGGCCAGCGCGGCGCCGCGGGCCCAGTCGGCCGTCGGTGCGGGCTCGCCGGGCCGGAACGCCTCGACCAGCCACCGCAGGTAGTAGAAGAGGCTGACCACGGTGTTCACCGCGGCGACCACCACCAGCCAGGCCAGGCCGCCGTCCCAGGCGGCGGTGAAGACGGTCAGCTTGCCCAGGAAGACCGCCGTCGGCGGGGTGCCGACCAGGCTCAGCAGGCTGATCACCAGCGCGGCCGCCAGACCCGGCCGCTGCCGGGCCAGGCCGCGGAAGTCGGCCAGCGACCGGGCCCCGGGGACGGCGGCGAGCACGGCGAAGGCGGTCAGGTTGGTGACCGCGTAGCCGGCCAGGTAGACGAGCAGCGCGGGCACCGCGGCCGAGGTGCTGGACACCACGGCCACCGGCATGAGCAGGTAGCCGACCTGGCTGACCGTCGACCAGCCGAGCAGCCGGCGGGCGTCGGTCTGCGCGAGCGCGGCCAGGTTCGCCAGCGTCATGGTGGCGGCGGCGAGCAGCCCGACCAGCAGCGGCCAGGGCAGCGGGCCCGGCAGCACGTCGACCAGCCGCGCGGCGGCGACCAGCGCGCCGATCTTGGGCACGGTGGTGAGGAACGCCGCCGCTGCGGTGCCGGCGCCCTGGGTCGCGTCGGGCACCCACTGGTGCAGCGGCACCCCGCCGGCCTCGAACAACAAGCCGGCGAGCACCGCCAGCGCACCGACCGCCACCGCGGCGGCGGGCGCCACCGCCAGCCCGGCGGCCAGGTCCACGTAGGCGGTGCCGCCGGCGATGCCGGACAGCACCGTGGCCCCGAGCAGCAGCAGGATCCCCGACAGTGCACCGAGCAGGTACGTCTTCAGTGCGGCCTCGGCTGCGCCGGGGGTTCGGACCATCCCGACCAGCGCGTACACCGGGATGCTGGCCAGCAGGAAGCCGACGGCGAGCACCAGCAGGTCGTCGGTGGCGGCCAGCACGATCGCGCCCAGCCCGCCGAGCAGCAGCAGCGTGTAGGTCTCGCTCTCCCGCGCCGTCCCGGCCAGCTCGTCGACGCCCAGGCCGATCACCAGCAGCACCGCCGCGACGACCACCAGCCGGGTGACCCCGGTCGCGGTGTCCAGCACGAACGCCCCGAACACCGTCTCCATGTCTCCACCACCACCAAAATGGCCATCTTGGTGGCTTGGGAAGGCGAGGGCGGCGGAGACGGCGGCGGCGAGGAGGGCGGCGACCGCGATCAGCCGGGCGACCCACTGCCGCTGCCGGGGGAGGAAGGAGCCGGCCAGCAGGGTGACCACCGCGCCGCCGAGCAGGCACAGCTCGGGCAGCAGCATCAGCGGCGACTGCTCCATCACCTGCCCACCAGGTCGACGAGGACGGCGGACGCCGGGGTGATCAGGTCCAGCAGCAGCCAGGGCAGGACGCCGATCGCCAAGGACAGCAGCAGCAGCCCGGTGACCGGCACCGCCTCGACCGCCCGCACGTCGGTGAAGCCGATCGACCGCCCGCCGGGCAGCCCGGTGACCAGCAGCTGCAGCGCGCGGAGGAACAGCGCGGCGGTGATCAGGATCCCGGGCAGCGCGATCGCCGCCCACGCCGTGGTGCCGATGCTCCCGGCGAACACCTGGAACTCGGCGATGAACCCGCTGAACGCCGGGATGCCCAGCGAGGCGAACGCGCCGACCGCGAACAGGCCCGACCAGACGGGTGCGCTGCGGGCCAGGCCGCCGTAGTCGCGCAGGGCGTAGCTGCCGGTGCGGTCGTGCAGCACCCCGGCCAGCAGGAACAGGGCTCCGGTGATCAGGCCGTGGCTGACCATCTGGGTGACGGCGCCGGTCACGGCCAGCTCGCGGGCCGCCGTCCCCCCGCCGAGCAGGCCCGCCGCGCCGACTGCGAGGACCACGTAGCCCATGTGGTTGATCGAGGTGTAGGCGATCATCCGCTTGGCGTCGGTCTGGGCCAGGGCGACCAGTGCGCCGTAGAGCACCGAGGCGATCCCGACCCCGAGCACCACCCACGCGGCTCCGCGCCAGGCGTCCGGCATGGCGGGCATGGCGATCCGGACGAAGCCGTAGGTGCCCATCTTCAGCAGCACCGCGGCCAGCACGGCCGAGCCGATCGCCGAGGCGTCGGTGTGCGCCGGGGGCAGCCAGGTGTGGAACGGGATCGTCGGCGTCTTCACCGCCAGGCCGAGGAGCAGCGCTGCAAGCACGAACCCGCCGGCGACCGGGTGGTCCTGCAGCGGCGCGGCGGCGATCAGCTCGGGGATGTCGAAGGTGTGCGGGTCGGCGGCCAGGTAGAGGCCGATGAAGCCCAGCAGCAGCGCCAGGCTGCCCAGGAACGTGTAGAGGAAGAACTGCAGCGCCGAGCGGCCGGCGTCCCGGCCGTGCCCCCAGCCGGCGATCGCGGCGTACATGCCGACGATCGACAGGTCGAAGAAGACGAAGAAGACGATCAGGTCCTGGGCGGCGAACAGCCCCATGCAGGTGGCCTGCAGCGCGAGGAAGAGGGCGGCGTGCTGGCGGGGACGCCGGTCCTCGCGCAGCCCGTAGACCGCGCAGGCGCAGAACACCACCGCGGTCAGCGCCAGCAGCGGCACCGAGAGCCCGTCGACACCGACGTGCCAGCTGCTGTTGACCGACGGGATCCAGCGGGCGCGCTCCTCGAAGGCGAGACCGCCGTCGGCGGGCGTCTCGTACCGGGCGATGAGCACACCGACCAGCACGACCTCGGCGGCGGTGACCGCGATCCAGGTCCAGCGGGCGACCCGGTCGGGCACCCGGGGCACGGCCAGCAGGGCCGCGGCGACCAGGGGCAGGAAGATGATCGAACTGAGCACGGAGCTACCTCACTGCCAGGAGGAGGGCCAGCGCGGCGGCGAGCACCACGGCGGCGGAGACGTAGTACTGGTGCAGCTGGCCGGTCTGGGTCCGCCGGGCCCAGCCCCCCAGCCAGCGGGTGCCGGCGGCCAGCGACCGCACGGCGGCGTCGGGCCCGGCGAGGTCGGCCCGGCCCGTGGCGCCGGCCAGTCGCACGCCGGCGGTGGCGGAGTCGGCCACCGCCCGGTCGAGCACCCCGTCGTCGAACCGGGCCGCCGCGCGTGCGGTCCGCAGCGCGCCCCGGCCGGCGCCGGTCACCGCGCGGGCGAGCACCCGGTCGTCGAACCGGGCCAGCGCCTCGGCCGTGCGCAGCACCGGCCGGACGACGACCACGTCGGTCGCCCGGGCCAGCCCCAGCCATCCCTCGAGCCACCCGGGGAGCGGCTGCAGCGGCCGGATCCGCACGACCAGGAGCACCACCACGGCGACGAGCGCGGAGACGGCCAGCTCCACCAGGCCCGGGGTGGGCGTGCTGCCGGAGCCGAGGGCCCGGCGCAGGGTGTCGGCGACCGGGGGGAGGGCCAGCAGGCCGAGGACGGCGGCGCCGACGGCGAGCACGACCAGCGGCGCCTGCTGCAGCACCCGCACCTCACGGGTGCCCTCCTCCTCGGTGTCGTAACCGGCGTCGGCGTCCGCGGGGAGCCGCTGCCAGACCAGCCACAGCACCTTGCCCGCGTAGCCCGCCGACAGCGCGGCGGCGGCCAGCCCGACCAGGTACAGCGCCAGGGACTCCTCGTGCGCCCCGGCCAGGACGGCGTCCTTGGTCGCCCACAGCGACAGCGGCGCCACCCCGGCCAGCGCCAGTGCCCCGACCCCCGCGCAGACGCCGACCAGCGGCCAGCGCCGGGCGGCGCCGCGCAGCGCCGGCAGCTGCTTGGTGCCCAGCGCGGTCAGCCACGCCCCGGCGGCCAGGAAGAGCAGCGCCTTGGTGGCCGCGTGCGCGACCAGGTGCGCCGTCCCGCCGGCCACCGCCGCGACCCCGGCACCCAGCACCACGAAGCCCAGCTGCGCCGCGGTGGAGGCGGCGAGCAGCTGCTTGAGGTCGCGCTGGGCGAGCGCCACCGCGCCGAGCAGCAGCGCGGTCAGCGCGCCCACCCAGGCCGCCGTCGGCCCGGCCCAGCTCGTCGCGCCGAGCAGCGGCGCCACCCGCAGCAGCAGGTAGCCGCCCATCGCGACCATCGCCGCGGAGTGCAGCAGCGCGCTGACCGGGCTGGGGCCCTGCATCGCCGCGGAGAGCCAGGCGGTGAACGGCAGCTGGGCGGCCTTGCCGAGCGCGGCGACCAGCAGCCCGGCCGCAGCGACGTCCCGCCAGGGCGCCGGCAGCTCGGGCAGGTCGGTCAGCGCCAGCCCGGACCCGCCGGCCAGCGCCGCCCCGGCGGCCAGGTACAGCCCGAGGTCGGCGGTGCGGGTGGTGAGGAAGGCGGTCAGCCCGGCGCCGACCCGGTGCCGCTCCTGCCAGCGGAAGCCGATCAGCGCGTACGACGTCGCGCCCATCACCTCCCAGGCGAACAGCAGCGTCGGCAGCGTGGTGGCGCAGACGGTCACCACCACGGCCGCGGCGAACAGGAGTGTCAGACCGGTGAACCGGGCCCGGGCACCGGCGATGTCGGCGGCGGCGAACAGCAGCACCAGCAGCGTGACGGCGGCGACGGCGGGCAGCACGACGGCCGCCAGCGCATCGACGGCCAGCCCGAACACCGCACCCGGCAGGAAGGGCGCCGAGGTGACCGGCCGGCCCAGCGCCACCGCGATCGACAGCACCAGGACGACGCCCGCGGTGACGATCCCGAGCGCCGGCGCCACCCGGTCCGCGCGCCGTCCGGTGACGCACAGCCCGGCGCCGACGACCGCCGGCACCGTGGCGCAGGCCCACAGCAGCCCGGTCACCGGGACAGGTCCGTGGCCATGTCGGTCATGTCCGACTGCCGGGACCGGTGCAGCAGGGTGGCCACGGCGAAGCCCATCGCCATCTCCACCGTCATGGCGGTGATCACCACGAGCAGCAGCACCTGGCCGTCGGGGGTGGGGGAGAGGAACCACCAGAAGGCGGCGGCGGCGAGGATGACGCCGTTGAGCATCAGCTCCAGGCCCATCATCACCATGACCACGACCTGCTGGGAGATGGCGCCGTAGAGGCCCACGCTGAACAGCGCAGCCGCCACCAGCAGCATCGTCTGCAGCGTCATCGCGGGGCCTTCCCCGCGCGCATGTCCGTACCGCGCAGGTCGTCGCCGAGCCGGTCGTACCGGCCCTTCGGCAACGCCAGCACCAGCGCGGCGACGATCGTGGCGAAGAGGACCGGCGAGACGGTCATCATCACCAGCATCTTCGACTCCATGACCGCCTCGCCCAGCGAGGTCACCAGGTCGGCGGCGGGAGCCCCGCGGCGGGTGGGCCACGGGATCAGCAGCGCCCCGGCGGCCAGCACGACGAACGTGCCGATTGCGACCGCCAGCGCCGGACGCTTGCCGTGCACCATGTCCATCGGCATCAGCGCGGGGTTCATCCCCATGAACATGATCATGTAGATGCCCATCACGGCCATCTCCATGGTCATCATCAGCACGGTGATGACGCCCAGGAACTCCAGGTCGACGAGCAGCAGCACCAGGCCGACGGCGATGAAGGACGCGGCCAGCGCATAGGTCGCCCGGGCCATCGAGTCGACCCGGAAGACGGCGACGCCGGTGGCCACGGCGATCACGGCGAGCACCCAGAACACGATCCCGGTCAGCACGTCCACCCTCCTCAGGCCTGGACCACGACGACGACGGACACGAACAGCAGCTGCAGCAGCACCAACGGGAGCGCGACCAGCCAGGCGGGGGCCGCGAACCGCTCCGGAGCGACCACCGGGAGCCGGCGCCGCAGCGCGACGAGCACCGCGAGCAGCCCGGCGGTCTTGACCAGCAGCCACAGCCAGGCCGGCAGCAGTGGCCCGTGTCCACCGCCGAGGAAGGCGGTGGTCCCGAAGGCGGCCCCGGCGGTCAGCAGCGCGTACCGCCCGGTCGAGAGCAGCCAGCGGTCGACCCCGGACGCTTCGGTGAACACTCCACTGGCGGGTGCGCCGAGCGGCCCCCAGACGGAGAAGCCGGCGACCGCGACGCAGAAGACGCCGAATGCCACCGGCATCCAGACGACGAACCACAGCCCGGACTGCGCGGCCACCACGTCACCGAGCCGGAGGCTGCCCGCGGCGACCGCCGGCGCGGTCAGCGCGAACATCAGTGGCAGCTCGTAGGACAGCGCCTGGGCCAGGAACCGGTACCCGGCGACCAGGGCGTGGGCGCTGTTCGGGCCCCAGCCGGCCAGCCAGACCGCCGCCCACACCAGCACGTCCATCGCGTTGAACCAGACGATGCCCACCGTCAGGTCGGCGACGGTCCACCGGCCGAACGGGACGACGGCGACCATCAGCAGCGCTGCGGTGAGCAGGCCGGCGCCGCCGATCCGCTGCAACGGGAGGTCCGCGGCCGCGGTGGTCCGGCGGCGCTGGCGGAACAGCCGCGTCGTCTCGGCCACCGGGGTGAGCAGGCCCCCACCCAGCGGCTGCCCGGCGGACCGCGCGGCCAGCGCGCCGTCCAGGCTCGCCGCGGCGGCCGCCACGACGAGCAGCAGTGCGGCCGCCATCGGCACCCAGCCGACCGAGACCTCGGTGACGGTCACGAGCCCGCCTCCGCCGGCACGGTCACCCGGTCGGCGGTGTCCAGGTCGAGCGAGGCGACCACCAGCCGGGCGGTGGCCAGGTCCAGCCCGGTGACCAGCTCGGCCACCGCGGTCAGCTCGGTGGACCGGCGCTGCTCGGTCCCCTCCAGCCAGTGCCGCAGCCGGTCGTGCGCATCGCCCTCGGGGAGCCGGCCCAGACCGCTCAGCGACCAGCGGAGCAGCCGGGACCGGGTGATCCGGCGAGCCAGCCGCTCGGCCTCGGGCGGCTGCCCCCCGGCGAGCAGGGCGTCGCGGACCCGTGCGGCCCGGGTGGCGGCGTCGTCCCAGCCGGCCAGCGCCAGCAGGGTGGCCACCGCGTCCCACCGGCCGGCCGGGGTGCCGTGCACCGGCGCGTCCGGAGGGGCGTCCTCCGCCGGTAGCAGGACCTCCGCCCGGGCGGAGACCACCAGCTCACCCTGGAGCGTGGTGTGCAGCAGCAGGCCGGCCGGCCAGTGCGGCAGCACCGGGCCGAGGGGCACGTGCAGCACGTCGAGGTCGAGGGCGTCGGGGTCGGGCAGCTGGTCGTCGTCCCCGCCGCCGGCCAGGCCGATCCCGGCGGGCATCGGCATGTCCATGTCGCCGTGGTCCATGTCGCCGTGGTCCATGTCGCCGTGGTCCATGTCGCCGTGGTCCATGTCGCCCATGTCCATGTCGCCGGAGTCGTCCATGTCGTGGTCGTCCATGTCCATGTCGTCCATGTCGCCCATGTCGCCGTCGCCCGTGGCGGTGGTGCCGGGGTCGGGGTCGGCCGGCCGGTCGGCGGCGTCGCGGCGCTGGGCTGCGCCGTCGGCGAGCTCGGCCGCGGCACGATCCAGGGTGGCCGGGACGTCGGCGGCGGTGGTCACCTCCGCCCGGGCGCGGGGGCCGGGCAGCTGGCTCCAGACATGGTCGACCGCGGCGGTCAACCGGGCACCGGGGCGTCCACACACGACCAGCAGGTCCGCGTCGGCGGGGGAGCCGGCCAGCCGCCAGCCCCGGTCCCGGACGTGCTCCTCGAGCGCGCAGCGGGTGCGGCTCCAGCCGGGCACCTCGACGGCGAGGACCGCGGTGCGGCGGGCGGCCAGCCGGTTCAGGTCCACCGCAGCGCACCCTCGCGCCAGGCCCACAGCACGCCGGTCATCAGCACGCCGAGCAGCACGAACATCTCGACGATCGCCGAGGTCCCGATCGAGGCGACCACGGTCGCCCACGGGTACATGTAGAGCATCTCCACGTCGAAGGCGAGGAAGAGCAGGGTCATCGGGTAGTACCGCGCCTCGTACCGGGACAGCGCGTGTTCGGCGGGCCGCCAGCCGGAGAGGAACGGCAGGCTCGCGACCGCGCCCGGAGCCACCGCGGTCCGCCGGTGCAGCAGGTAGGCCAGCAGCACACCGCCGACGGCGAGGCCCAGCATCGCGGCGAGGCTCAGGTAGGCCGACACCAGCTCGTCCTCCGTCCGCGTCGTCCTCAGGCCGTGGCTGACCGACGGCGCGCATACCCGTGCGGCCGTGCGGGTAACCGCACCGATCGTGACGGACCATCCCCATCCGGTCGATCCCGTGCGCGTGGCTGCGGCGAGGGCGCGGGTGCCCAGCCGTGAGGACGCCACGAGCCTGTCGGCGATGCTGAGCCTGCTGGCCGATCCCACCCGCGCCCGGGTGCTCTACGCCCTCGACGTGGTCGAGGAGCTGTGCGTGGGCGACCTGGCGATGGCGCTGGAGGCGACCGAGGACGCGGTCGGCTACGCGCTGCGGCTGCTGCGCACCGCCGGCTTCGTCACCAGTCGCAAGGACGGGCGGGTCGTCTTCTACCGCCTGGCCGACGGCTTCCCGGGGCCGCTGCGGGAGCACTGCCTGCGGCAGCTCGTCGACCTCTCCCGCCAGGTGGCCGACGGGGAGGGCTGACCCCGGCTCAGCTCCGGCGCGCGAGCGTCTCCAGGTGCTCGGCGTACGTCCGCCTGCCGCGGACGTACGGCTCGGGCGGGACGAGCGCGCCACCGGCCATCGCCGCACCCGCCGGGCCGGGCAGCCGCACCGGGACGACGAGCCGGCGCTGCCCGGTGGCGCGCAGCAGCCGCCGGACGAGGTCGCCCATGCCGTGGTCCTCCGGTCCGGCGATCGGCTGGGCGACCCCCTGCGGGGCGCCCTGTGCGAGCCGCACGAGGTGGGCGGCGACCTCGCCGGCGGCGACCGGCCGGGTGGCCATCCGGGGGACGACGGCGAACGGGCGGGGGGAGCGGTCGACCAGCTGGCCGGCGAACTCGTGGAACTGGGTGGCGCGCAGCAGCGTCCAGGGCACCGGACCGGCGGCCAGCAGCCCCTCCTGCCGCCGCTTGCCCAGGTAGTAGCCGAGGTCGACGGTGTCGGCGCCGACGATCGACAGCGTGACCACGTGCCCGGCACCGGCCCGGGCGGCCGCGGCGAGCAGCTGGGTGGTGGCCGCGGTGAAGAAGGCCACCGATCGGCGCCGGCTGGTCGTGGTCACGTTCGCGACGTCGACCACCGCGTCGACGCCGTCCAGCGCGGCGGCCAGGCCGGTGCCGTCGGTCAGGTCCACCCCGTGCGAGCGGGCGAGCACGACCGGGTCGTCGCCCTGCCGTGCCAGCTCCGCGACGACCAGTGCACCCAGCAGGCCGGTGCCACCGGCCACCGCGATCCGCATGCCCCATCCTCGGGGACGGCGGACGATCAGGACGCGGGGGGCTGCGGGCCGAGCGCGATGGTCAGCTGGAGCACCGTCTGCGGGTCCTCGAGGCGGTCGCCGTACAGGTCGCGCAGCTGCCCCATCCGGTACCGGACGGTCTGCGGGTGCACGAAGAGCTCGGCGGCCACCTGCTCGCGCCGGCCGTGGTGCAGCAGCCAGGAGCGGAGGGTCGCGGCCAGCTTCTCCCGGGTGGCCGGGGTCAGGTCGTCCAGCGGGGCGAGCGCCGCGGCCCGCAGGTCGGCCAGGGCGTCCTCGTCGGCCCGCAGCACCAGCTCCGGCAGCCGCTGCTCGGTGTCCAGCGGCGCGGGCCCGGTGGCGCGCAGCCCGAGCCGCAGCGCGCGCAGGGCGCGGGCGTAGGAGCCGGCGACCGCAGACCAGGGCCGGGCCGGGCCGACCACCGCCGTCCGCCCCTCCAGGGCGCGCAGCAGGGCGGCCCGGGCACCCTCGCCGGCGTCCGGCACCAGCAGCACGCTGAGCTCCAGGGCCGGGTCCAGGCCCGGCGGGTCGTCGTCCAGCTGCAGGGTGCGGGAGTCCAGCAGCGCGACCGCGCCGCGCGCCCGCACCTCCGGCAGCAGCACGGCGGTCAGCGTCCGCGGCGGGAGCCAGCCGGCCCGCTCCGCGGCCGGGGTGAGGTCGTGCAACGGCCGCCCGGCCAGCAGCAGCGCGCCCAGCCGCTCGCGGTGGTGCCTGCGGACCCGGCCGGTGGTCTCCAGCTCGTCGGTGTGCCCGGCCACGCTGGCCGCCGACAGCTGGTCGATGTAGGCGAACACCAGCTCGGCGAAGCGGGCCAGCGACCCCACCGAGAGACCGGCGCCCACGGCGGTGTCGCTCATGTGCCGCCAGGACACCCGGGCGCCGACCCGGTAGGCGGCCAGCAGGGCGTCCATCGACCGCCCGCTGCGCGCCTCGCCCCGGCCCAGGGAGTACGCGCCCTCCAGCGCCGGGCCGATCGGCCGGCTCGCATCGGCCCCCCCGGCGGTGGTGGCCAGCTCCAGGAAGCCGCCCAGGGCGAGCTGGACGGCGTTGGAGATGGCCCGGCCCATCTCCCCGGAGAAGGCGTCGGCGTAGCTGGGCACCTCGACGACGATGCTGGCCACCGTCTGCTGGGCCACGGCGGGGAGCTGGGCCTGCATCGCGGCGACGACCGGCGGCGGGAACGTGACCTGGTCGCTCGTGGTGTTCACCCTCTCGTTGTTCGCAGGGAACAGAAGATACCGCCCGATTCACGTCCGAGGCACAGTTGTTCGCCCTCGGTGCGGGTAAGGATCAGTACATGACCGCCACCGTCCCGCGTCCGTCGCCGGCCCGTCCTGTGCTGACCACGCTGCGTGACCGGGTGCTCAAGGTGGCCGAGCTGGTCACCACGCCGCTGCTGCCCGCCGACTACCTGGACCTGGTCGACCCGCTGCGCTCCGGCGCCGCGCTGCGCGGCCGGATCGAGGCGGTGCACCACGAGACCCGGGACGCCGCCAGCATCGTGATCCGGCCGGGCCGTGACTGGCTCCCGCACACCCCCGGCCAGTACGTCCGGATCGGCATCGACATCGACGGCGTGCGGCTGTGGCGCGCGTACTCGATCACCTCGGTGCTCGGCCGCGCCGACGGCTGCTTCTCCATCACCGTGAAGGCGATCCCCGACGGCAAGGTCAGCAACCACCTGGTGCACCGCGCCCAGCCGGGCACCATCGTGCAGCTGGACCAGGCGACCGGTGAGTTCGTCCTCCCCGAGGCGCGGCCGGCGAAGGCGCTGTTCGTGACGGCGGGCTCGGGCATCACGCCGGTCATGGGCATCCTGCGCAACCTGGGTGAGGACGCCGGGTGCGACGTCGTCCTGGTGCACTCCGCGCCCACCGTCGAGGACGTCATCTTCGGTGCCGAGCTGCGCGAGCTGGCCGCGGCCGGCCGGATCCGGCTGGTCGAGCACCACACCAAGGACGCCGGCTTCCTGGACGCCCCGGCGATCGCTGACCTGGTGCCCGACCTGACCGAGCGGGCCACCTGGGCCTGCGGCCCGGTCGGCCTGCTCGAGGCGCTGGAGGAGCACTGGGCCGACCAGGGCATCGCCGACCGGCTCTACACCGAGCGCTTCCGCCCCCGGGTGCTGGTCACCGGCGAGGGCGGCACCGTCACCTTCGCCAAGTCCGAGCGCACGCTCGAGGTCGACGGCGCGACCCCGATCCTGGACGCCGCCGAGGAGGCCGGGCTGCTCATGCCCAGCGGCTGCCGGATGGGCATCTGCTACGGCTGCGTGCTGCCGCTGCGTGAGGGTGCCGTCCGAGACCTGCGCAACGGGGAGCTGACCACCGCCGCCCCCGGTGACGGCGTCCTGATCCAGACCTGCGTCAGCGCCGCCGTTGACGCCTGCGACATCGACCACTGATCCAGAACCGCTGTCCCACCAGCTGAGGAGCTGCACATGACCGTCCTGCAGAAGAAGTCCCACAACCCGATCGCCCACCTCTCCGAGGCCGACATCGAGGCCATCGGCCGCGAGCTCGACGCCATCCGGCAGACCGTCGTGGACAGCCGTGGCGAGGACGACGCGGCCTACATCCGCCGGGTCATCGACGTGCAGCGCAAGATGGAGCTGGCCAGCCGGGCCGTGCTGCTGTTCTCCAGGTTCCCGCCGGCCTGGGTCCTCGGCACCGCCGGGCTGTCGGTCGCCAAGATCCTGGAGAACATGGAGATCGGGCACAACATCCTGCACGGGCAGTGGGACTGGATGCGTGACCCGAAGATCCACTCCACGACGTGGGAGTGGGACATGGCCAGCCCGTCGGAGCAGTGGAAGCACTCGCACAACGTGCTGCACCACACCTACACGAACGTGATCGGCAAGGACAACGACCTCGGCTACGGCATCATGCGCGTCGACGAGGACCAGAAGTGGGTGCCGCTGTACCTGCTGCAGCCGGTGTGGAACTTCGTCAACGCCTGCTTCTTCGAGTACGGGATCGCCGCCTACGACCTGGAGCTGGGCAAGAACCTGGCGACCAAGGAGCGGCGGGCCGACCCGGGCTTCCGGGCCCGCGGCAAGCAGGTGCTGAAGAAGATCGGCAAGCAGATGACCAAGGACTACGTCGTCCACCCGGCGCTGTCGGGTCCGTCGTTCCTGCCCACGTTGGCGGCCAACTTCACCGCCAACGTGGTGCGCAACGTGTGGTCGCACTCGGTGATCATGTGCGGGCACTTCCCGGAGGGCGTGGAGACCTTCGAGAAGAAGTCCATCGACGGGGAGACCCGCGGTGAGTGGTACCTGCGCCAGATGCTCGGCTCGGCCAACATCTCCGGCAGCAAGGCCATGCACATCATGACCGGCAACCTGTCCCACCAGGTCGAGCACCACCTGTTCCCGGACCTGCCGAGCAACCGGTACGCCGAGATCGCCCCGCAGATCCGCGACCTCTTCGCCCGCTACGGGCTGCGGTACCACTCCGCGTCCCTGCCCCGTCAGGTCGGCTCGGCGTGGCACAAGGTCATCCGGCTCTCGCTGCCCAACGGCTGGCTGGCCCAGACCACCCCGGCGAACGCCCCGGCCCAGGTCGTCAAGCTGTACAAGATGACCACCGGTGGCCCGAAGGTGCGGCGCGCGCTCCAGGCCGCCGCCTGACAGACCGGCCCCACACAGCACGAGGCCCGCCAGGAGATCTCCTGGCGGGCCTCGTGCCGTCCCGGGTGGGTCAGCCAGCGGTGGGGTGCGGCTTGACCGCCAGGACCGGCCGGTCGGCGTCCAGCAGGATCCGCTGGGCGCTGCTGCCCATCAGCAGCTTGCCGACGGGGGAGCGGCGGCGCAGGCCGATCACGATCACCGAGGCGTCCACGGACTCGGCCACCCGGAGCAGCTCGTCGGCCAGGTCGCCGGTGTGCGGGGTCTGCCGCAGCTCCAGGGCGACGCCGTCGGCCTCGGCGCGGGAGGTCAGCGAGCGGACCAGCTCCGGTGGTGCGACGTCCGCGCTGACCGGTGCCCCGCCCCGCGGGGTGTTGAGCACCAGCAGCCCCTCCTGCCGGCGGCGGGCCTCGGCGAGACCGGCCGCGAAGGCCGCCTCGCCCTCGGGCGTGGGGACGAAACCGACGAGGACGGTCACACGAGCTCCTTGGTGTTCGGGTCGGAGGTGTCCTGGGCCGGCTCCTGCCGCCGGCGGCTCCGCAGGCTCGCCACGAAGGGGTACACCGCCACGACCAGGAAGACGACGAGCAGGGTGCCGGAGATGGGACGGGTGAAGAAGCCGGTCGCGTCGCCGTCGAAGATCAGCAGCGAACGGCGCAACCCGTCCTCCAGCAGAGCACCCAGCACGAAGGCCAGCAACAGCGGGCCGGGGTCGAAGCCGGCCTTCTTCATCAGGTAGCCGAGCACGCCGAAGACGATGACCAGCACGATGTCGAAGACGCTGTTGTTGACCGTGTAGACGCCGATCAACGTGATGAGCACGGTGATCGGCGCCAGGATGGCCGGCCGCACCCGGAGGATCTTCACGAACAGCCCGACCAGCGGGATGCTCATGATCAGCAACAGGATGTTGCCGATGTACATCGAGTTGACGACGCCCCAGAACAGCTCCGGCTCCTCGGTGACCAGCTGCGGGCCGGGGGTGACCCCCACCACCAGCAGGGCGCCGAAGATCACCGCCATGGTCGCGTTGGCCGGGATGCCCAGCGTGAGCAGCGGGATGAAGGACGACGTCGCGGCGGCGTTGTTCGCCGTCTCGGGCCCGGCCACGCCCTCGACCGCCCCCTTGCCGAAGCGCTCCGGCGTCTTGGAGCGCCGCTTCTCCACCGCGTAGGCGGCGAGCGAGGAGAGGGTCGCACCACCCCCGGGGAGGATGCCGAGGAAGAAGCCGATCACCGACCCGCGGCCGATCGCGCCCGAGGACTGGCGCAGGTCCTGGCGGGAGGGCCAGACGTTGGCGACCTTGGTCGGCGCCTGGGTGGCGTTGTGCCGCTGCTCCAGGTTGTAGAGGATCTCGCCGAGACCGAAGAGGCCCATCGCGATCGGCACGAAGTCCAGGCCGTCGGCCAGGTTCAGGTTGCCGAAGGTGAACCGCTCGGTGGCGGTGAAGCCGTCGCGGCCGACCGTGGCGAGCAGCAGGCCGACACAGGCCGCGACGACCGCCTTGAGCCGGCTGCCACTGCTGACGGTGGCGACCAGCAGGATGCCGAGCAGCGCCAGGGCGGTGTACTCCGGCGGCCCGAAGTCCAGCGCGAAGCTGGCCACGAGCGGAGCCAGGAAGGACAGGGCGACGATCGAGATCGTGCCGCCGGCGAACGAGCCGATCGCCGCGATCCCGAGCGCGGTCCCCGCCCGGCCCTGGCGGGCCATGGCGTAGCCGTCGAAGACGGTGACCACCGACGACGCCTCGCCCGGCAGCTTGAGCAGGACGGAGGTGATCGTGCCGCCGTACTGGGCGCCGTAGAAGATGCCGGCCAGCATGATGATCGCGGTCACCGGCTCGATGCCGATGGTGATCGGCAGCAGGATCGCGATGGTGGCGGCGGGGCCGAGGCCCGGCAGCACGCCGACCAGCATCCCGACGACGACGCCGATCAGGCAGTAGAGCAGATTGGTCGGTTCCAGGACGACGGCGAAGCCGTCGAGCACCGGGGCGAGGTCCAACGGACTCTCCTCAGAAGAGGTGCGGGACGGGGACCGAGAGGGCCGCGACGAAGACGAGGTAGAAGGCGACCACCACGGCGATGCTGACGATGGCGGACGTCCGCCAGCTCTCGCCGCCCAGGAAGCGGAGCCAGACGAAGGCCAGCAGCACGGCAGGGATCTCGAAGCCGATGGTGCCGATGAGGGCGACGAAGACGAGCATCGTGGCCAGCCCGGCGAGGACCAGCCAGGACGACCTCGAGAACTGCTCGGTGTCGCTGGTCCGGCGGGCGGTGGCCGCCAGTCCTACACCCAGCACGACCAGCAGCACGCCGAGGATCAAGGGCCAGATGCCCGGTCCCGGCGTGCGGGCGGTGCCGGCGCCGAGCGCCAGGGCGCCGACGGCCGCAGCCGCCCCCAGTGCGACCACGAGCGCCGCGATCACCAGGTTCGTGGCCGGGCCGGCCGGTGGCGGGCGGTGCTCGGCCTCCTCCTCGACCTCCTGCGTCAGGTCCTCGAGGTCGTGCAGCGTCGAGGGGGTGTCGGTGGTCGCGGGTGCGGTGTCGGTCGGGTGGGGGGCCACGTTCCCCTGGGGGGTGGCCCCGGCGGCCGTGCGGCCGCCGGGGCTCCCCGGGGTGTGCGCCCCGTCGTGCGCAGAGCTCACGAGTTCTCCTCGCTCCTGCTCGGGGTCGTCGGGACGCAGGTCGCGTCCCGGACCATCGGGGACCCGAGGATCACGCATCTCCACCGAGGTCGATGCCGTACTCCTCGACCACGGCACGGTAGTTGTCCAGGTTCTCGGTCCACCGCTCCCGGATCTCCTCACCGTCGACCTCGAGGGGGGTGAGCAGGTTGTCCTCGTTGAGCTGCTGGTAGGCCTCGGTCTCGAACGCGGCCTCGAAACCGTCGCGCAGCGTCTGCATGACGTCGTCCGGCACGCCCTGGGGGGCGAAGACAGCGCGCGACTGCTGCACCGGCACGTCGTAGCCGGCCTCGACCGCGGTCGGGGTGTCGGGCAGGTAGCTCGGACGCTCCTCGGCGAAGGTCACGATCGGGGTGAGGCCGCCGGACTCGATCTGCTCGATGGCCTCACCGAGCTGGACGGAGCCGACGTCCACCTGCCCGCCGAGCACGGCGGTCAGCGTGGGCGAACCGCCGTCGAACGGGACGGCGGTGGCGTCGATGTCGGCCTGGGCGAACAGCAGCTCCTGGGACAGCTGGCTGCCGGTGCCCACCCCGGTGGTGCCGAAGGTGATCGGGCGACCGGCCGCGGCCAGGTCCTCGACCGAGCTGAAGCCGGAGCCCGGCGCGGTCACCAGGACGTAGTCGTCCAGGGAGAGGCCCGTGACGATGTCGAAGTCGGCGATGTCGGGGGCCTCGCCCTCGCCCACCGCGAGCGGGGTGATGTAGGCCAGGCTGCCGTTGTAGACCATCAGGGTGTGGCCGTCCGGGTCCTCGCCGGCCAGCTGCTGGGCGGCCAGCGCACCGTTGGCGCCGGGCCGGTTCTCCACGGTCACCGGGACGCCGAGCTCGTCGGAGAGGCCGTCGGCCGCCGCGCGGGCGATCAGGTCGGTGCTGCCGCCGGGGTCCTGCCCGACCAGCATCGTGATCGGGTCGCCGCCCGGGAACTCTTCGTCGGAGTCCGACCCGCCGCCGACGTTCCCCCCGCAGGCGGTGAGGGAGAGGGCCAGGGTGAGTCCGGCGCCGGACAGAGCCCAACGACGGGCGCGGTGGTTCGTGGTCATGGTGGTTCTCCTCTTCGAGAAGCCGTCGGTCCGGCCTGGGGTGCTGTGAGTGCCGTCACGAACGCGGGGACGACCGAAGAGTAGGAACGCCCGCTCATGCCTGTCCAAATCCATTGCGGCATTGATTGATACCTTGGCTGCATGGCGTTCACCTTGGAGCAGCTCCGCGGTTTCGTCGCCGTCGCCGAGGAGCTCCACTTCGGTCGCGCGGCGGAGCGGCTCCAGATGACCCAGCCACCGCTCAGCCGGCAGATCCAGAAGCTGGAGCGGGTCGTCGGCGCGCAGCTGCTCGAGCGGGACAACCGGCGGGTCGACCTCACCGCCGCCGGTGAGGTCTTCCTGGTCGAGGCCCGCCGACTGCTCACCCTGGCCGACGTCGCGCCGGAGCTGGCGCGCCGGGTCTCCTCCGGGTCCAGTGGCGTGCTGCGGATCGGCTTCACCGCGGCGTCCGCCTACGGCGTGCTCGGCCGGCTGCTCGACGACCTGGGTGCCGCCCTGCCCGACGTGGACGTCGACCTCGCCGAGATGGTGACCAGGGAGCAGGTGGCGGGCCTGCTGGCCGAGGAGATCGACCTCGGGCTGGCCCGGCCGCCGTTCGACGCCGAGCGGTTCGGCTCCCGGCTGCTGCACTGCGAGTCCCTGCTGGTCGCCGCCCCGCTGGGGCACCGGCTGCTCGCACTGGACCGGTCGGTCACCGCGGCCGACCTGGCCGGTGAGCCGGTGGTGATGCACTCGCCGACCCAGGCGCGGTACTTCTACGACCTGGTGGTCGGGTTGGTGCCGGCAGCCTCGGAGAACGCGGTGCACACCGTCAGTCAGGTGCTCACCATGCTCTGGCTCGTCGCCGCCGGCCGGGGGATCGCGTTCGTCCCGGAGTCGGCAGCCGGGCTGACCATCGCGGGGGTCGGGCTCGTGCGCCTGGAGACCCCGGTGCCCGAGCCGGTCGAGCTGCACCTGCTCTGGGCTCGGGAGTCGAAGAACCCGGCGCTGTGGCGCGCGCTGGACGTCCTGGCGGGCGGGCAAGCGCTTTCATGATGCCCTGCGCGCATCGAGCGATGCGGAACTGCTCTTGGACAGGCATCGCCAGCCGTTTCTAGGGTGACGTCGACCACCGCCCGCGACCTCCGGTCGACCAGTGCGCGGACCCGTCGAACCCAAGGACACGACCTGTGACGCTGCTGCCCCCGGATGCTCTCGCTGACCGGCTGAAGTCCGGTCTGCTGTCCTTCCCGGTCACCCACTTCGACGCCGAGCTGCAGTTCGACGAACCCCGCTACCGCGAGCACCTGGCCTGGCAGTCGAGCTTCGACGTGGCCGGCCTCTTCGCCGCGGGCGGCACCGGGGAGGGCTTCTCGCTCACCCCCGCCGAGATCGACCGGGTGGTCCGGGTGGCCGTCGACGAGGTGGCCGGCCGGGTGCCCGTCATCGCCCCGGCCACCGGCGGCACCGCCGTCTCGATCGCCCAGGCCCAGGCCGCCCAGGCCGCCGGCGCAGACGGCCTGCTGCTCTTCCCGCCCTACCTCACCGAGGCCAGCCAGGCCGGTCTGGTCGAGCACGTCAGCGCCGTCTGCCGGGCCACCGACCTCGGTGTGGTCGTCTACAGCCGGGCCAACGCCGTGCTCACCGACGGCGCCGTCGCCGAGCTCGCCGACCGGAACCCCAACCTCATCGGGCTCAAGGACGGCGTCGGCGACATCGAGCAGATGACCCGCACCTACGCCAAGGTCGGCGACCGGCTCATCTACGTCGGTGGCCTCCCCACCGCCGAGACGTTCGCGCTCCCGCTGCTGCAGCTGGGCGTGAGCACGTACTCCTCGGCGCTGTACAACTTCGTGCCCGAGTTCGCGCTCCGGTTCTACGCCGCCGTCCGCGCGCAGGACCGCGTGGCGGTGTACGGGATGCTCAACGACTTCGTCCTCCCGTACCTGGACATCCGCGACCGGGCCCGCGGCTACGCGGTCTCGATCGTGAAGGCCGGTCTCACCGCGGTGGGCCGGGACGGCGGCCGGGTGCGCCCGCCGCTCACCGACCTGACCGAGGCCGAGCTCGGCGAGCTGACCACGCTGGTCTCCAAGCTCTCCTGAACCCCGGTCTCCCGGACCCGCTGCCCGCCGTCTGCTGAGAGGAACCCGATGACCGGCACCACGCCGACCGTCGCCCGCGTCGAGGTGGTGCCCGTCGCCGGGCACGACAGCATGCTGCTGAACCTCAGCGGCGCGCACGGCCCGTTCTTCACCCGCAACATCGTGATCGTCACCGACAGCGAGGGCCGCGAAGGCGTGGGGGAGGTGCCCGGCGGTGAGGACATCCGGCGGACGGTGGCCGACGCGGGCCCGCTGCTCGTCGGCCGGCCGGTGGCCGCCTTCGGCCGGCTGCTCCGCTCGGTCGCGGACACCTTCGCCGACCGGGACGCCGGCGGCCGGGGTCTGCAGACCTTCGACCTCCGGACGACCGTCCACGCGGTGACCGGGCTGGAGTCCGCGCTGCTGGACCTGCTCGGGCAGCACCTGGGGGTCCCGGTCGCCGAGCTGCTGGGCGACGGGCAGCAGCGCGACGCGGTGCCGATGCTGGGCTACCTCTTCTACGTCGGGGACCGGACGGCGACCGACCTGCCCTACGTCGCCGAGCCGACCCCGGCCGACGACTGGGAGCGGCTCCGTCGGGAGCCCGCGCTCACCCCCGAGGCGGTCGTCGCCCTGGCCGAGGCGGCCCAGGCCCGCTACGGCTTCACCGACTTCAAGCTCAAGGGCGGCGTGCTCGCCGGCGAGCAGGAGGTCGCCGCCGTCCGCGCACTGGCGCAGCGGTTCCCCGACGCCCGGATCACGCTGGACCCCAACGGGGGCTGGCTGCTCGCCGACGCCGTCCGGCTGCTCGGCGACCTGCACGGGGTGCTCGCCTACGCCGAGGACCCGGTCGGGGCCGAGGGCGGCTTCTCCGGGCGGGAGGTCATGGCGGAGTTCCGGCAGGCCACCGGGCTGCCGACGGCCACCAACATGATCGCCACCGACTGGCGGCAGATGGCACACGCCGTCCGGTCGCACGCCGTGGACATCCCGCTGGCCGACCCGCACTTCTGGACCATGCGCGGTTCGGTGCGGGTGGCCCAGCTGTGCGCCGACTTCGGCCTGACCTGGGGATCGCACTCCAACAACCACTTCGACATCTCGCTGGCGATGTTCACCCAGGTCGGGGCTGCCGCGCCGGGGGAGATCACCGCGCTGGACACCCACTGGATCTGGCAGGACGGCCAGGCGCTCACCCGGTCGCCGTTGCAGATCCGGGACGGGGCGATCGCCGTCCCCACCGCGCCGGGGCTCGGCGTCGAGCTGGACCGGGACGCCCTGGCCGCGGCCCACGAGCTCTACCGCGAGCACGGGCTCGGCGCCCGGGACGACGCGGTCGCCATGCAGTACCTCGTGCCCGACTGGGGCTTCGACCCCAAGCGTCCCTGCCTGGTGCGCTGACCCCGATGCCTGGAGCTGACATGACGACGACATCCGCCCCGACCCCGACCACCTCCGCCCCGGCCGTCCTGGACCGGATCGAGTCGATCTCCCTCTCCTCGGTCACGCTGCCGCTGCCCAACCCGATCAGCGACGCGAAGGTGTTCACCGGCCGGCAGCGGCCGATGACCGAGGTCGCGTTCCTGTTCGCCGAGATCCGTACCGAGGCCGGCCACGAGGGCGTGGGGTTCAGCTACTCCAAGCGGGCCGGCGGGCCCGCCCAGTTCGCCCATGCCCGGGAGGTCGCCCCCGGCCTGATCGGCGAGGACCCCAACGACATCGCCCGGCTGTGGACCAAGCTGGTCTGGGCGGGGGCGTCGGTCGGCCGCAGCGGGGCCTCGACGCAGGCGATCGCCGCGATCGACGTGGCGCTGTGGGACCTCAAGGCCAAGCGCGCCGGGCTGCCCCTGGCCAAGCTGCTGGGCGCGCACCGCGACTCGGTGCGTTGCTACAACACCTCCGGCGGCTTCCTGCACGAGACGGTCGAGCAGGTCAAGGACAACGCCACGCGGACGCTGGAGAGCGGCGTCGGCGGCATCAAGATCAAGGTCGGGCTGCCGGACTCGGCGGAGGACCTGCGCCGGGTGCGCGCCGTCCGCGAGCACCTGGGTGACGGCGTGCCGTTCATGGTCGACGCCAACCAGCAGTGGGACCGGCCCACGGCCATGCGGGTCAGCCGCCGGCTGGAGGAGTTCGACCTGGTGTGGATCGAGGAGCCGCTGGACGCCTACGACGCCGAGGGGCACGCCCAGCTCGCCCGCTCGCTGGACACCGCGATCGCCACCGGGGAGATGCTCACCAGCGTCGCCGAGCACCGCGAGCTCATCCGGGCCGGCTCGGTCGACATCCTGCAGCCCGACGCCCCCCGGATCGGCGGCATCACGCAGTTCCTGAAGCTGGCCGCGCTCGCCGACGACGCGAACCTGCAGATCGCGCCGCACTTCGCGATGGAGATCCACGTGCACCTGGCCGCGGCCTACCCGCACGAGCCGTGGGTCGAGCACTTCGACTGGCTGCACCCGCTGTTCAACGAGCGACTGGAGACCCGCGACGGCCGGATGCACCTGTCCGACCGCCCCGGTCTCGGTGTCACCCTGACCGAGCAGGCGCGCGCCTGGACCGTGGACCGCGTCCACGTCGACGCGCCCCACTGACCTGCCCCACTGACCCGCCCCCAGAACCGACAGGAGCACCCATGACCGACGTCGTGAGCATCGACCCGCGCACCGGACAGGCGGCCGAGGTGGTCGCGCAGGAGACCACCCCCGAGGAGGTGGCCCGGCTGTGCGAGGCGGCCCTGGCCGCTGCCCCGGCCCTGGAGGAGATGGGGCGGGAGGGCCGGGCCGGCCTGCTGCGGGCCCTCGCGGACGCGCTGGAGGCCCGGCGGGAGGACGTCGTCGCCGTCGCCGACCGGGAGACCGCCCTGGGCACCGGCCGGCTGAACGGCGAGCTGACCCGCACCGCCTACCAGCTGCGGCTCTTCGCCGAGGTGCTCGGAGAGGGCAGCTACCTCGAGGCCACCATCGACCACGCCGGTGACACCCCCATGGGCCCGCGCCCGGACCTGCGCCGGATGCTGCTCCCGATCGGCCCGGTCGCCGTCTTCGGCGCCAGCAACTTCCCGCTCGCCTTCTCCGTGCCCGGCGGCGACACCGCCT
This sequence comes from Modestobacter sp. VKM Ac-2977, assembly GCF_026968045.1. Taxonomy (GTDB): domain Bacteria; phylum Actinomycetota; class Actinomycetes; order Mycobacteriales; family Geodermatophilaceae; genus Modestobacter. Next base: position 353,827 of record NZ_JAPVBQ010000002.1, on the reverse strand, counting down.
CGGCCCTGGCGGCCGGCTGCCCGGTGGTGGTGAAGGCGCACGGCTCGCACCCGGCCACCTCCCAGCTGGTCTTCGAGGTGTTCGTGGCCGCGGCCCGCGAGGCCGGCGCCCCCGAGGGGACGCTCGGCCTGGTGCACGGCCTGCAGGCCGGCGCGACCCTGGTCGCCCATCCGGCCATCCGCGCGGTCGGCTTCACCGGCTCGGTGAACGGCGGCCGGGCGCTGCTGCAGATCATCGAGCAGCGCCCGGACCCGATCCCGTTCTTCGGTGAGCTGAGCAGCCTGAACCCGGTGGTGGTCACCACGCAGGCCGCCGCCGAGCGCGGCAGCCAGCTCGGGCAGGAGCTCGTCGGGTCCTTCACCCTCGGCGCCGGTCAGTTCTGCACCAAGCCCGGCCTGGTGCTCGTGCCCACCGGTCCGGAGGGGGACCAGGTCGTCGACGCGATGGCCGAGGCGGTGCGCGGCAGCAGCCCGCAGGTGTTGCTCAACGAGGGCATCGCGGCGTCGTTCGGGAAGCTGTCCGCCGCCATCGCCGAGGCGCCGGGGGTCACCGCTGTCGCCCGTGGCACCGAGGGCGACGGCACCGGTTTCGCCGCGACGCCGCTGCTGCTGAGCACCTCGGCCGCCGGGCTGCCCGAGCAGGTCACCGAGGAGGTCTTCGGCCCGGTCGCGGTCGTGGCCCGGTACGACGGCGAGCCGGACCTCTTCGCCGCGCTGGCGAAGATGCCCTCCTCGCTCACCGCCACGGTGCTGCGGGGCGCAGGGGAGACCCAGCTGCCGCTGGCGGTCTCCCAGGAGCTCCGCACCCGGGCCGGCCGCATCGTCTACGACGCCTACCCGACCGGTGTCGCGGTGTCCTGGGCGCAGCACCACGGTGGGCCGTGGCCGTCGACGAACTCCCAGCACACCTCGGTCGGCACCTCGGCGATCCGCCGGTTCCTCCGCCCGGTCACCTGGCAGGGCGCCCCGGCCGACGTGCTCCCGGCCGAGCTCACCGACGACCACACGAGCATCCCGCGGCGGATCGACGGCGTCCTCCAGCTGCCGGCGTGAGCGCGCGGGTCGCGCTGGTCAGCAGCGAGCGGGGGCTGCGGGTCGACCCCGACCTGCCGATCGCGGCGCCTGCGCTGCGGTCGGCGGGGCTCGCCGTCGACCTGGTGCGCTGGGACGACCCGGAGGTCGACTGGGCGGGCTACGACCTGGCCGTCGTCCGCTCGTGCTGGGACTACGCCTGGCGGCGGGCGGAGTTCCTGGCCTGGGCCGCCGCCGTCCCGCGGCTGCGCAACCCGGTCGAGGTGCTGGCCTGGAACACCGACAAGGCCCACCTGCGGGACCTCGTCGCCGCCGGGCTGCCCGTCGTCCCGACCGTCTGGGACCCCACCGACGTCGCCGCGCTGCCGGAGGCGGGGGAGTGGGTGGTGAAGCCGTCGATCTCGGCCGGCTCCCGGGACACCGCCCGGTGGACCGAGCCGACGGCGGTGCTCGGGCACGTCGCCGAGCTGACCGCGGCCGGCCGGACGGCGATGGTGCAGCCCTACCTGGCCAGCGTGGACGACGCCGGGGAGACCGCGATGCTCTTCCTCGGCGGACGGTTCTCCCACGCCGTGCGCAAGGGCCCGCTGCTGCAGCGCGGCGAAGGGGTGCGCCAGGACCGGGACAGCCGCGGCGACCTGCGCGCGGTCGAGCCGACCCCGGAGCAGCGGGCGGTCGCCCAGGCGGTGTTCGACGCGGTGCCGTCGCTCGTGCCCGGCGCCGCCCCGGTGCTGTACGCCCGGATCGACCTGGTCGCCGATGCGGGCGGCTCCCCGGTGGTGCTCGAGCTGGAGCTGGCCGAGCCGAGCCTCTTCCTCCCGCAGGCCCCGGACGGCGCCCTCGCCCAGCTGGTGTCCGCGGTGGAGGACGCGATCCGGTGACCGCCACGGTGCGGCCTGCGGCCACGTGACCGCGGTCCTGAGCGGGTTCGCCGCCCTGGCCGCGGTCATCGCCGTCGGCTGGCTCACCGGCCGCACCGGTGCACTGGGCCCCGACGCCGCCGGGGTGCTGTCCCGGCTGTCCTACTTCGTCGCGACGCCGGCGTTGCTGCTGCTGACGTTGGCCGAGGCCGACCCGGCCGGGCTGTTCACCGCCGCGCTGGTGGCCACCGGTGGCAGTGCCCTGCTCGCTGCTGCGCTGTACGCCGGGCTCGCCCGCTGGTGGTGGCGGTTGCGCCCGGCCTCGCTGACGACCGGCGCGCTCGCGTCCTCCTACGTCAACGCCGGGAACCTCGGCCTCCCGATCGCCGTCTACGTGCTCGGTGACGCCACCTACGTGGCGCCGGTGCTGCTCTTCCAGGTGCTGGTCATGGCCCCGGTGGGGCTCGCGGTGCTCGCCGGCTCGCGCGGGCCGGATGCGGGCGCGCCGTCCCGCTGGCAGGTGCTCACCCAGCCGGTGCGCACGCCGGTGGTGCTCGGCTGCCTGGTCGGCCTGCTGCTGGCCGAGACCGGGTGGCGGCTGCCCGCGGTCGTGCTCCAGCCGGTCGAGCTGCTCGCCGCCCTCGCCGTCCCCGCGGCGCTGCTCGCCTTCGGGTCGAGTCTGCACGGGGCGCCGCGGCCGGCGTCCGGGGACGGCGGAGGCCAGGTCTGGCTGGCCGTCACGCTCAAGACGGCGGTGCAGCCGGCGCTGGCCTACGCGCTGGGCCGCTGGGGGGTCGGGTTGGCGGGGGTGCCGTTGCTGGCGGTCACGCTCACCTCCGCCCTGCCCACCGCGCAGAACGTGTTCGTCTACGCCACGACCTACGACCGGGGCAGTGCGGTGGCTCGCGACGTGGTGCTGCTGACCACCGTGCTGTCGGTGCCGGTGCTGCTCGGTGTGGCGGTGTTGCTGAGATGAGAGGGAGAACGATGACCGACGCTGGACCAGAGGACCGGGACGTCGTCCTGGTCGGTGGCGGGGTGATGAGCGCGACGCTGGGCGTGCTGCTCAGCGAGCTGGAGCCGGACTGGACGATCACCGTGGTCGAGCGGCTGGACGCCGCGGGCCTGGAGAGCTCGAGCGCCTGGAACAACGCCGGCACGGGGCACGCCGGGCTCTGCGAGTTCAACTACACGCCCCTCCGTCCCGACGGGACCGTCGACGTGTCGGCCGCGGTGCAGATCGGCGCACAGTTCCTCACCTCGCTGACCCTGTGGGCCCACCTGGTCGAGCGCGGGCTCCTCGGCGCACCGGGGGACTTCATCCGCTCGGTGCCGCACCTGGGGCTGGGGCGGGGCGACGAGGGGGTGGCGTACCTGCGGGCGCGCTGGGAGGCCCTGCGCGACCACCCGCTGTTCGCCGGCCAGGAGTTCTCCGACGACCCGGCGGTGCTCGCCGGGTGGCTGCCGCTGGTGTTCGACCAGCGGACCCCGGGTCAGCCGATCGCGGCGACCCGCTCGGCCCAGGGCACCGACGTCGACTTCGGCGTGCTCACCCGCCGGCTGCTGTCCGCGCTGGCCGCACGGGGCGCGGACGTCCGGTTCGGCCGGGAGACGCGGGGGCTGCGGCGGAGCGGGGACCGGTGGCACCTGGACGTGCGCGACCGGCGCACCGGGGCACGGCGGCAGCTGCGCACCCCGTACGTCTTCGTGGGTGCCGGCGGCGGGACCCTCCCGCTGCTGCAGGCGGCTCGGGTGCCCGAGGTGCGCCGGTACGGCGTCTTCCCGATCAGCGGCCAGTTCCTGCGCACCGACCGGCCCGAGCTGGTCGCCGCCCACCGGGCCAAGCTGTACGGCCACGCGGCGCCGGGTGCGCCGCCGATCTCGGTGCCCCACCTGGACCGGCGGGTCGTGGAGGGCCGCGACCACCTGCTCTTCGGGCCGTTCGCCGCCTTCTCCCCGCGGTTCCTCACCCAGGGTCGGCTCACCGACCTGGTGCGCTCCGTGCGGCGGGGCAACCTGCCGACCCTGCTGGCCGCCGCCCGGGACAACCGGAGCCTGATGGCCTACCTGGTGCGACAGCTGCGCCAGACCCCGCAGGACAGGATCGCGGCGCTCGCGGAGTTCGTCCCGTCGGTCCGTGCCGAGGACTGGGAGCTGATCACCGCCGGGCAGCGGGTGCAGGTGCTCAAGACCACGGAGGGCCGCGGCAGCATGGTCGGCTTCGGGACCGAGCTGGTGACCTCGGCCGGCGGCTCCCTGGCGGCGCTGCTCGGCGCCTCGCCCGGGGCCTCGACCGCCGCGGCGACCATGGTGGACGTGCTGGCGGCGAGCTTCCCGGCGCGGACGGCGGCGTGGGGGCCCCGGCTCCGCGAGCTGGCCCCGTCGGCGGACACCGTGCACGGCTGGGACTCCGCCCAGCTCGCGGCGAACGTGCACCACGCCCGCGCCGTCCTGCAGCTGACCCCGGTCCGGCCCGGAGAGGCCACCGCATGACCACGCCGGATGCCCTCCCGGCCCTGCTCGCGGCGCTGCACGACGCCGTCGGCCCGGCCGGCCTGGTCACCGACCCCGACCAGGTGCGCAGCCACCTGACCGACTGGCGCGGCGCGTACTCCGGCGAGGCCGCAGCCGTGGTCCGACCGGCCAGCACCGACGAGGTCGCCGCGGTGGTCCTGCTGTGCCGGGACGCCGGGGTCGGCGTGGTGCCGCAGGGCGGCAACACCGGCCTGTGCGGGGGCGCGGTGCCGGACGCCTCGGGTCGGCAGGTGGTGCTGTCGCTGACCCGGATGCGCCGGATCCGGGAGCTCGACCCGGCCAACCAGACGATCACCGTGGAGGCCGGCGTGGTGCTGCAGTCGGTGCAGGAGGCCGCTGCGGCCGCCGACCGGCTGTTCCCGCTGTCGCTGGGCGCGGAGGGCAGCTGCACGATCGGCGGCAACCTGGCCACCAACGCCGGCGGCACGGCGGTGCTCCGCTACGGCACCATGCGCGACCTGGTGCTGGGTCTGGAGGTGGTCCTCCCCGACGGGCGCATCTGGCACGGGCTGCGAGGCCTGCGCAAGGACAACACCGGCTACGACCTCAAGCACCTGTTCGTCGGAGCCGAGGGCACGCTCGGCATCATCACCGCCGCGGTGCTCAAGCTCTTCCCCGCCGTCCGCAGCCGGGCCACCGCCTGGGTGGCGCTGCCCGGGCCGGCGGCGGCGGTCGAGCTGATCGAGGTGGTGCGCGCGTTGGCCGGCGACCGGCTGACCGGCTTCGAGGTGATGAGCCGGCAGAGCGTGGAGTTCGTGCTCGCGCACGCGACCGGTGCCCGCGACCCGTTCGCCGAGGTGCACCCCTGGTACGCGCTGGTCGAGCTCAGCGACACCCTGCCCGACGCCGGGCTGGACGAGGTGGTCGAGACCGCGCTGGGCGAGGCGTTCGAGCGGGACCTCGCGCTGGACGCCGTCATCGCCTCGGGCTCGGCGCAGGTGGCCGCGCTCTGGGCGCTGCGCGAGGGGATCTCCGAGGCGCAGAACCAGGAGGGCCCCAGCCTCAAGCACGACGTCACCGTGCCGGTCAGCCGCATCCCGGCGTTCGTCGAGCAGACCGACCGCGCGCTGGCCGCCGCCGTCCCCGGCGTCCGGGTGGTCGCCTACGGGCACGTGGGCGACGGCAACCTGCACTACAACCTGAGCAAGCCGGAGGGCACCGACGACGCGGCGTTCCGCGCCCGGGCCGACGAACTGGCCCGGGTGGTCTACGACTCGACCGCCTCCTTCGCAGGCAGCATCAGCGCCGAGCACGGCGTCGGGGTGGCCAAGCGGGACCTGCTCACCGACTACGAGGACCCGCTGGAACTGGAGTTGATGCGCGGGGTCAAGGCGTTGCTCGACCCGGCGGGGCTGATGAACCCCGGGAAGGTGCTGCCGGCGGGTTGAGCGGACGCGGCCGTGGACAGGGACCACCGGTGACGACGCGGCTGCGGTTCGACGGCTGGATCCTCGGGACCGGCACCACCTCGGGCACCCGGATCGTGCTCGGGCACTGGCCGTCCTCGCCGCTGGGGGCGTTCTCCGACGTCATGGTGCAGCGGCCCGATGGGCACCGGGTGCTGCTCGCGCCGAGCGGACAGGTCGCCGAGTTCGTCGGGTCGACCTACGCCTTCGACGAGGTGCGGCTGGTGGACGTGGTGGTGACCCACCACGGCGCGGCCTGGACGGTGCACGCCGGCCCGCTGGCGATGTCGGTCCGGGTCGGCCGCCGGCCCGGGCTGGGCCGGCTGCTGCGTGCGGTGCCCGCGCCGCTGGCCCGGCGGCCCGGCTGGGTCGGGCTGCTCGACCGGCCGGCGCGGCTGTTGACCGGGCTGCGCACCACGGGGTCGGCCGGCAACGGGCGCACCGAGTGGTACGGCGTGCAGGACCTGCACACCCTGGCCGCGGTCGACGCGACGTGGGACGGCGAGCCGCTGGGCGCGGTGTCGCCGGTGCGGCCGCCGGTCACCTTCGGGTTCGGTTCGGTGCCCCCGCGGCCGTCGGTGGTGCGGGTGACGACGACGGTGCAGGTGCCTTGAGCAGGTCCTCCTGCCGTCCGGTCCCGGGGGAGCGGGACCGGACGGCGGGTGGTCAGCGGCGGCTGCCGCGGGCGGTGATCGACGCCAGGGCCGGGTCGACCTGCAGGTCCTCGTCCACCTGGATGACGACGTGCTCGTTGTCGTCGGGCACGCCGGCGGTGCGCCCGGCCGAGCCCGGGTAGTTGTTGTCGTTGCCGACGATGATGTGGTGGTCGTCGAGCACGGCGATCTGCTCGATGGTGACGAACGGGAAGGTGGCGAAGGTGCCCTTCGGGCCGGCCACGCCCTGCGGGTCGGGCATGGCCATCAGGTTCACCAGCAGCCGCTTGTCGGCGTAGCCGTCCCGGTCGATGTCCCGGGTGTCGATCAGGTAGACGGCCTTGAGCTGCGAGGCCGGGCCCTGCGCGTTGTCCCGCTCCAGGATGAGGAAGCGGTTCTGGTCCAGCGCGACCATGTCGCCGAGGGCGTCGCCCGGGACCTCGAACCGCACCTTGGCCTTCAGACCGGTGTACGTGCCGCGCCGGGTGTCGAAGCTGTACATGCGGCGGGTGGCCGGGTCGTCGCCGGCGACGGCGCCCTCGAGCATCGGGTAGAGCGTGTGGCCGTCGACCCCGAGGGCCATGCCCTCGAAGCCCTTGCTGCCGCCCAGCGTCGGGGCCGCGCCGCCCAGGTCCCATGCCTCGGGGGCACGGACGCCGTCGGGCTGGACCGGTGCCGAGAGCACCCGGCCCTGCGCATCGACGTGCACCAGGCTGGGGCCGAACTCCTCACCGATCCAGAAGGTGCCGTCGGGCATCCGCTGGAACGACTCGGGGTCGAGGTCGGCGCCGGTGAGCCGGCGGTCGCTGCGGGTCAGCGGGAAGGGCAGCTTGCGGTCGGGGTCGGAGAGGCTGAACCCGCCCTCGAGCACCGTCGTCTGCTGGGTGGTGGTGTCGATGTGCACGCGGATGACGCGGAGCAGGAAGTCGCCGCTGTTGGCCTTGGTGCCGTAGCCGTTGTCCTCCAGAACCAGCCAGTCCGCGCCGTCCCGGAGCAGGCCGGAGAAGCCCTGGATCGGCTGGGCGGCGAACGGCGGGGTGACGCCGTTGGCGGGGTTGGCCAGCGCGCCGGAGGGGACCTGCTCCCCGAAGGTGGCCGACGGCAGGACCGAGCGGCCGACCAGCTCGGCCTGCTGCGTGCCGTTGCCCTGGGGCACGGTGGGGGCGGGGCCGGCGAGAGCCGGGACGGCGACGGCGGCGAGCAGGCCGGCGGTGGTGAGGGTCAGAGCGGCACGGCGGGATGGACGGCGCACGGGGTCTCCCTGGATCGGGCGGCGGGGGTGGGGCCCGCTGACCGTGCCGGGGTGAGACGGACGGGGCCCGGCGTCCCTGTGACCGTCCCGTGATGAGCCCGTGAACGCGCCAGGTCGCGGTGCGGCTCAGCCGCCGATGACCACGTTCCAGGGCCGGATGGTCCACCCGGTCACCAGGCCGTGCACGACGTAGGGGTCGGCCTCGACGAACCGCTCGACGACCTCGCGGGGTGCGGTCCACACCAGCAGCGCCCGGTCGAAGGGGTCCGGCAGCGCGCCGGCGAGCAGCAGCTCACCCCGCTCGTGGGCAGCCCGGGCCAGGCCGAGATGGTCGTCCCGCAGGGCCGCCCGGCGCTCCAGGTAGTCCTCGGCCAGCGTGTACTCCAGCAGCAGGTGCATGCCGGCCACCCTCACACACCCGGCGGTTGCCGGCGCCGCGCGCGGGGCACCACGGGCGGACGAGCCGCCCCAGGAGGCACCATGCGCGCGATGACGTACCGAGGCCCGTACAAGCTGCGGGTCGAGGAGAAGGACCGCCCCCGGATCGAGCACCCGAACGACGCGATCGTCCGGGTGACGCTGGCCGCGATCTGCGGCTCCGACCTGCACCTCTACCACGGGTTGATGCCGGACACCCGGATCGGCCACACCTTCGGCCACGAGTTCATCGGCGTCGTCGACGAGGTGGGCCCGTCGGTGCAGCACCTGCAGGTCGGCGACCGGGTGATGGTGCCGTTCAACGTCTTCTGCGGCTCGTGCTGGTTCTGCGCCCGCGGCCTCTACTCCAACTGCCACAACGTGAACCCGAACGCGACCGCGGTCGGGGGCATCTACGGCTACTCACACACCACCGGCGGCTACGACGGCGGCCAGGCGGAGTACGTGCGGGTGCCCTTCGCCGACGTCGGGCCGGTGCTGATCCCGGAGTGGATGCACGACGAGGACGCGGTGCTGCTCACCGACGCCGCCGCGACCGGGTACTTCGGGGCGCAGCTGGGCGAGATCGTCGAGGGCGACACCGTGGTGGTCCTGGGCGCCGGGCCGGTGGGCCTGATCGCCGCCCAGTCCTCGTGGCTGATGGGCGCCGGCCGGGTCATCGTCGTCGACCACCTCACCGAGCGGCTGGCCAAGGCCCGGGAGATGGCCCACGCCGAGACGCTGGACTACGACGAACTGGACGACGTCGTGGTCGAGCTGAAGCAGCAGACCGACTTCCTCGGCGCCGACGTCGTCATCGACGCGGTGGGGGCGGAGGCCGACGGCAACGCCCTCCAGCAGTTCACCGGGCCCAAGCTCAAGCTGCAGGGCGGGTCGGCCACCGCGCTGAACTGGGCGATCGACGCCGCACGCAAGGGCGGCACCATCGCGGTGGTGGGCGCCTACGGCCCGATCCCGAACGCGGTCAAGTTCGGCGACGCGATGAACAAGGGCCTGACCCTGCGGATGAACCAGACCCCGGTGAAGCGGCAGTGGCCCCGGATGTTCGAGCACGTGCGCAACGGTCACCTGACCCCGCGGCAGATGGTCACCCACCGGTTCCCGCTGGAGGACATCGCCGAGGCGTACCACGTCTTCTCCGCCAAGCTCGACGGCTGCATCAAGCCGCTCGTCGTGCCGAACGCGAACTGAGGGAGCACCACGATGACCGAGCCCGACATCCCCAGTGCCTACGTCCGGGACAGGCGCACCCCGCCCCCCAGCCGGGAGGAGCTGCGTGCCCGCATCCCCGGCTGGGGCGTCGACCTCGATCCCGCCGACCGGCCGTCGTCCCCGAAGCTGCAGTACTCCGCCGACACCGGTGCCCACTGGGACTTCCCGGACCGGCAGCCGGGGTCCGCCGGGCGGGAGCGCTCGGTCGAGCACGCGTTCGTGACCCCGGTGTTCGGCACCGCACAACCACTGCACGGCCCGTCCGGGGCGATCCGGCGGCTGGCCTACGAGCGGTTCAGCGAGGCGCGGCTGGCGCACTGGCTGCTGCTGGTCGCCGGTGACCGGGTCGACGCCTGGGGCAGCCACCTGCGGTCCTTCGGCTCCACCCGACCGGACGTGCCGGCGACCGGAGTGCACACCGAGGTGTCGCACGGCGGCCTGCGCTCCCGTGCCGGGCGCTCCGACCGGCGCCACCACCTGGTGGACCCGCTGCTGGTGGCCGGCCCGTGGGTGGCCGGGGCCGGCGTCGGCGCAGTGGTCGTCCGACGGCTGGCCCGGGCGCTGCGCCGCTGATCCGCCGACGGACGGGCCCGTCGGTCGGCAGGCCCGTGCCGACGAGGCGGGCACCGGCCCGCACGGCCCTCGGGTCCTCACCCGGGACCCGGTCGCCGCGACCGGCATGGGCGTGCTCAGCGGTACGTGGGCGGTGGCCGGCTTCACCACGCTGACCATCCCGCCGGGCAGCACCAGCCCAGGGCTAGGGGTGCTGCTGGTGGTCGCCGGCATCGCGATGCTGGTGCCCGCTGCCGCCGCCATCAAGAGCAAGGTCATGCCCGCGCTGGTGATGACCGTCGCGGGCACGCGGTTCATCACGACCGGCGTGTACGAGATGACCGGCTCGGCCGCCTGGGAGGCCGTGGCCGGATGGGTCGGCATCCTGCTGGCCGCGGTGGCCTTCTACACCGCGCTGGCCCTCGAGTTGGAGGGGGCGCAGGAGAGCACGGTGCTGCCGGTCGGTCGGCGGGGTCCCGGTCGGGCCGCGATGGACGGCGACGGGCCGCTGGAGCCTGCGTCCCTGGCCGAGGAGGCCGGCGTCCGTCCGCAGCTGTGACGCCGGCGCACGGTCAGGTGGTGGGTGAGGCCGTCGGGGTGAGCAGGGGCTGGTAGTCGGTGGCTGAGAGGGGGCGGGAGGTCAGCTCACCCGAGGGAAGGGGGGCCTCGACCGGCTGCCCGGCCCGGGTGAGCAGGACCTCCTCGACCTCCGGCAGGCTGGTCGCCGTCAGCACGATCTGGGCCACCGCCCGGCGGCTCTCCTGCCCGGCCGGCGCCTCGGCGTCCCCACCCAGCTCGATCGTCACCGTCCCGTCTGACAGCTCGTCCACCGACAGCGACGTCTCCGGCCGCAGCGCGGTGGACAGCCGGTCGGTCAGCTCACGGGTCGTCGGACCGGTCGCCAGGTCGTCGAGCAGCTGGTCGAGCCGTTCCGACAGCGCCCCGGAGCTGAGCGACCGGCCGCGCGGGACCAGGGCACCGTCCTCGGCCACGAGGTAGACGCGCGGCTCGTCGATCCGCGCGGACGCAGAGGGGGCGCCGGTGGCCGTCGGGCTGGGGGAGCCGAGGTCGTAGGGCACCTGCGAGGTGGGGATCGGCTCGGGCGCGCCGCCGGTCGGGACGCCGCAGGCCGCCAGCGTGCCGGCCAGCAGCAGCGCGCCGGGCCAGCGCAGCGGGCCGGACCGATGCAGGGTGCGGACCCGGCTCACTGCGCTGCGCCGGGGAGGGAGAGGGTGAAGCGCGCGCCGCCGAACGGGCTCTCGGAGCACCAGGCGCCGCCGCCGTGCCCGGTCGCGGTCTCCTCCACGATCGCCAGCCCCAGACCGGCGCCGGGCAGCGAGCCCCGGGCCGCCCGCGGGCCCCGGGCGAACCGCTCGAACACCCGCTCCCGCTCGACGAGGGGCACACCGGGGCCGGCGTCGTCGACCATCACGACCACCGAGCCCTCCCGACGCTCCACCAGCACCGCCGCCGCCCCGCCGGCGTGCCGGTCGGCGTTGTCCAGCAGGTTGGTCACCGCCCGTTCCAGCCGGTTCTTGTCACCCTGCACGACCGTCTCCTCGTCCGGGTCGGCGGAGAGCACGACCTCCGGCCCGCCGCGGTGCGCCAGGACCTCGCGGACGAGCGCGGACAGCGAGACGGGCTCGTCCAGCGCCGTCACCGGGTCCCCGTCCACCCGGGCCAGCTCCAGCAGGTCGTCCAGCATCCGGCGGAACCGGCCGAGCTCCCCCTGGATGAGCGTCAGCGCCTGCTGGCCGCGTGGGGAGAGCTCCTCGCGGCGCGCACCCAGCACCTCGACGCTGGTGACCAGGCTGGTCAGCGGACTGCGCAGCTCGTGGCTGACGTCGCCGACGAACCGGGTGTCCCGCTCGATCCGGGAGGCCAGCGCATCGACCATGCTGTTGAAGCTCGCGACGATGGCCAGCAGATCGGGGTCCTCCGTGGGCGGTAGCCGGATGTCCAGCTCACCCCCGGCGATCCGGGTCGCCGCCCCGGCGACCTGCTCCAGCGGCTGGACGACGCGCCGGCTCGCCCAGGCCCCGAACAGCGCCCCGGCCGCGGTGGCGGTCGCCGCGCCGGCGCCCAGGACCGCGGCCAGCGTGCGCAGCGCGGTCTGCAGCTCGACCAGCGGGGCGACCTCGTAGAACTCGATACCCGCCGCGGCGATCGGGATGCCGATCACCAGGTGCGGTCCGGTCGGGCTGCTGACCCGGGTGGTGCTGGCCGTCCCCGAGGCCACCAGCTCCTGCAACGGACCCGGGACGTCGCGGGCGCCGACGTCCAGCCGTGAGGAGTACCAGGCGCCGCCGCTGCGCACCACGACGTCAGCGCCACCGGAGGGGACGAGGTCGTCGAGCTCGTCACCGACCTCGCTGCCCGCCGTGGAGAGCCGGCTGGCCAGCACGTTGGCGTCGGCGAACGCCTGCCGGGTGGCGGCGCTCTCCCGCTGGTCCAGCAGGTAGCTGCGGGCGAGCGCGAAGGTGGTGGTCACCAGGACGGCGGAGACCAGCAGCGCGCCGACGGCGAAGGCGAGCACGATCCGCGCCCGCAGCCGTCTCGGCGCGAGCGCCAGCCTCACTGCGGGTCCAGCCGGTAGCCCAGGCCCCGCACGGTCACCACGAGCGTCGGTGCGCCCGGGTCCCGCTCCACCTTCGTCCGGAGCCGGCGCACGTGCACGTCCACCAGCCGCTCGTCGCCGAAGAACCCGTGCTCCCACACCCGCTCCAGCAGCGCCTGCCGGCTGAGCACCCGGCCGGGGGAGGCGGCGAGCTCGCACAGCAGCCGGAACTCGGTCAGGGTCAGGTGCAGCTGCTCGGTGCCGCGGTGCACCGTGCCGCGGTCCGGCCGGAGGACCAGCGGTGCCGCCGGGTCACCGTCGAGCACCAGTTCCTGCGGTCGCTCGTCCGCACCCGAGCTGGCGCCGATCCGGCGACGCAGAGCGCGCAGCCGGGCGGTGATCTCCTTGACCTGGAACGGCTTGGTCACGTAGTCGTCGGCGCCGGCCTCGAGCGCGGCGACGATGTCGTGCGTGTCGGCCCGGGCGCTGACCACCACGATCGGCAGGTCGTTGGCGCGGCGGACCTCGCGGATGACGGCGTAACCGTCCATGGCGCCGAGCATCAGGTCGACGATCATCAGGTCGGGCGCGGCGATCGCCACCTGCCGGCAGGCATCCTCGCCGCTGGCCGCCTCGGCGACCTCGTAGCCCTCGTCCTCGAGGGCCCAGCGCAGGGGCATGCGGATGTGGTCGTCGTCCTCGACCAGCAGCAGACGCGGCGACACGCGGCCCATGCTGCCATCGCCGCGGTGCGCGCCCCGAACCGGTCGGGGACCCGTCACACGATCGCAAACCAACGAGCGGGGGATCGCAAGGTGCGACACCCATCCTCGGAGGGGTCCACCCGACCACGCAGAGCCGCGGGGAGCACTGCCGATGACCGCCACCGCCGTCCACCGTCCACCGACGGGCTCGGACGCCGCACCCGCGCGTCCCGGCCGGGACGGGCAGGTGGTCGTGCGGCTCTCCGACGACCTGCTGGCCGACGGGCTCGCCGACCTGCGCTGGCTGCTGCACGACGCGCTGCTGTCCGGTGCGCGCCGGCTGGTCGTGGACCTCACCGACGTCCGGCAGCTGTCCAGCACGGCGGTGGCCAGCTTCCTGTGGGCGCACCGGACCTGCCGGGCCCGCGGCGGCGCCGTCGTCCTGCGCGGGGTGAACCGGCGCACCGAGGACCTCCTGCACCGCACGGGTCTGTGGCGGGTCATGCAGCTGGAGGACCCGGCCGAGCACCCCGGGCACTGACCGCGTCGGTCCCTGCCGTCGCGGGACGGCGACGTGCGGGAGACTCCCGGCATGCGGACTTCGGACTCGCGGCGGGGCGGGTTGCTGAGCCGGCTGGCCGGCAAGCTGCGGGGTGCACTGTGGCCCATCCCGGCGCTGGGCGTCCTGCTGGCCATCGTCCTGGGGACCACGCTCCCGGAGCTCGACCAGCACTGGGCGACCGGGCGGCACCCGCTGGCCTTCGCCTTCGGTGGCGGCGCCTCGGCCGCGCGGGACCTGCTGGCCGCGATCGCCGGCTCGCTCATCTCGGTGACCGGCGTGACCTTCTCGCTCACCGTCGTCGCGCTGCAGCTGAGCAGCAGCCAGTACACGCCGCGGCTGCTCCAGACGTTCGTCACCGACCGTGTCGTACAGCTGACCCTGGCCCAGTTGGTGCTGACCTTCGTCTACGCCCTCACCGTGCTGCGGACCGTGCGGGCCGAGAGCGCCACCGAGGACGACAGCGCGTTCGTGCCCCGGCTGTCGATCACGGTGGCCTACCTGTTGACGTTGGGCAGTGTGCTGGGGCTGGTGCTCTTCCTGGGCCACCTGTCCCGGCTGCTGCGGGTCGAGACGATGTTGCGGGACGTGCACGACGAGGCCACCCAGACCATCGCGCGGGAGCTCGACGACCCGGGGGAAGCCGACCGCGAGGCGGTGGGCCCGCGCGGCGGCGGTCAGCCGCTTCCCCTGGTGGCGCGCTCCAGCGGCTTCCTGACCGGCGTCGACGAACGGGTGGCCGTCGCCGCGGCCCGCGAAGCCGGTGTGACCGTCGAGCTGGCCGTGCGGATCGGTGACTCCGTCGTCGAGGGGACACCGGTGGCCCATGCCTGGGCGCTGGCACCCGGGGGCGCCCCGGACACCGCACCCCTGGAGGCGGCGCTGCACCGCAGCTTCCAGCTGCACTACGAGCGCACGCCCGACCAGGACCTCGCCTACGGACTGCGCAAGGTCGTCGACATCTGTGTCCGCGCGCTGTCCCCGGGAACCAACGACCCGACCACCGCGGTGCATGCCCTCTCGCACGCCTCGTCGCTGCTGGGGCGGTTCGCGGACTGCCCCGTGCCGCCCCGCACCTGCCGGGACGAGGAGGAGCGCATCCGGCTGGTGGTGCCGCCGTGGCAGCTGCCGGAGCTGCTGCAGTTGGCCGTCGAGGAGCCGTTGCAGTTCGCCGAGGGCCAGCCCACGGTGCTCCGCCGGCTGGCGGGGCTGTTGCGGGAGTTCGCCTGGCGGGCCCAGGGCCGCGGCGTCGACGACCTGGTGTGCCGGTACGTCGACGCGGTGGCCGAGCGGGCGCTGGAGTCCACCAGCGTCCCCGAGTCCGAGACCCGGGCCTGGCGGCAGAAGGTGCGCCAGGCGCTGGCCGGGAGCTGGCCGGCCGAGGTGGGCTGACCGTCCCCGGCGTCAGCGGACGGCGGCCTCCCGCGGTGCGTTCCGGACGAGCAGTTCGTCACCGGAGGCCCGCATCGTCGTGCGCAGGTCGGAGAGGACGTGCAGACCGACGGCGTCGGCGGCCTGCACGTCGGCCAGGTCCAGGACCACGGTCGAGTGCCCGAGTCGGCGGAGGCCCTCGACGGTGCCCCGGAGCAGGTCGGCGCCCTGGGGGGTGAGGTGCCCGCTGACCCGGACCCGGCCGGTGTGGCCGTCGACCACCTCGGTGAGCGAGGGGCCGGGGAGCGGGTGCGGTGAGCGCTGGGCGGTCACGTCGTCCTCCGGGTGTGTCGGCATCGGGCTGGTCTGGAACGGGTCGCGGGGGCGGATGGCAGGCGACGCAGGGAGTGGTGGTGGCCACCGGACCCGCGCCGGGATCTGAGAGTGGCACCCGACCGGTGTGGCCGACAGGTCTGCGGGTGGACCGTCACGGACCCGTCACATTGCCGCCGTCGACCGGCGTCATCGAGGGGCGCCGGCCGGGGTGTTTCCGGCCGGGGCGGTCTGGCTACGGGGGGCGGGATCAGTCGGGCGCAGCTGCTGCGTCCCTGCGAACCCCACGGCTGGAGGGGAGCGGGCCGAGCGGGCGAACAGGACGAGGAGAGCGGCATGTGGTGGGACTCGTGGGCGGACCTGGGCCGGATCCTGGCGGTGGGGGCAGCGGCCTACGTCACCCTGGTGGTGGTGCTGCGTTTCTCCGGCAAGCGGACGCTGGCGAAGCTGAACGCCTACGACCTGGTCGTCACCGTCGCGCTCGGCTCGACCCTGGCCACGATCCTGCTGAGCTCCGACGTCTCCTGGGCCGAGGGCTTCACCGCACTGGCCCTGCTGGCCGCACTGCAGGCGTTGGTCGCCTGGGCCTCGGCCCGCTGGGGCGGGGTGCGCAGCGTCCTGACCGCGCGGCCGACGCTGCTGCTCCGCGAGGGGCGGCCGCTGCCGGGGCCCATGGAGGAGCAGCGGGTGACGGTCGACGAGATCCGGCAGGCCGTCCGGGCCACCGGCTCCGGCGACCTGGCCGACGTCGCCGCCGTGGTGCTGGAGACCGACGGCTCTTTCAGCGTCATCCCGCGGAGCAAGATCGGGAACTGGTCGGCGTTCGAGGGCGTCGCCGGTGCCGAGGCCGGCGCTGCGGGGGACGAGTCGGCCTGACCGCTGGGCGTCGGCGGGCCGTTTTGCGATCCTGTGACGGTTCTCCGGACACGCAGTGGCTGACCTACCGCGGAGGGAGTTCGTCACTCAGGGTGTGCGCATGGTCTCCGTCTGGATCCTCTCTCTGCACAACCTCCACTGCCCGGAGTGCGACACCCGGCTGATCGAGCGCGCCGGCCGGTTCGACGTGCCCGGCCGCCCGCGCCCGGTCCTCGTGGGAGAGGTCGGCACGCTGTGCTGCCGGGGTGGGCACCCGCTGCCCAGCCGGCACGAGCTGTACGCGCACCGGGAGCAGCGCGGCCACGCCCGGACGGCGACCGTCCGGGAGGTCGCACCCCCGACCTCCACTGACGTCCAGCTGGTGGCGGCCGGTGCGCCGCTGGCCGACGCGTGAGCCGGCGATGACCCTCTCGATCGCACCGGCGGGCCCGACCACCACCGACGGTGGGCGGCGGAGCGGGGGACGGCTGGGCGGTGCGCTCGCCGTCCTGCTGCGGTGTCCCGGCTGCACCTCCCGCGACCTGGTGGACGCCACGCAGCCGACCGAGGACCACAGTTGGTGGGCGACCATGCTGTGTCGCGCCTGCGGGCACGAGTGGATCGCCCGCTCCTGACCGTCCCCGGTCGGCGGCGTGCCCGGACGGTCAGCCCAGCGAGCTGATCAGCTCGCGGCAGGCCTGCTCACAGCGGCGGCAGGACTCCGCACAGACCCGGCAGTGCTCGTGCATCTCGGCGTGGCCGCTGCACTCGTCCCCGCACGCCTTGCAGGCGGCCGCGCATGCCTCGAGGACAGCCCGGGTGAGGTTGGCGTCGTACCCGGTGTGCCGGGACAGCACCCGCCCGGTGGCCTCGCAGACGTCGGCGCAGTCCAGGTTCGTCCGGATGCACGTCCGCAGGTCGGCGACCATGTCCTCGGCCAGGCAGGCGTCCGCGCACGCGGTGCAGGCCTGCGCACACTCCAGGCACGCCTCGATGCAGGCGATGAGCTTCTCCCGGTCGATGCCCCCGAGGTCCTGCGGGTACGTCTCCAGCATCTGTGCTGCTGCGGTCATGTCGCTTCCTCCCGGTCGTCCGGGCGGCCGGTTGCCGCCACTCGCTCCCCGCCGCCTACCCGCCACCGACGACGTGGTCACGTGCGTCATGAAGTCGTCATCCGGCACCGTCCGATGCCGCCGCAGGACCGTGGGCCCTGCACCGGCCACCGGCCCGGCCGCCTAGATTCGCTCCGGAGGCGTGCGTCGGAGCGCGCCGGCAACGACGACCCAGCCGCGTCGCCACGACCCGGCGGAGAGCACGAGGTACCGCGTGACCACGGACGCTGCGTCCGGCCCCATCCGGGTGTTCCTCCTCGACGACCACGAGATCGTCCGGCGCGGTGTCGCTGACGTGCTGGAGACCGACCCGGGCATCACCGTGGTGGGCGAGGCGAAGAACGCCGCCGAGGCACTGGCCCGGGTGCCGGCGCTCCGCCCGGACGTCGCCGTCCTGGACGTGCGGCTCCCCGACGGTGACGGCGTCTCGGTCTGCCGGGAGCTGCGGTCCCGGCTGCCCGACCTCAAGGCGGTCATGCTCACCAGCTACAGCGACGACGAGGCGCTGTTCGAGGCGATCATGGCCGGGGCCTCGGGCTACCTGCTCAAGCAGATCCTGGGGCAGGACCTGGTGAGCGCGGTGCGCACGGTGGCCGGTGGCGGGTCGCTGCTGGACCCGGCCGCGGCGGCCGCGGTCATGCAGCGGATGCGCCGGGCGGCCGAGCCCAGCGGCCCGCTGGCCAAGCTCAGCGACCAGGAGCGGACGGTGCTCGAGCTGATCGGGGAGGGGCTGACGAACCGGCAGATCGGCGAGCGGATGTTCCTGGCCGAGAAGACGGTGAAGAACTACGTCTCGCACCTGCTTGCCAAGCTGGGGCTGGAGCGGCGGACCCAGGCCGCGATCCTGGCGACCGAGCTCCGGGGATCGGGCCCCACCACGTCCCGGGGCTGACCCCGGCCGCCGGTCAGCCGGAGGCGCGCACCGGCAGCGGGGCGTGCCAGCGCAC
This sequence comes from Modestobacter sp. VKM Ac-2977, assembly GCF_026968045.1. GTDB lineage: Bacteria > Actinomycetota > Actinomycetes > Mycobacteriales > Geodermatophilaceae > Modestobacter. The sequence goes on along the minus strand of NZ_JAPVBQ010000002.1, from coordinate 335,450 downwards.
CAGCGTGCCGCCCTCGGGCAGCGGCTGGACGACGGACTCCCCGCCCCGCCGCCGCGCCCGCTCGGCCAGGTTGCGCAGACCGCTGCAGGCCACGGTCGGGTCGATGCCGCGGCCGTCGTCCCGGACCTCGACGACGACGGCGTCGGCGACGTCCAGGGTGACCGTCACGTGCCGGGCGCCGGCGTGCCGGGCGGCGTTGCTGACCCCCTCGCGGACCACCGCGGCCACGTCGACGGCCAGGTCGCCGGTCACCAGGCTGTCGACCGCACCGGACATCCGCACGGTCGACTGCAGGTCGTCGCCGGCGGTCTCGGTCACGATGTCGAGGACCTGCCGGCGCAGGCTCTCGGCGTGCTCGGTCCCGTCGGTGGTGTGCAGGTCGAAGATCGTCGTGCGGATGTCGCGGACCGTCTCGTCGAGCTGGTCGACGACCTGGCGCAGCCGCTGTCCGACGACGTCGTCGGACACCCGGGTGGCCGCGGCCTGCAGGCTGAGGCCGGCGGCGAACAGTCGCTGGATGACGTGGTCGTGCAGGTCGCGGGCGATCCGGTCCCGGTCGGCGTAGACGTCCAGCCGCCGGGCGACCTGCTGACGGGCCGCCATGTCCAGCGCCAGCGCCACCTGGTCGGCGAACTCGCTGATCAGCGGGCCGATGGTGGGGTCGAAACCGGGGCGCCCGCCGCGGCGGGCGGCGATCACCACGGCGGCCTGCGCGTCGGTGCTGGGCAGCGGCACACCGATCGCGGGGCCCCAGGGGGCGGCGTCGGGACCCGCGAGCGGGAAGCCGGTCAGGTCCACGGGGGTCAGCGCGCGCCGGCCGACGACCGTCTGCCGGGTGGGTGGGTCCGCGAGGTGCAGGCGGTGTCCGGTGACGTCGGCGAGCTCGGTGCCGGACTGCGCCTGGACCTCGTAGCCGCCGTCGACCGGGTCGGGGCCGGACAGCAACCAGGCGCCGTCGGCCGCGGTCAGGGCGGCGACCCGGTCGACGACCAGCTGCAGCGCCTGCTCCGGGGCCAGGCCCCCCAGCAGCGTGGAGCGGACGTCGCCGACCGCGGTCAGCCAGCGTCGGCGGACCTCGCCCTCCGCGTAGAGCCGGGCGTTGTCGACCGCGATGCCGGCGGCTCCGGCCAGGGCGACCAGCACCGCCTTGTCCTCGTTGGTGAACTGGCCACCCCCGTGCTTCTCGGTCATGTAGAGGTTGCCGAACACCGTGCCGCGGACCAGCACCGGCACGCCGAGGAAGGTGCGCATCGGGGGGTGCCCGGGCGGGAAGCCGACCGAGGACGGGTGCTCACCCAGGTCGGCGATGCGCAGCGGGTGCGGGTCGGTGATCAGCTGGCCGAGCACGCCCTTGCCCTCGGGCAGGTGCCCCATCCGGGCACGCTGCTCCTCGTCGATGCCGACGGTGATGAACTGGCCCAGGCCGCCTTCCGGGCGCAGCACGCCGAGGGCGCCGTACTCGGCGTCGACCAGCCGGGCGGCGGCCTCGACGATCTTGCGGAGCGTCGTGTCCAGGTCCAGCCCGGCCGAGACGCTGAGGAAGGCGTCCAGCAGGTCCTGCACCCGGGCGTGGCTGCTGGCCACCGTGGAGAGCCGGTCCTGCACCTCCTCGAGCAGCTCGGTGAGCCGCATCGCCGCCAGGGGGGAGTCGGCGTCGGTGGCGCCCGGTACGTCGCTCGACCGTGGTGTCGTCCCGTCCTCGCTCATCCCACCCAGCTTGGCATCCCCGCCCCGGCCGGCGACAGGCCCGCCGGGGCGGCCGGGACGGCGGCCGGCGCGGCAGTCGGCGCCGGGCGGAGCCCGATCCGCCGGCCGCGCACGAGCCGCACCTGCACACCGACGTAGCAGTGCGCTCCCGAGGGGACCCACGGGCCGACCCCCAGAGCGTCGAGACGACGCACCTCGGCCGGGTCGGCGATCAGCCGGGAGGGGCCGACCACGGTGACGTTCCACCCGGTGCGGGCATCGACGTCGACCTCGTCCACCTCGAACGCGACCACCGCACCCCGGCTGGCCGCAGCGACCGCACTGCCCGGGTGGGTGGGGACGTAGATCTCCCGGTCGCCCCGGACGAAGGTGACCGGCTGGACGGCGGGCAGCGCGCCCTCGGTGAAGGCGATCCTGCCGATCGCCGCGGTGTCCAGCAGGCGCAGGCACTCGGCCTCGTCCAGGGCCTGCGCGTCGCGTCCGTCGTCCAGGGTGTCCACCGGGCCTCCTCGGGGTCTGTGCTGAGACCGGCCCGCGGGGCCGCCGTTCCGCTCATCGTCCAGAGCCGGGTCGATCGGTGCCGGTGTCCTTGGTCCTCTCCTGAGGTCCTTGGTCCTCTCGGGTCCTCGGGCTCCATCGGAGTCGCCGGGTGCTGGGCGCCGCGGTCCTTGTGATCGGGACCACATGGTGGCTAGCCTGTGGCGGACTTCGAACGAAGCGCTCGATCATCGAGCTGCGGTCAAAGGAGACCTCATGGGACGAAGGACCGCGACGACGCGCACCGCCGCACTGCTGGCGGCGATGACCCTCAGCCTGGCGGCCTGCGCCGAGTCCGACGACGGCGGTGGTGGTGGCGGCGGGGGCAGCGCCGACGAGACGGGCCCGATCAAGATCGGTGCGGTCCTCGACATCACCGGCGCCGGGGCGTCGCTCGGGGTGCCCGAGCGCCAGGCCCTCGAGCTGCTCGCCGGGCAGCTGGAGGAGGAGGGCGGCATCGACGGCCGCGAGGTCGAGCTGATCATCGAGGACAACCAGTCCACCGAGGACGGCGCCGCCAAGGCGATGAACAAGCTGGTGAACGAGGACGAGGTCGACATCGTCCTGGGCGCCAGCCGCACCGGCCCCAGCCTGGCGATGCGGCCGATCGCGGAGTCCACCGAGACGCCGATGATCTCCCTGGCCGCGAACCAGGCGATCGTCGAGGACTCGGAGTGGGTCTTCAAGACCGCCCAGAACGACCGGGTCGTGATCGAGCGCATGATCGACTACATGGCCGAGCAGGGCTGGAGCACCATCGGCCTGGCCCGCGACGCCTCCGGCTTCGGTGAGGGCGTCGCCGAGATGTTCGACGAGATCGGCGCGGAGAAGGGCATCTCCGTCGTCGCGACGGAGAAGTTCGCCCCGGACGCCACCGACTTCACCGCGCAGATGGTGAACCTGCGCGACGCCGGTGCCGACGTCAACGTGATCTGGGGGATCCCGCCGGCCGCCGGTCTGGCGCAGCGGGCCTACGACCAGCTGGGCATCGAGACGCCGGTGATGCAGAGCCACGGCATCGGCAACCAGGTCTTCCTGGACACCGCCGGGGACGCCGCCGAGGGCATGGTCGCGCCGCTGGGCCGCCTCGTCGTCGCCGAGCAGCTGCCCGAGGACGACCCGCAGAAGGAGATCATCACCTCCTTCATCGACGACTACACCGCCGAGTACGGGGCCGGGCCCTCCACCTTCTCCGGGCACGCCTACGACGCCTGGCAGCTCGCCGTCGACGCCTTGAGCGAGGAGGGCACCGACCCCCAGGCCATCCGCGACCACCTGGAGAGCATCACCGACTTCACCGGCATCAGCGGGGTCTTCACGATGACCCCGGAGGACCACGCGGGGCTGTCGAAGGAGGCCCTCGCGCTGGTCACCGTGGAGAACGGTCAGTGGCAGCTCGTCCCGGACCAGGGCGACTGACGCCCGCCGTGGACGTCGTCGCCAGGTCCTGCAGGGGGCTGTTGCCCCCGGTCCAGCCGGTCGGCGGGTGCCCGGCGTACAGCGGTGAGGTGGTGGGTCGGTGACCGACCTGCTGCAGCTGCTGTTCGCCGGGCTCAGCCAGGGTGCGGTCTACGCACTCGTCGCCATCGGCTTCGTGGCGATCTTCACCGTCAGCGGGGTCATCAACCTGGCCCAGGGCGAGTTCGCCGCCCTGGCCGGTCTGGTGGCCATCTCCGCGGTGAGCAGCGGGCTCCCGCTGCTCGCCGCGGTGGTCCTCGCCGTGGTGTCGGTCGCCCTGGTCGCCGTGATCATGGAGCGGCTGGTCATCTTCCCGGTCAAGCGGATGACGACCCTGGTGTCGTTGATCCTCACGCTGGGTGTCTCCACCGGGCTCAAGGCCCTGATGCTGCTGGTCTACGGCCCGAACGCGGAGGGGCTGACCCCGCTGACCCCGGGCGGCTTCTCCGTCGCCGGGGTGAGCATCCGGTACCAGGAGCTGTGGATCCTGCTGATCGCCGGGATCGTCTCGCTGGCCGTCTACTGGTTCTACGAGCGCACCCTGGCCGGCAAGTCGCTGCGCGCCTGCGCGGAGCAGCCGGTGGCCGCCCGTCTGGTCGGCATCTCGCTGACCAAGGCCTCGCTGATCAGCTTCCTGATCGCCGGGACCGTGGGCGCGATCGCCGGGGTGCTGGCCAGCCCGATCTTCTTCACCAGCTGGGAGTCCGGGCTCACCCTCGGGCTCAAGGGCTTCGTCGCGGCCACCCTGGGCGGGCTGATCTCGGTGCGCGGTGCCGTGCTCGGTGGGCTCCTGCTGGGCGTGCTGGAGACGCTCACCGCCGGTTACATCAGCACCGGCCTGCGGGACGCGGTGGCGTTCCTGCTCCTGATCATCGTGCTCGTCGCCCGGCCCGCCGGGATCTTCGGGCGTTCTGCGGAAGCGAGGGTCTGACCCATGGTCGGTCGACCGGTCCGTCGACTGCCCCGCATCGGGGCCCGCAGCCGCCGCAGCCGCCGCGGCGACGTCATCGGCATCGCCGTCGTGGCGCTGCTGATGCTGGCGCTGCCCCTGGTCGCCTCCTCCAGCGTCATCAACGTCGGGGTGTACGCGCTCATCTACGCCCTCGCCGCGCTCGGGCTCTCGCTGCTGATGGGGCTGGCCGGCCAGGTCAGCCTGGGGCAGGCCGGCTTCTTCGCGATCGGGGCCTACACCCAGGCGGTGCTGGTCACCCGGTACGAGTGGAGCGGGCTGCCGGCGTCGGTCCTCGCGGTCGGGGTGACGATGCTGGCGGCGCTGCTGGTCGGGCTCCCGCTGCTGCGGCTGCGCGGCCACTACCTCGCCCTGGCCACCCTCGGTTTCGGCGTCATCGTCACCGTGCTGGCCACCGAGTCCGACTTCCTGGGCGCCACGTCGGGCATCTACGGCATCACCAAGCCGGAGATGAACGGCCGCACCTACAACTCGCCGACCGAGTACTACCTGCTGCTGGTCCCGGTCGTACTGCTGGGCCTGTGGCTGGCCCGCAACATCGTGGAGAGCCGCATCGGCCGTGCGCTGGGCGCGGTCAACGACTCGGAGGTGGCCGCGGAGTCCCTCGGCGTGGACACCTTCCGGCTGCGGGTGCAGGTCTTCGTGCTCTCGGCCGCCTACGCCAGCGTCGCCGGGACGGCGTTCGCCCACTGGCTCGGGGTGATCAACCCGAACGCGGCCAACTTCCCGCTGTCGGTGAAGTTCCTGCTGATGGCGGTCCTCGGCGGCGTGGGCAGCGTCTACGGCGCGGTCGTCGGGGCCTTCGCCGTGGAGGGGCTGGACGACGGGCTGCGCCGGCTGATCCCGGAGCTGCTGCCCGGCGCCGTCGGCGAGGTGCAGCTGATCGGTTTCGGCATCCTGCTCACCACGATCATGATCTTCCTGCCCGGTGGCCTGCACCAGCTGTGGACCGGGGCGCGGCGACGGATGGCCGGCAGCGCGCCCGAGCCGGACGGCGACGAGGAGGAGATCCACCTGGAGCCGGTGGCCGACGACGTGCCGCTGCTGGCGCGGGAGGGCCGGCCGGCCCCGGGCACGCCGTTGCTGGAGGTGCGCGGGCTGACCAAGCGCTTCGGTGGCGTCACCGCCGTCGACGACTTCGACCTCACCGTCTCGGCGGGGGAGATCGTGGCGCTGATCGGGCCCAACGGTGCCGGCAAGACCACCGCCTTCAACATGATCAGCGGTGCGGTCACCCCGACCGCGGGCGAGGTCACCATGGCCGGCACCCGGGTCGAGGGGCGCAAGCCGCACGTGTTCGCCCGCGCCGGGGCGACCCGCACGTTCCAGAACCTGCAGATCTTCACCTCGGCCACCGTGCTGGGCAACGTGATGGTCGGCCGCCACCTGCGCAGCCGCTCCGGGATGCTCGGGGCCGCGCTGGTGCTGCCGGCCCGGCGGGAGGAGCGCGCCGTCGAGGAGTCGGCGCGCGAGCTGCTGGAGCTGCTCGGCCTGGGGGAGGACGCCGACCGGCTCGCCGCCGACCTGCCCTTCGGCCGGCAGCGGCTGGTCGAGATCGCCCGGGCGCTGGCCCTGGACCCCGACCTGCTGCTCCTCGACGAGCCGATGGCCGGCCTGTCCGGCACCGAGCGGCGCGAGCTGGCCCGGTTGCTGCGTCGGCTCCGCGCCGGCGGCATGGCGATCGTGCTGGTCGAGCACGACGTGGAGGCGGTGCTCGCCCTCGCCGACCGGGTCGCCGTGCTGGAGGACGGCGTCCGCATCGCGCTGGGCACGCCCGACGAGGTGCGGCACGACCCGGCGGTGATCGCGGCCTACCTGGGCGTCGAGCCGGAGGACGGTGCCGCGGCCGCGGTCGCCGAGGCGGGCGCCCCGTGACCCGGCCGGACACGGACGGACCGGCCCACCCGGTCCCCGAGGAGGGACGGCCATGAGCCTGGAGGTCGGACGGCTGCACGCCGGCTACGGCCGGCTGGCGGTGCTGCACGGCATCGACCTGAGCGCGGGGGACGGCGAGCTGGTCGCGGTGATCGGCGCGAACGGTGCGGGCAAGACGACCCTGCTGCGGGCGCTGTCCGGGCTGCTGCCGGTCACCGACGGCACGGTGCACCTGGCCGGCACCGACGTCACCGGGTACGGGCCGGAGAAGCTGGCCCGCACCGGGCTGGCGCACGTGCCGGAGAACCGGCTGGTGTTCCCGTCGCTGAGCGTCGCCGACAACCTGGTGCTGGGTGGCTACACCCGGCGGCGGGGGCCGGCGGCCGCCCGCAAGGAGGCCCGCGACCGGGCGATGGCGCTGTTCCCGCGGCTGGAGCCGCGGCTGGAGCAGGCGGCCGGGACGCTGTCCGGCGGTGAGCAGCAGATGCTGGCGATCGCGCGGGGGCTGATGGCCCAGCCCCGGGTCCTGGTGCTGGACGAGCCCAGCGTCGGGCTGGCGCCGCGGCTGGTGGGGGAGATCTTCTCCGCCCTCGGCAAGCTCCGCGACGACGGGCTGACCCTGGTGGTCGTGGAGCAGAACGCCCGGGCCGCCTTCGCCGTCGCCGACCGGGTCTCGGTGATGGACCGCGGGCGGGTGGTGCTGGAGGGCGACCCCGCGGCGCTGTCGACCGACCCGCGGGTCTCCGGCGGCTTCCTGGGCGGTGGCTTCGCAGCCGACGCCGATGCCGACGTCGACGCCGATGGCGCCGCTGCTGCCGAGGCTCCCGGCGGGACCCCGGTGGCCCCCGGTTCGGGGAGCGGTGCGACCCGGGCGACCGAGCGGACGTGACGCCGGCGGAGATGGTCGCGCTGCTGCGGGTGCAGCGGCCGGAGCTGGACGGCGACCGGCGCCGGCTGGCCCGCTGCCACACGGTCGCGGACCTGCGGACGACGGCCCGCCGGCGGCTGCCGCGCGCGGTCTTCGACTACGTCGACGGCGCCGCCGAGGACGAGGTCACGATGCGCCGCAACCGCACCGCCTTCGACGAGTGGGAGCTCATGCCCTCGGTGCTCTGCGACGTCGGGGAGGTGGAGCTCGGCACCGAGGTGCTCGGTGCCCGCTCGGCCCTGCCGCTGGTGCTGGGCCCGACCGGGTTCACCCGGATGGTCCACCCGGACGGCGAGCTGGCGGTGGCCCGGGCGGCCGCGGCCCGTGGCATCCCGTACACCGCGGCCACCCTGGGCACGACGTCGCTCGAGGACATCGCCGCTGCGGGCAGCCCGCCGCAGTGGTTCCAGCTCTACGTCTGGCGGGACCGTGGGCTGTGCAAGGAGCTGATCAGCCGGGCCCGGGAGGCCGGGTACCGCGCGCTGGTGCTGACCGTGGACACCCCGGTGCCCGGTGCGCGGGAGCGCGACCTGCGCAACGGGCTGACCATCCCACCGGAGCTCGGCCTGCGCACGCTGGCCGACGGCGCCCGGCGGCCGCACTGGTGGTGGGGGCTGCTGCGTTCGGAGGCGGTCACCTTCGCCAACGTGCGGCACGTGGCCGGCGGGCCGCAGGCGGTGATGGAGTTCGTCGGCCGGCAGTTCGACCCGACCGTCACCTGGGACGACATCGCGTGGATGGTCGAGGCGTGGGGCGGGCCGTTCGTGGTGAAGGGCGTGCTGACCGCGGCCGACGCCCGGCGCGCCGCGGCGGCCGGGGTGGACGCCGTCGTGGTGTCCAACCACGGTGGCCGGCAGCTGGACCACGTCGGGGCGACGCTGACCGCGCTGAGCGAGGTCGTGGACGCCGTCGGCGCCGACCTCGAGGTGCTGGTCGACTCCGGCTTCCGGCGGGGAACCGACGTCGCCAAGGCGCTGGCGCTGGGCGCTCGTGCCGTGCTGCTGGGCCGACCGCAGCTCTACGGACTCGCCGTCGGCGGTCAGGCCGGGGTCGAGCGGGCGGTCGACCTGCTCGCCGCCGAGCTGCGCCGGGCGCTGCAGCTGCTCGGGGTCACCGACGTGGCGCAGCTCGACCGCTCGGTGCTGCGCCGCCGCTGAGCCGGGGCGCGGCCCGGGGGCAGCTCAGCGGGGCTGGGCTGCTGTGTCCCGGGCCGACCGCGCGGCCGGGCCGATCCGTTGCTCCAGCAGCTCCTCGGGCAGCACCACCTGCACCGTCGTCCCGCGGCCCAGCTCCCGGCCCTGGGCGTCGGTGGCCGTGCACGCGCAGGTCAGCCGGTTGCCCGAGACCTCCGTGCAGCGGGCCACCACCGTGACGGTGTCCCCGACCCAGCTGGGCCCCAGGTGCTCGACCGCCACCGACCGGCCGATCCCCGCCGAGCCGGGTGCGAGGTGCTGGAGCAGCAGCTTGCGGCCGGCCTCCTCGAAGTGCTTGGCCATGCTGTACGTCGCGTAGACCGGGTGTACGGGGCCCAGTTCGTCGAAGTGCACGGTGAGCTCGGGGGTGACGACGACCTCCAGCGTCGCGGTCGCCCCCACGGGGATGTCGAGCACAGGGACGTCGGGCACGGGCCCTCCTCGGGCAGCGGGGCCGGCGGGGACCGCGGGGGTCCCCGCCGGGCGGGTGGGCAGCGGGCGGCCGGTCACAGCCGGGGGATGGCCGACGCCGGGTCCTCGATCGCGTCGGCCACCGCCCGGATGAACCCCGACGCCGTCCCGCCGTCGCACACCCGGTGGTCGAAGACGAACGACATCTGGGTGATCTTCCGGACCACGATCTCGCCGTCCACCACCCACGGCCGGTCGAGGATGCGGCCGAAGCCGAGGATCGCCACCTGCGGGTGGTTGATGATCGCCGCGCTGCCGTCGACCCGGAACCCGCCGTAGTTGTTCAGCGTGAAGGTGCCGGCGCTGAGCTCCTCGGCGCTGGCGCGACCTTCGCGCGCCCGGGCGGTGAGCGCCCGGATCTCCCGGTCGAGCTGCTCGGTGGTCATCGTCTCCGCGCCCAGCACCGCCGGGACGACGAGCCCGCGGTCGCTCTGCACCGCCAGCCCCAGGTTGACCCGGTCCTGCTCGACGATCTCCTGGCGCTCGGTGTCCAGCCGGGAGTTGAGCACCGGGTACTGGCGCAGGCCGGCGACGACGAACCGGGCCAGGTAGGCCAGCAGCCCCGGCCCGGGGTCGCTCGCGGTGCGCGCGCTCTCCCGCAGCTCCACCAGCGGCGTGGCGTCCACGTCGACCCAGACGGTCGCCTCGGGGATCTCCGCCCGGCTGCGGGACAGCGCGGCCGACACCGCCCGGCGGAACCCGTTCAGCGGGATCCGACGCTCGCCGTCGACCGGGGCGGCGGACGGCGCCGGGGGCGCGGCCTCGACGGCGGCCGGTGCGGTGGAGGCCAGCTCCACGTGGGCGCGGGTGATCACCCCACCGCCGTTCGCCGCGGCCAGCCCGTGCAGGTCCACGCCCTTCTCCCGCGCCAGCCGGCGGACCAGCGGGGAGACGACCTGCGGCACCCCGCGACGGGCACCGGGCTCCTCGACGGCAGCGGCGGCGGGAGCGTCAGCGGGTGCGGCGGCCGGCGCAGGATCGGGGGCGGGGGTGGCGCTGGCCGGTGCGGGGTCCGTCTGTCGGGACGGCCGGGGGCGGCGCCGCCGTCCCGAGCCGGTGCTGACCGGCGTGCCGTAGCCGATCAGCACGTTGCCGGAGCCGGCCTGCTCCTCCTCCCGGTAGGCCTCGGCCTCGGGGGAGTCGGCGGCGCCGGGCTGGACCGGCGCGGCGGCCGGCTCGGGTGCCGACTCCGCCGCGGTCACGGTGATCAGCGGCTTGCCGGTCAGCACGGTCTCGCCCTCCGCGGCGTGCAGCGTGGCCACCCGCCCGGCGAACGGGGTGGGGACGTCGACCACCGACTTCGCCGTCTCGACCTCCACCACGATCTGGTCGACGGCCACGACGTCGCCCTCGGCCACCAGCCAGCGGACCACCTCGACGTCGGTGAGGCCCTCGCCCAGGTCGGGCAGCAGGAAGGTCTCCGCGCTCACGACAGGTCCCACTGCAGGTCGTCGACGGCGTCGAGCACCCGGTCGACCCCGGGCAGCTGGACGTGTTCGAGCTTGGGGGCCGGGAAGGGGATGTCGAAGCCGACGGCCCGGCGGACCGGTGCGGCCAGGGAGTGGAAGCAGCGCTCGGTGACCCGGGCGACGATCTCCGAGGCGACGCTGGCGAAGCCGGGGGCCTCGGCCACCACGACGGCGCGCCCGGTGGAGCGGACCGCGGCGCAGACCGTCTCGTCGTCGAACGGCACGATCGAGCGGAGGTCGACGACCTGCAGGCTGCGCCCCTCCTGGGCGGCGACCTCCGCGGCCTCCAGGGCGACCGGGACGGAGGGGCCGTAGGCGATCAGCGTGGCGTCGGTGCCCTCGCGGCGGACCATCGCCCGGCCGATGCCGGGCAGCTCGGCGCCGAGGTCGACCTCTTCCTTGGTCCAGTAGAGCTTCTTGGGCTCCATGAAGACCACCGGATCCGGCGAGGCGATGGCCGCGCGCAGCAGCCGGTGGGCGTCCGCGGCGTTGGCCGGGGTGACGACGTGCAGGCCGGGGGTGTGCGCGTAGTAGGCCTCGGAGGAGTCGCAGTGGTGCTCGACCCCGCCGATCCCGCCGGCGTAGGGGATCCGGATGACCATCGGCAGGGAGACCGCGCCGCGGGTGCGGTTGCGCATCTTGGCCACGTGGCTGGTGATCTGCTCGAACGCCGGATAGGCGAAGGCGTCGAACTGCATCTCCACCACCGGCCGCATGCCGTTCATCGCCATGCCGACGGCCATGCCGACGATGCCGGACTCGGCCAGCGGGGTGTCGAAGCAGCGGGTGTCGCCGAACTCGGCGGTGAGCCCGTCGGTGATCCGGAAGACCCCGCCCAGGGCGCCGACGTCCTCGCCGAAGACGACCACCGAGTCGTCCTCGGCCATCGACTCCCGCAGGGCGCGGTTCAGCGCCTGGGCCATGGTGAGCTTCTCGTGCCCGACGGTCCCCGTCGTCGCGGTGCTGGTCATCAGTGCTCGTCCTCTCGGCTCAGCTCGTCGGCCACGACGGCGGCCTGCTCGACCAGCTGCGGTGTCGGGGTGGCGTAGACGTGCGCGAACAGCTCGGCCGGCTCGGGCGTCGAGTCCTGGGCCAGCTCCGTGCGCATCCGGGCGGCGAGCTGGTCGGCGTCGGCGGTGACGGCGGCCAGCTGGGCGTCGTCGAGCAGGTCGTGCTGGCGCAGCCAGGTCTCCAGCCGGGCCAGCGGGTCGCGCTGCACCCAGCCCGCCACCTCGTCGTCCTGCCGGTAGCGCCGGGAGTCGTCGGCGTTGGTGTGCGGCTGCATCCGGTAGGTGTGCGCCTCGACGAGCTGCGGGCCCTCCCCGGCCCGGGCCCGCGCCATGGCGGCGCCGAGCACGGTGAGCAGGGCTGCGACGTCGTTGCCGTCCACCCGCTCGCCGGGCACCCCGTAGCCGATGCCCTTGTGCGCCAGGGAGGGGGCGACCGACTGCCGGGCGAGCGGCACCGAGATCGCGTACTGGTTGTTCTGCACCAGGAACACCACCGGCGCCCGGAACACCGCGGCGAAGTTCAGCGCCTCGTGGAAGTCGCCCTCGCTGGTCGCGCCGTCACCGCACAGCGCGAGCGCGACGGTCGGCTCGCCGCGCAGCCGGGCGGCGTGCGCGACGCCGACCGCGTGCAGCAGCTGGGTGGCCAGCGGGGTCGCCTGGGGCGCGACCTTGTACCGGTGGGGGTCGTAGCCGGAGTGCCAGGCCCCCTGCAGCGGCAGGAAGGCCTCGGCCACGTCGACGCCCCGGATCACCACGGCGGCGGTGTCCCGGTAGGTGGGGAAGAGCCAGTCGTCGTCGGAGAGCACCTGGGCGGCGGCCACCTGGCACGCCTCCTGCCCGTGCGACGAGGGGTAGACGGCGAGCCGGCCCTGGCGGGCGAGCGCGCCGGCCTGGTCGTTGATCCGGCGGGCGGTGGTCAACCCGGCGAAGGCGCGCAGCAGGGCGGCGTCGTCGGGCAGCTCGTGCGCGGCCTCGGCCACGGTCTGGCCGGTGGGGTCGATCAGCTCGACCGGGTGAGGTGACGGCAGGAGGAGATCCAGGTCACGTGTCATGGTGGGATCGTGGATCAGGCGTCATCTGCGCGCCAGGAGCTGGCCAGATGCGAGAGGACGTCGCGTCGAACCAGCTTGGATCGAGCCAGATGTCCAGCGCCCGACCGCGAAACACCCGGAGGAGAAGACACGTGGCCAGTGCCCTGGACGAGATCGACCGCCGCATCCTGGACGAGCTGACCGCCGACGGCCGGATGCCCATGCGGGCCCTGGCCGAGAAGCTGCACATCTCCCGGGCCAACGCCTACGCCCGGGTCGAGCGGCTGCGGACCTCCGGGGTGATCCGGGGGTTCTGTGTCGACGTCGACCCGGTCGCGGCCGGGCTGGGCACCTCGGCCTACGTCACGCTGAACACCCGGCAGGCCGACTGGCGGCACGTGCGGGAACGGCTGCGCGCCCTGCCGGGCATCGCGCACATCGGCCTGGTCGGCGGCGAGTTCGACGTCATCCTGCTGGTCCGCGCCCGGGACAACGCCGACCTGCGGCGGCTGGTTCTCGACGAGATCCAGGGCATGCCCGGCGTGCTGAGCTCGCGCACGCTGCTGGTGTTCGAGGAGCCGCCGCCGCTGGCCTGCGCCCGGGTCTGACGGACTGGCAGTCCTCCGGCGGTCGGTGGCTCGCCTGCCACTGGCCCTCTGCGGCCGACGGGGTCATCGTGGAGGCACGGCACCCCACCCGGGGCGCCGACCTGCTGGACGGGGGAGCCCGGTGGAGCTGGTCCTGTTCCTGGCCTTCGGCTTCCTGCTGTTCCGTGCCCTGGGTCGGGGCTCCCGGCCGGAGTCCCCGCCGGCCCGGCCGCGCACCGACACCTGGCTGGACGGGGTGGTCGACGCCGTGGTGCAGCTGGCCGGCGACGTCGGCCGCGGGGTGCGCACCCTGGCCCGGCTGGACGCCGCCAACCGGGAACGGCGCGGCCGGTCGCCCTGGAGCTGACCGGCCGGCCGTCGCCGGCCGGCCCTAGGCCAGCACCCCGAGCAGCAGCGTCACGGTGCCGAAGACCAGGCCCGAGGCGATCAGCGTGACCGTCGTGTACCCGAGGATGTCGCGCATCTTGAGCCCGGCGATGGCCAGTACCGGGAGCGCCCAGAACGGCTGGATCATGTTGGTCCACTGGTCGCCGTAGGCGATCGCCATGATCGCCACCGCCGGGTCGACCCCCAGGCTCTGTGCCGCGTCGAGCATCACCGGCCCCTGGACGGCGAACTGGCCACCGCCGGAGGGGACGAAGAAGTTGACCAGGCCGGCGGAGAGGAAGGCCAGCAGGCCGAACGTCGCCGGTGTGGAGATGTCGACGACGGCGTCGGAGAACACGGCGATCAGGCCGGTCGTCGACATGATCCCCATGATCCCGGCGTAGAGCGGGAACTGGAGCAGGATCTCCCCGACGTTGGCGGCCGCGTTCTTCACCAGCGCGATGAGCTCGAACGGGTTGCGGACGAGCAGGAAGATCAGCGCCAGGAACGTCCAGTTGACGATGTCCAGGGTGGCGGTGCCGCCGTCGACGTAGTGGTGCACCAGGTAGGCGACCAACGCCAGGCCGACCAGGGTGGTCACCAGCCGGCTGGCGTCGACCCGGTCGGCCGGGGTGACCACCTCGTCGTCCAGCGCCACGCCGTCGGAGTCGCGCACGTCCGCCGGGAGCTCGACCACCCGGTCACCGCCGCGGGGTGCGACCGCGGCCAGGGCGAGGCCGACGACCACGATCGTGGCCACGGCGGCGGTGATGTTCCACCAGGTGAAGATGGTCTCGCTGACCGGGATGGTGCCGCCGAGGGTCTCGGCGAGGAAGGAGTCCTCGGTGGCGGCGGTCAGCGGACCGGAGCCGGAGTAGCCCATGTGCCAGATGACGTAGCCGGAGTACCCGGCGGCCACCAGCAGCGGGAAGTGCAGGCGCAGACCCCGCTCCCGCCCCTGGACGGCCAGCTCGCGCGCCAGCAGCGCACCGACCACCAGGCCCAGCCCCCAGGTGATCAGCGAGGCCAGCGCCGCGATCACGAAGACGTAGAGGTAGGCCTGCAGCGCCGTCCTGGGGACGGCGGCCAGCCGGGTGAGCAGCCGCCGCACCGGCGCGGTGTTGGCCAGGGTGTGCCCCAGCAGCAGGATCAGCGCCATCTGGGTCATGAAGGCCAGCAGCCCCGACAGCCCGTCGCCCCAGCCGTCCAGGACGGCGACCGGACCGGCGTCGGTGAGCAGCAGGGCGAGTGCGGCCACGACGAACGTCAGCACGACGGCGAAGACGAGCGCGCTGGGGATGTAGCGCTCGACGACGGCGTTGACCGGCCGCATCAGCGAGGAGAGGCCGCTCGACCGGTCCGGGGAGCTGGAGTCGGACTCGGTCTTCGGAGGCCTGGTCATCAGTTCTCGCTCTCGTGGAGGCAGGTGGCCGGGGCCACGCCGGGAAGGCTGTCCTCGCGCCGGCCGCACGACGGGGGACCCCACCGACGGCAGTCGCGATCCAGGGATCTTGGCACCCGCATCGCCGTCGGACGCAAGAGGTCGGGCGGCAGACTGGTGGCCGTGCTGGTCGTGGAGCGGGACATGGGGCGGGACACGTGAGCGCGGAGCTGGGCGGAGTCGGCGTCCTCCGGGAGCGGTGGGCGGCCGGGGAGGCCTGCCACGGGCTCTGGAGCCAGCTGCCGGGCGCGATGACCGCGGAGCTGCTGGCCCGCACCGGGGCGGACTTCGTCGTGCTGGACCTGCAGCACGGCGCGCTCGCCGAGGCAGAGCTGCCCGGGGTGACCGCGGCGGTGACGGCGGCCGGCTCGGTACCGCTGGTCCGCACCCGGAGCGCGCAGTTCGCCGACGTCGGCCGGCCGCTGGACCTCGGTGCCCACGGCGTCCTGGTGCCGAACGTGCTCGGTGCCGACCACGTGCGGGAGGTCGTCGCCGCCTGCCGCTACGCGCCGCGGGGCAACAGGTCGGCCGGGCGGCTGTCCGGCGGGGTGGACGAACCGCTGGTGCTGGTCGTCCTGGAGACCGCGCAGGCACTGGCCGAGCTCGACGCCGTCCTGGCCGTCGACGGCCTCGACGGGGTCTACGTCGGGCCGGTCGACCTGGCCTCGTCCCTCGGGCTGGCCGGCGACCCGGCGCAGCTGCAGGAGGTCCTCTACTCGGTCATCACGCGGTCCCGGGCCGCGGGCGTGCCCGTCGGCGTGCACGCCTTCGACGGCACCGGGGCGGCGTCCCACGCGGCGCAGGGGGCCACGATCGTCACCGCGGCCATGGACACCACCGCGCTCGCCACCGCCCTGGCCGAGCAGCTGCGGACGGCCCGCGGGGCCTGACGGAGCGAGCGTGTCGCAGCCCGCTGCCGGAGGGCGCGGGTTGAGCGGGCAGCCCTGGGGCAGTGGTGTGGTGCACGCCACATCGAGGACAGGAGCAGGTCATGGACACCGACGTGTCGGCGGTCGTCGAGCAGATCTACCAGGACGTCCTGCAGCGGAACCCCGGGGAGACCGAGTTCCACCAAGCGGTCCGGGAGGTGCTGGACTCGCTGGTCCCCGTCCTGACCCGGCACCGCGAGTACACCGAGATGAAGACGATCGAGCGGATCTGCGAGCCGGAGCGGCAGGTCATCTTCCGGGTGCCGTGGCAGGACGACCGGGGCGAGGTGTGGATCAACCGTGGCTTCCGGGTGGAGTTCAACTCGGCGCTGGGGCCCTACAAGGGCGGGTTGCGCTTCCACCCGTCCGTGAACCTGGGCATCGTCAAGTTCCTGGGCTTCGAGCAGATCTTCAAGAACGCGCTCACCGGCATGCCGATCGGCGGCGGCAAGGGCGGCTCGGACTTCGACCCCAAGGGCCGATCGGACGCCGAGGTGATGCGGTTCTGCCAGTCGTTCATGACCGAGCTCTACCGGCACCTCGGCGAGTACACCGACGTCCCGGCCGGGGACATCGGGGTCGGCGGGCGGGAGATCGGCTTCCTGTTCGGCCAGTACAAGCGGATCACCAACCGGTACGAGTCCGGCGTGCTCACCGGCAAGGGGCTGGGCTGGGGCGGCGCGCAGGTGCGCACCGAGGCGACCGGCTACGGCGCGGCCTTCTTCGCCGCGGCGATGATGGACGTGCGCGGTGACTCCTTCGACGGCAAGCGGGTGACCGTCTCCGGCTCGGGCAACGTGGCGGTCTACGCGATCGAGAAGGTGCACCAGCTCGGCGGCACGGTGGTGGCCTGCTCGGACTCGGCCGGCTACGTGGTCGACGAGAAGGGCATCGACCTCGAGGTGCTCAAGCAGGTCAAGGAGGTCGAGCGCGCCCGGATCAGCGGCTACGCCGACCGGGTGGCCTCGGCCCGCTTCGTCGAGGGCGGCAGCATCTGGGACGTCCCGTGCGACGTCGCGATCCCCAGCGCCACGCAGAACGAGCTGGACGCGGACGCCGCCCGCGCGCTGATCGGCAACGGGTGCCGCTACGTGGTCGAGGGCGCCAACATGCCGACCACGCCGGACGCCGTGCGGGAGCTCCGCGGCGGCGAGGTGGCGTTCGCCCCGGGGAAGGCAGCCAACGCCGGCGGGGTGGCCACCTCGGCGCTGGAGATGCAGCAGAACGCCTCTCGGGACCGCTGGACCTTCGAGCACAGCGAGCAGCGGCTGGAGGAGATCATGCGGGCCATCCACGCCCGCTGCCACGAGACGTCCGAGGAGTACGGCGCCCCCGGCGACCTGGTGCTCGGAGCGAACGTGGCCGGCTTCCTGCAGGTCGCCGACGCCGTCCACGCGCACGGCCTCGTCTGACCGGATCCCTCGTCTGACCGACGCCCCGCGGCCGGCTCTGGCCGCGGGGCGTCTCGGCTCAGGAAGAGGAGCGGGACGCCGGGACGGCGCCGGCGGGCTCGGTGTCGTCGGCGGTCGCGTTGGCGGAGAACGCCACCTCCGGCCGGCCGCGCTCCAGCTGCTGGGGCCGGGTGCCGCGCGGCGGCGTGGGCAGCGCGCCGGGGTGCGCTCGTCCCCACTCCGTCTCCACGTCGCTGAGCAGCGCCTCGAGGTAGGAGCGCAGCTGCACCCGGCAGGCCTGGCTGAAGGCCTTGAGGTAGGCGACCTGCTCCTGCAGCTCCTCGGACTCCGGCAGGCGCGTGTCGCCCATCGGGACGCCGTTGCCCCGCATCGCCACGGCGGCCTCCTGTGCCGCCTCGATGATCGCGCCGGCCTTCTCCCGCGCCGCGGTGAGCTGCTCCTCGTACTGGGCGCGCGCCTCGCTGGTCATCTGCCGGCTGAAGTCCTCCGCCTCGGCCACGTACTCGTCGGCGGTCAGCTGCGCTGTCGCCAGGATGCCGACGGCCTGGTCGCTGGGGGAGGGCCGGGACGCCGCGGCGTCCACCTGCTCCTGCAGCGCCTGCAGGTGGGCGCGCAGCTGGGCGTTCTCCTCGGCGAGCTGGACGTTCTCCCGCGCGAGCCGGCCGTTCTCGTCGGTGAGCTGGGCCAGCCCGTCGGCCGCCCGGGTCACGAAGGCGTCGACCTCGCGGTCGGTGTAGCCGGGGTGCAGCATGCTCGCCGGGGTGAAGTGGACGGCGCGGAGGTCGTCGGCCGTGGGCGGCCCCGCCTCGTAGCCGGACCCGGAGTGGCTGGTGGTCATTCGGTCACCTTCCCGTCGAGAGTCGGGCTCGGTCGGCTGGGGGCGAACACCTCGGTGCGGATGCGCGACATGGGCACCCCCGAGTGGATGAGACGGGTCACGGTGTCCTCGATCATGGCCGGGTTGCCGGCGACGTACACGTCCCGGCTGTTCCAGGGACCGTGCCGGAGGACGACGTCGCCGATGTCCCCGTGCTCGGAGGGCGACCCCTTCTCCTGGGAGACCGCCGGCGTCACCGTCAGCCACGGGTGCTCCTGCTCCAGGCGGCGCAGGTCGGCCCGGTCGTAGAACGCGTCCTCGGTCCGGGCGCCGACGAAGAGGTCGACCCGCCGGGCCGGTCCGTGCCGGGCGACCTGGTCGACGACCGCCTTCAGCGGCGCCAGCCCGGTGCCGCCGGCGACCAGCAGCAGGTCGCGGTCGGAGTCGGTGTCCAGGCTGAGGTGCCCGACCGGGGGCCCGAGCCGCATCACGTCGCCCACCTGGGTCAGCCGGACGAGCGCGGAGCTGACCGGGCCGCCGTCGCGGGCCTTGACGTGCAGTTCCAGCACGCCGTCGGGGCGGGGGGCGTTGGCGGGGGAGTACCACCGCCACAGTCGCGGGCGCTGGTCGATCTCCAGCGAGATCGCCTGCCCGGGCAGGTACTCCAGCGGCGTCCGCGGGCGCACGTGCACGACGGCGACGTCCAGGGTGCGCCGCTCGTGCGCGACCACCTCGGCCTCCCACCAGGCCGGCTGCTCGGCTGCCTCGTCGGCCGCGCCGATCATGACGTCGGCGATCAGGCCGTAGGCCTCGGTCCAGGAGGCGGCCAGCTCGTCGTCCCACTCGTCGTCGAAGTGCTCGAGGGTGGCCAGCAGGCTGGCCCCGACCGCGGGGTAGTGGGCGGCCAGCGCACCGAACTTGCGGTGATCGCGCCCGAGCTGCTGCAGGATCGGCACCAGGGCGTCGAGGTCGTCGACCCGGGCCATGACCTCACCCAGGGCGGCGAACAGCCGGTCGCGCTGGGTCGCCATGGACACCGGGAACATGTCCCGCGTCTCCGGGTGGGTCAGGAACAGGTGGGAGTAGAACCACAGCGGGACCTGGTCTCCGTGGGCGGCCGCCTTGCTGAAGCTCGCCCGCATCGCGGGGATGTCCACTCGCTCGGTCCTCCTCCTGGTCGGCGTTCGGTGCGCCCCTCAGTGCCGGCGCTGCCTGCCGTGCTCACCGCCGGTAGCCGAAGGGCCACGGACACGACGGCGAGTCTGGTCGCTCCGCACGGGCGATGCCACTCGTGGATCACCAGGTGGACCGGGCGGTGGACGACTCGGTGGACCCCCACCGAGTCGCGCCGGCGCTCTGGGCGGTGGGCCGTGGTCAGCGTTCCCCGGGCGGCCCGGCGGAGCCGGCGGGGTGCTCCAGCAGCGGCGGCTCGCCGCCGGCCCAGGCCCGCAGCACCGGGTCGACGAATCGCCAGGCCTCCTCCGCCTCCGCGGCGCTGACCGCGGTGCGGCTGCTGCCGGACAGCACGTCGGTGAGCACCGCGCTGTAGGCGCTGCGCTCGCCCGGTGCGTGCACCGCCACCCCGGCGCCGGCCTGCCGGGCGCCGTCCAGCGGGACGTGCAGCCGGTCCTCGGCGACCCGCTCGACCCCCGGCGGGCACTCCGCGGGCGCGGGCGCCCGGAGGTGCAGCGCCACGTGCTTGCGGTCGGTGGCCAGGGCCTTGCCGGTGCGCAGCACGAACCGGGTGCCGGCCCACCGCGGCGTGTCCACCGTCAACTCCAGCTCGGCGAAGGTCTCGGTGCACCGGGCCGGGTCGACGCCGTCCTCGTCGACGTAGGCCCGGGTGGACGGGCCGGCCGTGTAGCGCGCCCGGCGGGTGGCCGCCACCTCGGGCACCCGCACCGCCCGGAGCAGGTCCAGCCGTACCCGGTGCAGGTCGGCCTCGGCCGACGTCGCGGGCGGCTCCATCGCCAGCACGGTCAGCACCTGGACCAGGTGGTTCTGCAGCACGTCGCGCAGCGCGCCGGTCCGGTCGTAGAAGCCGGCCCGGCCCTCGACGTCCAGGGTCTCCTCCCAGACGACGTCGACCCGGGCGAGGTGCTCCGCGCTCCACCGCCCGGCCAGGACGCCGCCGGGCTGCCGGAGCTCGAGCAGGGCGGCCACCGCCGGCATGCCCAGGAAGTGGTCGACCCGGAAGGCCGCCTCCGCGACGTCGCCGGTCGCCTCCGCGAGCAGCGCGTTCAGCGCCTGTGCGTCGGGCAGGTCCCGGCCGAACGGCTTCTCCACCGCGATCCGGCTGCCCGGCGGGAGTCCGGCGGCCCCCAGGGCCCGGACGGCCGCGGGGAACAGCACGGGCGGCAGCGCCAGGTACCCGGCGACCGGCCCGGTCCCGGTGAAGGCGGTCACCGCGGCCGCGACGGTGTCCGGCTCGGCCAGGTCGACCCGGCGGTAGCGGGCGGCGTCCACCAGCGCCTGCCGGGCGGTCGCCGGCAGGTCACCGGCGTGCTCCCGCAGCCGGGTGGCGACGTGCTCGGCGAACCGGGCGTCGTCCCAGTCCTGCTCGGCGGCCCCCAGCAGCTGCAGCCCTGCCGGCAGCCGGCCCGCCGCGAGCGACTCGGCGAGGGCGGGCAGCAGGAAGCGGCCGGCGAGGTCGCCGGTGGCGCCGAGCAGGAGCAGCCGGCTGATCACCGGCCGACGGAGTCCCGCCAGGAGTGCTCGGGCGCGAAGCCGAGCACCCGGCGGGCCTTGTCGATCGACAGCAGCGTCTCGTGCTCGCCGACCTCCCGGCGGCGCGGGACGCCGGGGAACTGCGCGTCCAGCAGCTCGTCGTTCGGCCGGGCGGAGACCGTGTCGGCGTTGGCCACGATGAACACGTCGGCCCCCGGCTCGCGGTGCTCCAGGCCCCGCCGCACCGCCTGGGCGCCGTCGCGGGCGTCGATGTAGCCCCACAGGTTCCAGCGCCGCACGGCCGGGTCGGCGTCGTAGCCGGGGAAGGCGGCGTAGTCCTCGGGGTACATGACGTTGCTGAACCGCAGCCCGGTCATCGACAGGTCCGGGTGCCAGCGGCACAGCTGCCGGGCCAGCTCCTCCTCCAGCGTCTTGACCAGCGAGTACGTGGTCGTCGGCCGGGGCGCGTACTCCTCGTCGACCGGGACGTAGGGCGGGGCCTCGTCGAAGGGCAGGCCCAGCACCGTCTCGCTGGAGGCCCAGACGATCTTCCGGACGCCGGCCCGCAGCGCGGCGCTGTAGACGTTGTAGGAGGCGGTCACGTTGTTGGCGAAGGTGGCCGCGTTCGGCAGCAGGCCGGGCGCGGGGACGGCGGCGAGGTGCACCAGGGCGTCGATCGGCGCGCGGTGCTCGTCGAAGCCGGCCAGCGCCTCGACCGCCTGGCCGGAATCGGTGAGGTCGACGACCGCGGACTCGACGTCGGCCCGCGGGCTGGGCACCCGGTCCAGGGCGAGGACGTCCCAGCCCTGCTCGACCAGGTGGGTGACCACCGCCCGGCCGAGCTTCCCGCTGCTGCCGGTGACCGCTGCCCGCGCCATGGTGCTCCTCTGTCCTTCGACTGTCCTTCGGGCGATGTGCCCGGGACAGCCTCACCCGTGCCGGGCCCGGCCGCACACCGGGGCGGGATCATGGCCGCCATGACAGCGCACGGAGGGTCGAAACCGGTGCCCGACCTGATCGCCCCTGGCCTGGACGTGCTGTTCTGCGGGATCAACCCGTCGCTGCGCTCGGCGGAGACCGGTCAGCACTTCGCCCGGCCGGGCAACCGGTTCTGGCCCGCGCTGCACCTGGCCGGCCTCACCCCGCGCCGGCTGACCCCGGCGGAGGGCCCGGAGCTGCTGCGCCACGGGCTCGGGGTGACCAACGTCGTCGACCGGCCGACCCGGACGGCGGCCGAGCTGGACCCCGCCGAGCTGCGCGCCGGCGCAGAGGCGCTCGAGGCGCTGGTGGCCCGGTACCGGCCGCGGGTGCTCGCCGTCCTCGGGGTCACCGCCTGGCGACAGGCGTTCGACCGGCCGCGGGCCACGCTGGGGCGCCAGCCCGAGCGGGTCGGCGGGGTGACCACCTGGGTCGCGCCGAACCCCAGCGGGCTCAACGCCCACCACCAGCTGCCCGACCTGGCCCGGCTGTACCGGGAGCTGCGCGACGCCCCCGAGGTCAGCGGCTGAGCTCGCGGAGCACCCGGCGGGCCTGCCGGTCCAGCACGACCTCCTCGTCGGCCGGGACGACGAGGGTGCGCACCGCCGCCCCCGCGGCGGACAGGTCCCCGGGCGCGGTCGCCGCGGGGTCCAGGACGACGCCGAGGTGGGTCAGCCGGTCGGCGACGGCGGCGCGCACGGGCGCCGAGTGCTCGCCCACGCCGCCGGTGAACACCAGGGTGTCCAGGCCGCCGAGCACCGCGGTGTACCCGGCGACGGCGACCGCCACCGATCGGCTGAGGACGTCGAGGGCCAACCGGCTGTCGGCGTCCCCGGCGTCTGCCCGCTCGGTGATCTCCCGGACGTCGGTGGAGCCGGCGATCCCGGCCAGCCCCGAGCGGTGGTCGACCAGGTCGCGCAGCTCCTCGACCGACCAGCCTCGGTCGGCCAGGAACAGCAGCGCGTCGGGGTCCAGGTCGCCGCTGCGGCTCGCCGACAGGACGCCGCCGGTGGGGGAGAAGCTCATCGAGGTCGCCACCGATCGGCCCTCGGCCACCGCGGTGACGCTGCAGCCGCCGCCCAGGTGGGCGATCACCGCCCGGCCGAGCTCGGGGACGGTGTCGACCACGTGCTCGAGGTTGAGCCCGTGGAAGCCGTAGCGCCGCACCCCGAGGGCGTCGACCTCGGCGGGCAGCGGCAGCCGCCGGGCCTCCGCGGGCAGGTCGGCGTGGAACGCGGTGTCGAAGCAGGCGACCTGCGGCAGGTCGGGCCACTGCGCCCGGGCGGCCGCGATCTCCGCGACGTCCCCGGGCAGGTGCAGCGGGGCGAAGGGCGCCAGCGCCCGCAGCGACGCGAGCAGCTCGTCGTCCACCAGCGCCGGCCGGACGTGCTCCGGCCCGCCGTGCACCACCCGGTGGGCGACGGCGATGAGCTGGATGCCCTCGGCGGCCACCCGGTCGGCCAGCTCGGCGACCGCGGTGCGGGCGTCGTCGACCGGCCGGGTGACGTGCACGTCGAGCAGCCGGTGCCCGGCCGCGTCGTGCACGGCGGCCTTCAGGGACCGGGAGCCGGGGTTGACGGCCAGGACGGCTCCGTCGGTCATCCGCGCCCCGCCCCCCAGGTCCAGTCCCGGACCTCCGGCATGTCCTCCAGGTGCTCGCGCACGTACCCGTGGTGCCGGTCGAGCTGCGCGCGGCAGAACTGGACCAGCTCCGCGCCCCGCTCCGGCGCCCGCCGGGAGCGGCGCAGCGCCTCGATCACCAGGTGGTACCGGCTCATCCGGTTGAGCACCACCATGTCGAAGGGGGTGGTCGTCGTCCCCTGCTCCTCGAAGCCGCGCACGTGGAAGCGGCCCGGGTCGGGGCGGCCGTGCAGCAGCTGGTGCACCGCGCGCGGGTAGCCGTGGAAGGCGAAGACGACGTCGGTGTCGGCGGTGAACAGCTGGTCGAAGTGCTGCTCGGAGAACCCGTGCGGGTGGTCGTCCGGGGGGAGCAGGCCCATCAGGTCGATCACGTTCACCATCCGGACCCGCAGCGCGGGCACCCACTCCCGCAGCAGTTCGGCGGCCGCCAGGGTCTCCATCGTCGGGACGTCGCCGGCGGCGGCCAGCACCACGTCGGGCTCCGCCTGCCCGTCGTCCTCGGTGCCGGCCCACTCCCACACCGACGCCCCGGCCGCCGCGTGGGCGTGCGCCTGCTCCAGCGTCAGGTACTGCAGGTGCGGCTGCTTGTCGGCGATCAGCAGGTTCACGTGGTCGGTGCTCTGCAGGCAGTGCTCGGCCACCGACAGCAGGGTGTTCGCGTCCGGCGGCAGCCACACCCGCACCACCTGCGGGGAGAGCGGGATGACGGTGTCCAGCAGGCCGGGGCCCTGGTGGCTGAAGCCGTTGTGGTCGTTGCGCCAGCAGGTGCTGGTCAGCAGGATCGTCAGCGAGGAGACCGGCGCCCGCCAGGGCAGCGTCGCGGCGTGCTGCAGCCACTTCACGTGCTGGATGACCATCGAGGCGCTCACCATGGCGAAGGCCTCGTAGGTGGCGAAGAGGCCGTGCCGGCCGGACAGCAGGTAGCCCTCCAGCCATCCCTGGCACAGGTGCTCCGACAGCACCTCCATGACCCGGCCGTGCGGGGAGAGGTGGTCGTCGGTGGGCAGCACCTCGGACTGCAGGCAGCGGTCGGTCACCTCGAACACCGACTGGAGCCGGTTGCTGGCCGTCTCGTCGGGACAGAACAATCGGAAGGTCCCGCCGCCGTCGTCGGTGGTCGTGCGGGTGTAGACGTCGCGCAGCAGCTCACCGAGCGGGTGGGTGGTCTGGGCGTAGGTGGTCCCCGGTGCCGGGACGTCGACGGCGTAGGGCTCCAGCGGGGGCAGGTCCAGCGGGGTGCGGCGGCGCCCGCCGTTCGCGTACGGCGTCGCGCCCATCCGCAGGTCGCCGCCGGGGGCCAGCGCGGCCAGCTCGGGCACCAGCGCGCCCTCGGCGGTGAAGAGGGTCTCGGGGGAGTAGGAGCGCAGCCAGTCCTCCAGCAGGGCCAGGTGCGCGCCGTCGGTCTGCACCCCCGACAGCGGCACCTGGTGGGCGCGGAAGGTGTCCTCGATCTGCACGCCGTCCACCTCGTGGGGGCCGGTCCAGCCCTTGGGCGTGCGCAGCACGATCGCCGGCCAGCCCGGGCGCACGTCCTCGGCCCCGCCGCGGGCGGCGGCCTGGATCTCCCGGATCCGGTCGTGCGAGGTGCGCACGGCGGCCTCCAGGTCCCGGAACACGGTGCGCGGGTCGTCGCCGGCGACGAACACCGGCGCCCAGCCCTGGCTGCTCAGGTAGTCGGCGATCTCCCCGTCCGACGACCGGCCCCAGACCGTCGGGCTGTTGATCTTGTAGCCGTTCAGGTGCAGCACCGGCAGGACGGCGCCGTCCCGGCGGGCGTCCAGGAAGGCGGGGATCTTCCAGGAGCCGGACAGCGGGCCGGTCTCCGCCTCGCCGTCCCCGACCACACAGGCCACCAGCAGGTCGGGGGAGTCGAAGGCGGCCCCGGCGGCGTGCACCAGCGCGTAGCCCAGCTCCCCGCCCTCGTGGATGCTGCCCGGGGTCTGCACGCTCACGTGGCTCGGGATGCCGCCGGGGCTGGAGAACTGCCGGAACAGCCGCAGCAGCCCCTCGGCGTCCCCGCCCACCTGCGGGTAGACCTCGCTGTAGGTGCCCTCCAGGTAGGTGGCGGCGACCAGCGCCGGGCCGCCGTGACCGGGCCCGGCGACGTAGAGGCACGGGGTGCCGGTACGCCGGATCAGCCGGTTGAGCTGCACGTACAGCGCCGACAGGCCGGGGCTGGTGCCCCAGTGACCGAGCAGCCTCGGCTTGACGTCGGCGTGTGCGAGCGGCCGGCGGAGCAGCGCGTTGTCCCGCAGGTAGATCTGGCCGACGGTGAGGTAGTTGGCCGCGGCCCACCACCGCAGGTCCAGGTCGAGTTCGTCGTCGGGGTAGTGCACCGTCGCGGTCGCCTGCTCGGTCATGCGCTCCACACTGTCGGTCGCGGGTGAACGCCGGGGGTCGGCGCGGTCCGATCGTGCGCGGACCGGGCCGCCGGGCGCCCGGGTCGAAGGTCCCGTCACCCCAGCAGGTCGGTGAGCTCCAGGACGCCGCCGTCCGCTTCGAACTCCGCCCTCGCCGCGGCCAGCACGGCCGGGTCGACCAGCGCGTCCAGCGCGGTGAGCGCCAGGCCCACCGCGCCGTCCAGCACCCCCTTGTCACCGGCCGGGGAGGCGGCGGCCTCGGCGAAGCCGGTGGTGTGCATGGAGGTGTCCGGCCCGGCGATGGCGATCATCGGGTGGATCGAGGGCACCCGGACGCTCACGTTGCCCAGGTCGGTCGACCCGGCAAGCGACGCCGGGGTCACGCCGGGCGGGAGGGCGGTGCGGCCCCGGCGGGCCTGGTGCCGGGTCCACCGGGCGGCGAGCTCCAGGTTGGCCCGGATCGGCAGGTAGGCCGGCAGCTCGTCCCAGAACAGCTCGTACCCGCAGCCGGTCATCTCCGCGGCGGCGGCCATGACCGCCTCCACCCGGCGGCTGAGGTCGGCCAGCGTCTCCGGCGTGGCGGAGCGCACGTAGTAGAGCGCCTCGGCGGTCTCCGGGACGACGTTGGGCCGCTGCCCGCCGTCGGTGATGACGCCGTGCACCCGGTCGGTGTCCGGGACGTGCTGGCGCAGCATCGCCACGCCGTTGTAGCCGGCGACCACGGCGTCCAGTGCGTTGCGGCCCATGAACGGCTGGGCCGAGGCGTGCGCGGCGATGCCGGTGTAGACGGCGCGCAGCTGGCGGCGGCCGAGGAAGGGCTGCACCGCGGCGTCGTAGGAGAACGGGTGCAGCATCACCACGGCGTCGACGCCGTCGAACGCGCCGGCGCGGGCCATCACCTCCTTGCCGCCGCCGCCCTCCTCGGCGGGGGTGCCCAGCAGCAGCGCCGTCCCGGGCACCTCGCCGTCGGCCAGCACGGCGGCCAGGCCGAGGAAGGCGCCCACGGCGGACGCGCAGATGACGTTGTGGCCGCAGCCGTGGCCGATGCCGGGCAGCGCGTCGTACTCGGCCAGCACCGCCACCGTCGGCCCGCCGCTGCCCACGCCGGCCCGCAGCGCCGTCTCCAGGCCGAACACGCCGACCTCGGCCTCGATCCCGGAGCGGGCGAGCAGGTCGGCCACCGCCCGGGCCGAGCGGTGCTCGGCGTACCCCTCCTCGGGATGGGCGTGCAGGTCGTGGCTGAGCCCCAGCAGGTCCGCCGACGCCGACTCGATCGCCTGCTCGGCCCGGGCCAGCAGCTCCTCGGGGGCGCCGTCGTGGGCCGAGGCGAGCGGCTCGGCGGTGGCGGCCGCGCGGTCGGTGGCCGCCCGCAGCTGGTCCAGGTGGGCGGGGTCCGCCGGGCGGGGGAGCCGGGCGTCGGCGTGGTCGGTCATGGACCGTGTCTACCCGGTGCCGGGGCACCCGGGAGGTCCGGTGGGGAACGATCTCGGTCGGCAGTTGGTTGAGCGCTTGACGGACGCCGACCCGCGTCGTCCGCGAGCCCCCAGGAGGACCCCATGCACCTCGGCGTCGACAGCTTCGTCTCAGCAGTGACCGACCCGACCACGGAGCGCCTCGTCGGCCCCGAGGAGCGGATGGCGGACCTGCTCGAGGAGATCGAGCTCGCCGACCGCGTGGGGCTGTACTCCTTCGGGATCGGCGAGCACCACCGCAGCGAGTACTACGACTCGGCGCCGGCGGTCATCCTGGCGGCCGCCGCGGCGCGGACCTCCCGGATCCGGCTGGGCAGCGCGGTGACCGTGCTCAGCGCCGCCGACCCGGTGCGGGTCTTCCAGCAGTTCGCCACCCTCGACCTGATCGCCAAGGGCCGGATCGACCTGGTCGTGGGGCGCGGTTCGTTCACCGAGGCCTTCCCGCTGTTCGGGCTCTCCCTGGGCGACTACGACACGCTCTTCAGCGAGAAGCTCGACCTGCTGCTGCAGATCCGCGACTCCGAGCAGGTCACCTGGTCCGGCCGGCACCGCCCGGCGCTGAGCGGCCAGGGCGTGTACCCGCGGCCGCTGCAGGACCCGCTGCCGATCTGGGTGGGCGTCGGGGGCAGCCCCGAGTCCTTCGCTCGGGCCGGGCTGCTCGGGCTGCCGCTCATGGTCGCGATCATCGGCGGCGAGCCCCGCCAGTTCGCGCCGCTGATCGACCTCTACCGCCGCGCCGGTGCCCAGGCCGGGCACGCGCCGGAGAAGCTGCAGGTGGGGCTGCACGTGTTCGGGTACGTCGCCGACAGCAACCAGGCCGCCGCGGACACCATCTACCCGGGGTGGCACGAGATGTTCGCCAAGATCTCCCGCGAGCGCGGCTTCTCCCAGCCGTCCCGGGCGCAGTTCGACGCCACCAGCGGGCCGAACGGGGCCTTCTTCATGGGCGACCCGGACACCGTGGCCGAGAAGCTGGTGCGGATCTCCGGGCAGGTCGGCGGGGTCGACCGGATCTCGCTGCAGATGACCAACCCCCGGCTGGCGCACGCCGACCTGCTGCGCGGCATCGAGCTGCTCGGCACCGAGGTGGCACCGAAGGTCGCCGACGCCTGACCCGGTCAACCGTGGGGGCGGCCGGGCCGGGTGCGTGCCGGCTGGGACGGTCTGTGGGCTCCCGGTCCGGCCCGGTTCAGTTGTGTGCGGCCGGGTTCCGACCCCTGCTGTGTGCCCGATGTGCGTCGGCGGGGACCATGTGTGGGTGGGTGAGGGAGGAGGGTCGGGAGCGCCACCGGCGCCAGACCGTGCCTCCGGTGCCTCACCGGCGGGCCTGCGGAATCGTCGCCGGCGGGTGATCGCCGCTCTGCTCAGGGTCGTCCTGCTGGCCGCGGTCGGTGCCGCGGTCGTCGTCTTCCGGGACCGGCTCGCCGAGTGGTGGGACGGCCTGGTGGGCGTCGCCTGGTCCTGGGTCGTGCTCGCCGCGCTGACCCAGTTGCTGTCCCTGCACTGCCTGGCGCTGCAGCAGCGCGTGCTCATACGCGCAGGTGGCGGCGACGTCCCGCTGCGTCACGCCTCGACCACCATCTACGCCGGCAACACCATCGCCTCCACGGTCCCGGTCGCCGGAGCCGCGGCGAGCGCGGCGTACACCTACCGCCGGCTGCACGCGCTGGGCAACGGCCCCGCTCTCGTGGGCTGGGCACTCGCGGTCTCCGGGATCGCGGCCACGGCCACGCTGGCGGTGGTCCTGGCCGTCGGGTCCGCAGCCACCGGCTCGCTCTGGGGCTCCCTCGGTGCCTTCCTCGCCACGGCGGCCGGCGTCCTGCCGGTGGTGGGGCTGGTGCTGGTCCTCCGGCACGAGCGGTCGCGCACCGTCGTCGTCCGGCTGGCCACCGGCGTCGTCACCGCGCTGTCCCGCTGGGTGCGCGCGCTGCGGGGCAGGCAGGTGGAGCGGCGGATCGAGGAGCTGCTGACCTCCCTGGGTGCCTTCCGGTTGTCCTTCGGTGCCGCGTCCGCCGCCGGCCTGCTCGCGCTGGCCAACTGGGTGCTGGACGTCGCCGCGCTGGCGCTGGCCCTGGTGGCCGTCGGCGCGCCCGTCCCGTGGCAGGGGCTGCTGCTCGCCTGGGGTGCCGGCGCGCTGGTCTCCTCGGCGCGGCTCACCCCGGGCGGCATCGGGGTCGTGGAGGCGGCGCTTGCCTCGGCGCTGGTCGCCGTCGGCCTCCCGGCCAGCCAAGCGGTGCCGGCCGTGCTCGTCTACCGACTGGTCAGCCTCTGGCTGCTCGTCGGGATCGGGGCGTTGCTCCTCCTGGCCGACCCGGGCTCCACGGCGCGCGGGGGTCGCCGCCGGCACGCCGACACCCCCGCGAGCTGACCCGCGCGACCGGCCCGGGACGGCGCCGTCCCGTTTCGGGCGGTCCCCGGCGGGCACACGGGCTGGCGTGCGTGACCTCCC
The DNA here is from genome assembly GCF_026968045.1 of Modestobacter sp. VKM Ac-2977. Lineage (GTDB taxonomy): Bacteria > Actinomycetota > Actinomycetes > Mycobacteriales > Geodermatophilaceae > Modestobacter. The sequence continues at coordinate 305,661 of NZ_JAPVBQ010000002.1, read as the reverse complement.
CGAACACTCCCCGTCCGGCCCGGCCACCGCACGCAGCGGCCGGGCGCCCGGCGTCCCACCCACCTTCGTCGACGGCACCCGGCTGTGGGTCGACGCCCGCCTGCGCGCGCTGGTCCAGGCGCGCATCGAGGCCCGGCTGCTGCGCCGGCTCGGCGGCCCGGTGCTCGACGGCCGGGTGCTGGAGCTGGGCACCGGCCGGCGCGGCACCGGCCTGCGGTCGGCGCTGGACACCTTCGGCGCCGCGCACGCGGACGGGGTGGAGATCTTCCCGGCCAGCGTGGCGGACTGTCGCGCGGCGGTGCGCGACCTCGGCGACCGGGTGCAGGTCAGCCAGGGCGACGCGACCCGGCTGAGCGCGGACGACGCCGCCTACGACGCGGTCTTCGGCTGGCACGTGCTGCACCACACCGAGGACTGGCGGGCGGTGGTCGCCGAGGCCGCGCGGGTGCTGCGCCCCGGCGGCCGCTTCTACTCCTGCGAGATGACCGCCCGGTTCATCGACAGCCGGGTGCTCCGCGCGGTCTCCGCACATCCGGCTGACGGCGACCGCCCCACCCCCGCGACCCTGGCGGAGGCGTGCCGGGCCGCCGGGCTGACCGTCACCGCGCAGGAGACCCGACTGGCCGGCTGCTGGACGGCGCTCGTCGCCACCCGGTCGTGACCGCGCCGGGAGACGTCTCCGGGCACTCCACGGCCGGCACGCTCGCCGCCGCCCTCCGGCTGCTCCGCCGGCACGCCCCGGCCGCCTTCCTCGCCTCCGTCGTCGCCACCGCCGTCAACACCGTCCCCGACGTGCTGCGGCAGGTGCTGGTCTGGGACGACCCCCGCCTGTGGGCCGCCCTCGCCGTCGACGTCGTCGGCTTCCTGACCGCACTGGTCGCCCAGCTGTGGGTGACCGGTGCGCTCGCCGGCCTGCTCGACGGCGGGCGGCTCACCCCTGCCGGTGCCCTGCGTCGGGGGACCGCACTGGCGGTGCGGGCCGTGCGGCGTGCGCCCGGGACGGTGCTGGCCGGGGTGGTCACCGGCGGGGCGGTGTCGGCGCTGTTGACCCTGCCGGCGTCGATCGCCGCACTGGGCGCCGGCCGGGTGCTCGGGCCGCTGGACTCACCCGACGTCGGTGCCTTCGCGGTGGCCACCGTCAGCGATGTCGTGGCCAGCGCGGCCACGCTGCCGTACCTGGCGTTCGTGCTGGTGTTGGTGGCCACCGGTTTCCGAGCCGGCCGGCCGGGCACCAGCCGGGCATGACGCTGAACTGGGACGTGACCCGCAAGAGCATCGGCACGCTGTCGATCTGGCTGGGCACCGGCGCCCTGTTCGCCCCGCGGGCGATGACCCGGGCGCTGGGGGTCGACGAGCGGGCCACCGGCAACGACATCGCACTGCCGCTGCTGGTGCGGCTGATCGCCGCCCGGAACATCGCGATGGGCGCGGCCCTGCTGGTCACCCCCGTGCCCCAGGCCCGCCGCACCACGGAGGTCACCCTGCTGCTCACCGCGCTGGACGGCGCCGCCGTGCTGGTCGGTCGGCGCGGCGGTGACGTGGCCGACCGGAGCGTGGGGCTGTCGATGACCGTCCTGGGGCTGGCCGCGGCCGGCGCCGCGCACTGGCACCGCCGCTGACCGGCCCCGGTCAGCCGGCCGTCGGGCCACCGGCGAGCAGGGCGCGCACCGCGTCGATCGTGTCGGCCTCGGCCGGGGTCTTGTCCGGGCGGTAGCGCAGCACCCGGGCGAACCGCAGCGCCACGCCGCCGGGGTATCGGGTGCTGCGCTGGGCGCCGTCCACTGCGATCTCGACCACGAGCTCGGGGCGCAGCAGCACGCCCCAGTCGGGACGCTCGGCGGCGTGCTCGGGGAACGTCCGGGTCTGCCAGGCCAGCAGTTCGTCGGTCATCCCCTTGAACGTCTTGCCGACCATCACCGGCTCGCCGCCGTCGGGGTCGCGGGCGCCGAGGTGGATGTTGGACAGCGAGCCGGCGCGCCTGCCGTACCCCCATTCGGCGCCGAGCACGACCAGGTCGAGGGTGTGCACCGGCTTGACCTTCTGCCACGCCTTGCCGCGGCGACCGGCCGCGTAGGGCGCGTCCAGCGCCTTGACCACCACGCCCTCGTGCCCAGCGGTCAGCGCGTCGTCGAGGACGCCGGCCGCCTCCTCCGGGGTGGGCCGGCGCACCCCGGGCATCCGCAGCGCCGCGTGCGCGTCGTCGGCCAGCAGCCCGGCCAGCGCGTCCAGCCGCACCGCGAGCGGCTCGTCGAGCAGGTCCCGGCCGTCCAGGTGCAGGACGTCGAAGAGGAACGGGCTCAGCAGGACGCCCGCGTCGGCCGACTCGCTGCCGAAACGGCTCATCGTGTCCTGGAAGGCGCGCGGCCGGCCGTCGTCGTCCAGCGCGAGGGTCTCCCCGTCGAGCACGGCGGTCTCGCAGGGCAGCGCCCGGACCCGTTCGACCAGCTCCGGCACGCCGTCGGTCACTTCCCGCAGCGACCGGGTCCACACCCGGACGACGTCGCCGTCCCGGTGCACCTGGATCCGGGCGCCGTCGAGCTTGAACTCGACGGTGACGTCGGCACCGAGGTCGTCGAGCGCGGCGTCCAGCGACGACCCGGGGCTGGCCAGCATCGGCCGCACCGGGCGGCCCACCCCCAGCCGCACGCCCGCCAGCGCCGGGGCCCCGCCGGCCATCGCGAGCGCGGCGGTCTCCGGCAGCCGGCCGGAGAGCATGAAGGCCCGGCGGACGACGGGGGCCGGCACCTCGGCGGCGGCGGCGACCGCATCCAGCACGACGCCCTCCAGCGCACCCTGCCGGAGCTCGCCGGTGAGCAGCCGGACCAGGAACTGCTGCTCCTCCGGGGTCGCCGCGTCGAGCAGCCCGCCCAGGACGGCGTCCCGCCGCGCCGCGGACCCGGCCCCGGTCGTCCCGCCCAGCTCGGTCAGCGCCGAGTCGACCGCCGCGACGGTCAGCGACGGCGCGGCCGCGGTGCCCCCGCCGAGCCGGGACAGGGTGCGCCAGCCGACGCCGAGCCGGCCCTGGCGGGGCTCGCCGGCCAGCCACCCGGTGACCGGCACGACCTCATCGCGGGCGGCGGCCCGCAGCAGTGCGGCGATGGCCGCGGCCTTGGCGGTGCGGGACCGGGTGGCCGTGACCGCGGTGGACGCGGCGAGGACGTCGGCGAGCAGCACCCGGTCATGTTCCCAGTCCGGTGGGCCGGAGGGCTCCCGCTGCGGGCTGCCGCAGGCCAGGATGCGCCCATGGACGTCGACGCACGGCTCCGCGAGCTCGGACTGGAACTGCCCTCGCCGATGGGCCCGGGCGGCAACTACCTGCCGGCCATGGCCGCCGGGGACCTGGTCTTCCTCTCCGGGATGGGCCCGGTCCGGCCCGACGGCACCCTGGTCACCGGCAAGGTCGGCGAGGGTGGCCTGGACCTGGAGACCGCGCGGGAGGCCGCGCGGCTCACCGGGCTGCAGCTGCTCGCGGCGCTGCGCGCCGAGCTCGGCGACCTCGGTCGGGTGCAGCAGGTGGTCAAGCTCTTCGGGATGGTCAACTGCCGGCCCGGCTTCAACCGCACGCCCGCCGTGATCGACGGCTGCTCGGACCTCTTCGTCGACGTGCTCGGCGACGTCGGCCGTGGTGCCCGGTCGGCCGTCGGCATGGCCGAGCTGCCGTTCGACATCGCCGTGGAGATCGAGGCCGTCGTCCGCGTCACCGCGTGAGCCCGATCCCCGCCGAGCCCTCAGGAGATGACGTGCTGCTCGAGACGATGACCTCCGACGAGGTGCAGGCCGCGCTCGCGGACGGGCGGTGCGACGTCATCGTGCCGTGCGGCGCGGTGGAACAGCACGGCCCGCACCTGCCGCTGGACGTGGACGCGGTGCACGCCGACCGGCTGGCGGTGGAGCTGGCACAGCGGCTCGGGACGGCGCTGGTCGCCCCCACCATCCGGGTGGGCGTCTCGCCGCACCACATGGGCTTCGCCGGGACGATCAGCCTGCGCCCGGAGACGTTCGAGGCGGTCTACACCGACTACTGCCAGAGCCTGGCCGCGCACGGCTTCCGGTCCATCCTCTGCTTCTCCGCCCACGGCGGGAACTTCGCCCCGCTGGCGCAGATGGAGGCACGGCTGGACGCCGCAGTGGGCCCGGACTGCCGGGTGGTCGTCTACTCCGACCTCCTCGGCCTGGTCGACCTCTGGCGGTCCGCCGTCGCCGACGCCGGGGGAGACCCCGAGCGGGTCGGTGGGCACGCCGACGTCGCGGAGTCCTCCGTCTACGCCGCCCTCCGGCCTGGGCAGGTGCGCACCGAGCGGCTGGTCCGCGGCTACACCGGGCCGGTCGACGACGCCCTGCTGCAGCGCATGTTCACCGGCGGCATCGGGGCGATCTCCGACACCGGGGTCATGGGCGACGCGCACGGGCTCTCCACCGCCATCGGCGAGCTGTGCCTGGCGCGGGTCGCCGACGCGCTCGCGGCCCACTTCACCCAGCGACTGGAGGCGGTGCGGACGCTGCCCTGAGCGGGGAGGATGCCGGGATGCCGCGCCTGCTGGTCGTCCACCACACGCCCTCGCCGGCCCTGCAGGCGGTGCTGACCGCCGTCCGCGAGGGCGTCGCGCTGGTGGAGGAGGTCGAGCTGACCGTGCGGCCCGCGCTGTCGGCGGGGGCGGCGGACGTGCTCGCCGCCGACGGCGTCCTGCTCGGGACGCCGGCCAACATCGGGTACATGTCCGGTGCGCTCAAGCACTTCTTCGACACGGTCTTCTACCCGTGCCTGGACGCCACAGCCGGGCTGCCGTACGGGGTCTACGTGCACGGCAACGACGACACCGCCGGAGCCCTGACCAGCGTGCAGCGGATCACCGGTGCGCTGGACTGGCGGCAGGTGGCGGCACCGCTGAGCCTGACCGGGGCGCCGGGGGCCGAGGACCTCGAGGCGTGCCGGGAGCTGGCGGCGACGGTCGCGGTCGGTCTGTGACAGCGCGCGCACGATGACCGCCGCCGGGTCACCGCCGCGCGTGCCACCATGGCGGCGTGGCTTCCACCTCCGCCTCGGCCAGCGCACTGCTGCACCACGTGCGCACCGGGCGGGCGCGGAGCCGCGCCGAACTCGTCGCGCTGACCGGCTCGTCCCGGAACACGGTGAGTGCCCGGGTCGACCAGCTGATCGCGGCCAACCTGCTCGAGGAGGGCGGCCGCGGCTGGAGCACCGGTGGGCGGCCGCCGACGCTGCTGCGCTTCAACAGCCAGGCCGGGTGCGTCCTCGCCGTCGACCTGGGCGTGACCAGCGTCGACGTCGCGGTCACCGACCTCTCCGCGGAGATCCTGGCGACGGTGGGCCACCCCATCGACATCGCGGAGGGCCCCGGCCCGGTGCTGGCGGAGGTCGACCGGCTGGCCCAGGGTGTGCTGGCCGAGGCGGGCCTGACCCCGGCCGACGTGTGCGCCGTCGGCGTCGGCGTCCCCGGTCCGGTGGAGTTCTCCACCGGCCGGCCGGTGCACCCGCCGATCATGCCGGGCTGGCACGACCACCCGATCCCCAGCGCCTTCGGCCGGTACGACTGCCCGGTCTTCGCCGACAACGACGTGAACGTGATGGCGCTGGGCGAGATGGGCATCGCCGGGTCGACCGAGGACGTGCTGGTGATCAAGGTCGGCACCGGGATCGGCTGCGGCATCGTCGTCGACGGGCAGGTCTACCGCGGTGCGCAGGGCAGCGCCGGCGACATCGGGCACATCTCCGTCCCGCCGCCGCACGGGGAGCCCGTCCTCTGCCGGTGCGGCAACGAGAACTGTCTCGAGGCGATCGCCGGTGGCGGTGCCCTGCTCCGCGACGCGCTGGCAGCCGGCCTGCCGGTGACGACGACGCGCGAGCTGGTGCAGCTGGCCGCGCACGGTGACGGGCCGGCCCTGGAGCTGGTCCGCAACGCCGGCCGGACGATCGGCACCGTGCTGGCCAGCCTGGTCAACTTCTTCAACCCGCACCGGATCGTGATGACCGGTGGGGTGGCGCAGGCCGGGCCGCCGCTGCTGGCCGGCATCCGGGAGGCCGTCTACGGCCGCTCCCTGCCGCTGGCCGCCCGCGCACTGGACATCTCGGTGAGCGCGGCGCCGGACCTGTCCGGGCGGCTCGGTGCCGCGCTGATGGCGATCGAGGGCTTCCTGGACGAGGACTCCGCCTACCAGGTGGGGCGCGCCGACGCCGACTCCGCCGAGGCCCCGACCGCCCGCTGACCTCGGGGTCCGTCCCCTCGGGCAGTCCGTTCCCAGGCCGACGTGCCCGGACGACGGCTGGTCGGCCCGGGCTGACGACCTCATCGGCGCGCCAAGCCCGGGTTGACCCGGACGGTGAGGGGTTGAGCCGCAGGCGCACGCGGGTCAACCCCTCCGGCACCGGGTTGACCCGGCGAGCGCGACGGCACGGATGCCCCGGACGCCGGCGGCCTCGCGGCTGACCTTCTGTCGTTGCGGTTCGGTAACGCCGCCGCGGTCTCTTGACCCCTGTGTGACGACGGACATAGTGTCCCGCCTGACGTACTTCTGTTCAGTGCTGAGCATAAGTCTGGAGTGGTGGCATGACCGGCGTCCTGTTCGCCCGGCACGGGGTCCCCGCGTGAGCGCTCCGTCGGCGACGCCGCTGCTGGAGATGCACGGCATCGTCAAGCAGTTCCCCGGCGTCCGCGCCCTCGACGGCGTCGACCTCGACGTCCGGGCCGGTGAGGTGCACTGCCTGCTCGGTCAGAACGGCGCGGGCAAGTCCACGCTGATCAAGGTGCTCGCCGGCGCCCACCAGCCCGACGAGGGCCGGATCACCTGGGACGGCGCCGAGGTCACCCTGGGCGACCCGCAGGCCGCGATGTCCCGGGGCATCGCCACCATCTACCAGGAGCTCGACCTGGTGGCCGGGCTGTCCGTCGCGGACAACGTCTTCCTGGGCCGGGAGCGGTCCCGCCTGGGGATCACCCGGCCGGCCCAGGCCAACCGGGCCGCCGGGGAGCTGCTGGCCCGGCTGGGACACCCGGAGATCCGGTCCACCGCCGAGGTCGGCTCGCTGTCGGCAGCCGCGCAGCAGATGGTCAGCATGGCCCGGGCGCTGTCCCAGGACGCGCGGCTCATCGTGATGGACGAGCCGTCGGCGGTGCTGGACAGCGAGGAGGTCGAGCACCTCTTCCAGGTCATCCGCGACCTCACCGCCGAGGGGGTCGCCGTCGTCTACATCTCCCACCGGCTGGAGGAGATCCGCGAGGTCGGCGACCGGATCACCGTGCTCAAGGACGGCCGGACGGTCGCCACCGGGCTGCCGGCGGCCGAGACCTCGACCCGGGAGGTCATCACGCTGATGACCGGCCGGACGATCGAGTACGTCTTCCCCACCCGCCGCGAGTTCCCCGGCCAGACCGCCGAACCGGTGCTGGAGGTGCAGGACCTCTCCCTGGCCGGGACGTTCAGCGACGTCTCCTTCGCCGTCCGCCCGGGGGAGGTGCTCGGCCTGGCCGGGCTCGTCGGCTCCGGCCGGTCGGAGATCCTCGAGACGGTGTACGGGGCCCGGCGGGCCACCACCGGCACGGTGCAGATCGCCGGACGCCGGCTGCGGCCCGGCAACGTGGCCGCCGCCGTGGACGCAGGGGTCGGGCTGGCGCCGGAGGAGCGCAAGAGCCAGGGCCTGCTGCTGAGCGAGCCGATCTACCGCAACATCACGCTGTCCAGCCTGGCCCGGTTCGCCCGCGGTGGCCTGCTGTCCGGGGGAGCGGAGAAGCAGGCCGCCCGGGATCAGGCCGAGGCGCTCGACCTGCGGCCGGTCGACGTCGAACCCGAGGTGCGCACGCTGTCCGGCGGGAACCAGCAGAAGGTCGTGCTGGCCCGCTGGCTGCTCCGCGACTGCAAGGTGCTCCTGCTCGACGAGCCCACCCGGGGCGTCGACGTCGGGGCGCGCTCGGAGATCTACGCACTGATCCGGGAGCTGGCCGACCGCGGCGTGGCCGTGGTCGTCGTCTCCAGCGAGATCCCGGAGGTGCTCGGCCTGGCCGACCAGGTGCTGGTGATCGCCGACGGCGCCATCGTCGCCCGCGGCCCGGCCGACGAGCTCGACGAGCACCGCGTGCTCGACCTGGTCATGGAAGGAGCGGCCCCGACCCCGGGCGCCGCACGCGAAGGGGACGTGGCGTGATGAGCGAGACCACCACTGCGACTCCGCCGGCGGGCAGCGCCGCCGGCGCCTCCGACGGCGGGGGCAAGGGGCCGGGCCTGCTGGCCGGCCCGCTGGGCCGCAACCTCGGCCTGGTCGTGGCCCTGCTGGTGCTCTGCGTGGTCGGCGCCCTCACCGCGCCCGGGCGGTTCGTCGACGTGGACAACGTGCTGACGATCCTCCGCCTGGCCGCCGTCATCGGCGTGGTGAGCGTCGGGATGACCTTCGTGATCATCGGCGGCGGGATCGACCTGTCGGTGGGCGCGCTGGTCGCCCTCTCCTCGATCTGGGCGACCACGCTGGCCACTCAGGCGATGGCCGAGGACTTCCACTGGATCGTCATGGTGGCCACCGCGATCCTCGTCGGCGCCGGGGCGGGACTGGTCAACGGGATCGTCATCGCGTACGGGAAGCTGGTGGCCTTCATCGCCACCCTGGCGATGCTCGCGGCTGCCCGTGGCCTGGCGGAGATCATCGCCCAGCGGCGGACGCAGATCGTCCAGGACCGCGGCTTCATCGAGTTCTTCGCCGGCGACGTGCTCGGCATCCCCACTCTGGTGATCATCTTCGCGCTGGTGGCGGCGGCCGGCTGGGTGCTGCTCAACCGCACGACCTTCGGCCGCCGCACCTTCGCCGTCGGCGGCAACGCCGAGGCCGCCCGGCTGGCCGGCATCCGGGTGCAGCGGCACACCGTGTGGCTGTACGTGCTGTCCGGGGTCTGCTGTGGCATCGCGGCGGTCATGCTGATGGCCCGGACGACGACCGGCAGCTCCACCCACGGCACCCTCTACGAGCTGGACGCGATCGCCGCCGTCGTCATCGGCGGAACGCTGCTCATCGGCGGCCGGGGCACCATCGTCGGCACCGTGCTCGGCGTGCTGATCTTCACCACGCTGAGCAACGTCTTCGTGCTGAACAACCTGTCCAGCTCCGCGCAGGCGGTCGCCAAGGGCGTGATCATCGTGATCGCCGTCCTGCTGCAGCAGCGGCTGGCCACCGGCGGGGTGCGTCCCCGGAAGAAGGCGCGTGGCGGTGGCGCCGCGGCGCCGGGCAACCCGGCCGGCGCCCTGCCCGGTGGCTCGGCGACCGCCGGGGGACCGGCCGGCGCCCGCCCCGGCGACTCCGGCGGCCGCCCGCCGCACTGACCCCGCCCGCCCCCCGACCTCCCACACCTGACCTCCGGACGGCCTCCCGGCCAGCCGGCGCACCACCCGACTCCCTGGCGGCGCAGCCAGGGCGGCGATCCACGAGGAGAGAACATGTCTGCAACGAGGCAGCGTCCGCACCGTCGCCTGCTGACCACCACCGTCGGCCTGCTCGGCGCCGGGGTCCTGGTGGCCGGCTGCACCAGCAACACCCCGGAGAGCTCCGGGTCCGACGAGGGCGGTGGCGACGTCGTCGCCAGCTCCAACGACGAGACCGGCGAGACGGTGCGGATTGGCTTCTCCGCACCCGCCGCCGACCACGGCTGGATGGCCGGCATCAGCAACGCCGCCCAGGCCGAGGCCGACCGGCACGAGGACGTCGACCTGATCGTCGCCGAGGGCACCAACGAGGTCGGCGCCCAGATCGCCCAGGTCGAGACCTTCATCAACGAGGGCGTCGACGCGATCGTGCTGCTGCCCTTCGACGGCGCCGCGCTCACCCCGGTCGCGCTGCGGGCGATGGAGGCCGGCATCCCGGTCATCAACGTCGACCGCGAGTTCTCCAGCCCGTTCGCCGCCCGGGCCACCATCCTGGGCGACAACTACGGCATGGGCGTCTCGGCCGGCACCTACATCTGCTCGCGGCTGGGCGACCAGCCCGACGCCGTCGTCGCCGAGATCGCCGGCATCGACTCGCTGCCGCTGACCCAGGACCGCAGCCAGGGCTTCGCCGACGCGCTGGCCGACTGCGGCCTGGACGTCGACAACCGGGTGGCCGCAGAGTTCACCGTCGAGTCCGGGGAGGAGGCGGCGGCCAACCTGCTGCAGGCCGCACCCGAGATCGACGCGCTGTGGAACCACGACGACGACCAGGGCGTCGGCGTGCTGGCCGCGATCAACAACGCCGGCCGCGACGAGTTCTTCATGGTGGGCGGGGCCGGCTCTGCCAACGCCATGCGGGACATCCAGTCCGGTGACTCGGTGCTGGAGGCGACCGTCATCTACCCGGCGACCCAGGCCGCCGACGGCATCGCGCTCGCCCGCCTGATCGCCCAGGGCAAGAGCATGTCCGACCTGGTGTCCCAGGAGGTGCCGCGGGAGATCGTGCTGAACGCGCCGGTGGTCACGGCCGAGAACGTCGACCAGTACATCGACGACGCGTTCGAGTCCTGACCGCACCCCCGGTGCCGTCGGTGACCCCCTCCGGTCACCGACGGCACCGGTCCCACCCCTGGAGCCTGCGATGACCCTCCCTGCCCGGCCGGCGCTGCGCGTCGGACTGATCGGCCACGCCTTCATGGGCGCGGCGCACTCCCACGCGTGGCGTACCGCGCCGCGCTTCTTCGACCTGCCGCTGGCCCCGGAGCTCACCGTGCTGGCCGGCCGTGACCCGGACGGGGTCGCCGCGGCTGCCGGGCGGCTCGGCTGGTCCGACACCGAGACCGACTGGCGCCGGGTCCTGGAGCGGCCCGACGTCGACCTGGTCGACATCTGCACCCCCGGCCACACCCACGCCGAGATGGCGATCGCGGCGCTGGCGGCCGGCAAGCACGTGCTGTGCGAGAAGCCGATGGCCAACTCGGTGGCCGAGGCGGAGGCGATGGCGGAGGCCGCCGACCGGGCTGCTCGGTCCGGGGTGCGGGCGATGGTCGGCTTCACCTACCGGCGGGTGCCGGCCATCACCCTCGCCCGGCAGCTGGTCGCCGAGGGCCGGCTCGGGCAGATCCGGCACGTGCGGGCCCAGTACCTGCAGGACTGGATCGCCGACCCGGCCGCGCCGATGTCCTGGCGGCTGGAGAAGGACAAGGCCGGCTCCGGCGCGCTGGGCGACATCGGCGCGCACATCGTCGACCTCACCCAGTTCATCACCGGGCAGACGCTCACCGGCGTCAGCGCGCTGCTGGAGACCTTCGTGAACAAGCGGCCGCTGCCGGCGAGCAGCGGGAAGCTCGGCGGGGTCGGCGGCGAGGGGATGGGCGAGGTCACCGTCGACGACGCCGCCGTCTTCCTGGGCCGGTTCACCGGGGGAGCGCTCGGCACCTTCGAGGCCACCCGGTTCGCCCTCGGCCGGAAGAACGCCATCCGGATCGAGGTGAACGGCTCGGCCGGCAGCCTGGCCTTCGACTTCGAGGACATGAACGTCCTGCACTTCTTCGACGGCGGCGAACCGGCCACGACGGCCGGCTTCCGCCGGATCGTCGTCACCGAGCCCGAGCACCCCTACGTGGGTGCGTGGTGGCCCGCCGGTCACGGGCTGGGCTACGAGCACGGCTTCACCCACCAGGTGGTCGACCTGGTCACCGCGCTGGCTGCCGGCGAGCAGCCGACGCCGTCGTTCGCCGACGGCCTGCAGGTGCAGCGGGTGCTGGCCGCCGTGGAGCGCAGCGCCGCCGACAACTCCACCTTCACCGAGATCGAAGGAGACCGCTGATGCCCCGCCCCGTCACCCTGTTCACCGGCCAGTGGGCCGACCTGCCGTTCGAGGAGGTGTGCCGGCTGGCCTCCGGGTGGGGCTACGACGGCCTGGAGATCGCCTGCTGGGGCGACCACCTCGACGTCGTCCGGGCCGCCGAGGACCCCGGCTACGTCAAGGAGCGGCTGGACCTGCTCGACCGGCACGGCCTGTCAGTGTTCGCCATCTCCAACCACCTCAACGGCCAGGCCGTCTGCGACGACCCGATCGACGAGCGGCACCGCGGCATGGTGCACCCCCGGGTGTGGGGGGACGGCGACCCGGAGGGAGTGCGGCAGCGTGCGGCGGAGGAGATGAAGGCGACCGCGCGGGCGGCGCGGGCGCTGGGCGTCGACGTCGTCGTCGGGTTCACCGGGTCGAAGATCTGGAAGACCGTGGCGATGTTCCCGCCGGTGCCCGAGTCGATGATCGACGAGGGCTACGCCGACTTCGCCGCCCGCTGGAACCCGATCCTGGACGTGTTCGACGAGGTCGGCGTGAAGTTCGCGCACGAGGTGCACCCCTCGGAGATCGCCTACGACTACTGGACGACGGTGCGCGCCCTGGAGGCGATCGGCCACCGCGAGGCGTTCGGGCTGAACTGGGACCCCAGCCACTTCGTCTGGCAGGACCTGGACCCGGTCGGCTTCCTCTGGGACTTCAAGGACCGCATCTACCACGTCGACTGCAAGGACGCGAAGAAGCAGGTCGGCAACGGGCGCAACGGCCGGATGGGGTCGCACCTGCCCTGGGCCGACCCGCGGCGCGGCTGGGACTTCGTCTCCACCGGGCACGGCGACGTCCCGTGGGAGGCCTGCTTCCGGATGCTCAACACCATCGGCTACGCCGGGCCCATCTCCGTGGAGTGGGAGGACGCCGGGATGGACCGGCTGGTCGGGGCGCCGGAGGCACTGGAGTTCGTCCGCCGGCTGGCGTTCGACCCGCCGGACGCGGCCTTCGACGCCGCCTTCTCCAGCGGCGCCTGACCCGTCGGGCTGCGGGGCCACGGGGTCCCGCAGCCCGACGGTGCACCGTTTGCCCCCAGCCGGTCAGCACGTGATGCTCGTCACATGGTCAGCGCACCGGGTCCGACGTCGTCGGTCGAGGAGACGCCGGAGTCCACCGGCAAGGTCGACACGAAGTTCTACGAGAAGGAACTGTCCCGGCTGCAGACGGAGCTGGTGAAGCAGCAGGAGCACATCCGCGCGCGGGGCCTGCGGGTCGTCGTCCTCTTCGAGGGCCGCGACGCCGCCGGCAAGGGCGGTGCGATCCAGCGGATCACCGAGAGCCTCAACCCCCGGCACGCGCACGTCGTCGCGCTCCCGGCGCCGACCGAGCGGGAGAAGGGGCAGTGGTACTTCCAGCGGTACGTGGCGCACCTGCCCGGCCCGGGGGAGATGGTGCTGTTCGACCGCTCCTGGTACAACCGCGCCGGCGTCGAGCGGGTCATGGGCTTCTGCACCGACGAGGAGTACGAGGAGTTCCTCCGGTCGTGCCCGGAGTTCGAGCGGATGCTGGTGCGCAGCGGGATCACGGTCGTGAAGTACTGGTTCTCCGTCAGTGACACCGAGCAGGAGGCCCGGTTCCAGAAGCGGCTCAAGGACCCGACGAAGCGCTGGAAGCTGAGCCCGATGGACCTGGAGGCGCGCAACCGCTGGGTCGACTTCTCCCGGGCCAAGGACGCGATGTTCGCCGCCACCGACATCCCCGAGGCGCCCTGGTGGGTCGTCGAGGCCGAGGTGAAGAAGCGCGCCCGGCTCAACGTGATCGCGCACCTGCTGACCCAGGTGCCGTACGAGGACCTGACCCCGTCCGCGCCGGAGCTGCCGCCCCGGCCGCCGGTGGAGGAGGACTACCTCCGCCCGCCCAAGGAGAGCCAGCACATCGTCCCCGACATCGTCCCCTGAGCCGCTCGGGGCGGCCGCGCCTTCGGACCGCACCCTCGGCCGAGCTGAGCTGGCGCCGCGCCGGCAACGTCCGCCCTGAAGGCGGCTTCAGGGACACGGTGTGTGTCGAAGGACCCTGAGCGGGCGTGCCAAGATGCGGCATGTCCGTTGCTCCGCGTTCAGCGATCGAGCCAGGGTGGCGCCTTGACCAAGTGGCGACCGCGGGCCGAGAGAATCTCGACCCGGTCCACGTCGCCCGGTACGACACAATCGAGGACGCCGGTGCCCCCGGGGAGGTGGCGCTGCTCCAGAACCTGGGGCTAGATCAGAACGCCGTCGTCGTCGACCTCGGCACCGGGACGGGGCAGTTCGCACTGGCGGTGGCTGCACACTGCGCCCGCGCAGTCGCAGTCGACGTCTCACCCGTGATGCTTGCTGAACTTCGGGGGAAGCTCGACCGCGCTGGGATGGACAACGTCGAGGTGGTGCAGGCCGGTTTCCTCGATTACGAACACCACGGGGCGCCCGCCGATGTCATCTACTCGCGCTACGCCCTGCACCACGTTCCCGATTTCTGGAAGGGCGTGGCATTCGCCCGGCTGCACACTGCTCTGCGGCCCGGTGGGCTCTTGCGTCTATGGGATGTGGTCTACAACTTCGAGCCGGCCGAAGCGGAGAGCCGCCTGGAGGCGTGGTGCGCGACCGGAGGCTCGGTCGATGCTGAAGGCTGGAGCAGGGCCGACTACGAAGAGCATGTCCGTGACGAACACTCGACCTACACCTGGGTCTTGGAAGCCATCGCACAGAGAGTTGGCTTCACCATCGAGCAGGCGGAGTACTCCACCGATGGGATCTTCGCCCAGTACGTGCTTCGCCGCCCGTAGCCCGTGTCCCATGGTGGGCCACTAAGAGGCACCCCGGACGTCGACGCGAGCAGCTGGAGAGGTACACCGCCATGGCCACGGAGGGCGTCGGCTGTAGACGGCAGTTCGAGCCGGTGATGTGGGGCGAGGCCGCCCGCCCCCGCTGAGCTAGGTTCCCGGAGATGGCCCGTCGCCTCGTCTGCCTCATCGCCGCCCTGACGGTGACCGGATGCTCGGCGGCGCCGGAGCCTCGGAGCACGACGGCGGAACGGACGACGAGTGAGTCCCCGTCGCAGAGGCCCGCTCCCACCTCCAGCAGCAGTCCTCCAGAGCCGAGACCGGTCGTCTTGGCCTTCGCCGGGGACGTGCACACCGCCGGCCGGCTCACCGAACGCTTCCAGCAGCAGCCGGAGACCGCCCTTGCATCGGTTGGTCCGCTGCTGGGGAGCGCCGACCTGACCGTCGTCAACCTCGAGACCGCGGTGACCGACCGCGGCACGGCCGAGGACAAGTCGTTCACCTCTCGCGCACCGCCGTCGGTGTTCGACGCGCTGCGGGTGGCCGGCGTCGACGTGGTGAGCATGGCCAACAACCACGGCGTGGACTTCGGACCGGTCGGGCTCACCGACAGCCTGGACGCCGCTCGACAGCGGGGCTTCCCGTTGGTCGGGCTCGGCGTCGACGACGCCGCCGCCTTCGCGCCCCACCTGGTGACGATCCGCGGCGAGCGCATCGCGGTGCTGGGCGCCGACCAGGTGCCCGACGAGACCGTGGCGCGGTACTCCGCCGGGCCGGGTCGGGGCGGAGTGGCGTCGGCCTTCGACACCGATCGGCTGCTGCAGGCGGTGGCCGCAGCACGGCAGCAGGCCGACACGGTGGTGGTCTACCTGCACTGGGGCCAGGAGGAGCACAGCTGCCCCACGGCGTTGCAGCAGGCGCTCGCCCAGCAGTTGTCCGACGTCGGTGCGGACATCGTCGTGGGCACCCACGCCCACCAGTTGCAGGGAGCCGGGTGGCTCGGGCAGACGTACGTCGCCTACGGCCTCGGCAACTTCGTCTGGTGGCGCTCGCTCTCGGAGATCTCCGTCCAGACCGGGGTCCTCGACCTCACCGTCGACGACGGAGAGGTCCTCCAGGCGGACTTCGTACCGGCGCGGATCGACGACACGGGCATCCCGCGACCCCTCACGGGGCCGGACGCCGACCGCGCGGAGGTCGACTTCGCCGCCCTCCGCGCCTGCGCCGGGCTCGCCGACGCCCCCACCCGACCTCGGCGGTCGGCGGACTAGCCGACGTCCAGGAC
Organism: Modestobacter sp. VKM Ac-2977; assembly: GCF_026968045.1. GTDB lineage: Bacteria > Actinomycetota > Actinomycetes > Mycobacteriales > Geodermatophilaceae > Modestobacter. The sequence continues at coordinate 289,839 of NZ_JAPVBQ010000002.1, read as the reverse complement.
GTGCCGGGTGAGCCAGTCGTTGCCGAAGGCGCCGCGCGGATCGAGCCGGTCGACCAGGGCGAGGAAGTCGGCGTGGCGGGGGTACCGCGGGGCGAGGGTGGCCGCGTCGGCGAGGAAGAGCTTGCCCCAGTGCGGGCGGGCGCCGAGCGGCAGCAGCTGGGCCTCCAGCTCGACCAGCAGCTCCTCGACGTCGGCCTGGGCGGGCAGCCAGGTGAAGTGCAGGCCGAGGGTGGGCTCGCCGTACGCGGTGCTCATCCACAGCTCGTCGGCGGCGATCGTGCGGATCTCGCAGATCTGCAGCAGCGGCCGGATCCGGTGCGCCAGCGAGCGCAGCGCCTCCAGCGCTTCCACCCCTGCGGTGCGGGGCAGCAGGTACTCGGACTGGATCTCGTTGCCGTTGCTCGGGGTGAAGCCCATCCGGAAGTGCGGCAACCGGTCCGACCAGAGGCCTGCGCTGCCCAGCTGCGCGGTGGCCGGGGCGGGGTCGATGCCCGGCAGCGGGTGCCGCTCGGCGGCGGCCTCGACGGCGCCGAACAGGTCACCGGCGGGGGAGTCGGCGACCTCGGTGCGGGACTTCACCCAGACCATGTCCACGCTCGGTCCCAGCAGCGTGAACAGGCTGACGCTGTAGCCGGCCGACAGCACCTCGTCCAGGTTGCCGTAGAGCGCGTCCCAGGGCAGCTGCTCGAACACCCGCTGCTGCACGTCGAAGGTCGGCTCGACGTCGAGGGTCATCCGGGTGACCGCCCCGAGCGCACCGAGCCCGACCACCATGCCGTCGAAGTCGGCGTCGCCGCGGGCGCACCGGACCAGCTCCCCGCTGGAGGTCACCAGCTCGAGGCCGGCGACCGCCGTCGCCAGGTTGCCGTTACCGACACCGGATCCGTGGGTGGCCGTGGCCACCGCGCCGGCGATCGAGATGTGCGGGAGCGAGGCGAGGTTGTGCAGCGCCAGGCCCTCCTGGTGCAGGGCGGCAGCCAGCTCGCCGTACCGGAGGCCCGCATCGACGGTGACCGTGCGCCGGTCGCTGCTCACGTCGACCCGGTCGGAGGTCATCGCCTCCAGCGACACCAGCTCGGCGCTGTCCCCGATGGCGGTGAAGGAGTGCCTCGAGCCCAGCACCCGCACCTGCCGGGCGTTCGCGATCGTCTCCTGCAGCTGGGCCAGCGACTCCGGCCGGTGCAGCTGCGTCGCGCGATAGGTGTGGTTGCCTGCCCAGTTCGTGGTCGCCAGTGCGACGGGTGCCTCGGTCACACCCCAGTGTCCCGCAGGTCCGCCGTCCGCGTCGGGCGAGACGTCGGTCAGAGCAGCCGGTCGAGGTCGTCCGGCCCCGGCCCGGTCCCCCCGGAGTCACGGACGGGGGACGACTCGGGGACGTCGTCGTCGGGTGGCTCGTCGGCGACGGGCCCCTCGGCGTAGAGGGTGCTGGGGTCCTTGGGGTCCATCTCACGCACGACGGGTGCCTGCCCGGGGAGGTCGGGGTGAAACGCGGCACCGGGTCACCAGGGGCCCTCCCCGCCGCCGAAGTACACGGTGACGAACAGCCAGCCGAAGACGACCAGCAGCGCGGCGAACTCCAGGGCGTACAGCTGCCAGCCGCCGTTGGCGATCTGCTGGCGCAGGCCCGGCTCGTCCGAGTGACCGGAGTCGGGGGTGTCGGCCATGGGTCTCTCCTCCCAGGACGGGAGCCCCACCGCGGCGCACTCGTGGACCGTGAGGCCACGCCGGGCCGCCGGAGGGGCTCGGGTCCCCGGGCTCGGTTCGCCCGGGTCGACCAGCTCCATGCCCAGCCCGAGCACGATCCAGACGTCGGAGCCGACTCGGAGCCGTGATCCCGGGCCACGCGCGCAGCCCAGACGTCCCATTGACACCCTTCCGCTGACCTCCCTACGGTCGGGCGCGTTCCACCGGACTGACCGAGGGCACGACCCCGTTCGCCGTTCCTGGTGCTGCGGGGCACGGCTCCCGCCACCGCGCGATGACGCCGGTGGACCACCACGGACACCGGAGTCCCGCATGCCTGGACGCGCCACCCTGCCCTCCTCCCGTCAGCCGGCCGCCGCGGCGAGCCGACGGCACCGACGGCGCCACTGGCCCCTGGTGGCCACCCTCAGCACCGGCCTCCTCGTCGGCAGCGCGGCCGCACCGGCCGCTGCGGGCGAGGGGCACCCCGGGCGCGGCGGCGGCTCCGACCGCGGCTCCGCGAGCACGACCGTCGAGCCCTTCGGCACCGCGCCCGACGGCACCCCGGTCGAGCGCTGGACGCTGAGCAACGGCGACATGACGGTCCGGGTGCTCACCTACGGCGGCGTCATCCAGACCCTGGAGGTGCCCGACGAGGACGGGGACGTGGAGAACGTCGTCCTGGGCTTCCCCGACGTGGCCGGCTACGCCTCGGACGCCGACCCGTACTTCGGCTCGATCATCGGCCGCTACGGCAACCGCATCGCCGGCGGCGCCTTCGACCTGGAGGACGAGACCTACCAGCTCCCGCTCAACGACGGCCCGAACACGCTGCACGGCGGTCCCGACGGGTTCGACGACCGGGTGTGGACGGCCACCCCGGTCGGCAACGAGCACGTCGCGGCGCTGCGGCTGGAGCTGGTCAGCCCGGCCGGCGACCAGGGCTTCCCCGGCACCCTCACCACGGCGGTCACCTACGCCATGGACCGGCACAACCGGCTGGCCGTCCGCTACGAGGCCACCACCGACGCACCGACCGTCGTCAACCTCACCCAGCACACCTACTGGAACCTCGCCGGTGAGGGCTCGGGGACCATCTACGACCACGAGTTGATGATCGACGCCGACGCCTACACCCCGGTCGACGAGACGCTCATCCCCACCGGGGAGATCGCGCCGGTCGAGGGCACGCCGTTCGACTTCCGTGAGCCCACCGCGATCGGGGAGCGCATCCGGGTGGCCGACCAGCAGATCCTGTACGGCCAGGGCTACGACCACAACTGGGTGCTCGACCGCGAGGACGACGGCGCGCGCGAGGGCTCGGACAGCGAGGACGCGCTGGAGAAGGCCGCCGTGCTGCACGACCCGGACAGCGGCCGGACCCTGACGATCGCCACCACCGAGCCGGGCCTGCAGTTCTACTCGGGCAACTTCCTCGACGGCACGATCGTGGGCACCGGCGGGAGCGTCTACCGGCAGGGTGACGGGCTGGCGCTGGAGACCCAGCACTTCCCGGACTCCCCGAACCAGCCGGAGTTCCCCTCGACGGAGCTGCAGCCGGGCGAGGAGTACCAGAGCACCACGGTGTTCATCCTGGACAACTGACGGCCGGGTCGCCGGCTGCGGGTGGGGCTCCCCACTCGCAGCCGGCGACGTCAGGCGTCGTAGTCGACGGTGACCTCGTCGGTCAGCGGCAGCGACTGGCAGGTCAGCACGTACCCGGCGTCCACCTCGCCCGGGTCCAGCGCGTAGTTGCGGCGCATCTCCACCTCGCCGTCGGTCACCCGGGCCCGGCAGGTGCCGCACACCCCGCCCTTGCAGGCGAACGGCAGGTCGCCGCGCACCTGCTGCGCGGAGTCGAGCACCGGCACGCCGCGCGGCAGCGTCAGGGTGGTGGTGCGGCCGTCCAGCACGATCGTCACCGAGCTGCTGGGGCCCTCGACGGTCTGGTCGTCGCCGCGGACCGGCTCCGGCGGCAGGTCGTCGACGTAGAACAGCTCCTGGTGCACCCGCTCGGTCGGCACGCCCAGCTCGGTGAGCAGCTCGCGGGCGTCGGTGACCATCCCGTGCGGGCCGCACAGCCACCAGTGGTCGACCAGCGGCGCGTCGGTGAAGGCGTCGACCAGGGTGCGCAGCCGGTCGCCGTCCAGCCGGCCACTGGTCAGCTCGGCGTCCCGCGGCTCGCGGGAGAGCACGTGCACCAGCTGCAGCCGGGTGCCGTAGCGGTCCTTCAGGTCGGCGAGCTCGTCGGCGAACATCACCGTGTTGGTGCGGCGGTTGCCGTAGAAGACGGTGACCGTCGACTCGCCGTCCCGCAGCACGGTGGCGGCCAGCGAGAGCACCGGCGTGACCCCGGACCCGGCGACGACGAACACGTGGTCGCCGGGGACGGACAGGTCGGCGGTGAAGGTGCCCGACGGGGGGAGCACCTCGATCTCGTCGCCCGGCCGCACCTCGTTGACCAGGTAGGCGGAGAAGAAGCCGCCGGGCACCTCGCGGACCCCGACCCGGGGTGCGGCGCCGACCGGGGCGCAGATGGAGTACGAGCGTCGCTCGTCGCGGTCCCCGTCCACCCGGCGCAGGGTCAGCGCCTGGCCGGGGCGGAACGAGTAGTCCTCGGCCAGCTCCGGTGGGACGTCGAAGGTCACCGCCACGGCGTCGTCGGTGAGCCGCTCGACCTGGGCGACCTTCAGCGGGTGGAACTGCGGACGCCGGCGGGCGGGGGCCGTCATCAGATCTCCTTGAGGTGCTCGAAGGGCTCCAGGCAGACCCGGCAGCGGCGCATCGCCTTGCACGCGGTCCCGCTGAACTCGCTGATCTCCTCGGTGTCGGCCGACCCGCACTGCGGGCAGCTCGCCGTCCGGCGGGACGGGCCGAGCTGCAGCGGCACCGGGCCCGTGTGGCGTACCGGCGCGTCGCCAGGGGGTGCGATGCCGCCGGCGGCCAGCTTGCGGCGGCCGGCCGGGCTGATCCAGTCGGTGCTCCAGGCGGGGGAGAGGACCGTCCGGACGTCGACGTCGGCGAACCCGGCCCGGTGCAGCGCGTGCACCAGGTCGGCGCGCATGACGCCCATCGCCGGGCAGCCGGAGTAGGTGGGGGTGATCTCCACGACCACCGTGCCGGCCTCGTCCCGGACGTCGCGCAGTACGCCGAGGTCGGCCAGGGTCAGCATCGGCAGCTCGGGGTCGGTGACCGTCTCCGCCACCGCCCGCGCGTCGGAGGGGCCAAAATCGCGACTTTGGCCCCTCGGGGTCGACGTCATCGCGGTCACCAGGTCGCGGCCGGGTGTTCGCGGGCGGTGGACTGCAGCTCGGTGAGCAGCGCGGTGAAGTCCGCGCTGTGCTCACCGGCGCGGCCGCGGCTGGGCTGCGGGGTGGGCCATTCGGGCGCGGTGAGGGTCGCCCGCTCGAGCACCAGGGTCAGCACGTCGCGCACCTCGTCGGCGAGCTCCGCCGGGTCGACGGCCACCCCGGCGGCGGTCAGCCGGGTCTCGACGTCGGTGGCGGTGAACAGGTCGGCGAGCAGCGGCCAGACGGCGTCGACCCCGGCCTGGGTGCGGCGGTGCGACTCCGGCGTCCCGTCGCCGAGCCGGAGCACCCAGCGGGCGGCGTGGTCGCGGTGGTAGGTCAGCTCGGGCACGCCCTTGGCGGCGATCGCGGCGAGCACCGGGTCGCGGGACTCGCGCAGCCGGGCGAACAGTGCCAACCGCCAGGCGGAGGCGGCCAGCAGCCGGACGACGGTCTGCCCGAAGTCGCCGTTGGGGGCCTCGACCAGCCCGGAGTGGCGGAACTCGTCGGGGTCGCGGAAGTAGGCGAGTGCGTCCTCGTCGGGGATGCTCGCCGTCGCCCGCTCGCGGCTGCGGCCGAGCACGCCGACCGACCCCGCCCGGGCCAGCAGCAGCCGGGCCTGGCCGAGCAGGTCCAGCCCGCAGTTGGCCAGCGCGACCTCTTCTTCGAGCTCGGGGGCGTTGGTCACCCACTGGGTGAGCCGCTGGCACAGCACCAGTGCGTCGTCGCCGAGCATCAGGCAGTACGCGCCCAGGTCAGCCGGGTCGATGCCCTCGGGCACGGTGGTGTCGACCCCGGCCAGCGGCTCGTCGAAGCCGGTGCCGAACGCCCACTGCCCCTCGCCCCCGTGCGCATGGTCCAACGCCTCGTACACGGTCTCTTCGTGCATGGAGTTCGCTCCGCTCACATGTGGGGGACGTTCTCCGGGATCTCGTAGAACGTCGGGTGCCGGTAGACCTTGTCGCCGCTGGGGGCGAACAGCGGGTCCTTCTCGTCCGGGCTGGAGGCGGTGATGTCGTTGGCCTGCACGACCCAGATGCTCACGCCCTCGTTGCGCCGGGTGTAGAGGTCGCGGGCGGCGTGCACGGCCATCTCGTCGTCGGGGGCGTGCAGCGAGCCGACGTGCACGTGGTTCAGCCCGCGCTTGCCGCGGACGAACACCTCGTACAGCGGCCAGTCGCGCTTGCTGACTGCGGGCTGGTCGGCCACCGGCACGCCCGGCCCGGTGGGGACGGCGCCGTGCCCACCCTCGGCGGTGACGTCGCCCATCGGCCCGCCGGCAGCTGCGTCGCTCATCAGGCGCTCACGGCCGCGTGCTTGTCGGCGTAGGCGGTCGCCGCCTCGGTGACCCATGCGTTGTCGTCGCGGGCGGCCCGGCGGCGGGCGATCCGCTCGTCGTTGCACGGGCCGTTGCCGGCCAGCACCTGCTTGAACTCAGACCAGTCGATGGCGCCGAAGCGGTAGCGGCCGGTCCCGGGGTCCAGCGCGAGCTCGGGGTCGGGCAGGGTCACGCCGAGCACCTCGGCCTGCGGCACGGTCATGTCGACGAAGCGCTGGCGCAGCTCGTCGTTGCTGTGCCGCTTGACGCCCCAGGCCATCGACTGCGCCGAGTTGGGGCTGTCGTCGTCCGGCGGGCCGAACATCATCAGCGAGGGCCACCACCAGCGGTCGACGGCGTCCTGCACCATCGCCCGCTGGGCGTCGGTGCCGCGCATCATCGTCATCAGCAGCTCGTAGCCCTGCCGCTGGTGGAAGGACTCCTCCTTGCAGACCCGGATCATCGCCCGGGCGTAGGGCCCGTAGGAGCTGCGGCACAGCGGCACCTGGTTGCAGATCGCCGCGCCGTCGACCAGCCAGCCGATGACGCCGACGTCGGCGTAGGTGAGCGTGGGGTAGTTGAAGATCGAGCTGTACTTCTGCTTGCGCTCGATGAGCTTGTCGGTGAGGTCGGCCCGGTCGGCGCCGAGGGTCTCGGCGGCGGAGTAGAGGTACAGCCCGTGGCCGGCCTCGTCCTGCACCTTGGCCAGCAGGATCGCCTTGCGCCGCAGGCTGGGGGCGGCGAGCAGCCAGTCGCCCTCGGGCTGCATGCCGATGATCTCCGAGTGGGCGTGCTGGGCGATCTGCCGGATCAGTCCCTTGCGGTAGCCCTCGGGCATCCAGTCGCGCGGCTCGATGCGGTGGTCGGCCGCGATCGTGGCGTCGAACTGCTGCTGCAGCACGGTCTCGTCCGGAGTCGGGCGGTCCAGCGTCGGCGCAGACATGACGTCCCCTCGTTGGGCGATCATTTACTGACCATGCGGTCGGTATTCAGTGTCCACCCTGGCGCGGCGAGGCACAAGCCGTCCCCGCCGGACGGCGCGGCGCGGGTTGACAGCCGTCCCGGTGAGGAGTTGGTTACTGACCACCTGGACGGTATTTGGGCGCTGCGTGCGCCCGGCCGGACGGCCGGCAACGACGCTCGGCGACCGCGGAGGACACAGCCCATGACCACAGCGACCGGGACCACGGGCACCGACGAGAGCTCCCGCCGGCTGGGCTCGGCGCCGGACCCGGCGCTGCTCGACCCGGCCGAGCGGATGGGCGTCGACGAGCTGCGCGCCCTGCAGCTGGAACGGTTGCAGTGGACCCTGCGGCACGTCTACGCGAACGTCCCGCACTACCGGACGGCGTTCGACGCCGCCGGGGTGCACCCCGACGACTGCCGCGAACTCGCCGACCTGGCGCGCTTCCCGACCACCGGCAAGGCCGACCTGCGGGAGAACTACCCGTTCGGGATGTTCGCCGTCCCGCAGGAAGAGGTCCGCCGGGTGCACGCCTCCTCGGGCACCACCGGACGGCCGACCGTCGTCGGCTACACCGAGGACGACATCGACATCTGGGCCACCGTCATGGCCCGCTCCATCCGGGCGGCCGGCGGCCGCGCCGGGGACAAGCTGCACAACGCCTACGGGTACGGGCTGTTCACCGGCGGGCTCGGGGCGCACTACGGCGCGGAGAAGCTGGGCTGCACGGTCATCCCGGTCTCCGGTGGCATGACCCCGCGCCAGGTGCAGTTGATCCAGGACTTCCAGCCGCGGGTGATCATGGTGACGCCGTCCTACCTGCTCACGATCATCGACGAGTTCGAGAAGCAGGGCCTGGACCCGCGTGCCTGCTCGCTGGAGATCGGCATCTTCGGCGCCGAGCCGTGGACCGAGGAGATGCGCCGGGAGATGGAGGAGCGCCTGGACATCGAGGCGATCGACATCTACGGGCTGTCGGAGGTGATGGGCCCCGGCATCGCACAGGAGTGCGTGGAGACCAAGGACGGCCTGCACATCTGGGAGGACCACTTCTACCCGGAGGTCATCGACCCGGACACCGGCGAGGTGCTGCCGGAGGGGGAGCAGGGCGAGCTGGTGTTCACCTCGCTGACCAAGCAGGCGATGCCGGTCATCCGCTACCGCACCCGTGACCTGACCCGGCTGCTGCCGGGCACCGCCCGGCCGGGCATGCGCCGGATGGAGAAGGTGACCGGCCGGACCGACGACATGATCATCCTGCGCGGGGTCAACGTCTTCCCGACGCAGATCGAGGAGGTCGTGCTCCGCACCCCGGGGCTGTCCCCGCACTTCTCCCTCGAGCTGACCACCCGCGGCCGGATGGACCACCTGGCCGTGCACGTGGAGGCCCGCCCGGACTGCCCGGCCGACCGGCGCGACGCTGCGGCCCAGGAGGTCGGCACGGCCGTCAAGGACACCATCGGGATCACCGTCGAGGTGTCCGTCGTCGACCCGGAGACGCTGGCCCGCTCGGTGGGCAAGCTGCAGCGGCTGACCGACCGCCGGGAGCGCTGATGACCGTGATCCCGGCGCGGCGGGGGAGGCCCGGCCATTCGCTGGACTCGCTGCTGGACACCGCGGTGGCTGTGTTCATCGAGCGTGGGTACGAGGCGACGAGCATGGACGAGCTGGCGGCCCGGCTCGGCGTCACCAAGTCGGCGATCTACCACCACGTGCCGAGCAAGGTGGAGCTGCTGCGGCTGGCGCTGGACCGCGCGCTGAACGCGCTGTTCGCCGTCCTGGACGAGCCGGGGGCGCTCGACGGCCCGGCCATCGACCGGCTGGAGCACGTCGTCCGCGGGTCGGTGCGGGTGCTGACCACCCAGCTGCCGTTCGTCACCCTGCTGCTGCGGGTGCGCGGCAACTCCGCCGTCGAGTCCGAGGCGCTGGACCGGCGCCGCGAGTTCGACCGGATCGTCACCGACCTTGTCCGCGCGGCCGAGGCGGAGGGCGACGTGCGGCCCGACGTCGACCCCGCGGTGACCAGCCGGCTGCTGTTCGGCACCGTCAACTCCCTCACCGAGTGGTACCGCCCCGGTCGTGGCCTGGACGCCGAGGCGCTGGCCGACGCGCTGGTCACGACCACCTTCAGCGGCCTGCGCACCGCAGCCGCACCCGTCCCTCCGGAGGCGCTCCGATGACCGCACCGCTGCTGCCGAGCTACGTCGCCGGCCGCTGGTACACCGCCTCCGACGAGGGGACGCCGATCGCCGACGCCGTCACCGGCGAGACAGTCGTCCGGGTGTCCAGCACCGGGCTGGACGTGCCGGCGATGCTCGACCACGCCCGCTCGGTCGGCGGTCCGGCGCTGCGCGAGCTGACCTTCCACCAGCGCGCCGCGCTGCTCAAGCAGCTGGGCCTGCGGTTGATGGCGGAGAAGGACGCGTTCTACGCGCTCTCCCGGCGCACCGGGTGCACCGACCGGGACACCGCGGTGGACGTCGACGGCGGCTTCGGCACGCTGCTGTCCTACGCCAGCAAGGCACGCCGGGAGCTGCCCGACGACACCGTGGTGCTCGACGGGGCACCCGAGCCGCTGGGCCGGGGCGGCACCTTCCTCGGCCAGCACCTGTACACGCCGCTGCGCGGGGTCGCGGTGCAGGTCAACGCGTTCAACTTCCCGGTCTGGGGCTTCCTGGAGAAGTACGCCCCCGCCTTCATCGCCGGCGTGCCGACCGTGGTGAAGCCGGGCAGTCAGACCGCCTACCTGACCGAGGCCGTCGTCCGCTCGATCGTCGACAGCGGCCTGCTGCCCGAGGGCAGCGTGCAGCTGCTGGCCGGCAGCGCCGCCGGCGTCCTCGACGGACTGGCCGGCCAGGACCTGGTCTTCTTCACCGGCTCGGCGTCCACCGCCCGCAAGCTGCGCAGCCACCCCGCGGTGGTGGCGAACTCGGTGCGGTTCAACGCCGAGGCCGACTCGCTCAACTGCGCGGTTCTCGGCCCCGACGCCACCCCGGACACCCCCGAGTTCGGCCTGTTCGTCGACCAGCTGGTCACCGAGATGACCGTCAAGGCGGGGCAGAAGTGCACCGCCATCCGCCGAGCGCTGGTGCCGCGCGAGCTGGCCGACGACGTCGTGGAGGCCACCCGGGCGAAGCTCGCCGAGGTCGTCGTCGGTGCGCCGGGCGCCGAGGGCGTCACCATGGGCGCGCTGGCCAGCCTGGACCAGCGGCAGGAGGTGCTCCGCGCGGTGAAGGCGCTGCGCGGGGTCGCCGACCTGGTCGCCGGGGACCCGGACGACTTCTCCGTGGTCGGCGCCGACCGCGACCGGGGGGCCTTCCTGCCGCCGATGCTGCTGCGCTGCGACGACCTCTCCGCCCGCGAGCCGCACGACGTCGAGGCGTTCGGGCCGGTCAGCACGGTGCTGCCCTACGACGGCGTGGCGCACGCGGTCGAGCTGGCGGCGCGCGGTCAGGGCAGCCTGGTGGGCTCGATCGTCACCCACGACCCGGCGGTCGCCCGGGAGTTCGTGCTCGGCGCCGCGCACGCGCACGGCCGCATCCTGGTGCTGGACCGGGACGACGCCGGGGAGAACACCGGCCACGGCTCCCCGCTGCCGGTGCTGGTGCACGGCGGCCCGGGGCGGGCCGGTGGCGGCGAGGAGCTCGGCGGCATACGCGGGGTGCTGCACCACATGCAGCGCACCGCCGTGCAGGGCTCGCCGGACATGCTGACCACGATCGGCGGGCGCTGGGTGACCGGCGCCGCGCGCACCGACGACGGCGTGCACCCGTTCCGCAAGTCGCTGGCCGAGCTGCGGATCGGGGACTCGGTGACCGCCGGGCCACGCGCGGTCACCCTCGCCGACATCGAGCACTTCGCCGAGTTCACCGGCGACACCTTCTACGCCCACATGGACGAGGCGGCCGCCGCGGCCAACCCGCTGTTCGGCGGGCGGGTCGCGCACGGCTACCTGATCGTCTCCTGGGCCGCAGGCCTGTTCGTCGACCCCGACCCGGGCCCCGTGCTGGCCAACTACGGGGTCGACAACCTGCGGTTCCTCACCCCGGTCAAGCCCGGCGCGGAGCTGACGGTCACCCTCACCGCCAAGCAGATCACCCCGCGGGGCGGCGCCGACCACGGCGAGGTCCGCTGGGACGCGGTCGTGGTGGACGGCGACGGACAGCCGGTGGCCACCTACGACGTGCTCACCATGGTCGCGAAGACCTGGCCCCCGGCGGCCGACCCGAGCTGATCGGCGGCAGAGGGGCTCAGCCGGCGGCGGTCGAGCCGTCCGGCCGGCGGGTGACCTCGACGTGCGGCCGGGTCTGCCACAGCGCCCACTCGGCGCTGACGTCGCCGGCGGTGCGCAGCAGCCGGGGGAGGTGCTCGGTGAGCAGCCGGTCGGTCGAGGTCTCCGCGGCGTGCACCGTCACGTTCATCGCGGCGCGCACGGCGCCGGCGCCGTCCCGGACCGGGACCGCGACCGAGCGGACGCCCGGGGCCAGCTCCTCGTCGGCCAGTGCCCAGCCACGGGCGCGGACCTCGGTCAGCTCGGTCTGCAGCTGGTCGGCGGAGCGACCGATGTAGGTCGGCAGCCCGGCCCGGCTGGGCTGGGCGAGGGTGGCCTCCAGCTCGGCGGGGGAGAGGCCGGCGAGCAGCACCTTGCCCTGCGAGGTCTGCACGGCGGGGAAGCGCGTCCCGATCTCCACCCGCAGCGTGATCAGCTTCGGGACGGCGACCCGGGCGACGTAGACGATGTCCGAGCCGTCCAGCTGGGCCATCGAGGAGGACTCACCGGTCTGCGCGACCAGTGCCTCCAGGTGCGGGCGGGCGATCTCCCACAGCCCCAGCGCCCCGACGTAGGCCATGCCGAGGGTGAGCACCTTGGGCGTGAGCCGGAAGGCACCGGCGGAGGAGCGGACGAAGCCGAGCTCCTCCAGGGTGAGCAGCAGCCGTCGCGCGGTCGGCCGGGCCAGCCCGGCGGCGGTCGCGACGTCGCTCAGTGACATGACCGGGTGGTCGGCGTCGAAGCAGGCCAGCACGTCCAGCCCGCGCGCGAGCGCCTCCACGAAGTCCGGCCCCGTGCCCCGTCCTGCCACTGTGTGCCACCTCCCCGTCCCGTTGCTGCTGGTGCGTCGCACCGCGCCGGGCCGGCGCGGTGCGACGGGTGTTCAGTGTGAGCTGTGCTGGTCCAGCGACGGCTCGCCGAACACGTTGCCCCGCGCTCCGTGAGTGGAGTGGGACTTGTACTCGGTGTAGGTGTACGGGTTGTCCAGCACGTCGTCGTCCGGCAGCGCCGGGTTCATGCCCGCCGCCCACGCCTCCGGGCCGAGGGTCGACTGCAGGTGCTCGACCGTCGCGTCGACGGTCCGCCGCACCGCGGCCAGGTCGGCGCCGACCAGCTGGTGCTCGTGCTTCACGACCCGGCCGCCGACGAGCACGGTGTGCACGTCGCCGCGCTGGGCCTGAAAGGCCACGTGCCCGTAGGGGTTCAGCAGCGGGAAGGAGACCGGCGACCGGTCGTTCTTGATCAGCACGACGTCGCCCTGCTTGCCCGGCTCCAGGCTGCCCAGGTCGTCCCGGCCCAGCGCCAGCGCGCCGCCGCGGGTGGCCCAGTCGACGACCTGCTCGGCCCGCAGGTGCACCTGGGTGACCGTCTGCCCCTGGGCGTGCGCCTCCAGGTGCTCCCGCGACCGGTCGGCGCCCAGCGTGCTGCGCATCGCGGAGAACAGGTCGCTGCTCCACCACACGCTGGTGTCCATGGACAGCGAGACCGGGATCCCGTGCCTGCGCACCTGCCAGGTGGGCGGGTAGCCCTGCCCGGCGCTCTGCTCGGACTCCGTGGACACCGAGATCGAGCCGCCGGTCGCGGCGATCCGGTGGTAGGAGTCGGTGGTCAGCGTGGCCGCGTGCACGTAGACCGTCTCGGGGGTCATGAAGCCGTTCTCGTGCATCAGCCGGATGCCCTCGTCGCCGGTGGCCCCCCAGACACCGGCGTGCGTGGTGACCGGCAGGCCGAGCTCACGCGCCACCTCGAACGCCGGCTTCTCCGGGAACGCCGGGTCGCCGGTGACGTCGAAGGCCAGCTGCAGGCCGAGCTTGCCCTCGTCCTGGCGGCGCTTCAGGAACGCCTGCACGGCCGGGTCGGTGGCCCACTCCCAGGGACCGGCCTGGATGTTGCCGTAGGCCAGCAGGAACCGGCCGGGCACCGCGAGCAGGGCGTCGGCGGCGGCCTCGGCGTGGTCGACGGTCTGCAACCCGTGCGACCAGTCGACCGTGGTGGTCACCCCGGCCTCGACGGCGTCCCAGGCCGACAGCAGGTTGCCGGCGTACACGTCCTCGGGGCGGAAGGCCTTGCCGTGCTCGAGGTAGTACCAGACGAAGTACTGGGTGAGCGTCCAGTCGGCGCCGTAGCCGCGCATCGCGGTCTGCCACATGTGCCGGTGGGTGTCGATCATGCCGGGCATCACGACGCCGCCCTGCGCGTCGATCTCCAGCGTCCCGGCCGGGACGTCGAGCTGCGGGCCGACGGCGGCGATCTTCCCGTCCACGACGAGCACGTCGGCGTCGGGCAGCACGGTGTGCGCGTCGTCCATGGTCAGCACGGTGCCGTTGCGCAGCACGACCGGGCGGTCGGTCGCCTGCCCCGCGACGTCGGTGTCGGGCTGGGACATCGTCTACCTCCAGGCCGTCACCGGACTGTCGCGGACGAATGTCCGCACAACGGTCAGCCTGGCGACCAGCCCACTGTCAGGGTGACTGCGACCACATGTCAAGGCGAACGGAGCTGTGACGACTTCCGGTTGACAGCGGCTGTCGGACGTGTCGAGACTCGGCGTCACTCCGGACGCCCGTCCGCTTGACGGCGCTGCACCGCTCGAGGGGCCACACCCGATGACCGAACACCCACTGCCGCCCGGCAGCTCGCCGGGCCGGGGGCCGCTCTCCGGCCTGCTGGTGGCCGACTTCTCCCGGGTCCTGGCCGGGCCCTACGCCACCATGCTGCTGGCCGACATGGGGGCCGAGGTGGTCAAGGTGGAGAGCCCCGGCGGCGACGACACCCGCAGCTGGGCGCCGCCGGTGCGCGAGGGGGTGTCGACCTACTACCTGGGCGTGAACCGCAACAAGCGCTCCATAGCCCTGGACCTCAAGGACCCCGCCGACGCCGCCGCCGCGCAGGAGCTGGCCCGCCGCGCCGACATCGTGATCGAGAACTTCAAGACCGGCGGCCTGGGCCGCTTCGGCCTGGACTACGCGAGCGTCAGCGCGACCAACCCCGGCGTGATCTACGCCTCGATCACCGGCTTCGGCAGCGGCCCGGCCGGTGCGCCGCTGCCCGGGTACGACCTGATCGTGCAGGCGATCTCCGGCCTGATGAGCCTCACCGGCGACCCCAAGGGCGAGCCGTTCCGGGCCGGCATCTCCGTCTTCGACGTGATGGCCGGGCTGCACGCCACCATCGGCGTGCTCTCGGCGCTGAACGTCCGGCACGAGACCGGCCGCGGCCAGCACGTCGAGGTCAACCTGCTGTCCTCGGCGCTGTCCGGGCTGGTCAACCACGCCAGCGCCGTCGTCGCCGGTGGCGTCGTCCCGTACCGGATGGGCAACAGCCACCCGAGCCTGTTCCCCTACGAGCCGCTCCCGTGCGCCGACGGCGACCTGATCATCACCGCCGGCAACAACGGCCAGTTCCGCCGGCTGGTCGAGGTGCTCGGCGTGCCCGAGCTCGCCGACGACCCGCGGTTCGCCCGCAACGAGGACCGGACGGCCAACCGGGACGAGCTGCGCCCGCTGCTGGTCGAGCGGCTGAGCACCCGGTCCAAGCGGGACTGGTTCGACGACATCATCGCCGCGGGCGTGCCCTGCGGGCCGATCAACACCGTCGACCAGGGGGTGGCCTTCGCCGAGTCGATCGGCCTGGACCCGGTGGTGACCGTGGGGGAGGGCGAGGCGGGCGTCCCCTCGGTCCGCCACCCGATCACCTTCTCCGAGACCCCGGCCGACTACCGGCTGCCGCCGCCGGCCCTGGACGAACACGGTGCCGAGCTGCGACGGTGGCTGGCCACCGAGGAGGACGCGTGACCACCCCCGAGTACCCGACGGCGCTGGGCGCCTCCAGCCGCGAGTCGATCACGCTGCTGGGCACCGACCTCGCCCGCGACGTCATGGGCACCGTCGGCTTCGGCGAGCTGGCCTTCTGGCTGGCCACCCAGCGGCGGCCCACGCCGGGGGAGACCCGGGTCTTCGAGGCGGTGCTGGCCGCGCTCGCCGACCACGGCTTCACCCCCACCGCGATCGTCACCCGGCTCACCTACCTGTCGGCGCCGGACTCGGTGCAGGGGGCGCTCGCCGCCGGCCTGCTCGGCGGTGGTTCCCGGTTCCTCGGGGTCACGGAGGACTCCGGCCGCTTCCTGGACGACGTGCTGACCGGCGTGGACGGCGCGCTGCCGACCGACGACGCCGGCTGGGACGCCCTGGCCCTGGAGACGGTGACCGCCCAGCGGGCGGCACGACGCTTCGTCCCCGGGCTCGGCCACCACGTGCACAAGGACGGCGACCCGCGCACCCCCCGGCTGTTCGAGATCGCGACCGAGGAGGGGCTGTTCGGCCCGCACCTGTCGCTGTTCGCCGCGATTGGCCGGGTCCACCCCCAGGTGCTCGGCAAGACACTGCCGCTCAACGGGGCCGGGGTGTGCGGTGCGGCGCTGGCCGACCTGGGCCTGCCGCTGGAGCTGCTCCGCGGCTTCGCCCTGCTCGCCCGCACGGCCGGGCTGATCGGGCAGCTGGCCGAGGAGCTGCGGCACCCGGTCGCCAACGACGTCTTCCTGTCCGTGGACCTCAACAACCGGTCCGTCGCCCCCGACCCGTACCTCCCTGACCTCAACGGAGACAGTCATGGCTGAACTGGCCGCGGTGATCGCGTCCACCCACCACCCCTTCTACTACCGGGCCAGCACCGCCACCGGCGCCGACCGGCCGCCGTTCGCCGACGAGTGGGTGGCGAAGATCGAGGCGTTCCGCGAGACGCTCACCCGCGCGGAGCCCGACGTCCTGGTGATGGTCGGCAGCGACCACTTCCACCAGCTCTGGCTGGACAACATGCCGCAGTTCCTGGTGGGCAAGGCGCCGTTCTTCGACGCCAACTTCCACAACGAGGAGCGCGAGTTCGGGCTGCCGAAGATGACGCTGCGCGGCGAGGAGGACCTGGCGGCGCACCTGCTGCGGGACGGGCTGGACCGGGACTTCGACCTGGCGTTCAGCAACGAGCTGCGGATCGACCACAGCATCACCTGCCCGATCATCACGCTGCGCCCGCAGGCCGACCTGCCGATCGTGCCGGTCTACACCAACATCTTCGCCCCGCCGCTGCCGCAGCCGAAGCGCTTCGTCCAGCTGGGCCGGGCGATCCGGGAGATGGTCGAGTCCTGGGAGAGCGACAAGCGGGTGGCGGTGATCGGCACCGGGCACCTGTCCCTGGAGCTGGGCGGGCCGCGGCAGTTCGGCGAGCACGGGCCGGACCCCGAGTTCGACCGCAAGGCCGTCGAGTGGATCGCCAGCGGGGACATCGAGGGGTGCCTGGCCGAGGTCTCCCTGGAGTCCCTGCACCACCCGGGCAACGCCACCCACGGGTTCATGGACTTCATGCTGATGATGGGCGTGGCCGGCGAGGGCGCGAAGGCCGACCACGTCGACACCCTGGACCTGTTCCACACCATGGAGGCGTACTTCACCTGGTACCCCAACGGGGTACCGAGCACGGGCGGGGTGTCGGCATGAGCAAGTACCTGCTGGACAAGTTCCTGTTCACCGTCGACCGCGACCCCGAGCTGACCGAGCGCTACCGGGAGGACCCGGCCGGCACGGTGACCTGGTGGGAGGCCGAGATGGCCAACACCGTCCTCAACTGCATCCCCGCCGAGAAGACCACCTGGCTGGCCTTCACCGACGAGGAGCGGCGGGCGCTGGCCGAGCACGACCACGTCGCACTGTTCGAGATGGGCGCGCACCCGTTCCTGACGCTCACGCTGTTCATCGCGCTGTTCGAGCGCGACCACGGGCCGATGGAGTACCAGCGCGCCTACGGGAAGGCGATGGAGCACATCTCCATGCCCTACCCCGACATCGCGACCTGAGCCGGTGCGCGCTGCCGTCCTGAACCGGCCGGGCGAGCCGCCCGCCCTCGCCGAGCACCCGGACCCGGTGCCCGGCGAGGGCCGGACCCTCGTTCGGGTGACCGCCGCCCCGGTCGTGCCGCTGGACCTGCTCTGCGCCTCCGGGACGTCGTACTTCGGCCGCCCGGCCGTGCCCTACGTGCCCGGCGTGCAGGGGGTGGGGGTCGTGGTGTCGTCGGCGGCGCTGACACCCGGCACCCGGGTCTGGTTCGCCACCTCGGCGGGGATGAGCCCCGGCGACGGCAGCCTGGGTGAGTTCTGCGCCGTGCCGGACGCCGACGTCGTCCGGCTCGCCGGGGACCTGCCCGACCCGGTCGTGGCGGCGCTGGGCCTGTCGGCGGTCGCCGGCTGGATGGCGCTGACCTGGCGCGGCCGGCTGCAGCCCGGGGAGCGGGTTCTGGTTCTCGGTGCCGGAGGCGCGGTCGGCCAGGCCGCGCTGGGGGCCGCCCGCGCGCTGGGGGCCGGGCGGGTGGTCGGGGTCTGTCGCTCGCCGTCCGCGGCCGACCGTGCTCGCCGGGCCGGCGCCGAGGACGTC
This sequence comes from Modestobacter sp. VKM Ac-2977, assembly GCF_026968045.1. Taxonomy (GTDB): domain Bacteria; phylum Actinomycetota; class Actinomycetes; order Mycobacteriales; family Geodermatophilaceae; genus Modestobacter. The sequence goes on along the minus strand of NZ_JAPVBQ010000002.1, from coordinate 271,898 downwards.
GTCCTCACCGGGGACGGCGGCGACCTGGCTGCGCGGATCCGGCAGACGGTCGGCTCGGACGTCGACCTCGTCGTCGACCCGGTGTTCGGCGCCGTGGCGGCGGCCGCGTGCTCGGTGCTGGCGCCCGGCGGGCGGCTGGTCAACCTGGGTGGCGCGGCCGGGGACGCCGCCGAGTTCTCCTCCGCCGTGCTGCGCAGCCGGAGCATCGACGTGCTCGGCTACACCAACAACGCGCTCACCGGCGAGCAGCGGGCCGCCGCGCTGACCGCGGTGCTGCGGCACGCCGCGGCCGGGCAGCTCCGGGTGGAGCACGCCGTCCTCCCGCTGGCGCGGGTCGAGGAGGCCTGGGCGGCCACCGCCGCCGGGGGCGGGAGCCGGTCCGTCATCGAGCTGTCGGCGCGCTGACCGGACACCGCCGGTGGTGACGGATGGGACGCGTGTGCCCGGAGAGTGACGCGACCACCGTCACCCGATGAAATGCGCGCAACGGATTGTCACGATCAGATCACGCCGTTAGGTTTGCCGGGTCCAGTCGGTCGCCACGTCCCCACCCGGGGAGCCCGACCGGACGCCGCCGAGTCGCCCTCCGGGGCGAGCCGGGGACCCACCGCACCACTGGGGTGAATCCCGCGCCCGGACGACCGTCCGGGCAGGGTAGGGCTGCTTCCCGCCCGAACCCGTCAGCTGACCTGGTAGGCGGCACACGGAAGACACCTGTACGGAGCACTCCTGCCCATGCGCGCCCGCACCACCACCTCTGCCGCCACCGGCCGACGCCGTCCGCCGGCCGGCATCCGCCGCCCCGGGCTGTACCTGGGCATCGCGGCGGCCGGGGCCGTCCTGGTCAACGTCGTCGTCGGCGTCGGCCCAGCGGCCCAGGCCGACCCCGTGGCCTCCCAGCCGGTGAGCGTCGCCGAGCAGCTGGGGCTGGCCGCCCAGTCCGGCGCCGTCGACGGGACCGAGGACCTCCGGCCGCTCGAGGAGCTGGCAGCCAGCCGGGCCACCCGGGAGGCCGAGCAGACCGCCGCCCAGCAGGCCCAGGCCGCGGCCGACCAGGCAGTGCTCGACCAGCAGGCAGCGGAGGCGGAAGCAGCACGCCTCGCCGCCGAGGCCGCGGCTGCCGCGGAGGCCGAGGCCGCTCGGGTCGCCGCCGAGGCCGCCGCTGCCGCCGAGGCCGAGGCCGAGGCGCAGGCAGCCGCCGCTGCTCCGGCACGGGCCGGGACCGCGGCCAAGCCCGCCGCCGCGGCGGCCGCGACCCCCGGCACCGCGGTGACTGCGACCGCGAAGATCAACAACTCCGCCGGACCGATCAAGCCGCAGGCGCAAGCTGCCGCGAACGCCGTGGTCAGCAACGTGCCCGGCGCCGGCTCGATCACCCTGGGCGGCACCCGGCCCAGCGCTGCCGACCCGCACGGTCACCCGTCGGGGCTGGCGGTGGACTACATGGTCATGTCCAACGCCGCCCTCGGTGACGCGATCGTCGCCTACCACGTGGCCAACTGGGCCGAGCTCGGCGTCGACTACATCATCTGGGAGCAGCGGATGCTCTCCTCGCCCGGTGGCTCCTGGAAGCAGATGGAGGACCGGGGCAGCGTGACGGCGAACCACTTCGACCACCCGCACGTCAACTACCGCTAGGGACACGGTCGGCAACGGCCGCCCACAGGGCGGCCTCAGGGCTGTTGGGCAGCTTCCAGTTCGCTGTGCCAGGCGTGTTGCGGCGCGACGAGCATCAGTGCGCTCCGCAGCCAGTGACGCTGGCGGCCGTCCAGGACGTCGACGACCGCGTGGAAGTCATCGAGGTCCTTGCGTCGTGGCTTGTGGCTCTTGTGCAGCAGTTGGACCTCGGGGCCGAGGATGAGCAGCTCGTCGGTGGAGGTGGGCCCAGCGAGCTCCGACACTGCCCGGCGGATACGGGGGTCCCGCCGGTAGATCCATTCCTCACCGTCGGTGTCATCGACCATCAGCTGCAGTGCCCAAGGCGCAGCCGGCTCTGGCCGGCACCAGATGTCGTGCACCGACGCAGGCAGAGTCGTGCCGATCGGCCACGGACGCAGCATGCCGGGCGGGTCAGCTGCGTGAACGTCCCAGCCACGCAACACCTCACGAACCTCGGGAAGGTCGCGCCGCAGAACCAGCACGTCGGTGTCGGCGTGAGGGCGGGTGCACCGACCTAGAAACAGATCCAGCGCCCAGCCCCCGGCGATCCACCACGGCACCGACAGCCCGCCCAGTACATCCACCACCGCAGGGATGGACAGGGGACTCCAACTCTCGATGTCGCCTGGCACGGCCGCACGCTAGCCGACGACCGCCGTCTGCGGGCTGTCGCCGTGGTGCCCCCCGTGGGCCGTTCAGGGACACCGCCCACAGGGCGGCTCACGGGACACGGCGGTGGCTGGCCGCTTGGGTTCGTTCACTGATGGGTGACGATCAGTGCCGGTGGCAGACGCCGCTGCCAGGCTGGCCGTTGTGACCAGCCGGGATGTCGTCGTAGAGCTACGCCCCCTTCCGCTCGCGCGTGCAGTGAGTGGCATTGCTCTGGTGGCGGCCATCCTCCTCATACCTCTCGCCCTCACCGCCGACCTTCCGGTGTGGTTTGCGGCCGCGTTGGTCGCCGTGGCGGTGGGGGGCGGCGCGTACGCCGCAGTCGGAACTCTGAGCCACGCCTCCGCGCTGGCTGACGGTTGGCTGGAGGTCCGGAACCGGCTGAGCACCCGCCGATTGCAGCGCGCGGACATCGAGCGAGTGTCCTTGGCTTGGACGATGGGGGTTGGGTCCAACCGCCGACTCGTGGTGCACCTGAAGGACGGAGCCACCGTGCCCCTTGCAGCGACCGAAAGTCTGCCGCTACCCGGGCAGCGTCGGGCGCTGGAGGAACAGTCGGCGGAACTGCTGCACTGGCTGCGCGACCACCGCTCCCAGTAGATGCTGGGCCGTCGTGTCCATCGGTGTCCCGGAGTGGGCCGCTCAGGGACACTCCGGCACCACTGCCCGGTCTGTATCGGCGGGTCTGGCGTCAGGGGTCCTGGGGCTTGGAAGCACGGCCGGCTGCGGGCGCCGGTGCTGGCGGGTCCGGCACCGCAGCGCCACGATGTGGGTGTGCTGCGGTCGCTGCTCCGGGCCGCGCTGATCGGTGCGATCGTGCTGGTCGTGGTAGTCGGCCTGCTGTGGACGTTCCAGCGCCGGCTGGTGTACCTGCCCGACGCCGGCCCGGTGCCGCCCGCTGCCGAGGCCGTCCCCGGTGGCCGGGACGTCGAGCTGACCACCGCCGACGGGCTGACCCTCGGCGCGTGGTTCGTGCCCGGCCCGACGGCCGACGCACCGGCCGTGCTCGTGGCCAACGGCAACGGCGGCCACCGCGGGGTCCGGGCGCCGCTGGCCCGGGCGCTGTCGTCAGCCGGGCTGGCGGTGCTGCTGTTCGACTACCGCGGGTACGGCGGCAACCCGGGCAGCCCGACCGAGGCCGGGTTGGCCCTCGACGTCCGCGCGGCGCGCGACTGGCTGCTGGCCGACGGCGGGGTCCCGGCCGAGCGGCTCCTCTACTACGGGGAGAGCCTGGGCGCCGGCGTCGTCACCGAGCTGGCCGTCGACCACCCGCCGGCCGGGCTCGTGCTGCGCTCCCCGTTCGTCGACCTGGCCTCCGTCGGCCGCGAGCACTACCCGTTCCTGCCGGTCCGGCTGCTGCTGCGCGACAGTTACCCGGTGGCCGAGCACGTCGCCCGGGTCGAGGTGCCCACCACCGTCGTCCTCGGCACCGCCGACTCGATCGTGCCGCCGGAGCAGAGCAGAGCGGTGGCCGCTGCCGCCGGGCAGCTGCACCGCACGGTCGAGGTGCCCGGCGCCGACCACAACGACGCCGTCCTGCTGGACGGCGACCAACTGGTCACCGCCGTCGTCGAACTCGCGAACCTGACCACCGACCCCTGACCGACAGAAATGGCCATTTCTGTCGTCGCGGGTCAGGTGCCGCAGAAGGTCTGGTAGGTGGCGCCGAAGTCGGCGGGGGCGGGGGTGGCGTACCGCTCCAGGCCCGGCCGCTCCGCGTACGGGTGGGTCACGGCGTCGAGCAGGGGACCGAGCGGGGCCAGGTCGCCTGCGGTCGCTGCGGTGAGCGCCTCCTCGACGAGGTGGTTGCGCGGGATGTAGAGCGGGTTCACCCGATCCATGGCGTCGGCGTCCGGGGCCAGTGCGCGCCAGCGCTCCGACCACGCGTCGAACGAGGCCAGGTCGAGGAAGAGGTTGCGGACCGGGTCGACGTCGCCGCGGGCGGCAGCGCCGAGCAGCCGGAACGCGGACGTGTGGTCGACGTGGCCGGCCTGCAGCAGGGTCAGGAACTCCTCGACCAGCGGCGCGGCCACCGCGTCGTCCAGCCCCTCCGGCAGGCCCAGCTTGGCCCGCATCCCTGCCGACCAGGCGGCGTCGTACTGCGGCCGGAACTCACCCAGGGCCGCCACCGCGAGCTCGATCGCCCGCTCCTGCTCCTGCTCCTCGGCGAACAGCGGCAGCATCGCCTCGGCGAGCCGGGCGAGGTCCCACTCGGCCACGATCGGCTGGTTGCCGTAGGCGTAGCGCCCGCCGTGGTCGATCGAGCTGTACACCGTGGCCGGGTCGTGGGCCTCCAGGAAGGCGCACGGGCCGTAGTCGATCGTCTCGCCGGAGATGGTCACGTTGTCGGTGTTCATCACCCCGTGCACGAACCCCACCTGCATCCACCGGGCCACCAGCTCGGCCTGGGCGGTGACCACCGCGGCGAAGAGCGCCAGGTACGGGTTCTCGGCCTGCGCGGCGTCCGGGTGGTGCCGGCTGATCGCGTGGTCGGCCAGCCGGCGCAGCAGCTCGGCGTCCCCGCTGACCCGGGCGTACTGGAAGCTGCCCACCCGCAGGTGGCTGCTCGCCACCCGGGCCAGGACGGCGCCGGGCAGCAGCGTCTCCCGGCGCACCGAGCGCCCGGTCGCGACCACGGCCAGGGAGCGCGTGGTGGGGATGCCGAGGGCGTGCATCGCCTCGCTGATCACGTACTCGCGCAGCATCGGACCGACCGCGGCCAGCCCGTCGCCGCCGCGGGCGAACGGGGTGCGCCCGGAGCCCTTGAGGTGCAGGTCGCGCAGCCGGCCCTCCACGTCGGTCAGCTCGCCGAGCAGCAGCGCCCGGCCGTCGCCCAGCCGCGGGACGAAGCCACCGAACTGGTGCCCGGCGTAGCCCTGGGCGACGGGGGTGGCCCCGGCCGGGACGGCGGTGCCGACCAGCAGGCGCAGCCCGTCGGCGGTCCGCAGCGCGGCGGGGTCGAGCCCGAGCTCGGCGGCCAACGGCTCGTTGAGCAGGAGCAGCCGGGGATCCGGGGCGTCGTCGGCCTGCCAGGCGACGGCCAGCTCCGGCAGCTCCCGGGCGAAGCGGTGGTCCAGGCTGAGGGTCGGTGCCGGTGCGAGACTCACCCCACCGAGGCTACGTCGGATCCCGGGAGCGGCCAGTCGCCGCAGCGTCGGCTCAGAGCCGCGGCGCGAGGTGCTCGACGGCCCAGGAGCGCAGCGTGGTGGGCGTCGTGCTGAGCACCGAGCGCGGGTCGGCGGGCACGAAGTCCTCCCGCAGGCCGCGGGACATCCCGACGAACCCCTCGACCTGGGCCTCGGTCAGCCACGCCGCCCGGAGGCCCGCGCGCAGGTCGTCGTCACCGATCTGCTCGGCGCGGACCGCCCGGCCGGTGGTGGCGGCGACGATCCCGGCCACTCCCTCGAAGCTCAGGTCCTCCGGCCCGTGCACGGCGAGCACCCGTCGGCCGGACCAGCCCGGGGACAGCAGGTTGGCCACCGCCACCTCCCCGATGTCCCGGGGGTCGACCCAGGGCATCGGCCGGTCGATCGGCATGGTGGTGCGCAGCACGCCCTCCCGCAGCCCGTCGAGGTCGGACAGCAGGTTGCTGAAGAAGTACCCGCACCGCAGGTGGAGCACCGCGGCGCCGGTCTCCTCCAGCTGCTCCTCGGTGCGCGCGAGCCCGTCGATCATCCCGACGCCGCTGCGCTTCTCAGCGCCGACGCTGCTCTGGAACACGACCCGGGACACCTGGTTCTCCCGCACCGCGCGGGCGGCGACCGCGCCCATCCGGGTGGACGTGGCGACCGGGTCGTCGTCCAGCGTCGGCGGGTCGACCCAGTAGAGGGCGTCCGCGCCCTCGGTCGCCCGCAGCACGGTGTCCAGGTCGCCCTGGTCACCGACCACGAGGTCGACCCGCTCCCGCGTCTGCGGGTCCAGCTTCTCCGGGGAGCGCAGCAGCAGGGTGGGCCGCAACCCGGCCTGCAGGAGCAATCGGACCACGCGGGAGCCCACGTGCCCGGTCGGGGTGGTGACGACGATCCTCATCGACAGCCTCCGGTGGATGCGTGTGTGCTGTGCCGTACCCGGCCATGCCAGCACGGGGTGCCGACAGTTCTCCGGCGAGCGCGCGGCCGCGCCTCGTCCCCGGACACCCCGGACGTCCGGAAGACTCTGCCCGCCGTCACCTGGGCACGGCGGTCGAGACGAGGACGGTGCGAGATGAGCGCGGACGGACGACGGACAGCGGCCACGGTGGCCGGGCTGGTCTTCCCGGCCCTGCTGCTGGCGGGGTGCACGGACGACGGCCAGGCCGAGGCCATCCGCTCCTACGAGGTCGACCTGGTGGCCGACGCCGACGGCTCGCTGGAGGTCGAGGAGACGATCGCCTACGACTTCGGCGACGAGGAGCGGCACGGGATCGAGCGGCTGATCCCCGAGCGGGCGCCCTTCGAGCAGACCCGCGACCGGCTCTACCCGATCAGCGACGTCGTCGTGCAGAGCCCCACGGGTGCGCCCACGGACACCGAGGTCACCAGCGAGGACGGCGTGCTGACCGTCCGGGTCGGCGACCCGGACACCGAGGTCACCGGCGAGCACACCTACGTGCTCAGCTACCGGGTCGAGGGGGTCGCCGACCCGGGAGACGACGGCGACCGGTTGGCCTGGAACGCGGTCGGGACCGGCTGGGAGGTGCCGATCGAGCAGGTCGACGTCCGGCTGACCGGCCCGTCGGGCGCGGCGCCGGTCGCGGGGGACTGCGTGGTCGGTACGGACGACGCCCTGATCGCCTGCCCCATGGACATCGAGGCCGTCGGTGCGCTGCGCGCGGAGGCCACCGGGCTCGACCCGGGGGAGGGCGTGACGGTCAGCGCCACCTACCCGGCGGGCACCTTCGCCGGCGCGGAGCCGGTGCTCGAGGAGACGTTCAGCCCGGCGCAGGCCTTCCGCCTCACCCCGGCGACCGCGGGGCTGGCCGTCGGCGGGCTGCTGCTCCTCGTCGTCCCGCCGCTGCTGCGGGCCCGGCGGAGCCGCCCGGCCGGAGCCGGGCCGCGGGCGCCGCAGCTCACCCCGCCACAAGACGCCCGGCCGGCCCAGCTCGGCACCGTGCTCGACGGCCGCGCCCAGCGGCACGAGGTCCTCGCCACCCTGCTGGACCTGGCCGTCCGCGGCCAGCTGCGGATCGAGGAGGTCGCCGTCGACCCCGCCGACGACGAGCCGGACACCGACGTCGCCCCGGACTGGCGGCTGGTCCGCACGCCGGTCGACCAGCGGGGGCTGCGCCCCTACGAGCAGCTGCTGCTCGACGACGTCTTCGCCGACGGCGAGGTCGTCCTCCTGTCGGACCTGCAGTCACGGTTCCCGGCCATCGCGGGCCGGGCCTGCGCGGCGATGTACCGCGACGTGGTGGAGCTGGGCTGGTTCCGCGCCGACCCGGCCGCGGTCCGGCGTCGCTGGTACGCCCTCGGCACCGGGGTGCTCGTCGCCGGCGTCGTGCTGACCGTCGTCCTGGCCGTCACCAGCACCTGGGCGCTGGCCGGCACCGGCGTCGTCCTGGCCGGGCTGGTCCTGCTGGGGCTGGCCGGGCGGATGCCGCAGCGCACCCCGGAGGGCGCCCAGGTGCACGAGCGGGCGGCCGCGTTCCGCGACCAGCTCGCCACCTCCGACGGGGCGTGGTCCGCCGACGCGGACCAGCTGGCCGACCTCGCCGACGCGGCGCGCACCGACCTCCGGGTCCGGTACCTGCCGCACGCGGTGGCCCTGGGGGTGGCGGAGGAGTGGACCACCACGGTGCAGGCGGACGGCCCCGGGGCCACCCCCGCCTGGTACGTGCCCGCGCACGGTGCCGGGTACGTCGGCGTGTGGCCGGCGCTGCTGGCGTTCTCCGCCCCGGACAACCCGGCGCTCTCCCCGCCGGCGACCGCGGGCAGCGGGACCGGCTCGACCTACGTGGGCGGCGCAGCCGGGGGAGGGGGCGGCGGCAGCTGGTGACCCGGCGTCACACCGGCTCGACGACCGCGCCCTCCGCGGGGACGCCCAGCGGGACGACGACCGGCGGACCCCCGTCCCGGGGCCAGGCCCGGTGGTCGCGGAAGGCCAGCGGAAGCCCGCGCGCGGTGAACGGGTCGGCGGAGTCCATCGCCTGGACGTGCACGTGCGGCTGGGTGGAGTTGCCCGAGTTGCCGCACTCGGCCAGCTGCTGACCGGCCGTCACCGGGTCGCCGGGACGCACCTGGAGCGACCCCTCGCGCAGGTGGGCCAGCACGACGTGGGCGCCCCCGGACTCGAGCTCGAGGACCACGTGGTTGCCGGCCAGGGCGCCGGCGCCGCCGCGGGCCCGGCCCGCTTGGGTGAGGGCGTAGGGCACCCGGGCGGCCTGCGAGCGGCGCGCCACGCCGTCCGGTTCGCCGTCGTGCACCGACACCACCCGCCCGGCCGCCGGGGCCAGCACCGGCTGCCCGAAGGCGACGAACCGGTCCACCGGCTCGGTGCTCAGCAGCGACCGCCAGTCCCGGGTGGTCGCCGTCCGCCGTCCCCGCACGGCGGTGAAGTCGATGGCATACGTGGTGGCGAACAGGTGCGTGCCGTGGCTCGGCACGCGACGCGCCGGGCTGTTCTCCACCCGCCAGGTGCCCCGGAACGGCAGCTGCAGCACCACCTCGCCGGGGTCGGTCATCAGAGGTCGCGGCGGACGAAGGACATCGCGGCCAGCGCCCACACCATCGCCACCCACAGCACCGCCCAGCCCAGGTAGGTGAGGGTCAGCGGTGCCGTGCTGAGGAACGGGAAGGCCCCGGCACCCTCGTCGGCCCCGCCGAACTGGACGATCGCCGACGGGTCCTGGAAGGCGTTCATCGCCCCGCGCCAGAGCCCGTCGGTGGGCAACAGCACCCGCGACACGCTCCCGACCCGGCCGACGGCGTCGTTGCCCAGTGCCTCGCCGATCGCGCCGACCACCCCGGCCACCCAGGTGGTGCAGAACAGGCCGACCGCCACCACGCCCGACGCCATCGGCGAGATGACGGTCGCGAGCAGCACGGTGAGGGTCAGCAGCACGACGGTCTGGGCGGCGAGCAGGGCCAGCGCGGTCGCCGGCGCCGGCGGCCAGTAGTCGACGGTCAGCCGGACGACCAGGATCTGAGCCAGCCCGGCCAGGACGACGAATCCGCTGCCGAACGCGACCAGCCCCAGCCACTTGCCCAGCAGGAACGCCGAGCGACGGATCGGCCGGGCGAGCATGGACAGCGCGATGCCCGACTCGGTCTCCCCGGACAGCGTCGGGCCGGCCAGGAACGCGGTGCCCAGGGCGGCGACCAGGCTGTAGCCGAACATCACCAGGTTCAGCAGGATCGACGCGGTCAGCCGGGCCTCACCGCTGGTCAGCGACTCGGCCGCCAGCCGGGAGAAGCCCCAGCTGCTCAGCCCGAGCAGGACGACGGTCAGCGCGGCGAGGGCGAACAGCACCCGCCGGCGGGAGGCCTCGCGCAGGGTGAGCGCGGCGATGGTCAGCACCGTCCGGGCCGTGCTCACGACGGGCCCGCCGCACGGCTCGCGGCGCCGTCCCGCAGGATGCCGAGCAGGCGCTCCTCCAGGCTGATCCGCACCGGCTCGACCGCGTGCACCCGGGCCCCGAGGGAGACCAGGTCGCGCACCAGGTCGGGCACCGCCGTCCCGTCGTCGTCGGCGGACAGCGCGACGGTGGACCACTCGCCCTCCCGGTCGACCCGGCCGAGGGCGGCGAGCCGCTGCTGCGCGGCGGGGGAGAGGTCGGTCAGGTGCAGCCGCACCTCGCGCTGGCCGAGCAGCTCGGCGAGCGTGCCGGAGGCGGCGACCCGACCACGGTCCAGGACGACGACCCGGTCGCAGACCCGCTCGACCTCCCCGATCAGGTGCGAGTTGAGCAGCACCGCGACCCCGCGGGACCGCAGCTCCAGCACGATGTCGCGCACGTCGGCCCGGCCCAGCGGGTCCAGGGCGCTGGTCGGCTCGTCCAGCACCACGAACTCCGGCCGGCCCACCAGCGCGACCGCCAGCCCCAGCCGTTGCTGCATGCCCTTGGAGAACCCGCCCACCCGGTCGTCGCCCCGGCCGGACAGCCCCACCAGCGCCAGGCAGTCGCGCTGCTCGGCGGCGGGCACCCCGGCACCGGAGAGCCGGGCGTGCAGCGCCAGCACCTCGGCCGCGGTCAGCCAGGGCTGGTAGCGGAAGAGCTCGGGCAGATAGCCGACCCGGGCGCGGGCGGCCGGGTCGGCGGACCGCTGCCCGAGCAGCATCGCCTCCCCGGCGTCCGGGCGGACCAGGCCGAGCAGCATCTTGATCACGGTGGTCTTGCCCGCACCGTTGGGCCCGAGCAGCCCGACGATCTCGCCCCGGCCCACCTGCAGCGACACGTCCTCGACGGCCAGGTGCTTGCGGTACTGCTTGCGCAGCCCGGTGCACCAGGCCGCCGGTGCCGGGGGCAGGCCGGCCACCAGGTCGGCGGCGGCCTGCACCCCGGCACCGCTGTCCACCGTGCTCATGCTCAGCGCAGGTCCCGGGCGACGGACAGCAGCTCGTCGGTGTCCAGCGAACCGGCCACCGCGGTCACCACGCCGTCGGAGACCCAGACCACGGCCGCCATCGCGCCGTCGTTGCCGGTCAGCACCGTGGCCTCCTCGCCGTCCACCTCCGCCGTCGAGGTGGTGGCCAGCTCGGCGGGGACGGGCAGCGGGAGGGTCGAGCCGTCGGCGGTGAAGGTCCGCAGCTGCGCGGCGACGTCGTCGGGCAGACCGGGCAGCGACAGCAGGTGGTCGCGGACCGTCTCGAACGGGACGCCGGAGGAGTACGCCGACGGGGCGACGGCGCGGCCCACGACGAGTGCGGGGAGTCCGGACTCGGAGGACCAGACCTGCGCGACGCCCGGCCCGGCGACCAGCCGCACCGAGCTCCCGTCCAGGCCGGGCGGCGGCGGGGGCAGCACCTCACCGGCTGCGGCGGCGGCCTGCGCGGCGCGGTCGGCCGAGTAGGTGAAGGTGGCGCTGAGCTGGCCGCCCACCGAGATCATCGGCTCGCCGGTGACCCCGCGGGGCAGGGTGGCCACCTCGGGCACGTCCAGCCCGGACTCCTCCGCGGCGGTTGCTGCGTCGGGGACCTCGTGCACGTCCGGGTCGCCGGTGAGCTCGACATCGCCGTAGGCGCTCAGGTCCGGCAGCGCGACCAGGTCGTTGGTGGTGAGGCTCAGCGGGGCGATCTCCTCGGTGCGGAAGACCTGCAGCCAGTCGTTGGCGGCCGCCGTCCCGGCACCGGCCAGGACGACGCCGAACGCGAGCACCGCCGCGGCCGGCCGGCGCAGGAACCCGCGGGACCGGCTCGGCCGGACGCGCTCGGGACGAGCGGCCGGCGCGGCAGCGGGCAGGGCCGCGGTGAGCCGCCGCCAGCCGGCGTCGACGTCGGGGCTGCCCTCGGTCGCCAGCGCGGCGCCGACGAGGTCGGCGTCCCGGCGGGTGGCGGCCAGTGTGGCCAGGCACTGCGGGCACCCGGCGACGTGCGCCCGGTCGGGATCGGGGACGCCGGCCGGCTCGTCGAGCAGGCGGCGCAGCGTGCCTTCAGTCGGATGACGCATGACGGGTCAGCTCCTTGCGCAGTGCGGATTCGGCGCGTCGGACGGTGGTGCCGACGCTGCCGGGGGACATGTCGAGTGCCGTGGCGACCTCGGCGTAGCTGAGGCCGCTGTGCCGGAGCACGAGGGCCACGGCCTGCTTGCGGGGCAGCCCGCCGAGCGCGGCCCGGACGCGGCTGCGGTCCTCGCGGGTGAGCACCGCCTCGGCCACGTCGGGGGTGACGACGTCGCCGAGGCGGTGAACGGTCTCCTCCCGGGACGCGCGGCGGCGTCCGGAACGGATCAGGTTGAGTGCGGTGTGGACGGCGGCGACGGACAACCAGCCGGGCGCCTCCGCGGCCGGCACGGTGGACCGGCCGAAGGCCATGAACACCTCCTGGGCGACGTCCTCGGCCTCGTCCCGCGAGCCGAGCACCCGGGCGGCCACGGCCACGACCTGCGGGTAGTCGCGCCGGAACACCTCGCCGAGGTCGGACCGCACGGCACCGGACACGGCACCCGCCACCGTCCTGTCCTCCCTCTCGACCCGACCTGCTGTGCGCCCCGGCATCGGCAGCCGTACCGCCGCCGGGGCTCCGTACCGAACGAGGTCCATGTCTCTACAGCACCGCCGCGAGCCCAGATGTGACACCCGGTCGCTGCGAGTCTGCCCGGCTCAGGCGGCGACCCAGCGGATCGGCAGCCGCTTCACCCCGCGCTGGAAGCTGGACCGGAGCAGCGCCGGCGGCCCGGCCGGCTCCAGCACGCTGGTGCGCCGCAGCAGCTCGGCGAACAGTGCGCGCATCTGCACCCGGGCCAGCTGGGCGCCCAGGCAGAAGTGCGGCCCGTGGCCGAAGGACAGCTGCGGGTTGGGCGCCCGGTGGACGTCGAAGCGCTCCGGCTCGGCGAAGACCCGCTCGTCCCGGTTGGCCGAGGTGAAGGAGACGACCACCTTGTCCCCGGCCCGCACCCGGGTGTCACCGATCGTGACGTCGCGGGTCGCCGTCCGCCGGAACACCATCACCGGCGTCCACCAGCGCAGCATCTCCTCGACCGCGCCGGGCAGCAGCCCCGGGTCGGCCCGCAGCTGGGCCAGCGTCTCCGGGTGGGACAGCAGCGCGATGAGCCCGCCGGGCAGCCCGTTGCGCAGCGTCTCGTTGCCGGCCACCGCGAACAGCCAGAACATGTTCTCGAACTCGGCGTCGCTGACCGGCGGGTCGTCCCCGTCGGCCTGGGCCAGCAGGATCGACATGACGTCGCGTCCCGGCGCGCGGCGCTTCTCCTCGGCCAGCAGCCGCGCGTAGGCGTAGAGGTCCGGCATGCCCTCGCGGGTGCGTGGGTCGGGCAGCCGCCCGTCGGCGTCGGGCACCGGGCGCAGCGCCACCGCCTGCCGAGCCAGGTCGGTGCCCCGGCTGGCGTCGAACGCCGCCGAGGAGGCGTAGTCGGGGTCCTGCCAGCCGATCACCCGGTTCGACCAGTCGAACATCAGCCAGCGGTCCTCGGCCGGGACCCCGAGCACGTCGGCGAGGGTGACCAGCGGCAGGTCGGCGGCGACGTCCCTGGCGAAGTCGCACCGGCCCTCGCTGGCACCGGCGATCATCCGGTCGACCAGCGCCGCCGCGGTGGCCTCGATCGAGGCGGTCAGCGCAGCCACCGCGCGCGGGGTGAACGACCGGGTCAGCAGGCGGCGCAGCCGGGAGTGGTCCGGCGGGTCCATGTTCAGCATCATCCGGCGGACCCAGGGCAGGTCCCCGGCGTCCTGGACCTGGGTGGCCCCGAGCCAGGAGGAGAAGGTGGCCGGGTCCTTCAGCACCTGCTCGACCTCGGCGTGCCGGAGGACCAGCCAGCAGCCGGGTCCGGCCGGCTCCTCGACCCAGGTGACCGGACCCGCGGCGCGCAGCCGGGCCAGCTCCGCCAGCGGTGGGCCCGTCTCGTAGGTGGCCGGGTCCAGCAGGTGGGCGGTCTCCTGCGGCTGGGTCACAGGTCGTCCAGGAAGCGCTCCACGGTGGTCAGCAGCGCGACGGGCGTCTCGAACATCGCGTAGTGGCCGGCGTTGGTCAGCACCTCGAGGGAGGCGTTCGGGTACTGCTGCAGGAAGGTCTGCTCCATCACCGCGGCGCTCAGCGCCGGGTCGTGCTCGCCCACCACGACCCGGACCGGCACCGGGTTGCCCTGCACCTCGGCGGAGAAGTCGGTGCCCGCCCAGGCGTCCAGGTACGCGCCGAAGGCGGCGGGGTCGGACTGGTCGAGGGAGAACTGCACCATCCGGTCGAGCCAGGTGCGGCTCAGCCGGCCACCGGTGGTGAGGTCGAGGATCGCGTAGCGGTTGCCCCGGTCGCCCGCGGCGCCCCGGAAGAGCTGCTCGGCCTGCTCGTCGAAGGGGACGCCGGTGGACGGGACCGGGCTCACCCCGATCAGGCCGGTGACCCGGCCGCCGGCGTCGACGAGCACCCGCTGCATCGCGCTGCCGCCCATCGAGTGCCCCAGGACGGCGAACGACGACCACCCCTGCGCGTCGACGGCGGCCAGGGCGTCGGCGGAGATCTCGGCCAGCGTGTGCTCGCCGCCCTCCGCGCGGCGTGCGCCGTACCCGCGGTAGTCCAGGAACAGGACGCTGTACCGCTCCTCGTCGATCAGGTCGGCGAAGGGGCCCCACCCGGTCGCCGAGCCGAACCAGCCGTGCAGTGCCAGGACCTTCCGGGGGCCGGTGCCGACCACGAGCGGTGCGTTCGCCATCCCGGGAGTGTCGTGGGCCACACGGTGGGGAGGCAAGGGCCGTCAGCCGCGACGCCGGAGCTCCAGCCACAGCCAGCCGGCCAGCGCGACCGGCACGGCGAGGAAGGCGGTCATCGCCGGCACGGTGCCGAAGGTCGAGCCCAACCAGGCCAGCAGCAGCGGGGTGCCGAACCCGGCGTAGGCGAAGGCGTAGAAGGCGCTGTTCATCGCGCCGCGTGCCTGCGGTGGCGCCAGCCGGGCGGTGAGGGTCAGCCCGGCGGTGAGGCAGAGCCCACCCGCGCCGCCGAGCAGCGCCGCCGAGGGGAGCAGCAGCGCCTCGGACCCGGTGACGATCGCCGCGACGCCGAGGGCGTGCCCGGCCGCGGCGAGCACCATCCCCAGCGGTGCCGCGCCCCGAGCCGCGCGCCGGCCGAGCCGGGCGGCGACCGCACTCGCGCCCAGCGCCAGCCCCGCGACCAGCCCGGCGTAGGCGACGCCCACCCCGTCGGGGACCACCAGCAGCGGCAGCAGCGTCGCCGCGATCGTCGGGAAGGCGAACACCCCGACGGCGGTGGGGGCCAGCACCGCCCAGAAGGGGCGACGGGCCTCCGGGGGCAGGCCCAGCGTCATCAGCTTGCCGCCGTCGCGGGCCTGCACGGTCTCCGGCACGGTGACCAGCGCACCCAGCCCGACGACCAGGACGGCGACGTGCACCAGGTACGGCAGCGTCGTCGGGGCCGGGCCGTACTGGGCGAGCAGCCCGCTCATCGCCGGTGCGACGGCGAAGCCCAGCGACGTGGACACCGCGCCCCGGGTGGCCGCCGACTGCTGGCCGTCCGGGCCGGCCAGCTCCTGCAGCCAGGCGTTGGCCACGGAGAAGACCACCCCGGAGACGACGCCCTGCAGCAGCCGCCCGACGTAGAGCAGCGGCAGGTGGTCGACGGCAGGCAGGAACAGCAGGGAGACCAGGCCGGCGAGCACGGCGAACGGCAGGACCAGCGCCCGCCGGCCGAACCGGTCCGAGGCGGGCCCCGACAGGGTCAGCGCGGCGATGAGGCCGATCGCGTAGCAGCCGAAGACGGCAGTGACGTCGGCATCGGAGAGGTCCAGCGTGCGCCGGTAGACCAGCAGCAGCGGGGTGGGGATGTTGGTGCCCAGGGCGACGGTGAACAGCCCGAAGGTCAACGCGTCCAGCCGTCGCCGCGCAGGGTCCCGCTGGAGGGTGTCCGCCGGCATCCCCGGGACGCTACCGGGATGCGGCGAGTCGATTGACTTTCGATAGCTCGGCATCGAGGATCGATCCATGGGACCCCATGAGCGCGCGGACGTGCTGGTCGTCGGCGCCGGGCTGGCCGGGCTGCACGCCGCCACCCTGCTCGCCCGGCGCGGCCACGACGTGCTGCTGGCCGAGCGGCGTCCCGGCCTCGGCGGCGCGATCCGGACTACCGGGATCTTCGTCCGCAAGACCCTCGACGACTTCCCCCTGCCGCCCGACTGCCTCGGGCCGCCGATCCGGCGGGTGGTGCTCCACCCGCCGTCACTGCGCCGCCCGGTGACGCTGGACAGCGGCCGCGACGAGTACCGGGTGGGCGACATGGGCGAGCTGTACCGGGCCGCCGCCCGTGCCGCGACCGACGCCGGCGTGCGGCTGGCGCTCGGCACGCGGTACTCCGGTCGAGGGGAGGACCACTCGCTGCTGACCGGCCCGGACGGCCCGGTCCGGGTGCGCGCCCGGTTCGTGGTCGGTGCCGACGGAGCCCGCTCCCGGGTCGCGCGGGACCTGGGCCTGGACCGCAACCGGCACCTGCTGGTCGGCGCCGAGGAGGTCTTCGCCGTGCCCGGCAGCGCGGAGCCGCCGGCCTTCCACTGCGTGCTCGACCCCTCCCTGGCGCCGGGCTACCTGGCCTGGGTGGTCAACGACGGCGAGCACGCCCACGTGGGGGTGGCCGGCTACGCCGACCGCTTCCCCGACGGCCTCCGCCGGGCGGTGCAGCGGTTCGGCGCCAGCGCGCCCGGCCTGTCCGGGGTGTCGCGGCCGGACGACGTCGAGTTGCGCGGGGGCCCGATCCCGGTCGGTGGGCTGCTCCGTCGGATCGGCTGCACCGACGGGCTGCTCGTGGGCGACGCCGCGGGCGCGGTCTCCCCGCTCACCGCCGGCGGCCTCGACCCCTGCCTGCGACTGTCCGAGCAC
Organism: Modestobacter sp. VKM Ac-2977; assembly: GCF_026968045.1. Lineage (GTDB taxonomy): Bacteria > Actinomycetota > Actinomycetes > Mycobacteriales > Geodermatophilaceae > Modestobacter. The sequence continues at coordinate 255,105 of NZ_JAPVBQ010000002.1, read as the reverse complement.
GCCGCCGACGTGCTCGACGAGGCCCTGCGGACCGGGCGGCCGGCGGCGATCGACCGGTACGACGGCGCGGCGCTGCGCGCCAGCTTCCGCGGGCGGCTCCTGCTGCGCCGGGGGCTGGCCCAGGTGCGCACCCCGGCCATGGCGACCGCGGCCTTCACCGCGCTGCGCACCCCAGTGGGGCAGGCCGCGGCGCGGCGCATCCTCTTCGGCGACCGGTCCTTCCCCGCGCCCGGCTGACCCGCCCGGTGGTCAGACAGCGACGGCGGTGACGAACACGCAGATCCCCTCGCCGTCCGCGGGGTGTGCCCGTAGCCCGATGAGCCGGAGCAGCCGGAGCTCCACCCGGTGGACCAGGCGGCGGAGCCCGTAGTACTCCATCGAGCCGGCGGTCCGGACCTCCAGCTGGTCGAACCCGGCCTGCCGGACGTGCTCGGTCAGCATCCAGTCGGGGAGCAGCGTGATGTGCCCGGGCTGGTAGTAGTGCCCGGGTCCGAAGAACACCGGGGCGCCCCGCAGCGCCGTCTTCAGCAGCGAGTGCGGGTGGGTGACGTTCGGGGTGCTCACCAGCAGGCGGTCACCGACCCGCAGCATCGACCGGATGGACCGCAGCACCTGCCGCGGGTTCTCCACGTGCTCCAGGGTCTCCACGCAGACGACGATGTCGAAGGGGCCCCGGGTCTCGTCGGTCAGTTCGGGGTGGTCCAGGTCGAGCCGGGCGATCCAGTCGTGCGGCGGCTCGAGGTCGGTCGGCACCACCTCGAAGCCGGCGTCCCGCAGTCGCAGCGCCAGCGCGCCGCACCCGGCGCCCACCTCCAGCACCCGCCCGCCGTCCGGTAGGGCCGCCTGCACCAGAGCGACCGCGTACTCGTGCACCCCCGGGGCGGCGTGCACGGAGTGACCGGCGTAGGACCGGTCGCTCGCTGTCCGCTGGATGGTCTGGCGCTGGACCCCGGTCACGCGGTCAGCGTGACAGGACCCTGCCCGGACGGCGATCCGACGTCGTCGGCGGGCCGGGGCGCGCGTCCAGGTGGCGCCCGGCGGCGTTACGTTGGCCCCATGTCGAACAGGACGCCGAGCGGTGTGCCCGGAGCGACCCTCCGCGAGCTGGGCCTGCCGCCGCGGACGGTGACCGTGCTGAACCGCGCGGGGGTCGACAGCGTGGCCGAGCTGGCGGCGCTCACCCGGGCGGAGCTGGCCGGGATCGCCGGGCTGGGCCCGGGGTCGATCGCCGCGATCCGCGCCGTGGTGCCCGAGCCGTCCACCGGCTCCGCGCGTGCCATGGAGCCGGAGCCGGTCGAGGAGGAATCGCCGGATGCGCCGGCGATCCCGTCGTTCGACTCGCTCCGGGACCCGCGGCGGCGCACGGCCTTCGACGTGCTCGCCCCCGCGCCACCGCCGGCTGCAACCGCAGCCGAGCCGGCGCCTGATCCCCGGCCCGCACCGGTGGGGCATGCGCCTCCGGCGGAGTACAGCGACCTGCTGCGGTGGGGTGCGCACCTGGCGATCGCGGCGGCGGGTGTCCCGCTGCGGGTGGCCCGGTGGTCGGTCCGGACGTCGCTGCGCCGGCTGCTCGGCGACTGACCGGCACCCGACGCGGCCCGGTGCCGCGCCGATCAGTCGCCGCACCGGTCAGAACTGGAAGACGATGCGGGCGGGAACGTGTCCGGCGAGCACGTCGGCCATCGCCTCGTTGACGTCGTCGAGCTCGCGGTCGACCGTGATCACCTTCGTGCGGCCGGCGGCGTGCAGGGCGAAGACGTCGGCGAGGTCGTTGCGGGTGCCGACGATCGAGCCGATCACGGACTTGCCGGACAGCACGGTGTCGAAGATCGGCAGCTGCATCGTGCCGTCGGCGGGCAGGGCCACGCAGACCAGCCGCCCGCCGCGGCGCAGCGACCGGTAGGCCTGGTCGAACGACGCCGGTGCGGCGGCGAGCGCTACCGCGACGTCTGCGCCGCCGAGGGCCTGGATCGCGGCGACCGGGTCGGTGGTGGCCGCGTTGACCACCTCGTCGGCACCGAGCTCGCGGGCCATCTGCAGCTTGTCGTCCTGGACGTCGACGGCGATGACGAAGCCACCGGCGATCCGGGCGTACTGCAGGGCCAGGTGCCCGAGCCCGCCGATGCCGAAGACGGCGACCGTCTCGGCCGGGGCCACGCCGGCCACCTTGATCGCCTTGTAGGTGGTGACCCCGGCGCAGGTCAGCGGGGCGGCGTCGGAGCTGGAGACCCCCGCGGGGACCGGGGTGGCGAAGTCGGCGGCGACGACGGCGTACTCGGCCAGGGCCCCGTCGACGGAGTAGCCGGAGTTCTGCTGGGACTCGCACAGGGTCTCCCAGCCGCCGATGCAGTGCCGGCACTCCCCGCAGGCCGACCCCAGCCAGGCGATCGCGACGCGGTCACCGATCGCCCGGGAGGTCACGCCCTCGCCCAGCTCCTCGACGACGCCGATGCCCTCGTGCCCGGGCACGAACGGGGGAGTGGGCTTGACCGGCCAGTCGCCGCGCGCAGCGTGGATGTCGGTGTGGCACAGGCCGCTGGCCTCCATCCGGACCAGCACCTGACCTGGCCCCGGCTGGGGGACGGGCACGTCCCGGACCTGGAGGGGGGCACCGAGCTCGGTGACGACGGCGGCCTTCATGGTGATCTCCGTTTCGACGGTGGGGCTGTGGCGTCGACGATCTCGGAGCGGGGAGCCGACCGGCAGGGGCCAACGTCCCCGCCGGGCGGGACGAGGGCCTCCTGCGCCCGGTGTCCGGCGCGGAGAGCCTGGAGGGTGCGGGCGGCACCGCACCCGCGACCGATTCGTCGCACTGGAACGGAGCTCCTCGTGGACACCGTCGCCTACGTCGCCGTCGTGATCGCCCTCTGGGTCCTGGCCGGGCTCGCCGCCGTGGTGGTGCTGCTCGCCCGGCAGGGCTACCGCGACTGGGGGTGGTACCTGATGGGCGCCGTCCTGGGCCCGCTGTTCATCCCGATCGCCGCGGAGCGTGCCCGGCGGGACGTCGCGGTGCTGGAACGCGGCGACGGCAGCCCCAGCAACGGCGACCCGGGTCGGTTGACGGTCGTCGTGGGGGTGGACGGCTCTACGGAATCCGACCAGGCGGTACGGGAGGCGGGGCGGCTGTTCGCCGGCGGTGGGGCGGCCTTCGTCCTGGTGAGCGTGCTCGACCCCGATGTGGCCGAGTTCCCGGACGACCCCCGGCGGCGGGCCGCCCACGACCTGCTCACCGACCGGGCGGGCTGGCTGCCCGAGGGTGCCGTGCTGGAGATCGGCTGCGGACAGCCCGCCCGGGTGCTGCTGGAGATCGCCCGGGCCGAGGCCGCCGACGTCCTCGTGCTCGGGCGCCGCGGACGGGGCTTCTCCCGCCGGCTGCTGGGCAGCGTCGCCGAGCGGCTGGCGCACGAGGCCGGCGTCCCGGTGGTGTTCCCGCCCGCCGCCGCGGGCCACCAGCCCGTCGACCGGACCACCGGCCAGGCCACGCGCCCGGTCCACCGCTCCTGACCGGCTGCCTCAGGACGGCGACGGAGCTGGCTTCAGGGCGGCGACGGAGCTGGCCTCAGGACGGCGACGGAGCTGGCCTCAGGACGGCGACGGAGCTGGCCTCAGGACGGTGGGGAGGGCGGCGCCGAGGAGCTCACCGCGCCGGCGAGCGCCTCGGCGATCTCCTCCGCCCACGCCTGCGTGGCCGCCCAGTCGCGGAAGTCGCCGACCGGGGCGCGCAGCGCGGTCACCATGGCCAGCTCGCCGATCCCCAGCAGGGCCCGGTCCAGTCGCCCGGGCAGCACTCGGTGTCCACGAGCGCCCACGGACGAGCCGATCGGCTCGGCGTCGTGCGGCTCGTCCGGTGGGAAGGGCGGTGCGCCGATCGGACCGCTGCTCAGCAGCCAGACCGGTCGGCCCCGCAGTGCGGTGGCGTGTTCGGCGGCGTAGTGCCGGGCGGGCTCCAGCCACCGGCCGGCGTAGACCGCACTGCCCAGCACGACGGCGTCGTAGGACGAGGGGTCGGGGCGGCGCTCCACCGGGACGGCGACCGCGCGGAGCCCGCAGCGACGACCGGCCGGCGACTCCTGCAGGTGCCGGACGACCGCGGCGGCGATCTCGGCGGTGGAGCCGTGCCGGCTCGCGACGGTCACCAGGACCCGCGGCGGGTGTGTGCTCATCGTCGCTCCTCTCGGCAGCGGACCGGACGGGCGTGCTCCTGCGAGCGTCGGCCCACCGGGGGGTTGCGCGCCGGGGTCCCGGGTCCCGGCTGCCCGGGACCTTCGACCCGTGGCCGCGGCGGGCAGTCAGCCCGGGGGGCGGCTGCCCGGTCCCGGGTCGTCGGGCAGCACGTGCGCGGCCACGACGCCAGGGACGGTCCGGGCGAGGGTCTCGACGGTGGCCCGCTCGCCGTCGGACTCCGGGGCGCCGCGGGACCGTCGGACGGTCGCGATGCCCTCGGCGACCTCCACCGCCCAGCCGCCGGTCTCCTGCGTGTCGGAGTGGCAGCGCAGCGGACTCTGCCGGTGCTGCTTGCTCGCTAGCGTAACGTCGCAACTACCGACGGCGAGCAGCCGATGAGTCAAGCCTACGGCTCGGGAAGCTTGGACTGGCTCTCTCGTCGGATGAACTCCCACCACGTCGTGGGATCTGGAGCGCGCGAACACATGGACGCACCCCTCTGGTCGGAACGAGCACTCCCGGAGCCATTGCGAGATCAACTACCGCCGTGGGCCTGGGATCTGCACCAGGCCGCCGACTTGACCCGCTCGCGGTTGGACCTTCGAGCCAATGTCCTGGGCGCGGGCGTGCCACCGGGTGACATCGCCGAGGACATCGAGTGTCTGCTGCTGGCCTACGAGGAACTCGCGTCCAATGGCTTCAGACACGGGCAGCCGCCGGTCCAGGCAGCGGTCACTGCCGCAGGCAACGGCTGGCTGATCGACGTCACCGACGCCGCGCCTGACCATGCGCCGGCCCCGGCGATGGACCGGGATCCGGCCTTCGGTGGCCTCGGCCTGCACCTCATCTCTCGGCTGTGCGGTGACTACGGCTGGTCGGTCACGGCAGACCGCAAGCACGTGTGGGCCTACGTGAACGTGGACACCGCCGCCTGAGGTCATGGACGGCGGGCTCAGCACCGCCGTCCATGAGGCCGGAACGCGTAACGGCCGCCACCCAGGACCACGGAGCTCTCGGCCAGCCCCCCTGCTCAAGTACCACCGGTGCGGCGTCCTGGATGACGGTGGGGCCCTTCTGGAAGCGCGGTCTGGCCTTCGGGCCTGCTGACCGACGGTCCAGCGGCTTGATCGTGCCGGTAACATCAAAGCCCACTGGACGGGACGTCGGCTGATGGGTGTCCGCCCGCGAAGGGGATGCGTGACCGGCTCGCTGCCTCTGATCTCCTCCCTACCCGCGGCATCTGATCCGGCGTTCGAGCGGTTCGCCCGCCTGGTCCGCCGGCAGCTGGGCGTGCCGGTCTCGCTGGTCACGATGGTGTCGGCGCACGAGCAGGTGTTCCCCGGAGCGATCGGGCTGCCCGAACCCTGGCAATCGACGCGATGCACTCCGCTGAGCCACTCGTTCTGCCAGCACGTGGTCCGATCGGGCGAGCCGCTGGTGATCGGCGACGCTCGCATCGACCCGCTGGTCGCGGACAACCTGGCGATCCCCGACCTCCACGTCGTCGCCTACGGCGGGATCCCGCTGACCGACGCCGACGGTGTGGTCGTGGGGTCGTTGTGCGCCATCGACAGCGAGCCGCGTACGTGGACGGACGAGGACCTGGCGGTGCTCACCGACCTGGCCGGGGCGTGCAGCTCGGAGCTGCAGCTGCGCCAAGCCCAGCACCGCACCGCGGTGGCCGCGGCCGAGGCGCGGGAGCTCCGGGCGGAGCAGGACGCCGACCGGTCGGTGTGGACGCTGGCTCTGGACGCCGGTCAGGTGGGCACCTTCGCCTTGGACCTGGGTGTCGGTGCACTGACCGTCGACGACCGCCTGCTGGAGCTGTCGGGGATGGACCGGGCCTCCTTCTCCGGTCGCCCCGACGACGTCTACGCCCACGTCCACCCCGACGACGTCGACGACGTCGTCGCCCGGGTGCAGCACGCCATCGAGGCCGGCGGCACCTACGAAGCGGAGTACCGCATCGCCCTGGCCGACGGCTCGCACCGGTGGATCGCCGCCCGCGGTGAGGTGCTCGGTGATGACCGCGGGTCGGGTCGGCGGCTGGTCGGCGTCGTGCACGACAGCACCTCGACCCGCGAGCCGCAGGAGCGGGCGGCGCAGATCGTGGACCAGATGGCTGTCGGGTTCATAGCACTGGACACCGACTGGGTGATGACCCACGTCAACCGTGAGGCCGAGCGCATCCTCGGCCTCCCGCGGTGGCAGATGCTCGGTCAGAACATGTGGGAGGTGTTCCCCGCCGGGGTGGGGAGCGTCTTCGATCGGAACTACCGGACCGCCGCGGCCACCGGACAGCCGGTCGTCTTCGATGCCTACTACCCCAGACCTCTGAACATCTGGGTGGAGGTGAGAGCGGTGCCCAGCCCGTCGGGTCTGGTGCTGCACTTCGTCGACATCACCTCCCGCGTGGTGGCCCAGCAGCAGGCCGAGCAGGTGGCTGCCCGGGAGCAGCTGCTGTCCCGCATCACCGAGGACCTGTCGGCGACCCTGGACGGCGATGAAGCCGCGCAGCGGCTGGCGCAGTTGGTCGTCCCAGCGGTCGCCGACTGGTGCATCGTGACCAGCAGCGAGGACGACCGGGCCGCCGGCTCCCGTCGCGGGATGCGCACGGCGGCGTGCTGGCACACCGACCCCGATCGTCGGGACACCACCTCCGCCTACGCCGAGGCGTGGCTGAGCTCGCTGGATGACGACTCCATCCTCGTCCGCGCGCTGACCAGCGGGCAGATGCAGCTCGTCGACTCCGGCGCGACCGCGCAGGTGCTGCCGATGATCACTGCCGGCCCGGTGCGTGACCTGCTCGCCGACCTGGCCCCCGAGGCCGTCGCCGTCCTGCCATTGCCCGGGCGCGACGGCCCGGTGGGGCTGCTCACCCTGGCCAACGGCACCGCCCGTGGCGCGTTCGCCCCCGAGGACCTGGTCACCGCGCGGAACATCGCCGACCGCGCCGGTCTGGTGCTGGACAACGCCCGGCTGTACCGGCAGCAGCGTGACGTGGCCGAGGGACTGCAGCGGTCCCTGCTCACCGCACCCCCGCAGCCCGACCACGGGCAGATCGTGGTGCGTTACGTGCCGGCTTCCCTGGCCGCGCAGGTCGGTGGGGACTTCTATGACGCGTTCCTCCAACCCAACGGGGCGGTGGTGCTCGCCATCGGGGACGTCGCCGGCCATGACACCGAAGCGGCCGCCGCGATGGGGCAGCTGCGCACCATCGTGCGCACCCTGGGCGCCCATGACCACGACGGACCTGCCGCGGTGCTGAGCCAGGCCGACCAGGTGATGGAGACCCTGCAGTCACACATCCTGGCCACCGCCGCGGTGGCCCGGCTGGAGCAGACCGACGAGGAACGGGCAGCTGGCACCACCCGGGTGCGCTGGTCCAACGCCGGGCATCCGCCACCGATGGTGATCCATCCAGATGGGCGCGTGGAGACCCTGGCCCACGACCGCGCTGACCTGATGCTGGGCGTCGACCCGTCCACCGCGCGACGGGAGTCGCAGGTCGAGGTCGGGCGGGACAGCATCCTCCTGCTGTACACCGACGGGCTGGTCGAGCGTCGAGACCAGGACCTCGACACGGGCACCGCACAGCTGCAGGCAGTCCTGGTCGAACACGCCGGCTCAGACCTCGACGAGCTGTGCGACACGGTCCTCGCGCGCATGCTCCCGGGCACACCGGACGACGACGTGGCTCTCATCGCCGTCCGGCTGCACCCACAGGACCGGCCGCGGCCGGCCGAGGCCGGGCCGCACCGGATCCCGCCCAACGTCCCCGCCGAGTGACCCAGCCGCCTTGCGGCGTCAGGACTGGTGGGTGATGAGCGAGATCTCATCGGTCTCAGCGCGTGGAGTCGCGTTGCTCGGGAGGTGCGGGGCTCGGCGTCGCATCGGGGCCCCCCCCCCGGAGATCACTGCGGTGTGGCGCTGCCTGGGTCGGTGTCGGAGCCGAGGACGTCGGTGAGCACGCGCGCGGCCACGACGCCCGGGACGGTCCGGGCGAGGGTCTCGACGGTGGTCCGCTCGCCGTCGGACTCCGGGGCGCCGCGGGACCGTCGGACGGTCGCGATGCCCTCGGCGACCTCCACCGCCCAGCTGCCGGTCTCGTGCGTGTAGCTCTCCACCAGCCGGAGCACGTCGGCGCGGATCTCCTCGTCCGGGCGGGCCAGCGGGCGCAGCAGGTCCCGGCGGCTGACGATGCCGGCCAGCCGTTCCCCGTCCAGCACCGGCACGCTGCGCAGTCGGGCGTCGACGAACAACCGCGCCACGTCGGACACGTCCGCGGTCACCGGCACCGTGCGGACCGACGTCGTCATCACCCCGCGCACGAGCAGGGCCGGTGGCGCGTCGGGCACGGGTGACCGGCGGAGGTGGAGCCGTGGGTCGGGCGGCAGCCGGTCCCGGAGGACGTCGGCCTCGGCGACGATCCCGACCACGGCGCCGTCCTCGCCGACCACTGGCAGGGCGGCGAAGCCCCGCTCGGCCATGACCTCGGCCGCGTACTTCGCCGAGGTGTCCGGCCCCACGGTGACCACCTCGTGTGTCATCACGTCCCTGACCTGCACGGCTCCTCCAGTTCCCCAGCGGCGTCCTTCGGTGGTGCGTCCCCGACGGTAGAGCCGTCGGCGGCGTCCCGGCAGGGTCCTCGGGCCCGACCGGGGACGTGCTCGCCCAGCTGCCGGGCACTCCGCGCTGGCGCCAACAGGTGAATTCTGCTTCACTTGTCCTCGTCGTGGAGGGGAGTACCCCGACGCCACCTCGTCGTCAGCACGGCCCTCGTGGCCCGGCGGGATGGAGCTCCTGGGCGGGTGTCCGGGAGCGGGGGAGACCTCCGGTCGCAACCTGACCGGAAGGTGCCCTGTGGACGTCCCCCTCTGGATCTGGCTCGCCGTGCTGGCGGTCATCCTCGTCATGCTCGCCGTCGACCTCTTCGCCCACCGGAACGCCCACGTGATCGGCGTGCGGGAGGCCGCCGGCTGGTCGGCCGTCTGGGTGGTGCTCGGCGTCGCGTTCGGCGCCGTCGTCTGGTGGCAGGCCGGAAGTGAGTACGGCCAGCAGTACTTCGCCGGCTACCTGATCGAGAAGTCGCTCGCCGTGGACAACGTGTTCGTCTGGGCGATCGTGCTGACGTACTTCGCCGTGCCCCGGGAGTACCAGCACCGGGTGCTCTTCCTCGGCGTCCTCGGTGCCCTGGTGTTCCGCGGCATCTTCATCGCCGCCGGCTCGGTGCTCATCGCCAGCTTCAGCTGGGTGCTGTACGTCTTCGCGGCGTTCCTGCTGGTCACCGGCGTCCGGATGGCCCGGCAGCGCAACGAGCACCTGGACCCGGAGCGGTCGCGGGCGCTGCGCGCCTTCCGCCGCTTCGTGCCGATGACCGACGCGTACCACGGCCAGCGCCTCGTGGTGCGGATGGGCGGCCGACTGGTCGCCACGCCGCTGCTCGCCGTGCTGGTGGTCATCGAGGTCACCGACGTCGTCTTCGCGGTCGACTCGATCCCGGCGATCTTCGCGGTCACCGACGAGCCGTTCCTGGTGTTCACCGCCAACGCCTTCGCCGTCCTGGGTCTGCGTGCGATGTACTTCCTGCTCGCCGACCTGATGCACCGGTTCGTGTACCTCAAGGCCGGGCTGGCGCTGGTGCTGGTCTGGGTCGGGGTCAAGATGATGCTGAAGGTCGACCTGTTCTACGTGCCGACGACGATCTCGCTGGCCGTCGTCGCCACGATCATCGGGGTGTCGGTCGTGGCCAGCCTGCGGGCGACGCGTGGTCAGGGCCGGACGCCGGTGGCATCCGGGGCCGCTGCGCCCTTCCGGGTCGCCTCGGCCGAGGAGACGGCGGCGCTGGAGCCGACCTGGCGGCGGCGGGTGGACGCGACGGGAGAGGGGCACGGCGGGCGATGACCGGTGAGCGGCGGTGGACGTTCCTGACCAACCACGGGCACGTCCTGCTGGCCGTCGCCGGCGCCCCCGACCTGCGGGTCGCGGAGATCGCCGCGCAGGTGGGCATCTCGCCCCGCGCTGCGCTGGCGATCCTCCGCGACCTGGAGGACACCGGGTACGTGCGGCGGACGCGGGTCGGCCGCCGCACGCACTACACCGTGCAGCCGCACCAGCCGTTCCGGCACCCGGCGGCTGCGGCGCACGAGGTGGACGAACTGCTGGCCATCTTCGGCGGCCCACCGCCGTCGAGCTGACCGCCCCAGCACCCACGCGGGTGCTGGGGCGGCGGCTCAGGACGCCGGGCGGCTGATCGTGGCGAGGAAGTCCTCGAGCACGGCCGTCTGGCGTTCCGGGGTGTTGTGGCGGGGGGAGAAGCAGGCGTTGATCTGCATCCCCATGGTCAGCGCGAGCACCGCGTCGACGATCCGGTCGTGCGGCCGGCCCGGTACCAGTTCGCCGGCGGCCCGGGCCTGGCCCAGGTACATCCGCATCTCCTCGCGCCAGGTCTCCATGGCGCTGTCGTAGAACTCCACGAGCTCCGGCTGGCCGGCGGCGTAGTCCCAGAAGCCGATCACCACCCGGGCCTCGGCGAGCCGGACCTCGTCCAGCGGCATGATCTCCAGGCACAGCAGCCGGAACGCGGTGAGCCCGCCGCCGTCACCGATCGCGGCACGGGCCCGCTCGTTCGTGGCGTCGAACGCCCGCTGGAACGCCGCCCGGAGCACGGCGTCCTTGTCCGGGAAGTACCGGGCAAGCGCACCGTTGGCGTACCCGGCCTCCGCGGCCAGCTCCCGCATGGTGACCGCGATGAACCCCTTGCGGACGATCAGCGACCACACCGCCTCGATGATCTCGGTGCGGCGGGCGGCGTGGTCGACGATCTTCGGCATGGGGCTCCTCGGGGACGGGGGGTGCTCAGAGGAGCATCGGTCACCCCACGACGTCGCGGAGCGCCGGGCGCTGGTCGGCGTTCCGGGAGAGCACCGCACCGACCACCAGCCCGACCAGGAACAGCACGAACGGCAGCAGCACCAGCGTCCAGCCGGTGGCGCTGAGCTGCCAGGCCGTCACGGCCGGGTCGACTCCCTCGGGGACGGTGCCGGCCAGCAGGCCGAACCGGCCGATCAGCAGGTAGAGCCCGGTGGCCAGGCCGAGGGCGGCGAGCACGGGCGCGGCCAGCGTCGACCACCAGTGGCCCCCGCGCCCCGTCCCGCGGAAGTGCACCAGGACGGCCAGGCAGACGAGGATCTCCACCAGCACGACGGAGATGACCGCCATCCCGGAGGACCAGTAGAAGAGGTTGAGCACCGGGTCCAGGCCGGCGAGGGCGAAGACCACGATGACCGCGCCGGTGAGGACGCTGGTCACGATCGCCCCGATGCCGGGGGCGCCGTGCCGGTTGGTGCTCTGCAGCGCCCCGGGGAAGACCCCGGCCCGGCCCAGGGAGAAGAAGTAGCGGGCGCTGCAGTTCTGGAAGGCCAGCAGCCCGGCGAACAGGCTGGAGAGGACCAGCCAGCTCATCACCGTGGACAGCCAGTCGCCGACGTAGCTGGCGGCGACGGAGAACAGCACCGCGGCCGGGTCGGCCAGCGGCACGCCGTCCACCGAGGACTCCTCGAGCACCCGGGCGACGACGTCGTCGGTGCCCAGTCCGCTCACCACGGCCCAGGAGGCGGCCGCGAAGATGACGGTGATCAGCCCGACCGCGGCGTAGGTGGCCCGCGGCACGGTGCGCTCGGGGTCCTTGCTCTCCTCGCCGTAGATCGCGGTGGCCTCGAAGCCGATGTAGGAGGCGAACGCGAAAGCGAGCGCGATGCCGGCCGACCCGGCCAGGCCGCCGACGAAGACGTTCTGCGGGGCGAAGGACTCGACCAGGTTCGCCCCGTCGGGGCCGCCGCCCTCGAGCATGACGGCGACGGCGACGACGGCCAGGCTGAGCAGCTCGAGCACCATCAGCGTGCCGAGGACCTTGGCGCCCACGTCGACGCTGACCACCGAGAGGGCGAGCACCAGCGCCCAGGCGGCGAGCGTCCACAGCCACCAGGGGGCGTCGATGCCGAAGGTGGCGTCCATCTGCCCGGCCATCAGACCGCCGAAGAACCCGTAGACCGCCAGCTGGATGGTCAGGTAGGCGAACACGGAGACGAACGCCGAGCCGACGCCGGCGGACAGGCCCAGGCCGCGGCCGACGTAGGCGAAGAACGCCCCGGTGTTGGTCACCACCCGGCTCATCGCCGAGAAGGCGGAGGCGAACACCATGAGCACGATCCCGACGGCGACGTAGGCGCCCGGGGCGCCGGCGCCGTTGCCGGCCGCGATGGCCACCGGCACGGCGCCGGTCATGCCGACCAGCGGGGCCGCGGCGGCGACGACGAAGAAGACGATGCCGAGGACGCCGAGCCGGCCGGACTTCAGCTGCTCGCCGTCGCGGCCCCGCCCGGCCGGCTCACCGGGGGAGGTCAGCGCGGTCGCGCCGTTCGAGGTGGTCGGGCGCTCACTCACCGGAGGCCTCCGTGGTCGAGCAGGAGGCGGCGCCGCCCGCGCAGTGCGCGGAGGTCGAGGCCGGCACGTCGAGCGTGGGGTTGCGGTCGAAGAAGCCGAACGGCTTGAGCCGGAACCCGGTGTAGTCGACCGGCATGATCGGCCAGTCCTCCGTCCGGGGCACGTGGGTGAGCCCGAAGGTGTGCCAGACCACCAGGTCCTGGCCGTCGATGTCCCGGTCGGCCGCGGCGTACTCCGGCAGCCCGGAGCCCCCGCTGTGCTGGTTGACGAAGTCCCCGGCCGAGTAGCGCTCGGCGGGGTCGTAGCGGGTGACCCACAGGTGTCGGGTGGCGAACGCCGCCCGCCGGGCGATCGAGGAGTCCGGGTCCGACAGCAGCGTCGGCAGGCCCTCCGGGAACAGGGCGTACCCGACGGGCTGGCCGACGTGGTTGAGCCGCTCGGGGTTGACGATGTGCCACACCCGGTTGGTGGCCGGGGACGCATCGCGCTGGGCCGCGGACTCGGTGGCCAGGGTGGTGCAGGAGGTGGTGAACGCGTTGCCGCGCTGGTTGTCCGGCCCCATCGGCAGCCGGACGACGTCCACCTCGTCGACCCGGTTGGCGATGCCGTCGACCGTCATGTCCAGCCGGGCGCTGAACAGGTGCTGGTGCAGCGGGGCACCCAGCCCCGGGGCGACCTGCGAGGCGTACGCGTAGTCGCCGCCGGCGTGCGCGGAGGTGAAGACGACGCCGGTGGCCTTGGCCTCGAACTCGATCGTGCCGTCGAGGTAGAGGTACCAGTAGAAGCCGTAGTCGTAGTTGCCCACGGTGGTGAAGAAGGAGACGACCAGCCGCCGCTGGCGCCGGGTCTGCTGCGAGCCGCTCCACAGGTCGGTGTGCTTCCACAGGATCCCGAAGTCCTCCTCGTGGATGCAGACCGCGTTGGGCAGCGTGCGGGGGTTGCCCTGCTCGTCGGCGATGACGGCGTCGAGGTACGTGATGTCGCCGAGGCAGTCGCAACCGAGCTCGAGGGCGTTGGCGTAGCGGCCGACCAGGTACTCGCCGGTGTCGAAGTAGTTCTGCCAGGAGCGCACGGGGGAGGGGTCGGCGTAGGGGACGACCATCTCGGCGATCGAGGCCCGGTAGACGACGGGCCGCACGCCGGTGCCCTCGTCGAACCCGATCTGGTGCAGCACCAGGCCCTCGCGGGTGTCGAAGCCGACGCGCAGCGACCACTTCTCCCAGGTGAGCAGGTTGCCCTCCAGGGTCAGGCTGGACCCCTGGGGCTGGGTGATCTCGATCGGCTTCTGCGTGGTCCGCGGCGGGCCGCTGACCGCCGGGTCGTCGTAGTTGCCCGAGCCGGTGGGCACCGGGACGGCGCCGGTGTCGATCACCTGGTCGACGACCCGGTTGATCGTGTCGACGTAGGCCACCAGCCCGTCGATCGGGTGTGCCCAGGCGGAGTCCGTCGGCGTCTCCTGCAGGAACGCCAGGCCGCGCAGCACCCGCCGCCCCGCTTCGTCCGGGTACTCCGCGTAGGCGCCGGCCGACAGGGGGGCCACCCGCACGTGGGCGACGTCCAGGTCCCGGGCCGCCAGGGCGGCCAGCCACCGCTCGTCGGTGGACAGCAGCTGCTCGACCAGCTCGAACTCCTCGTCCAGCACCGGGAGCTGGCCGGAAGTGGCGGTGTCCAGCTCGACGGCCGAGACGACCTCGCCGGCGGTCGTGTCGACGACGACGTCCTGGGAGACCTGGGAGGCCAGGTCCAGCAGCAGGACCCGGAAGCACCGGGCGACCGGCTGCCCGGGACGGTGCGCCAGCACCTCCTGCTTGGGCGGTTCCTGCAGGCCGACGTACACGAACCGGGTGCTGTCGGCGACCAGGCCGGCCGCGGCGGTGACCCGCCGGACCTCCTCGATCTCCTCGGACTGGACGGGGTCCAGCGGATGGGTCAGCTGGAGCTGGGTGGTGGTCATGGCTGCACCTCGGAACGTCTACGGATGTTGACGAATGCGGGTGCGCGACGAGGGGAGTGGCCGCGCGGTGTGGCGGACAGAGTGCCCCAGGTCACGTTTCCTCGGAAGACCCTGGGTGTGACGTTCTCGTCAAGTCGTCCCCGCCGGCCCTCGTGGGGCGCTCCGGTGCCGGGGTGTCGTGCCACGGTGTCGTGTCACGGTGACGTCCCGCGCGACAGCGCTGCGGCTCCGGACCTCGTCCAGCCGCGGGACCCCTGCGGTGGCGGGCCCCGCGTGGTCAGTCGCCGAGCGGGCGCTGCGCGCGTGGCGTCCGGGGCATCGGGGCGTTCCACCCGAACCGGACGCCGAGCATCCGGACGGTGAAGCAGAGGACCGCCGCGCCGACGGCGGTGGCCACCCCGTACGCGTCGAGCCGGATGACCACCACGGTGGCCGTCGCCCCGAGCAGCGCCGGGATCGCGTACAGCCCGCTGCGGAACACCGACGGCACCTGCCCGATCAGGACGTCGCGCAGCGTGCCGCCACCCACCCCGGTGAGGGCACCGAGCAGCACCGCCTGCGCCGGGCCGAGCCCCAGGGCGAGGGCCTTGGCGGCGCCGGTGACCGCGAAGAGACTCAGCCCTGCGGCGTCCAGGACCGTGATCGGGGTGTTCAGCCGGTCCAGCCCGGGCCCGAAGACGAAGGCCACCAGCCCGCCGACGGCGGCCACCGCCAGGTAGCGCCAGTCGCTGAACGTCGCCGGCGGCAGGCTGCCGAGCAGGACGTCCCGGATGATCCCGCCGCCGAGGGCCGTGGTCATCCCCAGCGTGACGACGCCGACGATGTCGAGCCGGGTCACCCGCAGTGCGGTCAGCGCACCGTTCAGCGCGAAGGCGAACGTCCCGACGAGGTCGAGGGTGAGCAACAGCGTCGCCTCGGTGCTCACCGGCCGCTTTCTACCAACACCCGCCCGACCCGCTGCGGTGGGGCCACCGCGACCTCCTGTGCCGGGGGGCTTGTGCCGTCCCGGCACGTCCCTACGATCTTGGTCATGGCCGGTGGCCCCGTCTCCGAGCAGCGTCTGGCGGACCTGGTGCTGCTGCGCCGGGTCCGGGACCGGATCGACCGCGAGTACGCCCAGCCACTCGACGTCGACGCGCTCGCCCGCGGGGTGCACGTGTCGGCCGGGCACCTGAGCCGGGAGTTCAAGCGGGCCTACGGCGAGTCGCCCTACGCCTACCTGATGACCCGGCGGATCGAGCGGGGCATGACCCTGCTGCGGCGGGGCGACCTCAGCGTGACCGAGGTCTGCTTCGCCGTCGGCTACGAGGACATGCGCTGGATCACCGTCGGCCCGCCCGGACAGCCGCAGACCTCCGTCGTCCTGCACCCGCCGGCCGCCGACCCCACCATCACCGACGACGAGCGCCGCACCGTCCTGGAGCTGATCGCCAAGGGGAACTACGCCGCCCTCACCCTGGGCACCGACGACCTCGACGGCACCTTCGGCAAGATCGAGGCGAGTGGCGCCGAGGTGCTCCAGGAGCCGACGGACCAGGACTACGGCGTCCGGGACTGCGCCTTCCGCGATCCGACGGGCAACCGGATCCGGATCAACCAGCTGAGCTGAGCCGTCGCTGGACCGCCCGGTCGCCCCACCGTGCGGAGGCATGGTGCAGCGATCGACGATCCTGGCAGTCTCGGCGACCCAGCTGGCCGCTCAGCCGGCCGGTCACGTCGTCGTGCGCGCCGCCGCCGGCTGACCCCGGCGGCGACACGGAGACGTGCGGTCATCCGTCGGCGTGGTGGTCGAGCACCTCGGCCTCGCGCCGGAGCCGGCCGGCGGCCTCGTGCTGACCGAGGGCGTCGTAGCGGTCGGCCTCGGTCCGCCGCTCCGTGATCTCCGCGCGCAGCAGGGCGCGGACGTCCCCGAGGGACAGGGCGCGGCGGTCGGCCTCGGTCGAACCGACCCCGGTCCGGCTGCCGGCGAGGTGTGCGCTCGTGGACCCGGTCGCGGTCCCTGGCGCGACGACGGCCTCGGCGTTGTCGATCGCGGCCCGGGCACTGCGGAGCGCGGCGACGGCGTCGGCCCGGCGGGCCTTCATCGCGGCCACGAGCTCCGTGCGCAGGGCTGCGCGCAGCGACCGGGCGTCGTCCGTGGAGCCGGTCTTCCCGTCCATCGGTCCTCCCTGACTCTCCCGGTGTGGTCCACGGTTCCGCCGCATCCGGTCGGGAGCACCCTCCCAGCCGACGGGCCGATCAGCAGCTGAGTTCCGCTGCCGGGGGACGGGTTCGCAGCGCAGCCGTGTCCCCGGTTCGAGGGAGTCGGTCCTTGGTGCCGTGCGGGACGACGGGCACACTCCCGACGTGATGGACGACGGCCAGGCGACGACCGACCCCGACACCGACCCTGGCGTCGGGCTCCCCGCCCCTCGTGGCGGGGACGCCGGACCGCCGGAGCAGGGCGCGCCCCTGCTGATCCCCGGGGAGACCTGCTGGCGGATCGAGCGGGCCACCCGCTTCGCCGTCTTCGTCGACGCGGCCGAGTACTTCGCCACCCTCAAGGGGGCCGTGCTGCGCGCCGAGCGGCGGGTGCTGTTCATCGGCTGGGACTTCGACCCGCGGATCCGCCTGGACCCGCTGGCCGGTGGCCGGCCGAAGGACGACCGGCTCGGGGCCGTGCTCGAGCAGGCGGTGGAGCAGAACCCGCAGCTGGAGATCGGGGTCCTCCAGTGGGACCTGGGCATGCTGCGCGCGCTCGGCCGGGGGCTGCAGCCGATCGTGCTGCTGGACCGGCGCACCTCCGACCGCCTCACCCTGGCCATCGACACCCACCACCCGGTCGGGGGCGCGCACCACCAGAAGATCGTGGTCGTCGACGACTGCCTGGCCTTCACCGGCGGCATCGACGTCACCGCCGACCGCTGGGACACCTCCGACCACGCCGACACCAACCCGCACCGACGGTCGCCGGCCGCCGGACGCGCGGAGGGCCGGCTCGCCGGGCCGTGGCACGACGCGACCAGCATGCTGACCGGGCCCGCCGCTCGCGCCGTCGCCGAGCTCGCCCGCACGCGGTGGGAGAGCGGCACCGGGGAGCGGCTCGAGCCGCTGCCGGAGAGGCGGGAGTGCTGGCCCGAGGAGGTCGAGCCGCTGCTCACCGACGTCGACGTCGCGATCTCCCGCACCCGCCCGGAGCACGACGGCGCGGACCTCGTCCACGAGATCGAGCTGCTGTGGCTCGCCGGCATCGCCGCGGCCCGTCGTTCGATCTACGTGGAGAGCCAGTACTTCGCCAGCCGCCGGATCGCCGAGGCGATCGCCGAGCGGTTGCGCGAACCCGACGGCCCCGACGTCGTCGTGCTCAACCCGTGGACCGCCGACGGCTGGCTCTCGGAGAAGGCGATGGGCACGGCGCGCGCCCGGCTGCTGGAGCTGATCCGCGAAGCGGACGTCCACGACCGGTTCCGGCTCTACTGTCCGGTGACCGAGCAGCGCGAGCCCATCTACGTGCACGCCAAGGTGGCCGTCATCGACGACCGCCTGCTGCGGCTGGGTTCCAGCAACCTGAACAACCGGTCGATGGGCCTGGACACCGAGTGCGACCTCGCGATCGAGGCGGTGGAGGGACAGCCGGGGGCCGACCGGGTGGCCGCGACCATCATCGACTTCCGGCACCGGCTGCTGGCCGAGCACCTGGGGTGCACGCCCGACGAGGTCGCCGCCGCGATCACCGACACCGGCTCGCTCGTGCGCGGCATCGAGCGGCTGCGCCGGCCGACCGGCCGCTCGCTGGTGGTGTTCGAGCCGCCGGAGCTCGGTGCGGTCGACCGCGTGCTCGCCGAGTCCGAGGTGATGGACCGGGAGAAGACGCCGAACCGGTGGCGCCGGGTCGAGCGGTTCTTCGCCCGCCGCCGTCGGCCGCGCAGCCGCGTGCGCGCCTGACCGTGCGGCCGGCGTCGACCGCGCCGGCCGACGTCTGCGCAGGCCGGGACATGGACGGGGCCGATGCTGGGTAGTGCCTGGTCCACTCGACCCAGAGGAGGAACCGACATGGGGATCGTGTCCGGACTGATCAAGGCGAACCTGCTCAAGCGACTCCTCGGCCGTCTCACCGGCCGCCGTCGCACGAACTGAGCGACTCGACCGGCTCCGCCGGTCTGACGTGACCCAGCCCCCACGGCGTGCCTGCCGTGGGGGCTGAGTCGTCCGCGGGGTGCCCCCGCTTCCGGGAACTGGTCAGGCGCGCCGGGTGGCGCGGACGACGACGTCGTGGAGCCCGACCTCACGGCCGTCGGGTGCGGTGAGCGTGCGGTGCAGCTCCTCGGCGGTGACGACGTCCCACGCGGTGTCGCCGAGCCGCGCGGCGACGACGGCGGCAGTGACCGATGCCTCCGCGGGGGGATGGTGGCCCTCCACGTGGGCGGCGTGGGCGTGCAGGTGCCCGACGATGAGCAGGGTGCCGCCGGGGGCCACCCATCCGGCGATCCGGTCGTAGAACTCCAGCTGTGGCATCGCCGGGTGGGCGTAGGAGGTCGTGACCAGGTCGAACTGCGTGTCCGGCGCCCAGGTGCTCAGGTCGGCCTGCAGCCACCGCACGCGCTGGGCTACCCCGCTCGATGCCGCCCGGTCAGCGGCGCGGGCCAGGGCCGCGGTCGAGATGTCGGCGGCGGTGACCTGCCAGCCGTGCGCGGCGAGCCACAGCGCCTCGGCACCCGCGCCGCAGCCCGCGTCCAGGGCCGTCCCCGGCACCAGGCCGCCGGCCTCGCGGGCCAGGTGCGGGTTCGGCGGGATGCTGCTCGTCGCCCCGGGCCCGGCCGCCGGGTCCTGCCAGTGCTGTTCCCAGTACGCCTCGTCGAAGTCGTGGCCGGCTTGGTCGCCGCCCTCTCGTCGTACGGCCTGATCGGACATGTCCAGGTCCTCCCCGTCGGTGTGCCCTGGCCACGATGGCCCCAGATCGGACAAGGACGCAAAGACCCTTGCCGAAACAGCAATGGATCGGTGTGGGCGCGTTCGAGCGGGGCAGCGGTTCGGGTCGGGGTCAGGTGGCGCGCCGCAGGACGGGTACTGCGTCGGCGAGGAAGGTCTCCAGCGTTCGGGCCGGACGCCCCGTCACGCGCTGGACGGCATCGGTCACGACGGCGAAGCTGCCGGCCTGCACGCGCTCGAACGTCACCGCGGTGATCTCCCGCTCGAAGCCCTCGGTCCCGGCCAGCGCCTCGTCGATGGTGATCTCCCGGTGGGCCATGGGACGCCCGGTGGCCCGGGAGATCAGCTCTGCGGTGCGGGGCAGCGAGAGCGCCGCCGGACCGGTGAGCTCGTACACCTGGCCGGCGTGCCCCTCGCCGAGCAGGGCACGCTCGGCCACGGCGGCGATGTCCCGGGCGTCGATCCACGCAAGGCTCGCGCCCCCACTGGCGAACGGCAGCTCGCCGGTGTCGGTGAGCTGGTCGAGGTAGAAGCGTGGGTCGGTGAGCACTTGCATGAACCAGCTCGGCCGCAGCACCGTCCAGTTGTGGCCGCCGGTGCGCACCGCGCGTTCGGCCGCCGGCGCCCACCCGGCCGGCCCGGTGGAGTCGGCATCCTGCTCCGACAGCAGGACGACGTGCGCCCGGGGTGGCGTCACCTCGAGGAGCGCCCCGATCAGCTCCGGCGCGTCCGCACGATCGGGCCGGACGACGTAGAGCGCGTCGACGCCGTCGGTCGCCGCGGGCCAGCCGTCCGGCCGGTCCCAGGAGAACTCGGTCGGCCGGACCCCGGCGACGTCCACCGTCTCCGGGGCGCTGCTGCCGCCGAGCACCTCGACGCCCGGCCGGGCGACGAGCAGCTCCGCCAGCGGGGCGCCGGTCTTCCCGCGCACCCCGGTGACGAGGACGCGGGTCGTCGTCGTGCCTGCGTGTTCGACCGACATGGGGATCTCCTCCAATTGCTTGAGTCACTCAAGTTCCTGCCGTCATGGTGGCACGACTACTTCAGTCCATCAAGTAACCTGGGCGCCGTGGCAGACGACGCGAGCACGCTGCAGCAGCAGATGTGGGACTTCGTGTACGCCTACGACGCGGCGTACGACCGCGCGGCGCAGGCGGTCGGGTTGAGCGCTGCGCAGGCCTGCCTGCTCGGCCAGCTGACCACGGGGGAGCGGTCGATGGGGGAGCTCGCCGTCGAGCTGCTCTGCGACCCGTCCAACGTCACCCAGCTCGTCGCCCGGCTGGAGGCCCGCGGACTGGTGACCCGGGTGCCCGACCCGGCGGACCGGCGCGTCAAGCAGGTCTCGATCACCCCGGCCGGGCGCCGCGAGCACCGCGCCGTCCGGCGGTCCTTCGACTTCCCCGCCGACCGGCTCGGCCGCCTGACGGGAGAGGAGCAGCGGCAGTTGTCCGCGCTGCTGGCCACGATGTCGGCGCCGCCTGGAGACGGCGGTGCCGGGAGCTGAGCACCGGCCGACCCGGACCGAGGACGCTGATCCGCAGACTCAGCGAGCCCGGTCCTCCGTACGCAGCGGCTGGTCCTGGGTGGGCGCTCCGGCCGGTGGCTGAGGAAGCGGAGGCGCCACCGGCGGGGCGGTGAGCTCCTCGTAGGCGGTGGTGTGCGCCCGCAGCGCGGTGACCGCATCGGCGACCTCGCTGGTCGGCCGCCTGGCCGCGGAGGCCACCCGCTCCGCCTGCTGGACCGCGTCGCAGACGTCGGCGAGCGTGTCCAGGTAGGCCCGGGCCTCCGGCTCCAGGTCGTCCCGGGCGGTCGGCTCGGGCACCAGCGCCCGTTGCCGCAGGCGCTGCTCCAACCGACTGCCCTCGGCCTCCAGCGACGGCAGCAGGTCCGGTATCTCGCCGAGGTGGGCGCCGGCGGCCTGCGCGGTCGCCACCTGGCGACGCAGCCGATCCCGGGCGCGGCAGACCTCGAGCTGCAGTTCCGCACAGGAGCGCCGCTGCCCCGGGGGCAGGCGGCGGGCCGCGACGGCGGTGGCGCCCTGCATGCCCAGCTCACGGCTGCGTGCGGCGATCTCGCGGCTCCGGGCCACCAGTGGGCTGCGCCGGACCCGCCGGACGACCAGCCACCCGGCGAGGACGGCGATCAGCAGGAACGTCAGCAGCACGCCACCGAGGACGGCGATCACCGTGGGGTCCAGCGAGAGCAGCCAGGTCAGCTCCTCGTCGGCCCGCACGTCCAGGGCTTCGGCGGGGCCGGTCGGCAGCGGGGTGGTCATGGCGCTCCTCGTCCAGGGCGGTGTGCCGGCTCCCGGGACAACGTCCCCACGGCGCCCGCCGGTTCCCGGACCGTCCACCGGCGCCGATCGGTGGAGGTGGGTCCAGCCGGTCGGTCGATGGCACGGCGCGGCGCCGTTGCCAGTGTCGTGCCATGCCACTGATCGAGGTCCGCGACCTCCGCAAGACGTACCGCTCCGCCGTGGCCGTCGAGCAGGTGGACCTCGACGTGCACGACGGCGAGATCGTCGGCGTGCTCGGGCCCAACGGCGCCGGCAAGACGACGACGGTCGAGTGCATGGCCGGGCTCACCCGTCCCGACCACGGCACGGTCCGCGTGGCCGGGCACGTGCCCTGGCAGGACCGTCGCGCCGTCACCCGCGTGCTGGGCGTGCAGCTGCAGAGCTCCGGGCTGCAGGCCAAGCTCACCGCCGGTGAGGCGGTGGCCATGGTGGCCGCCTTCCACGACGACCCCGCTGATCCGGGCGAGCTCCTCGAGCGCCTCGGCCTGCGGCAGGTCGCGGACACCCGGTACGCCCACCTCTCCGGTGGCCAGCAGCAGCGCCTGGCGATCGCCACCGCCCTCGTCGGCCGGCCCCGGGTGGTGCTGCTCGACGAGCTGACCACCGGGCTGGACCCGGAGGCCCGCCGGGACACCTGGCAGCTGGTGCGCGAGGTCCGCGACGGCGGCACCACCGTCGTGCTGGTCACCCACCTGATGGAGGAGGCCCAGCAGCTCTGCGACCGGATCGCCGTCATGGCCGCCGGCCGCGTCGTCGCCGAGGGGACGCCCGAGCAGGTGGTCGCCCGCTCGGCGAACTCGACGCTCATGTCCTTCACCGCTCCCGCCGACGTCCTCCCCGCGGCGGCGCTGTCCGGGTTGCCCGGCGTCGGTGGGGTCGAACGGCGCGGTGACCGGCTCGAGGTCGTCGGCACCGACGACGGCGTCCTCGCGGTGCTCCACGCACTGCAGGCCCGCGGTGTGGAGCCGGTCGGCCTGCGGGTCTCCGCCACCACCCTCGACGACGCCTACCTCGACCTCGTCCGCCGTCCCGATGTCGCCCCCGCCCTGCCCCGCCGAGATGCCGCGCCCACCCTGCAGGAGTCCGCGTGACCGCCACCCGGACCACCAGCAGCCGTCGGGCCCGCCCGGGCCGGGCCGTCCTGGCCACCGAGGCCCGGCTGTTCCTGCGCGAGCCCGGCTCGCTGTTCTGGATCCTGCTGTTCCCCACCCTGCTGCTGGTCGTGCTCGGCCTCGTCCCGGGGTTCGACGAGCCGTCCGCGGAGTTCGGCGGGGTCAGCTTCGTGGCCGCCTACGTGCCGGTGTCCTGCCTGCTGGCCGCGATCATGGCCGGGGTCACGGCGATGCCGGCGGTGATCAGCGCCTACCGGGAACGCCAGGTGCTGCGCCGGATCGCCACCACCCCGGCCCGGGCCGCGCACGTGCTCGGTGCGCAGGTCGCCCTGCACGCGGCCGCGGTGCTGGTGTCGGTGGTCCTCGTGCTCGCCGTCGGCCGGCTGGCGTTCGGCGTCCCGCTGCCCGCCGCCCTGCCGGCCTGGGCGCTGGCCTACCTGCTCGCCCTGGTCGCCGTCCTCGGCATCGGGGCGCTGGTGTCCGGGACGGCGCCCTCCTCCCGGGCCGCCTCCACCGTGGGCACCGTCGTCTTCTTCCCGCTCATGTTCACCGCCGGTGTCTGGTACCCGGTGAGCGCGATGAGCGGGCTGGTCCGCGACGTCGTGGCCGCGACGCCGACCGGTGCCGCAGCGCTGGCGTTGGACCGGGCCCAGGCCGGAGAGCTGCCGACCCTGCTGCAGGTGCTGGTCGTCGCCGGCTGGGCCGTCGTGCTGTCGGTCCTGGCGGTGCGATGCTTCCGCTGGCAGTGAGGTCTGGGCAGTGAGCTCTGGCAGTAGCTCCGTGGAGGGGAGGGGCCGGTGACCGGTCCGGCGGCCGCCGTCGAGGTGCGGTGGCGCTTCCTGCTCCGGCGCGGCCCCTACCTGGTCCTCGCCCTGGCCACCGCGCTCGCCGCCGCGTCGATGCACCTGTTCGACCGGGGGCCGGCAGCGTGGACGACCGCGGCCCTGCTGGTCGGCGCGATCGCGGCCGGGCACGCCTGGGTGGTCGACCGCCGGTGGGACCGCCGTCCGGGCGGCCCGGACCGGCTCAGTGCGGTCTACGTCTCCGCTCGCACCGTCGCCGCCTTCGTCCTGGTCCTGATCAACCCGTTCTTCGGGGCCTTCGCCTTCGTCGGCTACTTCGACACGGTCGAGCACGCGCCGCGCCGGCTGGTGACCCCGCTGGTGCTCCTCACCGCGCTCACCCTGGCCGGTGCGCAGTCCGGCGGCCTGCCACCGGCCGACCGGACCCAGGCCGCAGCGTTCCTGGGGCTGTTCGCGCTCAACGCGGGGCTCGTGCTGTTCTTCGTCCGGATGGAGCGTGACGAGCACGCGCTCGCCGCGGCGCGGGTCGCCACCATCGACGAGCTGGAGCGGACCAACGCCCGGCTGGCCGATGCGCTGGCCGAGAACGCCGACCTGCACGCGGCGCTGCTGCAGCGCGCCCGGGAGGCGGGCCGGCACGAGGAGCGGGAGCGGCTGGCCCTGGAGATCCACGACACCATCGCGCAGAGCCTGGTGGGGGTGGTCACCCAGCTGCAGGCGGTCACCGGCGACGCCGCCCCCGCAGCCGTCGCGCAGCGGGTGGACGCGGCGACCGAGCTCGCCCGCGCCGCCCTGGTGGAGGCCCGGCGGTCCGTGGAGGGGCTGTTGCCGTCCCAGCTGGATGACGCCGACGCGCCGGCCGCGCTGGACCGGCTGGTGCGGGACTGGGTGACCCGCACCGGCGCGCGCGCCGAGCTGGTCGTCACCGGCGCCGCCCGGCCCCTGCCCGACGACGCCGAGGCCGTCCTGCTGCGGGTGGCGGGGGAGTCGCTGGCGAACGTCACCCGGCACGCCCGGGCCTCCCGCGTCGGGGTCACGCTGTCCTTCCTCGACGATGAGGTCCTCCTGGACGTCCGGGACGACGGGGTGGGCTTCCCGGCGACCGGGTCCGTCGGCGCGGGGACGGCGGGGGCCCGGTTCGGCCTGCGCGGCATGCGGCAGCGAGCCGAGCGGGTCGGCGGCGAGGTGCTGGTGGAGTCCGAGCCGGGTGGTGGGACGGCGGTCTCGCTGCGACTGCCGGTGGCCCGTGGCTGAGCGGCGCACCGTCCGGGTGGTGCTGGCCGACGACCACCCGGTGGTGCGCGACGGCCTGCGCGGCATGCTCGCCGCGGTGCCGGACGTCGAGGTGGTCGGCGAGGTCGGGGACGGGGTGGCGGCGGTCGCCCTGGTGCGTGCCCTCCGGCCGGACGTCCTGCTGCTGGACCTGCGGATGCCCCGGGGTGACGGGCTGGACGCGATCGTCGCGCTGCGCGAGGACCCGGTGCGGGTGCTGGTCCTCTCCACCTTCGCCACCGCCCGGGACGTGCGCGCGGCGCTCGAGGCCGGGGCCACCGGCTACGTGCTCAAGGACGCCCCCCGCGACCAGCTGGTCGCCGCCGTCCACGCCGCGGCCGACGGGGAGTCGGTGCTGTCCCCGGCGGTGGCCACGCAGGTGGTCACCCGGATGCGCGGCACGTCCGGGACGGAACTGACCGAGCGGGAGGTGGCGGTCCTGCGGCTGGTCGCCCAGGGCACGCCCAACCGGGCGATCGCCGCGAGCCTGTTCGTCAGCGAGGCCACGGTGAAGACGCACCTGGTGCACGTGTTCACCAAGCTGGGCGTGACCGACCGGGCAGCCGCCGTCGCCGCCGCGTACGAGCGCGGCATCCTGCCCGTCTGACGCACGGGGCCGGGCGGGCTCGGCGCCCGGCGCTGGGCTGCCGGCCTGCATCCGCCGCGCCGCCGACGACGGAAGAGCGACGACACCGCCTTCCGGATCAGGAGACGACGTGAACGTCGAGAACACCTTCAGCTACGACTTCTTCCAGTTCACCATCGTGTCCCACGTCTTCACCCTCGGCTACGCCGCGATGGCGGCGGGCTTGGTCTACTTCCTGCTGACCAGCAAGAACTCGCTGCCCCGGTACCAGCTGTCCTCCACCTTGTCCGCGGTCGTGATGCTGTCGGCGTTCCTGGAGCTGCTGGTCACCTCCCAGAAGTGGGACAGCGCCTTCAGCTGGGACGGCGAGGCGTTCAGCCCGACCGGCACGCTGTTCTCCAACGGCTACCGGTACATGAACTGGACGATCGACGTCCCGGTGCTGCTGCTCCAGATGCTGATCGTCCTGGGGGTGACCGGCGCCGCGTTCCGCCGTGGCTGGATCGTCTTCACCGTCGCCGGGCTGGGGATGATCTACACCGGCTACGCCGGCCAGTTCTACGAGGTCGAGCGCAGCGCGCCGTTCTGGATCTGGGGATCGATCAGCACGGTGTTCTTCCTGGTGATCCTGGCGCTGGTGTACCGCACCGTGTACGGCAACGTCGGCCGGCTGCCCGCGGAGGTCCGCCCGCTGGTCAAGGCCGTGTGGTGGCTGCTGCTGGTCTCCTGGATGCTCTACCCCGGCGCCTACCTGATGCCGGCGATCTGGGACTCCGCCGACGGCGTGGTCGCCCGGCAGATCACCTACACCGTCGCCGACGTCACCTCCAAGGTCGTCTACGGCATCCTGCTGGCGATCATCGCCCAGAAGGTGAGCAAGCACGAGGGCCACGACGCGGCCGTCGCGGCTGACGTCACCCTGCCCCGCGGTGGCATCACCGAGGTGGCCGCGCCCGGCCGGGCCGCCTGACCTCCCGGATCGCATCGTGACGGCAGAGGCGCCGCTGCGGGTGACCGCGCTGACGACCCGGCTGTCGGCCGGGGTCGTCGGCGCGGTCGTCGGGGCGGCCGTGCTGCTGCCCGACCAGCTCTCGGCGTGGGGGGTGGGCGTCCTGGCCGCCGGGGTGCTGGTCGGGTTGCCGCACGGTGCGGTCGACCACCTGGTCCCGGACTGGGTCGCCGGGCGACCGGGGCGGATGCTGCGCCCGGGCGTCCTGGTCGGCTACGCCGTCACCGCGCTGGCCGCACTGGGCGCCCTGCTGGTGGCCCCGGTGGTGAGCCTGCTGCTGTTGTTCGCCGTCTCCGCGGTGCACTTCGGCATGGGTGAGGTGGCGTTCGACGCCGAGCGGTCGGGGACCCCGTGGCGGCCCGCGCTGCGGGACGTCGCGCCCGTCGTGGGCCTGGGCGGGGTGCCCATCGCCGTCCCGCTCGCCCGGTGGCCCGAGGAGGCCGACCGGGTGCTGGCAGCGCTGTCCCCGGAGCTGCCGGGGGTGCTGGCACCCGGCGTCCGGCAGGCTGCGCTCGCCGTCGTCGGCGTGGCCCTTCTCGGCACCGTGCTCGGTGCGCTGGCCCGCGGCCGGCCCGGATGGGCGGCCGAGGCCGGCCTGCTGGCGGCGCTGTTCACCCTCGCTCCGCCGGCGGCGGCGTTCGGGGCGTACTTCGGTGGCTGGCACGCCGTCCGCCACATCGGGCGCCTGCTCGTGCTCGACCCCCGCAACGGCGAGGACCTGGCGGCCGGCCGGCTCGGCGCCCCGCTGCTCCGCTACGCCACAGCGGCCGCAGTCCCCACCGGGGTGGCCCTCGCCGGCATCGCACTCCTCGTCCTCAGTGCGCAACGACCCGACTGGACGGCCGGCGCGCTGGCCGTCCTCCTCGGCCTCACCGTCCCGCACATGGCGGTGGTGGCGCTGCTCGACCGGCGGACGGCGGCCGGGCTCCGGCACCAGCCCGAGCGGGTGGCCCCGTCGGCCGGCTGAGCGCCGGCCGTCGACACACCGGACGACACGCCTGGGCTGCGCCCGAGTTCGGAGCGGACTCGCCGGTTGTCCGTACACGGCCCCCCGGACGTTCACCTGCCGAGCCGAGCCTGGGGGTCCCGATGGACCGAGCACAGGAGGAGCACCTCATGACCGGACCGACGAGCACGACGAAGTCCAGCCAGGCGACCAAGGACCAGTCCAGCGCTGCACCCGCGGCCGAGGAGCGGGTCGCCCCGGAGGCGTCCACCGGCTCCGACGTCGAGCTCCGGGAGCTGGCCCGGACCCAGGAGGACGTGGCGCAGCGTGCCCGGCGGCTGGTCGCGGGCGAGCTGGTGGCGTCCGGGCCCGACGGCACGGCGGAGCGCCCGCAGGTGGAGCGTGTGCTCGAGCAGGCCCGCGCCGGCCTGCTCGCCGAGCTGCGCGACCAGGAGCAGGAGCGCGCCCGGCGGCAGCTGCAGGAGGCCGCCGCCAGTGGCGAGGACGCCGTCGCCGGGGTCGTCCAGAGCATCACGACCATCGTCCGCGGCATCGTGCCGGCGGCGCTGGTACGGCCCGAGGACGTCATCGAGGCGACGTTCGCCCTGGCCGACCAGGGGCTGCGGATCAGCCGCCGGCTCGCCCTCACGACGACCAGCAGCGTGCGCAGCCTGGCCACCTCGGTCTGAGGCACGACTCGCGGGCGGCGGCCGGGTGAGCCCTGGCCGCCGCCCGTGTCGTAGCCGGGACCGCACGGGCTACGAGGCGTCCCGGCGCAGCAGTGACCAGCCGCCGGCGGCGAGCGCCGCCCCGGACCAGCCGACCAGCAGCGTCGCCGCCGCGGCTGCCGTCATGTCCGGCTCGCCGAGCAGCAACCAGACGGCACCGGTGCCCGGCAGCAGCTCCCCGAGGTCGGCCATCCACTCGACGCCGAACCCGGGCAGCAGGGCGGGCAGCACCAGCTGGAGCAGGAAGACCGTGGCCAGTGCCCCGGCGGTGCTGCGCAGCAGCAGGCCGACGCCGACGGCCAGCACGCTCCCGGCGGCCAGTACCGCGGCGACCCGGCCGAGGCTGTCGGCCAGGTCGGCCAGGGTCAGGGTCAGGTCGGGCGCGATGAGCCAGGCGGCCACGTCCGCGACCAGCGCGAGCAGCACCCCGGCCACGGTGGCGACGACGACCGGCACGGTGACCCGCGCGGCCAGCAGCACGCCGCGGCGCGGCGTCCACTGCAGCGTCGGGCCGATCGACCCGGTGGCGTACTCCGGGGTGACCGCGAGCAGGGCCAGCACCAGCAGCGCGAACTGGCCCAGCAGGACGCCGAACTCACCGGCGAACGTCGCCGGCAGGCCGGTCAACGGGTCGGCCGGTCCGGTCGCCTC
Source organism: Modestobacter sp. VKM Ac-2977 (assembly GCF_026968045.1). Lineage (GTDB taxonomy): Bacteria > Actinomycetota > Actinomycetes > Mycobacteriales > Geodermatophilaceae > Modestobacter. The sequence continues at coordinate 226,231 of NZ_JAPVBQ010000002.1, read as the reverse complement.
GTCGAAGGCCGCGGTGGCGCCGATGCCCACGATGGTCACCGCAGCAGCCAGCAGGCACCACCACGTCGTCCGCACCGTGCGCAGTCGCAGCCACTCGGCGCCGGCGGCGCGCCGGAAGACGGTCGCCGTCCCGGTCGTCGGGGTGGCGACCTCCGCCGCGCTCATCGCTGCACCAGTCCGGCCGGCTCGGGTGCGACGGCGACCCGGTACTGGACGCTGTCGCCGGTGAGGTCGAGGTAGACCTGCTCCAGCGAGGAGTGCTCCTCGGCCAGCCGGTGCACCGCGACACCGGTCTCCAGCGCGACGTCGCCGACGGTCTCCGCCGTCGCGCCCTCGACCAGCAGGTCGCCGTCCTCGGTGGGGTGCACCTGCAGCCGTCGGCGGCGCAGGGCGCCGACCAGGGCGTCGGGCGAGGGGGTCCGCACCCGGACCGACCGCTGCGCACCCTGGCCGCGCATGACCTCCTGCATCGACGCGTCGGCGATCAGCCGGCCGCGGCCGATGATCACCAGGTGGTCGGCGGTCTGCTCCATCTCGCTCATCAGGTGGCTGGACAGCAGCACCGTCCGCCCCTCGTCGGCCAGCTCGCGCACCAGCCGGCGGATCCACCGGACGCCGTCCAGGTCCAGGCCGTTCATCGGCTCGTCGAACAGCAGGACGGCGGGGTCACCGAGCAGCGCGGTCGCGATGCCGAGCCGCTGGCGCATGCCCAGGGAGTAGCCACGCACCCGCCGACGGGCCGCGGGGCCGAGCCCGACCTGGTCGACGACGTCGTCCACCCGGCGCAGCGGGATGCCGTGCGTGCGGGCGGCGACCCGCAGGTGGTCGCGGCCGCTGCGCCCGGGGTGGACGGCGCCCGCGTCGAGCAGGGCACCGGCCGTCCGGAGCGGCTCGGCCAGCGTGGCGAAGGGCCGGCCGGCCACCAGCGCGGAGCCGGCGGTGGGCCGGTCGAGGCCGAGGACCATGCGCATCGTGGTCGACTTGCCCGCGCCGTTCGGACCGAGGAAGCCGGTCACCTTGCCCGGCTGGACGTCGAAGGTCAGGTCGTCGACGGCCCGGACGGTGCCGGGCCCACGCAGCCTGGACGTGGTGCCGTACTCCTTGGTCAGCCCGCGCACCTGGATCACGCGCGCGGCCCGTCGGTGGCGTGACGGCGTCGCCGCCACGGGAGGGGTGCAGTCATGACACGGAGCCTGTCGGGCCGGCCGGCCCGGGCGGATCACCCCACGGTGCCGAGCAGCGTCCCCCACGTGGGGGAGGGGAGCGGGGCGCCGAAGGGGGAGTCGCCGGGCGCGGCGGTGGGCCAGGATCGAGCCGTGCCCCCGACGACCTCCCAGCTCACGGCGACCGGGCTCGCCGCCCGGCTGCGGGCGGTGCTGGTCGCCGCCCGCCCGGGGTGGCGCGGTCGGGCCCTCTACGCGCTGGCGAGCCTGCCCCTGGGTGTGCTGTACCTGGGGCTGTACCTGGGGCTGATCGGTTCGGTGGTGGCCCTGGTCTACGGCGTCGGCGTCCTGCTCATCCTCTTGGTGCTGGCGGTGACCCGCGGGCTGGCCGGCATGGAGCGCCGGCTGGCCCGCCGACTGCTCGGTGTCGACGTCCCCGAGGGTGAGCGGGTCCGCGACCAGCGCGGCGTCGTCCGCAAGCTCCGGCGGCTGGTCCTCGCGCCCGACACCTGGCGTGCCCTGGGCTGGCTGGGCGCCCGCCTGCTCTTCGGCGTCGCCACGTCCGCCGCCGTCCTCTTCGGTGCCGCCCTCTTCGTGGTGCTGGGCTGGGACACCGAGTGGAACCCGCTCAACGCGCTGCCGCTGCTGGCGTTCATGGTGCTCGACGTCGTCCTCACCCTGGCCGTGGTCGACCTGCTGGTGCGGCTGTCCGCGTCCGTGGCGCCCCGGTTGCTCGGCACCGCGCCCGAGCAGCGGATCGCCGCGCTGCAGCAGAGCACCCGGCGGCTGGCCGACCGGAACAGGCTGGCCCGCGACCTGCACGACACCATCGGCCACGCGCTGACCGCCAGCCTGCTGCAGGCCACCGCTGCCCGCCGCACGCTGACGCCGGCGGACGACCGGCCGCTGCAGCCGGACTTCGCCCGGCAGGCGCTCGGGCACATCGAGACCAACACCCGGACGGCGCTCGCGGAGCTCGACCGGGTGCTCACCGTGCTCCGGGCCGAGGACGGCGGCCGCGACCCGGTCCCGTTCGCCGCGCCGTCGCTGGACGACCTCGAGGACCTGCTCGCCGGACTCCGCGACGGCGGCCTGCCCGTCGAGCTCGTGGTGGACGGCGACGTCGACGACGTGCCCGCCGGTGCCCAGGAGCTGGCGTACCGGGTGGTCCAGGAGGGGACGACGAACGTGCTGCGGCACGCCGGCACCCCGCTGACGGTCGCCCAGGTCGCCCGCAGCGGGGACACCCTCGTCGTCCGCGTGTGCAACGAGCCGGTCGCCCAGCAGGACGGCCGCCCGGGCCCCGGCGGCGGTCGCGGGCTGGCCGGCCTCCGGGAGCGGGCGACCGCCGCCGGCGGCACGCTCACCGCCGAGCGGACGCCCTCGGGTGGGTTCGACCTGTGCGTCACCCTGCCGCTGTCGGGGGCGGCGTGACCGCCCTGCGGCTGCTGCTCGTGGACGACGACGTGCTCGTCCGCTCCGGGCTGCGGGTGATCCTGGAGAGCGAGCCCGACCTCACCGTGGTGGGCGATGCCGGCACCGGCCGGGAGGCGCTGGCGGTCGCGGCCGACACCGATCCCGACGTTGTCCTCATGGACGTCCGGATGCCCGACATGGACGGCATCGCGGCGACCGCGGAGCTGGTCGCCCGTGACCCGCAGCGCCCCCGCGTGCTGGTCCTGACCACGTTCGAGGACGACGACTACCTGTTCCGTTCGCTGCAGGCCGGGGCGAGCGGCTTCGCACTGAAGCGGTCGGACCTGGACTCGCTCGTCGACGCCATCCGGGTCGTCGCCCGCGGGACGTCCCTGGTGCTCCCGGACCTGACCCGCCGGCTCATCGCCTCGCACGCGCCCTCCCGCGCCCGAGGGGCGGCCGCACTGCCGGAGCTGACCGGCCGCGAGGCCGACGTGCTGCGGCTGGTGGCGGGCGGGCTGTCCAACGCCGAGATCGCCACCGAGCTGTACCTCAGCCGCGAGACGGTGAAGACGCACGTCAGCAGCGTGCTGCTCAAGCTGGGCGCGCGGGATCGCACCCAGGCGGTCATCGCCGCGTACGAGAGCGGCTTCATGACCGGCTGACCGCCGGGTCCGCGGCCCCGGGCGCGCGCGGGCTCCGGGCGGCAGACGGTCGTGCACCGGAGGGGTGGCGCGATGAGCCCGGAGGGTGTCCGATGTGTTCCTGCGCATCGATGACGCCCGGGGAGTCTCCATGCTGCGTCCGCGTACCACCCTGGTCGCCCTCACCGCGCTGACTGCCGGCGTCCTCGCTGCCGGCGGGCCGGCGAGCGCCACGCCGGTCGACCCGTTGCCGGAGAAGCGTCCGTGGGCAGTCGGCACCGGGGGCGCGGTCGCCACCGTCGACGCCGACGCCACCCGGGTCGGCCTGGAGGTCCTGGCCGCCGGTGGCAACGCCGCGGACGCCGCTGTCGCCGCCGCAGCCGCGCTGGGCGTGACGGAGCCCTACTCGGCGGGGGTCGGTGGCGGCGGCTTCTTCCTCTACTACGACGCCGACACCGGAGCGGTCACCACGATCGACGGCCGGGAGACCGCGCCGCTGGCGATGGGCGCCGGCGCCTTCCTCGACGAGGCGGGTGAGCCCCTGCCGTTCGCCGAGGCGGTGGCGAGCGGGTTGTCGGTGGGCACGCCCGGCACGCCGCAGACCTGGGCGACGGCCCTGGCGGAGTTCGGCACGTGGTCGCTCGCGGACGCGCTGCAGGGCGGGATCCGGCTGGCCGACGAGGGCTTCGTCGTCGACGAGACGTTCCGGCAGCAGACCGCGGAGAACGAGGAGAAGTTCCGCACGTTCGAGCCGAGCGCCGAGCTGTTCCTGCCGGGCGGGGCCCTGCCCGAGGTGGGGTCGTTGTTCGCCAACCCCGACCTCGCGGAGACCTACCGGCTGCTGGCGGAGGAGGGCGTGGAGCCGTTCTACTCGGGGGAGCTGGCCGGGGAGATCGTGCGGACGGCGCAGGACCCGCCCGAGGCGGCGGGCGTCGAGGACGTCCGCGCGGGGCTGCTCGAGGACGTCGACCTGGCGCAGTACGACGCCCCGCTGCGGGAGCCGACCATGGTCGAGTACCGGGGGCTCGAGGTCTACGGGATGGCCCCGCCGTCGAGCGGTGGGTCGACCGTCGGCGAGGCACTGGACATCCTGGAGCCGTTCGACCTCGGTCAGCTGCCCGCCGTGCCGGTACTGCACCACTACCTGGAGGCCAGTGCGCTGGCCTTCGCGGACCGCAACGCCTACGTCGGCGACCCGGCGTACACCCAGGTGCCGCTGGCCGAGCTGCTCTCCGACGACTTCGCCGCGGAGCGGGCCTGCGCCATCGACCCGGCCGCGGCGCTGGAGAAGCCGACGACGGCGGGCGACCCGGACGGCGAGTACGGCCCGTGCCCGGCAGCGGACGGGGTCACGGTGGGGGAGGGCACGGAAGGCCCCTCCACCACGCACCTCACGGTCGGCGACGCCGAGGGCAACATCGCCAGCTACACGCTGACGATCGAGCAGACCGGTGGCAGCGGGATCACGGTGCCCGACCGCGGGTTCCTGCTCAACAACGAGCTGACCGACTTCACCTTCGCCGCCGCCGACCCCATGACGCCCGAGCCGAACCTGCCCGCCCCGGGCAAGCGGCCGCGCAGCAGCATGGCGCCGACGATCGTGCTGCACGACGGTGAACCGGTGCTCGCCCTCGGCTCCCCGGGCGGCAGCACGATCATCACGACGGTGCTGCAGACCCTGGTCAACCGCATCGACCGCGACATGAACCTCGCCCTGGCGATCGCCGCACCCCGGGCCAGCCAGCGGAACACTCCCGCGGTGTCCGCGGAACCGGCGTTCGTCGCCGCGTACGGGCCGCCCCTCGAGGCGCTCGGGCACGAGTTCAGCATCGTGGAGGAGATCGGTGCGGCCACCGGCATCGAGTACCTGCCGGGCGGCCTGATGCTGGCCGCCGCGGAGCCCGACCGACGCGGTGGTGGCAGCGCGGGTGTCGTGCGCGACCTCCTCGACAACCCACTGGCAGCCGTACCGGACGTGCCGGGCCTCGCCCCCGGGCTCGGCGACGACTGACGGTCCGCAGCAGGCCGAACGACAGGAGAGCCCCGTGACCACACCAGATGCACCGGACCCCGGCGCCCGCCGGTCGGACGCCGCTCAGCCACAGGAGGACGGCCGCGGCGTGGAGATCGGCTTGCCGGACGACGCCGGCGGCACGTTCGAGCCCGAGGAGGACCCGGACGACGGACCGTCCGCGTGATCCCCGCCCTCGACCAGGCCCGGCCGTGGACCGGTCGGGCGGCGGGTCAGGTGGCCAGCGAGCCGGCGAAGACCTGCCAGGCGAGCAGGCTCTTGGCGACCAGGCTCAGCACCAGGTAGCCCCGCTCGCCGTAGGCGTAGCTGCGCCACGGGCCGATCTCCCGGTACTGCAGCCACTGGTTGACCGCGAAGCTCATGAAGAGGACGAACAGCGATCCGAAGATCCCGAGGACGAAGCCGGGGATCTGCGCGGCCCCGAGGACGTTGGCGGTGATCGCCACCCAGGGCGCGGCTCCGGCGACGCAACCGAACCAGAACGGCAGCATCGTGGTCCGGGTGCGGCCGGGCGGGTTCATCAGTTCCTGCAACCAGCCGAAGAGGATCATCGCGACGTTGGCGCCGGCGATGCCGATGAGTGCGCTCAGCCCGGTGATGCCGGTGTAGCCGCAGATCAGCAGCACCATGATGGTGGAGCTGACCGAGTACTCGACCCAGCGGAAACGGTTGATGCCGCGGCGCAGGTCGTCCTCGTAGCGCCGGCGCAGCACCGTGGCGGTCAGCAGGTGGTCCACCGCGGCCAGCGCGAGGAAGAGCGCGATCGCCACGCCCACGCCGAGGTCGACCAGCGGCGCCGGCGCCGGCACCGCCGTCCCGGGTGGACCGGCCGGGAACGACGAGGTCACGGTGAGGGCGAAGCTGCTCGCCAGCAGCAGGACGGCGATGGCCTGCGCCGCGTGCAGCACCGTCAGCGCCAGGTTCCAGCGCCGGAGACCGGCCAGGCGCGCGTCGTCCACCCCGGTCGCGGCCGGCGCGGATCCTGGACTGTCGAGCTCGGTCACGACGACCTCCTGGTCGGGGAGGACTGGACCGCTGCCCTTCCGGCACCCGACCATCAGTCTCCTGATGCTCAACGGTAGCGCGTCCTGGCGCACGGGCCTGTGCCCTCGGGTGGTCCGGCTTCGTGGACACAGCGGCAGGACGGGGCAGGCGGACGGCGGGTGTTCATTTGCCCCGATGGCCGCGCTCCGGTTGTGTCGATCATGCTGCACGCCGCCCTCGAGCAAGGAGAACTGCATGTCTGGCAACGCCACCGTCGGCCTCGCCCTGGAGTGGTTCGTCAACGTGGACCACGCACCGATCGTGGTGGCCCTGGAGCGCGGGCTGTTCGCCGAGCGCGGGCTCGACGTCCACGTCGTGGAGCCCGTGGACCACGAAGCGGGCATGGCGCTGGTCGCGGCCGGCAAGCTGGACCTCGCGATCACCGAGCCGATCCACATGCCCGGTGAGCGGCTGGCCGGGTACCCGATCGTCGCGATCGGCAAGTACTTCGAGACCGGGTTCGGGCTGTTGCTGAAGGACGGCGTCGGACTCGGCGACCTGGCGGGGACCACGATCGCCGCACCTCTCGGGACCTATGCGCCGGCGATGGTCCAGGCGATGGCCGAGTCCCGGGGCATCGCGCTGGAGCGCGATGCGGTGCGCTACGCAGACGTGAGCTACTACCTCGTCGACGCGCTGCGCCGCAACGAGGCGGTCGGCGCGTTCGCGGCCTTCGAGAACGTCGAGGTGCTCGAGGCGCGCGCCGCCGGGATGGAGGTGGAGCTGCTGCGCTTCCTCGACCACGACGTGCCCTCGCCCGGGCACCTCGTCTTCTGCGCGCACGAGGACGCCGCGGACGACCCGCAGCGGCGCGACGTGCTCGAGCGGTTCCTGGACGGCGTGGTCGCCGGGGTCCACGCGGTCCGCGAGGACCCCGAGGGGTCGCTGGAGACGTTCCTCCACGTGGCGCCGCACCTGCGCGGCGAGCTGACGCAGCGGCAGTGGGTGGACACGGTGGGCCGGTTCACCGACGACCTGTCGTTGGACCCGGAGCTGTGGACTCGGCTCGCCCGGTTCGTCCACGAGCGCGGGCTCGTCGAGCGCGAGGTGCCCGTGGAGCAGCTGCTCCGGCCGCTCGGGGCTCGGAGCTGAGCGGTGCTCGCGGCGCGTGAGCACCGCTCGGGGTGAGGGGGGCCGTCCTCCGCTGCCCCTGCTCCCGACGGCCACGGGCGTCGGGGATCCCGTGCTCCGGTCGACGCGCTGACCCCGGAGGCAGCCGGGCAGCGCCGTGGTGCGGTGGCTGGCAGTGTGGCCGGCATGGTCGCGTCCTCTCCCGTCGTCGTGGTGACCGGTGCGAACGGACTGGTGGGCGCCGCGGTGTGCCGCGCGCTCGTCGAGCGGTCGGCCCGGGTGCGCGCCGTCGTCCGCCGTGCCGGCAGCGCGCCCGTGCTCGACGGGGTCACCGAGCACGTCGGCGACCCCGCCGACGAGGACCTCGCCCGCGAGGTGGCCCAGGGCGCCGACGCGGTCGTCACGACGGTGCACCCGATGGGATCGTCCCGGGAGGTGCAGCACCGGGTGGGCGTCGAGGGCACGACGGTCGTCGCCCGGGCGGCGCGGGACGCCGGCGTCGCTCGGCTCGTGCACATGTCGACGGCCGGGGTCTACGACCGCTCGGCCGGGGTCGGGGACCTGGCCGAGGACGGCGCCCTGCTGCCCGAGGGCAGCGGCGACTACCCCGACACCAAGAACGCCACCGACGCCGCGCTGGCGCAGGTCGGCGGGCTCACCACCGTGCTGGTCCGCCCGCCGGCGATCATGGGCGCCGGCGACACGTCGGTCTGGAACACGCTGCGACCGCAGGCGATCGGTGACGGTGAGCGCCGGGTGAACCCGGCGAAGACCTTCGCGTGGGTGCACGTCGACGACCTGGCGGCCCTGATCGCGGACGTCGCCACGGGCGCCGTGGCGACCGCCGAGGACCCGGAGCGAGGACCCGTGGCCGGGGGCACCACCCCGGTCGTCCTCGCCGGCGAACCGGCGACATGGCGGGACTACCTCGGCACGGTGACCGACGCGCTGGGTGTCGCGCCCGAGTGGACCGACGAGCCGGTCTGGACCGGGCAGCTGCTCACCGACCGCGCGCGGGGGTGGGGCTGGATGCCGCGGGTGGGCCGCGCACAGGCCATGGACGAGCTGCGGCGGGGCCTGACGACCCGCGCGTGACCGCCCCGCGGTCACCCGGGAGCGTCCTCGACCGCTGCGGCTAAGGTGATCGACACCCGGTCCCGCGGTCGGGACCATGCTGTTCCACCCGGCTCGCAGCCGGTGCGCCTGGGTCGCCGACGGGTCACTCTCATGGGGCGGGACCTGGTTGGAGAGCAGATGTCGGACGACGGGCAGGACCACCGCGGCATCGTCGTGCAGGAGCCGGGGGCCGGTTCGGGCTCGGGCTTCGTGGACGCAGCGGGCCGGTCCCGCACCGAGAGCCTCGGCGAGCGGGTCCTGGGGTCTCTGCTCGACCGGGCCCACCTCATGCCGGCCCGGCTGGTGTGGCCGTCGGTGGCGCAGGAGATCGCCGCCGTCGGCGGTACCGACGTCAGCATCTGGCTGCAGGACTACGACCAGCGGACCCTGCAGCCACTGGCCGGCGCAGGTCTCGTCGGCGTGACGACGGCGATCGCCGGGAGCTGGCCGGGCCGCGCCTTCACCCAGGACGCCCGCATCGAGCAGGAGCTGCCCGACGGGTCCGTGCGGCTGTACCTGCCGATGCTCGACGGCTCGGACCGGGTCGGCGTCCTGGCGTTCACCCTCGCCCGGGTGGACGACGACGACCGTCGGCTCGCCCAGCGGCTGGCCGGACTGACGGCCGACCTCATCGTGACCAAGTCGCTCTACACCGGCACGTTCTCACGGGTGCGGGCCGCGGCACCGTTGACCCTGTCGGCCCATCTGCAGTGGCAGGCGCTGCCGCCGCTGATCATGACCACTCCGGACGTGGCCCTCGCCGGCATCCTGGAACCGGCGTACGACGTCGGTGGGGACAGCTTCGACTACGCCCTGGACGAGCACGTCCTGCACCTGGCGGTGTTCGACGCCATGGGCCACGGGCTGGAGGCGGCCATCATGGCCACCGTCGTGGTCGCCGCCTACCGGCACGGCCGGCGGTCCGCTGCGTCGCTGCCGGACCTCTACGTGCAGATGGACGACGTGCTGGGCTCGACCCACCCGGGGCGCTTCGCGACGGCCCAGGTGGGCCAGCTGGACACCTAGACCGGGACGCTCAGCTGGGTGAACGCGGGCCATCCGGCAGCCCTGCGGATCCGCCGGAGCGGCGCCGTCGACGAGCTGACCGGCCCGATCACCCGTCCCGTGGGGTTCGGGGGTGCCGTGCCGTCGGTGCAGTCGACCCAGCTCGAGCCGGGTGACCGGGTGCTGTTCTTCACCGACGGCGTCGTCGAGGAACGGCTGGCGGACGGGATGCAGTTCGGCGAGGGCCGGCTGCGGGAACTGGTCGAGCAGACCAGCGCCGACCGGATGAGCGTGGCCGAGACGGTCCGGCTGCTGTCGCACACCCTCATGGCGGCCCGGGGCGGTCGGACCAGCGACGATGCCTCGTTGCTGCTCGTGGAGTGGCGTGGTCCGCCGCGGGACGACGAGCTGGCCCGCGGCATCATCGGCGGGCTGCCCGCCGGCGACATCGACAGCTGACGAAGGCCTTGCCCTGGCCGACCGGGACCGGCAGGGTGCCGGGCACCGCCGTGACCCAGGTCACCGCGCCGATCGGGGCAGTCCCGGTCGTCCCCCGATCCGGGAGCACCCATGGACTCGAACCCCGTCGACGTCGTCCTGCAGGCAGCCGTGGCGCGCGGCGCCGTGCCGAACGCGGTGGTGGTCGTCGCCGACCGCGACGGCCTGGTCCTGGAGAGTGCCGCCGGGTCCCGGGTGGCCGGTGCGGACGAGCCGGTCGGTGCCGACACCCACTTCCGCATCATGTCGATGACCAAGATGGTCGCGACGGTGGCCGCGCTGCAGCAGGTCGAGCGGGGCACCCTCCGCCTGGACGCCCCGGTGCAGGAGTACTGCCCGGAGTTCGCCGGCCTGCAGGTCCTCGACGGCTTCGACGGTGACGTCCCCCGCCTGCGGCCGCCGGCGACGAAGGCCACGGTGGGTCAGCTGCTCACCCACACCGCCGGGCTCGGCTACTGGTTCTTCAACGCCGAGCTGCTGCGCTGGGAGACGGTGACCGGCAACCCGAACGTGCTGTCGGGGTCGAACGCCGTCTTCGCGGCGCCGCTGCTCGCCGACCCCGGCACCCGGTTCGAGTACGGCATCAACACCGACTGGCTCGGCAAGGTCGTCGAGGCGGCCAGCGGGCTCGGCTTCGACGTCGCGGTGGAGGAGGGCGTCACCGGGCCGCTGGGCATGGACGACACCTCCTTCACCCCCAGCGCCGACCAGCGGGCGAACTGCGTGCCGGTGCACATGCGTGCGGCCGACGGCACGTGGCAGCCCAGTGCGCTGGACCTGCACCCCGAGCCCGAGTACTTCGCCGGTGGCCACGGCCTGTACTCGACGCCGCGGGACTACCTGCGCTTCCAGCGGGCGCTGCTCGGGAACGGTGAGCTCGACGGCACCCGGGTCCTCCGTCCCGAGACGGTGGACGCGGCGTTCACGAACCAGATCGGGGACCTCGACTTCCCCGCAGCGATCACCAGCGCCGACCCGGGTTCGACGGCGGACTTCTGCGCCGGCCCCGACCACAAGTGGGGGTACGGGTTGCTGCTCAACACCCGGGACGTCCCCGGGCGCCGGCGCGCGGGCAGCGGTGCGTGGGCCGGGCTCTGCAACACCCACTTCTGGGTCGACCGGACGGCCGGCATCACGGCGGCGGTGTACACCCAGACCCTGCCGTTCGTCGCGCCGGAGGTGCACCAGGTCTACCTGGACGTGGAGACGGCTCTGTACGACGCCCGCTGACTCCTCGAGGGTTGGCCACCCCACCGTCAGGAGGGGCGGTGCAGCGAGGTCCGGGACCGGTCGTGCGGGGCCGTCCGGTGAGGACGACGACCCATCCGGAAACGGCGGCCACGCCGAACACTGCACGGGTCAACCGATCCGCGATCGGCTCGCACGTCCCCTGGACACGGTGACCGCCCACGGCCACGGCCGTGCATCCCGCGCACGCCGTGCCGCCCCGACAGGAGCTCGGCCTCGATGGACCTTGGAGATGATGGGATGCGCAGGACATGGACGGTCCTCGGTGCACTGGTGCTCGTGCTCCTCGCCGCCGGGCCGGCGTCGGCCGGCCCGCCGAGGCAGGTGTCGGGTCAGCTCACGGATGACAGCGTCGTGATCGGTGCTGCCGGTCGACAGGTCGTCCAGCAGGCCGTGGACCGGCTGGAGGCCGAACGCGACATCGGTCTCCACGCCGTCTTCGTCTCCGACTTCGACGCCGTGCCGGCCGGTGAATGGGCTGGACGCACCGCCGAACTGTCCGGACTCGGTGACTCGGACATCCTCCTGGCCGTGGCCGTCGGAGGGGGCACCTACGACTACGGGTGGTGGGTGGCCGAGGGGTTCCCGCTGCCCGTGGCGGACGTCGATGCCGTGCTGGCCAGTGAGGTGGTCCCGGACCTGGCGGCGCGAGACTGGACCCAGGCGGTCGTCACGCTGGCCGAGCAGCTCCGGTCCCTCGCGGAGACGCCGGCGGGCGCGGAGACGCCGGCGGCCGGTTCCGAGACGGCGGCCGGCTCCGAGACACCGGCCGGCTCCGACACGGCGACGGACACCACCACGACGACGAGCGACGAGACGCCGGGGAGCACGCTGCCGTGGTCGGGGACGACGGGCGATGAGACGCCGGGGAGCACGCTGCCGTGGTCGGGGGCGACCACGACGGTCGTGATCGGCATCTTCGCGGTCGTGCTCCTGAGCGGGCACCTCCTCTCCCGTCGCAGCGCATCGCGCAGTTCGTCGCGGTAGCCGCGCGCACGTCTGGGCCGTTCGCCACCACGCCCGACGGTTCCTGGCCTCCCGCCTGTCGACGGTCGCAGCCCCTGGCGTGGCGGTGCAGACCCAGGGCAGCTGGGCGATCAGGGTCAACCCCGGGACGTGAATCGGCCGGATCCGACATCCGTCGGGTGACCGCGCTGCGAACGCCCTTCGTGCGAGGGACGACGACTCGGTCATGGCACCGGGTCGGGGACGCCCAGATGTGTGCGGAGAGTGAGCGAATGTCGTCTTCACGTGACAACGGGACCAGCCGGTGAGCGTCGACCGGGAGACCGCGTCCCAGCAGCAGGGTCCGGGATCGGCGGTGACCGCGGTGCCGGCGGTGAGGGAGTCCGTCGGCGGCGTCCCGGGGCTCCCGCATGTGTGCGACCCGGTCCCGGCGGGCGACGTCGCCGGGACGCCGTCGAGCACCGCGCAGTCGCTGCGGTCGACGCCCCGACTGGTGGGCATCGACGCTGCCCGCGGCCTCGCCCTGGTCGGGATGATCGCAGTGCACCAGTTCGCGGCGACCGACTCGGACGGGACGGCGTCCCTGGCCTGGACCCTGGCCGCAGGCAAGTCGGCGGCGCTGTTCGCCCTGCTGGCCGGGGTGGGCATCGCCTTCACCACGGGTGGCCGTCGGCGACGGCCGACGGGACGGACGTGGACGGCCCAGGCGGCGTCGCTGCTGGTCCGCGCCCTCATCATCGGCGCGGTGGGGCTGGCCCTCGGCCACCTCGTCCCGACGGACTCGGCCGGGGTGATCCTCCCGTACTACGCCGTCCTGTTCGTGCTGGCCGTCCCGCTGCTGTCCCTGTCCAGTCGTGCCCTGGTGGTGCTGGCGACGGTGATCGTGCTCGTCGTGCCCGGCCTCAGCCATCTGCTCCGAGCCGGCACGGAACCGGTGATCGTGCCCAACATGACCGTCACCGACCTGGTCGACCGTCCACTGCAGGTGCTGATGGAGCTCACCGTCACCGGCCAGTACCCGGCGCTGGCGTGGATGGCCTACCTGTGTGTCGGGCTCGCCGTCGGTCGCGCCGCGCTCTCCAGCCGGGCGGTCGTGGGGGCGGTGATCCTGGTCGGTGGCGCACTGGTCGTCGTCTCGATGACCGTGTCATGGCTGCTGCTCGACGTCTTCGGCGGCCGCGCGCGGCTCGACCAGGTGGCCCTGCAGTCGATGACGCCGCAGGAGTACGCCGACGTCACGACGTCCGGGTGGAACGGGACGACCCCGACGGACACCGGCTGGTGGCTGGCCACGATGGCGCCGCACTCCGGCACGTCGTTGGACCTCACCTACACGATCGGCGTCGCGCTGGTGGTGCTCGGGGCGTGCATCCTGCTCGGGCGCATGACGACCACGCTGCTGCGACCCCTGGCTGCAGCGGGGAGCATGACGCTGACCCTCTACTGCATGCACCTGGTGATGCTCAGCGCGCCTGCCGTCCCCGGTGGACCGACCGGCTTCCTGTTGCAGGTCGCGGTGCTGGTGGCGTTCGCACTCCTCTGGAGCCGCGACCACGCCCGAGGCCCGTTCGAGGAACTTGTCGCCGAGGCTGCCGGCGCCGTCCGCAGGAAGGTCCTGGCCGCACCGGAGACGGGGCACCGTGGCGCCCACCGCAAGGGTTGAGCCCGGGGGGTGACGGGGCCGCGGGGCCCTCTCACACCGGACCTCCCGGTGCCTCAGGCGCTCTCGTCCGCCTCGGCGGAGACCACGGCCTCCTCGCGGCTGGTGAACGGCCCGGCGGTGCGGCCGTCGGCGCGGCACGTCCACCGGTAGCCGTCCGGGGTCTGCTCGACGAGGTAGCCGTCCGGGTCGGCGGGGCCGTGGCCCGGGCGCTCGTACGGGTCGCTCATGACATCACCACGTTCCGGAAACGGACCCCGGCGAACGCGCTGCCGAGGTGGACGACGGGCACGGGTCGACAGGTGGCGTCCGCCACGGTCAGGGTCTCGGCGACGTCGGCGCGCATGAAGGAGAGCGCCTGGTCGGTGACGGTGATCCGCAGCCGGACGTACGTACCCGGCGTCGGCGCCGTTCCCCCCGTCGAGGACGCCAGCGTGGTGGCGACACCCTCGAGGACCCGCTGGACGTCCAGGCTGCCGTCTCCCCGCAGGGTGAAGAGGTAGCCGTCGGCGCCGGGCGATGACCGGGACGACGGTCGGTACGGGTGGTCGTCGGTGCTCAAGAGGACGGACCCGCCGCTCCTGCGGCACGTCTGGTCCACCCGCACGTCGAGGTCCAGCGTGAACGCCTCGGGGTCCGGCGGGGCGAGGAAGCCCATGAGCGTGGAGGCGACCGTGTCGGAGACGTCGAAGCCCCAGGACGAGTCGTCCGGGAAGAACCGGCCGCGGCTGGTGTCCGGGAGCATCCCGGGCAACCAGGTCTGACGGGCGAAGAGGTCCGAGGTGCGGCGGCCCGCGTCTCCGGCGATGTAGCGGGGATCGTCGGAGAAGATCGCGTCCACGCCGGCGGCGACGACGGCGTCCCGCTGGTGCCGGCGGTTCACCGTGTAGCAGGCCACCTCGATCCCCACCGCACGTGCCGCGTCGCAGAGCGCCGGTGTGACGCGGCCCGCAGGGGGGCCGATCCAGCCGATGCCCTCGGCGGCGGCCCGGGCGACGTCGGTACTGCCGAGCCAGATGACGTGCCACCCCCGGGAGAGCGCCAGCCGGCAGTCGGCGAGGGCGAAGGACTGGAGCAGCACGGACGCCGGGCGGACACCGTGTCGCTCCAGCGCGTCGATCATCGGGCTCATCGCATCGCTGCTCTTGGCCTCGGCGCAGAGGAGGACGCGGTTGCCGAACTCGGTGAGCACCTCCTCGAACAGCGGCGGGCGCAACCCGTCGGGCCAGCCTCCGCCGAGGGTGACCGAGGCGTCGATGTCCAGCTGCTTCCAGGTCACCGACGTGTGGTCGGCGACGTTGCCGCTGGAGGTGGTCATGCGGTCCACGGTGCCGTCGTGCATGACGCCCAGAGCGCCGTCGGCCAGTGTCGACACGTCCTGCTCGATGACCGCCGAACCCTGGCCCACCGCGACCCAGTAGCCCTCCAACGTGTGCTCGGGCACCTGCAGGGACCCGCCGCGGTGGGCGATGACGAACGGCCGGCTCAGGTCGGCGAAGTCCACGCGCGACCTTAAGCCTGCCGCTCGGGCCCGCGACGGCGGGCACGACCACCGCCGCCCTGCTGCTCGCACCGACGGCGCCGGGAAGCGTTGTCTCACGGGGGGCGCAGGGGCGATGCTGGTGCATGGCGTCGCAACCGTCGTACGAGCAGTCGAAGCAGGTCGCCGAGTCCAGCCGCGAGACCGAGTGGACCCAGCCGTCGTTCGGCAAGCAGCTGTTCCTCGGCGACTTCCGGCTCGACCTCGTCCACCCGCAGCCGGAGATCGACGGGGCCGCGGTGGAGAGAGGCGAGGCGTTCCTCGAGCGCCTCCGCACGTTCCTCACCGAGCACGTCGACCGGCAGCGGATCGAGCGCGAGGCGAAGATCCCCGAGGACGTCCTCCGGGGCCTCGGGGAGCTGGGCGCGCTCGGCATGAAGATCCCCGAGGAGTACGGGGGTCTCGGCCTGAGCCAGGTCTACTACAACCGGGCGCTGGCCATGGCCGGCACGTGGCACTCGTCGATCTCCACGCTGCTCTCCGCGCACCAGTCGATCGGCCTGCCCGAGCCGCTGCGGCTGTTCGGCTCCGAGGAGCAGAAGCGCCACTGGTTGCCCAAGCTGGCCAGGGACCACATCTCGGCGTTCCTGCTCACCGAGCCGGACGTCGGCTCGGACCCGGCGCGGATGAGCACGACCGCCGTCCCGACCGACGACGGCACCGGCTACCGGATCAACGGCACGAAGCTGTGGGCGACCAACGGCGCCATCGCCGACGTGGTCGTGGTCATGGCCGTCGTCCCGAGGTCGGACGGCCATCGGGGCGGCATCACCGCGTTCCTCTGCCCGTGCGACCGCGCGGGCATCACGGTCGAGCACCGCAACGAGTTCATGGGCCTCAGGGGCATCGAGAACTCGGTGACCCGATTCGACGACGTCGTCGTCCCCACCGAGGACGTCATCGGCGGCGAGGGCAAGGGCCTGCGGATCGCGCTCACCACGCTCAACACCGGCCGACTGTCGCTGCCGGCGTTCTGTTCCTCGGCGGTGACGTACTCGCTGAAGATCGCCCGCGAGTGGTCGGCCGAACGGAGGCAGTGGGGGCGGCCGATCGGTGAGCACGACCCGGTCGCGCAGAAGCTCGCCTGGCTGGCGGGGACGGCGTTCGGCCTCGAGGCGGTGCTCGACGTGTCCAGTCGCCTGGCCGACGACAAGCGCAACGACATCCGCATCGAGGCCGCCCTGGCCAAGCTCTACTCGTCCGAGCTCGGCTGGACCGCCGTCGACGAGATGGTGCAGATCCGCGGCGGTCGCGCCTACGAGACCGCCGAGTCGCTCGCTCGGCGCGGCGAGAAGCCGGTGCCGGCCGAGCAGCTGCTGCGGGACATGCGGATCAACCGGATCTTCGAGGGGTCCACGGAGATCATGCACCTGCTGATCGCCCGCGAGGCCGTGGACGAGCACCTGCGGGTCGCGGGGGACCTGGTGCTCGGGAAGGCCCGCCCCGCCGAGAAGGCCAAGGCCGCCGCGAAGGCGGGGGCCTTCTACGCCCGGTGGCTCCCCACGCTGGCCACCGGCGCCGGGCAGCGCCCCGGCTCCTACGCCGAGTTCGGGGAGCTGGCCAGGCACCTGCGCTACGTCGAACGCCACTCCCGCAAGCTCGCCCGCTCGACCTTCTACGCGATGGGCCGGCACCAGGCCCGCCTCGAGCAGAAGGGCCACCTGCTCGGGCGGATCGTCGACATCGGCGCCGAGCTGTACGCGATCTCGTGCGCCTGCGTGTACGCGGACACCATCGGGAGCGCGCAGCCCGCCCGCCGGCAGGAGGCCGCGGAACTGGCCGACCTGTTCTGCCGTCAGGCCCGTCGTCGCGCCGATCGGCTGTTCGCGGAGCTGTGGGACAACGACGACCGCGACCAGTACCAGGCCGCCCAGCAGGTGCTCTCCGGTCGCTACGCCTGGCTCGAGGAGGACGTCCTGGACCCGGCCGGTGACGGCCCGATGATGCCGACGCACGAACCACCGGCCGCCGAACAGTTCGACGAGCCTGCTCCCACGGTGCCGGCCGCGCCCGCCTCGTAGGCAGCTGCCGACGGCCGTCAGGCGTTCGGCTGGGCGTCGAAGACGGTCGTCGGTGGCGTAGCCGCTGAGAAGAGCGAGGCACCGGCGACGACCTGACGTGCCGACTTCCCGATCATGGTCAGTCCCTCGCGAGCGCAGTGGTGCGCGAAGGCGAGCAGCTGCTGATGGTCGTGAGCGACCTCCTGGACCGGGGTGCGCTCGCCGAGGCCGTCGACTGGGAAGGTGATCTCCAGCCGACGGGGGAGGGTGCCGGTGACGACGGCGACCTCGACCCCGGCGTGCTGCTGGACGTGCGCGGCGATGTGCCGCCGTCCGGCATCCGACAGGTCGGTGGAGCAGGGGCGGGCGATCACCATGGCTGCCTGCTGGGCAGCGGCCGGGCCGGTCGTCTCGGGGAGAGCGGTCCACCGGTGCGTCGCCGGGTCCATCCCGAGGCCGGCCAGGGCTTCCTCGAACGCGGCGTCGACCGCGGGCAGGACGAGGGCTTGTGCCCCGAACACCTCGATGCGCTCCTGGGCCTCGCCGGGGACCGGGAACGCGTACGAGACACCTGCCCAGGGCAGGGGCTCGGCCGGCGTGCTCTGCGGCACCAGACGTGCGGGGTCGGAGCGGCTGATCTCCTCGGCCACGTCGAGGAAGAAGTCCTCCATCGCCCGGCGCAGGGCCAGCTCCTGCCGTCGCTCGGCGAAGGGGTAGTCGGCCCATCGCGTCAGTTCGGTCACCGGCACGCCCGCGCGGCGGAGGAGGTCCACCGTGATGCCCTGGCGCAACTGCGCGGGGGAGTAGCTCCGGTAGTTGGTGTGCGGGTCGACGGCGTCGGGGGGGAGGACCCCTCGCTCCCCGTACAGCCGGAGCGCCTTGGCCGACAAGCCGGTCAGCGCGGTGAACTCACCGGCGCTCAGATGGGTGTGCACGGTTCTCCTCGTCTGGGTCGGGACTGCTCCACCCCAGCGTGTGCCCGGCCCCTGGGGCCAGGTCAAACCACTGTGCCGTCGGAACCCGACAGGTGATGGACACCTCGGTCGCCAGCCGCGACGATGACCGCAGGACGGGAGCGATGCGGCGGAGGAGTGCCCGTGGGACTGCGGAAGAACGCCGAGAACCTGACGCCGTCCGAGCTGGTCGACCTGCGCGAGGCGTTCGAGGCGCTCTACCAGATCGACGACGATCGCGGCTACGGCTTCTTCGCCGGGATCCACGGCCTGCCGCTCCCTGTCTACTGCGAACACGGGACCGCGCTCTTCCTGCCATGGCACCGGGCGTACCTGTACCACGTCGAACGGGCACTCACCGCCGCCCTGCGCCGAGCGCGTGGGGACGAGACGGTCGAGGTGGGCCTCCCGTGGTGGGACTGGTCGTCGGCGGTCTCGCAGGACCGGGGCCTGCCCACCCCGTTCCGATCGACCGCGGACGGCCCGACGAACCCGCTGAGCGCCGGCCCGGTCGTGCTCGGGCCCGACGACCTGCAACTGGTGCGGGAGAACCTCCCCGGTGCCATCAGCGAGGGCGCGGACCCGGTCACGTTGCGCGACCCGGAGGAGCCCGCCGAACTGCCGCGGGACCCGACCGTGCAGCGCGCACTGCGCGCCACGACCTTCACCGACTTCAGCCGGATCCTGGAGAGCATCCACAACGGCGTCCACGGCTGGGTCGGGGGAGCCATGTCCGCAGCGCCGACTGCTGCCTTCGACCCGGTCTTCTGGGCGCACCACTCGATGATCGACCGGCTGTGGTACCTCTGGCAGCTCTCCCCGCGCAACGGGGATCCGCCGGCCAGGCTCCTCGACCGAGCGCTGCCCCCGTTCCCCACGACGGTGCGCGAGACCCTGGACATCTCCAGCCTGGGCTACGAGTACGCCGCCCAGGTCATCGGCTGAGGAGGCCGCGATGGCGACGCTCGACACGGCACGCTCCGGACGGGACGACCAGACCCGCGTCATCGACCTCGTCTTCCCCGGGGACGTCCCACCGGCGCCCTTCAGCCGCGCCGACCTGGTCGTCACCGGCGTCGACCACTCGAGCACGTCCTACGAGGTCCGGCTCTTCCTCAACGACCCCGACGCCACCGCCACCACGCCGCGTACGGCCGAGCGGGGCTACGCCGGCCGCTACACCGTCTTCGGCCACGGCGGGTGCTACGGCGGCGACGGGCACTGCGACGCTCCGGCACCTGGTGAGGACCTCCGCCTCGCGCCCCCGCTGACGTCCTTCGACACCTACGTCACCATCACCGATGCGCTGCAGCGCCTGCTCGCCGCCGGTGACGCGTTGCGGACCATCACCCTGGTGCCGGTGTCCCTGCCCCCACGCCGCGCCGACCGCAGGCCTGCCCCGGAGCTCCTGCACCTCGACGACGTGACCCTCCAGACCTACCTCACGGCGACCGACGCCGACCAGGTCCGCACCTGATCACCTCGCGGCTGCCAGCGGTCCCCGCGTCCTCTGACGGTCGAGCGGCTGGGAGAGGAGGATGCACCGAGGGCCGAGAACCGTCCGTCGACTGTCTGGGGAGTCCCGTGGCCGGTGTGCGACAGGGTGGGCACGTCGTGCTCACGGCAGCTGACGGCGAGGGCTACGGCTCGCTGCGGCGACCCGCGACACCTCGCGCGGAGCGGTACGCCCTCGGGCGGTCGCTGCGCAAGCAGGTGCCCCGGTCCGAGCTCGGGCGGTGGAGTGCTCCGGTCGATCGGCCCGACGTGGTCGACCAGGTCCGGGAGTCCCACGTCGGGCGCGTGGAGCGCCTCGTCCCGGTGCGGGTGGCCCGGATGGCCGCCTCGCCCTACGGCTTCCTCCGGGGCACCGCGGGGGTGATGACCGCCGATCTCGCCGGTCTCCCGGACACCGGGATCCGGCCGGTGATCTGCGGGGATGCGCACCTGGGCAACTTCGGCTTCTACGCCTCTCCGGAGCGCGACCTGGTCATCGACCTCAACGACTTCGACGAGGCGCATCCGGGGGCATGGGAGTGGGACCTCCGCCGGCTGGCCGCGAGCGTCTGGGTCGCCGGGCGGCAGAACTCGGCCACCGAGGACCAGTGCGCGGACGCTGTCGCGTCCATGGGGCGCCGCTACCGGGAGCACGTGCGCTGGCTGGCCGGGGAACCGCTGCTGGCACGGTCGTTCGAGCGGTTGGACGTCACGCGGCTGCACACCACGGTGGAGGACCGGTCGCTGCGGAAGGAGATCGAGCGCGCTTCGCGGCGGGCCCGCAAGCGGGTGAGCGACCGGGCGCTGCCCCGGTTCACCGAGGAGCGGGAGGACGGCCGGCGGATCATCGAGGAGCCGCCGTTGATCACCCGGCTCGACCGGGACGAGGCCGCCGAGGTGGTCGATGGACTGGACGGCTACGTCGACACGCTGCCGTCCCACTGGCGACGGGTCCTCAGCGGTTACACGGTCGTGGACGTCGCCCACAAGGTGGTCGGGGTGGGGAGCGTGGGGCTGCGTGCCTACGTGGCCCTGTGCGAGGGCAGCAGCCCCGACGACGTGGTGTTCCTGCAGCTGAAGCAGGCCCGCCGGTCGGTCGTGGCCCAGCACGTCCACGGCGAGGCGGCCTGGCACGCCCACCAGGGGCAGCGGGTCGTGGAGTACCAGCAGGCGCTGCAGACGGTCAGTGACCCGCTGCTGGGCTGGGCCACGATCGGGTCCCGGCAGTACTACGCCCGCCAGTTCAGGAACATGAAGGGCACCATCGCGGTCGACTCCCTCGATGCCGCTGCGCTGAGCGACTACGCGGGGGTGTGCGGCCGGCTGCTGGCCAAGGGGCACGCACGGACCAGCGGCGCCTCGATGATCGCCGGCTACCTGGGCAAGTCCGACAACGTCGACGTGGCGCTGTGCCGGTTCGCCCGCGCCTACGCCGACCAGACGGAGCGCGACCACCACACGCTCGTGCAGGCCGTCGCCCGCGGTGCGCTGCCCGCCGAGCCGGGAGCCTGACGACCGCGTACCGACCGGCCTCCGGTCGGTACGGCCGACGGGCGTGCCGGCGCAGCACTCGGGGCGTCCGGTGCACCCGGACGCCCCGAGAGCGGTCTGCCCTACTGCTGACCGGCCGGCTCACGGTCGGGGTCGGCGACCACCGGGACCCCGGGTGAGGTGGGCCCTGGTCCGTTCGCGTGCGGCATGTCGTGCAGGTGGGCGACGACGGCTCGCCGGACCTGCGGGTCCAGCGTCGAGGTGTAGGGCTCCTGGCGGAGCTCGCGGACCAGGTTGACGCAGATGGCGATGAGCACGACCACGAAGGGCGTGGCCACCAGGATGGTGGCCGACTGGATGACTTCGAGCCCCCCGGCGAGGGTGAGCGCTGCGGCGACGGCCGCGATGCACATGCCCCAGAGGATGACCACCGCGCGGGCGGGCGAGGTCGTGCCCCGCTGGGAGAGCATGCCGAGGACCATGGAGGCGGAGTCGGCGCTGCTGACGAAGAACAGCGTGATGAGCACCATCACCAGCAGCACGGTGAGCGTGACCACCGGGAACTCCCCGAGCAGGGCGAACAGTGCGCCCTCGGTGCCGTCGTCGAGCAGGGCCTGGCTGAGCTCGGCCTGGTCGGTGAGCTCGAGGTGGGTGGCGGTGCCGCCCAGCACGCCGAACCACACGATGCTGACCATGGTCGGGATGATCATCACGAACATGACGAACTGCCGGATCGTGCGGCCGCGGGAGATGCGCGCGATGAACGTCCCCACGAACGGCGTCCAGGACATCCACCACGCCCAGTAGAACAACGTCCACCCGGCGAGCCACTCCTGGCCGCCCCAGGCCCCCGAGGCCAGGCTCATGGCGGGGAGGGCGGTCAGGTAGTCCCCGGTGGCGTCGGTGATGGTGTTGAAGACGTGCGTGGTCGGGCCCAGCACGAAGATGAAGGCCACGAGCAGGGCGGCCAGCACCACGTTGGTGTTGCTGATCAGCTTGATGCCCTTGTGCACGCCGCTGACCGCGGACAGGACGTAGAGCAGCGCCAGGCCGGCGATGATGGCCACGGCCACGCCGTTGTTGCGCGGGACCCCGTAGTTGGCGGCCAGACCGCTGTTGACCTGCAGTGCACCGAGACCGAGCGAGGTGGCCGCGCCGAACACCGTGGTGAAGATGGCGAGGATGTCGACGGCCCGGCGGATGCCCGTGCGCTTCTCGCTCACCAGCGGGACGACCGCGGAGCTGACCAGGCTCGGCCGGCCCTTGCGGAAGACGCCGTAGGCGAGGGCCATCGCCATGACGGCGTACATCGCCCAGGGGTGCAGGCCCCAGTGGAAGATCGTGTACTGCAGCCCCAGGCGGGCAGCCTCCGGGGTCCCGCCCTCCTCGAGGCCGAGCGGGGCGGTGGCGAGGTGGGAGAGCGGCTCGGCGACGCCCCAGAAGAGGAGGCCGATGCCCATGCCGGCCGCGAAGAGCATGGAGATCCACGAGCCCGTGCTGAACTCCGGACGCTCGTCGTCCTTCCCCAGCCGGATGCGTCCGTAGCGGGACAGCGCCAGGAAGCCGGCGAGTGCGACGAACCCCGAGCTGGTCACGACGAAGACCCAGCCGGCGTTGGTGATGACCGTGCCGAACGCGGCGCTCACCGCGTTCGAGAGGCTGTCGCTGGCGAGCACTCCCCAGAGTGCGAACGCCACCACCAGCGCCAGGGAGACGCCGAAGACGACCCGGTCGGTCCGCGGCGGGGGCGTGGCCTCCCGGGCAGCGGTCGACGCAGCGCCAGCGGGAGGGCCACCCGTCGGCCCGGCACTCGGGGAGCTGGAGGGTGAGACCGGCTCGGGACCCGGGTGTTCCATGGCTCTCTCCTACTGTTGCGTAGTACGCGACCAGGTGCGCATGAGGGAACCAGACGGCTCACCCTGGAACAAGAGGAGAAAGTGACCTGGAGCACAAAAGCTGTGCGCGTCGACCCAACGTGTCGGTGCGGTGACGAACCGGTGAGGGTCCTCGCGAGGACATCGCGCAGCGGCTCGACCCGACGGGCGTATCCCGCCGGCTGCTCCCGGAGTCGGCCGCCGCGGCGTCGGGGCCGGGCGGCGCTGTCGACGGACCGGCCGGGGTCAGGAGTGCGTGAGGACGGCGGCACGCAGCTGTCGGCGCCACCGGGTGAACAGGCGAGGCTGGTTCATCCCGAGGACGGCGACGGGGTGCCCGTGGCGCTCGTAGACCGCCAGGAAGCTGCGGTCGGCACAACTGCCCTCCAGCACGCGGACCACGTCGTCCTCGCGGCGTGACCCCGCGAACTGGATGCGTGCTCCGTACTGGTCGGACCAGAAGTAGGGCACGGGCGTCGGCGTCGGCCTGTCGGTGCCCAGCAGGGTGGCGACCGCGGTGGCCGGTTGTTCGAGGGCGTGGGTCCAGTGCTCGATGCGGACGTGCCGCTCCCGGGTGGCCGACCAGGCCGCAGCGCAGTCGCCGACGGCGACCACACCCGGGACGTTGGTGGCGCAGCGCGCGTCGGTGAGGACGCCGTTGCCGAGGGCCACGCCGGAGTCGGCGAGCCACTCGATGTTCGGGATGGCGCCGATCCCCACGACCACCACGTCGGCGGGCAGGCGGGTGCCGTCGGTCAGTTCGACGGCCTCGACCCTGCCGGTGCCGACCAGCCCGGCGACACCGGTGCCGACCAGCAGGCGGGTGCCGTGGTCGGCGTGCAGCTGGGCGCACACCGCACCCATGTCGGCGCCCAGCGGGCCGGCGAGCGGGACGGGCTGGCTCTCGATGACGGTGACCTCCAGCCCCAGCGTGCGGGCGGTGGAGGCGACCTCGGCGCCGATGAACCCCGCGCCGATCACCACGAGACGCCCGGCCGCGGCCAGGTCCTCGCGCAGGGCGACCGCGTCGTCCAGCGAGCGCAGCACGTGCACCCCGCCCAGTCCCTCGCTGCCGGACAGGCGTCGGGCGCGGGCTCCGGTGGCGAGGACGACGCCGTCGGCCCGCACCTCGCTCCCGTCGGCCAGCAGCACCGAGTGGCTCAGGCGGTCGAGCCCGACCGCAGTCGTGCCCAGTCGCCACTCGAGGCCGAGGTCCGCGTCGTCCGGCGCGCCCAGTGCGATGTCGTCGAGCGACGCCCTCCGCGCCAGGAACTCCTTGGACAGCGGTGGGCGGTCGTAGGGGGCGTGCGCCTCGTCACCGATGACCACGATGCGGCCGTCGTAGCACTGCTCGCGGAGCGCGCGGGCCGCCGAGAGGCCGGCCAGGGAGGCTCCGACCACGGCGACCGTACGGCTCATGCGGCACCGTCCGCGGCGGTCCCCGGCTGCACGTAGACGGTGCCGCCCTGCACCACGACCTTGTGCGTGCGGACCGGGGTCTTCGCCGGCGGGCCGGACACCTTCCCGGTGCGCAGGTCGAAGCACGAGGCGTGCAGGGGGCACTCCACCGCACAGCCGTCCAACCAGCCGTCGGCCAGCGAGGCGTCCTGGTGCGTGCAGGTGTCGTCGATCGCGTAGAAGTCGCCGTCGACGTTGAAGACCGCGATGGGCTCAGTGGCCTCCACGCGGATCGCCTCGCCGGGTGGCAATGCTGTCGTGGGGCAGACCGGGATCATGGGCGCTCCAGGCGAATATGTTGCGGAGACCGCAACGCTGCGCTGATAGCGCAACAGCATGGTCGGGCTTCACCCCATCGTCAAGAGGAGGAGAAGGGTGCTCCGACGTGATCCACCTAGGCTGGCTCCATGAGTGAGCCGCAGAGCGAGAGCGAAGATCGCGGCCCGATCGCCGGTGTCCAGTCCGTCGACCGGGCGCTGAGCGTCCTCGAGATCCTCGCGGCCGAGGGTGAGGCTGGGGTCACGGAGGTGGCCGCCGAGCTCGGGGTGCACAAGTCCACGGCCTTCCGGCTGGTGGCGACGCTGGAGAGCCGGGGCTTCGTCGAGCAGCTGGCCGATCGGGGCAAGTACCGGTTGGGCTTCGGGGTCGTGCGGCTGGCCGGCGCGGCCGTCGCGCAGCTGGACATCGCCCGGGAGGGGCGGCCGATCTGCGAGGCGCTCGCCGCCGACCTCGAGGAGACGGTCAACATCGCCATCCTGGACGGCGATCGTGCGGTGAACGTGACCCAGGCCCGCGGGCCGGCGGCGCTGAGCACGCACAACTGGGTGGGGCAGGGCACTCCGCTGCATGCCACGTCGAGCGGCAAGGTGCTCCTGGCCCACGCTCCCGACGCCGTCCGCAAGGACCTGCTCTCCCGGGGGATGCAGAGCTTCACCCCGGCCACGCTCACCGATCCCGAGGCGCTCCGCCAGAACCTGGACCAGATCGTCGAGCAGGGATGGGGCTGCACCGTCGAGGAGTTCGAGGTGGGGCTCAACGCCGTCGCCGCGCCCGTCCGGGGCGCCGACGGGGACATCGTCGCGGCCCTCAGTGTCTCGGGACCGGCCTTCCGCATGGACCAGGAGGACCACCCCCGGCTCGCCCGGCGGGTGATGGCGGGCGCCGACGAGCTGAGCCGGAGGCTGGGCTTCTTCGGTCAGCCGCGCTGACCCAGCCGGCCCTCCCGGCGACGGGGGTCGACCCGCCGTCCTGATCTCGCCACCGCCTCGTCCTCCGCTCTCGAGGCGGCATCTGGCGTGCGAGCGGGGCTTCTCGAGTGCTGCCCGCACTCCCCAACTTGTTGCGGCTGGCGAGACGGAATGTGTAATGTGAGACACACCGGTCGTCGTGAGCTCGCTGGCGGGTGACGTCCGTGATCAGTCGCAGGGCCCTGTGTTGTCCGACTTCCGGCGTACCTCCGGGTCGCCGACGCCATCCGAGGTGCCGCATGACCATCACCGAACAGCCCGCGAGCCTCATCTCCACGCTGCCGGGCCGCTACTACACCGACCCCACCGTCTTCGCGCTGGAGCAGTCGCGCGTCTTCGAGGACATGTGGTTCTGCGTCGTGCGATCGAGCGACCTGCCGACGCCCGGTTCCTTCGAGAAGGTCCAGGTGGGCAAGGAGAGCGTCCTCGTGGTCCGCAGCCGGGACGGGCAGCTGCGCGCCTTCCTCAACATCTGCCGGCACCGCGGTGCGCAGATCTGCACGGAGGACTCGGGGACGGTGAAGCGGGCCTTCCAGTGCCCGTACCACGCCTGGACCTACGACCTCGAGGGCAAGCTGATCGCGGCCCCCAACCTGACCAAGATGCCCGACATCGACCGGGTCGAGTACGGCCTGGTCCCGGTGGCGCTGCGCGAGTGGCTGGGCTACGCGTGGGTGTGCCTGGCGAAGGAGCCCCCCTCCTTCGAGGACGAGGTCGTGGGCGCCGTCGTCGAGCGCCTCGGGAGCGTGGAGGTGATCGACAGCTACGACGTCGACTCGCTGTCCGTGGGGCGCCGCGTCACCTACGACGTCCAGGCGAACTGGAAGCTCATCATCGAGAACTTCATGGAGTGCTACCACTGCGCGACCATCCACCCGGAGCTCACCGAGGTGCTCCCCGAGTTCGCCGAC
Organism: Modestobacter sp. VKM Ac-2977; assembly: GCF_026968045.1. Classification (GTDB taxonomy): domain Bacteria; phylum Actinomycetota; class Actinomycetes; order Mycobacteriales; family Geodermatophilaceae; genus Modestobacter. The sequence goes on along the minus strand of NZ_JAPVBQ010000002.1, from coordinate 199,400 downwards.
GGGTACGCGGCACAGTTCTTCGTCGGGCACGGCGCCGAGTTCGGGGACGACGTCAAGGGCTTCACCGTCGACGGCAGCGAGGGCTTCGACCGGCTCCCGGGTGTCGACGAGGACCAGGACCGCCGCTACTACGCCATCACGGTGAGGCCGACGGTCTTCGTCAACCTGGCGCCGGACCACGTCATCTTCCACCGCATGTTCCCGGTCTCGGCCGACCGGACGATCGTGCAGTGCGACTGGCTGTACACCCGCGACGTGGTCGAGTCGGGCAGGGACGTGTCGCGGTCGGTGGAGCTGTTCCACCGGGTCAACCAGCAGGACTTCGCCGCCTGCGAGCGGACCCAGCCGGCGATGTCGTCCCGGGCCTACGTCAACGGCGGCGTCCTCGTGCCCTCCGAGCACCACATCGGCGCCTTCCACGAGTGGCTGACGCAGCGCCTGTCGGGTTGAGCGGGCGCCGACCGCAGAGCGGGGCCGGGAGGACGACGTCCTCCCGGCCCCGCGCCACGTCACTTGTCCAGGACCACGACCGAGCGCAGGACCTCGCCCCGGCGGAGGTTGTCCAGGGCCTCCTCCACGTCGTCCAGACCGATGGCCTCGCTGACGAACTCGTCCAGCGGGAAGCGGCCCTGGAGGTACAGGTCGATCAGCAGCGGGAAGTCGCGGCTGGGCAGGCAGTCGCCGTACCACGAGGACGTGATCGCCCCACCGCGGCCGAACACCTCGATCGCCGGCAGCTCGATCGTCATGTCGGGGGACGGGACGCCGACCATCACCACCCGCCCGGCCAGGTCGCGCGCGTAGAAGGCCTGCTGGAACACCTCCGGGTGGCCGACCGCGTCGATCGCGACGTCCACCCCGAAGCCGCCGGTGAGGCCCCTGATCGCCTCGACCGGGTCCGTCCCGCGCGAGTTGACGGTGTGGGTGGCGCCGAACGTGCGGGCCCATCCCAGCTTCCGGTCGTCCACGTCGACGGCGATGATCGTGCCCGCGCCGGCCAGCTTCGCCCCGGCGATGGCGGCGTCGCCGACACCGCCGCAGCCGAACACGGCCACCGACTCGCCGCGCTGCACGGCGCCGGTGTTCATCGCCGCCCCCGCGCCGGCCATCACCCCGCAGCCCAGCAGTCCGGCGGCGGTGGCCGGAGCGGCCGGGTCGACCTTGGTGCACTGCCCGGAGTGGACCAGCGTCTTCTCCGCGAACGCGCCGATGCCCAGGGCCGGGGACAGTGCCGTGCCGTCGGCCAGCGTCATCGGCTGCGCCGCGTTGTGGGTGTCGAAGCAGTACTGCGGTTTGCCCTTCGAGCAGGCCCGGCACTGCCCGCACACGGCTCGCCAGTTGAGGACCACGAAGTCACCGACGGCCACGTTGGTGACGCCGGCGCCGATCGCGGAGACCAGGCCGGCCGCCTCGTGCCCCAGCAGGAACGGGAACTCGTCGTTGATGTTGCCCTCGCGGTAGTGCAGGTCGGTGGCGCAGACCCCGCAGGCCTGCACGTCGACGACGGCCTCACCCGGGCCGGGATCGGGGACCACGATCGTCTCGACGGTCACCGGTGCGCCCTTGCCGCGGGCGATGACGCCCTTCACCTCGTGGGCCATGGCGGGGTCTCCTTCTCTCCGGACGTGCGTGGGGGAGGCGGTGGTCCGGCTCCCTCGGTCGGAGGAGCCGCCTGTGGTGCGGTCGAGCGGGACATCGTTGCCACGGGTCTCTTGACCCCGCTCGACCCCGACCCTACTGTGGTGCACGACTGATATACCAGTCCTAGTTCTCAATTCTCTGACAGGAGGAGCCGGATGGTGGCGCAGGTCGAAGGAGCTCTGCGGGCCGTGGCCGTCCCGGACCCCGTGCTCGACCGTTCCCTGGCGGACACCGACCCGGAGGTCCACCGGGCGATCTCGGCCGAACTGACCCGGCAGCAGGAGACGCTGGAGATGATCGCCAGTGAGAACTTCGCGCCGGTGGCCGTCATGCAGGCCCAGGGCTCGGTGCTGACCAACAAGTACGCCGAGGGCTACCCGGGGCGGCGCTACTACGGCGGGTGCGAGCACGTCGACGTGATCGAGCAGCTGGCCATCGACCGGCTGAAGGCGCTGTTCGGCGCGGAGTACGCCAACGTGCAGCCGCACTCGGGCGCGCAGGCCAACGCCGCGGCCATGTCGGCCCTGTTGCACCCGGGGGACACCATCCTGGGGCTGGACCTGGCCCACGGGGGCCACCTGACCCACGGCATGCGGCTCAACTTCTCCGGCAAGCTCTACGACGTCGCGGCGTACCACGTCCGAGCCGACGACCACCTCGTGGACATGGCCGAGGTCGAGCGGCTGGCCCACGAGCGGCGGCCCAAGCTCATCGTGGCGGGCTGGTCGGCCTACCCCAGGCAGCTCGACTTCGCCGAGTTCCGGCGGATCGCCGACGAGGTCGGGGCCCACCTGATGGTCGACATGGCGCACTTCGCGGGGCTGGTCGCTGCCGGGCTGCACCCCTCGCCCGTCCCGCACGCACACGTGGTCACCTCGACCACCCACAAGACGCTCGGCGGGCCGCGCGGCGGCGTCATCCTCGCCACGGCGGAGCTGGCCAAGAAGCTCAACTCCGCGGTCTTCCCCGGTCAGCAGGGCGGCCCGCTCGAGCACGTGATCGCCGCCAAGGCCGTCGCCTTCAAGCTCGCCGGCGAGCCGGCCTTCCGGGAGCGCCAGGAGCGCACGCTGGCCGGCGCCCGGCTGCTGGCCGATCGGCTGCTCGCCCCCGACTCCCGCGCGGCCGGCATCGACGTGGTCAGCGGCGGCACCGACGTCCACCTCGTGCTGGTGGACCTGCGGGACTCGGAGCTGGACGGCCGGCAGGCCGAGGACCGGCTGCACGCGATCGGCATCACCGTCAACCGCAACGCGGTGCCCTTCGACCCCCGCCCGCCGATGGTCAGCTCCGGCGTCCGCATCGGCACCCCGGCCCTGGCGGCGCGTGGCTTCGACCTCGACGACTTCGCCGAGGTCGCCGACGTGATCGCCACCGCGCTGCGGCCCTCGGTGGGCGAGGAGCAGCTCGCGGGGCTGCGCACGCGGGTCACCCGGCTGGCCGGCCGGCACCCGCTCTACCCCGACCTGACGGAGGTCCCCCGATGAACCCCCGCACCCCCGGCGCGGACCTGCCGGAGCACCCCGACTTCCTGTGGCGTGACCCGGAGCCGAAGCGGTCCTACGACGTGGTGATCGTGGGCGGCGGCGGGCACGGCCTGGCCACCGCGCACTACCTGGCGAAGAACCACGGGATCACGAACGTCGCCGTCCTGGAGAAGGGCTGGCTGGGCGGCGGCAACATGGCCCGCAACACGACGATCATCCGCTCCAACTACCTGTGGGACGAGAGCTCGGCGATCTACGAGGCGTCGCTGAAGCTGTGGGAGGGGCTCGAGGAGGACCTCGGCTACCCGATCCTGTTCAGCCAGCGCGGCGTGCTCAACCTCGCCCACACCCTGCAGGACGTCCGCGACAGCGTGCGGCGGGTCGAGGCCAACAAGCTCAACGGTGTCGACGCGGAGTGGCTGGAGCCCGACGAGGTCCGCAAGGTCTGCCCGATCGTCAACACCTCCACCGACATCCGCTATCCCGTCCTGGGGGCCACCTACCAGCCCCGGGCCGGCATCGCCAAGCACGACTACGTCGCCTGGGGCTTCGCCCGCCGGGCCCACGAGGCCGGCATCGACCTCATCCAGGACTGCGAGGTCACCGGGTTCGCCACCGAGGGCAACCGGGTCACCGGTGTGCAGACCACGCGCGGCACCATCGCCGCCGGCACGGTCGCCCTCTGCGCGGCCGGCCACACCTCGGTGCTCACCGACATGCTGGGCATCAGGGTGCCGGTGCAGAGCCACCCGCTGCAGGCGCTGGTCTCCGAACTGCTCGAGCCCGTGCACCCCACGGTGGTCATGTCCAACGCCGTGCACGTGTACGTCTCCCAGGCGCACAAGGGCGAGCTGGTCATGGGCGCCGGCGTCGACTCCTACAACGGCTACGGGCAGCGCGGGGCCTTCCACGTCATCGAGCGTCAGATGGCCGCCGCGGTCGAGCTCTTCCCGGTGTTCGCCCGCGCCCACCTGCTGCGCACCTGGGCCGGGATCGTCGACACCAGCCCGGACGCCTCGCCGATCGTGGGCCGGACCCCCTACGACAACGTCTACCTGAACTGTGGCTGGGGCACCGGCGGGTTCAAGGCCACCCCCGGCGTCGGCTGGGCCCTGGCGCACACCATCGCCCACGGCGAGCCGCACGCGAACGTGGCGCCGTTCACCCTCGACCGCTTCGTCACCGGCGCACTGGTCGACGAGCACGGCGCCGCCGCCGTGGCCCACTGACCCAGGGAGTCCCCGTGCAGCTCATCGAATGCCCGTGGTGCGGCCCCCGCGAGGAGGTCGAGTTCCACTACGGCGGCCAGGCCCACGTCCCGTACCCGGACGCCCCCGCCGAGGTCTCCGACGAGGAGTGGGCGCACTACGTCTTCTTCCGCGACAACACCAAGGGCCGCTTCGCCGAGCGCTGGTGCCACAGCGCCGGCTGCCGTCGCTGGTTCAACGCGGTGCGCGACACCACCACCTACCGCTTCGAGCGCGTCCAGCGCCTCGACGACCCCGAGCCGCACGCGACCGAGCCCGCGAGGGCACGCAGGAGCACAGCCTCATGACCAGCCCCTTCCGCACCGCCGAGGGTGGTCGCATCGACCGCGGCACGACCCTCGAGTTCACCTTCGACGGGCAGACCCACACCGGCCATCCCGGTGACACGCTCGCCTCGGCCCTGCTCGCCTCCGGCCGGCACCAGGTCGCCACGAGCGTCAAGCTGGGCCGCCCCCGCGGCATCGCCGCGGCCTGGGCCGAGGACCCCGGTGGCCTGGTGCAGATCGAGGAGCCGTTCCCCGAGCCCATGCTGCTGGCCACCACGGTGGAACTCCACGACGGGCTGGTCGCCCACGGCCTGCCGGGGCAGGGCCGCCTCGCCGAGATCTCCGACTCCGCCCGGTACGACGCCGTCCACCATCACGTCGACGTGCTCGTGGTGGGTGCCGGGCCGGCGGGGCTGACCGCCGCGCTCACCGCCGCCCGTTCCGGTGCCCGCGTCGCCCTGGTCGACGAGCAGTCCGAGGCGGGCGGGTCGCTGCTGGGTGGCACCGACCGCCTCGACGACGCCCCGGCGCTGGAGTGGGTCGCCGCGGCGGTCGCCGAGCTCGCCGGCCACCCGGAGGTCCTGCACCTGCAGCGCACCACCGCCTTCGGCAGCTACGACGACGGCTTCGTCCTGGCCCTGGAGCGGCGCACCGACCACCTCGGGACGGCGGCGCCCAGGCACGTCTCCCGCCAGCGGGTGTGGCGGCTCCGGGCCCGCTCCGTCGTCGTCGCGACCGGAGCCCACGAGCGACCGGTCGTGTTCGCGGACAACGACCGCCCGGGCACGATGCTCGCCGGCGCCGCGCGCACGTTCCTGCACCGCTACGGCGTGCTGCCCGGCCGCCAGGCCGTCGTGTTCACCACGAACGACAGCGCCTACGACGCCGCCCTGGACCTGCACCGCGCGGGCGTGGCCGTCGAGGCAGTGGTCGACGCCCGGCCGGCGGGCTCGCCGCGCCGGGAGGAGTGCGAGCGTGCCGGGATCCGGGTCCTGTCCGGGGCCGTCGTGACGGCGACGCAGGGCGTCGAGCGGGTCACGCACGCCCTCGTCGCCCCGTTCGTGGACGGGCAGGTCGGCGCCGGCAGCGCGATCGCCTGCGACCTGCTGCTGGTCAGCGGTGGCTGGAACCCGGCGGTGCACCTGTTCAGCCAGGCCCGCGGCCGGCTCCGCTACGACGAGGCCCTCGGGGCGTTCCTCCCCGCGGAGGAGCTCGACCGCCTGTCGGTCACCGGCGCGGCGGCCGGTGTGCTCGACCTGGCCGGGTGCCTGGCCGACGGGCAGCGCGTGGCCCGCGCGGCCCTGACCGCGCTGGCGGTCGCGCCGCCGGGGGAGGACCGGCTGCCCACGGCGCCAGAGCCGGTCGTCCCGGCGGCGCCCCTGGTGCTGTGGCGGGTGCCGGACACCTCCGGCGCCGACGGGAACACCTCGTTCGTCGACCTGCAGCGCGACGCGACGGTGGCCGACATCGCCCGCGCGGTCGGGGCCGGACTGCGCTCCATCGAGCACATCAAGCGCTACACGACGATCGGGACCGCGCACGACCAGGGCAAGACCTCCGGCGTCCTGGCCTCGGGGATCACCGCCGAGCTGCTCGGGGTCCCGGTGCAGGCCACCGGGACCACCACGTTCCGGCCGCCCTACACCCCGGTGGCCTTCGCTGCCCTCGCCGGCCGCGACCGCGGTCGGCTCTTCGACCCCGAGCGGGTCACGTCGCTGCACGACTGGCACGTGGCGGCCGGCGCGGTCTTCGAGGACGTCGGTCAGTGGAAGCGTCCCCGCCACTACCCGCGCCCCGGCGAGGACATGGAGACGGCGGTCCTCCGCGAGTGCGCCGCCGCCCGCACCGGCGTCGGCATCCTCGACGGCTCGACGCTGGGCAAGATCGACGTGCAGGGTCCCGACGCCGCCGTCCTGCTCGACCGGCTGTACACGAACATGATGAGCAGCCTGAAGGTCGGCTCCGTCCGCTACGGCGTCATGTGCGGCGTCGACGGCATGGTGATCGACGACGGCACCGTGCTGCGCCTGGCGGAGGACCGCTTCCTGCTGCTCACCACCACCGGCGGTGCGGCGAAGGTCCTCGACTGGATGGAGGAGTGGGCCCAGACGGAGTGGCCGGACCTGCGGGTGCACTGCACCTCGGTCACCGAGCAGTGGAACACGTTCCCCGTCGTCGGCCCCCGCTCCCGCGACGTCATCGGCGCCCTCTTCCCGCAGGTGGACGTCGCCAACGAGGCGTTCCCGTTCATGACCTGGCGGGACACCGCCCTCGACGGGGTGCCGGTCCGGCTGGCCCGGATCAGCTTCTCCGGCGAGCTCGCCTTCGAGGTCTACGTCAACCCCTGGTACGGGGTCGCGGTGTGGGAACGGCTGCTCGAGGCCGGCCGCCCGTACGGGATCACGCCGTACGGCACCGAGACCATGCACGTCCTGCGGGCGGAGAAGGGGTACCCGATCATCGGGCAGGACACCGACGGCACCGTCACCCCGCACGACCTGGGCATGGCCTGGGCGGTGTCGAAGAAGAAGCCCGACTTCGTCGGCAAGCGCTCCTTCGCCCGCCAGGCCAACCAGGACCCGCTGCGCAAGCAGCTGGTCGGGCTCCTGCCCGTCGACCGGCGGACGGTGCTGCCGGAGGGCTCGCAGATCGTGGAACTCCACCCCGACGGCCAGCTGCCACCGCCGCCGGTGCCCATGCTCGGCCACGTCACCTCCAGCTACCGCAGCGCCGAGCTGGCGCGTCCCTTCGCGCTCGCCCTGGTCAAGGGCGGCCGGTCGCGCATCGGCGACACCGTCCACGTCCCCGTCAACGGCACCCTCGTCCCGGCCGAGGTCACCGGCTCGGTGCTGGTCGACCCCGAAGGAGCCCGTCGCGATGGCTGAGCTGCTGGGCACCCACCCGCTCGAGGCGTGGAGCACCGCCCTGGAGCGGCTGCCCGACACCGTCGGGATCACCGTCGAACCGTTCGTGGCGATGGCCGTCGTCCGGCTCGGCGCGGTCGGCGCCGCGGCGTCGGAGGCGCTGGGCGCCGACCTGCCGACGATGCCCAACACCTGGGCGCAGCACGGCACGGGGCGGGCGGTCTGGCTCGGTCCGGACGAGTGGCTGCTGAGCAGCACCACGGAGACCCCGGAGGAGCTCGAGGGCCGGATCCGTGCCGCCGTCCTCCCGCTGGGCGGGTCGGCGACCGACGTCTCCGCCCAGCGGATCGGCCTCCGGCTGACCGGCGCGCGGTTGCGCGACGTGCTCGCCAAGGGCTGCTCGATCGACCTGCACCCGCGGGTCTTCGGCCGGGGGAGCAGCGCGCAGACGTTGCTGGGTCAGGCCGGCGTCGTGCTGCTGGCCCTCTCCGGCGCCGGTGACGACTTCGTCGTCCTGGTCCGCTCGTCCTTCGCCGGCTACCTCGCCGACTGGCTGCTGGACGCGGCCCTCGAGTTCACCCCCACCCACGACAGCTGAACGACCCCCGTCGTCCGGCCCCGGATCCACCGGCACGTCAGGAGCGAGAGCAATGTCCACCACCCCACGTGTGGTCATCATCGGAGCGGGGATCGTCGGCGCCAACCTGGCCGACGAGCTGACCGCCCGTGGCTGGGACCGCGTCACCGTGGTCGATCAAGGACCCCTCCCGCTGACCGGGGGCTCCACCTCGCACGCGCCCGGGCTGGTCTTCCAGACCAACGCGTCGAAGACGATGACGGCGCTGGCCAGCTACACCGTGGAGAAGTTCTCGGGCATCGACGTCGACGGCGCCTGGTGCTTCAACCAGGTCGGCGGGCTCGAGGTGGCGACCACGCCGGAGCGGTTGGCCGACCTGCACCGCAAGCAGGGCTGGGCCACCTCCTGGGGCGTCGAGGCGCAGGTGGTCGACGTGGACGAGTGCGTGCGGCTGCACCCGCTGGTCGACCGCGACCGGATCCTCGGCGGCCTGCACATCCCCAGCGACGGCCTGGCGAAGGCGTCCCGGGCGGTCGTCGCACTGGCCCGTCGCGCCGAGGCCCGGGGAGCCCGCTTCCAGGGCTCGACCCGCGTGACCGGTGTCGAGCAGTCCGGCGGCCGGGTGACCGGCGTCCGGACCCCGGACGGCGTCATCCCGGCCGACATCGTGGTGTCCTGCGCCGGCTTCTGGGGCGTGGAGCTCGGTGCCATGGTGGGGATGGACGTGCCGCTGCTGCCGCTCGCCCACCAGTTCGCCTGGACGGGGCAGGTGCCGGACCTGGTCGGCCGCAACGACGAGCTCAGCGAGGCGAGCCTGCCGATCCTGCGCCACCAGGACCAGGACCTCTACTTCCGCGAGCGCGGCGACTGCCTCGGCATCGGCTCCTACGCCCACCGGCCGATGCCGGTCGACCTGGACGAGCTGCCGCAGGGGGACGGTGTGCGCGAGTCGTCGATGCCCTCGATGCTTCCCTTCACCGAGGAGGACTTCGCCCCGGTCTGGGAGGAGAGCCAGCTCCTCCTGCCCACCCTCCGCTCGTCGAAGATCGACTCCGGTTTCAACGGCGTCTTCTCCTTCACCCCGGACGGCGGCCCGCTGGTCGGCGAGTCCCGTGACGTCCGGGGCTTCTGGATCGCGGAGGCGGTCTGGGTCACCCACTCGGCGGGGGTGGCCAGGGCGGTGGCCCAGCTGCTCGTCGACGGGCGGTCGGAGGTCGACCTGCACGGGTGCGACGTCCACCGTTTCGAGGAGGTCCAGCTCGCGCCGGAGTACGTGAGCGAGACGTCGCAGCAGAACTTCGTGGAGATCTACGACGTGCTGCACCCGCTGCAGCCACGGCTGTCCCCGCGCGACCTGCGGGTCAGTCCCTTCCACGCCCGGCAGCGCGAGCTCGGCGCCGTCTTCCTCGAGGGGGCCGGCTGGGAACGGCCGCACTGGTACGAGGCCAATGCGGCGCTGGTGGCGGAGCTGCCGCCGGAGTGGACCCCGCCGACGCGTGACCCGTGGAGCGCGCAGTTCCACTCGCCCATCGCGGCGGCCGAGGCCTGGCGCACGCGCACGGCCGTGGCGATGTACGACATGACGCCGCTCAAGCGGCTCGAGGTCAGCGGTCCCGGCGCCCTCGGCCTGCTGCAGCGGCTGACGACGGGCGAGATGGACAAGTCGGTCGGCGCGGTCACCTACACCCTCGCCCTGGACGAGGCCGGCGGCGTCCGGAGCGACCTCACCGTCGCCCGGCTGGGGGAGCAGCGGTTCCAGATCGGGGCCAACGGCCCCCTCGACCACGACCACCTGCTCCGCGAGGCACCCGACGACGGCACGGTCCAGATCCGGGACATCACCGGCGGCACCTGCTGCATCGGCCTGTGGGGGCCGCGGGCCCGCGACCTGGTCCAGCGGGTCAGCGCCGACGACTTCACCAACGACGGGCTGAAGTACTTCCGGGCCAAGCCGGCCCGGATCGGGGGAGTGCCGGTCACCGCGATGCGGCTGTCCTACGTCGGCGAGCTCGGCTGGGAGATCTACGCCAGCGCCGAGAACGGTCAGCGGTTGTGGGACGTGCTGTGGCGGGCCGGCCAGGACCTGGGCGTGGTCGCCGCCGGACGGGCCGCGTTCAGCAGCCTCCGGCTGGAGAAGGGCTACCGCGCCTGGGGCCACGACATGACCACGGAGCACGACCCGTACGAGGCCGGTCTCGGCTTCGCCGTGCGCATGCAGAAGAAGACCGACTTCGTGGGCCGCCAGGCCGTCGAGGGGCTCAGCGCGGACACGGTGAGCCGCCGGCTGTCCTGCCTGACCATCGACGACGGACGCAGCGTCGTCCTCGGCCACGAGCCGGTGTTCGTCGACGGCCGCCCGGCCGGCTACGTGACCAGCGCGGCCTTCGGGCACACCGTCGGCCGGCCGATCGCCTACGCCTGGCTCCCGGCCTCGGCGACCGTGGGCACGGCCGTCGAGATCGAGTACTTCGGCGCTCGCATCCAGGCGACGGTCGCCGCCGAACCGCTGGTGGACCCGGAGATGACCCGGATCCGCGGCTGAGCCGGGACCCACTCCCGGGCATGCCACCGGACGGCATGCCCGGGACAGACCAGATCGGACGACGTCATGGCCCTGGCGCACGCTGTGCCCGGTCTGCCCGCGGGCGGTTCCGGCTCGCCGCACCTCCTCGGTCGGGCTCTCGCGGCGAGGCGGCCGTTGGTCTGCGGCATCCTCAACGTCACTCCCGACTCCTTCTCCGACGTGGGGCGGTGTCCCACCGTCGCCGCAGCCGTGGAGCACGGGTGCACGCTCGCCGACGAGGGGGCGGACCTCATCGACGTCGGCGGGGAGTCCACGCGGCCCGGTTCCCGCCCGCCGACCCTCGCCGAGGAGCTGGACCGCGTCGTCCCGGTGGTCGAGGCACTGGTGCGGCGGGTCCCGGTCCCGCTGTCGGTGGACACCTCGCGGCCCGAGGTGATGCGGGAGGCCGTCGCCGCCGGCGCGAGCATGATCAACGACGTACGGGCACTACGGTCACCGGGCGCTCTGCAGGCCGCCGCGGAGTCGGGGGTGCCGGTGTGCCTGATGCACATGCAGGGCTCGCCGGACACCATGCAGCGCGAGCCCCGCTACGAGGCAGTCGTGCCCGAGGTGCGTGCCTTCCTCGCCGAGCGACTGCGGGCCTGCCTCGAGGCCGGCGTCCGCCCGGAGCACCTGGTGGTCGATCCGGGCTTCGGGTTCGGGAAGGACGTGTCGCACAACCTCGCGCTCCTGGCGTCCCTCGGCAGGCTCAGCAGCCTGGGGGTGCCGATCATGGTCGGGCTGTCCCGCAAGTCCATGCTCGGGCAGCTCACCGGTCGGGCCGTGGGGGAGCGGCTGCCCGCCTCCCTGGCCGCGGCCGTCCTCGCCGCCCAGCGGGGTGCTGCGGTGCTGCGCGTGCACGACGTGGCGGCCACGCGAGACGTCCTCACCGTCCTGGCGGCTGTCGAGACGGTGTGACCGGGCAGCGGTCCCCGTCGGTCAGATCACCGCGCGGATGGCCCGCTCGAAGCCGAGCACGTGCTCCCGGGCGAGGTCGTCGGCCCGGTCGGCTTCACCGGCCGCGATCGCCCGGAGCAGGTCGACGTGTTCGCCGACGTGCTCGTCGACCCTCGGCAGGCGGTCCAGGAACAGGCAGAAGATGCGCGTCGCCAGGTTGTCGTAGCGGATGAGCACGTCCTCGAGGTGCGGGTTGCCGGCGGCCCGGTAGATGGCCCGGTGCACGGCCAGGTCCCAGCGCATCAGCTCCGTCCGGTCGAGTTGGGCCACGTCGAGGTGCTCGATGCTCTTGGCCAGCTGGTCGAGCTCACCCGGCCCGGTGCGGGAGGCCCGGTCCGCGGCGCGGCGGGCAGCCAGCGGTTCCAGCTGAGCGCGGATGTCGGAGATGTGGGCGAGGTCGGAGATGTCCATGCCGGTCGCGAACGTGCCGCGTCGTGGGTACGACACGACCAGGCGGTCGACCTCCAGCCGCTTCAGCGCCTCGCGGACCGGGGTCCGGCCCACGCCGAGATCCTGGGCGAGTCCGTCGTCGTCGATGGGATCGCCGGGGCTGATGGACAGCATGATCAGCCGGTCCCTGATCGCCACGTAGGCCTTGTCCGCCAGGGACGTGACGGCGGATGGGTCCAGGTCCAGCGGTACGGCGGTCACGCCCCGATCGTAGGGGGTGACGATCACCGAGGCTTGCCTCCATGTGGTGAAAGACATACGCTGATCCTACAACTGGTATATCAGCCGGTTGATCGCGACGTCCCGCTCCGGCCGCCGGTGCTGCGAGGAGCCCGCATGACCATCAGCGCCTTCGACCTGTTCAAGGTGGGGATCGGCCCCTCCAGCTCGCACACCGTCGGGCCCATGCGTGCGGCCTGCTCCTTCGCGTCCCGGCTGCACGACGAGGCACTGCTCCCACGTGTCGCCGGTGTGCGCTGCGAGCTCTTCGGGTCGCTCGGGGCCACCGGGCACGGGCACGGCAGCGTCAAGGCGGTCGTCCTGGGTCTCGAGGGCGAGCAACCCGACCTCGTCGACCCGGTGGCGGCCCAACCCCGGGTCGATGCCGTGCGCACCGAGGGCACGCTCCGGCTGGCGGGCGAGCACCTCATCTCCTTCTCCATCGACGACGACGTCGTGCTCCACCGGCGCAAGCGCCTGGACTTCCACAGCAACGGCATGCTCTTCCGGGCGCTGGACGCACACGGCGAGGAGATCAGCCGACGGGAGTACTACTCGGTCGGCGGCGGGTTCGTCCTGGACGAGGACGACGCGGGCAACCCGGCCATCGTCGAGGACCCGACACCGGTGCGGTACCCGTTCCACACCGGTGACGAGCTGCTGGCCCGGACGCGGGAGGCGGGCCTGCGGATCAGCGACGTGATGCTGGCCAACGAGCTGGCCTGGCGCACCGAGGCGGAGGTCCGCGCCGGGCTGCTGCACATCTGGTCGGTGATGCAGGAGTGCGTGGACCGCGGTACCCGGGCCTCCGGCGTCCTGCCCGGGGGGCTCAAGGTCCGCCGGCGCGCCGCCGCACTCCGCACCCAGCTGGAGGAGCACCCGGACGAGTCCGACCCGCTCCGGGCGATGGAGTGGGTGACCCTCTACGCCCTCTCGGTCAACGAGGAGAACGCGGCCGGCGGACAGGTGGTCACCGCTCCCACCAACGGCGCCGCCGGCATCGTGCCCGCCGTCCTGCACTACTACCGCGACTTCGTCGACTCCTACTCCGAGGACGGGGTGGTGCGCTTCCTGCTCACCGCCGCGGCGATCGGGCTGCTGTTCAAGGAGAACGCGTCCATCTCGGGTGCGGAGGTGGGTTGTCAGGGGGAGGTCGGCTCCGCCTGCTCCATGGCCGCCGCGGGCCTCGCCGAGCTCATCGGGGGGACGCCGGAACAGGTGGAGAACGCCGCGGAGATCGGCATCGAGCACAACCTCGGCCTCACCTGCGACCCCGTCGGCGGGCTCGTGCAGATCCCGTGCATCGAGCGCAACGCCGTCGGCTCGATCAAGGCCATCACCGCGGCCCGCATGGCCGTCCGGGGCGACGGCCGGCACCACGTCTCGCTGGACAAGGCGATCAAGACCATGCGCGAGACCGGCGCGGACATGAAGGACAAATACAAGGAGACCGCCCGTGGCGGGCTGGCGCTCAACATCGTCGAGTGCTGAGGAGGCACCCGTGTCCCACCCCTTCACCCTCACGCTCAGTTGCGCCGAGCGCCCGGGCATCGTGCACGCCGTCAGCTCGTTCCTGTTCGAGCACGGCTGCGACATCGTCGAGCACCAGCAGTTCGACGACCCACTCCGCGGGCAGCTGTTCCTGCGTACGGCGTTCGTCGGTGCCGAGGGCACCGACGCCGAAGACCTGTCCCAGGCATTCGGCGCGGTGGCCGACGAGTTCGGGATGTCGTACCGGGTCGCCGGCGATCAGCCGGAGCGGATCCTGGTGATGGTCTCCAAGCTCGGGCACTGCCTGAACGACCTGGTCTTCCGGTGGCGGGCGGGCAACCTGGGCGGAGAGCTGGTCGCGGTGGTCTCCAACCACGAGGACCTGCGGCCGATGGCGGAGGCCGCCGGCCTGCCCTTCGTGCACGTGCCCGTGACCCCGGCCACCAAGGGCGAGTCCGAGGCCCGCCTGCTCGAACTGGTCGACGAGCACCGCGTCGACCTGGTGGTGCTGGCCCGGTACATGCAGGTCCTCTCCGACGAGACGTGCGCGGCGCTGTACGGACGGGCGATCAACATCCACCACTCGTTCCTGCCGGGCTTCAAGGGCGCCAAGCCCTACCACCAGGCGTTCGACCGCGGCGTCAAGCTGGTGGGGGCGACCGCCCACTACGTGACCCCCGAGCTGGACGAGGGCCCCATCATCGAGCAGGAGGTCATCCGGATCGACCACACCCACGACCCCCGCGCACTGGCCACCGTGGGCCAGGACGCCGAGGCGCTCGCGCTCTCCCGGGCCGTGCGCTGGCACAGCGAGCGGCGGGTGCTGCTCAACGGTCACAGCACGGTCGTCTTCCGCTGAACCCGGCGGCGACGGCCTGACGTCCACAGGCGTGTGACCGATCCTGGGGCTGTGCCGGCCCCTCCCGCGCCTGTCCACCACCCCGTCTTCGCCCGTGCCTTCGGCCGGCTGGCCGCGGCGGGGGAGCGGTTCGGACTGGCCGAGGTCCGGGGGAGACTGCTCGCCGACATTGCCGGCCGGGTGCTCGAGGTCGGGGCGGGATCGGGCACCAACTTCGCGCACTACCCGCGCGCAGTCAGTCAGGTGGTCGCCGTCGAGCCGGAGCCGCACCTGCGCCGACTCGCCGAGCAGGCCGCCGAACGGGCACCCGTGCCGGTGAGCGTGGTGGACGGCGTCGCGGAGGCCTTGCCCGCCGGCGACCGCGAGTTCGACACGGCCGTCGTCACGCTGGTCCTGTGCAGCGTGGCCGACCAGCTGGGCGCGCTGCGCGAGCTGCACCGCGTGTTGCGCCCCGGCGGGCGCGTGGTCTTCTGGGAGCACGTCCGGGCCGAGCGGCCGCCGCTGACGATCGTGCAGGACGCCCTCGACCGCACCGTCTGGCCGTTGCTGAGCGGCGGATGCCACGTCGGACGCGACACCGTTGCGGCGATCACCGCCGCCGGCTTCGCCGTGGAGCGCCTGGAGCGTCGTCGCATGCCGGACACGCGGATCCCGCTGCCCATGGCGCCGCACGTCGTCGGCACCGCGCGGCGGAGGTAGCCGGCTGTCCCGATCCCCTCGCTGGCACCACGGAGGTGGCCTTCTCCAGCCTCCAGACCATCACGGGACCGACGGACCTCGGCACCGTGTCGACGGACCTCTACTCCCAGATGCGTGTCCTCGCGGACTGCCGATCCGCCTCACTCGAGTGACGCCCTGCTCCTGGTCGCGCCTCGATGAGGGCCTCGTCGATGAACTCGTCGTCGGGTGCGTTTGACGACGAGTCCACTGACGTGCCGTCGGTGGCGTTCCGGCAGCCTGTCGACATCTCTGCGCGCAGGGGCAGACCGGCACCGGGACCCGCCGTCGGGCTCTCCGCCCTGCTCGACGAAGGCCGTCACCGTCGGGCGGCGATGACCTCCCGGCCGCGGTTGGAGGTGGCGAAGCGGTCGATCATCGCGCGCAGCTCCTCGGCGTCGACGTCGGCACCGAAGGGCTCGGTACCCGGTTCGAGGCGCACGCCGTGCGCGAGAGGGCCGGCGACGACCGGGTCGAAGCCCAGGTCGGAGACGATCCCGCCGACCACATCGAGGTCGGTCGCCTCGTCCCCGGCAATGGCGATCGCCTTCCGGCCGGGAGCGCCGGCGGGGAGGGCTCCGCCCTCGAGATCGTGGTAACCCATGTGGTTGAACGCCTTCACCACCCGGGCCCTCGGCAGGAACGCCTGCACGACCTCGCTGGTGGAGGTGCGCGGATCGGTGAGTTCGTCGCGGATCCCGTCGACCTCCCACCAGTAGTTCATCGCGTCGATGACCAGCTTCCCGTCCAGGGCATCGACCGGCAGTGAGCGGTGCTTGCCCAGCGGCAGGGCCAGGACGACGACATCGGCCTCGAGCGCGGCTCCAGCCGCCGTGGTGGCGGTTGCTCCCGGCACGAGTACCTCGACAGTCAAGGCGATCTTCGCCGGAGCGCCCGAGCCGGCGAGAAGGACGTCGTACCCGGCCCCGACCGCAAGCCGGGCCAGCACGGTGCCCACCTTGCCGGCGCCGAGGATGCCCAGCGTGCGGATCGCCTCCGTGGTCATGGGTGGACCCTCCTGCCGGATTGGAGTTG
Source organism: Modestobacter sp. VKM Ac-2977 (assembly GCF_026968045.1). Classification (GTDB taxonomy): domain Bacteria; phylum Actinomycetota; class Actinomycetes; order Mycobacteriales; family Geodermatophilaceae; genus Modestobacter. Next base: position 183,009 of record NZ_JAPVBQ010000002.1, on the reverse strand, counting down.
AGCGTTCATCTCGTCTCAACCGCTCGACGCCTCCGATGTTCCAGCCGACCCGGGGACCACCCCCCCCGGCCCGCCAGGAGCACACGAGCCGCCGCGCGCGCTGGGCGGGGTGGTGCTGCCCGCGGCCGTGGCGGTCTCGGACGGTGTCACGCGCCTGCGGTCCGACACCTCATCCCGATCGGTCCGGAGCCGCCCGGGGGCAGCCGCCGCAGCCCCGCCAGGAGAGTTCCCGGTCGCGGACAGGGACCGAAGGCCCTGTCGCCGGGCCCCGCCAGGGGGGAGACTCGTGGGAGTCCGGTGCTCCGCTCGAACCCGAGTCGCGCCTTCGTCGGTCCCGACCGCCTCTTCCTGACTTGATTCGAGGACCTCATGACCAGCTCAGCACCGCGACCGTCCGACGCCGAGCGCCTGGACCTGCACAACGCGAGCATCGACGAGTCGGCCGCGGCTGCCGGCCACTGCGGCATGACGGACCTGCACACCGGCCGCGTCTGCCAGGAGCGACAGGATCACGTCGGCAGTTGCGCCTTCGTCGCACCGTCCCATGGGCCGACGCCCGACACCCGTTGAGGTGCTGGGCCGGCTGGCGACGCCTGCCCCCGGTCCACCTGCCGTTGCGCAGGAGGCGGCGACGAGCGGGCGGCGGAAGAGCAAGGTCGGCCAGTCGGCCGACGTGGTCCTCCAGGCATCGGGTGAACGCGCCGATGGCAGGAACGGAGGAACCCCCACCGGCCTGAGACCGTGGAGGTTCAACTCGGTCTCCGCGGGGCGACACGGTGCTTCCGCACACGCCTTGACGACGTCGGTTGACATCCGGTGCTCGCCAGGCGGGACCGTCAGCCGGTGCGAGATGCGCAAGACCCGTACGAGCACGTCGTCGTCGTGGATGGACCAGGCGACGCGGTACTGACCTCTGCGGGCGGACCAGTGGTCGGCGATGCGCCCACGTCTCACGGTCCTGCTCGGTCACGTTCTGCACACGCTTCGCCCGCCACTGCCGAGGGGCGGGCAGCGAGTGCCTACTGTGACTCGCGTAACCGGCCGACCGCCTCGGTCGGCCCACGACGTCCGGGCACGCCCGGCCGCCCCGGGGGACGTGCGGTCGCCTCGTCGGGGCCGACGTGGTCGTCGTGCTCGACAAGGGAGAGACATGCGCACCAAGCTCCACACCGTTGCCGCGGCCGGCGCCGCGGTCGTCGTCCTCGCCTCCTGCTCCTCCGGCGACGGCGGTGGGGACTCCGCCGCCTCCGGGGGGCTGACCGGCGAGGGCAGCGGCGAATCGTGCACCATCGAGGGCGAGGTGCCCATCGGCGCGGTGCTCAGCCTCACCGGCGCAGCGGCCAGCTACGGCGAGTCCCAGCAGCGCGGCCTCGAGCTGGCCGCCGCGGAGCTCGCCGAGCAGGACGGCGTCACCTACGACCTCACGATCGAGGACGACCAGACCGACCCCCGGCAGGCCATCACCCTGTTCGACCAGTTCGTCTCCGACGACGCGAGTCTCATCATCGGGCCGACGCTGTCCAACGCCGCCGTCCAGGCCGACCCGATCGCCCAGGACGCCGGCGTCCCGGTGTTGGGCATCTCCAACACCGCCGCGGGCGTCACCGAGATCGGTGACTACATCTTCCGCGACTCCCTCACCGAGCAAGCGGTGATACCTCAGACGATCGCCCAGGCGACCGAACAGTTCGGGCTGGAGGACGTCGTCGTCATGTACAGCAACGACGACGCGTTCACCGAGTCCGGGTACGAGGCGTTCACCGCCGCGCTCGAGGACGAGGGCGTGAACGTCAGCGAGACGATCACCTTCTCCAAGTCGGACACCGATTTCCGCGCCCTGCTGACCCAGGCCCAGGAGAGCGACCCGGATGCGCTGGTCGTCTCGGGGCTGATCGAGGCCGCGGTGCCGCTGGTGACCCAGGCCCGTGAGCTCGGGATCGATGTGCCGATCATCGGCGGCAACGGGTTCAACAACCCGCAGCTGATGGCCGATGCCGGCGAGGCGGCCGAGGGCGTCATCGTCGGCGCCGCCTGGAACTCGTCGTCCGACAATCCCGAGAACCAGGCGTTCCTCGAGGCCTACGAGGCCGAGTACGGCGCGCAGCCCGACCAGTTCGCCGCCCAGGCCTACACCGGGCTCAAGCTGGTCGACCAGGCCGTGCGCGCCAACTGCTCCGCGGAGCGGGACGACATCCAGGAGGCGCTGGGGCAGATCGAGAACCTGCCCACCGTCCTCGGTGAGTTCTCCATCGACGAGAACCGGGACGCCGACCACCCGGCCGTCGTGCAGGTCGTCCAGAACGGCGAGTTCGCCGTTCTCGACTGACCCGGCACGCGGCGCCGGTCGGCTGACCGGCGGCGCCGCGTTGCGACCCCGCCGGGGCCCCGGTCCTCGGACCGGGGCCCCGGGCGCGCGTGTCGGCTACCGTGCCCGGGCACCCACGACGAGAACAGGCAACGCTGTGCAGCAGCTCCTCAACGGCATCTTCATCGGCTCGATCTACGCGTTGTTCGCCATCGGCTTCACGCTGGTCTTCGGCATCCTCGACCGGCTGAACCTGGCGCACCCCGCGGTCTTCGCCGCTTCCGCCTTCGTCGGCATCGAGCTGGTCGAGCGGGGTGGGCTGTCCCTCTGGGCCGCCCTGCCGATCGTGTTCGTCTTCGGCGCCCTGTTGGGCCTGGTCATCGAGCGTGTGGCGTTCCGGCCGCTCAAGGGCCGGGCCGACGCCCACTTCGCCGGGCTGATCTCCTCCATCGCGCTCGCCGGCATGCTGGTCGCGCTGCTGCAGTGGCGCTACGGTCCGGACACCCGCCGCTTCCCGCCGGGCTCCTTCCCCGACACCCGGTTCGAGTTCGCGGGGGCCCAGGTGACCCTCGTGCAGGTGGTGATCCTCGCGATCTCCCTCGCCCTCATGGTGGGCCTCACGTACATGGTCACCCGGACGCGGCTGGGCCGCGGGATGCGCGCGGTCGCAGAGAACCCGACGGCGGCGCGGGTGCTCGGCGTGGACGTCGACCGGGTCACCGCGGTCACCTTCGCGATCTCCTCGGCGCTCGGCGCGGTCGCCGGCGTGCTGTTCGCCATCAACGTGAACACCGCCCAGCTGGGCATGGGTTCGGCGATCGAGCTCAAGGGCCTGGCCGTGATCATCGTCGGCGGCATGGGCTCGCTGCCCGGCGCGCTCATCGGCGGGCTGCTGCTGGGCCTGGCCGAGGTGTTCGCCGTCCAGTACATCGGCTCGTCCTGGAGGGACGTCATCGCCTTCGGCCTGCTGTTCGTGATCCTGCTGCTGCGCCCGCAGGGGCTGCTCGGCGCGCGGAAGGTCCGGGAGGTCTGATGCTGGACCAGTACGCCACCACCCTGACCTTCATCGCGCTGGGCGCGATCTTCGCCTACTCCTTCTACGCCGTCCTGATCGCCGGGCAGCTCAGCCTCGGCCAGGCCGGCTTCGCCTCGCTGGCGGCGTTCTCCGGGGCCTACCTGGCACCCAGCGGGGCCGACGTCGGCGAGATCCCTGCGCTGCTGATCGCCGTGGTGATCGGCATGTCGGTCGGCGCGCTCGCCGCCGTCGTCCTCGGTCTGCCGACCATGCACCTGCGCGGGGTCTTCCTGGCCATCGCCACCCTCGGGTTCGCCGAGGCGGTGCGGGTGGTGCTGCTCAACCAGGAGTGGACCGGTGGCGCCCAGGGCCTCGGGGTGCCCCGGGTCCTCACCGTCGGCATGGCGTGGACCGCGCTCGCGCTGGTGGCCTACTGGTTCTGGCGGATGGGCCGTTCCCGGTACGGCCGCGCCCTGGAGGCCATCCGCGAGGACGAGCTGGCCGCCCGCTCCATGGGCATCGACGTGGGCCGCCACCGGCTCGCCGCCTTCGTCACGGCAGGGGCGGTCGCCGGGCTGTACGGCGTCCTCTACGCCTACTACGTCCGGCTCATCGCCCCCAACGACTTCGACTTCATCGCGGCCGTCGAAGGTCTGGTCACCGCGGTGGTCGGTGGTTCCACGATGTTCCTGGGGCCGCTGCTGGGCAGCGGGTTCCAGACGATCGTCCCGGAGGTCCAGCGGGCGGTCGGGGTGGAGGCCGGCTGGATCCGGCCGTTCCTCGCCGGCCTGCTGCTGCTGGTCGTCATCCTGTTCCTGCCCGGTGGTCTGGCGAGCCTCATCCCGCGCCGGACGCGCATGCCGTCCGGGGCTGCCGACGACGACGACGCCGCCGGCCTGGCCGGTCGTCGTCACCCGGCGGCCGGCGAACCGGTGGTCACCCTCGCCGGGCTGGGCAAGGAGTACGGCGGGGTGCACGCCGTCCGTGGCGTGGACCTGGAGATCCGGGCCGGCGAGGTGGTCGGCCTGATCGGCCCCAACGGGGCCGGCAAGACCACGCTGGTCAACATGATCAGCGGCCTGGTCCCGCCCAGCACGGGCAGCGCGACGGTGCTCGGGACGGCGATCGGCAGCACGCCGGTGCACCGCATCGCGGCGGCGGGGGTGAGCCGCACGTTCCAGCACTCGAAGCTGTTCAACCGGCTGTCGGCGCTGGAGAACGTGCTGGTCGGTGCCCACCTCGTCAGCCGGCCGACCTTCCTGCGGCGACTGCTCTGGCTGCCGTCGGCGCGCCGGGACGAGCGGGCGGCGCTGCGGCAGGCGGCCCGCTGCCTGGCGCGGGTCGGGCTGACCTCGCTCGCCGCCACCCGCGCCGAAGCCCTGTCCTACGGCGACCAGCGCAGGCTCGAGATCGCCCGCGCGCTGGCCTCCGACCCGTCCCTGCTGATCCTGGACGAGCCCGCCGCCGGGATGAACCACGTCGAGGCGGCGGAGCTGTCGCAGCTGATCAGGTCCCTGGCGCAGGACGGGCTGACCATCCTGTTCATCGAGCACAACGTCGGCATGGTCCTGCAGACCTGCAGCCGGGTCGTCGTCCTCAACTTCGGCGAGGTCATCGCCAGCGGTGCGCCGGAGGCGATCGCTGCCGACCCCGCGGTCATCGAGGCCTATCTGGGCTCGGCGGACGACGACGTGGACGGCGGCCTGCTCGCCGAGGGAACCCGCGCGGACGCGACCCCGGCCGAGGATGCGCCACCGGATGCGGTCATGAACCTGCGGCCCGGTGACGCCGGCACCCTGGACACACCGGACACCGGCCCGAGAGAGGCGACATGAGCGACCCCATCCTCACCGTGGAGGCCCTGCGGGTGACCTACGGGCGGGTGGAGGCGGTCCGGGACGTCTCGTTCCGGGCGCAGCAGGGCTCGCTGGTGACGCTGGTCGGGGCGAACGGGGCGGGCAAGTCCTCGGTCATCAACGCCGTCTCCGGCATGCTGCGGCCGGCCGGCGGGCGGATCACCTTCGAGGGCCAGGACATCACCCGGACGCCGGCCCACAAACTGGTGGGCCGCGGGCTGGTGCAGGTGCCGGAGGGGCGTCAGATCCTCGCCACGCTCACCGTCGAGGAGAACCTCCAGATGGGCGGCTGGCACTCGGGGACCGACGGCGCGCGCTCCGTCGACGCCATGTACGACCGGTTCCCGGTGCTGGCCGACCGGCGGTCGCTGCCGGCCGGTGCCCTGTCCGGTGGCGAACAGCAGATGCTGGCCATCGCCCGCGCCCTGATCGCCGGGCCGAAGGTGATGCTCATGGACGAGCCGTCGATGGGGCTGGCGCCCAAGATCGTCGCCGAGGTGTTCCGTGTCATCGAGGAGATCCGTGCCTCGGGGACCACGGTCGTGCTCGTGGAACAGAACGCCCGCCGGGCGCTGCGCGCCGCCGACCACGGGTACGTGCTGCAGAGCGGGGAGGTCGTGCACTCCGGCCCGGCCGGTGAGCTGCTCGCCGACGAGCGCGTCGTGCAGGCGTACCTGGGGGTCGAGAGCGGCAGTTGACGGCGGGCGGCCCGTCGTCCCAGCACGTGCAGCCGCTGTGGTGCGACGCCGGTCGCGCGCTGGCACGGTCGGCGAGGGCCTGCCGTCGGGTCGGCCGAGGACGTCCGATGATCCGAGGAACGCAGGCTGCCCCCGCTCGACCGCCGTCCCCACCCCGCCCGGACCACGAGGACCTCTGATGACCAGCACAGTCGGCCCGCGCCGTCGCCCCCGGTGGCGCGAGCTGCGCCCGATGCTCCCGCCCGTCCCCACCCTGCCGACGACCACCACGAGGCTCGCGCAGGCCGCCGACATCGGCGATCTGCGCGAGCTCGCCGCCGGCGCGCGCCCCGGATGGTCTTCGACTACGTCGATGGCGCTGCCGAGAGCGAGCGCTCGCTCCGGGCGTCCGTCGAGGCGTTCGACCGGGTCACCTTCCGACCACGTGTCCTCCGAGACGTCGGCACCGTGTCCACCAGCACGGACGTGCTCGGGCGGCGCCTGATCCTGAGCTGACAGCAACGAGCTCGAGGCTGCATCGGCCATGGATTCCCGCTGTGCTGGGGCGATGAGGTCGCTGGTGCGTCCTGTGACGGGGGAGTGGGCCGGCTGCTCGCGGCGCCCGGGCCGGTCACACGGGAGAGGTGCATCCCGCCAGCCGCTTTCTGTACCGGGGCGTACGATTTAGGATATGGGTGATTCCCCACGTGCCGTCGGTCGCCCCAGGGAGTTCGACGTCGATGAGGCGCTCGATGTTGCAGTTCGGTTGTTCTGGGAGCGGGGCTATGAAGGAGCCAGTCTCGCCGACCTGACCGGCGCCATGGGCATCTCCAAGCCGAGCTTCTACGCGGCGTTCGGCAGCAAGGAGCAGCTCTTCCGTCGAGCCTTGGACCGCTACACGGAGGGACCGGCTTCCTATGGTCTGCGGGCGTTGGAGGAGCCGACGGCGCGGCAGGTCGTGGCGGCGTTCTTCGATGGAGCGGTTCGGGCTACAACCCCTCCGGAGGGACCGGCCGGATGTCTGGGTGTCCAGGGCGCACTTGCGTCGAGCAGTGGAGGCCAGGCCGCGCACGACGTGCTCGCCGGCTGGCGCAACGATGCCGGCGACCGCTTGGCGGAGCGCTTTCGGCGAGCTGTCAAGGAGGGGGACCTCCCGTCGGATGCCGACCCGCAGAGCCTGGCGCGTTACGTCATGGCGGTGGGTTTCGGCATCGCCGTCCAGGCCGCCAGTGGCGTCAGCCGCCAGGACCTCCAGCTGATCGCCGACGTCGCGCTGCAGAACTGGCGGCCTTGAGGACGGTCGGCTCACCCGGCTGAGAGGCGCCAGCTCGACGACGGCGTTGTGCATGACGTCGCCGTCGAGGTGGCCGGCCGGCGTTGAACCCCACGAGGTGATTGCACCCGGGTGTCTCGCCGCCCAAATTATATACCGACCGGAATACAACCTCATGGGTCGAGGTTCACGTCATGGATGGCCGATCGCAACGCCGCGAGGCGCCTCATCCGTCACTGACCGCTCCACTCACTCCCTCTCCGGCATCGGTAGAGGCGACCCGCCAGTCACTCGCGCAGGAAGAGGACCAAGACATGAAGACCACATCGCTCGGAGGCCTTGAGGTCTCCCGTATCGGCCTCGGGGCCATGGGGATGTCCATCGCCTACGGCGCCGCCGGGCGAGGGGACGCTGAATCGATCCGCACGATCCGCCACGCCCTGGACCTCGGGGTCACACACATCGACACCGCGGAGGTCTACGGCCCGTTCCTCAACGAGGAGCTCGTCGGCCGCGCCATCGCGGGGCGCCGCGACAACGTCGTGGTGGCCACCAAGTTCGGGCTCGTCTCCCACGCCGGTCGCTCCGGTGCAGACAGCACGCCCGCCAGCATCCGTATCGCCGTCGACGGTTCCCTGAAGCGTCTGGGCACCGACCACATCGATCTGTACTACCAGCACCGGGTCGATCCGGACACGCCCATCGAGGAGACGGTGGGCGCACTGGCGGACCTGGTCACCGCAGGGAAGGTGCGCCACATCGGCCTGTCCGAGGCCGGCCCGTCGACGATCCGCCGGGCTCACGCTGTCCATCCGGTGACCGCAGTGCAGAGCGAGTACTCGCTGTGGACCCGCGACGTCGAGACTGACGTCCTGCCGGTGCTGCGCGAGCTGGGAATCGGGCTGGTGCCCTACTCCCCGCTGGGGCGCGGATTCCTCACCGGGACGATCCGGTCCCTCGACGGTCTGGACGCCGACGACTGGCGCCGCACCAATCCCCGCTTCGCCGGCGGGAACCTCGAGCAGAACCTGCAGATCGTCGACGAGGTGTCGGCCGTCGCCACTGAGGTCGGGGCGACGCCCGCCCAGGTGGCTCTCGCGTGGCTGCTCGCCCAGGGCGAGGACATCAGTCCCATCCCCGGCACCGCCCGGATGACCCGGGTCGAGGAGAACGCAGCCGCCGCCGGTGTCGAACTCAGCGCGGACCAGGTCGCTCGCCTCGATGCACTCACTCCTGCGTCGGGTGACCGCTACGACGAGGACGACATGGCCGCCATCGACCACTGACGGAACCATGGGCAGCAGGGCCGGCCCAGTCGGTATCGAGGCCTCCACGACAGGTGACTGAGCCGGCCCACCCCATGACAGAAGCTCCTGTGACCCAAAGGGGCTGAGGCGATCTGGCCCGAGCAGCGCAACAGTCCCGACCTGATGCCAGTAGGCGCAGCGCCGGAGGGTCCGAGCGGTTGGCTGGTCAGATCACGCACGCACTGGCCTAGGGGTGCCGGTCCGCCGATCGACGGTGGACGATCCCGCACGCTCGCGACCACGGCCCCGGCCGCCGTCCAGCCCGGCGTGAACCCACGGCCATGTGCCGCTCGCGCATGGCGTGAAGTCGCCCGGTTGGCCCCCCGGCTGCGACCTGCAAGTACTCGGGGCCATCAGCTTCATCACCCAGTTCGATCCTCGGGTGCTCCCGTCGCGACGCCGACGTCTCGAGCGCTACCTCGGCATTTCATTCCGCGATCGAGAAGGAGCAAGTCATGACGACCGGGGACGCGTTCAAACGAGCCAGCAGGCTCCACGACCTGTCCGTGCCCAACGACGCGACTCGGCGGCCGCTGATCGGCGTGGGCGTCGTAGGGCTGAGCGCGACAGGGGGCTGGGGCGCCGGGGGGCACCTGCCGGCGCTGTCGACGGTCGGTGGATTCGAGCTGCGTGGCTTGGTGGGGAGCTCGCCTACGTCGGCTCGTGCGGCGAGCGGAGTGCACGGGGTGCCCGCGTACGCATCGGCTGGAGCGCTCGCGGAAGCCGATGACATCGACTTGGTCGTGGTGGCGGTGAAGACCCCGCAACACCGCGATCTCGTGCTGCCCGCCCTTGATGCGGGCAAGCCGGTGTTCTGCGAGTGGCCCTTCGCCGTCACCCTCCAGGAAGCAGAGGAGATGGCCGCCGCAGCCCAAGGACTCCCCACCTTCGTGGGTCTGCAGGGACGCTCCTCGCCCACCTTCCGCTGGCTGGCCGACCTCGTGTCGAACGGGTTCGTCGGCGAGGTGCTCTCCGTGACGGTCACTACGGCGGCCACCGAGTGGGGCACACCAGTCTCAGAACGCATGCTCTACACACTTGATCGACAGCTCGGCGCCACGATGATGGCCATCGCCTTCGGCCATGCCATCGACTCCGTGTCGATGGTCGTCGGAGAGCTCCAAGATGTGGTGGCGACGACAGCCATCCGGCACCCGCGCGTTCCGCTCCTCCCCAGTGGACGGCACATTCCGATGACGGCCGAGGACCAGATCGCGATCTCCGGTACCTTGCCCGGCGGCGCAGTCCTCTCCGCTCATCAGCGAGGCGGGATCGCCTCAGGAGCCGGGTTCTCGATGACCGTCGACGGCTCGGACGGCACCCTCGAGGGCACCGCACCGAACCACCCGCACCTCACACCGATCACCGTGCGGGGCGCACGAGGCCATGGTCGCCCAACCGAGATGCCCCTCCCCGACGGCTACGACCATTACCCCCGGCTAGCCCGGTCGCCGATCCACACCCTGGCGCACGTGTACGCCGGAATCCGGGACCAGTTCCTCGGTGGCCCCGCTGTCGTCCCCGACTTCGGCGACGCCGTCGTTCGACACCAGCTCCTGGACGCAATCACACGCTCCGCCGCCAGCGGCCGACGTGTCCAGCGCTGACACGGACACCCACTCGGGCGGGCCCGGACAAGCCCGCACAAGCCCGTTGCCTGACCAACCCGCACGGTCAGAGCACCGGGCGGCCCCGCCGCACCCCGTGGATGGAATCGTGACCACCGCACTCGTGCTGGGCAACCTCGAGGCACGCACCGCCATCCCGAGCGGTATTCGCGCCGGTTCGTTGAGCAGGTCGTGCACGCACGCCGGGCGCTGGGGGAGGACCAGCTGCCGAGGATCCGGCTGCACGACCTACGACACACCCACGCCACCCTGCTGCTGGCCGCCGGCGAGCCGGTGAAGGTGGTTTCCGAGCGCCTCGGGCACGCCAACGCGACCATCACGCTCACCGTCTACCAGCACGTGCATCCCGGCATGGGTCGCCAGGCGGCCGACCGGTTCGCCGTGCTGCTGAGGGGTCAACTCGCCGCGCGAAGTATCACGCGGCTATCACGGGCCGGTCCAGGCCCCCAACGCGACGTCGCCCCGGGCTCCTGACCTGCAGGAACACCGGGGCGATGTTGTGTCCGAGGGGGGACTTGAACCCCCACGCCCGATAAAGGGCACTAGCACCTCAAGCTAGCGCGTCTGCCATTCCGCCACCCGGACAAGGTGAGCGCTCCGCGGAGCGCCTCGACGAGCATAGCCGAGGCCCTTCCCGGTGCGGGACAGGGGCCGGTGGCACCATCGACCGCATGTCGCAGCCCACGCCCCTGGCCGGTGCCCAGTCCGAGGTCGCGGACCTGCTCTCCGACCTCATCCGCATCGACACCACGAACACCGGTGACTCCGCCACCAGCGCGGGGGAGCGGAAGGCCGCCGAATGGGTCGCCGCCAAGCTCGACGAGGTGGGGATCAGCAGCGTCATCCACGAGTCCGAGCCGGGGCGGGCGAACCTGGTCGCCCGGATCGAGGGCACGAACCGCGACCGCCCGGCGCTGCTGGTGCACGGCCACCTGGACGTCGTCCCGGCCGACCCGGCCGAGTGGAGCGTCCACCCGTTCAGCGGCGAGCAGCGCGACGGCTACGTGTGGGGACGCGGCGCCGTCGACATGAAGGACATGGACGCGATGACCCTGGCGCTGGTGCGCGACTGGGCCCGCACCGGGGTGAAGCCCGACCGCGACATCGTACTGGCCTTCGTTGCCGACGAGGAGGCCGGCGGCCGCAAGGGCGCGCACTTCATGGTCGACCACCACGCCGACCTCTTCGAGGGCTGCACCGAGGCGATCAGTGAGGTCGGCGGCTTCAGCATCACCGTCCGCGACGACCTCCGCCTCTACCTGGTCCAGACCGCCGAGAAGGGCCTGGCCTGGATGAAGCTGACCGCCCAGGGACGGCCCGGCCACGGCTCCTTCGTGCACGAGGACAACGCCGTCACCCGGCTGGCCGAGGCGATCGCCCGGATCGGCTCCACCCGGCTGCCCACCGTGCTCACCCCGCCGATGCGGGAGTTCCTGGACGCGGTCAGCGACGCGTACGGGGTCGAGATCGACCCCAACGACCCGGACGAGGCGCTCGCCCGGCTCGGCAGCATCAGCCGGATGATCGGTGCGGCGCTGCGCAACACGGCCAACCCGACGATGCTCGACGCCGGCTACAAGACCAACGTCATCCCCGGCACCGCCAGCGCCACCGTCGACGGCCGCTTCCTGTACGGGCAGGAGGCGGAGTTCGAGAAGCAGCTGGACGAGCTCCTCGGCGAGGGCGTCAGCCGCGAGTGGATCACCTACGACCAGGCTGTGGAGACGACGTTCGACGGTCCGTCGGTCGACCTGATGGTCCAGGCACTGAAGGCCGAGGACCCTGGCGCCCGCGCCGTCCCGTTCACCATGAGCGGCGGCACCGACGCCAAGAGCTTCGAGACCCTGGGCATGCGCTGCTTCGGCTTCTCGCCGCTCAAGCTCCCCGCCGACCTCGACTTCGCCTCGTTGTTCCACGGCATCGACGAGCGCATCTCCATCGACTCCATGCAGTTCGGCATCCGGGTGCTCGACCGGTTCCTGCGGCAGGCGTGATGTGATGCCGGGCGTGACCGACACCACTCCCGCGCCCGGTTCGCCCGCCCAGGGCGACGTCGCCCTCGTCACCGGAGGGACCGGCGGTTTCGGCCGCGCCCTCGCCGCGCTGCTCCGCGAGCGCGGGGTGACCGTCGTCCTCGCCGACCTCGACAGCCCGGCAAACCGCGAGGTCGCCGCGGGACTCGGCGCACACTTCGCTGCCCTCGACGTCACCGACCGGGCGGCCAACGCCGCCGTGGTCGCCGCGGTGGAGGCCGAGCACGGCCGGCTGGACGCCGTCTTCCTCAACGCCGGCATCGCCGGACAGTCCCGGCACGCCCTGGACGTCGACGAGTTCCTCAAGGTGGTCGACGTCGACCTCTTCGGCGTGGTCTACGGCACCGAGGCAGCGCTGCCGGCCCTGCGCCGCGCCGGTGGCGGGTCGATCGTGGTGACCGCCTCGCTGGCCGGGCTCTCGCCGATGGCCACCGACCCCGGCTACAGCGTGGCCAAGGGCGGGGCGGTGGCGTTCGTCCGGTCGATGTCCACCCGCCTCGTGGACGACGGCATCACCATCTCCGCCATCTGCCCAGGGTTCGCCGACACCGCCATCATCGACCCGCTCCGCGACGAGTTCGCCGCCGCCGACTTCCCGGTGCTGTCGGCCGGCGAGGTCGCCGAGGCGATGGTCGCCGCCTGGGCCGGCGCCGAGCCGGGCGCGGCCTACGTCGTCCAGCCGGGCGTGGGCGCCGTGCCCTACAAGTTCAAGGGCGTGCCGGCCGCCCGGACGGCGAGCGGCGAGACCGCCGCCGTCCCGACCGCGCTGCGCCCGCCGTCCATGCGCTGACGTCGTCGGGCCGCGGGCCGCGGGCCGGGTGATCGGCGTCACGGCCGCTCTGGCAAGGTGCCGGGCATGCGTGCATGGCGAGTCCACAGCCTCGGGAACCCGGCCGAGGTCATGTCCCTCGACGAGGTCGAACAGCCCACCCCTGCCGACGGCCAGGTGCTGGTCAAGGTGCGGGCGGCCGGGCTGAACTTCCCCGACGTGCTGATGGCGATGGGCCAGTACCAGGAGCGCCCGCCGCTGCCCTACACCCCGGGCGTGGAGCTGTGCGGCGAGATCGTCGAGACCGGCCAGCGGGTGCTCGGGTCACCGTCCGGCGGGCCCGGGGCCTTCGCCGAGTACGCCCTGATGGACGCCGCCGCGGCCTGGCCGGTGCCCGACGCGATGTCGGACGAGCAGGCCGCCTCGCTGTACCTGACCTACCAGACCGGCTACGTCGGCCTGCACCGGCGCGCGGCCCTGCAGGCGGGGGAGTGGCTGCTGGTGCACGCCGGGGCCGGCGGCGTCGGGACGGCGGCGATCCAGCTCGGCAAGGCCGCCGGCGCGAAGGTCATCGCCACCGCCGGTGGGGAGCGCAAGACCGAGGTCTGCCGCTCGCTCGGCGCCGACCACGTCATCGACTACACCGCCGAGGACTTCGTCCCGCTGGTCAAGGAGATCACCGGCGGGCACGGTGCCGACGTCGTCTACGACCCGGTCGGCGGCGAGGTGTTCGACAAGTCGCGCAAGTGCATCGCCTTCGAGGGGCGGCTCGTGGTCGTGGGCTTCACCAGCGGCACGATCCCGCAGGCGCCGGTCAACCACGCCCTGGTCAAGAACTACAGCATCGTCGGGCTGCACTGGGGCCTGTACCGCAAGCACGACCCGGCCCGGATCGGGCTGGTGCACGAGGCGCTGTGTGACCTGTTCGCCGACGGGGCGATCGACCCGCTGGTCGGTCAATCGCTGCCGCTCACCGAGCTGCCGCAGGCGATGGCCGCGATCGCCGACCGCAGCACCGTCGGCAAGGTCGTCCTCACGCCCTGACGGCCCGGGCGCGGGGCCGTCAGACCATGGGGCGGGGGAGGTAGGACAGCCGCATCCGGCGCCGCATGATCACCTTGCGGGTGCCGTCGGCGTGCAGCTGGAGCCGGGCGAGCTCCCAGCCGCCGGTGTCGGACTGCATGCTCATCAGCTGCGCCGCCGCGGAGCGGGAGATGCCCGCCGGGATGCGCAGCGGGGCGTACTCGTACTCGCCGGGTGCTGACACCTCGTCGATTGTGCCTGCCGGACGCCCGCGGGTCATGTGGTGGTCACCACGGAGCCACCCGGTCCGGGTGTCGCCCCGGCGGAGTGCGGGCAGGGGAGGACGGCGCGGCCCGGCACCCGGCCGGGCCCCCGACCGGCGAGGAGCCCTCATGACCGACCCCGAAGCCAACGACGCCGACCGCCTGGAGCAGCAGCGGACCACCGCCGCGACCGGCCCCGAGCTCGCCGACGAGGTGACGCCGCTGGGCGCCGAGGTCCCCGAGGCCGACGCCATCGAGCAGCAGCTCAGCGCGACGCCGGGCACCTCCTCCACGATGCGGGACGCCGACCCGGAGGCCGACGAGGCCGACGTCCTCGAGCAGCGCGCGGCCGTGCCGGACGACGACGAGGACGAGCAGCGCGGCTGACGGGCCCGCGTCGTCCCGATCGCCTGATGACGCCGATCGCGGCACGGCGGCCGAGGCTGGGGCCTGTCCGGCCCCGGCCCAGGCCGGCTCACCGGGAGTAGTACTCCACGACCAACTGCTCCTCGCACACCACGGGGACCTCGGAGCGCTGCGGCCGGCGGAGGACCACGCAGCGGAGCTCGGACAGCTGGACCTCCAGGTAGGCCGGGGCGGCGGCGTGCGCGCCGGAGGCGGCGACCTGGAAGGGCAGCTTGTCCTTGCTGCCCTCGGCGATCTCGACGACGTCGTAGGGCTGTACCTGGTAGCTGGGCCGGTCGACCCGCTTGCCGTTCACCGTGACGTGCTGGTGGCTGACCGTCTGCCGGGCCTGGTAGATGGTGCGGGCGAACCCGGCGCGCAGCACGGTCGCGTCCAGCCGGGCCTCGAGCTGGTGGGTGATCAGCTCCTCGCCGGTCTTCCCACCGGTGCGCTTGGCCCGGTCGAACGCCGAACGGAGCTGGGTCTCGCTGATGTCGTACTGCGCGCGCAGCCGCTGCTTCTCCAGCAGTCGCGTCTTGTAGTCGCTGGTGTTCTTGCGCTTGCGGCCGTGCTCACCGGGCGGGTACGGGCGCCGCTCGAAGTAGCGCACGTCCTTGGGGGTGAGCGGGATGCCCAGCGCACGGGAGCGCCGGACCTTGGGGCGGGAGCTGTTCACACGATCCTCCAGTTCGGTTAGGCTCACCTTACCCCGATCTAGAGTCGCCCTGAACCCGGAGTGCCGCATGACACGATCGACCCGCCCCGCCGCCCCCGGGCCCTCGTCCGACGCCCTCCGGCCCACCGGAGCCGAACGGGCGCGCACCGTGGCGGCCCGGTCGGCGGCCGCCGTCTGCGCTGCCGGCATCGACGGCAGCCGCGTGCTCGGGCACGCCGTCACCGCCCAGGGGCAGGTGCTCGTGGTGGTGCCGACCGACGGTGAGGTGTGCCGCACGGTCCAGGCGTCCGCCGACGGCGACCTCGCGGCGCTGCTGATGGTCACCGACCACGCCCCGGTGCCCCTGCGCGAGCCGGTGCGCGCCCAGGTCTGGCTGTCCGGGTGGCTCACGCCGCTGCTGGAGGGCGATGAGCGGGACGCCGCACTGGCGTTCGCGGACGTCGCACCGGTGGGCGCGCTGCTGGACGTCGGGCGCAGCGCCACCCTGCTGCGGCTGGACCTGGCCGAGGTCGTGCTGGGGGAGTGCGGAGCCGTCACCGAGATGGATCCCGACGACTTCCTCGCCGCGGTGCCCGACCCGTTGATCGCGGTGGAGGGGCCGGCGCTGCAGCACCTCGACGTCGCACACCCCGAGGAGCTGGACCTGCTGTGTTCCCGGGTACCGGCCGCCTGGGTGGGGAGGGGCGACGTCGTCCGCCCGCTGGGCCTGGACCGGTACGGGTTCCGGCTGCGGATCGAGCAGCGTGCGGGCCACCGGGACGTGCGCGTGCCGTTCGCCGCGCCCGTCACCTGTGCCGACGACCTCGGGCCGGCGGTGCACCAGCTGCTCTGTGCCGTGAGACGCGCCTGCCCGGGGCGCTGACCGCGAGGTCAGCGCCCCGGGCAGGGGAGTCGTGCGTCGAGCGGTGGCGAGGTCAGTGGACCTTGCGCCGACCGCCGCTCATGCCCTCGGCCACGCCGATCAGCAGCACCGCCGCGACGATCGCGACGATCGCGCCGATGATGTTGAGCTCGCCGAAGTCGCCGGTGCCCAGGAGGGTGGCCACGACGCCACCGATCAGGGAGCCGACGACGCCGAGGGCCAGGGTGGCCAGGATGCTGAGGTTCTGCTTGCCCGGCTTGATCAGCCGAGCGAGCGCACCGACGATGAGACCGAAGACGAGAAAACCGATGATGCCCATGCTCTCGTCGGTGCCCTCAAGATCAACCTGTGAAACTCGGCCCACCTGACGGATGGGTCACTCCGCCAAGTCGGCGAGCAGCGTCGCCAACCGGGTCCGCCGCGGCCGGACGTCGACCTCCCGGACCGCCCGGGCCAGCGCGGCGCCGCTGGCGTGCACGATCGACAGGTGCTGCTGCGCCCGCGTGAGGGCGGTGTAGACCAGCGGCCGGGACAGCATCCCGCCGGCCTCCGGCGGCAGCACCACGACGACACCGGGCCACTCCGAGCCCTGCGCCCGGTGCACGGTGATCGCCCAGCCGTGCCGGAGGTCCGAGAGCGCCTTGCCGTTGACCTTGACCGGCCCGGAAGCGAACGCGATGTCCAGCGAGCCCTCACCGGTGCCGGTCACCACACCGACCTCGCCGTTGGCGAACCCGATCGGCTCCAGGTCGAGGTGGTTCGCCGTCGCGACCACCCGGTCGCCGACGTCGAACCCGAACACCGTGCCCTCGCCCGGGTTGAGCTGCGCCTTCAGCGCCTTGTTCAGCTCGATCGTGCCGGCCGGCCCGCGGTGCACCGGGGTGACGACCTGCACCGTCGACGGGTCGATGCCCAGCGCGCGCGGGATGGAGTCGGTGACCAGCTGCACCACCCGCTTGGCCGCCTCGGCGCTCCCGGTGGCCGGCACGATCACCACCTCCCGGTCGGGGGAGTCGACGTGCACGAGCTCACCGCCGCGCACCCCGGTGGCCAGCCGCGCGATCGCCCCACCCTCGGCCTGGCGGTGCAGCGTGGTCAGCTCGGTCACCGGCACCACGCCCGAGTCGATCAGGTCGCCGAGGACGTGGCCGGGGCCGATCGAGGGCAGCTGCGCCGGGTCGCCCACCAGCAGCAGGTGGGTGCCGTCCGGGCAGGCCTCCAGCAGCGCCGCGGTCAGCTCGACGTCCAGCATCGAGGCCTCGTCGACCACCACGACGTCGGCGTCCAGCGGCCACTCCTCGTTGCGGGCGAACCCACCGGTCATGCCCTGCGCGCCGAGCAGCCGGTGCACGGTCACCGCCGGGTGGTCGGTGAGCTCCTCCAGCCGCTTCGCCGCCCGGCCGGTCGGCGCCGCCAGGGCCACCTCGGTGCCCTTGGCCTGCAGCAGCTTCACCAGCGAGGCCACGGTCCGGCTCTTCCCGGTGCCCGGCCCGCCGGTCAGCAGCGAGATGCCGGCGCCGAGCACCTGGGCCACCGCGGCCTGCTGTGCCGGGTCCAGGCCCTTGGCCACCGACCGCACCGAGGCCGGGTCGGCGATCCGCCCACTGGTGGCCGACAGGCGGTGCACGTTCTCCGCCACCGCCTCCTCCGCCATCCCGTAGCGGGCCAGCGACAGGGTGCGCAGCGCCGGATCGGGTTCCGGCAGCTCGTCGGCGTCGTCGTCCGGCTCGGCCAGCGGTGGTTCGTGCTCGAGCACCTCACCGGACTCCACCGCGGCCACCACGGCCGCCGCCGGGTCGTCGATCTGCTCGGCGCGCAGCGCCGCCACCACCAGGTCGGCGGGCAGGACGGTGTGCCCGTCCCGGGTCGCGGTGCGCAAGGTCAGCGCCACGATCGCCCGGCCGCGGCGGGTGTCCTGCCGGTCGGCACCGGAGAGGACGGCGATCGCCAGCCGGTCGGCGTCGGCCAGCGTCACCCCGGTCAGGCCGAGCAGCGCCCACGGGTCGTCCCGGAGCCGGCGGGCGGCGTCGGGGCCGAGCGCGTCCGCGGAGTTCACCGCCAGCCGGGCGTTCAGCCCGGCGCCGACCAGCAGCTCGACGACCTCGTAGGTCGACCGGGCGGCCAGGAAGGAGCTGAACAACCGCTCGGCGCGCTGCCGGCCCACCCGCGGGAGCTTGAGCAGCCGGTCGGCGCTGACGTCGTCCGGGCCGGTGATGCCGGCGGCCGGCAGGTCGGCCGCCGTCCGCTTGCCGAGGCCCGGCCACAGGCCGGCGGCGCAGAAGGCGGCGAAGACGGGGTCGCCGGCGGGCGTCGGGGTGCTCACGGGTGGGCTGCTCACTGTTCAGTGCTCCCGACGTTGCTCGGGATAGGAGAAGTGCGGCGCAGACACGTCGTCCAGCGCCGTGGTGATCGCCGGCGGCAACCGCACACCCTCGGCATCGAGGGCGGCCTGCAGCTGCTGGGCGGTCCGGGCGCCCACGATCGGGGCGACCACGCACGGCCGGTCGCGGAGCCAGGCCAGTGCCACCCCCAGCGGCGTGGTGCCCAGCCCCTGCGCGGCGGTGATGACCGCCTCCACCACCCGGTCGGCGGTCGCCGACCGCAGACCGTCGATGAACCCCAGCCACTGGGCGGATGCGCCACGCGAGTCCTCGGGTGTGCCGCCCCGGTACTTGCCGGTGAGCAGCCCCCGGCCCAGCGGCGACCACGGCAGGATGCCCAGCCCCAGCGCCTCCGCGGCCGGCTGCACCTCCCGCTCGACGCCGCGCTGCAGCAGCGAGTACTCGACCTGGGTGCTCACGATCGGGCTGCGCCCCGGCCAGGCGCGCTGCCAGGTGGCGGCCTGCGCGGTCTGCCAGCCGGAGAAGTTGCTCACCCCGACGTAGCGGGCCCGGCCGGAGGAGACGGCCAGGTCGCAGGCGGCCAGCGTCTCCTCCAGGGGCGTCGCGTCGTCCCAGGCGTGCAGCTGCCACAGGTCGACGTGGTCGATCCCCAGCCGCTCCAGGGACGCGTCCAGCGCCGAGAGGAGGTGCCCGCGGGAGGCGCCCCGGCCCATCGGTCCGGGGCCGGTGCGGCCCGCCGCCTTCGTGGCGACCAGCACGTCGTCGCGCGGGACGACGTCCGCCAGCAGCCGCCCGAGGGTCCGCTCGCTCTCCCCGTCGGCGTAGACGTCGGCGGTGTCGACCAGCGTGCCGCCGGCGTCGACGAACGCCGTGAGCTGCATCGCGGCCTCGTCCTCGTCGGTGTCCCGGCCCCACGTCAAGGTGCCCAACCCCAGCCGGGAGACCACGAGCCCACTGCGCCCGAGCGCCCGCTGTTCCACGACGGGTCAACCTACCGTCGCCCACGTCTCACTCCGGGGAGGGCGACCACCGGGAGGTCGCAGCCCTGCGCCGGGTCCGGGCACCTAGGGTGCCTGCCGTGCAGTCGTCCTCCGCGTGCCCTGACCACCGCCCGGCCGAGCAGCGGAGGCGCTGACCGTGGGCTGGTTCGAAGCCGTCGCCCTCGGGGTGGTCCAGGGCCTCACCGAGTTCCTGCCGATCTCCTCCAGCGCCCACCTGCGGGTGGTCGGCGAGGCGTTCGGCTGGGGCGACCCCGGCGCGGCGTTCACCGCGATCACCCAGATCGGCACGGAGCTCGCCGTGCTCATCTACTTCCGGCACGACATCTGGCGGATCATCACCGCCTGGGTCCGGGGGCTGTTCGACCGCTCGGCCCGCAGCGACCCCGACGCCCGGATGGGCTGGCTGATCATCATCGGCAGCCTGCCGATCGTCGTCCTCGGGCTGCTGTTCCAGGACTCGATCGAGACGACGTTCCGGGACCTGCGGATCATCGCCGTCGCCCTGATCGTCTTCTCACTGGTCCTCTACTGGGCCGACCGGGTGGGCAGCACCGAGCGCGACCTGCCCGACCTGACCGTCAAGCACGGCCTGACCTTCGGGTTCGCCCAGGCGATGGCGCTCATCCCCGGGGTCTCCCGCTCCGGCGGCACCATCACCGCCGGCCGGTTCCTCGGCTACGACCGGGCCGCTGCGGCGCGCTACTCGTTCCTGCTCGCCGTCCCCGCCGTGCTGGGCGCCGGGTTCTTCCAGGCGTACGAGTCCCTGACCGGCGACACCGAGGGCGGGGCGCTCTCCTGGGGCCCGACGATCCTGGCCACCGTCATCGCCTTCGGGATCGGGTACGCCGTCATCGCCTGGTTGCTGCGGTACCTGGCCCACGGCAGCTTCGCCCCGTTCGTGGTCTACCGGATCGTGCTCGGCGTGCTCGTGCTGGTGCTCGTCGGCACCGGCGTCCTCGAGCCGACCTGATGAAGGACCCCGTCCTCCTCACCCCTCGCACGCTCGCGGCGAGCCTCTGGACGGGGCCTTAGAGTCGGTGAAGTGACCACCGTCGTGCTGCTCCGACACGGCCGGACGACGGCCAACACCGCCGGCGTGCTGGCCGGCTGGACCCCCGGGGTGCGGCTGGACGGCACCGGCCAGACCCAGGTGCAGGCGGTCGCGCAGCGGCTGTCGGACGTGCCGCTGGCCGCGGTGGTGAGCAGCCCGCTGGAGCGGTGTCAGCAGACCGCCGGCACGGTCGCCGAGGGGCGGGCGTTGGAGGTGCAGACCGACGACCGGTTCGGCGAGGCCCGCTACGGCGACTGGACCGGCCGCCCGATCAAGGAGCTGACCAAGGACCCGCTCTGGAAGGTCGTGCAGCAGCACCCCTCCGCGGCGGTCTTCCCCGGCCCCGAGGGAGAGGGGCTCGCCCAGACCCAGGCGCGTGCGGTGGCCGCCGTCCGGGAGTGGAACGCGAAGCTCGGGCCGGACGCCGTCTGGCTGGTCTGCAGCCACGGTGACGTGATCAAGGCGGTCCTGGCCGACGCACTGGGGATGCACCTGGACTCCTTCCAACGCATCGTCGTCGACCCGGCGTCCCTGTCGGTGGTCACCTACACCGACACCCGGCCGTTCCTGGTGCGGGTCAACGACACCGGCGGCGACGTGTCCGCCCTCATCCCGCCCAAGAAGAAGCGCGGCCGGCGCAAGCCCTCCTCCGACGCGGTCGTCGGCGGCGGCGCGGGCTCCGGCGCCGCGTAACCTGATCGCCGTGCCTCGTCAGGTCTTCCTCTTCGACCGTCCCACCCGGTTCGTCGCCGGCACGGTGGGCCAGCCCGGCGACCGCACCTTCTACCTGCAGGCCTCCGACGAGGCCGGCCGCACGATCAGCGTGGCGCTGGAGAAGACGCAGGTCCAGGTGCTGGCCGACCGGATGAGCGAGCTGCTCGACGAGGTGGCCAACCGCGCCGCCGTCGTCGTCCCGCCCGACGCCGACGTCGACGACCTCGAACCGCTCACCGCGCCCGTCGACGAGGAGTTCCGCGTCGCCGCGATGGGCCTGGCCTGGGACGGCGAGGAGGACGCGGTCGTCGTCGAGGCCGTCGCCGCCGGCGAGGAGCCGATCGAGGAGGACGTGATCCTCTCCGACAGCGACGAGGGCCCGGACGCCCTGCGGGTGACGATCACCCCGGTCGCGGCCCGGGCGTTCGTCGCCCGGGCCCGCCGGGTCATCGCCGCCGGCCGGCCCTCCTGCCCGCTGTGCTCCCTGCCGCTGGACCCGGCCGGCCACGTCTGTCCGCGGCAGAACGGGTACCGCCGCTGAGCCGGCGCTGCGATGACCGCGCCTGATCCCCGCGACGACCGGCTGGAGCACCCGCTGACCGACGAGCCCCTCGAGCTGGACGACGACGCGCTGGACGACGACGAGTTCGAGGAGGACGACGGCGACGTCGTCGAGCTGGACATCGCCGCGTTCGACCACGGTGACCGCCGCCCGCCCAGCGGTCCCGACGAGGTCGCCACCCTCCTGCGCGAGGGCGTGCTGGACATGGAGGGCCGCCTCCTCGATGCCAGCAACGTCACCCTCATCGGGGCGATCCGGACCGACCAGCTGGCCGCCACCTGCGTGTACAAGCCGGTCGCGGGGGAGCGGCCGCTGTGGGACTTCCCCGACGGCACGCTCGCCGGCCGCGAGATCAGCGCCCACCTCGTGTCCGAGGCGACCGGCTGGTCGATCGTGCCGCCCACCGTGCTGCGCGAGGGCCCGTTCGGCCCCGGCATGGTCCAGCTGTGGATGGACGCCGACCCCGCCGTCGAGCTCACCGAGTTCGTCCGGCTCGACGTCCCCGAGCTCCGCCGGATGGCGGTCTTCGACGCGGTGGTGAACAACGCCGACCGCAAGGGCGGCCACATCATCCCGATGCCCGGCGGGCACGTGTACGGCGTCGACCACGGCATCTGCTTCTCCGTGGAACCCAAGCTGCGCACCCTGCTGTGGCGCTGGGCCGGCAGGCCCCTGCTGCCCGAGCACCTGGCGGTGCTGGAGCAGCTGGCCGAAGGACTCCGTGGCGACCTGGGTGACCAGCTGCACGAGCACCTCACCCGGCGCGAGGTGCGGCGCACCCAGCAACGGGTGGACGAGCTGCTGCGCACCGGGGTGCACCCCCAGCCCAGCGGCGACTGGCCCGCGCTGCCCTGGCCGCCGTTCTAGCGCACAGCGGCGCGGCTCGAGCGGCTGACTTCCGGGGCGCGGGCTGCCAGGGTGGGTGGGTGCCTCATCGCAGCCGACTCGCGATCCTGCTGATCGACCTCCCTCCCCAGCTGCACGACCGGGGGCGGGGCTTCTGGTCCGCCGCCACCGGGCACCCCGTGGAGCCCGATGCCATCGACGACAGGTGGTCCTCGCTCGGCTCCTTCGCCGACGGGTTCCACCTGGAGGTCCAGCGCACCGGGGTGGGCACCCCGCCGCGCTGGCACGTGGACATCGAGACCGACGACGTGCACGCCGAGGTGGCCCGGCTGGAGGCCCTCGGGGCGTTGCGGATGGCCGACATGGGCGGGTTCTGGCAGATGAAGGACCCCGCCGGTCTGCTGTTCTGCGTGGTCGGCGTCCAGACCGGCGAGGAGTTCGAGCGGCACGCCACCACCTGGCCCTGACGGACCGCCGGACGGCGGGGGAGCGGCGCCGGGGACCGGGTGCCGTGCCGCCCTGTCGGTGGCCGGATCTAGGCTCCTGACGTGCTCTCCTGGCCTGCCCCGCTGCTCCCCACCCTGCCCGGGTCCGGCCCCGCTCTGCGGCTGTACGACACCGCCCGCGGCGAGGTGGTCGAGACCTCCCCGGGCCGCATCGCCCGGATGTACGTCTGCGGCATCACGCCCTACGACGCCACGCACCTCGGCCACGCGGCCACCTACCTGGCCTTCGACCTGGTCAACCGGGTGTGGCGCGACGCCCGGCACGCCGTGCACTACGTGCAGAACGTCACCGACGTCGACGACCCGCTGTTCGAGCGGGCCGACCGCGACGGTGAGGACTGGATCGTGCTGGGCATGCGCGAGACGGCACTGTTCCGCGAGGACATGACCGCGCTTCGGGTGCTGCCGCCGGAGGACTTCGTCGGCGCCGTCGAGTCGATCCCGCGGATCGCCGCGCACGTGGAGACGCTCTGGGACGCCGGCCTGGCCTACCAGCTCGAGGACGGCACCGGTGACGTCTACCACGACATCGCCCAGGCGCCCGGGTTCGGCTCCGAGTCCGGCTACGACGAGGCCACCATGCTGCGGCTGTCCGCCGAGCGCGGCGGCGACCCCGACCGGGTGGGCAAGCGGCACCCGCTCGACCCGCTGCTGTGGCGGGGCGCGCGCGAGGGCGAGCCGTCCTGGCCCGGCCCGCGGGGCGTCGCGGGCCGCCCGGGATGGCACGTCGAGTGCGCCGCCATCGCGCTGGACCGGATCGGCATGGGCTTCGACGTCCAGGGCGGCGGCAGCGACCTGGTCTTCCCGCACCACGAGTACTCCGCGGTGCACGCCGAGGCGCTCACCGGTGCCAAGCCCTTCGCCCGGGCCTACGTGCACGCCGCGATGATCGGGCTGGACGGCGAGAAGATGAGCAAGAGCCGGGGCAACCTGGTCTTCGTCTCCCGGCTCCGCGGCGACCGCACCGACCCGATGGCGATCCGCCTGGCGCTGCTGTCCGGGCACTACCGCACCGACCGGGCCTGGACCCCCGACCTGCTCGCCTCGGCGGAGCGGCGGCTGGACACCTGGCGGCGCGCCGTGGAGCTGCCGCTGGGCGCGCCGGCCGGTCCGGTGCTGGCCACGGTCCGGGAGCGGCTGGCCGACGACCTCGACAGCCCCGGGGCGATCGCCGCCGTCGACGCGTGGGCCGCCGCCAGCCTCGCCGAGGCCGCATCCGGTCCGGGGCTGCCCGCCGCCCAGGCCACCGACGACTGGGACGAGCAGTCGCCGGCCGTCGTCCGCGACCTCGTCGACGCACTGCTCGGCGTCGCACTCGCGCCGTGAGCGAGGGGGGTACGGGGTTCGAGTGGCTGGCGTACCCGCCTGCCTTCACCCGGATCGACCGGCAGGCACGGGAGGACGCGGAGACGGCGCTGGCCCCGGCGGCCGCCCGGTCGTCCCGGAGCCGGGGACGGGCGCGCCCTGAGCCCGACGACGGACTCCGCACCTGCTGGGAGCTCGACCGCGACCGGGTGCTGCACGCCAAGGCCTTCCGCCGGCTCAAGCACAAGACCCAGGTCTTCCTGCATCCCGACGGCGACCACTTCGTCACCCGGCTCACCCACACCCTCCAGGTCACCCAGGTCGCCCGGTCACTGGCCCGGGCGCTGGGCCTGCACGAGACCTTGGCCGAGGCGATCGCGCTGGCCCACGACGTCGGCCACTCGCCGTTCGGGCACATCGGCGAGGAGGCCCTGGAGCCCTACGTCGCTGGAGGCTGGCACCACGCCGCCCAGGGGGTGCGGATCGTCGAGGTGCTCGAGGACCTCAACCTCACCTGGGAGGTGCGCGACGGCGTCCGGGCACACAGCTGGAAGATCACCCCACCGCCGGCCACCCGGGAGGCGGAGTGCGTGAAGTTCGCCGACCGGATCGGCTACCTCTCCCACGACGCGCTGGACGCCGTCCGGGCCGGGGTGCTGCGCGCCGGTGACCTGCCGGCCCGCACGCTGGCCACCTTCGGCCCGCCCGGCGGGGCGATGGTCGGCGCGATGATCGAGGCGGTCGTCGACGGGACGTACGCCGCGGCGCGCGAGGAGGCCCGCCACGCCGTCCCCGGCGGCCCGCCGACCCCGGCCGTGCGGATGGCGCCGGACGCCCTCGAGGCGATGAACGAGCTGCGGGCCTTCATGTTCGAGCGGGTGTACGGGTCCGAGATCGCCGCCGGGCAGAAGCACGTGGCGATCGAGGTGATCCGCCGGCTGGTCGACCACCACCTGGCCCATCCCGAGCTCATGCCGGCCAGCTACCGGGACACCGAGGCCGACCTGGTCACCCAGGTCGTCGACTACGTCACCGGGATGACCGACCGGTTCGCCCTCGCGACGTACGACCGGCTCTTCGACGACACGGCCGCCATTCGGATGCGCCCACTGCTCGTCACGCCCTGACGAAGGGCCCCGTAGCCCCCCCGCCACTCGCGAGCTCGCGGCGGGCCCCTGCGACGGGGCCGGGCTCAGCTCGTGCCGCCGCGGCGGCGCAGCGGAAGGACCCCCTCGCCCCCCACCGCTCGCAGGCTCGCGGCGGGCCCCTGCGAGAGGGCCGAGCTCAGCTCGTGCCGCCGCGGCGGCGCAGGTACCTCTCGAACTCGCGGGCGATCTGGTCGCCGTTGGCCTGGGACAGGTCGCTCGCCGTCTGCCGCTCCTCCAGGGAGCGCACGTACTCGACGACCTCCTCGTCCTCCTGGGCCATCTCGTCGACGGTCTTCACCCACTCATCGGCCTGCTCGGGCAGGGTGCCCAGCGGAACGGTGACCTCCAGGACCTCCTCGACCCGGGTCAGCAGCGCCATCGTCGCCCGGGGGGAGGGGGGCTGGGAGACGTAGTGCGGCACGGCCGCCCAGAAGCTCACCGCCGGCAGCCCGGCCTGCACGCAGGCATCGGCGAAGACGCCCAGGATGCCGGTCGGGCCCTGGTAGGTGGACGTCTCCACACCCCACTGCCGCGCCGACTCGGCGTCGTAGGCCGAGCCGGTCACCGGCGTGGGCCGGGTGTGCGGCGTGTCGGCCAGCAGCGCGCCGAGCGCGACCACGGTCTGCGCGCCGAGCTCCTGGATGAGCTCGATCAGCTCGTCGCAGAAACTGCGCCAGCGCATGTTCGGCTCGATGCCGCGGATGAGGACGACGTGCCGCTCACTCCCCGGCGGCTTGACCACCGACAGCCGGGTGGTGGGCCACTCGACCCGGCGGGTGACGCCGTCGATCAGGGAGACGGTCGGCCGGTTGACCTGGAAGTCGTAGTAGTCCTCGGGATCCAGCGCAGCGAGCGGGGTGGCGTTCCAGGTCAGCTCCAGGTGCTCCACGGCACCGGTGGCGGCGTCCCCGGCGTCGTTCCATCCCTCGAACGCGACCACGACCACGGGGTCGTCCAGCTCGGGCAGGTCGTCAGCGTCGGACTTCGGATCGATCACCCTTCGAGCCTACGTCGATCTCGCCCGCCGCCCCGGTTGCTCGTGGGGCGCCCGGGCCACGGGGTGCACCCGGGCAGGGGCGGGAAGTGCGACGATGGGGGCGCTGTTCGAGGACGACGAGGCCGCTCGCCCGTCGGAGTTGCCAGGGCCCTGGCGCCGGACGCCTCCGTGACCGTGCCCGATCGACCACCGAGGACTGCCCGTGCCTGCATCCCAGCACGTCCGCCCCGACGCCACGACCGCGCTCACCACGCTGCTGCAGCAGCGGATCCTGGTGCTCGACGGGGCGATGGGCACGGCCATCCAGCGGGACCGGCCGGACGAGGCCGGTTACCGGGGGGAGCGGTTCGCCGACTGGCCCAGCGACGTCCAGGGCAACAACGACCTGCTCAGCATCACCGCCCCGGAGCTCATCAGCGGCATCCACCGCGAGTACCTCGAGGCCGGCGCCGACCTGATCGAGACCAACACCTTCAACGCGACCCGGATCTCGCTGCTCGACTACGGGATGTCCGACCTGGCGTACGAGCTGAACGTCGCCTCCGCCCGGCTCGCCCGCGCCGCCTGCGACGCGGTCAGCACACCGGAGAAGCCGCGGTACGTCGTCGGCGCGCTCGGCCCGACCAGCCGGACGGCGTCCATCTCACCCGACGTGAACGACCCGGGCGCCCGCAACGTGAGCTACGACGAGCTCGTCGAGGCCTACCTGGAGCAGGCCAACGGGCTGGTCGACGGCGGCTCGGACGTGCTGCTGATCGAGACGATCTTCGACACCCTGAACGCGAAGGCGGCGATCTTCGCGCTGGAGACGCTGTTCGAGGAGCGCGGCCGCCGCTGGCCGGTGATGATCTCCGGCACGATCACCGACGCCTCCGGTCGCACCCTCTCCGGGCAGGTCACCGAGGCGTTCTGGCACTCGGTCCGGCACGTCGAGCCGCTGCTGGTGGGGCTGAACTGCGCGCTGGGCGCCAAGGAGATGCGGCCCTACATCGCCGAGATCTCCCGGATCGCGGACACCTTCGTCTCCTGCTATCCCAACGCCGGGCTGCCCAACGCCTTCGGTGAGTACGACGAGTCGCCCGAGGAGACCGCGGCGATCGTCGGGGAGTTCGCCGAGAGCGGCTTCCTGAACCTGGTGGGCGGCTGCTGCGGCACCACGCCGGCGCACATCGCCGCCATCGCCGGCGCGGTCGCCGGCCGGGCACCGCGGACGCCGGTCGAGGTCGCCCCGGCGTTGCGGCTGTCCGGGCTGGAGCCGCTGACCGTCACCGAGGACAGCCTGTTCGTCAACGTCGGCGAGCGGACCAACATCACCGGCTCGGCCCGCTTCCGCAACCTGATCAAGGCCGGCGACTACCCGACCGCCCTCGCCGTCGCCCGCCAGCAGGTCGAGGCCGGCGCGCAGGTCATCGACGTCAACATGGACGAGGGGATGATCGACGGCGTCGCGGCGATGGACCGGTTCCTGAAGCTGGTCGCCACCGAGCCCGACATCTGCCGGGTGCCCACGATGATCGACTCGTCGAAGTGGGAGGTCATCGAGGCCGGCCTCAAGTGCGTCCAGGGCAAGGCGATCGTCAACTCCATCTCGCTGAAGAACGGCGAGGAGGAGTTCGTCACCCAGGCCCGGCTGTGCCGCAAGTACGGCGCCGCGGTCGTGGTGATGGCCTTCGACGAGGACGGCCAGGCCGACAGCCTGCAGCGCCGCCAGGAGATCTGCCGGCGGGCCTACGACGTCCTCACGAGTGAGGTCGGCTTCCCGGCCGAGGACATCATCTTCGACCCGAACGTCTTCGCCGTGGCCACCGGCATCGAGGAGCACGCCACCTACGGGGTCGACTTCATCGAGGCCACCCGGTGGATCAAGCAGAACCTGCCCGGCGCACTGGTCTCCGGCGGCGTCTCCAACGTGTCGTTCTCCTTCCGCGGCAACAACCCGGTGCGTGAGGCCATCCACGCCGTCTTCCTGTTCCACGCCATCAGAGCCGGCATGGACATGGGGATCGTCAACGCCGGCGCCCTGGAGGTCTACGACGAGGTGCCGGCGCTGCTGCGCGAGCGGATCGAGGACGTCGTCCTCAACCGCCGCCCGGACAGCACCGAGCGGCTGCTGGAGATCGCGGCGGACTTCGCCGGCGACGGCGCGGCCAAGGAGGTCGCCACCGAGGAGTGGCGGTCGCTGCCGGTGGGGGAGCGGATCACCCACGCCCTGGTCAAGGGGATCGACGAGTTCGTCGAGACCGACACCGAGGAGCTGCGCCAGGACATCAGCGCCCGCGGCGGCCGGCCCATCGAGGTGATCGAGGGGCCGCTGATGGCCGGCATGAACGTCGTCGGCGACCTGTTCGGCGCCGGGAAGATGTTCCTGCCCCAGGTGGTGAAGTCGGCACGGGTGATGAAGAAGGCCGTCGCGCACCTCATCCCGTTCATCGAGGCGGAGAAGCAGCCCGGGGACGTCGAGCGCAGCAACGGCAAGGTCGTGATGGCCACCGTGAAGGGCGACGTCCACGACATCGGGAAGAACATCGTCGGCGTCGTCCTGCAGTGCAACAACTACGACGTCGTCGACCTCGGCGTGATGGTGCCGGCGCAGAAGATCCTGGACGCCGCCAAGGAGGAGGGCGCCGACGTCATCGGGCTCTCCGGGCTGATCACGCCGTCCCTGGACGAGATGGTCAACCTGGCCACGGAGATGGAGCGGCAGGGGTTCACCATCCCGCTGCTGATCGGCGGGGCCACCACCTCCCGGGCGCACACCGCGGTGAAGGTCGCCCAGAAGTACTCCGGCCCGGTGATCTGGGTGAAGGACGCCTCGCGCTCGGTGCCGGTCGTCGCCGCACTGCTCTCCGACGAGCAGCGTCCGGCCCTCCTTGCCGAGACCGACACCGACTACGCCGCGCTGCGAGACCGGCACGCCGCCCGCCAGGACACCCGGTCGCTGCTGCCGCTGGCCGCCGCGCGGGCCGCGGCGACCCCGATCGACTGGTCCGACCAGCACCCACCGCGGCCCCGGATGCTGCTGCAGCAGACCAAGGACGTCTGCGCCGGCCCCGTCTGCGACCACCGGCACGGGGTGGCCCCCCAGTTCGTGAAGAGCTTCACCGACTACCCGCTGGACGAGCTGCGGGAGTACATCGACTGGCAGCCGTTCTTCAACGCCTGGGAGATGCGCGGCCGGTTCCCCGACATCCTGCACAACCCGACCACCGGGGAGGCGGCCCGCCGGCTGTACGAGGACGCGCAGGCGATGCTCGACCAGCTGATCGCCGAGCGGTGGCTGCGGGCCAGCGGCGTCTTCGGGCTGTTCCCGGCCAGCCAGGTGGACGGCGACTCCATCGAGGTCTACACCGACGAGTCGCGCACCGCCGTCCGGGCGACGCTGCACCAGCTGCGGCAGCAGACCCAGGGCCGGGACGGGTCGCCGCGCAAGTCGCTGGCCGACTTCGTCGCCCCCAAGGCGACCGGGCTGCGCGACCACGTGGGCGCGTTCGCCGTCACCGCCGGGCTCGGGTCGGCGGAGAAGGTCGCCGAGTTCAAGAAGGCGAACGACGACTACAACGCGATCCTGCTGGAGTCGCTGGCCGACCGGCTGGCCGAGGCGTTCGCCGAGCGGCTGCACGAGCGGGTGCGCACCGAGTTCTGGGCCTACGCCCCCGACGAGCACCTGGACGCCGACGGGCTGCTCGCGGAGAAGTACGCCGGCATCCGCCCCGCACC
The DNA here is from genome assembly GCF_026968045.1 of Modestobacter sp. VKM Ac-2977. Lineage (GTDB taxonomy): Bacteria > Actinomycetota > Actinomycetes > Mycobacteriales > Geodermatophilaceae > Modestobacter. The sequence continues at coordinate 152,728 of NZ_JAPVBQ010000002.1, read as the reverse complement.
GGGCTACCCGGCCTGCCCCGAGCACACCGAGAAGCAGACGATCTGGGAGCTGCTCGGCGTGGAGGCGGCCACCGGCATCCAGCTCACCGAGAGCATGGCCATGTGGCCGGGGGCGGCCGTGAGCGGCCTGTACTTCGCCCACCCGGAGTCGCGGTACTTCGTGCTGGGCCGGATCGGCCGCGACCAGGTCGAGGACTACGCCCGGCGCAAGGGCTGGACGGTCGCCGAGGCGGAGCGGTGGCTCTCACCCAACCTCGGTTATCGAACGGAGGACGAATAGAAGGACCCCCGTGCCCCCCACACCTCGCTCCGCTCGGCGCGGGGCCCTGCACGGGAGCCGACGGGTCACTCGACGACGAGGACGTCGGTGTAGGTCGCCGAGTGGCGGCTGCTGAAGGTGTACTCGCCCGGCTGGTCGGGGGCCAGGAAGGTGAGCAGCGTGCCGGCGGCGACGTCGACGTCGAACGAGCCGTCGTCCGCGGTGATCGTCACCGGCTGACCGCTGGCGTTGTGCACCGTCACCCGCGACCCGGCGGCGACCGGCCCGGCCACGTGGAAGCGGTCCTCGTCGACCAGGACGCCGACGGACAGCTCGCCGTGGTCGTGCCCGGCCATCGGGTCAGCGGCCGCCGGTGCCGCAGTGGCCGACGGCACCGCAGCGGCGACCGGGGGAGGGGACGCCGCGAGCGCGACCGCCAGCGCGACGGTCGCCAGCAGCACGGCCACCTCGACGACGGCGAGCCGCCGGAAGGCGCCCGGTAGCCCCTCCCGCAGCTGCGGCAGGGTGCGGCGCCGGTGCAGCCAGCCCAGCACCCCGACCACGGTCAGCCCCAGCGTCTTGGCGAGCAACAGCGCGCCGTAGCCGGTGCCCAGCGCGGCCAGCACGGCGCCGGTGCCGCCCAGGACCACGCCGGCCGCCAGCACCCCGGAGACGGCGGTCACTGCGAAGCACCCCAGTGCGACCGCGCTGAACCGCGCGGCGGTGGCCGGTGTCTCCCGGCCGTACCGCAGCAGGGCCCCCAGTCCGCCGACCCACAGGCTCGCCGCGACGACGTGCACCGCCAGGGTGGTCACCGCGGTCAGGTGGTCCTCCGCGGCCGACGAGTGCCCGCTGAGCACCACCGGGACCACCAGCGCGGTCAGCGCACCGGCCAGCAGCAGTAGGGCGCCCCCGCGGCCGGTGCTGGACCGGGCCGCCACCACGATCACCGCGGTGAGGCCGGCGACGAGCAGGACGGCGCGGCCTGCGCCGGTGTCGGCGAGGAACACCCGCAGCGATGCCGCGTCCAGCGCCGTCGGGGCCACGCCCACCAGCCGGCTGACGGTGAGCAGCCCGCCCAGCACGGTCGCCGCCGCCCAGGCCAGCGCCCAGGCCGGCGCCGCGGCCACCGCGCGCCGCGCCTGCGGGGCCTGCTGCCCGGCGCCCCCGGGCAGCAGGACGGCGGCGAACAGCAGGGTGCCCACCGTGCCCACCGCGGCGATCCGGCCGGCCAGCGTGACGACCGGCCCACCCCACTCCACCAGCAGGCCTGCCTCGCGGAGCCCGGAGGCCGCGGGAGCCGCCGGGCCGCTGCCGACGACGATCGCCCAGCCCAGGACCGCGAGCAGGCCGACCCCCGCGGCCGTGGCCGCCGGCACCCGCCACCGGGCCCGCTCCGGCGCGCTCTGTGCCTGGTCCGGGCGGACCACGGTGCTGGTCACCGCCGGCTGCGCAGCCGGCCGAGGACCAGCGCTGCCGCCGCGCCGAGGGCCAGGACGCCACCGACCAGCCAGCCGACCGGGAGCGCCGGGTCGGCCGTCGCGTCCGCCACCGACGGGGGCGCCGCGTCCGGGGCCGCCGCGTCCGGGGCCGGTGTGCTCCCCGCGGCGACGGTGAAGTCCCAGCTGCCGGTGAGCGGGTGCCCGTCGGAGGAGGTGCTGCGCCACTGGACGGTGTAGCCGCCCGCGGGGAGCCCGGCGGTCAGCGACTGGACGACGGTCGTGTCCTGGATCTCGGCGGCGCCGGTGGACGCCACGGCGCCGTCCGGGCCGAGCACCAGCACCTCGGTGCCCAGCGGCAGCGGCGTCCCGCTGAACTCCAGCTCCACCGAGGACGGGGCCGTGGGCACGGCGGCACCGGCTGACGGGCTGCTGCCCACGAGGGCGTCGTGCGCCCGGGCGGGCGGCGCCCCGATGCCGAGGAGCAGCACGGTCAGCAACCCCACCAGCAGCACCGGCGCGGGGCGCGGACCGGCGATCGGGAGGGCGCGCAAGACAGTCATGCCCCGCATTCGTCCGCGACCGCTCTTCCGGTTGGTCCGGCCCTGTCCCCGAGCGTACGAGGCCCGGACTCCCACCCGCTGCAGAGCCCGGCCTCAGGAAATTCCTGGGGAGCAGTGAACCGATCCGGCACCGCCTCCCGAATGTCGGGTGGTCAGCGCGGCAGCGGGGTGATCCCCGCTGGGGGATCCGCCGGCTGTCCGGGGTCGCCAGACCTGTTCCGCGGCGGGGGCAACGATGCGCCCGCCGACCGACCGGACGAGCGGTGTCAGCCGCCGTCCGCTGCTCCCACCTCACGGTGGGAGCGGCACTCCGATCACGAGGAGCACACCTTGCGCAAGGCACACGCATTCCCGGCCATCGCCATCGCCGCCGCGGCGTTCCCGCTGCTCACCATGAGCACCGCCTTCGCCCACGAGGGGGCCACCAGCTACCAGGCCGACCTCGGTGCGGTGAACCAGTCCGGCGTCAGCGGCACCGGCATGGTCACGCTGGACGGCAACACGGCCACGGTGATGGTCGAGGCCTCCGGGCTGCTCGCCGGTTCGCCGCACGCCCAGCACTTCCACATCGGCGCCCTGGGTGAGTGCCCGACCAACGACCTCGCGGACGACGCGGACGGCGACGGCTTCGTGAGCGTCACCGAGGCCGCGAAGTACTACGGCGCCATCGGCACCTCGCTGACCACCACCGGCGACACCAGCCCGGACAGCGGCCTGGCCATCGACCGCTTCCCGACCGCGGACGACGGCACGCTCAGCTACGAGCGGACCTTCGAGGTCACCGACGACGTCCACGCGGCGTTCGAGGCGGGCACGGCCGTCCTGGTCGTGCACGGCATCGACAAGGACGGCTCGGGTGCCTACGACGGTGACGTCATGAGCGACCTCGACCCGTCGCTGCCGATGGAGGCCACCGCCCCCGCCGCCTGTGGTGCGCTCGAGGTCGCGCAGATGGGTGCCACGCCGGCCGGCGGCGCCGAGACCGGTGCCGGCAGCACCTCCGGTACCGAGAACACCGCCGTGATCGGCGTCGGCGTCCTGGCCGCCGCCGGTGCCGCGGGTGCCGGTGCGATCGCCTACCGCCGTCGTCAGGCCGAGCAGGCCTGATCCGGCTCCGGGTCGCGGGGGGGGGGGGGGGCCCCCCCCCCCCCCCCCCCCCCCCCCCCCCCCCGGCCCCTCCCACCCTCTTGGAAGGACCCCCTGTGAGCGAGCAGAGCAGCCGCCGGCCCGGCTCCCGCACGTGGACGGCGCTGGCCGTCGCGCTCGTCGTGGTGGCCGTCGTCGCCGTCGTGGTGGCGGTGACCGGACAGCAGCAGGCCCCGCAGCCGGTGGCGGCTCCCGCCCAGGGGACCAGCTCGGCGGCCGGCGCGACGGGAGCGCCCAGCGCCCCGCCCGCGAGCCCCGACACCGCCGCCGCTGCCCCTGCTCCGGCGGCGGCGCAGCCGGTGGCGGTCAGCATCCCGACCATCGGGGTGACCAGCGACCTGCTGCGCCTGGGCCTCAACGACGACGGCACCGTCGAGGTGCCGCCGTTGGGCCCGGACGACCAGGCAGGCTGGTACGAGCGCGGACCCGCCCCGGGCGACGTCGGCCCGGCGGTGCTCCTCGGGCACGTCGACTCCGCCGAGCACGGCCCGGGCGTCTTCTTCGACCTGGGCGCGCTGCAGCCCGGGGACGAGGTGGAGGTGGCCCGCGCCGACGGCACGGTCGCCGTCTTCGCCGTCGACCGCGTGGAGCGCCACCCCAAGGACGACTTCCCGACCATCGAGGTCTACGGCGACACCGCCGACGCCCAGCTGCGGCTGATCACCTGCGGCGGGGACTTCGACTCCTCGGTCCGCAGCTACGAGGACAACGTCATCGCCTTCGCGACCCTGGCGCGCACCGAGCCCGCCTGAGCAGTGCCGACGGCCGCGGTTCCTAGACTGCGGGGGTGTCGGCGACCTCGGTGGGCAACCTGTCCGACTCGGTGCAGCCGCTGCACGCGGTGCTGTTCGACATGGACGGCACGCTGGTGGAGACCGAGGAGCTGTGGGGCGAGGCGATGGCCGCTCTCGCCGTCCAGCTGGGCGGCGTCTTCTCCGCCGAGGCGCGGGAGCAGACCGTCGGCACCTCGATGCGGGTGGCGATGGAGGTCCTCTACGCCGACCTGGGTGTCGAGCGCACCGAGGACCAGCACCGGGCCGACGCGGCCTGGGTCGAGGAGCAGACCGCCCGGCTGATGACCAGCCGCGGGATGCCGTGGCGACCGGGGGCCCGGGAACTGCTGGTCGCGGTGCGCGACGCCGGCCTGGCCACCGCCCTGGTGACGACGACGCCGCGCCGGATCGCCGCCCTGGTGATCGACCACATCAGCACGGACCTGGGGCAGTCGCCCTTCGACCTGACCGTCTGCGGGGACGAGGTGCCCGCCCGCAAGCCCGACCCCGCGCCCTATCTGCAGGCGATGCGCGAGCTGGGCGTGGACGCAGCCGGGTCCCTGGTCATCGAGGACTCGCACGTCGGGGTCACCGCGGGGCTGGCCTCCGGCGCAGCGGTGCTCGGTGTGCCGTCGATGCAGTCACTGGAACCACTGCCCGGGCTGGCCCTGCGGTCGTCGCTCGCCGGGTTGACCGTCCCCGACCTGCGCCGGCTCGTCGCCGACCGCGGTCACGCGCCGACCCCGGTCTGACCGATCCGTCCGGCCGGCTCGGTACAGCGACTGCATCGAGTGCGCACGGGCGCGGATCGGGTCAGTCGGTGGCGGCCGTCAGTGGCAGGGTGGTGCGCCAGCCCGCGGCGGCCGCGGCGTCGGCCGGGAACGGCGGGGGAGTGCCGCCGAACGCCGGGCAGAGCGCCTGGTGGTCGCACCAGCTGCACAGCCGGCTCTTGTTCGCCCGGAAGTCGCCGGTCGCGACCGCGCGCTCGATGGCGGCCCAGATCGCCTGCAGGGTGCGCTCGAACCGCAGCAGCTCCGCCTCGTCGGGGGCGTAGGTGAGCGCGTCACCGTCCTTGAGGTACAGCAGCTTGAGCTGGGCGGCGACCACGCCCCGGGTGCGCCACAGCACCAGCGCGTAGAACTTCATCTGGAACAGCGCCTTGGCCTCGAAGGCCTCCCGCGGCATCCCGCCGGTCTTGTAGTCGACCACCCGCAGCGCACCGGTCGGGGCGACGTCCAGCCGGTCGACGTAGCCGCGCAGCAGCAGCCCGTCGGGCAGCGTGACCTCGACCAGCTCCTCGCGGCCGTGCGGCTGGATGCGGGTCGGGTCCTCGAGCCGGAAGTAGGTCTCCACCAGCTGGCCGGCCGAGGCGAGCCAGGCCTCCAGGCTCTCGGCCTGCTCACCCTCGGGCGCCCCGAACAGCTCGGCGACGCCGGGCTCCTCCCGCAGTTCGTCCCAGGCCGGCGTCACCAGCGTCTGGGCGGCGGCGGCGGTGCGCTCGGCGGCGGGCAGGTCGTACAGCTTCTCCAGCACCGCGTGCACGAGGGTGCCCCGGACCGCGGCGCGGGACTTCTTCTCCGGCAGCCGGTCGATGGTGCGGAAGCGGTAGAGCAGCGGGCAGGACTTGAAGTCCGCGGCCCGGGAGGGCGACAGGGACGGACGCCGGGGAGCGGAGTCCGCGGCCGTCGTCCGGGCTGGGGCCTGGTCGGTCTCCGGCGTCCCCGTCTCTGCCGTCAGTGTCATGCGCCCGAGGTTAGGTGTGCCCCCTGACAGTTCCGAGTGTGCGCGCCGGGGAGCGGGCTCTTCGCCGTCCGTACCCTCGTCCCACGTGGACGTACAGCAGCAGCAACCCGCCGACGAGACCCCGACCGCGACCGAGGTGCTCGCCGACGTGCCGCTCGAGCCCGTGGTGGTCGAGGGCGAGCCGGCGCCGACCGACGTCCCCGAGCCGGTCGAGGGCGCCTTCCGGGTCGGGGACCGGGTGCAGCTCACCGACCCCAAGGGCCGGCACCACACCGTCGTCCTGGAGCCGGGCAAGGAGTTCCACACCCACCGCGGCGCGATCAGCCACGACGACCTGATCGGCTCGCCCGAGGGCTCCGTCGTCCACTCGACGGCGAACACCGGCTACCTGGCGCTGCGCCCGCTGCTCGCCGACTTCGTGCTCTCCATGCCGCGCGGGGCGCAGGTCATCTACCCCAAGGACGCCGCCCAGATCGTCGGCTTCGGCGACGTCGGCCCCGGCATGCGGGTGCTGGAGGCCGGAGCCGGCTCGGGCGCGCTGAGCTGCTCGCTGCTGCGCGCGGTGGGCTCGACCGGCAGCCTCACCAGCTACGAGCGGCGCGAGGACTTCGCCGACGTCGCCCGCGGCAACGTCGGCGCCTTCTTCGGCGAGGTGCCGGAGAACTGGTCGCTGCGGCTGGGCGACCTGGCCGACCACCCGGCCGCGGAGGTCGTGGACCGCGTCGTCCTGGACATGCTGGAGCCGTGGGCCGTGCTGCCCACCGTCGCCGCCGCGCTGCGCCCCGGGGGTGTGCTGATCGGCTACGTCGCGACCACCACCCAGCTGTCGGCCTACGTGGAGGCGCTGCGGGCCCAGGGCGTGTGGACCGAGCCGTACGCCTGGGAGACCATGCTGCGGCCCTGGCACGCCGAGGGACTGGCGGTACGCCCCGAGCACCGGATGGTCGCGCACACCGCCTTCCTGGTCACCGCCCGTCGGCTGGCCGAGGGGGCCGTCGCACCGATGCGGCAACGGCGCAAGAAGCTCGCCTGACGCCTGGGCCGACGCGTCCCGCAGGTGTCGGGGCGATGACGTCCGGGCCCACCGCGCGCACCCGTTCCGAGCCTGCGGCGCGGTCGCCTCCCGCGTGTATAGATTGGCGTCCTGGCTCCCCCCGATGTGTGTGGAGGTGCGCGATGGGCCCCGGTACTGGCACTGGCCCCGACGAGTTCCGAGCGCGGCGTGAGCGTGACGTCGCCTCCCTGGTCAAGCAGATCTCCTACCTCGAGGAGGAGATCAGCCTCCTCCGACGCAAGGTGACCGACAGCCCGCGCCAGGTGCGTGCGCTGGAGGAGCGGCTCGCCGAGGCGGAGGGCCGCGCGGCCTTCCTCTCCGAGCGCAACGACAAGCTGGCCGGCACGCTGCGCGATGCGCGCGAGCAGCTGGTCACGCTCAAGGAGGAGGTCGAGCGGCTGGGGCAGCCCCCGTCCGGCTACGGCGTCTTCCTGGAGCGGTTCGAGGACGGCACCGTCGACGTGTTCACCAGCGGCCGCAAGCTGCGGGTGTCGGTGTCACCGGCCGTCGAGGTCGTCGAGCTGCAGCACGGCCAGGAGGTCATGCTCAACGAGGCGATGAACGTCGTCGCCGCCCGCGGGTTCGAGCGCGCCGGGGACGTGGTGATGCTCAAGGAGCTGCTGGAGCCCCTGCCGGGCGTCCCGCGCCGCGCCCTGGTCATCGGGCACACCGACGAGGAGCGCGTCGTCTACCTCGCCGACTCCCTGGAGGGGCAGCCGCTGCGCAGCGGCGACTCGCTGCTGCTGGAGTCCCGCTCGGGCTACGTCTACGAGCGGATCCCGAAGAGCGAGGTCGAGGAGCTCATCCTCGAAGAGGTCCCCGACATCGACTACTCCGACATCGGTGGGCTCTCCCGGCAGATCGAGCAGATCCGGGACGCGGTCGAGCTGCCGTTCCTGCACGCCGACCTGTTCCGCGAGTACGAGCTGCGGCCGCCGAAGGGCATCCTGCTCTACGGCCCGCCCGGCTGTGGGAAGACACTGATCGCCAAGGCGGTGGCCAACTCGCTGGCCAAGAAGGTCGCCGAGCTCAACGGCGACTCCGACCGGAGCCAGGGGAAGTCGTTCTTCCTCAACATCAAGGGCCCGGAGCTGCTGAACAAGTACGTGGGGGAGACCGAGCGGCACATCCGGCTGGTGTTCCAGCGGGCCCGGGAGAAGGCCAGCGAGGGCACGCCGGTCATCGTCTTCTTCGACGAGATGGACTCGATCTTCCGCACCCGCGGGTCCGGTGTCTCCTCCGACGTGGAGAGCACGATCGTGCCCCAGCTCCTCAGCGAGATCGACGGCGTCGAGGGGCTGGAGAACGTCATCGTCATCGGCGCCTCCAACCGCGAGGACATGATCGACCCGGCGATCCTCCGCCCGGGGCGCCTGGACGTGAAGATCAAGATCGAGCGGCCGGACGCCGAGGCCGCACGGGACATCTTCACCAAGTACCTGACGACGACGCTGCCGATCCACGCCGACGACCTGGCCGAGCACGGCGGCAGCCGCGAGGCGACCATCGCCGGGATGATCCAGAGCACCGTCGAGCGGATGTACACCGAGACGGAGGAGAACCGGTTCCTGGAGGTCACCTACGCCAACGGTGACAAGGAGGTCCTGTACTTCAAGGACTTCAACTCCGGGGCGATGCTGCAGAACATCGTCGACCGGGCGAAGAAGATGGCGATCAAGGACCGCCTGGAGACCGGCGTCGGCGGCCTGCGGGTCGGGCACCTGATGAACGCCTGCGTCGACGAGTTCAAGGAGAACGAGGACCTGCCCAACACGACCAACCCCGACGACTGGGCGCGGATCTCGGGCAAGAAGGGTGAGCGGATCGTCTACATCCGCACGCTCATCAGCGGCAAGGGCGCCGACAGCGGCCGCGCGATCGACACCGCGACCAACACCGGCCAGTACCTCTGACGCCGACGTCGTCCTGACCGGCCCCTGCTGCACCGCGGCAGGGGCCGGTCGGCGTCCGGGCGCTGCCCACCGGCCGTTCCGGACGGCCGCCTAGCCTGACGGCATGAGCGTGCGACGGGTGATGGGCACGGAGCTCGAGTACGGCATCTCGGTGCCCGGGCAGCCAGGAGCGAACCCGACGAACCTGTCGAGCCAGGTGGTGAACGCCTGGGCGGTGGCCGAGGCGCCGACGCCGCGCCGGCCGCGGTGGGACTTCGAGGAGGAGTCCCCGCTGCGGGACGCCCGCGGGTTCGACCTCTCGCCGGCCCAGGCGCTGGACCACAACGACCTGGACGACGACGCGGGGATGGCCAACGTCATCCTCACCAACGGGGCCCGGCTCTACGTCGACCACGCCCACCCGGAGTACTCCACGCCGGAGGTCACCAGCCCGCGCGACATCGTGCTGTGGGACAAGGCGGGGGAGCAGGTGATGGCCGAGGCGGCCCGCCGCGCCGCCCGGGTGCCGGGCACCCAGCCCATCCAGCTCTACAAGAACAACACCGACGGCAAGGGCGCCTCCTACGGGGCGCACGAGAACTACCTGATGAGCCGGTCGACGCCGTTCATCGACATCATCCGCGGGCTCATCCCGTTCTTCGTCACCCGCCAGGTCTTCGCCGGCGCCGGCCGGGTCGGGATCGGCACCGAGGGTCGCACCGAGGGCTTCCAGCTGTCCCAGCGGGCCGACTTCTTCGAGGTCGAGGTGGGCCTGGAGACGACGCTGAAGCGGCCGATCATCAACACCCGGGACGAGCCGCACGCCAACCCCGACGACTACCGCCGGCTGCACGTGATCATCGGCGACGCGAACCTCGCCGAGCTGTCGACCTACCTCAAGGTCGGGACGACGGCGCTCGTGCTGGCCATGATCGAGGCCAGGGCACTGACCCAGGACCTCACCATCGAGGAGCCGGTCGAGTCGCTGCAGGCGATCAGCCACGACCCGTCGCTGACCCACCGGGTGCGACTGCGCGACGGCCGCCGGCTGACCGCGATCGAGGTGCAGCGGGAGTACCTGGCCCAGGCGCAGAAGTTCGTGGCCGACAGCGGGGACGACGACGAGCAGACCGCCGACGTGTTGCTCCGGTGGGCCGAGGTGCTCGACGAGCTGGCCGTGGACCCGATGCGGCTCGCCGACCGGCTGGACTGGCCGGCCAAGCTCCGGCTGCTGGAGGGGTACCGGCAGCGCGACGGGCTCAGCTGGGGCGATGCCCGGCTGAAGCTGGTCGACCTGCAGTACTCCGACGTCCGGCCGGACAAGGGGCTCTACCACCGGCTGGTGGCCCGTGGCTCGATGCAGCGGCTGCTCACCGACGACGAGGTGACCCGGGCGATGACCAGTCCGCCGCCGGACACCCGCGCCTACTTCCGCGGCGAGTGCCTGCGCCGCTACCCGGCCCAGGTCGCCGCGGCGTCGTGGGACTCGGTGGTCTTCGACATCGGCAGGGAGAACTTGGTGCGCATCCCGACCATGGAGCCGCTGCGCGGCACCCGGGAGCACGTCGGTGCGCTGTTCGACTCGACATCGACCGCAGCCGAGCTGGTCGACCGGATCACCGCGCGCTGACCTGACGGCGGTGCCCGTCTCAGGGGGAGCCCCAGAACGCGGCGGACTGTCACCCGGCGCGGGTAGCTTCTGCCTCAGCACCGACCCAGCAGCGAGCTCCGGAGGGTGAGATGGCCACGAGGGACACCGGCGGGCAGCAGAAGGCCACGCGCACGCGCGAGGAGACCGAGGAGGTCGAGGCGTCGGTCGACGCCGAGGCCGCCGAGCGGCGCCAGGAGATGACCGACGACGTCGACTCCATCCTCGACGAGATCGACGGCGTCCTAGAGGAGAATGCCGAGGAGTTCGTTCGCTCCTATGTACAAAAAGGGGGGGAGTGAACAAGATCATCTTCGTGGGTCTGTTCGATGGAAACGAAGTTCTGCCGCGATTGTGGAACCCATCGGCCGGTCGCTGAGTTCACCCGGAACCAGCGGGCCCGAGATGGTCTGGCGTTCTACTGCCGAGAGCACCTGGCAGAGCGGTCAGCTCGGAGCCGGGAGGCACGAAGAACGGCCCCTCGGCGACACAAGTCGCTTCCCAGGGGCCTCGTCGTGCCCGCCGGTCACAAGTGGTGTCCTGACTGCGGCGGAGTGCTGTCGTTGGAGGAGTTCCCGCGTTCGCGTGCAAACGCGAACGGACGCGGTAGCTACTGCCTGGCCTGCCACAACGAACGAGGCCGCAAGTCACTCGCCGAGCGAGGCGGCAGTCGCACCTATCACCTGTCCCGGCGCTACGGCATCTCGGCCGAGGAGGCCGATCTGATGCTGGGCGACCAGGGTGGCCTGTGCGCGATCTGCGCCAGGGCGCCGGCGGCGCACGTCGACCACGATCACGACAGCGGCGCCGTCCGATCGCTGCTGTGCTTCAACTGCAACGGCGGGCTCGGGCAGTTCAAGGACGACCCGGCGCTGCTCCGGGTGGCCGCCCGGTACGTCGAGTCGCATCGTGCGGGGCAGCTGGTCGGCCCGCCCCCGGGCCAGCAGTGGTGGCCGACCGACTGACGGGCCCGCCGGTAGGGTCGGTGGGGCGTCGACCCGGCAGCTCCGCGGCCGTCCGGCGCAGGAGACGCAGCAGCACGGACCGCCGTCGCACGACGGCAGGAGAGGCGGATGGGTGACCGAGACGTCAGCTGGTCGGAGCGGGTTCCCGCCCGCGTACCTGGACCGGGTGGGCTCCTCGTTCACCGACTTCCTGGGCACCACCGCCCCCGACCTGCTGCCCGGCCGGCGCACCGTCCCGACGATGTCCGTGGCTGACCTCGCCCCGCACGCCACCACCATCGTGGCCGCCACCTTCGACGGCGGCGTGCTGATGGGCGGCGACCGGCGGGCGACCATGGGCAACCTGATCTCCAGCCGGGACATCGAGAAGGTCTACGCCGCCGACTCCTGGTCGGTCATCGGCATCGCCGGCGCCGCGGGCATCGCCATCGAGATGGTCCGGCTGTACCAGGTCGAGCTCGAGCACTACGAGAAGATCGAGGGCATGACGATGTCCCTCGATGGCAAGGCCAACCGCCTCGCCGCGATGATCCGGGGCAACCTCGGTGCCGCGATGCAGGGCCTCGCCGTCGTCCCCCTGTTCGCCGGTTACGACCTCGACGCAGCCGAGGGCGTCAGCCCGGGCCGGATCTTCAGCTACGACGTCACCGGCGGGAACTACGAGGAGCGCGGCTACTCCTCGGTGGGCTCCGGCTCGCTGTTCGCCCGCAACTCCCTGAAGAAGACCTGGCGCCCCGGCCTCTCCGCCGACGCCGCCACCCGCACCCTCGTCGAGGCGCTCTACGACGCCGCCGACGACGACTCCGCCACCGGCGGCCCCGACACCGTGCGGCGGCTCTACCCGATCGTCTACCGGGTCGACGCCGAGGGCGCCGTCCGGCTCCCGGACGACGAGGTCGCCGCCATCGCCACCACCATCGTCGCCGAGCGCTCGGCCGCAGACGGGCAGGGCTGAGCCATGACCATGCCGTACTACGCATCGGCCGAGCAGGTCATGCGCGACCGCTCCGAGTACGCCCGCAAGGGGATCTCCCGGGGCAGGAGCGTCGCCGTCCTCACCTACGCCGACGGCGTGCTGTTCATCGCCGAGAACCCCAGCGCCACGCTGCACAAGGTCAGCGAGCTCTACGACCGCATCGGCTTCGCCGCCGTCGGCCGGTACTCCGAGTTCGAGAGCCTGCGGGTCGCCGGCATCCGGCTGGCCGACGTCCGCGGCTACTCCTACAACCGGCGCGACGTCACCGGCCGGGTCATCGCCAACGCCTACGCGCAGACCCTGGGCGCGGTCTTCACCGAGCAGATGAAGCCCTTCGAGGTCGAGCTCTGCGTCGCCGAGGTGGGGGAGGACTCCGCCTCCGACCAGCTCTACCGGCTCACCTTCGACGGGTCGATCGTCGACGAGGCCTCCTTCGTGGTCATGGGCGGCCAGGCCGAGGCCGTCAGCAGCCACTTGCGCGAGCACTTCACCGCCGGACTGCCCCTGGCGGAGGCCCTGGCGGTCGGCGTCCGGGCGCTGTCCGCGGTCAGCCCGGTCACCGCGGCCAACGGCGGGGCGCACGACCAGCTGCCCGCTGAGCAGCTCGAGGTCGCCGTCCTCGACCGACGGCGTCCGAAGCGGGCGTTCCGCCGGGTCGTGGGCGCCGCCTTGACCAGCCTGCTCTCCGACCAGGAGACGGCTGCAGAGCCCACGGAGAGCCCCGCCGAGGCGGCCGCCACCCACGCGCCCAGCGCCCCGGCGCCCGGCACCCCGCCGGGCCTCGGCGACCCCGCGGCCGTGGACACCGCCGGCGGCACCGAGCAGGCCTCAGCCCAGCCGAGCACGCAGGACGGCGCCGGCGGCGGCACCGACGGCGAGACTCCGGACAGCGAGCAGTGAGCGGCGCGGCGTACTCGGGACACGAGCCGAGTGCGCCGCGGACGCCTAGGCTCGGCGAGGTGGAACGACGGATCTTCGGCATCGAGACCGAGTACGGCGTCACGTGCACCTTCAAGGGGCAGCGCCGCCTCTCACCTGACGAGGTCGCCCGCTACCTGTTCCGCCGGGTGGTCTCCTGGGGCCGCAGCTCGAACGTCTTCCTGCGCAACGGCTCCCGGCTCTACCTCGACGTCGGCAGCCACCCCGAGTACGCCACCGCCGAGTGCGACGACGTCACAGAGCTCGTCGTCCACGACAAGGCCGGCGAGCGGATCCTCGAAGGGCTGATGGTCGACGCCGAGCAGCGCCTGAACGAAGAGGGCGTCACCGGCGACATCTACCTGTTCAAGAACAACACCGACTCGGCCGGGAACAGCTACGGCTGCCACGAGAACTACCTGGTGGGCCGGCACGGCGAGTTCAGCCGGATGGCCGACGTCCTGATCCCGTTCCTGGTCAGCCGGCAGATGGTGGTCGGCGCGGGCAAGGTGCTGCAGACCCCGCGCGGCGCGGTCTACTGCGTCAGCCAGCGGGCCGAGCACATCTGGGAGGGCGTCTCCAGCGCCACCACCCGGTCCCGGCCGATCATCAACACCCGCGACGAGCCGCACGCCGATGCCGAGAAGTACCGCCGGCTGCACGTCATCGTCGGCGACTCGAACATGAGCGAGACGACGACGCTGCTCAAGGTCACCATCACCGACCTGGTGCTGCGGATGATCGAGCAGGGCGTGGTGCTGCGGGACATGACCCTGGAGAACCCGATCCGGGCGATCCGGGAGATCAGCCACGACCTCACCGGCCGCCGCAAGGTCCGGCTCGCCAACGGCCGGGAGATGTCGGCCCTGGAGATCCAGCAGGAGTACCACGACCGCGCCGCCGAGTTCGTCGACCGCGAGGGCTACGGCCCGGTGCACCGGCAGATGCTGGAGCTGTGGGGGCGCACGCTCAAGGCCGTCGACAGCGGCGACCTCTCGCTGATCGACCGGGAGATCGACTGGGCCATCAAGCACCAGCTGCTGCACCGGTACATGGCCAAGCGCGACCTGTCGCTGTCCAGCTCGCGGGTCGCCCAGATGGACCTCGCGTACCACGACATCCGGCGCAACCGCGGCCTGTACTACCTCCTGGAGAAGGCCGGCCAGGTCGAGCGGGTCACCCACGACCCGGCGATCTTCGAGGCCAAGAACGTGCCCCCGCAGACAACTCGGGCCAAGCTGCGCGGTGAGTTCATCCGCCGCGCCCAGGACAAGCGCCGCGACTTCACCGTCGACTGGGTGCACCTCAAGCTCAACGACCAGGCCCAGCGCACCGTGCTGTGCAAGGACCCGTTCAAGTCCGTCGACGAGCGGGTGGAGAAGCTCATCGCGTCCATGTGACGGCCGGGGACACCTCGTCGGTGTGCCGCCAGGGGCCCACACCGTCGCCGTGGCCCTGGAGTCGCGCGCAGGTTCGGCTCGGTGCCGGGCTCGGGTGTACCCGGCCAGGCGCGCCCCACGTCGGCTCCCGGCCGGCGCCGAACCGCACGGAGCGCGCCACCGTCCGCCGGACCCGATCGACGTGTCGTTGTACGACCGTTATCCCCAACTCACGGCCACATGTCCCGGGAAGGCCGACCACAACACCGACGAGGAGGGGAGGCCGTCCGCAGGGGCAGCCGGCCCGGCAAAGCGTTCGCCTTGCACGGTGCTGCCGACCACACTGCCGCGGTGGGCACAGCACTCGTCACCGGCGTCAGTCGCCGAAACTCCATCGGCTTCGCGGTGGCCCGGCGGCTGCTGGAGCGCGGGGACCGCGTCGTCGTCCAGTCCTGGGCACCACATGACGCCGAGCAGCCCTGGGGCGCCGACGACCTGGCCGCCGTCCTCGCCGAGCTGGGTGACCCGCCGCACCTCCACGCCGACCTGGCCGACCCTGCCGCCCCGGCTCTACTGGTGGCCGCCGCCCGGGACGCCGTCGGTCCGCTGACCACCCTGGTCGCCGCGCACGCCCGCAGCGCCATGGGCCGGCTCGCCGAGCTGACGGCCGCCGAGGTCGACCTCTGCTTCGCGGTCAACGCCCGCGGCAGCCTGCTGCTCACCCAGGCCTTCGCCGCCCAGTACGAGCCGGCCGTTGGTCCGGGCGCCGTCGTCCTGTTCACCTCCGGCCAGCACCGGGGGCCGATGGCCCGCGAACTGCCCTATGCGATCAGCAAGGGGGCGATCCAGCAGATGACGCTGTCCCTGGCCGACGAGCTCATCGACGCCGACGTCACCGTCAACTGTCTGAACCCCGGCCCGACGGACACCGGCTGGGCCGATCCGGCCGAGCAGGACGACGTGGGCCGGCTGATGCCGCGGGGCCGCTGGAACAGCCCGGCCGAGGCGGCCGCCGTCGTCGCCTGGCTGGCCGGCCCGGATGCCCGCTCGGTCACCGGCCAGACCATCGACGCCGAGGGCGGCTTCCGCCGCTGGGGATGACGGTCCAGCCGCCGCTCTGCACGCGTTCTGGATGCTGTGCACGCGCTGTAGCACGTGCACTCCGTACCGAGCGCGTGCAAAGGAGGCCGTGGGAGGGGCTGAACGCGGGCAGAGCGGACCCGGATCAGGCCGGGGACGGGCCGAACAGCGTGAGCTGGGCGGCGTACCGCCCTGCTGCGGCCGCGGCCAGGAAGTAGGCGCGGTCCTCGGCCAGGCCGCGGCCCATCGTCGACAGTCGGACCGGTGAGGCGGCCAGCGCGTCCTCCAGCCCGAGCGAGTCCACCCACTCCACCGGGTTGCGCTCCGGCTGCCCGGCCAGGTCCTCCTCGACCTGGGTGCCCAGCTCGGAGCCCAGCCCGCGGGGCGCCACCAGGGTGACGCCGCCCATCGCGACCCGGCCGAACGCGGTCAGCGAGTGGTGCGAGACGCCGCGGTGCCGGGGGCGCGGGTCGGCGTCGGAGATGCGCAGGGCGCCGACGGCCCGCCCGCCGAGCACGTGCACGGCGTTGCAGGCCTCACCCGCCGCGACCCCGGAGAAGCCCCACGGCGTCCCGGTGCCCAGGTTGCCCGGCCCCTGGGTGACGATCGTGACGTCGGCCCGGAGCACGTGCCGGGCGGCCAGCAGCCCGGTGTGCACCGTGACGGCCTCCACGTCGCCACCGAAGGCCTGGCCGACGGTGACCACCCCGGCCAGCGAGCCGGCCAGGGTGTCCAGGGTCCGGGAGAAGGCCGCGGGCAGCGCCCCGCCGTCGGTCATCACGTACGCGACGCGCAGCGCAGGGTCGGTGACGTGCACGCCGGCCAGCACCGCGGGCAGGGCCGAGTGCAGGTCGGCCACGACCACCGGCATGCCGTCGAGGTCCTCGGCGCCGGCGATGGTGTCGTGGTGTGGCGTCTCCTGCTCGTCGACGCCCTGCACGGTCACCTGCAGCGGCGTGTACCGGCCCTTCACCAGGTGCCCGGGGCCGGTGGGGTCCGGCGGCAGCCGGTCCGGGACGGCGACGACGAGGGCGTACCCGCCGGTGCCCAGCCGCTGCGCCCAGGCCGTGGTGTTCAGCAGCACCTCGTCGTCCACCTGGGGTGACCCGACGAGGGAGGGGTGCGCCAGCGCCTTCAACGTGCCGTCCTCGGGCACCTCGACGGTCAGCTCCTGCGCGTCGCGCCACGCCCGGCCGAGTTCGGTGACCCGGCCACGGCGCCATCGGATCCGGGAGCCGGGGGCGGGAGACGGTGCATCAGTCACCGGGGGAGGCTAACCAGCGAGCGCGCCGGCCGCCGCGCACTAGCCTGTGCCCGTGGCAGCCAAGCGGGCAGAACGACTGGTGAACCTGGTCATCGCCCTGCTCGGGACCCGGCAGTACGTCTCGGCGGCGAAGATCCGCTCGATCGTCCCCGGGTACGAGCCCGATGACGGCACCGACCGCGCCGACGAGGCGTTCAAGCGGATGTTCGAGCGGGACAAGGCGGAGCTGCGCGAGATCGGCGTGCCCCTGGAGACCGGACGGACCAGCGCCTTCGACACCGAGGACGGCTACCGCATCGCGCGGGCCGACTACGAGCTGCCCGAGATCACCCTCACCGGGGAGGAGGCAGCCGCCGTGGGGCTGGCGCTGCGGCTGTGGCAGTCGGCGCAGCTGGCCGGCGCCGCGCAGAGCGCCCTGGTGAAGCTGCGTGCCGCCGGGGTGGAGGTCGACCAGTCCCGGGGGCTGTCCATCCAGCCGCGTCTGGACGCCGGGGAGCCCGCCTTCGAGCCCTGCTACGCGGCGGCGCGCGACCGCCGGGCCCTCGCCTTCGACTACCGCCGTCCCGACGAGCAGACCGCCAGCCGCCGCCGGGTGCAGCCGTGGGGCCTGGTGGCCTGGCACGGCCGCTGGTACCTGGTCGGTCACGACCTCGATCGGCAGGCAGCCCGGGTCTTCCGGCTCTCCCGGGTCACCGGCACGCCGCGGGCCAGCGGTCCGGCCGGCGCCTTCGAGCCGCCGGCCGATCTCGACCTCGCCTCGGTGGTGGCCGGCTCGGAGCGGCGGGAGGAGCAGCTCGTCGTCGTCCGGGCCCGGCCGGGCACGGCGATCGGCCTGCGCCGGCACGCCACGTCGCTGGGTGCCGCGGACGACGGGGACGACCGGCTGGAGCTGCGCACCACCGAGCCCTGGGCGCTGGCCGACCAGCTGGCCGCCTACGGGCCGAACGTGCTGGTGGAGGCCCCACAGCGGATGCGCGAAGCGGTCGTCGACCGGCTCAGCCGGCTCGCCGCCGTGGGAGAGCGGGCATGACGGCGCCCAGCACGGCCGAGCGGATGACCCGACTGCTCGCGCTGGTGCCCTACCTGACCGCGCGCCCCGACGGGGTCCGGCTGGCCGACGCGGCCGCCGACTTCGGGGTCACCGAGGTCCAGCTGCGCCGTGACCTGGACCTGCTCTGGGTCTGCGGCCTGCCCGGGCACGGCCCGGGCGACCTCATCGACCTGGCCTTCGAGGGCGACCGGGTGCGGATCACCTTCACCGCTGGGATGGTCCGCCCGCTGCGGTTGTCCACCGACGAGGCGGTCGCGCTGATCGTCGCCCTGCGCACGCTGCTGGAACTGCCCGGGCTGGCCGAGGGCGAGGCGGTGAGCCGGGCGCTGGCCAAGGTCTCGGCCGCGGCCGGGCACCCGGCGGAGGTGCGGGCGCCGGTGGCGGTGAGCGTCGACACCCGCGCGCAGTCCCTCGCCGTCGTCCGTGACGGGGTGGAGCGGCACCGCGCCCTGCACCTGCACTACTACGTGCCCAGCCGGGACGAGCGCACCGAGCGCACCGTCGACCCGATGCGGCTGCTGCTGGTCGACGGCCACTGGTACCTGGAGGCGTGGTGCCGGAACGCCGAGGGCGTGCGGCTGTTCCGGCTGGACCGGATCGACGACGTCGCGGTGCTCGAGGAGCCGGCCGCCCCACCACCCCAGGCGCACGAGCGCGACCTGGACGACGGGCTCTACCAGCCCGGCGCGGAGGAGCCGCTGGTCCGGCTGCGGCTGGCCCGCACCGCCCGCTGGGTCGCCGACTACTACCCGGTGGAGGAGCAGACCGAGGTCACCGACCCGCCGGGCGGGTTGGCGGTCACGGTGCGGACGTCGGACCTGTCCTGGGCCCGCCGCCTGGTCGCCTCGCTGGGCGGGGCGGCCACCGTGGACGAGCCGGTCGAGCTCGCCACCCGGGTCGCCGAGGAGGCCCGCGCCGCGCTGGCCCGGTACGCGGACTGACCGGCACTCGGGCCGGGCGGCGCCGGTTAGGCTGCGCCCGTGCTGCTGATCGTGTGGATCGTCGTCCCCCTGCTCGCCCTGCTGGTGCTCGGTGTCGTCGGGTACGGGGTGTTCGGTGCCGCCGGGCGGCTGGACCGCGAGCTGCGGGCGCTGGAGCGGGACGTCCGCCCCGTGCTGACCGAGGTCCAGGCATCGGCGGAACGAGCCGCCACCCAGCGCGCCGACCGGGCAGGGACCGACGACTGAACCCGAGGTGGACGGCGTGCGTACAGCTGTCCGCAGCCCTGGATCCACGCCGTTCCCGGCGTAGAGTCGGCCCGGCACGTCCGCCACGACTAGGAGGAGTCCGATGAACCTCGGCCCCATGGAGATCGGCCTCATCATCCTGGCCGTCCTGCTGCTCTTCGGTTACAAGAAGCTGCCCGACGCCTCCCGCTCGATGGGCCGTTCGATGCGCATCTTCAAGTCCGAGATGAAGGGCATGAAGGACGACGACGTGCGCGCCAAGGACGAGGCCCGCACCTCCCCGGTCACCGGTGAGATCGTGGCCCCCGCGGTGACCCCGGGTGCCGTGGACTACGAGGCCGAGGCGGCCGCCGCCGAGGCCCGCGCCGCCGAGGCCCGGGCGCGTGCGGAGCAGGTGCGTTCGTCGGCAGCCGCCGACGGCACGCGCTGACCCCCAGCACCGACCGCTGCCGCCCGTGACCCTGGCAGGGCGAGTGCGCGACCGTCGACCGCGGCGTCCCGAACGGGACGCCGCGGCGACGATGAGCCTCATCGGCCACCTCAAGGAGTTGCGCAACCGCATCGGCATCGCGCTGTTCTTCGTGCTGATCGGCACCGCGGTGGCGTTCTGGTGGTACGAGCAGGGCCTGGGTGAGTTCATCCGGGCGCCGTACTGCGGCCTGGACCCAGAACTGCGGGGACTGCCCGGCCAGGCCGACGGTGACTGCGATCTGGTGATCACCAACGTCCTCGGTGGTGCGCTGATCCGGCTCAAGATCAGTTTCATCGTCGGGATCGTGCTCTCCGCGCCGTTCTGGCTCTACCAGCTCTGGGCGTTCCTCACCCCGGGGCTGAAGAAGAACGAGAAGCGCTACGGCGTGGGGTTCGTCGTCGTCTCCAGCAGCCTGTTCGCCCTCGGCGCGGCGCTGGCCTACATCTCCCTGGCCAAGGGGCTGGACCTGCTGCTCGGCCTGGCGGGCGACGGCGTGACCGCCTTGCTCACGGCGGAGGAGTACATCGGCTTCGTCATCTCGTTGCTGGTCGCGTTCGGGGTGAGCTTCGAGCTGCCGCTCATCGCGGTGGTGCTGAACCTGATCGGCGTCCTCTCCTACGCGACGCTGTCCAAGGGCCGGCGGTGGATCTACTTCCTCACCATCGTGTTCGCCGCGTTCATCACCCCCACGCAGGACCCGTTCACCATGCTGGCGATGGCTGCGCCGATGTGCGTGCTGTTCGAGATCGCCATCCAGATCGCCCGGTTCGTGGACAAGCGGCGGGCCAAGCGCGAGGCCGCGGAGGGCCTGGCCGGGCTGGACGACGACGAGGCCTCCCCGAGCATCGACGCGGCGAGCCCGCTGGACACCACCCCGAGCCCGCTCGACGAGCCGGAACACCTCCGACGCTGAGCCGGTCCGCACGGGCATGACGCGGCCCGAGGTGGCCGTCCTGGTCAACGCCGCCGCCGGGCGGGGTCGCGCGGCCCGGGCCGTTCCCGCCGTCGTGGCAGCGCTGACCGCCGGTGGGGTGCGACCCCGGGTGCTGGCCGCCGGCACCCGGGCGGAGGCGGAACGGCTGGCCACGGCCGCGGTGGGCGACGGCGTCGGGGCAGTGGCCGCGCTCGGTGGCGACGGCACCGCCCACGCCGTCCTCCAGGCCGTGGCCGGCACCCGCACACCGCTGGCGCTGCTGCCGGCCGGCAGCGGCAACGACCTGGCCACCGCCCTCGGTGCGCCGACCGACCCGGTGCGGGCCGCCGCCGCCCTCGCCGCGGACCTGCACGCCGGCCGCACCCGGCAGCTCGACGCCGCGCGCACCGGCGAGCGGTGGTGGGCCACCGTGCTGTGCTGCGGCTTCGACTCCGCGGTCACCGAGCGAGCCGACCGGCTGCGCTGGCCACGCGGCCCCCGCCGCTACGACATCGCGATCCTGCTCGAGCTGGCCCAGCTGCGGCCCCGCGCGGTCACGCTCACCGTCGACGGCGCCGTCCGCCGGCACGAGGTGACCCTGGTCGCGGTCGGCAACACCCCCTGGTACGGCGGCGGGCTGCGGATCGCCCCCGGCGCCGACCCGGCCGACGGACTGCTGGAGGTCGTCGTCATCGGGCCGGTCAGCCGTCGGGAGCTGGTGCGCACCCGCCCCCGGCTGGCCGCGGGCAGCCACGTCGACCACCCCGCCGTCACCGTGCTGCGCGGCCGGGAGATCGGCCTCACCGGTGCCGGCCTGACCACCTGGGCCGACGGCGAGCCGATCTGCGCGCTCCCGGCCACGACCGTCTGCGTACCTGGCGCCCTCACCGTCCTCGGCTGACCGCCCGTACCACCAAAATGGCCATTCTGGTGGTGGAGGGGGACGGCCGGTGGCGCTCGGGGAGAGCGCCTAACGTGGGGGCATGTCCAGCCCGGCTGAGCGTTATGCGGCTGCCCGCCGGCGGAACGCACACCCCGCCCTCTCGGACTTCACCGCCGAACTCGGCTTCTCCCTGGACCCGTTCCAGGTCGAGGCGTGCGAGGCGCTGGAACAGGGCTCCGGTGTGCTGGTCTGCGCCCCGACCGGTGCCGGCAAGACCGTGGTGGGGGAGTTCGCCGTACACAAGGCGCTGCAGGAGGGTCGCAAGGCCTTCTACACCACCCCGATCAAGGCGCTGAGCAACCAGAAGTACCGGGACCTCTGCGACCGGTACGGGGCGGCGAAGGTCGGGCTGCTCACCGGGGACAACGCCATCAACGGCGACGCACCGGTGGTCGTGATGACCACCGAGGTGCTGCGCAACATGCTCTACGTCGACTCCCCGGCGCTCACCGACCTCGGCTACGTCGTGATGGACGAGGTGCACTACCTGGCCGACCGGTTCCGCGGCGCGGTGTGGGAAGAGGTGATCATCCACCTCCCCGAGCACGTCCGGCTGGTCTCGCTGTCGGCCACGGTGAGCAACGCCGAGGAGTTCGCCGACTGGCTGGTCACCGTCCGCGGGGACACGGCTGTCGTGGTCAGCGAGGTGCGGCCGATCCCGCTGTGGCAGCACATGCTGGTGGGCGGCCGGGTGTTCGACCTGTTCGCGCTGCGGCCCGCCGCACACGCGGGGGAGTGGGAGCAGACCCCGCGCGGGCTGTCCACCCGCGAGCGCGGCCGCGCGGTGGTCGACCCCGAACTCGTCCGGTACGTGCACGAGCAGGAACGCCGGCACGACAGCTGGCACGGCGGTGGGGGAGCCCGCGGCGGGTTCAGCCACAAGCCCCGCTACCGGCCGCCGTCCCGGCCGGAGGTCATCGAGCGGCTGGACCGGGCCGGGCTGCTGCCGGCGATCACCTTCGTCTTCAGCCGCAACGGCTGCGACGCCGCCGTCCACCAGTGCCTGGCCTCGGGGATGCGGCTCACCGACGAGACCGAGCGCCGGGCGATCGCCGAGATCATCGACCGGCGCACCGGGTCGCTGCCCGAGGAGGACCTGCACGTCCTGGGCTTCTGGGAGTGGCGGGAGGGGCTGCTCGCCGGTTTCGCCGCCCACCACGCCGGGCTGGTACCGGCGTTCAAGGAGACCGTCGAGGAGTGCTTCGTCCGCGGCCTGGCCAAGGCGGTGTTCGCCACCGAGACCCTCGCCCTGGGCATCAACATGCCGGCGCGCACCGTCGTCCTGGAGCGGCTGGTCAAGTGGAACGGCGAGGCCCACGCCGACGTGACACCGGGGGAGTACACCCAGCTCACCGGCCGGGCCGGCCGGCGCGGCATCGACATCGAGGGGCACGCGGTCGTCGTCTGGGCGCCGGGGGTCGACCCGGCGGCCGTCGCCGGGCTGGCCAGCACCCGCACCTACCCGCTGCGCTCCTCCTTCCGGCCCAGCTACAACATGGCCGTCAACCTGGTCGGCGCCTTCGGCCGGGCGCACGCCCGTGAGCTGCTCGCCGCCTCCTTCGCCCAGTTCCAGGCCGACCGGTCGGTGGTCGGCCTGGCCCGTTCGGCCGCTCGGCACGAGGAGGACGCCGCCCGGCTGCTCAAGGAGATGAACGCCGGGCTCAGCGCCGCGGTGCTGGACGTCGCCGGGTACGCCCGGCTGCGGATGGAGATCTCCGAGCGGGAGAAGGCGCTGTCCCGGGACTCGCAGGCCAAGCGCCGGCTGGAGGCCGCCGAGTCCCTCGCCGCGCTGCGCGCCGGCGACGTCATCCGGGTGCCGAGCGGACGGCGCCAGGGCCTGGCCGTGGTGCTCGACCCCGGGGTCACCGAGCTCACCGACCCCCGGCCGCTGGTGCTCACCGAGGACAAGTGGGCCGGCCGGCTCGGCTCGGTCGACTTCCCGTCGCCGGTGAGCGCCCTGGCCCGGGTCAAGGTGCCGAAGAACTTCAACCACCGCAGCCCGCACGCCCGCCGCGACCTCGCCTCCACGCTGCGCAACGCCCGGGCCGAGAACGGTCTGGGTGCCCGGCGCACCAAGGGGCGGTCCGCGGCCGACGACGACCCGGTGCTCGCCGACCTGCGGCACGCGCTGCGCGCCCACCCGGTGCACGGGCTGCCCGACCGGGAGGAGCGGGTGCGTGCCGCCGACCGCTGGCTGCGCGAGGTGCGGGACGGCGAGCGGCTGCGCCGGCAGATCGCCGACCGCACCAGCTCGCTGACCCAGCAGTTCGACCGCACCTGCGACGTCCTGACCGAACTGGGTTACCTGCAGCCCGATCCTCCACAGGACGACGCCCCGCCCGCAGCGGTGGTCACCGAGGCCGGCCGCCGGCTCGGCCGGATCTGGTCGGAGACCGACCTGCTGACCGCCGAGTGCCTGCGGGCCGGGGTGTTCCGCGGGCTCACCCCCGCCGAGCTGGCCGGTTGCGTCTCCGCCCTGGTCTTCGAGGCGCGGCGGGAGAGTGCCGCCCAGCCCTCCGTGCCGGCCGGCAAGGTCGCCGGTGCGCTCGCCGAGATGCGCAGGGTGCACACCGCGCTCACCGACCTCGAGCGCGAGCACGCCGTGCCGGTCACCCGCGACCCGGACCTGGGCTTCGTCTGGGCCGCCTACCGGTGGGCCGACGGCCAGAGCCTGGACCGGGTGCTGGCCGGGGCGCAGCAGGCCGGCACCGAGCTCTCCGGCGGCGACTTCGTCCGCTGGGCGCGGCAGCTGGTCGACCTGCTCGACCAGCTCGCCAAGGTCGCCGACGACCCGCTGGCCGGGATCGCGCGGGCCGCGGTGGGCCGGGTGCGCCGCGGGGTCGTCGCGGTCGCCGTCACCGACTGATCCGCGGCCCGTGGGCCACAATCGGCCGTCCCCGGTGCACCGCACCGGGGAGCCGATCGAGGAGCGACGATGAGCCAGCCGCCGCAGGGTGAGGACCCGCAGTCCCCCTGGGCGCGCCCGGACCGGGAGCCCGGTTCCCCGCCGGCGGCGCCGGGACGGGGCGGCCCGCAGGGTGGCTGGGGTCCGCCGTCGGGCGGACCGGGGCAGCCACCGCGGTACCAGGGCTGGGGGGAGGCCCCCGGGTACGGCCAGCCCAGCCAGTACGGGCAGCCCGGTGGCTGGGGGCCGCCGTCCGCGCAGTTCGGGTCCCCCGCGGGGTGGGGTCCGCCGGCGCAGCCGGCCAGGAGACGGTCCCGGCCGCCGAAGCTGGTGCTGGTCACGCTGGCGGTCCTGCTGGTGGTCGCGGCGCTGACCCTGCCGTCCCCGCTGGGCGCCACCCGGCTCGACCCGGCGGCGGTGGAGCGCGCCGTGGCCGGCCAGTTCGAGGCCCGGGAGGGCGTCGCCCTGGACCTCAGGTGCGAGGACGAGCTCCCGGTCCGCGACAGCGCCGCCTACTCGTGCGCGGGCCGGACCGTCGACGGCGAGCCGGTCAGCATCACGATCACGCTGACCGGCGAGGACGGCGACTACACCTGGGCGGTGAGCTGACCGGGTCGTTCAGTCCTGCGGCCACCCCAGCGCCGCCCCCAGTCGGCGCACCGAGGACTCCAGCCCGTGCGCCTCGGCCAGCGCCGCCAGGGCGTCGGGGTCGGCCGGGCGGCGGGGCAGCTCGCCGTCCACCGGTGGCAGGTCGATGGTGGTGACGACGGCGACCACCTCGGGTGCGGCATCGAGGTAGTCGGCGGCCGCGTGCAGCTTCTTCAGCACCGCCGCGGTGAGCGGGGCCCTGGGGACGGCGGTGCGGGCAGCCGCCTCCCGGATGCCGGCCAGTGACCCGAACTCGTTGATCAGCGCCGCCGCCGTCTTCGCCCCGACGCCGGACACCCCGGGCAGCCCGTCGCTGGGGTCGCCGCGGAGCACCGCGAAGTCGGCGTACGAGCGGCCGGGGATGCCGTACTTCGCGGCGACGGCCGCCTCGTCGACGAACTCCAGGTCGTTGATGCCGCGGTTGGTGTACAGCACCCGCACCTCGCGGGCGTCGTCGACCAGCTGGAACAGGTCCCGGTCGCCAGTGACCACGTCGACCGGCCCGCGGGCCCGGGTGGCCAGCGTGCCGATGACGTCGTCGGCCTCGTAGCCGGGGGCGCCGACCCGGGTCAGCCCGGCGGCGGCGAGCACCTCGACCAGCACCGGCACCTGCGGCCCGAGCTCGTCGGGCACCTCCTCACCGCCCTCCTGCGCGACCCGGTGCGCCTTGTAGCTGGGCAGCGCGGCGACCCGGAAGGCCGGGCGCCAGTCGTCGTCCCAGCAGGCGACCAGCCGGGTGGGGGAGTGGGCGACGACCAGCCGGGCAGTCATGTCCAGGAAGCCACGGACGGCGTTGACCGGCCGGCCGTGCGGCCCGGTCACGCTGGTCGGCACCCCGTAGAAGGCACGGAAGTACAGGCTCGCGGCGTCCAGGAGCATCGTCGTCACGCCGGGCACGGTAACGGTGCGATGACGACGGCCGGGGCTGTCGCTCCCGCTGGTTAGTCTGCGGACGTGGTCGCCGTCTCTCCCTCCTCCCCGCTGGTGTCCATCGACCGGGTGCACGCCGCCCGCGCTCTCGCCGACGAGCTCGACATCGACGTCGTCGTCGTCACGCCCGGCTCCGACCTGCGTTACCTGTGCGGCTACGACGCGCACGCCATGGAGCGGCTGACCGCGCTGGCCGTGCCCCGCCGGGGCGAGCCGCTGCTGGTGGTGCCGCGGCTGGAGGCGCCGATGGTCGAGGCCTCCCCGGCGGGCTCGTTGGGCCTGGAGGTGCTGGCCTGGGACGAGACCGACGACTCCTTCGCCCGGCTGGCCGAGGCGGTCACCGCCCGGCTGGGCAGCGCACCGGTCCGGGTGGCAGTCGGGTCCCGCACCTGGGCCGAGCACGCGCTGGGCATCCAGCGGGCGCTGCCGGGTTCAGCGCTGGAGCTGGCCAGCCCGGTCATCGACCGGCTGCGGATGGTGAAGACGCCGGCCGAGGTCGAGGAACTGGCCATCGCCGGTGCGGCCATCGACCGGGTGCACGCCCGGATGGGGGAGTGGCTGCGGGTCGGCCGCACCGAGGCCGAGGTCGGCGCGGACGTCGCGGCGGCGATCCTCGCCGAGGGCCACGTCGGCGTCGACTTCACGATCATCGGTTCGGGCCCCAACGGCGCCAGCCCGCACCACGAGGTCTCCGACCGGGTGGTGGAGGCCGGGGACATGGTCGTGGTGGACATCGGCGGGGAGACGGCGACCGGCTACCGGTCCGACTGCACCCGCACCTACCTGGTGGGCGGGCACGCCGCCCGCGGCCTGCTCGACTGGTACGCCGTCCTCCAGCGGGCCCAGGCGGCCGCCGTCGCCGCGGTGCGCCCCGGGGTCACCTGCGCGCAGATCGACGCCGTCGCCCGCGACGTCATCACCAAGGCCGGCTTCGGTGAGCACTTCATCCACCGCACCGGGCACGGCATCGGGCTGGACACCCACGAGGCGCCGTACATCGTCGCCGGCCACGACCTGCCGCTGGAGCCGGGGATGGCCTTCTCGGTCGAGCCCGGCATCTACCTGCCCGGTCGCTACGGCGCCCGGATCGAGGACATCGTCGTCTGCACCGACGACGGCGTCCGCAACCTGAACAACGGTCCCCGTGAGCTCGTCGAACTCCGCGGCTGAGCCGGGCGGGTCGCCGGCCGCCCAGGACGTCGACCGCGAGTTGCTCAGCGCCCTGGCCCGGGACGGGCGGGCGAGCTTCACCGACCTGGCCGACCGGGTCGGGCTGTCGGTGTCCGCGGTGCACCAGCGGGTCCGCCGGCTGGAACAGCGCGGCCTGATCACCGGCTACGCGGCGCAGCTGGACGCCAAGGCGCTCGGGCTGCCGCTGACCGCCTTCGTGTCCATCACCCCGATCGAGGCCGCCCAGCCCGATGACGCGCCGGCCCGGCTGGCGCACCTGTCGGCCATCGAGGCCTGCCACTCGGTGGCCGGGGTGGAGAGCTACATCCTCAAGGTGCGGGTGGCCTCGCCCGACGCGCTGGAGGCGTTGCTGCACGAGATCCGGTCGGCGGCCAACGTCACCACCCGGACCACCGTCGTGCTCTCCACCTTCTACGAGGACCGCCCACCGGTCTGACGAAGGGTGAAGGACCCTGCTGCCCCCCACGCTTCGCAGGCTCAGCGCGGGCCCCTACAGCAGGGCCTGACCCCGCCCCTCGCAGGCTCGCGGCGGGCCCCTACGAGGGGGCCGGTGGACGGTTGACCGAACGCATGTTCGAATGCGCACATGCGGTGGGATGCCCAGCGGCTGGACTTCGACGAACCGAGCACGCTGCCCGGGCTGCCCGACGTGCGTGGTCTGTTGCGCAGTGTGCAGGTGCCGGAGTTCCCCGGCCTGACCTTCCACGAGGTGCGGGCCAAGAGCGCGCTGAACGCGGTGCCCAAGGGCTCGGCGATGCCGTTCGGCCACACGATCAACCCCTATCGGGGCTGCTCCCATGCGTGTGTCTACTGCTACTCCCGCGGGACGCACGAATGGCTGGAGCTGGACAGCGGGGCCGACTTCGACCAGCAGATCGTGGTCAAGACCAACCTCGTCGACGTGCTGCGGCGGGAGCTGGCCCGCCCGTCCTGGCAGCGGGAGCACGTTGCGCTGGGCACCAACACCGACCCGTACCAGCGGGCCGAGGGCCGCTACCGGCTGATGCCCGGGGTCATCGACGCCCTGGCCCGGTCCGGCACCCCGTTCTCGGTGCTGACCAAGGGCACGCTGGCCCGGCGCGACGTCCCCCGGCTGGCCGCCGCGTCCCGCGACGTCCCGGTGGGGATGGGGGTGTCCATGGCCATCTGGGACGACGACCTGCACGCCGCCCTGGAGCCCGGCGTCCCCACGCCCCGGGCGCGGCTGGACCTGGTGCGGGCGATCACCGACGCCGGACTGCCCTGCGGGGTCTTCCTGGCCCCGGTGCTGCCCGGCCTCACCGACCGGATGGAGCACCTGGAGGCGGCGATCGGCGCCATCGCCGCGGCCGGGGCCACCGGGGTCACCGTGCTGCCGCTGCACCTGCGCCCGGGCGCCCGGGAGTGGTTCACCGCCTGGCTGTCCCGGGAGCACCCCGGCCTGGTCGGCCGGTACCGCCAGCTCTACGGGCGCGGCGCCTACGTGCCGGCCGAGTACCGCAGCTGGCTCGCCGGCCGGGTGGCCCCGGTGCTGGCCCGGTACGGCCTGGACCGGCAGAGCGGAGGGGTGGCGCGCGGCGTCGACGCCGGCAGCAGCCTCGGCCTGCCCGGCGACGAGTCGGTGGGCTTCCCGGCCGGCAGCCTGCCCACCCGACGGCCGGAGCCCGCGTCGATCGACGAGGCGCCCGAGCAGTTGTCGCTGTGCTGAACCCGGCGTCGGGCTGGACGGGGGAGGGGAGCCGGGATCAGCCCGCCAGCCGGGCGCGACGGCCCACGGTGCGCAGCGCCCGCACGGCGCCGCGGGGGCCCACCGGCGGCGCACCACCGGCCAGCGCCAGCCGACGGTAGGAGTCGTAGGAGAGCGTCAGGTAGTCCGCCGCCAGCTCCTCGACCTGCTCACGACGACTCGGCGACGCGGTGGCCCGCATGGCCGTCGCGGTACGCACGGCGTGCTTCGCGAAGGTCACCTGCAGCGCCTGCGTGGACAGCTGCCCACCGACGTGCGAGTTCGGGCCCGGGCCCCGCCGCAGCGCCGGCAGCACCCACGGGCTCGCCGCCAGGCCGGGGAACCGGCTGCGGACCTCCTCCCAGGCGTGCCAGGCGGTCAGCGCACCGGGCACCGACCACTCGCCGTCCTCGGTGGCCACGACGAGACGACGTCCGGTCACCTGCACCTGGTCCCGGCGCAACCCCCGGAACTGCCCCACCGTCGCCGGCCAGCCCAGCGCGAGCGCACACCACGCGACCGAGCGCAGGTGCTCCGGCGCCTCGCTGCGCACCCGGGTCAGCTCCCGCAGGTCGAGGGTGACCGGGTCGGGCTCGGGGGTGGTGGCCCGCGGCACCCCGACCCCGCCGTAGCGAGCGACCTTGCTGTAGAGGGCGACGGTGGCCGGCTTCCAGTCGCGCGCGGCGACCAGCGGCTCCAGGCCGGTCTCGGCGAGCGCATCCGGTCCGAGCCCCTGCTCGAGGGCCGCCTCGACCAGTCGCCGCCACTGCGGCTCGTACCCCGGCGGCACCGGCAGCCGGGCCCAGGCGCGGGCCGGCGGAGGGGCAGGCATGTCGGGCAGCGGCGGCTGCCATGCACCTGGCATGACGGCACACTACCGTTATCCCCAACAACGTCGCGACACATCATTGTCGTCACCTGCCGAAGACAGACCAGGCGCCCTCCGGGCGCCACGCAACAACGACCACCTCCAGGACCGGGCTCAGCGAGCACGACGACCGGGATGCCCGTGATCATGGGTCGGTGCGCACCGTCGGAGTCGAGGAAGAACTGTTGGTCGTCGACCCGGCGGGGGTGCCGGTGCCGCTGGCCCCGGAGGCCCTGGAGGTGGCCGCCCGCCGCGGTGAGGGGGAGACGGTCGGAGAGCACGACCGGGCGCAGCAGTCCGATGCGGCGCCCGACACCGACGCCGCCGGGGCCCCGGCCGGCCCACGCCTGGTGCCCGAGCTGAAGGAGCAGCAGATCGAGCTGGGCACCCGGGTCTGCCGGGAGCTCGACGAGGTGAGCGCGGAGCTGCGGCACTGGCGTTCCCGGGCCGATGCGGCCGCCGCGACCGTGGGCGCCCGGGTGGCGGCCCTGGCGAGCTCGCCGGTGGCCGTGGAACCGGAGACGACGCCGGGGGAGCGGTACGCGCAGATGGTCGAGGTCTTCGGCCTCACCGCCGCCGAGGTGCTCACCTGCGGCTGCCACGTGCACGTCTCCGTCGACGGCGACGAGGAGGGGGTCGCCGTCCTCGACCGCATCCGGGTGTGGCTGCCGGTGCTGACCGCGCTGACCACCAACTCGCCGTTCTGGTCCGGGCGGGACACCGGCTACGCCAGCTTCCGCTCCCAGGTCTGGAACCGGTGGCCCTCCGCCGGCCCGAACGCCGTGTTCGGCACCCCGGCCCGGTACCACCGGCTGATCGCCGAGCTGGTCGCGACCGAGACGGTGCTCGACGAGGGGATGGTCTACTTCGACGCCCGCCTCTCGGCCACCTGGCCGACGGTGGAGGTGCGGGTGTCCGACGTCGCGCTGCGGGTGGAGGACGCCGTCCTGCTGGCCGGGCTGGTGCGCGGCCTGGTCGAGACCGCGGCCCGGGAGTGGCGGGCCGGCGTCCCGGCGCCGGAGGTGCGGACCGAGGTGCTCCGCGTCGCCGGCTGGCGGGCCGGACGCTCCGGCCTGACCGGGGACCTCGTCGACCCGCGGACCGGCCAGCCGGCCCCGGCCGCCGAGGTGGTCACCGCCCTGGTCGAGCACGTGCGCGCTGCCCTCGGCGACAGCGGGGACGCCGAACGCGTCGAGGCCGGCGTCGCCGACGTCCTGCGCCGCGGCACCGGGGCGACCCTGCAGCGCGCGGTCTTCGACGAGACCAGCGACCCGGCCGCCGTCGTCCGGGCCGCGGTCGCCGCCACCCACGGCAGCTGAGGCCGGAACGCCGCGCGCGACCGGGTTGGTTAGGGTCCGCCCATGCACACGGCCAGCTGGGGCGACGTCGTCCGCCGAGACCTGTTCGGGCCGAAGCCGGACCCTCGGGACCGCCCCTACCGGTCGGTGATCCGGCTCGTGCTGGTCGTCTTCCGGCTGTTCCGCTTCCGCTTCGACATCCGCGGAGCCGAGCACGTCCCGGCCACGGGTGGCGCGGTCATCTGCAGCAACCACGTCTCCTACCTGGACTTCACCTATCTGGGCCTGGCCGCGCTGCCGCAGCACCGGCTGGTGCGGTTCATGGCGAAGGCCGCGATCTTCGGGCACTGGTTCGCCGGGCCCTTCATGCGCGCCATGCAGCACATCCCGGTCGACCGCAAGGCCGGCGCCTCGGCGTTCGACGCCGCCGTCCGGGCGCTGGAGGACGGCCACCTCGTCGGGATCTTCCCCGAGGCGACGATCAGCACCTCGTTCACCGTCAAGGAGGTCAAGGCCGGGGCGGCCCGGATGGCGGTCCAGGCCGGGGTACCGATCCTCCCCGCTGCAGTCTGGGGCGGGCAGCGCATCGCCACCAAGGCACACAAGGTGGTGCTGCGCCGGGACGTCCCGGTGACGGTGATCATCGGCGAGCCGATCGTCCCCGAGCCGGGGGAGAAGCCGCAGGCCCTGCTCCGCCGCACCAAGGCGGCGATGGTGGAGCTGCTGGACGAGGCGCAGCGCACCTACCCGGACCAGCCGGCCGGGGACGGCGACCGCTGGTGGCAGCCGGCCCACCTGGGCGGCAGCGCCCCGACCCCGGAGGTGGCCGCGATCAACGACGCCGACTACGCCGCCGGCAACCGGACGCGGGTCAAGGCCCCGCACCCGCTGGCCCGGGCCAAGGCGCTGCTGGGTCGCGTCCGCCGCTGAGCCTCAGCGCACCCGCGCGCCGACGTCGTCGGCGGTGAGCGGGGCGACCATCTCCCGTTCGTAGCTGCGGTGCCACCAGGCCCCGGTCTCCCGTCTTTCCTGGCGGGTGGTGAACCGATAGCGGTAGACGAGCACCCGCACCGCGGCGGGGCGGTCGGTGCCGAACGGTGCCGAGCGCAGCAGCCGCAGGGTGGCCGGGTCGGCGTCCAGCAGCTTGCCGAGGAAGGGCAGCAGCCAGGCCCGGCCGTAGGCGGGGGAGAGGGCCACGAACCACATCAGCCAGTCCAGCCGCAGGTGGTAGGGCGCCCACTGGGGCGGACGGCGGTGGACGTCGCCGGGCTTGCCGCGGAACTCGTACTCCCGCCACACGGCGTCCGGCCCGGTGCCGTCGGTGGCCTCGACCACCAGCTCCCGGCGCACCTTGGTCACCGAGCCGAAGGCGCCGTAGCTGTTCACCAGCCGCAGCGGGTCGAAGCTGGTGTTCATCCGCTGCCCCGGGGACAGCATGTTCCGCACCGGCGCCACGCTGAGCACGGCGACCAGCACCGCCAGCCCGATCCCCACGCCGACGAACCAGGTGGGGGAGGAGAGCTCGTCGGGGCGGTCGACGGGCAGGACGGCGGCCAGCCAGCGCCCGTCGACCACCGACAGGGCCAGCACCAGGGTCAGCGCGTTGAGCCAGGCGAAGTTGCCGCTGATCAGCAGGTACCCCTGGGTGACCACGATGACCAGCGCCGCCACCCCGGCGATCGGCTGCGGTGCCAGCAGCCCGAACACGACGACCAGCTGGGTGACGTGGTTGGCCAACGTCTCCACCCGGTGCAGCCGCGGGCTGAGCCGGTGGAACCACCAGCTCAGCGGGTTCGGCATCGGCTGGGTCTCGTGGTGCCAGTCCAGGCAGGTCAGCTCCCGCCAGCAACGGTCACCGCGCATCTTGATCAACCCGGCGCCGAGCTCCAGCCGGAAGAGCAGCCAGCGCAGCAGCCACATGCCCAGCACGGGTGGTGCGACGTGCGCCGGGCCGAGGAAGACGGCGAGGAACCCGGCCTCCAGCAGCAGCGACTCCCAGCCGAAGCCGTACCAGATCTGCCCGACGTCCACGATCGACAGGTAGAGCGCCCAGAGCACCGCCCACAGCGCCATCCAGCCGGCCAGCGGCAGTCGGTCGGCCAGCCCACCGAGGGCGGCGACGGAGAGCGCGATGCCGGTCCAGCAGCAGCCGGCGAAGAACCGGTCGGACCAGTGCAGGTGGAACAGGCTGGGCGCGCGCTTCCAGGAGGTCCGCTCCAGGTACCGGGGGACCGGGGTCAGGCCGTGGGTGCCGAGCAGCGCCCGCCCCTGGCGCAGCGCGGCGACGAACGCGATCAGGTAGACCAGCGCGAGGCCCCGGGTGAAGAGCCAACGGCCCCACCAGGCGCCCGGGTCGGCGAACCACTCCACGGCGCCCTCCGCTCAGTCCGGTGGTGCCTCGAGCCGGAAGGCCTCCAGCTCGGTGCCGTACCAGCGGGTGGTGCGGCCCAGCGGCTGCATGCCCAGCTTCTGACAGACCCGCAGCGAGGCCTGGTTGCCCGGCCGGACGACGGCGTAGACCTCCAGCAGCCCGTCCTCGAACGCGCGGTCGACGACCGCCCGGGCCGCCTCGGTGGCGTAGCCGAGCCGCCAGCTGTCCGGGTGCAGGTGCCAGCCGACCTCGACCTCACCGACGCCCTGGGGGAGGGGCTTGAGCAGCACCGTGCCCGCCGGTGGGCCCCCGCTGCGCGGCTCGATCGCCCAGCACCCGTGCGCCGGGTCCAGCTGGTGCACCAGCCGCCAGCGCTCGACCAGCTCGGCGGGCGACACCGTGGGTGCACCGCCCAGCCAGCGGGTCACCTCGTCCCGGCTGTACAGGTCGGCGAGGCGGGCGAGGTCGGCGTCGTCCGTCGTCCAGGCCCGCAGCCGCAGCCGGTCGGTGCACAGCAGTTCCACCCAACCGTGCCTACCGCCGTCCGCCCGGTCGAAAACCCCGCCTACGGCCCCGCTGCAGGGACCCGACACGAGCCTGCGGGTGGTTGGGGGGGCAGCGGGGTCCTTCAGCAGCCGGTGGGGGTGAGCTGACGGTCGCGCTGAGCGGCCCACCAGGCGCGCCCCTCGGCGGGCAGGCCGGCGATCGGGTCGTAGTAGGCGTGGCGGCGGTCGAGGGCGTCGGCGTCGGCGCGCTCGATGCCGGTGCGGTAGTTCTTCGTCCAGTAGGAGATGCCGCGCTCGCGGTCGTACTCGGCGACCTGGTGCACCCAGCGCTTGCCGACGTAGGGCACGTCGCACACGATCCTCGGCGTCGCGAAGCCCGGCAGGTAGCCCATGACGTCGTGCTGCAGCGTTTGCGCCGTGCCCAGCGAGACCCGCCAGTGCTCGGCGCTGGGGATCATGTCGCACATGTAGAAGTAGTAGGGCGTGATCGAGGCGCCGTCGAGCAGCGCGAAGCACAGGTCCAGCAGCTGCCCGGCGGTGGCGTTCACGCCGGCCAGCAGCACGCCCTGGTTGCGCACGTCGCGCACCCCGGCCGCCAGCAGTGCCCGGGTGGCCTCGGCGACCAGCGGGGTCACCGACTGGGCGGCGTTGACGTGGGTGTGCACCGCCAGCGCGACGCCGCGTGCCCGCGCGAGGGCCGCCAGCCGGCCCATCCCGTCGACGACCTCCGGCTGCAGCCAGTGCTGGGGGAGGCCCATCAGCGCCTTGGAGGCGAGCCGGACGTCGCGGATCGAGTCGATCTCCAGCAGTCCCTCGACGAACGCGGCCAGGTTCTTGAACGGCAGGTTGGCCACGTCGCCACCGGAGACGACGACGTCCCGGACGCCCGGGGTGCGGCGCAGGTAGGCGAGCATCTCGGCCTGCCGGTCGACCGGCTTCAGGTCGAACCGGAGCTTGTCCACCGCCGGGGTGGAGTTGCCGACCAGGTCCATCCGGGTGCAGTGCCCGCAGTACTGCGGGCAGGTGGACAGCAGCTCGGCCAGCACCTTGGTCGGGTAGCGGTGGGTGAGGCCCTCGACGGCCCACATCTCGTGCTCGTGCAGCGAGTCGCGGGCCGCGTGGGGGTGGCTCGCCTCGTCGCCGGGCAGCCGGTCGGAGGCGACCGGGAGCATGTAGCGGCGCACCGGGTCGGCGAGCATCGCGGCGGTCGAGGGCAGCGCCGCGGGCACCATCGTGTTGAGCATCTGCGGCGGCAGCAGCAGCGACATCGTCGCCCGCCCGGCCTGGTCGGCCTCGACGTCGGCGTAGAACGACTCGTCCAGCAGGTCGCCGTACACGCCGCGCAGCTGACGCACGTTCTTCACGCAGTGCGCGCGCTGCCACTGGGCGCTGCGCCAGTCCTCGTCGGTGACCCCGGCGAAGCCGGGCAACCGCCGCCAGTCGGGCTCGACGAGCTCACGGGCGGTGTACTCGTAGGGCTGCTCCAGCACCGGAACTCCTGTCCGCGCGACGTCTTCGACTCCGACACCGCGACCCTACGGGAAGAAGTGCGGCATCAGGGGCACATGGCGATAGGTTCTCCGGTATCGAACCGGAAACGACGAAGGGATGACGGTGGCGATGAACGCACTGCACCGCAGCCTCGGCGTGCACCGGGTGCTCGAACCGGCCGGCGTGCTGCCCCAGGCAGCCCACCGGCTGGACGCCGACCCGCGGATCGGCCCGGACGAGGTCCGCATCGCCGTGCAGCGGCTCAACCTCGACGCCGCCTCCTACCGGCAGCTGGCCGAGGAGCACGACGGGGACGGCGACCGGGTGCGCGCCGCCGTGCTCGGGATCGTCGGGAGCCGGGGCAAGATGCACAACCCGGTCACCGGCTCGGGCGGGATGCTCATCGGCGTCGTCGACGAGGTGGGCGACGACTCCCCGCTCGGCCTGGAACCCGGTCAGCAGGTGGCCACCCTCGTCTCCCTCACCCTCACCCCGCTGCGGCTCACCGACGGCCTGGCGCAGTGGGACGGCCGCAGCGAGCAGGTGCCCACGGCCGGGACGGCGATCCTGTTCGCCCGCTCGATCGCCGCCGTCCTCCCCGACGACCTGCCCCAGGAGGTGGCGCTGGCGGTGCTCGACGTCTGCGGCGCCCCGGCGGCCACCGAGCGGGTCGTGCACCGCTCGGGTCACCGGCCCTCGGTCGCCGTCCTTGGCGCGGCCGGCAAGTCCGGCTGTCTGAGCCTGGCCGCCGCCCGGGACGCCCGTGCGGGCCGGCTGGTGGGCGTGGTCCGCGACGAGCGGGAGGCCACGGCGCTGCGGGCGGCGCGGCTGGCCGACGAGGTGGTCGTGGCCGACGCCACCGACCCGCTCGCCGTCGCCGCCGCGGTCGGTCAGCCGGTCGACGTCACCGTCGTCTGCGTCGACGCCCCCGGCGCCGAGCACGGGGCGGTCCTCGCGACGGCCGACGGCGGCACCGTGGTCTTCTTCTCCATGGCCACGTCCTTCTCGGCGGCGGCCCTGGGAGCTGAGGGGATGGCGGCGGACGTGACGATGCTCGTGGGCAACGGCTACACGCCGGGGCACGCAGCCCTGGCGATGGACCTCTACCGGCACTCGCCGGGTGTGCGGTCGCTGATCGAGCCCCGGGTCCGCGCCTCGTGAGCGGGCTGCTCATCCGGGACGTGACGGTCGGCGACCGGCCCGGCCGTGCCGTCCACGTCGTCGACGGGCGGATCGCCTGGCTGGGTGCCGTAACCGATGCACCCACGGCCGGCCGGGTGCTGGACGGCGGGGGAGCGCTGCTGACCCCTGCGTTCGTCGACGCCCACGTGCACGCCACCGCCACCGGCCTGGCGCTGACCGGGCTGGACCTGCACGGCGCCGACAGCCTGCGGTCCGCGCTGACCGGCGTCACCGCCCAGACCACCGCCGCCCCCACCGGCACGGTGCTCGGCACCGGCTGGGACGAGACCGCCTGGCCCGAGGGCCGCGGGCTCACCCGGCACGACCTCGACGCGGTGGTGGGGGAGCGGCCGGCCTACCTGGCCCGGGTCGACGTGCACTCGGCCACGGTCTCCACCGCCCTGCTGGACCGGGTGCCCGGCATCACCGAGCTGCCCGGGTACAGCCCCGACGGCCGGCTGCGGCTCGATGCCCACCACGCTGCCCGCCAGGCCGCCTACGGGTCGGTGCCGCCGGGCCAGCGGCGCAGCGCCCAGCGGGCCACCCTGGACGCCGCGGCCGCGCTGGGCATCGGCAGCGTGCACGAGATGGCCGGCCCGGAGGTGTCCAGCGCCGAGGACCTGGCCGGCCTGCTCGCGCTGGCCACCGAGGCGCCCGGGCCGCGGGTGGTCGGGTACTGGGGCGAGCTGTCCGAGCGCGGCGGGCTGGACGTCGTCCGGGAGCTCCGGCTGGCCGGCGCCGGCGGTGACCTGTTCTGCGACGGCGCGTTCGGCTCGCACACCGCGGCGCTGAGCATCCCCTACGCCGACCGGCCGGAGACCACCGGCGCGCTGCGCTTCGACACCGCGGCCCTCGTCGAGCACGTCCGCGCCTGCACCGTCGCCGGGCTGCAGGCCGGGTTCCACTGCATCGGGGACGCCGCCGTCGACCAGGTGCTGGTCGCGGTCGGCGCGGTCGTCGCGGAGCTGGGCCGGGACGCCGTCCGGGCCTGCCGGCACCGCCTGGAGCACGTGGAGATGGTCGGCGACGCCGCGATCGACCAGCTCCACCGGTGGGGGATGGTCGCCAGCGTCCAGCCCGCCTTCGACGCAGCCTGGGGCGGGCCGGCCGGCATGTACGCCGAGCGGCTGGGCGCCGAGCGGGCCGCCGGCTGCAACCCGCTGGCCGACCTCGTCGACGCCGGGGTGGCGGTCGCCATCGGCAGCGACGCCCCAGTCACCCCGCTGGACCCGTGGGGCGGGGTGCACGCCGCGGTCGACCACACCACCCCCGGCTCCGGCATGCGCCCGTTCGACGCCTTCGACGCGGCGACGCACGGCGGCTGGGTCGCCATCCGCGCAGAGCACCCGGAGGGGCCGCTGGCGGTCGGTGCGCCGGCGGACCTGGCGCTGTGGGCGACCGAGCTGACGCTCTCCGCCGTCCTCGCCGCCCGCGCCCGCCCCACCTGCCGCCAGCTGATCGTCGCCGGGGAGCCGTGTTGACCGTCACCTGCCCGGATCCGACCCGACACGGGGGAGTGCGATGAGCCGACTGCAGCTGGACCAGGCGCTGGTGGCGCGGGCGCGGGAGCTCGCCGCCCGGGCGGCGGCGCCGGTGGTGGACCTGGCCGCGACCTACACGACCGTCTCGGTGGAACGGGCCACGCTGCGGCTGGCCGGGTTGACCGGCACTGACCCTCTGGACGGCGACGGCGAGGTGCCGTGGGTGAACCGCGTGGTGGACGCGGTCCGCGACCAGGTCGGTCTGGAGCACGGCGTCGCCCTGCCGGTCTGGCACGCGCTGGGCTCCGGCGGCACGCTGCAGGACCTCGCCGAGCAGGTCGGCGCCGGCACCGCCCGGTTCACCGTGCCCGAGGGTGCCGCCGCCGACCGGGCCCGGGAGGCCGCCCGCGCCGCCGTCGGTGCCGGGATCGCCCGGATCGACGCCAACCGGGCCCGGCGGGAGGAGCTGGTGGCCACCCACGGCGACCCACCCCGCCGTCCGTGGATCTACCTGATCGTGGCCACCGGCGACATCCACGAGGACATCCCGCAGGCCCAGGCCGCCGCCCGCGCGGGGGCCGACGTCATCGCCGTCATCCGCTCCACCGGGCAGTCGCTGCTGGACTACGTGCCCGAGGGCGCCACCCGCACCGGCTACGCCGGCACGTACGCCACCCAGGAGAACTTCCGGCTGATGCGGGCCGCGCTGGACGACGTCAGCGCCGAGCTCGGCCGCTACGTCCGGCTGACCAACTACGCCTCCGGGCTGTGCATGCCGGAGATCGCCGTCCTGGCCGGGCTGGAGCGGCTGGACATGATGCTCAACGACGCGATGTACGGGATCCTCTTCCGCGACATCAACCCGCACCGGACCTTCGTCGACCAGCGGTTCAGCCGGATGGTGCACGCCCGCGCCGGGATCATCATCAACACCGGCGAGGACAACTACCTCACCACCGCCGACGCCGTCGACGAGGCGCACACCGTCACCGTCAGCCAGCTGCTGAACGAGCGGCTGGCGCACGAGGCCGGCCTCGAGGACTGGCAGCTGGGCCTGGGTCACGCCTTCGAGATCGACCCGGCCGTCCCCGAGTCGTTCCGGCTGGAGCTGGCGCACGCGCTGCTGGCCCGCGGGCTGTTCCCGGACGCGCCGCTGAAGTGGATGCCGCCGACCAAGCACATGACCGGCGACGTGTTCCGCGGCTACCTGCTCGACGGGTTCTTCAACCTGGCCGGGGCGCTGACCGGTCAGGGCATCCTGCTGGTCGGGATGATGACCGAGGCCGTGGTCACCCCCTGGTTGAGCGACCGCGACCTGGCGCTGCGCAACGTCCGCTACGTGCTCGAGGCCGCCGGGAACCTGCACGAGGACTTCGCCCCCCAGCCCGGCGGCTTCATCGACCGCCGGGCGCACACCGTGCTGACCGAGGCGGTCGAGCTGCTGGAGCGGATCGCCGCACACCCGCAGGGCCTGATCCAGGCGATCGCCGACGGCACCTTCGGGATCACCAAGCGGTCCCCGGACGGCGGCAAGGGCCTCGACGGCGTCGTCCGCAAGGCCGCCGACCACTTCGACCCGGCCACCGAGCTGCTCACCCGCGAGGTGTCCCGTGCCTGACAAGGGCCAGAATCGCGACTTTGGCCCCTCGGAGGGCGCGAGCGTCGTCCGGCCGTACGGGGACACCACCGGCGACGGGATGGTGCAGACGTCGTTCACGCTGCCCGTCCCGCCCGGGCCCAGGGCCGACGGCGCCGCGCTGCAGCTGGCGCAGAAGATGGGCATCGAGCCGGCGATGGTGGTGCACAGCGCCGGCATCGGATCCGGGGGTGGGGCGGCGGGCGACAGCGCCGCCTTCACCTTCTTCGTCGTCTACGGCAGCGTGCGGCACCTGGTCGACCTGGACGCCGTCCACGTCGAGGAGCGCCCCTACCCGCTGCTGTCCCCGGGCGAGGTCAACGCCGCGGTGAAGACCCGGCTCCGGCGCAGCCTCGTCGTCCTGGGCGCGTGCATCGGCACCGACGCGCACACCGTGGGCATCGACGCGATCCTCAACCTCAAGGGCTTCGCGGGGGAGAAGGGCCTGGAGTACTACCGGGAGCTGCAGGTGGCCAACCTCGGCGCCCAGGTCAGCGTGCCGGAGCTGGTGCACGCGGCCCGGGCCCGGAAGGCCGACGCCGTGCTGGTCTCCCAGGTGGTCACCCAGCGGGACGCGCACCTGCGCAACACCCGCGAGCTGGCCGGGGCGTTCCGCGAGGCGATGGGGGAGTCCCGGCCGCTGCTGGTCGTCGGCGGCCCCCGCTTCGACCCGGCGATGGCCGCCGACCTGGGGGTCGACAAGGTCTTCGGCCGGGGGACGACGCCCGGCGAGGTCGCCAGCTACCTGGTGCACGCGCTCGTCCCCGAGGAGGAACCGTCATGACCGACGCCCAGGTCGGGCTCACCGTCACCCACCGCCGCTACGTGCCGTACGCGCACGCCCACTACGGCGGCTCGCTCGTCGACGGGGCTTACACGCTCGGCCTGTTCGGCGACGTCGCGACCGAGGTGGCGATCCGCACCGACGGTGACGAGGGGTTGCTCGCCGGCTACTCGGCGGTCTCCTTCCTCGCCGCGGTGCAGGCCGGCGACGTCCTGGAGGCCTCCTGCGAGGTGGTCCGGATCGGCCGCCGCAGCCGGGAGCTGCGCTGCTGGGCCGACGTGGTCGCCCGTGCCGACCCCTCCCGCGGCGCCTCGGCCGCCCAGGTGCTCGACCCACCGCTGCGGGTGGTGGAGGCGGTGGCGACGCTCGTCGTCCCCAGCAGCCCTGCCTGACCCCGCCGGGACATCCGGACGCCACCCGGTGTCCCACTGCGGTGACGCTCCGAACCACTGGTCGCGAGGGGTTCCCCGACGTCCGCTCGGTGCCTAGGGTCGGGGTCGCCCCATCCCGGGAGACCGGGGTGTGCTTCCCCCTCGGCACAGTCGCGCGCTCGTCCTCGGTGACGCAGTCCGGTGACGCACCTCGCGTCGCCGGCTGCGTGTCCCCGCCAGGCCGAGGGGGAGCCGCGGACGGCGAGGGTGCACATCCCACTCCCGACGTCCGCTCCGGCGGGGCCCCGCGTCACCAGACAACGGAGCAGCGGCCGCAGCCAGCGGCCGGTGTCCCGGCCCGAAGGCGCGGGGTGCCCCGGGACGGACGCCGGGCGGGGAGAGCTGCGGCGGTCGCCCCGCCCGGAGTGGGATGCTGGACGTGGTCGTGGCGTCCGTGCCACGACCGGGTCCGCGCAGCACGCCGGGTCCCAGGCGTCCCGGGTCCGACCCGGGCCAGCGCGAAGGCGGCGGTGCCGGCAGTGGTGGCGACCGGCACGGTGGAGTCAGCCACCTCGAGCACCCCGGCGGAGCCCCCGGCCCCCCGTCGTCGGTGGCCCTGGCGCACCGGCGTTGCGGCAGCCGGTGGCCTGGCGCTGTACCTCGCCTTCCCCGGGCACGACCTGTCCGGGCTGGCCGTGCTGGGGCCGGCCGCTCTCGCCCTCGCCGTCCGCGGCGAACGGGCGCGCGGCGGGGCGTGGCTGGGGCTGGTGCTCGGCCTGGTCTTCCTGGTGCCCCTGC
Organism: Modestobacter sp. VKM Ac-2977; assembly: GCF_026968045.1. Taxonomy (GTDB): domain Bacteria; phylum Actinomycetota; class Actinomycetes; order Mycobacteriales; family Geodermatophilaceae; genus Modestobacter. The sequence goes on along the minus strand of NZ_JAPVBQ010000002.1, from coordinate 110,898 downwards.
TGTCCTGGACGGGCATCTACGTCGGCGCATTCCCCTGGCTGGCACTGGCGGTGTTCGAGGCGCTGTACTTCGCGCTCCTCGGCGGCGCCCTGGCCGCCACCTCCCGGTTGCCCGCCTGGCCGTTGTGGGCGGCTGCGCTGTGGGTGGGCGCCGAGGCGCTGCGCGGCCGCCAGCCGCTGGGCGGGTTCCCGTGGGGACGGCTCGGTTTCAGCCAGGCCGACGGGCCGTTCACCGCGCTGGCGGCCTACGGCGGTGTCCCGCTGGTGAGCTTCGCGGTCGCGCTGACCGGCACGCTGCTGGCCGCCGGCCTGGTCGGCCTGCACCGGGCCACCCGCCGGCCCGGAACCGCGGAGCGGCGAGCCGGACGGCGCGGAGCAGCCCTCGCGCTCGTCGGTGCGCTCGCCGTCCCCCTGGTCGGGGTGCTGGCGGAGCTGCCGCTGGCGGGGTCGTCGCTGACCGCGGGCGGACCCGACCGGACGGTGGCGGTCATCCAGGGCAACGTGCCGCGGGCCGGGCTGGACTTCAACGCCCAGCGGCGGGCGGTGCTGGACAACCACGCGAACCAGACGCTCGAGCTGGCCGCAGCCGTCGAGCGCGGTGAGGCCGCGCAGCCCGACCTGGTCATCTGGCCGGAGAACAGCTCCGACATCGACCCGTACAGCAACGCCGACGCCGCCCGGGTCATCACCCGCGCGGCGGTCGCCATCGACGCGCCGATCCTGGTGGGCGCGGTGGTGCAGCTGCCGGGGGAGTACGTGGCGAACACGGCCATCGTCTGGGACCCGGTGACCGGCCCGGGGGACACCTACGTCAAGCGGCACCCCGTGCCGCTTGCGGAGTACGTGCCGGCCCGGCCGTTCTTCCGGTTCTTCAGCCCGCTCGTCGACCGGGTCACCGACTTCGTGCACGGCACCGAGGTCGGCATCCTGGACGTCGGCGGGGCGCGGGTCGGCGACGTCATCTGCTTCGAGGTCGCCTACGACGGACTGGTCTCCGACGTCGTCGACGCCGGCGCCGGGATGCTGGTCGTGCAGACCAACAACGCGACCTTCGGCTACACCGACGAGAGCGCGCAGCAGCTGGCGATGAGCCGGCTGCGGGCGGTCGAGTACGGCCGCACGGTCGTGGTCGCGGCGACCAGCGGGATCAGCGCCGTCGTCGCCCCGGACGGCTCCCTCGTGCAGCGCTCCGAGCTGTTCACCGCCGACACCTTCGTCGAGGAGATCGCCCAGCGGGACTCCTCGACCGTCGCCGAGCGGCTGGGCGCGGCCCCGGAGTGGGTGCTGAGCGCTCTGGGCGTGGGCGCCGTCCTGGCGGTGGCGTTCCCGGCCCTGGCCCGGCGCCGGGCCGAGCGCGGCCGGTGACCGGCCCGGCGGCCCCCGGGCCGGTGCTCGTGGTGGTCCCGACCTACGAGGAGGTCGGGAACCTGGCGGCGGTCCTGGACCGGCTGCACGCGGCGGTCCCGACCGCGCACGCCCTGGTCGTCGACGACGCCTCGCCCGACGGCACCGGCGAGCTGGCCGACGCCCGGGCCGCGGCCGACGAGCGGGTGCACGTGCTGCACCGCACCGCCAAGGCGGGACTGGGCCCGGCCTACGTCGCCGGTTTCCGCTGGGCCGAGCAGCACGGCTATGGCGTGGTGGTCGAGATGGACGCCGACGGTTCGCACCCGCCCGAGCGGCTCCCGGCGCTGCTGGCCGCCCTCGCCGACGCCGACCTGGTGCTGGGATCGCGGTACGTGCCCGGGGGAGAGGTGCTCGACTGGCCACCGCACCGGCTGGCGCTGTCCCGGCTGGGCAACCTGTACACCCGGTGGGCGCTGCGGCTGCCGCTGGCCGACGCCACCGGCGGGTTCCGGGCGGCTCGGATGGAGCTCGTCCGCCGGTTGCCCTTCGACACGGTCGCCAGTCAGGGCTACTGCTTCCAGGTCGACTGGGCCTGGCGAGCGGTCCGGGCCGGTGCCCGGGTGGTCGAGGTGCCGATCGCCTTCAGCGAACGCACAGCCGGGCGGAGCAAGATGAGCGGTTCGATCGTTGGAGAAGCACTGGTACGGGTGACCTGGTGGGGCATCCTGGACCGGCTGGCCGATCGGCTGCCGGGCCGGGTGGCCCGTCCCGTGCCAGCACGAGCCCGGGACGGGCGGCGGCCCAGGGTCCTCCGGTAGGGAGGACCCACCGCCCCGCGGGCGGAGGGAGAACGCATGGCCACCAGCCACACCGCCCCACGACGCAGGTCGTCGGGGCTGCGGACGGCGATCGGGCTGGGGGCCCTGGCCGAGATCGTCGTCTACGTCCTGGTCGCCTCCTGGATCGGACTGGGCTGGACGATCCTCGCCACCCTGGCCACCAGCGCGCTGGGCTGGGCGCTGCTGGCCCGGCAGGGCACCAAGGCCCTGGGGGAACTGCGGCTGCGCGCCGAGGAGCACCGGGCGCCCGGCCGGGCCCTGGGCGACGCCGGCCTGGTCGCCCTCGGTGGGCTGCTGATGGTGCTGCCCGGCTTCCTGGGTGACCTGCTGGGCCTGCTGTGCCTGCTGCCGGCCACCCGCGCCCTGCCCCGCGCGCTGATCACCCGCGGCCTGCTGCGGCGACTGCCGGACCGGCTGCGCGGCCCGGTGTACGTGCGCTCGACCCGCACCGAGCCGGTCGCCGGCCCCGACCAGCCGTTCCGGGCCGGGCCGGCCAGCCGCGTGATCGAGGGCGAGGTCGACCCGGAGCGCACGGACCCCTGACCGCCCCCGGACACGGCACGGCCCCGGTGGGGAGTCCCACCGGGGCCGTGCCGTGCTCAGCTAGCGCGAGCGCAGTCCGAGACGCTCAGGACGCCTTGGTCCGGCGACCACGGAGCACCTCGAGGCGCTCGGCGAGGACCTCTTCCAGGTCGTCGACCGAACGACGCTCCAGGAGCATGTCCCAGTGCGTACGCGGCGGCTTGACCTTCTTGGGAGCCGGCTCCGCGCCCCCGACCAGCTTGGCGGCCGAACCGTCGTACTTGCACTCCCAGGTGTCGGGGAGCTCGGCGTCATCGGCGAAGGGCACCGTGACGAGGTGCCCCTGGGCACACCGGTACTCGGCGTACTGCCGCTCGATGGGCGCGGTGTTGCGCTCGGTCTCATAGCTCACGCTGCCCAGTCGGCTTCCGCGTAGCGAACGCTCGCCCATGGCACACCGTCCTCTCGTGCTGATGTCGGTCAGATCTGGACTGCCCGGGCAGCCGCATGCTCACGCATCCGGTGCGGGGTGTCGCAGGGGTCAACGACAGATGAAGGAAAGAGATTCCACGTCGTCAGCTGAACATCATCGCACGGGGTGACGTATCAGCGCTCAACCACCCCGACGGGTGAGCACCCGACCGGTTCAGCGCAGGGTCAGCTGCCCCGGCACGGTCGGCGTCGGGCCCAGCTGACCGCGGGAGTAGTGCCGCCGGCACAGCACCTGGTAGCGGACGGCGGCGTCCCCGGCGGACGCGACCTCGGGGACGGCCGCCGGCGGCTGCGGTGCCGGCGCGGTGTCGGCGACCACCACGGTCGCCCCCTCGCGCACCACGGCGCCACCGACCACCCGGGCGTTGAGCAGGCCGGGCAGGCCACACCAGCAGAGCACCTCGACCTGCACCCGCTGCACGTCGTCGGCCAGCTCGAACAGCCGCTGGGTGCCCGGGAACAGCCGGGTGCGGAAGTCGGTGGTCAGCCCGAACGCGTAGACGTCGACGTGGGACTCGTCGACCAGCTCGGCCAGCTGCTCGGCCTGCGCGCCGGTGAGGAACTGCGCCTCGTCGACGATCAGGTAGTCGACCCGCTGCCCGGCGGCCCAGCGGTCGCGCACCAGCAGCCGGACGTCGGTGTCGGCGTCCAGCTCGATCGCCGCCCGCTGCAGCCCGACCCGGGAGCTGATCTGCGGGGTGCCGGAGCGGTCGCCCTGGGTCAGCAGCAGCCCGTGCCGGCCCTGCCGGCTCTGGTTGTGGTCGACCTGGAGGGCGAGGGTGGACTTCCCGCAGTCCATCGGTCCGTGGAAGAAGACCAGGTGGGCGGGGGCCGGGTGCCGACGACGGTCACCGGCGGCCGGGACGACGTCCAGCGAGGCGTCGAGGGCGGCGAGCTGACCGGCGGGGGGAGTGGGGGTCACAGACGCTCCGGAGGGGTGTTGCCGGCTTCGACGATCGCGCGGCGCATGTCCAGCCGGGCCAGCAGCCAACCGCCGGCGACGAAGAAGAAGACGAGGCTGAAGATCGCGTAGCGGTAGGACTCGGTGAGCTGGTAGGTCAGGGCGAACAGGAACGGGCCGAGCCAGCTGGTCCCACGGTCGCTGATCTCGTAGAAGCCGAAGTACTCGGCCTCCTTGCCCGGCGGGATGAGCTGGCTGAACAGCGAGCGGGACAACGCCTGGGTGCCACCGAGCACGAAGCCGATGCAGACGGCGAGCAGGTAGAACTGGACGACGGCGCCCGACTGCACGAAGTACGCGGCCACCAGGACGCCGACCCACAACACCAGGCTGCCCAGCACCGTGCGCTTGGCACCGACCACCATGGCGATCCGGCCCATCCCGATCGCCCCGAAGAAGGCGACCACCTGCACCAGCAGGATCGCCGAGATCAGCGTCGACTGGTCGAGGTCGAGCTCCTCGGCGCCGTACTGCGCCGACACCCCGATGATCGTCTGCACGCCGTCGTTGAACAGCAGGTAGGCGCCGAGGAACCACAGGGTGAGCCGGTACCGCCGCAGGTCGCGCAGCGTCGCGGCCAGCTGCCGGAAGCCCCCGGAGAGCGCCCCCTGCCCGGGTGGGACCGCCACGGCGGACTCGCGCGGGCGCCGGTTGCGCAGCAGCGAGACGCTGACCACGGTGAACCCGGCCCACCAGATCCCGGCCGAGGCCAGGCAGATCCGCACGGCCTCACCCTCGGTCAGGCCCAGCGCCTCGTACTGGGAGAACAACGCCAGGTTGCCGGCCAGCAACAGCGCTCCACCCAGGTAGCCACAGGCCCAGCCGCGGCTGGAGACGGCGTCCCGCTCGTCCGGACCGGCCAGGTCGGGCAGCCAGGAGTAGTAGACGACGGTCGCCGCGCCGAAGGAGAGGTTGGCCGCGATGAAGAGCGCGGCGCCGAGGAGGTAGCGCTCACCGGCGACGAAGAACAGCGACATGGTGCACAGCGAGCCGAGGGCGGCGAAGGCGGCCAGCAGCTGGCGCTTGGCGCCGCTGCGGTCGGCGACGGCCCCGGTGATCGGCAGCACGAGCACCTGCAGCACGACCGACAGCGACAGCACGTAGCCGAACCAGCTGCCCGGCGGGACGCTGATGCCCAGCGGGTGGATCCGGCCGTCGGCGTCGGCGGCCGCCTCGGCGATCGAGGTGAGGTAGGGCGCGAGGAAGACGGTCGTCACCGAGGTGTTGAAGACCGACATCGCCCAGTCGTAGGAGTACCAACCGGCGCGTTCGCGGCGCAGCGCCTGGTCCGGCGGCGGTGCGGGGTCGACCTGCGGGGCGGCGCTCACCGGCGCAGGGTGCCAGGCTCGGGGACGACGGTCCAGCACCGGCACGGCTGCCCGTACGTGCCGTGCCCGTCCGTGCCGCGCGCGGCCGGTCGGTCCAGGGCCGCCTGGCGGACGACCCTCACGCGCCGGTCCACTGCCCCCGGGACACCAGCAGGTCGCGGAGCATCGCCGGCCGGTCGGTCATCACGCCGTCGACGCCCAGGTCGAGCATCTCGGTGGCCTCCGCCTCGCTGTCGACGGTCCAGACGTGCACCTGCAGGCTCCGGGCGTGTGCGGCGGCGATGAACCGCTCGTCGACCAGCGGGCGGCCGCCCAGGGCCAGCGGCACCTGCGCGCACCCGGCCTGGATCCGCACCAGCCCCGCGGCGCGCGGCGAGTAGGAGGACAGCCGGAGCGCGGCGACGCCCTTGGGCCCCAGCGAGGTGCAGACGTCCGGGCCGAAGAGGCGTCGCGCCGCGGCGATGCGGGCGTCGGAGAAGGAACCGAGGCAGATCCGGTCCTCGACGTTGAGCCGCCGGATGCTGTGCACCAGCGGCGCGAGCACGCCGGCGGCCTTGATGTCGAGGTTGAACCGGACGTCGGGCCAGGCGCCCAGCAGGTCCTCCAGCCGCATGATCGGCTCGCGGCCGCCGATCAGCGCCGTGCGCATCTCCCGCCAGGGCAGGGTGTCGACCCGGCCGGTGCGGTCGGTGACCCGGTCCAGCGTGGGGTCGTGGAAGACCACGAGCTCGCCGTCGTAGGTGACCCGGACGTCGGTCTCGATGTACCGGTAGCCCAGCTTCACGCACGCCTCGAAGGCCGGCTGGGTGTTCTCCAGGTGCTCGATGGCCCCACCGCGGTGGGCCATCGCCACCGGGGTCGGCCCGTCGAGGAAGGCGTAACGCGAGCCCGGCACGCCCCCACGCTAGTGCGGTGGTCCGTGCCGTGTCGGAGGTGGTCCAGGTCGCGGGGCCCCCGCCGCCCGGGAGCGGCCTCGGGCGTGTCCACGGCGGACGGGCGGGCGGGGCGTCTACCGTCCCTGCCGTGGCAGTAGAGCAGGGCGTCGAGGCCCGTCTGGTCCCTCGTTCGCGGCGTCCCGAGGGCGAAGAGCGACGTTGCGGCTGGTGCCGCAGCGTCCTGCCGGCGCAGGAGTCAGTGGGCCGGCCCCGGCTCTACTGCGGCCAGGCGTGCCGGCAGCGGGCGTACGAGCAGCGGTCGGCGACGGCCAAGGCCGGACTGTCCGCGGACGTCGTGCTGGTGACCCGGGCCGAGCTGGACGGCCTGCAGGACCGGCTGTACCAACTGCGCTGCGCCATCGAGGACGTCCAGACGCTGCTCACCGAGAAGCCCACCAAGGTCGAGCTCGAGCGGTCCCTGGCCGAGCTGGTGCGGTCGACCGGTCGGCTGGATCGGCTCTGGCTGAACGGCAAGGCCGCCGGCTGAGCCACTCGGCGGCTGACCGAGGAGTTGGCCGCCAATGCGTCACAGTGACGTTTGTCACGTAAGCACACACCCGGTCCCAGGGGGAGTGGCACCCAGGTTCTCGATCGGCTTCGCACGGGTGTGCGTCGAGCCGCCGGGACACCTCCGTGAGTCAGTGTCGGAGAGGGTGGGGGCGCCCGAGCCGGCACTCGGGCGCTACGGCTCGCCGTGCGACCACGCGGAGCGATGATCATGGTCGACCGAGACCCTGCAGCGCGGTCATTCCGTCAGAGTGACGTATTGGAGCCTGACCAGCAGGACCAGGGAAGTTGAGCAGGGAGTGGTCGCGGCCGCCGATGACGACGACGATCGACGTCCGCCATGTCCGGATCCCGGAGACCCATCAAGATCGCCCGATCAGTCGGCGGGCCCGAGATGATCAACATGGCATTGCGGCCATCGGCGTTGAACTCGTGCAGCACGCCGCAGGACGCGCACCGGCGCCCGGAGATCGGACGTGAAGCCGTGGCAACTCGACGCCGATGACCGGATCGGTGCCCAGTCGCCACGCGCTGCCGCATGTTGCGTCTCGGACCAGCCAACGGGCTCATGAACCCCCTCCGACCAGCCTCTTCCAAAGCGCCGATAATCGACATTATGTCAAGTAGTAGCCGATCAGCGCTCCACTGTCAGCGGTGACGACCTCGGCACGCTGGTGCCGCGGAGCGACCGCGTGCGTAGGGTGACCCGTCAGCCACCGAACAGGAGCGACGATGCGACGACAGTCGGCAGCATTCCTGGTCGCCACGTTCTCCCTGCTCGGCACGTCAGCGTGCTCCTGGCTCTCCGACACCCCGCCCGAGCCCTCCACGCCGGGTGCCGCGCCGGTGGCTGTCGACACCGAGGCCCCGTACGTGGCGTCGACCGACGACGCCGGCGCCACCATCCTGCTGGAGCAGGAGCACACCGGCTCGCACGTCTTCGAACTGCCCACCGGCGGCGATCACCCGGTGCTGCACGTCGGAGGCGACTGCGGTGAGGAGCACGCGGGCCAGTCCGTGACGATCGGGATCGGTGACGACCGGGCCGTGTGGCAGGGGCAGTTCACCGTCCCGTGTGCCGGCTCCGGCGGTGGTGCCTCCATCAGCTACCCGACCGAAGAGTTGCCGAGTGCGCCGACCCGGCTGTACGTCACGACCGGCGACGACGTGCACCATGCCGTGCGCGTGTGGGGCAGCGACTCGCCATCAGTCGGGTCGTGACCTGACTCCCCCCGCGTTCGTGACCTGACGGCGACCTGGGCGGCGAACGACGCCGCTCAGCCGGAGAAGGTCACCTCCTGGGTGTCCACCACTCCGGCCGTACGACCGGGCGCCGCCTGGAACCGCCAGTAGAGGTTCGTGTGCGCGATGACCTGCTCGACCGGTGGTGCACCCCAGTCGGTCTTGTCGCCGGCGGTGTGCGCATCGCCGACGAGCGTGACGTCGTAGCCCCGGGTGAAGGCGCCGTGGATGGTCGACCGGATGCACGCATCGGACTCCGCCCCGGCCACGACCAGGCGGCCCACGGCGAGGTCGGACAGCACCTCTTCGAGATCGGTGCCCTCGAACGAGTCGCCGTAGGACTTGTGCACCAGCGGCTCTGACTGCCGGCGCACCAGCTCGGGGACGTACTCCCAGGCATGACTCCCCTGCACCAGCTCCTCGTCGGAGTGCTGCACCCAGACGACCGGGGCACCGACACCACGGGCCTTCTCGACCAGGGCGCTGATGTTGCCGACCACCTCGTCGCGGCCGGGCGCCTCCCCCACCACCCCCTGCTGTACGTCGATGACGACGAGGGCGGTGTTGGGCCGGTCGGGCAGCGTGCTCATGATGTTCTCCCTGCTGGTCAACGGCTCGTGCGACGTCGCCGACGCTAGACCGGGAGTCCGACAGGAAAGTGATCTCGGACGCGGAGGTGTGTTGCGCCGCGAAACCAGGTACGGAGGCGATCATGGAGCTCCTGGCGACCTTCGGTGTCGTGCTCGCGCTGGCGGCCCTCCTCTCGGGGCTGGCAGCCCGGACCCCGCTGTCCACGTCCCTGCTGGTGCTGGTCGCCGGAGCCGTGCTCGGGCCGGGGGTGCTGGGCGTCGTCGACATCCACGCCGACAACCCGATCGTCTCGACCCTCGCCTCCATCGCGCTGGTCACCGTGCTGTTCACCGACGGTCAGCACCTGTCCATCGGGCAGGTGCGTGACACCGCACGGCTGGCCGGGCGTGCGCTGCTGCTGGCCATGCCCCTCACCGCGCTGGGCATCGCCGCACTCACCGTGCTCGTCACCGATCTCGGCTGGCTCCCGGCGTTCCTGATCGGTGCGGTCCTCTCCCCCACCGACCCGGTGTTCGCCGCAGCCATCGTGCAGCGCGACGAGATCCCCCAGCGGCTCCGTCGGCTGCTCAACGTGGAGAGCGGCATCAACGACGGGTTGGCCCTGCCGGTGGTGCTCATCCTGCTGGCGCAGGGCGGGACGCCGCAGGGCTCCACCGAACCCCTCGTCCTCATCGGCGAGCTCGTCGGCGGCGTGGCGCTGGGCATCGCCGTCCCCTTCGCGGTCAAGGGCCTCACCAGACTGCCCGGCTTCAACGCCGGAGCGGCACCGGCGCTGCTGGTGCTGGCTGCCGGCCTGACCTTGTTCGGCGTCGCCGAACTGACCCACACCAACCCCTACCTGGCCGCCTTCGTCGGCGGCGTCACCTTCGCGACGATCCTGCCCGAGGTCCGCGAGGCGTTCGCCGAGCTGGGCGAGCAGCTGTCCGAGGCGGCCAAGCTGCTGGCACTGCTCGTCTTCGGCGGCCTGCTCACCCCGACGCTGCTGGGCAGCGTGCCGATCGGCGGCTGGGTGCTGGCCGCACTCTCCCTGGTGCTCATCCGGCCGGCGGCACTGCTCGCCTCGCTCACCACGTCGCGGCTGCCGATGAACCAGCGGGTGGTGGCGGCGTGGTTCGGACCGAAGGGGTTCGCCTCGGTCGTCTACGGGCTGCTGGTGCTGGAGAGCGGCGCACCGGAGGCGCAGGAGGAGTTCGCCATCATCGCCGCGGTGGTCGCCGTCTCGATCATCGTGCACAGCTCCACCGACGTGCCGGTCGCCCGGTGGTTGCGCAACCGCACCGGCGGCCAGGACGACGGCCTCGGTGGTGAGCCTGGCGCCAGCCCGCAGGCCACCCCGACACCGACCGAGCACCGCTGAAGCGCGGCTGGCCGGCGCTCAGCGGACCCCGGCCAGCCGCCCCTCGCCCCGGGGCGCCCCCGGGCCTCGGGGCCGAGGTTGGTCGTTCCCTCTGGTGAAGGACGGCATTGTTGGGGATAACGGTCGTACGGAACGATGTCGGGTTTGCCGAGCGGGGCAGGTCGGTAGGGGGCGCAGGGCGCCTTCCACGTGCCATGACGCGGCCGAGCCCGCGGCCGACCCACTCGAGAGGAACCGCCCGTGCCCAGCAGGATCGAAGACTACGGACTGATCGGGGACCTGCAGACCGCTGCGCTGGTCGGCAAGGACGGCTCGATCGACTGGCTGTGCCTGCCGTCCTTCGACTCCGCTGCCTGCTTCGCCGCGCTGCTGGGCGACGAGCGCAACGGCCGGTGGCAGCTCTCACCGGTCGGAGCGGGCACCTGCACCAGCCGGCGCTACCGGGGTGACTCCCTGGTGCTGGAGACCGAGTGGGAGACCCCGACCGGGACGGTGCGGGTCATCGACTTCATGCCGCCGCGGGGCGAGAGCCCCGACGTCGTCCGCATCGTGGAGGGCGTGTCCGGTCAGGTGTCGATGCGGCTGGACCTGGTGCTCCGGTTCGACTACGGCCACCTGGTGCCCTGGGTCCGTTCGGTGGACGGCGACCTGGTCGCCGTCGCCGGTCCGGATGCGGTCTCCCTGGCCACGCCGGTGCAGCTGCACGGGCAGGACCACACCACCTCCGCCGAGTTCGAGGTCACCGCCGGCGAGCGCGTCCCGTTCGTGCTCACCCACCACGCCTCGCACCTCCCCCGGCCCGAGCCGGTCGACGCCGAGGAGGCGCTGACGAGCACCGAGGCGTTCTGGGCCGAGTGGATCGGCCACTGCAGCTATGACGGCGAGTGGGGGCCGGCGGTCCGCCGCTCGCTGATCACCCTCAAGGCGCTGACCTACCGGCCCACCGGCGGGATCGTCGCCGCCGCGACCACCTCCCTGCCCGAGGAGCTCGGCGGCAGCCGCAACTGGGACTACCGGTACTGCTGGCTGCGCGACGCGACGTTCACCCTGCAGGCCCTGCTCGGCACGGGGTACCTCGAGGAGGCACGGGCCTGGCGGGACTGGTTGCTGCGCGCCGTCGCCGGTGACCCCGCCGACCTGCGGATCATGTACGCGCTGGACGGCTCCCGCCGGATCCCGGAGTACGAGCTGCCGTGGCTGCCCGGGTACGAGGGCTCGGGGCCGGTGCGGGTGGGCAACGCCGCCGCCGGGCAGTTCCAGCTCGACGTCTGGGGCGAGACGCTCGACGGGCTGCACCTGGCCCGCGAGTCGGGCCTCTCCCCCACCGAGGACGCCTGGGCGGTGCAGAAGGAGCTGCTGGCCTTCCTGGAGGGCGTCTGGGACACCCCGGACAACAGCCTGTGGGAGGTCCGCGGCGAGCCCCGGCACTTCGTGCACTCCAAGGTGCTGGCCTGGGCCGGGGTCAACGGCGCGATCGAGGCGGTGGAGCGGCACGGCCTCGACGGGCCGGTCGAGCGCTGGCGGGAACTGCGCCAGCGCATCCACGACGACGTCTGCGCCCGCGGCTACGACGCCGAGCGCCGGACCTTCACCCAGTTCTACGGGTCCGAGGGGTTGGACGCCGCCCTGCTGCTCATCCCCCAGGTCGGCTTCCTGCCCTGGGACGACGAGCGGGTCGTGGGCACCGTGGAGGCGGTGCAGCGCGAGCTCACCTCCGACGGCTTCCTGCTCCGGTACCACACCCACGCCGACGGCCGGGTCGACGGACTGCCGGGTGAGGAGGCGCCGTTCCTGCTGTGCAGCTTCTGGCTCGCCGACGCGCTCAACGGCATCGGCCGCACCACCGAGGCCCGGGAGCTGTTCGAGCTGCTCCTGGGCCTCGGCAACGACCTCGGGCTGATGAGTGAGGAGTACGACCCGCGGACCGGCCGGCACCTGGGCAACACCCCGCAGGCGTTCAGCCACGTCGGCCTGGTCAACACCGCCCGGCACCTCAGCGGGCAGGTGCGGATGCCCGGCGAGCACGCCTGAGCGGACCAGACCCGCAGCCCGGCTCGGTCACCCGTCGTCGCGGACCAGGCAGAACGGGTGGCCGGCCGGGTCGAGCAACACCCGGACGTCCGGTTGCGGCTGGTCCTGGGCGAGCGTGGCGCCCAGGGCGACCGCCTCCGCCACGGCGTCGTCGAGGTCCCCGACCTGGACGTCGAGGTGCATCATCGGCCGCTGCTCCCCCGCGACCGGCGGCCACACCGGCGGCTCCGCCCAGCCTGGCCTGCACCGACGGCGCACGTCCAGCACGCGGACGGCGCTGATCCGCCACCCGCGAGCACGGGCGGCGGATCGGCGCAGTGGGATCAGGCGACCTCGGTCCGCAGGATGCGCAGCCAGCCGAGCACCATCGGCAGCAGGACCCACAGTGCCGCCGAGGTGCCGAACTGCAGCCAGCCCTGCGCGTCCAGGCCGTCCTCGAACAGCGGCATCGAGGTGGTCGACAGGTCCAGCCAGTCCCGCACCCAGTCCAGCGCGGCCACCAGGCTGACCAGGATGGTGAACACCGTCGGCAGCACGAAGTACAGGACGATCGCCAGGGGCGAGCTGAGCAGCAGCATGCCGAACGCGACACCGGCCAGCACGGTCACCACCTGGACGACGAGCACCTGACCCACCAGCGCGGCGCTGATGCCCCAGTCCCGCTCCGAGTCGGAGAAGACCGGCGTGAGTCCCGTCGCGACCACCGCGGCCAGCGCCGCGACGGCCACCCCGAGCACGGCCAGCACCGTGGCCGCCAGCACCTTGGCGACGAGCACCCGGGAGCGGCGCGGCACCAGGGTGAACGTCGTCATGGCGGTGCGCTGGGACCACTCGCTGGTCACCAACAGGATGCCCAGGACCGGCAGCAGGATGCTGATCGGCAGCTGGGTGAACCCGAAGTGGTCGGCGAACGTCTTGGGCGCGTCCTCGACGAACAGGGAGAGCGCCACCACCGCGAGCACAGCCAGGCCGATGACGATCAGCAGCCACCGCCCGGCGCGGGTGTCGTAGGACTTGCGCAGCTCCACCCGCACCAGCTGGAGCAGGGACGGCGCCGGATGGTCCGCCAGCGTGCGCGGCCGGTCGGGCGTGAGGGTCGCGGTGCTCATGCCTGCACCTCCTGGACCTCGTGGGAGGAACCGGTGAGCGAGCGGAAGAGGTCCTCCAGCCCCGCTCCCCCGGCGGCCCGCAGTTCGGTCAGCACGACGCCCGCCGCTGCCACCGCCTGCCCGACGGCGAGGGCCTCGGCGTCGGCCACCAGGGCGTCGTCCGGGCCGGCTGAGACGCCGATGCCGGCCACCTCCAGCGCCTTGGCCAGCAGGGCCCGGTCCGGACCGCGCACCAGGGTGCCGCCGGTGCCGGCCAGCAGCTCGGACTTGCTGCCCTGCGCGACGATCCGCCCGCCGGAGATGACCACCAGCTGGTCGGCGACCGCCTCCACCTCGTGCAGCAGGTGGGAGGAGAGGAGCACGGTGCCGCCGCGGTCGGCGAAGTCGCGCAGCAGCCCACGCATCCAGAAGATGCCCTCCGGGTCCAGCCCGTTCGCCGGCTCGTCGAGCACCAGCACCTGCGGGTCGCCGAGCAGCGCGGTCGCCAGGCCCAGCCGCTGCCGCATCCCGAGGGAGTACTGGCCGACGCGCTTGCCGGCCGGCCGCCCGGCCAGGCCGACCCTCTCCAGCGCCTCGTCCACCCGGCGCCGGTCGACGCCGAGGACCCGGGAGGCCAGGGTGAGCACCTCCCGCCCGGTGCGCCCACCGTGCTGGGCACCGGCGTCGAGCAGCACGCCCACCGAGCGGCCGGCGTTGGGCAGGTCGCGGTACCGGCGCCCGCCGACGGTCGCGGTGCCGCTGGTCGGCTCGGCCAACCCGACCAGTGCGCGCATCGTGGTGGACTTGCCGGCGCCGTTGGGGCCGAGGAAGCCGGTGACGGTGCCCGGTGGACAGGAGAAGGAGACGTCGGCGACGGCGAGCTGCCCGCCGTACGCCTTCGTCAGGTGCTCGATCGTGATCATGGTGCAGACCCTGCTCCGACCGACCGGCTCCGCGCATCGGCCAGAAGTAGGTGATCACCCGCTCTCCCCGGCTCCCGACGCCGCAGACGTAGACCTTGGTCTGTTCCAGGGACCGACGGGCGTCCGTAGCCTCCTCCTGTGAGCGTGGCGACGGGACCGGGGTCCGCCCCCGGCGTGGAACACCCCTCGCTGGTGCCGGCCCAGCTGCTGGACGACCCGGGTGCTGCGCCCGAGCGGAGCCCGGACACCGCGTCCGGCACGGGCGGGCGCCGCCGGGTCCGCCGCTCGGTCCGTGACTGGGCGGTCGACGTCGCGGCGTTCCTCTTCGCGATCGCCTTCGGCATGGTCGTCGTGGGCGTCACGCTGAGCGAACCGGGCCCGCACCCGGATGCGCTGATCGCTGCCGACATGCTGGCCGGGTTCATCGGTTGCCTGCTGTTGTGGTGGCGGCGCCGGTGGCCGGTCGGCGTCGCCCTGGTGCTGGCGTTGATCGGCAGCTTCTCCGACATGAGCGGCGCGGCGGTGCTGATCGCGCTCTTCACGGTCGCCGTGCACCGCCGGCTCCCGGCGGTGTTGGTCCTGGCCGGGTTGAACGTCGTGTCCTTCGTCGCCTACTGCCTGCTGCGGCCGACCGAGGGCATGCCGTTGCCGCTGTTCCTCGGGTTCGGCGTCGTGTTGCTCGCCGCCGTGGTGGCCTCTGGTCTGTTCGTGCGTGCCCGCCGCCAGCTGGTGATGCAGCTGCGTGAGCGTGCGGTGCGCGCGGAGGACGAGCAGCAGCTGCGGGTGGAGCAGGCCCGGCACCTCGAGCGCACCCGGATCGCCCGTGAGATGCACGACGTGCTGGCCCACCGGCTGTCCCTGCTGAGCATGCACGCCGGGGCGCTGGAGTTCCGCCCCGACGCCCCGGCGGCCGAGGTCGCCCAGGCCGCCGGCGTGGTCCGGGCCAGCGCCCGCCAGGCGCTGGAGGACCTCCGGGAGGTCATCGGGGTGCTCCGCGACGGCGGGGACGGCGACCCGAGCACCCGCCCGCAGCCGCGGCTGGCCGACCTGCCCGCGCTGATCGAAGAGTGCCGGCGGGCCGGGGTCCGGGTGCGGGCGGAGTACCGGGTGCCCGAGCTCGGCTCGGCCCCGGCAGCCACCGGGCGCAACGCCTATCGCGTCGTCCAGGAGGGCCTGACCAACGTGCGCAAGCACGCGCCGGGCACGGTGGCCGCCGTCGTCGTCTCCGGGGGCCCGGGCACGGGCCTCACCGTGGAGGTGCGCAACCCGCCGCCGGCCGGCGGGGAGCACTCCGCGCCGCTGCCCAGCGCGGGCACCGGGCTGGTGGGCCTGCTGGAGCGGGTCAGCCTGGGCGGTGGGCACCTGGAGCACGGCTGGACGCCCGACGGGGAGTTCCGGCTGCGCGCCGACCTGCCCTGGCCGGAGCCGGCGTGAGGGAACCGGTCCGGGTCCTCGTCGTGGACGACGACCCGCTGGTGCGCGCGGCGCTGGCGATGGTGCTCGGCGGGGCGGTGGACCTGGAGCTCGTCGGCGAGGCCACCGACGGCGACGAGGTGCCGGCCGCCGTGGCGGCCAGCACCCCGGACGTCGTCCTGATGGACATCCGGATGCCGCGCACCGACGGCCTGACGGCCACCGAGCTGCTGCAGGCCCGGCCGGATGCCCCCGAGGTCATCGTGCTGACCACCTTCGACGCCGACGACCAGGTGCTCCGGGCGCTGCGCGCGGGGGCAAGCGGATTCCTGCTCAAGGACACGCCACCGGTCGCGATCCTGGAGGCCGTCCGCCGGGTGGCGGCCGGCGAGCCGATGCTCTCCCCCACCGTGACCCGTCAGCTCATCGCGCACGTCTCGGCGGTGCAGCCGGCCGGCCGGGTCGAGGACCGGCAGACCCGTGCCCGGACACGGCTCGACCTGCTCAGCGACCGGGAGCGCGAGGTCGCGCTCGCCGTCGGGCGGGGGCTGTCCAACGCCCAGATCGGCGCGGAGCTGTACCTCAGCGTGGCCACCGTCAAGGCACACGTCTCCCGGCTGCTGGTCAAGCTGGAGCTCGCCAACCGGGTGCAGATCGCGCTGCTCACCCACGACGCGGACCTGATCGGATGACGCACCAGGAGGAAGACCGATGACGAACGCTGCCGGCGGGAGCGGGACGTTCGGTCGGTTCACCGTGCTGGTGTCCGACCCGGCCTGGGCCACCGTGATCGCCCTGGCCGTGGGCCTGTGCGTCCTCGTGGCCGCGACCGCGTACGGACGACGTCGGTCCGACGACGACTGAGCGGGCTGCTGCTGATCAGCCGGCCGCGCGGCGGGCGATGAAGCCGGCGACCCCCTCCAGGTAACAGGTCAACGCGAACTGGAACTCCGCGTCCAGCTCGTCGAACGGACCTGTGCGGTCGGTGCCCCCACCGTCGACACCGGGTGGACCGCCCGATCCGAACACGCCAGCGGCGATGACCCTGCTCAGCGCCGGGAAGCGCAGCGGGTCCACCAGCCGGGCCAACGACCGCGCATACCCCTCGCCGAACGACTCCGGGTCCGCCGCGTAGCCGGCCGACAGGTCCAGGCTCAGCCGCGCCTGCCCGTGCACCAGCGGCAGCAGGCCCATGACCACCGCGAGCTTCTCCTCCTCGGCCAGGGCGGTCTCCGCCAGCGCGGCGAGTGCGCGATCCAGCCACGCGAGGTTGCGCGGCCCGGCGGGCGGCCCACTGATCGGGATGTCGCGGTACCAGGGGTGCCGTCGGATCATGGTCAGCACGTCGTGTGCCCACCGGATGAGCTGCTCCCGCCACTCCCCCGGGGCCGACTCGGTGGGTGGCTCCTCCAGCGCGGCATCCGACATGAGCAGCAGGAGCTCGTCCTTGCTCCGGACGTGCCGGTAGAGCGCCATCGTGGAGTTGCCGAGCTCGCTCGCGACCCGGGCCATCGATACGGCCGCCAGGCTCTCGGCGTCGGCGAGCCGGACCGCGGCCCGGGTGATGTCCTCGACGGTCAGCGCGGGCTTCCGCCCGCGCCGTCCGCCGCTCCGCAGGCCCCAGAGCAGCGCAACATCCTCGGGCAGCTCCCCCTCGGCGGTCATCGCCCTCCTCGCTCCGGCACCCGCACAGGGTAGGTGCGACCTCTTGCCGCACTTTCAGTGTATGTCCTACGCTGTTTCGCGTACGTCGTACGCACATACCTCTAGCCCCCAGGAGTGCCCGTGATCGTGGAAGCAGTCGGCCTGGTCAAGACCTACGGCGGCCGTCGGGTGCTCGACGGAGTCGACCTGCACGTGCCCGAAGGGAGCGTGCTGGCCCTGCTCGGACCCAACGGCGCCGGCAAGACCACCACGGTCCGCGTCCTCAGCACGCTCACCCGGCCGGACGGCGGATCGGCGCGGATCGCCGGGCACGACGTCGTCCGCGACCCGGTCGGCGTGCGGGCAGCCATCAGCCTCACCGGCCAGTTCGCGGCCGTGGACGACCGACAGACCGGCCGGGAGAACCTGGTGATGCTCGGCCGGTTGGCCCACCTGGGCCGGGCGAGAGCGAGGCAGCGGGCCGGCGAACTGCTCGAGCGCTTCGACCTCGGCGACGCCGCGCACCGCCGGGTCGGCGAGTGGTCCGGTGGCATGCGCCGACGCCTGGACCTGGCGATGAGCCTCATCTCCGCCCCCCGGGTGGTCTTCCTCGACGAGCCCACGACCGGTCTGGACCCGGCGAGCCGGGCCACCACCTGGGACGCCATCGGCGAACTCGTGGCCGCCGGCACGACCCTCGTGCTCACCACCCAGTACCTGGAGGAGGCCGACCGGCTCGCCGACCGGGTGGTGTTGATCGACGCCGGGCGGGTCTCCGCCGAGGGCACGCCGGACGCGCTCAAGACCCAGGTCGGTGGGGAACGCCTGGTGGTGCACCTGCTCGACCCGGCCGACCGGGCGGCAGCGCTGAGCGTCCTGGGCAGCGTCGGGTCGTCCGGCGCCGACCCGCACACCGTCGAGCTCCCCTCCGACGGCAGCGCCGAGCACCTGCGCCAGGTGCTCGACCGACTGCACGTCGCCGACGTCCGGCTGACGAGGGTCTCGGCCCACCGCCCGACCCTGGACGACGTCTTCCTCACCCTCACCGCCCGGGCACCACAGCCCGCACCGGTGCCTGCCTGAGTCCGTGCTGCCCACCTCGACACCGGAGCCCCCGATGACCACCGCCCTCGCCGCACCCGTCCACGGCGGCCTCCGCAATGCCGCCGGCGACGCGCTCACGTTGATCGGCCGCTGCATCCGACTGACCCGCCGGGACGCCGACACACTGGTCATGTCCATCGTGCTGCCGCTGCTGATGATGATGCTGTTCGTCTTCGTGTTCGGTGGCGCCATCACCACCGGTGGCGCCTACATCGACTACGTCGTCCCCGGCATCGTGCTGCTGTGCACCGGCTACGGCGCGGCGTCGACGGCCATGTCGGTGGCCGCCGACACCGAGAGCGGGATGGTCGACCGGCTGCGGTCGTTGCCCATCCCGGGCTGGACCGTGCTCACCGGGCACGTGGTCGCCAGCGTCACCCGCAACGCGCTGTCCACCGCCGTGGTGGTCACCGCAGCAGTGCTGATGGGCTTCCGCCCGGACGCCGGCCCGGGCGAGTGGCTCCTGGCCGTCGGGCTGTTGCTGCTCTACGTTCTCGCGCTGTCCTGGTCGGCCGCCGGCCTGGGTGTCCTGGCCTCCAGCGTGGAGTCGGCCAGCGCGTTCAGCTTCGCCATGCTCTTCCTGCCCTACCTCAGCAGCGCCTTCGTACCGACCGAGTCGATGCCCGCCGTCCTGCAGGCGGTCGCCGACCACCAGCCCATCACCCCGGTGATCGAAACGGTCCGCGGCCTGCTGACCGGCACCCCGATCGGGGACGCCGGCTGGGTGGCGCTGGGTTGGTGCACCGGCCTGCTCGCCGCGGCGGCGACCTTCGCCAGCTGGGCCTTCCGGCGCACCACCCGGGACTGACCGCTCACCGGCCGAGCGCCAGTGCGAGCGTGCGCATGCCCAGCAGGCGGGCGCCTCACTTGCGGTCGCGCCAGCGGCGTCCCTGCAGCCACCACCCCAGCCGCCGGGTCATCCAGGGCAGCAGCAGGTAGGTCATCACCGGGGTGAGGGTCAGCGTCATCACCGCCACCCGGAGGACGACGTGGGCCTCGGTCAGCAGCGCACCCAGGGTGACCGTGGCCAGCAGGTTGAGCGGGAAGAAGACCAGCCAGATGGTGACCGCCTGCTTCCACCGCGGTGGGGCGAGGGACGCGGGCAGCTCCGTCGCCGCGTCGGCCGGTGCGTCGAACCAGCCCTCGATGCCGGTGCGCCGCTCGGTGCGGGTGACCTCCGCCAGCCCCTGGGCCGACCCGAGCCACCAGCGTCGCTCCGGGCTGGCCTCCCAGGCCGTCATCGTCGCCGGTGAGTCGAAGCGGCACAGCATGTGCCACTCGTCGGCGTCGTGGCGTGGGCGGACCCAGCCACCGCCGAGGAACCCGGGGAAGTTCTCGGCCATCGTCAGTCCCGCCCGGATCCAGGCGGTCATCTCCACCGTGTGGGCCGGGTCGGCCCGCCGGGTGAAGGAGACGGTCACCGGCAGCTGCGGGGTCTCCGCGAGCGCCGGCACCGGGACAGTGCTCTCCATGGCCACAGCATCCCTGCCGCGGATGTCGCGGAGATGTCGGGTCGGTCACCGGGCGTCAGCGGCGTGGCGCTGACCTCGCGCACAGGTCCACTGGCGACGATGCCCGGGTGGACCTCGTCAGCTCGCTCTGGGAACAGGTCTCCGCGACCTCTCCCCCGCTGCCGCTCTGGCTGCTCGTCCTGACCGCGGCGCTCGCCGCTGCCGTGGTCCTCTCCCCCGCCCTGTGGCAGCGGGCCCGGCACTCGGTGACGATCGCGCACGAGGGGGCGCACGGCCTGGCCGCCCTGGTCACCGGCCGACGGTTGGCCGGCATCCGCCTGCACTCCGACACCTCCGGGGTCACCGTGTCGGCCGGCCGGCCTCGCGGCCCCGGGATGGTGCTGACCGCAGCCGCCGGCTACACCGGCCCCGGACTGTTCGGGCTGGGCGCGGCAGCGCTGCTGGCCGCCGGGTTCGCGATCGGCCTCCTGTGGGCGCTGCTGCTGTTGCTGGCCCTGCTGCTGGTGCAGATCCGCAACTGGTACGGCCTGTGGTCGGTGCTCGTCACCGGCACCCTGGTCTTCGCCGCCACCTGGTGGCTGCCCGCGGCGGGGCAGTCTGCATTCGCCGCCGGCGTCACCTGGTTCCTGCTGCTGGCAGCGCCGAAGACCGTCCTGGAGCTCCAGGCCAAGCGGCGCGCGGGCACGGCCCGGGACTCCGACGCCGACCAGCTGGCCCGGCTCACCGGGCTGCCGGGGATCGTGTGGGTCGCCGTCTTCCTGCTGGTCGACGGTGGCGCCCTGCTGCTCGGCGGCTGGTGGCTCCTCCGCGACACCACCCTCCTCTGACCCCAGTCACCACCAGGATGGCCATCGTGGTGGTGACTGGGGTCCTCCTTCAGTCGCTGGTGGGGCGGTTGCGGCGGCGGGGGGCAGCGTGCGGCGGCTGGCGCACCGGGTCGACGTCGGGGGGCGGCGGGATCTCCCGCTCCACCGTCTCGGCGGTGACCACGATCGGCTCCCCGTGGTGCGAGGTCTCCAGCGGTCCCTCTCCGTAGACCAGCCGGTAGCTGGCCTTCTCCGGGGTCACCGTGACCGACAGGCAGCTCCCCTGGAACACCACCCGGAAGCGCAGCCGGCGGATCCGGCTGGGCAACCGCGGCGCGAAGGTCAGGCGGCCGCCGTGGTCCCGCATCCCGCCGAACCCGGCGACCGCGACCATCCAGCCCCCGGCCAGCGAGGCGATGTGCAGCCCGTGCCCGCTGTTGCCGTGCAGGTTCTGCAGGTCGGTCAGGGCCGCCTCACCCCAGTAGTCGTGCGCGAGCTCCAGGTGTCCGGTCTCGGCGGCGATCACCGCCTGCACCGACGCCGACAGGGAGGAGTCCCGCACCGTCCGCGCCTCGTAGTAGGCGAAGTCGGCGATCTTCTCCTCGAGCGTGAAGGCGTCCCCCCGCAGGTGCAGGGCCATCACCAGGTCGGCCTGCTTCACGACCTGCTTGCGGTAGATGTCGAAGTAGGGGAAGTGCAGCAGCAGCGGGTACTGGTCGGGCCGGGTGCCCTCGTAGTCCCACTCCTCGTGGTGGGTGAACCCCTCGGACTGCTCGTGCACCCCGAGGTCGGCGTTGAACGGCACCCGCATGCCGTCCGCGGCACGGGCCCACAGCTCCAGCTCGTCCTCGCCCACCTGCAGCCGCGCCGCGGTCTGGGGCTGGCGGTGGGCGGCCGCGACCGCCTCCCGCAGGTTCCGCTGCGCCATCAGGTTCGTGTAGACGTTGTTGTCCACGACGGCGGTGTACTCGTCGGGCCCGGTGACGCCGTCGATCCGGAAGCCCCGGCCGTCGTCGAAGTGCCCGAGCGAGGCCCACAGCCGGGCCGTCTCGACCAGCAGCTCGGTGCCGTGGTCGCGGTCGAACTCGTCGTCCAGGGTGGCCGCGGTGTAGCGGGCGACGGCGTCGGCGATGTCGGCGTTGATGTGGAAGGCCGCCGTCCCGGCCGGCCAGTAGCCCGACGTCTCCTCCCCGCGGATGGTCCGCCACGGGAACGCGGCACCGGTGTGACCGAGCACGCGGGCCCGTTCACGGGCCAGGTCCAGGGTGGAGTGCCGCCACAGCAGCGCATCGCGCACGGCTCCGGGCGCGGTGTAGGTGAGCACGGGCAGCACGTAGGTCTCGGTGTCCCAGAACGTGTGCCCGTCGTAGCCGTCCCCGGTCAGCCCCTTGGCCGGGATCGGCTGCCGCTCGGCGCGCAGGCCCGCCTGCAGGACGTGGAACATGCCGACCCGGACCGCCTGCTGGAGCTCGTCGTCGCCCTCCACCTCGACGTCGGCCTCGTCCCAGTGCCGGTCGAGCAGCTCCCGCTGTTCCCGCACCAGCCGGTTCCAGCCGGCCAGCTTCGCGGTGGCCAGCGCCCCCTCCACCTGGTCCCGGACGGCGGCCGACGAGCGGCGGCTGGACCAGCCGTAGGCGAGGTACTTCACCAGCCGCAGCTTCGAGCCGGCCGGCAGCCGGGCGGCCAGGGTGTAGCGGGCGAGGTCCGGGGAGACCTCCAGGTCCTCGGTCGCCGAGTCGGGGACGTCGACCTCGTGGTCCATGCCGGCGGCCATCCGCAGCCGGCTGCGGGTGGTCTGGTGCACCAGGACGGCGTGCCGGCCGCGGCCCACGTGCAGCTCCGACTGCAGCGGCCGGGTCATCGCCGAGGCGGCGCGGGGGTCCCCGGACTGTGACGTGGTCACGAACTCGTTGGCCAGCAGGTCCGACTGCAGCGCGATGTAGAGGTCGCCCTGGTCGTCGGTGCACTCGACGGTGTACTCGACGGCGGCGATCGACCGCCGGGTCAGCGAGACCAGCCGGGTGCTGGTGACCCGCACCTGACGCCCGCTGGGACCCCGCCACTCGGTGGTGCGGCGCAGCAGCCCGTTGCGCAGGTCCAGCGTCCGGCGGTGGTCGATGACGTCGCCGTACTGCAGGTCCAGCGGGGTGTCCCCGACCAGCAGCCGGATCAGCTTGCCGTCGGTCACGTTGACCACGGTCTGGCCCTGCTCCGGGAAGCCGTAGCCGGCCTCGGCGTAGGGCATCGGCCGCTCCTCGAAGAAGCCGTTGAGGTAGGTGCCGGGGACGATGACCGGCTCACCCTCGTCGAGCGTGCCGCGCATCCCGATGTGCCCGTTGGCCAGGGCGAACACCGACTCGTTGACCCCCAGGGAGGCCAGGTCGACGCCGACCTCGGTCAGGGACCAGGGCTCGACCAGGAAGTGCGCGCGCCCCTCCGTCACGGGGTCTCCCCCAGCAGCTGGTCCAGGTCGGTGACGACGACGTCGGCGCCCTGCTCGCGCAGCCCGTCGGCCTGGCCCACCCGGTCGACCCCGACGACGTAGCCGAAGTCACCGGCCCGCCCGGCGGCGACCCCGGACAGGGCGTCCTCGAAGACCGCGGCCTGCGCCGGCTCGACGCCGAGGGCCCGCGCACCGGCCAGGAAGGTGTCCGGGGCCGGCTTGCCGCGCAGCCCTTCGGTGGCGGCGACCACGCCGTCGACCCGGACGTCGATGAGGTCGGCGAACCCGGCGACCGCGACCACGTGCTCCCCGTTGGCCGACGCCGTGACGACGGCGGTGGACAGGCCGGCCTCCCGCGCCGCCCGCAGGTACCGCATCGAGCCCTCGTAGACCTGCACGCCGTGCTCCTCCAGCTCGGCCATGATCAGCTGGTTCTTCCGCGTCGCGACGCCGGCCACGGTGGGCGCATCGGCGAGGTCGTCGTCACTGCCCTCGGGCAGGGTGATCCCCCGGCTGGTCAGGAAGTCGCGGACGCCGTCCTTGCGCGGCTTGCCGTCGACGTACCGGTTGTAGTCGTCGGCGCTGAACTCCGCCGCCCCCGGGTCGCGGCTGCGCAGGAACTCGTCGAAGGTCCGTTTCCAGGCAGCCTGGTGGACCTTGGCCGTCTGCGTCAGGACCCCGTCGAGGTCGAACAGGCAGGCCCGGATGTCGTCAGGGAGTCCCAGCACGCCCGACACGCTACGGCGAGATGATCCACACGACCTCTCGGGAGCCCCACCCCCGTTGCTGAGCCGTGCCCGGAGGGTGCGGCGGTCGGGGACGCGACGGGCTGGTCTCCCGTCGTTGTTGGGGATAACGGTCCATCGTCCGGTCGAGGCGCTCGCTGGGCGCCGGCGGGCGCGGCTGCCTAGGGTCGGCGAGCGGGCACCACGCCCCCGCTCGCCGGCGGGACTGCCGGGGAGCCCGACGACCCGAGGAGGACCCGGCATGGCCGGTCGACCGACCCCGCCCGACCCCTACGAGTTCCTGCCCCCCGTGCCTGCCTTCCAGGTGACCAGCGCCGACCTCACCGACGGCGAGCCGATGCCCCAGCCGCACGTCAGCGGGAAGATGGGCGTGCCCGGAGGTGAGGACCGGTCACCGCAGCTGAGCTGGTCCGGGTTCCCGGACGGGACCCGCGGCTTCGCGGTCACCGTCTACGACCCCGACGCCCCCACCGCCAGCGGCTTCTGGCACTGGGTGGTGGCCGGCCTCCCGGCCTCGGTGACCGAGCTCCCCAGCGGTGCCGCGGACGGCGGGCTGCCGGACGGTGCGGTGCAGCTGCGCAACGACGCCGGGTTCGCCGGCTACGTCGGGGCGGCCCCGCCGGCCGGGCACGGCCGGCACCGGTACTTCGTCGTCGTCCACGCACTCGACACCGACGACCTGGGCGTGCCGGCCGAGGCGAGCCCGGCCTACCTGGGGTTCAACCTGTTCAGCCACACCCTCGCCCGGGCCACCCTGGTCGCGACCTACGAGGTGCAGTGACCCGTCGTCCGGCTGGGGCGGCGGTGTTCGACCGCCTCAGCCGGACGGCCGCTCTGCCACGCAGCTGGTGGCCACCCGGGCGAAGCCCGCGCGCTCGTAGACCCGGGCCACGTCGTCGTCGCCGGCGGAGAGGAAGACCAGGTCGGCCGTCTGCCGGGCGTGCTCGACCAGGGCCGAGGTGAGCCCGGCCCCCAGCCCGCGGCCACGGAACCGGGGCAGGGTGGCCACGCCGACGACCTCGCTGATCTCGGTGCCGTCGACCTGCACCGGCTGGTGCGAGCCGATGGCGACCGGCTCGCCGTCCTCGACGGCCACCATCATCACCGTCGAGCCCGATGCGACCCGGTCGCGCAGCACCTCGGTCGGCGGGACCGCAGCCGGGCCGGGGTCGTCCCGGGCCACCTCCGGGGCGTCCCGGGGGGCGTCGCCCGCGGGTGTGCCGGCGGGCGTGGCGAACGCCAGCGCGGCCAGCCGCTGGTACAGGCCCAGCCGCGGATCGTCGGCACCCACCAGGTAAAGCTTCACCTCGCTGGGCAGCAGCACCTCGACCGGGTCATCGGCGACCAGCAGCGGCAACTCGTCGACCACCAGACCCGCTGCCCGCGCCACCGTGGCCAGGCCGCGGCAGCGATCGCCGAGCCACTCCAGCGACGCCGGTAGGCCGGCCCGCTCCTGCAGGGCGATCGCGGCCCGGACGTCGTCCACCGCGACCTCTCCCTGGAAACCGGGCCGCGGCCGGGCCGGGTGGGGCCACTCCGGCGGACCGATCGGCACCTGCAGCGCACCCACCGAGTGCACCCGGGCGTCCGTCAGCGGGGCGAGGGCGAAGTAGCGCTCGATCCGGTCGAGCAGCCCGGGCGACGACACGCCCCGGACCCTAGCGGCCCGCCGGTGGAGGACGGGCCGGCAGCCGTCTCCGACCCACCCCGTCGGGGGGCGCCCGGCAGGCAGACGGCACCATGGGCGCCGTGACGGCCGGAACGCGTGCGCAGGTCTCGCCCTTCACCGCGTTCGACCGACAGTCGTGGCGGGCGCTGGCTGCCGGCGGTGAGCTGCCCCTGGACGACGCCGACGTCCGGCAGCTGGCCACCCTGGGCGACCGGATCGACCTGGACGAGGTCTCCACCGTCTACCTGCCCCTCGCGCGGCTGCTGCACCTGCACGTCACCGCGAGCCGGCGGTTGTGGGCCGCCCAGACCCAGTTCCTCGGTGCGCGCACCGCGAAGGTCCCGTTCGTCATCGCCGTGGCCGGCAGCGTCGCCGTCGGCAAGAGCACCACCGCGCGGCTGCTGCAGGCGCTGCTGGCCGCCGCTCCGGACACCCCGCGGGTCGACCTGGTCACCACCGACGGCTTCCTGCTGCCGAACGCCGTCCTGGAGTCCCGCGGGCTGCTCGGCCGCAAGGGCTTCCCGGAGAGCTACGACCGGCGGGCGCTGCTGCGCTTCCTGGCCGACGTGAAGTCCGGCAAGCCGGCGGTCAGCGCCCCGCTGTACTCCCATCAGTCCTACGACGTGCTCCCCGACGAGCGGCAGGTCGTCGACTCCCCCGACGTGCTGGTGCTCGAGGGGCTCAACGTGCTGCAGGCCGGCGCCCGCAACGACGGCCGGGTGCCCGAGGTCTTCCTCTCGGACTTCTTCGACTTCTCCGTCTACGTCGACGCGACCGAGCACGACATCTCCCAGTGGTACGTGGAGCGCTTCCTCGCGCTGCGCCGCACGGCCTTCCAGGACTCCGGGGCGTACTTCCACCGCTTCGCCGACCTCACCGACGAGCAGGCCACGACGACGGCCCGTGGGATCTGGGAGGCGGTCAACGAGCCGAACCTGCGGCTCAACATCGCCCCCACCCGGTCCCGCGCGCGCCTGGTGCTGCAGAAGGCCGCCGACCACTCCGTGCGACGGGTGCTGCTGCGCAAGCTCTGACCGTCCGCTGTCAGGAAGTGCCGAGCACGCCGGCCGACGTCGTGAGGTCGCGTCCCCGTCCGCCGGGAGTGACGCGGCGCACACTCGGCTCCACCGCAGCGCCGCGGTCGCACCCTTCCTCGCTTCCCTGGAGTGGACCCCCCATGTGCTCGCACCCCTCGACCTGTCCCCCGCCCGCCGCGGACGGCCGCGTGCTCGCCGTGCCGCTCAGCCGCCGTCCCGAGCAGGGGTGGACGCTGCTGTGCAACGGCGTGGTCGTGTTCGACGACGACGGCGAGCTGCTCCCGGACGGTCAGGTCGTACTGACCCGCCCCTGGGCCCTGGCCGGCTCCTCCGCCGGCTGATCGGGTCGGCTCAGTCCAGGCCGGCGGCGTCGGCGGCCTGGGTGAGCAGCGTGACGAACGCGGCCTGGTCCAGGGCAGCGTCCGCGGTGCCGGTCCGGCTCAGCATGACCGCACGCGGGCCGTCGGTGACCACGCCGACCAGCATCGAGACCGTGCCGACCGAGTGGGTCATCGTGACCGCCAGCCCGGCGGCAGAGTCCCCACGCTCCGGTACGTCCAGCGCCGACAGGCCGATCTCGACCTGCATCCCCCAGGGCGCGTCGACGGTCGCGTCCGCGCAGGCCTGGACGAGCTGGTCGACCGGCAGCTCCAGCCCCTCGACGGCCGGCCCCTCGGCGACCACCTGGAACGTGCGCTGCTGATCGGTGGCGGCCACCTGGGCCGCGACCGCCGGCATCTCCTCGTCCTCGCGCGTCGGCAGGGCGGCCAGCGCATCAGCGCACGCGGCCGGCTCGACCGTCGGCTCCACGGCAGTGCCGTCCGCGTCGGTGCCGTCCGCGTCGGTGCCGTCCGCGTCGGTGCCGTCCGCGTCGCCCCACCTGTGGTGGCCGCCCCAGCCGTGGCCGCCCCAGCCGCGGTGGTCGCCCCAGCCGCGGTGGTCGCCCCACGACCCGTCCCCCGGCCACCCCGACCCCGACCACGGCCCGACCCACTCCGACGGGAGCTGGAGCACCGTGGCGTCCGGGCCGAACGCCGACTCGGGCAGCAGTGCGCCGGCCAGCTCCTCCGCGACGGCCTCGTCGGCGGCCGGCGCGACGCTATCGGTCGCTGCCGCCTCGCTGACCGCGGTGGGGCCGGCGGCGCCCAGCTGGCTCGCACAGGAGGTCAGCACCGCCGTCCCGACGAGCACTACCACACCGACCGACGACCGACGCACCAGGGTCCCCATGCACGGGGATGGTGCACCTCCCGAGCCGCGCCGTCGACCCCTTCCCGGCGTGTCAGGACCGGGCGCCCACCACGTCCTGCACCGTCCCCAGGTCATCGGGGTCCCCGTCGGCGCGGGCAGGCTCGGTCGCCACCGGCGGGTGCGGCTCCGCGGGCTCCTCGAACGCCTCCGGCGCCGGGCAGGAGCAGACCAGGTTGCGGTCGCCGTAGGCCCCGTCGATGCGCCGCACCGGCGCCAGGTAGCCGCGCCCGACCAGCCCCGGGACCGGGTACACGGCCGCCTCGCGCGAGTACGGGCGGTCCCACTCCCCCGCCAGCATCTTCAGCGTGTGCGGGGCGTTGCGCAGCGGGTTGTCCTCGCGGTCGTACTCGCCGGTGGCGACCTGCTCGATCTCCCCGCGGATGTGCACCATCGCCTCGACGAACCGGTCCAGCTCGGCCTTGTCCTCGCTCTCGGTCGGCTCGACCATCAGCGTGCCGGCCACCGGGAAGCTCATCGTCGGCGCGTGGAAGCCCAGGTCGATCAGCCGCTTGGCGATGTCGTCGTTGGTCACACCGGTGGCCTTGGTGAGCGGCCGGATGTCCAGGATGCACTCGTGCGCCACCAGGCCGGTGGCACCGGTGTAGAGCACCGGGTACTGCGGCCGCAGCCGCTCGGCGACGTAGTTGGCCGCCAGGATCGCCTGCTCGGTGGCCTGGAGGAGCCCGTCGGGGCCCATCAGCCGCAGGTAGGCCCAGGAGATCGGCAGGATCCCCGCCGAGCCCCAGGGGGCACCGGAGATCGCCGGGCCGCTGCCCCCGGTCTCCACCAGCGGGTGGCCGGGCAGGAAGGGCACCAGGTGCTCCCGGACGCCGATCGGCCCCACGCCGGGGCCGCCGCCGCCGTGCGGGATGCAGAACGTCTTGTGCAGGTTGAGGTGGCTGACGTCGGAACCGAACCGGCCCGGCTTGGCCAGCCCGACCAGGGCGTTGAGGTTCGCGCCGTCGACGTAGACCTGGCCGCCGGCGTCGTGCACCGCCGCACAGATCTCCTGCACCTCCACCTCGAACACCCCGTGGGTGGACGGGTAGGTGATCATGATCGCGGCGAGCCGCTCGGCGTGGGTGCCGACCTTGGCCCGCAGGTCGGCGAGGTCGACGTTGCCGGCCTCGTCGCAGGCCACCACGACCACCCGCATGCCGGCCATGACGGCGCTGGCCGCGTTGGTGCCGTGCGCCGAGGACGGGATGAGGCACACGTCGCGCTCGACGTCACCGCGGCTGTGGTGGTACGCGCGGATGGCCATCAGGCCGGCGAACTCGCCTTGCGACCCGGCGTTGGGCTGCACGCTGACCGCGGCGTACCCGGTGACCTCGGCGAGCCCGTCGCACAGCTCCTGGATCAGCTGGGCGTACCCGCGGGCCTGCTCGACCGGTGCGAAGGGGTGCAGGCCGGCGAACTCCGGCCAGGTGATCGCAGCCATCTCGGTGGCGGCGTTGAGCTTCATGGTGCACGAGCCCAGCGGGATCATCGTGCGGTCCAGCGCGAGGTCCTTGTCCGAGAGCCGACGCAGGTAGCGCAGCATCGCCGTCTCCGACCGGTGCTCGGCGAAGACCGGGTGGGTGAGGAACGGGGTGCGCCGGCGGAGGGCTGCCGGGAGCGCATCGGCCCCGGCGTCGTCCAGTGCGGTGTCGTCCGGGGCCACGCCGAACGCCTCGGCGACCAGCCGCAGGACGGCGGGTGTCGTCGTCTCGTCGCAGGCGATCGCCACGGCGTCGTCGTCGACCAGGCGCAGGTTCACCCGGCGGGCGGCCGCGGCCGCCACCACCTCGGCGGCCCGGCCGGGCACCGCGACGACGACGGTGTCGAAGAAGTGCTCGTGCACCACGGTGAGGCCACCGGCGCGCAGCCAGCCGGCCAGCACCTGCGCGGTGCGGTGCACCCGGGCGGCGATCGCGGTGAGCCCCTCGGCCCCGTGGTAGACGGCGTAGGCGCCGGCCATGACGGCGAGCAGCACCTGGGCGGTGCAGATGTTGCTGGTGGCCTTCTCCCGGCGGATGTGCTGCTCGCGGGTCTGCAGCGCCAGCCGGTAGGCCACGTCACCGTCGGCGTCGACCGAGACCCCCACCAGCCGACCGGGGAGCTGGCGGGCCAGGCCCTCGCGCACCGACAGGTACCCGGCGTGCGGACCGCCGTAGCCCATCGGCACGCCGAAGCGTTGGGTGGTGCCACAGGCGACGTCGGCGCCCCACTCCCCCGGCGCCTCCAGCAGGGTGAGGGCGAGCAGGTCGGCGGCGACCACGACGGCGGCACCGGCCGCGTGCGCGGCCGCGGCCAGCTCGCGGTGGTCCCGGACCGCGCCGCTGGCGCCCGGGTAGGCCAGCAGCACACCGAAGGCCCCGGCCTCCGGGAGGTCGGTGGGCCAGCCGGCGGAGAGGTCGGCCACGTGCAGGCCGATGCCCAGCGGCTCGGCACGGGTGCGCAGCACGGCCAGGGTCTGCGGCAGCGTGTCGGCGTCGACGACGAAGACGGCGTCGGCCTTCGCCCGTCCGGCCCGGCGCACCAGCGTCATCGCCTCCGCCGCGGCGGTGGCCTCGTCCAGCATCGAGGCGCCGGCGACCGGCAGACCGGTGAGGTCGGCGACCATCGTCTGGAAGTTGATCAGCGCCTCGAGGCGGCCCTGACTGATCTCCGGCTGGTAGGGCGTGTACGCGGTGTACCAGGCAGGGTTCTCCAAGATGTTCCGCTGGATGACCGCCGGGGTGATCGTGTCGCTGTAGCCGAGCCCGATCATCGAGGTGAACACCTCGTTGGCCGCCGCTCGCTCCCGCAGCTGCGCCAGCACCGTCGCCTCGTCGGCGGCCGCCGGCAGGTCCAGCGGGGTGCGGTCGCGCACGCCCTCCGGCACGCAGGCATCGGCCAGCGAGGCGAGCGAGTCGTGGCCGAGGACCTCGAGCATCGCGGCGGTGTCCGCGGGGCGGGGGCCGATGTGCCGGGCCGCGAACGACCCGCTCGTCGACAGCGCGGAGAGCGCGGGGAGCGACCCGGTCAGGGGTGCGGGATCAGAACCAGGAGTCCGGTCGGCCACTGCTGGGACGGTACCAGCGCGCTATCACCGGTCCGGGCCGTCCAGGCCGAGGTGGACCGGCCACGTCCGCGCCGGGTCGAGCCCGCGCCGGAGCAGGCCCTCCCGGGGGTCGAGCCGCACTGCGCAGGGTCGAGCCGCGTGCGCCTGCGGCTCAACCCTGCACCACGAGGGTCGAGCCGCGCCGGGACGGGAGCCGAGAGGGCCCGTGGGCAGCCAGGGTCTGACCCGGGCCGAGGCCGTCGGGGTGTGGCCTAGGCCGAGGCGGCGCGGCGGCGGCGGCGGGCGGACAGCTCGTCGTCGGCGACGGAGCCGCCCCCGTCCAGTCGCTCGGCCGGCAGCTCCGCGAGCTCACCGGAGAGCTCCCGGAGGGCGCCGGAGACGGCGATGCCGAAGACGCCCTGCCCGCCGGCGAGGAGGTCGACGACCTCCTCGGCCGAGGTGCACTCGTAGACGGTGGCGCCGTCGGAGAGCAGCGTGATGTTGGCGAGGTCCTTGACGCCGCGGGTGCGCAGGTGGTCGACGGCCTTGCGGATGTTCTGCAGGGAGACGCCGGTGTCCAGCAGCCGCTTCACGACCTTGAGCACCAGGATGTCGCGGAACGAGTAGAGCCGCTGCGTGCCCGACCCGGTGGCGGTCCGCACGGACGGCGCGACAAGGCCGGTGCGCGCCCAGTAGTCCAGCTGCCGGTAGGTGATGCCGGCGGCGGCGCACGCCGTCGGGCCGCGGTAGCCGACGACGTCGGTGTCGACCTCGTCGTAGGAGGGGACGCCCACCGCTGCGTCGCTGAACAGCTGACCCTGTGAACCGTTGTCCTGGTCGCTCACGGGCACTCCTCGCTGGCGCTCATCTGCCGCGGTCGCGGCGTTGCTGGGTTCGTGCCGTCGATCGCGGGCCCGCTCACTCCAGCGCCTCCTCGACTCCGGCACCCAGCACCTGGGCCGTTCCCGTGTTCTCGCTGGGAACGATCACGGGCGCGACTCAGGGACTTCCACGCACGTGATTCGCTGACCGTAGGCCGGGGCCGGGACAGGGTCAACCGAGGAACCCGGCGTGTCGCTGCACTCACCCGTGCGGGTGGTCCGGGGAGCCGGCGGCTCAGCTGCCGCCGGAGCCCGACCCGGCGCCGAAGTCCTCGGGGCTGATGTTGTCCAGGAACTCGCGGAACTTCTCCACCTCGTCCTCCTGCTCGTCGGGGATCTCGATCCCGACCTCGTCGAGCAGTGCCTCGGCGCCGTAGATGGGCGCACCGGTGCGGACGGCGAGGGCGACGGCGTCGGACGGGCGGGCGCTCACCGTGCGCTCGTCGCCGAACTGCAGCTCGGCCAGGTAGATGCCGTCCCGCATCTCGGTGATGTGCACCGCCTCCAGCGTGGCGCCGAGGGCCGTGACCACCTCGCGCAGCAGGTCGTGGGTCATCGGCCGGGCCGGCCGGACGCCCTGCTGTTCGAAGGCGATCGCCGCGGCCTCGGTGGCGCCGATCCAGATCGGCAGGTACCGCTCGCCCTGGGTCTCCTTGAGCAGCAGGATGGGCTGGTTGCCGGGCAGCTCCACCCGGACGCCGACGACTCTGAGCTCCTGCACGTCTGGCTCCCCTCCGCTGACTTCCCCGTGGTCATCCGCCGGCTCCCGGACCGTCCACCGCAGGGCGGCCGACCGGTGCACCGGGGGGTGCCCGCACCCCCGCAACGGTACGCCAGGGGTCAGCCGCCGAGGACCTCGCGCAGGCGCGACTCCAGCAGCCCGCCGTGCAGTTGTGCCGACAGCGCGGCCAGCTCCTGGAGCTGCTCACCGGCCCGGGCACGCGCCTCCTCGGAGCGGGCCAGCAGCACCGGGGCCACCAGCTGCTCCAGCAGGGCGGCCTCCCGCTCCGCCGCCGTCCGGTACACCCGCAGGTGCCGCGGCTCGATGCCGTGCCGGGCCAGGCCGGCGACGGCGCGGCCCACGGGCAGGTCGGTGACGCGGTGCCGGCCCTGGGAGTCGGCGTTGAGCAGTCCGAACTGGACGCAGTCGGCCAGCTGGGCCTCCGTCAGGCCGGCGGCCGCAGCGAACTCGGGGCCCGGCAGGGGTGCCGTCCCGACCGGCTGGCCGGCCACCCCGCCGGTGGTCGCACTGCCGGGGACCGGCTCGCCCCGGTCCAGGGCGTCCAGGTGCTCCTTGATGACCCGCAACGGCAGGTACTGGTCCCGCTGCGCGGCCAGCACGTACCGGAGTCGGGCGACGTCGGCGACGGAGAACTTCCGGTAGCCCGACGGCGTCCGCTGCGGGTGGACCAGCTCCTCGGACTCGAGGTAGCGGATCTTGCTGATCGTGACGTCCGGGAAGTCGCCGCGCAGGGCGGACAGCACCTCGCCGATGGTGAACCGGGGCCTGGTGTCAGCAGTGTCCCTGGCGTCCGCGGCGTCTCTGCTGTCAGCGGCGTCCCGGGCGTCGGCGGTGTCCCGGTCAGCGCGGGGGCTGGGCTGGGGCACCGCCGTCATGACCGGCGTCCGCTCTCGGCCGGCTCCGTGCACGACGTGGCGGTCATGCGCCGGCCGGCTCGCCCGTCCGCGGCCCGGTCAGGTAGACCAGGCGGAACTTGCCGATCTGGACCTCGTCGCCGCCGGCGAGGGAGGCCACGTCGACCGGCTCGCGGTTGACGTAGGTGCCGTTGAGGCTGCCCACGTCGTGGACGGTGAACCCGCCACCCTCGCGGTGGAACTCCACGTGCCGGCGGCTGACCGTCACGTCGTCGAGGAAGATGTCGCTGTCCGGGTGCCGGCCGGCGGTGGTGACCTCCTGGTCGAGCAGGAAGCGGCTGCCCGCGTTCGGGCCGCGCTTCACGACCAACAGCGCGGACCCGGCCGGCAGCGACTCGACGGCGCCGGCGTGCGCGTCCGCAGTCGACTCGGCGACCTCGGCCTGCTCACCGGAGTCCTCACCGCCGACCTTGGGGATGATGCTGGTCGACTCGCCGACCCGCTCGGGGCTCAGCGCCGCCCCGCACTGCGCGCAGAAGCGGCTGCCCTCTGGGTTCTGGTGGCCACATCGAGTGCAGAGCACGTCTGTCTCCTCCGGTGCAGGCGGCACCGCCGCGGGCCTGGTGGTACGGGCCGCGGTCGGCCGGCGGACGACGGACCGGTCGGCCCGTCGTAGGTCGGCCGCCGCAGGATCGCGGTCGGGCCGGGGGTCATGGAACCAGCGGCCGACCCGAGGGTCAACCGCACGTACAGGGTGAGGGTCGGACGCTGTGGAGCGCACGGCCGACCGTCGCAGTGATGATAGTGATCGACGACCACCCCGATCGGACGGCGGGGGGCCAGCGCCGTGACGGGCCGATCCGGTGGGGGCCGACTCAGGACGACTGGACGACCGCCTGGTACGCCGCGGCGTCCAGCAGCGCCGCGGTGGGGTCGCCGTCCTCCCCGGTCACCTGGACCTCGACCAGCCAGCCGGCGCCGTAGGGGTCGCTGTTGACCGTCTCCGGAGCGTCGGTCAGGGCCTCGTTCACCGCCGAGACGACGCCGGCCACCGGCGAGTAGACGTCGGAGACGGACTTGGTGGACTCGACCTCACCGATCGGGTTGCCGGGGGCCACCTCCGCGCCCACCTCGGGCAGCTGGACGAACACGATGTCCCCCAGCGCGTCCTGGGCGTGATCGGTGATCCCGACCCGGACCACCGTCACCGCACCCTCGGCGGCCTGGACCAGCGCCCACTCGTGCTGGTCGGTGTAACGGCGGTCATCGGGTGTGGTCATGCGGCATCTCCAAGCAGTCGCGGAACGGGTTCTCGGCCCCCGTGCAGGGGCCCGGGCGGAGCGCCAGCGAGGTCCGGGGGCACCGAGGTCCTTCCTCAGTCCCCCTCGGCCGGCTCAGCGTATTGAGGCGTGTCCAGTGGCCGCAACGCGTCCACCACGACGTCCTGGGAGGGGCTGATGGCCACGTCGCCCCGGCGCTGGTTGACCACCGCGGAGACCCCGCCCGGGATGCTGAGGGCGGTGGCCATGTCCTCGGGCGAGCCGATGACCCGGATCGTGTAGGGGGCCTCCACCGGCTCGCCGTCGATCTCCAGGGCACCGGGCTCGCCGGTGATGGCGCTGCTCACGCCGATCCGGACGCCGTCGATCTGCATCGTCTCCGCGCCGGCGCCGCGCAGCTCCTGGATGGCGTTGAGCACGACACCGGCGGTGACCCGGTCGACGGGGTCGCGGATGACCACCTCGAGCCCGGGACCGCGCGCGGCGACGGTGCCGTTGAGGATGCCGAGCGCCTCGGCTCGCTGCTCGGCCTCCGCCAGCGCGGCGGCCGCGGCGCTGTCGGAGCTGCCCAGCTGGGCCAGCGCCGTCCGCTGGTCCTGGATCTCCTGACGGAGCCGGTCCTCCCGAGCGGAGAGGTCGTCGAGGATGCGGACGAGGTCCTCCTCGCGCAGGCCGGCCAGCTGCGCGTCGGTGTCGGTGCTGCGCACCTGCACCGCGAAGGCGAAGCCCAGCAGCAGGGTCAGCACGCCGATGAGCAGGGCCGCCAGCGGATCGCGACGCCGACGTCCGGCCACCGGTGTGGCCCCGGTGCCGTCCACATCGTCCGACGGGCCGGCCGGCTCCTGCTCCCCCACGCCGTCGGCATCGGGGGCGCCCGTCTCGGGGGCCCCTGCCGCAGAGGAGCCCGTCCCAGGGGCGTCGGCCTCGGGGGACGCGGCGTCGGACCGGCGACCGGCGGTCGGCTCCTCGCTCATGCGCGGAACAGGTGCCGGCGGATCGCCGCGGCGTTGCCGAAGATGCGGATGCCGAGCACCACCACCACGGCGGTGGACAGTTGCGCGCCGACCCCGAGCTGGTCACCGAGGAAGACGATCAGCGCTGCGACGACGACGTTGGAGACGAAGGAGACGACGAAGACCTTGGCGTCGAAGATCCGGTCGAAGCGCGCCCGCACCCCGCCGAAGACCGCGTCCAGCGCTGCGACCACCGCGATCGGCAGGTAGGGCTGCAGCCAGAGCGGGACGCTGGGGTCGAGCAACAGCCCCAGCACCACGCCGACTGCGAGTCCGAGGATCGGGATCACGCGTCAGCCTCCGTCGGTGGGCGGGTCGGGGATGGTGGGCGGGTCGGGGATGACAGGCGCCGCTGCCTCACCCTGTCCCTCGGGTGCGGTGAGCGGCTCGGCGAACAGCAGCTCCGCGCTGCTGCCGGCCGGCAGCTCGAGGTCGTCGGCCCGGGCGAAGTCGAAGACCACACCGAAGTCCTTCGTCAGCTTGGCCAGGTCGTTGGCCTCGGGGGTGGCCAGGAAGGCGCGGGCCAGGTCGTCGGGGTCGCCGACCGCGGAGATCTCGTAGGGGTTCATCACCGGCCGGAAGTCGACCAGGATGGCGTCGCCGGCCTGACGGATGGCAGTGGTCGGGCCCACCCGCTGACCGTTGATGCTGACCGCCTCGGCACCGGAGGCCCACAGCGCGTTCACCGCCAGCTGGAGGTCCCCGTCCTGGACCCGACCGGCCAGGGCGATCTGGTCGGACCCGCCGACCGGGTCACTGTCCGCCGCCGGCGGGGCGTTGCCGACCGTCACGAGCAGCCCGGGCCCGGAGACCGCCACCGCGGCGGCGCCCTGCTGGGCCACCGCGAGCCGGCTCAGCGCACGCTGCCCGACCACGCTGGTGTCCAGCGCCTGCTGCCGGGTCCGGGCGACCTCCGCGGTGAGCTCCTGCAGCTGGGCGGCCAGCTCGTCGCCGACCGCCGACTCCTGGACGATGTCGTCACGCAGCGCCTGCCGGGCCGCCTCACGCCCCTGCGCGCCGGCCGCTGCCTCCTGGTAGGTCACCGCGGCCAGCAGCCCGGCCAGCAGCAGCGCGGTGGCGACGAGCAGCTGCCCCCGGTTGCGCTGCAGCCAGCTGGGCCGGGGGTGCGGGCCGGCGTCCGCCGTCGGTCCGGCCGCCTCCGCCGCGGCCCGGGCCGCCCGGGCCGCGGCGACCTGGGCGTAGGCCGGGTCCAGGGTGTCGGCCAGCACCTGGTCCAGCAGGGAGGCACCCAGCGAGCGCGGCCGCCCGGGTGCGGGCGCGCTCACGCCTCCACTCCGGCCGGGCGGCGCCCGGACAGCAGCTGGACGGCCTGGACCACGTAGAAGACCCCGGCGAGCAGGTAGAGCGCCGCCCCCCACACGGTGAGCGCGTAGGCGACCGGTTGGACCACCGCGGCCACCGACCCCTCGCCGTCGGCCAGCAGCAGGAGGGGGAAGGCGTAGAGCAGCAGGAAGGTCGCGGCCTTGCCGAGGTAGTGGACCTGCAGTGGCGGCCAGCCCGCGTGCCGGAGCACCAGCAGGGTCGCGGCGAGCACGACCTCGCGCACCAGCAGCACGACAACCACCCACAGGGGCACGACGTCCCGGATGACGAAGGCGATGAGCGTCGCGACGATGTAGAGGCGGTCGGCGGCCGGGTCCAGGAGGGCGCCGAGCCGGCTGGCCTGTCCCAGCGCGCGGGCGAGCTTCCCGTCGAGCCAGTCGGTGGCGCCGGAGACCACGAGCACGACGATGGCCCAGCCGTCGGCGTGCGGGCCGAGCAGCAGCCACAGGAACAGGGGCACGCCCAGCAGCCGGACCACCGACAGCAGGTTGGGCAGCGTCCACACCCGGTCGCCCAGCTCGTCCCGGTTCCGCGGCACGACGCGTCGACGGTCAGCCGGACCGTCCGCCGGGACGTCGGCCGCCCGGTCGCCCGCCGTCGTCATCGCAGCTCCACCTCGCCGTCCACCGCGGATCAGGCTAG
Organism: Modestobacter sp. VKM Ac-2977; assembly: GCF_026968045.1. Taxonomy (GTDB): domain Bacteria; phylum Actinomycetota; class Actinomycetes; order Mycobacteriales; family Geodermatophilaceae; genus Modestobacter. The sequence continues at coordinate 73,370 of NZ_JAPVBQ010000002.1, read as the reverse complement.
TGCCCGACGTCCATGGTGCCCCCGCCGACCGGCCGGTCGCCCGGGGCTCCCGACCCTCGGCACCCGCCCCTTGACGACCGGCGTCCCGGTGCCGTCAGGTTCTCCGATGACCACCGGACCCCTCGCCGGGCTGCGCGTCGTCGAGCTCACCGGTCTCGGCCCCGCTCCGTTCGCGGCGATGCTCCTCGCCGACCTCGGCGCCGACGTGCTGCGGATCGACCGTCCCGGCGCGCATCCGCCCACGCCGTCCGCCGAGCACGACCTGCTGGCCCGCGGGCGGCGGTCGGTGGCCGTCGACCTCAAGGACCCCGGCGGTGCGGAGCTGGTCCGGCGGCTCGCCGAGCGTGCCGACGTGCTGCTCGAGGGCTTCCGGCCCGGGGTCACCGAGCGGCTGGGCATCGGGCCGCAGGAGTGCCTGGCCCGCAACCCCCGCCTGGTGTACGGCCGGATGACCGGCTGGGGTCAGGACGGCCCGCTGGCGACGACGGCCGGGCACGACGTCGGCTACATCGCGGTCACCGGCGTCCTGCACGCCATCGGGCGGGCGGGCGGGCCGCCGCAGGTCCCGCTGAACCTGGTCGGCGACTTCGGCGGCGGGGCGATGTACCTGGTGGTGGGGGTGCTCGCCGCGCTGCTGGAGGCCCGCGGCAGTGGCCGGGGCCAGGTGGTGGACGCCGCCATCGTCGACGGCACCGCGCACCTGGCGACCATGATCGTCGGCATGCTGGCCGGTGGGGTCTGGCAGGACACCCGCGGCGTCAACCTGCTGGACTCCGGCGTCCCCTGGTACGACGTCTACGAGACCGCCGACGGCCGGCACCTCGCGGTCGGCGCCCTGGAGCCGCAGTTCCACGCCGAGTTCGTCGACCGGCTCGGCCTGGCCGGCCGCGTGCCGGACCGGGCCGGAGCGGACCCGGAGGAGCTGCGCGGCCTGTTCGCCGACGCGATCGGCCGGCGGACCCGCGACGAGTGGGCCGAGGTGTTCGCCGGCACCGACGCCTGCGTGGCCCCGGTGCTCTCCTTCGCCGAGGCCCGCGACCACCCCCAGCTGGCGGCGCGGCAGACCTATGTCGAGCGGGACGGCGTCGTGCAGCCGGCGCCCGCGCCGCGGTTCTCCCGCACCCCGGCCACGCTGGACCGGCCACCGTCCCGCGCCGGGGAGCACACCCGGGCGGCGCTGTCGGACTGGGGCATCACCGACGTCGACGCACTGCTGGCCGCCGGCACGGTGGTCCAGGCCCCGACTCCCCTCGACTGACCGTCCGCGGACGGTCAGTCGTTGTGCAGCAGGTCACAGATGACCTAGCGTTCCCTCTTAACGGACATGTCGTTCGCTTTGCGAGTGGAACGAGGCAGCCTGTGGTCACGACGCCCTGCAGCCCCGCGGCCGAGCCGCTGGACGCCGAGGCAGCCCTCGGCAGCTTCGAGGCGGCGGTGTCCTCGGCCTGCGCACCGGTGCGGGTGCGGCCGGTCGAGGGCGTCGCCTTCCACGGCCGGCTGCGCAGTGCCACTGCCGACGGGCTGCTCGTCACCGCGCTGCGCACCAGCCCCAACTCGGTCTCCCGTACCGGGCGACTGCTCAGCTCCACCGACCCGGAGTTCCTCAAGCTCATCTGGCAGCGCTCCGGCGTCAGCCGGCTGAGCCAGGACGGGCGCCGGGGGGAGGCCAGGCCCGGGGACCTGGTGGCCTACGAGACGACCCGGCCGTACCACCTGGACAGCGCGGGTACGAACTGGGAGGCGGTCGTCGTCGCGGTGCCGCGGGACCGGCTGCACCCGCACCTCCGACCGTTCAGCGAGCGGACCGCGGTCCCCGTCCCGGCGACGAGCAGCCCCGCTCGTGCGCTCTCGTCGATGCTGGAAGAGCTGTCGAGGTGCGAGGACGCCGGGTCGAGCGACTCCCCCGCGGCCTGCCACCTCGGCGATGCCCTCGTGTCGATGGTGCTGGCCGTCTACGCCGGGCTCCCCCAGGTGCCCGGGGGCAGCGGGCCGACGCTGGCCGACCGGGTGCGCACGTACGCGCTGGCCCACCTGGGCGACCCCGACCTCGGCGTCGAGTCGATCGCGGTGGCCCTCGGCGTCTCGGTGCGGCAGGTGCACAAGATGTGCGCCCAGGAGGGGTTCACCACCGCCGCGTGGATACGGCGCCGCCGCCTGGAGCGCATCCGCCGCGACCTGCTCGACCCCACGCTCGCCGGCCGCAGCACCCCGTCGATCGCCGCCCGCTGGGGGATCCTCGACGTCACCCATCTCGCGCGACAGTTCCGCACGGCCTTCGGCGAGTCCCCGGCACAGCTCCGCCGCCGGCAGAACACCGCCGCCTGACCGGATGCCGCCCCCTCCCGTGCACGAGATGGCGACAGGCCGTGCACGGGATGGCTCAGCCCCTCCCCCGCGGTGCCGTGGACTCACCGGCGTCGGCGCAGCCCGTCACCGGCCGGCCGGGCCGCGTTCGGCAGGCCGACCGTCCCGCCGGTGGCTCCGGGCACCGCGCGTTCCCCGCCCGCCCACGTCCACCCGGAGGCCCGATGTCCCCCACCCCGCTCGCCGCTGACCTCGTCGTGACCGGAGGACGCGTCTGGACGTCGGACCCGGCGCGCCCGTGGGCCGAGGCGCTGGCGGTCCGGGACGGGCTGCTGCTGGACGTCGGGACGGTCGAGGAGGTCGCTCGGCACCGCGGCCCGGACACGGAGGTGCACGACCTGGCCGGCGCGCTGGTGCTCCCGGGGTTGGTCGACGGGCACGTGCACCTGAACCTGGCCGGCGCCCAGGCGGCGTTCGAGCTGCCCCTGCTGCCGAGCGACTCGCTGGACGACGTGCTGGCGAAGGTGCGGGCGTGGGCCGGCCGGCTGGAGCCGGACGCCTGGGTCGTCGGCGGCATCCTCGGCAGCACCCTGCTCGGTCAGCTGGCCGAGGAGCGCCACCGGTTGGCCCTCGACGAGGCCAGCGGCGGGCGGCCGGTGCTGCTGCGCGACGACACCATGCACAACCGCTGGGTCAGCTCGCGGGCGTTGGAGCTCATGGAGGTGGGCCCGGACAGCCCGGACGTGGAGGGCGGCCGCTACGTCCGGGACGACGCCGGCCGGCTCACCGGCGTGCTGCACGAGCTGGCCTCCGCCCGGGCCGAGTCGGCCTTCGCGGCGTCGGTCGCCGATCCGCAGGCGCGCATGCGGGAAGCGGTGGCCACCGCGATCCGGGTGCTGAACTCCTACGGCATCACCAGCGTGCAGGAGGCCGCGACCATGGGCGCGCCCCTGGCCGCGCTGCGCGAGCTCGAGGCGGAGGGGGAGCTGACGCTGCGGGTGGTCGCCTCCCTCCCCGTGCGCCCGTTCCTCGAGGACGGCGCGGTCGGCGGGGAGCTCATCGCCGAGGCCCGGGCCCAGCGCAGCGAGCTGGTGCGCCCGGACTTCGTGAAGATCGTGCTGGACGGCGTGCCGATGACCCGGACGACGGCGCTGCTGGAGCCCTACCTGTGCCGGCACGGCGAGCCCGCCACGACCGGCGACCTGTACTACGACCTGCCCGACCTGGTCGCCGAGGTGGAGCGGTGTCACGACCTGGGCCTGGGTGCGAAGTTCCACGCGACCGGGGACGCCTCGGTGCGGCTCGTGCTCGATGCCGTGGAGCAGGTGCGCGCCCGCCGCGGGCCCGGGCCGCGCTTCCAGATCGCCCACGCCGAGTACGTGCACCCCGACGACCTGCCCCGGTTCGCCGCGCTCGATGTGGTCGCCGACGCCTCCCCCTACATCTGGTTCCCCGGGGTGATCCAGGACAGCATCGCCGCCCACGTACCCGAGGAGGTGGTCGCGGCGTCCTGGCCGTTCCGCGACTTCCTCGACTCGGGGGCGGTGGTCGCCGCCGGGTCGGACTGGCCCTGCGCCGCACCCACCCCCGACCCGTGGACCGGGCTGGAGGCCATGGTCACCCGCCGCAACCCCGACCCCGCGGTGCCCGGGACGCTCAACCCCGGGCAGGCGCTGACCGTGCAGGAGGCGGTCACCGCCTTCACCACGCACCCGGCCGAGGCGATGGGGCTCGGCGACGTGACCGGCCGCCTCACCCCCGGCCGGTCCGCGGACTTCATCGTCCTGGACCGCGACGTCTTCACGGTGGACCCGACCCAGGTCCACGCCACCCAGGTGCTGGGCACCTGGTTCGCCGGCCGGCTGGTGCACACCGCCGACCGCCCGACCACCCACCCCTGACACCCACTCGGCTGCGCCGAGACCGACCTGACCAGCACGACGACGAGGAGAACCGTGAGCGGCAGAGGCGAGTTCGCCTGGGACGCGCAGTCCTGGACCCCCTTGACCGAGATGGCCGAGGGCTTCGACGAGTTCCGCCCGCCGGTGTCCGGCGCACTGGTCGGCCGGACCGTGACCCTGACCGGCGCCCTCACCGACGGCGGCGAGGAGTTCTCCCTCGAGCAGCGGTTCACCGACGACCGCCGGCTCGACTGGGTGCTGCGCGTCGGCGACCACCCGGAGCGCAGCGGCACCGCCGGCTACTCGGCCTTCGAGCTGGCCGACCAGCTGTTCTACGTGCACCAGCTGTGGCAGGGGCTCCCCCAGCCCGAGGCAGCGTCCATGGCGCTGGACCTGCGCAACGGCGCAGCGACCGGGGCCCTGGCCCAGCTCGGCCTGGAGCCGCAGCCGCACCGCGCCCGGCAGCAGTGGTTCCAGGCGACCGTCGACGGAGGGCGGACGGACCCGCACCCCCACCAGCCGACCACCGAGCTGGTCGGCCGGCGGATCCGCTACCGCTACAGCAGCGACGACGTCTACGACCACGTCTACCTCACCGACCGCCTCTTCACCTGGGTCTGCATGGGCGGTGCCGAGCAGGGCGAGGCGGACACCGAGCGGTGCGTGCACTGGAAGATCCGCGAGGGGGTGTACCTCTTCTCCTGGCTGGAGAAGCTGCTGGGCGTCGAGGGCATGGTGCTGGTCGACCTGACCCAGCTGCGCTCGGTGGGCATCCAGTTCGCGCTCGACCAGTTCAGCGGTGAGCTGGTCGACCTCACGATGGGCGCCTACGCACAGCCCCTGTCCGTGGCACCGCCGGTCACCACGCCGTGACCCCTCCCCGGGTCGCGTTGGTCACCGGCGGCGGCGCCGGCATCGGTGCGGCGACCGCCCGCACGCTGGCGCGCACCGGGACCCGGGTCGTCGTCTGCGGTCGCCGGCCGGAACCGCTGGAGCGGACGGCGCAGGAGACCGGCGGGCTCGCCGTGGCCGGCGACGTCGCCGACCCGGCGGACGCCGCCCGGGTCGTGCAGCGCACCGTCGACCACTTCGGCCGCCTCGACGGCCTGGTGCTCAATGCCGGGGTGATGCACCCCGGCGCGCTGCTGGACGTCTCCCCCGAGGCATTCGAGGCGACGCTGCGGGTCAACGTCGGCGGCCTCTACCACGTGCTCCGGGCCGCGTTGCCGCACCTGCTGGCGTCCCGCGGCGCCGTGGTCACCGTCGCCTCGGTGGCCGGCCTGCGGGCCAGCGCGGAGATGTCGGTCTACGCCGCCTCGAAGGCGGCCGCCACCGCGCTCACCCAGTCCCTCGCCGTCGACTACGGCCCCCAGGGACTGCGGGCGAACGTGGTGTGCCCCGGGTGGACGGCGACCGAGATGGCCGACGCGGAGATGGCGGAGTTCGGCGGTCCGCGCGGCCTCTCCCCCAGCGCCGCCTACGGGCTGGTGACCTCGCTGGTCCCGGCGCGCCGGCCGGCCGGCGCCGAGGAGGTCGCCGCGTGCATCGCCTGGCTGCTGTCGGACCAGGCCCGCTACGTCAACGCGGCGGTGGTCCCGGTCGACGGCGGGCAGGTGGCCGTGGACGTGGGCACGGTGCCCTTCGACCCCCGGGTGTCGGTCGACGACCGCCCGGTCGACGACCGCTGAGGACAGGAAGACCGGACCATGGACCTGCAGCTGCGCGACCGGGTCGCGCTGATCACCGGTGGTGCTTCCGGCATCGGGCGGGCGTGTGCCGACGCGCTGGCCGAGGAGGGCGCGCAGATCGCCCTCCTCGACCGTGACCCGGCCGGCGAGGAGGTCGCCGCGCTGCTGCGCGACCGGGGTCACGAGGCCCTGTTCGTCCGGGCCGACGTGACGGTCGAGGCCGACGTGCGCACGGCCGTGGCCGCCGTCCTCGACCGGTTCGGCCGGCTGGACACCGTCCTCGGGTGTGCGGGGATCTCCGGCCCGGCCGGGACACCGGCTGCGGAGGTGAGCGTCGCCGACTGGGACCAGGTGATGGCGGTGAACGTCCGCGGCAACTTCCTGCTGGCCAAGCACACCGTCCCGGCGCTGCGACCCAGCCCGGTCGCCACCATCGTGCTGATCGCCTCGGACGCGGCGCTCGTGGCGTTCGAGGGGATGAGCGCCTACAACACCTCCAAGGGCGCGGTGCTGATGCTCACCCGCTCGCTGTCGGTCGACCACCCCGAGGTGCGCGTCAACTGCCTGTGCCCCGGCGTCGTCGACACCCCGATGTCGCGGGCCGACCTGGGCCGGCCCGACGGGTTCGCCGGCAGCGACCTGCCGGTCATGCAGCCGGCGGACCTGGCCCGGCACGCCGCGTTCCTCGCCTCGCCGGTGAGCGCCCCGATCAACGGCACCTCGGTCGTCTCCGACTTCGGCTACCTCGCCCGGCCCGCCGTCCCGCCGTACGAGTTCGCCACCGACCCCACCCCGTAGCCCGGGCCCGGCCGAGGGCAGCCGCCCCCGGCCGGGTGCGCGTCAGCCGGTGGGAGCCGCGTCGTCGAGCCGTCGAGCCTCCCGGGTCTGCATCTTCCCGCGGACGGAGTGGGTGGCCGCGGCGATGGCGATCGCCGCCACCAGCGCGAGGCCGCTGGCGACGTTCTGCCAGAACGTGGTGACGCCCAGCAGCGTGAGGCCGTTGCGGAGCAGTCCCATGAACAGCACCCCGACCAGGACGTCGACCATGCTGCCCTCCCCGCCGGTGAGCGCGATGCCGCCGAGCAGCACCGCGGTGATCACCGCCAGCTCGAAGCCGCCGCCGAGCTGACCCGCCGGAGCGCTGTTGAGCCGGGCGACGGTGATCGCGCCGGCCAGCCCGGCCGCGGCCCCGCTGGTGACGAACAGCAGGAACGGGATGCGCCGCACGTCGACCCCGGACAGGTAGGCGGCCTCCCGGTTCACCCCGATCGCGTAGACGTGCCGCCCGGCCGGCGTGCGGGTGAGGAACACCCCGGCGGTCAGCAGCACGGCGACGGCCAGCAGCGCCGGGAGCGGGATCCCGGCGATGTTGCCGATGCCCAGGAAGCCGAAGGCCTCCCCGAAGTTGCTCAGCGGCAGCGGGCTCACCAGCTGCGCGACGCCCCGGACCGCGGTGAGCATGCCCAGGGTCACGATGAAGGAGGAGAGCCCGAACACCGTCGCCAGCACCGCGTTGACCACCCCGACGGCGGCGCCGGCCAGCAGCGCCGCCCCGACGGCGACCAATGGGGACCCGCCGGACTGCGCCACCTTGCCGGCCACCACCCCGCCCAGGGCCAGGGTCGACCCGACCGAGAGGTCGATGTAGCCGGCGATCACCAGCATCGCGACCGGGGCGGCGACGATCGCGATGACCGCCGCGTCCAGGAAGACGCCCCGCAGGTTGCCCCAGCCCAGTTGCGCGCCGGTGGCCAGCTGCACGCCGGCCACCATCACCACGAGCAGCACCAGCAGCGGGTTCTGGACCAGCCAGCCCGCGGCGGCGGCCACCGGGGACGGTGCCGCGGCGGCGTGACCGGTGGACGGCGGGCGACGGTCGGCACCGTCGACGGTGGGAGGGGTGGCGGTCGTCATCAGGAGGGCTCCAGCTCGCTGTGGATGAGGTCGAGCAGCTGTTCTTCGTCGGTGTCCCGCATGTCGAGCTCGTCGACGACCCGGCCCTGGCGCATCACCAGGCAGCGGTGTGCCAGCGCGACGACCTCGTCGGGGTCGTTGCTGGCGAACAGCACCGCCAGCCCCCGCTCGGCGGCGACCTGCCGCAGGACGTCGTAGATCTCGGCCCGGGCGCCGACGTCCACCCCCTGGGTCGGGTCGTCCAGCAGGAGGACCCGGGTACCGGCCCGGTCGTTGACCCAGCGGGCGATGAGCACCTTCTGCTGGTTGCCGCCGGACAGCCGGGAGACCGGCACCGCCGGGTCGGCCGGGCGCAGGCCGAAGGCGGCGGCGGTGCTCCGGAAGACCTCCTGTTCCGCCCGGGGCCGGCGCCACCCCGCACGCGCGGTGAGCGACATGACCCGCAGCACGGTGTTCTCCCCGGACGACAGGGAGCCGAAGAGCCCCTGCCGGAGCCGGTCACCGGGGACGAGCGCGAGCCCGGCGCGGAGGGCGTCGTCGGGACGGCCGACGCCCACCGTGCGCCCGTCCACGGCGACCGTGCCGGAGGTGGCTCGCCGGCGGCCGAAGAGGGTCTCCAGCAGCCGCGACCGGCCGGACCCCACCAGCCCGTAGAGGCCGACGATCTCCCCGGGGCGGACCACCAGGGAGACGTCGTGCAGGCCTGGTGCCTGCAGGTGGTCGACGGCCAGCGCCGGTGCCGTGTCCGGGTCCACCGGCCGCGGCGCCACGGCCGCCCCGTGCGCGCGGCCGCTCACCGCGGTCACCAGGTCGGTCTTGCTGACCCCGGCCATCGGCTGGGACCACACGACCCGCCCGTCCCGCATCACCGTGGTGCGGTCGGCCAGTTCGACGACCTCGTTGAGCAGGTGGGTCACGTACAGGACGGCGATCCCCTCGGCCTTGAGCAGTCGCACCAGGTCGGCAAGCCGGCGGGACTCCACCGGGGACAGCGCGGCGCTCGGCTCGTCCAGGACCAGCAGCCGTGCATCCCGGCTCAGCGCCTTCGCGATCTCGACCAGCTGCCGCTGGCCGATGGTCAGCTGCCGGACCGGGGTGTCCGGGGAGACGTCCAGGCCCACCCGCTCCAGCAGGCGCACCGCACGCGCACGATGGTCGGCGCGGCGCAGGAAGACCCCCGCCGTCGTCGCCTCCTGACCGAGGAAGAGGTTCTCGGTGACGTCGAGCCGGTCGATGAGGCTCAGGTGCTGGTAGATGACCGCGATCCCTGCGGCGATGGAGGACCGGGGGTCCAGTGCGGCGTGCGTCGTCCCACCGATGGTGATCGAGCCGGCGCTGGGTGCGGTGCCCCCGCCGAGGCACGTGATCACCGTGGACTTGCCGGCGCCGTTGTGCCCGAGCAGGGCGTGCACCTCACCGGCGGCGATGTCCAGGTCGACGCGATCGAGCGCCAGGGTCGGGCCGTACCTCTTGGTGAGGCCGCGGACGGAGACGGTCACGTCAGCCGCCGAAGGCGGTGACGTACTCCTGCAGGTCGGGGCTGTCCGGGGTGACCAGGTGCACCGGGACGTCGGTCTCCGGCTCCTCCCCGCGGCCCAGGGCCAGGGGGATGTCGATGGTCGCCTTCACGATGTCCTCGGACTTCACGGTCACCACGCCCCGCACGAGGTCGCCCTCCTGCATCGCCTGGAACAGGGAGAGGTTCCCGTCGAGCCCGCCGACGTAGGTCTCCGGGTCGTCCGCGGCCCGGCCGGAGGACAGCAGGGCCTGGTAGGCGCCCTGGGCGGCGTCACCGACGGCGGCCAGCACCACGTCCACGTCGGGGTTCGCCGCCAGCACCGAGTTGGTGACCGTGAGCGCCTCCTGCGGGGTCACCGCCTGCTGCTGGGCGACGATCTCGGCATCGGGAGCGGCGCTGCGCAGGCCCTCGAGGATCCCGCTGGTCCGCTCCTGCCCGATCTGGGTCAGCTGGTCCTCCAGCACCAGCACCGTGGGGGCCTCGCCGAGGTTCTCCTGCGCCCACCGGCCGGCGTCCTCCCCGAGCATCCGCCCGGACTCGGTGAAGCTGAACTGCAGCGTGCTGCTCTGGTTCTCCAGGTCGCCGCCGTAGGTGACCCAGTACTTGCCGGCGTCCAGGTACTGCTGGGCGATCGAGTCGATGCTGGCCGGGTCCATCGGGAAGGACACCACCGCGTCGACGTCGCTGTTGAGGTAGGTGGTCAGGTTGGACACCTGCGTCGACAGGTCGCTGTTGTCGTTGGTGAACTCGACGGTGACGCCCTGCTCCTCGGCGTAGTCCTGCATCTGCTGGCTGAGCACTGAGTAGATGGGCAGCGAGGTGAACGGGAAGTCGAACAGGATCGTGTCGACCTCGGTGTCCCCTCCCGCAGGGGTGGCCGTGGCGGTGCTGCTCTCACTCGTGGTGCTGCAACCGGTGAGCGCCAGGACCACCGCGAGCGGCCCGACGACGGCGGCGGTGGCTCGGTGACGGCGTGCGGACATGAGGGCCTCGATCTCTCCAGAGGGGACGGCGTCAGGACCGGACGGATCCCGGCCACCCCGGGAACTGGTCCCGCGGGGTGGTGACCGGAGCGAGCTCCGCTGACGGCATCACCCGGCGACGGTGAGCTGTTCGGTAGACCCTCGGGCTGATCCGCGCCGGCCGACGACCACCGCGTGCACCCGATCTCGCCGTTTCGCGCACCCGCCCGGGCTGACCGGCCCGGCCCCCTCGGACAGCGGGGGCGATCTCAGCCGGCGCTGGTCGCGCGGCGCCGCACCCGCCGGTCGAACCGGTCCCGCCGACCACCCAGCGGCCGGCCGAAGAACCTGCCCAGCACGACGCCGGCGGCGAGCGCCAGCCCGATCGCCGCGGCCCCGACGAGCCCGTTCACCCCACGGCCGACGTCTCCCTCCACCACGACCGCGAAGAGCCCGCGGTAGATGGTCAGCCCGGGCAGCAGCGGGACGATGCTGCAGACCGCGACGAGCAGGGGCGGGATCCGGAGCCGATCGGTCAGCGACTCCCCGCAGAACCCGGCGACGATGGCCGCCGCCGCACTCGCCACCGCGGGACCGGCACCGAAGGCCGCGGTCGCCGACGCCGTCGCCCACGCCAGCGCGCCGGCTGCCGTGGCGACCCCGATGGCGGCCGGGCGGGCGTGCGAGGCCAGTGCCCACGCCCCGGCCATCCCGGCGGCCGCGGCCAGCGTCACGGCGAACGGCACGCCGGCCGTTCCCGGGTCGAGCACCCGCAGCGGTACCTGCGCCCGCTGTGCCAGGTCCAGGACCGCGGCGATGCCGACGACGATCCCGGTCGTCAGCGTCAGCACCTCGAAGCCCCGTGCCGCCGCGGTGACCGGGAAGCCGCTGATCGCGTCCTCGGCGGCGCCCACGAAGGAGAGCCCTGCCAGGAGCACCACGATCCCGGCGGCGACGACCAGCGAGGTGCGGACCTCGACCTCCCAGACGACGAGCAGGACGGCCGACGCCGTGGCCACCGCCGCACCGGCCACCTGCTGGAAGAACATCGGGAGCCCACGCCGGTCGAGCGCGCGGATCGTCTGCTCGATCGCGGCCGTGGTCACCGCCGCGACCAGGGCCACCAGCCAGCCACCACCGAGCAGGAAGGCGACGAAGCCCGCCACACCCGACCAGCCGAGTGCGTGGATCGACCGGCGGTAGGGGTGCGGTGCGGCCAGGACGTCGTCCAGCTGGCGGTGCGCGTCCTCCAGGCCCAGGCCCTCGCCCTTGATCGCCGCCGCCAGGTCGGTGATCCCCTGGAGCCGGGTGTAGTCCAGCCCCCGGGGCCGGACGATGCGCATCAGCATCAGCGGCGGGACGTCGTCGGGGTCCCAGCTGATGGTCAGTGACGTGAAGGTGATGTCGACCTGGCAGTCGGTCAACCCGTAGGCCGCCGCCACGCGGAGCACCGTGGCGGTCACGTCGGCCGCCGAGGCCCCGACCGCCATCATCGACTCCCCGATGCGGAGGGCCAGACCCAGCGCCGAGCGCGCGGTGCCCGCGTCGACCGGGCTGGGCCGGGCGCGCAGCGCGAGGGGTGCCGTCGGCGGCCCGGAGCCGGAGATCGCCTTGCGCGCCCGGTCCGGCAAGCGAGCGAACCGCCGGCTGCGGTCCCGGGTCGTGGGCTTCATCCCGGTCAGGTTACGGAGCGCTGACGTGAAGTCACGGCCGCCGACCACCGGCGACTCGTGGCCTTCCCCACTCCGACGACGGGCACCGGCGCCGGCCGACCGCATCAGCGAGGCCTCACCGTGCGAACGGGCACGCGCTCCTCCACCGGTCAGCCGTCGTCCGGCTGTACCGACCCGGTTCACCGGACGGGTCCGTCCGCTTCACCTCGGCTTGCCAGCGTCGCAGGTGCCGCCGGGAGCCGGCGGGCAGGTCCACCGTCCACTGGGAGAGTCATGCAGCAGACACACACGTCCGGGGCGCGGCCCTGGCCGCTGGCCATCGCCGTCGGCGCACTGTCAGCGACCGTCGCGTTCACCGTCGGCGGGGTCGGCACCGCGGCCGCCGGCGACGACGACCGCGGCCAGGGACCACATGCCCAGGGCAAGGCGCAGAACGCGATCCTCTTCATCGGCGACGGCATGGGCGTGGCCGCGCGCAACGCCGGCGCACTCGCCACCGTCGGCCTCGAGGGCGAGCTGGTCATGGACAGCCTGCCCTACGCCGGCCTGGTCAAGACCGACTCCGCCGACCCGGAGGGCTTCATCACCGACTCCGCCGCCGGGGCCACCTCCTACGCCAGCGGCGTGAAGACCTACAACGGCGCCATCGGCCTGGACGCCGAGGGCAACGAGGTCGAGACCCTCATCGAGCAGGCCGAGGCGGCCGGGCTGTCCACCGGCCTGGTCACCACCGGCGAGATCACCGACGCGTCCACTGCTGCCTTCGGTGCCCACGTCGAGGACCGGGACATGCAGACGGAGATCGCCCGCCAGTACATCGAGGAGACCGGTGTCGACGTCCTCCTCGGCGGCGGGGAGGACTTCTGGTACCCCGCCGGGGACGAGGGGGCGATCGAGGGCGGCGAGGGCCTGAGCGACCAGGGCGACCTCGTCCAGCGGGCCGAGGAACTCGGCTACGGGTACGTCAGCGACGCCGAGGGGCTCGCCGCCGCAGAGGGCGACCAGCTGCTGGGCCTGTTCGCCAACCGCACGATGTTCGTCTCCGAGCCCGAGCCGGTCGGCACCAACGAGCGCATCGTGTCGCTGGCGGAGATGACCCAGAAGGCCGTCGACGTCCTGTCCCGGAACGAGGAGGGCTTCCTCCTCATCGTGGAGGAAGAGGCGGTCGACGAACAGGGTCACGCCAACAACGCCGAGAAGACCATCGAGGCCGTCGCCCTGATGGACGAGGCCGTGGCGGTCGCCGAGGAGTTCGCCGAGCGGGACGACGACACGCTGCTGGTCACCACCGCCGACCACGAGACCGGCGGCATGGCGGTCGAGGACACCGGCACCGAGGACGAGAGCGGCATCCCGCCGTCGACCGAGGACGGGCCCTTCGACATCGCCGGGTCCGAGTTCCAGTTCGTCGTCGACTGGACGACGAGCGGGCACACGAACGCCGACGTCCCGCTGACCGCGATGGGACCCGGCGCGGAGCGGCTCTCGGGCTACTACGACAACACCTTCGTGCACCAGGTCGTCCAGGAGTCGCTGTTCTCCGGCCCGACCAGCGGCGGGGACGGCCCCGGCACGGTCGTCACCCGCGACCAGGTGCTGCGCTGGCTCAACCGCGTCGACTTCCCGATCGCCGGGTCCGACCTGGTGCAGGCGGTGCGCGACCACGGCGCACCCGAGGCCGTCGTCGCCGAGCTGGAGCGACGCCTGGGAGACGAGACCTTCGAGGGGATCGGCGACGTGACCCGCGCGCTGGGTCGCTGACCGGTCGGCAGCAGGAGTGATCCCCGCGCAGGCGACGGTGAGGCTGCCGTCGCCTGCGCGGGACTGCGCGTCTGGGCCCGCTGCTCGGCGCCGCGGCGGCGGGTCGGACCGTCTCGACCTGCCGGCGGACGGCGTGCCGTCGACGGCACGCCGATGACGTGACGGCCGTCACGAGGACAGCCTGCGTGCGGGTACATAACGTTCCGGTCACGCCGACGTCGTGGGCGTGGCGCCGGTCCGCCCAACCCTGCCTGCCGGCTGCCATCCAGGACCCTCAGGGCAGGGGTGGGGGACCCACCGCACACGGCGCGCCGACAGATCAGACGGCGCGCCTCGGGGTGAAGCCGGCGTCGCCGGCCGGGCACCGATCGCCCGAACCCGACAGCTAACCCCTTCGGCGGTGATCGGAGATCACCATGCCCAAGCACCGCGCACCTCGCTTCGTCCGCACCAAGGAGATCGTCGTCGGCATCCCCGTCGTCGCAGGCGTCTCCGCCGTCACGCTGGGTGCCCTGGCCTTCCCGGCCCAGGCCCACACCACCACTGCCGCGCCGCCCGCGGTGGTGGCTGCACCCGCAGCCGCCCAGGTGGCCCAGTACACCGTGCAGCCGGGCGACACGGTCGCCAGGATCGCGGCGGCCCACGGCCAGCCCTGGCAGGCCTTCTACCAGCGCAATGTCGGGGTCATCGGCAGCAACCCCAACGTCATCACCCCGGGGCAGGTACTGGCCGTCTCCGGCACCGGGGCTCCGGCACCGGCCGCCGCACCGGCTCCGGCACCGGCCGCCGCACCGGCTCCGGCACCGGCCGCCGCACCGGCTCCGGTCCAGGCGTTGGTCGCGGCCGCGCAGTCCCCGGTCGCGTCGATCACCAACAACGCCGGTCCCGTCCAGCCGCGGGCGGCGGCAGCCGCCAACGCCGTCGTGAGCAACGTGCCGGGCGCCGCCGGCATCACCATCGGCGGGACACGACCGAGCGCAGCTGACCCGGGCGGCCACCCGTCCGGGCTGGCGCTGGACTACATGGTGCTGTCCGACACGGCGCTCGGCGATGCGATCGTCCAGTACCACGTGGCGAACTGGGACGCGCTCGGCGTGGAGTACATCATCTGGCACCAGCGCATGCTGTCCTCGCCGACCGGCTCGTGGAGCCCCATGGCCGACCGCGGGAGCGCCACGGCCAACCACATGGACCACCCGCACGTGAACTACCAGGCGGGCTGAGCCGCCCGACCGCGCTCCACCAGGGTGACGACAGTGCCCCCCTGCCCGTAACCGCGGGCACGGGGGCACTGTCCGTCTCCGACCCCGGCGGGCCGCCGACGGTCGCCGACCGTCCGCATGGGATGGTCGGGGTAGAGCCCACTGCCACGGACGGCCCGCCACGGCGCGGACACCGTCGACGGCGACCGCGCACGGCCCGTGATCCGATCGAGGTCCCACGACGTCGTTGCACGGCGGACGTCGCACGAGCAGCACTCGGCGCAGGCCGGGTGTGGCTCACCGATGGGCTCGGCGTGGCTTGCCGTCGCGCCGGTGCCGGACGACGACGAGGGATCATGTCCACGACCGACTTCTCACCACCACGCAGGTCCAGGCGTCGCCGCGTAGGGCGGACCGTGGCCCTGGCCACCCGCCCGGCGACGCGCAGGTCGAGCGGATGGCCGCGGCGCCAGCGCAGCGCACGGGCCATGGCCCAGGCATGGCTGGGCCGCATCGTGGAGCGGCGGATCCGCAAGAAGGGCATCGACCTCACCGAGCTGACCTTCTTCCCGGAGAGCGCCCGGCTGCCCCTGCTGCGACGCGGGGTGGACCCGGTGCCGGAGCTCGCCGAACTGCGCACCCGCTGCCCGGTGGAGCGACTCGAGCTGCCCATGGGTCTCCGGGCGCACCTCGTGACCGGTTACGAGCAGGCCCGCGCCGTCCTGACCGACCGCGACTCCTACAGCAACGACATCCGGCACCTGTTCGGCGATGCCGGACCGGGGTCGACGGCAGACGTCGGCGGCCTGGGGTTCACCGACCCGCCGCTGCACACCCGGCTGCGCAAGCTCGTGGCCCCGGAGTTCACCCGGCGCCGGCTGGACCGGCTGGAGCCCACGGTCGAGGCGATCGTCACCCGCCGGCTGGACGAGCTCGCGGCCGCGGGATCACCAGCGGACCTGGCCGAGCACGTCTCCTGGCGGGTCCCGATGGACGTGATCTGCGGGCTGCTGGGGCTGGACGACGCCGATCACGAGGCCTTCGTCCGGCTGGGCACCCAGCGCTTCGACGCCACGGGGGGCGCGGCCGCGGCGCTCGGCGCGGTGTCCGAGCAGAAGCGGATCCTCCTCGACGTGGTGGCGCGGCAACGGACGGCGCCCGGGGACGGCCTGATCGGGCGGATCCTCCAGGCCGAGGGCGACGGCATCTCCGACGACGACCTCGCGGGTCTCGTCGACGGGATCGTCACCGGCGGGTACGAGACCACCGCCAGCTCCATCTCCCTGGGCACCATGGTGCTGCTGCGCGACCCCGCCCACGCCGCCATCGTCCGGGACGGCTCACCGGCCGAGATCGACGGTCTGGTGGAGGAGCTGCTCCGCTACCTGTCGGTGGTCCAGGTGGCCTTCCCGCGGTTCGCGAAGCAGGACCTGGAGCTGTCCGGCTGCCCGATCCAGCAGGGTGACCTCGTCGCCGTCTCCCTCAGCGGGGCCGACCGCGACCCGGCCTGGGCAGGCCCGCAGCCCGACCAGTTCCAGCCGAACCGGTCCCCCGCCGGCGGACACCTGGCGTTCGGCCACGGGATGCACCGCTGCGTCGGTGCCGAACTCGCTCGGATGGAGCTCCGCATCGCGCTCCCGGCGCTGTTCCGCCGCTTCCCGGACCTGGCGCTCGCCGTTCCCGAGGAGCAGCTCCCCTGGCGCGGGCTCTCCTTCGTCTACGGCGTCGAGGAGCTCCCGGTCTCCTTCTGACCGGAACCGCCGGGCCGGTCGTCCCGGCCCGGCGGCCGGGTCAGCGCTGCTGCCGGCGGGCGACGATCACGAGGCCGGCGAGCACCACCGCGATGGGCGCCCAGGCCGGCAGCCCGAACGGGCCCAGCAGCAGCCCCGCCACGAACAGCAGCAGCTGGAAGGCCACGAAGAAGCCCAGCAGCACGACGGCCCAGAAGACCACGGGCTTCTCGACCTGCAGGCGGCGCAAGTGCTCCACGACACATCCCCTCATCGGTGTACGTCCCGGAGGGGACATCAGACGGATCGGCACGCGAGGCCGGAACTCCAGTCGACCACACCCGGCGCCGAGCGCGAACGGCCCCGGGCGCACACAGGGCCGCGCCCGGTCCGGGAACGGCCCCTGTGTCGTGCTCTGTCGGGCTGACGGCCGAGGCGATGGAGGGAGCGGTGCGCCCACGGGCAACCACCTGTCTCCATGCCTGGCCCAGGCCGACGATCCCCGAGTCATCTTCGGTCTCTTCCAGCCGCGGAGGCTCGCGACCGCAGGACTCAGGTCAGGCCGACGTACCGTCCCCGCCTCATTGCGGACCCGTGACGAAGCTGTGTCCAACTGGCGACGATGCGTCCAGCCGTGTTGTACGCCGCTGAATGCCGGGCATGGGTCGCCGCGGAGCCATTCCGGGAAGACACCCCGGGTCACGGCTCCGGATGACCCCGGCGGGGGGAGGTGCGCGCGACCAACCGTGTCGCATCCGCTGGGCACCCCGTCCCGAATGGGAGGGGGTGGGCGGCGGGTGCCTCTGGTGCCTGTGACGTCCATCGGCGCGGTCGCTGGACCGGGCCGGTCGTCCTGGACGAGGACGGCGTGCACACGACTCAGAGGAGACACTCCATGCGCAAGGCACTCGCAGCTCCGGCCGTGGCCATCGCGGCCGCCGCGTTCCCGCTGCTGACCATGACCGGTGCGGCCGCCGCAGAGGCCACCAGCTACCAGGCTGACCTGGGGGCCCTCAACGACTCGGGGGTCAGCGGCACGGCGATGGTCACCATCGACGGGGACCAGGCGATGGTCACCATCGACGCCGCGGGGCTGCTGGCCGGCTCACCGCACGCCCAGCACATCCACCTGGGCGCCGAGGGCACCTGCCCGACCCCGGCAGCCGACACCGACGGGGACGGCGTGGTGTCCACCCCGGAGGCGGCCCCCAGCTACGGGCCGATCGCGGCCTCGCTGACCACCGAGGGCGACACCAGCCCGGACAGTGCGCTGGCCGTGGAGCGGTTCCCGACCGCCCCGGGTGGCACGGAGGACTACGACCGCACCTTCACCGTCGGAGCCGACGTGGTCGACGGGCTGCGCAACGGCACCGGGGTCATCGTCGTGCACGGGGTGGACCTGGATGACAGCGGCGCCTACGACGGGGACGCCATGAGCCCGCTGGACCCGTCGCTGCCGCTGGAGGCCACCGTGCCTGCGGCCTGCGGGGTGCTGGAGGTCGCGCAGATGGCCGGGGTGCCCAGTGGCGGTGCCGACACCGGTGCGGGCAGCACGGCCGGGCTGGAGCAGACCACGGCGATCGGGGTCGGTGCGCTTGCGCTGACCGGTGCCGCCGCCACCGGCGCCGTCGCCTACCGCCGCCGGGCCGGCAACCAGGCCTGAGTCGGACCGGGGCGGCCCAGCGGCTGGGCCGCCCCCTCGGCCCCGCACGGCACCACCGGTGCAGTGCGGGGCCGCACCCGCCGACAGCGAGGAGCTCCGATGATCCCGACCGCCGGTCGCCACCGGTTCCTCCTGCCCGCGGCGGCGGCCGTGGTGCTCGCCGTGGTCGCCGCCGTCGCACTGGTCATCGCCGTCACCGGCCAGCAGAGCCCACCGCAGCCAGCCGCCGCAGCGGCAGCGGTCCCGGCCACCGACGTGCCCGCTGCACCTCCATCGCCCGTGGTCGCCGCACCCTCGCCTCCGGAGACCGCGCCCACGACCCCGGCGGCCGAAGCCCCCCGGCCCGTCGCCCTGGAGATCCCGGCCATCGATGCCCGCTCGGACCTGATCGAGCTCGGCCTCAACGACGACGGCACGGTCCAGGTGCCACCACTCGAGGACGTCCTGCAGGCCGGCTGGTACACCGGCTCACCCCGCCCGGGTGCCGTTGGCCCTGCGCTGCTGCTCGGGCACGTCGACTCCGCCGCCGACGGCCCCGGCATCTTCTTCGACCTCGGGGCGCTCACGCCCGGCG
Organism: Modestobacter sp. VKM Ac-2977; assembly: GCF_026968045.1. Taxonomy (GTDB): domain Bacteria; phylum Actinomycetota; class Actinomycetes; order Mycobacteriales; family Geodermatophilaceae; genus Modestobacter. The sequence goes on along the minus strand of NZ_JAPVBQ010000002.1, from coordinate 54,479 downwards.
ACAGCGTCGACGTCACCCGCGCCGACGGAAGCGTCGCGGCCTTCACCGTCGACCGGGTCGAGGTCCACCCCAAGGCCGACTTCCCGACCATCGAGGTCTACGGCAACACCACCGGTCCCGAACTCCGGCTGATCACCTGCGGGGGCGCCTTCGACTCGGCTTCCCGGGACTACGCCGACAACATCGTCGTCTACGCCTCGCTCACCGGCATCCGTTGAGCACGGCCCAGCGTGCGATTGACCACGCAGTAGCGATGATCCACCGCCCGGGGTGGGTGCCCGGCGTTGGACCAGCGCAGCCGGGGCACTGCCTGCTCGCGCTCTTCGCCGGTCTGCTCGGTCCCGGCGACCGCCTTCGCCCGCCGGGAGCAGCGGCTCACCCGCCCCCTCGTGGACTTCACCTGGTTCGGTGAACGCCGACTGACCGTGGCCCTCGGAGTGCTGACCCTTGGATCGGTGGTGCTGGCCGGCATCGGTTTCCTCGCCGCCCAGTACCTGCAGCTCGTCCCCGGGTTGACGCCGCTGACAGCTGGGCCGTGGACCTTGCCGCCCCTGGCCTGCGGCATCGCCGCAGTCGTGCTCGTCCAAGCCGCCGGGCAGCGGCTGCCCGACCTGGCGACGACCGGTGGCGGCCTGGCCATGACCGCGGCCACGCTCGCCGTACTGAACCAGGTCTCCAGCGCAGGACCGACCCTGGTGGTCACCGGACTCGCGATGCTGTTCACCGGGCTCATGCCGGTGCTCGCCGGGGGCGTCGACACGGTGACCGGCGCTGCCCCGCCCGACCGCGCTGGCGCCGCCTCGGCCCTGTCGGCGGCCCGTCGGGCGACGGCGTTGTCGACGGCGGTGACGACGAGGCGGGACTTGATACGCGAGGGTGAGGGGTCGATCTCTCAAGTCACCCGCGGCTTCGGGATCTTCGAGTTCTGCTTGCGGAGCTGGTAGAGGATCGCCCACCGAGACGACGGACTCGTTCCCCCGGCCTCGAGCCGATCTCCGCGCCCGATGATCACCTGCGTCACGACGTGCAACGCGCCCAAGCCGCGGAGCGGCACTCCGCAGCCAGCGCCATGCTCAGCCACGGCGTGCCGCTCACGGTGGTCTCGGACGTCCTCGGCCACTCCTCCATCACCATCACCGGCGACGTCTACGGCCACATCTCCCCCGACGTCTCCCGAGACGCCGTGGCCACCCTGGGCACCGACCTGACCGACTCAGGGTCGACTAATGGTGGTCAGATGGTGGTCGAACCACCCGGAACAGCAGCAGAGGCCGTTCCCGGTCTCCCGGAAACGGCCTCTGACGTGCGATTTCTTCTGTCGGGCTGACAGGATTTGAACCTGCGACCCCTTGACCCCCAGTCAAGTGCGCTACCAAGCTGCGCTACAGCCCGAGCCCCAGGTGCCTCACGGCCCCGGACGCTGCCCGAGAAGGTTACCGCACCCGGGCCGCTGCCCCGTGGGCCGGGTCAGCCCTTGCGCTCGCGCCCCTTGGTCTCGCGCACCTTGACAGAGACGTCGATCGGGGTGCCGTGGAAACCGAACTGCTCGCGCAGCTTGCGCTCCAGGAACCGCCGGTACCCGGCCTCCAGGAAGCCGGTGGAGAAGACGACGAACCGGGGCGGCCGGATGTCGGCCTGGGTCACGTACTTGATCTTCGGGGCGCGGCCGCCACGAGCCGGCGGCGGCGTCTCCTGCACCAGCGCCCGGATGAAGGTGTTCAGCTCCGCGGTGGGCACCCGGGTCTCCCAGCCGGCCAGCGCCGTCTTCAGGTGACCGGCCAGCTTGTTCACCCCGCGACCGGTGGTCGCCGAGATGTTGACCCGGCTGGCCCACTGGATCCGGGCCAGGTCACGGTCGATCTCCTTCTCCAGCTGGGCGTGCCGGTCCTCGTCGACGTTGTCCCACTTGTTGAAGGCGATGACCAGCGCCCGACCGGCCTCGATCACCTGGGTGATCACCCGCTGGTCCTGCTCGCTGATCACCTCGTCGGCGGCCAGCAGCACGACCGCGACCTCGGCGGCCTCGATCGCGGCCTCGGTCCGCAGGCTGGCGTAGTACTCGGTGCCGCTGGCGGTGTTGACCTTGCGGCGCAGCCCCGCCGTGTCGACGAACCGCCACTGCTCCCCGCCGAGGGTCACCAGGGAGTCGACCGGGTCGACCGTGGTGCCGGCCACCGAGTCGACGACCGAGCGCTCCTCCTTGGACAGCCGGTTGATCAGGCTGGACTTGCCGACGTTCGGCCGGCCGACGAGGGCCACCCGGCGGGGGCCGCCCACGTCGTCCTGCTCGCGGGGTGCCTCCGGCATCGCGTCCAGCACCAGGTCGAGCAGGTCACCGCTCCCCCGGCCGTGCAGCGCACTGACCGAGAACGGCTCCCCCAGGCCCAGCGACCACAGCTCGGCGGCGTTCGACTCGCCCCGCTCGTCGTCCACCTTGTTGGCCACCAGGATCACCGGCGTCTTGCTGCGGCGCAGCACCCGGGCGGCGGCCAGGTCCGTCTCGGTCACCCCGACCGCGGCGTCCACGACCAGCACGATCACGTCGGCGGTCTTCATCGCGTACTCGGCCTGCCGGGCGATGGAGGCGGCCATGCCGGTCGCCTTCGGCTCCCAGCCGCCGGTGTCGACGACGGTGAAGTTCTTGCCGTTCCACAGCGCCTGGTACGGGATGCGGTCCCGGGTGACGCCGGGGATGTCCTGGACGACAGCGGCGCGACGGCCCAGGAACCGGTTGACCAGGGTCGACTTGCCGACGTTCGGCCGCCCCACGATGGCCACCACCGGGAGCGGGCCGGTGGGCTCGTCACCACCGGGGACGTCGAGGTCGTTGTCCATGCTCATGCTGCTCCCACTGCAGTGCGCGCCAGGTCGAGCACACGCTCGACCACGGCATCACGGTCCAGCCCGGTGCTGTCGACGACCACGGCGTCGACAGCTGGGCGCAGCGGGCTGTCGGCCCGGCTGCTGTCGTACTCGTCGCGACGCCGCAGGTCCGCGGCGATCTCGGCGATCTTGGCGGGGTCGGTGACCCCCAGCTGACCGGCCCGCCGCTGGGCGCGGGCCTCGGGTGCGGCGGTCAGGTAGACCTTCAGGGTGGCGTCGGGCAGGACGACCGTGCCGATGTCCCGGCCCTCGACGACGACCGCGTCGGCCTCCGCGACCAGCGCACGCTGCCGGTCGACCAGCATCCGGCGCACAGCCGGGACGGCGGAGACCGGCGACACCGTACGGGTCACCTCGGCCCCCCGGATCCGGGCAGCCACGTCCACGCCGTCGACCAGCACCAGCTCCGCGCCGGCCGACGTCCCGACCTGGATGTCGGCGGAGGCGACGGCGCGGGTCACGGCGTCGGTGTCGGTCAGGTCGACCCCGGCGTCGAGCACCGCGACGGTCGCCGCCCGGTACATGGCGCCGGTGTCCAGATATGCGGCCCCCAGCCGGGCGGCGACGTCCCGGGCGACGCTCGACTTCCCGGTCCCCGACGGCCCGTCCAGGGTCACCTGCCCGAGGAACTCCCCCACTGCTGCACTCCCCTGCTCACTCACTG
>NZ_JAPVBQ010000002.1:656-50832 GCF_026968045.1 Modestobacter sp. VKM Ac-2977 | reverse complement strand
CGCGATCCCCCTGCGCAGCGACGTTCGCTCCGCTCCTCGCTCGCTGGCGCTCACTCGATGCTCACTCACTGCGCGATCCCCCTGCGCAGCGACGTTCGCTCCGCTCCTCGCTCGCTGGCGCTCACTCGATGCTCACTCACTGCGCGATGTCCCGGCGGAGCGCCACGGCCCCGCGCAGGTAGACGTGCTGGACGGCGGCCCGGTCGCGGTCGGTCTCCACGTGCGCCATCAGGCGCAGCACCCGGGGCAGGGCGTGCGGCACCGCGATCTCGGTGGCGCACATCAGCGGCACGTCGCCCAGCCCCAGCTCCCGTGCGGCGAGCGCCGGGAACTCCGACACCAGGTCGGGCGTGGCAGTGAACAGGATGCTGATCAGGTCAGCGGGGTCCAGCTCGTTGCGGGCCAGGACCGTGCTCACCAGCTCCCGGGTGGCCTCCAGGACCTCGTCCCGGTCGTCGGCGGCCACCTGGGTCGCACCGCGGATGGCTCGGACGGCCACAGCACTCTCCTCGATCGATGCGGTGCACGGGTCGCCGTGCACCTCGATCGAGTCTACGGAGCCCGCGCCACCTCTCCCGCCGGACCGCGGGAGAGGTGGTCGGTCGGCTCAGCCCAGGGGCGCGAGGCCCCAGGTCGCGGTGGTCGACTCCCCCGGTTCCAGGCGGATCACCGACTCCCCGGTGGCGAAGGCGTTCGGCGGGCAGGTCATCGGCTCGACCGCCAGCCCCTGCCGGCGGCGCGGCTCGGGCACCACGTCGCCGGTGAACAGCTGCAGGTGGCTGTAGGCCGAGTCGAGCCAGAGCGCAGCGCCACGCCCGTCCGGGCCGGTCAACCGCACCCAGGCCAGCCCGTCGGCGTCCCGCTCGAGGTCGGTGAAGGCGTGGTCGATGACCAGGTCCCCGACGGTCCGGCCGCCGCGCAGGTCGTAGGGAGTGCCGGCCACCGGCACCGAGCCGGTGGGGATCCCCCGCCCGTCGGTCTCCAGCCGGGTCCTCCCCGGCGCGTCCAGCACGCAGTCGTCCACGAGCAGCCCTGGCCCGGCGGCCAGGTAGGGGTGGTGCCCCTCGCCGTAGGGCAGGGCGACCGACCCCTCGTTGACGGCGGTCGTGGTGACCCGCAGCCCCTCGGTCGACAGCTCGTAGGCCACCTGGAGGCGCAGGGCGAACGGGTAGCCGGGCTGCGGGTGCAGCAGGTGCTCCAGCGTGACGCCATCGCTGCTCCGGTCGACCACGCGCCATGCCGAGAAGCGCACCAGGCCGTGGATCGCGTTGGCCTGCTCCGGCTCGCTCAGCGGCGTGCGGTGCTCCTCGCCGTCCCAGGTGTAGCAGCCGTCGGCGAGCCGGTTCGGCCAGGGGACGAGCACGTGTCCCCGAACGGTGCCGGCCATCTCGTCCTCGCCGTAGCCGTCCACGACCGCCCGGCCCCCGACGTGGTAGGACCGCAGCCCGCCGCCCACCTCGACCACGGTCGCCTCGGCCCCGGCGCAGCGGAGGGCGAACTGCTCTCCAGTGGGCAGGACCGTCATCCCAGACGCGCCCCGGACTCGAGGGAGAACAGGTGCACGTGGTCCGGGCGGGCCGTCACGTGGACGACGTCCCCCGAGCGCGGGGGACGACGGCCGTCGACCCGGGCGATGATCGGCTGCTCCACGTCCTCGAACAGGGCCCGGCCGTACAGGTACGCGTCCGCGCCGAGCTCCTCGACCACGTCGATCTCCACCGGCAGGCCCTCGGCGGAGAGGTCGAGGTCCTCGGGCCGCACGCCGAGCGTGAGCCTGGGCTCGGCACCCAGCACGTCGCGCGCCACCGGCTGCAGCGCCGTGCCGAACCGGACACCGCCGTCGACGACCGGCACCTCGAACAGGTTCATCGCCGGCGAGCCGATGAAACCGGCGACGAAGGCGTTCGCCGGGCGGTCGTACAGCTCACGAGGGGCGCCGACCTGCATGAGCAGGCCGTCCTTGAGCACCGCGACCCGGTCACCCATGGTCATCGCCTCGACCTGGTCGTGGGTGACGTAGACGGTGGTGATGCCCAGCCGGCGCTGCAGCGAGGCGATCTGGGTACGGGTCTGCACCCGCAGCTTCGCGTCCAGGTTGGACAGCGGCTCGTCCATCAGGAAGACCTGCGGCTTGCGCACGATCGCCCGGCCCATCGCCACGCGCTGCCGCTGGCCACCGGAGAGCGCCTTGGGCTTGCGGTCCAGGTAGGGCTCCAGGTCCAGCAGCCTGGCCGCCTCCTCCACCCGGGTGCGGCGCTCGTCCTTGCCCATCCCGGCGATCTTCAGCGCGAAGCCCATGTTGTCCGCGACCGTCATGTGTGGGTAGAGCGCGTAGTTCTGGAACACCATCGCGATGTCCCGGTCCTTGGGGGCGACGTCGGTGACGTCCTGGTCCCCGATGAGGATGCGCCCCCCGTCGACCTCCTCCAGCCCGGCGAGCATCCGCAGGGACGTGGACTTCCCGCAGCCCGACGGGCCGACCAGGACGAGGAACTCCCCGTCCTGGACCTCCAGGTCCAGCGAGTCGACCGCAGGTCGCTGACCCGCCTGGTAGATCCGGGTCGCGGAGTCGAAGGTAACGGTGGCCATGGTGTCCTCCTACCGGCAGGAACGTGCCGGACGATCCGAGTGGGTGGTGCCGTGGACGTCGTGGTGCCGTGCAAGTTCTACCGCCTCGCGGCGGGGCCGGGTGTTCAGACCCGGTCGGCGGTCATCTCCCGGGCCTCCGCGTACCGCTCGCGCACGAACGGGACCGGGTCCGCCTGGTAGGTCTGCGTGCTGGTCGCGGGCCAGACCGGCGGGGCATCCCCACCGGCCAGCACCCACGCGGCCTGGCGGGCGGCGCCGTCGGCGACGTACTCCCCCGGCGGCGGCACCAGCACCGGCACCCCGAGCACCGCAGGGGCCAGCCGGCGCACGGCCTCGGAGCGCGCGCCGCCACCGACCAGGAGCACCCGGCGCACCGGGTTGCCCTGGGCGGCGATCGCCTCGAGCCCGTCGGCCAGGCCGCACAGCAGCCCCTCCACCGCGGCGCGCGCCAGGTGCGCGGGGTCGGCGGTCGACAGGGTCAGCCCGTGCAGCGCGCCGGTGGCGTACGGCTTGTCCGGCGTCCGCTCCCCCTCCAGGTACGGGACCAGGACCAGGCCGCCGGAACCGGCGGGCGCGGTCAGCGCCAGCCGGGACAGCTCGTCGTGGTCCACCCCGAGGAGACGGGCCGTCGCGTCCAGCACCCGGGCGGCGTTGAGCGTGACGACCAGGGGCAGGAAGTTGCCGGTGGCGTCGGCGAACCCGGCGACGGTGCCGGTCGGGTCGGCCGACGGGGTGGTGGAGACGGTGGAGACGACGCCGGAGGTGCCGATGGAGAGGACGACGTCGCCGGGCTCGGCGTTGATGCCGAGCGCCGCGGCGGCGTTGTCGCCGGTCCCCGGACCGAGGACGGCGCCGCCGTCGCCGGCGACCGCGCCCGCCGCCACGACGCCGGCCTGCTCGGCCGGGCCGAGGACGCGCGGCAGCACCGGGGCGCGGCCAGCGAACGCCCGCTCCAGCAGGTCGGTCCGGTAGTCCCCGGTGAACGGCGACCAGTAGCCGGTGCCGCTGGCATCGCCCCGGTCGGTGACCAGGCCGTCCAGGCCCGGCGAGCCGGCCAGCCGCCAGGTGAGCCAGTCGTGCGGGAGGCAGACCGCCGCCGTCCGGGCCGCGTTCTCCGGCTCGTGCTCGGCCAGCCAGCGGAGCTTGGTGACGGTGAACGACGCGACCGGCACGAGGCCGACGGCGTCGGCCCAGGCCTGCCCGCCGCCGAACTCGGCGGTGAGGTCGGTGGCGGCCTGGGCGGAACGGGTGTCGTTCCACAGCAGCGCCGGGCGGACGACCTCGCCGTCGGCGTCCAGGCACACCATCCCGTGCTGCTGCCCGCCGACGGCGACCGCGGCGACGTCGGCGAGGCCGCCGGCCTCGTCGATCGCCGTCCGCAGTGCCGCCTCCCAGGCGGCGGGGTCGACCTCGGTGCCCTCCGGGTGACCCGCCCGGCCCTCACGGACCAGCCGGCCGGTCTCGGCCTCCCGGACGACGACCTTGCACGACTGGGTCGATGAGTCGACCCCCGCCACCAGCGTCATGACCTGCTCCTGCTGCTCTCTGCGGTCGGGATCAGCTCAGCGGGCGCCGAGCAGGTGCTCGATCATCAGCTGGTCGACCCGGACGACGCCGGCACCGCGCTTGGCCACGGCCTCGGCGTCGAAGTCCTCGAACGCGGAGCGGTCGGCCAGCAGGTCCTCGAAGGTCTCGCCCGCGGCGAGGGTGGGCTGGCGCAGCTCGGGCACCCGCGCAGCGGCCAGCGCCTCCTGCACCTCCGGGTCGGCCCGGAACGCCGCGGCCCGCTCCTTGAGCAGCAGGTAGGTGCGGATGTTGGCCGCGGCCGAACGCCACACGCCGTCCATGTCCTCGGTGCGCAGCGGCTTGTAGTCGAAGTGCCGCGGACCGGTGTAGGCCGGGGCGCCGTCGACGCCGCCGTTCTCCAGCAGGTCGACGGTCGAGAAGGCCTGCAGCAGGTCACCGTGGCCGAAGACCAGGTCCTGGTCGAACTTCGGGCCGTGCTGGCCGTTGAGGTCGATGTGGAACAGCTTGCCGGCCCACAGCGCCTCGGCGATGCCGTGGGTGAAGTTCAGGTTGGCCATCTGCTCGTGCCCGGTCTCCGGGTTCAGGCCCACCAGGTGGGAGTGCTCGAGCTTGGCGATGAAGCCCAGCGCGTGCCCGATGGTGGGCAGGAAGATGTCGCCGCGAGGCTCGTTCGGCTTGGGCTCCAGGGCGAACTTCAGGCCGTAGCCGCGGGCCTCCGAGTAGGCGGCCAGGGTGTCGATGGACTCCGCGTAGCGGTCCAGTGCGGCGATCAGGTCCTTGGCCATGTCGACCTCGGCGCCCTCGCGGCCGCCCCACAGCACGTAGGTCTGCGCGCCCAGCTCGGCGGCCAGGTCCATGTTCCGCATGACCTTGCGCATCGCGTAGCGGCGCACCTCGCGGTCGTTGGCGGTCAGGCCACCCTCCTTGAACACCGGGTGGGTGAACAGGTTGGTCGTGACCATCGGCACGACCAGGCCGGTCTCGTCGATCGCGGCGCGGAAGCGCTTGATGTGGGCGTCCCGGGCGCTGGTGTCGCTGCCGAAGGGGATCACGTCGTCGTCGTGGAAGGTGACGCCGTAGGCACCGATCTCGGCGAGCCGGTGCACCGACTCGACGACGTCCACCGGCTCACGGGTGGCGGTGCCGAACGGGTCCGCGGCCGGCCAGCCGACGGTCCACAGGCCGAAGGTGAACTTGTCCTCGCGGGTGGGCGTGAGGTCGGTCATCGGGCGGTTCCTCTCGAAGACTGTGGAGCAGGAGGACGGCGTCCCCGCCGGACGGCTCGGGACCGGAGCCGGCGGGTGCTGCGGGCGATCAGGTACTCGCCAACGAGGGCGACACCGACAGTGTCACCCCGCCGGTCGGCCGGGAGCCAGCGACCCCGATCGACCCAACGAACCAGCAATGTGGCCCGAAAGTTGCGGGCGGTTTTCGACAACGTAAGACGCGGCGAGTCCGGTGTCAACGCCGCTGCTCGAACCCGTTGACACAACTGTCCGGACAGTCAGAACTGCCCTTCCCGTCGTCCGACCACCGCCGCAAGGCGACCCGGCCGCCCGTGTGGGTGCACGGTTTCCGAAAGTCTTTCGACAGGAATGGGCTGAAGTTACGATCACCCGGCCGACACCCGGTGTCCATCCGGGCCAGGCATCGCGGCACGACCCCAGGAGGCACCGTGAGACAGCACCCCACCCGACCCACCCTGGCGGTGATCGCCGCCGCGGCGGGGGTGTCGTTGCCGACGGTCTCCAAGGTGCTCAACGGCAAGCAGGACGTCGCGGCCGCCACCCGGGCGCACGTCCAGCAGGTCCTCGAGCAGCACAAGTACGTCCCCCTGACGCCCAGGGGTCCGACCCGCCCGCTCGTCGACGTGGTCTTCACCGCGCTGGACAGCCCCTGGGGGATGGAGATCCTGCGGGGGGTGACCGAGGCCGACCTCGAGGTCGTGGTCACGACCCTGTCCCGGTCCTCCGCCGGGGACTGGGTGCAGGAGCTCATCACCGGTGGTCGTCAGGGCGCCATCGTGATCACCTCTCGCCTGACCGCGGCCGACCAGCGGCGACTGGGCGGCTCCAAGCTGCCGGTCGTCGTCATCGACCCGGTCGACATGCCCGGTCAGGAGGTTCCCAGCGTCGGTGCGACCAACTGGTCCGGCGGTCTCGCCGCGACCGAGCACCTCATCGAGCTCGGGCACCGGCGGATCGCCGTGATCGGCGGTAAGGAGGACTACCTCTGCAGCCGCGCACGCATCGACGGCTACCGGGCGGCCCTCGATCGGGCCGGCATCCCCTTCGACCCGGCGCTGGTGCGGCACGGCAACTTCCACCACGAGGGGGGGTACGAGCAGGCGCGGGTGGTGCTGGAGCTGGCCGATCGCCCCACCGCCGTCTTCGCGGGCAGTGACGAGCAGGCCTTCGGTGTGCTGGAGGCCGCGCGACAGGCCGGCCTGTCCGTCCCGGGCGATGTGAGCGTGGTCGGCTTCGACGACCTGCCGATGGCCCGCTGGTCCTCGCCGCCGCTGACCACCGTCCGGCAGCCCCTGGCCGACATGGGGCGCATGGCCGGCCGCATGCTCCACGACCTCATCACCGGCACCCGCCTGGAGACCCAGCGGGTGGAACTGGCCACGCAGCTGGTGCCCCGGGCCTCCACCGCCCGCCCCTCCTGAGATCCCCCGGCGGGCCGGCCGCCGGGACCGCTCGTCCTCGCAGGTCCCGGCGGCGGTGCTCAGCGGAGGGACACCGCCGTCCACGACACCGGCGGCAGCGTCACGCGCAGCGTGCCGTCCGCCACCGTCGCCCGCAGGTTCGGCCGCAACCCGACCCGCGCCGGCCGCTCGCTGGTGTTCGCGGCGTACGGGTCCGGGTCGGACAGCGTCAGCGCCTCCTCGACGGTGCTCACGCCGAGCGCCGACACGTCCACGGAGACCTCCGCTTCCTCGACCTGCGACCGGTTCACCAGGAACAGCGCCGCCATGCCCGCGTCGACGTCGGCGGTGGCCGCGGCATCGACCAGCGGCACCGCACCGTGCTCGGCGGTGACGTGGCTCGGGGCGTCGACGTCCACGTGGAGGGCGACGCCCCGCGCCAGCCGAGAGGTGGTCGCGAAGGGGAAGAACGTCGACTTCCGCCACGCCGGCCCCTGCGGCTCGGCGGCGATCGGAGCGATCACGTTGACCAGCTGGGCCATCGAGGCACTGGTCACGCGGTCCGCATGGCGGATCAGCGACATCAGGACGTTGCCGACGACGACGGCGTCGGCCACGGTGTAGGGCTCCTCGCTGATGGCCGGCGCGACCGGCCAGTCGTCGATCCGCTTGGGCAGGCCCGACTGCACCCTCGAGGCGTACCAGACGTTCCACTCGTCGAAGGAGATGTCCATCCGCTTCGAGCTCCTGCGCACCGAGCCCACGTGGTCGGCGGTGGCGACGACCGTCTCGATGAAGTGGTCGGTGGCGGTCGCGGACGCCAGGAAGGAGTCCAGGTCGCCGTCCTTCTCCTCGTAGTAGGCGTGGCAGGAGATGAAGTCCACGTCGTCGTAGGCGTGGCTGAGCACCACCCGCTCCCACTCCCCGAAGGTGGGCATGCCGGCGCCCGACGAGCCGCAGGCGACGAGCTCCAGGTCCGGGTCGACCTGGCGCAGGGCCTTCGCGGTCCGGGAGGCGAGCTTGCCGTAGTCCTCGGCGGAGATCTGGCCGAGCTGCCAGGGTCCGTCCATCTCGTTGCCCAGACACCACATCCGCACGTCGAACGGCTGCGTGCGCCCGTTGCGGATCCGCTGCTCCGCGAGCGCCGTGCCGGAGGGCACGTTGGCGTACTCGAGCAGGTCGAGGGCCTCGAGGATGCCGCGGGTGCCGAGGTTCACGGCCAGCATCAGCTCGGCGTCGACCTTCTCCAGCCACGAGGCGAACTCGTGCAGCCCGACCTCGTTGGTCTCGGTGCTGTGCCAGGCGAGGTTGAGCCGCACGGGGCGCTCGCTGCGCGGTCCGACGCTGTCCTCCCACCGGAACCCGGAGACGAAGTTGCCCCCGGGGTAACGGACCGTCGTCACCCCCAGCTCCTTGACCAGGTCGATCACGTCCCGGCGAAAGCCGTCCGCGTCCGCCGTCGGGTGCGCCGGCTCGTGGATGCCGCCGTACACCCCGCGGCCCATGTGCTCGACGAAGGCGCCGAAGAGCCGCCGGGACACCGGACCCACCGATCGCGCCGGGTCCAGCGTGAGACGGGCGTGGAGCATCAGGTCCCCCGTGAGAGCTCGGTGGGCGGCTCGACCCCCGCCGGGCCGGACGCGGTGGGCGCCTCGAGCTGGCTGCGCAGCCAGGTGAGCTGCTCGCGCTGCTGGTGGACCTCGCCGCCCTCGTGGTCGTTGTACGGGTAGACCCGGATGTCCTTGGGGCCGCCGTAGGCGTGGTAGGCAGCGAACACCGTGGACGGCGGGCAGATCTGGTCCATCAGGGCCACGGAGAACAGCGCCGGAGCCGAGGCCAGGCGGCCGAGCACCGCGGCGTCGAAGTAGCTCAACGTCGCGAAGACGCGGTCCACCCGGTCGCGGTGTGCCTTGAGGTACCGGACGATCTCCCCGTACGGATCGCCCGGGGCGACCCGCGTAGCGCGCGGGAAGTCGCAGAGGAACGGCACGTCGGGCATGACCGCCCGCACACCGGGCGCGAACGCCGAGACGGCCAGCGCGATCCCACCGCCCTGACTGATGCCGGCCACCGCGACGCGGTCACCGTCGACGTCCGGGTGACCGCGCAGCGCCTCCACAGCCCGGACGGCGTCGGTGTAGACCCGCCGGTAGTAGTACTCCTGCGGCGACAGCACGCCCCGGGTCAGGAACCCCGGTTGCGCGGCCGCCGAGCCCACCGGGTCGCCGGTGTCCCCCACCGTCCAGCCGCTGCCCTGACCACGGGTGTCGACCACCAGCTGGGCGAACCCCGCCGAGGCCCAGAAGACGTGCTCGTGCGGCAGCCCGCGGCCGCCGTTGTAGCCCTGGTACTGGACCACCCCGGGCAGCGGCCGGTCTCCGCGCAGCGCGCGGGCGGGCATGTGCAGCCAGGCGCGCACCGGCGAGCCGCCGGCGCCGGCGAAGGACACGTCGAGGGTCTCGACGGTCGTCAGCCCGGAGTCGACCGGCGTCCAGGAGGCGTCAAGCGGCCACCGCCCCGCCTCCTGGAAGGTGGCGTCCCAGAACTCCTGCAGGTCCTCCGGCGCGGGCAGGTGCGGGGCGTAGCGCCGGAGCTCCTCCAGGGGCAGGTCGGTGTGCGGCATCAGCCGTCGCGCCGGTGCTCGACCACCGTCTCGGGGTGCAGCTGCCGCTCGAACCCGACGGTGCGGCGGCTGCCGGTGAGGGTGCACCGGAGGACCTGCCGGACGTCGGTGCTCGACGCGCCCACCCGGAGCTCCACCTCGCCCGGCTCGACGATCCGCGCGCCCTCGCGCCCGGTGAAGGAGGTGAGGTCGGCGTGCAGCCGGAAGCGCACGGTCGCCGCGCCGCCCGCCGCGAGGTCGACCCGCTGGGCGGCCATCAGCGCCTGCACGGGCCGGACCACCTCGGCGGCGACGTCGTGCAGGTAGACCTGCACCACCTCGGTGACCTCCCGGTCGGTGTCGTTGCGGAGCTCGACCTCGACCTCGGTGGTCCCGGCGGTGTCCCACTCCGCGCCGGCGCCCAGCCGGACGTCGCCCCAGATGGCCGAGCCGTACCCCAGGCCGTGCCCGAACGGGAACAGCGGCGTCGGGTCGACACTGCTCACGTCGGTGTGCCGGCCGAGAGCCGCGGCGAGGTAGGTCCCGGGCTGACTGCTGCCTGCGCGGGGGAAGCTCACCGGCAGCCGGCCCGACGGGCCGACCCGGCCGCTGAGGACGTCGGCGACCGCGGGGCCACCCTCCTCGCCGGGGAAGAAGCCGCACACCACCGCGGCGAGCCGGTCGACCTGCCGGGACAGCTCGTACGGGCGGCCGACCAGCAGGACGAGCACCACCGGGGTGCCGGTCGCCAGCAGGGCCTCCAGCAGCTCCTCCTGGCGCCCCGGCAGCCGGAGGTCCACGGCGTCGCAGCCCTCACCGGAGGTCCCGTTGCCGAACAGGCCCGCCTGGTCACCGAGGACGGCGACGCACACGTCGGCCTCGGCCGCAGCGCGTGCGGCGGCCGCGATCGCCTCGTCGTCGCCGCCCACCACCGGGCAGCCCTCGGCGACGACGACGTCGTAGGCCTCCGGCGCGGCCTTCATCGCCTCGGCGAGCGTAGGGATGTCGACGCCCACCGGCACCTCCGGGTGGTGCACGCCCACGTGCATCGGGAAGGAGTAGCAGCCGAGCATCGCCTGTGCGGTGTCCGCGCGGGGACCCACCACCGCCAACTTGGCCCCGGGGCGCAGGGGCAGTGTCCCGTCGTTGGCCAGCAGCACGACCGACCGGCGGGCGAGGTCGCCGGCCACCGCCCGGGACTCCGCGGAGTCGAGCGAGACGGCCCCGTCCAGGACCGCCGGCGAGTCCGGCGACCAGTCGGCGTCGAGCAGGCCGAGCTCGCACTTCTGCAGCAGCACCCGGCGCAGCGCCCGGTCGACCAGCGCCTCGTCCACCGCACCGCTGCGGACCGCGTCGACCAGGGGCTGGCCGTAGCAGGCCACCGTGGGCAGCTCCACGTCGATCCCGGCCTCGAGGGCGAGCGCGGCGGCCTCGCCGGGCGAGCCGGCGACACCGTGCAGGGCCTGCAGGAAGGCGATCGAGAAGTAGTCGGCGACGACCGTGCCGGTGAACCCGTAGGTCTCCCGGAGCAGTGACGTCAGCAGCGCCGGGTCCCCTGCCGAGGGCACCCCGTCGATGTCGGTGTAGGAGTTCATCACCGACCGCGCCCCGGCCTTCAGGGCCATCTCGAAGGGCGGGAGGAACACGTCGGCGATCTCTCGCGGCCCGGCGGAGACCGGGGCGAGGTTGCGGCCGGCCCGGGAGGCGGAGTAGCCGACGAAGTGCTTGAGCGTCGCGACGATGCCGCTGGACTCCAGGCCGCGGACGTAGGCGCTGCCGATCGTGCCGACCAGGTGCGGGTCCTCGCCCATCGTCTCCTCGACCCGGCCCCAACGCAGGTCGCGGGCGACGTCGAACACCGGGGCCAGCCCCTGGTGGACACCCAGCCGGCGCATGTTCTCCCCGATGAGGGCGCCCATGCGCTGCACGAGCTCCGGATCGAAGCTGGCCGCCCAGCACAGCGGGGAGGGGAAGACGGTCGCCGTCCACGCGGCCAGCCCGGTGAGGCACTCCTCGTGCACCAGCGCGGGGATGCCGAAGCGGCCGGCGGCCATGATCTGCCGCTGGCTCTCCGCCAGCCCCTTGGCCCCCACCAGCGGGTCCACCGGTGCCGTGCCGAACGGCCTGGTCAGCTGCCCGAGCCCGCTGCGGATCAGCTCCTCCCAGTCCACCGGCGCTGCGGCCATCTCGTGCTGGTGCGGGGCGACCTCACCCTCGGTCGCGTCGATGCCCACCCACACGCCGTAGAGCTGCGCGATCTTCTCCTCCAGCGTCATGCGGCGGAGGAGGTCCGCCACCCTGTCCTCAGCCCGGGTGTCCGGGTCGCGCCAGAGCGCAGGGCCGTTGTCGGCGTTCGTGACCATGCTTGCGAGAGTCCGTCCTGTGTCGTGTTCGCTGGTGCGGCGATCCGAGGAGCCGCCTGTGCTGGGGACGGCTGCGGCAGGTGCTGCGTCCGCTCCATCCTGCCCCGGCCCCGGGGTGGTGCGCGGTCAGGGGAGGGTGACCACCGGCGTCGGCGCGTCGGGCCGCAGCTGACAGGTGGCCGTGCCGCCTGCCACCGAGACCGAGTAGTCGCCGGCCCAGCCGCGCACGGCGACCCGGCCCGCACCGTCGGTCCGCAACCGGGTCGGGGCCAGCCACCAGTCCTCCTTGACCAGGCTGCGGAGGGCGTCGTACGCCGGCTTGGGTGTGCCGTCGGCGCGCACCAGCCCGGCGGGCGCGCCCAGCCAGGCGCCCCGATCGGTGATCCCCCAGTAGGTCACGGCCTGCACCGCGGGGTGGGCCAGCAGCGTCCGGTAGTGGCGGACGATGTCGTCGGCCTGCCGCTCCTCGCCCGCCGGTGTGGAGGGCCACTCGTCGACCTGGTGGTCGTTGAGGTCCACGATCTCGGGTGGCATGAGGTCGCCGGAGACCAGGGTCGTCTCGGTCCAGTGCAGCGGCAGCCCGTAGCGGGCGAACCGGTCGCAGACCTCCTGCGTCCGCTCCTCGCCCCAGTAGCCCTGGTGCATGTGGCTCTGCAGGCCGATCGCGTCCACCTGCACCCCGGCCTCCAGGACGCCCTCGATCAGGCACTCGTAGGCCGTGCCGAGGTTGAAGTCGTTGAGGACCAGCGTCGTGGCCGGGTTCGTGCCGTGCGCCTCGTCGAAGGCGAGCCGGATGGTGGGGATCCGTCCGATCCGCCGGCACAGCCGGGTGATCGCGTTCTGCCGCTCCTCGTTGGTGAACACCGGCATGATCACGACCTCGTTGATCGCGTCCCAGGTGTCGACCAGGCCGGCGAAGGAGCCGACTTCCCGCCGCACCCGTGCGCGCACGATCTCCTCGACCTCGGCGTCGGTGTGCTCCCGCAACCAGTCCGGGGCCAGCGTGTGCCAGACCAGCGGGTGGCCCTTGACCGCCACGCCCCGGTCACGGAACCACCGGGCCGCAGCCTGCAGCCGCGCGGTGTCCGGCCGGCCCTCCGCGGGTTCGAAGCCGGCCCAGTAGAAGGGCAGCGTCGCGGTGTTGAAGACGTCGAGGAACAGCTCCTCGAGCCGCCCGGCGGCGGCTGGATCGGCGCCGCCGAACACATTCTCCCGGCCCGCCCCCTGCTCCTGGTTGGCCAGCCCGACGAAGTCGAACCCGATGTTGCCGAACGCGAACTGGTGCCGGACCTGCTCGACCAGCACCTCGGTGTCCGCACAGGGGGAACCGTCCGCCCGTCGTACCGTGAGCGTGGCGTCGATCACGCGAGCCGCGTCAGCGGCAGCAGCAGGGGTCATGGTGCGAAATCGTTATCGACATCGATTGACAACGCAAGTGTCCGCTGCGACCTTCATAAACGTGTTGCACGCCACGACGGCGTGCGAAGTGACGAAGGGGTCAGACATGCGGCGTTCGGGGCGAGCAGCTCTCTCGGTGCTGTGCGGCAGCGCGGTGCTGCTGACGGCCACTGCCTGTGGTGGCGGTGAGGAAACCAGTGCAGCCGGGGGTGACGACAACACGATCACCTGGTGGCACAACTCCAACAACGAGCCCGGCCGGGGCTACTACGAGCAGGTGGCCGCGGAGTTCGAAGAGGCCAACCCGGGGGTCGAGGTCGAGGTCGAGGCCATGGCCCACGAGGACATGGTCGACCGGCTGGCGGCCGCCTTCCAGAGCGGTGACCTGCCGGACGTGTACATGGAGCGCGGCGGCGGCGAGCTCGCCGACCACGTGGAGGCCGGCCTGGTCCGCGACCTCACCCAGGAGGCCGACGAGACGATCGAGAAGCTCGGCGGCAACGTGTCCGGGTGGCAGGTCGACGGCCAGACCTACGCACTGCCGTTCTCCCTCGGCGTCGTCGGCTTCTGGTACAACACCGAGCTCTTCGAGCAGGCCGGGATCACCGAGGCTCCGCAGACGATGGAGGAGCTCTACGCGGCCATCGAGAAGCTGAAGGCCGCGGGCATCACGCCCCTCTCGGTCGGCGCGGGCGACAAGTGGCCCGCCGCCCACTACTGGTACTACACGGCGCTGCGCGCCTGCGGCCAGGACGTCCTCGAGGACGCGGTCACCAGCCTCGACTTCACCGACGAGTGCTTCGTGGAGGCCGGCGAGGTGCTGCAGGAGCTGTTGGCCACCGAGCCGTTCAACCCCGGGTTCCTCACGACCCCGGCGCAGGAGGGGGCCACCTCGGCGTCCGGCCTGCTCGCCACCGACCAGGTCGCGATGGAGCTGGCCGGCCACTGGGAGCCCGGCGTCATGCAGGGCCTGACCGAGGACGGCACGGGCCTCGGCGAGAACACCGGCTGGTTCGCCTTCCCGGAGATCGAGGGTGGCGAGGGCGACCCCACGGCACAGCTCGGCGGTGGTGACGCGTGGGCCGTCTCGACCGAGGCACCCGACGCATCGGTGGACCTCGTCAAGTACCTGCTCTCCGACGAGGTGCAGACCGGGTTCGCGGAGAACGACATGGGTCTCCCGACCAACCCGGCCGCCACGAGCGCCGTCTCCGACCCGGCACTCGCCCAGCTGCTGGAGGTCCGCGACGCGGCCCCGTACATCCAGCTCTACTTCGACACCGCCTTCGGGCAGTCGATCGGTGGCGCGATGAACGACTCGATCGCCCTGATGTTCGCCGGCGAGGCGACGCCGCAGGAGATCGTGGACGCCACCATGCAGGCCGCCGAACTGGAGAAGTGATCCACCGATGACCAGAGTGACCGCTGCGCCGGCGGCGACGTCCCCCGGCGCAGCGGTCACCCGGGGCGGCGCAGACGCCCCCCGGGTGACCGGCCGCCGCCGGAGCGGGATGCGTCGGCAGCGCCTCGAGATCCTCCTGTTCGTGACGCCAGCCCTCGCGCTGATGGCCGTCTTCGTCCTCTACCCGGTCTTCTCCGCGGCCCGGATGTCGCTCTACAGCTGGCAGGGCTTCGGCCCGATGGACGACTTCATCGGCCTGGAGAACTACCTGCGCGTGCTGACCGACGAGGTCTTCACCGACGCGGTCATGCACAACTTCATCATCGTCTTCGCCTCGATCGCGGTGCAGCTGCCGCTGGGCCTGGCGCTGGCGCTGCTGCTCAACCGCCGCATCAAGGGGCGCGGGCTGCTGCGGACGATCGTCTTCGTCCCGTACGTGCTGGCCGAGGTGATCGCCGGCGTCGTGTGGTTCCAGCTGCTGCAGCCCCGCACCGGGATCCTCGAGCGGACCCTGTCGTCGATCGGGATCCCGGTCCCCGAGCAGGGCTTCCTGGGCACACCCGACCTCGCGCTGGCCACCGTCTTCGTCGTCCTGACGTGGAAGTACCTCGGCCTGGCCGTGCTCCTCTTCCTCGCCGGGCTGCAGGGCGTCCCCGACGAACTGCACGAGGCCGCGCAACTCGACGGCGCCTCGTGGTGGCAGGTCCAGCGCCGCATCGCCGTCCCGCTCCTCGCGCCCACCATCCGCACCTGGGTCTTCCTGTCGATGATCGGCTCGCTGCAGCTGTTCGACATGGTCTGGATCCTCACCGGCGGTGGCCCGGCGAACGCCACGACCACGATGGTCACCTACCTGATCAGCATGGGCACCCAGCGCAGCAACTACGGGATCGCGGGCGCGGCATCCGTGGTGCTCTTCGTCATCGGCTTCGTCATGGCGCTGGCGTACCAGGCCCTGGTGCTGCGCCGCGACACGAAGGCCGACGCATGAACCGGGCCCAGCACGGACGACGAGGAGGACGGCGCTGATGGCACGGCGAGCGAACGCGTACGGGCGAGGCGGCCCGTTGGTCTACCTGATGGCGCTGGTGGTCGTGGCGGCCACGCTGGGGCCGGTGCTCTACGGCGCCCTCGGCGGCTTCCGCAGCAACGCCCAGTTGGCACGCGACCCCGCCGGGCTGCCCGACCCGTGGGTGTTCAGCAACTACACCAGCGTCTTCAGCAGTTCGGCCTTCTGGCAGTACACGCTCAACTCGACCGCGATCGCCCTCATCACCACGGTGGTGGCGGTGCTCGCCGGTGTGATGGCCGCCTATCCCCTGGCGCGCTACCAGTTCAAGCTCCGGGAGCCCCTGTTCCTGGTCTTCGTGCTGGGTCTGCTCTTCCCGGCCGCGGTGGCCATCATCCCGCTGTTCATCCTCGTGACCCAGGACCTGGGGCTCGGCGACACCTGGTGGGGCGTCGCCCTGCCGCAGGCGGCGTTCGCACTGCCGGTCACGGTCGTCATCCTGCGGCCGTTCCTGGCGGCGCTGCCCAAGGAGCTGGAAGAGGCGGCCATGCTCGACGGCGCGACCCGCGTCGGTGTCTTCTGGCGCATCGCGGTCCCGCTGTCGATGCCGGCCCTGGTCACGGTCGGGGTGCTGGCCTTCGTCACCTCCTGGAACGCCTACCTCCTCCCGCTGCTCCTGCTGCGGGACGAGACGCGCACCCTGCCGCTGGGCGTGGCCGACTTCTCGACCCAGTACTCTGCCGACACCGCGGGGGTGCTGGCGTTCACCACCATCGCGATGATCCCGGCGCTCGTCCTGTTCCTCGCGATGCAGGGGCGGATCGTCAGCGGGCTCCAGGGCGCGGTCAAGGGATGAGCCGGGCACCCGGTGCCGGTCCCGGACCAGGAGAGGGTGGTCGGTGAAGCTCGACTCGACGCCGGACGACGTCGTCCCGGGCCTGCTCGTGGGCGCGGGCGCGGGTACGCGCGTCCCCACGCCCCCGTTGCGCGGCAGGGTGACGATGCAGCAGGTCGCCGCAGAGGCCGGCGTCTCGATCTCGACCGTGTCGAAGGTGATCAACGGGCGGTACGGCGTCTCGACGGAGACCGTCGACCACGTCACCCGGGTGATCGACCGGCTCGGCTACGAGGCGAGCCTCGTCGCCCGCAGCCTGCGCAACCGTCGCACCAACGTCGTCGGCGTGCTCGTCATGGACTTCGAGCCCTTCAGCACCGAGGTCCTCAAGGGCGTGGCCGACGCCGTCCACGGCACCGGGTACGAGTTGATCGCCTACTCAGCCGGTGGTCACGAGGAGGCCCGGGAGGGCTGGGAGCGGCGCTCGCTCACCCGGTTGATGGCGACCCTGGTCGACGGTGCCGTGCTGGTCACGCCGACGGTCACCGACGTGCAGGCCGACGGACCGGTGGTGGCGGTCGACCCGCAGGCCGGGCCGTCGGCACTGCCTGCCGTGGCCGCGCACAACCTCCAGGGCGCCCGGCTCGGGGTCGAGCACCTGATCGAGCTCGGGCACACGCGGATCGGCATGATCACCGGTCGCTCGGACCTGATGTCCGCGCAGCAGCGGGAGCAGGGCTACCGCGAGGCGATGGCCGCCGCGGGACTGTGCGTCGACCAGGCGCTCGTGCGCTCCGGCGGGTTCGAGCCGGGACTCTCGCGCGTGGCGGCTCGTGAGCTGCTGTCTGGCACCGATCGACCGACCGCGGTGTTCGCGGCGAACGACCTCTCTGCGCTGGCAGTGCTGGAGGTCGCGCGGGATCTCGGCATCGACGTGCCCGGTCAGCTGTCGGTCGTCGGCTTCGACAACATCCCCGAGTCGGTGCTCGCCGAGCCCTCGTTGACGACGGTGCAGCAGCCGATCCGTCGGATGGGCCAGGAGGCCGCCGAGATGCTCCTCGCCCTGATCGCCGGGGAGGACGTGCACGACCTCGACCGGACCCTGGACACCTCGCTCGTGCTGCGCTCGTCCACCGCTCCGCCGGTGCAGGTCCGCTGACCGGTCCGCCTCCACCCCGGTGGAGGTCACGCCCGCTCTGATGCCGGGCCACACACGACTGCGGCCGCCGACCCCAATGGGTCGGCGGCCGCAGTCGTGTGTGGCGGACCCTCCTGCGTGGCGCGGGCAGGAGGGCGTTCCCTCAGAGGCCGACGAGCTCGTGCAGGGCGCCGGCCTCGGTACGGGTGAGCTTGCGGATCGTGCCGCTGCGCATCCGGGCCAGTTCGATCGGGCCGATGGCGGTACGGGTCAGCCGGTTGACCGGGAGCCCGACCTCGTCGAGCAGCCGGCGCACGACGTGCTTGCGGCCCTCGTGCAGCACGACCTCCACGACCGACTGCCCGGCGTGGGTGTCCACGACCTGGAACGAGTCGACGACGACGGCGCCGTCCTCCAGCTCCACGCCCTTGCGCAGCCGGCGGGTCACCTCCCGCGACACCGAGCCGCTGACCTGCGCGAGGTAGGTCTTCTTCACCTCGTACGAGGGGTGCGCCAGCCGGTGGGCCAGCTCGCCGTCGGTGGTGAGCAGCAGCAGGCCCTCGGTGTCCTGGTCCAGCCGCCCGACGTGCACCAGCCCGGTGGCCAGGTCGCCCATCATGTCGCCGACGGTGGGCCGCCCGCGGTCGTCGCTCATCGAGGTGATGACGCCGAAGGGCTTGTTCATCGCGTAGGTGACCTTGTCGTTGCGGATGTCGATCCGCCGGCCGTCAACGGCGATGACGACGCTGTCCGGGTCGACCCGCTTGCCCTGGACCCGGACGACCTGGCCGTCCACCGAGATCCGGCCCTGGTCGATCATGTCCTCGCACACCCGGCGGGAGCCGACCCCGGCCCGGGCGAGGACCTTCTGCAGCCGCTCGCCCTGGGCGTCGTCGTCGGGCTCGGTCGGCCCGGCGTCCCGGGGGTGCGCCGGGGCGAGCTCCATGTCCTCGGACCAGCCCTCGCCGCCGGAGGTGGTGGGCGTGTCGTCTGCAGTCGTGTCCATCTCCACCAGTCTCCCACCTGGGCAGTGCCCGCTCGACCACACCCGGCAGGGCGTCGCGCTGCTCAGGCGTCGGGGTGCTCGTCCACCATCGCGCCGGTGTCCGGCAGCAGCGGGGCGAGCTCGGGCAGCTCGTCCAGCCCGGTGAGTCCCAGACGCTCGAGGAACAGCGGGGTCGTCACGTACAGGCCGCCGCCGGTGTCCGGGTCGGAACCGGCTTCCCGGATGAGCCCGCGGGAGACCAGCGTGCGGACGACGGCGTCCACCCCCACCCCGCGGATCGCCGACACCCGGGCCCGGGTCACCGGCTGCCGGTAGGCGATGACGGCGAGGGTCTCCAGCGCCGCCTGGGTGAGCCGGCTGCGCTGGCCCTCCAGCAGGTGGCGTTCCACGACCGAGGCGTGCTCCTCCCGGGTGTAGAGCCGCCAGCCCTCCCCCACCCGGCGCAGCGTGACGCCGGCCCGCCGGCCGTCGTAGTCGGCGGCGAGCGCGGTCAGCTCCGCCCGCACCCGGGCGACCGGGCAGCGCAGCGCCGCGGCCAGGGAACCCTCGTCGATCGGGGAGTCGACGACGAACAGCAGCGCCTCCAGCCCGCCGCGCAGCGCAGCCGGGTCCAGCTCCCCGTCCACCGGCGCGTCGACGGCGGGTGCCACGGCCTCCTCGACCGGCGCCTCCGGCTCGGGGACCACCTCCAGCTCGACCGGGGGCGCGGCCGGTGCCCGGCCCAACGGACCGGCCGGGTCGGGAGTCAGGTCGGGAGCGAGGTCGGGACCGGGGACGTCGACGGTCGGCGCGCCGACGGGGGTGCCGAGATCGGCGGCCAGCTGGGCGGCCACCTGCCCCCAGCCCGCGGCGAGAGCCTCCTCGTCGTGCTCCTCGAGGGTCGCGGCGAGCTCCGCGGCGACGGCGTCCCAGGAGAACGGCGTCGCCGGCGCCTGCTCCGCGGCCGCTGCCTCCTCCGGCTGGACCTCCTCCGGCTGGTCGCTCATCCGTACTCCTCCAGGTGTTCGGCGGTGTCCGCGTCGATCTCGTCCGGCAGCCGGCCGCCCACCAGCTCCGGCCCGGTCCAGCGCACGTGCAGCTCCCCCAGCGGCGCGACCTGGTCGAAGGTCACCAGCTGCTGGCGGTACAGCTCCAGCAGCGCCAGGAACCGGGCGACGACCTCTAGGGTGTGCGCACAGTCGCTGCTCAGCGCCCGGAACGTCGCCGTCCCCGCGGTGGCGATCCGGCTGCGGACCAGCAGCAGCTGCTCGGTGACGCTGACCGCGGGGGCGTGCAGGTGGGAGACGCTCACGGTCGGGGGCGGCTTGGGCACCAGCGCCTCGTGCGCGATGGCGGCGAACTGCTCTGGCGTCACCCCCAGCAGCACCTCGGGCAGCAGGTCGGCGAAGCGCTGCTCCAGGTCGGCGTTGCGGGGGAAGCGGCGGGCCGCCTCGGCCTCCCGGCCGCGGAGGAACTCCGCCGCCCGCTTGTAGGCCCGGTACTGCAGCAGCCGGGCGAACAGCAGGTCCCGGGCCTCCAGGACGGCGAGGTCGTCCTCGTCCTCCACGTCGGCGGCCGGCAGCAGCCGGGCGGCCTTGAGGTCCAGCAGGGTGGCGGCGACGACGAGGAACTCACTGGCCTGGTCCAGATCGAGTTCGTCGCCCAGGGCCCGCAGGTGGGCGATGAACTCGTCGGTGACGGTGGACAGCGCGATCTCGGTGACGTCGAGCTTGTGCTTGCCGATCAGCTGGAGCAACAGGTCGAACGGGCCCTCGAAGTTGGTCAGCCGGACGGTGAACCGCCCGTCGCCGACCTCCCCCGTCGTCATCCGGCCAGCCTACGGCCGCGTCCGGGCGTTGATCATCGGCGATCGGCTGCCCGACACGCCGGGCGGGGCAGCCACTCGCCGATGATCGACGGCGCCGCCCCTCAGTGCTTGCGGAGGCGGCGGACGAGGACGGAGTTCTCGCCGTGCACCTCGAGGTCGTCCAGCAGGACGGCGATCGCCTCCCGGACGATCCGGCCACGGTCGGTGGCCACGCCGTGCTGGCCGCGCAGGGTCAGCCGGGCGGTCTCCAGCGCGAGCAGCTCGTCGGCCGAGCAGTAGACGGTGATCTTCTCCTCGTGCCGGGTGCGCCCCTTCTCGGTGCGCGCCCGGGTCTGCTGCGGCCGGAGCGGCGCGGCCGCCGGCATCGTGGCGCGGTGCGCGGCCAGCTCGTCGACCACGATGCGGGGCGCACCGCCGGCCACGTCGGGCACCAGCGCGAGCGGGGCGGGCTCGGCGGGGGCCGCGGGGTGGCCGTCGTCGGCCCGCGAGCCGTTGGAGCGCAGTGCGGGTGAGGACTGGGTGGCGGCGAGGGTCGTCAGCTCGGTGACCGGCGCCGGCTGCGCCGCCGCCGACGTGTCGGTCATCCGGAACAGCTCGGAGGCACCCGGGAGCACAGGCCGCCGCGTCACAGGGCGAGCACCTCCTTGGCGAGGTCGCGGTACGCCGCAGCGCCGGAGGACGTGGGGGCCCACTGGGTGATCGGCTGACCGGCGACAGTGGTCTCCGGGAAGCGGACCGTGCGGGAGATGACGGTCTTGAAGACGGTGTCGCCGAAGGCCTCGACGACCCGGCTGAAGACCTCCCGGCAGTGCACGGTCCGGGTGTCGTACATCGTGGCGAGGATCCCGGAGATCTCCAGGGACGGGTTGAGCCGCTCCTTGACCTTGTCGATCGTGTCGACGAGCAGCGCCACCCCGCGCAGCGAGAAGAACTCGCACTCCAGCGGGATGATGACGCCCTGCGCGGCGGTGAGCGCGTTGACGGTCAGCAGCCCGAGGGAGGGCTGGCAGTCGATGAGCACGTAGTCGTAGTCCTGGCGCACCGCAGCGAGCACCCGCATCAGGGTCTGCTCGCGGGCGACCTCGCTGACCAGCTGCACCTCGGCGGCGGACAG
This sequence comes from Modestobacter sp. VKM Ac-2977, assembly GCF_026968045.1. Lineage (GTDB taxonomy): Bacteria > Actinomycetota > Actinomycetes > Mycobacteriales > Geodermatophilaceae > Modestobacter. The sequence goes on along the minus strand of NZ_JAPVBQ010000002.1, from coordinate 29,395 downwards.
GTCGATGTTGCTGGGCACCAGGTCCAGCCCGGGGATGCCGGTGGCCACCCGGACGTCGGCCAGCGTGGTCGCCGGCTCCATCAGCGCGTTGTAGATGGTGCGGTCCAGCCCCTGCGCCGGGACGCCGAGCCCCACGGACAGGGCGCCCTGCGGGTCCAGGTCGACCAGCAGCACGCGGCGGCCCTGCTCGACGAGTGCAGCACCGAGGTTGATGGTCGACGTCGTCTTGCCGACCCCGCCCTTCTGGTTGCACATCGCGATGATCTGCGCCGGCCCGTGGGAGGTGATCGGCTTGGGGTCGGGCAGCTTCCGCTGCCGGGCCTTGGCAGGGTCGACGCGGCTCGTCGGGATGCCCATCTCGGCGTCGCCCGCCGGGGCCCCTCCGCGCGGGAGCGCGACGGCGGAGGCCGCCGCCTCGGCTCGTCTCGACGACATCGCTTCTGCCTCTTCCCTGGACTGTGCGGACCGCGGCTCCCGGTCGGGGGCACGGCGGGGAACGCGCACTGCCAGCAGGGGGAAGCCGCCGGTCCGTTCTCCCACCCCTCTTCTCGGCAGCCCCGCCGCCGACCGTGACCACTCAGGGCAACTTGTCGACAAGTGGTCGCTGCGCCCTCCCCACCGGGCCGCGGCCTGCCGGCGCGATCGGGCTGGGCGCTGCCTCCGCGGGCACGAGACAGCCCTCGGCCCGGTCTCGTCGCCACGGCGACGGGGGTGGGGTCAGCGCAGCGCGCGGGGGTGGCTGGTGGCGTAGACCTCGCGCAGCCGCTCGACGGTGACCAGCGTGTAGACCTGCGTCGTCGTCACCGAGGCGTGCCCGAGCAGCTCCTGCACGACCCGGACGTCGGCGCCGCCGTCGAGCAGGTGGGTGGCGAAGGAGTGCCGCAGCGTGTGCGGGGACAGCTCGGCGGAGATCCCGGCCCGCTCGGCGGCGTCCCGCAGGATCGACCAGGCGCTCTGCCGGGACAGCGGCCCACCGCGGGCGTTGAGGAACAGCGCTCCCCCGCGGACGCCGGACCGGCCCTTCTCCGCCAGCGCCGGGCGGGCCCGCACCAGGTAGTCCTGCACCGCCGTGACCGCGTAACTGCCGACCGGGACGACGCGCTCCTTGCCACCCTTGCCGGCCAGCCGCACCGCCGCGGACGACAGGTCGAGGTCGTCGACGGCCAGCCCGACCGCCTCGGAGATCCGGGCGCCGGTGCCGTAGAGCAGCTCCAGCAGCGCCCGGTCGCGGAGCCCTCGTGGCCCCTCGACCGACGCCGCCGCGCTCAGCAGCGCCTCGACGTCGGTCACCGGGATCGCCTTGGGCAGCCGCCGGGCCGGGGCGGGTGGGCGCACCTCCGCGGCGACGTCGTCGCTGACCAGCCCGTCGAGCAGGGCGAACCGGTGCAGCCCACGGACGGCGACCACCGCCCGCGCCGCCGAGGTCGCCGACAGCGGCGGGTGGTCGTCGTCGCCGGTGCGGAGGGCGACCAGGAACGCGGTGACGTCGGACTCCCCCACCTCGCCCAGCCCGCGCACCCCGCCGGCGGCGAGGAACTCCGCGTACCGGCGCAGGTCGCGGCGGTAGGACGCGATGGTGTTGGGGGCCAGCCCACGCTCGACGGTCAGGTGGTCGAGGTAGCCGGTGACCGTGCGATCGACGGCGGGGCCCGCACTCGTGGCGACCGTCAGGACAGCACCTCCTGCCACGGCACGCTGGGCAGCGCATGGGCGTCGGCGACGCCGGCGTGCACCAGCTGCCCGCCGGCGACGTTCGCTCCGCGGGCCAGCACCGGGTCGGCGGCCAGCGCGGCCGCCGTCCCGGAGTTCGCCAGCGCCAGCACGTACGGCAACGTGACGTTGGTCAGCGCGTAGGTGGAGGTGTTCGGCACCGCGCCGGGCATGTTGGCCACGCAGTAGAAGACCGAGTCGTGGACGGCGAAGGTCGGGTCGTCGTGCGTGGTCGGCCGGGTGTCGGCGAAGCAGCCGCCCTGGTCGACGGCGATGTCGACCAGCACCGAGCCGGGCTTCATCCGGGAGACCAGCTCGTTGCTGACCAGGGTGGGCGCCTTGGCGCCGGGCACCAGGACGGCGCCGATCACCAGGTCGGCCTCCAGCACCGCCCGCTCGACCTCCAGGGCGTTGGAGGCGACGGTCTGCAGGTGCCCGCGGTACAGCCGGTCGGCGGCACGCAGCTTCTCCAGGTCCCGGTCGAGCACGGTGACCTGGGCCTGCATGCCCAGCGCGATCGTGGCCGCGTTCATCCCGGACACCCCGGCGCCCAGGACGACGACCTTCGCCGCGTGCACGCCGGACACGCCGCCGAGCAGCACGCCGCGGCCACCGGAGGCCCGCTCCAGCGTGTGTGCCCCCACCTGCGGGGCCATCCGGCCGGCGACCTCGGACATCGGGGCCAGCAGCGGCAGCGCACCGCCCTCGGTCTGCACCGTCTCGTAGGCGATCGCCGTGGTGCCCGCGCCCAGCAGCGCGTCGGTGCACTCCCGGGAGGCGGCCAGGTGCAGGTAGGTGAAGAGGGTCTGGTCGGCGCGCATCCGGCCGAACTCCTCGGCGATCGGCTCCTTGACCTTCAGCAGCAGGTCGGCGGCGGCCCAGACGTCGTCGGCGGTGGACAGGATCTTCGCGCCGGCGGCGGTGAAGTCGGCGTCGGGGATGGATGAGCCGACCCCGGCGTCGGCCTCGACGAGCACCTCGTGCCCGGCGGCGACCAGCTCGGTCACCCCGGAGGGAGTGAGCGCGACCCGGTACTCGTGGTTCTTGACCTCTCGGACGACTCCGACCCGCATCTGCACTGACTCCCGGTCTCGGCAGCCGGCCACCGGGGTGTCGGTGGTGCCACCGCGTCTGGGCGGCCCGGTCGGGGCCCACCTCGGCCGGAGTGTAGGCACGGACGGCGCCCGCAGTGTGTCAGCGGCCACGTCCGGCCGGTCGCCGGGTCACCCGACCCGGTCGTCGTACGCCGCCCGCTGGGCGAGCACCTCGTCCATGTGCAGCTGGGCCCACGCCTTGAGCCCGCGGATCGTCTCGTAGAGCGAGAGGCCGAGATCGGTCAACTCGTAGGAGACGGTGACCGGCACGGTCGGCGTCACGGAGCGGGTGAGCAGTCCGTCCCGCTCCAGGGAGCGCAGCGTCTGGGTGAGCATCTTCTGGCTGACGCCGGCCAGCTGGCGGGAGAGCTCGGAGTACCGCATGGCCCGGGGCTCACCGCTGCACGGGCCGCCGTCGACGAACGGGCCGCCGGTGCCGAGCGCGGCCAGGACGAGCGTCACCCACTTGTCGGAGATCCGGTCGAGCAGCTGGCGGCTCGGACAGCCCGCCAGGAACGCGTCGTAGTCTGCCTTGCTCCGGGCCTTCTGCTGGGCGGCCGTCATCGTCGTCACGTGCTGTTCCCCTTCCCCCTGGGTGCCCTACGCACTTCCAGGTGCCTGCTTCCCGTCAGAGAGCGCGACGACCACCCTGCTCGGTGGAGCCGTTCGGCACCACCCCCCTCACCCAGAAGGCAGGACATGAGCACGCTCTCCCCCACGCTCCCCGGCGGCAGCTGGACCCTGGGCGACCTGACCGTCACCCGGTTCGGCTACGGCGCCATGCAGCTCGCCGGCCCCGGGGTCATGGGCCCGCCGGCCGACCACGACGGCGCCCTCGCCGTCCTCCGTGCGGCGGTCGACCTCGGCATCACCCACATCGACACCAGTGGTGCCTACGGGCCGCAGGTCACCAACCAGCTGATCCGCGAGGCCCTGGACCCCTACCCCGAGCAGCTGCACGTCGCGACCAAGGTCGGCGCGACCCGCGACGCCCAGGGCGGCTGGCCGACGGCCCGGGAGCCCGCGGACGTCCGCCGCCAGGTGCACGGGGACCTGGAGACCCTCGGGCTGGAGGTGCTCGACCTGGTCAACCTGCGGATCGGGAACGCCGCGGGCCCCCAGCCCGGCTCGCTCGCGGCGGCGTTCGAGACGCTCGTCGAGCTGCAGCAGCAGGGGCTCGTCCGGCACCTGGGCGTGAGCAACGCGACGGCCGAGCAGGTGGCCGAGGCCCGGTCGATCGCGCCCATCGTGTGCGTGCAGAACATGTACAACCTCGCCGCCCGCACCGACGACGAGCTGATCGACGCCCTGGCCGCCGACGGCATCGCCTACGTGCCGTTCTTCCCGCTCGGCGGCTTCACCCCGCTCCAGTCCTCGGCGCTCTCGGCCGTCGCCACCCGGCTGGACGCGACGCCGATGTCGGTGGCGCTGGCCTGGCTGCTGCAGCGGTCGCCGAACGTCCTGCTGATCCCCGGCACCTCGTCGACGGTGCACCTGCGGGAGAACGTCGCCGGCGCGGGGCTCCAGCTCTCCGCCGAGGACCTGGCCGAGCTGGACGCGATCGGCCGCTGACCGGAGGAGCCGGTCAGGCGTCGGCCGGTCAGGCGCCGGCCGGGCTCCGCAGCACCCCGTACCGGACGCAGACGAACTCGCCGTTGCGCGCGCACTCCCGCACCTCGAGCTCGACCCGGCGCGGCAGCAACGGCGCTCCGCTGCCCAGGGTCACCGGGGCGATGGCGACCACCACCTCGTCCAGCAGACCGTGGTCGGCGAACTGGCCGGCCAGGTCCCCGCCCCCGACGACCCAGACGTCCCTGTCGCCCGCGGCCTCCCCCATCGCCGCGTGCACCCGGGCCGGGTCGTCGGCGGTGAACCGGAGGTCGGCCCCGGGCGGTGGCGTGAGGTCGCGGTGGGTGAAGACCCAGGTGGGCTGATCCGGCAGCCAGTCGGGATCGTGCTCCCGGACCCAGAGGTAGGTCGTCGCCCCCATGGCCACGGCGCCGATCCCGGTGATGAAGCCGTCGTACCCCATCGGCCCGTCGGCGTCGTTCTCCCGGCTGAGCAGCCAGTCCAGCGAGTGGTCGACGGTGGCGATGAACCCGTCGAGGGAGGTGGCGGTGTAGTAGACGGTGCGGGTCATGCGTTCCTCCTGCTCAGCCAGTCGATCGGGTCGCCGGCGTCCACCTCGACGCCGGCCGCGCGGAACCAGTGCCGGGCCAGCTGCCGGCGGTACGCGGAGAAGGTGAGCACGTGGGCGACCACGCTGCCCACCACGAAGGTCTCCGGCGGCTCGCAGAGCGCGTCGACCAGCCGGTCGCCCCAGGCCCCACGCCGGGACACCTCTCGCACGAAGGCCAGCCACCGGGGGGCGGCGCGGTCGTGCCGGGCCAGCAGCGTGGCGGGGTCGTCGGCTCCGTGCGCCGGGGAGTCGGCGCCCTCGACCGCGGCGAGCCAGACCTCCGTGGCCCACACCAGGTGGTCCAGCACGGCGGCCAGCGACTCGTCCGGACCGTCCCAGGGCAACACCTGGAGACCGGGCGCGCGGGGCCGCCGGTACTCGTCCTCGGGCACGCCCGTCGCGAGGTCGAGCAGCGCGCGGGTGTCCTCCAGGGCGTGGTGCACCAGCAGCGCGGTGACCTCGTCGCCGCCGCGGGACCCCTGCTCGCCGGTCACCCACAGCGAGGTGGGCGGGTGGAAGTGGACGCCGTTGGGTGCGGGGAGCCAGTGACCGTCACGGGTGCGCGCGGTGCACGACTGTCCCGGGGGACGGCCGTAGGCCCGGTGGAACGCCCGGCTGAACCCCTCCACGGACTCGTACCCGGCCGAGAACGCCACCTCGGTCACGCTTGCCCCGCCGGCCAGCTGCCAGGCCGCGCGCTCCAGCTCCACCCGCCGGCGCAGCGCGACCGGCGGCTCCCCCGCTCCCCGGGCCACCTGCCGGCTGAAGTGCCAGGGCGAGGCGAACGCGTCCCCGGCCATCTCGCCGAGCGTGCGGTTGTCCTCGTCCAGCACGGCGTCCAGCAGCTCGCGGAGCCGGTCGCGCCCGGTGGGCACCTGGTCCGACGTCATGGGAGGAGTCTGTCCGCCGCCGCGGCGGTCGCGCCCGACCGTTCTTGCTCGGATCGCCGTCCCGGCCGCGGTGACGCACCATCCCGGGGACCCACTGCGCCGCGAACACCCGGAGCTGCCCGATGCGCCTGTACGCCGACCGTCCTGAGCACCGCACCCGGCAGCTGGCAGCCGACCTGGGGCTGGTGGCCTGGGCGGTGCTGTGGGTGCTGGTCGCCCGGGCGGTGCACGGTGCGGTGCTGGTCCTGGCCGAGCCGGGCCTGGCGGTGGCCGACCTCGGCCGGTCGATCTCGGACTCGATGGGGACGGCGGCCGGTGTCGCCGGCGGGATGCCCGTGGTCGGCGACGAGCTGGCGGCCCCCTTCGGATCGCTCAGCGAGGCCGGGGGCTCGGTGACCGGCGCCGGGCAGGACGCCTCGGACGCCGTGCACACCCTGGCCACCGTGCTCGCCGTCGTGCTCGTGCTGCTGCCGGTGGGCTGGCTGCTGCTGCGCTGGCTGCCCTGGCGACTGGGCTGGCTGCGCGAGGCCCGGGCGACCGACCGGCTGCTCGACGGGGTCCCGGACCTCGACCTGCTGGCCGCCCGGGCGATGGCCACCGCCCCGCTCCCGCAGCTGGCCCGCCTGCCGGCCGGCACCGGGGCCGGCTGGCGGGCGGGCGACCCGGCCGCGCTGCACGCGTTGGCCAGGCTGGAGCTCGAGCGACTCGGTCTCCGTTCGCCCGCCCCGCCCCTCAGCTGACGGAGGTCAGCTGAACGGAGCCCTCTCGGTTCGCCGGCGCTCCCTGCGATGCTCCCGGCGTCAGCTGACGGTGTAGCCGCAGGCCGCGACGGCGGCGGCGCAGACGTCCTCGTCCTGCTGGCCGGTGCCGCCACTGCCGCCCAGCGCGCCGAGCAGCGTGCCGTCGGAGTACACCGGCACGGCGCCGGTCTGCGGGGTGAACTTGCCGCCGGTCATCGTGGTGATCGCCGAGGCGAAGTTCGGCATCGGCTCCATCTTCGCCTTCTGGGCGGCGCTGGGAGCGCCGTAGGCGGCCGCCGTCCACGCCTTGCCCTGCGCGACGTCGGCGGAGATCCACGGCGCGCCGTCCATCCGGATGAGCGCGACGAGGTGGCCGCTGGGGTCCATCACGGCGAAGGACATCGGGACGCCGAGCTTCGTCGACTCCTCCCGCGCGGCCTGGAGCAGGGACAGGGCCTGGTCATGTGTCAGCACCGGGCCACCATCGCCCGCGGGCGGGCCCGGGGGCAACCCGGGCCCGCGGTCAGACCGCGTCGAGCGGGCGGAGCTGCGGCGAGGTGGCCCGCAGCTGGGCGGCGGCCAGCACCCCGATGACGGCGAGGGAGTTGCGGATCTTCCCGTCGAACACCCACTGGACGGCCTCGGCCAGCGGCACCCGCTCCACCGTCATGTCCAGCTCCTCGTGCTCGACGGTGAAGCCGTCGGGGCGGGCGACGTCGCTGAGCCCCTCGGCCAGGTAGAGCACCACGAGCTCGTCGCAGAAGCCGGGCGACGGGTGTTGGGTGGTCAGCAGGGACCAGCGCTCCGCCGACAGCTGCACCTCCTCGGCCAGCTCCCGGCGAGCGGTCTCCACCGGGGGCTCCCCGTCGACGTCACGCAGCCCGGCCGGCACCTCCCACAGGTGCTCCCCGACGGGGTGCCGGTACTGCCGCAGCATCACCACCCGGTCCTGGTCGTCCAGGGCGACGATGCCGACCGCGCCGGGGTGGTGCACGACCTCGCGCCCGCTCTCGCCGCCGCCGGGCATCGCCACGGTGTCCTTGCGCAGCGAGATGATCCGGCCGGCGTAGAGCTCCTCGGAGTCCAGTACCGCGTACTCGTGGGCCATCAGATCCCGACCTGCTCGCCCTCGGGAACCGGCAGCCGGGCGGCGTCCTGGTAGGCGGCGGCGGCCTGCACGAAGGCGGCGAACAGCGGGTGCGGCCGGGTGGGCCGGCTCTTCAGCTCCGGGTGCGCCTGGGTGCCGACGAAGAACGGGTGGACGTCGGCGGGCAGCTCGGCGAACTCGACCAGGGTGCCGTCGGGCGAGGTGCCGGAAAAGACCAGCCCGGCCTCGGTGAGCCGGTCGCGGTAGGCGTTGGCCACCTCGTACCGGTGCCGGTGCCGCTCGGTGATGTCGGTGGCGCCGTAGGCCGCCGCGACGACCGAGCCCTTCTGCAGCGCGGCCGGGTAGCTGCCCAGCCGCATCGTGCCGCCCATGTCGCCCCGGCCGGCCACCACGTCGAGCTGGGTGGCCATGGTGGAGATGACCGGGTCGGGGGTCTCCGGGTCGAACTCGGTGGAGTTCGCGCCCTCGATGCCGGCCAGGTCCCGGGCCACCTCGATGACCATGCACTGCAGGCCCAGGCACAGGCCCAGGGTGGGGATGCCGTTGACCCGGGCGTGCTGGATCGCGCCGAGCTTGCCCTCGATGCCGCGCACGCCGAACCCACCGGGCACGCAGACGCCGTCCACGCCGGCCAGCGCGGCCGCCGCGCCCTCGGGGGTCGCACAGTCGTCGGACGGCACCCAGCGGATCTGCACCCGGGAGCGGTGCGCGAAGCCACCGGCCCGCAGCGCCTCGGTGACCGAGAGGTAGGCATCGGGCAGGTCGATGTACTTGCCGACCAGCGCCACCGTGACGGTCTGCTTCGGGTCGTGCACCCGGTCCAGCAGGTCGCCCCACACGGTCCAGTCGACGTCCCGGAAGGGCAGGCCCAGCCGGCGGACGACGTAGGCGTCCAGCCCCTCGCGGTGCAGCACCTTGGGGATGTCGTAGATCGACGGGGCGTCCGGGCAGGAGGTGACCCCCTCGGCGTCCACGTCGCACATCAGGCCGATCTTGCGCTTGATGCCCTCGGAGATCTCCCGGTCCGACCGGCAGACCAGCGCGTCGGGCTGGATGCCGATGCTGCGCAGCTGGGCGACCGAGTGCTGGGTGGGCTTGGTCTTCAGCTCACCGGAGGGGGCGATGTAGGGGATCAGCGAGATGTGCAGGAAGAAGCAGTTGTCCCGGCCGATCTCGTGCCGCACCTGACGGGCGGCCTCCAGGAACGGCAGCGACTCGATGTCACCGACCGTGCCGCCGACCTCGGTGATGACCACGTCGACCCGCTCCGGGCCCTCTGCCACGGCCATGATGCGCGACTTGATCTCGTTGGTGATGTGCGGGATCACCTGCACCGTGTCGCCCAGGTACTCCCCGCGGCGCTCCTTGGCGATCACGTCCGAGTACACCTGGCCGGTGGTCACGTTGGCCCGGCCGGTGAGGTCGGTGTCCAGGAACCGCTCGTAGTGCCCGATGTCCAGGTCGGTCTCGGCGCCGTCCTCGGTGACGAACACCTCGCCGTGCTGGAAGGGGTTCATCGTCCCCGGGTCCACGTTGAGGTACGGGTCCAGCTTCTGCATCGTGACCCGCAGGCCACGGCTGGAGAGCAACGCCCCCAGAGAACTTGCTGTCAGTCCCTTGCCCAGTGACGACACGACGCCGCCGGTGACGAAGACGAACTTCGTCGGCTGGGAGTTGGGGAGAAGAGGTCCGCGGTCACGAGGTTCTGCCAGTCGACCCACGGACGCCCACGTTAACACGGCCCTCCGGGGCCTCCGGCGCCGCGCCCGGCGCGTGGTCTGGGAGCGGCCGGGCGGCCCCGTCGCCGCCCGGTGCACTGGCGACCAGCCACACCAGCAGGGGCACCAAGAGGGTGGCGGCGGTCGCCGGGAGGGCGACGCCGCTGTCGTTGACCAGTGCGCCCAGGGTCAGGCTCAGCGCGATCGCCACGAGCCCGGCCCGCAGCACGCGCAGGTCGGCGGCGGGCAGCCCCGCGGCGCGGTGACCCGGGCGGGTGCGCAGCAGCCCGCCGGGGCGCAGCAGCCACACCGCGGCGACCAGCGCGACCAGCAGCATCCAGGCCAGCGGGCTGCCCAGCAGGATGTTGAGGTTGGCCTGGGCCTTCCGGCTCACCACGGTCCAGGCCTCGCCGTCCAGCAGCTGCCCGACGAAGCGGCCCAGGTGGCTGCGCTCGTCGGCCGGGCCCAGCCAGTCGAGGACCGCGACGGTGCCGACGGCCAGCACGGCGACGGCGAGGACCGCCACGAACCGGACCACCGTGACCCGGATGTGGCCCAGCAGCATGCCGAGCACCAGGAACCCGGGGACGGCGGCCAGCACTCCCCCGAAGTCCCGGCCCAGCGACGGTGCGCCGATCACGACCACGGTGCCCACCCCGGCTCCCAGCACCGGCAGCAGCCAGTGCCGGCGACCGGGTGTGCCCGCCCGGCGGGCCACCGCCGCAGCCGCCGCGGCGGTGAGCAGCAGCGAGCTGACCGCCAGCAGCCCGAAGCTCAGGTTGCCGTACCCGGTGAACCGGCCGGCCACGATGGCGTCGTAGCCCAGCAGGCCGTCGAGCTCGAGGTGGGAGCCGGTGAGCACATCGCCCACCAGGGTCCCCAGGGTGATGACCAGGACGGCGACGGCCGGCCCCAGCCGGGTCCGCCGCCACGGCCCCAGCGTGGCGACCGCGGTCACCGCGAGGGTGCAGCCGAGCACCGAGCCGGCCAGCGCCGGTCGCGGTGCCGAGCTGAGCTCCCAGGGCACCAGGTTGGCCAGGTAGGTCGACACCGGGACGGCGGCGACGGCGAGCGCGGCCACCTGCAGCGCCCCCGTCCGGCGCCGTCCGGGGGTGCGCCGCTGCAGCCAGTCCCGCACCCGCCCGCGGCCCCGGCCGGGGAACCACCCGGTGGCCCAGCCGCCCAGGCCGAGCACGCCGAGCACGACCAGCGCACCGTTGAGCAGCACCAGCAACCAGAAGGTCGCGCCGGTGCTGCGGTAGTGCACGACGGCGCGGGTGTTGATCTGCTCCAGCTCGGCGATCGCGGTCGCCAGCTCCGGCCGGTCGCCGGCCACCCGGAACGGCTGCCCGTTCATCGAGGCGACCCGGTCCAGGCCCAGCGCCTGCAGGATCGTGGGTGCCACGTCGATGAGCTGGACGAAGGGCGCCCGGCCGGTGCTCGCGCTGGTTAGCCAGCCCGGCGCCACCCCCGGCCCGTTGGCCAGGCCCACGTGCAGCTGCGGCCGGCCGCCGTTGACCTCGGAGATCCCCTGCAGCAGGAAGAGCGTGTCCCCGGGCAGCTCGGCCACGGCGTCGCGCAGCCGGCCGACGGTCTGGTCGATGACCGCCAGCGCCGCCTCCCGGCGGGAGGGCTGGGTGCCGGTGTCGGTCTCCTCCATGACCGGCGCGCCGGCGTCGGTGAACTGGTCCAGCGAGACGACGGTGAGCGGGCACTCGGCCAGCAGTGCGGCGACCTCGGCCGGGTCGGTCGGCAGCCGGTCGCGGACGCTGAACTCGCCGGTCTCCCCCGCCACCGCCAGCGAGCCGGCGCGGCCGACGACCGTGCTGCAGTCCACCGCCTCCCCGAGGGCGCCGGGCTCGGCGCCGAACCGGGCGGTCGCCTCGTCGGCGGCCACCCGCGCGACGGTCTGCTGCGGCTCGGCGAGGCCCACGTCGGCGACCTGCTCCTCCAGCCCGCACCAGGACAGCCGGGTGTCCACCCGGACCGCGGCCGGGCCCTCGTCGGCTCCGGCGCCGTTCCCGACCTCGTCGTCCTCCGCGAGCGGGACGCTGGGCACGGGCACCGGGGGGACCGGCTCGACCGGCCCCGGGTAGCGGGCCCGGTTGCCCGCCCCCAGGGTGGCCCAGCCGTCCAGCAGGCAGGTGGTGGGTCGGGCGGCCCGCACCGACAGCGCACCGATGGCCGATTCCTCGGCCAGCGCCCACAGCTCGGGGGTGCGCTCGGGGTCCAGGTCCGACCAGGTCAGCCCGGCGACGCCGACGTCCACCACCCGGGTTGCCGACCACGGTCCCTCGGCGGCGGCGGCGGCGGCCGCCGCCGGGCCGGCGGTGCCCGCGAGCAGTCCGCCGAGCAGGGCGAGCAGGACGAGCGAGGCCGAGCACAGGCGCAGGAAGGCGCCCGGTCCGCTCATCACCGCCCCCCGGGGGGTCCGAGCAGCTCCCGGTAGAGGTCGACCAGGGCGGCCGCGGTCGCCGCCTCGTCGGGCCAGGTGGCCGCCTGACGCGGTCCGGCGGCCCCCAGCCGGGCGATCTCGGCGGGGTCGGTGAGCACCCGGGCGACGGTCTCGGCCAGCGCCGCGGCGTCGCCGGCGGGCACCAGCTCCGCGGCGTCCCCGACCAGCTCGGGGATCCCGCCCACGGCCGTGGCGACCAGCGGCGTCCCGGCCCGCAGCGCCTCCTGGGCGGTCAGCGAGCGCGCCTCCCAGACCGAGGGGAGCACGCACGCGTCCGCGGCGCCGAGCAGGTCGGCGACGTCGGTGCGCCGCCCGAGCAGCGTCACCGGCAGCCCCTCGGCGGCGATCCGCCGGGAGAGCTCGTCGGACAGCGGACCGTCCCCGGCGATGGCCACCAGCGGTGCCGGGCGCAGCCGCGGGTCCGCCGACCACCGGCCGACGGCGTCCAGCAGCGACTCGTACCCCTTCTGCGGGTGCAGCCGGCCGATGGCCACGACCAGCGGCCGTCGGTCGTCGTCGAGCCCGAGCTCGCGCCGCACCTCGCGGCGGTCCCGCCGGGCGGGCCCCAGCGGCGGGGCGGAGACCGGGGCGACCCGCACGTCCCGGGCGCCGAGCCGGCGGGCGTTGTCGGCCAGGTCGCCGGACGCGGCCAGCACCACGTCGGCGCCGCGGATCGTGGCCCGCTCGGCGGCCTGCAGCACGCGGCGGCGGAGCCCGCCGCCCTCGGGCAGCGCGTTGTGCAGCGTGAGCACCAGCGGCCGACGACGCTGCCCGGCCAGGGCACGGGCCACCGCGGCGACCAGCCCGGCCCGCAGCCCGTGGGCATGCACCAGCTCCGCCCCCGCGGTGGCCCGGCGCAGGGCGTGGACCGCGCGCAGGTCGGCCACCGGGTCGAGACCTGCGGAGATGCCCACCGGACGGAAGTCGGCGCCGGTGGCGGTGAAGCCGAACAGCTCCTCGGTGGCCCGCGGGCCGCAGACCCGCACGGCCGCGCCCGAGCGGGCCAGCGCGGACAGCACCGAGCGCAGGTGGGTGCCGACGCCGCCGGTGCTGGTGGCCAGCACCTCCGCGATCCGGCGTCCGGTCAGGAGAGGCTGTTCGGTCATCGGTCCCCTCCTGGTGCGTCGGCCCCCCGCAGGCCCTGCACGGCCGCGGTCAGCGGCCGCCGGGAGGTCCCCATCATGACCGCCGCGGCGACGACCAGCACGACCCCACCGGCCGCCAGCCCGACGCCGATCGCAGCGAGCACGCCGTCCCCGGGCACCGGGTCGGCACCCAGTGCCCGGGCGGTGAGCAGCCCGGCCGCACCCGCGAGCCCGCCGGCCAGCAACGCCGGCCCACCGGTGCGGGCCACGCCGGCCAGCGCCCCTGCGCCGGCCTCCCGGGCCACCACGACCAGCAGCGCGATGCCGGCCACGGTGACCCCGATGCTGTGCCCGGCGCCCAGTGCGAGCGCGCGGTCGGCCGGGGGCAGCACCGCGGCCAGCACCAGGTCCGCGGCGACGGCCACCAGCCAGCCACCGACCACGCAGACCGTCGGCGCGCGCCACGACCCCCGGGCGTACAGGGCCCGGGAGAGCAGCGCGACCAGCCCGTAGCCCACCAGTCCGGGGGCGAAGGCGGCGATCGTCGCCTGGAGCGCGGCTGCAGCGCCGGCGTTGTCCGGCGCGGCCAGGAACACCCGGGCCATCGGACCGGAGACCGCGACCAGGCCGGCCGCCGCGACCGCACTGCTCACCACGGTGAGGACGACGGCCGGCGCCAGCGTCCGCCGGTACCCCTCCTCGTCCCCGACCGCGGCCCGTTCGGTGAGCCCTGGGTAGACCGAGGTGGCCAGCGGCACGGCGAGCGCGGCCCACGGCAGCAGGAAGACCGTCATCCCGGCGAAGTAGGCGACCAGGGTGCCGTTGAGCGCTCCGGCGGCCAGCCAGATCGCCACCACGGCGACCAGCTGCTGGCCGGCGAGGGTGAGCACCCCGGCCAGCGCCAGCCGGCGCACGCGGGGCGCTGCCCCGACCGGGAACCGGAGCGAGGGCCGCAGCCCCAGACGCAACCCGCGCAGCGGCAGCAGCAGGGACGCCGCGAGCGCGACGACACCCAGCGTCGTCCCCACCCCGAGCACCAGTTCGGCGGTGGTGGACAGCCCGCCGACCGTGCGGCTGCCGTCGAGGCCGGCGAACAGGAGGTAGGCGGAGGCGACCACCAGGGTGGACAGCAGCGGCGCCAGCGCGGGCCCGGCGAACCGGCGGTGCGCCTGCAGCACGCCGGTCAGCACCACCGCGATGCCGTAGAGCACCACCTGCGGGGCGAAGACGACCAGGAAGCGGGCGGCCAGGTCGACCTCTGCCGGGTCGTCCCCGAGCAGCGCACCGGCGATCGGCCGGGCGAAGAGGGCGAGCAGCGCGGCCAGCGGCACCAGCACCAGCAGCGCCCAGCCCAGCAGTGCGCCGGCGGTGCGGCGCACCTGCTCCCGGTCCCCCACGGCGATCCCGCCGGCGAGCATCGGCACGACGAGGCTGGCCAGCGCGCCGCCGGCGACCACCTCGAAGACGATGTTCGGCACGTAGTTGGCCGCGAGGTAGGTGTCCGCGGTGCTGTCGGCGCCGACGGCGTTGGTGAAGACGACGGTGCGCCCGAACCCGGCCAGCCGGGCCAGCAGGGTGAGCACCGAGATCAGCAGTGCCGCCCCGGCCGCGCCCTGCACGACCCGGCGGCGAGCGGTGCTCGTCATCGCCGGACCCGCCCGGGAGGACGTCGCCCGGGATGCCGCACGGCGGTCACGCCCGGCGGCGGCCGAGCCGGTCGAGCTCCCGCAGGCCGGGGGTCGACTCGATGACCCGGGTGAAGCTGATCTTCTCGCTGGCCAGGGTGAGTGCGGTGACCACACCGAGCAGGCCGGCCCGGGAGCCGCGGCCCGGCAGCGCGGCCAGCCGCAGGCCCAGCAGCGCGCCGACGGCGTTGGCCCCGCAGTCGCCGAGCATCACGCGCTCGCCGAGGTCCGCGGGCAGCACCGCCAGGCCCGCGCCCAGCGGGCCGGCGACCAGCCCACCGGCAGGGCCGCCCACGGTCGCCGCGGACAGCAGCACGGCGACCTTCGCAGCGCGGCCGGGACGCAGGTCGAGCAGGTTGACCAGGTTCGCCGTCCCGGCGACCAGGCCGGTGGTCAGGACGCCGTCGACGACGGCCGACACCCCACTGCCCCGGCGGGTCAGCACGGCGGCGACCGCAGCGGCGGCACCGATCCCGGCGACCTTCACCGCCCCCGCCGACACCCGCCCCGCCCGCAGTGCGGCCAGGTGGCCGGCCAGGCCCTTGTCCCGCGCCTGCTCCGGCCGGGCGCCGGCCAGGTCGTCGTAGCCGCCGACCGCACCGGCGACGGCACCGACGACGGCGGCCGCGGCCCGCTGGCCCGCGGGGGCGCCGACAACCGCCGACCCGGTCGCCGCGGCGGCCAGCACCGGGCCACCCAGCAGGGTCACCGGGCGCCCGGCGTAGTTGGTGCGCCGCCAGGGCGCCCCCACCGGGCGGGCGGTCAGCGCGTCGGCACCGGCCAGCCCGGCCAGCGCGGCCCCTGCGGCCCCCGCGGCCAGCGTGGCGCGCCCACGAAGGGAGCTGATCACGGGACGGGCGCGGGCACCGGCTGGGTGCCCTCCCCGATCCCGTACTGGCCAGAGGTGTCCGTGGCCTCGGCGGCCAGCGCGAGCACGGTGCTGATCCGGCCGGCCGGGGTGTCCGCGTTGTCGATCGTGGACAGGCCGTCGGAGACCGGCCGGTCCGCGCGGACCGCACCGACCAGGCCGCCGTCCTCCACCGCGGCGAGGTCACCGGCGATGACGGCGCCGGAACCCCGCGCGTCCAGGGCGGTGGCCAGCTGGACCAGGGCGGTGGTGCGCTCCTCGGCATCGTCACCGGAGGCGGTGCCCGCGGTCAGCAGCACGGCGAAGTCGGCCGCGGCCACGGAGGACGTGTCCCGGCTGAGCACCCCGAGCTCTTCCAGCCCGGCCAGCACCGAGGCGGTGGCCGCAGGGTCGGGGACGACGCCGGCCTCCTCGCTGTCGGCGCCGGGGACGACGAGCACGTCGGCCAGCACGTCGGCCAGCAGCTCACCGGTGTCGTCGGTCTCCGCCGGGGTGATGCCGGGCGGCAGCCCGGGGCCGGTCAGGTAGCTGCGCAGGCCCGATTCGCTGGCCGGGTCACCGAACCCCGCGGGGAGCCGCAGGGCGCCGGTGACGGTGGCCCCGGCGTCGGCCAGCAGCGCGGTGACCCCCTCGACCGTCTCGGCCGGCACGTCCTCGCTGCCGACGACGAGCAGCACGCTGCGCCCGGCGAGGGTGTCGGCGACCAGGGCGGGACCGACGGCCTCCTCGAAGCTGCCGACCTGGTCCAGCGCGATCTGCAGCTGCTGGGTCTCGTCCTCCAGCAGCCGCTTGTCCTCCTGGAGGGCGGTCACCTGGTTCTGCAGGTTCGTCAGCACCGGTCCGTTCAGCTGCGTGGTGCCGATGACGATCCCCAGGGCCACGGCCAGGAAGACCGCGATCAGGGAGACCAGGTGGTAACGGAAGTCGATCACGAGAAGAGGTTCTCCAACCAGAACACGAAGCTGTCCCATTGGTCGATGAGCAGGTCGAGATAGACGCGGCCGGCGGTGGACACGGCGAGCGCGGCGGTGATCGACAGCAGGGCGGCCAGCACGAGCAGGACGAGCGCCAGGGTGGAGATCCGGCTCTTGTACAGCCGGCTGACCCCCTTGGCGTCGACGAGCTTCCCGCCCAGCCGCAGCCGGGTGAGGAAGGTCGAGGCCATGCCGCCACGGCCCTTGTCCAGGAACTCCACCAGCGTGGCATGGGTGCCGACGGCGACGATCAACGTCGCGCCCTTCTCGTCGGCCAGCAGCATGGCGATGTCCTCGCTGGTCGCCGCGGCCGGGAAGGTGATGGCCTCGACCCCGAGGTCGGTGACCCGCTGCAGACCGGGAGCCCGGCCGTCGGGGTAGGCGTGCACGACCACCTCGGCGCCACAGCGGAGCACGGAGTCGCTGACCGAGTCCATGTCGCCGATGATCATGTCCGGCTGGTAGCCGGCCTCCTTGAGCGCGTCGGCGCCGCCGTCCACGCCGATGAGCACCGGGCGGTAGTCCCGGATGTAGGGGCGGAGGGCCTGCAGGTCCTCCTTGTAGTCGTAGCCCCGGACGACGACCAGCACGTGCCGGCCCTCGATCCGGGTGGTGACGTCGGGGACGCCCACCCCGTCGAGCAGCAGCGCGCGTTCGCGCTTCATGTACTCCATGGTGTTGGCGGCGAAGGCCTCCAACTGGTCCGACAGCCCGGCGCGGGCCTCGGCCATCGCCACCGCGATGGTCTCCGGCGTCTGCTCGACGCCCTCGGCCACGACCGTGTCACCGGCGTAGAGCCGGTTGCCCTCCAGCCGGACCTCGGTGCCCTCCTTGAGCTGGGCGAGGACCTCCTTGCCCACCCCGTCGACCAGCGGGATGCCCGCCTCGACCAGGATCCCGGGGCCGAGGTTGGGGTACCGGCCGGAGATGCTCGGCGAGGCGTTCACGACGGCGGCGACCTTGCCCGCCACGAGCGAGTCGGCGCTCACCCGGTCGATGTCCAGGTGGTCGAGCACGGCGATCTCGCCCGGCCGGAGCCGCTTGGTCAGGTTCTTGGTCCGCCGGTCGACGCGGACGGTGCCGGTCACGCCGGGAGCCGTGTCGGACGACCGTCCGCGCCGCAGGGTGCCGATGCGCATGGACTCGATGCTCCCACGGGCCGGTCGGAGCCCTCCCTCCCGACGCGCGAGCGCAGCCGACTGCTCACGTTCAGTGAGCGACACCGGGTTCCGGTCGACTCGCCGTGCTGATGACCGGGTGTCGCTGCCCGGGGACGGGACCGGCCCGTCACTAGCGTGACTGCTGTGACTGCAGGGGCCTCCGCGCGCCGGAGTACAGCGACCGACCTGCTCGCCGACGACGCCGCCGCGCCGGACGTCGAGCCCACCAGCACCGTCGCCGGCGACCCGGCGAGCGCCCCGCCCGGGGCCGCGGAGCCGCCGTCCGCCCGGGTGGTGCCGTTGCCGTCCCGACCACCGGTGCCCGCCGCCACGGCGCCTCCGGCCAAGGTGACCCCGACAGCGGTGGCCCCGAACACGACCGCACGCCTGCCGGCCGAACCCGTGGCGGACGTCGCCGGCCCGGCCGGCAGCGACCCCCAGCCGGCGAGCGCCGCCGAGCCCGCGGACGCGGCCGGCCCCGGCCGACGGGCCCGCCGCCGGGATCGGCGCGGCCCCAACCTGCGCGAGCAGCGGCGCCTGCGCACCCGGGAGGCCATCGTCGACGCGGCGGCCGAACTGTTCGCCGAACGGGGCTTCGACCACGTCAGCGTGATCGAGATCGCCCAGCGCGCCGGCGTCGTGGAGAAGACCGTCTTCAACCACTTCCCGGTCAAGGAGGGGCTGGTCTTCGAGACCGACCCGCCGATGCGCGCGGCGCTGCTGGACGCCGTCCGCCGGCGCCCGGCCGGGGAGTCGGCCGCGGCTGCGGCCGGTGGCTTCGTCGTCGCTGCGGTGAGCCAGCTGGGCTCCCCCGAGGCGGCCGAGGGCGTCGCCGAGATGGCCCGGATCATCCGCGGCAGCCGGACGCTGCAGGCCCGGGAACGGGAGATCCTCGGCACGCTGACCGACACCCTCGCCGAGCAGATCACCCTGGAGACGCGCGCCGCCGCCGGGGACCTGGAGCCGTGGCTGGCCGCCAACGCCGTCCTGGGGCTGTACTCGGCGCTGCTGGAAGCGGCTCGGGACCGGGTGCTGGCCGGTGCGTCCGGCCCCGAGCTGGTGACCGAGCTGCGAGCCCGCGGCCGCCGCGGGCTCGCACTGCTGCAGTTCGGCCTCGCCGGGTACGCCAAGCGCCCCTGAAAGAGGACCCCCTCGCCACCCCACCGCTCGCGCGCTCGCGGCGGGGACCTGCGAGGGGGCCGGGGGGCGGGGTCAGCGGCCTCGTTCGGCCGCGACGGCGAGGAGCTCGCGGGCGTGGGCCTGGCCGGTGTCGCTGTCGGCCAGGCCGGACAGCATCCGGGCGAGCTCCCGGACCCGGTCCTCGTCCCGGACCGCGCGGATGTCGGTGGCGGTGACGCCCAGGGCGGTGTCCGGCGACTTGTCCACCACCAGGTGGGTGTCGGCGAAGGCGGCGACCTGGGCCAGGTGGGTGACCACGACGACCTGGTGCTCGCGGGCGAGCCGGGCCAGCCGCCGGCCGATCTCCCCGGCCGCCTGACCGCCCACCCCGGCGTCGACCTCGTCGAAGACCATCACCGGCACCGGGTCGGCGCCGGCGAAGACCACCTCGATGGCCAGCATCACCCGGGAGAGCTCACCGCCGGAGGCGCCCTTGTGCACCGGGCGGGCCGGTGCCCCCGGGTGCGGTGACAGCAGCAGGACGACCTCGTCGGCGCCGTCCGGTCCGGGCTGGTCGACGTCGGTGTCGATCCGGAAGGAGACCTGCGCGTTCTTCATCGCCAGGCCGGCCAGCTCGGTCCCCACCTCGGCGGCGAAGCCGTCCGCCGCGGCCTGACGGCCGGCGGTGACCCGGGCGGACAGCGCGGCCAGTTCGGTGCGGGCGGCGTCCCGTTCGGTCTCCAGCGTCGCCAGCGCCTCGTCGGAGACGTCGAGCTGGGACAACCGGTCGGCTGCGTCGGCGGACCAGGCCAGCACCCCGGCCAGCCCCTCCCCCGCGTCGGCGTACTTGCGGACCAGCGCGGTCAGCGCCGCCCGGCGGTCGAGCACCTCGGCCAGCCGGGCTGGGTCGGCGTCCAGGTCGGCGACGTAGCTGGCCAGCTGCACACCGACGTCGGAGACCACGGCCACCGCGTCGGCGAGGTCCTGGGCGAGCAGGACCAGGGTGGGGTCGTCGGAACCGGCCAGCGCCCGCTCGGCCGTGGCCAGTGCGCTGGTGGCGTCCTGCGGGAGGTCGCCGTCCCCGCCGAGGTCGCCGGTGACGTCCCCGACGAGCGCCAACCGGGCGGTGTCGGCGACCGAGCGCAGCGCATCGGCGTCACCCAGCCGCTTGGCCAGGGTGTCGAGGTCGACGTCCTCGCCCGGCTCGGGCGCCACCGCGGCGATCTCCTCCAGGCCGTGCCGCAGCACGTCGGCGGCCTGGGCCAGCTCCCGGGCCTGGCCGCGGCGGCGGTCCAGGTCGTCGGCCAGCCGGCGCCAGGTCACGTGGGCGGCGCGGTGCTCCTCGACGCGCGCCAGGTGCTCGGCGCCCGCGTACCGGTCCAGGGCACGCCGCTGCTCCGCGGGGCGGGTCAGCCGCAGCTGGTCGGTCTGCCCGTGCACCGCGAGCACGTCCTCGGCCAGCTCGGCGACCACGCCGACGGGCACGCTGCGGCCGCCCAGGTGGGCCCGGGAGCGCCCCTCGGCGCTGAACGTTCGGGCGAGGATGAGACTGCCGTCCTCGTCGGGCTCCGCGCCGGCGTCGGCGGCGCGGGCCCACACCGGGGAGTCCGGCGGCAGCACCAGCCGGCCCTCGACGCCGGCCCGCACCCCCGCGCGGACCCGGCCCTGGTCCGCCCGCCCGCCGAAGAGCAGGCTCAGGCCGGTCACCACCATCGTCTTGCCGGCACCGGTCTCCCCGGTGACCACGGTCAGGCCGCGGCCGAACTCCAGGGTGACGTCGTCGATGGAGCCCAGACCGTGGATGTGCAGCTCCGACAGCGCACCGTTCGGCGCCTGCGCGGGCTCCGGCTGCGGAGCCGGCCGCTCACGCCGTGCCGTCCGGGTGGCCACCGCCCACCTCCTCCGCGGTCCGCAGGACGCCGTCGCTGGTGTTGACGTCCCCGGTCAGCACGTTGGTGCGCCCGACGGGCGCCTCGTGGCCGGGCCCGTGGGAGCGGGCGTCCCGGAAGCCCCGGACCGGCAGCCCGAACTTGGCGACCAGTCGGTCGCCGAACGCGGTCGGGTTCATCCGGGCGATCCGGACCGGCCGCTCGGAGCGCCGGACCTCGACCCGGCCACCGTCGGGCACGTCGACGACCCGGCGGCCGTCGGCCGACACACGGGCCCGGGTGCCGTCCGGCGGGACGGCGATGGTCAGCACCGAGGTCGGTGAGGTGACCAGTGGCCGGGCGAACAGGGCGTGTGCGTTGGTCGGCACCAGGAGCAGTGCCTCGACGTCGGGCCACACGACCGGGCCACCTGCGGAGAAGGCGTAGGCGGTGGACCCGGTGGGCGTGGCGCACAGGATGCCGTCGCAGCCGAAGCTGGTCAGCGGGTGTCCGTCGACCTCCAGGACGACGTCGAGCACCCGGGCCCGCTCGACCTTCTCCACCGAGACCTCGTTGAGCGCCCAGGTGCCCTCACCGGTCGGCCGGCCCTCGGCGTCCAGCACGGTGGCCTCCAGGGTGAGCCGCTCCTCCACGTCGTACTCGCAGCGCTGCACTGCGGCGATCATCTCCTCGACCGCCTCGGGCTCGGTCTCGGCCAGGAAGCCCACCCGGCCGAGGTTGACGCCGGTGATCGCCGCATCGGTGCTGCGCGCCATCTCGGCGGCCCGCAGGAAGGTGCCGTCGCCCCCGAAGACCAGCACGATCTCCACGCCCTCCGCCGCTCCGGGGCCGAAGGGGCAGACCTCCGCGCCGGGGACGGCCATCGCCTCGGCCTCGTCGTCCAGCAGCCGGACCACGATGCCGGCCTCGGCGAGCCGGGCGGCGGCGGAGCGGGCGAGCCCGACGATGTCGGCGCGACCGGTGTGCACGGCCAGCAGCACCCGCCGTTGAGCCGGACGGTCCTCGTCGGCGGCGCCCGCCGGTGCGCCTGGCTGGGGCTCGGTCACTGTGGTCCTTCCTGAACTGCTCGGTCGATGTCGGCCTGGTCCGGTGGGGGTGCGTCACGGCGGAGCCAGAGGAAGAACTCCACGTTGCCCGCCGGACCGGGCAACGGGCTGGCCACCACCCCGGCGGTGCCCCAGCCGAGCTCCGCGGCGGCCGCCGCGACGGTGGCGACGGCGTCGGCGCGGTGGGCCGGGTCGCGGACGACCCCACCCGAGCCGAGCCGGTCCCGGCCGACCTCGAACTGCGGCTTCACCATCGGCAGCAGCTCGGCGTCGGGCCCGGCGCAGCCGGTGAGGGCCGGCAGCACCAGGCGCAGGGAGATGAAGGACAGGTCGGCCACGACCAGGTCGGTCGTGCCGCCGATCGCCTCCGGGGTCAGCTCGCGGACGTTGGTCCGCTCGTGCACGGCGACCCGCTCGTCGGTGCGCAGCGACCAGGCGAGCTCGCCGTAGCCGACGTCGACGGCGACGACCTCCCGGGCGCCACGGCGCAGCAGCACCTCGGTGAAGCCGCCGGTGGAGGCGCCGGCGTCCAGCGCCCGCCGGCCCTCGACGGGCACTTCGAACGCGTCCAGGGCGCCGATCAGCTTGTGCGCCCCGCGGGAGACCCACCGGGGCTGGTCCGGGTCGGTGCGGACGACGACGGGCGTGCCCGCCTCCACGCCGGTGGCCGGCTTGGTGGCGGCCTGCCCACCGACGGTGACCCGGCCCTCGGCGATGAGCGCGACGGCGTCCTCTCGGGAGCGGGCCAGCCCGCGGCGCACGAGCTCGGCGTCGAGCCGGCTGCGGCGGGCCATCAGAGCTGGTCGATGGTGGACAGTTCGCGCTGCAGCCGCTCGTGCTCGGCCTCGAACACCGCGACGTGCTCGGCCACCGGCCGACCGGCCAGGTCGGCGAACGGGGACGCCGCGGGACGCGCCGTGGACTCCTGCGTGGCCGCTGCGTCGGTGCCCGCCGGAGCGGGCCGGGCGCCGCCTGGGGGGTGCGGGACCGGGCGGGGCTGGCCGGGCACGCTCACGGGCTCCTCCTCCACACGCGGTCAACGCCGGCGCGCCGGCAGCTGCCGGCTCGCCCGTCACCAGGGACCCGGCGACCACCTGGCAGGCTACCGGCCGCCACCGACCGGCGACGGTGCACCGGAGGAGCCGGTGGACCCGCCCCCGGCGACGGCACCGGGCTGCACGCCGGACCGCCCGCGCCGGGTCGTCCTCCCCGCCGGTAGCGTCCCGCTGCGACCGCCCGGCCGGGACGAGCCCGGTCACCGGCTGGAGGAGGCACCACGACGTGGCGACGCTGGACGAGTGCATGACCGCCCTGGACGACTTCGTCGGCAAGCTGGCCGCCAAGGAGGCGGCACGGGACCTGGACCGCAGCGTCTCCTGCCGGCTGACCGACCTCGACCAGGTGGTCGCCGGCCGGCTGGCCCGCGGCTCGGTGCACGACATGACCGCACTGCCGGACGGGCCGGCGGTGCCCAAGGCCGACATCCGGCTGACGATGACCAGCGACGACCTGCTGGCCCTGACGTCGGGGCAGCTGTCCTTCGCGCCCGCGTGGGCGTCGGGCCGGATCAAGCTCGAAGCGGGCCTCCGCGACATGCTGCGGCTGCGGTCGCTCCTCTGACCCGCCGGCCCGGACCGTCACCCGGCGGTCAGGGCCCAGCCGGCCAGCACCTCGGCAGCCGCGTCGTCCCCGGCCCGCAGCACCGCCGGCCGTCCCTCCGCGGGATGCCGCGACCAGTGCGCGACGGCGAGCGCGCGCAACCCGTCCAGCCCGTCGGCCCCCTCCCGCTCCGGCCCGACCGCGCGCAACGTCATCTGCTCCCCGTCGGCGGCGGCCTCCCAGCCGCCACACCGCCAGGTCCCCTCGGCCTCGACCGGGGTCACTGCCGGGTGCGCGACCAGCAGCCCGGCCGCGTCGGCGGAGAGCAGGTCCGGCCGGTGCACCGGGCCTGCGGCCAGCAGATCGGCCGGGGTGGCCACCCCGGAGAACACCAGCAGGCTGGCCGCGTCGGCCCGGCGGGCGCCCTCGATGTCGGTGTCGAGCCGGTCGCCGACCACCAGCGGCCGGTGGGCGCCGGTCCGGCGGACGCACTCGGCGTGCATGGCCGGGTCGGGCTTGCCGGTGACCAGCGGCTGCTGCCCGGTGACCGTGCTGACCACGCCGACCAGCGCACCGTTGCCGGGCAGCACGCCGCGGGGCGAGGGGATCGTCGCGTCGGTGTTCGTGGCGACGTGCCGGGCGCCGGCCCGCACGGCCACCACCGCCTCGGCCAGCTGCGCCCAGCCCACCTGCGGGCCGTAGCCCTGGACGACGGCGGCCGGCTCATCCTCGGCCCGGTCGACCACCGTCAGACCCGCCGCCGACAGGGCGGCTGCGACCCCGGGGCCACCGACCGGCAGGACCCGCGCGCCCGGCCCGACCAGCCCGGCCACGACCGAGGCGGCGGCCTGCGAGCTGGTGATGACGTCGTCGGATGAGGCCGGGATGCCGAGCTCGGTCAGGTGCGCGGCCACCTGCTCCGGCGTCCGCGCGGCGTTGTTGGTGACGAAGCCCAGCCGCATGCCCTCGTCCCGGGCGGTCTGCAGGGCCGCGGGGACCCCGGGCACGGCAGCAGGGCCGACGTAGACCACGCCGTCGAGGTCGAGCAGGGCCACGTCGTAGGCGCGGGTGGGCGGTGTGTCGGTGCCGGCGGCCAGCGGCGGACGGGCGTCGGTCGGGCGAGGGCTGGACCCAGCGTCGGAGCTCACGTCGTCATCCTGTCGCAGGGGCGTGCGGGCCGGTCTCAGGGCAGCTCCGTCGCCAGCCCCCCGCCGGGCCCGGACGCCGCGCAACGCCCGGGCGTAGTGGCCCTGGTCGGGACGCATCGCCACGGCCAGGGCGAGGTGCTCGGCGGCGAGCTCGAGCTCCCCGGCCCGGCTGGCGGCCAGCCCGAGCCCGAACTGGGCGTAGTCGTCGGCGGGGTCGACCGCGATCAGCGCGCCGAAGGACTCGATCGCCTCGCGGTACCGGCCGGCGTCGTACTGGGCCCGGGCCAGGGCCTCCCGCACGCTGCGCGAACCGGGTTCGGCGGCCAGTGCGCGGTCGAGCAGGGTCGCGGCAGCATCGGGGTTGCCGTCGCCCAGCAGGTCGAGCCCCCGCTGGTACCAGTCGTAGACGCCGCCGTCCGGCTGTCCCGGGTCCGCCACCGCAACTCCTCCCCCGCACCCTCCCGGGTGCTCCACGCGCCGCCGGTGCCGGCAGGCACCGCTCCCGGCCCCCGGCGGGGGCACTCCTACGATCGACTCCGTGCCCTCGACGACCCCCCGCCCTCGACGTCGGCGGACGCCCCGCCCGCTGACGTGACGGGCCTCGACGTCCGGCCGTTCCGTGCCCTGACCTACCGCCAGCACGACGGTGACCGCCTGGCACGGGTGAGCTCACCGGCCTACGACCTGGTGAACCCGGCGGGGCGGGACCGTCTGGCCGCCGCCGATCCGCACAACATCGTCCGCCTGATCCTGCCCGGCGTCGAGCCGTTGCCGGGGCAGGAGACGACCCGCGCCGAGCGCGACCAGCGGTCTGCCGCCGTCGCCGGGGAGACGCTGCGCACCTGGCTGGCCGAGGACGTGCTGGTCCACGACGAGGCGCCGGCGCTGTGGCGGTACGAGATGGCCGCGCCGGGAGCCGTTCCCACCGTCGGTTGGCTGGGGGCGGTGACGCTGCCGGCCGCCGGTTCGGTGGCCGTGCTCCCGCACGAGGACACCTTCCCCCCGGCCGTCGCCGGACGCGCCGCCCTGCTGGCCGCGACGGACACCGATCTGGAGCCCATCGTCCTCGCGCACGACCCCGACCCCGAGGTGGCGGCTCTCACCCGGCAGACCGGGGACGTCCCGCCCACCCTGGAGGTCGCCGACCCCGACGGGGTGGTCCATCGGCTGTGGCGGGTCACCGACCCCGCGGTGCTGGACCGGCTGACCCACGCCCTGGCCGGGACGGCGGCGGTGATCGCCGACGGGCACCACCGGTTCGCAGCCGCCCGCGACCACCAGCGGGGCCGGGCCGGCCAGGGCAGCGTGCTTGCGCTGGTCACGCCGATGGGGGCCGGCGGGCTCCGGGTCCGGGCGATCCACCGCGTGGTGCCCGACCTGTCGATGTCGACCGCGGTGGAGTCGGCAGCTGCCGGGTTCGCGGTCCGCGACCTGGCGCAGTCCGGCGGCGCCGTCCGGCCGGTGATCGCGGACTGGCTGGAGACCGGAGCGGACGGGACCTTCCTGCTCACCGACGGCAGTCGGGTCGCCGAATTGTCCGAGCCGTCGCCGGCGATGCAGGCGGCCGTGCCGGCCGAGGCGCCCACGGCCTGGCGGCGGCTGGACGTCGTCCTCGCCCACGCCGCGCTGCTGACCGGTCTGTGGGGGCGCCCGGACGACCCCTCCTCGGTGCTGGTCGCCCACGACGTCGAGGAGGCGCTGCGGCTGGCTGCGGACCGGGCCGGCGTGGCCCTGCTGCTGCGTTCCCCGTCGCCGGCCGATGTGGCGGCGGTCGCCCGGGCGGGGGCGCGGATGCCGCGCAAGTCGACCCTCTTCGTGCCCAAGCCCCGCACCGGTCTGGTGCTGCGTCCGCACGTGCACTGACCGGCGGACGGCCCCGGATCGTCGATCCGGGGCCGCTCACGCCGGTTCGGCCGACGCCCGGGGCGCTCCCCGGGAGACCTTGCGGCCGCGCCGGCAGGTGACCTCGTAGGCGACCGCCGTGCCGGTCGGGGTCCGCCAGAACCGGCGCTGCAGCGACCCCTCCACCTCCACGACGTCGTCCGGGGTCCAGGCAGCCGCGTAGCGCTGGAGCGCCGGCAACAGGCTGACGCAGGTGATCACGTCGGACTTCGGCCCCCGGGGTCGGGGGCTCTCCCGGCGGACGACGAGCTTGAAGACCAGCAGGGTGTCGCCACTGGGCAACGGGCGCAGCTCGGGTGGGGCGGACAGCCGGCCGCGCAGGACGACGTCGTTCCGGTCGATGACAGCAAGGCTCATGCCGCGAGCCTCGCTGCCCGGACAGCACACCGGCCAGGTGTGCCCACGGTCTGTGGACGCACCTGGCCGGTGTGGACGACGGAGCTCAGTCCGTCGGTGACTCCTGCTCCGGGACGTCGTGCCCGGGCGCCTCCTGGAACAGGCGCGTGTGGTCACGCTCGACGGGGGGCGGCGTCTCGCCGAGGAGCTCGGCCACCTCGGCCTCGATGTCATCGGCCGAGACGTCCCCGAAGTCGGCATCGGCGAACTCGACCCCGCCGATCTCGGCGGTGCCGACACCCGGGCGATCTGCGTCGGCGACCTCCGCCGAAGCGTCCTCGGCAACGGGCTCGTCGTCGTCGCCCCCTTCGTCGGCGATCGCGACGTCGACAGCCAGGCCGTCGGTGGCCACCGTCTCGTCGGCGTCCTCGTCCGCGTCCTCGTCCGCGTCCTCGTCCAAGTCCGCGTCCGCCTCCTCCTCGTCCTCGTCCGCGAAGAGGGCCGCCACGCCGGTGAGGTCGTCTGGGTCGGCCGCGGCGATGGCGGCGAACCACTCACCGGCCAGTTCCTCCTCGCCACGGGCGTCGAGCAGCTCGGCGTACGCGGTGGCGAGCCGGAGCTGGCCGAGGTCCGGGTTCCCCAGCGTCGCGGGGGTCGGACGTCCGCCGAGGGCAGCCTCGAGCACCAGCGCGGCGGCTGCCGTCTCGCCCAGGTCCTGTCGTGCCCCGGCCTCGACGAGCCGCAGTTCCACGAGCTCCTCGTCACCGGGCTGGGTGGCCAGCGCCTCCTGGACCAGCCGCAACGCGTTCTCCGGCCGTTCCAGGGCGCGCTCACAGTCCGCCAGCACGGCGCGGTAGCTGTCGTCACCGCTCATCCGGGCGTAGGCCCGCAGCTCGCGGGCGGCCTCGGCGTAGTCGCCTGCGTGGTAGGCCGCGACGCCGACGGCCTCGCGGACGGCAGCGATGCGGGACGCGCGGTCCCGAGCTGCGCGGGCGTGCTCGAGCGCCAACTCCGGCTCGTCGTCGAGCAGTCCCCCGGCGGCCACGAGGTGCCGAGCCACGGTGTCGGCGTTGCGGGAGTCCAGGCCGCGCAGTGCCGACCGGACCGACTGGTCGAGGTCCCGCGGGTCCACCCACTCCGGCAGCGCAGGGCCCGGAGCCCGACGCACGGCCGCGTCCCCCTCGGGGCGACGGTCCTGCCACGCCGGACGATCACCCTGCGGACGACCAGAACCCTGCGGTTGGTCACCGCTGGGGCGGCGGTCCTGCCACGCCGGGCGGTCACCCTGCGGACGACCGGCACCCTGCGGACGGTCTCCGGCCGCGCGGCGGTCCTGCCACGCGGGCCGGTCACCCTGCGGACGCCCACCACCCTGCGGACGGTCACCACTGGGGCGGCGGTCCTGCCACGCGGGCCGGTCACCCTGCGGACGCCCACCACCCTGCGGACGGTCGCCACTGGGGCTGCGGTCCTGCCACGCGGGCCGGTCACCCTGCGGACGCCCTTGACCCTGCGGGCGGTCACCACTGGGGCGGCGGTCCTGCCACGCGGGCCGATCACCCTGCGGACGGCCCTGACCCTGCGGACGCCCACCACCCTGCGGACGGTCACCACTGGGGCGGCGGTCCTGCCACGCGGGCCGGTCACCCTGCGGACGCCCACCACCCTGCGGACGATCGCCACTGGGGCGGCGGTCCTGCCACGCGGGCCGGTCACCCTGCGGACGGCCCTGACCCTGCGGACGCCCACCACCCTGCGGACGGTCACCACTGGGGCGGCGGTCCTGCCACGCGGGCCGGTCACCCTGCGGACGCCCACCACCCTGCGGACGATCGCCACTGGGGCGGCGGTCCTGCCACGCGGGCCGGTCACCCTGCGGACGGCCCTGACCCTGCGGACGCCCACCACCCTGCGGACGGTCACCACTGGGACGACGGTCCTGCCACGCCGGACGATCACCCTGCGGACGCCCACCACCCTGCGGACGGTCACCACTGGGACGACGGTCCTGCCACGCCGGACGATCACCCTGCG
>NZ_JAPVBQ010000002.1:0-556 GCF_026968045.1 Modestobacter sp. VKM Ac-2977 | reverse complement strand
GACGACCACCACCCTGCGGACGACCCTGGCCCTGCGGGCGCCCGCCACCCGAGCGACCACCCGACGACCGTTCGCCGGCCGGACGACGGTCGCGCCACTCCCCTCCGGGACCACCTGATGGGCTCGGGCGGTCGTCACGTGACGACCGTCCGCCACCTGCAGCTCCACGGCTGCCGTCTGCGGGCCGGGCTCCCCGATTGCCCTCGGTGGGCCGGGAGCCGCGGTGCCCCGCGGGGCGCTGCGGTCGACCGGCGCCGCCGGCGCTGCGGCCACGGTCGGAGCCTGAGGGCCCCCGTCGCGGAGAAGTCATGGTGTTCTACGTACCTCACTGGTGAACGGCGCACGCCCGGTGGGGGCACCTGTACGGCATCGCATCCACCCGACGCACCGCTGAAGCGGTTGCGTCCGGTCGGTCGACGAAAGCGGACAAACGCACAAAACGGGGGCCGGAGCGCAATGCTCCGACCCCCGTTTCGTGAAGTTATGTCCGGCGGCGTCCTACTCTCCCACCCGGTCCCCCGGGCAGTACCATCGGCGCTGAAAGGCTTAGCTTCCG
>NZ_JAPVBQ010000016.1 GCF_026968045.1 Modestobacter sp. VKM Ac-2977 | reverse complement strand
GTCACCGACAGCCAGATGAGCAAGTCGCTGGAGAAGCTCTCCTCCGGCTTCCGCATCAACCGCGCCGCCGACGACGCAGCGGGCCTGGCCATCTCCGAGGGCCTCCGCTCGCAGATCGGCGGCCTCAAGATGGCCGTCCGCAACACCCAGGACGGCATCTCGGTCGTGCAGACCGCTGAAGGTGCGCTCACCGAGACGCACAAGATCCT
>NZ_JAPVBQ010000015.1 GCF_026968045.1 Modestobacter sp. VKM Ac-2977 | reverse complement strand
GGTGCGCTCACCGAGACGCACAAGATCCTCCAGCGCATGCGCGACCTGTCGGTGCAGGCCTCCAACGACGGTGGGCTGAACAACGACGCCAAGAAGAACATCCAGTCCGAGATCGGCCAGCTGAAGTCCGAGCTCAACCGCATCGCCGACACCACCAAGTTCAACGGCAAGGCGCTGCTGGACGGCAGCTACTCGGGCACCTTCCAGGTCGGGGCCAACAAGGGCGAGACCATCTC
>NZ_JAPVBQ010000014.1 GCF_026968045.1 Modestobacter sp. VKM Ac-2977 | reverse complement strand
CGCAGGAACGTCAGCGCCTGGTCCGCGCCGAGCTCCCCGGCGCGGGCCATGAACGCCCGGATGTCCTTGGGCAGACAGCCACCACCGAAACCGAGGCCGGCGTTGAGGAACTTGCGGCCGATCCGGTCGTCGTGCCCGATCGCGTCGGCCAGCTGCTTCACGTCGGCGCCGGTGGCCTCGCACAGCTCGGCCATCGCGTTGATGAAGGAGATCTTCGTGGCCAGGAACGAGTTCGCCGC
>NZ_JAPVBQ010000013.1 GCF_026968045.1 Modestobacter sp. VKM Ac-2977 | reverse complement strand
AAGGTGCGGCTGGATCACCTCCTTTCTAAGGAGCACTGGCCGCCACACTCGTGTGGTGGTCCAGAGCCGTGCGCGGATCGTGAAGTGCCCTCAACATCGGGGGTGCTCGGGTGTTCGTGACGGAGCTCGAGGGTGGAACGCTGACCAGTTCGGCCAGGTAGCTGTTGCTGCCCCTAGTACGACCCGGTGATCCCGCTTCTTCGGAAGTGGGTGAGGGTGTGGAGCGGGGTGGTGGGGTGGGTCTGGTCGTAGGCACGCTGTTGGGTCCTGA
>NZ_JAPVBQ010000012.1 GCF_026968045.1 Modestobacter sp. VKM Ac-2977 | reverse complement strand
GGAAGTGGAAGCGGCGCAAGTCGTGGAGCTGACCGGTACTAATAGGCCGAGGGCTTGACCACATACTCATCCAGCCCTTTATTGCAAGACAATGTCGCGTCCACTGTGCAGCTCTGAAGGTACGGAACCCTCGTGTTCCGCTCCTCCAAGGACACCGTCCCGGGTGACCGGGGTCGTGTTGGGAGGGGTACATCTTCACAGTGTTACGGCGGTCATGGCGAAAGGGAAACGCCCGGTCTCATTCCGAACCCGGAAGCTAAGCCTTTCAGCGCCGATGGTACTGCCCGGGGGACCGGGTGGGAGAGTAGGACGCCGCCGGACATAACT
>NZ_JAPVBQ010000011.1 GCF_026968045.1 Modestobacter sp. VKM Ac-2977 | reverse complement strand
GCGGAAGCCGGAGGAGAGCTTCTCCAGCGACTTGCTCATCTGGCTGTCGGTGACCGACAGGTTGCGGTACGAGTTCATCGCCGCGATGTTGTTGTTGACGCTCAGACCCATGGTGTTCCTCCGTGGAAGTGGGTTTCAGGGAATCCGCTGCATCCGTGCTGCGGGGTGTTGCAGTGCCAGGATCGGCGGGCACCGGGCTGGTGTTGACCTGAAACCCGGATTGTCTTCGGGAGCTGAGTGGAGCGTCGGCGCGGCTGTGCCGGCCCGGCGGACGGAGCCGGGGCAGCAGCGAGGGGGGAGGCCGGGGCCTCCCCCCTCACCGGATGGTGCTCAGGTGGTGCCGGTGGATCAGCCCAGCAGGCGCAGGATGCCCTGCGGAGCCTGGTTGGCCTGGGCCAGCATCGCGGTGCCGGCCTGGGTCAGGATCTGCGTGCGGGTGA
>NZ_JAPVBQ010000010.1 GCF_026968045.1 Modestobacter sp. VKM Ac-2977 | reverse complement strand
GTGGACTCCGACCACTTGATGCTGCCGGCGGCGACCTCGTCCGGGGTGGCGGTGGCCGACGGGGCAGCACCGGTGGTGAACGCCATGGTGGTGGTGTTCACCGTGACGGCGGTGCCGAAGGTGTTCGAGACGGCGGCGGTGAGTGCTGCCTCCGCCTCGGCGACGGTGCTGACGTCGGCACCGGCAGCGGTCTTCCAGGACACGTTGGCCAGGTCCAGGCTCTTGCTGCCGAAGGTGATCGTGCCGTTGAGGGCCTTGAACTCGTCGACGGTGGCCGGGACCGCGTCGAGGGTGACCGAGCCGGCGGTGCCCTGGATGGCGTTGACCGTCGTGGCGGTCGTGGCGGTACCGGCGGTGACGCTGACGCCGTCCACGTTCAGCCCGGAGGACGACATGCTGTTGCCGACGGAGACCGAGATGGTCTCGCCCTTGTTGGCCCCGACCTGGAAGGTGCCCGAGTAGCTGCCGTCCAGCAGCGCCTTGCCGTTGAA
>NZ_JAPVBQ010000001.1:509237-1568784 GCF_026968045.1 Modestobacter sp. VKM Ac-2977 | reverse complement strand
GCTGAGACCGAGAGTTGGCACTCTCGTTCAATCAACCAAAGGAATCCCAACGACACCCCGAAGGACGCCGAATGGGGGTATTGATACTTGGCACTGACTTTCGGCACGCTGTTGAGTTCTCAAGGAGCGGACGCGCGGCGAACCAGACCCTCTCAGGTCGTCGTCTCCGGCTTGTGTTGTCCTGCTCGGCGCCCGGTCCCGGCCTCGCGGTCGTTCCCGGCGCAGAGAGAAAGTTACGTGGCTCTGCGGGAGGTGTCAAACCCGGGTCGGGTGACGCGCGCCACCTGCCCGAGACGTGGCCGTCACCTGGCGTTCACACGCCACGGACGCCCGCTCCGCCAGGCCGGGGATCGCCCAGCTCAAACGGCCGGACCGGCCCCGGGGCAGTGCACGCCGGCCACCAGCCGCTTGCCCTTCCGCAGCACGAGCCACCCCCCGGTCAACCAGTCCCCGGCGGCGGGTGCGGCGTCGGCGTCGGTGACCCGGACGTTGTTGACGTAGGCGCCTCCCTCCTTGACCGTGCGCCGCGCATCGGTCAGGGACGACGCCAGCCCCGCCCGCTGGAACAGGGCAGCGACCGACAGCGCAGGGTCCTGGATCTCGACCGCGCCCGCCTCGGTCAGGGCTGCGGTCAGCGTCTGCGGGTCCAGCTCGGTGAGCTCGGCCCGGCCGAACAGGGCCCGGCCTGCGGCCTCCGCCTGGGCCAGTTCCGCAGGGCCGTGCACGAGCCGGGTGAGCTCCTCGGCCAGCGCGCGTTGCGGTGCCCGGGACGCCGGACGCTCCTCGGACTCCGCGATCAGCGCCGCCACCTCGTCGACCGGGCGCTCGGAGAACAGCGGCAGCCAGGCCCGGGCGTCGACGTCGTCGATGTTGAGCCAGTACTGGAAGAACGCGTACGGGCTGGTGTGCTCCGGGTCCAGCCAGATGGTGGCGCCCTCGGTCTTGCCGATCTTCTTGCCGTCGGCCGTGGTGATCAGCGGGGTGGCCAGGGCGTGCGCCGACGCCCCCTCCGTCCGCCGCACCAGGTCCGTGCCGGCGGTGATGTTCCCCCACTGGTCCGAGCCACCGCTCTGCAGCGTGCAGCCGTGCCGCCGGAACAACTCGCGGAAGTCGTTGGCCTGCAGGATCTGATAGCTGAACTCGGTGTAGCTGATGCCCGCGTCGGAGTTCAGCCGAGCCGAGACGGCCTCCTTGGCCAGCATCCGGTTGACCCGGAAGTGCTTGCCCAGGTCGCGCAGGAAGTCGATCGCCGACAGCGGCGACGTCCAGTCCAGGTTGTCGACGTAGATCGGCTCCCGCAGCCCCTGGTCGGCTGCCGGCAGGTCGAGGAACGGCCCCACCCGGCGACGGATCCCGTCCACCCAGGTGGCCACCTGCGCGGGGTCGTTCAGCTGGCGCTCCGACGACGGCCGGGGGTCACCGATCAGCCCGGTGGCGCCACCGACCAGGACGATCGGCTGGTGCCCGGCCCGCTGCAGGGCCCGCAGCACCATGAACTGGATCAGGTGACCGACGTGCAGGCTCGCCGCGGTGGGGTCGAAGCCGCAGTAGTACGTGACCGGCCCCTCCGCGAGATGGGCGCGCAGAGCCTCCTCGTCGGTGCTCTGGGCGATCAGCCCGCGGCGGTGCAGCTCGTCGATCACAGAAGGTGCTGAGGTCACGATCGCCCATCTTGCCTGGCAGCCCGGCGCCGCGGCTTCCCGCCCGCCCGGAAGACGCTCACCGATGGGGCGTCGGTCTCCCAGAAGCGCCAGGGGAGCTCGGTGGCCACGCTGATCCCGACCCGCGGGCCGGCCGAGACACCGGCGGGCGCTCCCCCGGCGTGCAGCCGAACGGGCGAGGCGGGGTCGAGCAGGTCGGTCCCCCGGTCGTCGGGGCCGATGTCCAGCGCCTGGGTGAGCCGGGCCGGGCCGCGGGCCAGGTCCCGCGCGACCCGTGCGGCCGGCCTACGGGAGTGGGCCAGCGACTCCCCCAGCACCACCTCACCGGCACGCATCAGGACCGCTGAGCCGCGACCGGCGGGGCCGACGACGACGTTGGCGCACCAGTGCACCCCGTAGCTGAAGTAGACGTACAGCCGGCCAGGCGGGCCGAACATGATCTCCGCCCGCGGGGTCGGGCCCCGATGGGCGTGCGAGGCCGGGTCCTCCCCCTGCCCCGAGTACGCCTCCACCTCGGTGAGCCGCAGCGCGACCCGCCCGTCGGGCCGGTCGGTCACCACCCAGCACCCCAGCAGCGACCGGGCGACCTCGTCGACCGGCCCGAGCAGGTCCTCCTCGGTGAGGAGCGGACCAGGTCCGGGCCGGTCGGACGGCGGGAGGTCGGTGGCCACGCGGGCTAGAGGGCCCCGGCCACCGGTGACCACGACGCCCACTCGGTGTGCTCACGAGCGAGCTCGGAGAGCGACCGGAGCTGCTCGGCGACCCGCTCCGGCGCCGTCCCGCCGCGGGCCTGCCGGGCCGCCAGGGCACCGGGGACGGTCAGCACCGACCGCACCTCCGGGGTGAGCCGTTCGTCGATGCCGGCGAGCTGGTCGTCGTCCAGCTCGTCGAGCTCGAGACCGGCCTCCTCGCAGAAGGCGACCATCGAACCGCTGATCTCGTGTGCGGACCGGAACGGGACGCCGTTGGACACCAGCCACTCGGCGACGTCGGTGGCCAGCGCGAACCCCTGGGGGGCGGCGGCCTCGATCACCTCCGGGCGCAGGGTCAGGGTGGCGACCATCCCGGTGACCGCGGGCAGCAGCAGGAGCAGCTGCTCGACCGAGTCGAAGACCGGCTCCTTGTCCTCCTGCAGGTCACGGTCGTAGGCGAGCGGAAGGCCCTTGAGCATGGTCAGCAGCCCGGTCAGGTTGCCGACGAACCGGCCGGCCTTCCCCCGGGCCAGCTCGGCGATGTCCGGGTTCTTCTTCTGCGGCATGATCGACGACCCGGTCGCCCAGGCGTCGTCCAGCCGGGCCCAGCCGAACTCGGTCGACGTCCAGAGCACGACCTCCTCCCCCAGCCGGGACAGGTGCACGCCGAGCAGGGCCGCGACGAAGCAGAACTCAGCAGCGAAGTCGCGGTCGCTGACCGCGTCGATGCTGTTGTCGGCGGCCCGGTCGAAGCCCAGCTCCGCGGCGACGGCGTCGGGGTCCAGCGCCAGCGAGGAACCGGCCAGCGCGCCGGAGCCCAGCGGGCTGACCGCTGCCCGCCGGTCCCAGTCCAGCAGCCGGTCGACGTCACGGGCCAGCGAGTGGGCGTGCGCGAGCAGCTGGTGGGCGATGAGCACCGGCTGGGCGTGCTGCAGGTGGGTCATCCCCGGGGCGGCGACGTCGCGGTAGCGCAGGGCCAGCCCGACCAGCGCCTTCTCCAGCGCGGCGAGCTCGCCGACCAGCCGGCGCACGTTGTGCCGCAGGTACAGCCGCAGGTCGGTGGCGACCTGGTCGTTGCGGCTGCGGCCGGCGCGGAGCTTGCCGCCCAGCGGGCCGAGCTTCTCCAGCAGGCCCCGCTCGAGCGCCTCGTGCACGTCCTCGTCGGCCTCGATCGGGGCGAACGTGCCGTCGCCGACCTCGGCGGACAGCTCGGTGAGCGCGCCGATCATCCTGGCCAGCTCGTCGACGGTCAGCAGCCCGGCCCGCTCCAGCACCCGGGCGTGCGCGCGCGAGCCGGCCAGGTCGTAGGGCGCCAGCCGCCAGTCGACGTCGGTCGACTTCGACAGCGCCGCCATCGCCGGTGACGGGCCGCCCCCGAAACGGCCGCCCCACAGTCGGGTCTGGCTCCCGGCGTTGCCCTCGGTCACTCTGCGCTCACTTCCACGTCGGCGTGCAGGTCGGTGTCGTCCCCGTGCACCGGGTGGGCGCGCTCGGCGAGCGCGCGCAGCCGGTCCGCGAGCGCGGGGCCCCCGTGGGGGTCGCGCGAGACGACCATCAGAGTGTCGTCCCCGGCGATCGTGCCCAGCACGTCGGGGAGCCCGACCTTGTCCAGCGCGGAGGCGAGGAACTGGGCAGCGCCCGGGGGCGTGCGGACGACGGCGAGGTTGGCGCTGCCCTCGGCGCTGGTCAGCAGGTCGGCCAGCAGCCGGGTCAGCCGGGCCGGCGCGGACTGCGCCGGACGCAGCGGGGCGTTCTCCGGCGGCAGCACGTAGGAGGCCGGCGCGCCGTCGGACCCGCGCAGCTTCACCGCGCCGAGCTCCTCCAGGTCGCGGGACAGCGTCGCCTGGGTGACCTCGACCCCGGACTCGGCCAGCAGGCGGGCGAGCTGGGTCTGCGAGGTCACCGGGCCGGCGGTGATCAGCTCGGCGATCCGGGCGTGCCGGGCGGAGCGGGTCAGCGCGGTGGTCACCCCGACCGCTCCAGCAACCACAGCAGCAGGGCCTTCTGCGCGTGCAGCCGGTTCTCCGCCTCGTCCCACACGGCGCTCTGCGGCCCGTCGATCACCGAGGCCGCGATCTCCTTGCCGCGGTAGGCCGGCAGGCAGTGCAGGACGACGGCGTCGTCGGCGGCCCGGGCCAGCGCCGGCTCGTCGACGGCGTAGGACCCGAAGGTCGCGATCCGGGTGGCGTGCTCGGACTCCTGCCCCATCGACACCCAGGTGTCGGTGACC
Organism: Modestobacter sp. VKM Ac-2977; assembly: GCF_026968045.1. Classification (GTDB taxonomy): domain Bacteria; phylum Actinomycetota; class Actinomycetes; order Mycobacteriales; family Geodermatophilaceae; genus Modestobacter. Next base: position 1,564,201 of record NZ_JAPVBQ010000001.1, on the reverse strand, counting down.
AGCACGTCAGCGCCGTCGGCGGCGGCGGCCGGGTCGGCGGTCCACTGCACGGACCCACCGGTCTCCTTCGCGATCTGCCCCGCCCGGGTCAGCACGGCCGGGTCGGGCTGGAAGGCCTCCGGCGAGCCGATCCGCACGTGCATGCCGGCCAGCGCGCCACCCAGCAGGTAGGAGTGCGCCATGTTGTTGGCGCCGTCGCCGAGGTAGCTGAGCGTGAGCCCGGCCAGCTGCGGCCGACGCTCGAGGACGGTCTGCAGGTCGGCCAGGACCTGGCAGGGGTGGAAGGCGTCGGTGAGCGCGTTGACCACCGGGACCCGGCTGACCGCCGCCATGGCGTCCATCCGCTCCTGGCCCGAGGTCCGCCAGACGATCGCCGCCACCTGCCGGTCGAGCACCCGGGTGGTGTCCTCCACCGACTCCCCGCGCCCCAGCTGGCTGGCGCCGCCGTCGATCACCAGCGGCTGACCGCCGAGCTCGCTGACGCCGACGGAGAAGGAGACCCGGGTACGGGTGGAGGGCTTGTCGAACAGCACCGCGACCGTGCGCGCGGTGCCGTTGGCCGCACGCAGCGGGGCGGGCGCGGCCGCGGTGTGCCGACTCGCCTTGAGCTGCGCGGCCAGCGCCAGGACCTCGGCCTGCTCCGCCGGCGTCAGGTCGTCGTCCCGAGTGAGGTGCCGGACCGTCACAGGTCCGCCTCCTGGAGGGCGGCGTCCAGCGCGGCGGGGAGCGCGGCGACGAACGCGTCGAGCTGGGCGTCGGTGACGACCAGCGGCGGCGCCAGCCGGACGACGTCGGCGGCCACCCCGTTCACGAGGAACCCGGCCGCCCGCAGGTGGGTCTCGACCGCGGCGGCGACCGGCGCGGTGAGGACGACGCCGAGCAGCGCGCCCCGCCCCCGGACGCCGCTGATGCCCTCGTGGCCCAGCGCGTCGACGCCGGCGGCGACCCGGTGCTCGATCTCCTTGGCGCGCTCCAGCAGCCCCTCGTCCCGGATGGTGTCCAGCACGGCCAGGGCGGCGGCCGCGACGATCGGGTTGCCGCCGAACGTGGAGCCGTGCGAACCCGCGGTCATCAGGTCCGCGGCTGCGCCGAAGGCCAGGGTGGCGCCCAGCGGCAGGCCGCCGCCGAGGGCCTTGGCCAGGGTGACGACGTCGGGCTGCAGGCCGTCGGCCTGGTGGGCGAACCACTGCCCGGTGCGCCCGCTGCCGGTCTGCACCTCGTCGACGGCGAAGAGGGCACCCGCCGAGCGGGCGGTCTCCGCGGCTGCGGCGAGGTAGCCGGGCGGGGCCGGCAGCACGCCGCCCTCCCCCAGCATCGGCTCCAGCAGCACCATCGCGGTCTGCTCCCCCACGGTGGCCGACAGCGCGTCGGCGTCCCCGTACGGGACGTGCTGGACGCCGCCGGGCAGCGGGGCGAAGGCGGCGGCCTTGGCCGGCTGCCCGGTGAGCGCGAGGGAGCCCATGGTGCGGCCGTGGAAGGAGCCGATCGCGGTGACCACCTCGGGCCGCCCGGTCAGCCGGCTGAGCTTGAACGCGGCCTCGTTGGCCTCGGCCCCGGAGTTGCAGAAGAAGACCCGCCCCGGCCGGCCGGCGAGCTCCAGCAGCCGCTCGGCCAGCAGCACCCCCGGCTCGTGCATGGCCAGGTTGGACACGTGGCCGAGCAGCTGCGCCTGGGCGGTGATCGCGTGCACGACCGCCGGGTGGGCGTGCCCGAGGATCGTGGTGGCGATCCCGCCGAGCAGGTCGGTGTACTCCCGGCCGTCGACGTCCCAGACGGTCGCGCCCGCGCCGCGGGCCAGCGCCACCGGCGGGGTCTTGTAGTTGCCCATCATCACGGCCGACCAGCGGGTGGCCAGCTCCTCGGTGTGCGTCATGGTGCGGTCACTCCCTCCGGTGTCGGTGATGTGGTGTCGGTGCCGGCCGGGACGACCATCGTCCCGGTGCCCTCGGTGGTGAAGGTCTCCAGCAGCAGGGCGTGCGGCAGGCGCCCGTCGATGACGGTGGCCCGCCGCACCCCGCCCTCGACCGCCCGCAGGCAGGCGGCCATCTTCGGGATCATCCCGGCGTCCAGGGTCGGGAGGATCTCCGCCAGCTCGGTCGCGTCGATCTTCTGCACCAGCGAGTCGCGGTCGGGCCAGTTGGCGTAGAGGCCCTCGACGTCGGTGAGCACGACCAGCTTCACCGCACCCAGGGCGACCGCCAGCGCCGCGGCCGCGGTGTCGGCGTTGACGTTGTGCACCTGCCCGGAGGCGTCCGGTGCGACGGTGGCGACGACCGGGATGTGCCCGGCCTCGAGCAGCGCGTGGACCGGGGCGGGGTCGACCGCGACGACGTCCCCGACCAGGCCGACGTCCACCGGCTCGCCGGCGATGATCGCGTGCGTGCGCTCGGCGGTGAACAAGCCGCCGTCCTCACCGGACAGCCCCACGGCCAGCGGGCCGTAGGAGTTGATCAGGCCGACCACCTCGGGGCCCACCTGACCGGTCAGCACCATCCGGACGACGTCGATCGTCTCCTCGGTGGTGACCCGCAGCCCGCCGCGGAACTCGCTCTCGATGCCCAGCCGGCTGAGCATGCCGTTGATCTGCGGGCCGCCGCCGTGCACGACGACCGGCAGGATCCCGCAGGTCCGCAGGAACACCATGTCCTCGGCGAAGGCGCGTCGGCACTGCTCGTCGACCATGGCGTGCCCGCCGTACTTCACCACCACGATCCGGCCGTGGAACTCCCGCAGCCAGGGCAGCGCACCGGTGAGGACGGCGACCTTGCGCGCATCGCCCTCGGGGTCGTGGGTGCGCATGACCCGCGGGGTGCCCACCGAACGCCGGGCCGGCGGGGTGGCGAGGTCGGGGGCGACGTCGGGCGGGGTCGGGTCCTGGGGCGGGGTGTCGTTGCTGGTCATGTCGAGTAGGCCGAGTTCTCGTGGACGTAGGCGAGGGACAGGTCGTTGGTCCAGATCGTGGCCTGCTCGCTGCCGGCCCGCAGGTCGACGTCGATCGTGACGGCCCGGCCGGACAGGTCGACGCCCTCGCGCGGGTCGCCGATCGCGCCGTCGCGGCAGACCGTGACGCCGTTGATCGTCACGTCCACCTGGTCGGGCTCGAACGCCGCGTCGGTGGTGCCGATCGCGGCCAGCACCCGGCCCCAGTTGGGGTCGTTGCCGAACAGCGCGGTCTTGAGCAGGTTGTTCCGGGCGCAGGCCCGGCCGGCGGTGACCGCGTCGGCGACGCTGGCCGCGTTGCGGACGGTGATCGCGATGTCCTTGGTCGAGCCCTCGGCGTCGGCGAGCAGCTGCATCGCCAGGTCGGTGGCGGCCGCGGTGAGGGCGGCGGTGAACTCCTCGGCGCTCGGCGTGACCCCGCTGGCGCCGTTGGCCAGCACGATCACCGTGTCGTTGGTGGACAGGCAGCCGTCGGAGTCGACCCGCTCGACGCTGACGCTGGTCGCCGCCCGCAGCGCCGGCTGGAGCACCTCGGCCGGCACCACGGCGTCGGTGGTGAGGACGACGAGCATCGTGGCCAGCGAGGGGGCGAGCATGCCCGCGCCCTTCGCCATCCCGCCGATGGTCCAGCCGTCTCCGGTCTGCACCGTCGTCTTCGGCACCGAGTCGGTGGTCATGATCGCTCGGGCGGCGTCCGGGCCGCCGTCGGCGGACAGCTCCGCGACCGCGGCACCGACCCCGGCGAGGAGCGTGTCCATCGGCAGCCGCACGCCGATCAGGCCGGTGGAGGCCACTGCGACGTCGACGGCACCGAGCCCCAGTTCGGCCGCGACGTGCTCGGCGGTGGTGTGGGTGTCGCCGAAGCCCTCGGGCCCCGTGCAGGCGTTGGCGCCGCCGGAGTTGAGCACGACCGCGCGCAGCCGGTGGTCGACGAGCGCCTGCCGGCTCCACAGCACGGGGGCTGCCGGGAACCGGTTGGTGGTGAAGACGGCGGCCGCAGCGTCGTCCGGCCCGTCGTTGACGACCAGGGCGACGTCCGGCGCGCCGCTGGACTTCAGGCCGGCGGCGACGCCGGCCGCCCGGAACCCCTGAGGGGCAGTGACGCTCACGGTGCGACCCCGACGGTCGGGAGACCCGTGGTCTCGGGGAGGCCGAGGGCCAGGTTGGCGCACTGGAGGGCGGCGCCGGCCGTGCCCTTGGTCAGGTTGTCGACGGCGGCGACCACGACCAGCCGGCCGGCGTCCGGGTCGACCGCGACCTGCAGCTGCACCGTGTTCGCGCCGAGCACCGCGGCCGTGGTGGGCCACTGGCCCTCGGGCAGCAGGTGCACGAACGGCTCGTCGCCGTAGGCCTCCTGGTACGCGGCCCGGGCCCGGGCGGCGTCCACGCCGTCGGCCAGCGGGGCCGAGCAGGTGGCCAGGATGCCCCGGCTCATCGGCACCAGGGTCGGGGTGAAGCTGATCCGGACCGGCTTCCCGGCGGCCTGCGCCAGGTTCTGCACCATCTCCGGGGTGTGCCGGTGGACCCCGCCGACGCCGTAGGCGCTGGCCGAGCCCATCACCTCGCTGCCCAGCAGGTGGGTCTTCGCGCTCTTGCCCGCCCCGGAGGTGCCGCTCGCCGCGACCACCACGACGTCCGGCGTCACGAGCCCGGCGGCCAGCGCCGGGGCCATCGCCAGGGTGACCGACGTGGGGTAGCAACCGGGGACGGCGATCCGCCGGGCACCGGCCAGCTGCTCCCGCTGGCCGGGGAGCTCGGGCAGGCCGTAGGGCCAGTGGCCGGCGTGCTCGCCGCCGTACCAGCGGGCCCAGGCGGCCGGGTCGTTGAGCCGGTGGTCGGCGCCGCAGTCGATGACCAGCGTGTCGGCGGGCAGCTGGGCGGCGATCGCCGCGGACTCCCCGTGCGGCAGGGCCAGCACGACGACGTCGTAGCCGGCCAGGGCCGCCGCATCACTGCCCTGGACCTCCAGGTCGGCGTAGGGCAGCAGGTGCGGCTGCAGCTCACCCAGGCGTCGGCCGGCGCTCGAGTTGGCATGCACCCCGGTCAGCCGGAGGCGCGGGTGCCCGGCCAGCAGCCGGCACACCTCACCCCCGGCGTACCCGGTGGCGCCGGTGACCCCGACCGTCCACGTCTGTTCGCTGTTCACGGTGCATGACCATACCTGCTCGTGCATGACTGTGCAGTCTCTGGTGGGCCGGTGCGTGCCCGACCGCGTATCCGGGCAGGGAGCGAACGGGCAGTCGAGCCCACCCATGCCGAGGAGGCCCCCACCTGTGAGCGCGTTCGACCGGATCGTCGTCATCTACAACCCGCACAGCACCGGCGCGGCACCGGAGTCGGCCGAGGAGCTGCATGCCGAGCTGGCCGCGCGGCTCCCCGCCGTCCCCGTGGAGCTCTGCCCGACCCAGCGCGCCGGTCACGCCCGCGAGCTGGCCCGCGAGGCCGCCGCCACGGGGAGGCCGCTGCTGGTCTCGGTCAGCGGGGACGGCGGTTACAACGAGGTCGTCGACGGCGTCATGCAGGCCGGCAACCCGGACGCCGTCTGCGCGGTGCGGGCGGCCGGCAACGCCAACGACCACCGCCGGACGACGCGCGAGCACCACCTGGCCGACGCGATCGTGGCCGGCGACGTCCAGCGGATCGACCTGCTGCGGCTCACGCTCGGCAGCGGCAGCGACGCCGAGGTGCGGTACGCCCACTCCTACATCGGCGCCGGGCTCACCCCGGTGATCGCGGTCGACATCGAGAAGGGCGGCAAGGGGTCGTGGCGGGAGGCGCTCTCGGTGCTCCGCGGCTTCACCCGCTTCCGGCCATTCCCGATCCGCCTGGAGGACGGCGAGGAACGCACCATCGACAGCCTGCTCTTCGCCAACATCGCCCAGATGGCGAAGGTGGCCACGCTGAGCGAGGGCGCTCGGCCCGACGACGGCCGGTTCGAGGTGATCGCCCAGCGACGGACCGGCAAGCTGCGGGTCCTGGGCACCGCGCTGCGCGCCGCGACCCGAGGTCTGGGCCGGCAGCCGAGCGCGACCCACTACGCCTTCACCACGCTGGTGCCCATGCCGCTGCAGCTGGACGGTGAGCTGGTGGAGCTCGAAGCCGACACGCGGGTCACCGTGGACATCGCCCCGAAGGCGCTGGCCACCGTGTTCTGACGCGCGGGACGGGCGGGGGTCCCAGGTCCCGAAGAGGAGACGTCACCCGCGGGCGGGCCGATCTGCGACAGGGTGGTCCGGCTGGTGCCGCAGCTCGGCAGCCGACCGAGACGATCCCGAGGAGATCCGGCCATGGACGCGAGCAGCCTCCCCGTCCCCGCGACCTACGACAGCTGCGGGCACGTCCAGGGCCCCTTCTTCCACGGGACCAGGGCAGCCCTGGCGGCCGGTGTGGAGCTGGTCCCCGGCCACGGCTCGAACTTCCAGGAGGGGCGGGTGTCCCACCACGTCTACTTCACCGCGCTCGTGGACACCGCCGCCTGGGGCGCGGAGCTGGCGGCTGCACTCGCCGGCGGCGGGGAGCCGGGACGCATCTACGTGGTGGAGCCACTGGGCCCGTTCGAGGACGACCCGAACGTGACCGACAAGCGGTTCCCGGGCAACCCCACCCGGTCCTACCGGACCCGCCACCCGCTGCGCGTCGTCAGCGAGCTGGACAGCTGGCAAGGGCACGACCCGGAGGCGCTCCAGGGGATGCTGGACCACCTGGCACTGCTGCGAGAGCAGGGCCGGGACCTCATCGAGGACTGACTGTTCCCCGGGGGCCGGCCGCCCATCGATGAGTTCGGCGGTCGCCACGGGTCTGACGGGCATGACGCAGACCCAGCACAGACCACCACACTGACCCAGCTCGCCGTGACGATGTTCTCCGTCAGCGACCAGGACGCCGCCCGGGCCTTCTACACCGACGTGCTCGGCTTCGAGGTCCGCGGCGACGAGCGCTTCGGCGAGGACGGCGCGGACCGATGGCTGGAGGTCGCCCCGCCCGGCTCCTCCGCCCGGCTGGCGCTGAACCCGCCGATGGGCGGCTCCCCCGGCGGCGGCTCGGTCGGGGTCGAGTCGACCGACGTGCTCGCCGAGCACCGTCGGCTCGCCGCCCGCGGGGACGTCGACCTCGACCCGGCCCCGACCCGGGTGCCCGGCGCGCCGCTGCTGTTCGCGGTTCGCGACCCCGACGGCAACACGATCTGGGTCGTCGAGGAACCGGCCTCCTGACGGTCGCCGCACAGCCGGTCCTCGGACTGCTGAGGGCGTTCTGTCAGCAGGGCGGTGCAGAGTCCCCCGTGCCCGGCGAACGACGCCGGGCAGGGGAGGAACACCGCCATGCACGAGGTCCAGCAGCAGCCGTCCGGCGGGATCGACCTGGTCGAGGAGGACGGCGTGACCGTGCTCCGGTTGTGCGGGGAGGTCGACAGCCTGGTGGTCGAGGCCTGGGACGCCGGCGGGCCGCGTACCCCCGGGGCGGGCGCCGTCGACCTCTCGGCGGCCACCTTCCTGGACGGCCGGGCGTTGCGGCTGCTGGTGCGGGAGACCGAGCAGGCCCGCCGGGCGGGAGAGCTGCCCGAGCTCCGCCGGCCCTCCCCCCTGGTCCGCCGGATGCTCGAGGTCACCGGCGCCGCCGTGCTCTTCGCCGCGGTCTGCTGACCGCGGCGGCCACCGCTGACCGTCTCGGCCCCGCGGTCGGCTGACCGCCTCGGCCACCGCGGTGGCTCAGCCGACCGGGTCGTCGGCTCCGTACGGCCGCAGGCGCAGCTGGCGGGCGGTGCCCTCGGGGGCGGTGGCGCGCAGCAGGTCGAGGTCGTCGGCGCCGGCCCGGAAGAACCGCCCCGACCACTGGTCCAGCTCACCGGCGGCGATCGCCAGGGCCAGGGCCACCACGTCCTCCGGGCGGGTCCACTCGGTGCGCCCGGCGTGCATCGGCATCGCCCGGGTCATCTCGGTGTCGATCACGCCCGGCGCCAGGTCGAACGCGTGCACCCCGTGCGCCGCGCCGGCCAGGTCGATCGCCTCGGTGATCCGCATCTGCGCGGTCTTGCCGGCCGAGTAGGCGCTGTAGACGTCGCTCCCCCGGGTGCCCAGACCGCTGGCCAGCCCGATCACCCGGCCACCGCCGGCGGCGATCATCCCGGGCACGACGGCGCGGGAGACCAGGAACGGCCCCCGCACCTGGCTCTCCACGACCTGCCACCACTGGTCGGGGTCGGCCTCCCACAGCGGCACCTCGGCGGCGTCGATGAGGCCGGCGTTGTTGACCAGCAGGGTGACCGGCCCGAGCTCCGCGGTCACCTGGGTGACCGCGGCCTGCACCGCGTCGGGGTCCGTGACGTCGGCGGCCACCGCCAGGGTGCGGGTCCCGGTGGCGTCGGCGACCTCGGCCATCGCCCCGTGCAGCCGGTCGGCCGAGCGGGCCAGCCCGGCCACGGTCGCGCCGCGCTCGGCCAGCCCCTGCGCCAGGTACCGGCCGATGCCGGCCGACGCCCCGGTGACCAGCGAGACCGTGCCCGTCAGATCACGCACGGAGCACCGCCCCGGTCCGCTCCACGGCCAGCGCGATCGCGGCGTCGCGCGCCGCGTTCGCCTCCTCGCCGGTCAGTGTCCGGTCCGGCGCGCGCAGCGTCAGCGCGTACGCCAGCGACCGCGACCCGGCCGGCACCGGGGCGCCGGTGTAGACGTCGAAGAGCCGCAGCACCTCCAGCAGCTCACCCGCCCCGTCCCGCAGTGCCGCCTCGACGTCGGCGGCCGGGACGGCGTCGGCGACGACCAGCGCCAGGTCGACCAGCACCGGCGGGAAGGTCGAGACGTGCGGCCCGACGGCCACCGGCGCGGCGGGCAGGGCGTCGACGTCGAGCTCCATGGCGCAGGTGCGCGCGGGGAGGTCGAGCGCCGCGCAGACCCGCGGGTGCAGCTCGCCGGCGTGGCCGACGACCGTCGCCTCGGCGCCGTCGCCGACGAGCAGCTCCGCGCAGCGGCCCGGGTGCCAGGGCGCCAGCTCACCGGCCCGCACGGTCAGCTCGACACCGGCCGCGGCGGCCACGGTGCGCGCCGCCTGCACGGCGTCGGCCCAGGTGCCCGGGCGGCCCGGCCCCCACCATCCGCGGGGTTCGAGGTTCCCGGCCAGCACCACGCCCACGTGCCAGGGCTGCTCGGGGACCGCGCCGAGCAGCGCCGCCAGGACGTCGTCGTCGGGGCGCCGGTCGACCCCGGGCACCGGGGCCTGGGTGCGCGGGCCGCCCGGGAAGACCGCACCGTGCTCGAAGACGGCGACGTCGCGCTGCCCGCGGGCCAGGTTGCGGGCGAGGGTGGCGAGCAGCCCGGGGAGCAGCGTCGTCCGCATCGCCGGGGCCTCCTCCGACAGCGGGTTGCGCAGCGTGATCAGCGACCGCCGGGCGTCGTCCGCGGGCAGGCCGAGGGCGTCCAGCTGCGCCTCTCCCACGAACGGGTAGGACGGCGCCTCGACGTAGCCGGCGTCGGCGAGGGCGCGGCCGATGCTGCGCCGGCGGCGCTGGCGCTCGGTGAGCCCGCGCCCCGGCGGCGCGGTCGGCAGCACGGAGGGGATCTCGTCGAAGCCCAGGTAGCGGACGACCTCCTCGACCAGGTCGGCCGGGTCGGTGAGGTCACCGCGCCAGGACGGCGGCGTGACCTGCAGCTGCTGGCCGTCCCCGTCGACGGTCGCACCGATCGCCTGCAGCACCTCCACCACCTGCGACGGCGGGTACTCGACGCCGGCGATCCGGCCGGGCCGGCCGGCGTCCAGCGCGATCACCGGGCGCGGGCCGCGCACGTCGAGGTCGACGGGTGCACCGACGACGTGCGCGCCGCCGTGCTGGGCCAGCAGCGCGGCGGCCCGGGCGAGCGCCACGACGGTGACGTCGGGGTCGGTGCCCCGCTCGAAGCGCTTGGCCGCCTCGCTGGGCAGCTTGTGCCGGCGCACCCCGCGCCCGATGCCGGCCGGCTCCCAGTGCGCGGCCTCCAGCAGCACCGCGGTGGTGGTCGAGCCGATCTCGGTCGAGGCGCCGCCCATCACCCCGGCCAGCCCGATCGGCCCGGACTCGTCGGCGATCAGCAGGTCGTCGCCGGTGAGCGCCCGGTCGACGCCGTCCAGCGTGGTCAGCCGCTCGCCGTCGGCCGCCCGGCGCACCGTGATCGGCCCGGTGACGGTGTCGCGGTCGAAGGCGTGCATCGGCTGGCCGAGCTCGAGCATCACGAAGTTCGTGACGTCGACGGCGAGGGAGATGCTGCGGATGCCGCACTGGGCCAGCCGCCGGCGCAGCTCCCACGGGCTGGGCGCGGTCGCGTCCAGGCCCTCCATCGCCACCATGGAGAAGCGGTCGCAGCGGCCCGGGTCGGCCACCTCGACGGCCCAACCGGGCTCACCGGACCACGCCGGCGGCGTGAGGGCGGCCGGGTCGCGCCAGTCAACGGCGAGCGCCCCCGCCAGGTCGCGGGCGATGCCCCGCAGGCTCATCGCGTAGCCGCGGTCGGGGGTCACCTCGAGGTCGAAGACGACCTCGTCCAGACCGAGGACACCGGCGGCCGGCGTCCCGGGGGTGAAGCCCTCCTGCCCGAGCACCAGGATGCCGGCGTGGTCCTCCCCGATGCCCAGCTCGCGGACCGAGCAGATCATCCCGTCGGAGACGTGGTCGTAGGTCGTCCGGGCGGCGATGGCGAAGTCCCCGGGCAGCACCGCACCGGGCAGCGCCGCGACGACCAGGTCGCCGACGGCGAAGTTGCGGGCGCCGCAGACGATGCCCCGGGGATCCTCCTCCCCCACGTCGACCTGGCAGTACCGGATCGGCTTCTTGAAGCCGGTGAGCTCCTCGATCTCCAGCACCCGGCCGACCACGAGCGGGCCGGTGGTGACCGGTGGCCGGAGCACCTCCTCGACCTCGAAGCCGAGCCGGACGAACGCCTCGTCCAGCTCCTCGACCGTCGTCCCGGCGGGGATGTCGACGTGCTCGCTCAGCCAGCTGACGGGGACCTTCACTGCTCAACTCCGAACGCACTCGTGAAGCGGACGTCGCCCTCGACGATGTCGCGCATGTCGCCGACCCCGGAGCGGAACTGCAGCGCCCGCTCGATGCCCATCCCGAAGGCGAAGCCGGTGTACTCCTCGGGATCGATGCCGCAGGCGACCAGGACCCGGGGGTTGACCATCCCGCAGCCGCCCCACTCCACCCAGCGCGGCCCGTCCCGGTGCTCGGGGAACCAGACGTCGAACTCCGCCGACGGCTCGGTGAAGGGGAAGAAGTGCGGCCGCCACCGGGTCAGCGCGTCGGCGCCGAACAGCTGGCGGGCCAGGTGGTCCAGGGTGCCGCGCAGGTGGGCCATGGTCAGGCCGCGGTCGACGGCGAGGCCCTCGACCTGGTGGAAGACCGGGGTGTGCGTGGCGTCCAGCTCGTCGGTGCGGTAGACCCGGCCGGGCGCCACCACGTAGATCGGCGGCCGGCGCTCGAGCATCGTGCGCGCCTGCACCGGGCTGGTGTGCGTGCGCAGCACCAGGCCGGAGTCCTCGGGCGCGACGAAGAAGGTGTCGGCCAGCGACCGCGCCGGGTGGTCCGGGCCGGTGTTCAGCGCGTCGAAGTTCAGCCACTCGGCCTCGAGCTCCGGGCCCTCGGCGATCTCGTAGCCCATCCCGACGAAGACGTCGGAGATGCGGTCGGTCAGCGTGGTGAGCGGGTGCCGGGCGCCGGGCAGGGCACGGTCCCAGGGCAGCGTGACGTCGACGCGCTCCTGGCGCAGGACCCGCTCGTCCCGCTCGGCCTCCAGCACCGCCAGCCGGGCGGCGTGGGCCTCGGTGACCGCGACGCGGGCGGCGTTGACCCGCTTGCCGGCGTCCGAGCGGGCGTGTGGGGGCAGCGCGCCGAGCTCGCGGCGGGCCAGCAGCACCGGCGCGCGATCGCCCAGGTGCGCGGGGCGGACGGCGGCCAGCGCCTCCAGGTCACCGGCGGCGGCGAAGGCATCGATCGCTGCCTGCACCGCCGCGTCGAGGGCCTCCGCGGACAGCGCGGCGACCTGCTTGGGGTCATAGGGGTCGTTGGCGCCAGACACGGGAGGCCATTCTGCCCGGACGCACCCGCTCGGCGCGTCCGGGTCGCGCGCCACGGCCATGGCGGCGGGCCCGGCCGACGGGCCGGGGCTCACCCGCAGGGGTGGTACCGCGACCCAGAGCAGGTGGCTTCGGGCCCGCCCGCGCCGATCCCCCGCTCGTGACCTCGACCCACGCCCCTGTCGCGACGATCGACGCGGTGCTCGCGTCCGGCAGCGTGCACAGCCTGTACCAGCCCATCGTCGAGCTGGACTCCGGCCGCGTCGTCGCCTACGAGGCGCTCGCCCGCGGTCCCCAGGGACCGCTGCACACCCCCGACGCCCTCTTCGCCGCCGCCCGGTCGGCCGGCCGGCTCGCCGAGCTGGACGCACTGTGCCGGTCCGCCGCGCTGCGCGGCGCGGTCGCCGCGGAGCTCGGCCCGCCGCTGACGGTGTTCGTCAACGTCGAGCCGCAGGTTCTGGAGTCTGCGCCGCTGGAGGAGCTGCTGGCCATCGCCACCACCGCCCCGGCGGGGTTGCGGGTCGTCGTGGAGATCACCGAGCGGGCGCTGGCCACCCGCCCGGCGGACCTGCTGCGCGCCGTGGAACGGGTCCGTGAGGTGGGCTGGGGCATCGCCCTGGACGACGTCGGGGCCGAGTCGATGTCCCTGGCCTTCATGCCGCTGCTGCGTCCCGACGTGGTCAAGCTCGACCTGCGCCTGGTCCAGCAGCGGCCCGGCCCAGCGGTCGCCGAGATCATGAACGCGGTCAACGGCTACGCCGAGCGCACCGGGGCGCTCATCCTGGCCGAGGGGATCGAGGACGAGGCCCACCTGGCGATGGCGTGCGCGCTGGGCGCCAGCCTCGGGCAGGGCTGGCACTTCGGCCGGCCGGGCGCCACCGCGGTGCCGGACCGGGCGGTCGGCCGGCTGGAGCTGCCCGGCACGAGCGGCGCGGCCGGCAACGCGGAGACCTCCCCGTTCAGCTGCCTGCCGGACGGGACGAAGCTGCGCACCGCACCGAAGGCGCTGCTCATCGAACTGAGCAAGCACCTGGAGCGCCAGGCCATGCGGCTCGGTGAGACCTGCGTGGTCGCCGCCACCTTCCAGGAGGCCCGGCACTTCACCCCCGCGACCGGGCTCCGCTACCGGGACCTGGTCGCCCGCACCGGCTTCGTGTGCGCGCTCGGTGCCGACCTGCCGGTCGAGCCGCTGCCCGGGGTGCGCGGCGCCCACCTCGCGCCGGCCGACCCCGTGCGCGGGGAGTGGGACGTGGTCGTGCTCAGCCCGCACTTCAGTGCCGCGCTGCTGGCCCGGGACCTCGGCGACGGCGGCCCGGACATGCAGCGCCGCTACGAGTACGCCCTCACCTACGACCGGCGGACGGTCGAGCGCGCCGGGGTCTCCCTGGTCGCGCGGGTCGCCGCCGAGCCGCTCCCGGTGGAGACGGTGCCGGACGTCGCCGTCCCGACGGCTGCCCCGGCCGCCGCGGACGCCGCCGGCCTCACGCCGGACGAGGTGCTCCTGCAGCGCGCCCTGGCGGCGACGACCAGCGGGGTCACGATCGCGGACATGACGGCGCCGGACCAGCCACTGGTGTACGTCAACGCCGCCTTCGAGCAGCTCGCCGGCCTGGAGGCCGGGGAGGTGCTGGGCCGCAACTGCCGCTTCCTCCAGGGCTCGGACACCGACCCGGGCACGGTGGACCGCATGCGCCAGGCCATCCGGGAGGGCGCGGAGTTCCGGGCCACGCTGCTCAACCACCGCGGGCCGGACCGGGAGCCGTGGTGGAACGAGATCCACCTGGCCCCGGTGCTCGACGCCGCCGGCGACGTCGTCCAGTACATCGGCGTGCAGACCGACGTGACCGGCCGGGTGACCGCGGAGCGGGAGCTGCTCCGTGAGCGCGACCGCACGCGCCAGCACCTCGCCCAGATCGAGGAGCTCGCCTACACCGACCCGCTCACCGCGCTGCCCAACCGGCGCCGCTTCGAGGAGCGGATGGAGTCCGCGCTGTGGCAGGCCCGGCTCGACGGGTCGGCGGTGGCGTTGCTCTTCCTCGACCTCGACGGCTTCAAGGCGGTCAACGACGCCCTGGGCCACAAGGCCGGGGACGAGCTGCTGCAGGTGATCGCCGACCGGCTGCGGGGCCGGCTGCGCCGCGGTGACCTGCTGGCCCGGCTCGGTGGCGACGAGTTCCTCGTCGGGCTGCTGGGGCTGGACCCGGCGACGGCGGCCCGCGAGGCCGGTGAGGTGGCCGCGCAGCTGCGGGCGGCGGTGACCGAGCCGGTGGTGCTGTGTTCGCAGAGCGTGCATGTGCAGGCCAGCGTCGGGATCAGCGTGCACCCGGACGACGGCGCCGACTTCGGCCCGCTGCTGCACCGGGCCGATGCCCGGATGTACGCCAGCAAGCACCCGGCCACCGCCTGAGCCACCGCCTGAGCTACGGGGCGAGCTGGGTGGCGTAGAGGCAGATCGAGGCGGCCACCGAGAGGTTGAGGCTCTCCGCCCGGCCGCGCATCGGGATGCGCACCCGCGCGTCGGCGAGCGCGCCCAGCGCCGGGTCCAGTCCGCGGGCCTCGTTGCCGAACAGCCACAGCACCGGCCCGGCCAGCAGCCCCTCCTGCGCGGCGGCGTCCAGGGCCACCTCTCCCCCGCCGTCGGCGGCCAGCACGGTCATCCCGACCGCCTGCACCTGCGGCACGAGCTCGGCCAGCGGTGCGCTGCGCACGACGTCGACGTGGAACAGGCTGCCGGCGCTGCTGCGCACCACCTTGCCGTTGTAGGGGTCGGCGGAGCCGGCGCCGAAGACCACGGTGCGGGCGCCGCAGGCGTCGGCGGTGCGCAGCACGGTGCCGGCGTTCCCGGGGTCGGCGAGCTCGGCCAGGGCCACCGCCAGCCGCGGCGGATCGGCCACCAGCGTCTCGGCCGGCACGTCGCGCAGGGCGCAGACGGCGACCAGCCCCTGCGGCGTCACCGTCTCCGACAGCGAGGCGACCGCCCGGTCGGTGGCCACGTGCACCGGCACCCGGGCGGCGGCCAGCAGGTCGCGGTGGGCGGCCGCCGCGGCCTCGGTGACGAACAGCTCGAGGACGGCGCCCGGGTCGTCCTGGGCCTCGGCCAGCGCCTCGCTGACCGCCTGCCGCCCCTCGGCGAGGAAGGCACCGGCGTCGTCCCGGCCACTGCGCCGGGTGAGCTTGCGGGCGGTGGCGATCCGCGCCGAGCGCTCGGTCAGCAAGTCGGGCAACGGTGGTTCCTCTCGGCGGGCGGGCACAGACGACGACGCCGTCACCAGTGGGTCACGGGGACCCACCGGCGACGGCGTCGTCAGGTGGTACGGGGTGCTCAGGCGGCCTGGGTGGGGGCCTGGGTGCCGGCCGCCTCGGGGTTCGCGGCGAGCGCGGCCCGGGCGGACTCCACCAGGGTGGCGAAGGTGGCGGGCTCGTTCACGGCGAGCTCGGCCAGGACGCGACGGTCCAGCTCGATGTCGGCCAGCTTGAGGCCCTGCATGAACCGGTTGTAGGTCATGTCGTTCTGCCGGGCCGCGGCGTTGATCCGGGTGATCCACAGCTTGCGGAAGTCACCCTTGCGGACCTTGCGGTCGCGGTAGTTGTAGGTGGCCGAGTGGAGGATCTGCTCCTTGGCCTTGCGGTACAGCCGCGAGCGCTGGCCGCGGTAACCGCTGGCTGCCTCGAGGGTCGTACGACGCTTCTTCTGGGCGTTGACCGCCCGCTTCACGCGTGCCACGTGAGAGCTCCTGTCTGCTGGTTACGGAAGGGGACGGTCAGAGACCGAGGAGCTTCTTCATCCGGCTGTTGTCCGCCGGGGAGAGGACCTCGGTGCCGCTGATCCGGCGCTTCCGGCTCGAGGACTTGTGCTCGAACTTGTGCTGGTTGTTCGTGTGCTCACGCACCAGCTTCCCGGTGCCCGTGACGCGGATGCGCTTGGCCGCGCCCTTGTGGGTCTTGTTCTTCGGCATGTCTCGTCCTCGTCTGCGTGTCTGTCCGCGCCGGGAGCAGGGTGCTGCTCCCGGCGCGGGCCGTCTCGGTGGTGCGGGGCCCTCTCCCGGCTCAGGCCGGGGGGGCCTGCTCGCCGGATGCCGCCTGCTTCTCGGCCTTGGCGGAGCGCCGAGCGTCGTCGGTCGCCGCCTGGTTCCGGTGCGGCGCGATCACCATGACCATGTTCCGGCCGTCCTGCTTGGGGTTCGACTCGACGATCCCCAGCTCGGACACGTCCCCGGCCAGTCGCTGCAGCAGCTTGTAGCCCATCTCCGGGCGGGACTGCTCGCGACCGCGGAACATCACGGTGATCTTGACCTTGTCGCCGCCCTTGAGGAAGCGCTCGACGTGGCCCTTCTTGGTCTCGTAGTCGTGCGGGTCGATCTTGAGGCGCAGCCGCATCTCCTTGATGACGGTGAGCGCCTGGTTCCGCCGGGCCTCACGGGCCTTCTGCGCGGCTTCGTACTTGAACTTCCCGTAGTCCATGAGCTTGACGACGGGAGGCCGGGCCATGGGCGCGACCTCGACCAGGTCGAGCTCGGAGTCCTGGGCCAGGCGCAGCGCCTCGCCGATCGGCACGATGCCGACCTGCTCGCCCTCCGGTCCGACCAGGCGGACCTCGGGAACGCGGATACGGTCGTTGATGCGGGGCTCGGTGATGGCCTCTCCTCTGCTGCTGCGGGGAGGAGTCGCACCCGTCCCGGGCTCCGACGCAGAAAGGCCCCGTGAGCTGGTGCTCACGGGGCCCACTCGCCGGTTCACCGCAGCGGGCACCCCGGGGCGGGGGTGCTCGTGCGGCCGCGCGAGCCGACCGGGGCCGACCTGCGCGAACCGGGGACCTGGGCGCCTGTACGGCGCCAGGTGGGAGCGGGCTCCTCTTTGGTCAGCGGCAACGGTCTCTGCAGACCGCGGCCGCTGTGGTTCTCGCGCCTCGATGTAGCGGGGGGAGGCACGCCCACAGTACAGCGCCCGGGCCCCCGCCGTCATTCCCGGGGGTACAGCAGCTCCTCCTGCGGCGCCGGGTTCCGCGCCTGGTGGTCGGCGAGCAGCGCCCGGAGCCCCCGGACGGCGGTCAGCGCCCGCTCCCCGTCGGCTGCCTGGACGGCGCCGATGGCCACCTCGTCGTCGTTGCCCAACAGCAGGCTCGCCCACGGCGAGTGCTGGTCGAAGCGGACCGCGCGCACCGCCGACCAGGGCACCTCGTGGTTGATGACGACGTTGCGGATCCGCACGCCGTCGGCGTCGGCGTCCACCCGGGACCGGCCCAGCAGCATCACCCCGGCCCCCATCGCGATGCCCAGCCCCACCATGGCGATCTGGTCGGAGGTCCGGAAGGACACCACGCCGGTGGTCGACTCCTTCAGCAGGACGGCGACCACGCTCATCACGAGCACCAGGCCGGCCGCCATCAGCGCAGTGATCACCCGCAGTCGGCGCGGGACGGCGGAGACCGGGGAGGGCGCGGGATGGGCGGGCACGTCACCATCCTGCCCGCTCCAGCGGGCGCGGCGCAGACGTGCAGGTGGGGACGGCGCCGCCGCCCACCGGGCCCCGGACGTCCGGGGTCTGGGGCTGCACGTCACACGGATGGAACACCGAGGACGCACCATGGACGGGTGACCGACAGCCAGCTCGACCACCCCGTGGCCAGCCCTGCCGGAGAGCCCCCGGTCCCGGACCTGCTGCCGCTGGCCGGCTACACGGTCGCGGTCACCGCGGCCCGCCGCAGCGAGGAGCTGGGCGCCCTGCTGGACCGCCGGGGCGCCCGGGTGCTGTACGCCCCGGCGATCCGGATCGTGCCGCTGTCCGACGACGCCGACCTGGTCACCGCCACCCGGGAGGTGCTGGCCGCACCGGTCGACCTGGTCGTGGCCACCACCGGGGTCGGTTTCCGCGGCTGGCTGGAGGCCGCCGAGGCCTGGGACCTGCCGCTGCGCGAGCACCTGGCCACCGCCCGGGTGCTGGCCCGTGGACCGAAGGCCCGCGGCGCGATCCGCGGGGCCGGCCTGGTCGACGCCTGGTCACCGGAGTCGGAGAGCTCGGCCGAGGTGCTGTCGCACCTGCTGTCCGGGGCCGAGGGCCCGCTGCCCGGCCGCCGGATCGCCGTCCAGCTGCACGGCGACCCACTGCCCGAGCTGGTCGCCGGGCTGGTGCGGGCCGGCGCCGAGGTGGTCAAGGTGCCGGTCTACCGCTGGGTGCTGCCCGAGGACACCGCTCCGCTGCGCCGCCTGGTCGCGGTGATCGCCGCGCGCGCCGTCGACGCAGTCACCTTCACCAGCGCACCGGCCGCCGCCAGCCTGCTGCAGGTGGCCGAGGAGGAGGGCGTGTACGCCGGCGTCCTCAGTGCCCTCACCGACGCCGTGCTCCCGGTCGCCGTCGGCCCGGTCACCGCCGCTCCGCTCGAGGCGGCCGGCGTCCGGTCCGTCCAGCCCGAGCGGGCCCGGCTCGGTGCGCTGGCCCGCTCGGTCGTCTCCGAGCTGCCGGCCCGGCACCCGGTGCTGCACTCCGGTCCGCACAGCCTGCAGGTCCGTGGGCACGCCGTCGTCCTGGACGGCCGGCTGGTGGAGCTGGCACCGGGACCGATGGCGGTGCTGCGTGCCCTGGCCCGGCGTCCCGGCGTCGTCGTCTCCCGCGCCGACCTGCTGAGCGAGCTCTCCGGTGGCGGCGACGCGCACGCCGTGGAGATGGCCGTGACCCGGCTGCGCGCCGCCCTGGGCGCGCCGGTGGTGCAGACCGTGGTCAAGCGCGGCTACCGCCTCGCCGTCTGAACCACCCCGCCGTCTGAACCACCTCGCCGGCTGGACCTCCTGGACCGCCCGGCCGGCCGGGCCGGCACGTCGCTGACCGGCGGGGTCGAACGCGTGTCCTGGCCCTCACACCGGTGCCCCCGGGCCGGTGCGGCCGTTGTTCCGTGCGGGTCACGTCGCCGCGTCCGTCCCGAAACGGCTCCTCCCTAGCGTTCGCGTTGCCCGGCCGGACGACCCGGCCGACCGCACCCGAGGAGCTCGATGACCCCCGTCCTCCCGAAGTCCGACGCCGCAGCCCTGGTGGTCGCCGCCCGGATCAGGCGTGGCCTGACCTGGGCCCAGCTCGCCGAGGAGATCGGCGCGCCGGTCGTCTGGACCACCGCCGCCCTGCTGGGCCAGCACCCGATGACCCCGGAGCAGGCACGGTGCGCCTGCCAGCTGCTGGGGCTGGACGAGAGCGTCGAGGAGAGCCTGCGCCTGCAGCCCTCCCGCGGCGCCGACCCGGCCACCCTGACCGACCCCACGGTCTACCGCTTCCACGAGGCGCTCTCGGTCTACGGGCCGGCGCTCAAGGAGCTGATCCACGAGGAGTTCGGCGACGGGATCATGAGCGCGATCAACTTCCGCGTCGACATCGCCCGCCGGCCCGACCCGGACGGCGACCGGGTCGTCGTCACCTTCGACGGGAAGTTCCTGGACTACCGGTGGTGACCGGAGTCCCCGCACCGCCACGCGCCGCGACGCCCGCGTGCCCGGCCACCCCTTCCGCACAGCCGAGGAGCACCTCATGTCCTACCTGAGCCCCAAGGACTTCACCACCAAGATGATCGACGCGGGCGAGGCGAAGGTCTTCATGGCCACCCGCGACACGTTGATCCGGGCGTTCATGGCCGGGGCCATCCTGGCGCTGGCGGCGGCCTTCGCCGTCACCGTCACCGTGCAGACCGGCCAGCCCATCGTCGGCGCGCTGCTCTTCCCGGTCGGCTTCTGCCTGCTCTACCTGCTGGGCTTCGACCTGCTGACCGGGGTGTTCACCCTGGTGCCGCTGGCGCTGTTCGACAAGCGGCCGGGCGTGACCGTGCGCGGCATGCTCCGCAACTGGGGGCTGGTCTTCCTCGGCAACTTCGGCGGGGCGTTCACCGTCGCGGTGATGATGGCGGTGATCTTCACCTACGGCTTCGCCATGCCCCCCAACGAGGTCGGGCAGGCCATCGGCTCGATCGGCGAGGGCCGGACGCTCGGGTACGCCGAGTTCGGCGCCGCCGGGATGCTCACGCTGTTCCTGCGCGCGGTGCTGTGCAACTGGATGGTCTCCACCGGAGTCGTCGCCGCGATGATGTCGACGTCGGTCACCGGCAAGGTCGTGGCCATGTGGATGCCGATCCTGGTGTTCTTCTACATGGGCTTCGAGCACTCGGTCGTGAACATGTTCCTGTTCCCCTCCGGCCTGATCCTCGGCGGCGACTTCTCCGTCTCCGACTACGTCATCTGGAACGAGATCCCGACCGTGCTGGGCAACCTGGTGGGCGGGGTGACCTTCGTCGGGCTGACCCTCTACGCCACCCACGCCCGCACCGCGGCGACCCGCAACGCCATCGTCGTCCCGCCGGAGCTCGTCGTACCGGCCGACACCACGACCGTCGGGTCCCGCTGAACCCTCCCCCGGCGCCGGCGGCGCTCCCGGCACGACGACGAGGCGGTCCCTCTCCGCGGGGGGTCGCCTCGTCGTCGGTCCAGGGCCGGCGTCAGCGCCAGCGGTAGAGGTCACGGAGCAGGGCGATCTCCGCACCGTGGTGGGCCAGCTCGTCGGTGGCGTGCACCAGCAGGTCGGCCCAGCCGGCGTCGGCGTAGGGCCCCCAGTCCGGTCCGAGGGGCCGCCACATCCCCTCCTCCCCCAGGCCGGTCATCGCCGTGCGGAAGGCGGTCGCGGCCGTGTCCAGGTCCCGCAGCGCGGAGGCCGCGTCGCCCTGCCACTCCCGGCCGGTCACCGCCAACGGCCGCCCGGACGGCGTCCGGGCGAGGTAGTCGGCGAAGCAGTCCGAGGCCAGGTGCCACAGCCGCCAGGCGATCGTGGTGACCGGCGCCGGGTCGGGGGCCGGGTGGACCCAGTCCGCGGTCCAGCCGCCGTCGTCCCCGCGGCGCACCGACCAGGCGCCGTCCACCGGCTCGTCGAGGTACTCGGCGTCGTCCAGCCCGGTCAGCCGCTGGTCCAGTCGTCCGCGTGCCTCGTCCCAGCCGCGGAGCAGCACGGGCAGCACGAGTCGGTCCGTCATGCCCCTGGACGGTAGGACCACCCGCCCCGCACCGGGGGCTTCCCGGGCCTCACAGCGTCGTCCGGCAGCCCGTGCGGGGCATGTACCGCACCGGTCACGCCGCTGCGGTCGGGTGGAAACGCCCCGTTCCTAGCGTCGTCCCCGGCGCCGTCCCAGCCGGGCGGGCGCCCCGCCGACCGGCCGCTGACCAGGGATGACCTCATGACCGAGACCCAGCTCCACCGCCCGGGCGCACCCACTGCCGCCCCTCCCGCCGATCCATCCCCCGCAACCCGGGGCGGCCGGTGGATCGACGACTACGCCCCGGAGGACCCGGCGTTCTGGGCCTCACCGCAGGGCAAGCCGGTCGCCCGCCGGAACCTGGTGTGGTCGGTGCTCGCGGAGAACATCGGGTTCAGCGTCTGGCAGATGTTCAGCGTCGCCACCGCCGTGCTGGCCTCGATCGGCTACGGCTTCACCAGCGACCAGCTGTTCTGGCTGGTCGCCACCGCCGGCCTGGTCGGCGCGATCATGCGGGTGCCCTACACCTTCATGCCGGCCCTGGTCGGTGGCCGGAACTGGACGGTCGTCAGCGCGGCGCTGCTGCTGGTGCCGGTGACGATGCTCGTGGTCGCCGCGACGACCGGCCAGCCCTACTGGTTCTGGGTGCTCACCGCGATCACCTGCGGCTTCGGCGGCGGCAACTTCGCCTCCTCGATGGCCAACATCTCCTTCTTCTACCCGGACAAGGAGAAGGGCTTCGCGCTCGGCCTGAACGCCGCCGGCGGCAACATCGGCGTGGCGATCATCCAGCTCGTCGGCCCGCTCGCCGTCACCGCCGGCACCATCGCGGTGATCGGCGGGAGCACGGGGACGACGGCCGGCGGTGACGCCCGGTACGTGCAGAACGTGGCCCTGATCTGGGTGCCGTTCATCGTCCTGGCGATCGCCGGGGCCTGGTTCGGGATGCACAACCTGTCCGGGGCGAAGGCCAACATCGCCGACCAGGCGGCCATCGCTCGGCGCAAGCAGACCTGGATCATGTCCTTCCTCTACATCGGCGCGTTCGGCTCCTTCATCGGCTTCTCCGGGGCGTTTCCGCTGGTGCTGGCCAACGAGTTCGCCGCCGACACCTACCGCTACGCCTTCCTCGGGCCGCTGGTCGGCTCCCTGTCCCGGCCCTTCGGCGGGTGGCTCGCCGACCGGGTGGGCGGTGCGAAGGTCACGATCGTGACGTTCATCGGCCAGGCCGTGGCGATCGGCGCCGCCATCGCCGCGCTCGGGGCGGGGAGCTTCGGCGGGTTCCTGGCCAGCTTCCTGGTGCTGTTCGCCGTCGTGGGCATGACCAACGGGTCGACCTACCGGATGATCCCGATCATCTACCGGGCCGAGGCGGCCGCGTCGCGGTCCACGGACTCCCCCGCGCAGGTCCTCTACCGGGCGCGGCGGGACACCGCCGCCGCCGTCGGGATCATCTCCGCGGTCGGTGCGCTGGGGGCGGTGTTCATCCCGCGGATCGTGTCGGAGTCCTACCTCGCCACCGGCAGCGTGGTGACCGCCCTCGGCGCGTTCTGCGGCTTCTACATCGCCTGCGTGGCGGTGACCTGGTTCGTCTACCTGCGCCGCGGCACCCTGATGCAGCAGGCCGGCGTCTGACCGATCGTCCCCGGCCGCCCCGCACCCGCCCCGGGTGCGGGGCGGCCGTGCGCTGCCCCGCCGTGGTGAGACGGGGCCCGCGCCAGGTGCGTCACCGGGCGCGGCGGGCCATGATCACCGCGTGAGGGACTCCATCGGCGATGAGCGCGTGCCCGGCCGGGACCTGGTCGAGACCGGGGAGCTGGTCGCCGGGTCGATGACCCGGGCCGTCGCCGGGCTGCTCTTCGAGCCCGGGTCCAGCCCGCTGCGGCTGGACGACCGGCTGGCCGCCTGCCTCCGCGACGCCGCCACCTCGGCCGCCGAGCTGCCGCTGACCTGGGAACGTGCGCGGGCCGGCGCCGCCCTCGCCTTCGCCGCCGAGCTGTCGGTCACCCGCGCCCACCAGGGCCGCGCGGTGCGCAGCGACGGCTTCTTCAGCGTGAGCACCGCGGCCCGGTCGGCCGCCGAGCGGCTGGTCGAGGACGTCGTCCAGGCCGCCCGGGAGACCACCGAGGAACGCCGGGTCCGGCACCTCGGCTACCTGGTCGCCGAGGTCGTCGTCTCCCCCGACATCGACGTGGCGCTGGCCGCCCGGGCGCTGCAGCTGGCCGAGTCGTGCAGCTGGCGGCAGCTGGTGTTCCTGGCTGCCGTCGGCCGGCGCGACCGCGCCCCGCTGCCGCTGGGCGCGCTGGAGGACGTACCCCGTGGCTGGCGGGCCTGGGGAGCCCGGGAGGACGTCACGGACCTGCAGCGCAGCGGGCTGCTCGACCCCGCACCGGTCGTCTCCCGGCCCGGCGCCGTCCGGCCCAGGCTGCGCCCGACCGACCTGCGGCTGACCCGCCGCGGGGTGCTCGTGCACCGGCTGCTGGCACTGGACTTCGTCCGGGAGGACGACGTCACCACCGCGCTCGCCGACCTCGAGCTGCCGCCCGCCTGAACCGTGCGCCGCATCGTGATCACCTCGTGATCGGCGCTGTGGGTCTGCTGTGCCGCTCACCGCGTGTAGAGGGGTGAGAGACCGGCGGAAGGGGACGGACGGCGTGGACGGCGCGGGCTTCGAGGACTTCGTGTCCCGGGAACAGCCCGGCCTGCTGCGGCTGGCCGTGCTGCTCGCCGGTGACCGCGGCCATGCGGAGGACCTGGTGCAGACAGCCCTGCTGAAGACCTACCGGCACTGGGGCCGGATCACCCGCTCCGGCGAGCCGACGGCGTACGTGCGGCGGGTGCTGGTCACCACCCACACCAGCTGGCGACGGCGGCTGTCGACCACCGAGCAGGTCGTCGAGGCGCTGCCCGACCGGGCCGACCCCACGGTCGCCCCGGACACCGACGAGGAGCTCCGCGCCGCGCTGCGGTCACTGCCCCCGCGGATGCGCACCGCCGTCGTGCTGCGCTACTACGCCGACCTCTCCGAGCAGCAGGCCGCCGAGGCGATGGGCTGCTCCCCCAGCACCGTGAACACCCAGACGGCGCGCGGCCTGCAGCGGCTGCGCGCGGCGCTGGCCGACCCCGTGCTGACCCACGCCGAGGAGGGTGCGTGATGGACGACGTCGAGCTCCAGGAACGACTGGCCCGGCTGGCCGAGCGCACCGCGCCCCGTCCGCGCGAGCAGCTGGCCCAGGTGGTCGTGGCCCGGCACCGCACCCAGCGTCGGCAGAACATCGGGACGGCGGCGGTGGCCGCCGCGGTGACCGGCCTCGTCGTGCTGACCTCGACCGTCCTGGACGGCCCGTCGGCCGAGCCGGCCACCGCGATCGGCGCCGACGCGGCGGGCCGGGAGTCCGCGGCCGCGGCGGTCGACGTCCTGGCCGGCCCGGCCCGCGGCTCGCTGGCCGGCGATGCTGCGTTCGTCGACGGTGCGCGCCGGCTCAGCTGGACCGAGGCAGACGACCCGAACCGGCCCACGGCCGCGACCGAGCCGCCGCTGGACAGCCGGCAGGTGGTCTTCGCCGGCGACGTGACCGGCGGGCGCTGGGCACTGGTGCTCGGGCAGGACACGATCCAGCCCGAGCCGCCCGTCGGCTCCGGCCTGGCCGCGGCCTGGTTCACCGGCCCGCCCGGCGCCACCGCGGACCAGCTCCAGCCTGCCGGCCTGTCGGGCGGGGTGGACACCACCATGTCGCTGGCGCTCTCGGACGCCTCGACGGGAGCGCTGGTGGTCGTCGCCGCACCGGGCGACGAGATCCAGGTGTCCGAGCGCCCGCTGGTGGCCGCCGACGGCACGGTCAGCCGCGAGTTCGAGCCCGTCGACGCGCCGGACGGCGTGGCGGTGCTGGCGCTGCCCCCCGCGTCGGGCACCTATGCCGAGGCACTGCGCTTCCGGGTGGTGCGGGACGGCGCCGAGGTGGTCACCGCCATGCCCACGACGCACCGCTCGGACTGGTCCCGGACGACGCCGGAGGTGCCGATCGAGTGGCTGCGCGGAACGACGGGAGCGACCGGTGCCGATGCCGTCCTCGACCGAGGCGTCGACGACGCGCTGACGAGCACCGGGCTGTCCCCGGACGACGTCGCCTTCAGCGTCGTCTGGGCCGGCGACGTCCCCGCCCCGAGCGGGCAGACGGCGCGGGTGCAGCTGCTCGGCGCCACCCTGCCCTCGGGTGCGGTGTACCTGACGGCGCTCCTCGGCCGGGACCTGCCCGACGGGTCCGTCGTCAGCACCTGGTGCGGGACCGATCTCCGCCCGGCTGCTCCACCGCTGGCCGAGCAGCTGTTCGCGGTGGAGTGCAGCACGCCGTTCCTCGAGGGCACCGAGCCGGTCGACAGCCTGGTTCTCGTCGGTCCGTCGGCGGCCACCACCGCGTTGCTGGTCGACGGCACCGGCTCCCAGGCGACCGCGCAGCCGCTGGTCGGCGGTGTCGCGGTGCTGCAACCGTTCGAGGACCTGACGGCCGTGGAGTTCCTGGCGCCCGACGGGACGTCGCTGGGCCGCACCGAGCCGATGGGGCACGCCGACATGGAGTCGCTCGACGCGACCCCGTCGGGCGGGAACTGACGTGGCGACGCCGGAGCCGGCCTCCGTGATCGCCGCCCGCCAGCTGGCCGAGGAGGCCCGGTCCCGCGGGACCGCCGCGCGCCGCCGTCGTCCGCCGCCGCTGCGGCCGGTGGAGGCGCTCCCGGCCCTGGCCGCGGCGCCGTGAAGGGCCTCGTCGCCTTCGTGCTCGGGGTGGTGGCCCTCCTGCTGCTCGCGACGCGCGGGGGCGGGGAACTGGCCTGCCCGGCGATCGGCTGGAGCAACGGGCTCGTCGTCGAGCTAGCCGAGGGCTGGCCCGCTGCCGGCGCCGTCCGGATCGAGTGCCCGTCGCCGTGCGGCCCGGTGCCGATGACCCCGTCCGACGAGGAACCGGACGCGGTCACCGTCCACCTGGCCGGTGCCGCGGCGTCCGTGCCCTTGATGGGCGCGCCGGAGTCCGTCACGGTCACCGTGCTCGCTACGGACGTTGCCGCGCTCGGCCGGGCCGAGCTGGACCTCGACTGGGTCAGGGTCGGCGGCAGCGCGGAGTGCGGCGGGCCGCTCGAGGCGACGGCCACGGTCCCGGCTCCGTGACCGTGGACTCCCTGCCCCAAGCGCCTCGCCTGATCCGGGTGCTCCTCCTCCGCGGCGTCGCGGTCCGGGCGGAGCGTCAGCCGGCGGAGCGCGTCGCGGACCGCGCATAGGCCGCCGGCGTCGTCGCGATCATCCGCCGGAAGTGCCGGGTCAGGTGCGACTGGTCGGCGAACCCGGCCGCGCCGGCCACCTCGGCGGCCGGCATCCCGTCCAGCAGCAGCCGCCGGGCCAGGTCGATGCGCCGTCCGGTCAGGTAGCGGTGCGGCGGCAGCCCGTGCCGCCGGGTGAACGCCCGCACGACGTGGGTGGCGGAGACGCCGAACAGCGCTGCCGCCTCGTCCAGCGCCAGCCCTTCGGCCACCCGGGCGTCCAGCAGGTCGCGCACCCGGTCGGCCAGGGCCTCGTCCCGCGCCCCCGGCGGAGTGGTCACGGCGCGGTCCAGGTGCTGGACCAGCCGCTCCCGCACGAAGGCCCACCGGCTCTGCGCCTCCAGTGCGTCGCCACCGGGGCGCAGCGCGGCGTGCAGCGCGGAGAGCCGGGTGCGCAGTGCGTCGTCGTCGAACCCCGGCTGGTCGACGGCCACCCCGACACGGTCGGCGCCGAGGGTGTCGGCGGCCAGGTAGAGCACCCGCTTGCGGAACCCGTCGGGCGACTGCGACCGGCCGTCGTGCGGCACGCCCGGCGGCAGCAGCGTGACCTCCGCACGGGAGGCGCCGTGCGCGTGCCGGTCCAGGTCGTAGCGGACCACCCCGTCGTCGACCAGCAGCAGCGTCCAGGCCTCGTGGGTGTGCGAGGGGTAGACGTGGTCGGTGAAGTGGGCGTGGAAGACCTCGGTCAGGCCGGGCACGTCCGGCCGCCAGGCGACCACCTCGCTCACGTCGGGAACGTACAAGACCCGCGGACGGCGGGGCCCGACGCTGAGCAGCATGGACACCCCCGCCGAGGCGCCCCGCTGGGCCACCAAGATCGCCGTCCTGCTGCGCGAGGACCTCGCCCCGTGGCAGTCGCTGAACGTCACCGCCTTCCTGGTCAGCGGCATCACCGCGACCGGGCCGGAACTGGTGGGCGAGCCCTATGCGGACGCCGACGACACCGGCTACCTGCCGATGCTGCGCCAGCCGGTGCTCGTGCTCGCCGGGCCGGGCGAGCTGCTGCGCACCGCCCGCACCCGGGCGCTGGAGCGGTCGCTGACCCCCGCCGTCTTCACCGCGGAGCTCTTCAGCACACCGGGTGACGTGCAGAACCGGGCCGCGGTCCGCGCGGTCGCCGGCGCCGACCTGGGCCTGGTGGGCCTCGCCGTGCACGGCCCGAAGAACGCCGTTGACAAGGTGATGAAGGGCGCCCGCATGCACCCCTGACGGCCCCGATGCAGGGTCCCGCCGCGAGCGAGCGAGTGGTGGGGGCAGCGGGGCCTGTCAGACGGTGACGACGAGGGCGCCGTCCTGCTCGGCGACCGGGAAGAGCTGCACCGGCGGCGCGGCACCGGTGCAGGCGCCGTCGGTCCAGCGGAACGCGTACAGGTGCAGCGGGCAGACCAGCACCGAGGCGTCGGTCTGCCCGTCGGCCAGCGGCCCACCGGAGTGCGGGCAGGCCGCCTGGGTGGCGTGCAGCGACCCGTCGCGCAGCCGGAAGACCGCGACCTGCACGTCGCCGGCGACGAACGCCCGGCCCTCCCCCGGCGGCACGTCGTCCACCCGGCCGACCACGTGCGGTACGCCCGCTCCTCCGGCCGCCGCACCGTCGGCGACCTCGGTGGCCGGCGTGCCGGCCTTCGGTGCGCTGGTGGGCGCCTCGGGGGCATCGGAGTGGGTGGCGATCATCGGACCGGCACCATCGGCAGGTCGACCAGCGGCAGCGCGGTGCGGAACTGGCCGGGGGTGGCCGGTTGCCCGCCGTCCTGGCCCCACGGATCGGTGTAGGCGTCGATCGAGCGCTGCAGGCCGGCGTCCAGCTCGGCGAGTACCTCCTCGCTGCCCTCCAGCAGCACCGCCCTGATCTGCTCCAGCCCGACCCGGGGCACGAAGTCGTAGGTGCGCTCCAGCCAGTTGGCGTTCTCCCGGTAGTACTGGATGAACCGGCCGCTGAGCTCCATCACCGCTGCCGGGGAGTCGACGGTGGCCAGCAGGTCGCCCTTGCGGATGGTGGCACCGGCGGCGCCGCCGACGTAGACCTCCCACTTGCCGTTGCCGACCGCGACGACGCCGACGTCCTTGACGTAGGCCTCGGCGCAGTTCCGCGGGCAGCCGACCACGGCCATCTTGATCTTGGCCGGGCTCTCGATGCCCTGGAACCGGGTCTCCAGGTCGATGCCGAGCTGGGTGGAGTCGCCGAGCCCGAAGCGGCAGAAGTCGGTGCCCACGCAGGTCTTCACGGTGCGGAAGCTCTTGCCGTAGGCGTAGCCCGAGGGCATGCCCAGGTCGGCCCACATGGCCGGGAGGTCCTCCTTGCGGACGCCGAGCAGGTCGATCCGCTGGCCGCCGGTGACCTTGATCATCGGCACCTCGTACTTCTCCGCGACGTCGGCGATCGTGCGCAGCTGGGCCGCCGTCGTCACCCCGCCCTTCATCTGCGGGACGACGGAGAACGTGCCGTCGCGCTGGATGTTGCCGTGCACCCGGTCGTTGATGAACTTGGCGTCGTTCTCCTGCTCGTACTCCGCGCCCCAGACCAGCCGCAGCAGCGAGGTCAGGCCCATCTTCGACTTCGCGTCCTCCTCCCCACCCGGCGCCAGGGCGGTGAAGACGGCGGAGACGCTGCGCAGCTGCCGGTCGCGGATCGCCGCGATCAGCTCGGGCTTGGCCAGCGGGATGCCCGGCACGTACCAGCTGGCCGAGGCGTCCTCGGTGACGTCACCGTCGGCGGCCCACTCCACGACCTGCTTCACCAGCGACTTGCACGAACCGCAGCCCTTGCCGGCGCGGGTGGCGTCCATGCAGCCGCCGACGCTCGTCGTCCCGGCCCTGACCGTGTCGACCAGCGCCTGCTTGGTCACCCCGTTGCAGTTGCAGACCTGCGAGTCGCCGGGCAGCTCGGCGACCCCGACCTCCGCCGCGCCGTCGGAGAGGTCGACCAGCAGCCGGATCCGCTCGGCGGGCAGCGGGGTGCCCCGGTCGAAGGCCTGGGTCAGGAAGGCGACCTTCCGGGTGTCGCCGAGCAGGGTGGCGCCGACGAGCTTGTCGTCCCGGACGACGACCGACAGGTGCACCCCGCGGCGGGGCTCGGAGATCACCAGGAACTCGTCGGTGTCCCGCTCGGGTCGGTTGACGCCCATCGTGGCGACGTCGACCCCGGCGACCTTGAGCTTCGTCGCCGTCCGGGAGCCGTGGTACTCCGCGTCCGGGTCGGTGCCGGTGAGCAGGTCGGCGAGCACCCGGGCCTGCTCCCAGACCGGCGCGACCAGCCCGTAGAGCTCGCCGCGGTGCTGGGCGCACTCCCCCACCGCGTAGACGTCGGGGTCGTCGGTGCGCAGCTGGTCGTCGACGACGATGCCGCGCTCCACCTCCAGGCCGCTGAGCAGCGCGACCTCGGTGACCGGCCGGATGCCGGCGGCGATGACCAGCATGTCGGCGTCGATCGCCCGCCCGTCGGCCAGGACGACGCCGCGCACCCGGTCCGGGCCGATCGCCTCGGTGGTGCGGGTGGCCAGGTGGACGACGATGCCCAGCGCCTCGACGCTGGTCGCCAGGATCGCCCCCGCTTCCGCCGCGAGCTGCTGGTTCATCAGGTGGGTGCCGGCGTGCACCACCTCGACCTGCAGGCCGTGCCCCTGCAGGGCGCGCGCGGCCTCCAGGCCGAGCAGCCCGCCACCGACGACGACGGCCCGCTCGTGCTCGGCAGCCGCGGCGAGCATCGCCCGGGTGTCGTCGATGGTGCGGAACCCGAAGACGCCGGGGAGCAGCTGCTCCTCGCCGGTGTACAGGCCGGTCATCGGCGGGATGAACGAGCGGCTGCCGGTGGCCAGCACCAGCTGGTCGTAGGCGGTCGTCGTGCCGTCGGCGGCGTAGACGATCTTGGCGTGGGTGTCGATCCGGTCGACCCGCACCCCGGCCCGCAGCGTCACGCCCTGGCCGGCGTACCAGTCGTGGCTGTTGAGCACGATGTCGTCCTCGTGCTCCTCCCCGGCCAGGACGTGGCTGAGCATGATCCGGTTGTAGTTGCCGTGCGGCTCCTCGCCGAAGACGGTGATCGCGAACTGGTCGCCGCCGCCGCGTTCGAGCACCTCCTCGACCACCCGCGCCCCGGCCATGCCGTTGCCGACCACGACCAGCCGCTGCCGGGAGTCGATGCCGTCGGCGTCGTCCATGGCGAAGTGCAGCGTGCTCATGCCCTCGGGGCGGCCCCCGAGCACCGCCGTCATCAGACCTCCACCAGGCCCAGGTCGAGCACCAGCTCGCCGGTGACGCCCACCGGTGCGGCGGCGTGCAGCTCGACCACGGTGCCGCCGTCGAGGTCCTCGACCACCCGCAGCGGCACGTGGCAGTCGCCCTTGGCGCCGATCGGGAACCAGCGCATCGGCTGGCCGTCGCGCACCAGCAGCACGTAGACGAGCTCGTCGGTGGAGTTGCCGCCGCGGAAGTAGAGCGCCTGGGCGCTCTTGCCCTCGGGGACCTGGTAGCGCAGGGCGGGGTCCAGCGGGCCGGGTTTGCCCAGGCCCTCGCCGGTGATCGGGTAGACGCCGTGCAGGAAGCGCGGGGTGCTCTTCACGCTGGTGGTCCTCCTCCGGGATGGGGCGTGCGGGGTGTGGGCCGTCGGTCGGGTGTGTGGTCCGGGTTGCGGCTGGGTGGCCGGTTCCGGTGGCGGGATGCGTTCCTGGGGCTGGCCGACCCGGGAGACGGCGACCGCGCAGACCTTGAAGGCCGGCATCCGGCTGATGGGGTCCAGCGCCGGGTCGGTGAGCGCGTTGGCGCTGGAACCGCCGCCCCAGTGGAAGGGGGCGAAGACGACGTCCGGGCGGATCGTGTCGGTGATCAGCGCGTGGAAGCGGGCCCGGCCGCGCCGGGTGGCGAGCTCGACGACGTCGTCCTGACCGATGCCGAGGGCGCGGGCCAGGTCGGGGTGGAGCTCCGCCCGCGGGGTGGGTGCGACCAGCTGCAGGCTGCGGGAGCGGCGGGTCTGGGTGCCCGACTGGTACTGGGCGAGCACCCGGCCGGTGGTGAGCACGTAGGGGTACTCGGCGTCGGGGCGCTCGTGGGCGTCGACCTGCTCGACCCGCCAGAACCGGGCCCGCCCGTCGGGGGTGGCGAACCGGTCGGCGAACAGCCGCGGGGTGCCCGGGTGGTCGGCGGCGGGGACGGGCCAGAACAGGCCCTGCTCGTCGTCGATCCGCCGGTAGGTGATGCCCGAGTAGTCGGCCGCGCCGCCCGCGCTGGCCCGGCCGAGCTCGCTGAAGACGGTCTCGGCGTCCCCGCTGAAGCCCGGCACGCCGAGCCGGTCGGCGAGCTCGGCGAGCAGCTGGAGGTCGTCACGGACGCCGGCGGGCGGGTCCATCGCGCGACGGCGGCGGATCACCCGGCCCTCCAGGTTGGTCATCGTCCCCTCCTCCTCCGCCCACATGGCGCTGGGCAGCACCACGTCGGCGAGCTCGGCGGTCTCGGAGAGGAAGAAGTCGCTGACGACGAGGAAGTCCAGGTCGCGCAGCCGGCTGATCACGCGGCGGGCGTCGGGGGCGGAGACGGCGACGTTGGAGGCCATCACCAGCAGGGTGCGGACCCCGCCCTCGGTGCCGAGGGCGTCGAGCAGCTCGAAGGCGCTGCGGCCCGGGCCGGGGAGGTCGTCGGGGTCGATGCCCCAGACGGCCGCGACGTGCGCCCGCGCCGCCGGGTCGGTGATCTTCCGGTAGCCGGGCAGCTGGTCGGCCTTCTGCCCGTGCTCGCGGCCGCCCTGCCCGTTGCCCTGCCCGGTGACGGTGCCCCAGCCGCTGCCCTCCCGGCCGGGCAGGCCGAGCGCCAGGGCCAGGTTGATCCAGGCCTGGGTGGTGTCGACGCCGCTGCGGTGCTGCTCGGCGCCCCGGGCGGTCAGGATGATCGACCGCCGTCCCCGGGCCAGGGCGAAGACGGTGCGGCGCTGCTGCTCCACGGGCACCCCGGTGAGCCGCTCCACCCGGTCGGGCCAGTACCCGGCGACCCCGGCCCGGACGGCGTCGAAGCCGGTGGTGCGCGCGGCGACGTACTCCTCGTCGACCAGCCCTTCGGCCAGCGCGATGTGCAGCAGCCCGTTGGCCAGCGCGAGGTCGGTGGCCGGCAGTGGCTGCAGGTGCAGCGTGGCGTTGCGGGCGGTGTTGGTGCGGCGCGGGTCGATGACGATGTGCTCGGCGCCGCGCACCCGGCCGGCGTCGAACCACTGCATCGCCGGGGGCATCGTGTCGGCCGGGTTGCTGCCCACCAGCACGACGACGTCGGCCTCGGCGATGTCGGCCAGCGGGAAGGGCAGGCCGCGGTCCAGCCCGAACGCCCGGATCGCCGCGCCGGCCGCCGAGGACATGCAGAACCGGCCGTTGTAGTCGATGGCGCTGGTGCGCAGCGCCACCCGGGCGAACTTGCCGAACTGGTAGGCCTGCTCGTTGGTCAGCCCGCCGCCGCCGAAGCAGCCGACCGCGTCGCGGCCGTGGTCGCGCTGGGTGGCCCGGACAGCAGCGACGACCCGGTCGAGGGCGACCTCCCAGCTGCTCTCCACCAGCGGGCTGGTGCGGTCGGTGGGGTCGGCGCGCACCAGCGGCCGGGTGAGCCGTTCGGGGTGGTCGAGCAGCTCGGGGGCCGACCAGCCCTTGGAGCAGAGCCCGCCGCGGTTGGTCGGGAAGTCGGCCGGCACCAGGGTGGCCGGGCGGTCGCCGGCGGTCATCGTGACCCCGCACTGCAGCGAGCAGTACGGGCAGTGGGTGGCGGTGGTGCGCGTGCCGACGCCGGGGGTGGGCAACGAGACGGCGGCGGACACATCCCGAGCGTGCGGGGGCGCCGTTTCCCGGTGAGGGCGCTGAGGTCAAGGTCGCGTTCCGTCGGCCTCACACCGGAGCGCTCAGGACGGTGCACCGTTCCGCCCGCGTCGTCCTGTGGGCGCGGCTCGCCTCCGCGCCGATGGACGCCCTACCGTCGAGCCACGCGGTCACGATCGACAGGCGGAGGTGGAGACGATGCGACGGTGCCTGGTGCTCGCCAATCAGACCCTCGGTGGGCCCCGCCTGCTGGAGACGATCCGGCAGCGGATGGCTGCCCGACAGCACGAGTTCTACGTCGTCGTCCCCGCCACGCCCGTCGCCCACCAGGAGCGGGCGACCGTCGGGAACGGCACGTCGACCGACCCTGCACGCGCCGTTGCCGCCCAGCGCCTGACCGACACACTGGACCAGATCCGCGGACTCGGCGCGCCCGCGGACGGCGAGGTCGGCGACCCCGATCCGCTGCAGGCCGTGCGCCTGGCGCTGCGCCGGTTCGCCGCCGACGAGGTCGTGGTGTCGACCCTGCACCGGGGGGTCTCCCGCTGGCTGCGGGCTGATCTGCCGAGCCGGATCGAGCGGTCCTTCGGCCTGCCGGTCGAGCACGTGATCGGCGATTCGGGCCCGGACTGACGCATCGTCGACCCGCCGAAACCTTTGAGATCCGGGCCGCGGAGGGCGGTCTGCGTCCCGGCGCCGGGGCAGGCTGTCCGCCGTGGACGAACAGACCGAGCAGCGGCTGGTGCAGGTGGCGACCGACGAGATGCGGGTGCCCTTCTGGGTGGTGCTCGCCGGGGTCGGCGTGGGGTCCTTCTGGACGTTGATGGGCGTCCTCGTCGGCACCCGGGTGGCCCGACGGCGCTGCGCTCCACCCGCTGCGTCCGGGATCCGTGCCAGTCTGATCCGGTGTTCGAGGACGGGGGCGAGGTCCTGGCCGCGCTGATCCCGGCGATCGGTGCCGGGGTGGGCGGGCTGTTCGGCCGGCGGCTGCGGCACCAGCGGCTGCGGCGCCGGATGCGCGAAGGGCGCACGGAGCTGTCCGCGCGCTCCCCGGACGGCTGGGGCCCCTCCCTGTCGCGGAGCTGGCGGACCTACCTCGCGACGCCGCGGCTGGGCGAGCTGGTGTTGCGTCGCAGGTTCCGGCGCGACGGGGCGGGGCACGCGGTCGCGGTGCTCGCCGTCGACCCGCAGACCCGCCGGCCGCGACCGCGTGAGTGGTGGCGCATGCAGGCGGCGAGGTCCCGGGTGCTGACCGTCCGGACCCCCGAGGGCCGCCTCGAGCTCGCCGTCCCCGAGTACCAGGTGGACTGGCTGCGGGACCGGCTCGCCGGCCACGCCGGCTAGGCACCGCCCCGGGCGTCCGGGCGCTCAGTAGCGGGATATCTCCACCAGGTTGTCGTCCGGGTCGCGCACGTACACGCTGCGCATCTCCCCCAGCGCCCCCTGCTTGGTCACCGGCCCGACCTCGACGGGGACACCGTGCGCGGCGAACTCGTCGCGCACCTGGTCCAGCGGGTCCTCGGTGACCAGGCAGAAGTCGGCCGTGCCGGTGCCGGCGTGCGCGGCCCGGGGCTCGAACTCTTCGCCGCGCACGTGCAGGTTGATCTTCTGCCGGCCGAACCGCAGCGCCGTCCGCCCCTCACCGAAGGTCTCCGCGGTCATGCCGAGCACCTGCGTGTAGAAGGCGAGGGTCCGGTCGAGGTCGGCCACGGTCAGCACCAGGTGGTCGATCCGGTCGATGCGCATGTGCTGGTCCTACCCCGCATCTGCGTGCCGCCACAGCCGTGGGGCCAGCACGAGGAGGACCACTGCCAGGACGGCGATCACCGCCTGCCCGACCCGGCCCACGGTCACGCCGCCCGTCGGGTCCAGGGCGTAGTTGGCCCACCCGTTGGCCGCGGCATCGGTGACGAAGACCGCCACCGCGAGCGCCACGCCGCTGCGCCGCCGCTGCCACAGCAGCACCGCGGCCAGCGGGTCGACCAGGGCCAGGCCGACGAAGTAGAGCTGCAGCCAGGCCGGCAGCCCCGGATACGGGTCGAGGCCGCCGACGGCCAGCTGGACGACGTGCACCACCGTGCCGAAGGCGAGCAGCAGCACGTACCCGACGACGACGGCCCGCACGGACCGCGGGGCACCGGCCCAGGCGCAGTCGCTCAGTCCCACCGGCCGCGCAGGCGCTTGGTCTCCCCGCGCTGCTTCTTCGCCGTGATCCGCCGCTCCTTCGAGCCGCGCGTCGGCTTGGTCTTCCGCCGGGCCGCGGGCGGAGGCGCGATCGCCCCGCGGAGCAGCGCGGCAAGCCGGGCTCGGGCGGCCTCCCGGTTGCGCAGCTGCTGGCGGTGCTCGCTGGCGGCGATGGTGAGCACGCCGTCGACCAGCCGGTCGCCGAGCCGCTCGACCAGCCGCTGGCGCTGGGTCTCGGTCAGCCCGGGCAGCTGCAACGGCGACACCGCGAGCTCCACCCGGGAATCGGCCGTGTTGACCCCCTGCCCACCGGGGCCCGATGACCGGGAGAAGCGCCACGACAGCGCCCCGGCCGGGACGACGAGACGGTCGCTCACCGGCAGGTCGCCGAACGCGTCGTCCCCGGGCACGTCGCACAGTGTCCCCGACGCCGGCCCGGAGGACGACCGACATCCGGCTCGGACTGTGGGAGCCTGCCCGCCATGACCGCCCCCGAGGAGAGATGGTCCGGGGTCCGCTCCGCCGTCCGGCTGATCGCGGCCGCCCTGTCGTTGAGCGTCCTGGCGATGCTGGTCGGCAGTGCGGACTGGCCGGCGCCGCGGCGGACCAGTTCCGGCTGGCAGGTCGCCGACGTCCCCGTGCCGCTGCTGACCCTGTTGCTGGTCACGGCGGTGGTGAGCCTGGCCGTCGCGGTGGTGCTCGCCCGAGCGCACCGGTTGGGGGCCACCGTCACGGCGACCTGGTGGGCGGTGGCCGCCGCGGCCACGTTCGCGCTGATCTGGAACGACCTGTACCTGACCGCGCTGGGCGACGGCCCGATCATCCCGGTGTTCGCCTGGGCGTTCACCTTCGTGCCCACGCTGCTCGTCGGGCTGGTCGCCCGGCGAGGGGGCCGGGCGGTGCACCTGCGGGCGACCCTGGGCCTCGCCGTCCTGCTGCTGCCGTTGTCCGCGCTGGGCTGGCCGCTGGCCTCCGACTCCCGGGCCCTGATCGCCTTCTTCGGCGGCATCTACACCGTGGCGCTCTTCGGCGTGCTGCCCCTGGTCCTCGCGGTCGTCCTCACCCGGGCGCCGCGCGCACAGGTGACCCCGGTCGGGTGAACCCGGCGCCGCAGGAGGGTCGTGCGGACGCCGGCGGTCGCCCGGTGCGGTGAACACGGACGATTCACCTCGCCGAGTCCGTGACTGCGTGTGACGCTCGGTAGGTGACTCAGGACGCCTCCCCCCGGCTCCACCTGGTGACCGGCAACTCCGTGGCGCCCCTCGCGGCCGGCGCCCGGCCGGCCCACCCCGAGCCGGCGGAGGTCCCGACCGACAACGCGGTGATGGCCGACCTGCTGCGCCGCGCCGATGCCCTCGACGCCCGGGTCGCCGCGGAGACCACCGCGCGCCCGCTGCACCCGGCCGGCCTGGTCGCGGTCGGGGCGGTGCTGACCGTCGTCCTCGCCCTGCTGGGTCGCCAGCCGTGGCAGCTGCCCACCCGGGACGGCGGCGCGGTCGCCGACGTCCCGCAGTCGCTGGTGACCTTCCTGCTGCTCAGTGCGGTCCTGTGCGTCTGGACCGCCGGCCGGCTGACCCGCCCGGCGGCGACCCTGCGCTCGGCCACCGCCCAGACCTGGTGGGCGCTGCTCGGCGGAGCGGCCGTGGTCTCGCTGGCCGCCACCGTGTCGCTGGCCTCCTTCGCCGGCTACGAGGGGCCGGGTGACCTCCTGGCGCGCTGTGCGGTGGTCGCCGTGCCGGCCGTGCTGGCCGGGTTCGTCGCCCGGTACGACGGGCGCGCGGCCCGCATCCGGCTGGCGGTGGGCACCGGGCTGGTCACCGTGCCGCTGTGCGGCCTGGGCTGGGCCCTGCTGTCCTCCTCCGCCCGGTCGACGGCCGGCCTCGCCGACGTCCTGACCATGACCGGCATGGCCGCCGCCATCCCCCTGGCCCTGGCAGTCACGTTCGTGGCAGTCGACCGGCGCCATCGGCGTTGATCACATCGGCGTGATGTCGGTCGTGTAGGCGAGCTCCCGGGAGGCCTCGATGTCGGCGGCCAGCGCCTCGACCCGGGCGCGGGCCAGGCCATAGGAGTCCGAACCGAGGAGCTGGTGCAGGGGCGCGTTCCCGGACGTGGCGACGGTGATGACCGCCCGGGCGGCCTTGGCCGGGTCGCCCAGCTGGGTGCCGGGCATCGCCAGGTGCGCCTCGGTCATCTCCCGGATCGCGTCGTACCCCTTCGTCCTGCTGGCCGGGAGGCCCAACGAGGAGGGCCGCAGGAAGTCCGTCTGCAGGTAGCCGGGCTCCACCAGGTGCACCTGGACACCGAAGCCGGACACCTCGGCGGCGAGTGACTCGGTCAGTCCCTCGAGCGCGTACTTGCCGGCGCAGTAGAGCCCCCATCCCGGGAAGGCCGTCAGACCGAGGATCGAGGAGACGTTGACGACGTGGCCCCGGCCACGGGCGCGGAACAGCGGCAGCACGGCGCGCAGGACGTTCCACACGCCGAAGACCTGCACGTCGAACATCTCCCGCGCCTCCGCGTCGGTGACCTCCTCGACGGCGGCGAGGAAGCCGTAACCGGCGTTGTTGACCACGACGTCGAGAGCGTCGAAGCGCTCGGTCGTCCGGCGGACCGCGGCGGCGACCGCCTGCTCGTCGGTGAGGTCGAGCTCGACGGGGAGCAGCCGCGCGGTGTCCACGTCGCCCAGGGCCCTGGTGAGGCGCTCGGTCGACCGGGTCGTGGCGGTCACGTTGTCGCCGCGCTGCAACAGCTGGCGGACCAGCTCCAGGCCCAGGCCGCGCGACGTGCCGGTGACGAACCAGGTGGCGGGGGTGGGGACGGACGGGGTCACGGGGATCTCCTCTTCGGGTGCGGACGACAGCGCCCCGATCACGACCGCTGCTCGCTCCGGGACGAGGACGAGCCTGCTGGCCGAGATGCCGCAGCGGAGCCGCCGAGCAGGCCCAGCACTGCCCGGGAACGGCCTGCCAGGGAACGGTGTGCCCACCCAGGCAGACCACGGCCGGCCGCGCGGGCGGCACACTGAGGGCATGGCAGGACGCACCGAGCTGGGCGAGTTCCTCCGCAGCTGCCGCGCCGACGTGACGCCCGACATCGTCGGGCTGGACGACGCCCTGACGTCCGGCCGGCGGGTCCGCGGGCTACGTCGCGAGGAGGTCGCGCGCCTCGCCGGGGTCAGCGTGGACTACTACACCCGGCTGGAGCAGGGGCGGCACGCCAGCCCCTCCGCAGCGGTCGTCGACGCGCTCGCCCGGGCGCTGCGGCTCGACCCCGCCGCCCGAGCCCACCTGGCCGACCTCGCCCGGCCGGGGCGCGGGCGGCCCGAACGACAGCAGGCGCAGCGGGTGCGGCCCGCAGTGCACCAGATGCTCGACTCCCTGGTCG
Organism: Modestobacter sp. VKM Ac-2977; assembly: GCF_026968045.1. Taxonomy (GTDB): domain Bacteria; phylum Actinomycetota; class Actinomycetes; order Mycobacteriales; family Geodermatophilaceae; genus Modestobacter. Next base: position 1,525,564 of record NZ_JAPVBQ010000001.1, on the reverse strand, counting down.
ACCACCCGGCGTTCCTCATCGGCCGGCGCACCGACGTCCTGGCCGCCAACCCCCTGGCCCGGGCGCTGATCGCCGACTGGGACGCACTCCCGGCCCGGCACCGCAACTACACCCGGTGGCTGCTGCTGGACCCCGCCGCCCGGCGGACCTACGAGGACTGGACGGCCGTCGCCGCCGACGCCGTCGGCAGCCTGCGCCTGGACGCCGGCCGCCACCCCGACGACCCGCTGCTCGAACGCCTCGTCGGCGAGCTGTCCGTCGAGAGCCCGGAGTTCCGTGGCTGGTGGCAGGACCGACGCGTGCACGAGCGCACCCACGGCACGAAGCGGATGTGGCATCCGGCGATCGGCTCGGTGGTCATCCACTACGAGGCGCTCGCACTGCCCGGCGACCCCGACCAGACGCTGTTCGTCTACAGCACCGAGCCGGGCAGTGCCTCGCACGACGGCATGCGCCTGCTGGCCTCGTGGACGGCGCACCAGCGTGCGCGCACCGCGCAGGGGCAGCGCGGCGAGGAGTGGGCTCTCCCCGGATCGCGGAGTCCAGGGGCATGAGCACCCTCGCCGAGGCACTCCGCACCGGGACCGTCGTGGCCGACGGCGGCCTCTCCACCGAGCTCGAGTCCCGCGGGCACGACGTCACCTCGTCGCTGTGGTCGGCCCGGCTGCTGCGCGACGACCCGGCGGCCATCACGGCCGCGCACGCCGCCTTCGCGCGTGCCGGCGCCCAGGTCGCCACCACCGCCAGCTACCAGGCGTCGTTCCCCGGCTTCGCCGCCGCGGGCATCGACGGGGCGCAGGCCCGCACGCTGATGGCCCGGTCGGTGCAACTGGCCCGCGACGGCCTGGCCCTGGCCGGCCGGGACGGCTGGGTGGCCGGCTCGGTCGGGCCCTACGGCGCCTTCCTGGCCGACGGTTCGGAGTACACCGGCGACTACGTGGACCACGTCTCCGTCGCCGAGCTGCGTGCGTTCCACCGGCCGCGGCTGGCGGTGCTCGCCGAGGCCGGCGCCGACGTGCTCGCCTGCGAGACGTTGCCCGCCGCCGCCGAGGTGGAGGCGCTGCTGACCGAACTGGACGAGCTCGGTGTGCCCGCCTGGCTGTCGCTGACCTCGACGACCGGCCCGGACAGGGTGCCGCGCACCCGGCGGGGTGAGCGGCTGGACGAGGTCTGCGCGATGGCCCGGGACGTCGACGCGGTCATCGCCGTCGGGGTCAACTGCACCGACCCGGCCGGGGTGCCTGCCGCGCTGGCCGCCGCCGCGGCCAGCGGGAAGCCGGGAGTGGCCTACCCGAACAGCGGCGAGGCGTGGGACGCGAACGCCCGCCGGTGGACCGGCCGGCCGGGCGTCGGCGACGTCTCGGGGTGGCTGGCCGCCGGCGCCCGGCTGGTGGGTGGGTGCTGCCGGGTGCGACCGGACGACGTCCGCACTCTCGCCGACGCCGTCCCACTCCCCCGCGACTGAGCAGTACCGGTCGCCGACACGCACGGACACGCCGGCGTCAGCGACCGGAACTGCTCACTCGGCCGGGGAGCCGGTGACCTCTCAGGCGGGGGTCAGAGGATCGGCCGGCCGCCGGTGACGGCGACCCGGGCCCCGGAGACGTAGCTGGACTCGTCGCTGGCCAGCAGCACGTAGACCGGCGCCAGCTCGGCCGGCTGCCCGGCGCGGCCCAGAGGCGTGTCGCCCCCGAAGGCGGCGACCTTCTCCGGCGGCATCGTCGAGGGGATCAGCGGCGTCCACACCGGGCCGGGCGCCACGCTGTTGGCGCGGATGCCCTTCTCCCCCAGCAGCTGGGCCATGCTGGCGGTGAAGTTGGCGATGCCGGCCTTGGTCATCGCGTACGGCGCCAGGGTGGGCCTCGGGTTGTCCGAGTTCACCGACGAGGAGTTGATGATCGACGCGCCCGGCTGCATGTGCGGCACGGCGTCGCGGATCAGCGTGAACATCGCGGTCAGGTTCAGCGCGATGGTGTGGTCCCACTCGTCGTCGGTGATCTCGTCCAGCGACTCGTGGTTCATCTGGAACGCTGCGTTGTTGACCAGGACGTCGATCCCGCCGAGCTCCTCGAGGGCCTTGGGGACGATCGTCTTGGCGTGCGCCCGGTCGGCGAGGTCCCCGGGCACGAGCACGCACTTCCGGCCGGCGTCCTCGACGTACTTCGCGGTCTCTCGGGCGTCCTCGTGCTCGTCGAGGTAGGCGATGAGGACGTCGGCACCCTCGCGCGCGAAGGCGATCGCGACCGCGCGGCCGATGCCGCTGTCGCCGCCGGTGATCACGGCGCGCTTCCCGGTCAGCTTCCCGGAGCCGCGGTAGCTCTCCTCGCCGTGGTCGGGCTTGGGGTCCATCTGGCCGAGCGTGCCCGGCGGGGTCTGCTGCTGCTCGGGCTGGGACTCGGGGCGGGGTGACGACACGGTGGTACCTCCTGCAGGGTCCGGGCGGCACCCAGCGCTCTGCTCACGCAGCCGGCGCGTCCTCCGCGCCGGCCCGGTGCCGCGTCGTGCTCGCGCCTACCCCTGCGGCGGAGCGGCGAACCGGCTCTCGTGGACCGTCAGGCAGCCCGGCTGGTCAGGCCGGAGCCGGGGAACGCGACGACGGCGCTGCCGGGACGGTCCCACCGCATCTCCAGGTGACGACGACCGGCGCCGTCCACGACGGGCACCCAACGACACTCCGGGCAACGACTCTCACGCATGTCCGCTCCACCTTCCGTTCACCTGTTGTTCATCTGATGACCAGGATCGACCGATCCCACTCCGAACCCGAGCCGTCGTGACCGAACTGTGACCCGGGCCGCACGGGGACGGGCGGTCGGCGGCGTCCGTGCGGGAACGTCCGGGGCGTCGGGCACGCTGTCCACCACGATGACGCTCTCTCCTGCCGGCACCGACTCGACCCCGGCCGACTCCCCCGCCGCCGCGCTGCCCTCGCCGGACGCACCGGCGCTGATCTCCGACCCCGGCGACCTCTCGGAGCTGTTCGCCCTCGGCGACGACCCGGACGCGGTGTTCGCCCGGTTCGCCGAGTGGGCCGAGGCCTCCGGCACGACGCTGTACCCGGCGCAGGAGGAGGCGCTGATCGAGCTGGTCAGCGGCGCCAACGTCGTCCTCGCCACCCCCACCGGGTCGGGCAAGTCGCTGGTGGCCACCGGCGCGCAGTACGCCGCCCTGGCCTCCGACCGGGTCAGCTTCTACACCGCGCCGATCAAGGCGCTGGTCAGCGAGAAGTTCTTCGCCCTGTGCGGCGTCTTCGGTGCGGAGAACGTCGGCATGCTCACCGGCGACGCGAGCGTCAACGCCGACGCCCCGATCATCGCCTGCACCGCCGAGGTGCTGGCCAACATCGCGCTGCGCGAGGGGCCGGACGCCGACATCGGCCTGGTGGTGATGGACGAGTTCCACTTCTACGGCGACCCCGATCGCGGGTGGGCCTGGCAGGTGCCGCTGATCGAGCTGCCGAAGGCACAGTTCCTGCTGATGAGCGCCACCCTCGGCGACGTCACCGCGCTGCGGGAGGACCTCACCCGCCGCACCGGCCGGCCCACCGCGCTGGTCGCCCACACCGAGCGGCCGGTGCCGCTGCACCACTACTACGCGACGACGCCGATGCACGAGACGATCCAGGAGCTGCTGGACACCCGGCAGGCGCCGGTCTACGTCGTCCACTTCACCCAGGCCTCGGCGCTGGAGCGCGCCCAGGCGCTGATGAGCGTGAACGTCTCCACCAAGGAGGAGAAGCAGGCGATCGCCGACCTGATCGGCGGCTTCCGGTTCTCCTCCGCGTTCGGGACGACGCTGTCCCGGCTGGTGCGGCACGGCATCGGCGTCCACCACGCCGGGATGCTGCCCAAGTACCGGCGACTGGTGGAGCAGCTGGCCCAGGCCGGGCTGCTCAAGGTCATCTGCGGCACCGACACCCTCGGCGTGGGCATCAACGTGCCGATCCGCACCGTGGTGTTCTCCGCACTGAGCAAGTACGACGGCACCCGCACGCGGCTGCTCAACGCCCGGGAGTTCCACCAGATCGCCGGGCGGGCCGGCCGGGCCGGCTACGACACCGCCGGCACCGTCGTCGTCCAGGCGCCCGAGCACGAGGTGGAGAACCTCAAGCAGTTCGCCAAGGTCGCCGACGACCCGAAGAAGCGCCGCAAGCTGGTGCGCCGCAAGGTGCCCGACGGCATGGTGCCGTGGAGCGAGTCGACCCAGCAGCGGCTGATCAACGCCGACCCCGAGCCGCTGAGCAGCCACTTCCGGGTGTCGACCGGCATGGTGCTCAACGTGCTGGCCCGGCCGGGCGACCCGGTGGCGGCGATGCGGCACCTGCTCACCGACAACCACGAGCCCCGCTCCCGCCAGCTCAAGCACGTCCGCGAGGTGATCGGCATCGCCCGGTCGCTGGTCACCGCCGGGGTGATCGAGCGGCTCGAGGTGCCCGAGCCCGACGGCCGCCGCTACCGGCTGACCCTGGACCTGCCGCCGGACTTCCAGCTCAACCAGCCGCTGTCGACCTTCGCGCTCGCCGCGATCGACCTGCTCACCCCCGGCCCGGACGCCGAGGGCAACGACACCTACGCCCTGGACGTCGTCTCGGTCATCGAGGCGACGCTGGACGACCCGCGCCAGATCATCTCCGCGCAGCTGAACAAGGCCAAGGGCGAGGCCGTGGCGCAGATGAAGGCCGAGGGCATCGAGTACGACGAGCGGATGGAGCTGCTGGAGGAGATCACCTACCCGCAGCCGCTCAAGGAGCTGCTCGACCACGCCTTCGAGATCTACTCCGCCGGCAACCCGTGGGCGCGCGACGCGCAGCTCTCCCCCAAGTCCGTCGTCCGGGACATGTGGGAGCAGGCGATGACGTTCCGGGAGCTGGTCAACCACTACGGCCTGACCCGCTCCGAGGGCGCGGTGCTCCGCTACCTCTCCGACGCGTTCAAGGCGCTGCGCTCCGGGGTACCCGCCGACGCCCGCACCGAGGAGGTCACCGACCTCGTCGAGTGGCTGGGCGAGCTGGTGCGCCAGGTCGACTCCTCACTGCTGGACGAGTGGGAGCAGCTGACCAGCGCCGACCAGCCGCTGGACGCCCCGGTCGCCGTCCCGGCCCGGCCGCGCCCGCTGACCGGCAACGAGCGGGCGTTCACCGCGATGATCCGCAACGCGCTGTTCCGCCGGGTCGAGCTCATCGCCCGGCGGCGCTGGTACGACCTCGGCGAGCTCGACTCCGCCGCCGGCTGGGACGCCGAGCGGTGGGGCGAGGTCGTGCAGGCCTACTTCGCCGAGCACGCCGACCTCAACACCGGCGGCGACGCCCGCGGCCCGGCCCTGCTGATCGTGGACAGGTCCGAGCCGCGGCTGTGGCAGGTGCGGCAGATCCTCGACGACCCGGCCGGCGACCACGACTGGGGCTTCGACGCAGAGATCGACCTGGACGCCTCCGACGAGGCGGGCGTGCTGGTCATGCGGCTGCTCGACGCCGGCCGCAAGGACTGAAGGCCAGGACCGGCATTGCACGCGCTTCGGCCGCAGTACACGTGCTGCAGCGCGAGCGATGCGTACACAGCGCGTGCAATGTCGCGGTAGGCCGCCCAGTCAGTCGGGCGCCCGCCGGAAGGTCGGGCCGGGTGGCTGCGGGACGACGGCGGTCGGGTCGCGGCGGCGGCGGAGCTCCAGGGCCAGGCTCTCCTCACCGCGGGCCATCGCCCACCGGTGGTTGGCCTCGAACGCCGGCCGCAACAGCCAGCTGAGCCGGGCGAGCAGCGGCTTGGCCGCGCGCACCCGCCAGTCGTAGGTGATCACCACCTCCGGCCCCTCCTGCGCGAAGGTCCAGCGGCCGTTGCCCACCAGGTCACCGACCGCGGCGAGGGCGAACCCGGTGTCGGTCATCGTCTCGGTGATCCTCAGCGTCCAGCGCAGCGTGTAGGGCAGCCATCCGGTGGTGAAGACCTCGACCGTGCGCCCGACCCCGTCCGGCTCGCCGTCCGCGACCGGCACGACGTCGAGGTAGACCGCCGGCCACCATCGCGGCAGGGCAGCACTGTCGCTGAGCACCGCCCGCACCTCGGCGATCGTGCCGGGCACCCGCCAGGCGGTGACGAAGCAGTACGCGGGAGGGGCTGAGGGCACGACTCGCACTCTCCTCAGCCGCGCGGACGATGTCCATGCCGGTGCTCGGGGCCGGCGGCCGGCGCCGCACCGAGGGCGCGGGCGACCCGATCGGGGGATCCAGGTCCCGCCCCGGGACGCCGAAGACCTGGGTGGACGCACCGGCGAGCAGAGCCGGGCCCGAGGACGAGGACCGACATGCCCCCACTCCCGGCGACGCGGCCGGCGATGCACCGGTCGGTCTTCCGTCGCCCCGCCGACCTGGTCGAGCGCACCCGCTGGCTGTTCGGGGCCTGCGCCGTCGTCTCCCTGGTGCTCACCTCGTTCGGTGCCGTGGCGGGTGCGGGCACCTGGCGGCTGACGGCGGTCGCGGTGTCCGTGGCCGCGCTGCTCGCGTCCTGGCTGCACCGCTACACGGCGCGCCGCGGGTCGATCGCCCTGGACCTCATCGACGCCGTCGCCGTCTGCGTGTTCGCCCTCGCCTCACCGGTGCCCGCGGTGGCCCTCGGCGTGACCTTCTCCGCGCTGTGGTTCCGCGCCGTCTACGGCCGCACGTGGGAGACCTGGGCCTACACGGCCGCCCAGTGCGCCGGCCTGGTCGCCGCGCTCCTGCTGTGGGAGGTCGTCCCCGGGCACGCCGGCGCCGCCCCGGCCGCCCCGCTGCTCGGCGCACTCCCGATCGCGCCTCTGCTCGCCGTGGTCGCCCGGCACCTGGCCGCGGTGCTCCAGGAGCACCGGCAGGCGCAGGCCTGGGACGCCACGCTCGCCCGGCTGACCACCCAGCTGCTCGGCGTCACCGACGTCGCGCAGATCAGGCAGCGTGGCTGGGAGGCTGCGGAGGAGATCTGCCGGATCACCCCTGAACTGTCCGTGGTCGTCGTCGAGGACGACGGGACGCACCTGGTCGTGCAGCGGTCCGTCGGCCTGGTCCAAGAGCTGCCCGACACCCTCGACCGCACCCCGGCCGCAGCGGGCCTGGCCGCTGCCGCCACCGCGCACGAACCCCGACACATCACGGCTCCGCAGCAGCTCATCGCGTCGTCCGACGGGGCGCGCAGCTGGGCGGCCCTCCCGATGCCGGACGAGCCGGGCAGGTACCTCCTGCTGGGCGGCCGGGTGCTGCACGCGGAGGGCGTCGTCCTGGTCCAGTCGCTGGTCAACCAGGCGGCCCTCGCCGTGCGGGCGACCAGCGCGTACCGCGAGCTGGAGCTGCGGGCGCGCACCGACGCCCTCACCGGCCTGGCCAACCGCAGCACCTTCTCCGCCGCGCTGGCGGCAGCGACCTCCGAGGCTGACGGCGACCCGTGGGTGCTGTTCGTCGACCTCGACGACTTCAAGCTGGTCAACGACCGGCTGGGGCATGCGGCGGGTGACGAGCTGCTCCGCGCGGTGGGCGCACGACTGGCCGGCGTCGTCCGCGCGCCTGGCCTGTGCGCCCGGCTGGGCGGCGACGAGTTCGCCGTCCTGGTGCACGCCGCCGACGCCGGGGAGGCCGAGACGCTGGGCCGGCGACTGGTCGAGGTGGCCTCCACGCCGGTCCAGCTGGCTGCCGGCACGGCACGGGTGGGCGCCAGCGTGGGCGCCGCGTGCGTGCTGCCCGGCGTCGCCTGGACCAGCACGCTGCAGCAGGCCGACCTGGCGATGTACGCCGCCAAGGCGGCGGGCAAGAACCGGGTGCGGGTCGCCGGCTCCCCGCCCTCGATCAGCGCGGGAGCGCTCACCCCGGCCTGACCGCGTGCGCGGGCTCACACGAGGCCGCTGTGACACCCTCGCGGCGATGCGGGCATGACGGCGTGGGAGATGGTCGCGGTGGCCGCCGCCGGGCTGGCCGCCGGCGGCATCAACGCCGTCGTCGGCTCCGGCACGCTGGTCACCTTCCCCGTGCTGCTGGCCGTCGGGCTGCCGCCGGTGACCGCGACCATCACCAACTCCCTGGGCCTGGTCCCCGGCAACCTGACCGGCGCGATCGGCTACCGCCGGGAGCTGCACGGTCAGCGCCGACTGCTGCTGCAGCTGCTCCCGGCGTCGGTGCTCGGCGCCCTCACCGGCGCGTTCCTGCTCCTGCACCTGCCCGCCTCGGCGTTCGAGGCGATCGTGCCGGCGCTGGTGGGGCTGGCCGTCGTGCTGGTCGCCGTCCAGCCGCTGCTGCAACGCCGGCTGGCCGCGCGCCGTGCCCGGGCGGGCACCGTCGAGGAGGAGCAGGGGATCGGTCCCGGCCGGCTGGCCGGGCTGTTCGCCGGCGCCTACGTGACCGGCACCTACGGCGGCTACTTCGCCGCCAGCCAGGGGGTGCTGCAGATCGGCATCTTCGGGTTGCTGCTCCGCGAGCCGTTGCAGCGGCTCAACGCCATCAAGAACGTGCTGACCCTCGCCGTCAACGCGGTGGCGGCGCTGGCCTACGTGGTCGTGGCGACGGAGCGGATCGACTGGCGCGCGGCCGCTCTGGTGGCCGGCGGTGCGCTGGTGGGCGGGTACGTCGGGTCGACGTTCGGACGACGGCTGCCCGCTGCGCTGCTGCGGACGGCGATCGTGGTCCTCGGGCTGATCGCGATCTGGGTGCTGCTGCGCCGATGAGCGTCCTGGAGTTCGGGCTCCTGGTGCTGGCCGGGCTGGGTGCCGGGCTGATCGGCAGCATCGCCGGGCTGGCGTCCCTGATCAGCTACCCCGCGCTGCTGGCCACGGGCCTGTCGCCGGTGGCGGCCAACGTGACCAACACCGTGGCGCTGGTGCTCAGCGGCGTCGGCGCGGTGAGCGCGTCCCGGCCGGAGCTGACCGGCCAACGGGACCGGCTGGTCCGGCTGGGGGCCGCCGGGCTGCTCGGTGGCGTCGCCGGTGCGGTGCTGCTGCTGCTCACCCCGGCGACGGCCTTCGAGCGGCTGGTGCCCTTCCTGATCGCCGGGGCCTCGGTCGCCATCCTCGTCCAGCGCCCGCCCCGGCAGCTGGCCGCCGAGGGGGCGGCGGCCGGGCAGCGGCACCGCGACCATTGGGGCCTGGTGCTGGGCACCTTCGGGGCCTCCGTCTACGCCGGCTACTTCGGAGCTGCCGCCGGCGTCGTGCTGCTGGCGATGTACCTGCTGGTCACCGGCGAGGGCGTGCCGCGCAGCAACGCACTGAAGAACGTCGTCCTGGGGCTGGCCAACGGGGTGGCCGCGGTGGGCTACGCCTTCTTCGCCGACGTCGCCTGGCTGGCCGCCCTCCCCCTGGCGATCGGCTTCCTGCTCGGCGGCCGGCTCGGCCCGCGGGTGGTCCGCCGGGTGCCCCAGACGCTGCTGCGCCGGCTGATCGCGGTCGCCGGGCTGGCCCTCGCCGTCCACCTCGGGCTCGACGCCTTCGGCTGACCGCTCCCCGGTGGTGCGCCGTGGCTGCGGGCGCCAGGCTGGCGGTGCGCCGCCCGCACCCCTCGGACAGGAGTCGTCATGACCGGCACCAGCCCTGCGGCCCAGCGGTTCGCCGCCGCACTGGGTCAACTGCCCCCGCCCGAGCTGCGGGGGCCGGAGCTGCTCGCGGTCCGGCTCACCCAGGCGTGCGTCGCCGCCCTCCCGATCGACGGCGCGGGGCTGAGCGTCCACGACGTGCACGGCCGGCGGATGCCGATCGGCGCGAGCGACCCGGCCGCCTCCCTGGCCGAGCGCCTGCAGTTCACCCACGGGGCCGGCCCGTGCCTGCGCGCGCACGACGACGGCCGCGTCATCGCCTTCGACGCGGCGGACATCGCCCGGAACTGGCCGGAGCTGCACGCCTCGCTGGTCGGCGAGACGCCGTTCCGCGGCGTCCTGTCGGTGCCACTGCCACCGCCGCTGGGGCCCCTGGTCGTCCTCGACCTCTGGGTGCGAGAGCCGGCCGCACTGCCGGCCACCGACCGGGACGACGTCGTACAGGTGACCGAGGCGCTGACCCGGGCGATGGCGGCCACCGTGGCCAGCGCCCCGGCGACGGGGGCGCAACGCGGCTGGTGGGACGGGCCGGACGCCGCCAGCCGCGCCCGGGTCTGGCAGGCGACCGGCATGGTGAACGTGGCCCTGGGGCTGGACACCGCCGACGCCCTGGCCGTGCTCCGGGCGCACGCCTTCAGCACCGGCCGGGTCGTGGACGACCTCGCCGACGACCTCGTGACCGGTCGGCTGTCCCTGGCCGAGCTGCGGACCGCGGGCACCAGTTCCTGAGCGGTCCGGCCGGAGCGCCCGACCTGGGCGAGAGCCGAGCCGGTCAGCGGGGGCAGAGCTGACCGGCGGCAGCGACCTGCCTCAGACCCCGCCGTTGGTGACGTAGGCGCTCAGCAGCAGCACGAACGCGCTGGCGGTGATCAGCAGCCGGGCCGGGGTGAGACCGTTGAGCAGGCCGGCGATCACCCCCGCGTTCGAGGCCCGCACCTCGGCGGCCTGGGCGCCGCGGCGGAGCAGCCGCACCTCGTCGGCCAGGAGGGTGCCGCCTGCGCCCAGCAGCGTCAGCCCGAGGACGACGAACACCAGGGACAGCCGCTGGTCGAAGGTGTCCACCGCCGGCGCCAGGAACAGCACCACGATGAGACCGAGCAGCAGGCCGATCCCGGCGCCGGCCACCGGCGCCCAGGGGCCCATCCGCACCATCGGTCCGCCGCGCCGGGGCAGTCGCGGCCGGGGCCGGAAGCCGACCGGAGCGGTCGGGTGGGGAGGAGCCGGTGGTTCGGTGGCCGATTCCTCCCGCTGCTCCGGCTCCGCCGCGGCAGCCGCCTCGACCGGCGCGCCCTGGGGCGCCTCGTCCGGGGTCTCCGGCACGGCCGGTCCCGGCTCGCCCTGCGTCCGCTGGCCGGGCACCACCGCCGCCGTCGACCCGGTGTCCGTCCGTCGTCCGTCCTGCTCGACCGGTCCGGCCGCCAGCACGTCCTGCTCGTCGCTCATCTGTGTGATCACCTCGGGTGCGGACGCTAGGTGTGCCCTGCGACGAAGCGGCGCAGGTGCTCGGGTGTGGCGCGCGGGACGCGCGGGACACCGGCGGGGAGTGACCCACCGTGGTCCCCCGGGGTCACAGCGTCAGCTCCGCCGGCACAGCGTCAGTTACAGCAGCCGCCGGCTGTCCTCCGCGACCACGCGCAGCCAGCGGTACCCGTAGCCCTCCAGCGCCAGCTCGACCGAACCGTCCTCCGCGAGCTGCTCGCCGCCGGCGGTGAGCAGGTCCTCGAGCCGGTGACCGGCTCCGCAGCCGGGCACCGTGAGCGGCACCGACAGGGGGTCCGGGCCGAGGTTGTGCACGGCCAGCAGCGCCCCGTCGTCCCAGGTGCACAGGTGCGCCAGGACGGCGGCGTGCGGCTGGTCCACCAGCTGGAAGCCGCCCCAGCCGAGCTCCGGGGACTCGCGGTAGCGCCGGATGAGCAGCTTCATGAACGACAGCAGCGAGTCCGGGTCACGGCGCTGGTCGGCGACGTTGACGAACTCGGGGGCGTAGCCGCCGTCGACGACCGGCCGGGTCAGCTGGTCGGCCGGCGCCTCGGAGAAGCCGCCGTTGGCCCCGCCGGTCCACTGCATCGGGGTGCGCACCGACAACCGGCTGCCGGCCGAGAGGTCCTCCCCCATCCCGATCTCCTCGCCGTAGAACAGCACCGGGGTGCCGGGGAGGGAGAACAGCAGGCTGTAGACCATCCGGACCCGCCGCGGGTCGCCGGCCAGCATCGGCGGCAGCCGGCGGATCAGGCCCCGGTCGTAGACCTGCATCTCCTCCTCCGGGCCGAAGGCGGCGAACACCTCGGCCCGCTCGTCGTCGTTCAGCTTGTCCAGGGTCAGCTCGTCGTGGTTGCGGACGAACGTGCCCCACTGGCTGTCCGGGGCGATCCCCGGGCGGGCGGCCAGCGAGGCGGCGAGCGGACCGGCGTCGGCGCGGGCGAGGGAGAGGTACATCTGCTGCATGGTGTTGAAGTCGAACTGCACGGTCAGCTCGTCGCCGTCCTGCCCGCCGAAGAACTCGGCCTGCTGCTCGAACGGCAGGTTCACCTCGCCCAGCAGCACGCCGGAGCCGGTCCGCCGGCCGAGGAACGCGCGCAGCGCGCGCAGGTAGGCGTGCGGGTCGGGGAAGTGCGCGGCGGAGTCGTCGTCCACGCCGGTCTTCTCCAGCAGGAACGGGACCGCGTCGACCCGGAAGCCGGAGAGGCCCAGCTCCAGCCAGAAGCCCATGATCTTGGCGATCTCGTCGCGCACCCGGGGGTTGGTGACGTCCAGGTCGGGCTGCTCGGCGTAGAAGCGGTGCATGTACCACTCCCCCGTCTCCCGGCTCTGCGTCCAGATGCCTTCCTCGGCGTCGGGGAAGACCACCTGGTCGCTGGTGTCCGGCGGCTCGTCGCCCCGCCAGACGTAGAAGTCGCGGTACGGGGAGTCCTTGCCGGCCTTGGCCGACTGGAACCACGGGTGCTGGTCGGAGGTGTGGTTGACGACCAGATCGGCGATGACCCGCATGCCGCGGTCCTTCGCCGTCCGGATCACCTCGACCAGGTCACCGAGGGTGCCCAGCCGGGGGTCGACCGCGTAGTAGTCGGTGATGTCGTAGCCGTCGTCGCGGCCGGCGGTCGGGTAGAAGGGCATCAGCCACAGGCAGGTGATGCCCAGGTCGGCCAGGTGGTCCAGGCGCTGGGCCAGCCCCTCGAGGTCCCCGACCCCGTCGGCGTCCCAGTCCATGTACGTCTCGACGTCCAGGCAGTAGACGACGGCGTTCTTCCACCACAGGTCCGACGTGTCGGTGATCCGCATCGGTCTCTCCTCAGTCCAGGACGGCGGGCTCGGGCGCCTGCGCCGGACGGCGGGGCTGGGGTGGGCCGGGCGGGTCGATCGCCACCGCGGGGGCCGGTGCGGTGACGTCCAGCTGGGGCAGCACGTGCTCACCGAAGGCGTCCAGGAACGGCAGCTGCTCCTTGCCCACGTGGTGCAGGTACACCTGGTCGAACCCGAGGTCGACGTACTCGGCGAGCCAGGCCGCGTGCTGGCCGAGGTCGCTGGAGATGCGCACGCTCGTCCCCATGTCCTCGGGCCGCACGTGCTGACTGGCCAGGTCGAAGGCCTCGGTCGTGTCCAGGTCCCAGCACAGCGGCGGCGGGAAGACGTTGCTGCGCCACTGGTCGTGCGCGATCGCGGTGGCCTGCTCCGGGTCGGGGTCGTAGGAGACGTGCACCTGGATGGTGAGCGGGCCCTGCCCGCCGGCGTCCCGGTAGGCGGCGATGACCTCGCGCAGCACGTCGTGCGGCTGGTTGATGGTGACCAGCCCGTCGGCCCACTCCGCGTGCCGGGCGGCGGTCCGCGCCGAGACGGCCGGGGCGATGAGCGCCGGCTGCTGCTCCGGCAGCGTCCAGATGCGCGCCCGGTCGACGGTGACCAGCCCGTCGTGGCTGACCTCCTCCCCGGCCAGCAGCGCGCGGATGATGTCGACGCACTCGCGCAGCCGGGCGTCGCGCAGCTCCTTGCGCGGCCAGACGTGCCCGGTGACGTGCTCGTTCATCGCCTCACCGGAGCCGAGCGCGACCCAGAACCGGCCGGGGAACATCGCGCCCAGGGTGGCGATCGCCTGGGCCACGATCACCGGGTGGTACCGCTGGCCGGGGGCGTTGACCGCCCCGAAGGGCAGCCCGGTGGTGGCCAGCGCCGCGCCCAGCCAGGACCAGGCGAAACCGGACTGACCCTGCCGGGGGTTCCAGGGCTCGAGGTGGTCGGAGCACATGGCGGCGGTGAAGCCCACCTGCTCGGCGTGCTGCACCGCGCGGAGCAGGTCGCTGGGGTGCACCTGCTCGTGGGAGTTGTGGAAGCCGATCACCGTCATGGCGCATGCCTACCGTCAGTGGTGATCAACCGCACGGCGAGCGCCGGTCAGGTGCCTGCGGCCCGGCGGTACAGCCGGCGGCCGGGCGCGGAGCTGACCCCGTGCGCGAGCGTGCTCGCCGCGACCACCAGCGTGCCGGCCGCCCACAGCCGGGGGTCGGTCACGCCGTGCTCCTCGCTGAGGGTCAGGTAGAAGAGCGCGCTGACGCCGATCGGCCCGAACCAGCCCAGGAAGACCGCGTCCCGCAGCTTCAGCCCCAGCGGGCGGGCCAGCGCCAGCAGCACGGGCAGGCGCCGCAGCAGCAGGACGGCCACCGGCAGCACCACGGCTGCCCAGCCGAGCTCGGCCCACTCCGACCAGGGCAGCAGGACGCCGAGCAGCAGGAACAACGGGAGCACCACGTACCGGTTCACGCCCTCGTCGATGGTGTTCTGCGGGCCGACCTCGTCCTGGGCGACGGCGAAGTTGTAGGCGAGCCCCGCGACGAACACCGACAGGATGCCGTCGGAGTTGGCGACCCGGGCGATGCCGAGCACCGCGACCGCCAGCACCAGGGTGAAGATCAGCGACGGGCCCTCGTCGACGTCGGAGCGGCTCTGCGCGAAGCTCATGGCGCGGCCGGCGACCAGGCCGACCACGATCCCGATGACGACGGCGACGACGACCTGGTAGAGGCCGTCGAGGGCGGCGTGCCCGAGCGAGTCCCCGAGCACGAGGGCGATCCCGAGCAGTACCAACGGCAGGGCCAGCCCGTCGTTCGCGCCCGACTCCTCCGACAGCAACTGCCGGGTGCGGGCCGGGAGGTGCTCCTCGGCCGGCTTCCCGGTGACCACGCTGGAGGCGAGCACCGGGTCGGTCGGCGTGATGCAGACACCGATGAGCACGGCCAGCGCCAGCGGGACGCCGAGCACCAGCCAGGCCAGCCCGGCCGAGAGCGCGGCCATCCCGAGCATCCCCACCGTCACCAGCACCGTCGTCGGGGTGATCACCGGGCGCAGCCGGCGCACCGGGAAGCGCAGCGCGACCCCGATCAGTGAGATCGCCAGCAGCACCCGGGCCATCTCGTGCACCAGCGGCGTGCGGAGCGCGTCGCTCACCTCGACCAGCCCGAGGACCTGCGGGCCGACGACCACCCCGAGCAGCAGCGCCAGCAACGGCTCGCTGAACGGCAGGTCGCGCATCTTGCTGGACAGCGCGGCCAGGGCCACCGCCAGGCTGCCGACCAGCGCGTACCCCAGGTGCAGGTCCTCCACGGTGCCCTCCTCGCCCGGCTCGGCTGGCGTGGGACGACGCGCCGGTCACGTGCCCCGGCGCACCGTGCCCAACGACCGGCGGCCGGGAAACACCGTCCGGCCGCTCGCCCGGCGCGAGCTCAGAAGGTGATGCCCAGGGCGATGCCTCCGAGGAAGTAGACCGCGGCGGTGATCAGCACGATGCCGATCACGTTGAGGATCGCCCCGGCGCGGATCATCTGCCCGATCGTGACGTAGCCGGAGCCGAACACGATCGCGTTGGGCGGGGTGGCCACCGGGAGCATGAACGCGCAGGTGGCGGCCAGGGCAGCGGGCACCAGCAGCACCAGCGGGAAGAGGTCGAGCCCGAGGGCGACCCCGCCCAGGACCGGCAAGAAGGCCGCCGCCGTCGCCGTGTTGCTGGTCACCTCGGTGAGCAGCAGGACGACTCCGGCAGTGACGACCACCAGGAGGATGGCCGGCAGCGTCCCCACCGCGCCCACCTGGTTGCCCACGTACTCGTCCAGCCCGCTCGCCTGCACCGCGGCGGCCAGGCTCAGACCCCCGCCGAAGAGCAGCAGGACGCCCCAGGGCAGCTTCTGCGCCTGCTGCCAGTCCAGTGCGGAGACGCCCTCCCGGGCCTTGACCGGGATGAGGAACAGCGCGACGGCGGCGGCGATGGCGATGGCGGCGTCGTCGAGGTTGGCCACGAACGGCAGCACGTCGGTGAGCGCCGTCCAGCCGGTCAGCGGCTGGCGGAACACCCACAGCAGGGCGGTGGTCACGAACACCACCAGCACGGTCCACTCGCCCCGGGACATCGAGCCGAGCTTCTCGATCTCGGACTGGATCACCCGCTTCCCGCCCGGGATGTCGCGCAGCCCGGACCGGAAGGCCACCTTGGTGAGCACCAGCCAGGCGAGCACCAGGAAGACCGCGGCCAGCGGCAGGCCCATCAGCATCCACTCGCCGAAGCCCAGCTCGATGTCGTAGTTCTGCTCCACGAAGGCGGCGAGGATGAGGTTGGGCGGGGTGCCGATCAGCGTGGCCAGCGAGCCGATGCTGGCCGCGTAGGCGATGCCCAGCATCAGGGCGACGGCGAAGTTCCGGGTGTCGGAGTCCTGGATGAGCTCGGTGACCGCCGGGCCGCCGCCGTCGGTGTCGTCGTCGGTGGCCGCGTCGACGGCCTCGGCGTCGACGCTGCCCGCGGCCACCCGGTCCAGCACCAGCATCAGCACGCTCAGCCCGATCGGGAGCATCAGCACCGTGGTCGCGGTGTTGCTCACCCACATGCTGAGGAAGGCGGTGGCGAGCATGAAGCCGGCGATCAGCCGGGGCGGCTTGGTGCCGACCGCCCGGACGGTGAGCAGCGCGATCCGCCGGTGCAGCTCCCACTTCTGCATGGCCAGGGCGATCATGAAGCCGCCCATGAACAGGAAGATGTTGGGGTTCGCGTAGGGCGCGGTCGCCTCCTCCACCGTCAGCACGCCCAGCAGCGGGAAGGCCACGATCGGCACCAGCGCCGTCGCCGGCAGCGGGAGCGCCTCGGTCATCCACCAGACGGCGAGCAGGACGCCGACCGCCGCCGTCGTCCGGCCGGCCGTGCTCAGGGCGTCGTCCTGCCGGAGCAGGAAGTAGACGACCAGCGCGGCGACCGGTCCGCCGATCCGGCCCGCCCACTGGCGGCCGGGCGGGACCGACGTGTCGGTGACGTTCACCTGCTCCCCACCCCGGCCGGTGGCGGGCCGGCTGCGGTCGGTCACCTCCGCCGCCGGTGCCTGCTGCTGGTCTGCCCGTCGTGCCACGGTGGGTCCTCTCCTCGACGCTCGACCGGTGCCGCCGGCCCGGGTCAGGCCGGTTGCAGGTCGGCGACGACGGCGGCCGGAGCCGGTTCGTGGCCCAGCGGACGCCGGGTGAACCGGCCGGTGCCGTGCGACACCGACCGCAGCGCACGCGGGTAGGTGATCAGCTCCCGCTCCGGCACCTCGGCGTGCACCGTCGTCCCCTCGCGCGCGGGGTCGGCGACGCTCCCGGTGACCCGGGCCCGCCGCCCGGCGAGGTCGCCGAGCACCGGGCCGACGTGCTCGGCGGGGACCGTCACCTCCACGGCGCACCAGGGCTCCAGCACCCGGGTGCCGGCCGCGGCGGCGAGCTCCCGCAGCGCCAGCGCGCCGGCGGCGGAGAACGCCGCGTCGGAGGAGTCGACGGAGTGCGCCTTGCCGTCGACGAGGACGACCTCCACGTCGACCAGCGGGCGGTTCCCGCTGATCCCGCGGGCGGCCTGGGCGCGGACCCCCTTCTCCACACTGGCGTGGAACTGGGTGGGCACCGCTCCGCCGACCACCCGCTGGCTGAAGGTCACCCCGGACCCGGCCGCACCCGGCCGCCCCTCGAGGACGACGACCGCGTACTGCCCGTGCCCGCCGGACTGCTTGACGTGCCGCCCGGTCACGGTGGCCGGACCGGCGAGCGTCTCGACCATCGGCACCTGCACCGGCGGCGTCTGCACGGCGACCCCGTACCGGCCGCGCAGCCGGTCCAGGAGCACGTCCGCGTGCGCGTCGCCCACGCACCACAGCAGCAGCTGCCCGGTGTCCGGCCGCCGTTCCACCCGCACGGCCGGGTCCTCGACGGCCAGCCGGGTGAGCGCACCGGCGAGCCGGTCCTCGTCGCTGCGCGAGGCCGCCTCGACGGCCACCGGCAGCTGCGGGTCCGGCAGCGGCCAGGGCCGCACCACCAGCGGGTGCTCCGGGTCGGAGAGGGTGTCCCCGGTCTCCGCGCTGCTCAGCCGGGCCACCGCGCACAGGTCGCCGGCCGGGCACTCGGCGACCGGCCGCAGCACGCTGCCCAGCACACTGGCGAGGCCGCCGACCCGCTCGTCGGCGTCGTGGTCGGGGTGCTGCTCCCCCCAGCCGGAGCCGTGGCTGCCCACGTGCACCGGGACGTCGGGGCGCAGGGTGCCGGAGAAGACCCGTACGAGCGAGACCCGGCCGAGGTAGGGGTCGGTCGTCGTCGTCTTCACCACCTCGGCCACGAGCGGACCGGCCGGGTCGCAGCCCACGTGCCCGGCCGGCCGGCCGTCCGGCCGGGCGACCGCTGGGCACGGGCGCTCCAGCGGCGAGGGGAAGGCGCTCACCAGCACGTCCAGCAGCTCGGCCACCCCGAGCCCGGTGGGCGGCGCCGCGCACAGCACCGGGTGGAAGTCACCGCGGGCCACCGCCGTCTCCAGGTCGGCGACCAGGTCGGCGACCCCGATCGGCTCACCGGCGAGGTAGCGGTCCATCAGCGTCTCGTCCTCGCTCTCCGCGATCACCCCCTCGATCAGCTCGGCGCGCAGTCGGTCGCGCTCGGGGTTCCCGGGCCGTGGTTCCAGCAGGGAGGTGAGCGCGCCGTCGTCGCCCAGCACGTGCAACGGGTGCACCCCGGCGCCGAACAGCTCCCGGCAGCTGCGCACGACGGCGGGGACGTCGGCCCGCGGCCGGTCGACCTGGGTGACCACGACCGCCCGCGGCAGCCCGACGGCGGCGCACTCGTCCCACAGCTGCACGGTGCCGGCGTCCACCCCGGCCACGGCGGAGACGACCACCAGCGCGGCGTCAGCGGCCCGCAGCGCGGCCCGCAGCTCACCGACGAAGTCCGGCGCACCGGGGGTGTCCAGCAGGGTGACCCGGTGGCCGGCGTGCTCGACGGTGGCCGCGGCCAGCGAGACCGAGTGCTGGAGCCGGACCTCCACCTCCTCGGTGTCCAGGCAGGTGGTGCCCTCCTCCACCCGGCCGGCGCGGGGCAACGCACCGGCGGCCGCCAGCAGCGCCTCGGCCAGGGTGGTCTTGCCGGCGCCGGCGCGGCCGACCAGCGCCACGTTGCGCACCTGCTCGGGCGGGCGGGGCGCCGGTGCACCCACGCCGGTTCGGTTGCTGCTGCCGCTGTGCGTCGCCACGCAGACCTCCGGACGTCGTCGTCCCAGGTGCCCACCCTGGCCCCTGGAGGCGGACCCGGACAAGGGCCTGGCGTGTCGGGTGCGCCCTCCAGACGAGACTGGCCGGCGTGCTGCCGCCGTCGGGGACGCCCGGGACCGACCTGCCGGTCCGCTCGGTGCTGCCCGCCCTCGACGCGGCGATGACCGCCGCCGGTGCCGCCGTGCTGGTCGCCCCGCCGGGCACGGGCAAGACCACGCTGGTGCCGCTGGCGCTGGCCGGCCGGCTGCCCGGCCGGGTGCTGGTGGCCGAGCCCCGGCGGGTGGCCGCCCGGGCCGCGGCCCGGCGGATGGCGTCGCTGCTGGGCGAGCCGGTGGGCCGTTCGGTGGGCTACAGCGTGCGCGGTGACAGCCGGCGCAGCGATGCGACCCGCGTCGAGGTGGTCACCACCGGCCTGCTCGTCCGCCGGCTGCAGGCCGACCCGGAGCTGCCCGGGGTGTCGGCCGTGGTGCTCGACGAGTGCCACGAAAGGCAGCTGGACACCGACCTCGCACTGGCCTTCACCCTCGACGTCCGGGCCGCGCTGCGCCCGGAGCTGGAACTGCTGGCCATGTCGGCGACCGCCGCGACCGACCGGCTGTCCGGGCTGATGGGCGGTGCGCCGGTCGTCGAGGCGACGGGCTCGCTGCACCACGTCGAGCCGGTCTGGTGCCCGCCGAGCCCACCGGTCGCCCCGCCGCACGGTTCGTCCGTGGACCCGCGGCTGCTGGCCGCGGTCGCCGACACCGTGCGCCGGGCGCTGGCCGAGGGCCCGGGCGACGTGCTGGTCTTCCTCCCCGGCGCCGCCGAGATCGGCCGGGTCGCCGGGCTGCTGAGCGGGGTGGACGCCGACGTCCGGCCGCTGCACGGCCGGTTGCCGGCCGACCAGCAGGACGCCGCGCTCGCCCCGGGCCCCCGGCGCCGGGTGGTGCTGTCCACCGACGTCGCCGAGACCAGCCTGACCGTGCCCGGGGTGCGCAACGTGGTCGACGCCGGCCTGGCGCGGGTGCCGCGGTTCGACGTGGCCCGCGGGATGGGCGCGCTGGTCACGGTCCGGGTCTCCCGCGCCTCGGCGGTGCAGCGGGCCGGCCGCGCGGGGCGGGAGGCGCCCGGGCGGGTGTACCGGCTGTGGTCGGCCGCCGAGCACGACCGGCTGCCCGCGGCGGCCGAACCGGAGATCGCCCTGGCCGACCTGACCGGGCTGGCGCTGGAGCTGGCGGTCTGGGGCGCCCCGGACGGCGCCGGCCTGGCGCTGCCGGACGCACCGCCGGCGGCCGCGTTCACCGTCGCCCGGTCGACGCTGCGCCAGCTGGGCGCGGTGGACGACGACGGCCGGGTCACCCCGCGCGGCCGGGCGCTGACCGCGGTCGGGGCGCACCCGCGGCTGGCCCGGGCGCTGCTCGACGGCGCCGCGCAGGTGGGCCGGCGGCGCGCAGCGGAGGTCGTGGCGCTGCTGTCGGGTGACGTCGCGCCGCGCTCCGACGACCTGGTCGCCGAGTGGCGGGCGTTGCGCGGTCAGTCCGGCGGACCGGCCGCCCGCTGGCGGGAGGAGGTGGCCCGGCTGACCCGGGCGGCGCCGGCGGCTCCGGACACGGGCCTGCCGGACGACGCCGCCGCCGGGCTGCTCGTCGGGCTGGCGCACCCGGAGTGGCTGGCCCGCCGCCGTCCCGGCACCGAACGCACCTACCTGCTGGCCGCCGGCACGGGTGCGGAGCTGGCGCCCGGCACCGCGCTGTCCGGCGCCGGCTGGCTGGCCGTGGCCGCCGCCGACCGCGCGCCGGGGCGGCGCGACGCCCGGGTGCGCGCCGCGGTCGCGATGGACGAGGCGACCGCCCTGGCGGCAGGTGCGGCCGCGCACACCGACGGACCGGAGGTGACCTGGCGGGACGGCGACGTCCGGGCGGCCCGGGTCGAGCGGCTGGGCGCGATCGTGCTCACCGAGCGTCCGCTGCCCGACCCGGACCCGGCGGCGGTGACCGCGGCGCTCGCCGAGGGCCTGCGCCGGGACGGGCTGACCCTGCTGACCTGGACGCCGGCCGCCCGGGCGCTGCGCGAACGGCTGGCCGCCGCGCACGCCGGGCTGGGTGAGCCGTGGCCGGCGGTGGACGACGAGTCGCTGCTCGCCGCGCTGGCCGACGGGGCGGCGCTGTCCGGCGCCCGCAGCCGCCGGGACCTCGCCCGGGTCGACCTGGTCGCCGCGTTGCGCGGGCTGCTGCCCTGGCAGCTGGCCGGGCGGCTGGACGAGCTGGTGCCCGAACGGGTCGAGGTGCCCACCGGCTCGAACGTGCGGGTCGACTACGCCGATCCCACGGTGCCGACCCTGTCGGTGCGGGTGCAGGAGGTGTTCGGCTGGGCGGCAGCACCGGTGGTGGCCGGCCGGCCGCTGCGCCTGCAGCTGCTCTCCCCCGCGTCCCGGGTGGTCGCGACGACCGCGGACCTGGCCGGCTTCTGGGTCACCGGGTACCCGGCGGTCCGCAGCGAGCTGCGCGGCCGCTACCCCCGGCACCCGTGGCCGGAGGCCCCGGCCAACGCCGTCCCGACGCGCCGGGCCAAGCCCCGCGGGACCTGACTGTGTACAGATGTACACAAGGATGTGTACGCTCGTACACATGACGGACGACCTGCGCTCCATGCGCGACCGGATGCTGGCCGGCGACCCCTACATCGCCGACGACCCGCAGCTGGCGGCGGAGAGCACCCGGGCGCAGTCGCTCACCCACCGCTACAACACGATGGACCCCACCGACGGCGCAGCCCGGCGGGCCGTGCTCGAGGAGCTGCTCGGCGCCTTCGGCCCGGGCAGTGAGATCCGCGCACCGTTCCACTGCGACTACGGCCACCAGACCACGGTCGGTGCCCGGACCTTCGCCAACTTCGGGCTGGTCTGCCTCGACGTCGCCCGGATCACCATCGGCGACGACGTGCAGATGGGGCCGGGCGTGCAGCTGCTCACCGCGACCCACCCGGTCCAGGCCGGCCCGCGCCGGGCCAAGTGGGAGTCCGCCGAGCCGATCGTCATCGAGGACAACGTCTGGCTCGGCGGCGGCGTGATCGTCTGCCCCGGCGTCACGATCGGCGCCAACACGGTGGTCGGCGCCGGCTCGGTGGTCACCCGGGACCTGCCCGCCGACGTCGTCGCGGTCGGCAGCCCGGCCCGGGTCGTCCGACCGCTCCCGTGAGCCAGGCCCCCGACTCCGAGACGGGCGACCGGCCGATGCGGCGGCACGACCCCGACCGGGCGGCGCGGATCGTCGAGGCGACCGTGAACGTCATCGCCGAGCACGGCGTCGCCGGCACCACCCACCGGCTGATCGCCGCGGCCGCCGACGTCCCGCTGGGCTCGCTGACCTACCACTTCACCGGCCTGGAGGACCTGCGCGCGCAGGCCTTCGCCCTGCACGCCGAGCGGATGGCGGTCAAGTACGAGGCGCACTTCGCCGAGGTCGCCAGCACCGCGGACGTCGTCGACGCCGTCACCGAGCTGGTGCACGCCGATGCCGACGCCGACGACCGCGACTGGGCGGTGGCCTACGAGCTCTTCCTCGCTGCGCTGCGCGACCCGGCGCTGCGGTCGGTCACCGAGTCGTGGATGCGCCGCAGCCGCGGAGTGCTCGAGCGGTTCGTCGACCCGACCACCTCACGGGGGCTCGACGCGCTGGTCGAGGGCCTGGTCATGCACAAGGTCCTCTCCACCCGACCGGTCTCCCGCGCCGAGACCCACGAGATCATCGCCCGGGCCGTGCGGCCCACCGACTCCCAGGAGATCCCGCGTTGACCAGCACCGACGTCCGCCGGTCACCCGACCCGGCCCAGGTGACCACGGCCATGCGGGCGGTCTACGTCGCCTTCATCGGCGCGGGGTTCGCCTTCGCCAGCTGGGCCAGCCGGATCCCGCAGGTCCGCGACCGGCTCGACCTCGACCCGGCCGCGCTGGGCCTGGTGCTGCTGGCCATCGCCGCCGGGTCGGTGATCGCCCTGCCGCTGGCCGGCACCCTGATCGGGCGGATCGGCTCTCGCGCGACGGTGATCGTGATGGCGCTCGTGCTCGCCGCGGCGACGGGCGTCATCGCCATCGGCTCGGTCACCTCGGTGACCGTGCTGACGGCCGGGCTGTTCGTCATGGGCCTGTCCAACGGCGCCTGGGACGTCGGGATGAACGTCCAGGGCGCCGTCGTCGAGCGGCACCTGGGCCGGGTCGTCATGTCCCGCTTCCACGCCGGCTTCAGCCTGGGCACGGTCATCGGGGCGCTGCTGGGGACGGCGATGGTCGCCCTCGACGTGCCGGTGCCGGTCCACCTGGCCGGGGTCGCCGTGCTGGTCGCGGTGGTCGTGCCGCTCACCACGCGGGGGTTCGTCCCCGACGTCGACACCGACCCCGACGGGGTCCCGGCCGAGCGGTTCAGTGCGCTGGCCGCCTGGCGGGAGCCGCGCACGCTGGTGATCGGGGTGGTCGTGCTGGCCTTCTCCTTCGCCGAGGGCACCGCCAACGACTGGCTGGCGGTGGCGCTGATCGACGACCACGGCACGTCGGAGACGACCGGCACGCTGGGCTTCGCGCTGTTCCTCACCGCGATGACCCTGGCCCGCTGGTTCGGCGGCTCGCTGCTGGACCGGTACGGCCGGGTCCCGGTGATCCGGCTGCTGGCCGGGCTGGCCGTCGTCGGCCTGCTGCTGTTCGTGTTCGGGTCCCCGCCGGTCGCCTTCCTCGGCGCCCTGCTCTGGGGTGCCGGCGCCTCGCTCGGCTTCCCGACCGGGATGAGCGCCGCGGCCGACGACCCGGCGCGGGCAGCCGCCCGGGTCAGCGTCGTCGCCTCCATCGGCTACTGCGCCTTCCTGGCCGGGCCGCCGCTGATCGGGCTGCTCGGACAGCAGGTGACCGTGCTGCGCGCGCTGACCGTCGTCGCCGTCCTGCTGGGCGTGGCCGTGCTGGTCGCCGGCTCGCTCCGCCCCCCGGCCGGGACGGCACCGCCCGCCGGCCAGGACGCCGGCGGACCGGGTGTGACCACCTCCGCAGCCACCCCACTCGGCAGAGCCGGCCCCGACCGGTGAGGATCGGGGGGTGACGAGCTCCGCCCCGACCCCCGTGACCGGCGCCCCGACGACGGACGCATGGGGCATCGACGCCAGCTGGCTCGACGCCCTCGACGAGGAACACACGATCTCGCAGCCGACCATCGACCGGCTGCGGGAGGTGATCGGCACCCCGCCCGAGGACCTCCTCGACCGCGCGCCGATCGTGGCACGGCCCGGGGACGCCCTGGAGGTCGACCGCGCCGACGTCGAGTGCGAGGACGGACAGACCCGGCAGGTCGACGGCGAGCTCCCCGAGGACTTCCCGCTCGGCTACCACCGGCTGCGCACCCCCGACGGCCGGGAGCGGCGGCTGATCGTCTCCCCCGGGCGCTGCTGGCTGCCGGAGGGCTGGCGCGCCTGGGGCTGGGCTGTGCAGCTGTACGCCACCCGCGGGCGCGAGAGCTGGGGCATCGGCGACCTCGGCGACCTGCGCACCGTGCGCGAGTTCGCCCAGGCGCAGGGCGCGGGCTTCGTGCTGGTCAACCCGCTGCACGCGGTCGCCCCGACCCCGGCCCAGGAGGACAGCCCCTACCTGCCGGCCACCCGCCGCTTCCGCAACCCGGTCTACCTGCGGATCGCCGAGGTGCCCGGCGCCGACGCCGTCGACATCGAGGCCGACGCCGGCCGGGCCCTCAACGACGGCGAGCTCATCGACCGCGACGCCATCTGGGCGCTCAAGCGCCGGGTGCTCCAGCGGGTCTTCGACGCCGGGGTCGACGAGGGGCCCTTCCGCGACTGGTGGTGGCACGAAGGTCAGCCACTGATGGACTGGGCGACCTGGTGCGCGATCGCCGACGAGCACGGCCCGGACTGGCACACCTGGCCCGAGCCGCTCCGCGACCCCCGCGGCGCCGCCGTGGCCGACTTCGTGGCCGCCCACGACCGGGAGATCGCCTTCCACGCCTGGCTGCAGTGGCTGCTCGACGTCCAGCTGCGGGCGGCCACCGAGGGCACCACCGTGATCCAGGACCTGCCGATCGGGGTCGCCGGCGGTGGCGCGGACGCCTGGGCCTGGCAGGACGTGCTGGCCCAGGGCGTGAGCGTCGGCGCCCCGCCGGACGCGTTCAACAGCCAGGGCCAGGACTGGGGCTCCCCGCCCCTGGTGCCCTGGCGGCTGCAGGCCGCCGACTACGAGCCGTTCATCCAGTCGATCCGGGCCACGATGGCCGGTGCGGGCGGCCTGCGGGTCGACCACGTGATGGGCCTGTTCCGGCTGTGGTGGGTGCCCTCGGACGGCAGCGCGGCCGAGGGCGCGTACGTCCGCTACCCGCACGAGGACCTGCTGGACATCGTCGCTCTGGAGAGCCACCGGGCACAGGCGATCGTCGTCGGCGAGGACCTGGGCACCGTGGAGGACGGCGTCCGGGAGGCGATGGCCGAGCACGGGATCCTGTCCTACCGGCTGCTGTGGTTCGAGGACGACGAGCCCGCGAAGTGGCCCGCCGAGGCGATGGCCGCGATCACCACCCACGACCTGCCGACGGTCGCCGGGCTGTGGACCGGCTCCGACCTGGCCGAGCAGCGGGAACGCGGGCTGGGCACCGAGGAGGAGCTGCTGCGCGGCCGCACGTCGCTGCTCGGGCACCTGGACTTCGTCCCCGAGGGCGCCGACCCGGCCGAAGCGGTCGAGGCAGCCCACCGGCAGCTGGCCACCGCGCCGTCGACCCTGCTGTCGGCGACGCTGGACGACGCGCTCGCCGAGGAGCGCCGGCCCAACATGCCCGGCGCGAACGACCGGCCCAACTGGTGCCTGCCGCTGCCGGTGCCCACCGAGGAGCTGGCCGCGCACCCCGGCGTCCAAGCCGTCGCGGGCGTGCTGGGCGCCGGGCTGCACCCGGTCACCACCAAGGGCAAGGTCAAGAGCGGCAAGCGGAGCAAGAGCACCGGCCGGAGCACCCGCACCAAGCACAGGTGAGCATGGCGCCCCGCGTCGTGGGGCGAGACCGGGCTGGTGGCTGCCTGCGCCATCGCGAGGCAGCCACCAGCCCGTGGTGATCACCGCCGGGGTGCCGGTACTCACCCCGGCCGCCGTCAGCTCCGGATGAACTCCAGCAGGTCGGCGTTGATCGTGGCCGCCTCGGTGGTCGGCATGCCGTGCGGGAAGCCGGCGTAGGTCTTCAGCGTCCCGTTCGGCAGCAGCTCGACCGACAGCGGCGCCGAGTCCGCGTAGGGCACGACCTGGTCGTCGTCACCGTGCATCACCAGGACCGGGACGGTGATCTTCTTCAGGTCGTCGGTGAAGTCGGTCTGGGAGAAGGCGACGACGCCGTCGTGGTGGGCCTTGGCGCCGCCCATCATCCCCTGGCGCCACCAGTTCTGGATCAGCCCCTCGACCGGCTCCACGCCCGGCCGGTTGAAGCCGTAGAACGCGGTGGCCGGCAGGTCGCGGTAGAACTGCGCCCGGTTGGTGGCCACCTGCTCCTGGATGCCGTCGAAGACGCTCTTGGGCAGCCCGCCGGGGTTGGCGTCGGTCTGCACCATGATCGGCGGCACCGCGCTGATCAGCACCGCCTTGGCGACCCGGTCCTGGCCGTGCCGGGCGATGTAGTGGGCCACCTCGCCGCCACCGGTCGAGTGGCCCACGTGCACCGCGTCGCGCAGGTCCAGGTGGGCGGTGAGCGCCGCCAGGTCGTCGGCGTAGTGGTCCATGTCGTGGCCGTCGCTGGTCTGGGTGGAGCGGCCGTGGCCGCGGCGGTCGTGGGCGATCACCCGGAACCCGTGCTGCACGAAGAACATCAGCTGGGCGTCCCAGTCGTCCGACGACAGCGGCCAGCCGTGGCTGAACACGATCGGCTGACCGGTCCCCCAGTCCTTGTAGTAGGTCTCGATGCCGTCGTGGGCCAGGACGGGCATGGCGTCTCCTCCGTGGGTGCTGCGGGTGTTGGCGCTGAGCACGCTAGGGACGACGCCGCCGCGGGACTGTGCCCTCGGCGCCCGGTGCTGGCCCCTGCGTGCCGACCACCCGGCCCCGACGCCCTTCCCCGCAATCGGTCGGGGCGGCAGGATGTCGGTGCTCGCGGCAGCGTCGCCGACCACCCGCACGGGGAGGCGCGATGGTCACGCTCCTGGACAGCCGGCAGCTCACCGGCGCCGACCGCCGTCCGGCCGCCGTCGTCGCGCGGCTGCAGGCCGGGATGAGCTCTCGGGTGTGGCTGCGCGAGCCCACGGCACCGGTGCAGGTGCGCCTGGACGCCTGGCAGCTCGGCGGCCTGCCGGTGCTGCGCGCCGACGTGGTGGGCCCCCTGGCCGTCAGCCGCCGCCGGACGCCGCCGGACGCCCCGCCGGTGGTGTCGTTCTACGTCCAGGAACACGGCACCGGCCGGCACGAGCAGGGCGGCCGGCGACGTGCCCTGCCGCCCGGCACCCTCGCGGTCACCGACGTGACCTCCCCCTACTCCTTCTCCTGGGGGGACACCGAGGGCGCGGGCCGGGCCCTGCAGATCCCGGTCGCCCGGCTCGGGCTCTCGGTGGACGTCGTGCGCCGGGCGGCACCGCACGTGGCGGACAGCCCGCTGTACGAGCTGGTCCGGGCGCACGTCACCCAGGTGACCCGGGACGCCGAGAGGCTGAGCGCAGACCCGGGGTGGCCGGCGCTGTCCGTGGCCACCGTGGAGCTGGCGCGGGCCCTGGTCGTCTCCGCGGCGGATGCAGACGGCACCACCTGCGCCGTGCCGGGCAAGACCCTGCTGGCCCGGATCCGCACCTGGGTCGACCAGCACCTGACCGACCCTGACCTCGACGCCGCCCGGATCGCGGCCGAGCACGCGATCAGCGTCCGCCAGCTCTACCGGCTGTGCTCGGCAGCCGGGTTCAGCCCGGAGCAGTGGGTCATCGACCAGCGCCTGGAGGGCGCGCGGGCCGAGCTGGCGCGGCCCGGCGGCCGGCCGATCGCCGCGGTCGCCCGGTCATGGGGGTTCAGCGACCCGTCGCACTTCAGCCGCCGGTTCCGGGCGGCCTTCGGGACGACGCCCCGGGAGTGGCGCGACCAGCGACCACCCCCGATGACGTCCCCCGGTGCCGGCGCCCGCGCCCGCGCCGACGTCGAGTGACAGCTGAGCGGGGATCCCGGGGCCGGGAAGCCCGCTCAGCTGTCAGTCGACGGTGGTCCGGCATGCTTCGAACGCGTGTTCGATCAGCGTGCGAGGATGTCCGGGTGGCCGGGGGGATGCAGCGGGGGCGGCACGCCGGCTCGTTGGCCGACCGCGCGGCCCGGTCCGGACTCCCCGCATCATCGCCGTCCGGGCCCCCGCCGTCCGGGCCACCGCCATCTGGGCCACCGCCATCTGGGCCACCGCCCGGGCCCGCCGCACCGGCCGACGCCGTTCGCCGGCCGGCCGGCGGCCACGGACGGCACTGCTGGGTGCACGACCCGCCCGACGCGCCGGGCACCTGGCCGGGGCTGCTGGTCGAGTGGCGGCAGCGGGAGGACGGCTGGCACGGCCGGGTCGCCTACACCGTCGTCGGTGCGCACGGCCCGGTGCTGGTGGAGGCCTGGCTCCCCGCAGGACAGTTGGAACAGGGCTGAGGCCCTAAGGTGCGCCGCATGACGGACGAGCAGGCGGAACCGGTGGTGATCCGGGCCCAGGGCCGGCCGGACGGCGGGCGCATCCCGGTGCTCAGCGCTCCCCCACACCCCGGGCAGCCGTACCCGAGCCTCGGCATCCGGTGGGTCGAGGACGGCGCCGTCCTCGGGGTGACCACCTGGGGAAGCAGCAGCCACCCCAGCCTGCCCCGCACCGCACGGGTGTCCGAGGGCGAGCTCACGCTGACGTTCGGCCCGCTGCAGGACGCCACGTCGCCCCCGGGCTCCGTCGACGTGATGACCAATGACGTGGCCGCCTACACGACGTTGATCGAGCCGCCGGCCGGGCTGGCCCCCTCCACGCCGACCCGGGTGCACGTCGGTGACGAGGTCGTGGAGCTGCCCCCCGCCGGCACACCACCGCCCCCACCGATCCAGCTCCTGCCGGCGTCGGCCCGGCCGCCGCAGCCGCCCGAGCTGCGCCGGTTTGAGGGGACGCCGACCTGGGATACCGAGGAGTGGACGCCGCCCGGAACCGCCGGGCCATGAGAGCGGAGGACGCGATGACCAGCCCGCACGACGAACCGACGCTCGATGATGTGATGACCCCTGAGGAGTCGGCCCCCCGGGACCGCAGCGAGCACGCCAAGGACCCGCACCTGTCCGACGAAGCGCTCGAGCACCGCACCGAACTGGAGCGCCAGGCGGTGCAGTCCGACGACGCGAACCCGGCCGGCGCCTACGAGCACGACGCCACCGAGGGCTGAGTCACCGAGGCCCGAGCCGACCAGCTCCGACGAGGGCGGCGCACCCGGGAACCCCCGGGGCGCCGCCCTCGTCGCGTCCGGTCAGGGCTGCAGGGAGCGGGTGCGGCCGAGCGCGCCGGTGAGCACCAGGGCCGCGAGCGCGCAGCCACCGGCGAGCAGTGCGACCCCGGGCCAGCCGGCGTCCTGCCAGGCCCGGCCGGCCAGCGTGCCGCCCACCGACGAGCCGACGTAGTACCAGAACGAGTAGAGCGAGGCCGCCTGCCCGACCGGCCGGCCGCCCAGCTGGGCCCGTGCCGCCACCCAGCCACTGGCCACGCCGTGGGCGGCGAAGAACCCGACGGTCAGCACGCACAACCCCAGGACGACGCACCACAACGGCGTCGGCAGGGTCAGTGCGATGCCCGCCGCCATCAGCGCCACCGCTCCCGGCACCACCACCCGCCGGCCCATCCGGTCGGCCAGCCAGCCGGCGGTCGGCGAACTCGCCGAACCCAGCAGGTACGCCAGGAACACCAGCCCGGCCACCGCGGGCGTCAGCGAGTAGGGCGCGGACTCCAGCCGGAACGTGCCGGCGTTGTAGACGGCGACGAAGCCGCCCATGAGCAGCGCGGCCAGCCCGTAGAGCGCGAGCAACGCCGGGTCGGTGAACGCCGAGCCCAGCTGGCGCAGCAACCTGCCCTGCCGGGAGAGCGGGGTGAACCGGCGGGCCGGGGGCAGCAGCAGCCGGACGGCGACCGCACAGGCGACGGCGACCACCGCCGCACCGCCCAGCGCCGTCCGCCAGCCGCCCAGTTCGGTCAGCACGCCGGTGAGCAGCCGGCCGGACAGGCCACCGATCGCGGTGCCGCTGACGTAGAGCCCGATCGCGCGCGAGCTCATCGCCGGGTGCAACTCCTCGCGCAGGTAGGCCACCGCCACGGCGGGCAGCCCGGCCAGGGCGAAGCCCTGCAGCCCGCGGAGCACCAGCAGCGCCTCCCACCCCGGCGCCAGCGCGATCAGCACCGCGAGCAGCGCGGCGGCGGCCAGGCTGGCGTGCAGGATGCCGGTGCGGCCGCGGCGGTCCGACAGCGGCCCGAGCACCAGCAGCCCCACGGCGAGCGCGGCGGTGCTCACCGAGATGACCAGCGTCGAGGCCGCCGGGGTCACCTCGAAGGAGCGGCTGAACTCCGGCAGCAGGGCCTGCGGTGCGTACAGGCTGACGAACACGGCGATCCCGGCGAGGAACACGGCGGTGGCCGCCCGCCGGAAGCCCGGCTCACCGGCCCGGTGGCCCGGCCACTCCCCCGTCGTCACGCCCGGGAGCCTGCCCGTGTGCGGCGCGCCACCCGCAGCGGGGTCAGGAGGCCTGCTCGGCCACCAGTTCCTCGGCCCGGGAGTCCAACGCCTCCTGCGCCACCTGGGCGTCGTCGAAGGGCACCGGGGCGCCGTCGTCGGTCAGCGTGGTCTCGTGGCCGCGGCCGACGACGAGCACCACGTCCCGGCTCCCGGCGGCCTCCACCGCAGCGGTGATCGCCGCCCGGCGGTCGAGCACGGTGTGCACGACCGCGCTGCTGCCGATCAGCCCGACCCGCAGCTCCTCGACGATCGCCTCGGGCCGCTCACCGTGGCTGCCCTCGTTGGTCAGCCACACGGTGTCGGCGGCGCGGGCGGAGACACCGAGCCCCTGGCGCTTATACCGGTCGCGGCGGCCGCGGGCGCCCAGCACCAGGTGCACCTCCCCGCCGGGCCCGGTGAGGTCGCGGGCGGTCTGCACCGCGGCGGCCAGCGCCCGAGGGGTGTGGGCGTAGTCGACGATGACGAGCGGCCCACCCGGCTCGCGCAGCAGGGTGTTGCGCCCCGCCGGTGCCGCGGTCGCGGCGAGGCCCGCGGCGATGGTCTCCGGCGCCAGCCCGAGCGAGCGGCCGGTCGCCCAGGCTGCGGCGATGTTGCCCACGTGCACCCGGCCGACCAGCGGCGAGCAGATCCAGTGCCGCCCGCCGTCGTCCTCGACGACCACGCTGGTGCCGTCGACGCCGGTGCGCCAGCCCAGCACCCGGACGTCGGCGGGCACCTCCGGCCGGGTGGACACCCGGGTCACCGGCACCCGCGCCTGGTCGGCCAGCCGACGGCCCCACGGGTCGTCCACCACGACGACGGCGCTGTCGGTGCGCTCGGGGGTGAACAGCAGCGCCTTGCTCGCCCAGTACTGCTCGATCGTGCCGTGGTGGTCGAGGTGGTCCTCCTCGAAGCCGGTGAAGACCGCCACCTCGACGTGCACGGCGTCGACCCGGCCGACGTCCAGGGCGATGGAGGAGGCCTCCACCACCGCGCTGGTGGCGCCCGCGTCGAGCATCCAGCGCAGCAGCCCGTGCAGCTCCGGCGCCTCGGGGGTGGTCAGCCGGGTGCCGCGGGTCTGACCGGCCACCCGTGCGCCGAGTGTGGTGACCACTCCGGCGCACTCACCGGCGGCCTCGAGCACGCCGCGCACCAGCGTGCTGGTCGTCGTCTTGCCGTTGCTCCCGGTCACGCCGACCAGCCGCAGGTGCTCGGCGGGGTCGCCGGTCAGCAGGGCGCCCAGCGGCCCGAGCAGCGCGCGGACCGACGGCACCAGCAGCTGCGGTGCGTCCAGCGGCAGCAACCGGTCGACGAGGAGCGCCGCAGCCCCGGCGGCCAGGGCGGCCTCGGCGAACCGGTGGCCGTCGCTGCGCGCCCCGCGGACGCAGGCGAACAGGCAGCCGGGGGTCACCGCCCGCGAGTCGGTGACCAGGTCGCGCACCAGCAGGTCGTCGGCGCCACCGGAGCGGACGACGGGACCGGTGGCCACGCTGCGGGCACGGGACTCGACAGCAGCCCAGGGGACCGCGGGGAGCGACACCCGGTCGACGGTAGGCCAGCGGCGCGTACCCGGCAGTGCGAGATCCGGTGGCGCACGACCGTCCTGTCGCCGACGCGCCGCGCGGCTGGTTGGCTCGGGCCGTGCCGCAGCTGACCGCCGTCGACGTCGCCTGCTGGGTGCTCAAGAGCAACCGGCCGCCCGAGGCCCTGGCCCCCCGGTGGCGGCCGGGTGACGCTGCGGTGCTGGACCGGTGCGTGCGGCCCTCCTACCGGCTGGGCCTCATGGCGCCGGGCCAGCCGTGTCTGTTGTGGGTCAGCGGCCGCGACCGGCCCGGGGTGCACGCCCTGGGCGAGCTGGCCGGGCCGGTGGACGACGCCGCCCCGGGCGGGCCGGCGGTCGCCGTCCGGTGGACCCGGCTGGCCCACCCGGTCGACCGGGCCGAGCTGCTGGCCGATCCGGCGACCCGTGCGGCCGAGGTGCTGCGGATGCCCGCGGGGAGCAACCCGTCGTGGCTGTCACCCGACCAGTACGCAGCCGTGCTCACCCACGCCGGGGCCACCGCCTGACCGAGCCGCTCAGGCACTCCGGGGCGCGTACATGAT
The DNA here is from genome assembly GCF_026968045.1 of Modestobacter sp. VKM Ac-2977. Classification (GTDB taxonomy): domain Bacteria; phylum Actinomycetota; class Actinomycetes; order Mycobacteriales; family Geodermatophilaceae; genus Modestobacter. The sequence goes on along the minus strand of NZ_JAPVBQ010000001.1, from coordinate 1,492,728 downwards.
CAGCGCGACGCCGAGCAGGCAGACCAGCGCACCGGCGACGTCCCAGCGGTCCGGCCGGAAGCCGTCGGCGGCCATCCCCCACAGCAGCGACCCGGCGACGAAGACCCCGCCGTAGGCGGCGAGCACCCGGCCGAAGGCGGCCTCCGGCTGCAGCGTGGCGACCATGCCGTAGAGCGCCAGCGACACCATCCCGATGCCCACCCAGAGCCAGCCGCGGTGCTCCCGCAGGCCCTGCCAGACCAGCCAGGCGCCGCCGATCTCCAGCAGTGCGGCGAGCACGAACAGGGCGATGGAGCGGATCGTCACACCGGCCAGTCTCCCGGTCGCACAGCCGGGGCTGGGACCATGGCTCACCGTGACGGACAGCCGGTACCGCTGGGGCGGGCTCGCGTGGGTGCTGACCCTGCAGTTCTTCGTCGTCGAGGCGATCGCCGCGTTGCAGTACGACGGCTACTCGTACTCGGCGGACGTGATCAGCGACCTCGGTACGGCCACCTCGCCGGCCCGGTTGCTGATGAACGCCTCCTTCCTCCTGCAGGGGGTGCTGATCATCGCCGGGGCGGTGCTGTTGCGCCCCGGACTGTCCGGCACGGGCGGGCGCCTGGCCGGCCCGCTGCTGGGCCTGTCCGGGCTCGGGGTGCTGCTGGTCGGGCTCTTCCCCTCCGACGGCGACACCACGGTCCACGCGATCGCGGCGGGGGTGCACTTCGTCGCCGGGGCGCTCGGGCTGATCGCCCTGGCCTACGGGGTGCGGCCCGGCTCGGAGGCGGTGGGCACCACGCTGGCCGTGCTGGGGCTCGTCGGGGTGATCGGCACGATCTTCTTCGCCTCCGCGGTGTTCGTCGGGCTCGGCGAGGGCGGCATGGAGCGGGTGGCCGGGTACGTCGTGCCGCTGGGCCTCCCCCTGGCCGGCGCCCTGCTGTGGCGGCAGAAGGACGACTGGCTGGCGCTCACCAACCCCGACGGGACGCCGAGCCGCCGGCAGCTGCGGGAGGACGCCCGGCTGGAGCGCGCACAGCGGGCCGCCGAGCGGGACGCCGCCCTGGAGGCAGCAGCCCGCCACCCGGCCCCGGACCCGGCGCGCCCGAGCACGGTCGCCGCGGACGAGGCCGACGACTTCGACCCCGACGACCCCTGGGCCCCGCGGCGGCGCTGAGGCCGAGGCGCACCGCCGGTCAGGAGCAGCAGGCGTCGGCGCCCTCGGGGGTCAGCGCCGCGAGCGTGGCCAGTGCCTTGACCGGCCCGGCGAGCGCCTCACAGCAGAGCGCGTAGACGTTGCTCCGGCCCCTCGGCGTGCTCGTGACCAGCCCCTGGTCGCGCAGCGGCGCCAGGTGGTGGCTGACCAGGGTCTGGCTCATGCCCGCGGCGTCGGTGAGCTCCCGGACGGTGCGCGGCCCCTCGGCCAGCAGCAGGAGCAGGTGCAGCCGGTTGGGGTCGCCGAGCGCCTTCAGCTGCGGGGCGAGCAGGCGGGCACGATCGGCGGGAGAGGTCAGCTCATCGACGTCGAGCAGTCGCACGTCCAGGTCCTGGCGCATGCCGGCAAGTCTGCCACATAGTGGTTGTTGTCAACAGTGTTCGCTGTTAACGTCACGCCGCGTTGGTCGACGAGCGAGGGGTGCGGATCGCATGAGCGCGTACACGACGGACGACCTGCCGGTCGTGGTGATCGGTGCCGGCCCGGTCGGGCTGGCCGCCGCGGCCCACCTGCTGGAACGCGGCCTGGAGCCCCTGGTGCTGGAGGCAGGCGACCAGCCCGGGTCCGCGGTGCGGGCCTGGGGGCACGTGCGGCTGTTCTCCCCCTGGGAGTACGACGTCGACGACGCCGCCGTCCGGCTGCTCGAGCAGACCGGCTGGGAGTCCCCCGACCGTGACGCGCTGCCCACCGGCGCCGAGCTCGCCGACCGGTACCTGGCGCCACTCGCCGCGACGCCGCAGCTGGCCGGCCGGATCCGCACCGGCACCCGGGCGGTCGCGGTGAGCCGGGCCGGGGTGGACAAGACCCGCTCCGTCGGCCGGGAGGGCCGGGCGTACCTGGTGCGCACCGTCGTCGACGGCCGGGTGCAGGACCTGACCGCCCGCGCGGTCATCGACGCCTCCGGCACCTGGGGCCAGCGCAACCCCCTGGGCGATGCCGGCCTCCCCGCGATCGGTGAGGAGCGGGCCGGCGACTGGCTGGCCGGTCCGCTGCCCGACGTGCTGGGCCGGGACCGGGCGCGGTTCGCCGGGAAGCACACCCTGGTGGTGGGCATGGGGCACTCGGCGGCGAACACCCTGCTGGCGCTGGTCGAACTGCAGCGCAGCGAGCCCGGCACGCAGATCAGCTGGGCCATCCGCGGCCGCTCCCCCGCCCGGCTCTACGGCGGCGGGGACTCCGACGGGCTGCCCGCCCGCGGGCTGCTCGGCTCCACCCTGAAGGCCGCCGTCCGGGCCGGGCACGTCGAGCTGCACCGCGAGGTCACGCTGACCGAGGTGGCGCCGACCGGCGACGGGCGGCTCCGGGTGACCGGTACCGCCAGGGACGGCGCCCCGTTGGACCTGCAGGTCGACGCGCTGGCCGCGGCCACCGGCTTCCGCCCGGACCTGGACCTGCTGCGGGAGGTGCGACTGTCCCTGGACCCGGGCGTGGAGGCACCGGTCCAGCTCGCTCCGCTGATCGACCCCGACTTCCACTCCTGCGGCACCGTGCCCCCGCACGGGCACCGCGAGCTCGCCCACCCCGACGAGGGCTTCTACCTGGTCGGCATGAAGTCCTACGGCCGCGCCCCCACGTTCCTGCTGGCCACCGGCTACGAGCAGGTGCGCTCGATCGCCGCCGCGCTCGCCGGGGACCTCGAGGCGGCCGATCGGGTGCAGCTGCGCCTGCCCTCGACCGGGGTGTGCAGCACCGACCTGGGCGCCCGGGAGGCCGCCGAGACCGCAGGCGTCGGCTTCCCCACCGGCAGCGCGCACGGCCGGTCGGCGGAGGAGGCGGAGCCGGCGAGCTGCTGCGGCCCGGCGCCGCAGCCGGTGACCACCGGGGCCTCCGCCCTGGACTGATGAGCGGCTCCGCGGACGTCCCGCGGCGCGCGGCGCGGCCACGCTGCTGCAGGCGACCGTCGTCGCCGACCGGTGGGGCAGCGCCCGGCTCCAGCCGGCCGGCGGCGCGTCACGGGGTCACCGGCTCGCCAGCCGCAACCGGGTGGCCCGGTAGCCGATGCCCACGGCGAGGACGGCGGTGCCACCGATCACGGCCTGCCACGGCAGCGTGGCGACGAGGACCAGGCAGCCCACCAGGCCGAGGACCTGCAGCGCACGGGGGAACCGCCGGTGCGCGCCGTCCTGCGTGAACGCCGCGGCGTTGGCGACGGCGTAGTAGAGCAGCACCCCGAAGGAGGAGAAGCCGATCGCGCCGCGCAGGTCGACGGTCAGCACCAGCAGACAGACGACGAGCCCGACGGTGACCTCGGCGCGGTGCGGGACGGCGAACCGGGGGTGCACCGCGGCCAGGTACCGCGGCAGGTCGCCCTCCCGGCCCATCGCCAGGCTGGTGCGGCCGACGCCGGCGATCAGCGCGAGCAGTGCGCCGAGCGCGGCGGTGGCCGCGCCGATCCGCACGACCGGGCCGGCCCAGTCCCAGCTCCCGGCGGCCACGGCGGCGGCCAGCGGCTCGGCGGTGCCGGCGACACCGTCGGGACCCAACGCGGTCAGCAGGGCCACCGCGACCACCAGGTAGAGCCCGACGGTGAGGCCCAGCGCCAGCATGATGGCGCGCGGGATGGTCCGGACCGGGTCGCGGACCTCCTCGCCCATCGTGGCGACGCGCGCGTACCCGGCGAAGGCGAAGAAGAGCAGCCCGGCCGACTGCAGCACCCCCAGGACGCCGCCCTCGACCGCCCAGGTGTCCGGTCCGTCGCCACCGGCCCCGCCGCCGAGCAGCATCGCCGCGACCGCGACGGCCAGTGCAGCCAGGACGACGGTGACGATCACCCGGGTCAGCCCGGCGGTGCGGGTCACGCCGCGGTAGTTCGTCGCGGTGAGCGCCAGCACGGCGGCCACGGCCACCGGGCGCTGCCAGCCGGCCGGCGCGGCGTACGCGGCGAAGGTGAGCGCCATCGCCGCACAGCTGGCCGTCTTCCCGATCACGAATCCCCAGCCGGCGAGGAAGCCCCACCAGTGCCCGAGCCGCTCGCGCCCGTAGACGTAGGTGCCACCGGAGGCGGGGTACTGCGCGGCCAGCTGGGCCGAGGCGGTCGCGTTGCACCAGGCCACCACCGCCGCGATCGCCAACCCGATGAGCAGCCCGGCGCCGGCGGCCTGGGCGGCCGGGGCGAACGCGGCGAACACACCGGCGCCGATCATCGACCCCAGGCCGATGACGACGGCGTCGCCGGTGCCGAGTCGGCGGGACAGGCCTGGTCCGACGGTCACACCGACTCCTCGTTCCCGGTCTGCAGCTCGGTTCCGGCGCCCGCGCCCAGGTCGAGTCGGGTCCGGCCGCCGACATCGTCCCCCGGCACCCCTGGCGCACCACCGTGATCCGCGCCACGATGACGGCGTCTGCGGGTCACCGACCGAACCGGAGCACGAGCATGCGCCACTGCCTGATCGTCGCCAACCAGACCCTCTCCACCGACACGCTCAGTGCCGCCGTGGAACAACGCATGGCCGCGGAACCGCACGAGTTCCACATCGTGGCCCCGGCCACGCCGCTGGACGACCAGCTGGACGGCCCCGGCGCCTATGCGAGCCTGGGCCCCTCGCCTGCCGACCGCGCCTATGCCGTGGCCGCGCAGCGCCTCGAGCAGGCGCTCGAACACCTCCGGACGCTGGGTGCCACGGTCGACGGCGAGGTCGGTGACCCGGACGTGCTGGAGGCGGTCCGCGAGGCCCTCCAGCACGTCGCGGCCGACGAGATCGTCGTCTCCACCCTGCCGCACGGGCTGTCGAAGTGGTTGCGCCGCGACCTCCCGGCCCGGCTGCGCAAGGTCACGGACGTCCCGGTCACCCAGCTCACGGCCGAGCAGGACGCCGACGCCCGCGCCTGACCGGAGGCCGCACCCGCGGTCGCGCCCCGGGCTCACCGCGGGCGCGGGTCGACGCCGAGCTCGGCGGCCAGCGACCGCACCTGCCGGGCGATGTCGTCCCGGACCAGCCGCATCCGGTCCATGCCCTCGACGCCGCGCGCGGAGGGCTCGTCGACGTCCCAGGTGAGGAGACGGGTGCCGGGCACCGGCTCCACGCGGGCCTCCCGGCCGAGGGTCACCACGATGTCGGCGTCCCGCACCAGCTGCTCGGAGACCGGCTTCGGGCGCTCGCCGCTGATGTCGATGCCCAGTTCGGCCAGGGACCGGACCGACTGCTCGTTCAGCGCGTCGCCGGGCGCCGTCCCGGCGGAGGCCACCTCGACGGCGTCCCCGGCGAGGTCCGCCATCAGCGCCGCGGCCAGCTGCGACTTCCCGGAGTTCCGCGCGCAGACGAACAGCACGCTCGGCCGGCCGGTCACGGGGTGACAGGCACCTGGAGCTCGGTGAGCAGCCCACGGATGCGCGTCTCGATCTCGTCCCGGATCGGGCGCACGGAGTCCACGCCCTTGCCGGCCGGGTCCTCCAGTGCCCAGTCGAGGTACCGCTTGCCCGGGAAGACCGGGCAGGCGTCCCCGCAGCCCATGGTGATGACGACGTCGGAGGCCTCGACGGCGTCGGTGGTGAGCACCTTGGGCCGCTGGTCGGAGATGTCGATGCCGACCTCGGCCATGGCCGCGACCGCGGACGGGTTCACCTGGTCGCCGGGCACCGAACCGGCCGAACGCACCTCGACGGCGTCGCCGGCCAGGTGCCGCAGCCAGCCGGCGGCCATCTGGGAGCGGCCGGCGTTGTGCACGCAGACGAACAGGACGCTGGGCGTGGTCATGCGTTCCTCCGGGAGGGGTCGGGGACGGCCGGGACGGTGGGGTCGCCCGGGAACCAGCGGCGGGCGGCCCAGAGCGAGACGTAGACCAGCGCGACCAGCACCGGCACCTCGATCAGCGGGCCGACGACCCCGGCCAGCGCCTGCCCGGAGGTGACGCCGAAGGTGCCGATCGCCACCGCGATCGCGAGCTCGAAGTTGTTGCCGGCGGCGGTGAAGGCCAGCGTGGCGGTCTTGGCGTAGCCCAGCCCCAGCCGCATGCCGAGCAGGAACGACCCGCCGAACATGAGGAAGAAGTACGCCAGCAACGGCAGCGCGATGCGGACGACGTCCCACGGGTTCGAGGTGATCGCATCGCCCTGCAGGGCGAAGAGCATGACGATGGTGAACAGCAGCCCGTAGAGCGCGACCGGGCCGATCCTGGGGAGGAAGCTCCCCTCGTACCAGTCGCGCCCCTTGGCCCGCTCGCCGATCGTGCGGGTCAGGAAGCCGGCGACCAGCGGGATGCCGAGGAAGACCAGCACCGAGAGCACGATCGCCCAGAAGCTGAACTCCGCCGACGTGGTCGACAGCCCCAGCCAGCCGGGCAGCACCTGCAGGTAGAACCAGCCGAGGACGGCGAAGGCGAAGATCTGGAAGACCGAGTTGATCGCCACCAGGACGGCGCCGGCCTCCCGGTCACCGCAGGACAGGTCGTTCCAGATCAGCACCATGGCGATGCAGCGGGCCAGGCCCACGATGATCAGCCCGGTGCGGTACTCGGGCAGGTCGGGCAGCAGCAGCCAGGCGAGGGCGAACATCAGCGCCGGGCCGACCAGCCAGTTCAGCACCAGCGAGGCGCCCAGCAGCTTCCGGTCCCCTGTCACCCGGTCGAGCTCGGAGTACCGCACCTTGGCCAGCACCGGGTACATCATCAGCAGCAGCCCGATGGCGATCGGCAGGCTCACCTCACCGACCCGGACGGCGTCCAGCGCGTCGTCCAGCCCGGGGACGAACCGGCCGAGCAGCAGGCCGAGGACCATCGCGGCGACGATCCACACCGGCAGGAAGCGGTCCAGGGTGGACAACCGGGCCAGCACCGGGGTCTCGAGGTCGGTGCCGGAGCGGGGGGTCTCCGCGGCGAGATCGCTCATGGGGGTGGGCTGCTCCTCTGTCCCCTGGACGGGGACGTGCATCGACGGGCGTCTATCTCGCAGAGGATGCCCCGAGGTATCGACACCCGTCAATGCCCGGTCGATACTGGCCGGGTGAACAGCAGCGGAACGACGGCCGGCCTCGAGCTCGTCGACGTCCGGGCGCCCGGCTGCTCCCCCGCCGACCTCGCCGGTGCGATGAGCGCGGAACAGGCCGCCGACCTGGCCCGCATCCTCAAGGCGCTGGCGGACCCGGCGCGGCTCCGGGTGCTCGCCCTGGTGGCCGGCAACGAGGGCCGCGAGGTCTGCGTCTGCGACCTCACCGAGCCGCTGGGCCTGTCCCAGCCGACCGTGTCCCACCACCTCAAGGTGCTGGTGGACGCCGGCTTCCTCACCCGCGACAAGCGCGGGGTGTGGGCGTACTTCTCGCTGGTGCCCGGCGCGCTGGACGCGGTCGCGACCGCGCTGCCCGGCGCCCGCTCGACCGTCGACCTCAGCTGAGGAGAGGCCGCAGGTTCTCCGTCCAGACGTCCCAGCCGACCCGGCCGATCAACGCGGTGACGACGACCAGGAAGACGACCCGGATGAAGCGGCTGCCCCGGGCGGTCGCCGTCCGCGCACCCAGGTACGCCCCGAACGTGTTGGCCGCACCGAGGAGGAGACCCAGACCCCAGAAGACGGCACCGTAGGGCACGAAGAAGAGCAGGGCCCCCAGGTTGGTGGCGACGTTGACGATCTTGGCCTTGGCGCTGGCGTTGAGGAAGTCGTACCCCAGCAGCGAGACCATGGCGAACACGAGGAACGACCCGGTGCCCGGACCGAGGATGCCGTCGTAGAAGCCGATCCCGGCGCCCGTCGCCGCGGCCACGCCGTGGTGGCGACGCCCGCTGTGGCGCAGCGCGGTCACCTCCCCGAGGGAGGGACGCAGCACGGTGAACGCCGCGATCGCGATGAGCGCGACCACGATGACCGGTTTGAACACGCTGGCCGGCAGCGCTGCGGCCACCGAGGCCCCCGCGAAGCTGCACACCAGAGCGACCCCGGCCATCGGGAGGGCGGTCCGCAGGTCGGGGTGCACGCGGCGGTAGTAGGTGACGGCGCTCGTCGTGGTGCCGAAGACGGAGGCCAGTTTGTTGGTCGCGAGGGCCTGGACCGGGCTCATCCCCGGCACCAGCAACAACGCGGGCAGCTGCAGGAGGCCGCCGCCACCGACGACGGCGTCGATCCACCCGGCTGCCAGTGCGGCGACCAGCACGAGCGCGAGCACCTCGGGGGTCAGCCCCTCGGGGAGCAGCTCACCCGGGAACACGTGCGTCATCCCGGCCACGGACTCCTCTCCTCGGCCCGAGGCGTCTCCCCGTCGACGGAACGGGACGGCACGGCCGCTCACCGAGAGTCTGCGTCCCGCCCACCGTTGGTCCGTGCGACGACGCGTGAGAGGTCGGCAACTCCCCGCCGCCGACCGCGGCTCACCCGCCGCGCGGAGCCGTTCAGACCGTCGAGGTCCCGGCCTCCTGCGGCACCGGCACCGGCCGGCGCGCCCGGGTGCGCCGCCGGGAGAGGGCCACGCCCAGCAGGCACACCCCGCCACCGACGACGGCGAGCGCAGGGGGCACCTCGTCCAGCAGCACCCAGCCCATCAGCACGACGATCGGGGGCACCAGGTAGGTGGTCGCGCCCAGCCGGCCGGCGTCCATCCGGTGCAGCGCGTACGCCCAGGTGCTGAAGGCCAGCGCCGTCGGCACCGCGCCGAGGTAGACGGTGCCGGCGATCGAGGACGCGGGCGCGGTGCCCAGCTCGTCGACGAGCACACCGGCCCAGGGCAGGCAGCAGAGCGCCCCCATCGCACAGGCGGTGAAGGTCACCTGCAGGGCGGGCAGCCGGCGCAGCAACGGCTTCTGCGCCACCACGCCCGCGGCGTAGGTGACCGCCGCGACCACGCACAGGACGACGCCCAGCAGGTCGGCCCCGGCGTCACGGGTGGCGAAGCCGATCAGCAGCACCCCGCAGAAGGCCACGCCCAGGCCGATGACCAGCCAGCGCGGGAAGCCCTCGCCCAGCAGCAGGCCGGCGAGGACCGCGATCAGCACCGGGCCGATGTTGACCAGCATCGCCGTGGTGCCGGCGTCCAGGTGCTGCTCGGCGGCGTTCAGCGCCAGGTTGTAGATGCCGAACCAGCCGATCCCGCACACGGCGAGCAGCCGCCACTCCCCCGCCGTCGGGGCCACCCAGCCGCGCCGGGCCAGCAGCGCCCCCAGGACGGCGGTGCCGACGACCAGCCGGCCGAGCGCCAGGGCTCCGGGCGACAGGTCCTCGCCGACTGCGCGGATGCCGATGAACGCCGACGCCCAGGCCAGGACGGTGACGCTGACGGCGAGGAGGGTGAGCGGTTCGCGCGGAGCGGGGCTGGACACGCACCGGACGCTAGGGGGCGCCGACGACGGGATCCGGCGGTTTCCGGTCGTCGCACCCGCATTGGCCGTCCCGCCCCGGACGATGGCCGGATCGACGCGGTCAGCCCCGGAACCCGGGGTCCGGGTGGTCGGCGAGGAACCGCTCCGCCCGCCGGGCCTGCCGCCACAGCAGGCCGGCCACGGCGAGCAGCACCACCGTCGCCAGCGCCGTGAAGGCCACGGTCGACTGTGTCGGGTCACCGATCGCGCGCCCCAGTTGCTGCACGAGAACGCCGACGAGCAGCAGGAGCTGGTCGCGCTGCAGCACCAGCCGGCGAGCCTGGGCCCTGGCCAGCGGCAGCCGCGCCGGGTCGACCGCCGCCCGCCCGCGGACCTGGGCCAGCAGTCTGCGTCGCTGTGCCCAGCTGAGCACAGCGGTCGGCTGCCACCACGCGGCCTGGAACAGCCCAGTCCGCCACGCGACGAACCCGTAGCCGACCATCACCGCCAGGCCGGCGCCCTGGACGACGAGGCCGGCATCCTCCCAGCCGCCGGACGGTCCGGGGTCGGGCACCAGTGCGTCCGTGGACAGCACCGCGACGAGCAGCGCGCCGGCCAGCGCCAGCACCGTGAGGGCCAGCACCCACGACCAGGTGAGCAGCCGTGGTCGTGCGCTGGTGCTCGGCGCCCGTGCGGCCCTGGCCAGCGCCTGGGCCCAGCGGGGGTCGTCGTCCGTCTCCGCAGGCCCGGTGCACGCCGAGGTGGGGTCCACGGTGGGCAGGGTGTCGCAGGTTACCCCGCCGGTGCCAGTCCGTGGCTGGCACGATGCCGGCATGAGCGAGTCCCGGCACCTCACCGTCTCCATCGACCGGCCCGCCGCTGAGGTCTACGGCTGGGTCCGCGACCCGGCCCACCTGCCACGGTGGGCCGCCGGCCTGGCCACCGGGATCCGCCGGGAACGCGGCGAGTGGGTGGCGGACTCCCCGATGGGCCGCGTGCTCGTGCGGTTCGTGCCGGTCAACGAGTACGGGGTGCTCGACCACGACGTCGTCCTGCCCGACGGCACGACCACCACCAACCCGGTGCGGGTGCTCGCCGACGGCGCCGGCAGCGAGGTGGTCTTCACCCTCCGCCGGGCGAGCGGCGCCACGGCCGAGGAGTTCGAGGCCGATTCCGCGGCGGTGGCCGCCGACCTCGAGACCCTGAAGCGGGTCCTCGAGGCCGGCTGACGCCCCACTGCCGGTCGGCTCAGCGCTCCTGGTCGGTGGGGCGCACCAGCACCTCGTTGACCGCCACGTGGCCCGGCTGGCTGACCACGTAGAGCACCGCCCGGGCGATGTCCTCGGCCTGCAGCCGGGTCATCCCCGCCGCCATCTCCTGCGACGCCCGCTTGGCCTCGGGCTGGGTGATGTGGTCGGTCAGCTCGGTGGCCACCGCCCCCGGCTCGACCAGGCTGATCCGCACGCCGCGGCCGGTGACCTCCTGGCGCAGCGACTCGCTGAAGGCGTTCACCGCCCACTTGCTGGCGTTGTAGACCCCGGCGCCCTTGCGGGCGGTCCGGCCGGCGACGCTGGACATGTTCACCACGTCGCCCGACCCCTGCTCGACCATGCCCTCGATCGCGGCGTGGGTCATGTACAGCACGCCGAGGACGTTGGTGTCGATCATGCGGCGCCAGTCCTCCGGGTCGGCGCCGACGATGGTGCCCAGCAGCATCACCCCGGCGTTGTTGACCAGGACGTCGAGCCCGCCGAGCTCCTCGCGGGTGCGGGTGACCGCCGCGGTGCAGGCCTGCTCGTCGGTGACGTCGAGGTCCAGCTGCAACACCCGGGCACCGTCGTCGCGCAGCTTCGTGGCCAGCGCGTCGAGCCGGTCCTTGCGCCGGGCGCCGATGGCGACCGCCGCCCCCGCCTCGGCCAGCGCGATCGCGGTGGCCTCCCCGATCCCTGACGACGCCCCGGTGACCAGGGCGACCTTTCCCTGCAACGGCCGGCTGTTCTCGGTCATGCTCCCTCTCTCCCGGGCCGACCGGTGCGGCCCCGGAGCCCCAGTGCCCCGGGACGGCGGGCCTCACGCCCTCGCGCCGCCCGGGACCTGGTGCTCAGCCGAGCCGAGGCGGCTGGTGCACCGACCAGCCGTTGCCGTCCGGATCGGAGAAGAAGCAGAAACTGCCCCAGGGGTGCTCCTCGACGTCGGTGACCGCCACCCCGCCGGCGCGCAGGGCGGCGTGTGCCGCGTGGACGTCGTCGACGTCGAGCTGCACGCCGCGCAACGAGCCGGGTTCGGCGTCGACGTAGCCGGCGGTCAGGGCGATCGAGCAGGCCGAACCCGGTGGCAGCAGCTCCACGAACCGGTGCTCCTCATCGACCCGGATGTCCTGCTGGACCTGGAAGCCGACCTGGTCGACGTAGAACGCCGTGGCCCGGTCCACGTCCGTGACGGGGACGGTGACGAGCTGGAGTCGGAGGTCCATGTGGTCTCCCTGGCTGTCCGTGCCGATCCGGAACCGTCCGGCTGGTGTCGGCGGCCATCATCACGTGCCCAGGCAAGATCCGTACAGGCACGCCACCGCGTGACGGTCGTGGACGTGCCACCGGCCCGGCTCCTCGCGGGGAGCCGGGCCGGTGCGTGCAAGGGTCAGCGGGTCCGGTCGACCCGGTCGACGTCGGAGGGGTCGGGCCCACCCGGGTCGGTGTTGTGACTGCCGGCGGCCCCCAGCGCCGGACCGGTGCCGGCGGCGAAGCCACCCTCCTGGTACAGCGCCGCCTTCATCTCCGCCGGGGCCAGCATGCGGGCGACGTGCCAACCGACGACGGCGACGATCGTGCCCAGCGCGATGCCACCGATGGAGTACTCGCTGCTGAACCGCAGCTGGACGTCGCCGATCCCGATGATGATCCCGGCCGCCAGCGGCACGAGGTTGATCGGGTTGGCGAAGTCGACCCGGTTCTCCTTCCAGATCTTGGCGCCGAGCAGGCCGATCATCCCGTAGAGGACGACGGTGATGCCGCCGAGCACCGCACCGGGGGTGGCGTTGACGATGGCGCCGAACTTGGGCACCAGCCCGAGCATGATCGCCACCAGGGCGGCGACGTAGTAGGCCGCGGTCGAGTAGACCCGGGTGGCGGCCATGACGCCGATGTTCTCCGCGTAGGTCGTCGTCGGGGAGCCACCCACGGAGGTGGCGACCACGGTGGCGGCGCCGTCGGCGAAGACCGCCCGGCCGAGCACCGGGTCCAGATCGCGCTTGGTCATCTCGCCGACCGCCTTGACGTGGCCGGCGTTCTCCGCGACGAGCGCGATCACCGCCGGGAGCACCAGCAGCGCGAAGTTGACCGAGAAGGACGGCGCGGTGAGCTCCGGGAGCCCGAACCACGACGCGTCGGCGACACCGCTGAGGTCGACGCGGTCGTGCGCCGTCCCCACGCCTGCGGCGTCGTAGGTGACCGCCTGGGAGAAGGTGTCCAGCAGCAGCGAGAGCAGGTAGCCGAAGACCAGGCCGAGCAGGATCGAGATCCGGGCCCAGAAGCCGCGCAGCGCCAGCGAGACCACGATGACGAAGGCCATGGTGGCCAGGGCGACCCACTGGTCCTGCGGCCAGTACAGGCCTGCGGCGACCGGAGCCAGGTTGAAGCCGATCAGCAGGACCACCGCGCCGGTCACCGCCGGGGGCAGCACCCGGTTCACCACGTGCACACCGGCGGCCTGGATGAGCAGGCCGACCAGCGCCAGCACGATGCCGGAGACGAGGATCGCGCCGACCACGTCGGAGCTGTCCCCGCCCTGGGCGCGGACCGCGGCGACGCCGCCGACGAACGCGGCGCTGGTGCCCAGGTAGGAGGGCACCTTCCCCTGCACGATGAGCAGGAAGATGATCGTGGCTATCCCGCTCATCATGATCGCCAGGTTGGCGTCCAGCCCCATGATCAGCGGGAAGACGAAGGTCGCCCCGAACATGGCGACGACGTGCTGCGCGCCGATGCCGACGGTCAGCGGCCACGACAGTCGTTCGTCGGGGGCCACCGCCTCACCCAGCGGCGGGGTCTTCCCGTCCCCGTAGAGCTTCCAGCCGAACGCCATCAGTCCTCCTCGCAGCTCCGCCGAGCAAGTAGCTCAGCGCTGAGGTACCGGACAGTGGCAGAAGTCCGTGGATCACACCAGGGGGTCGTGGACACGTTCCCATCACGGAGCGCCGGGTGAACACGGCCGTAACAGTGCGGACGCGCGGCCGCCTCAGACCAGGGACTCGAGCCCGTCGTCCAGGACCGCGGCGACCACGCTCTCCACCGGCGGCCGGTGCGGCTGGTCCAGTCCGCGGATGCGCGAGGCGTGCAGCGCGAGCAGCAGGTTCAGCCGCAGCGTGGGGTCGGTGGTGAAGGGGCCGAGCAGCCGCTCCAGCTTGCCGATCCGGTAGCGCATCGTGTTGTAGTGGAAGTGCAGTCGGCGGGCGGACTCCGCGACGTTGAGGTTGGTCTCCAGCAGCACCCGCAGCGTCTCCCGCAGGTCGACCGAGTCCGGGTCGGAGGAGTCGGCCAGCGTGCCGAGCACCTCGTCGACGTAGGAGCGCAGCTCGTTGCTGTCCGGGATCAGCGACAACAGCCGGAAGACGCCGAGCTGGTCGAAGTGGGTCACCGCGTGGCCGCCGTGGATCTCCTGACCGACGACCAGGGCCCGCTGCGACTGCTGGTATGCCTCCCCCAGTGCCGACAGCGACTCGGCGGGGCGGCCGATACCGGTGCCCAGCAGCCGGCCCACCCGGCGCAGCCGGGCGTTGACCCGGGCGGTCACCGAGGCGACCAGGCTGGAGAGCTCCTCGGGGGTGCGTCCGTCCAGCGGCAGCACGGTGACGATCTCCGTGGCCAGCCCGGCGACCGCCGCACCGGCGACCTCGCTGTCCACCGCCGCCCGCCAGCCGTCGGCCAGCCGGTCCAGCACGTCCAGTGCCCTGGTCGGGTCGGCCCCGGCGTCGGCCACCGTCTCCGTGGCGGTCACCAGGACGACGACCGGGCCGTCGAGCCGCCAGCCGAAGGAACGGGCGTAGGCCAGCGCCCGCTCGGTGTGCGCGAAGGTCCCGCCGACCAGCCGGCGCACCATGTCGCCCTGGAACCGAAGCTCCACCGAGTGGACCGCCTGCGAACGGATCTCCGACAGCGCGGCGATGACGGCGGCCTGCTCGAGCACCGCGCCGGCGCCCAGCAGCATCGGGCCGTGCCGGTTCACCGCGACCAGCCAGCCGTGCCGCTGGTCACCGGCCATGATCGGCGCGACCGCGTACTCCCCCAGCCCGCCGGGCAGCTCGTGGTGCCCCGGCACCAGCAGGATGCCGTCGGCCGGTGAGAGGTCGGCGTCGGCGAGCACGTCGGCGGGGGTGACCACGCTCTGGTCGGCGCGGTTGCCCGACAGTCGGCGGGAGGGGGTGAGGTCGGCGAACGCATCGTCGGCCGCGGCGTCGAGCAGCCACAGCCAGTCGCGGATCTCGGTGACCTCCTCCGCCGGGCCGGCATGGGTGGCCACCTCGCGGTCGGGGCCCAGGCCGAGCACGGCAGCCCCGGCGAGGAATGTGGACACCTGCGTGGTGACCTCGGACAGCCCACCGCCGGACAGCGCCACGTCGATGAACTGGTTGTGCATCCGGTTGGCGAGGCTCAGCGCCTGGGTCTGCTTGTCGATGATGGCGCCGAGCACCTCGGCGACCACCTCGTCCAGCCGGGCCCGCGCGGGCAGGGCGAGCACCGGGAAGCCGCGGCGGTCGGCCTCGGCGAGCAGCTCGGCGGGGACGTCGCCGGCCGGGTTGCCCGAGCCGGCCTCCGAGCGGTAGGCGAGCGCGCCGCTGCCGGCCCGGTGCAGCCGATCGATCAGCGCACGGCTCTGCGCCGGGTCGCCGCTGGGCAGCCGGGCACCGAGGACGACGAGCAGGTCCGGGCCGGCACCCCCGACGGGGTCGGCCGGGTCCTCCACGGCCACGTGCCGGACGATCCGGCGGGTGCCGGTGGCCCCGCCGACGACGAGCGCGCCGGTCAGCCCTGGCAGCTGCAGGAGCTGGTCGACCGTCAGGCCCATGCTGTCCTGGAGAGCGGTCCGGTCGGCCGGCGGGAGCTGGGAGAGGACAGGCTCGGCCGATGCGGGGATGTTGCCGAAAGTAGCCACCCGGTCGCTGTGCGAAGCGTATGTCACAGACGTATCACGTTCAGTCACTGTACGTTCCCCCAAAACACCGTGCACGAGCCTGCTGCGCAAGATTCTGTCAGACGTCTCTGGACGGCAGAAGGCACGCTTGGCGACAATCGCCATACAGGCACGGGGGACGCGCCACGTGGGTTCGGGCCCCGGTCCTGTGTTCCGGCTCGGATGGTAGGCGGCTTCGTCGATCGACGGGCGGCTCGGTGTCCCGGCCGGGAGATCGAGACCGGGACGGGCCCGCTGCAGGCGTCGCCCGTCGACCGCACGGGTGGAGGGCACATGCGCACCATCGACGAGAGCACTGGCGGCCACGGCCGGGACACGACCCACGGCGACACCTCCACCGGGCAGGCCGCCCGGGCCGGCGTCCCGACCATCCCCCTGCCACGCGAGTCCGCCGCGGCCGGCGCCCGAACCCCCGGCACCTCGGTGCCCGCCCAGGCCAGCACGGGGATCGCGGACCTGCTGCGCGGCCCGGTCCGGTCGGCGCGGGTCCTGCTGTCGGTCCCTGCCGCGGTGTACCTGACGGTGCAGACCCCGCAGGGCCCCGACGTGGTGGGCGTGCTGACCTCCGACGCGGCCCGGCTCCCGCTGGGCTGTGTGCTGTTCCGGCCCTCGAACGGCCGGCCACTGGTCTCGGTCCCCAGCGGCGCCCCCGCCCGACTGGGCGGCGGCCGGCTGACCGTCGGGGACCTGACCGTCAGCGCCGCCGCGTGGTGGGACCCTCGCCCCAAGCTGCCCACCGCGCGTCCGGCACTGCTCCCCGAGGGGGTCCGCCAGCTGCGTTCGGCGCTCTACGGCGAGGGCGTGCCGCACAGCGCGTTCGTCCTCCCCGGCCTGCCCAGCGGGCCCAGTGGTCCGCTGGCCGCGCTGCGCGGCGCCGTCCGCCGGGCCGACGTCGACGCAGCGCTGCGCACCGCCACCCGGCTGATCGGCCTGGGCCCGGGCCTGACCCCCGCCGGGGACGACGTCCTCGCCGGCGTCACCGCCGGGCTGGTGCTGCTGGGGCACCCCGCCGCCGAACGGTTCGGTGCCGGGGTGACCGGGCTGGCCACCGGGCGCACCACCGAGCTGTCCCGGGCGCTGCTGCGGCACGCGGCCGCCGGGCGGGTCAGCGGCGAGTTCGCGGCCGTGCTGCGGGGCCTGGTCGGGCACGGTGCGCTCGCACCGGCGATCGCCACGCTGCTGGCCACCGGCTCGACCAGTGGGCGGGCGATGGCGCTGGGGCTGTGCACCGCGATCGACCTCGTCGACCGGACCAGCCGCCCGCGCTGAGCCGGGTCGGGGTCCGACCGGTCAGCGGGCCGGGCCCGGGAGGAGCGGCCCGAGCCGGTCCCACTGCGAGATCCGGCAGCCGTCGGTCCGGGAGAGCTGGAGGTCGACCGGCTCGCCGCGCCACAGGCCGGTGACGTGCGCCGTCTGGGGTCCGCCGAACTGCTGGGTGCAGATCGCGTCGTCCGGCACCGGGGCGAAGGGCTCCTCGAGGCCCTCCAGGTGCTGGCAGGCGGCCTCGGCGTCGGGCAGGTCGCCTTCGACGAAGCCGACGCAGGTGAGGGTGTAGCGCTCCACGGGTGCCCCCTCGCCGGGGTCGTACTCGATCACCAGGTCGTTGTCGGCGCGGCTGATGCCCCCGGAGCCGGGGTCGGTGGCCGGGTCCGACGCGGTCGGGCCGGCCGCGGGGCTCGTCGGGGGTGGCGTCGAGGAGCCCGCCGCCGTGCCGGTGTCATCGCCGGCGCCGCAGGCGGCGAGCAGCATCAGCGGGACGACCAGGGACGAGAGGACGACGCGGCGCATGCCCGCCAGTGTGCCCGGGTCAGATGCGGGAGGCAGCGATGCTGGTGACCAGGATCGCCCGCGCGCCGAGCTCCCAGAGCTCGTCCATCACCCGGTTGGTGTCGTCCTTGAGGACCATCGCCCGCACGGCCGACCAGCCCGGCGTCTGCAGCGGGCTCACCGTCGGCCCCTCCAGCCCCGGGGTACGGGTCGTGGCCTGGGCCAGCAGGTCGTTGGGGCAGTCGTAGTCGAGCATCACGTAGCGCCGGGCCACCAGGACGCCCTGCAGCCGGCGGCGCAGCTGGGCCACGGCCGGCACCTCGTCGGCCCCGGCCCGGCCGACCAGGACGGCCTCGCTGGCCAGCACCGGGTCGCCGATGATCCGAAGCCCGGCCGCACGCAGCGTCGTGCCGGTCTCCACCACATCGCAGACGGCGTCGGCGACGCCGAGCCGGCAGGCGGTCTCCACGGCGCCGTCGAGCTTCACCACGGCGGCCTTCATGCCCGTCTCGTCCAGGAAGCGCTGCAGCAGCCCCGGGTAGGCGGTGGCGATCCGCTTGCCCTCCAGCTTCGCCACCTCGTCGACCGGGGACTCCGCCGGGCTGGCGAAGCGGAACGACGAGCGGCCGAAGCCCAGCGGCATCACCTCGGCCGCCACGTCGCCACCCTCGGGCGGCGTCGTCTCCAGCAGCATGTCCCGGCCGGTGATGCCGACGTCCAGCGTGCCGGCCGCGACGTAGATCGCGATGTCCCGCGGCCGCAGGTAGAAGAACTCGGTGTCGTTCTCGGGGTCGTAGACCGCCAGCTCACTGGTGGTGCGCCGCTGCCGGTACCCGCTCTCGGCGAGCATCGCGGCCGCCGGCTCGCTGAGGACACCCTTGTTGGGCACGGCAACGCGCAGCACAGAGAACAGCTCCTAGCGAGACGATGGAACGGCCTCGTCCTAGGGGCCCGCGGCGTGCGAAGCGCGTCGTGGGGGAGGACGAGGTCCTTCTTCAGAGGTGAGCGTAGACGTCGTCCAGGCCGAGCCCCCGGGCCAGCATGAGCACCTGCACCCGGTAGAGGAGCTGGCTGATCTCCTCCGCCGTCCGCTCGGCGCCCTCGTGCTCGGCGGCCATCCAGGACTCGGCCGCCTCTTCCACGACCTTCTTGCCGGCGGCGTGCACGCCGTCCCGCACGGCGGTGACCGTGCCCGAGGACGGGTCGCCGGCCTCGACCTTCTCGCTCAGCTCGGCGAACAGCTGGTCGAACGTCTTCATGCCGGGCCGACCACGAAACCGGTGCTCTGCTTGGGGCTGCGCAGCTCGCGCAGCACCAGGGCGGTCTGCAGCGCCGCGGCGGTGGCCTCCCAGCCCTTGTCCTCGCCGGAGTCGTCCATGCCCGCGCGGTCGCGGGCCTGCTGCTCGCCCTCGGTGGTGAGGACGCCGTTGCCGACCGGCTTGCCGGAGTCCAGCGACACCCGGGTGAGGCCGGCGGTGAAGGAGTCGCAGACGTACTCGAAGTGCGGTGTGCCGCCGCGGACGACGACCCCCAGCGCCACGACCGCGTCGTGCGTGGCGGCCAGCGCCTGGGCGACCACGGGCAGCTCGATGGCGCCGGGCACCCGGACGACGGTCGGCTCCGCGATGCCCGAGGCCTTCGCGCAGGCGATCGACCGCTGCAGCAGCGACTCGGTGATGTCGCCGTGCCAGGTGGTCGCCACGATGCCCAGGGTCAGCCCCGCGGCGTCGATCGGCTCCTGCCCCGGCGCTCCGGACCCGCTCATGAGTTCTCCTCGGTGCTGTTCGTCATCAGGTGGGACGGTGCAGTGTGCAGTGGGACCGGTCGCGACCCGGTCACATCGGCTGCTCGTCGGCGCGCCGCCCCGGTGCGGGCGGCTGCCCGCCGGTGTCGGGGCCGTCGGGCTCGATGATCTCCAGCAGGTGGCCCATCCGGTCCCGCTTGGTGCGCAGGTAGCCGACGTTGTCGACGGTGACGCTGCTGGGCAGCGCGACCCGGCCGGTGATCTTGAGGCCGTAGCCCTCCAACCCGGCGCGCTTGGCCGGGTTGTTGGTGAGCAGGCGCATGGTGTGGATCCCCAGGTCGACCAGGATCTGCGCACCGGTGCCGTAGTCGCGGGCGTCGGCGGGCAGGCCCAGGTCGAGGTTGGCGTCGACGGTGTCCACGCCGGTGTCCTGCAGCTGGTAGGCCTGCAGCTTGTGCAGCAGGCCGATGCCCCGGCCCTCGTGCCCGCGGATGTAGAGGACGACGCCGCGGCCCTCCTGGGCGACGGCGGCCAGCGCGGCGTCCAGCTGTGGTCCGCAGTCGCAGCGCAGCGAGCCGAACACGTCGCCGGTCAGGCACTCGGAGTGCACCCGCACGAGCACGTCCTCACCGTCGTTCGCGGTGATGTCGCCGTAGACGAAGGCCACGTGCTCGCGCTCGTCGTAGGAGCTGCGGTAGCCGACCGCGGTGAACTCCCCGGCGCGCAGCGGCACCCGGGCCTCGGCGACCCGCTCCACCAGCTTGTCGAAGCGCTTGCGGTAGGCGATCAGGTCGGCGATGGAGACCATCACCAGGTCGTGCTCGTCGGCGAAGACCCGCAGTTCCTCACCGCGGGCCATGCCGATCGGGTCCTTCTCACTGACCACCTCGCACAGCGTCCCCGAGGGGCGCAGGCCGGCCAGGACGGCGAGGTCGACGGCGGCCTCGGTGTGGCCGGGGCGGCGCAGCACGCCGCCGTCCTTGGCGCGCAACGGCACCACGTGACCGGGGCGGGCGAGGTCGGCGGAGCCGGTGTCCGCGGCGGCCAGTGTGCGGATGGTGTGCGCCCGGTCGGCGGCGGAGATGCCGGTGGTGACGCCCTCCCGGGCATCGACGGTGACGGTGTAGGCGGTGCCGCGGCGGTCCTGGTTCACCCGGAACATCGGGGGCAGGTCGAGCCGGTCGGCGTCCTCCTCGGTGACCGCCACGCAGACGTAGCCCGAGGTGTACCGGACCATGAAGGCCACGAGCTCGGGGGTGGCGAGCTCCGAGGCGAAGATCAGGTCGCCCTCGTTCTCGCGGTCCTCGTCGTCGATGACGACGACGGGCCGGCCGCTCTTGACCGCCGCGATCGCGCTCTCGACCGAGTCCAGCCGGAAGGCGGTCATCGTCGTGCTCCCAACAGTCGTTCGACGTACTTGGCGATGACGTCCACCTCCAGGTTGACCGGGTCACCGGGGGCTCGGTCGCCCAGGGTGGTCTCGCGCAGGGTGGTCGGGATGAGGCTGACCTCGAACCAGGGCTCGGGGAGGTCGGCGAGCGCGCTCACGGTCAGCGAGACGCCGTCGACGGTGATCGAGCCCTTCTCGACGACGTAGCGGGCCAGCTCGGCCGGGACGGCGATCCGCACGACCTCCCAGTCGTCGCCGGGGGTGCGGGAGACCACGGTGCCCACGCCGTCGACGTGGCCCTGCACGATGTGGCCGCCCAGCCGGGTCTGCGGGGTGACGGCGCGCTCCAGGTTGACCCGGTCGCCGGAGCCGGTGGCGCCGAGGCTGCTGCGGCGCAGCGTCTCGGCCATCACGTCGGTGCTCCACACGCCGGTGCCGTCGGGCCCGGGTTCGACACCGGTGACGGTCAGGCAGACGCCGTTCACCGCGATCGAGTCGCCCAGTGCGACGTCCTCCAGCGCCTTGCGGGCCCGGATGCGCAGCACCGCACTGTCCGCGCCGTCCTCGCGCACGACCAGGGTGCCGAGCTCTTCCACGATGCCGGTGAACACCTCAGCTCCCTCCGCCGGTCGACGCTGTCCACCCAGTGTGCCGGGTGGGCCGCAGCCGGATCTGCACGTCCCCGCCCATGCGGGTGACGTCGGTGACCTGCAGGTGCAGCGCGTCGGTGATCGTGCTGATTCCCAGCCCGCCCACCATGGCGGCGCCGGCCCCGAGCAGCGTGGGCGCGACGTGCACCACGGCCTCGTCGACCAGGCCGGCGGCGAGGAAGGCGGCGGCCAGTGTCGGCCCGCCCTCCAGCAGCACCCGTCGGACGTCGCGGTCGAACAGCTCGGCCAGCAGCGCGGCCGGGGTGGCGGCCCGGCTGACCAGCGTGGGCGCGGCCGCGTCGTGCACCCGGGCGGTGGCCGGCACCCGGTCGCGGCGGTCCAGCACCACCCGCAGCGGCTGGCGGTCGACGGTGCGGCCCTCGGCGTCGCGGACGGTGAGCTGCGGATCGTCGGCGAGCGCCGTCCCGGACCCGACGAGCACCGCGTCACAGGTGGCCCGCAGCTGGTGCACGGCGGCCCGCGCCTCGGGGCCGGTGATCCAGCGGCTGGTGCCGTCGGCGGCGGCGACCCGCCCGTCCAGGGTGGTGGCGACCTTCCAGACCACCTGCGGCCGGTGCTCGTGCACCCCGGTCAGCCAACCGGCCAGGGCGCCCTCGGCGGCCGCGGCCTGCTCGGCGCCCAGCTCGACGTCGATGCCGGCCGCGCGCAGCCGGCCGGCGCCGCCGGTGGCCAGCCGGGTCGGCTCGGGGACGGCGACGACGACCCGGGCGACCCCGGCGGCGATGAGCGCGTCGGCGCAGGGGCCGGTGCGACCGGTGTGCGCGCACGGCTCCAGGGTGACGACGGCGGTGCCCCCGCGGGCGCGCTCCCCCGCCGAGGCGAGCGCGTGCACCTCGGCGTGCGGGCCACCCGGCGGGGAGGTCGCCCCCTCCCCCACGACAGCGCCGGCCGCGTCCAGCACGACCGCACCGACCGGCGGGTTCGGGCTGGTGGTGCCCAGCACCCGCAGCCCCAGCTCCCGGGCCCGGGCCATCGCCGCCTGCTCGGCGGCGTTCACCGGGCGCGCGCGGCCTGGGCCCGCAGGGCGGCGATCGCCTGGGCGGGGTCGTCGGCGCCGTAGACGGCCGAGCCCGCGACGAAGACGTCGGCGCCGGCCTCGGCGGCCTGCTCGATGGTGTCGGCGTTGATGCCGCCGTCGACCTCCAGGAACAGCTGGAGGTGACCGGCCTCGACCAGCCGCCGGGCCTCCCGCACCTTCGGCAGCACCTCGGGCATGAACGACTGCCCGCCGAAGCCGGGCTCCACCGTCATCACCAGCAGGGTGTCGAACTCGGGCAGCACGTCCAGGTAGGCCTCCAGCGGCGTGCCCGGCTTGATCGCCAGCCCGGCGAGCGCGCCGGCGGCCTTGAGGTCACGCGCGACGGCCCGCGGGTCGGTGCAGGCCTCGGCGTGCACGGTGACGTTGCGGGCGCCGGCCTCGGCGTAACCGGGGGCCCACCGCTCCGGGTCGTCGATCATCAGGTGGCAGTCCAGCGGCACCGGGCTGACCGCCTGGATCGCCTTGACCACCGGCAGGCCGAGGGTCAGGTTGGGCACGAAGTGGGCGTCCATGACGTCGACGTGGACCCAGTCGGCGTCGGCGATCCGCTGCACCTCGTCGGCGAGCCGGGCGAAGTCCGCGGACAGCAGACTGGGCGCGATCATGGGTTCCCGTGGCACCCGCTGATCGTAGGGGCCACCCCCGCCCGGCCGGACCAGCGACCGGAGGGCGCTGGCGTCCCGGGATCGGCCGGAGCTCCCCTGGGCTGCCGCCGTGTCGAGCAGCCAGGACGTCGACTGGGTCGCCGTCGAGCGTCGGGCCCGGCTCTGGGGCTGGGGGACCGTACTGCTGTGGACCGGCTGGCTGGCCGCGATCGTGGTGCTCACCGGCAGCTGGGCCCTCTGGACCGGCCGCGCGGCCTGGGTGGCCGTGGCCGCCTTCTCCGCGATCCCGCTGATCGGTCAGGCACTGGTGCAGACGGTGCCGGCCTGGCGGCGGAGCCAGGCGCGGACCGCCCGTGCGACGGCGGCCGTCCACCGGCACGTCGACCCCGGCTCCGGGCTCCGGTCTCGCGCAGATGCGCTCGCCCGCCAGTTGGCGAGGAACGCCTGGGCACCGTGGCTGTTCCTGGCGCTGCCGGTCTTGTTCCTGCTCGACGGCCGCTGGGAGCGACCGGTGCTGGCGGTGCCCGCTGCGGTCGCGGTCGTGGCCGGCCTGCTGGCCCACATCCTGTGGTCCCGGCGCAACCAGCGCGACGCCCGACGCTGGCTCACCGACCCGCTCGGCCCAGTCCGAGAGCCCTCATCGACCTAGCGGCGCCTCGACCGTCGAGTCGTCGACGTCTGGCCCGGGCCGGGGACGTCGACAGCCCCGCACTCGACGGGCCGGGTCGTCGGACGTGTCCGTTGTGCACGTCCGGGTAGGCGTCCTGGCATGGCATCGGACAACTCAGCACCTGCCCCCTACGACGGCTTCGACCGGATGCCGATCGCCGGCACCTGGCGCGCCGGCCGGGCCGGGAAGACCGCGACCGACACCAACCCCTACACCGGCGAGACCCTGACCGAGATCCCGCTCGCCAACGCCGACGACCTCGACGAGGCCTACGCCCGGGCGAAGGAGGCCCAGCGGGACTGGGCCGCCCGGCTGCCCAGCGAGCGCGCCGACGTCATGCGCCGCGCCGCCCGGGTGATGGAGGACCGCAAGGACGAGATCGTCGACTGGCACATCAAGGAGAGCGGCGCTGCCGCCCCGGCCGCCGCGTTCGAGTACGCCATCACGCTGCGGGACTTCCACGAGGCGTCGTCCTACCCCTACCGCGTCGAGGGCCGGATCCTGCCCGCCGACATCGAGGGCAAGGAGAGCCGCGTCTACCGGCGTCCGGTCGGCGTCGTCGCCGTCATCAGCCCGTGGAACGTGCCGATGCACCTGTCCAACCGCTCGGTGGCACCTGCGCTGGCCACCGGCAACGCCGTCGTCCTCAAGCCCGCCGGCGACACCCCGGTGACCGGTGGGCTGCTGCTGGCCAAGGTCTACGAGGAGGCCGGGCTGCCCGAGGGGCTGCTGTCGGTGCTGATCGGCTCGGGCAGCGACATCGGTGACGCGATCGTCGCCCACCCGACACCGCGGGTCGTCTCCTTCACCGGCTCCACCCCGGTGGGCAAGGGGATCGCCGAGAAGGCCGGGCTGAAGAAGCTCTCGCTGGAGCTCGGCGGCAACGGCCCGCTGGTGGTGCTGGACGACGCCGACGTCGGCTACGCGGTGGACGCCGCAGTGTTCGGCAAGTTCTTCCACCAGGGCCAGGTCTGCATGATCACCAACCGGATCATCGTGGACGACGCCGTGCACGACGAGTTCGTCGAGCGCTACGTCGAGCGGGTGCGCGGGCTCAAGGCCGGCGACCCGGCCGAGGCGGACACGGTGATCGGCCCGATCATCAACGCCAAGCAGCTCGAGGGCATCCAGGAGAAGGTCGCCCAGTCGATCGCCGACGGCGCCCAGCAGCTCCTCGGCGGCGACCCCACCGGCCCGATCGGGTCGGTGCTGCCCCCGCACGTGCTGCTCGGCAGCAACGAGGTGACCAGCGCCCGCACCGAGATGTTCGGGCCGGTCGCGACGATCATCCGGGCCCGGGACGAGGACGACGCGCTGGCGATCGCCAACGACACCGAGTACGGGCTGTCCAGCGCCGTGTTCACCGAGGACACCCTGCGCGGCGTGCAGTTCGCGCTGCGGGTGGAGGCCGGGATGACCCACGTCAACGACTCCCCGCTCAACGACGAGAACAACACCGCGTTCGGCGGGGAGAAGGACTCGGGGCTGGGCCGGTTCGGTGGCGACTGGGCGATCGAGGAGTTCACCACCGACCACTGGGTGAGCGTCCAGCACACCAAGCGCAAGTTCCCCTTCTGAGCCACTCCTGCGTTCCCGGTCGGCGTTCCCGCGGGAACGCCGACCGGGGATGGGGAATCCCGTTGCCCACCGGCCGGCCGGCGCTCCACGCTGACCGCATGTCCCTGCACCCCGACCGGTCCGGCGCCGCGGCCTCTCCCAGCCCACCGGTGAACCAGTACGCCGCGCTGGTCCGCCTCTACGAGCGGTACGCGGCCACACCGGAGGCGAGGGTGCGGCTGCTGAACCCGCACATGGTGAGCCCGCACGAGGCGGTCCGGCTGGTGGCCGGCCTGGCCGGCGGCAGCCTCGCCTACACCGACGACGCCGAGCCCTCGGTGCAGGGCGAGGACCTGGTCGCTGCCCTCAGCCTGCTCCCGCTGCTGCGGGCGGAGACCGACGACCTGGAACTCGGCCTGCTGACCATGGCCCGCGGTGAGGGGCTGACCTGGGCGCAGATCGCGGACCGGCTGGGCCTGGACGGTGCGCAGGAGGCGCAGGAGCGACATGAGCAGCTGACCCGCCGGGGCACCGACCCGGCCGGCGACGCCGGCTGACGCCGACCCGTCAGCGGGACGCGGCCCGTTCGGCCTCGCTCACCAGCAGGCAGAACTCGTTGCCCTCCGGGTCGCCCAGGACGTACCAGCCGCTGCCGTCGCCGCGACGCCGGTCCTCGAGCAGCACGGCGCCCAGCTCGAGCAGCCGTGGCAGTTCCTCGTCCCGGGTGCCCGTCGCCGGGCGGAGGTCCAGGTGCAGGCGGTTCTTGACCGACTTCCCCTCGGGGACCTCGATGAACAGCAGCCGCTGCCGGCCGTCGGGCGAGAAGACCATGCACTCCTCGTCCCCGGTCTCGTTCGGGTCGGCAGGGTCGTCGGCCCAGCCGAGCACCGCCCCCCAGAAGAGCGACTGCGCGTGGGCGTCGTGGCTGTCGACGGAGACGTGGGAGAGGAGTGCTGCCATGTCCGCAGCCTCTCCGGGCGACGTCGGCGACGTCCACCGGATTGTCCACCTGCCCAGGACGGGTCGGCAGCCGCCCCGGCCGCCCGCTCTCAGCGGGTGCGGCGGAGCAGCGCCATGAACATCGCGTCGGTGCCGTGCCGGTGCGGCCACAGCTGGGCGTGCTCGCCGCGCTCGATGCCCGGTACCTCGGGGAACAGCGGGGCCACCGGGAGCACCTCGACGTCGTCCCGGCCGGCGACCGCGTCGACCACGGCGACGGTCTCGGCGGCGTGCGGGGAGCAGGTCACGTAGGCGACCACTCCCCCGGGCCGCACCGAGGCGAGTGCGCTGTCCAGCAGCTGCCGCTGCAGCTCGGCCAGCGGCTCGACGTCGGCAGCCGTCCGGCGCCAGCGCACCTCCGGCCGGCGGCGCAGCGCACCCAGCCCGGTGCAGGGTGCGTCCAGCAGCACCCGGTCGAATGACCCGGCCGGCCAGCTCGGCGCCGTGGCATCACTGACGAGCACCTCGACGTCGTCGGCACCGGCCAGGGCGCCGCGCACCAGCTCGGCGCGGTGCTCGCTGCGGTCGGCGGCGGTCAGGTGCACCCCGGCCGGCCGGACGGCGGCCAGCAGGCCCGCCTTGCCACCCGGGCCGGCGCACATGTCCAGCCAGCGCGCGTCCGGGCCCTCCAGCGGCGCCCGGACCAGGGCGAGCGCGGCCAGCTGGCTGCCCTCGTCCTGCACCGCGGCCGCACCGGAGCGGATCGCGGCCAGCTTGCCGGGGTCACCGCCGTGCAGCCGGACGGCGTGCGGCGACCACGGCCCGGGCTCGCCACCGGAGTCGGCGGCCAGCTCGTCCCGGTCGACGTGCCGGGCGACCAGGTGCACCTCGGGTGCGGCGTCGTCGGCGAGCAGCGCGGCCTCGACCTCGGTGTCGTCGGCCAGCGCCTCGCGCCACGCCTCGACGATCCAGCGCGGGTGGTCGGTGGTGAGGGTCAGCCGTTCGTCGTCGTCGGCCGGGGCGAGGGTGGCGACCCAGGCGGCCCGGTCACCGCCGGCGGCGACCTTGCGCAGCACCGCGTTGACCAGCCCGGAGGCGCCGGTGCCGACGATCGCCCGGGTGAGGGCGACGGTGGTGTCGACCGCGGCGTGCGCCGGGACCCGCAGGTCGATCAGCTGGTAGGCGCCCAGCCGCAGCAGGTCCAGCACCTTGGGGTCGAGCTCGGCCAGCGGCCGGGACACCAGCGTGGTCAGGACGGCGTCCAGGGTGCCGGTGGCGCGCAGCGTGCCGTAGGCCAGCTGGGTGGCGAAGGCGGCGTCCCGGGGTTCGAGCTGCCGCTCGCGCAGCAGCTGGGGCAGCAGCAGGTTGGCGTAGGCCGCCCGGCTGGAGACGCCGTCGAGCACGTCGTAGGCGGTCAGCCGGGCACCGTCCAGCGTCGGCCGGTGCCGTCGGGACTGGGGCCGCTGGTTGCCGGTGCCGGGGTCGTTCCGCCGCTTGTGGCCGGCCCGCCTCTCCGGGCCGGTCATGCGCCCACCTGCTCACCGAGTCGCTCGCCCGGTTCCAGGCGCGCACCGCGCGCCCAGTCGGCCGCCGGGAGCATCTTCTTGCCGGCCGGTTGCACCGACGAGAGCCGGACGGCGCCGCGTCCGGTGCCCACCAGCACACCGGTCGACCCGATCGACAGCTCCCCGGGCTCGAGGGCCAGCGACGACGACAGCGGCTCGACCGGCGCCAGCCGCAGCCGGTTGCCTCGCCACGTCGTCCATGCCCCCGGGGCCGGCGTCACGCCGCGCACCCGCCGGTCGACGGCGTGGGCCGGCAGGGTCCAGTCGACCTGGGCGTCCGCGGTCTCGATCCGCGGGGCCAGGCTGACCCCCTCGGCCGGCTGGGGCTCGGGCCGCAACGAGCCGTCGGCGATGCCGTCCAGCGTCGCGACCAGCAGCCGGGCTCCGCTGACCGCCAGCCGGTCCAGCAGGTCGCCGGCGGTGTCGGTGGCCCCGATCGGCTCGGTGACGACGCCGAGGACCGGGCCGGTGTCCAGCCCGGCCTCCAGCTGGAAGGTGGCCGCGCCGGTGACCTCGTCGCCGGCCATGATCGCGTGCTGCACCGGTGCTGCACCGCGCCAGGCGGGCAGCAGCGAGAAGTGCAGGTTCACCCAGCCGTGCCGCGGGACCTGCAGGGCCGCCGGCGGCACCAGGGCGCCGTAGGCGACGACCGGGGCGCAGTCGACGGCGAGGTCGGCGAGCTGGGACAGGAACTCCGGCTCCCGCGGCGAGCGGGGCTGCAGCACCGGGATGTCAGCGGTGTCGGCGCGCTCGGCGACCGGCGACCGGCTGGTGCGCCGGCCGCGGCCGGACGGCGCGTCGGGACGGGTGAGGACGGCGACGACCTCGTGGGCGGAGTCCAGCAGCGCGTCGAGGGCGACGACGGCCGGCGCCGGGGTACCGGCGAACAGGAGCCTCAGTGGGGGCTCACCTTCACCACGGGTGCCGGTACCGGCGACCCGTCGGGCAGCCAGGCCTGCGCGCCCTGCCACTCCGCACCCTGCAGCACGTCCAGGGCGGCGGCGCGGGCCTCGGCGTCGAGCCGGTCGACGAAGAGCACGCCGTCGAGGTGGTCGGTCTCGTGCTGGATGGCCCGCGCCAGCTTGTGCGAGCCCTCCACCCGGATCGGCTCGCCGTGCATGTCCCACCCCGTGGCGGCGACGTAGAGGTGCCGGCGGCAGTCGAACCGGAAGCCGGGGATGGACAGGCAGCCCTCGGCGTCGGACTCGGTCTCCTCGCCCACCGGCGTCACGTCGGGGTTGACCAGGTGGCCGACCTCGCCGTCGACGTACCAGGTGAACACGCGGAGACCGACGCCGATCTGCGGCGCCGCGATGCCGGCGCCGCCGGCCGCGTGCATGGTGTCGGTCAGGTCGGCGACGAGCTGACGCAGTTCGGCGTCGAAGTCGACGACGGGGGCGGCCGGGGTGCGGAGCACCGGGTCGCCCATGATCCGGATCGGGGTGACGCTCACCCGACGATCCTAGGTGCCGTGCGCAGCGGCGCCCGCAGGGTGATCTGGCTACGGTGCAGCAATGGCCTCACTCGCCTCGCACCGCGTCCACGCTGTGATCAGCACCCTCGTCGACGGCCTGACGGTCGGCGGTGCCGAGGCGGCCCTCGACCTGCCGCCTCGGTCCGCGGCCCGCGCACGGGTGTACCTGGCGCTGCTGACCGCGGTCGCCGCCGACACGGTGGCCCACGACCTGCCCTCGCTGCGGCGCACCTTCCAGGGCATGCCGGTCGAGTCGGCGTCCCCCGCCGACCAGGCGGTGACCCGCCACCAGGCGCTCGCGACGGCCGGCTGGGGGCTGGCGGCGACGGCCGTGCACCGCCCGGCCGTCCGGGCGCTGCGCCGGCGCGGCCACCCGCGCCCGCACCTGCTGGTCGGGATCGTGACCGGGGTGGGCGCCGCCGCCACGACGCTCCCGGTGCGCTGGCGCCGGGCGACCGAGCGCGCCATCGAGGACATGGCCGCCGCCCAGCTGGACGCCGAACTGGCGCAGCTGCTGGACCAGCCGATCGACTGACCACCCGGCAGCCCGGGCACCAGGTGCAGGAGGTCAGGCCGGGACGGAGAGCTGCTGCAGCCAGGCCTGCCAGGCCGGTTGCTCGCGCCGCACGTGGTCCGCGGCGTCGGCGGAGAACAGGTACGCCCGCACGCCCGCCATCGCCGTGCCGTCTCCCTCGCCGTACGTGAAGACGCTGAGCATCCCGGGAACCGGTGCGGTGAGCCGGACCAGCGCCTGCCGCTCGCCGACCCGCTCGACCGTGCCGGTGGCGCCGCGCACCTCGACCGTCGCGCCTTCCGCACCCAGGTTGAGCGCGTCGCGCACGGTCGACCAGAGCGCTCCCGCGTCGCCGGGGTGGGAGGCGGTGGCCTCCAGCTGCGTGGCCTCCTGGCCGGGGAAGTGCGCCAGGTAGAGGCGCAGGTTGTCGAAGAAGGGCCGCCAGCTCGAGCCCATGTCGTCCCACCACTCCGACTCCCAGGCGGCGCCGGTCCCGAAGCCGCTGCTGGTGACCCGCACGACGCAGGTGCCGCCGGACTGCGCCTCGACGAGGAACTCCGACTTCAGCGGGCTCAGCGCGTCCGGGTCCTTGCCCATCAGGGCGGCCCAGTCCTCTTCGTAGGCGATGCGGCGCGGCGGGTCCCAGCCGGTGACCCGGCCGTCCGAGCCCATCTCGGGGCCCATGGCGAAGTGCAGGGAGCCGCCCTCGCGCTCCTCCAGCTCCGTCGGCAGGAACCAGGAGTTCAGGCCCCGGGCGGTCGCGATGGCCTGCCAGACCTGTTCCGGGGTGCCCGGGACCTCGACGCTGAACTCCAGCCGGTACGGGACGTCCGTGGTCGTGCTCATGTTCTCTCCTCGGGAACGGGGTGGGCGGCGACGACGAGCCGGTGCGGGCGCCCGTCGTCGTGGTGGTACCGAGCGGCCAGGTCGAGCACCGCCGCGGTCAGGTCGTCGGCGAAGGCAGCCCGGTCGGCGGCCGACCGGAAGCCGATCTCCGTGTCGATGGTCAGCGTCGGCAGGCGCGTGCCGGACGCACCGGCCCGGCGCGCCAGGGCGCCGACCTCGCGCACCAGCCGGCCGGCCAGCGCGACGAGGTAGCCCGCCGACAGGTGGTCGGCGTTGGCGTCCGGATCGGCCGCGGACGCGCTGACGGCCGCCGGCGACACGACGTACGATGCCGCCGACGCCTGCAGCACCCGTTCGGTGATGCCCCCGTGCCGGCGCTCCTCGGCCAGCCTCACCAGACCGTGCGCCTCCAGCGCCCTGAGGTGGTAGTTGACCTTCTGGCGCGCGATGCCGACCCGGGCGGCGAGCCCGGCGGCGGAGGCCGGGACGGCCAGCTCGCCGAGCAGCTGGGCCCGGACCGGGTCCAGCGCGGCGGCCGCTGCCTCCGCGTCCTCGATGACCTCGACGTCCTGCATGCCGCGACCGTGCCCCTGACAAGAAAAGTTGTCAAGGTCTTCTGCGACGCCCACACCGCGGCCGCCGACGGGACGGCTGGGTACGCCTGGGTGTCGTGACCAGGCAGGTTGTCCACGACACCTAGGGTGCCGGCATGGCCGAGCCACCCGAGTCGTCGTCCCCCGCCGACCAGCCCCGCTGGCAGTCGGGCACCGGCCTCGCCCTGGGCATGTCGCTGGGCACGGCGCTGGGGCTCACCGTGCTGGACAACCTGGCAGTCGGCCTCAGCACCGGGGTGGCCGTCGGCTTGGGCCTCGACGCACTGCAGGCCCGCCGGAGGTAGCTCCGGGCGGGCCTGTGAGTGGTGGTGCAGTTGGCCCCCTGCTGAGCCCTGTCGCGGGCTTGCGAGCTCGCGAGCCCGCAAGCGGTGGGGGCGGGGTCCTCACCCAGCTCACGTGGTCGTCCACCCAGTTCACGCTGGTCGACGAGGGCTTCTGCTGGCGTCTGCCCGGTGGCCAGGGTGGAGAGCGCTACGGCGTCGCTGCGGCTCCCGTCCGGGGGCGAGCGAGATCGCCACCTGGCGCAGCGTCGGTGACGTCGACCCGCCGTGCCTTCACGAGGTGATCGAGGACCGTCTCGCCCTGGACCCGCACGTGAGAGACGCTCCCTAGGCCAGCTCGAGCGGGTCCAGCTGCACGCGGACGTGCTCGGCGACCTTCTTGGCGCTGCGCACTCCCTGGACGTCGTGCAGCGCCCGCGCCAGGGCCGCCCCGTCGCTGCGCCGCACCCGGACCAGGTAGCGCTCCCGTTCGCCCTCCTGCCCCGGCCGCGGGGGCTCGGGCACCGGACCGAGGACGTCGGCGCCCTCGGGCAGCCGCAGCGCCGCGAGGAAGTCCGCCAGCGCCGCCGGTGACGCCGACAGCGAGGCCATCCGGGTGACCGGCGGGAAGCCGAGTTCGCGGCGGTCGGCCAGCTCCCGGGTGGCCAGCCCGGCCGGGTCCCAGCGCACCAGCGCCTGCACGACCGGGTGCGCGGCGTCGGCGGCGACCACCACCTGGCCGCCGGCCCGCACCAGCCCGGCGGCGTTCATCCAGCGGCGCATCGTCTCCTCCCCCGCCCGCAGGTCGGCCCGGCCCAGCAGTGCCCAGGAGTCCAGCAGCAGCGCCGCGCCGTAGCCGCCCTCGGCCACCGGCTCCGCCCCCGGCGTGGCCACCACGATCGCCGGGTCACCGGAGACCTCCGCCAGCACGCCGGAGCTGCGGCCGGAGACCCGCACGGCCGCTCCGGGGAACGCCCGGCCCAGCTCCTCCGCCGTGCGAGAGGCGCCGATCACGGCGGCCCGCAGCTTGGTGCCGTGACAGTGCGGGCAGTCGAAGGTCGCCGCCGGGCGGGCGCACCACCGACAAGCCGCGATCCGCACCCCGTTCGGCCCGGGCGCCGGCGCGATCCCCAGCGGGCCGGCGCAGTGCGCGCAGCGGGCCGGCGCCCGGCAGCGGTCGCAGACCAGCGAGGGCACGTACCCGGAGCGCGGCACCTGGATCAGCACGGGGGCGCCGTCGGCCAACGCGCGCCGGGCCACGGTGAACCCGAGCGTGGGCAACCGGGCCGAGCGCGCGGCCGGGTCCCGGGCCAGCTCGAAGTCGCTGCCGAGGGCCTCCACCCGCGGCGCGGCGGCCCGCAGGGTGGCCCGGTCGGCGATCAGCTCGTGCGCCCACCCGGACTCCACCAGCAGTGCCGCCTCCGCGGTGCGCGCCGTGCCGGCGACCACGGCCGCGCAGGAGGCCAGGTGCGCCCGGTGCACCAGCACGTCCCGGGCGTGCGGGTAGGGCGCCCGCGGCTCGGCGTGCAGGTCGTCGCCGTCGTCCCAGATCGCCACCAGGCCCAGCTCACGCACCGGCGCGAACACCGAGCCGCGGGTGCCGAGCACCACCTGGGCGGTGCCGCGGGAGGCGGCGAGGAAGCGCCCGTAGCGGGTGTCCGGCGAGGAGTCGGCGCGCAGCACCGCGACCGAACCGGCCGGCAGCAGCCGCTCGGCCGCGGCGGCCAGCCGGTCCAGGTCCTTGCCGTCGGGGACGACGACGAGCGCGCCGCGCCCGCCCGACAGCGCGGCCTGCGCCAGCTCGGCCAGCCGGGTCGGCCAGTCCTCCCCGGGCAGCGCCGTCCACACCGCGCGGGCCGCCCGTCCCTCGGCCACCGCGGTCAGCAGCTGCGGCCCGGTCGGGTAGCGGGCGAAGCCCGCCGGGTCGGGGGCCTCCGGCGGGGGCGGCGGGTCGAGCCGGGGCCGCTTCTCCGGGGCGCCGCGGCGCGGTGGCAGGGCCAGCCGCAGCACGTCGGTGAGCGACCCGGCGTAGCGGTCGGCGACCGAGCGGGCCAGCTCGGCGACCTCGGGGGTGAGCACGGGCTCGGCGGAGACCACCTTGGCCAGCGGGGCCAGCTTGCCGGTGTGGTCGGTGTCACCGGCCAGCTCCAGGACGACGCCGTCCACCAGCTTGCCGGCGAACCGCACCCGGACCCGGCAGCCGGCCACCACCTGCTCGGCGAGCTCCTCGGGGACGGCGTAGTCGAAGGGCCGGTCCAGGTGCGCCAACGGCACATCGACGACGACCCGGGCGACCCGCTGTGTGCGGGTGCCCGGGTCGTCGTCGATCAGTCGTGCCGCGCTCAGGAGACGCCCACCGCCGACTTCAGCGCGTCGACGCGGTCCAGTCGCTCCCAGGGCAGCTCGACGTCGGTGCGCCCGAAGTGGCCGTAGGCCGCCGTCGGGGCGTAGATCGGCCGCAGCAGGTCCAGGTCCCGCACGATCGCACCGGGCCGCAGGTCGAACACCGCGGTGATCGCCTTCTCCAGCGCCTCCTCCGGCACCGTGTTGGTGCCGAAGGTCTCGACGAAGAGGCCGACCGGGTGCGCGGCACCGATCGCGTAGGCGACCTGCACCTCGCAGCGGCGGGCCAGCCCGGCGGCGACGACGTTCTTGGCCACCCAGCGCATCGCGTAGGCGCCGGACCGGTCGACCTTCGAGGGGTCCTTGCCGGAGAAGGCACCGCCGCCGTGCCGGGCCATGCCGCCGTAGGTGTCGACGATGATCTTGCGGCCGGTCAGCCCGGCGTCGCCCATCGGGCCACCGATGACGAACTTGCCGGTCGGGTTCACCAGCAGCCGGTAGCCGGTGGTCGGCAGGCCCAGCTCGCGCAGCGCGGGC
This sequence comes from Modestobacter sp. VKM Ac-2977, assembly GCF_026968045.1. Lineage (GTDB taxonomy): Bacteria > Actinomycetota > Actinomycetes > Mycobacteriales > Geodermatophilaceae > Modestobacter. The sequence continues at coordinate 1,458,595 of NZ_JAPVBQ010000001.1, read as the reverse complement.
TCGACCACCAGCTCCTGGACGTCGGGGGCCAGCAGCGTGTCGATGGAGATGTCCTCGGCGTGCTGGGAGGAGACCACCACGGTGTCCACGGCGACCGGGCGGTCGTCCTCGTAGACCACGGTGACCTGGGTCTTGCCGTCCGGACGCAGGTAGGGCACCGACCCGTCCTTGCGGACCGCCGACAGCCGCCGGGACAGCCGGTGCGCCAGCGCGATCGGCAGCGGCATCAGCTCGGGCGTCTCGTCGGTGGCGAACCCGAACATCAGCCCCTGGTCGCCGGCCCCCTGCCGCTCGATCAGGTCGTCGGCCACCGCGGCCCGGTGCTCGGCCGCGCTCAGCTCGGCCTTGCGCGCCTCGTAGCCGGTGTCCACGCCCTGGGCGATGTCCGGGGACTGCGCGCCGATGGAGACGCTGACGCCGCAGGAGGCGCCGTCGAAGCCCTTGCGGGAGGAGTCGTAGCCGATGCCGAGGATCGTCTTGCGCACGATGTCGGCGATGTCGACGTAGCCGGAGGTGGTGACCTCACCGGCGATGTGCACCTGGCCGGTGGTGATGAGGGTCTCGACGGCGACGCGGCTGCGCGGGTCCTGCGCGAGCATCGCGTCCAGGATCGAGTCGCTGATCTGGTCGGCGATCTTGTCGGGGTGGCCCTCGGTCACCGACTCGGACGTGAAGAGACGGCGTGGCACTCGGTTCTCCCTGCAGTCGGCTGCCGAGCGCGTTGTTCGCGGTCGGCCGGGCTGCACCACGGCAGTGGTCGGCCCGACGGCTGAGGCTACCGGCGGGAGCCGACGCCCGTTCGGTGAGGCGCTGACGTCACGCCTGCGGGACGACCCGGTCGGCCACCACGTCCCAGATCGCGGCGGCGACCGCGTCCTTGCGACCGGCCGGCACGGCGGTCGCCGTCCCGTCGGCGGCCAGCACCGTCACCTCGTTCTCCGACCGGCCGAAGACCCGGCCGGCGGAGACGTCGTTGACCACCAGCAGGTCGACGCCCTTGCGGGCCAGCTTGGCGCGGGCGTGGGTCAGCACGTCGCCCTCGGCGTCGCCGGTCTCCGCGGCGAAGCCGACGACGAGCTGCCCGGCCGGCCGGGCGCCCACGAGCTCGACCAGGACGTCGGGGTTGCGGACCAGCTCCAGCGAGCTGGGCTCGGTGGCCCCGCCCTTCTTCAGCTTGCTGCCGGCGACCGTCGTCGGCCGGAAGTCGGCGACGGCGGCGGCCATGACCACGACGTCGGCCGGGCGCGCCGTCTCCCGACCGGACGACTCACTGTGCATCGCGAGCCGCAGCTCCTCGGCGGTCTCGACCGGGACCACCCGCACCCCGAACGGGGCCGGCCGCTCGACGTTGGCGGCGACCAGCACCACCTCGGCGCCCCGGGCGGCGGCGACCCGGGCCAGCGCCCAGCCCTGCAGCCCGGACGAGCGGTTGCCCAGGAACCGCACCGGGTCCAGCGGCTCCCGGGTGCCACCGGCGCTGATCACGACCCGGCGACCATCGAGGTCGGGGGTGAGCGCGCCGGCGCCGGCGGACAGCACCAGCTCGGCCAGTGCGGCGACGTCGGCCGGCTCGGGCAGCCGTCCGGGGCCGGAGTCCGGGCCGGTGAGCCGCCCCACCGCGGGGGGCAGCACGACGGCTCCGCGGCGGCGCAGCGTCGCGACGTTGTCCTGGGTGGCCGGGTGCTGCCACATCTCGGTGTGCATGGCCGGCACGAAGACGACCGGGCAGTGCGCGGTGAGGAGCGTCGCGGTGAGCAGGTCGTCGGCCCGGCCGGCCGCTGCCCGGGCGAGCAGGTCCGCGGTGGCCGGGTTGACCAGGACCAGGTCGGCGGTCTGCCCGATCCGGACGTGGGCCACCTCGGGCACGTCGTCCCAGACCTCGGTGGACACCGGGTTGCCGCTGAGCGCCTCGAACGTCGCGGCACCGACGAAGCGCAGCGCGGAGACCGTGGGCACCACCCGGACGTCGTGGCCGGACTCGGTGAGGGCGCGCAGCAGCAGCGCGGACTTGTAGGCCGCGACGCCGCCACCCACGCCCAGGACGATCTGGCTCATGGGTCCATCCTCCACGCACGACGAAGCCCCCGGCACCAGCCGGGGGCTCCCTCATCAGTTCGGGGCCGTTCGGCCCTCTCGCAGGGTCCCGCCGCGAACGTGCGAGCGGCGGGGGCGAGGGAGTCCTCTTAGTTCTCGCCGGCGGTGTGGGCCAGCAGGCCGTCGTTGATCTCGCGGAGCGCGATGGAGAGCGGCTTCTCCTGGGGCGCGGTGTCGACCAGCGGGCCGACGTACTCCAGCAGGCCCTCGGAGAGCTGGCTGTAGTAGGCGTTGATCTGACGCGCGCGCTTGGCGGCGTAGATGACCAGCCCGTACTTGCTGGTGGTCCGCTCGAGCAGCTCGTCGATCGGCGGGTTGGTGATGCCCTCAGGGGCAGGTGCGACTCCGGACACGGGCGGGCGTGCTCCTCAACTCGGTGTGCGGGCGGGCGGCGGATGGCTCCGCTCGGTCGCCTCGGGTGCGCCCTCGGCCGCGGTCAGGGACCAGCGGGGGGAGACGCAGTCAGCAAGCCTACCAACTCGTCGGCGGCCCTGGCCACGTCGTCGTTCACGACGACCACGTCGAACTCCCCGGAGGCGTCCAGCTCGGCCTGGGCGAGCGCCAGCCGGCGGGACTGCACCTCGGGGTGCTCGGTGCCCCGGCCAGCCAGCCGGCTGACCAGCTCCGCCCAGGACGGCGGCGCCAGGAAGACCAGTTGTGCCTCCGGCGCGCGCTCGCGCACCTGCCGGGCGCCCTGCAGCTCGATCTCCAGCAGCGCCGGGGCACCGGAGGCCAGCTGCTCCTGGACCGGCGCGACCGGGGTGCCGTAGCGGTTGCCCGCGTACTCGGCCCACTCGAGCAGGCCGTCGTGCTCGATCAGCCAGTCGAAGTACTCGGCGTCGACGAACCAGTAGTGCTCGCCGTCCACCTCGCCGGGCCTCGGGGCCCGCGTGGTGACCGACACCGACACCCAGACCTCGGGGTGCCGGCGCCGGACCTCGGCGACGACCGTGCCCTTCCCGACCCCGGAGGGACCCGAGAGGACCGTCAGGCGGGCAGGGGTGCGGGCCACGCTCGGCGTCCTCGGGCTGGGGGTGTGCGTCGGTCGGGACAGGGACGTGCTCAGGGCTCGACGACCTCGCCGGCGAACTCGGCCTCCAGCGCCTTGCGCTGGTTGGCGCCGAGACCACGGACGCGACGGGTCGGGGAGATCTCGAGGCGCTCCATGATCTTGGCAGCACGCGCCTTGCCGACCCCGGGGAGGGACTCGAGCACCGCGGAGACGCGCATCTTGCCGATGACCTCGTCGGTCTCACCCTGCTTGAGGACGTCGCCGACCGTCGCGCCCTTGGTCTTCAGCCGCTCACGAAGTTCGGCACGGGCCTTGCGGGCCGCGGCGGCCTTCTCCAGGGCAGCGGCGCGCTGTTCGGGGGTCAGTTCGGGAAGGGGCACGGAGCAACCCAATCGTGTTCGTGCCGGCGCTGCGACCGGCGGTGTCGTTCGGTGTGGAGTGTGCCTGGACGGCGGCCCTCGGTGTGAGCCTGGGCGCCAACCTAGTCACCTCGAACCCGCTGGTCATCCTGGACCCCGTGTCATCTGCGCCGGGTCGGTGTGCTGCACGGACACGCGATCGGACCGGACGGTGCAGTAACCGTGCCGTCACCGCTGGTCAGACGGCGCGTCGTCGCCGACCGAGGAGGAATCCGCCCACGCCGGTGAGGACCAGCAGCCCGCCCACCAGCAGCCCGGCGCCGACCAGGTGCTGCTGCCCCCACAGCAGGGTGGGACCACCGTCGAAGGTGAGCACCAGGTCGCTCTCGTACGCCGCGACGGAGTCGGGGACGAGCGGCTCGTAGGAGCCGGAGTAGGCGGTCCACGTGGGCGGCCGGGTGTCGGCCAGCCAGAGGACCACCACCCCGGCGGCCGCCAGACCGGCACCGATGGCGAGCACCAGCCAGGGCGCGACGCGCCTCACGCGGTGAGCTCGGCCGTCCACCGGTCGGCAGCGGCCCGCAGAGCACCTGCGTCCGGCCCCGCCTGCAGCACGTCGCGGGAGACGGTGGGGACGACGGCGCGTCCGGTCCCGAACAGCCGGCGCAGGTCGGCGGCCGACCCGCCCTGGGCGCCCAGGCCCGGAGCGAGCACCGGCCCGCCGAGCCCGTCGAGGTCGACGTCCAGGTCGGGCAGGGTGGCGCCCACGACGACGCCGAACGAGCCCGTGCTCGGGCCCCACCGGCCCGCCAGGTCGCGCACTGCGGCGATGTCGGGCAGCGGGTCGCCCACCACCCACCCCGGGGTGTTCCAGCCGCGCACGGTGTCGATGACGACCTGGGCGGCGGTCCGCTCCCCCACCAGCGCGTGCTGCAGCGTGCCGGCGTCCGGGTTCGAGGTGCGGGCCAGCACGAACAGCCCGCCGCCGTGCAGGCGGGCGGTGTCCACGGCCGGCTGCAGGGACCGCGGGCCCAGGAACGGGCTGACCGTCAGGGCGTCGACGGCGAGCGGGTGCTCGGGGCGCAGGTAGTCGGCGTAGGCGTCCATCGTGGAGCCGATGTCACCGCGCTTGGCGTCCAGCAGCACCAGCGCCCCGGCCGCCCGGGCCCGGACGACGGCGTCCTCGAGCACGGCCAGCCCGCGGGAGCCGTGCCGTTCGTAGAAGGCCAGCTGTGGCTTGAGCACCGCCACGTGCCCGGCCAGCGCGTCCACGACGGCGTCGGTGAACCGGGCCAGCCCGTCGGGGCTGTCGGGCAGCCCCCAGCGCTCCAGCAGCGGCACGTGCGGGTCGATGCCCACGCAGAGCGGACCCCGGGCGGCGACGGCGTCGGCCAGCCGCTCCCCGAAGGTGCCGCTCACGCCGCAGCCCCGGCGAGCTCGGTGACGCACGCCCGGGCGAGGAACGGGTCGGCGAAGGCGCCGGTGGCGGTCTGCACGCCGGCCGCGCCGAGCTCCAGCAGCGCCGCGCAGCTCGCCGGGTCGGTCACCCCGCCCATCGCCAGGACGTCGAAGTCGAAGCCGCCGGCCGCCCGCAGGTCCAGCAGGCGGGCGGTGAAGTCCAGGGCGAGGTCGCGCACCGCGGCGCCGGAGACCCCGGCCAGCGGCCGCCCCGGGAAGGTGGGCCGGCCGTCGGCGCGCTGCACCGCGCACTGCACCGTGTTGATCGCGGCCACCCCGTCCAGGTGCGGGGCGATCCGCGGCAGCAGACCGGCCAGCGCGGGTGCGTCCAGCCAGGAGAGCTTGGCGACCAGCCCGGTGCTGCTGGACAGCGCGCGCCGGGTGGTCTCGACGATCGCCGTGGTCAGCGCGGCATCGAGGCAGATCGGCGGCTGCACCCCGCCCCGCGCTGGGTCCAGCGCGTTGGGGCAGGACAGGTTGAGCTCCACCACCGGGGCGCCGGCGGACTCGGCCAGCCGCGCCGTGCGGGCGAAGTCCTCGGCGATCGCCTGCAGCTGCGGCGGGCCCTCGCCGAGGTCCTCCCCCAGCACGCTGACCAGCAGCAGCTGGTCGTCGGCCAGACACCGGACGGCGGCGGCGACGTCCTCGGTCCACACCGCCGGGTCCGGCGACGGCACCCCGAAGGAGTTCGCGCTGGTCACCGCCGGGTCTCCGGGCGGCACCCAGTCCGACGGCTCGGCGGTGACCACCGGCGGTGGACTCCCGAGCGGGAACGGCTCGCGGACCGCGGGGACGAACGCCCAGTTCGGGAACTCGTTGGCCGCGTGCGCCCGACTGCGGACGGTCTTGTAGGTGAGCAGGTTGAAGCCGTTGCCGGCCAGGTACTGCACCCAGGCGGCGGTGCCGGTCATCGGGCAGGCGGGCACGCCGATCGGGAACCCGGTCCGCCGGCCGAGCACCTGCCAGCTGCCGGCGGCCCGCGGCCGGACCGGCAACCGCGGCCCCGGCGGCCCCACGCGCGCGGCCGCCACGTCGTCGGTGAGGGCGTAGGCGGGGAAGCGCACACCGGCGCGGGCCAGCAGCCGGTGTTGCCCGGTGGTGGCCAGCAGCCGGACCAGGGCGGGCAGGTCGTCGGCGTCCAGCCCGTCCCGGTCGAGTGCGGTCGTCAGCTCGGTGAGCCAGACCGGTTCGGGGGCGGGGGCGCCGTCCAGGCGGGCGACGGCGGCGGTGTGCAGGGCCCGGAGCACCGGGCCGGTCAGCCCGGCCGCGCGCGCCTCCCGGCCCAGCTCGGCCGCAGCGGTCGCGCCCCCGCCCCCCGTCACGCCGTGGTCCCGGCCGCCGCCTGGGCGGCGGCCAGCGACTCGTGCAGGTCCTGCAGGCTGCGCACCCCGATGTCGCCGCGGCGCAGCGACTCCACGCCCTGCACGGTGGCCGCCATCCCCTGCACGGTGGTGATGCACGGGATGCCGGCGCTCACCGCGGCGGCGCGGATCTCGTACCCGTCCAGCCGCGGGCCGCTGTTGCCCGGCGTGCCGAACGGGGTGTTGACCACCAGGTCGATCTCGCCGGCCAGGATCCGCTCGACGATGTTGCCCGGGCCCTGCGAGAACTTCCCGACCACCTCGCAGGACACCCCGTTGCGGCGGAGCACCTGGGCGGTGCCGACGGTGGCCAGCACCCGGAAGCCGAGGTCGGCCAGCCGCTTCACCGGGAAGACCGCCGAGCGCTTGTCCCGGTTGGCCAGCGACACGAACACCGTGCCCCCGGTCGGCAGGTCGCCGTAGGCGGCGGCCTGGGACTTGGCGAACGCGGTCCCGAACTCCGCGTCGATGCCCATCACCTCACCGGTCGACTTCATCTCCGGCCCGAGCACGGTGTCCACGCCCTGCCCCTCGATGGTGCGGAACCGGTGGAACGGCAGCACCGCCTCCTTCACCGCGATCGGCCCGTCGACCGGCAGGTCGGTGCCGTCCCCGGTGGCCGGCAGCACGCCCGCGGTGCGCAGGTGGGCGATCGTCTGGCCGACCGCGATCCGGGCCGCGGCCTTGGCCAGCTGCACCGCGGTCACCTTCGACACGAACGGCACCGTGCGGCTGGCGCGCGGGTTGGCCTCCAGCACGTAGAGGACGTCGTCCTTCAGCGCGTACTGCACGTTCATCAGCCCGCGCACACCGATCCGGGACGCGAGCGCCTCGGTGGCCCGCCGGATGGCCTGCAGGTCCTCCCCGCCCAGGGTGATCGGCGGCAGCGCGCACGCCGAGTCGCCGGAGTGGATCCCGGCCTCCTCGATGTGCTCCATGACCCCGCCCAGGTACAGGTCGGTGCCGTCGTAGAGCGCGTCGACGTCGATCTCCACGGCGTCCTCGAGGAACCGGTCGACCAGCACCGGGTGGTCGGCGCTCACGTCGGTGGCCTTGGTGATGTAGGCCTCCAGCATGGCGTCCTCGTAGACGATCTCCATCCCGCGCCCGCCGAGCACGTAGGAGGGCCGCACCAGCACCGGGTAGCCGATGGACGCTGCGATCGCCACGGCCTCGGCCGACGTCGTGGCCATGCCGTGCTTGGGTGCGAGCAGGCCGGTGTCGGACAGCACCCGGGAGAACTCGCCGCGGTCCTCGGCGGCGTCGATCGCCTCCGGCGAGGTGCCCAGCACCGGGACGCCGGCGTCCTTCAGCCTCTGCGCCAGGCCCAGCGGGGTCTGCCCGCCCAAGGTGCAGATGACCCCGGCGACCGGGCCGGCAGCGCGCTCGGCCTCCACGACCTCCAGGACGTCCTCGAAGGTGAGCGGCTCGAAGTACAGCCGGTCGGCGGTGTCGTAGTCGGTGGAGACGGTCTCCGGGTTGCAGTTGACCATCACCGCCTCGTAGCCGGCGTCCTGCAGGGCCATCACCGCGTGCACGCAGGAGTAGTCGAACTCCACGCCCTGCCCGATCCGGTTCGGCCCCGACCCGAGGATCAGCACCGCCGGCCGCTCCCGCGGCTCCACCTCGGTCTCGGAGTCGTAGGAGGAGTAGTGGTACGGCGTCCGGGCGGCGAACTCGGCGGCGCAGGTGTCCACGGTCTTGTAGACCGGCCGGATGCCCAGCCGCCAGCGCAGCGTGCGGACGCCGTCCTCCCCCGCCAGCTCCGGCCGCAGCACGGCCACCTGGCGGTCGGACAGGCCGTGCCGCTTGGCCCGGCGCAGCAGCTCCGGGGTGAGCGACGGCGCCTCCCGCACCTCCTCGCCGATCTCGTTGACCAGGGCGATCTGGTCGACGAACCAGGTGTCGAACCCGCTGGCCTCCGCGACCTGCTCGACCGTGGCGCCGGCGGCCAGGGCCCGCTGGGCGGTGTAGAGCCGGCCGTCGACGGGGGTGCGCAGCTGCTCCACCAGCGCCGCGGCGTCCGCGGGCTGGGCGGCGTCGGTCCAGAACCCGGCCGCCGAGGTCTCCGTCGAGCGCATCGCCTTGCCCAGCGCCTCGGTGAAGTTGCGGCCCATCGCCATGACCTCGCCGACGCTCTTCATCGTCGTGGTCAGCCGCGGGTCCGCCCCGGGGAACTTCTCGAAGGCGAAGCGCGGGATCTTCACCACCACGTAGTCCAGCGACGGCTCGAACGACGCCGGGGTGACCCCGGTGATGTCGTTGGTGATCTCGTCCAGGGTGTAGCCGATGGCCAGCTTCGCGGCGATCTTGGCGATCGGGAAGCCGGTGGCCTTCGATGCCAGGGCACTCGACCGCGACACCCGCGGGTTCATCTCGATCACGACCAGCCGGCCGGTCTCCGGGTGCACGGCGAACTGGATGTTGCAGCCACCGGTGTCCACCCCGACCTCGCGCAGCACGGCGATGCCGACGTCGCGCATCTGCTGGTACTCGCGGTCGGTGAGCGTCATCGCCGGCGCGACGGTCACCGAGTCACCGGTGTGCACGCCCATCGCGTCGATGTTCTCGATCGAGCAGATGACCACCACGTTGTCGCTGCGGTCGCGCATCAGCTCGAGCTCGAACTCCTTCCAGCCCAGCACCGACTCCTCGATGAGCACGGTGTGCACGGGAGAGTCGGCCAGCCCGTGGCCGGCCATCCGGCGCAGCATCGGCTCGTCGGTGGCGATGCCCGAGCCCAGCCCGCCCATGGTGAAGCTGGGCCGGATGACCACCGGGTAGCCGACCTCGGCGGCGGTGGCCAGCGCCTCCTCGACGGTCCCGCAGACCGTCGAGCGCGGGGCGTCGGCGCCGATGGAGCGCACGATGTCCTTGAACTTCTGCCGGTCCTCGCCGCGGTTGATCGCGTCGACGTCGGCGCCGATGAGCTGGACGCCGTACTTCTCCAGCACGCCGTTCTCGTACAGCCCGATGGCGAGGTTCAGCGCCGTCTGGCCGCCCAGGGTGGCCAGCAGCGCGTCGGGGCGCTCCTTGGCGATCACCCGCTCGACGAACTCCGGGGTCAGCGGCTCCACGTAGGTGGCGTCGGCGACCTCGGGGTCGGTCATGATCGTGGCCGGGTTGCTGTTGACCAGGCTGACCCGCAGCCCCTCGGCCTTGAGCACCCGGCAGGCCTGGGTCCCCGAGTAGTCGAACTCGCTGGCCTGGCCGATGACGATCGGCCCGGAGCCGATCACGAGCACGTGCTGCAGGTCTGTCCGCTTGGGCATCAGGCCTTCTCCCCCGTGGTGTGGTCGACGATCGGCGGGGGCGTGACCGCGCTGCCGCGTTCCCGTTCAGCGGTCATCAGGTCGACGAACCGGCCGAACAACGGGTTGGCGTCGTGCGGCCCGGCCGCGGCCTCCGGGTGGAACTGCACGCTGAACGCCGGTGTCTCCAGCAGCCGCAGGCCCTCGACCACCTGGTCGTTGAGCCCGACGTGGCTGACCTCGACCGGCCCGAACGGGGTGTCGGTCGGCCGGTCCAGCGGGGCGTCGACGGCGAAGCCGTGGTTGTGGCTGGTGACCCGCACCGTGCCGCTGACCCGGTCCAGCACCGGCTGGTTCAGCCCGCGGTGCCCGAAGCGCAGCTTGTAGGTGCCCAGGCCCAGGGCGCGGCCGAGGATCTGGTTGCCGAAGCAGATGCCGAACAGCGGACGGCGGGCCTCCAGCACCCCGCGCACCGCGGCGACCGCGTAGTCGGCGGCCGCCGGATCGCCGGGCCCGTTGGAGACGAAGACGCCGTCCACCCCGTGCTCGAGCAGCTGCTCGGCGGTCGCGGTCGCGGGGAGCACGTGCGTCTCGACGCCGAGCTCGGCCAGGTACCGCGGGGTGGCGGTCTTGATGCCCAGGTCCAGGGCGGCGATGGTGAACCGCTTCTCCCCCACCGCCGGCACCACGTACGGCTGCCCGGTGCTCACCGAGGGCGCCAGGTCCGCGCCGGTCATCGACTCGCTCGCGGTCACCCGGGCCAGCAGCTCCTCGGCACCCAGCTCGCTGCTGATCCCGGCGCGCATCGCCCCGCGGTCCCGCAGGTGGCGGGTGAGCGCCCGGGTGTCGATGCCGCTGATGCCCACGACCCCCTGGGCGACCAGCTCGTCGCCCAGGCTCCCGGTGGCCCGCCAGTTGGCCGGACGCCGCGCCGGGTCGCGCACCACGAAACCGGCCACCCACATGCGGCGGCTCTCGTCGTCCTCGCCGTTGACGCCGGTGTTGCCCACGTGCGGCGCGGTCATGGTGACGATCTGGCCCGCGTAGCTGGGGTCGGTGAGGGTCTCCTGGTAGCCGGTCATCCCGGTGGAGAACACCGCCTCGCCGACCGTCGTCCCGGTCGCGCCATAGGCGTCGCCGTGGAAGGTCCTGCCGTCCTCGAGCACGAGGATCGCGTCGTTCACTTCTGTGCCTTTCCGTCGAGCACGGTCGCCGTGCCCCGCAGGAACGTGGCGACCACCCGGCCGGGGAGCTCCCGGCCGGCATAGGGGCTGTTGCGGCTGCGGCTGGCCAGCGCGGCCGGGTCGACGGTGGCCCGGTGCGTGGGGTCCAGCAGCAGCAGGCTGGCCGGCTCGCCGACGGCGAGCGGGCGGCCGTGCCCGTCCAGACGGCCGATGGCCGCCGGTCGGACCGACATGCGGTCGGCGACGCCGCGCCAGTCGAGCAGCCCGGGCTCGACCATGGTCTGCACGACGATCGAGAGCGCCTGCTCCAGGCCGAGCATCCCCGGGCGGGCCGAGGCCCACTCGCTCTCCTTGTCCTCGACCGCGTGCGGGGCGTGGTCGGTGGCGACGGCGTCGATCGTGCCGTCGGCCAGCCCCGCACGGAGCGCCTGGACGTCGGCGTCGCTGCGCAGCGGCGGGTTCACCTTGAACACCGGGTCGTAGGTCTCCGCGCACTCGTCGGTGAGCAGCAGGTGGTGCGGGGTGACCTCGGCGGTCACCTGGACCCCCCGCGACTTCGCCCAGCGCAGGATGTCCACCGAACCCGCCGTCGAGACGTGGCAGACGTGCAGCCGGGCGCCGACGTGCCCGGCCAGCAGCACGTCGCGGGCGATCACCGCCTCCTCGGCCGCGGCCGGCCAGCCGACCAGCCCGAGCCGGGCCGAGCGGTCGCCCTCGTTCATCTGGGCGCCCACGGTGAGCCGGGGCTCCTCGGCGTGCTGGGCGACGACGCCGTCCAGCGCCTTGACGTACTCCAGGGCGCGGCGCATCAGCGCCGGGTCGGCGACACAGTGCCCGTCGTCGGAGAACACCCGCACGCGGGCTGCGGAGTCGGCCATCGCGCCGAGTTCGGCCAGCCGTTCCCCGCGCAGGCCGACGGTGACCGCCCCGACCGGGACGACGTCGACCAGCCCGGCCTCCTGGCCCAGCCGCCAGACCTGCTCGACCACGCCGGCGGTGTCGGCGACCGGGTCGGTGTTGGCCATCGCGTGCACCGCGGTGAACCCGCCCAGCGCCGCGGCCCGGCTGCCGGTCTCGACCGTCTCGGCGTCCTCCCGGCCCGGCTCGCGCAGGTGGGTGTGCAGGTCGACCAGACCGGGCAACGCGACCAACCCGGCCGCGTCGACCACCTGGGCGCCGTCGGCTTCCAGGCCCGGCCCGATCGCGGCGATCCGGCCGTCCTCGATGCGGATGTCGACGGCGTCCTCGCCGTACGGGCGGGCGTTCGTGATCAGCAGACTCATTCGGGAGCCCCTCCCAACAGCAGGTACAGGACGGCCATGCGGACGCTCACGCCGTTGCCGACCTGGTCGACGATCGTGGAGCGGGCCGAGTCGGCCACCTCGGCGGCGATCTCCATGCCACGGTTCATCGGGCCGGGGTGCATGACGATCGCGTCGTCCGGCAGCACCGCCATCCGGCGCGCGTCCAGGCCGTAGCGGCGGCTGTACTCGCGGGCGCTGGGGAAGAACGAGGCGTTCATCCGCTCGGCCTGCACCCGCAGCATCATCACCACGTCGGCCTTGGACAGGACGGCGTCCAGGTCGTAGCTGACCTGCACCGGCCAGCTGCCCACCCCCACGGGGAGCAGCGTCGGCGGCGCGACCAGCGTGACCTGCGCCCCCAGGGTCGACAGCAGCCACACGTTGGAGCGGGCCACCCGGCTGTGCAGCACGTCGCCGACGAGGACCACCCGCACCCCGTCGAGCCGGCCCAGCCGCTGCCGGATCGTGTAGGCGTCCAGCAACGCCTGGGTGGGGTGCTCGTGGGTGCCGTCGCCGGCGTTCACGACGCTGCCCTTCACCCACTGCGCCAGCCGGTGCGGGGCGCCGGAGGCCTGGTGCCGGATGACGATCGCGTCGCTGCCCATCGCCTCCAGGGTCAGCGCGGTGTCCTTGAGGCTCTCGCCCTTGGAGACGCTGCTGCCCTTGGCGGAGAAGTTGATGACGTCGGCGGAGAGCCGCTTGGCCGCCAGCTCGAAGGAGATCCGGGTGCGGGTGGAGTCCTCGTAGAAGAGGTTGACCACGGTGCGCCCACGCAGGGTGGGGAGCTTCTTGACCTCCCGGCCGGCGAGCGCCGACTCGATCTGGCCGGCGGTGTCCAGGACGAGGGTCGCGTCGGCCCGGTCCAGGTCGGCGGCCTCCAGCAGGTGCCGCTTCACGCGTCCGCCCCCTCGGTCAGCAGGACCTCGTCGAGCCCGTCGACCTCGGCCAGGTGCACCTTCACCGACTGCGTGCGGGAGGTCGGCACGTTCTTGCCCACGTAGTCGGCCCGGATCGGCAGCTCCCGGTGGCCGCGGTCGACCAGCACCGCCAGCTGCACCGCGCGGGGCCGGCCGAGGTCACGCAGGGCGTCCAGGGCGGCGCGGACCGACCGGCCGGAGAACAGGACGTCGTCGACGAGCACCACCAGCCGGCCGTCGACCCCCGCCCCCGGCAGCCGGGTGTCCTCCAGCGCACGCACCCCGCGCAGCCGCAGGTCGTCGCGGTAGAGGGTGATGTCGACGGTGCCGACGTCGACCGCCGTGCCGCTGAACGCCTCGATCCGGGCAGCCAGCCGGCGGGCCAGCGGGGCGCCGCGGGTGGGGATGCCGACGAGCACCAGGTCGGCGAGGCCACCGTCGGAGGCACCGGCGGGCGAGGCGCTGGCGGCCCGCTCGATCAGCTGGTGGGCGATCCGGTCGACCACCCGGGCGACGTCGTCCGCGCTCAGCAACGGCGGGGGGCCACCGGCGGCAGGCTCGGTGGGCGGTGGTGCGGGCAGCTCTGATGACATGGTCATCAAGCCTCCTTCCCCGCCTCACGGGACGGGTCGTTAAAGGAGATCTGCGCCGCCGGCCGGATCGGCCGACGGCGAGTGGGACCGGCGACGACGGTACTGCACCGGCGCAGGTGACCCGCATCGCGCCCGGGAGACGGCCACGTGAACGGGATCTGACCCGTTGGGGGCTCCCGGACTGTCGCCGCGCGGGCTGTGCCAGTACTCTGCGTCACCAGAACCGTTCCCTACCGACGACAGTCAGTGAGCAGAGGTCATGAGCACCGACTACTCCAGGGCGCTGGGCGCCCGCCTGCGGGCCATCCGCAACCAGCAAGGGCTGTCGTTGCAGGGCGTGGAGGACAAGTCCCACGGCCGGTGGAAGGCCGTCGTCGTCGGCTCCTACGAGCGCGGCGACCGGGCGGTCACCGTGCAGCGGCTGTCCGAGCTGGCCGTCTTCTACGGCGTCCCCGTCTCCGAGCTGCTGCCCGACCCGCGGCCGAGCTCCGCGGTCACCAAGAGCACCAAGATCGTGCTCAACCTGGAGTCGCTGGGCTCGCTGCCCGCCGACGAGGCCGGCCCGCTGGCCCGCTACGCCTCGACCATCCAGGCGCAGCGGCACGACTACAACGGCAAGGTGCTCTCGATCCGCGCCGAGGACCTCAAGTCGCTGGCGATCATCTACGACATGAGCCCCGACGAGCTGACCACCCGGCTCATCGAGTGGGGTGTGCTCTCCCCGGGCGCCGACGGCGTCGGCTACGCCACCGAGGACGACGACGAGGCGAACTGGGGCGACCGCCGCCGCGCCCCGCGCTAGCAGGACCGGACGCGAACGGCCCACTCCGCGCTGCGGAGTGGGCCGTCGGCGTCAGTGGCCCCGTTGCAGGGCCCCGCCGCGAGCCTGCGAGTGGTGGGGGGCAACGGGGTCCTTCATCAGGTGGGGATCTCGGCGCGGACGATGCCGCCGAGGACTCCGTTCACGTAGGCCGGCGAGTCGTCGGTGGACAGCGCCTTGGCCAGCTCCACCGCCTCGTCGATCACCACCGCGTCGGGGACGTCGTCGACCCACAGCAGTTCATAGACCGCCATCCGCAGGATGGCCCGGTCGACGTCGGGCAACCGGTCCAGCGACCAGCCGGAGGCGTGCTGCTCGATCAGCTCGTCGATCCGGGCCTGCTGCCCGACGACGCCCTCGACCAGCCGGACGGCGTGCTCGGGCACCGGCGGGTTGCCGTCGGCGACGCGGTCGCGCAGGACCTCGAGCGGGTCGCTGGAGCGCAGGTCGGCCTCGTAGAGGACGTCGACCGCGCGCTTGCGCGCCTTGGAACGGGCTGCCACGAGGTCAGCTGACCCGGCCGAGGTATCGACCGTCGCGGGTGTCGACCTTCAGCTTCTCGCCGGTGGTGATGAACAGCGGCACCTGGATCTCCGCCCCCGTCTCCAGGGTCGCCGGCTTCGTGCCGCCGGTGGAGCGGTCGCCCTGCAGGCCCGGGTCGGTGTGCTGCACGACCAGCTCCAGGGTCACCGGCAGCTCGACGTACAGCGGGGTGCCGTCGTGCACCGCCACGGTGACCTCGGTGTTCTCCAGCAGGTAGTCGGCCCCGCTGCCCAGCGTCGCGGCCGAGACCGGGATCTGGTCGAAGGTGTCGCCGTCCATGAAGACGTAGTCGGCGCCGTCCTGGTAGAGGTAGGTCATCGACCGCTTGTCGACGTTCGCCGTCTCGACCTTCGTACCGGCGTTGAACGTCCGGTCGACGACCTTGCCGGAGAGCACGTTCTTCAGGGTGGTGCGGACGAAGGCGCCGCCCTTGCCCGGCTTCACGTGCTGGAAGTCGGTGACGGTCCACAGCTGGCCGTCGAGGTTGAGGACGGTGCCGTTCTTGAGGTCGTTGGTGGTAGCCATCTAGAGGACCAGCAGTTCCTTGCTCGTGAGGGTCAACAACTCGGGCTCGTCGTCCGTGACGATCAAGGTGTCCTCGATCCGGACACCGCCGTGGCCGGGCAGGTACACGCCTGGTTCCACGGTGACGGCCATGCCAGCGGCCAGGGTACCTGCGCCCAGCGCCGAGATGCCCGGAGCCTCGTGGATCTCCAGGCCGACACCGTGCCCGAGGCCGTGGGTGAAGTGCTCACCGTGCCCGGCGGCGACGATGACGTCGCGGGCCGCCGCGTCCACCGCCGTCACCTCGGCACCCACCGCGAGTGCCGCGCGGCCGGCCGCCTGCGATGCCGCCACCAGCTCGTACACCTCGCGCTGCCAGTCGGCGGCGTGACCCAGCACGAGGGTGCGGGTCATGTCGGAGTGGTAGCCGTCGACGGTGGCCCCGAAGTCGAGCTTGAGGAAGTCGCCCTCGGCCAGCTCGGTGGAGTCGGGCCGGTGGTGCGGGATGGCCGAGTTCGCCCCGGTCGCCACGATCGTCTCGAAGCTCGGCGCCTCGGCACCGAGGGCGAGCATCCGGGCGTCCAGCTCCCGGCCCACCTGCAGCTCGGTGCGCCCCGGCCGCAGCGCACCCTCGGCGGCCAGCTCGGCCAGCGCGGCGTCGGCGACCGCGCAGGCCCGGCGGAGCGCCTCCACCTCGCCCTCGTCCTTGATCGCCCGCAGCGCCTCGACCGCCCGCCGGACGCTCACCAGCTCCACGGCCGCGCCGTCCTCACCGAGCAGCCACTCCAGGCCGCGCAGCTCGTCGACGGTCACCACGTGGGACTCGAAGCCCAGCCGGGTCGCCCCGCCGGTGCGCGCGGCACGGGCCAGCGCGGGCATCGTGGCGCGGTCGACCAGCAGCTCCACGTCGGGCACCTGGGTGCCGGCCTGGGTGGTGTACCGGCCGTCGGTTCCGAAGACGTCGGCCCCGTCCACGCGCAGCAGCAGCGCGCCGTTGGAGCCGGTAAAGCCGGTCAGGTACCGCACGTTGAGCAGGTCGGTGACCAGGACGGCGTCCAGCCCGGCCGAGGCGGCGGTGGCGCGCAACCGGTCCCGGCGGCCGGCCTCGGGCCGGGTCATCGTGCGCCCCGCGCGGCCAGGTGGCGCAGCGCCAGCTCGTAGCCCTGCACGCCGAGCCCGACGATCACCCCGTCGGCGACGGCGGACACGTAGGAGTGGTGCCGGAACGGCTCGCGGGTGTGCACGTTGCTGATGTGCACCTCCACCACCGGGGCGCGGACGGCGGCCAGCGCGTCGCGCAGGACGACGGAGGTGTGCGACCACCCGCCGGGGTTGATCACCACCGGGTCGCCGGCGTCGGTGGCGTCGTGCACCCAGCCGAGCAGCTCGCCCTCGGAGTCGGTCTGCCGGACGACGACCTCCAGCCCCAGCTCGGCGGCGGCGGCCTCGATCAGCTGCACCAGCTCGGCGTGCGTGGTCGTGCCGTAGACCTCGGGCTCGCGGGTGCCGAGCCGGCCGAGGTTGGCGCCGTTGAGCACCTGGATCGTCATGCACGGTCTCCGTTCACGGCTGCCCAGGCGGCGTCCAGCCAGGCCTGGTCGGGATCGGTCAGGATGGCCGGTGCGCCCAGCCCGTCGAGGACGACGAAGCGCAGCGCGGCACCGCGGGCCTTCTTGTCCACCCGCATCACCGACTGCAGCTGCGCCCAGTCGCCCCGGTAGGTGGTCGGCAGCCCCAGGGCGGCGACCAGCTCACGGTGCCGGTCGGCGTCGGCGCGGGACAGCCGCCCGGCCTGGCAGGCCAGCTCGGCGGCGAACACCAGCCCCACCGCCACGGCCTCCCCGTGCCGCCAGCCGAAGTCCTCGACCCGCTCGATCGCGTGCCCCAGGGTGTGGCCGTAGTTGAGGAACTCCCGGCGTCCGGTGTCGTAGAGGTCGTCGGCCACGGCATCGGCCTTGACCTGCACGGCGCGGGCGATCAGCTCGGCGGTGTCGGCCCGGCCGGTGGGATCGGCCGCCAGCAGCTCGAGGATGCGCCCGTCGGCGATGAACCCGCACTTGACCACCTCGGCCAGCCCGGACCGGAACTCCGCCGCGGGCAGGTCGGCCAGCGCGTCGGTGTCGGCCAGCACCGCGGCCGGCGGGTGGAAGGCGCCGACCAGGTTCTTGCCGGCGGCGGTGTTGATGCCGGTCTTGCCGCCGACCGCGGCGTCCACCATGGCCAGCAGGCTGGTCGGCACCTGCACCACCCGGATCCCGCGGGTCCAGGTGGCGGCCAGGAACCCGGCCAGGTCGGTCACCGCTCCCCCACCGATGCCGACCACGGCGTCGGAGCGGGTGAGCCCCAGCCGGCCGAACTCCTCCCAGGCGCCGGCGGCGACCTCGGCGGTCTTCGCGGCCTCGCCGTCGGGGACGACGACCGCCTCGGCGGCGACCCCCGCCTGCTGCAGCGTCTCGACCGCGGCACCGGCCGCAGCGGCCAGCGCCCGACTGTGCACCACGGCGGCGCGGGCGGTGCCGTCGAGCACGAGACCGAGCTGCGCCTGCACGCCGGGGCCGATGAGCACGTCGTAGGGCCGGTCACCGCCGACGGTGATCCGCTGGGCGGTCACGGGGTGCCCGCCCCGACGGCGGCGAGCACGTCGGCCACCACGTCCTCGACCGGGCGGGCGGAGGTCACCACGGTCGCGGTGGCGACCTCGGCGTAGAGCGGGGCGCGGGTCTCGAGCATGGTCCGCAGCATGGCGCGTGGGTTGACCGCCAGCAGCGGCCGGTCCCGGGACAGCCCCACCCGCTTGGCCGCCGAGGTGACGTCGACGTCCAGCCAGACGACCGCACCGCCGGTCCGGCCGTGGGCGACCAGCCGCTCCCGGGTGGCCGCGCTGGTGACCGCACCGCCGCCGAGGGCCAGGACGCCGTCGTGCTCGGCCAGCGCCCGGGCCACGGCCTGCTCCTCCAGCGCCCGGAAGTGCGGCTCGCCCTGCTGCACGAAGAGGTCGGCCACCGTCGTCCCGGCCTGGGCCTCCACGTCGGCGTCGGTGTCCCGGAACGGCAGGCCCAGGGCCTGGGCGACCGCCGCACCCACGGTCGTCTTGCCCGACGCCGGCGGGCCGACCACGACCAGCGCGGGGCCGGTCACCGGTACGGCAGGGCGTCGAGGTAGCCCTGCACGTTCCGGCGGGTCTCCGGCACCGAGTCCCCGCCGAACTTCTCCAGCACCGCGTCGGCGAGCACCAGGGCGACCATCGCCTCCATGACCACGCTGCCGCGCGGCACGGCGCAGGCGTCGCTGCGCTGGTTGATCGCGACCGCGGCCTCGCCGGTGGCGGTGTCGATCGTGGCCAGCGCCCGCGGCACGGTGCTGATCGGCTTCATCGCGGCGCGCACCCGCAGCACCTCTCCGTTGGTCATGCCGCCCTCGACGCCGCCGGCCCGGTCGGTGAGCCGGCGGAGCTCGCCGCCGGCCAGCTCGATCTCGTCGTGGGCGACCGAGCCGCGCCGGCGGGCGGTCTCCAGCCCGTCACCGACCTCGACGGCCTTGACCGACTGCACGCCCATCAGCGCCCCGGCCAGCCGGGAGTCCAGCCGGCGGTCCCAGTGGACGTGGCTGCCCAGGCCCGGCGGCAGGCCGTGGACGACGACCTCGATCACGCCACCCAGGGTGTCGCCGGACCGGCGGGCGTCGTCGATCTCGGCGGTCATCCGCGCGCTGGTGGCCGGGTCGGCGCAGCGCACCGGGTCCTCGTCCAGCCGCGGGTTGTCCTCCGGGCCGGGCAGCACCCCGTCGGGGACGGTGACCGGCCCGATCCCCACCACGTGGCTGACCACCCGCACCCCGAGCACCTGGTGCAGGAACGCCTGCGCCACGGTGCCCAGCGCGACACGGGCGGCGGTCTCCCGCGCGCTCGCCCGCTCCAGCACCGGGCGGACGTCGTCGAAGCCGTACTTCTGCATGCCGGCGAGGTCGGCGTGGCCGGGCCGGGGCCGGGTGAGCGGGGCGTTGCGCGCCTGCCCCTCCAGCACATCCGGGTCGACCGGGTCGGCGGCCATGACGCTCTGCCACTTCGGCCACTCGGTGTTGCCGACCTGGACGGCGATCGGCCCGCCCTGGGTCACCCCGTGCCGGACGCCGCCGGTGAGGGTGACGACGTCCTCCTCGAAGCTCATCCGAGCGCTGCGGCCGTGGCCGAGCCGGCGGCGGGAGAGCTGGGCGTCGAGGTCGGTGGTCTGCACCCGCACCCCGGCGGGCAGCCCCTCCAGGATGGCGGTGAGCTGTTGACCGTGCGACTCACCTGCGGTCAACCAGCGCAACATGCTGTCGAGTTTGCCAGTTGACAGATCGCCCCCCGTCACGGCATCGGCAGGGGTGCCGCCAGCGCCAGGGCGACGTAGGCGCCGCCCAGCAGCGGCGGGCCGAACGCCACGGCCGTGCGCCAGCCGGCCCGCCCCAGGGCGATGAGCAGCAGCGCGCCCAGCGCACCGAGCACGAAGCCGGCCAGCACCCCGGCGAGCAGCACGCTCCAGCCCACCCAGCCCAGCAGCAGACCGAGCAGCCCGAGCAGCTTCACGTCGCCGCCGCCGAACCCGCCGGGCTGCACCAGCCGGGCGAGGGTGCCCAGCCCCCAGGCCACAGCGGCGGCAGCGACGGCCCGGCCCAGCGCGGGCCAGGTGCCCAGCACGGCGGCGTCCACGACCAAGGCGAGGACGCCGACCGCGGCCGCCGGGAAGACGACGCGGTCGGGCAGCCGGTGCCGGGCGAGGTCCACCCCGGCCAGCACCACGGCGGCCGCGCCGAACCAGGCGAGGGCGACGGTGGCCGGCCGCGGGCCGGCGAGGGCGGGTGCGGCGGCGAGCGCCGCGGCCGTGGCGACCGCCGTGCCGACCACCCGCCGGGACGACGGACGCGCCGCACGGTCACGCTCGGCCAGCCGCACCGTGGTGGTGGCCAGCCACGGGCCGAGCAGCAGGCCCAGGACGGCGGCGGCAACGGTGAGCAGCCCGGTCACCGGGGTGCGGTCAGGCGTCCAGCGCGGCGCGCATGGCCTCGATCGGCGCCGGCCGGCCGGTCATCAGCTCGACCTGGGCGGTGGCCTGCCAGAACAGCACCTCCAGGCCGCTGATGGTCCGGCCCCCCGCCGCCTGTACGCGCTGGGCGAGCGGCGTCGGCCAGCCGGCGTAGAGCACGTCCAGCACCGTCTGCCCCCGCCCCCAGGTGAGGTCGGCGACGGCCGCCTGACCGGAGGCCGGGACCGTGCTCACCACCACCGGTGCGGTGAGCGTGCCGGTGCGGTCCAGCCGCTGGACGTCCGCGCTCACCCCGAGGGCGCCGAGCACCCGCAGCAGGTCCCCGGCCCGCGCGGGCTCTCGGACGACGACGTCCACCTGCTGGGCACCGAGGGAGGCGAGCGCGGTGGCCGCTGCGGCCGCCGTCCCCCCGGCCCCGAGGACGGCGGCGTGCTCGACCCGCTCGACACCGCCCAGCTGGAGGGCCATGCCCACCCCGGTGACGTCGGTGTTCTCCGCGCGCCAGCCGGCGTCGGTGCGCAGCAGGGTGTTCGCCGCGCCCAGCAGGCGCGGCAGCTGGTCGACCTCGTCGGCCACCGCCACCGCCGCCTGCTTGCACGGCATGGTCACCGAGAAGCCCCGCCACTCCGGGCCCAGCCCGGCCAGCAGCACCGGCAGGTCCTCGGCCCCGACGTCCAGGGCGTCGTAGCTCCAGTCGTCCAGGCCGAGCGCGGCGTAGGCCGCCCGGTGGAGCAGGGGCGACAGCGAGTGCCCGACCGGCCGGCCGAGGACAGCTGCCCTCATGCCGGCCGGACCGGGGTGCGACGGTGCGTCAATTGCCCGGGTTGTCCCGCAGCCACTGCTGGAACAGCAGCACGTTCTGCTGGTGCTCGGCGCCGGTCGCGGCGAACCGGGTCTCCCCGGTGTCGGGGTCGACCACCACGAAGAAGCGCCAGTCACCCGGGGTCGGGGCGAGCACCGCGCGCAGCGCCTCCTCCCCCGGGTTGTTGATGGCGCCGGGCGGCAGGCCCGGGTGGACGTAGGTGTTGTAGAGCGAGGGGTTGGCGCGGTCCTCGGCGCTGGTGGTGATCCCGGCCTTGTCGTTGGCGTAGTTCACCGTGGTGTCCAGCTGCAGCGGCATGCCGTCGGCCAGCCGGTTCTCCAGCACCCGGGCGACCTTGCCCATGTCCTCGATCGAGCCGGCCTCGGCCTGGACCAGGCTCGCCTTGGTCAGCGCCGTGAGCCGTTGCTCCACCGGGATCTGCAGGTCGGTGAGCACCTGATCGGTGCGCGCCACCATCTCGCTGAGCACCTCGACCGCGGTCTCGCCGGGCTCGATGTCGTAGGTGGCCGGGAAGAGGAAGCCCTCCAGCAGGCCGTTGGCGTAGGCGGGCAGCCCCAGCTGGGCCGGGTCCGCGGCGGCGGCCTCCAGCTCCGCGAGCGGCAGACCGCTCTCGTCGGCCAGTCGCTGCAGCACCTGGGTGACCCGCAGGCCCTCGGGCAGGGTGACCCGGGTGACCTGGCGGGACGCCGGGTCCAGCAGCAGGTCCAGCGCGGCCTGCCCGGACATCTGCTGGCGCAGCCGGTAGACGCCGGGCTGGATGCCGGTCGCGGCCGGGTTGGCCTCGGCCGCTTCGGTGAACGGCGCCACCGAGGCGATGACGTCGGCCTCCACGAGCGTGTTGCCGATGGCGCGCAACGAGTCGCCTGGCTCCACCCGGACGTCGACCTCGCCGGTGCCGGCCCCCGGGTAGTCCTCCGCCACCGGGTTGACCCGGTCCCAGAGGGCCTTGCCGCCGACGAAGATCCCGGCCATCAGCGCGGCCAGGACGAGCAGGGACAGGCCGACGACCACCGGGCCCCGGCGACCGCCGCGTCCACCGCGCCCGCGACGACCGCCGCCGACACCGCCGTCGCCGTGGTCGTCGTCGTGGCCGTGGTCGTCGTCGTGGCCGTGGTCGTCGTCGTGGCCGTGGTCGTCGTAGTACTCGTCGTGGTGCTCGTCGTGGTCACCACCGCCGACCACGTCGAGGCCGCCCGTCTGCGGGGACGCGTCGGCCGCCGGCGCGAAGGGACCGTCGTCGTGGGGGTCGTGATGGGCGGGATCGAGGTCGCCCTCGTCGCTCCCGTGCCGTTCGGAGACCATCCGCCAGCGCTCCTCGTCCGGGTCGGGTCCGTCGACGGTCAGTGCAGCGTGCACCACCGTCGCCGGCTCGTCGACAGGCGTGTCCCGAGGTGCGGTGTGCACCTCGGCGCCGCCCTGCCCGGTGACGAGCCCGGCCAGCGCACCGGAGGGCCCGCTCGTCGGGACCGACGACGGTCCAACCGGCCCGGGGACGGGACGGTTGGCTGCCGACAGCCAACCAGGGTCGGTCCCGGCGTCGGCGAACCGGTCCGCCCGGACGTGGTCGGCGGTGGTGGGCTCGGTGGGCGGCCGAGGGGCCGGGACGCGCCGGGCGGCGGCCGGACCGGCGCCGGGCGCGGCTCCCCCGATGGTCGGGACGGCCGGCGGTACGGCGGGCATCTCGGCGGTCCGCGGCACGGTGACCTCTCGGGCTCGTGCTGCGGGGACGACCCCACCCGGGCCCCCGGGGGCCGCTGGGGCCGCGCTCCGCCGGCCGACGTCGAAGGCGCTCACGTCGAGGCCGGCGGCCGCGAGTCCGGCGTCGGCGATGCCGGAGGCGGCCAGCCCGGTGATCTCCACGTCGGCCACGTCGACGCCCCCCGCTGTCGCGTGGACCCGGGCACCGGTGTCCGAGGCGTGCCGGCGGCGGCGGCGCGGTCGCAGCGTGGCGTCGGCCGGGTCGTCGGGGAGCTGCAGGGTCGCGGCGCCCGCCCAGGCGGCCAGGAACTCCGCTGCAGGGCGTCCGGCGCCGGCCTCGGCGTCGGAGTGGCGGCCGCTCGCGTGCGGCTGGGTCGGGTCCGTCACGAGTGGCGCCCCCTGAAGTCGGGGCCAGTGCGTCGTCGCTCGTCGAGATGGCTCTGCAGGATCACCACGGCAGCCGCCTGGTCGATCACCGAACGCTGGCGGCGGGCATCGATGCCGCCGGCGCGCAGGTGGCTCGCTGCGGTCACTGTGGAGAGCCTCTCGTCGACGAGGTGCACCGGGACGTTCCCGATGCGACTGGCCAGGGCTTCAGCGTATGCACTGGCATCTCTTGCCGACGCGCCCGACGCTCCGGACAGATGCTTTGGCAATCCCACAACCACCTCGACCACCTCGTGTGTCACAACCAGCTCAGCGAGGTGGTCCAGATCGCGCTGGTCCTTGGCGCGCCGGACCGTCTCCAGCGGGCTGGCCAGCATGCCGGTGGCGTCGGAGAGCGCGAGCCCGACCCGGACGGTCCCGACGTCGACGCCGAGTCTGCGGCCGGGCACCCAGGCCGGCGCGCTCCCCTCAGTCGTCATCGCGGGCACCGTCGTGCGGCGCCGCCGCCTCGCGGCGGGCGGCGCCGGGCACCCGGGGCGGGTAGCCACCGAGGTGGAGGCGGCCGGTCTCCGGCGGTCGAGCGGCGGGCTGTTCGACGGTGGCCGGCGGTGCGGCGGGGCGCCCACCGGGCGGCGCCGCGGCCTCCGGCGGGGCGGCGGGCGGCACCGGCGGGCGACCGGACCGTCTGGTCCGCCCCTCCACCGGCCCGGTGCCGGGCCCGTCGGACGCCTCGCTCACGTCGTGGCCGCTCCGATCGTCTGCTCGACGGCCGCGAGGGCCGCAGGGATGCCGGAGGGGTCGGTGCCGCCACCCTGGGCCACGTCGGCCTTGCCACCACCGCGGCCACCCACCGCCGGCGCCGCAGCCTTCAGCAGGTCGTTGGCCGACAGGCCCTGCTGCTGCGCCGCCGGGTTGACGGTGGCCACCAGGGCCACCTTGCCGTCCGCGGCGGAGGCGAGCAACACGGCCGCCGCCCGCTCACCGAGCCGACCGCGCACGTCGAGGGCGAGGCTGCGCAGGTCGCCACCGGACAGCCCGGCCGGTGCGCCGGTCACGACGGCCACCCCACCGAGGTCGCGGGCGCCGGCAGCCAGGTCGCCGGCGGCGGCCAGGGTCTGCCGGGCGCGCAGGTCGGCCAGCTCCTTGTCGGCCTCCCGCAGCCGCTCGAGCATGCCGCTCACCCGGTCGGCGATCCCGTCCTGCGGGGTCTTGAGCAGGTCGGCGAGCTGGCGGACCAGGTCGCGTTCCCGCGCCAGGTACCGGAAGCCCTCCAGGCCCACGGCGGCCTCCACCCGGCGGGCCCCGGAGCCGACAGAACTCTCACCGGTCAGCGCGAGGGTGCCGATCTGGGCGCTGCCGTGGACGTGGGTGCCACCGCAGAGTTCGCGGGACCACTCGCCGCCGATCTCCACGACGCGGACCTGCTCGCCGTAGGTCTCCCCGAACAGCGCCAGCGCGCCGAACTCCCGCGCCTCCGGCAGCGTCATGTAGAGCGCGCGGACCCCGTGGTCGGCCCGGACGGCGGCGTTGGCGACGTCCTCGACGTCGATCCGCTGCTGCGCGGACAGGGCCCCCTGCCAGGCGAAGTCCAGTCGCAGGTAGCCCGGCCGGTTGTACGACCCGGACTGCAGTGCCTGTGGGCCGAGCACCTGGCGCAGCGCCGCGTGCACGACGTGCGTGCCGGAGTGCGCCTGGCAGGCCGAGAGCCGCCACTCGCGGTCGACCTGGGCGGTGAGCTCGGTGCCGGCCCGCAGCTCTCCCTCGAGCACGCGCACCTGGTGGGCGACCAGGCCCTTGACCGGGCGCTGGACGTCGATGACCTCGGCCCGGCCGCCGTCCCAGGTCAGCTCGCCGGCGTCGGCGACCTGACCACCGGACTCCGCATAGAAGGGCGTCCGGTCCAGCACGACCCGGGTGAGCGAGCCCGCGCCGACGACCGGCTCGCCGTCGGTGTCGGACTCGTCGACCACGCCGAGCACCCGGGAGTCGGTGCGCAGGGTGTCGTAGGCCCGCCAGTCGGTGGGGCCGTGCTCGCCCAGCAGCCGCCGGTAGGCCAGCACGTCGACCGCGCCGGTGCGCTTGGCACGGGCATCGGCGCGAGCCCGGTCCCGCTGCTCCTTCATCAGGGCCCGGAAGCCCTCCTCGTCGACCCGGACGCCCTGCTCGGCGGCCATCTCCAGGGTCACGTCGATCGGGAAGCCGTAGGTGTCGTGCAGCGAGAAGGCCTGCTCCCCCGACAGGGCCGGGGGGCCGGCCTTCTTGGCCTGGCCGACGGCGGTGTCGAACAGCGCCGTGCCGGCGGTGAGGGTGCGCCGGAACGCCTCCTCCTCGGCGTAGGCGATCCCGGAGATGCGGGCGAAGTCGGTGGCCAGCTCGGGGTAGCTGGGGCTCATCGCGTCGCGGGAGACCGGCAACAGCTCCGGGAGCGTGGCCTCGTCGACGCCGAGCAGCTTCATCGAGCGGACGGCGCGGCGCAGCAGTCGGCGCAGGATGTAGCCCCGCCCCTCGTTGCCCGGGGTCACCCCGTCGCCGATGAGCATCAGGCCACTGCGCACGTGGTCGGCGACCACCCGCAGCCGGACGTCGGCCTCGTGGTCGGCGCCGTAGCGCACCCCGGCGAGCGCTGCGGCCCGGTGCAGCACCGGGGCGACCTGGTCGATCTCGTACATGTTGTCGACGCCCTGGAGCAGGAACGCCACCCGTTCCAGGCCCATGCCGGTGTCGATGTTCTTCTTCGGCAGGTCCCCGAGGATCGGGAACTCCTTGCCCTCCCCCGGGCCCCGCTCGTACTGCATGAAGACCAGGTTCCAGATCTCCAGGAACCGGTCGCCCGTGGGATCGGTCTCCGGCCCGCCGTCGGGGCCGTACGCCGGCCCGCGGTCGTAGTGGATCTCCGAGCAGGGCCCGGCCGGGCCGGCCGCACCGGTGGACCAGTAGTTGTCGTCCTTGCCGCGGCGCTGGATGCGTTCGGCCGGGACGTAGGCCCGCCAGGCGTCGAACGCCTCGTCGTCGTCGGTGTAGACCGTCGGCCAGATCCGCTCGGCGTCCAGCCCCAGCCCGCCGTCTTCGACCCGGCCCGTCACCAGCTCCCAGGCGAACTGGATCGCCTCGGCCTTGAAGTAGTCGCCGAAGGAGAAGTTGCCGTTCATCTGGAAGAACGTGCCGTGCCGGGTGGTCTTGCCCACCTCCTCGATGTCGAGGGTGCGGACGCACTTCTGCACGCTGGTCGCGCGCGGGTAGGGCGCCGGCTCACGCCCGGTCAGGTACGGGATGAACGGCACCATCCCGGCCACCGTGAACAGCAGCGAGGGGTCGGGCGACACCAGCGAGGCGCTCGGGACGACGGTGTGCCCCCGCTTCTCGAAGTGCTCCAGGAAGCGGCGGCGGATCTCGGCGGTCTGCATGCGGGTGGTCTCGGTCCTTCAGCGCGGGGTGGGCGCAGGGGCGGCGCCCGGAGGGGAGGTGGTTCAGCTGTCCGCGGCGTGGGCGCCGCGGCGGGGCAGCGCGTCCGGCAGGGAGACCTGGCCGCTGTCGGGCAGCGGGGCGTCGAGCCCCGTGCCGGCACGCAGCTCGTCCTCCCGGAGCGCGGCGGCGGCGCGGACGTCGGCGCCGAAGTCACCGATCGCGTCGGCCAGCTCCCGCAGGCCCTCGGCGAGCTGGCCGGCGATCCCCTGCGGGGTGAGCTTCTCTGCCGTCTTGGTCAGCTTGCGGACGACGAGGGCACCGATGGTGATGCCCATGGCCAGCCAGAACAGCCGGCGCATCAGGCGGCCCGCCGGGCTTCGCGCCGGTTGCGACGGTCCTCACGGGCGGTGCGCTGGGCGTCGGCGACGGCCTGGCCCTCCCGCTTCTTGCGGGCGGCGCTGCGGACCCCGTAGCTGAAGGCGGCGACCTTGATCAGCGGGCTGCCGAGCGTGGCGGCGAACACGCTGGTCAGGGCGGCGACGTTGCTGGAGACGTTCGCGGCGTTGCCGGTGATGTCGTCGACCCGCTCGAGGTTGGCGTTGACGTGGGTGACCGTCGTGGACGCCTGGCTCAGGATCGGCTGGCTCTGCTCCCGGACCTGGCGGATGGTCAGGGTCGTCTCGTCCAGCGTCCGCCCGAGCTTGAGCAGCGGTACCGCCACCAGGATCACGAGCAGCACCAACGCGCCGGCGGCGATGAGCCCGGCGATCTCTCCTGCGGACACTCGAGGGTCCCCTTCGTCGTCTCGTGCACGTCCTCGGTGGAGGTCCACCGGTCGGGTCACCCTAGCCGCCGCCACCGACGACGCCCGCGCGTGCGGCTCAGCCGCGGCGGCGGACGATCGCCCGGAGCTTGGCCAGCCGCGCACCGATCTGCGCCTCCACCCCGCGACCGGTCGGCCGGTAGTAGTCGCGGCCGACCAGTGCGTCGGGCGGGTACTGCTGCGGGACGACGCCGTCGGGGTGGGCGTGCGGGTAGACGTAGGTCTTGCCGTGCCCGAGCTTCTTCGCCCCGGCGTAGTGCGCGTCGCGCAGCCCGGCCGGCACCGGACCGGCCAGCCCGGCGCGCACGTCGGCGACCGACTCCCCCATGGCCGTGGTGATCGCGTTGGACTTCGGTGCGGTGGCCAGGTGGACGACGGCGTGCGCCAGCGGGAAGTGCCCCTCCGGCATGCCGATGAAGGCGACCGCGTCGGCGGCGGCGACCGCGGTGAGCAGCGCGGTCGGGTCGGCCATGCCGATGTCCTCGCTGGCCGAGATGACCAGCCGGCGGGCGATGAAGCGGGGGTCCTCCCCCGCCTCCACCATCCGCGCCAGGTAGTGCAGCGCCGCGTCGACGTCGCTGCCCCGGATGCTCTTGATCAGCGCACTGGCGATGTCGTAGTGCTGGTCGCCGGAGCGGTCGTAGCGCACCGCCGCCTGGGCGACCGCCGTCTCCAGGGTGGCCAGGTCCAGGACGGCGGAGCCGGCCGCCCGGGCCGCGCCGGCGCCGCTCTCCAGCGCGGTCAGCGCCTTGCGGGCGTCGCCGCCGGCCACCCGCAGCAGGTGCTCCTCGGCCTCGGCGGTCAGCGTCACCGCGCCGTCCAGCCCGCGCTCGCTGGTCAGCGCCCGGCGCAGCACCGTGCGCACGTCCTCGTCGTCCAGCGACTGGAGCGCCAGTACCAGGCTGCGCGACAGCAGCGGGCTGACCACGGAGAAGAACGGGTTCTCGGTGGTCGCGGCGATCAGGCTCACGATCCGGTCCTCGACCGCGGACAGCAGCGAGTCCTGCTGGGTCTTGGAGAAGCGGTGGACCTCGTCGATGAACAGCACGGTGCGCCGGCCGGCGTGGGTCAGCTCCCGCTTGGCGTCCGCGATGACCGCGCGGACCTCCTTGACCCCGGAGTCCAGCGCCGACAACTGGACGAAGGAGCGCTGGGTGGCCAGCGAGATGACGTGCGCCAGCGTCGTCTTCCCGGTGCCCGGCGGGCCGTAGAGCACCAGGGACATCGGCTCGTCGGCCTCGACCAGCCGGCGCAGCGGGGCGCGCGGACCGAGCAGGTGCTGCTGGCCGACCACCTCGTCCAGCGACTGCGGCCGCATCCGGACCGCCAGCGGGGCACCCGGGTCGACCGGCGGCGGGCCGTCGGCGGGCGCGGGGTCGAACAGGGAGGTCACGGTTGCGAAGCTACCCGGGGGGCACGACCGTCCCATGGAGCAGCGACGCATCGGGAACCGGACCGTCAGCGCAGTGGGGCTCGGGGCGATGCCCCTGTCCACGAAGGACCCTCGCCCGTCACCGGACGAGGCCGCGGCCGTGGTGCACGCCGCGCTGGACGCCGGCGTCACGCTGATCGACACCGCAGACGCCTACGCGCGCGACGAGGCGGAGTTCGGCCACAACGAGGAGCTGGTCGCCCGGGCGCTGGCGTCCTACGGCTCCCCGGGCGACGTGCTGGTGGCGACCAAGGGCGGGCACACCCGGCGGGGCGCCGAGTGGGAGCTGGACGGGTCGCCGGCCTACCTGCGCCGGGCCTGCGAGGCCTCGCTGCGCCGGCTGGGCGTCGAGGCGATCGGGCTCTACCAGTTCCACCGGCCCGACCCGACGACGCCGTGGGAGGAGTCGATGGGTGCGCTCCGCGAGCTGGTGGACGACGGGCTGGTGCAGCTGGCCGGGATCTCCAACGCCGACGTCGGCCAGATCGACGCGGCCCGGGCGATCGTCGGCGAGGCGCTGGTCAGCGTGCAGAACCAGTTCTCCCCCGGCTGGCGGTCCTCGGCCGGGGAGCTCGCGCACTGCGCCCAGCACGGGCTGGCCTTCCTCCCGTGGAGCCCGTTCGGCGGGGTGTCGGCCGCCAAGTCGCTGGGCTCGACGGCCGCGGAGTTCGCCGCCGTCGCCGACGAGCTGGGCGTCTCGGTGTACCGGGTGACGCTGGCCTGGCACCTGGCCCAGGCCGACGTCGTCCTCCCCATCCCAGGGGCCTCGCGACAGGAGTCGATCGTCGACTCCGCGACCGCCGCCGACCTGCACCTGGCCCCGGAGCACCTCGCCCGCCTGAACGCCGCCTGACCCTCGACCTCGAGTCCAGGTCGATGGTTCTGCGGTCGCCCGCCCCGTGAGTGAGCAGTTGCGGTCGCCGACGCGGAGAGACGCGCCTGCCCGGGTGACCACAACTGCTCACTCGACGTGCGCAGCCATCTCGTCCACAACCACCAGCGGTCTCCACAGACTGGGTGGGCTCCTGGCGCTTCCATCCCTGCCCGATCGAGCGTCGGTGGATGACCACCGCTGGGCTGCCGCCGACGTACACCCGCCAGGACGCCCGGGCAGCCGGCATGACCAGAGCACAACTGCGGGACGACGGCGTCCGGATCAGCCGCGGGGTGTACGTCTCCAAGGCCCTGCCGTTGACCGTGCACGCGATGTGCCGGTCGCTCGTGGCCGTGCTGCCCGACGGCGCGGCGTTCAGCCACCACACGGCGGCCGGACTCATGGGCGCGCCCGTGCGGGACGTCGATCCGCTGCGGATCGTGGTGCCCCCGGACAGCCCCCGCCCCCGTCGCCGCGGCCTACGGGTGCACGTCCGCGACCTGGGCGCCGCTGACCGGGTCGTGCACCGCGGAGTGCCGGTGACCAGCGGCGCCCAGACCTGGCTCGACCTCGCCGCCGACACCCCACCAGACGAGCTGGTGGCCATCGGGGACGCCCTCGTGCGGGCCGGGCACCTCAGCGCCGACGCGTTGGAGCGGCGTCTCGCCCGAGCGGGGCGCGTGCGCGGAGTCGTGCTGGCCCGGCGGTGCGCCCCGATCCTGACGCCGCTGGCCGCCTCCCGCCTGGAGAGCTTGATCCGGTACTGGCTGGTGGACAACGATCTCCCTGCGCCCGAGGTGCAGGTACCGGTGTTCGACCACCGGGGCGTCGCGGTGGTGCACGGGGACCTCGGTTACAGCCGCTGGAAGATCGCCGTGGAGTACGAAGGCCGCCAGCACGCTGGGTGGCGCCAGTTCGGCCGGGACATCGACCGCTACTCCTTCATGGCCAGCCGCGGCTGGCTCGTCCTGCGCTTCGGTGCCCTCCACCTGGGTCGGCGGGACATGGTGGTCGACCGGGTCGCAGATGCCCTGCTCAGCCGAGGTGCCGCGCTGCGGCGCGCATGAGTGAGCAGTTGTGGTCGTCGACACGGCGGGACACGCCGCGTCGAGCGACCACAACTGCTCACTCGGCCCAGGTGAGCGCCGGAGGACTCAGGCCGGCTTCGTCGGGTCGGTCGGGCCGGGGGCGCCGGGCTCGCCCGGGGCGGGCTCGGCGTCGGGGTCGACGTCGATGCCGGCCTCCTTGCGCTGGGCTGCGGTGATCGGGGTGGGCGCGCTGGTCAGGGGGTCGTACCCGGCGCCGGTCTTCGGGAAGGCGATGACCTCGCGGATCGAGTCGACGCCGGCCAGCAGTGCCACCGTGCGGTCCCAGCCGATCGCCGCGCCGGCGTGCGGGGGCGGCCCGTAGTCGAAGGCCTCCAGGAACCAGCCGAACTGCGCGCGGGCCTCCTCCTGGGTCATCCCCAGGGTCTGGAACACCCGCTCCTGGAGCGCGGCGTCGGCGATGCGGACCGACCCGCTCATCAGCTCGTTGCCGTTGCAGACGAGGTCGTAGGCGTCGGACAGCGCCGCGCCCTTGTCCTCGGCGAACCGCTCCCGCCACTCGGGGGTGGGCGAGGTGAACGGGTGGTGCATGAACGTCCAGTCGCCGTCCTCGGTCTCCTCGAACATCGGGAAGTCGACGACGAACAGGAACGACCACGAACCCGGCTCGATGAGCTGCAGTCGCTTGGCGATCTCGTTGCGCGCGGCCCCGAGCAGCTCCTGGGCCCCGCGGCGGGGGCCGGCGGCGAAGAAGACGCAGTCGCCCGGCTTCGCACCGACGGCCTCGACCAGCCCGGTCCGCTCGGCCTCGGAGATGTTCTTCGAGACCGGGCCGCCGAGGGTGCCGTCCTCGGCGATGGT
Source organism: Modestobacter sp. VKM Ac-2977 (assembly GCF_026968045.1). GTDB lineage: Bacteria > Actinomycetota > Actinomycetes > Mycobacteriales > Geodermatophilaceae > Modestobacter. The sequence continues at coordinate 1,426,822 of NZ_JAPVBQ010000001.1, read as the reverse complement.
CACGTACGCCAGGCCCTTGTGGCCACGCGAGCGGGCCCAGTCCTGCCAGGCGTCGAACGCCCGCCGCGGCTGCGAGCCGCCGCCGGGCATCACGATCGCGCCGACGTAGGGCGCCTGGAACACCCGGAACGGCGTGTCCGCGAAGTACGACGTCAGCTCGGTGAGCTCGATGCCGAAGCGCAGGTCGGGCTTGTCGGAGCCGAACCGGTCCATCGCCTCGCGGTAGGTCATCCGCGGGATCTCCGGCACGGTGTAGGAGGCCAGCTCCTGCCACAGCGCCCGGATGACGTCCTCGGCGATGGCGAGCACGTCGTCCCGGTCGACGAAGCTCATCTCGAAGTCCAGCTGGGTGAACTCCGGCTGCCGGTCGGCGCGGAAGTCCTCGTCCCGGAAGCAGCGGGCGATCTGGTAGTACCGCTCCAGGCCACCGATCATCAGCAGCTGCTTGAACAGCTGCGGCGACTGCGGCAGGGCGTACCAGTGCCCCGGCTGCAGCCGCACCGGGACGACGAAGTCCCGGGCGCCCTCAGGGGTGGAGCGGGTCAGCGATGGCGTCTCCACCTCGGTGAACCCGTGGCCGGCCATCACGCCGCGGGCGATCCGGTTGACCTCGCTGCGCAGCCGCAGCACCGAGGCCGGCCCCTGGCGGCGCAGGTCCAGGTAGCGGTGGGCGTACCGGACGTCGTCGCCGGCGGCCTGGGCCGTCTCGATCGGGAACGGCAGCGGTGCGGACGCCGAGAGCACCTGCAGCGTGCTGGCGACCACCTCGATCTCCCCGGTGGGCAGGTCGGCGTTCTCGTTGCCGGCCGGACGCCGCTGGACGTCGCCGGTCACGAGCACGCAGTACTCGTTGCGCAGCGCGTGCGCCTCCTCCTCGCGGACGACGACCTGGGCGTAGCCCGAGGCGTCGCGCAGGTCGAGGAAGACGACCCCGCCGTGGTCGCGCCGGCGGGCGACCCAGCCGGCGAGGGTGACCGTGGAACCGGCGTCGGTCGCGCGGAGCGTGCCGGCGTCGTGGGTGCGGAGCAAGGTAGTGCCTCTCTCAGGGGGTGCGGAGTCTCAACAGGTGCGGGACGGGGCGGCGATCACCAGCGGTCGTGCACATGGGAGCGGATGCGCTCGTCGTACACGCGCTCGAGGTCGGCGAGCTGGCCGGCGCTCAGCGACGGCAGCGAGGCGGCGGCGACGTTGCCCAGCGCCTGCTGGACGTTGCGCGCGCCCGGGATGACGGTGGTGACGCCCGGCTGGTCGATCACCCAGCGCAGCGCGAAGGCGGCGGTGGTGACGTCCGGGCCGGCGATCTCGGCGACCTCGCGGGCGGCGGCGACACCGACCTCGAAGGGCACCCCGGCGAAGGTCTCGCCGACGTCGAAGGCCTCACCGTTGCGGTTGAAGTTCCGGTGGTCGTCGGCGGCGAAGGTGGTGTCGGTGGAGTACTTGCCCGACAGCAGGCCGCTGGCCAGCGGCACCCGGGCGAGGATGCCGACCTCGGCCCGCTGGGCGGCGGGCAGCAGCTGCTCCAGCGGCTTGCGCCGGAAGACGTTGAGGATCACCTGGATCGACTGCACGCCGGGGTGCTGCAGGGCGGTGAGGCCCTCGGCGACGGTCTCGACCGAGACGCCGTAGGCGGCGATCGCCTGCTCCTCGACCAGCGCGTCGAGGGTCTCGTAGACGCGCTCGTCGGAGTAGACGGCCGGGGGTGGGCAGTGCAGCTGCACCAGGTCCAGGGTGTCGACGCCGAGGTTGCGGCGGGACCGGTCGATCCAGGCCCGCAGGTTCTCCGGGGTGTAGGACTCGGCGGCGAAGGGGTCGGCGCGACGGCCGGCCTTGGTGGCCACGAAGGGGCGCTCACCCCGGGCGGCCAGCGCCTTGCGGATGCGCTCCTCGGAGCGGCCGTCGCCGTAGACGTCGGCGGTGTCCAGCAGGGTGACGCCGGCGTCCAGCGCGGCGTCGAGGACCGCGGCGGCGTCGTCCTCGGACACGTTCCCCCAGTCACCACCCAGCTGCCAGGTGCCGAGGCCGACGACGGAGACGTCGGCGCCGGTCCGGCCCAGCGGGCGGGTCTCGAGGGGGGTGTTGGCGGACTCGGCGATGCCGTCGGTGACTGTCACGCACCCACCGTCGCACGCACCCGCTCGAACAGCTCGCCCAGGGGCACGGCGACCTGCTCGTGCGACCGCAGGTCACGCAGCTGTGCGACCCCCTCGGCGAGGTCCCGGTCGCCGAGCACCACCGCGTGCGAGGCACCCGACCGGTCGGCGGCCTTCATCGCGCCCTTGAGCCCGCGGTCGCCGTAGACGGTGTCGGCGGAGACGCCGGCCTCCCGCAGCTGACCGACCAGCTTCACGGCGAGCCGCTTGGCCTCCGCGCCCAGCGGGACGACGAACGCCTGCACGCCGGCCGACGTGGCGATGTCCAGCCCTTCGGCCTGCACCGCCAGCAGCGTGCGGTCGACACCGACGGCGTAGCCGATGCCGGAGAGGTCGGGCCCGCCGAGGGCCGCGGACAGCCCGTCGTAGCGGCCGCCACCACCGATCGCCGACTGCGAGCCGAGCCCGGAGTGCACGAACTCGAACGTCGTCTTCGTGTAGTAGTCCAGGCCGCGGACCAGCCGGGGCGCCTCCGTCCAGGTCACGCCCAGATCGGTGAGGTGCTCGCGGACGGCGTCGTAGTGGGCCTTGGTGGAGTCGGAGAGGTGGTCGACCATCAGCGGGGCGTCGTCGAGCTGGGCCTGCACCTCGGGGCGCTTGTCGTCGAGCACCCGCAGGGGATTGATCTCCGCCCGGCGCCGGGTGTCCTCGTCGAGGTCCAGCTTCGCCAGGAAGTCGACCAGCAGCTCGCGGTACTGCGGGCGGCAGGTGGCATCGCCCAGCGAGGTCAGCAGCAGCTCGAAGTCGCGCAGCCCCAGGTCCCGGAACCCCTGCGCGGCCAGCGCCACCACCTCGGCGTCCAGCGCCGGGTCGTCGACCCCGATCGCCTCAACGCTGACCTGGGTGAAGTGCCGGTAGCGACCCGCCTGCGGACGCTCGTAGCGGAACGCCGACCCGGCGGTCCACAGCTTCACCGGCAGCGCGCCGGCGTAGAGCCGATGCTCCACGAAGGCGCGCATCACCCCGGCGGTGAACTCCGGGCGCAGGGTGATCGACCGGCCCCCGCGGTCGGTGAACGTGTACATCTCCTTGGAGACGACGTCGGTGGACTCCCCCACCCCGCGGGAGAAGACGGCGGTGTCCTCGAACGTCGGCGTCTCGATGTAGCCGTAGCCCGCGCGCCGCAGCGGCGCGGTGAGGGTGTCGCGGACGGCGAGGAACTGCGCCGAGTCCGGGGGCAGCGTGTCGAACGTGCCCTTGGGAGCCCGCATCGGCTCGCTCACAACGAACGTCCCTTCGGTGCACTCGCGGCTTCCGCGAGGTACGGGTTGGTGGCGCGCTCGCGCCCGATCGTGGTGGCCGGCCCGTGCCCGGGGAGGACGACGGTCTCGTCCTCCAGCGGCAGGACGACGTCGCGCAGCGAGCCGAGCATGTCCTCCCACGAACCGCCGGGGAGGTCGACCCGGCCGACCGAGCCGGCGAAGAGCACGTCACCGGCGAGCAGACCGGGCGCCTCCCCCAGGTCCAGGGAGAAGACCACCGAGCCGCGGGTGTGCCCCGGCGCGTGCCGCACGGTCAGGTCGACGCCGGCCAGCGAGATCGTCGTCCCGTCGGCCAACGGCAGGACGTCGGCGGGGTCCGGAAGCTGCACGCCGGTGATCAGCGGGGCGAGCTGCGGGCCGTGCCAGCGCGCCGGGTCCGACAGCATGCCGGCGTCCTCGGGGTGCAGGTAGGCGGGGATGTCGTAGCCGGAGCAGACCGGCAGCACGGAGAAGGTGTGGTCCAGGTGGCCGTGGGTCAGCACGACGGCGACCGGCTTGAGCCCGTCGTCGGCCAGCATCCGGGCCAGCGGCTCGACCGCGTCCATCCCCGGGTCGACGACGACGCACTCCTGCCCGGCCCCCGGGGCGACGGCGTAGCAGTTGGTGCCGAACGCGCCGGCGGGGAAGGAGCGGATGAGCACCCGTGCAGGTTACGCGGGCGACATCCGTCCAACTGGCGCTGCCAGGGTCCGGACAGGGAACCCACCTACACTCCGCACTCGACACACGCCGTGGTGTGGGCGCGCGGCCCAGGTCGCGGCCGCCCCCGGCGCAGCGCAGAGCCCGAGGAGCCGAGAAGAGTGCCGACCAACAAGCAGCGTCGTGAGGCTGCGCAGCGACGGCTGCAGCGCCAGCTCGAGCGGCGCGAGGAGCTCGCCCAGAAGCGCCGGCGCACCACGCTGATCGGGGCGACCGTCCTCGCCGTCGTCGCCGTGGTCGCCGCGCTGTTCCTCATCACCGGCCTCGGCGACGACGAGGAGCCCGACACCGCGGCCGCCCCCGAGACCACCACCGCCGCCCCGGTGGTCGACGGCAGCGACGGGACCTGCGACTTCGTCCCGGACACCTCCGGCAGCGACACCCTCACCGACGTCGGCATCCCGCCGGCCGAGGTGCCGACGACCGGCACCACGGACCTGACGCTGGCCACCTCCGCCGGGGACATCGGGCTGACCCTGGACCAGGAGAACGCGCCCTGCGCCGCGGCGAGCATGGTCTACCTGGCGCAGCAGGGCTTCTTCGAGGGGACGCCCTGCCACCGGCTGACCAGCGGCGGGCTGAGCGTGCTGCAGTGCGGTGACCCCAGCGGCACCGGTACCGGCGGCCCGACCTACGACTTCCCGACCCAGGTGACCGGCGCGGAGACGTACCCGCGCGGCACGCTCGCGATGGCCAACGCCGGGCAGGGCACCGACGCCAGCCAGTTCTTCCTGGTCTACGCCGACAGCCAGCTGCAGCCGGACTACACCGTCGTCGGCACCATCGACGAGGCCGGGCTGGCGACGCTGGACGCCATCGCGGCCGCCGGCATCGAGGGCGGCGCCACCGACGGTGCCCCCGCCCAGCCGGTGACGATCGAGTCGACCACCGTCCAGCAGTAGCGCACGCGCACGTGGCGGGAGGGCCCGGTCTCCACCTGGAGGCCGGGCCCTCCTGCGTCCGCGGCTCCACACTGGGGCCATGGACGCCGACCCGTACGCGGGCTTCCCCCCGGGCTTCTTCGACCGCAACGACGACGGCCCGGACGCGCGCTTCTACGACCGGCCCCGGCTGGTGACCCACATCGACGAGGCGGCGGTCGCCGCGGTCGGGGACCTCTACGCCGAGCTGGGCATCGACGGGTCGGCGCCCCGGCCGACCCGCGTGCTGGACCTGATGTCCTCCTGGGTGTCGCACTTCCGCACCCCGCCGGCCGACCTGGTCATGCTGGGCATGAACGCCGACGAGCTCGCGGCGAACCCCGCGGCCACCACGCGACTGGTGCACGACCTGAACGCCGACCCGACCGTCCCGCTGCCCGACGACGACGTCGACGCGGCGGTGTGCTGCGTGTCGATCGACTACCTCACCCGGCCGATCGAGGTGCTGGCCGAGCTGGGCCGGGTGCTGCGCCCGGGCGGGGTGCTGGCGGTGACCTTCTCCCACCGGTGCTTCCCCACCAAGGCCGTCCGCGGGTGGCTGGCCACCGACGACCAGCAGCACGGCGCCGTCATCTCCGAGCTGGTGCGCCGCAGCGGCCGCTTCACCGAGCCGACCGTCCAACTGCGAACCGCCCCGGGCGTCGGCGATCCCCTCTACGCCGTCGTCGCCACCCGCCGCGGCTGACCGACCGTCGGCCCGGCCGTCAGCGGGACGGCGTGAGCCGCACGAGCCCGCGGTCGCCGGGCACGTGGTCGACGACGACGAACACCTCGAACCAGTCGGCGCGGCGCTCTCCTGCCTGTTCGGCGGCCCAGGCGAGCACCGACGCCGCGGCCACGTCCGGACCGGTGAGTTCGTACTCGTCGCAGCTCTGCCCCGGTGGACTGCCGGCCGGGTCGGCCGTCCCCCACCAGAAGTACACGCGGTACCGCGGCTGGTCGACCTCCCAGCCCACGTCCCGCGGGTCGACCCCCCGGACCTCCATCAGGCGGTGACGCGCTCCACGTCGAAGACGCCGTCGACGTTGCGGACCGTCTGCAGCACCGAGCCCAGGTGCGCCGGGTCGGCCAGCTCGAAGGTGAACCGGCTGATCGCCACCCGGTCCCGGCTGGTCTGCACCGAGGCGGACAGGATGTTGACCCGCTCGTCGGCCAGCGCTCGGGTGACGTCGGAGAGCAGCCGGTGCCGGTCCAGCGCCTCCACCTGGATCGCGACCAGGAACACGGCCCCAGGCTGGGAGGCCCAGTCGACCTCGACCAGCCGCTCCGGCTTGGCCTGCAGGTCCGCGGCGTTGGTGCAGTCGGTGCGGTGCACGCTCACGCCGCCGCCGCGGGTCACGAAGCCGAGGATCTCGTCGCCGGGCACCGGGGTGCAGCACTTGGCGAGCTTGGCCCACACCTCGGTCATGCCGTGCACGACGACGCCCGGGTCGCCGCTGGCGGTGCGGGCGACGGTGCGCTTGGTCGGGATCGCCGTCTCGGCGATGTCCTCGGCCGCACCCTCGGAGCCACCCAGGGCGGTGAGCAACTTCTCGACCAGCGAGTGCGCGGAGACCTGGTTCTCCCCCACCGCGGCGTACAGCGCGCTGACGTCGGGGTAGTGCAGGTCGGCGGCGAGGGTGGCCAGCGACTCGCCGCCCAGCAGGCGCTGCAGCGGCAGGCCGGCCTTGCGCATCGCCTTGGTCAGCGCGTCCTTGCCGGCCTCGACGGCGTCCTCGCGACGCTCCTTGGTGAACCACTGACGGATCTTGGTGCGGGCCCGGGAGCTGCCGACGAAGGCCAGCCAGTCCTTCGACGGGGCGGCGCTCGGCGAGCGGGAGGTGAAGACCTCCACGACGTCGCCGTTGGACAGCCGGCTGTCCAGGGAGACCAGGTTGCCGTTCACCCGGGCGCCGATGCACCGGTGGCCGACCTCGGTGTGCACCGCGTAGGCGAAGTCGACCGGCGTCGACTCCCCCGGCAGGCTGATCACGTCGCCCTTGGGCGTGAAGACGAAGACCTCCTGCGGACCGAGGTCGTAGCGCAGCGTCTCCAGGAACTCGCCGGGCTCCTGCGCCTCGCGCTGCCAGTCGAGCAGCTGGCGCAGCCAGAGCATGTCGTCGCCCGGCGCACCCGGCGCCGGCGTCAGGTCGGCCTTGCCGCCGGCGGCGCGGGCCTTCTCCTTGTACTTCCAGTGCGCCGCGATCCCGTACTCCGCGGTCCGGTGCATGTCGTGGGTGCGGATCTGCAGCTCGACCGGCTTGCCCTGCGGACCGATGACCGTCGTGTGCAGCGACTGGTACATGTTGAACTTCGGCATCGCCACGAAGTCCTTGAACCTGCCCGGCACCGGCTGCCAGTGCGCGTGCATGATGCCCAGCGCGGCGTACACGTCCCGCACGGACTCGACCAGGATCCGGATGCCGACCAGGTCCCAGATGTCGGTGAAGTCCCGGCCGCGGACGATCATCTTCTGGTAGATCGAGTAGTAGTGCTTCGGCCGGCCGGTGACGGCGGCCTCGATCTTGGCCGCCTTCAGCTGCTCGGTGACCGCTGAGGTGACCTCGGCCAGGTAGGTGTCCCGGGACGGCGCACGCTCGGCCACCAGCCGCACGATCTCGTCGTACCGCTTGGGGTACAGCGTGGCGAACGCGAGGTCCTCGAGCTCCCACTTGATCGTGTTCATGCCCAGCCGGTGGGCCAGCGGGGCGAGGATCTCCAGCGTCTCGCGCGCCTTCTTCTCCTGCTTCTCCGGCGGGAGGAAGCGCAGCGTGCGCATGTTGTGCAGCCGGTCGGCGAGCTTGATGACCAGCACCCGCGGGTCCCGGGACATCGCCACGATCATCTTGCGGATCGTCTCGGCCTGGGCGCCGTCGCCGAACTTGACCTTGTCGATCTTCGTGACGCCGTCGACCAGGTGCGCCACCTGGGGGCCGAAGTCGGCGGTGATCGACTCCAGCGTGGTGCCGGTGTCCTCGACCGTGTCGTGCAGCAGCGCGGCGACCAGCGTCGTCGTGTCCATCCCCAGCCCGGCGAGCACGGTGGCGACGGCGAGCGGATGGGTGATGTAGGGGTCGCCGCTCTTGCGCTTCTGCTCGGCGTGCGCCTCCTCGGCGACGTCGTAGGCCCGCTGCAGCAGGGCGAGGTCGGCCTTCGGGTGGCTCTGCCGGTGCAGCACCGACAGCGGCTCGAGCACCGGACGGATGCCGGTGGAGCGCTGCCCGGCGACGATCCGCCGGGCCAGCCGGTCGCGCACCCGGCGGCGGGGCGCGTTCTCGGCCTCCCCGCCCGGCTCGGGGGCCACGTCGTCGGGACGACGGACGGCGGGCCGCTCGGGCAGCGCCACCCGCGGCGGCGCCTCCTCGACGGCGGGCGCGCCGGACGTCTGCGGTGCGACGACGTCAGAGGCCACGGGTGCTCCTGCACTGTTGAGGAGGTGGACCCTGCCCATGCTAGCCGCGCCGCACCGGGTCTCGCCCGCTGCGCTCACCCGGGGTGGGGTACTGGCGGGCTCAGACCCGCCAGAGCGCGTGCACCGGGTGCGGCGCGATGCGCTCCCGCCCACCGAGCGCCATGAGCTCCACCACGACGGCGACCGCGGTGACCACCCCGCCGAGCTGCTCCACCAGGGCGATCGCGGCCTGCAGCGTGCCCCCGGTGGCCAGCACGTCGTCGACGAGCAGCACCCGCTGCCCGGGTGTGATCGAGTCGGTGTGCAGCTCCAGGGTCGCCGTCCCGTACTCCAGCGCGTACTCGGCCGAGACGACCTCGCGGGGCAGCTTGCCGGCCTTGCGCACCGGGAGGACGCCGGTCCCGGCGTCCAGGGCGACGGCGGCCGCGAGCAGGAAGCCACGCGCCTCGATGCCGGCGACCAGGTCGAAGCCGGGCCCACCGTCGGCCCGGCCCAGCGCAGCCGCCCGCGGATCGACGTCGGCGGGCTCGGTGAGCGCGTCGACGACCCGCCGGAACGCCCCGGCATCGGAGAAGACGGGGGTCAGGTCGCGGAACAGCACCCCGGGCTCGGGGAAGTCGGGCACGTCCACCGAGAAGGTGGCGATCAGCTCGTCGATCGGCAGCTCGCCGTCCCGGAGGGTGCTCATCGCCGCTTCCGACCGGCCGGACGCTGCCCCGGCCGGGCCGGCCGCTGACCGGGCCGGGGCGTGGTCGTCCCGCCCCGGACACCGGGCCGCACCGACGCCGGCGACTCGATCGGCACGTCCGCCGTCGGCTGGTCGGGCAGGGCCTCGTCCCGCTCGGCGAGTGCCACCGCGGAACGACGGGTGGCCCCGCTCCCCCGCCGGGCCGTCGCCACGGGGGCGTCGACCCGGGCGCCGCCCTGGCGGGCCTCGGCCGACCGGCGGGCGAGCACCCGCCGGCGCAGCGCCTGCTGCTCGGGGCGGCGCTCCTCCAGCTCGGCGAGCACCGGGGTGGCCAGGAAGATCGAGCTGTAGGTGCCGGCCGCCAGGCCGACGAAGAGCACCAGGGCCAGGTCCTTCAGCGTGCCCGCCCCGAGCAGCCCGGCACCGACGAACAGCAGCCCGGCCACCGGCAGCAACGCGATGACCGAGGTGTTGATCGAGCGCATCAGCGTCTGGTTGACGGCCAGGTTCGCGGCCTCGCCGTAGGTCGACCGGGCGTCCTTCTCCAGGTCCTTGGTGTTCTCGTCGACCTTGTCGAACACCACGACGGTGTCGTACAGCGAGAAGCCCAGGATGGTGAGCAACCCGATGACCGTCGACGGCGAGACCTCGAATCCGACCAACGCGTAGATGCCGGCGGTGACGACGATGTCGTGCAGCAGCGCGACGATGGCGGCGATCGCCATCGTCGGCCGGAACCGCACGGCCAGGAAGGCCACCACCGCGACCAGGAAGACGGCGAGCGCGATGAGCGCCTGGTTGGTGACGTCGCCGCCCCAGTCCGCGCTCACCGACTGCTGGCTGACCTGGGACGGGTCGACGCCGGCGGCGTCGGCGACCGCGGCCACGACGGCGGTCTCGGTCTCGTCGTCCAGCGCGCTGGTGCGCAGCAGCACGGAGTCGCCGCCGACCACCTGGGCGCTGGCCACCTGGGCCCCGGCCTCCTCGGCGGCCTCCCGGACCTCGCTGAGCTCGGCGCTGGTGGCCGGCACCCGCACGCTGTTGCCGCCGGCGAACTCGATGCCGAAGTTGAACCCGCGGAAGACCATCGCCGCGACGCACAGCAGCATCACGACGGCGGTGACCCGGAACCAGAAACGCCGCCGATCCACCACGTCCAGGCCGGCCTCGCCGTTGTAGAGGCGGTGGGCCAGCGACGCCCGCGGCCGTCCGGGGGCAGCGACCGGGGCCGTCCCCTCGGCGGGGAGCCCGGCATCGGCGAGGGCCCGGTCACCGGCGCTGTCGCCGGCCGCCTCGTCGCGCACCTCGGCGTCGTCGACCTCCTCGTCCGCCCCCGCGTCCACCCACTCGTCGGCCGGGGCGGCCTTCCGCTCGTCGGCCGGGGCGGCCGGCGCCTCGTCGGCCGGGGCGGCCGGCGCCTCGTCGGAGCTCTGCGCCGGGACACCGGCGGCGGTCGCGCCGGTGTGCGCCTGCGTCGGCGCCTCCTCCGGGGTGAGACCGTCGGGGACGGCGCCGTCGGCGCCGATCCCGTCGCGGGGGGTCATCGGTTGCTCCCGTTCGTGCTGCTGCCGGTGGCGGCGCCGACCAGCTCGCGGTCGCCCCGCGACGGGCCGGCGGGGCGCCGGCTGTGGTCGACCTGGCCGAGCCCGGAGAAGCGGTTGCTCCCGAAGCCCTTGACCCGGCTGAGCACCGCCATGAGCGGATGGGTGAAGAGGAAGACGACGATCAGGTCGAGCACCGTGGACAGGCCGAGGGTGAACGCGAAGCCCTTCACGTCGCCGATGGCCAGCCAGTAGAGGATGGCCGCGGCGAGGAAGCTGACCGCGTCGGCGGACAGGATCGTCCGGCGGGCCCGCACCCAGGCCCGTGGCGTGGCGCTGCGCAGACTGCGCCCCTCGCGCACCTCGTCCTTGAGGCGTTCGAAGTAGACGACGAACGAGTCGGCGGTGATGCCGATGGAGACGATGAACCCGGCGATCCCGGCGAGACTCAGCGCCAAGCCGATCTCCCGGCTCAGCAGCACCAGACAGGCGTAGATCACGACGGCCGACAGCACCAGGCTGGCGATCATCACCAGGCCGAGCAGCCGGTAGTAGAGCAGCGCGTAGACGAACACCAGCGCGACACCGATCGCGCCGGCGATGAGCCCGGCGCGCAGCTGCTCGCTGCCCAGCTCGGTGGTGATGGACTGCGCCGTCGCCTCGCTGAACGTCAGGGGCAGGGCGCCGTACCGGAGCTGGTTGGCCAGCTCGGTGGCGGCTGCCTGGTCGAAGCTGCCGGTGATCTGGGTGGTGCCCCCGGCGATGGCCGAGTTGATCGTCGGCGCCGAGACGACCCGCCCGTCCAGCGTGATCGCCACGTTGTTGCCGACGTTCGCGGTCGTGTACTCCGCCCACGCGGCGGAACCCGCCGACGTGAAGTCCAGGTTGACGACCCACTCGCCGGTGCCCACCTCGGTGCCGGACGTGGCGTCGGCGACGTCGGTGCCCTCGATGACGGCCGGACCGAGCAGGAACTTGGCGGTCCCGTCGTCGGAACAGGCGGCGATGAAGGAGTCGGGCTGGTCGACCTCGGTGGTCGTGGTGTCGCAGGTGAGCGTCGCGTACTCGGCGATCGCCTCCTCCTGGGTCACGACCGGCGCATCCGGGTCGGCGGCAGCCGGGTCCGTGGCCGCCGGGTCCGTCGCGGCCGGGTCCTCGGCCGGGTCGGTCGCGGCCGGGTCCGTTGCCGCGTCGGTCGCGGCCGGGTCGGTCACCGCCGGGTCCGTGGCCGCCGGGTCGGTCGCCTCGGCGTCGGCTGCGGCCGCCGGCTCGGGACCGCCGACGACCGGCCGGAAGCGCAGCTGTGCGGTGGCGCCCAGCTCCCGGGCCCGCTCGCCGTCGTCGCCCGGCACGGAGATGACGATGTTGCTCTCGCCCTCGGTGACGACCTCGGCCTCGGCCACACCCAGACCGTTGACCCGCTGCTCGATGATCTGGCGGGCGAGCTCGAGGTCCTCCGGGTCCGGGGCCTGGCCGTCCGGCGTGCGGGCGGCGAGGGTCACCGTCGTCCCGCCCTGCAGGTCGAGTCCGAGCTGGGGGGTGCGCTGGTCGCCGGTCAGGAAGACCAGGGCGTACAGCCCCGCGACGATCGCGAGGAAGGCCGCGAAGTAGCGGCGGGCGGGGAGCTGACGGGCGGCCATGCGTCGACCCGGCTCAGCGGGTGCGGTCGGTGGGGTCGCCGTCGCCGTCGATGGTGCCGGTCGCCCCCTCGGGCGGGACGGCGCCGGACGCCGGCTGGCGGATCTCCATGACCGCCGGGCGGGCCACGGTGATGACGACGCCCGGGGCGACCTCCAGGCCGACGGTGCCCTCACCGAGCGAGGCAACCGTGCCGTGGATCCCGCTGGTCAGCATGACCGGGGTGCCCACGGTCAGCGAGGCCTGCAGCGCCTCCGCCTTCGCCTGCATCTTCTTGCGCTGCCGGGCGGGCAGCACGATCAGCAGGGCGAACGCCAGGACGAGCAGGATCAAGGGGAAGAACTGTTCCACGACGGGTGAGCCTCTCTACCGCAGCGAGTCGCGCGGTGGGTGCGGCCCGGGATCGGGCCGCTCGGGTACATCGGCGCCGGCGCACGCCCACCTGCGCAGGGAGTGGCTCCGGGGCGGGGCGCCCCGGCCGCAGCCGGGTTGCGCGCCAGCGCGGAGGAGTCTAGGCGTCGAACAGGGTCTGTGACGACGCCCCGTCCGACGGCGGGTCGGCTGCGCCCCCGCCGAGTGAGACGCCACCGCGGGGCACCGGGTGGCCCAGGTGCCGGAAGGCCGCCTCCGTGGCGACCCGGCCGCGGGGCGTGCGCGCGAGCAGCCCGGCGCGCACCAGGAAGGGCTCGCAGACCTCCTCGACGGTGTGCGGCTCCTCCCCCACGGCGACCGCGAGGGTGGCCACCCCGACCGGGCCGCCACCGAACTTGGTCACCAGCGCGTCGAGCACCGACCGGTCCAGCCGGTCCAGACCGAGGTCGTCGACGTCGTAGAGCGCCAGCGCGGCCCGGGCCACCTCGAGCGTGACCCGCCCGTCGGCGCGCACCTCGGCGTAGTCGCGCACCCGGCGCAGCAACCGGTTGGCGATCCGCGGGGTGCCGCGGGACCGCCCGGCGATCTCCAGCGACCCCTCCGGGGACAGCTCGACCCCGAGCAGGTCGGCACTGCGGGCCAGCACCCGCTGCAGGTCGGCGACCTCGTAGAACTCCATCTGCCCGACGAAGCCGAACCGGTCGCGCAGCGGGCCGGTGAGCAGCCCGGCCCGGGTGGTGGCGCCGACCAGGGTGAACGGGTGGATCTCCAGCGGGATGGCCGTGGCGCCCGGCCCCTTGCCGACGACGACGTCGACCCGGAAGTCCTCCATCGCCATGTAGAGCAGTTCCTCGGCCGGCCGGGCGATGCGGTGGATCTCGTCGATGAACAACACGTCGCCGGGGCCGAGGTTGGAGAGCATCGCGGCCAGGTCGCCGGAGCGTTCGATCGCCGGCCCGCTGGTGATCTTCACCGCGGTGCCGAGCTCGGAGCCGATGATCAGGGCCAGGCTGGTCTTGCCCAGCCCGGGCGGTCCGGAGAGCAGCACGTGGTCCGGTGGCCGGCCACGGCGCTTCGCGCCCTCCAGCACGAGGTCCAGCTGGCGGGCGACCTTCGGCTGGCCGATGAAGTCGGTCAGCGAGTGCGGGCGCAGCGCGGTCTCGACGACCCGCTCCTCGTCGCCGGCCCTGGGGTCGACGGGGTCGTCGGGGAACCGCCCCGGCCCGGCGTCGGCAGCGGACAGCCCGCGGTCGAACGGGCTGCTCACGACCGCCCCAGGATCTGCAGCGCCTGGCGGAGGAGGACCGCGACCTGGACGCCGCCGGCCAGCTGCTGCTCCTCGGCCACCGGCTCGAGGGCGGTGAGCGCGGTCTCCGCCTCCCGGCTCGTCCAGCCCAGCCCGACCAGGGCCGCGGTGAGCTGGTCGCGCCACGGGGCCACCGGGGTGACCGCGCCGAGACCGGCCGCCGGCGGGCCGTCCAGCGAGGTGTCCGAGGCCGTCGTGCCCAGCCGGTCGCGGAGCTCCAGCACCAGCCGCTCGGCGCCCTTCTTGCCGATCCCGGGCACCTGCATCAGCGACTTGAGGTCGCCCATGGACACCGCGCGGCGCACCTCGCGGGGCGGATGGATCGCCAGCACCGCCTGGGCGAGCCGCGGGCCCACGCCGTTGGCGGTCTGGAGCAGTTCGAACAGCTGCCGCTCGTCGTCGTCGGCGAAGCCGTAGAGGGTCAGCGAGTCCTCACGGACCACCAGGCTGGTCGACAGCCGGGCCTGCTCCCCCACCGCCAGCCGGGCGATCGTGCCGGGGGTGCACTGCACCGAGAGGCCCACTCCACCGACCTCGACGACGGCACCGTCGGGCGAGACCGCAGCGACCCGGCCGTTCACCGAGGCGATCATCGCGCCGACACCCCCGTCCAGCGGGGCAGGGGCGCCGGACGGACCGGCGCACCGATGCCGCCGGCCAGGGCTGCGACCCGCAGCCGCTGCTGCGCCGGTCCGCGCCACACGTGGCAGACGGCCAGGGCCAGGGCGTCGGCGGCGTCGGCGGGCTTGGGGGCGGTGGCGAGCCCCAGGACGCGGGTGACCATCAGGGTGACCTGGTCCTTGTCCGCCCGGCCGTTGCCGGAGATGGCGGCCTTGACCTCGCTCGGCGTGTGCCAGGCCACCGGCACGTCGGCCTGCGCCGCGGCCAGCGCGGCGACACCCGCGGCCTGCGCGGTGCCGGTCGCCGTCCCCTTGTTGTTCTGGGTGAACACCCGCTCGATCGCGACCGCGGTCGGCCGGTGCTCACGGAGCAGTGCGGTCACGGCGGTGTGCACCTCCAGCAGACGCAGTTCCAGGTCGAGGTCGGGCGAGGTGCGGACGACGCCGACCCCCAGGGCCACCGGCCGGGCACCGGGGCGCCCCTCGACCACGCCCCACCCGCACCGGGTGAGCCCCGGGTCGATGCCGAGCACCCGCATGAGGACCTCCACCAGCCGACGCGAACACGTGTTCGAACCACGCTAACCGCCGAGGTCGAACGCACCCACCTCCGACACGCTGGTGACGGGCTGGAACGGCCCTGCTGCACGGACCCGCCGCGAGCCTGCGAGTGGTGGGGGGCAGCAGGGTCCTTCTAGGCGTCGATGGACTCCATGACCTCGTCGGAGACGTCGTAGTTCGCGTACACGTTCTGCACGTCGTCGAGGTCCTCGAGGGCGTCGATGAGCCGGAACACCTTGCCCGCGCCGTCGGCGTCCAGCTCGACCTGCACGCTGGGCAGGAAGCCCATGTCGGCGGAGTCGTAGTCGATGCCGGCGTTCTGCAGGGCGGTGCGCACGGCGACCAGGTCGGTGGGCTCGCAGACCACCTCGAAGGTGTCGCCCAGGTCGCGGACCTCTTCGGCGCCGGCGTCCAGCACGGCCATCAGCACGTCGTCCTCGGTGGTGCCGGTCGCGGGGACCACGACGACGCCCTTGCGGGAGAACAGGTAGGAGACCGAGCCGGGGTCGGCCATGTTCCCGCCGTTGCGGGTCATCGCCGTGCGCACCTCCATCGCCGACCGGTTCTTGTTGTCGGTGAGGCACTCGATCAGCACGGCGACGCCGCCGGCGGCATAGCCCTCGTAGGTGATGCCCTGGTAGTCGACCCCACCGGCCTCGAGGCCACCGCCGCGCTTGACCGCGCGGTCGATGTTGTCGTTGGGCACCGAGCTCTTCTTCGCCTTCTGGACGGCGTCGTACAGCGTCGGGTTGCCCGACAGGTCAGCGCCACCGGTGCGCGCGGCGACCTCGATGTTCTTGATCAGCTTGGCGAAGAGCTTGCCGCGCTTGGCATCGATGCCGGCCTTCTTGTGCTTGGTCGTCGCCCACTTGGAATGCCCGCTCACGACGTTCTCCCCTCACTGCCCGCGTCCGCTCCGGCGCCGGCACTGCTCGCTTGGTCTCGTGCCCTCATCGCCGTCGCCTCCCGCACCAGCTCCACGAACAGCGCGTGCACCCGGCTGTCGCCGGTGAGCTCGGGGTGGAAGCTGGTGGCCACCAGCCGGCCCTGACGGACGGCGACGATCTTACCGTCGGCCGGTCCGCCCTCCACCCGGCCGAGCACCTCGACGTCCGGCCCGGCCGCCTCGACCCACGGCGCGCGGATGAACACGGCGTGCACCGGCGCCCCCGGGACCCCGGCCAGCTGCACCGCCGCCTCGAAGGAGTCGACCTGCCGGCCGAAGGCGTTGCGGCGCACCGTCACGTCCAGACCGCCGATGGTCACCTGGTCGGCCGGGGCGTCGAGCACCGTGTCGGCCAGCATGATCATCCCGGCGCACGACCCGTAGGCGGGCAGCCCGGCCCGGACGGCGTCCCGCAGCGGCTGGAGCATCCCGAACCGCTCGGCGAGCTTGCCCATCGTGGTCGACTCCCCGCCGGGCACGACCAGCCCGTCGACCTCGGCCAGCTCGGCGGGCCGGCGGACCGACCGGGCCTCGGCACCGGCTGCCCGCAGCGCGGCCAGGTGCTCGCGCACGTCACCCTGCAGCGCGAGCACCCCGACGACCGGGCTGCTCACCACCCGCGGGTCGCGTAGCGCTCGCTCTCCGGGAGCGTGGACACGTTGATGCCGACCATCGGCTCGCCGAGCCCGCGGGAGACCTTGGCGATCACGGACGGGTCGTCGAAGAAGGTCGTCGCCTGCACGATCGCGGCGGCGCGCTGGGCCGGGTCACCGGACTTGAAGATGCCCGAGCCGACGAAGACACCCTGGGCGCCCAGCTGCATCATCATCGCCGCGTCCGCAGGGGTGGCGATGCCGCCGGCGGTGAACAGGACGACGGGCAGCGCGCCGGTGCGGGCGACCTCGGCCACCAGGTCGTACGGGGCCCGCAGCTCCTTGGCGGCGACGAACAGCTCGGTCTCGTCCAGGGTGCCCAGCCGCTTGATGCCGGCCCGGATCGCCCGCATGTGGCGGGTGGCCTCGACCACGTTGCCGGTGCCGGCCTCGCCCTTGGAGCGGATCATCGCCGCGCCCTCGGAGATCCGGCGCAGCGCCTCCCCCAGGTCGGTGGCGCCGCAGACGAAGGGCACGGTGAACGCGCTCTTCACGATGTGGTGGGCCTCGTCGGCCGGGGTGAGCACCTCGGACTCGTCGACGTAGTCGACGCCGAGCGCCTGCAGGACCTGGGCCTCGACGAAGTGGCCGATCCGGGCCTTGGCCATCACCGGGATGGAGACCGCGCCGATGATGCCCTCGATCATGTCGGGGTCGCTCATCCGGGCGATGCCGCCCTCGACGCGGATGTCGGCGGGCACCCGCTCCAGGGCCATCACCGCGACCGCGCCGGCGTCCTCGGCGATCTTGGCCTGCTCGGGGGTGACGACGTCCATGATGACGCCGCCCTTCAGCTGCTCGGCCATCCCGCGCTTGACGCGCTCGGTGCCGGTGCCGGTGGGCTCGCTGTGGTTCAGGGACATGCTGCTGCCTCGCAGGTCGTCGGGCCGGGGACCGGCGGGAGGGGACGTCCCAGCGTACGGCGGGTCAGCCGGCGGACCGCGCGGCGCCGGAACCCGGGCCGGTGAGCACCGCGTCCAGGCCGTCGTCGATGTCGAAGTACCGGGGCAGCGGCCGGTCGGCGTGCAGCCGCAGCACCCGGGCCAGCCGGCCCCGGCGCAACGTCCGGGTGTCCCGGACGGCGTCGTTGTAGAACCGCCGGGCCAGCCCCACCCGCATGCCGGCGTCCTGCAGCTCCGGGGTCAGCACCCCGGTGGGGACCCGGCGGAGCCGCCGGCCCAGCAGGTTCTCGGCGGCCTCCCGGTCCCCGGCCGACGGCGCCCGGGCCCCGGCCGCGGCAGTGGCCAGGGCGGCGGCGAGCTCGGGACCGAGGTCCTCGGCGTGCTCCCGGGCCAGCGCCGCGGCCAGCTCGGCCCGCCGCAGCAGACCGGCGTCGAGCACCTCCCGCGCGCGGCGGACCCGCCCGGCCAGCCGACGCAACCGGGTGAGCGTCCAGCCGGCCCAGCCGAGCACCAGGACCACCAGGAGACCGGCGGCGAGGAGCAGCCAGGTCGCGGTGGTCATGGGGTCCGAGGCTAGTGGCGCGCCCGCCTGCGGAAGGGCCCCGACGGCCCGAGTCCACCGGTGGCATCGGGCACGTCCCCCAGCAGCGCGGCGTCGTCGGCGGCGGAGGCGGTGACCCCGGTGCCACCCGGCGGGGCGACGGTCTCGTAGACGGCGAGGATCCGCTGGGCGACCACCGCCCAGTCGTAGTCGGCCACGGCCCGTCGGCCGGCCGCCTGCAGCTCGGCCCGCCGGGCCGGGTCGGCCAGCAGGCCACCGAGCGCCGCGGCCAACGCGGCGGCGTCCCCGCGCTTGACCAGCACCCCGGCGGTGCCGTCCTCCAGGACCCGGGCGAAGGCGTCCAGGTCGCTGGCGACCACCGGTGCGCCGGCCCCCATCGCCTCCAGCAGGATCACGCCGAAGGACTCCCCCAGCAGGTTCGGGGCGCAGTAGACGTCGACCGAGCGGAGGAAGGCCGCCTTGGCCGACTCGTCCAGCTCCCCGAGCACCGTGACGTGCGGACGCAGGTCGTCGGCCACCAGCTCGTCCAGCTCGTCGGGATCGCCGCGGCCGGCGATGAGCAGGCTGACCCGCGGGTGCTCGGCGACCACCGTCCGCATCGCCTCCAGCAGCACCGGCAGGCCCTTGCGCGGCTCGTCGTAGCGGCCGAGGAAGCCGATCGTCGGGGCCTCGGTGCCCCGCGCGTGGCCGGGCAGCGTCGGCCCGTTGGCGAAGGCCGCCACGTGCACCCCGTTCGGGATGACCACCGCGTCCCCGCCCAGGTGCTCCACCTGGACGCGACGAGCGAAGTCGGAGACCGCGATCCGCCCGCTGATCCGCTCCAGCCACGGGCGGGCCACCGGGCCCAGCGCGGCCAGCACCTTGGACCGGGTGGTCGCCGCGTGGAAGGTCGCCACGATCGGACCGTCGGCGATCACGCAGACGAGCAGGGAGAGCGAGACCGACGCCGGCTCGTGCACGTGGACGACGTCGAAGTGCCCCTCCCGCAGCCAGCGCCGGGCCCGGGCCGCCGCGACCGGGCCGAAGGAGATGCTGGCCATCGAGCCGTTGTACGGGACCGGCACCGCCCGGCCGGCCCAGGTGACGTGCTCGGCCGGCAGGTTCTCCTCGTGCTCGGCGGGGGTGAGGACCTCCACGGAGTGGCCGAGGGCGCGCAACGTCTCCGCCAGGTCGCGCACGTGGTACTGGACGCCGCCGGGGACGTCCCACGAGTAGGGGCAGACCAGCCCGATCCGCATCAGCCCACCTCCGCCGGCGGCGCGGAGACGGCCGGGAGGGCGGGCGCGCGCCCCTCGGGGCCCACCTCGGGCCAGACCCGGCCGAGCACGTGCCAGTCCTCGGGGCGCTCGGCGATCGTCGTGGCGAAGGCGTCGGCGACCTGCTGGGTCGCCCAGGTCACCCGGGCCCGCAGCCGGCCGGGCCCGTCCAGCGGGACCGGCGGGTGGACGACGAACTGCCACCCCATGCCGTCGAACTGGCAGACGGCGGGCAGCAGGGCGGCCCCGGTCTGGGCCGCGGCCAGCGCCGGACCCCCGGGCATCGTCGTCCGGCGGCCGAAGAAGGTGACCGGCACACCGCTGCCGGAGAGGTCGCGGTCCATCAGCAGGCACGCGGTCCCGCCGTCGGCCAGCCACTCCCGCAGCACCGCGGAGCTGGGTCGCTCGCCGCCGGTGAGCGGCACGACCCGCATGCCCAGCCGTTCCCGGAACGCGACGAACCGGCGGTACAGCGACTCCGGCCGCAGCCGCTCGGCGACGGTCAGGAAGGGGCCGCCGAGCCAGTCGATGAGCCACACCCCGGCGGCGTCCCAGTTCCCGCTGTGCGGCAGGGCGATGACGACGCCGCGGCCCTCCGCGCGGGCGCGGTCCAGGTGTTCCCGGCCGCGCATCGTCGAGCCGGCGAGGATCCGCTCGGTGGAGAGCGTGGGCAGCCGGAAGGCCTCCTGCCAGTACCGGGCGTAGGACTGCATCGCCCGCCGGGTGAGGGCGTCGAGCGCGGCGTCGTCGAGGCTGCCGCCGGTGACGACGTCCAGGTTCGACCGCAGCTGCCGGGCGCCCCGCCCGCCCCGGCGCACGGCGAGCGCGCCGCCCGCGGCGGAGCCGGCCCGGGCCACCGGCTCGGGCAGCAGTCGGACGACCCGCCAGCCGGCTGCGTACCCGGCGTCGGTGAGCCGGGCGAGCAGGTCGACGCGGCGGCTCACGGCGTGGGGCGCCCGGACGCCTCGTCGGGCGAGGACGTCGGCAGCTGCAGGCCGCGGGACTCCCGGCGGACCGCGGCGAAGCGCTGCGCGACCGTCACCGCGCTGCCGGCCAGCAGCACCCAGAGGGCGACGTGGACCGCGTACGGGATGCCCAGGCCGGTGAACCCGGTACCTACCAGCACCAGGATCAGCCGCTCGGTGCGCTCGACGACGCCGACGTCGGCCGACAGCCCGACGCCCTCGGCGCGGGCCTTGACGTAGGAGGTGAGCACCCCGAGCACCAGGCACAGCAGGGCGAGCAGCACCAGCAGCCGGTTGTCCCCCGCCCCGGAGAACCACCAGACCAGCCCGCCGAAGATCGCGGCGTCGGCGGCCCGGTCGCCGGTGGAGTCCAGCACCGCGCCGAACACCGAACCGCCCCCGCGGGCCCGGGCCAGGGCGCCGTCGAGCATGTCCAGCAGCACGAAGACGGTGACGGCCAGCGCGCCCCAGAAGAGGTGGCCGTTCCCGATCAGGAAGACCGCGGAGACCACCGCGCCGAGGGTGCCGGTGAGCGTGACCGCATCGGCGGTGACCCCGGCCCGGACCAGGCCGCGCACCACCGGTGCCCAGAACCGGGCGACGGCCGGCCGCAGGTTGACGCCGAGCACTCAGGCCACCGTCGGGTGCGGCGCGGGACCGGTCGGCTGACCCGCGTCCGGCCAGGCACCGGCCAGCAGGGCGCGCGTCTCGGCGAGCACCTGGGGCAGCACCCGGGTCAGCCCGATCACCGGCATGAAGTTGGTGTCCCCGCCCCAGCGCGGCACGGCGTGCTGGTGCAGGTGGTCGGCGATCCCGGCGCCGGCCACCGACCCCTGGTTCATGCCGACGTTGAAGCCGTGCGCGCCGCTGACCGACCGCACCACGCGCATCGCCGTCTGGGTGAAGGCGCCGAGCTCGGCGACCTCGGCGATGGTCAGGTCGGTGTAGTCGGGGACGTGCCGGTACGGCACGACCATCAGGTGACCGGCGTTGTAGGGGTAGAGGTTGAGGACGGCGAACACCGTCTCGCCCCGGGCCACGATCAGTCCCTCCTCGTCCGACATCGCCGGGATCAGGCAGAACGGGCAGTCGTGGTCGCCACTCGGCTTGTTCTCCCCGCGGATGTAGGCCATCCGGTAGGGCGTCCACAGGTGCTCGAAGCCGGACGTCGGTCCGTCGTCGTCGTTGCGCACCGGCACCCGGTAGGCAGCCGCCGCCTCGCTCACGTCCCCGCCCACGTCCTCGCTCATCCGGCCACCATCGGGGTCTCCGCGGTCGGGTCGGTGTTGTGCCGCCCCTCGACCCAGCCGGCGACCTGGGCCACCGCCTCGGCGACCGGGACGCCGTTGCGCTGCGAGCCGTCCCGGTAGCGGAAGGAGACCGCCCCGGCCTCGGCGTCGGTGGCCCCGGCGATCAGCACGAAGGGCACCTTCTGCTTGCTGGCGGTGCGGATCTTCTTCTGCATCCGGTCGTCGGAGTCGTCGACCTCCACCCGGATGCCGCGCTGGCGCAGCTGCAGGGCGACGTCGGTCAGGTACGGCACCTGCTCGTCGGTGATCGGGATGCCGACCACCTGGACCGGCGCGAGCCAGGCCGGGAAGGCGCCGGCGTAGTGCTCGGTCAGCACCCCGAAGAACCGCTCGATGGACCCGAACAGCGCCCGGTGCAGCATCACCGGCCGCTGCCGGGTCCCGTCGGCGGCGGTGTACTCCAGGCCGAAGCGCTCCGGCAGGTTGAAGTCGACCTGGATGGTCGACATCTGCCAGGTGCGCCCGATCGCGTCCCTGGCCTGGACGGAGATCTTCGGGCCGTAGAACGCGGCGCCACCCGGGTCGGGGAACAGCTCCAGCCCGGAGTCCACCGCGGCCTGCCGGAGCGCCTCGGTGGCGCGCTCCCAGCCCTCGTCGGTGCCCACCGACTTCTCCGGGTTCCGGGTGGACAGCTCCAGGTAGAAGTCGCTCAACCCGTAGTCCGACAGCAGCCCCAGCACGAAGTCGAGCAGCCCACGGAGCTCCCCGGCCATCTGCTCGGGCGTGCAGTAGATGTGCGCGTCGTCCTGGGTGAAGCCGCGGGCGCGGGTGAGCCCGTGGACGACGCCGGACTTCTCGTAGCGGTAGACGGTGCCGAACTCGAACAGCCGGAGCGGGAGCTCGCGGTAGGAGCGGCCTCGGGAGTCGAACACCAGGTTGTGCATCGGGCAGTTCATCGGCTTGAGGTAGTAGTCCTGCCCCTGCCGCCGGACGTTGCCGTCGCTGTCCCGCTCCTCGTCCAGCTGCATCGCCGGGTACATGCCCTCGGCGTACCAGTCCAGGTGGCCGGAGGTCTCGAACAGCTGCCCCTTGGTGATGTGCGGGGTGTTGACGAAGGAGTAGCCGGCCTCCTCGTGGCGACGCTGGCTGTACTTCTCCAGCTCCCGCCGGATGATCCCGCCCTTGGGGTGGAAGACCGCCAGCCCGGAGCCGACCTCGTCGGGGAAGCTGAACAGGTCCAGCTCGGAGCCCAGCCGGCGGTGGTCGCGCCGCTCGGCCTCGGCGATCTGCTCCAGGTACGCCTTGAGCGCGTCCTTGCTCTCCCACGCGGTGCCGTAGACCCGCTGCAGCTGCGGGTTCTTCTCACTCCCCCGCCAGTACGCGGCGGCGCTGCGGGTGAGGGAGAACGCCGGGATGGTGGAGGTGCGCGGCAGGTGCGGGCCGCGGCACAGGTCGGTCCACAGCCGGTCGCCGGTGCGCGGGTCGAGGTTGTCGTACATGGTCAGCTGCGCGCCGCCCACCTCGACGTCGGCGCCCTCGGCGACCTCCTCGCCCGCCCCGTCCTGGCCGGCACCGCCCTTGAGCCCGATGAGCTCGAGCTTGTACGGCTCGTGCGCCAGCTCGGCCCGGGCCTCGTCGTCGCCGATCTCCCGGCGGCTGAAGTTCTGCCCCTGCTTCACGATCGCCTGCATGCGCTTCTCCAGCGCCTGCAGGTCCTCCGGGGTGAACGGGCGCTCGGGGTCGAAGTCGTAGTAGAACCCGTTCTCCACGGGCGGGCCGATGCCCAGCCGGGTGCCCGGGAACAGGTCCTGCACCGCCTGGGCCAGCACGTGGGCGGTCGAGTGCCGGATCACCGCGCGGCCGTCGGCGCTGGCGGCGGGCACCGGCTCGACCTCGGCCTCGGCGTCGGGGACCCAGCCGAGGTCCTTGAGGTCGCCGGAGGCCAGCTCGCGGACGACGACCGCGCCGTCCGGGCCCTTCAGCGGCACCCCGGCGTCCTTGAGCGCCTGCAGGGCCGTCGTCCCGGCCGGCACCCGGATCGCAGCGACGGCGGTGGGCGAGGGCGGGGTGGACACGAGAGCTCCCGGGGGTCAGGCACGGTCCCGGCCGGTCGGCCGGGCCTGTCGAGACTAGTGCGCCGGGACGACGCCCCGGGTCAGCCGGGGACGATCGCGAGCCCCGCGGCGACCGCGCCCCGCGCATCGAGCACCGCACCGATCCGCGCGGCGCTCTCCGGGTCGGCGGGCACCAGCCGGACGGCGTCGTCCCCGACCTCGATCCGCACCGGCACCGCCTCGGCCTCCGACACGGCGAACCGGCCGTCCTCGCCGCGGGTGAAGGTGAACCGGGCGATCACCGAGTCCTCGGTGTCGTAACCGCGGGTGGCGTGCTCGGCGAGGTGGTTGCCCAGGCCGTAGGCCGCCCACTCCCCGTCGACCTGCTCGAACGGCTGGACGACGTGGGCGTGGTGGCCGAGGACCAGGTCGACGTCCGGGGAGGCGAGCAGCGTGCGCACCGCCTGCTCCTGGGCCGTCGTCGGCTCGTGGTCGTACTCGGCGCAGCAGTGCACGCTGGCCACCACCACCTCCGCGCCGGCGGCCCGGGCGGCGGCCGCATCGGCCAGCACGGCGCTGACGTCGGGCACCGCGAAGGTGTCGACGGCGAAGGGGGCGTCGGACGGGAGCGGGACCCCGTTGAGCGAGAAGGTCGTGGCCACGTGCCCGACGCGCACTCCCCCGGCCTCGACGACCACCGGCTGCGCGCTCTCCGCTGCGCTGCGGTAGGTGCCGGTGTGCGCGATCCCCGCGGCGTCGAGGGCGTCCAGGGTGCGGACCAGCCCGTCGAAGCCGTCGTCCAGGGAGTGGTTGGAGGCGGTGGAGCACAGGTCGTACCCGGCGCCGGCGAGGGCGTCGACGATCTCCGGCTGGGCGGCGAAGGACGGGTAGCCCGAGTAGGGCCCACCCACCGGGGCGACCGGTGTCTCCAGGTGGCAGATCGCCAGGTCGGCGGCCTGCAGCACCGGGGCGATCGGGGCGAAGACCGCCGAGAAGTCCCAGCTGCCGTCGGGCTGCCGGGCACCCGAGGTGAGCGCACGGCCCTGGTGCACCAGCACGTCGCCGGTGGCGACCAGGGTGAACGAGTCGGGGGCGGGCGGAGCCTCGGGCGTCGCCACCGACGACGGCGCCGGGGTGCCAGGCTCGGCGACCGGGGTCGAGGTCGGCTCGTCGGTGCCACAGCCGGCCAGCACCGCCACGAGCAGCGCCGCGAGCAGGGCCGGCGCAGCTCTCCTCGTCACGGTCGCCGAGGTTAGCGACCGCCGGCACCGAGGCTGACCCGGACACCTCAGTCGAGCAGGTGGACCTCGTCGCCCTCGGCGACCGTGCCCGGGGTGCGGACCTCGGCGTACACACCCAGACAGTGCTTGGGGGTGCGGACCACGTCGAGCTCCGCGGTGCCGATCCGCAGCCGACGGCCGACCCAGGACCGCTCGTCGGCACCGTCGGCCAGGTGGAGCAGCAGGTTGGCGCGCGGGTCGTCGGCCGAGCAGCCCTCGGGGACGTCGCCGTCCGCGGCCCGCTCGATCGCCCCGCGGGACACCAGGTGGACGGCGGCGGCGTCGACCTGCGGGCCCCCGGTCGAGGCAGCCAGGCGGATCGGCCGGCCCAGCACCTCGGTCAGGGTGAGGCCGTCGGCCTCGGTGTCCCCGGTCGGGACGACCTCGCGCAGCCGGGGGGTGGTCTTCACGGTGACCCGCTCGCCGGTGTCGGCCTCGACGACCGACCACGCCCGGTCACCGCGCAGCCCGGCGTCCTGGACGTCCACGGCGGGGACCACCCGCCCGGCCAGGGACTTCACCGGGTACACCGAGATCTGGCCGACCTGCCCCACCGTGTCGCTCATCACCGGGACGCTACGCGGGCCGGGACCGGTCGGCCGACGGGCTGCCCCGGCGCCGCAGCCGGCGCAGCTGGGCCTCGAGGTAGGGCCGGGCCCGCCGCTGGCCGCCACGATCGGTGATGGCGCCGTCCAGGGCGGTCAGCACCCGGAGCAGCCGGAGCTCGTCAGGCCGCCAGGCGCGGCGCTGGCACTCCTCCAGCCACGGGACCGGCGCGGTGTGCCCCCGCTCGGAGTTGCAGCGGCGGCAGGCGGCCACCTCGTTCTCCAGCCAGGACGGCCCGCCCTTGACCCGCGGCACCACGTGCTCGGTGGTCGGCACCACCTGTGCGCCGAACGTCCGGCCGCACCACACGCAGGTGGGCCCGTCCCGCTCGACGGCGACCAGCAGTCGGGCCGCCCGGTCCAGTGCCATCGTGCCCATGGTGCGCCGCTCGCCGCATCCGTGCCCCCGGGACGACGAAGGGCCAGGATCGCCCGTCTCCGGGTTCACCTGGCCCTTGCATCCGGTGGGCGATACTGGGATCGAACCAGTGACCTCTTCGGTGTGAACGAAGCGCTCTACCGCTGAGCCAATCGCCCGGGTGCGTCGAACATCTTGCCAGATGCTCAACGCCAGAGTGGCACCCACCCCGGCACCCAGTCCGGCACGCCCACCACGTGCAGCGTCACGAGCAGCACAGCGCAGACGAAAGCCGCGGTCAGGGCGGCGACGGCCAGGCGCACCACCAGTGGCTGGCGGTTCAGCCAGGCCGTCCACCGGGCGACGTGCCGCCGGGTGAAGTCCAGCACCCGTTCGGCCCAGGTGAACTCGGTGGCGAGCAGGAACAACCCGGCGATCACGGTCAGCCACCCGGGCCCCGGCAGCGGGATCGTGACGATGCCGAAGGCCACGACCAGGCCACCCACCAGCCCGACCCCGCACCGGTAGGGCGCGTCCAGGCTGCGCCGGGTGGCGATCCAGCGCCGCCAGCGCACCTCGGCGACCCGCTCGCGCAGGCTGTGCACGTCGTCGGCGTCGTACCGGGCGCGGCGTTCCTCGGCGGTCTCCGGCACGTCCGGCTCCGGCGGGACCGGCACGTGCTCACCCCGGGCTGCCATCGTGTCCTGTCCGCTCAGCTGGTCACCTGCCCGGTCGCGACGATGTCCGTCGGTTCCGACGGAGCCTGCCGACCGGGCTCGATGCTGATGGCGTACGCGGGGTACTCGTCCAGACCGGTCTCCGACGAGCCTACGGTCCGCAGGTCCATCTCAGAAGTCACCACGTCGAACGTCCCGATGGCCACGGGGGAACCGTCCGGCAACCCCCAGACGACGTAGGTGCGGTCGCCGGGGTCGTTGACCGGCAGGCCGTCGGCCAGCACCTGCAGTCGACCGTCCCGGGCGACGACGGTCGCGACGTCCTCCCCGCCCTCCTCGTCCACCTCGATCAGCGGGGCGATGGTGGCCTGCCCCGGCTCCAGGAGCGTGTCCAGCATCCGGGCCTGCTCGGCCGCCGCGGCCACGGCCTCGTCGCGGGCGCTGGTGAGGGCGACGTTCCAGGCACCCAGCGCCAGCACCGCCGCCACCGCAGCCGCGACCAACGCGGTCGGGAGCACCCGCCGCCAGGCCGGGCGGGGGTCGGCGACGTGGGTGGGCCGCGGCAGGCGGAGCTCTCGCGCCGAGGTGCTGCCCGTGCCGGCCTCCCACGGGGCAGGCCGGCCCGCTGGGCGGGCCGGCGCAGCCGGTGGCTGCTCCCGCCGGCGCTCGGGTGGGGCCGCCTGCGGGAGCTGCTCGGTCTCCTCGACCGCTGCGCGCAGCCGGTCCCGCAGTGCGTCCGACGGCTCGGCCGGTGGCAGGTCGCTGGACATCGCCGCCATCACCTCGGCCGTCTCGGCGACCGTGTCGGCACAGCGGTCGCAGCCGGCGAGGTGGGCGGCGAAGAGGTCCTCGTCCTCGGGCTCGAGCGCGTGCAGCGCCCAGCCGACGGCGAGCTCCTCCCAGCTGCGGTGCTCGTCGTCCCGGTTGTCCGTGGATGCGGTCATCGCGGGGCTCCGTCGGCCGGGGTGACCCCGGGCAGCCCGGTGCCGAGCGTGTCCTTGAGCCGGCGCATGCCGGCGAGCATCCGCGTCTTGACGGTCCCCAGGGGAGTGCCGGTCAGGGCGGCCACCTCCCGCTGGGTGTACCCGCCGTAGTAGGCCAAGGTCAGCGCCTCCCGTTGCGGATCGGGCAGGGAGCGCAGCGCCGTCCGCACGCGGTCGGCCTCCACCCGCTCCCAGGCCTGGTCCTCGACGTCGTGGTTCTCGGTCGGTGCCGCGAGCGCCATGTCCTCCTCGGCCCGCGCGGTGCGGCGGCGCTGAGACTCCTCGCGCCGGACGGCGTCCACCGCCTTGTGGTGGACCATCGTCAGCAACCAGGAGGTGACACTGCCCCGGCTGCCGTCGAAGGCGCCCGGGTTGCGCCAGATGCCGAGGAAGACGTCCTGGAGCACGTCCTCGGCCAGCGTGTCGTCGGCCAGCACCCGGCGGGCCAGGGCGAACGCCGGGCGTCGGAAGCGCAGGTAGAGGTCATCGACCGCCGTGCGGTCACCGGCCGCCATCCGGCGGACCAGCTCGAGGTCGGCGGCGCCGTCCTCGGGACTGCGCACTGGTCGGCTCACGAGGCCCATGGTCACACGCGGCGTTCGGCTCGTCGGCCCTGATCGGTTCGACCCGTGAGCACGGGCACTGCGACCGCGTCGAGCCGTGTCGCCTGGCGACTCCTGGGGCGCATGTGACTGGTGTGGCGCGACACGCCGGGACCATGCGTGACCAAGGGCGGTTCTGGGTCGTTAAGGAGGCATGGCTCGCCACTCGATGTCCGGCTGCACCGCTCGGACGACGTTCCACCTCATCGGCCCCCAGTCCTGGACGGCGGTCCCGGCCGCCCTGGTCTACGACTCCGGCGACCCGTTCGCGGTGCGCGTCCGGTTCGGCGACGACGGCGCCGAGGACGCCCGTGCCCACGACGGCGGGTCCGCGTTCGAGGCGGCCGTACAGGCGGTCGGCGCGGACGACACCGCCTACGACACGGCCCCGGACGAGGACGGCGGCGTCGAGTGGCTGCTCAGCCGCGACCTCCTGCGCGCGGGCCTGATCGGGCCGGTCGGTGAGGGCGACGTGCGGCTGTGGCCGGCGCGCAACGGGCTGGACGTGCTCTTCCTGCAGCTGCGCGCCCCCTCGGGCGAGGCGCTGTTCGAGGTGTCCGGCGCCGCGGTCGGCCAGTTCCTGCGCGAGACCGACGCCCTGGTGCCGGTCGGTACGGAGAGCGAGCTGCTGCGGGTCGACGACGAGCTCACCGCGCTGCTGCGCGGTGGCACCGACAACCCGACGTCGCACTGACCCCCACGCGGCGCTGACCTGGGGAGAACCCCGTCCTGACACCCCCGGGACCCCCCGGGTTTGGACCCCCGAATCGGGTCGGTTAGAGTTCTCCACGTAACGCGGACTTGATCCGCAGCGCGGACGTGGCTCAGTGGTAGAGCATCACCTTGCCAAGGTGAGGGTCGCGGGTTCGAATCCCGTCGTCCGCTCGGAACCCCGGGCGCTGGTCGCGAGACCGGCGCCTGGCGTGCGGTGGAGTGGCCGAGAGGCGAGGCAACGGCCTGCAAAGCCGTCTACACGGGTTCAAATCCCGTCTCCACCTCGTCTCCTCCACGGAGCACGGGTGTGGAGGCAGGCCGGTCGGCAGACCGGTAGGGGCGATTGGCGCAGCGGTAGCGCGCTTCCCTGACACGGAAGAGGTCACTGGTTCGATCCCAGTATCGCCCACCAGCCACGAAGGCCCCAGGTCCACGGACCTGGGGCCTTCGTCGTCTCAGCGGGAGCCCGCCGGCGGCGGACGGGTTGTGACGATCCCCACTCAGCCGACCGGCACCCCGTCGGCCGCGGCACGCAGGGCGGCCAGGTCCAGCTTGCGCATGCCGAGCATGGCCTGCACCGCGCGCTGGGCCCGCGCCGGGTCCGGGTCGGCGAACAGCTCGTCCATGCCGGCCGGGACGACCTGCCAGGACAGCCCGTAGCGGTCCTTGAGCCAGCCACACTCGCTCTCCGCTCCCCCGTCGCCGACGAGCCGGTCCCAGTACCGGTCGACCTCTGGCTGGTCGGCGCAGTCGATCTGGAAGGAGACGGCCTCGGTGAAGGGGAACTGCGGCCCACCGTTGATCCCGACGAAGCGCTGGCCGGCCAACTCGAACTCCACGCTCATCACCGACCCGACCGGGCCGGGTGCGCCCTCCGGGTAGCGGGCCACGCTGAGCACCCGCCCCGCACCGAAGACGTCGATGTAGTAGTGCGCCGCCTCCTCGGCCTGGGTGTCGAACCACAGGTTCGGGACGATCTTCTGCTGCGCCATCTCGTTTCCTCTCCACGGCGGAGACCCCGCACCGGGGTCTGCCCCATGGACCGGACCGGCCGGCGGAACTCATCGCCGCAGTCAGCGCGTCGCGGGCTCCACGCGCTCGGACCAGAAGCGCTGCACCTGGGCCACCAGCTCCGCGGGGGGACCGTCGTTGCGCAGGACGACGTCGGCGACCGCCCGCCGCTGCTCGTCCGTGGCCTGGCTGGCGATCCGGGCGCGCGCGTCGGCCGCGGACAGCCCCCGGTCCACCAGCCGGGCGACCCGGGTCTCCGGCTCGGTCTCGACGACCAGCACGAGGTCGTAGGAGCCCGCCTGACCGGTCTCCACGAGCAGGGGCACGTCCTGGACGACGACCGACCCCGACGGCGCCGCAGCAGCCAGCTCAGCGGCACGCGCGCGCACCCGGGGGTGGACGATCGCGTCCAGCCGGGCCCGGGCCGCAGGGTCGGCGAAGACGACGGAGGCGAGCGCAGCCCGGTCCAGGGCGCCCTCCTCGGTCAGCACGCCGGGCCCGAACTCCTCGGCGATCGCGGTCAACCCCGGCGTACCGGGTTCCACCACCTCGCGGGCGAGACGGTCGGCGTCCACGACGACGGCACCGCGTTCGGCCAGCAGGGCCGCGACGGTGCTCTTGCCCGAACCGATGCCCCCGGTCAACCCGATCTTCAGCACGGTCCGACCTTAGGAGGACACCGGACCTCTCGCAGGGTCCCGCCACGGGGTCGCCCGCGGTCGGGGGCCTGCACAGGTCTCGGCGAGGTCACGGCGCCGGCCCCCTCGGCGCGTCGCACCAGTCACACCAGTCACAGGACCTACCTTTCGTCCCGGTGGACTTCCCCCGCCACAGCAGAGAGGCAGAACCGACCATGTCCCGTTCCACGCTCGATGGCGCACAGTCGGCCGCTGGCACTCCCCGCCGTGGTCGGCACCGGATCGACAACCCCACCGGGGTGCGGTGCTCCGACCTCCCCGGCGTGCGCGAGCGTCTGCCGCAGGGTCGCCGCGGCGCCGCCTTCTTCCGCGCCCTGATGCCGAGCGTGCGCTCCGGTCGGCACACCTGGGACTTCCTGGCCAACGCCGGCGGCCGCCCGAGGACCGCGTTCGCGATCATCCTCAGCCTCTGACGCAGGGCCCTCCTGCCGCCACCGCCCGCGAGCTCGCTGCGGCCCCCGACGGAAGGGCCTGACCGAGGTCGACGCGCCCCCCTCCCGGTGCCCGCGCCCGCTGACGGCTCATGGACGAGCCGGCAAGCACCCCATGGTCCGACGGCTCACGGCTGAGCCCCCCGGACCCGACGACCCCGTCGACCCCTACGGTCGGCGGGGTCGTCGCCGTCCGGGCTGAGGACGGCCGGGCGCAGGGCGGCTGGACTCGCTGACGGCCGGGTCCACGACGGCCAGCCTCTCGACGGCCATCCGGGTGCAGAGACGACCGTGCGCCGCCCACCCGGAGGTGGACGGCGCACGGTCAGGTGCTGCTCAGACGAGCTGCTGGGTCACTCGCCGCCGGCGAGCTTGGCCCGCAGGGCCGCCAGCGCCTCGTCGGAGGCCAGGGTGCCACCGGTGGAGGGGGCGTCCGGCGCGTCGACCGGCTCGCTGGAGTAGCTGCCACCGGCCGCAGCCTCGGCGTCGGCCTCCTTGGCCGCCGCGATCTGCTTGCGGTGCGCCTCGAAGCGGGCCTGGGCCTCGGCGTACTGCCGCTCCCACGTCTCGCGGGCCTCGTCGTAGCCCTCGAGCCACTCGCCGGTGTCGGAGTCGAAGCCCTCGGGGTAGACGTAGTTGCCCTGCTCGTCGTACGAAGCCGACATGCCGTAGGCGGCCGGGTCGAACTGCTCCTCGTCGCCGACGACGCCCTCGTTGGCCTGCTTGAGGGACAGCGAGATGCGCCGGCGGTCCAGGTCGATGTCGATGACCTTGACCAGGATCTCGTCGCCGACCTGCACGACCTGCTCCGGGATCTCCACGTGGCGCTCGGCCAGCTCCGAGATGTGCACCAGGCCCTCGATGCCCTCGTCGACGCGCACGAACGCACCGAAGGGGACGAGCTTGGTGACCTTGCCCGGCACGACCTGACCGATCTGGTGCGTGCGGGCGAACTGACGCCACGGGTCCTCCTGCGTCGCCTTCAGCGACAGGGAGACCCGCTCACGGTCCAGGTCGACGTCGAGGACCTCGACGGTGACCTCCTGGCCGACCTCGACGACCTCGGACGGGTGGTCGATGTGCTTCCAGGAGAGCTCGGAGACGTGCACCAGACCGTCGACGCCGCCGAGGTCGACGAACGCACCGAAGTTGACGATCGAGGAGACGACGCCCGTGCGGACCTGGCCCTTGGCGAGCTTGTTGAGGAACTCGCTGCGGACCTCGGACTGGGTCTGCTCCAGCCACTGACGACGGGAGAGGACGACGTTGTTGCGGTTCTTGTCGAGCTCGATGATCTTCGCCTCGAGCTCGCGGCCCACGTACGGCTGCAGGTCGCGCACGCGGCGCATCTCGACGAGCGAGGCGGGGAGGAAGCCGCGCAGGCCGATGTCGAGGATCAGGCCGCCCTTGACGACCTCGATGACGGTGCCGGTGACGACCTCGTCGGCTTCCTTCTTGGCCTCGATCGTGCCCCAGGCGCGCTCGTACTGAGCCCGCTTCTTGGACAGGATGAGCCGGCCCTCCTTGTCCTCCTTCTGGAGGACGAGGGCTTCCACCTCGTCGCCGACCTTGACGACCTCGGTCGGGTCGACGTCGTGCTTGATGGACAGCTCACGCGAGGGGATGACGCCCTCGGTCTTGTAGCCGATGTCCAGCAGCACCTCGTCCCGGTCGACCTTGACGATGATGCCTTCGACGATGTCGCCGTCGTTGAAGTACTTGATCGTCTGGTCGATCGCAGCGAGGAAGTCCTCGGCGGTGCCGATGTCGTTGACCGCGATCTGGGGGGTGCTGTCGGGACGGACCTGGGTGGAGGTCATGTGGTCGAGTGCTCCGGACGGGGGATGCGTAGGGACAGGATCACCCGCGGCCCAGGCGGACCACGGGGAGGTTCACGGGAGGCGGCCATGTCGACCCCCGTACAGGAAGGTCAACACCACAGACCTCTGGCGTACTCCCCATCGTACGGACCTGGCGAGAGCCCGGTCCACCAGGGGGCGGGCCCGGCCGGCAGGGCCACCGACCGGACGGCGTGTCACCATCGGCGCGTCATGGACAGCACTCCGGCACGACCCCCCGCTGCCCCCCTGCTGCTGGCCGAGGACGGCTACCCGGCAGCGGGAGGGGTGACGCGGCGGCCGGCCGGGCCGGCCGAGTCCGCCCGGGCGAACCGGGGCTGGTGGGACGCCGCCGCACCGGCCTACCTCGCCGAGCACGGCAGCGACCTCGGCGACGCCGACTTCCTCTGGTGCCCCGAGGGACTGCGGGAGGCCGACGCGCACCTGCTGGGCGAGGTCGCCGGGCGACGGGTGCTGGAGATC
Organism: Modestobacter sp. VKM Ac-2977; assembly: GCF_026968045.1. Classification (GTDB taxonomy): domain Bacteria; phylum Actinomycetota; class Actinomycetes; order Mycobacteriales; family Geodermatophilaceae; genus Modestobacter. Next base: position 1,393,385 of record NZ_JAPVBQ010000001.1, on the reverse strand, counting down.
GGCTGCGGCTCGGCTCCCTGCTCCCGCTGGCTGCGCACGGCCGGTGCCGCACCGGTGGCACTGGACGTCTCCGGGGGCATGCTCGCCCGCGCCGCGGAGCTGAACCGGTCCACCGGCATCCCCGTCCCCCTGCTGCAGGCCGACGCCGGGGCGCTCCCCCTGGCCGACGCCAGCGTGGACCTGGCCTGCTCGGCCTTCGGCGGTTTCCCGTTCGTCGCCGATGCCACGGCGGTGCTGAGCGAGATCGCCCGCGTGCTCCGGCCGGGCGGGCGACTGGTCGCTTCGGTGAACCACCCGATGCGGTGGCCGATGCCGGACTCCCCGGACCCGGCCGACCTCCGCGTCGTCTCCTCCTACTTCGACCGCGCGCCGTACGTGGAGACCGACGAGGCCGGGGCGACCGTCTACGTGGAGCACCACCGCACGATCGGCGACTGGGTACGGGCGGTCGTCGGCGCCGGGTTCGTGCTCAGCGACCTCATCGAGCCGGAGTGGACGCCCGGCCGCACCGAGACCTGGGGGCAGTGGTCGCCGGAACGGGGCGCGCTGATGCCGGGGACGCTCGTGCTGGTCTGCGACCTGCCCCACTGAGCGGCTGGACCGGACGCCGACCTGCCGATCGGCGTCCGGACCTGCCAGGCTGTCCGGCGACGCCGGGCCCGCCCGGGACACCGGACCGGAACGAGGGAGCAGCGCGGTGGACCAGACAGCACAGACCGTCCTGGGCGATGCGACCGAGAGCGCCGTGGTGCTGCTCGTCCCGGACGCCGACCCGCTGGTCGACGCACACCGCCAGCAGTTCGACGTCTCCGCGTCGTGGGGGGTCCCGGCGCACCTGGCGGTCATCTACCCCTTCGTCACACCCCGCCAGGTGGACGACCCCCTGCTGACCGGTCTGGCCGAGCTCCTCGCCACCGAGCCCGCCTTCGACTGCACGTTCACCAGGACCGCGTGGTTCGGCGAGGAGATGCTCTACCTGGTCCCCGAGCCCGAGGAGCCGTTCCGCCGGCTGACCCGGCGGGTGGCCGAGGCCTACCCCGACCACCCGCCGTTCCGGGGGGCGCACGGCGAGCCGGTGCCGCACCTGAGCATCGGGCAACGGCGCCAGGGCGACCTGGCCGGCCTCGAGCAGGCCCAGGAGGTGCTGTGCGAGGCGATGCCGCTGCGGACCCGCATCGACACCGCCGCGCTCTACGTCGGCACCCGGGAGCCGGGCTCCTGGCACCAGGTCGCCACGTTCCACCTGGGCCGCCCCACCAGCTGACCGCCCCGCCCGTGGCCCCGATGCGGGGCCCGCGCCGAGCCTGCGAGGCGTGGGGGCATCGGGGTCCCTCCTCAGTGGGCGGCGTCGTCCCAGCTGGTGCCGAAGCCGACGGAGACCTCCAGCGCCACCGACAGCTGCGCCGCGCCGGCCATCTCCCGGCGCACCAGGGCCTCGAGGGTCTCCCGCTCCCCCGGTGCCACCTCGAGCACGAGCTCGTCGTGGACCTGCAGCAGCATCCGTGAGCTCAGGCCCTCGGCCGCGATGGCCCGCTCCACGTTCAGCATCGCCACCTTGATGACGTCGGCGGCCGACCCCTGGATCGGGGCGTTGAGCGCCATCCGCTCGGCCATCTCCCGGCGCTGCCGGTTGTCGCTGGTCAGGTCGGGCAGGTAGCGGCGGCGGCCCAGGGTCGTCTCGGTGTAGCCGGTCTGCCGGGCGTCGTCCACGACCCCGTCGAGGTAGTCCCGGATGCCGCCGAAGCGCTCGAAGTAGGCGTGCATCTGCCCGCGCGCCTCCTCCGGCGTGATCCGCAGCTGCTGGGACAGCCCGTAGGCGCTCAACCCATAGGCCAGGCCGTAGCTCATCGCCTTGATCCGCCGGCGCATCTCCGGGTCGACCTGCTCGATCGGGATGTCGAACGCCCGCGAGGCGACGAAGGAGTGCAGGTCCTCCCCGGAGGTGAACGCCTCGATCAGGCCGGCGTCCTCGGACAGGTGGGCCATGATCCGCATCTCGATCTGGCTGTAGTCGGCGGTCATCAGCGACTCGTAGCCGGCGCCGACGACGAATGCCTGCCGGATCCGGCGCCCCTCGGCGCTGCGGATGGGGATGTTCTGCAGGTTCGGGTCCGTCGAGGAGAGCCGTCCGGTCGCCGCGATCGTCTGCTGGTAAGTGGTGTGCACCCGCCCCACCTCGTCGACCATCGGGATCAGCCCGTCGATGACGGTGCGCAGCCGGGTGACGTCCCGATGCCGCAGCAGGTGCTCGAGGAACGGGTGACCGGTGGAGGCCAGCAGCGAGGTCAGGGCCTCGGCGTCGGTGGTGTACCCGGTCTTGTTCTTCTTCGTCTTGGGCAGGCCGAGCTCGTCGAAGAGGACCGCCTGCAGCTGCTTGGGCGAGCCGAGGTTGATCTCCTTGCCGATGACCGCGTAGGCCTCGTCCGCCGCCTCGGTCACCGCGGCGGCGAACTCGCGCTGCAATTCGCGCAGGGAGTCCAGGTCCGCGGCGATGCCCCGGTGCTCCATGGCCGCCAGCACCCGGGTCAGCGGCAGCTCGATGTCCCCGAGCAGCTGGTCGCCGCCCTTCTGCCCGAGCACCTGCTCCAGGGCGTCGGACAGGTCGTTGACCGCCACCGCCTTGAGGACGTCGGCATGCGCGGCGGCCGCGGCGACGTCCTCCTCCGAGGGCCCGAGCCCGTCGAGGGTCAGCTGGCCCTCCGGCTCCGCGGCGTCCTTGAGCTCGCGACGCAGGTAGCGCACCGCCAGGTCGCCGAGGTCGAACGACCGCTGCCCGGGATTGACCAGGTAGGCCGCGAGCGCGGTGTCGCTGACCATGCCCTGCAAGTCCCAGCCACGGCTCCAGATCGCCAGCAGCGGGCCCTTGACCTCGTGCACGACCTTGGGGGTCGCCGGGTCGGCCAGCCAGCCGGCCAGTGCCTGCTCGTCGGCGGTGTCGAGGTCGGGACCCAGGTCGACGAAGGTGGCGTGGTCGTCGGCGGCGGCCAACGCGAGGCCGGCGAGCTCGCCGACACCGCGGCCCCAGGTGCCCCGGAAGACGACACCGGTGTGCCCGGTGCGCGCGTGCGCGGTGAGCCACCCGGCCAGCTCACCCGGGGCCAGCCGGTCGGCGGTCACCTCGAAGCCGCCGTCGACCTCCGGCTCCGGGGTGGCAAGAGTGGCGAAGAGCCGGTCGCGCAGCACCCGGAACTGCAGGTTGTCGAAGAGGGTGTGCACCTCGTTGCGGTCCCAGGGCTGGACGGCCAGGTCCTGCGGCCCGACCTCGAGCGGGACGGCGCGGTCGAGCTCGGTCAGCCGGCGGTTCTGCAGCACCGAGGAGAGGTGCTCCCGCAGCTTCTCCCCGACCTTGCCCTTGACCGTGTCGACCTGGTCGACCAGTGCGTCCAGCGAGCCGTACTCACGCACCCACTTGGCGGCGGTCTTCTCCCCCACGCTCGGGATGTTCGGCAGGTTGTCGCTCGGGTCGCCCCGCAGCGCGGCGAAGTCGGGGTACTGGGTGGGGGTGAGGCCGTACTTGGCCTCCACCTCCTCCGGCGTGAACCGGGTCAGGTCCGACACGCCCTTGCGCGGGTAGAGCACCGTCACGTGCTCGTTGACCAGCTGCAGTGCGTCCCGGTCCCCGGTGCAGATGAGCACGTCCATGCCCTGCTCGACCGCCTGCACGGTGAGGGTGGCGATGACGTCGTCGGCCTCGTAGTTCTCCGCGGTGATCACCGGCACGTGCAGCGCACCGAGCACCTCCTGCACCAGGCTCACCTGGCCGCGGAAGTCGGTCGGGCTCTCCGCGCGGTTGGCCTTGTACTCGGCGTAGATCTCGCTGCGGAAGGTCTTCCGGCTGACGTCGAAGGCCACCGCGAGGTGGCTGGGCTGCTCGTCGCGCAGCACGTTGATCAGCATCGACGTGAAGCCGTAGACGGCGTTCGTCGGCTGCCCGGTGGTGGTCGAGAAGTTCTCCACCGGGAGGGCGAAGAAGGCCCGGTACGCCAGCGAGTGGCCGTCGAGCAGCAGCAGCCGCGGACGGACCCCGGAGGCCGGGTCGGAGGCGGACACTGTGCTGCTGGCTGGGGAGCTCACCGGTGCGGACATCGACCACGAGCTTAGGGGCGCCCACCGACGGTCCGGGCCGGTGCACGACCCGACCAGGCACCGCCCGGTGGCTACGGTGCGCGGATGACCACCGCGCGTCCGGACTGGCTGCCGTCCGACACCCAGGGACCCCTGGACGACAAGCTCGGGATCCAGATCACCGACTACACCCCCGACCGACTGGTGGCGACCATGCCGGTCGCCGGCAACGAACAGCCCTTCGGCCTGCTGCACGGAGGGGCCACCTGCGCCCTGGCCGAGAGCATCGGGTCGTGGGCGGCGATGCTGCACGCCGGACCGGGCGGCACGGTGGTCGGCATCGAGCTGAACGCCAGCTACCTGCGGGCGGCCACCTCCGGCCTGGTCACCGCGGTCTGCACGCCGGTCCGGCGTGGCCGCACGCTGGCGACCTTCCTGATCTCGGTGAGCGACGAGGCCGGCCGGCCGACGGCCAGCGCACGGCTCACCTGCCTGATCCGCCCCGCCCGCTGACCCCGCAGGCCCGCACCGGCGGCCCGATCCCGGGAGGCGCCGGGCCGACACGTCGCTCCCCGACTACCGGCGAGTAGCACATCGGCGTGTCGCAGAAGGGTCACAGTGTGTCCCAGCAGGTCGATCCCCGTAACAGGGGTGGGTTACTGTCCCGCCTCACATCCAACGGCTGGGAGGTCGAGTGACGCACGCGCCCCACCGTGCCGCGAGGTACGGGGAACGCAGCTCCACCCGGGAGGACCGGTCAGCACCCCGGCGGAGCGCACGCCGGTGGCGCAGCCCTCGCCGTCCGCTGGTCCTTGCCCTGCTCGTCGCCGCCTTCGGGATGGCCTTCGCGACCCTGGTGCCCGGCGTCGCCTCCGCGGCGGAGGCGGGCGAGCAGGTGCGCGGCACCCTGCAGACCAGCCTGAGCGGCCCGATCGAGGGCGTCACCGTCGAGGTGGCCACGCCGGACGGCGAGATCGTGGACACGGTCGAGACCGGCGAGGACGGCCGGTGGGAGGTCGACCTCCCCGGCGCCGGCCAGTACGTCGTGAGCGTCGACCCCGACGACCTGCCGGAGGGTGTCGAGGTCAACGGCGAGCCCAGCCGCACCGTCACCGTCGACTCCGGGCGTGCCCAGCCGGTGAACATCGGCCTGAACGACGGCAGTCGCAACGACGGGGGCGGCACCATCCGGGCCGTCCAGCTGTTCGTCGACGGCCTGCGGTTCGGGTTGCTGATCGCCATGGCAGCAGTCGGCCTGTCGCTGATCTACGGCACCACCGGGCTGACCAACTTCGCGCACGGCGAACTGGTCACCATCGGCGCCATCGCGGCCTGGTACATCAACGTGCAGGGCGGCGTGCCGCTCATCCCGGCGGCGTTGCTGGCGATGGTGGTCGGCGGGGTCGTCGGTGCCCTCAACGAGCTGGCCATCTGGCGGCCGCTGCGGCGCCGCGGCACCGGGCTCATCGCGGCGCTGGTCGTCTCGATCGGCCTGTCCCTGGCGCTGCGCTACACCTACCAGATCTTCTACGGCGGTTTCTCCAACCCCTACGCCGACTACCAGGGTCAGCGGGCGAAGAGCTACGGCCCCTTCACCCTGCAGGACCGCGACGTCGCCTCGATCGTCATCGCGGTCGTCGTCCTGGTCCTCGTGGCGCTCATGCTGCAGCGCACCAAGATCGGCAAGGCGATGCGGGCGGTGTCGGACAACCGGGACCTGGCCGCGTCCTCCGGGATCGACGTCAACCGGGTCATCCTCTTCGTGTGGGTGCTCGGCGGCGCGCTCGCTGCGCTCGGCGGTGTGCTCCTCGGCCTCTCCGACCAGGTCCAGTGGGACATGGGCTTCCGGCTGCTGCTGCTGATGTTCGCCGGGGTCACCCTCGGTGGGCTCGGGACGGCCTACGGCGCCCTGCTCGGCAGCCTGATCGTCGGTGTCTTCGTGCAGATGTCCACCCTCGTCATCCCGAATGACATGAAGTACGTCGGAGGGCTGCTCCTCTTGATCGTCATCCTCGTCGTCCGTCCCCAGGGCATCCTGGGCAGCCGCGCCAGGATCGGCTGACCGATGGCCGACCTCATCAACGCGTTCGCCATCGCGGGCAAGGCGTTCTTCGGTTTCCAGGCGGTCTTCTTCGCCCTGTTGGCCATCGGCCTCAACGTGCACTTCGGGTACACGGGGCTGCTCAACTTCGGCCAGATCGCCTTCGCCATGCTCGGCGGGTTCGGCATCGCCATCTCGGTGAGCCTGTGGGGGCTGCCCTTCTGGGTCGGGGTCATCGTCGGCGTGCTCGCCGCCGTCGTCCTCGCCCTGCTGCTGGGCCTGCCCACGTTGCGCCTGCGGGCCGACTACCTCGCCATCGTCACCATCGCCACGGCCGAGGGGTTGAGACTGGTCTTCCGATCGGTCTCCGCCACCCCGGTCACCGGCGGCACCCGCGGCCTGTCGGCGTTCAACCGCGACTTCATCGCGCTGGCCCCCTGGGACACCGCGCGGCGGTACGACCTGCTGGGCACCACCTGGAGCGGCGGTGAGCTCTGGGTCGTCACCGTCGGATGGATCCTGGTGGCGCTGTGCTCGCTGCTGGTCTGGGCGCTCATGCGCGCCCCGTGGGGCCGGGTGGTGAAGGCCATCCGGGAGGACGAGGACGCCGTCCGCTCGCTGGGCAAGAACGTCTACGCCTACAAGATGCAGGCGCTGGTCCTGGGCGGGATCTTCGGCGCCTTCGGCGGCATGATCTACGCCGTCGGCACCGGCTCGGCGATCCCCGACCAGTACCAGAACGCCAACACCTTCCTGGCCTACGGGGCGCTGATCCTCGGCGGGGCCGCCCGCGTGCTCGGGCCCGTCATCGGGTCGATGCTGCTGCTGTTCATCCTGCAGTTCGCCGACACCGGGCTGCGCTCGCTGATCTCCAACGGGGTCATCCCCGCAGAGCTGCTCTCTGCGACCGACGTCGCGCAGCTGCGCTACGTGCTGGTCGGGATCGGGCTCATGCTTTTGCTGGTGTTCCGGCCCCAGGGCATCTTCGGTGACCGACGAGAGGTGATGCTCGATGCCCGCTGACCCCGCCCCCCACGGCGCGCACGCCGCGCAGCCCGACCACACCGGAACCACTGGCCCGGCCGCCGGTGCCACCCGCGCCGAGCCCCGCCGGGTGGCCCAGACCGCCCTCCGTGACGTCCCCTGGGAGGTCGGCGTCGCCAAGCCCGACCCGGCGATCGTCGTCGACCACGTCACCCGCACCTTCGGCGGCCTGACCGCGGTGTCGGTCGACCACCTGGAGATCCAGCGCGGCGGGATCACCGGGCTCATCGGGCCCAACGGTGCCGGCAAGACGACGCTGTTCAACCTGCTCACCGGGTTCGACCAGCCCAACACCGGCACCTGGTCGTTCGACGGCCGCGACCTGGGCAAGCTCAGCCCACACCAGGTCGCCCGGCTCGGCGTCGTGCGCACCTTCCAGCTGACCAAGGCGCTGTCCCGGCTCACCGTGCTGCAGAACATGCTGCTCGGAGCCCAGGGCCAGACCGGGGAGAGCTTCCTGCGCGCGCTCGTGCCCGGGACCTGGCGGGCGCAGGAGAAGGCCAACACCGAGCGCGCGATGGACCTGCTCCGGCGGTTCAAGCTCGATGCCAAGAAGGACGACTTCGCCGGCAGCCTGTCCGGCGGTCAGCGCAAGCTGCTGGAGATGGCCCGCGCCCTGATGAGCGAGCCGAAGGTGGTGATGCTCGACGAGCCGATGGCCGGGGTGAACCCGGCCCTGACCCAGAGCCTGCTGGGCCACGTCAAGGACCTCCGCGAGGAGGGCATGACGGTCATCTTCGTGGAGCACGACATGGACGTCGTCCGGGACATCAGCGACTGGGTCGTCGTCATGGCCGCCGGCAAGGTCATCGCCGAGGGCGCCCCGGATTCCATCAGCCAGAACAAGGCCGTCGTCGACGCCTACCTCGGCGCACACCACGACGCCCCCCTGACCGAGGAGGAGGAAGACCGCTTCCTCGCCGAGGACCAGGCCGCCGAACGTGCCCGGCGCGAGGACGTCATCAGCTCCGAGCAGGGCCGCAAGAGGAGGACAGGACGATGAGCACCGTGGACGTACCAGGTCCGCCGGAGGACCGGAGGTTCCTCGTTCCGGAGTCCGAGCAGGACCGGCCGGTCGCCGACGACCCCGGCCCCGGCACCGCGGCGGCCATGTCCCCCGCGGAGAAGGCCGCCACCCGGGAGGAGCACCTGCGCCTCGCCGAGGGGGCGCTGGTGCGCGCCGACGACCTGGTGGCGGGCTACGTCCCCGGCGTCAACATCCTCAACGGGTGCGACTTCTACCTCGCCGACGGCGAGCTGGTCGGGATCATCGGCCCCAACGGCGCCGGCAAGTCCACGCTGCTCAAGGCGCTGTTCGGGCTGATCCCGGTCCGGTCCGGCGCGGTGACGCTGCGCGGGGAGGAGATCACGTCGGCCCCGGCCCACCGGCTGGTCTCGCTCGGCGTCGGCTACGTCCCGCAGAACAACAACGTGTTCCCCTCGCTCACCATCGAGGAGAACATGCAGATGGGTGTCTACCTGCGGCCGAAGACGTTCAAGGAGCGCTTCGACTACGTCGCCGAGCTGTTCCCGCTGCTCGGTGACCGCCGCAAGGGCAAGGCGGGCGCCCTCTCCGGTGGCGAACGGCAGATGGTCGCGATGGGCCGCGCGCTGATGATGGACCCCTCCGTGCTGCTGCTGGACGAGCCCTCCGCCGGCCTCTCCCCGGTGCTCCAGGACGAGGTGTTCATCCGCTGCCGGCGGATCAACGCCACCGGGGTGTCGATCATCATGGTCGAGCAGAACGCCCGTCGCTGCCTGCAGATCTGTCACCGTGGCTACGTGCTCGACCAGGGCCGCAACGCCTACACCGACACGGGCAAGTCGCTGATGAACGACCCGAAGGTCATCGAGCTCTACCTGGGGACCCTCGCCAAGGCCCAGTGACACCCCGACGACGGCCGGTCTCCCTCGGGAGGCCGGCCGTCGTCGTCCCTGGCGCAGCTGGTCCGGGCAGACTCACCGGGTGCTCCTCCTCGCCCACCTGATCGCGGTCAGCGCGTACGCCGGCTTCCAGTGGACCGTCCGAGTGCTGGTCTACCCGCAGTTCGACCAGGTGCCCGCCGCTGCTCTCCCGGGCTACGAGCGCGCGCACCAGCACCGGGTCAGCAGGGTGGTCGGCCCCCTCTTCGCCGCACAGGTGCTGACCAGCGGCTGGCTGGTCGTCGACCGGCCGGACGGCACGCCCCTGGGCCTGGCCCTCGCGGCGGCTTCGCTCGTCGCCCTCGTCCTGCTGGTGACCGCCGTGGGGGCCGTCCCGCTGCACCGCCGCCTGGACGCCGGCTGGGACGCCGCCGTGCACCGTCGGCTGCTCCGGGTGGACTCCCTACGGGTGGGCCTGGCGACCGCAGCTGTCGGTGTGGCCGCGATCCTCGTCGGTTGAGGCGCATCCCACCGGGCCGTACACAGCACTGCGGCCCGGCACCCTGGGGGTGCCGGGCCGCAGCCTGGAACGGTGGAACTGATCAGCGCTGCGTGATCACAGCGCCTCCCGCCTCAGCTCAGCGCTGGGGCCCGATGCCCTGGGCGTTGAGGCCCTGGATGATCCGCGAGGACTCCTCGAACCCGATGACCACGACGGCGTCGGGGTTGAAGTCGACCATCTGCTGGACCTCGGAGTCGAAGTTCGCCGCCTGCGGGTCGTAGGTGACGTACTTGATGCTGTCCTCGGACAGACCGCCGGCGACCAGGTTGTCCCGGGTGTTCTCGGCCAGGCCGGTGCCGTACGGGTCGTTGATCGCCAGGATGCCGACGGTGTTGTTGCCGTCCTCGGCGATCAGGTCGGCCAGCGCGCGGGCCTGCAGCGTGTCCGGGGGCGCGGTGCGGAAGTACAGCCCGTTGTCGGCGTACTCGGTGAACTGGTCGGAGGTGTTCGCCGGGGAGATCTGCAGGACACCGGCCTGGGTGATGCTGTCGATGACCGTGAGGCTCACCCCGGACGAGGCGGCACCGACGATGGCGTCGACGTTGGACTGCAGCAGCCGGTCGACGGTCTGGGTCGCGGTGTCGGTCGAGGCGTCACCGGAGTCACCCTCGATGAGCTGCACCGGCTGGCCGAGCACGCCACCGGCTTCGTTGATCTCGTTGACCGCCAGCTCAGCGGCGGCGACCTCCGGCGGGCCGAGGAAGGCCAGGTTCCCGGTCAGCGGCAGCAGGGTGCCGATCACCAGCGGGTCGCCCGTGGCACCCGCTGGGGCGTAGGGCGGACCCTCGTCGGTGGCGGCGTTGGCCGCGTCACCCGCGATGACGAACTCGGTGTCGTCGTCGGCGAGCAGGTTGTCCTCGCCGAACTGGAGGATCCCGAAGCTGGCCTCGGCCGGCTCCCCGGCCTCGGCGAAGCTCAGCGGCCCGCTGACACCGTCGTAGTCGACGTTGCCGCCGGCGTCGATGATCGCCTTGCAGGCAGTGAAGGTCTCGCAGGTCTCGCCACCGAATGTCAGCCCGTTGATGTACGGCGCGAAGACCGTGGCCTCGGTGCTGCCGGCGGCCTGGGCCGCGAGCGCGGTCAGGATGACGGCGTCGTAGGTCTCACCGGCGTAGTTGTAGTCCTGCAGGTCGGGGTCGACCGCGAGCAGCCGGTCGGTGAAGTCGCCGGAGAGGTCGGTCAGCGGCGTGGTGCCGCTCATCCCGACGAGCGCACCCTCGTCCGAGAAGTCCTCACCCAGGGCGTTGCCCATGTTGCCGTCGGTGCCGTAGACGTTGACCAGCTTCTCGCCGCTCGCGCCGTCAGCGGTGCCGCCGCCCTCGTCGCTGCCGCCACAGGCGGTCAGCGCGAGCAGGGCAGCACCGGAGAGGGCGGTCGCGCGGGCAAACGTGCCTGTGCGCATCAAGGAACTCCCAGTGAGGTGTGTACGCCACGCTCCTCGACAGGCCCCATCGCCTGTCGGGGAGCCGATCAGTGCGGAGAACCTAACTGCCGGTCGGGCGCGTCGGACCACCCTCGACTGCACCGTGATGAGGTCGTGACCTGCACGTTGCGCAACCGCCACGCGCTCGGCGGGCGCGACACACCGCCGCAACGCGCCGGGGACGGGGTGCCCCGGCGCCGCCGGTCAGGAGCCGGCGGGAGAGGTCGGACTGCTGTCCCCGGTCGGCTGGGCGTCGGTCTCCAGGATCACCTGGGCCAGGGCCTTCATCGAGGTGCGCTCGTTCATCGCCGTCCGCTGGATCCAGCGGAACGCCTCGGCCTCGGTCATGCCCCGCTCGGACATGAGCCGCCCCTTCGCCTGCTCGACGACCTTGCGGGCCTCCAGCCGCTCCTTGAGGTCGCTCACCTCGGCGTCCAGCGCGTGCATCTCCTGGAAGCGGCCCACCGCCACCTCGATCGCGGGCACCAGGTCGTTCTTGGAGAACGGCTTGACCAGGTAGGCCATCGCACCGGCGTCACGGGCGCGCTCGACGAGCTCCCGCTGGCTGAACGCGGTCAGCACGATCACCGGCGCGATGCGCGCAGCAGCGATCTGCTCGGCCGCGGCCAGGCCGTCGAGGACGGGCATCTGGACGTCGAGGACGACGAGGTCGGGGCGCAGCAGCTGCGCCTGCTCGACGGCAGCCTGGCCGTCGCCGACTTCAGCGACGACGACGTAGCCCTCCTCCTCCAGCATCTCCTTGAGGTCGAGGCGGATGAGGGCCTCGTCCTCAGCGATGAGGACCCGGGTCGGTGCGTTGGTCACCCGGTGATCCTATCGGCCGCAGCGGGCCACACCTCGCCCGATACGCTGCTGGTCACCCGGTTGAGCTGGCCCCCGTACCCCAATCGGCAGAGGGAGCGGATTCAAAACCCGCGCAGTGTGCGTTCGAGTCGCACCGGGGGCACCGAAGGACCAGTACGAACGGGCACCCACGAGGCAGCACCACGGGCCCGCGACGCCCACCCCGGTGAGGCCGCCGGATCGTCCTCGGTCGCGCCGCCTATGTTGGCCCCGTGACCGGCCACATGACCCCCGAGGAGTTCCGCCAGCACGGCCACGAGGTCGTCGACTGGATCGCCGACTACTGGGCGGGCATCGCCGCGCACCCGGTCCGGTCGCGGGTCTCCCCCGGCGACGTCCGGGCCATGCTGCCGGCGAGCGCGCCCGAGCAGGGCGAGCCGGTCTCCGCCGTGCTGGCCGACCTGGAGCGCGTCGTGCTGCCCGGGGTGACGCACTGGCAGCACCCCGGCTTCTTCGGCTACTTCCCGGCCAACACCTCCGGCCCCTCGGTGCTCGGCGACCTGCTCTCCGCCGGCCTCGGCGTGCAGGGCATGTCCTGGGTGACCAGCCCGGCCGCCACCGAGCTCGAGCAGCACGTCATGGACTGGTTCGCCGAGCTGCTCGGCCTGCCGGACTCCTTCCGGTCCACCGGCACCGGTGGCGGCGTGGTGCAGGACTCCAGCTCCGGCGCCAACCTGGTCGCACTGCTGGCGGCGCTGCACCGGGTGAGCAAGGGCGCGACGCTGCGCCAGGGGGTCCGCCCGGAGGACCACACCGTCTACGTCTCGGCCGAGACGCACAGCTCGATGGAGAAGGCCGCCCGGATCGCCGGGCTGGGCACCGACTCGATCCGGGTGGTCGAGGTCGACGCCGAGCTGGCGATGAGCCCCCGCGCGCTCGAGCAGCGGTTGGAGCGCGACGTGGCCCGCGGGTTCGTCCCGGTGCTCGTCTGCGCCACGGTCGGGACGACGTCGACCACCGCGATCGACCCGCTGGCCGCGCTGGGCCCGATCTGCCAGCGCTTCGGGGTGTGGCTGCACGTGGACGCCGCCTACGCCGGGGTCAGCGCCGTCGTCCCGGAGCTGCGTGCGCTGCAGGCCGGCGTCGAGTGGGCCGACAGCTACACGACCGACGCACACAAGTGGCTGCTGACCGGCTTCGACGCGACGCTGTTCTGGGTCGCCGACCGGGCCGCGCTCACCGGGGCCCTGTCGATCCTCCCCGAGTACCTGCGCAACGCCGCCACCGACACCGGTGCTGTGGTCGACTACCGGGACTGGCAGATCGAGCTGGGCCGCCGCTTCCGGGCGATGAAGCTGTGGTTCGTGGTCCGCTGGTACGGCGCCGAGGGCCTGCGGGAGCACATCCGCAGCCACGTCGCGCTGGCCCAGGAGCTGGCCGGCTGGGCGCGGGCCGACGACCGGTTCGACGTCGTCGCCCCGCACCCGCTGTCGCTGGTCTGCCTGCAGCCGCGCTGGGCGCGCGGCGTGGACGCCGACGTCGCCACCATGACCCTGCTGGACCGGCTCAACGACGGCGGTGAGGTCTTCCTGACGCACACCACCGTGGCCGGCCGGGCAGTGCTGCGGGTGGCGATCGGCGCTCCGGCGACGACCCGGGCGCACGTCGAGCGGCTGTGGACGCTGCTGCGCGAGGGTCACGACTGGCTGGCCAACGACTTCGCCGAACAGCAGGCCGAGCAGCGGGCCCGGGAGGTGGCCGAGCGCCAGGCCGCCGCCGAGCACGCCGCCGCCGAGGCGGCCGCGGCGGAGCAGGCAGCAGCGGCGGAGCAGGCAGCAGCCGGGCAGTCGGACGCGCCTGCCGAGGCCGCACCCGAGGTGACGCCCGAGACCGCGCCCGAGGCCATGACGGGCGAGGTGGACGCGGAGCCGACGGCGGAGGACCCGGCGGACTCCCCGACCGTGGAGACCCCGGCCGCAGGCGACGAGACGGCCACCCAGGCGGACGCCCAGGCAGGCCTGAGGATCCCGGCCTCGGCGGAGTCGGGCGACCCCGCCCGCTGACCCAGCGGCTCGGGTGTGCTCAGCGGGGTCCGCCGGCGGCGGGTCACCCCGCTGAGCACACCACCGGACCCGGCCCAGCGGCTCAGCCGAGGGAGCGGATGAGGCCCTCCTGGGCGACGGTGGCCACGTGCGTGCCGTCGGCGGCCCAGATCTGGCCGAAGCACAGGGCGCGGCCACTCGCGGCCGCCGGGCTGTCGGTCTCGTAGAGGAACCACTCGTCGGCGCGCACCGGCCGGTGGAACCAGACGGCGTGGTCCAGGCTGGCGCCCACGATCGACCCGCCCCAGCCGCCACCGGTGCGCGCCAGCCCGGCCGAGAGCAGGGTCAGGTCGCTGACGAAGGTCAGCGCGGCCGCGTGCACGGCGTCGTCGTCGGGGAGCCGGCCAGCCACCCGGAACCAGACCCGGAAGGCGGTGTCCGGTGGATGCCGCGGCTGCGGGTCGAACGGGTCGGCGAGGTACCGCTGCTCCACCGCCCGGCCGATCGCCGCGGACGCCGCCCCCTGCCCGGGGTGCGCCGCGGTGACCTCGGCGAGCCCGGGCAGCCCCTCCGGACCGGGCACCTCGGGCATCGGCAGGGAGTGCTCGACCACGGCCCGCTCCCCTGCGGTGAAGTCCGCGGTCAGCGCGAAGATCGCGACGTCGGAGCCCTTGCGCGTCTGCCGGGCCACCACCCGCCGCGTGCTGAACGAGCGGCCCTCGCGGATGCGGTCGACCTCGTAGCGGATCTCCTCGTGCGGGTCACCGGGGCGGAGGAAGTACGAGTGCAGCGAGTGCACCACCCGCCCCGGTCCCACCGTCGCGTTCGCGGCGGTCAGCGCCTGGGCGGCGACCTGACCGCCGAAGATCCGCTGCAACGGCGTGCTGGGGGTCTGGCCGACGTAGACGTCCGGACCCCGTTCCTCCAGGTCCAGGACGACCATCAGCTCCGCAGCCGGGGTCTCCCCCGGTTGCGCGACCCCGGCCGTCACGCCTCGGTCCCCACCTCGTGCACCCGCACCAGGTTCGTGGAGCCGGCGGTGTTCGGCGGGCTGCCGGCCACGATGACGACCTTGTCGCCCTCCTTGAGCCGGCCGATGGACAGCAGCGAGAAGTCGACCTGCCCGACCATGTCGTCGGTGTGGGTGACCTCGGGCACGAGGAAGGTCTCCACGCCCCAGGACAGCGCCAGCCGGCTGCGGACCGCCGGGTCGGTGGTGAAGGCGAGGATCGGCAGCCGGGTGTGCAGCGCCGCGAGCAGCTGCGCGGTCTTGCCGGTCAGCGTGAAGGCGGCCAGCGCGGCGACGTCGAGCGCCTCACCGATGTCCTTGGCGGCCCGCACGATCGCGCCGGAACGCTGCCGCGGCGGCACGAGGAGCTCGGGCACCCGCACGGCGTCGGACTCGACCGCGTCGATGATCCGCTCCATCGTCTTGACCGCGACGACGGGGAACTTCCCCACCGAGGTCTCCCCCGACAGCATCACCGCATCCGCGCCGTCCAGGACGGCGTTGGCGACGTCGGAGGCCTCGGCCCGGGTGGGCCGGGAGGCGCTGATCATCGACTCGAGCATCTGGGTGGCGACGATGACCGGCTTGTTCCGCTCGCGGGCGACCTGCACCGCGCGCTTCTGCACCAGCGGCACCTGCTCCAGCGGCAGCTCGACGCCCAGGTCGCCGCGGGCCACCATGACGCCGTCGAAGGCCTCGACGATCGCCTCGAGGTTCTCCACCGCCTCCGGCTTCTCCAGCTTGGCGATCACCGGCACCTCGACGTCCTCCTGGCGCATGATCTCGCGCACCAGCTCGACGTCCCGGGCGTGCCGCACGAAGGACAGCGCGATGAAGTCGACGCCGAGGGAGAGCGCGAAGCGCAGGTCCTCGGCGTCCTTGTCCGACAGCGCCGGGACGCTGACGGCGACGCCGGGCAGGGACAGGCCCTTGTTGTTGGAGACCTGACCGCCCTCGAGCACCAGGCACCACACGTCGGGGCCGTCGACCTCGACCACGGTCAGGGCGAGCTTGCCGTCGTCGACCAGGAGCCGGTCACCGACCCGCACGTCGTTGGCGAGGTCCTTGTAGGTGGTGGAGACCCGCTCGGCGGTGCCCTCCACGTCCTCGACGGTCACGCAGACCCGGCTGCCGGTCGCCCAGGTGACCGGGCCGTCGGCGAAGGTGCCGAGGCGGATCTTGGGGCCCTGCAGGTCGGCCAGGATGGCGACGGCACGACCGACCTTGTCGGAGGCCTCGCGGACGAGCCGGTAGGCCGTCTCGTGGTCGGCGTGCTTCCCGTGGCTGAAGTTGAGGCGGGCGACGTCCATGCCGGCCTCGACGAGAGCAGTGATCTGGTCCAGCGAACCAGTCGCCGGACCCAGCGTGCAGACGATCTTCGCGCGACGAGACATGAGGCAAAACTAGTCGCCCCTCGGGCGGACACAGCGGACCGGGTCCGTCGTGTCCCCCCGAGGGGCAGCAGTCGTCAGGGACGTCTCATCCCGCCGGCGACCAGCGGTTCAGCGCAGTGGGACGGCGTCCGGGGTGACCGGTCGGGGCAACATCGAGTTGCCGGTCAGCCAGGTGTCGACGGCGGCGGCCGCGGCGCGCCCCTCGGCGATGGCCCAGACGATCAGCGACTGCCCGCGGCCCATGTCCCCGGCCACGAACACCCCGGGGACGCTGGACATGTACTCGTCGTCCCGGGTCACCCGGCCCCGCTCGTCGACGCCGCAGCCCAGCTCCTCGACCAGCCCGGTGGTCTCCGGCCCGGTGTAGCCCAGCGCCAGCAGCACCAGGTCGGCCGGCAGCTCCTGGGTGCTGCCGGGCTTGGGCCGGCGCTGGCCGTCGACGACCTCGATCTCCACGACCTCGATCGCCCGGACCCGGCCCTGCTCGTCACCGAGGAACGCCTCGGTGTTGACGGCGAACAGCCGCTCGCCGCCCTCCTCGTGCGCCGGGGAGACGCGCAGGATCATCTCGTAGGTCGGCCAGGGGTTGTCCTCGGGCCGGGTGCCCGACGGCGCCGGCTTGTAGTCCAGCTGGGCCACCGAGGCCGCGCCCTGACGGTGCGCGGTGCCCAGGCAGTCCGCGCCGGTGTCACCGCCGCCGATGATGACCACGTTCTTGCCCTTGGCCGACAGCGGCGGGTCGTCGAGCTCGCCGAGCGCCTGGCGGTTGCCGTGCGGCAGGTACTCCATGGCGAAGTGCACGCCGTCGAGCTCCCGGCCCGGCAGCGGCAGGTCACGCGCCACCGGGGTACCGATCGCCAGCACGACGGCGTCGTGCTCGGCGCGCAGCTGCTCGGTGGTCAGGCTGCCCGCACTGCCGCCGACGGTGACGTCGGTGACGAACCGGGTGCCCTCGGCGCGCATCTGGTCCAGCCGCCGGTCCAGGTGGCGCTTCTCCATCTTGAACTCGGGGATGCCGTAGCGGATCAGCCCGCCGATCCGGTCGTCCCGCTCGTAGACGGTCACCTGGTGCCCGGCGCGGGTGAGCTGCTGGGCAGCGGCCAGCCCGGCCGGCCCGGACCCGATGACGGCGACCTTCCTGCCGCTGAGCTCCGCCGGCGGCTGCGGGGTGACCCAGCCGTTGACGAACGCCTGGTCGATGATCTCCCACTCGATCTGCTTGATCGTGACCGGCGCGTTCTCCAGGTTGAGCACGCAGGCCGACTCGCACGGCGCGGGGCACAGCTTTCCGGTGAACTCGGGGAAGTTGTTCGTCGCGTGCAGCCGCTCGATCGCCTCCTGCCAGTCGTCCCGGCGGGCGAGGTCGTTCCACTCCGGGATCAGGTTGCCCAGCGGGCAGCCGTGGTGGCAGAAGGGGATGCCGCAGTCCATGCAGCGCGCCGCCTGCTCACGGACCGCCCGTACCGGGAAGACGGCGTCCTCACCCGTGTCCCGGGTCAGGTACACCTCCTTCCAGTCCAGCAGGCGCAGGTCGACCGGCCGCCGCGGCGGCAGTTCGCGGTCGAACCTCAAGAACCCGGTGCTGTCAACCACGAGCTGCCTCCATCACGGCTCGGTCCACGTCGTACCCCGCGGCCTCGGCGGCCCGCCGGGCCTCCATGGCACGCCGGTAGTCACGCGGCATGATCACGCTGAAACGCCCCGACCAACGACCCCAGTCGGCCAGCAGGCTGGTCGCGACGGCCGAGTCGGTGGCCTCGCGGTAGCGCTCGAGGACGTCGCGCAGCCAGGCGGAGCCCTGCCCGTCCAGCGCCTCGACGTCCACCATCTCGGTGTTGACCCGGTGCCGGGCCAGGTCGAGCACGTACCCGATCCCGCCGGACATGCCCGCGGCGATGTTGCGCCCGGTCGGCCCGAGGATGATCGCGGTGCCGCCGGTCATGTACTCCAGCGCGTGGTCACCGACGCCCTCGACGACGGCCAGCGCCCCGGAGTTGCGGACGCAGAACCGCTCCCCCACCCGGCCGCGGAGGAACACCTCACCGGCCGTGGCGCCGTAGCCGATCACGTTGCCGGCGATGACGTTGTCCTCGGCGGGGAAGCTCGCCTCCGGCGCCGGGCGGACGACGATCCGACCGCCGGACAGCCCCTTGCCGACGTAGTCGTTGGCGTCACCGACCAGGGTCATGGTGATCCCGCGCGGCAGGAACGCCCCGAAGGACTGCCCCGCCGACCCGGTGAAGGTCAGGTCGATGGTGCCGTCGGGCAGGCCCTCGCCGCCGAAGCGCCGGGTGACCATCGAGCCCAGCATCGTGCCGACGGTGCGGTTGACGTTGCGCACCGGCAGCTCGAGGTGCACCGGGCGGGCGTCGAGCAGCGCACCCTCGCACAGCTGGATCAGCGTCTGGTCCAGCGCGACGTCCAGCCCGTGGTCCTGGTCCCGGACCTTGCGCCGCGGCGTGCCCTCGGGCAGCTCCGGCACGGCCAGGATCGGCCGCAGGTCCAGCCCCGAGGCCTTCCAGTGGTCGATCGCCGGCGCGACGTCGAGCAGCTCGGCATGGCCGACGGCCTCGTCGATGGAGCGGAAGCCCAGCTCGGCGAGGTACCCGCGCACCTGCTCGGCCAGGAACTCGAAGTAGGTCACCACGAACTCGGGCTTGCCGGTGAACCGCTTGCGCAGCTCCGGGTTCTGGGTGGCGATGCCGACCGGGCAGGTGTCCAGGTGGCAGACCCGCATCATCACGCAGCCCTCGACCACCAGCGGTGCGGTGGCGAAGCCGAACTCCTCGGCCCCGAGCAGCGCCGCGACGATGACGTCCCGGCCGGTCTTCATCTGCCCGTCGACCTGCACCACGATCCGGTCGCGCAGCCCGTTGGCCAGCAGCGTCTGCTGGGTCTCGGCCAAGCCGATCTCCCAGGGGATGCCGGCGTGCTTGAGCGAGGTCAGCGGCGCCGCACCGGTGCCGCCGTCGAAGCCGGAGACCAGGACGACGTCGGCCTTGGCCTTGCTGACCCCGGCTGCGACCGTGCCGATCCCGTGCTCCGCGACCAGCTTGACGTGCACCCGCGCCTCGTTGTTCGCGTTCTTGAGGTCGTGGATGAGCTGCTTCAGGTCCTCGATCGAGTAGATGTCGTGGTGCGGCGGTGGGCTGATCAGGCCGACGCCGGGCGTGGAGTGCCGGGTACGGGCCACCCACGGGTAGACCTTGCTGCCCGGCAGCTGACCGCCCTCACCGGGCTTGGCGCCCTGGGCCATCTTGATCTGGATGTCGTCGGCGTTGACCAGGTACTCGCTGGTGACGCCGAACCGCCCGCTGGCCACCTGCTTGATCGAGGAGCGGCGCAGGTCGCCGTTGGGGTCGGCGGTGAAGCGGTCGGGGTCCTCGCCACCCTCACCGGTGTTGGACCGGCCCCCCAGCCGGTTCATCGCGATCGCCAGGGTCTCGTGCGCCTCGGCGGAGATGGAGCCGTAGCTCATCGCGCCGGTCTGGAACCGCTTGACGATCTCGCTGACCGGCTCCACCTCCTCCAACGGGACGGCGGGCCGGTCACCGGTCTTGAGGGTGAACAGGCCGCGCAGCGTCGCCGCCTCGGCGGACAGCCCGTCGACGGTGTCGGTGTAGCGCTGGAAGACGTCGTACTGCCGGGACCGGGTGGCGTGCTGGAGCAGGAACACCGTCTCGGGGTTGAACAGGTGCACCTCGCCCTCGCGGCGCCACTGGTACTCCCCGCCGGTCTCCAGCCGCCGGTGCGCCGTCTCGGTCGGGTTGCTCGGGTAGGCGCGGCGGTGCCGCATCACGACCTCTTCGGCGAGCACGTCGAGCCCGACGCCGTCCAGCGTGGCCGACGTCCCGGTGAAGTACTCGTCGACGACGGCCTTGGACAGGCCGACCGTCTCGAAGATCTGCGCCATCGTGTACGAGCCGACGGTGCTGATGCCCATCTTGCTCATCACCTTCAGCACGCCCTTGCCCATGGCCTTGACCACGTTGCGGACGGCCTGGGCGGGCTGGACGCCGGTGAGCGTGCCGGTGCGGATCAGGTCCTCGACGCTCTCGAACGCCAGGTAGGGGTTCACCGCGGCGGCGCCGTAGCCCAGCAGCAGCGCGACGTGGTGCACCTCGCGGCAGTCGCCGGACTCCACGACCAGGCCGACCTGCATGCGGGTGCGCTCGCGCACCAGGTGGTGGTGGACTGCGGCGGTCATCAGCAGCGACGGGATCGGGGCGCGCTTCTCGTCGCAGTCGCGGTCGGACAGCACGATGACCCGCGCGCCGGCGGCGATCGCCTTGCTGACCTTGGTGCGCAGGTCCTGGACCGCCTGGGCCAGCGCCTCGCCCCCACCGGTGACGTCGAAGTGGCCGGTGATCCGGACGGCGGCGAAACCGGGCAGGTCGCCGTCGTCGTCGATGTGCAGGATCTTGGCCAGCTCGTCGTTGTCGATGACCGGGTAGGGCAGGAACAGCTGCCGGCAGGAGGCCGGGGTGGCGTCGAGCAGGTTCTGCTCGGGGCCGAAGGTGCGCCCCAGGCTGGTGACCAGCTCCTCGCGGATGGCGTCCAGCGGCGGGTTGGTGACCTGGGCGAACAGCTGGGTGAAGTAGTCGTAGAGCTGGCGCGAGCGGTCCGACAGCGACGCGATCGGGGTGTCGGTGCCCATCGAACCGATCGGCTCGGCACCGCTGGCGGCCATCGGCTGCACCAGGATGCGCAGCTCCTCCTCGGTGTAGCCGAAGAGCTGCTGCCGACGGACGACGGACTCGTGGCTGGGCCGGGAACGACGCCGCTCGGGCAGCTGCGGGAGGTGCACCTGCCCCGCGTGCAGCCAGTCGTCGTAGGGCTCGGCGGTGGCCAGGGCGCCCTTGACCTCCTCGTCGGAGACGATCCGCCCGGCGGCGGTGTCGACGAGGAACATCCGGCCAGGCTGGAGCCGGCCCTTGGCCACCACGTCGCCGGCCGGGATGTCGAGCACGCCGGCCTCGCTGGCCAGCACGACCAGGTCGTCCTTGGTGCGCCACCAGCGACCCGGGCGCAGGCCGTTGCGGTCCAGGACCGCGCCGATCAGGCTGCCGTCGGTGAACGCGACACAGGCGGGCCCGTCCCAGGGCTCCATGATCGAGGAGTGGAACCGGTAGAAGGCGCGGCGGGCCGCGTCCATCTCGTCGTGGTTCTCCCACGCCTCCGGGATCATCATCAGCACCGCGTGCGGAAGTGACCGGCCGGACAGGTGCAGCAGCTCGAGCACCTCGTCGAAGGTCGCCGAGTCGCTGAAGTCGCTGGCGGTGACCGGGAAGATCCGCTCCAGGCCGAGCTCGCTGGCCGGGCCGGCCGGACCGTCGAACAGCCCGGTCTCCAGCTTGGCCTCGCGAGCCCGCATCCGGTTCCGGTTGCCCTTGATGGTGTTGATCTCGCCGTTGTGGGCGATGAACCGGAAGGGGTGCGCCAGCGGCCAACTGGGGAAGGTGTTGGTGGAGAACCGGCTGTGCACCAGCGCGATCGCCGACTCGTACCGCTCGTCGGTCAGGTCGGGGAAGAACGCCGGCAGCTGGTCGGTGGTCAGCATGCCCTTGTAGGTGATCGTCCGGGAGGACAGCGAGGCGATGTAGCAGCTGGTGCCGGCGTCCCGGGCTGCGCGCTCGACCCGCTTGCGGAGCACGAAGGCCCGCCGCTCCAGCCGGGTGACCCCGTGCGGGGCCGCGGTACCACCGAAGGCGCGGGCGTCGGCCCGGGCACCGATGGTCTCGGCGACGAAGAGCTGGGCGAAGTGCGGCATGACCCGCCGGGCGGTGGGCCCGAGGTCGGCGGCGTCCGGGTCGACCGGCAGCACCCGCCAGCCCAGGACGGTCAGGCCCTCCTCGGCGGCGAGCCCGGCGACCGCGTCGACGACGGAGGCCCGCTCGGTCTCGTCGGCGGGCAGGAAGGCGATGCCGACGGCGTACTCCCCCAGCGGCGGCAGGTCGAAGTCGACGCTCTCGCGCAGCAGCCCGTCGGGTACCTGGGTCAGGATGCCGGCCCCGTCACCGGAGTTCGGCTCCGAACCCGCGGCGCCCCGGTGGTCGAGGTTGTGCAGCGCGGTGAGCCCGGCCGCGACGATCGTGCGGGAGCGGCGGCCCCGGGCGTCGGCGACGAAGGCGACGCCGCAGGCGTCGTGCTCGTTGGCCGGGTCGTAGAGCCCGGAGGCGGCCGGGAGCGCGGAGAAGGGCACGGCCGGCAGGGCTGCGGCCGGGGACGGCGATCCCGCGGAGGGGGCGGCGAGGTCAGACATGTCACTCCCGTCGTCGGCTGGCCGCGGCGCCGGCTCCACCGTCCGGAGGTCCGGGTCGGCGGGCGGCGCTGGTGCGGGGGGTCGCAGACCCCGCCGGGTGGTCAGAGCGGGTGGGGTGGTGCGCGGAGGACCCCGGGGGGTCCGACGAGTGGGGCAGCGGAGGCCGGCGGACACGGTACGTCGAGCCGGCCTCAAGGACCCGCGCACCCGCGGGGGCGGGTGGCCGCGGGATGGTCGTGCGCGGGGCAGCACTGGCCCGGTCCGACGTCGCCGGCCGGCCCAGGATCACTGGTCGGCCGGAGTCGAGCGTACACAGCGGGGACACCTGCGCGACATGTCGACCAGGTGTCGGGAAGATCTCCTCCAGGTGCGGAAACGTCGACCGGTGCGGCAGTGTGCCGGGTCAGCCGGCCCGGGGCGAGCCGCCCTCGTCGGTCCGGGCTCCGGTCCGGTCGTCGCCGGCCTCGTCGGTGACCGCCTCACCCGCGACCGGCCCGCCTGGCGTCGTGGCGCCCGCGGCCGTGGCGCCCGCCGCCCCGCTGGTCGCGGTGGGGGACGACGCCGCAGCGGGGACGCCCTCGCCGGCCCGCTCCGCGCCGCGGGTGATGACCTCTCGCGGCCGACCGCGGTTGACGATCATGTACGCGACGGCCAGCAGGCCGACGATGATCGAGGTGAACACGTTGAGCCGCAGCCCGAGGAACTGCTCGGCGGTGTCGATACGGAGCATCTCGATCCACACCCGGCCGGCGCAGTAGGCGGCCACGTACAGCGCGAAGGCCCGCCCGTGGGAGAGCCGGAAGCGACGGTCGGCCCAGATCACCAGCGCCGCGACACCGAGGTTCCACAGCAGCTCGTACAGGAACGTGGGGTGGAAGGTGCCCAGCACCACGGGCTCGCCGTCGGGACCGGTGATCGCCTGACCGGCGGAGGCGTTCCAGCGGTAGATCGTCAGCGCCCACGGGAGGTCGGTGGCGCTGCCGTAGAGCTCGTTGTTGAACCAGTTGCCGAGCCGGCCCACCGCCTGGGCGAGCACGATGCCGGGGGCGATCGCGTCGGCCCAGGCCGGCAGCGGGATGCTGCGGCGCCGGCAGCCGATCCAGGCGCCGACGCCACCGAGCGCGATCGCGCCCCAGATGCCGAGGCCGCCCTCCCAGATGGCGAAGGCCCGGAGCGGGTCGCCGTCCTCCCCGAAGTAGGGCTGCGGGGTGGTGATCACGTGGTAGATGCGGCCGCCGACGATGCCGAAGGGCACCGCCCAGACGGCGATGTCCAGCACGTCGCCGGGGGCGCCGCCGCGGGCCACCCAGCGGCGCTCACCCAGCCAGCAGGCCAGCACGATGCCGGCGATGATGCACAGCGCGTAGGCGCGCAGCGGGAACGGCCCGATCTCCCACACCCCCTGGGTGGGGCTGGGGATCGCGGCGAGGACGGAGGCGTCCGCCAGCAGGGTCATGCCTGCACCTTCGCACGCCGGACGCCCTCGGCGAGCTCGGCGGACAGTGAACGCACGCCGTCGGCGCCGTGCCCGTCGAGCAACCGCCGTACGTAGGCCGACCCGACGATCACCCCGTCGGCGAACCCGGCGACCTCGGCCGCCTGGTCGCCGGTGGAGACCCCCAGGCCGACGCACACCGGCGGCTCACCGGCGGCGGCACGGGTACGGGCGACCAGTCGTTCCGCGGCGTCCCCGACGGTGGCCCGGCTGCCGGTGACGCCCATCGTGGAGGCGGCGTAGACGAAGCCGCGGCAGGCGGCGACGGTGGCGGCCAGCCGCGCGTCGGTGGACGACGGCGCGACCAGGAACACCCGGTCCAGGCCGACCCGGTCGCTGGCGGCCAGCCACGCGCCGGCCTCGTCGGGGATGAGGTCGGGGGTGATCGCGCCGGCGCCACCGGCCGCGGCCAGGTCGTCGGCGAACCGGTCGACCCCGTAGCGCTCGATCGGGTTCCAGTAGCTCATCACCACCGGCACGGCACCTGCAGCGGCGACCGCGGTCACGGCGCGCAGCACGTCGGCCATGCCGACCCCGGCCCGGACCGCGACGTCGACGGCCTCCTGGATCACCGGCCCGTCCATCCCGGGGTCGGAGTAGGGCACGCCGATCTCCACGATGTCAGCCCCACCCACCCCGCCGGCGCCCGCCCCACCCTCGACCGCTGCGACCATGGCCGCGATCGAGGTGTCGACGTCGGGGTAGCCGACCGGCAGGTAGGCGATCAGCGCTGCCCGCCCCTCGGACCGCGCCGCGGCGATGCGCTCCTGCAGCGCGCTCACGCCTGCTCCCCCGCGTCCTGCCCGGCCACGGCCCGGTCGTTGCTGACCGCGCCCTCGGTCGCGTGCTGGTCGGTGTCCAGACCCGGCCCCGGTTCGCCACCCCGGCCGGCCTCGACGGCCCGCTCGTCGGAGTCGGTCGGCGCCGTCCGGTCGGCGAGGTCGAACCACGCGCTGGCCGTCTCGACGTCCTTGTCGCCGCGGCCGGAGAGGTTCACCAGCAGCAGCGCGTCCGGACCGAGCTCGCGGCCGACCACCATCGCGCCGGCCAGTGCGTGCGCCGACTCGATCGCCGGGATGATCCCCTCGGTGCGGCACAGCAGGGCGAACGCCTCCATCGCCTCGGCGTCGGTGACCGGCCGGTACTCGGCCCGCCCGATGTCGTGCAGGAAGGCGTGCTCCGGGCCGACGCCCGGGTAGTCCAGGCCGGCGGAGATGGAGTGCGACTCGACGGTCTGCCCGTTGTCGTCCTGCAGCAGGTAGGAGCGCGCGCCGTGCAGCACCCCGGGGTCTCCCCCGGTGATGGTGGCCGCGTGCCGGCCGGTGTCCACGCCGTCCCCACCGGCCTCCAGGCCGACCAGCCGGACGGCCTCGTCGGGCACGAAGGCGGTGAAGATGCCGATCGCGTTGGACCCGCCACCGACACAGGCCAGGACGACGTCGGGCAGCCGCTGCTCCCGCTCGAGCAGCTGGGCGCGCGCCTCGTCGCCGATGACCCGCTGGAAGTCCCGCACCATCATCGGGAACGGGTGCGGGCCGGCGACGGTGCCGAAGACGTAGTTCGTCGTCTCCACGTTGGTCACCCAGTCGCGGAACGCCTCGTTGATCGCGTCCTTCAGCGTGCGGGAGCCGGTGGTCACCGGGATCACCTCAGCGCCCAGCAGCCGCATCCGAGCGACGTTCAGCGCCTGGCGGCGGGTGTCCTCCTCCCCCATGTAGACGGTGCAGGACAGCCCCATCAGGGCCGCGGCGGTGGCGGTGGCGACCCCGTGCTGGCCGGCGCCGGTCTCGGCGATGACGCGGGTCTTGCCGATCCGCTTGGTGAGCAGCGCCTGGCCGAGCACGTTGTTGATCTTGTGTGAGCCGGTGTGGTTGAGGTCCTCGCGCTTGAGCAGGACCCGGGCGCCGCCGCAGTGCTCGGCGAACTTCGGCACCTCGGTGATCGGGCTGGGCCGGCCGGTGTAGTCGCGCTGCAGGCGGGCGAACTCGTCGAGGAACGCGGGGTCGACCCGCATCGCCTCGTAGGCCGCGGTCAGCTCGTCGAGCGCGGCGATCAGCGCCTCCGGGACGAACCGGCCGCCGAAGACACCGAAGTGCCCCGTGGCGTCCGGCCACTCCCCCGACGCCGTGGCGTCGGGGACGTCAGGGGCCGGGGCGTGCGCGGAGAGGGTCATGCCCCCAAGTGTGGCGCGCGCAGGCTAGCGGGTGGTGCGCGGGGTCGCCGGGTGGGAGCCGGCGGTGACCAGGTCGGCGACCGCCTGGCGCGGGTCGCCGGCGGTGACCAGGCCCTCCCCGACCAGCACTGCGTCGGCGCCCGCGCCGGCGTAGCTGATCAGGTCGTGTGGGCCGCGCACCCCGGACTCGGCGATCTTGACGACCTCGCTGGGCAGGCCCGGGGCGATCCGCTCGAAGGTGGAGCGATCGACCGACAGGGTGGTCAGGTCGCGGGCGTTGACGCCGATCACCGAGGCACCTGCGGCGAGCGCACGGTCGGCCTCGCCCTCGCTGTGCACCTCGACCAGGGCGGTCATGCCGAGGGACTCGATCCGCTCGAGCAGGCCGATGAGCACCGGCTGGTCGAGCGCGGCCACGATGAGCAGGACCAGGTCGGCCCCGTGCGCCCGGGCCTCGTGCACCTGGTAGCTGCTGACCACGAAGTCCTTGTTCAGCACCGGGACGTCGACGGCGGCCCGGACGGCGGCCAGGTCGGCGTGCGACCCGCCGAACCGGCGCCCTTCGGTCAGCACGCTGATCACCCGGGCGCCGCCGGCGGCGTACTGCGCGGCGAGCGCGGCCGGGTCGGCGATGGCAGCGAGGTCGCCCTTGCTCGGGCTGCGCCGCTTGACCTCGGCGATGACGCCGACGCCCGGGGCCCGGAGGGCGGCGAGGGCGTCGAGGGCGGGCCGGGCATCGCGGGCCGCGGCCTGCACCTCGGTCAGCGGGGTGGTGGCCTGACGGGCAGCGACGTCCTCCCGGACACCGGCGACGATCTCGTCGAGGACGCTCATGACCCCTCCTCGGACCTCTCAGGATGTGGCACCGGACCGGCCCCCACCACTCGGACCGCGCGGATCACTCTAGAGACGGGCCAGGTCCGGTTCCCTCCGGGGGCCGGTGCACGGCGCCCGGACGGCCCGGGTACAAGAGCCGCGACCTGTGGGAGGGGCCGGGGGCAGGGCCGCGCGGCGAGGAGGAGGACCTCGTCCTCACGCGGTCGGGTCGTCGCCGCGGTCCAGGGCCTTCCAGGCCGCCTGGTGCCGGTCCTCGTCGGTCTCCGGACGAGCCGGACGGGCCGGCGCTGCCGTCGCCCCCGCCGGATGCTCGGTGCGCTCGTAGCGACGCCCCATGCCCGGCCAGTCCCGGCCGCGCAGCACCACCAGGGCCCCGGCCAGCACGCCGAGCACACCGGCGACCAGGGCCACCGCGGGCCAGGTGGTCACCGGGTCGGTGGTCAACTGGGCCTGCTCCAGCCCGACCCCCGACGTCACGGCGGCGCCGCCGAGGTCCAGCGAACCGGTGAGCGCACGCAGACCCGACCAGCCGAGCACGCCACCGGCCACCGCGACCAGCAGGCCGATCACCACCCGCCCCACGCCGCGGACGGCGATGACCGCGACCGCGGCGGCGAGCAGCAGCAGCCCGCACGCGGCGACCAGCGGCGCGGCCTGGCTGCCGGTCAGCACCTCCGACGTCGGCGGCAGCGGGGGCTCGCGCACGACCGTGACGTCGGCCCACGGCTCCCCGGAGGCCGACAGCGCCAGCCCACCGGAGAGCGCGCACAGCAGGACCGCGACGGTGAGCTCCCGCCGGCCCCGGGTGGCGGCCGGAGGCGGGACCGGGGGCCCGGGGTGGCTCACCGCAGCTCCCGCAGCCCTTCCGCGGTGGCGATCGCCGACAGCACCGCGCGGGCCTTGTGCCGGGTCTCCGCCTCCTCGCTGGCCGGGTCGCTGTCGGCCACGACACCGGCGCCGGCCTGGACGTAGGCGCGGCCGTCGTGCAGCACCGCGGTGCGGATGGCGATCGCCATGTCCATGTCACCGCTGGCGTCGACGTAACCGACCGTGCCGGCGTAGAGCGCCCGGCGGGTGGGCTCCAGGGACTCGATGACCTCCATCGCCCGCGGCTTGGGCGCCCCGGAGACGGTGCCGGCGGGGAAGGTCGCGTCGAACACGTCCAGCGCGTCCCGGTCCGCGGTCACCTGACCGGCCACGGTGGAGACCAGGTGCATGACGTGGCTGTACCGCTCGACCCGCATGAAGTCGGCGACCTCGACGGTGCCCGGCTCGCTCACCCGGCCCAGGTCGTTGCGGGCCAGGTCGACCAGCATCACGTGCTCGGCGCGCTCCTTGGGGTCGGCCAGCAGCTCCTCGGTGAGCCGCACGTCGTCCTCCGGGGTGGCGCCGCGGGGGCGGGTGCCGGCCGGGGGGTGCACCACGGCCCGGTTCCCGGTCACGGTGACCAGCGCCTCCGGGGAGGAGCCGACCACGTCGAACGGCGACTGCCGCCCGGCGAAGCGGAGCAGGTACATGTACGGCGAGGGGTTGGTGGCCCGCAGCACCCGGTAGAGGTCCAGGGCGTCGACGTCGGTGGCCAGCTCGAAGCGCTGGGCGAGCACGGTCTGGAAGACGTCGCCGGCGCGGACGTGCTCGCGCACCCGCTCGACGCCGGCCTCGTACTCCCCCGGCCCCATGTTGCTGGTCACCGGCGGTGCGTCGGCGGTCTCGACCGTCGCGACCCCCGGTGGTGCGGCCTCGGCCAGGTCCGCGGCCATCGCGTCCAGCCGGGCGACCGCGTCGTCGTACCCGCCGGGCGCCCCGCCCAGCACGTTGGCGATGAGCAGCACGGTGCCGTCGCTGTGGTCCAGCACCGCCAGGTCGGTGACGAGCATGAGCGCCAGCTCGGGCATGCCCAGGTCGTCGACGGCGGTCTGCGGCAGCCGCTCGAGCCGCCGGACGACGTCGTAACCCAGGTAGCCCACCAGCCCGCCGGTCAGCGGCGGGAGGCCGGGCGTGCGCGGCGAGCGGAGCCGGCGGGCCAGGGTGCGGACGGCGGCCAGCGGGTCGGCGGGCAGGTCGTCGGTGAGCCCGGGCAGCGGGTCGCCGAGCCAGGCCGTCGTCCCGTCGGCCTCGGTGAGCACGCCGGCGCTGCGCACGCCGACGAAGCTGAACCGGGACCACTGCTTGCCCTGCTCGGCGGACTCCAGGAGCACGGTGCCCGGCCGGTTGCCGGCCAGCTTGCGGTAGATGCCCACCGCGGTCTCGCTGTCGGCCAGCAGCCGGCGGGTGACCGGGACGACGGGCGCGTCCAGGTGCGCGAACTCGGCGCGGGTCGGAGTGGTGCGCCCCAGCTGCAGGCTCATGCCGGCGCCCCGGGCGTGGCCGGCAGCGGGCGGTGGAAGCAGCTGCGTGCCCCGGTGTGGCAGGCCGGGCCCTCCTGGTCGACGAGCAGCAGCAGGGCGTCGCCGTCACAGTCCAGTCGTACGTCGCGCACCCACTGCCGGTGACCGGAGGTCTCCCCCTTCACCCAGTACTCGCCGCGGCTGCGCGACCAGTAGGTGGCCCGGCCGGTGGTCAGCGTGCGGTGCAGCGCCTCGTCGTCCATCCAGGCGACCATCAGCACCTCGCCGGTGTCGTGCTGCTGCACGACGGCGGCGACGAGGCCGGCGGGGTCGCGGCTCAGCAGCGTGGCGACGGCGGGGTCCAGGGCGGTGTCGGGGGCAGGGGCGGACATGCGCTGATCGTCCCACCCGGCGCGCGGGGGCCGGTCAGGCCCCGGACCCGGCGCCGGTCAGACCCCGGGCCGGGGCGCTCCTGCGGGCGGCTGCTCCCCCGCCGGTGCCGGTGGTGTGGCCCGCTTGCCCCACGCCCGGGCGTCGGGCAGGAAGGTCAGGCCGGCCGCCGTCCCGGCGAGGACGACGTAGAGGACGGGGACGAAGCCCAGGGCGTCGCCGATGGTGCGCGCGGAGAGGTCGCCGAGCACCGTCACCCAGTACAGGCTCAGGGCCAGCTGGAGCCCGCAGGCGGCGAGCAGGAACCGGCGGTCGCCGTTCAGCTGCCGCAGCCCGCCCACGACCAGCAGGGCCACCAGCGCGAGCTGGGCCAGCGCCGTCCCGGTGCCGACGCCGGCCGACGGCCCCTGGGCGAGGCTGAGCAGCGCGCTGAACGCCAGGCCGTAGATGGTGCCGAGCACCACCAGCAGCGCGGAGACGAAGGCCAGCACGGCGGCGGCGACGACCGACCCGGGCCGGGCCGGGCGCTGCGGAGCGCCCCAGCCTCCCGGTGGACCCCACCCCGGCGGCCCCCACCCGACCGGCACCCAGCCCGGCGGCGGGGGCCAGCCCTGCGGAGCCGCCCACTCCTGCGGAGCCGTCCACGGCTGCGGAGCCGCCCATCCCTGCGGCGGCGGCCCGTAGCCGGACGGGTGGCCAGGACCCGGTTGCTGCGGGGGCGGGCCGTAGGACGGCGGGCCGGTGTAGGGGACGGCGTCCCAGTCGGGTGCGGTCACAGCGCCGCCGCCAGCGCGCGTCCGGCCACCCGGCCGGAGAACAGGCAGCCGCCGAGGAAGGTGCCCTCCAGCGAGCGGTAGCCGTGCATCCCCCCGCCGCCGAAGCCGGCGACCTCCCCGGCCGCGTACAGCCCGGGGAACGGTTCCCCGTCGGCCCGCAGCACGCGGCCGGACAGGTCGGTCTCCAGGCCGCCGAGGGACTTGCGGGTGAGCACGTTGAGCCGGACGGCGATCAGCGGCCCCGCATCGGGGTCCAGCAGCCGGTGCGGTGCGGCGACCCGGATCAGCTTGTCGCCGAGGAAGGTGCGGGCCTGGCGCATCGCGGTCACCTGGAGGTCCTTGGTGAACGTGTTGGCGATCTCCCGGTCGCGGGCGACGACCTCGCGCTCCACGGTGGCCAGGTCGACGTGCGGGGAGTCGCCGGTGAGCCGGTTCATCCCGGCGACCAGCTCCGGCAGGGTGCGCTCGACGACGAAGTCCTCGCCGTCGTCCAGGAACTTCTGCACCGGCGCCGCCGCGCCCGACCGGACCCGGGTGAGCAGCAGCTTGAGGTCCTTGTCCGTCAGGTCGGGGTTCTGCTCGGAGCCGGAGAGGGTGAACTCCTTCTCCACGATCTTCTGGGTGAGCAGGAACCAGGTGTGCTCGTGCCCGGTCGTGCCGATGTGCGCCAGCGTGCCGAGGGTGTCGAAGCCGGGGAACAGCGGCACCGGCAGCCGGGTGCCGGTCGCGTCCAGCCACAGCGACGACGGGCCGGGCAGGATCCGGATGCCGTGCCGGGCCCAGATCGGTGAGTGGTTGGCGATGCCCTCGGTGTAGTGCCACATCCGGTCGGGGTTGACCACCCGGCCGCCTGCGCCCTGGGCGATCTCCAGCATCCGGCCGTCGACGTGCGCCGGCACGCCGGAGAGCAGCCGCTTCGGCACCGGGCCCAGCCGCGCCGGCCAGTTCTTCCGCACCAGGTCGTGGTTGCCGCCGATGCCGCCGGAGGTGACGACGACGGCCTGCGCCGAGTACTCGAACTCGCCGACCTCGGTGCGGGAGCTGGCGACGCCGCGCGCGACGTCGCTGGGCTCCAGGACCGCCCCGCGCACCCCGGTGACCGCGCCACCGGTGACCACCAGCCCGTCGACCCGGTGCCGGTGCCGGACGTCGACCAGCCCGCGGGCGGCGGCGTCGGCGACCCGGCGCAGGAACGGGGCGAGCACGCCGGGCCCGGTGCCCCAGGTGATGTGGAACCGGGGGACGGAGTTGCCGTGCCCGG
This sequence comes from Modestobacter sp. VKM Ac-2977, assembly GCF_026968045.1. Classification (GTDB taxonomy): domain Bacteria; phylum Actinomycetota; class Actinomycetes; order Mycobacteriales; family Geodermatophilaceae; genus Modestobacter. The sequence continues at coordinate 1,361,617 of NZ_JAPVBQ010000001.1, read as the reverse complement.
TCGCGGTGTACCCGCCGCGCTCGGCCCAGCCGACGACGGGGAAGAACCGGACGCCCTGGGCGCGCAGCCAGGCGCGCTTCTCCCCAGCGGCGAACTGCAGGTAGGCCTCGGCCCACTGGCGGGGCCAGTGGTCCTCCTCGCGGTCGAAGCCGGCGGTGCCCAGCCAGTCCTGTCGGGCCAGCTCCAGGGAGTCCTTCACCCGCAGCCGGCGCTGCTCGGGGCTGTCGACGAGGAAGAGTCCGCCGAAGGACCAGTGCGCCTGGCCGCCGAGGGAGGCGGCCGGCTCCTGGTCCAGCAGCAGCACCCGCTTCCCGGCGTCGGTCAGCTCGGCGGTGGCGACCAGCCCGGCCAGCCCCGCCCCCACCACGATCACGTCAGCGTCGTTGCCCACCCCGGGGACGCTAGTCGGCCGAGTGCGCCGCGCCCTCGGTCCGGCGCGTGCGAGTCGCTCGGCCGGGGCGGGCGCACCCTCCGGACGTGCGGGACGCCCGCCGACGCACGGGGTGGTCAGCCGCGGTCTGTGGACAGCCGGGCGCCCCGCCGGGCGGTGACCCAGCGGCGCACGCCCGGGAGCCCGGCGAGCACCGCGGTGCCGGCGGGCAGCAGCCACATCAGCACCACGAACCCGTCGGTGTCCGCCCCGAGCCCGGCGGCGATGGTGCCCCAGACGACCAGGCCGAACAGGACGACGGCAGGCACGACGAGCGCCAGCCAGGAACGGCCGGTCAGCAACAACAGCACACCGGCCAGCAGCCAGGCCGCGAGCAGCACCGGCGTCGCGATCACCAGCCAGGTGCCGCCGTCGTACTGCCCGTTGGAGAAGGCCAGGGCGATGACGCTGAAGAAGGCGGTCAGCAGCGCGGTGAGCACCGCCCCCAGCACGGCGACCAGGGCGGGCAGCGGCGGACGGCGGCTGGCGGACTCGGAGGACACGGCCGGACGGTAGGGCCTCGGCGCGGGTCCCGGTCCGCTCGGGCTGCGGGCGGGCGGGATCGTCGTCCCACCCGCCCCACCGGCACCGGAGCGGCAGCTCAGGCGGCGGGTTCGGGCTGTCGGCCGGAGCTGCGGCGCCACGAGGCGTGCAGCCGGGCGTAGGGCCCGGCGGCGTCCACGAGCTGGGCGTGGGTGCCGCGCTGGACCACCCGGCCGGCGTCCACGACCAGCACCTCGTCGGCCCGCTCCGCGGTGGACAGCCGGTGCGCGATGGTCAGCGTGGTGCGCCCGCTCGTCAGCGCGTCCAGCGCCCGGGTCAGCCGCATCTCGGTGGCCGGGTCGACCGCGCTGGTCGCCTCGTCGAGCACCAGCAGGTCCGGGTCGGCCACGTAGGCGCGGGCCACGGCGACCAGCTGCCGCTCCCCCGCCGACAGCGACTCCCCACGCTGGCCCACCGGCGTGGCGACGCCGTCGGGAAGCCCCGCCAGCCAGTCCCCCAGGCCCAGTTCGTCGAAGGCGGCCACGATCTCCGCATCAGTCGTCCCCGGCCGGCCGTAGCGCACGTTGTCGGCCACCGAGGCCTCGAACAGGAAGCCGTCCTGCGGCACCATCACCACCCGCTCGCGCAGCGAGGCGAAGGCCACCTCCGTCAGCGGCACCCCGCCGACGAGCACCCGCCCCCCGGTGGGGTCCATCAGCCGGGTGACGAGCTTGGCGAACGTCGTCTTGCCCGAGCCGGTCTCCCCGACGATCGCGATGCGGCTCCGGGCGGCGATGGTCAGGTCGACGCCGTCCAACGCCTTGGCCGCACCTGCGGCATAGGCGAAGGAGACGGCGTCGAAGCGCACGTCCAGCGGCCCGTCCGGCAGCGACCGGCCGTCGACGGGGTCCTGCACGTCGGGCTCGGTGTCCAGCACGTCGAGGACCCGGCGGAACCCGGCGACGGCGTTCTGCGCCTCGTTGAGCACCTCGCTGGCGGTCTGCACCGGCGCGACGAACAGCGTGACCAGGAAGAGGAAGGCGACCAGGGTGCCGGCGCTGATGTCCCCGGCGATGCCGAGCAGCACGCCGACCACGACGACCGCCGCGTTGGCGACGGCGGCGACGAACTCCCCGCTGACGTAGACGCCGGCGGTCACCTTCTGCGCGTGCACCGAGGCGCGGTAGTGCCGGTCGATGGCGCCGTCGAGCCGGGCCGCCGTCCGGGCGCGGACGCCGTAGGCGCGCACGGTCGGCGCACCGACGACCGACTCCCCCACCGCGGCCAGCACGTCGCCGACCCGTTCGCGCACGACGCCGTAGACCTCGGCGAGGCGGCGGGCGAAGAACTTGATCGCCACGGCCAGCGGGATGAAGCAGACCAGCACCAGCAGGGTGAGCTGCCAGGAGTAGACCGCCATGACGACGGTGGCCACCACGAGCTGGCCGAGACTGACCAGCCCCAGCACCCCGCCCCACTGCATGAACACCGACAGCTGGTCGACGTCGCTGGTCACCCGGGAGACCAGCGACCCCCGCCGCTGGCCCTGCTGGTGCAGCACCGACAGGTCGTGCACGTGCCGGAACGCCCGCACCCGGAGCCCGGCCAGCGCCGTCTCGGTCGTGCGGAACAGCCGGACGTTCATCCGGTAGACGGCGAAGCTGGTGATCAGCACGACGACCGCGCAGACCGCGACCAGGTCGCGGACGAGGTCGATGTCCGGGCCGCCGGGTGCGCCGAGCCCCCGGTCCAGGGTCTGCTGCACCGCGATCGGGACGACCACCCGGCCGGCCGTGGCGATCAGGGCCAGCGCGAACGTGGCAGGCAGCCCCTGGCGGAACTCCGGCATCATCCGCAGACCCCGGCGCAGGGTCGCCGTGGCGCTCTCCGACCGGCGGTCGGCGGCCAGCACCGGCTGCTCGCTCACGCCGGCACCCCCGCGGGCTCGCGCACGGCCGGACCGGGCTCCGGCGGTTGGTAGGCGTGCACCAGGCGGGCGTAGCCGGGCACCTGCGCGAGCAGCTCGGCGTGCGTACCGCGGGCGACGAGCCGGCCGGCCTCCAGCCAGAGCACCTCGTCGGCCAGCGCGATCGTGGCCTGCCGGTAGGCGACCACGACGACGGTGGCCGGCCGGTCGGTGGCGCGCAGCGCGTCCAGGATGCGGGCCTCCACGGACGGGTCGACGGCGCTGGTGGCGTCGTCGAGGACGAGCAGCCGGGGCCGGCGGACGACGGCGCGGGCCAGCGCCAGCCGCTGCCGCTGCCCACCGGAGAGGCTCGCGCCGCGCTCCCCGACCCGGGTGTCCAGGCCGTCGGGCAGTCGGGCGACGAAGTCGTCGGCGGCGGCGATCCGCAGCGCCTCGTGGACCTGCTCGTCGGAGAACTGCCCGCCCAGGGTCACGTTGTCGCGGATGGTGTCGTCGAAGAGGAACGTCGTCTGGGCCACGAACGCCACCTGGTCGCTGACCTCGCCCTCGCGGAGGGTGCGCAGGTCGACCCCGTCGAGCAGCACCGCCCCGGAGTCCGGGTCGGTCAGCCGCGCCAGCAGCCCGGCCAGCGTGGACTTGCCCGCACCCGTGGGGCCGACGACGGCGAGCGTGCGTCCCGCGGCGACGTCGAAGGTGACGCCGTCCAGGGTCGGGCGGGTGGCCCCGCCGTGGCGGAAGGCGACGTCGGTCAGGACGAGGACGGCGCCCTCCTCGCCCGAGGGCGCGGCGTCCGGGCCGTGCGGGATCTCCCCGGTGGCCTCCAGCACGGGGGTGACCCGGTCGAAGCCGGCCATCGCCCGGGGCAGGTCGGCCAGCACCCAGCCGATGGCCCGGATCGGCAGTGCGAGCAGGGTGAACAGGTACGCGATGGAGACCAGGTCACCGGCGTCGGCGGCGCCGGCGGCGACCCGCTGCGCCCCGATCAGCAGGACCGCCAGGGTGCCCAGGTTCGGCAGCGCCTCCATCATCGGGTCGAACAGGCCGCGGACCCGGCCGACCGCGATCAGCCCGTCGCGCAGCTCGTCGGCCTTGATCGCGAAGCGGGTGGTCTCGCTGGCCTCGCGGCCCAGCGTCTTGACGACCAGTGCCGCGTCGAAGCTCTCGTGGGCGATCGCGCTCACGTCGCCGCGCAGCTGCTGGGCCCGGGCCATCCGGGGCGACATGACCTGGCTGTAGACGGCGTTCATCACGAACACCAGCGGGAAGACGACCAGCCCGACCACGGCGAGCAGCGGGTCGGTGAGCACGAGCGCGACGCTGGTGATCGCCACCATCACCAGCGCGCCGCAGGCGAAGGGCAGCGGCTGGACGAAGAACCAGGCCGACTCGACGTCGGAGTTGGCGTTGGACAGCAGCTGGCCGGTGGGGTGCCGCTGGTGCCAGGACAGCGGCAGCCGGAGGTACTGGCCGGTGACCCGGCGGCGGTAGTCGGCCTGCAGCCGGTAGGCCATCATGCCGGCGAACAGCCGGCGGCCGATGATGCCGACGATCTTCAGGACGGCGACGACGAGGATCGCCAGGGCGGCGAGGGTCAGCGCGGCCGTGGTGGTGGCCCCCTCGTCGAAGGCCGGCAGCAGCACCCGGGTGGTGATCCCACCGATGACGTAGGCACTGGCGACCGTCATCCCGCCGTAGAGGCTGCTGCCCAGGAAGGCCAGCGCGAAGATGCCCGGTTGCTCGCGCACGGCGCGCCGTACGTGAGCGAGCCCGCGCCGGACGACGGCGTCTCTGCGGCGCGGCACAGGGATCCTCCAGGGGGTCGGGCGGTCGGTGCGGTCAGCGTACTCGCGTTCCTTAGGCCCCCTAACGGAATTGCCGGGAGCCTCGCGGCGGCCGGGGAGGGCGGGTCCGGGGTGTCGGTCACGAGCCGGTCTCGTCGGCGGGCCGTCGGTGCCGGAACGGCGATAACCTCAGCTCGTGCCGACCTCCGCCGTGCCCGTGTCGCAGTCGGAGCGGGCCGCGCTGGCCGACCTGCTGGAGCAGCTGGGGCCCGATCGGCCCACCTGCTGCGAGGGCTGGGCGACCCAGGACATGGCCGCCCACCTGGTCGTGCGCGACCGTCGCCCCGATGCCATGCCGGGGTTCGTGCTGGGCGGGCCGTTCGCGCGGTGGACGGACAAGGTCCACGGGCGGGCCCGGGATCGGCAGGACTACGACCGGCTGGTCGCCGAGGTGCGGTCGGGGCCGCCGGCCTGGGTGCCCTCCTCCTGGCCGGTGCTGGACCGGCTGATGAACACCGCGGAGATGGTGATCCACCACGAGGACGTGCGGCGGGCACAGCCGGGATGGGCGCCGCGGGAGCTGCCCCGGCAGGTGCAGGACCAGCTGTGGAAGAGCGTGCCGGTCCTGGCCCGCGGCCAGGCGTCGCAGCGGCCGACGGCCGGCCTGCTGGTGCGGCGCAGCGACGTGCCCGACGGCTCGGCGGGCAGCGAGCGCCGGCTGCGCGACGGTGAGCCGACGACCACGGTGACCGGTGCCCCGCTGGAGGTGCTGCTCTGGGTGAGCGGCCGCCGCGAGGTCGCCTGCGTGGACCTCACCGTCGACTGACTTCCCCGAGCCGCCGGCTCAGCGCAGCGGGCGGTCGGCCTCCTGCCGGATCGGCACACCGGCCGCGGCGAGCCCCTGCTTGACGTCGCCGACCCGCAGTTGGCCGAAGTGGAAGACGCTGGCCGCCAGGACCGCGTCGGCGCCGGCCGCCACGGCCGGCGGGAAGTGGTCGACCGCGCCCGCTCCCCCGCTGGCGATCAGCGGCACGGTCACCTCGCGGCGGACGGCGGAGATCAGGTCGGTGTCGAAGCCGGCACGGGTCCCGTCGGCGTCCATCGAGTTCAGCAGCACCTCACCGACGCCCAGCTGCGCGGCCTGCACCACCCACTCCACGGCGTCCCGGCCGGTGCCGCGCCGGCCACCGTGGGTGGTGACCTCGAAACCGGAGTCGGTCTGCACGCCGTCCCGGACGCGGCGCGCGTCCAGGGACAGCACGAGCACCTGGTTGCCGAACCGGTCGGCGATCTCGGCGATCAGCTCCGGCCGGGTGACCGCCGCGGTGTTCACCGCGATCTTGTCCGCCCCGTTGCGCAGCAGCCGGTCGACGTCGGCCACGCTGCGCACCCCACCGCCGACGGTGAGCGGGATGAACACGCTCTCCGCCGTGCGCCGGACGACGTCGTAGGTGGTCTCCCGGTCACCGGAACTGGCGGTGATGTCCAGGAAGGTCAGTTCGTCGGCACCCTCGGCGTCGTAGACGCGGGCCATCTCCACCGGGTCACCGGCGTCGACCAGGTCGACGAAGTTGACGCCCTTCACCACCCGGCCGGCGTCGACGTCCAGGCAGGGGATCACCCGCACGGCCAGGCTCATGCCGCACCCCGCACCGCGTCCGCCTCGATCTCTACCAGCATCGCCGGGTCGATCAGCGCCGCCACCTGCACCATCGCGGTGGCCGGCCGGACGTCACGGAAGAACTCCCCGTGCACCCGCCCGACCTCCTCCCAGCGGCTGATGTCGGTGACGTACAGCCGGGTGCGGACGACGTCGCCCGGGGCGAACCCGGCGTCGGCCAGCGAACGCGTGATCGTCTCCAGCGCCACCCGGGTCTGGGCGCCCGCGTCACCGGGGTGCACCACCTGCCCGTCGACGGTCGCGGTGGTGCCGCTGACCCACGCGGTGTCACCGGCGACGACGACGCGGCTGTAGCCGACGACCGCCTCCCAGGGAGCCCCCGAGCCCAGCCGGAGCGCGGTCATGCCAGTTCTTCGGTCAGCGCCAGCGCCTCGGGCAGGGTGAACTGGCCGGCGTACAGCGCCTTGCCGACGATCGAGCCCTCGACGCCGACCTCGGTCAGTGCGGCCAGCGCGCGGATGTCCTCCAGCGAGCTGACCCCGCCGGAGGCGACCACCGGGCGCGTGGTGGCCGCGCAGACCTCGCGCAGCAGCTCCAGGTTCGGGCCGCGCAGCGTGCCGTCCTTGGTGATGTCGGTGACGACGTAGCGGGCGCACCCCTCGGCGTCCAGCCGGGCGAGGGTCTCGTACAGCTCGCCGCCCTCCTTGGTCCAGCCGCGGGCGGCCAGCCGGGTACCGCGCACGTCCAGGCCGACGGCGACCCGGTCGCCGTGCTCGGCGATCGCCCGCGCGCACCACTCCGGGGACTCCAGCGCGGCGGTGCCCAGGTTGACCCGGCGGCAGCCGGTGGCCAGCGCGGCCGCCAGCGACTCGTCGTCCCGGATGCCACCGGAGAGCTCGACGTCGACGTCGAGCGAGCCGACCACCCGGGCCAGCAGCTCCCGGTTGGAGCCCCGCCCGAAGGCGGCGTCCAGGTCGACCAGGTGCACCCACTCGGCGCCGTCGCGCTGCCAGGCCAGCGCCGCCTCGAGCGGGTCGCCGTAGGAGGTCTCGCTGCCGGCCTCCCCCTGGACCAGGCGGACGGCGAGGCCGTCGGCGACATCGACGGCAGGGAGCAGCTGGAGCTTCGGCACGGGCACAGCCTAGGAGACGCCGCTCCCGGGCCCGCGTGAGCCGCCGGCCCCGTAGCGGGCGGCGAACTGCCCCGGTGGGACGCCGGTGACGCGGGCGAAGTCGCGGGTGAAGTGCGCCTGGTCGGCGTAGCCGAGCGCCGCGGCCACCCCCGCGAGGTCGGCCGGGCCCGCGCGCAGCCGCTCCGCGGCCTCCTGCAACCGGCGTCGCTGGATCAGCCACTTCGGGGTCAGCCCGAGTCGGCGGTGGACCAGCCGCTGCAGGGCCCGCTCGGAGAGGCCGAACTGCGCGCAGACCTGGCCGACGCGGAGGACCTCGCGGTCACCCTCCACGTACGCCACCACCCGGTTGACCAGCTCGCCGTCGGCGTCGACCGGCAGCAGCGGTCGCAGTGCGGCGCCGAAGGCCGCCATGGCGGCCGAGTGCGCGGCCGGGGCGTGCGGGTCGGGGGCCATCGCGGCGCGGACCCGGGCGGTCAGGGTCTCCCCCGCCGGGCCCAGGACGCCGGCCACGTCGACGTGCCGGTCGGTGTGGTCGCTCATCGGCCCGCCGGCGATGAGCGAGCCGGCGGCGGGTGCGCACATCACCCCGACCGCCCACCCGCTGCCGGTCAGCGTCGTGGTGGACAGCCCGGAGACCACGCCGTAGAAGCGGGCGTAGTCGGCGGCCACGACGACCAGCGAGACCGGGTACTGCAGGACCCGCTGCGGCGCCTCGCGCCCCGCGGGCACCGACCAGACCGGGATCCAGAACCGCTGCAGCAACCCGTCGAACTCCGGGTCCACCGGGTACCGGTACATGACGTGCGAGACGTCGTCCGGCTCCTTGAGGTGGGCGCGCTCGACGGCGTCCTGCGGGGTCGTCCCGCTGCCCGGGGGCCGGCTGTCGGCTTTCATCAAGACCGAGCCTGCCGCACGCTCCTAGGTTCCCGGGCATGACCTCCACCGCCACGAGCTTCGCGGCAGCCGACCGTCCCCTCACCGCGCTGCTCGACACCGTGCCCCCGACCGGCTGGTCGCGCCCGTCCCCGTGCGAGGGCTGGACCGCCGCCGACGTCGTCGGGCACGTGATCGGGACGCAGCGGGAGTTCCTCAGCACGCACGGCGTGGACCTGGGCGAGGCACCCGACGTGGCCGCCGATCCGGCCGCCGCCTGGCGCGCGCACGCCCAGCGGGTCACCGAGGCCGTGTCCGACGACGCCGTCGCCTCCCGGGAGTTCGACGGCTTCTTCGGGCGCACCACGGTCGGCGCCGCCTTCGAGCAGTTCTACGTGTGGGACATGGTCGTGCACCGCTGGGACGTCGCCCGCGCCGTCGGCGCCGAGGACGACCTCACCGACGAGGAGCTGGACCGGGTCGAGGCCGGCGCGGACGGCTTCGGAGATGCCCTCCACATGGAGGGCATCTGCCGCCCGGCCCTGGACGTGCCCGCGGACGCCGACCGGGAGGCCCGCCTGCTGGCCCGGCTCGGACGGGTGGCCTGACCTGTCGGACCGCTGCGGCAGGGTGGGGCCCATGGAGTTCACCGACGTCGTCCGCCGGCGCCGCATGGTGCGTGACTACGACCCCGACCGGCCGGTGCCCGCCGAGGTCCGCGAGCGGCTGCTCGAGCACGCGATCCGGGCGCCGTCGGCCGGGTTCAGCCAGGGCTGGGCGTTCCTGGTGCTGGAGACGCCGGCGGAGCGCGACCGCTTCTGGGCCGCGACCACCGGTCCCGGTGCGCCCGACGGCTGGCTGACCCGGATGCGCCGCGCGCCGCTGCTGGTCGTGCCGCTGTCGCACAAGGCCGCCTACCTGGAGCGCTACGCGGAGTCCGACAAGGGCTGGACCGACCGCGACGAGGCCCGCTGGCCGGTGCCCTACTGGGACGTCGACACCGGGATGGCGTCGCTGCTGATGCTGCTCACCGCGGTCGACGAGGGGCTGGGTGCGTGCTTCTTCGGCGTCCCGCCGGAGCGCATCGCCGCCTTCCGCGAGGCCTTCGGGGTGCCGGCCGGGTACACGCCGATCGGCTGCGTCTCCGTCGGCTACCCCGGCACCGAGGACAAGCGGTCGCCGTCGCTCAACCGCGGTCGGCGCGGGGTGGACGAGGTCGTCCACCGCGGCAGCTGGTGACTGGTTGACTCCCCCCGTGGACCCGCAGCCCCCGACCTCGCGCGCCGTCCTGGTGACCGGCGCCTCCCGCGGCATCGGCCGCGCGATCGCACTCGCGTTCGCCGCCCAGGGCGACCGGGTGGCGGTGCACTGGGCGGCTCCCGGGAGCGGGCCGAGCAGGTGCTCGCCGAGCTGCCCGGCGACGGGCACGTGCTGGTGCAGGCCGACCTCACCGACCCCGCCGCCGTGGGCCGGATGGTCGACGAGGCCGCCGAGGCGCTGGGCGCGCTGCACGTGCTGGTCAACAACGCCGGTGTCTTCACCGCGCACCCGCCGCTGGAGACCGGCTACGCCGAGTGGCAGGCGGCCTGGCAGCACACCCTGGCGGTCAACCTGGTCGGCCCGGCCAACGCGACATTCCGGGCGCTGCCGCACCTGATCGCCGCCGGCGGGGGCGCGGTGGTCAACGTCTCCAGCCGGGGCGCGTTCCGGGGCGAGCCGAACAACCCGGCCTACGGCGCGTCCAAGGCCGGGCTGAACGCCTTCGGCCAGTCGATGGCGCTCGCGCTGGCACCGCACGGCATCTCCGTGGGCACCGTGGCCCCCGGCTTCGTGCAGACCGAGATGGCCCGCGAGGTGCTCGACGGCCCCGGCGGGGACGCCGTCCGGGCCCAGTCGCCCTACGGCCGGGTCGCCGACCCCGCCGAGGTCGCCTCCGCGGTGCTGTGGCTGGCCTCCCCCGGCGCCCGGTTCTCCACCGGCACGATCATCGACGTCAACGGCGCCAGCTACCTGCGCAGCTGAGCACGCCGTTGTGCGCTCGTCGTCGGTCTGGGCTGGACGGACCGACGATCAGCGCACAATCGCGGCTCACCCGAAGCCACGCTCAGTCGAGGGTGTCGAGCCAGTTGGTGAGCAGTGCGGCGCCGGCGTCGCCGCTCTTCTCCGGGTGGAACTGGGTCGCCGACAGCGGCCCGTTCTCCACCCCGGCGACGAACCGGTCGCCGTGCTCGGCCCAGGTGACCGCCGGCGGGGTCAGCCGACCGGTGACGCCGGGCTCGGCGAGCGGGAACTCCCGCACCCCGTAGGAGTGCACGAAGTAGAAGCGCTGCCCCTCCAGGCCGGCGAAGAGCTTCGAGCCCTCCGGCGAGGAGACGGTGTTCCAGCCCATGTGCGGGAGCACCGGCGCGTGCAGCTGCTCGACGACGCCGGGCCACTCCCCGCAGCCCTCGGTGTCCTGGCCGTGCTCGACGCCCCGCTCGAACAGGATCTGCATGCCCACGCAGATGCCGAGCACCGGACGACCACCGGCGAGACGGCGCCCGATGACCTTGGGCCCGTCGACGGCCCGCAGCCCGTCCATGCAGGCGGCGTAGGCGCCCACCCCGGGCACGACGAGACCGTCGGCCTCCAGCGCGACCTCCGGGTCGGCGGACACGGTCACGTCAGCGCCCACCCGGGTCAGTGCACGTTCGGCCGAGCGCAGGTTGCCCGACCCGTAGTCGAGGACGACGACCTTCTTCACAGCTGCCACGCTACCCATCAGCTCCGCGCGGCCCCGTGGTGTTCCAGGGCAGCACTGTGAGCTGTGGCCACTCCGTCAGCCAGCGGGCCGCCTTCGCCTCGTACACCGACTGCGGAGCCAGCCCCGGATTCGGCCGGACCACCATCCCGAACAGGTCGTCGTAGCCGTATGGGGCGTAGACCCGCAGCTCACCGTCCCCGCCGACGGAGACACCGACGCTGCAGCACACCGCGGCGAACGCATCGATCGCGTCCCGGCAGTCGCGGAAGGGTGCCGGGGTCGGGGCGCCGAAGCGGTCGGCGTACCAGAGGTGCACCCGTGCCTCGTTGCGCATCTCCACCGGGATCGGCAGGTCGCCGAACAGCTCCGCGCCGCGACGGATGACGGCGTCTTCAGCGGCCCAGGAGGTGTCCGGGTCGAAGTAGAAGAAGTCGGCGTCCCGGATGCCGGCAGCGGGGACGCGTCCGGTCAGGCCGTTCCAGACCGACTGGAACAACACACCGGCGGTCAGCCACGCATCCGGCAGACCCAGCGCGGGCGCTCGTTCCAGCACCGCGCTCACCGTCGGGTTGGCGAGCACCAACTCGAGGAAGCGGGACTCATCGGCGCCGGCCATGCTCGTGAAACCGCTGCGTTCGACGTAACGGGCTGGTCAGACCAGGCGCAGGACGCCGGCCGCCGTCGCCAGCAGCGCGGCGACCAGCAGGATGACCGCGAATGCCACCTGCACCCCGGTGCGCCCGTCGGTGTCGGAGTCGGCGCGGAAGATGCTGTACGCGCCGCCGAGCAGGAACCCGCCGACGACCATGAGCGCGACGCCGAAGCTCACGAGCTCACAGAGCGCCCTTGGTCGAGGGCACGTCGGTGACCCGCGGGTCGAGCGCCACGGCGGTGCGCAGCGCGCGGGCCAGGGCCTTGAACTGGCCCTCGACGATGTGGTGGGCGTCCCGGCCGGCGTAGAGCACCCGCACGTGCAGGCTGATCCGGGCGTTGAACGCGAAGGACTCCAGCACGTGCTTGGTGAGGCTGGTCGGGTAGTCGGGCCCGATCATCGGCGTCATGTTCTCGGGTTCGGCGTGCACGAAGTACGGCCGGCCGGAGAGGTCGACGGCGGCCTGCACCAGCACCTCGTCCATCGGGATGGTGGCGTCGCCGTAGCGGGTGATGCCGCGCTTGTCGCCGAGCGCCTCGGCGAAGGCCTGGCCGAGTGCGATGGCGACGTCCTCGACCGTGTGGTGGGCGTCGATGTGCAGGTCGCCATCGGCGTGCACGGTCAGGTCGATGCCGCTGTGCTTGGACAGCGCGGTGAGCATGTGGTCGTAGAAGCCGACCCCGGTTGCGACGTCGGCCGCCCCCGTGCCGTCGAGGTCGACCTCGACCACGAGCTTGGTCTCCTTGGTCGTGCGCTCGACCCGTGCAGTGCGGTTCATGCCGGCGATCCTCCCAGAGAGCTGCGGTGCGCCGGTGCGACCTCACCCAGCGCGGTGAGGAACGCATCGGTCTCCTCGGTGGTGCCGGCGGTGACCCGCAGCCAGCCGGGCAGGCCGACGTCGCGCACGAGCACCCCGCGGTCCAGCAGCGCCTGCCAGGCCGCGGCGGAGTCGGTGAAGTGCCCGAACAGCACGAAGTTGGCGTCGCTGGGCACGCTGGTCAGCCCCATGCCGGGCAGCGCGGCGACGATCCGGTCGCGCTCGGCCTTGACCAGGGCGACCGTGGCCAGCAGCTGCTCGGTGTGCGCCAGCGCGGCCCGCGCCGCGGCCTGGGTCAGCGAGCTGAGGTGGTACGGCAGCCGGACGAGCTGCAGCGCGTCGACCACGCCTGCGTCGGCGGCCAGGTAGCCCAGCCGCAGCCCCGCCATGCCGAACGCCTTGCTCATCGTGCGGCTGACGATCAGCCGCGGGCGCCCCGGCAGCAGCGACAGCGCCGAGACCGTGCCGGTGCGGGCGAACTCGGTGTAGGCCTCGTCCACGACCAGCACTCCCTCGGTCACCTCGTAGAGCGCCGCGATGGTGTCCAGCTCCACCGCGGTCCCGGTCGGGTTGTTCGGGCTGGTCACGAAGACGACGTCCGGCCGTACCTCGCGCACCTGGGCGGCGGCGGCCGCCGGGTCGATGGTGAAGTCGGCGCGGCGGTGCCCGTCGACCCAGGCGGTGCCGGTGCCCGCGCTGAGGATCGGGTGCATCGAGTAGGACGGGGTGAAGCCCAGCGCCGTCCGGCCCGCACCGCCGAAGGTCTGCAGCACCTGCTGCAGCACCTCGTTGGAGCCGTTGGCCGCCCACACCTGTGCCGGGTCGACCTGCTCGCCGCTGGTGCGGGTCAGGTAGCCGGCCAGGTCGGCCCGTAACGCCGTGGCGTCCCGGTCCGGGTAGCGGTTGAGGCCGGTGGCCGCCTCGGCCAGGGCCACCTGGAGTTCCGCCAGCAGGGCCGGGGGCAGCGGGTGCGGGTTCTCGTTGGTGTTGAGCCGGTGCTCGGCCGGCGGCTGCGGCGCGCCGTAGGGCGACCGGCCCCGCAGCTCCGGCCGCAGCGGCAGCGCCTCCATCGCCGTCACGACCGGGACGGCGACTGCTGCCGGGCCCGCACCGCCGCGGCGTGCGCCGGCAGGTCCTCCGCGTTGGCCAGGGCGTCGATGTGCCCGGCGACCTCGGCGAGGGCCTGCTCGTCGTACTCGACCACGTGGATGCCACGGAGGAACGTCTGGACGCTGAGCCCGCTGGAGTGCCGGGCGCAGCCGCCGGTGGGCAGCACGTGGTTGGAGCCGGCCGCGTAGTCACCGAGGGAGACCGGGGCCCACGGGCCGACGAAGACCGCGCCGGCGTTGCGCACCCGCATGGCCACCTCGCGGGCGTCCCGGGTCTGGATCTCCAGGTGCTCGGCGGCGTAGGCGTCGACCACGGCCAGCCCGGCGTCCAGGTCGTCGACCAGCACGATGCCCGACTGGGTGCCCCCGAGCGCGGTGGTGATCCGGTCGCTGTGCTTGGTCGCCGCCACCTGGCCGGGCAGCAGCTCACCGACGGCGTCGGCGAGCTCCTCGCTGGTGGTGACCAGCACCGCACCGGCCAGCGGGTCGTGCTCGGCCTGGCTGATCAGGTCGGCGGCGACGTGCACCGGGTCAGCGGTGTCGTCGGCCAGGACGGCGACCTCGGTCGGGCCGGCCTCGGAGTCGATGCCGATGAGGCCACGCAGCAGCCGCTTCGCCGCGGTCGTGTAGACGTTGCCCGGCCCGGTGACCAGGTCGACCGGCGCGCAGGAGCCGGCGCCGTAGCCGAAGACGGCGATCGCCTGGGCCCCGCCGACCGCGTACACCTCGGTGACGCCCAGCAGGGCGCACGCCGCGAGCACGCCGGGGTCGGGCAGGCCGCCGTTGTCCCGCTGCGGCGGGCTGGCCACCGCGATCGAGGTGACCCCGGCCAGCTGCGCCGGGACGACGTTCATGACCACCGAGCTCAGCAGCGGGGCCAGCCCGCCGGGCACGTACAGCCCGACCCGGCGCACCGGTACCCAGCGCTCGGTGACGGTGCCGCCGCGCACCACGTCGGTGGTGACGTCGGTCCGGCGCTGGTCGGCGTGCACGATCCGCACCCGGCGGATCGACTCCTCCAGGGCAGCGCGCACCGCGGGGTCGACGGTGGCCAGCGCGTCGTCCAGCGCGGCCTGCGGCACGGCCATGTCCGGGACGTCGACGCCGTCCAGCCGCGCGGTGATCTCCCGGACCGCCTCGGCGCCGCGCGCCCGCACGTCCTCGCAGATGGGCCGGACGACGTCCAGCACCGAGTCGATGTCGACGCCGGCGCGCGGCAGCAACTGGGCGAGCTCACGCGGCCCGGGCAGAGCAGGACCACGCAGGTCGATGCGGGACAGCACGGAGCACCTCCGGGTACGACGGGAGAACACCCCACGGTAGACGGCGGGTGCACCGGCCCCGCTGCCCGTAGGCTCCCGGCGTGGGCGTGGGCGAGGACGGGACCGGAGACCGCGAGGTCATCCCGCTGTTCCCCCTGGAGACCCCGCTCTTCCCCGGCGTCGTCCTGCCGCTGCAGATCTTCGAGCCCCGGTACCGCCAGCTCGTCGCCGACCTCTCCGCGCTCCCGGAGGGGACACCGCGCCGGTTCGGGGTCGTGGCGATCCGCCAGGGCTGGGAGGTGGAACGCGTTGCGCCGGCCGAGGCGCTGTTCGACGTGGGCTGCACCGCGGTGCTGCGCGTCGTCGCACCCCAGTCCGACGGCGGGTACCAGGTGGTGGCCGTGGGCGATGAGCGCTTCCGGCTGCTCGAGGTCCTGGCACCCGCCGACCTGGACGAGCACGCGGTTCCCACCGGCGGCGGGGAGACCGGCGCCGGCGCCCCGCCGACGTACCTGCGCGCGGTCGTCGAGTGGCTCGACGAGGAGGAGGCGGCCGAGGAGGCCGCTGGGGACGCCGAGGGGCTGGTCGGCGTGGACACCGCCCGCGGGCTCGAGCCCGACGACGTCGTGACCGAGGTGGCCCGCGGCTCGCTGGAGCTGTTGGCCGGGAACGTCCGCGACCTGTTCGCCCGGTACGTCGCCGACGTCGCCATCCGCCAGGGCGGCGGCGACGGGCTGCCCGACGAGGTGCTGGACGCACTGACCTCCGACGACCTGGTGCCCGAGGACGACGCCGCCCCGGCCGGGATCGCCGACACCGCGGCCCTGCTGCGCGAGGTCAGCGACGACGCACGCGGGCTGTCCTACCTGGTGGCCTCGGTGGCCCTGCTGACCACCGAGGACCGGCAGGCGCTGCTGGCCGAGTCCGCGACGCGCCGCCGCCTGGCCATGGAGTCCCGGATGCTGCGCCGGGAGCTCACCCTGCTGCGGACCCTCGGGGCGGTCCCGGTTCCGCTGCGCCAGTTCGCCACCCCCCTGACCCCGAACTGACGAAGGACCCCCTTCTGCCCCCACCGCTCGCACGCTCGCGGAGGGACCCTGCACGGGCGCCTCAGGGGCGGCGGGGGGCTGCCGGGGGCACCGGCGGGAGCGGCGGGCGGAGCGGCAGCTGGTGCTCGGGTCGCGGGGCGCCGTCGTCGGGGCGACCGAGGTCGTCGTCCGGCGTGAGTGCAGTGGCCACCAGGTAGGTGAGGACGGCGACGAAGGGGCCGACGGCCAGCGCCGCGGTCGCGGCGAGGTCGACGCCGGTGGTGACCGTCGTCCCGACCTCGGTCAGCTCCGTCTCGGTGGGCCCGGCCCCCAGCCACTCCCCCAGCTGCCAGGCGACGACACCGGCACCGACCATCCCGGTGGCCAGGCCGACCAGAGCGGGCACCCCGCGACGGCTGCGCACCAGCCACACCAGGAGCCCGGCCACCAGCCCCAGCCCGGCCAGCACGAGGACGTAGACGCCGTCGTCGGCCGCGAACACCTCGGCGCTCGGCACCCCGGCCACCGGCTCGAGCTGGCTCTCGGTGACCCGGTAGTCGACCCGCGGGGCCAGCCAGGCCCACAGTGCACCGGCCCCCAGTCCGGCGAGCGTCAACGCCAGGACGGTGACCAGCCCGGCCCGTAGGTCGGCGCGACTCCCGCGCAGGCCGGGCCCCCACCCGGCCCGGCTCGCCGGCTGCTGGGGCGCCCAGCCCGGCGGGGGTGGCGCGAGCCGGGACACCGGCGGGGAGCCGGGACCGGCCGGTCCACCCGGCGCCGGCCCGGCGGTGCGGGGATCGGTCACCGGTCCAGTGTCGCTGGCCCGGCTGTGCGCGCTCCCACAGCCCGACCCAGCCCACCTCTGCGGGGGCCCACCGCCGGCCCCGTCCCGAGGAGGACGGGGTCCCTCTTCACAGGAGGGCGACGCTGGTGGGGCCCAGCAGTGCCTTGATGTCGCCCATCAGCGCGGTGCTGGGCTGGACCCGCAGCCCCTGGTCCAGCCGCAGGACCGTCTCGCGGCCGCCGTTGAGCAGCTTGAGCTGTACCTCGGTGGTGCCCGGGTGGCTGCCCAGGACCTCGCGGAGCCGCTCCACCACCGGCGGGGTGCAGCGGGCCGCCGGCATCGAGACCAGCACCGGCCCGCGCGGGCCGTCGGTGACCTCCGGGATGTACACCTCGGAGGCGAACAGCGAAGGCGTGTCGTCCCGACGGCTGATCCGGCCCTTGACCACCACGATCTGGTCGCGGACCACCTTGTCCTGGACCTGCGCCCAGGTCTTCGGGAAGAACAGCACCTCCAGCCCGGCCTCGAGGTCCTCGATGGTGGCGATGGCCCACGGTGCACCCTGCTTGTTGGTGCGCGGCCCGACGGCGGTGAGGATGCCGGCGATCGTGACGTTCGCGCCGTCCTCGACCCCGCCGGAGAGGATCTCGGCCAGCGCGGTGTCGGCGTGCGAGGTGAGCACGTGTTCCACCCCGTGCAGCGGGTGGTCGGAGACGTAGAGGCCGAGCATGTCCCGCTCGAAGACGAGCTTCTCCGACTTGGACCAGTCGGCGGTGGGGATCGCGATGTCCAGCGAGGAGCCGAACGGGTCCTCGGCGGTCTCGCCGAAGCTGCCGAACAGGTCGAACTGGCCCTCGGCCTCCTTGCGCTTCACGCCCATCGCCTGGTCGACGGCGTTGGCGTGGATCGCGGCGATGCCCTGCCGGGAGTGGCCCATGGAGTCGAAGGCCCCGGCCTTGGCCAGGGACTCGATGACCTTCTTGTTGCAGGCCACCGTGTCGATCTTGCGCATGAAGTCGGCGAAGTCCTTGAACGCCCCCTTCTCCTCCCGCGCCCGCACGATCGAGTCGACGACGTTGGTCCCGACGTTGCGCACCGAGGCCATGCCGAAGCGGATGTCGTTGCCGACGGCGGTGAAGTCCCAGGAGGACTCGTTGACGTCCGGCGGGAGGACCTTGATGCCCATCCGGCGGCACTCGGCCAGGTACACCGGCCGGCGGTCCTTGTCGTCGCCGACGCTGGTGAGCAGCCCGGCCATGTACTCGGCCGGGTAGTTGGCCTTGAGGTAGGCGGTCCAGTAGGAGACCAGGCCGTAGGCCGCCGAGTGCGCCTTGTTGAAGGCGTAGTCGGCGAAGGGGACCAGGATGTCCCAGAGCGTCTTGACCGCGGCGGCGGAGTAGCCGTTGGCCTTCATCCCGGCCTCGAAGCCGACGTACTCGGCGTCCAGCACCGACTTCTTCTTCTTGCCCATCGCGCGGCGCAGCAAGTCGGCCTTGCCGAGGGAGTACCCGGCGACCTTCTGCGCGATCGCCATGACCTGCTCCTGGTACACGATCAGGCCGTAGGTCTGACCGAGGATCTCCTCGAGCGGTTCGGCCAGCTCCGGGTGGATCGGGGTGATCTCCTGCTGGCCGTTCTTGCGCAGCGCGTAGTTGGTGTGCGAGTTCGCGCCCATCGGGCCCGGCCGGTAGAGCGCGCCGACGGCGGAGATGTCCTCGAAGTTGTCCGGGCGCATCAGCCGCAGCAGCGACCGCATCGGGCCGCCGTCGAACTGGAAGACCCCCAGGGTGTCGCCGCGACCGAGCAGCTCGTAGGTCTTCTTGTCGGTGAGGTCCTTGCTGATCTCGTCGAGGTCGACCGGGGCCTTGCCGTTGATCACGATGTTGCGCAGCGCGTCGTCGATGACGGTCAGGTTGCGCAGGCCCAGGAAGTCCATCTTGAGCAGGCCGAGGGTCTCGCAGGTCGGGTAGTCGAACTGCGTGATCACCGCGCCGTCGGCCTCCCGGCGCATGATCGGCACGCTGTCGATCAGCGGGTACCGGCCGATGATGACGCCTGCGGCGTGCACGCCCCACTGCCGCTTCAGCCCCTCCAGCTTGCGGGCCTGGTCGATGACCTCGGCCGCGCCCGGGTCGGACTCGTAGCGGGCCCGGAACTCCCCGGCCTCCCGGTAGCGCTCGTGCTTGGGGTCGAAGATGCCCGACAGCGGGATGTCCTTGCCCATGACGCCGGGGGGCATCAGCTTGGTCAGCTCGTCGCCCACCGAGTAGGGCCGGTCGAGCACCCGGGCGGCGTCCTTGATCGCGGCCTTGGCCTTGATCGTGCCGTAGGTGACGATCTGGCTGACCCGCTCCTCGCCGTACTTCTCCGAGACGTAGCGGATCACCTCACCGCGGCGGCGGTCGTCGAAGTCGATGTCGACGTCGGGCATGGAGACGCGCTCGGGGTTGAGGAACCGCTCGAAGATCAGCCCGTGCTGCAGCGGGTCGAGGTCGGTGATGCCCATGGCGAAGGCGGCCATCGACCCAGCGGCCGAGCCACGGCCCGGACCGACCCGGATGCCGTTGTCCTTGGCCCAGTTGATGAAGTCGGCGACCACGAGGAAGTACCCCGGGAAGCCCATCTGGGTGATGATCCCGACCTCGTAGTCGGCCTGCTTGCGCACGTGGTCGGGGATGCCGGCCGGGTAGCGCTTGTGCAGCCCGGCCTCGACCTCCTTGATGAACCAGGAGGTCTCGTCCTCGCCCTCGGGGAGCGGGAACCGGGGCATCAGGTCGGCGCCCTCGGTGAAGGTCACCTCGCACTGCTCGGCGATCAGCAGCGTGTTGTCGCAGGCCTCGGGGTGCTCGGAGAACAGCGCACGCATCTCCGCGGCCGACTTCAGGTAGTAGCCGTCGCCGTTGAACTTGAAGCGGTTGGGCTCGTTGAGCCGCGAGCCGGTCTGGATGCACAGCAGGGCGTCGTGGGCGGCGGCGTCCTCGCGGTGCGTGTAGTGCAGGTCGTTGGTGCCCAGCAGCGGGATGCCGAGCTCCTTGGCGATCTCCAGCAGGGCGGGCTTGGTCTTCTTCTCGATCGACAGCCCGTGGTCCATGACCTCGGCGTAGAAGTTCTCCTTGCCGAAGATGTCCTGGAAGTCGGCGGCGGCCTGCCGGGCTCGGTCGACCTTGCCCGCGCGCAGCCACATGTTGACCTCGCCGGAGGGACACCCGGTGGTGGCGATCAGGCCCTTGCCGTACTTCTCCAGCAGGTCGCGGTCGAACCGGGGCTTGCGGTACTGCCCCTCCAGGCTGGCCAGCGAAGAGAGCCGGAACAGGTTGTGCATGCCCTCGGTGGTCTTGGCCAGGAGGGTCATGTGCGTGTAGGCGGCCTTGCCGCGGTTGGACCCACCGTCGCCCTCCTCGTCGATCAGCTTGTCGCCGAAGTCGAACGGGGCGCGGTCGAAGCGCGAGCCGGGCGTGTAGTAGCCCTCCATGCCGATGATCGGCTTCACGCCGGCGGCCTTGGCGGTCTTGTAGAAGTCGTAGGCGCCGAAGACGTTGCCGTGGTCGGTCATCGCCAGCGCCGGCATGCCCTCGTCGGCCGCGGCCTTGGTGACCTCACCGAGCTTGGCCGCCCCGTCGAGCATCGAGTACTCGGTGTGCACGTGCAGGTGCACGAAGTTCTCTGAGGACGGGGTGCTGCTCACGGTGCGGGGTGCTCCTCACGGGTCGCGTCGGCCCTGCCAGGCGGGGCGGCAAGGACCGACGTGGTCGTTCTCATGACCGGCGGGGAAGGCCGTTCAGCGGTGTCGCTCGGTGGTGCTCTCGAACGGGGACCGGTGCTGTCGATCCTCGCACCTCCGGAGTCCTACGCCGAGGGTCCGACAGGACGTGTCTCGGCGATCCGGACCACTCCGTCACGCCCGCTCCGGGGTCTCGGCGGACGGCAACGCGGAGGAGGGCACGAAGAGGAACCGCAGGTCGATCGCGGCGTGCAGCAGCACCGGCAGCAGCAGCGACCCGGTGTCCAGGTAGACCCCGGCCAGCACGCCCCCGAGGACGCCGGTGGTCACCACCCCGGCCGGCCCCTGGTACGCGTGCGCCGCGCCGAACGCGAGAGCGGCCACCAGGACCAGCACCAGTGCGGGGAGCCCAGGGGCCAGTGCGGCCACCACGGCGAGGAAGAAGCCGCGGTAGAGCCACTCCTCGCACACCCCCGCCGTGACGCCGACCAGGGCGAAGAGCCGACGCTCAGAGCGGCTGCGCGGGAGCAGCGCGAGCGTCGAGTGCCCGGGGGGCTCGGCGTGCCGGGCCTCGCCGGGGCGGGTGCGGCGCAGCGTCTCCGGCGGCGGCCCGGCCACGGCGCCGCTGCGCAGCGCCCGGGTGGTCAGCAGGACGAGCAGCCCGAGCACGACGACGGCCAGCCAGGTGCCCACTCCCGGCCAGCCCGTCGGCCAGCGCAGGCCCACCTCGGCCGCGCTCACTTCCGGGGCGGCGAGCCAGACCACGAGGGCGACCAGCGCCAGGCCCCACTCGAGCACCAGCAGCCGGCGGTAGAAGGAGCGGCGCGCGGCCGGGTCGGTGCGCAGCCGGCCCTCGAACCGCCGGTGCAGCACGTACCCGACGAACGGCTCCCCCACGACCAGGTAGACGGCGATGATCACCGCCGCCAGCTGCGCGGCGCCGAAGTCGGCGAGAGCAGCAGGGAGGTCGGGGGCTCCGGACACCGGTCGGACGCCTCAGTTCTCGGCGCGCAGGATCGCCAGGGCGCCGGCCAGGTCGGCCGGGTGGTCGCTGCTGAACTCGACCCAGCGCCCGTCGGCCGGGTGGGCGAACCCGAGCCGCACCGCGTGCAGCCACTGCCGCTCCACGCCGAGCCGGGCGGCCAGGGTCGGGTCGGCGCCGTAGGTCATGTCCCCGACGCACGGGTGGCGCAGGGCGGAGAAGTGCACGCGGATCTGGTGGGTGCGCCCGGTCTCCAGGTGGACGTCGACGAGGCTGGCCGCCGGGAACGCCTCCGCCACCTCGTAGTGGGTGACCGACGGGCGGCCGCCGGTCACCACCGCGAACCGCCAGTCGTGCTTGGGGTGCCGGTCGATCGGGGCGTCGATCGTGCCCTTGGACGGATCGGGGTGCCCCTGCACCAGGGCCTGGTAGCCCTTGTCGACGGTCCGTTCCTTGAACGCCGCCTTGAGCAGGGTGTACGCCCGCTCGCTCTTGGCCACGACCATGAGGCCGGTGGTCGCGGCGTCCAGGCGGTGCACGATGCCCTGCCGCTCGGCTGCACCGCTGGTGGAGATCCGGTAGCCCGCCGCGGCCAGTCCGCCGGTGACGGTGGGCCCCGTCCAACCGGGGCTGCCGTGCGCGGCCACCCCGACCGGCTTGTCGATGACCACGACGTCGTCGTCGTCGTGGACGATCCCGAGACCCGAGACCGGCACCGGTGCGGCCGGCTCACCCGGCGGCGGCGGCAGCTCCACCTCCAGCCAGCTGCCCGCGGTCAGCCGGTCGCCCTTGCCCCGGGCGCGGCCGTCGACGACCACGGCGCCACCGTCGGCCAGCTCGGCGGCGACGGCGCGGGTGACCCCGAAGAGCCGCACCAGGGCCTGGTCGACCCGCTGGCCCTCGAGCCCGTCGGGCACGGGCAGCGACCGGTGTTCACCGGGTCGCCCGCCGGAGGAGGAGGCCTGGCCGGGACTGCTGGTCACCGCACCATTGTGACGGGTGGGGCAGCTTGCCCGGCCGCCGCCGGGCCGACCCCCGCTCAGCCGGCGACGGCGTCCGGCCGGTCGCTGCTCCGGCTGCCGTCGAACTCGAGGCCCCGGAAGGCGAGCAGCACACCGAGCACGCCGCCGCAGACGATCGCGGAGTCGGCGACGTTGAAGATCGGGAACACCCGACCGTAGGGGTCGAACACCGAGATGAAGTCGACGACGCCGCCCTGCAGGAACCCCGGGTCACGGAAGACCCGGTCGATCAGGTTGCCCAGGGCACCACCGAGCACCAGGCCCAGGGTGACCGCCCACGCGGTCGAGTACATCCGCCGCGCGCTGCGCACGATCACCACGACCACGGCCAGCGCGATCAGGCTGAACACCACCGTGGCTCCCTCGGCGAAGGAGAAGGCCGCACCGGTGTTGCGCGCCTCGGTGAGGTACAGCGCCCCACCGAGCAGCCGCAGCGGCTCCCGGTCGGACAGCGTGGCCACGACGACGAGCTTGGTGGCCAGGTCCAGCGCGAGGACGACGACGGCCAGGGCCAGGAGCAGGCGTGCCCGGGAACGCCCACGCGGCCCGGGGACAGCCGCCGGGGTCGCGCCGGTCGAGGAGTCGGGCTGCTCGGCCATCGCCGTCCTCCCCGCTGGCGGCCCCGGTGACCACGTCCCCGACGACGATAGCGGCCGGCTGGGCCCGCCCCGGCAGTCCGCTGCGGTGCCCCCGGTCCCGGGCGCCCACGCCGAAGGGCAGGATCGGTCCCCGTCGGCCCGACGCGTCATCCGGGCCGGCGCTGCGCGCGGAGGCGGCGCGGAGGACCCTGGGGCGGGTGCGCCTGTGATGCATCTCATCCCCTCACTTCGGGGGGACGCCCGGGTTCCGGACGTGTCGTCCGCCGACGCGGACGACGATGGGCCGGTACGCACTCAGTCACGGAGGCAGATCTTGACCACGGATGGTTCCTCGAACCCCGATGTAGTCCTCGTCGGCGGCGGCATCATGAGCGCGACGCTCTCCGCGCTCCTGGGCGTCGTGGCGCCGGACTGGACCGTCGCGGTCTTCGAGTCCGCCGACCAGGTCGCCGGTGAGAGCTCCGACGCGTGGAACAACGCCGGCACCGGCCACTCGGCCCTGTGCGAGCTGAACTACACCCCCGCCGCACCCGACGGGCACGTCGACTCCGCCAAGGCCGTCGGCATCAACGAGCAGTTCCAGGTGTCCCGGCAGTTCTGGTCGCACCTGGTCCGCTCCGGCCTCACCGACTCCCCGAAGCGGTTCATCACCTCGGTGCCGCACGTCAGCTTCGTCACCGGCGAGGCCGGGCGCCAGTACATGCGCACCCGGTACGACGCGCTGGCCGCCGAGCCGCTGTTCGCCGAGATGGAGTACACCGACGACCGCGACGTGCTCGCCTCGTGGGTCCCGCTGATGATGGCCGGCCGGCCGGCCGGGGAGGTCGCCGCCGCGACCCGGTCGCTGGCCGGCACCGACGTCAACTTCGGGGCGCTGACCCGGCTGCTGCTCGACGCCGCCGTCAGCCGCGGCGTCGAGCTGCACACCTCCACCCGGGTCCGCAAGGTGCGCCGCGAATCCGACGGGCGCTGGGCGGTCACCGTCCGCTCCGGCTCCGGCCGCAGCCGCACCGTGCGCACCCGCTTCCTCTTCGTCGGGGCCGGCGGCGGCGCGCTCCCGCTGCTGCAGGGCTCCGGCATCCCGGAGATCCGTGGCTTCGGCGGGTTCCCGGTCAGCGGCCAGTTCCTGCGCACCCGCTCCCCGGAGCTGGTCGGTCAGCACCAGGCCAAGGTCTACGGCCAGGCGAAGGTCGGCGCACCGCCGATGTCGGTTCCGCACCTGGACCTGCGGCTGATCGACGGTGAGCAGGCGCTGCTGTTCGGCCCCTACGCCGGCTTCTCCCCCAAGTTCCTCAAGGCCGGCTCGATGTGGGACCTGCCGAAGTCGGTGCGCAGCGGCAACCTGGGCTCCATGCTCGGCGCCGGGATCGCCAACATCCCGCTCACCAAGTACCTGGTCGGCCAGGT
The DNA here is from genome assembly GCF_026968045.1 of Modestobacter sp. VKM Ac-2977. Classification (GTDB taxonomy): domain Bacteria; phylum Actinomycetota; class Actinomycetes; order Mycobacteriales; family Geodermatophilaceae; genus Modestobacter. The sequence continues at coordinate 1,337,244 of NZ_JAPVBQ010000001.1, read as the reverse complement.
CCTGCAGTCGACCAGTGCGCGGTTCCGCGCGCTGGAGGAGTTCGTGCCGACCGCCGAGCAGGACGACTGGGAGCTCATCACCGCCGGCCAGCGGGTGCAGGTCATCAAGCAGGACGCGACGACCGGCCGCGGGGTGCTGCAGTTCGGCACCGAGCTGATCGTGGGGGCCGAGGGGTCGATCGCCGGTCTGCTGGGCGCCTCCCCCGGTGCCTCCACCGCGACGTCGGCGATGCTCACGCTGCTGGAGCGCTGCTTCCCGGAGCGGATGGACACCTGGCGTCCGCTGCTGCAGGAGGCCATCCCCTCCTACGGCCACAAGCTGTCCCAGGAGCCGGCGCTGCTGGCCGAGGTCCGCGCCGACACGACCAAGACCCTGGAACTCCAGGGCTGAGCGCCCCGATCGCGGAGCCCGGAGGGCTCCCGATCGGGGCGCTCGACCGCAAGCCGAAGCGGGTCCGTGCGGCCCGTAGGGCCGCTGAGCTGTGCCGTCGCGGGGCCGGAGGCTCCCGACGGCACAGCTCCCAGCGGCTCAACATGACCGGGGCACGAATCCTGGCCGCGGTGTCGGCCGGAGGCCGACAGATCAATCAGTCTCGCTGGGCTGGCCGCTCTCCCCGCGCCAGGTGGCGAGCCGGCCCGCCCGGCTGACGGCGCGCAGCCGCCGCTCGGCCTCCTGGCGGGAGCCGCGCGCGGACACCAGGAGCGCCTGGTCGCCGTGCATCAGCCGGGTGGACCGGTCGGGGACGAACGGCTTGCCGTCGCGGACGACGAGGACCACGGCGGCGTCCTCGGGCAGCCGGAGCTCGGGCAGGTAGACGCCGTGCAGCCGGGACGTCTCCGGCACCCGCAGCTGCATCAGCTCCGCGCCCAGCTCGTCGAGCGGAGCGGACTCGACGTCGATGTCGCGCGGCGTGACCGGGGTGGCCAGTCGCAGCAGCCGGGCGACCGCCGGCAGTGACCAGCCCTGCACCACGGTGAAGACGACGACGAGCACGAACACCGTGTCGAAGACCCGGGTGGCGCCGGGCACCTGCGCGGCGATGGGGAACGTCGCGAGCACGATGGGCACGGCGCCGCGCAGCCCGGCCCAGGAGATGAACAGCTGCTGGGCGATCGGGATGCGGAACCAGACGACGCTCAGCAGGACCGAGACCGGGCGGGCGACCAGCAGCAGCGCGCCGCCCACGAGCAGCGCCGGCAGCAGGGCGTCGGGCAGCCGGGCCGGGGACACCAGCAGCCCCAGCAGCACGAACAGGCCGATCTGGGCGAGGCTGGCCAGCCCCTCCGCGAAGCCGATCGTGCCGGCCCGGTGCGGGAGCGCGGCGTTGCCGAGCACCAGGCCGCAGAGGTAGACGGCGACGAAGCCGGAGGTGTGCACCAGGTCGGCGGAGGCGAACGCCAGCACGCACAGCGCCACGGTGGCCAGCGGGTAGAAGCCGACCAGCGGCAGGGCGGCCCGCCGCAGCAGCCAGGCCCCGCCGAACCCGATCCCGACGCCGATCGCCGTCCCGCCGGCCAGCTCCCCGAGCACCTCGGCCACGACGAGGTACCAGACCGAACTGGCCCCGCCGGTGAGCTGCTCGCTGAGCACCAGGACGAGCAGGATGACCGGGGCGTCGTTCAGCCCGGACTCCAGCTCCAGCGCGGCGACCATCCGCCGGGGCAGCGGGATCCGGCGCAGGGTGGAGAAGACCGCGGCCGCGTCGGTGGAGGTGACCACCGCCCCCAGCAGCAGCGCGAAGAGCCAGTCGAAGTCGAGCAGCCAGACAGCGATCGAGGAGACGACGGCGATGCTCACCACCACGCCGACGGTGGCGAGCGCGATGCCCGGGCCCACTGCCCGGCGGACGTCGGACCAGCGGGTCGTCAGCCCACCCTCGGCCAGGATCACCACGAGCGCGGCGACGCCGAGGGTCTGGGTGAGGCCGACGTCGGAGAACTCGATGCCGAGACCGCTCTCCCCCAGTGCCACCCCGAACGCCAGGTAGAGCAGCAGCGAGGGGAGCCCGATCCGGTCGGCGAGCCGCAGCGCGACGGCGGCGAGGAGGACGACGAGGGCGCCGACGGCCAACGCGATGGTGACCGTCGTGTTCATCCGCGGGCCCCCATGGGGGCAGTCTCCCGTACCGCCGTCCCGGGGGTGTGCGCGCCGTGGACCGGCGGCTGCGCGAAGGGGGTGGCGGGGTCGGGGATGATGGGCTGCGTGAGTGCTCCCTCCGGCCCGTTCCAGGCCCTCCCCCCGCAGGTCGACCTGCCGGCCCTCGAACACGAGGTCCTCGAGCAGTGGGAGGCCGACAAGGTCTTCGCCCGATCGCTGGAAGGCTCCGCCGACCGGCCGCAGTGGGTCTTCTACGAAGGCCCGCCGACGGCCAACGGCCGCCCCGGCACCCACCACATCGAGGCGCGGGCGTTCAAGGACGTCTTCCCCCGGTTCAAGACGATGCAGGGCTACTCCGTCCCCCGGCGTGCGGGCTGGGACTGCCACGGCCTGCCGGTGGAGATCGCGGTGGAGCAGGAGCTCGGCTTCGCCGGCAAGCCGGACATCGAGCGCTACGGCATCGCCGAGTTCAACGCCCGCTGCCGGGAGTCGGTGGAGCGGCACGTCGGCGCCTTCGCCGAGCTGACCCAGCGGATGGGCTACTGGGTCGACATGTCGACCGCCTACCGGACCATGGACGCCAGCTACATCGAGAGCGTCTGGTGGTCGCTGCAGCAGGTGTTCGACAAGGGCCTGCTCGTCGAGGACCACCGGGTCGCCCCGTACTGCCCGCGCTGCGGCACCGGGCTCAGCGACCACGAGGTGGCCCAGGGCTACGAGACGCTGACCGACCCCTCGGTCTACGTCCGGCTCCCGGTCACCAGCGGCGAGTGGGCGGGGAAGGCCGACCTGCTGATCTGGACGACGACGCCGTGGACGCTGCCGTCCAACACCGCGGTCGCCGTGCACCCCGACGTCACCTACGTGGTGGCCCGCACCGACGACGGGACCTTCGTCGTGGCCGAGCCGCTGCTGACCGCCGCGCTCGGCGAGAACGCGAAGGTGCTGGCCCGCACCACCGGCCGGGACTGGGAGCGGGTGCACTACCAGCGGCCGTTCGAGCTGGTCGACTTCCCCGAGGCGGACGCGCACTTCGTCGTCCTGGCCGAGTACGTCACCACCGAGGACGGCACCGGGCTGGTGCACCAGTCCCCCGCCTTCGGCGCCGACGACTTCACCGTCTGCCGGTCCTACGGCCTGCCGGTGGTCAACCCGATCGACGCGACCGGCCACTTCACCGCCGACGTGCCGTTGGTCGGTGGCCACTTCTTCAAGGCCGCCGACCCGACCCTGGTGCAGGACCTGCAGGACCGGGGCGTGCTGTACCGGGAGCTGCGGTACGAGCACAGCTACCCGCACTGCTGGCGCTGCCACACGCCGCTGATGTACTACGCGCAGCCGTCCTGGTACATCCGCACCAGCCAGGTCAAGGACCAGCTGCTGGCGCAGAACGAGCGGACGAACTGGCACCCGGAGAACATCCAGTGGGGCCGCTACGGCGACTGGCTGAACAACAACGTCGACTGGGCGCTGTCCCGTGACCGGTACTGGGGCACCCCCCTGCCGATCTGGCGCAACGACGCCGACCCGGCCCGGATGGTCGTCATCGGGTCACTCGCCGAGCTGTCCGAGCGCACCGGCCGGGACCTGTCCGACCTGGACCCGCACCGGCCGTTCATCGACGAGGTGACCTTCACGGTGCCGGGCGAGGAGGGCACCTACCGTCGGGTCCGGCAGGTGATCGACGCCTGGTACGACTCCGGGTCGATGCCGTTCGCCCAGTGGGGTGCGCCGCACCGGAACAAGGCGGAGTTCGAGGCGGCCTACCCGGCGCAGTTCATCGCCGAGGCGATCGACCAGACCCGCGGCTGGTTCTACACGCTGATGGCGGTCGGCACGCTGGTGTTCGAGCAGAGCTCGTACGAGAACGTGCTGTGCCTGGGCCACATCCTGGCCGAGGACGGCCGGAAGATGAGCAAGCACCTGGGCAACATCCTCGAGCCGATGCCGCTGATGGACCGACACGGCGCCGACGCCGTCCGCTGGTTCATGCTGGCCGGTGGATCGCCCTGGTCGGCCCGCCGGGTCGGCCACGAGACGCTGTCCGAGGTGGTCCGCAAGGTCCTGCTGACCTACTGGAACACCGCCAGCTTCTTCACCCTCTACGCCGAGACCAACGGCTGGGACCCGGCGGTCACCCCCGCTCCCCCCCGCGCCGAGCGTCCGCTGCTGGACCGCTGGGCGCTCGCCGAGCTGGCGTCGGTCACTGCCGGCGTCACCGACGCGCTGGAGCAGTTCGACACCCAGACCGCCGGGCGGCTGATCGCCGAGTTCGTCGACGACCTGTCCAACTGGTACGTCCGGCGCAGCCGGCGCCGGTTCTGGGACGGCGACCCGGCCGCGCTGGGCACCTTGCACGAGGTGCTCGACGGGCTGACCCGGCTGATGGCGCCGTTCACGCCGTTCGTGACCGAGCGGGTGTGGCGTGGCGCCGTGGTGCCCGGGGCGGCGGACACCGTGGACTCGGTGCACCTCGCGAGCTGGCCGGCCGTGGACACCGACGCCCGGGACGACGCCCTGGTGGCCCAGGTGGCGCTGGTCCGTCGCCTGGTCGAGCTCGGCCGGTCCGCCCGCACGGCGGGCAAGGCCCGCACCCGCCAGCCACTGGCCCGGGCGCTCGTCGCCGCACCCGGCTGGTCGCAGCTGCCCCGTGACCTGGTCGCCGAGGTGGCCGAGGAGCTGAACGTCGCCGAGCTGACCGAGCTCGCCGCCGTCGACGGCTCGCTGGTCGACGTCTCGGTGAAGGTCGACTTCCGGGCGGTGGGACGCCGGATGGGCAAGCAGGTGCAGGCCGTCGCCGCGGCGGTCGCCGCCGCAGACGCGGCCGAGCTGGTCGCCGCCTACCGGGCCGGGACGGCGACCGTGCCGGTCGACGGGGCGCAGGTGCCGCTCGTCGAGGGCGACCTGGTGATCACCGAGACGCCGCGCGAGGGGTGGACGGTGGCCTCGGGCGGTGGGCTCACCGTCGCGCTCGACCTGACCCTCACCCCGGAGCTGGAGCGGGCCGGGCTGGTGCGCGAGGTCGTGCGGCTGGTTCAGGACGCCCGCAAGTCCAGCGGGCTGGCGGTCAGCGACCGGATCGAGGTCCGGTGGACGGGCGAGGGTGCGATCGCCCAGGCGCTCACCGAGCACGCCGCCCAGCTGTCCGCGGAGGTGCTGGCCACCGCCGTGCACGCCCAGCAGACCGGGGACGGCGACGGCCTCGAGGGCCCGGCGGGCGCCCGGGTCTGGATCACCCCGGCGAGCTGACGCCCGGCCGGGCCCCACGACCCGGGGCCCGGCCGGCCCGGACAGCACAGAGCCCCGCCGGACCGGGTCCGGCGGGGCTCTGTCGTGCTGAGGGTGGTCCTTGATCAGGCGCTGACGTGCTGGCTCTGCCGGCTGTTGGACGCCGGCTCGGCCGAACCGCGGCTGTCCAGGTCGCGCAGGTGCGACTCCAGGTAGGAGCGCAGCCGGGTGCGGTACTCCCGCTCGAAGGTGCGCAGCTCGTCGACCTTGCGCTCGAGACTGGCCCGCTTCTCCTCCAGGGAGCCCATCGCCTCCACGTGCTTGCGCTCGGCGTCCTGGGCGAGGGCGGTGGCCTTGGCGCGGGCCTCCCGCTCCATCGTGTCCGCACGGGTGCGGGCGTCGCCCAGCATGGCGTCGGCGCGGCTCTTGGCCTCACCGACCATCTGCTCGCTCTTCGCCCGCGCCTCGGACATCATCCGGTCGCTGCTGCTCTTGGCGGTGCCGACCATCTGGTCGGCCTGGGCCTTGGCCTCGTTGACGTGCCGCTCGGCCGTCTCCGTGGCCAGCGCCAGCATCCGGGAGGCGCGGATCGCGTCGTCCTCGCGCACCTGCGCCGCGGGCGCCTGGGTCGGCGGGGGCGGCGGGGCCGAGACGGTCATCGGCGCCGGCTCGGGCCGCTCCTCCCGCGCACCGGAGCCACTGGCACCGGCGCCGCGCAGGTCGTTGTTCTCCTCGATGAGCCGGGCCAGCTCGGCCTCGACCACGTCGAGGAACGCATCGACCTCGTCCTCGTCGTAGCCGCGCTTGCCGATCGGCGGCTTCTTGAAGACGACGTTGTGCACGTCGGCGGGAGTCAGTGGCATGCGGCTCACCTCAGGTCGGGCGGGAGGAACGGGAACGGGTCCGGATCGGCGGCGAACCGCATCGGGTCCACACCCCGCTGGGGCACGGTACGACGGATCATGCGAAGGAGTAGGCCATGCTGCTCAGGATGCTGCGCAGGAGGATCACGCCGATCAGCAGCACCATAAACCCCAGGTCCAGCCGGATGGACCCGAGGTTCAACGGCGGGATGACCTTGCGCACCGCCTTGAGCGGCGGGTCGGTCGCGGCGTAGACGACCTCGAGCCCCGCGGCGACCAGACCCTGCGGGCGCCAGCTGCGGGCGAGCACCATTACCCAGTCCACGACGAACCGGGCGAACAGGAGGATCAGGAAGACGAGCAGGATCGACGAGACGATCTGCAGAAGGAGAGGCACGGTCCTCGCTCGTTCGGGAGCAGCTCGCGCCGGGGCGTGAGGTGCGCGGGGTCAGGACTGGCTGAAGAACCCGCCCTCACGGATGCGGGCCTTGTCCTCAGCCGTCACGTCGACGTCCTGCGGACTGAGCAGGAAGACCTTGGCCGTGACGCGCTCGATACTACCGTGCAGACCGAACGTCAGACCGATGGCGAAGTCGACGAGCCGCTTCGCGTCGGCGTGCTCCATGTCGGTCAGGTTCATGATCACCGGCATGCCGTCCCGGAAGCGCTCCCCGATGGTGCGGGCCTCGTTGTAGGAGGCCGGGTGCACCGTGGTGATGCGGTAGTTCTGCGGGGACGGCGCCGGCGCGGGGGCCGGGGCCGGGACGGGCTCGGGGACGGGCGCCACGGGCTCGCTCATGGCCAGGCCGGCTGCGGCTCCGGAGCCGCCGGAGGAGATCCGGCTGCGGCCCGAGGAGCCGGCGCCCATGCTCCCGGCGGCGGACAGCCCGCCGCCGGCGAGGCGCGCCGCGGTGCTGCCGCTCGACGGGGCGCCCGCCAGTCCGATCGTCCGGGGGGTGGCCGGACGCCGTCCCAGTGAGACCTCGGGCTCGGGGGCGCGCTCCTCGACCGGCTCGTCGGCGAGGCGTACCCCGGCGTACTCGGTGTCGTAGCCACCGCCGTATCCGCTGCCGTAGCCGTAGCGGGACTCCTCGGCCACGGGGTCGGCGTCGTCGGCGGCGTAACGGTCGTACCCGTGGTCGTAGCCCCGGTCGTCCCGGTCGTAGTCGCTCTGACGCGCGGCGTAACGGTCGTACCCACCGCGGGTGTCGTCGTCCTCGACGAGGCCGAGGTAGACCCCCATCCTCCGCATCGCTCCGGCCATCGGACGTCTCCCTCTGGTCTCGTCGGCGCTGGACGCCCCGCGCTGCAACAGGTTGCTGGGTGGTTCAGGTGGTGCTGGTGTGACTCGGCAGGGCGCACGGGTGGTGCGTCACTGCCCTGCGTCGGAGGTTAGGGGGCGCGTGCCGAACAACGCGGTACCGACACGCACCACGGTGGCCCCAGCTGTCACAGCAGCCTCCAGGTCGCCGCTCATGCCTGCCGATGTCTCCGTGGCACCAGGATGATCGGCGCGCAGCCGGGTGGACAGCCCGGCCAACCGCTCGAACGCCGGGCCGGGCTCCTCGTCCCGCGGGGCCACCGCCATCAGTCCGCGCAGGCGCAGCTCCGGCGCCGCTGCGATCGCGTCGGCGAGGCCGGGGACGTCGGCAGGCGCGGCGCCGCCCCGGCTGCCGAGCTCGCCCTCCGGGCCGCCCAGGTCGACCTGGACGTAGACGTCCAGGACCCGCTGCTCGCGTTCGGCGGCGCGGGCCAGCGCCGCCACGAGCGGGGCCCGGTCGACCGAGTGCACCGTGGCCCCGAGCCGGGCGACCGGGCCGACCTTGTTCCGTTGCAGCTGCCCGACCAGATGCCAGTGCAGCTCGGGGACGGCGGGGTCGGCGGCCAGGGCCGCCGCCTTGCCGATCAGCTCCTGCACGCGGTTCTCGGCGAAGTGCCGTTGCCCCAGTGCGGCGAGGGCCCGGACGTCCTCGGCCGACCACGTCTTGCTGACCGCCAGCAGGCGGACCTCGGCCGGGTCGCGACCGGCCGCCCGGGCGGCGTCGTCGATCCGGGCGCGGACGTCGCGCAGGTTGTCAGCAAGGGACGTCATGCCCTGATCCTCCCCCTGGACCCGAGCCCGCCGTCCGGTCCGGTCCCGTGGCCCGGCCCGGGCCTGCGTGGAGAGCGGGGTCCGTCGGCTCAACCGAGCCAGACGACGCCCGCCTGGCGGCCGGTCACGCCGTCGCGGCGGTGGCTGAACAGCCGGGGGTCCTCGACGGTGCAGCGCGGGTCGTGCACGACCTGCCCGACCCCGGCTCGGCGGAGCACCTCGGCCAGCCCGGCCCGCAGGTCCAGCCCCGGCGTGCCGCGCCGGGTGCGGACCGCACTGGCCGGGGCGACCTGGGCGACGTCGGCCTGCATCTGCGCCGGGACCTCGTAGTCCAGGCCGCAGACGGCCGGGCCCAGCAGCGCTTCCACGTCGCCGGGGCGGGAGCCCAGCCGGGTCATCGCCGCCAGCGTGGCCGGGACGACACCGGTGCGCACGCCCTCCCGGCCGGCGTGCACCGCGGCGACCACCCCGGCGACGGGGTCGGCCAGCAGCACCGGCACGCAGTCGGCGACCAGCACGCAGAGCACCAGCCCGGGGGTGGCGGTCACCAGCGCGTCGACGTCGGCCACCGGGTTCTCCTCGGCGTCCTCGACGATCGCGACGCCGGTGCCGTGCACCTGGGTCATCCAGAGCAGCCGGTCGCCGGGCACACCGAGCTCGCCGGCCAGCCGGGCCCGGTTGGCGGCCACGGCGTCCGGGTCGTCACCGACGTGGACACCCAGGTTGAAGGAGTCGTACGGCGCAGCAGAACGGCCGCCCCGCCGGTCGGTGACGACCCGTCGGGGCCGCACCGCCGGCAGAGCGGCCGCGCTGTCAATCACGTGGGCATCCCATGGGAACGGCCCCCGTGCAGGGTCCCGCTGCGAGCGTGGTGACCCGCTGGAACGGCCCTCTTCCAGGGTCCCGCCCCGAGCCTGCGAGGGGTGGGGGGAAAGAGGGTCCTTTCACTGGCTGCGCAGGAACTCGGGGATGTCGAGCTCTTCCTCGAAGTCGTCGGTCGCGAGCGGCCGGCGGGTGCCGCCGGACTGCCCGGCGATCGGCGGCAGCGGAGGCACGGTGATCCCGCCGCCCTGCGGCGCACTGCCGGGCTGACCCGGTCGCGGCGCCGACGGCGAGGAGGTCACGGGTGCCGCCGGTGCCTGCGCCGGTGCAGCCTGAGCCGGGGCCGGGCCGGCCGGCCGCTCGCCGGTCTGCGCCGGCACCGACGGACGGGCCGCCGGCGGAGCACTGACCGGTGGGGCCGGAGCAGCCGGGGCCGAGGTCGCCAGCGGCGTGCTGCCGGCGTCCTTGCGGGTGCCGGGCTTGCCACCGTCGAACCCGGCCGCGATCACGGTGACCCGCACCTCGTCACCGAGGGCGTCGTCGATGACGGCGCCGAAGATGATGTTGGCGTCGGGGTGCGCGGCGTCGGAGACCAGCGAGGCAGCCTCGTTGATCTCGAACAGCCCCAGGTCCGACCCACCGGAGATCGACAGCAGGACGCCGTGGGCGCCCTCCATCGAGGCCTCCAGCAGGGGTGACGCGATCGCCTGCTCGGCGGCCAGCAGCGCGCGGTTGTCGCCGCGGGCGCTGCCGATCCCCATCAGCGCCGACCCTGCCCCGGACATGACCGACTTGACGTCGGCGAAGTCCAGGTTGATCAGACCCGGGGTGGTGATCAGGTCGGTGATGCCCTGGACACCGGAGAGCAGCACCTGGTCGGCGGTGCGGAAGGCGTCCATCACGCTGACGTTCCGGTCGCCCAGCTGCAGCAGCCGGTCGTTCGGGATCACGATGAGCGTGTCGCACTCGTTGCGCAGCTCCTCGATGCCCGACTCGGCCTGGACCGCCCGCCGCTTCCCCTCGAAGGAGAACGGGCGGGTGACCACGCCGATCGTGAGCGCACCGAGCTTGCGGGCGATCGAGGCGACGACCGGCGCGCCACCGGTGCCGGTGCCACCGCCCTCGCCGGCGGTCACGAAGACCATGTCGGCGCCCTTGAGCACCTCTTCGATCTCCTCGCGGTGGTCCTCGGCGGCCTGCCGGCCGACGTCGGGCTGCGCGCCGGCGCCCAGACCGCGGGTGAGCTCACGACCGACGTCGAGCTTGACGTCGGCGTCGCTCATCAGCAGCGCCTGCGCGTCGGTGTTGATGGCGATGAACTCGACCCCCTTGAGGCCGACCTCGATCATGCGATTGACCGCGTTCACCCCGCCGCCGCCGATGCCGACGACCTTGATGACCGCTAGGTAGTTGTGCGGAGGTGTCATGCCGCGCTCCCCAACTGGACCCTCATCCTTAGGTTAAGCCTTATAGTTATGTCAACTGAGTCGTTGTGAGGACGAAGTTAGGTGTGCCCATCCGGGGCAGCAAGCACCCTCCTCGGCTCGGCGTGTCCGTCGGGCGGATTCTCACGAGGATCTCTCGACCCATCCGTCACTTTGCACTCACCAGACGTGACGACCCGCCTGGTCAGCGTCTCCAGTTCTCCTCTAGACATCTCCCGACTCCGTCGGCACGCCCGGGACGGAGGACTCGCGGACCTTTTTCCTGGCCGGGCGTGTCGCGCGCCCCGCGGCACCGGCCCTCAGCGCAGGACGACCGCGTCGGGGGTGCTGACGTCGAGGGTGTCGGCCGGGTCGAGGGTGCCCTCGTCGATCTGGTCCAGCAGCGCACCCAGCACCTCGGCCTTGCGGTCGGTGCGCTCGGCACTCCCCCACCGCACCGACCGACCGTCGGTCAGGGTCAGCGTGACGTCGTCGGCGGTGCGCGCGGACACCCCGGTCACCTGGCTGCGCACGGCGTCCGGCAGCGCGACGAGCGCACCCAGCGCGGCGGTGGTGGCCGCGTCGTCCGGGCCGGGCTCGCGCACGTCGAGCGGGACGACCCCGCGCGGGGCGTCGCCGGTGATCGTGTCGAACACGACGCCCCGGGCATCGACCAGGCCCCGGGTGCCGCCCTGCTCCACGACGGCGACCGGGACCCGCTCCGCCAGCGTGACCACCACCGTCCCCGGCCAGCCGCGGGTCACCTCCACCGAGTCGACCTGCGGCAACTGCGCCACCCGGGCGGTCGCCGCCTCGGTGTCCACCCGCACCAACGGGGTGCCCTCCTCGATCCCGGCGACGGAGACGACCTGGGCGTCCGACAGCGCGACGGCCCCGTCGACCCGCACGGTGCGCACCGCCAGCAACGGGCTGGCCAGCAGGACCCAGGCCGCCAGCGCCACCACGAGGGCCAGCCCGACCGCCAGCACGAGCAGCCGGCGGCGGGGCGTCCCGGTGCGGCGGGACCGGCCGCGTCGGGCGCGCAGCGAGGTGACCGGTGCGGCAGCTCCCGCCGGGGTGGCGCCGCGGCGCGGTCTGCGGGACCGGTCGCGGGTCGTCGACCCCGTACGGCTCACCGTGGTGGCTCCGGCCCGTCCTCCACCGCGTCCGACAGCTCCGGCGGCGGCGCCAGCGCCACCAGCACCTCGGGTCCGACCATCGACACGTCGCCGGCGCCCATGGTCACCACCAGGTCACCCGGGCGTGCCCGGGCGGCCATCGCACCGGCGGCCGCCGACCAGGACGGCTCGAAGGCGACCTGCTCGGCGGGCAGCGGCACCGCGTCGGCGACCAGCGCACCGGTGACCCCGGGCACCGGGTCCTCCCGGGCGCCGTAGACCTCCATGACCACGACCTCGTCGGCCAGGCCCAGCGCCTCGCCGAAGCCGGTGGCGAACTCCGCCGTCCGGCTGTAGAGATGCGGCTGGAAGAGCACCAGCAGGCGCCCCTCCCCCACCACCGCGCGGGCGGCACGGAGCTGGGCGGCCACCTCGGTGGGGTGGTGGGCGTAGTCGTCGTACACGCGGACCCCGGCGACGGTGCCCTTGAGCTCGAAGCGCCGGTGCACTCCGCCGAACCGGCCCAGTCCGTTGACCAGCCCGGCGACCGGCAGCTCCAGCTCGAGGCCGGCGAGGAGCGCGGCCGCGCTGTTGAGCGCCATGTGCACGCCGGGCAACCGGATGTGCACCGCGCCGATCTCCTGGCCGTCGAGGACGGCGGTGTACCGGGTGCCGTCCGGGCCCACCTCCAGGTCGACGAGGCGCAGGTCCGCACCGGCCGACTGGCCGTAGGTGCGCACCCGGGCGGCGGCGCCGACCGTGGCCAGCCGGGCGGCCCCGGGGTCGTCGGCACACAGCACCAGGAAGCCGTCGCCGGGCACCGTGCGGGCGAAGGTGTCGAACGCCGCCTCGACGGCGGCCAGGTCGCCGTAGTTGTCCAGGTGGTCGGCCTCGACGTTGGTGACGATGCCTCCGCGCGGCGCCAGCAGCAGGAAGGACCGGTCGCTCTCGTCGGCCTCGGCGAGGAATACGTCGCCCTGACCGGCGTGGGCGTTGGAGCCGGACTCGTTCAGCGTGCCGCCGATGGCGAAGGAGGGGTCGACGCCACAGGCCTGGACGGCGACGGTCAGCATCGAGGTCGTCGAGGTCTTCCCGTGCGTGCCCGCCACCGCGACGCTGCGCCGACCGGCCATCACCGCCGCCAGCGCCACCGCCCGCGGCAGCACGCGCAGCCCGCGGTCCCGCGCGGCCACCAGCTCGGCGTTCTCGTCGCGGATCGCGGTGGAGACGACCACGGTCGTGGCCTCACCCAGGTGCTCGGCGGCGTGCCCGACCTCGATCCGCGCACCGAGGGCGTCCAGCGCGCGCAGCGCCGGTGAGTCCCGCCGGTCACTGCCGGACACCGGCACGCCGCGAGCGAGCATGATCCGGGCGATGCCGCTCATCCCGGCGCCACCGATGCCGATGAAGTGCACCGGCCCGAGCTCGGCCAGCGACGGGATGGGGCCGCGCCAGGCGGCGACGTCAGCAGCGCTCATCGGTCGCCCACCTCCCGGCCGGCGACCTGCAGCACGAGGTCGGCCAGCCGCTCGTCGGCGTCCGGGGTGCCCGCGGCGGCCGCGCGCTCGGCGAGCGCGGACAGCGCCTGCGGGTCGGTGAGCAACGGGACCAGCTCGCTCTCGATCCAGGACGGCGACAGGTCGGCGTCGGCGACCAGCACCGCGCCACCGGCCTCGACCACGGGCAGCGCGTTGAGCCGCTGCTCGCCGTTGCCGATCGGCAGGGGCACGAACGCGGCCGGCAACCCGACCGCGGACAGCTCGGCGACGGTGACCGCACCGGCGCGGCACAGCGCCAGGTCCGCTGCGGCGTAGGCCAGGTCCATCCGCTCCAGGTAGTCGACGACGACGTAGGGAGCCGCCCCGGCCGGGCGCGCGGGCACCGACACCTCGGTGTTCTTCGGCCCCCGGGCGTGCAGAACCTGCACCCCGGCGGCGGTCAGCGCATCGGCCGCGGCGACCGCGGCCCGGTTCAGCGACGCGGCGCCCTGCGAGCCCCCGAACACCAGCAGGGTCGGGCGGTCGGGGTCCAGCCCGAACGCGGCCCGCGCCTCGGCGCGCCGGGCGGCCCGGTCCAGCCCGCTGATCGCCGTCCGCAGCGGCATCCCGACGTGCTCGGCACCGTGCAGCGGCGTGCTCGGCACGGTGACCGCCACCCGGGCGGCGAGCCGGGCGCCGATCCGGTTGGCCAGCCCCGGCAGCGCGTTCTGCTCGTGCACCACGATCGGGACGCCGGCCCGGCGGGCGGCCAGGTAGGCGGGCAGGGCCACGTACCCGCCGAAGCCGACGACCACGTCGGCATCGAGCTCGGTGAGCAGCTCCCGCGTCTCGGCGACGGCCCGCCGCAGCCGGCCCGGGACGCGCAGCAGGTCCGGCGTCGGCCTGCGCGGCAGCGGCACCGGCGGGATGAGCCGCAGGTCGTAGCCGCGGGCCGGCACCAGCCGGGTCTCCATGCCGCGGGCGGTGCCCAGGCAGGTGACCCGCGGAGCCGCCTCCGCGGCACCGGTGCGGCGGGTGAGGGCGTCGGCGAGGGCGAGCATCGGCTCGATGTGGCCGCCGGTGCCGCCACCGGCGAGGACGACACGCACCGGTGCGGCACCGGACGTGGGCACGCCCGGGACGTCGTCGCCGGCGTCGGGCTGGGGAGAGGTCACTGCGGGTGTCCTGGCCGTTCGGTTCTCGAGGGGCGGGACCGCTGGACGGGCCGGACCCGGGCAGCGGGCGGTTCCCCGGACCAGGGACGGTCGCGGAGCCCCTCGCGCAGGGCGGGACCCGCAGCAGACGCGGGCCGGCTGCGGACGGTCGGGCGGTCACCGGGGTTCTGCCGGCGGTCGACAGTCTGCCGCTCCGCGCCGCCGCGGCGCGCGTCCGGGGTGGGCGCCGGCTCCTCGGGACGACGTCCCCGGCCCGGGGCGGACGACGGCGGGTGACCGGTCACCCGGGCGACCGTCCGGCCGTTCCCGCGCCGGGGCGCCGAGGGCGGCGGGCCGGCGCGGCCGGCGGACCGGGTCTCCCGGCGCCGGCGGGAGGGCACCGGGTCGACGGCCGCCGCGGGGACCGGCGCCAGCAGCCGGGTCAGCCGACCGCGGCGCTGGCCCCGCTGGAAGGCGATCGCGGCCGGTTCGGCCCGGGCGAAGCGGACCAGCAGCCCGACGACGAGGAGGGTGAGGACCAGCGAGGTGCCGCCGGCGGAGATCAGCGGCAGCGTCACGCCGGTGACCGGCAGCAGGCCCACCACGTAGCCCATGTTGATCACGGCCTGCCCGACCAGCCACACGGTGATGGCGACGCTGGCCAGCTGGACGAAGCGGTCGGTGGACCGGCGGGCGATCCGGAAGCCGGCCCAGGCGAGGATGCCGTACAGGGTGACCACCACGAGGCAGCCCAGGAAGCCCAGCTCCTCGCCGATGATCGCGAAGATGTAGTCGGACTCCGCGTGCGGCAGGATGTTCCACTTCATCGCGCTGTTGCCCAGCCCGACGCCCCACACCCCGCCGGTGGCCAGCGCGTACAGCCCGCGGATCGCCTGGTAGCCACCGTTCTCCGGATCGGCGAAGGGGTCCAGGAACGAGGTGATCCGGGCCATCCGGTAGCTCGCGAACGTCACCATCAGGACGACGGCCACGGCGGCGAGCGCGACGGCACCGGCGATGTAGCGGCGGGACAGCCCGCCGGCCCACATGAGCCCGGCCAGCACCAGCCCCAGGCTGACCACCGCGCCCATGTCGGGCTCGAGCAGCAGGAGCGCCGACAGCACGCCGAACACCGGCAGCACCGGCACGAGCAGCGACTGGACGGTCAGGTACTTCTCCCGCAGGGCGATGACGTGCGCACCCCAGAGCGCGAAGACCAGCTTGCCCAGCTCGGAGGGCTGGAAGTTGGTGAAGCCCAGGTCGAACCAGGCCCGGGAACCGTTCAGCTTGAGCCCGATCCCCGGCACCAGGACCAGCAGCAGCAGCCCGGCGACGCCGAGCAGCCCCCAGCCGGAGAACTGGCGGATGCGGCCGACCGGCAGGTGCATCGCCACCAGCATGGCGAGCAGCCCGATGACGGCGAAGGCGATCTGCCGGACGCCGGGCAGCCAGGCCGGCTGGCCGGCCTTGGCCGCCTCGATCGAGGAGGCGGAGAAGACCATGACCAGGCCGATCGCCAGCAGCATGCCGGCCGAGCCCAGCACCAGGTGGGAGCTGGTCATCGGGCCGTCGAGCCAGGCCGGGGCGCGGAAGCGCGGGCCCTCGGCGCGGGGTGCCGCCGGGGCTTGCTCCGCGCGGCCGGCACGGCGGGACGAGCGCTGCCCGGTGGTCGCCGTCACCGGCCGGTCATCCCAGCGCGCGGACCGCGTCGGCGAAGGCCCGGCCGCGGTGCGCGTAGTCGGTGTACACGTCCATCGAGGCGGCCGCCGGGGCGAGCAGCACCGTGTCACCGGGGCGGGCCAGCCGGACGGCGGCCGCGACCACCTCACGCATCACGCTGTCCCCATCAGTCACCACGTCGCCATGGTCGCCGCTCGGGACGACCGTGCGTGGGACCGACGGGGCGTGTCGCGCCAGGGACCGGGCCAGCACCTCGCGGTCCCGGCCCAGCAGCACCACCCCGGCCAGCCGCGGGGCGACCGCGGCGACCAGCGGCTCGACGTCGGCGCCCTTGAGCAGGCCGCCGGCGATCCACACCACCCGCGGGTAGGCGGCCAGCGAGGCCCCGGCGGCGTGTGGGTTGGTGGCCTTGCTGTCGTCGACGAAGTCGACGCCGTCGACGCTGCCGACCAGCACGTTGCGGTGCGCGCCGCCGCGGAACCCGGCCAGGCCGCGCCCGACCGCGGCGGCGTCGACCCCGGCGACCCGGGCGAGCGCCGCAGCGGCCAGTGCGTTCACCGTGTTGTGCGGCCCCCGCACCTGCAGGGCCTCCAGCTCGACCAGCACCTCACCGGCCGGCTCCGCGCTGAACGCGCGGTCGACCAGCGCCCCGGCCCGGACGCCGAGCTGGCCGCGCGCCGGCTCGCCGAGGGTCACGGTGACCGGGTGCCGGTGGTGACCGACGAGCCCGGACGCCACCGGGTCACCGGCGTCGGCGACCGCGACCGGCGCCAACCGCAGCAGTCGGGCCTTGGCGTCGCGGTAGGCGCCGAACGACCCGTGCCAATCGACGTGGTCGTCGGCCACGTTCAGCACGCAGGCGCCGGCGGGGGCGATCGAGGAGGACCAGTGCAGCTGGAAGCTGGAGAGCTCCACGGCGATCGCGTCATAGGTCGGGGTGCCGTCGGCGTCGCGGGCGGTGACCACCTCGATGAGCGGCCGGCCGACGTTGCCCGCCGCGACCGCCCGCCGCCCGGCGGCCAGCAGGACCGCCTCGAGCATCGTGACCGTCGTCGTCTTGCCGTTCGTGCCGGTGACCGCGAACCAGGGGGCGGGTTCCGCGCCCGGGGCCGCGATCCGCAGCCGCCAGGCCAGCTCCGGCTCGCCGATGACCTCCACGCCGCGGGCGGCGGCGGTCCGCAGCAGCGGGGAGTCCGGGCGCCAGCCCGGGGAGGTGACGACCAGGTCGACGTCCTCCGGCGGTTCGCTGAGCGCGCCGAGCCAGCGGGCCCCCGCCGCCACCAGCTCGGCCAGCACGGCGGGCTCGGTGGCGTCGGTGAGCAGGACGTCGTCCCCGCGGGCCAGCAGCACCCGGGCGGCCGCGGCGCCGGAGACGCCGAGCCCGGCGACGAGCACGGTGCCCAGCGGGCGTTCCGCCGTCCAGTCCGTGTGCGCCATCTCTACAGCCCCGTGACGGAGAGCCAGTCGGCGTAGAACAGCCCCAGCCCGAAGGCGACGGCCATCCCGGTGACCAGCCAGAACCGGACGATCACGGTGTTCTCCGCCCAGCCGGCCAGCTCGAAGTGGTGGTGCAGCGGTGCCATCCGGAAGACCCGCCGCCGGGTGGCCCGGAAGAAGCCGACCTGGATCACGACCGACAGGGTGACCGCCACGAAGAGCCCGCCGAGCACGACGAGCAGCAGCTCGGTGCGGGTGACGATGGCCAGCCCGGCCATCAGCCCGCCGAGGGCCAGCGAACCGGTGTCGCCCATGAAGATCCGGGCCGGTGAGGTGTTCCACCACAGGAAGCCCAGGCAGGCGCCCATCGCCGCGGCGGCCACCAGGGTCACGTCGAGCGGGTCGCGGACGGTGTAGCAGCCGTCGACGACGCCTCCGGCGCAGTCGTTCCCGAACTGCCAGAACGAGATGACCACGTAGGAACCGAACACCATCGCCGAGGCGCCGGCGGCCAGCCCGTCGAGGCCGTCGGTGAGGTTGACCGCGTTGGAGAACCCGGCGATGAAGAGGTAGGCCAGCGCGATGAAGGCGACCGTCGGCAGGGTGAGCGGGGCGATGTCCCGGACGAAGGAGACCGTCGTGGTGGCCACCGCGGTGCCGTCCTGGCCGTCGGCCATCAGCGCGAGCACGGCGAAGGTGACCCCGATGACCAGCTGCCCGACGAGCTTCGCGGTCTTGTTCAGGCCGAGGCTGCGCCGGTAGCGGATCTTCAGGTAGTCGTCGAGGAACCCGACGGTGCCCAGGCCGATCAACAGGAAGAGCAGCAGCAGACCGGTGGCGGTGACGCCACGGCCCTCCTGGTTGATCACGAACAGGTGCGCCATCAGGTAGCCCACCACCGTGGCCAGCACCATCACGGTGCCGCCCATCGTGGGCGTGCCCTTCTTCGACAGGTGGCTCTCCGGGCCGTCGTCCCGGATCTCCTGCCCGAAGCCGTGCTTCCGGAAGGCCTTGATCGCCAACGGGGTCAGCAGGATGGAGACGATCAGCCCGACGGCGGCGGCGACGAGGACGGACCTCACGCGGTCACCTCCGGGCCGCCGTCGGCGATCAGGTCGGCGGCGAGCTCCTCGAGGCCGTAGCTGCGCGAGGCCTTGACCAGGACGACGTCACCCGGCCCGACCAGCTCGCCCAGCAACCGCCGGGCTGCTGCCCGGTCCGGCAGGTGCACGGACTCCTCCTGCTCTCCCCCGCGGTCGCCTGCGCGACCACGGGCGTCCAGTTCCGCACGGGCGCCGGCGTGCACACCGGCCGCGTCGGGCCCGACGGAGACGACCAGGTCGACCCCGGCGCGCACGGCGTCCCGGCCCAGTTCCTCGTGCGCGGCTCCGGCGGTGGGGCCGAGCTCGCCCATCGCGCCGAGCACCGCGATCCGGCGGCTGCCGCGCAATCGGCTGAGCGCGGCCAGCGCCGCGCGCATCGACTCGGGGTTGGCGTTGTAGGCGTCGTTGACGACGGTCACGCCGTCGGCGCGGGTGGTGACCTCCATCCGCCAGCGGCTGCGCGGCGCGGCGGCCGACAGCGCCTGCGCGACGGCGGCGGGCGTCATCCCGGCGGCCAGGGCCGCGCCGGCGGCCGACAGCGCGTTGGCGACCTGGTGCACCCCGACGACCTGCAGGGCGACCGGGTGCTGCTCCCCGCGGGCGACGAGGGTGAACCGGGCGCGGGCGGCGTCGTCGAGCTCGATCCGGGTGGCCCGTACGTCGGCGTGCTCGGCCAGCCCGGTGGTCAGCACGGTGGCCGCCGTGCGGGGGGCCATGCCGGCCACCCGCGCGTCGTCGGCGTTGAGCACGGCCGTGCCGGTGGCCGGCAGCGCGGCGACCAGTTCGCCCTTGCTGGTGGCGATCACCTCGGCGCTGCCGAACTCCCCGAGGTGGGCGGACCCGACGTTGAGCACGACGCCGATCGTCGGCCGGGCGATCCGGCACAGCCGGGCGATGTGGCCGGGGCCGCGCGAGCCCATCTCGAGCACCAGGAAGCGGGTGTCCGCGTCGGCGGAGAGCACGGTCAGCGGCAGGCCGATGTCGTTGTTGAACGAGCCCTGCGGGCTGACGGTCGGGCCGGCGGCGGCCAGCACCTGGCCCAGCAGGTCCTTCGTCGAGGTCTTGCCGGAGGACCCGGTGACGCCGATGGTCACCAGCCCGGCCTCGACCAGCCGGCCGTGCACGGCTGCGGCCAACCGGCCCAGGGCCGCCACCGGGTCGGCCACGACCACGCAGGGCAGCGCGGGATCGGCCCGGGCGGTGAGTGCACCGGCCGCGCCGGCCGCCGCGGCGGCGGGGAGGAAGTCGGCGCCGTCGACCCGCTCCCCGGGGAGGGCGACGAAGAGGTCACCGGGGGCCGCGGCACGGGAGTCGACCAGCACCGCACCGGTCACCTCGGTCGAACCGTCCCCGACGAGCTCGCCGTCGACGGCCGCGGCCACCTCGGCCAGGGTCAGCGCGATCACGCATCCACCTCGGCGTGGGCGGCCAGCAGCTCGTGCAGCACCACGCGGTCGTCGAAGGGCAGCACCTGGCCCCCCACCTCCTGACCCGTCTCGTGGCCCTTGCCGGCCACCAGCAGCGTGTCACCCGGCCCGGCGAGCCCGACGGCGGCCGCGAGGGCGGCCCGCCGGTCACCGATCTCCAGCACCTCGGCCCGCCGGTCGGCGGGGACGTCGTCGACACCGGCGCGCATCTCCGCGCGGATGGCCGCGGGGTCCTCCGAGCGGGGGTTGTCGTCGGTGATCACGAGCACGTCGCTGCCGGCCGCCGCAGCGGCGCCCATCCCCGGCCGCTTGCCCGGGTCGCGGTCACCGCCGCAACCGAGCACGGTGATCAGCCGCCCGGGGGTCGCCGGCCGGAGCGCGGCCAGCGCGGTCCGCACCGCGTCGGGGGTGTGCGCGTAGTCGACGACGGCGACGAACGGCTGCCCGGCGTCCACCGGCTCCATCCGGCCGGGGACGACGGTCTCGGCGATCCCGGTCAGCGACGTCTCCGGCGGCACCCCGACGGCGTCCAGCAGGGCGACGGCGAGCACCGCGTTGGCCACGTTGAAGCTGCCCGGCAGCCGCAGCCGCGCCGGCCAGCTCCGCCCGCCGGGACCGTGCAGGGTGAAGGCCGAGCCACCGGCGGGGACGGCGGCCACGTCGGTGGCCGACCAGTCCGCCCCACCGGCACCGAGCCCGGAGACGGTGACCGTGCCGGAGTGGACCAGCCGCCGTCCGGCGGGGTCGTCGACGTCGACCACCTCGACCGCGGCGCGGCCGTCGAACAGCAGCGCCTTGGCCTGGAAGTAGCTCTCCGGGTCGCCGTGGAAGTCCAGGTGGTCGCGGGAGAGGTTGGTGAAGCCGGCGGCGGCGAAGCGCACCCCACCGACCCGGCCCAGGACCAGCGCGTGGCTGGACACCTCCATGACCACCGCGCGCACCCCGGAGTCGACCATCGTGGCCAGCAGCGCGTGCAGGTCGGCCGCCTCCGGGGTGGTGCGGACGCTGGGCAGCTCCGTGGTGACCGGTGCACCGTCGGCGTCCCGGCCCCGGGTGCGGGTCTGCACGGTGCCGATCAGGCCGCTGGCCCAGCCGGCGGCGGCCAGGCCGGCCTCGATCAGGTAGCTCGTCGTCGTCTTGCCGTTGGTGCCGGTGATGCCGAGCACGGTCAGCTGCTCGCTGGGGAACCCGTAGACCCGGGAGGCGACCGCGCCGAGCACGGCCCGCGGGTCGTCGGCCACGCAGACCGGCAGGCCCGCGGCCCGGGCCTGCTCCTCCCCCGCCCGGTCGGTGAGCACCGCGCGGGCGCCGCGTGCGGCGGCGTCGGCGGTGTACCGGGCGCCGTGGGTGCGGGCGCCGGGGAGGGCGGCGTAGAGGTCACCGGGGCGGACGTCGCCGGACGCGTGGGTGACGCCGGTGACGGCCACGGCGGTCGCGCCGGTCACCGGGACGCCGATGAGGTCGGCGAGATCGGCGAGGGAGAGCGGGCGGTTCCCGGCTGGCCGGGGCGCCGCCCCGGGCGCGGTCGAGGTCACGACGGTCCAATCTACCGGCGCGGAGGACGACGGCCCGATCACCTGCTGACCCCGTGTCGCGCCGGTGGGTGGGCGGCTCCCTGCGCCGGCGGGTTCAGGGGACGGTGAGGGTGAAGTCCGGGCGCGGCGCACCGGAGGGGACGACGCCGCCGGAGATCAGCGCGTACCGCATGACGTCGGCGAAGACGGGGGCGGCGACCTGCCCGCCCTCGGCGTCGCTGGTGGGCCGCTCGAGGTCGACGGCCACCACGTACTGCGGGTCGTCGGCCGGGGCGTAGCCGACGAAGGTGGTGAAGTAGCCGCCGCCGGCGTAGCTGCCCGTCTCCGGGTTGGCCCGCTGGGCGGTGCCGGTCTTGCCGGCGACCCGGAAGCCGTCGATCTCGCCCAGTGGCGCGGTGCCCCCGGGGCCGACGACCGCCTCCAGCATGTAGGTCAGCTGGTCGGCGGTGGACTCGCTGACCACCCGCGCGCCCTCGGGCTGCGGCACGTCGGTGACGGTGCCGTCCGCGGCGGTCACCGAGGAGACCACCCGCGGTTCGATCCGCACCCCGTCGTTGGCGAGGGCCTGGTACGCCGACGCCATCTGCAGGGTGGTCACCGAGACGCCCTGACCGATCGGCACGTTGGCCGCGCGGCTCTCGGTCCAGTCCGCCGAGTCCTGCAGGATGCCGGCGCTCTCCCCGGGGAGCTCGATGCCGGTGGTCGACCCGAGCCCGAAGCGGCGCAGGTACTCCTCGAACGTGCTGTCGCCGACCTCCCGGGCCAGCATGATCGACCCGACGTTGCTGGACTTGGCGAGGATCCCGGTGACGGTGAAGTCGATCGGCTCGTGGTCGTGGGCGTCGGTGACCACGACGTCCCCGGCCTGGATGTGCCCGTCGACGTTCAGCACCGTGTCCTTGGTGGCCTTGCCCTCCTCGATCGCGGCGGCCAAGGTCACCGCCTTCAGCACCGAGCCCGGCTCGTAGACCTCGGAGAGGACCGGGTTGCCGAGCAGGTCCGGGTCGGTGGTGTTGTAGCTGCCCGGGTCGTAGCCGGGGCAGGAGGCCATCGCCACCACCTCGCCGGTCTGCACGTGCTGGACGACGGCCGAGGCCGTGGCGGTCGCCTCGTCGGCGCAGGCGGCGTCCAGCGTCTGCTGCACGACGAACTGGAGGTCCTGGTCCAGCGTCAGCTGGACGGTGCTGCCGTCGGTGGCCGGCTGGGTGTCGTCGATGCCCGAGGGGATCGGGTTGCCGACGCCGTCGACCTCGATCCGCTCCTCACCGTCGATCCCGGCCAGCACCTCCTCGAACGTCTGCTCGATCCCGGCGAGGCCGTTGCCCTCCTTGCCGACGAAGCCGACGAGCTGCCCGCCGACCGCGCCCGCCGGGTACAGCCGCACCGGGTCGTCCTGGAAGACCAGGCCGGCCTGCGTCGAGGCCGGGAGCTCACGGATCTGGTCGGTGACGTCGGTGCTCACCTCGTCGGCCAGGACGACGTAGCGCCCCTCCCGGGAGAGCTTCTCGACGAGCTCGTCGACCGGGACCCCGAGCAGGGTGGTCAGCGCCAGCGCCGTACGGGTGGGGTCGGAGACCAGGGTCGGGTCGGCCGTCACCCGCTTGGCGTCCACCGAGTAGGCGAGCACCTTGCCGTTCCGGTCGGTGATCTCCCCCCGGACGGCCTCGATCGGGTACGTGCGCATCCGGTCGTTCTCGGCGGCCTGTGCGTAGGCGGCCCCGTCGACCCCCTGCAGCACCACGAGCTTGCCGACGACCACGACCAGCAGGGTGATCAGGAAGGCCAGCCCCCAGCGGTTGCGCTGGTCCCGCTCCGCCAGCCCCAGCGGCTGGAGACGCCGCGTCCCGGGCTCGCGACGGGACAGCGGCGCACCGCGCCCGGCCGGGCCGGTGGGCCGGACCGGGGTCCGGCGGGCCCCGACCGGGCGGTTCGGCGGGAGTGGACCTGCAGGGGGCACGGATCAGTTCCCGGGGGTCGGCGACGCGTCGTCGGTGGGCGGGGGGTCGGTCTGTGCGGGATCGGTACTGGAGTCGGACTCCTGGTCGGTGGCCTCCGGGTCGGTGGCCTCCGGGTCGGTGGCCTCCGGGTCGGTGGTCTCCGGCTCGACGGGGGGCGTCGCCGGCGTGGCGCTGCCCAGCAGGACGGAGCTGCCGTCGGGCTGCAGCACCAGGTGCGCCGCGTCCCCCGGCGGGACCAGCCCGACCGCGGCAGCGGCGCGGGCCAGTTCGGCGGCAGTCTCGGCAGCGATCACCTGCTGTTCCAGTCGAGCCACCTCCTTGGCCTGCTCGGCCATCGCCACCCGCTGCTCGGTGGCGTGCAGGGAGTCCACGGCGATCGCGGTGTTGAGCAGGAGCAGGCCCAGCGTCGTCCCGACCAGCAGGGCGACGAGCACGACGACGAACGGCGCCCGGCGACCGCGCAGCAGCGCCCGCCGGCTGCCGCGGGGTGCGCGGGCCGGGGTCGGCCGGCTGGGCGGCACCAGCCGCAGCTGCGGACCACTCGGGACCGGTCCGCTGCGCCGGGACGGGGCGACCCGGGACACGTGCACCGGGCCGGTGGTCGCGCGGCCGTTTGTCCGGGCCGTCGTGGTCCGGGCGGTCGTGGTCCGGGCGGTGCCCGCGCGGGTCGCCCCGGTGCGGGCGGTGCTGCCGTGCGGGGTGCGCGGCGTGGGGGTGCGCGGGGTGGGGGTGCGGGGGCTGCTGTTCCGCGGGGCGGAGCGCGCCGGCTGGCTCATGCCGCCCGCCGGAGGCGTTCGGCGGCACGGACCCGCGCCGAGGCGGCCCGTGGGTTGACGGCCAGCTCGGCGTCACCGGGCGCCTCCCCGCCCCGGGTCACCAGCTTCAGCACCGGGGCGTGCTCGGGCATCGGGACCGGCATGCCGGGCGGCGTCCGGTCGGTGGCCTCTGCGGCGAGCGTCTGCTTCACGATGCGGTCCTCGAGGGAGTGGAAGCTGATCACGACCAGTCGGCCACCGATCGCGAGCGCGTCGATGGCGGCGGGCAGGGCGCGGGAGAGCACCCCGAGTTCGTCGTTGACCTCGATCCGGAGGGCCTGGAAGGTCCGCTTGGCCGGGTGTCCACCGGTGCGTCGGGTGGCCGCGGGGATCGACGAGCGCACCAGCTCGGCCAGCCGGGCGGTCCCGGTGAACGGCTCCCGGGCCCGCTCCCGCTCGATGGCGGCGGCGATCCGGCCGGCGAAGCGCTCCTCGCCGTAGACCTTGAGCACCCGGGTCAGCTCGCCCCGGGAGTAGGTGTTGACCACGTCGGCCGCGGTGCGGGGACCGGAGGGGTCCATCCGCATGTCCAGCGGCGCGTCGGTGGAGTAGCTGAACCCGCGGGTGGGGCGGTCCAGCTGCAGGGAGGAGACGCCGAGGTCGAACAGGACGCCCTGCACCTCGTCGACCCCGAGCTCGGCCAGCACGTCGGGCAGCTCGTCGAAGACGGCGGGCACCAGGGTGGCGCGCTCGGCGTGGCCGGCGGCGGTGATCCGGGCAGCGGCCTCGGCGCGGGCGTCGGGGTCCCGGTCCAGGCCGATCAGCCGGAGCCCTGGATGGGCCCCCAGCAGGGCCAGGGAGTGGCCGGCCAGCCCCAGCGTGCAGTCGACCAGGACGGCGCCCGGTGCGCTCACCGCGGGGGCGAGCAGCTCGGTGACCCGGTCGAGGAGGACGGGGACGTGCAGCGCGGGCCCGGCGGCCTCGGGGCTGCTCATCGACGAGTTCCTCTCGGGGCGCAGGGGCGGGCTGGGCGGGGGGTGGGGCCCAGTGGGGCGGGTGGTGGGCAGTGGAGCGCGGGTGGGGCGGGACGAGCGCACTGCCCCGGCCCGCTGCCCCGCCCGGCTCGCCTGGCGCCGGGGAAGCGGTACCAGGTGGAGCCGAGCTGGGGCAGCTGGGCGGGTGGGGCGGTCGGTGCGGTGGACGTCGAGCCGGGGGGAAGTCGGCTCGCGGTCCGGGTCCGGTCGAGCCGCGGGGAAGTCGGCTCGTCCAGGGGGTGGGGCGGGGTGGAGCGGTCTCGGTGGGGTGGAGTGGGGGTCGACTCAGGACAGGGTCGGCATCCCCTCGCTCTCCATGGCGGCGAAGACGGCCTCCTGCTCGGCCACGTAGGCGTCCCAGGTGCCGGAGTCCCAGATCTCGAAGCGGGTGTCCACCCCGACGACGACGACGTCGCGGTCCAGGCCGGCGTACTCCCGCAGGGTGGCGGGGATGGTGATCCGGCCGGTCTTGTCCGCCTCGACCTCGACCATCGAGCCGAAGCTCATCCGGGCGTGCATGCGGCCCGCGTTGGTGTCGGCCGGCGCCATGGACTTCAGCGCGGCGCTCTGCTCGGCGACCCGGGCCATGGTCAGGCCGTAGACGCAGCGCTCCTGGCCCTTCTTGATCACCATGCCGTCGGCCACCAGCTCGCGGTACCGGACCGGGAGGGCGAGCCGGCCCTTCTCGTCCAGACGCAGGGGGTAGCTGCCGACGAACACCGGATCACCCCCTGCATCAGTCCTCCTGTGGTCGTGCCGGGCACCGTCCGTGGCCCCAGCCTCCCCATTGCGCGACACAGTAACCCACTGGCCCCCACTGGACACCACTCCACGCCGTGTCGCCCCCTCTCCTCCACGGCGCCCCACCGGCCACCTCCGGGCCGCGGGACGGCAGCGGAACGGCATCAGGACGGCATCGCCCGTGCACGCCGCTGATCAGCACGTACCGTGAGCGGGGTGACCGAGGGCACGGCAGAGCTGCGGTCGGACCGGGGGACGACGGAGCTGCGCTCCGCACCCCGGCACGACACCGGCCAGGACGCCGCAGCGACGCAGCCGGAGACCGACGTCGACGTGGCGGCCGAGGGGACGCAGCTCGCCGAGGCGATCGGCCGCGTGGTGGAGGGCAAGCCCGACGTCGTCCGGCTGGCGCTGGTCGTGCTGCTGGCCGAGGGCCACCTGCTGATCGAGGACGTCCCCGGGGTCGGGAAGACCACCCTGGCCAAGGCGCTGGCCCGCACCATCGACGGCACGGTGCGCCGGATCCAGTTCACCCCCGACCTGCTGCCCAGCGACGTCACCGGCGTGGCCGTCTACGACCAGGAGTCCCGGGCGTTCGAGTTCAAGCCCGGCGCCGTCTTCGCCAACGTGGTCGTGGCCGACGAGATCAACCGGGCCTCGCCGAAGACCCAGTCGGCCCTGCTGGAGTGCATGGAGGAGCGGCAGGTCACCGTCGACGGCGTCACCTACGAGCTGGCCCGGCCGTTCATGGTGGTCGCGACGCAGAACCCGCTGGAGATGGAGGGCACCTATCCCCTCCCGGAGGCACAGCGCGACCGGTTCACCGCCCGGGTCTCGATGGGCTACCCGGACCGCGACGCCGAGCTGGCGATGCTCGGCGAACGGGCCACCGTCGACCCGCTCACCGCGCTCACCCCGGTCGTCGACGCCGCGCACGTGCGGACCCTGGTGGCCGCGGTGGGCCGGCTGCACGTCGCCGAGCCGCTGCGCCAGTACGTCGTCTCGCTGGTCGAGGCCACCCGCCGCTCCCCCGACCTGCGACTGGGCGCCTCCCCCCGGGCGGGGCTGCAACTGCTGCGCGCCGCCCGCGCCACCGCAGCGCTGGCCGGCCGCGACCACGTGCTCCCCGACGACGTGCAGGCCATGGCGGTGCCGGTGCTGGCGCACCGGCTGCTGCTGACCCCGGACGCGGCGCTGGCGCGCCGGGACGCCCAGCGGGTGGTCACCGACCTGCTCGCCACCGTGCCCGTCCACGGCGGCCGCTGAGCCGGCCCACCCCAGAGACGGACACCCCGCCCATGGCCCGCACCCGGATCGCCGACGCCGCGTCCTCCCTCACCCTGCGCGGCCGCTGCCTGGTCGCCGCCGGGCTGACCCTGGCCGCGCTGGGCGCCCTGCTCGGCGAGCGGGCACTGGTGCAGCTGGCCGTGTTCGTGCTCGCCCTGCCGGTGGTGTCCGCCGTCGGGGTCGCCCGCCAGCGCTTCCGGGTCGCCACCCGGCGCACCGTCACCCCGGCCCGGTTGCCGCGCGGCGGGTCCGCCGACGTGCTGCTGGAGGTGGCCAACACCGACCGGCGCCCGGGCGGCCTGTGGTTGCTCACCGAGCACCTGCCGGTCGACCTGGGCCCCCGGCCGCGCTTCGTCGTGGAGCGGTTGTCCAGCGGCAGCACCGCCCCGCTCCGGTACCGGCTGCACGGTTCCCGGCGCGGCCGGTACACCCTCGGGCCGCTGAGCCTGCGGCTGGTCGACCCCTTCGGCCTGGTGCTGCGCACCGCGACGGGCACCGACACCGCCGCCCTGCTGGTGCTCCCCCGGGTCGTGCCGCTGTCCGGTGGCGGGGCGCTGACCGGTGCCGGTGGCGACGGCGGCGAGGGCGCCCGCCGTTCGATCGCCGTCCACGGCGAGGACGACGTCAGCACCCGGGAGTACCGCCACGGCGACGACCTGCGCCTGGTCCACTGGCGCGCCACCGCCCGCACCGGCGAGCTGATGGTCCGGCTGGAGGAGCGCCCGTGGCGAGCCGCGGCGACCGTGTTCGTCGACACCCGGTCGACCGTCCACCTGCTGGGAGGCAGCGTCGACGGCGCAGCCGGTGACCCGGCCCCGCCGCAGGACACCCTGGAGTGGGTGGTGGAGGCCACGGCCAGCATCGGCACCCACCTGCTGCGCCGAGGCGCCGCCCTGCGCGTGGTGACCGACGGCGGGGAGCTCACCCCGGCGCTGGGCCGGGGACAGCTGGGCCCGGACGAGCTGCTCGAGCGACTCGCCGGACTGGGCGGTGCGCCCCAGCCCGGGCTGCAGCTGGGGGTGGAGGCGCTGCGCCGGTCGGGGGCCGACGGTCCGGCCATCTGCCTGCTGGGCCTCGTCGACCCCGAGGACGTCGCGGCGCTGGTCCGCGCCCGGTCGGGCCCGGGCCGGGACGTCGCGGTGCTGGTGGACGCGGCGGGCTGGCTGGACGGCGGGGCCACCCGGGGCCGGCGTGCGCTCGGTCCCGCCGCCCGGGCGGAGCTGTGCACCCGGCAGCAGCAGGCCGGCGACCTGTTCCGCGCGGCCGGCTGGCAGGTGGCCACGATCGGGCCGGACCAGAGCGTGGCGCAGCTGTGGAGCCAGGTGGGCAGCCGGGCCGGCGTCGCAGGGCCGGTGCCGGCGTGAGCGGTCAGGTCGACGAGCTGCCCCGGGCCACCCGCGGCGGGCCGGGCACCGGGATCGCGGTCGCGGTCGCCGTCGGACTGGGAGCGCTGGCGCTGGACCCGGTCTTCGCCGCCCGCACGTGGCTGCTGCCGGTGACGATGGTGGTGGCCGCCGTGGGCCTGGGCGGGGTGGCGCTGCGGGCGCTGCTGGACCGGCTGGTCGACCCCGCCGAGGGCGACTCCCCGTGGTGGTCGGGCCCGGCCCGGCTGGGGGTGCCGCTGGGCCAGGTGGCCCTGGTGCTCGTCGTCCTGACGATCGTCTTCACGCCCGAGCACGCCTGGGCGGGCGTGCTGCCGACCCTGGGCAGCCTGGCCGACCTGGCCGGGTTGCTCGCCGACGGCACCGCGGAGATCCGGGAGCAGGCCACACCGGCGTTGCCGCTGACCGGGCTGGTGGCGCTGACCACCGTCTTCGTCGCCCTGATCGCGCTGGCCGTCGACCTGCTCGCCGTCCCCGCCCGCCAGCCGGCCCTGGGCGGGCTCGGTCTGCTGGTCCTCTACTGCGTCCCGGTGAGCACCGTGATCGGGGAGGTCGCGCTGATCTCCTTCGCCGCCCCGGCGGCCGGGTTCGCGGTCCTGCTGTGGGCCGACCAGCGGGCGCGGCTGGTCGGGGACGCCCGGGGTGGCAGTGGGTCGCCGATGGGCACCGGCACCCTGCCGGCCCTGCGCACCGGCGTGGTCGCCCTGGTCGCCGGCCTGCTGGTGCCGGCGTTCGTGCCCATGCTGGCCGAGGGCTCGCTCGCCGCTGGGCTGGGCGGGGCGGGCACCGGCAACGGGGTGGGCACGTCGCTGGACCCGGTGGCGGAGATGACCGGCCAGCTGACCCTGCCCGAGCCGATCGACCTGCTGCAGGTCGACGCGTCGGTGGCCGACCCGGGGTACCTGCGCTCGGTGTCGCTGGACGAGTACAGCGGCGACGTCGGCTGGCGGATGAGCAACCTCGACGGCCAGGAGTCGATCGCGACCGACCGCCCCCTGGCGCCGCTCCCCGACCCGCGGTCCAGCCGGGCGGTGACGGCTCGGGTCACCGTGCTGCAGCACGACGACCGCTTCCTCCCGCTCCTGGACTCGCCGCTGTCGGTGCAGGTGCTGGGCTCCGAGGACGAGGACTGGCGCTTCGACCCCGCCGCCCGGACCGTCTTCGGCCGGGACGTGACCACCGGGGGGCTCACCTACCGGTTCACCGCCCAGCAGCCGCAGCCGAGCACGGCGGAGCTGGCCGCCGCACCGCTGGTCCCGGGCGACCCCCTGGTGGAGCGCTACACGGCGCTCCCGGAGCTCGACCCCGCCGTCACCGCCCTGGCCGACCAGCTCACCGACCCGGCGCAGTCGCCCTACGAGCGGGTCCGGGCCGTGCTCGGCCTCTTCACCGACCCGGCCAACGGCTTCGCCTACAGCCTGTCCACCAGCCAGGGCACCACCGGCGACGACCTCGCCGACTTCCTCCGGCTCAAGCGGGGCTACTGCGAGCAGTACGCCGGCGCCATGGCCGTGCTGGTCCGGGCAGCGGGCGTGCCGGCCCGGGTGGTGCTTGGCTACACGCCCGGCCAGGTCGGCGAGGACGGCGACCGGCTGGTCACCACCGACGACGCGCACGCCTGGGTCGAGGCCTGGTTCGCCGGCATCGGCTGGATCCCCTTCGACCCGACCCCGATCGCCGCCGACCGCGCCGTGGAGCTCCCCTGGGCGCCCCGCACGGACGCGGTCGACGACGACACCCCGGACCTGGCCACGCCGGAGGCCGGCGCCCCGCTGCCGGCAGCGCCGAGCGCCGAGCTCGACCGCGACGACCAGTACGTGCCCCCGCTGGCGCCCCAGGCCGCACCGCAGCAGCAGCTCACGCCGTGGCTGCTCGGGGCAGCAGGCACCCTGGCCGTCCTCGCCCTGGCCGCGGTGCCGTTCGCCGTCCGCCGCAGTCAGCGCGCCGCCCGGCTGGCCGACGGACGGCCGGGCGCCCTGTGGGACGAGCTGCTGGCGACCACCGCCGACCTGGGCGTCGAGCTGCCCGGCACGTCGACGGCACGCCAGCTGGCCCTCGAGCTGGCCCAGCGGCTCGCCGCCACCGACCCCGCCGCGGTCCCGGCGGTGCGGACCCTGGCGCTGGCCCAGGAGCGTTCGGTGTACGGCCCACCGGCGGCCCGGCCCGGACCGGACCCGACGCTGTCCGAGGCGCTGACGACGGTGCGGCGGGCGTTGCTCCGGTCCTCCTCCCGCGGTCAGCGGGTCCGGGCGGCGGTGTGGCCGACCTCCACGCTCACGACGGCCGCGCGGTGGGCGGCCGCCCGGGCCCCCCGCCGAGCCCGCCCGGCCTGACCGCCGAGCCGGAGCTGGTTACGGTGGCCGGAGTCGGTGGCGTCGTCACCGACTCCCCCCAGCTGCGGAGTGCCCCTTGCGTGAGATCGCCGTCTTCGCCGGCAGTGCCCACCCCGAACTCGCCGCGGAGATGTGCGCCCAGCTGGGTGTGCCGCTGCAGCCGGTCCGGAAGACCCGGTTCGCCAACGACTGCCTCGAGGTGCAGCTGCAGGCCAACTGTCGCGAACGCGACGTCTTCCTGGTGCAGCCGCTGGTCACCCCGGTGCAGGAGAACCTGGTCGAGCTGCTGCTGATGATCGACGCGGCCCGCGGCGCGTCGGCGGCCCGGATCACCGTGGTGATGCCGCACTACGCCTACGCGCGGTCGGACAAGAAGGACGCGCCCCGGATCTCCATCGGCGGCCGGCTGATCGCCGACCTCATGGTGGCCGCCGGGGCCAGCCGGGTGCTGGCCATGACGCTGCACTCCCCGCAGGTGCACGGCTTCTTCAGCGTGCCGGTCGACCACCTGCACGCCCTGCGGGAGCTGGCCGACCACTTCCGGGCCCTGGACCTCTCCCGCACCACCGTCGTCTCCCCCGACCTGGGCAACGCCAAGGAGGCCGCGGCCTTCGCCCGCCGGCTCGGGGTGCCGGTCGCGGCGGGCGCCAAGCAGCGGTACGCCGACGACCGGGTCAGCATCAGCGCCGTCATCGGGGACGTCGCCGATCGCGACGTCATCGTGCTGGACGACGAGATCGCCAAGGGCAGCACCGTGCTGGAGCTCATCGACCGGCTGCGGGACGCCGGCGCCCGCACGATCCGGGTGGCCTGCACGCACGGCCTGTTCACCGCCGGTGCACTGGAGCGGATCGGCGCCCAGTCCGACGTCGTGGAGATCGTCTGCACCAACACCGTGCCCGTGCCGGCCGGGGCCTCGGAGAAGCTGACCGTGCTGTCGGTGGCCCCCGCGCTCGCCCAGGCCGTGCAGCGGATCCACGACGGGGAGTCGGTCAGCGCGCTGTTCGACACGGCGGCGACCACCGAGGCCTGAGCCGCCCGGAGAGGCCAGCAGCCGCCGTCCCCGGACGGGACGGCGGCTGCTGGCTCGGCGGGTGGGCCGGCGCGCGCTACTGGTCGTAGCGGCGGCGGAAGCGCTCCTCGAGGCGGCCCTTCAGCGGCTGGCGGCGCGGCTTCGCGCTGCTGCTGCCACCGCGGCCACCGGCCGCCGGACGCCCGGCCGGGCCCGGGGCGGAGCCGGCCGGCACCTCACCGGTCGCGGCCTTGTAGTTCAGGACACCGAGGACAGCCCCTCCGAAGGCCACCAGGAAGCCCAGCACGCCGACGATGACGTTCGGCAGGGCCACCCCGCCGACCACCACGGCCAGGCCGACGACCACCAGGACGGCGCCCAGTTGGAGCTTGCGGCGGGCCTTCTGTCGCCGGTCGCCGGTACGGACGGTCGAGGCGAACTTCGGATCGTCATCGACGAGGGCGCGCTCGATCTGCTCCAGCAGACGCTGCTCGTGCTCGGAGAGCGGCACGTCGACCTCCAGGTACAAGTGCAAGAAACCACCGGCGGCAGTCCGCCCGCGGTGACACCGAGGATACGAGCCGTTTGCGGCCTGCGAAAGGCGAGTCGCCGTCGACACTCCCGGCGATGCCCCGGTCGGCACCCCGCAGCCTCCCCGTCGGGCAGACGGCCAGCTCAGCGGGGCGTTCCCGGAGACGGGTCGCGCGCAACCGGACCGGCGCCCGGGACCTGCCGACGGCCGAGCAGGGTGGCCGGCCGGACGGCACCGGCCCCGAAGCGCCGGGCGGCCCGGTCGGCGGCCAGCTCGGCGTCCCGCCGGCCGTGCTCGCGAGCCCCCAGCTCGAGCTGGCGGGCGGTCGCCTCGGCCTCCACCAGCCCCTCGGCCCGCACCCCGACCAGCCGGATGCGGGCCCGGTCCAGCCCCAGGGCGTCGAAGAGCGTGCGGGCGGTGTCGTACAGCTCCTGGCCCACATCGGTGGGGACCTTCAGCGTGCGGGAGCGGGTGATCGTGGTGAAGTCGGCGAAGCGGATCTTCACGGTCACCGTGCGGGCCAGGTGACCGGTCGAGCGCAGGCGTCCCGCCGTCCGCTCGGACAGGTGCAGCAGCTCCCGGTGGATCACCTGCGGGTCGTCGACGTCGGTGCCGAAGGTCTCCTCGGCGCCGGTGGACCGGTCGGGCTCGTCGGGGACCACCCGCCGGGGGTCCCGGCCCCAGGCGAGCTCGTGCAGGTGGCTGCCGGCCGCCTGGCCCACCGCCCGCTGCAGGGTGCGTGCCGGCACGTGCGCCAGGTCGCCGACGGTCCGCAGGCCCAGCCGCAGCAGCACCTCCTCGGTCTTGGGACCCACGCCCCAGAGGGCGCCCACCGGCAGCGGGTGCAGGAAGTCCATGACCTCGGCCGGTGGCACCACCAGCAGCCCGTCGGGCTTGGCCCGGGTGGAGGCCAGCTTGGCCACGAACTTGCTGCCGGCCACCCCGACCGAGCAGGTGATCCCCTGCTCGTCGAAGACCCGGGCGCGGATGTACTCCCCGATCGCCACCGGGTCGCCCAGCCGGCGACCGCTGCCGGAGACGTCGAGGAAGGCCTCGTCCAGGCTCAGCGGCTCGACCAGCGGGGTGAGGGAGCGGAACAGCGCCATCACCGACCGGGACACCTCGGCGTAGAGGTCGAGGTCGCCGGGGAGCACAGTGGCCGTCGGGCACAGGCGCAGCGCCCGGGAGGTCGGCATGGCGCTGTGCACCCCGTACCGGCGGGCCTCGTAGGTGGCCGAGGTGACGACCCCGCGGTTGCCCACCCCGCCGACGATGACCGGCGTGCCGGCCAGCTCGGGGTGCCGGCGCACCTCGACGCTGGCGAAGAAGGCGTCCATGTCGACGTGCAGCACCGTGCAGCCGGCAGCCCGGTCCCTGGTCACCGCACCCCCTGCGTCCCCGCGGATCGAACAGGTGTTCGACCCACGGGGACGATAGCGGGTCAGGCACCGGGACCGTGGTGGGTCCCGGTGCCTGTCGCGACAGATCAGCGGGTGGTGGTCACCCGGTTGTCCTCGGTGTCCTTCTTGGCCGGCCACATCTTGGCCCCGAGGACACCACCGAGCGCCGACAGGATGATGGCCACGCCCATCACCAGGACGGCCCAGCTGGCGACCGACTGGGCGTTGTCCACGACCGGGGCGAGCTGTGCTGCGGGGGCGTTGCTGTTCTGCTGCAGCACACCGAGCTGTCCGATGGCGTCACCGACGGAGCCCAGGACCGCACCGCCGCCGAGCAGGCTGAGGACGAGGAACGTCGCCATGCCCAGCGCCCACACCAGGATGCCGTGCAGGATGCCGTCGCTCACCCCCCGCCAGATCGCCGAGGCCGCCGCGGTCAGCCCACCGAGGAAGAAGGCGCCCCACAGGATCGCCGTGCTGATCCAGTCGGCGTTGGAGCCGCCGGCACCCTCGATGTCCCACCAGCCGAGGGCGAAGGTGATCAGGTTGAACAGGACGAAGGAGGAGACGGCCACGAGCAGGCCCGCCCACACCGGCCCCCAGCGGACCCGGTCACGCCGCGGTGGGGCCACCGACACGTGCGTCGGCTCCTCGCGCCGGTCCACCTCGCGGACCACCGGTTCGCGGACCACCGGCTCGGCGTGCACCTCGCGGGTCGCGCCGACGGTCGTCTCCCGCGTCGCGTCGCTGCCCGGGGTGGTGGCCCCGGAGGTGGTGGCATCCGTACGTGCACGACTCTCTGTCATGACCTCTGTCCTCTCGTGCGTCGTCTGTGGCGTGCACGCTCTGACATGCCCACTCACGATCACCCGCACCCGGCACGTCGGATCGTGACCGGATCGTCATCCGGCGGCGCGGGAGCCGGGACGGGCAGCCCGGTCCGGGCAGGTGTGGGCAGTCGATCATCGCGGTAGAACTGGTCCAGGTGGTCCCCGACCGGTGACCACGACCTCGACGATCGGAGGAGCCATGGCGCTCGACGACGACGACATGACCAGCACAGAGGGACCGGCCGACGGCGGCGCCGAGGGCACGCCGGGCCAGCACGACGGCGGTGCTGACGGTGGCGCCGATGGCGGCGCGGACGGCGGTGCCGATGGTGGCGCTGACGGCGGTGCCGATGGCGGTGCCGACGGTGGCGCGGACGGCGGTGCCGATGGCGGCGCCGAGGGCCCGGCCGACTCGGGCGCCGGCGGCGGCACGCCCGGACAGCACGACGGCGGCGCGGACGGCTCGGCCTGACCGTGTCCGACCCTGAACTGCCGGGCCGGGGGCACCACCCGCCCCGCACTGCGCCGCTGCATCCGGGTCGAGCCGGAGGTGTTCGCCGCCGAGCACTGGTCCCGCCGGCCCCTGCTCTCCACCGCCGCAGAGCTCGGCGGCACGTTCACCGACCTGCTCGACCTGCCTGCGGTCGACGAGCTGCTGAGCACCCGCGGCCTGCGCACGCCGTTCCTGCGCATCGCCAAGGACGGCGCCGTCGTCGACACCAAGCGCTTCACCAGCCCCCAGGGCGCCGGCGCCGAGGTGGCCGACCAGGTCTCCTCCGACGCGGTGCTGCGGCTGTTCGCCGACGGGAGCACCGTCGTCCTGCAGGGCCTGCACCGGCTGTGGCCGCCGCTGATCGAGTTCGCCGGCCAGCTCGCCGCCGACCTCGGGCACCCCACGCAGGTCAACGCCTACATCACCCCGCCGTCCTCGCGCGGGTTCTCCCCGCACTACGACGTGCACGACGTGTTCGTGCTGCAGGTCGCCGGCGAGAAGCACTGGACGATCCACGAACCGGTGCTCACCGACCCGCTGCGCACCCACCCCTGGACCGACCGCGCCGCCGAGGTCGCCGCCGCCGCGCAGCGTCCCCCGGTGATCGACGCGGTGCTGCGTCCCGGCGATGCCCTCTACCTCCCCCGCGGCTACCTGCACTCGGCGGTCGCGCTCGGGGAGATCAGCGCGCACCTGACCGTCGGCGTGCACTCGGTGACCCGGTGGGGCGCCGTGGAGTCCGCCCTGGACCTGGTGCGCACCCTCGCCGCCGAGGACCCCGCGCTGCGCGGCTCCCTGCCGCTCGGCGTCGACCTGGCTGACCCTTCTGCCACGACCGAGGACGTCGCCGCGGTGCTCTCCGGGCTGCAGCGCTGGCTCGGCGAGGTCGACCCGGCGGCCGTGGCCGACGGGCTGCGGGCCCGCACCTGGGCGCAGGTGCGGCCGGCCCCGGTGTCCCCGCTGGCCCAGTCCGGTGCGGTCGCGGCGCTGTCGGCCGACACCGTGCTCCAGGTGCGACCGCTGCTGCGCCTGCAGCTGCGCGACCCGGACGGCGGACGGGTGGCGCTGGTCGCCGGCCGCCGCACCCACGACCTGCCGGCCGACACCCACCCGGCCCTGGCCGCCCTGCTCGCCGCGGGCGAGCTGAAGGTCGGTGACCTGCCCGGGCTGGATGCCGCCGACCAGCTCACCCTGGCTCGCCGGCTGGTCACCGAGGCGATCGCGATCGTCCCGGACGCCCGTGCCGGGGCACCGGCAGCCGACGCCGGGCACGATGGGGGCCGTGGCGACACCGGTGGGGCCTGAGCCGACCGGCCCGGGCTCCCCCGCACCCCGGTCCACCCCGGTCGGTCGGCTGGACCCGGCCCGCTGCTCGGTGCAGGCCCTGCTGCGCGGGGACTCCCCCGTCGCCACCGCACCACCGGCCCGACGCTGGCTGCTGGTCGAGCAGCCCGGCCCGTGGGGGCGCGACGCCCTGCTGGAGTCCCGCTTCGACCGGCGCGTCGCCTCTCGGCTGGCGGCCCGGGCCCGCGAACTGGGCATGCGGATCCAACTGGTCCGCCGGCCCGGGGAGCGGTCGACGGAAGGCGGTCGCCGCTGGGCGGTCGCGGACACGACCCCCGGCCGGGAGACCGTCCGCTGGTCGACCCGGGAGGACGACGCCGAGCTGCTCCAGCTGCCCTGGGACGGCTCGGTCGGCGAACCGACGCAGGTGCCGACCTACCTGGTCTGCACGCACGGCGCGCACGACGTCTGCTGTGCCGTCCGCGGCCGCCCGCTGGCCCGGGCGCTGCCCGCCGCCGGGGGGGCCGCCGACGTCTGGGAGACCAGCCACCTCGGCGGTGACCGGTTCGCCGCCAACGTCGTCGTCCTGCCCTGGGGGCTGGTCTACGGGCAGGTGCCCGGGGACGGCCAGGTGCTGCTCGACGCGCACGCCGCCGGCCAGGTGGCCTGGGCGTTCCTGCGCGGGCGGGCCGGGCTGGCGCCGGCCGCCCAGGCGGCGCAGCACCACGCCCGCGGGGAGCTCGGTCTGTTCGGGGTGGGCGACCTGCCGCCGCGGCGGGTGCGCGGGCTGCCGTCGCCGGCCCCCGGGATCGAGCGGTTCGAGGTGACCCTGGCCGGGCCGGACGGCGACGTCGTGGTCAGCGTGGAGAGCCGGCTGTCCGCGGAGTCACACCGGCTGACCTGCGCCGCTCCGCAGCCAGGCCACTGGCGCACCTGGCACCCGCTGGCCCTGCACCCGGCCTGAGGTCCACGGCGCTCAGCCCAGCGCACGGCGCTCAGCCCAGCGCACGGCCGTGGGCGGCCAGCAGCGGGATCGCCAGCTCCGCCGGGGTGAGCGAGCCGTGGTAGGCGGCCAGCATCGACCCGAACGGGCCTTCCTGCTGGACGTCGGTGAACGCCCAGCTGCCCCGGGCCAGCGCGACCACGTCACCGATCCGGTCGGCCAACTGCTCCTGGACCTCACCGAAGACCCCGCTGGCGACCGCCTCCGCCCGGCTGACCACCCAGGCACGGTCCCCGAGCACCGCCCGCCAGGTGGCGAGCACGTCGTCGGCGGCCCCGGGCTCGGCGTGCACGTAGCGGGCCCGCGGTTCGCCGGCGAGCAGCCGCACGCCGTCGCTGAGCGCGGGCTCTGCCCCGATGTCGAGCCGGGTGGAGCCGGGGACGTCGACCATGCCGTGGTCGGCGGTCACCAGCAGCACGGCGTCCTCGGGCAGCCCCTCGACCAACTGCTCGACCAGCCGGTCGACGATGCCGAGCTGGGCGCGCCAGCTGGGCGAGTCGACGCCGCGGACGTGCCCGGTCAGGTCGAGCTCGGCGGTGTAGCCGTAGACCAGGCTGCGCTCGCCGGTGCGCAGCGCCGCGTGCATCCCGGCGACCAGGTCGCCGGGGCTGAACGCGCTGGCGTAGTCGGCTCCGCGGTAGGCAGCGCGGGTGAGGCCGGAGCCGGCGAAGGCGTGCGGGGCGACGACGGCGCACGAGACGCCGGCCGCGGTGGCCTGCTCGAAGACGGTCGGCTGGGCCTGCCACTGCGACGGGTCGGGGTCGTCGGCCCAGTGGACGTGGTTGAGGGTGCGCCCCTCCCCGGGCACCTCGGTGACGAAGCCGAGCACCCCGTGGCTGCCCGGCGGCAGACCGGTGCCCAGGCTGACGAGGCTGACCGGGGTGGTGCTCGGGCAGGGCGCGGACAGCGTGCCGACAGGGCTGCCGAGCGCGTTGAGCACCGGCGCCTGGCGCGGATGGGCGGCGACCAGCTCGGCGCCCAGGCCGTCGACCAGCAGGACGGCGACCCGGCGGGCGCCGGCCAGGGCAGGGGCCAGGTCGAGCGGAGCTCCGGTCGGCCCGCCGCGGCGGAGCGGGAGCCCGAGGGCGCTGGCGACGCCGGGCAGCACGTCGGCGAGGGTGGCGCTGCCGTAGGGCGGGAGCTGGAGGCCCTCGGGCAGGCTCATCCCGGGGGGTCAGCCGGCGGTCGGGCGGGTGGCGAGGACGTGCAGGCCGGTGGCGACGTCCCGATAGGGAGAGACGCCGGCCAGCGCCAGCTCCAGGGCGCGCAGCGCGTCGGGGTCGGCCCCGGAGGAGGCGCCCAGCAGGTCGGCGACGACGGCGACACCGTGCCACTCCCCCGGCTCCAGCCCGGCGCCGGTGAGCAGCGCGAGCAGCTCCGCGGGGTCGAACCGCCGGTGGGCGGGGGCACTGCGGGCGGGCGCCGGGTCGCGGTCGGCGAGCAGGGCGCGCGCCTCGACCGGGTGCCCGCTGATCGCCCGCCCGAGGACGGCGCCGGCCCGGTTGGCCACGGCGAGGGAGAGCTGCCCGCCGGGGCGGAGCGCACTGGCGAGCTGCTGCAGCGTGCTGGCCGGCTCGTCGACGACCTCGAGCACGAAGTGGCACAGCACCAGGTCGAAGAGGGCCCCGGACGGGAGGGCGGTGAGCATCCGGTCGCCGTCGCCCTGGACACCCCGGACCCGGTCGCCTGCACCGACGGTGGCGGCTCGGCGGTGCAGGGTGGCCAGC
The DNA here is from genome assembly GCF_026968045.1 of Modestobacter sp. VKM Ac-2977. Taxonomy (GTDB): domain Bacteria; phylum Actinomycetota; class Actinomycetes; order Mycobacteriales; family Geodermatophilaceae; genus Modestobacter. The sequence continues at coordinate 1,298,014 of NZ_JAPVBQ010000001.1, read as the reverse complement.
GCGTCCGCGCTGGGGTCGACGACGGTGACCTGGTGGCCGAGGGCGGCGAGCGGGACGGCGAACATCCCGCTGCCGCCGCCGAGGTCGAGCACCTGCAGCGGGGAGCCGGCCGCGACCAGCGGGTCGAGCGCGGCCCAGATCGCCGCGGTTCGGGCCGGGGCCTGCGCGGCAGTGGCCGGGGAGGTCGTCACCCAGCGGAGCCTAGTGGCGGACCACCCGGCCCGGACCGGTGCCGCCGCAGCGCGCACGGTGCGCCGCCCCCTGCCGCGCGCCCGCAGCGGACCCGTTCCGGCGGCCACGCAGTCGGGCCTGGCTCCGGAGGACGCCCACCCGGCTGGATCGCGGGTGGGCGCCCTCGGAGATCAGCTGCCGGTCTCGGTGACGCCGAACAGGAGCACGCGCCGTTCGACGTCGTAGTGGACCGTCTCGGTGTTGGTCAGCAGGTCCTGCAGGTTGTCCGCGTCGTCCGGGTCGAGGGTGAGGACCTCTTCCCAGGCGCCCTGGTCGAGCACGAGCTGCAACGTGTACGTGCCGGGCTTCCCCGGCTCCCCGGCCGTCCAGCTGAACTGGTAGTGGCTCAGCTGGCGGACCTTGATGGTGTTGTCGGTGACGGGCTGCGGGACCTCGGGCATGGGACTGCCTCTCGTTGACGGAGCCTGCCGGGCACGACACCCGACACGGGGACCGTGCTACCCCGCCAGGCAGCCGCCACGCGCCACGGCGAGGTCCGTCGGACGAACGGCCCGGGACCACGGCGTCGCGCGCCGACGAGTCCGGTCCTGGCGCGTTTCGTGGCCCGCTCAGTGGCCCGAGCTGCCGGGGCTGGAGTGCCAGAGCTTGCGCGGCGGTGCTGCTGCCGCGCGGCGGGCGGCGGTCGCGGCGTCCTCGCCGGCCGGCTTGATGTCGGCGTAGGGCGACATCCGGAACCCGGTCGGGTGCACCAGCACCGGCCGCACCACCACCGGCCGGGATGCCCGCGACGCCGCTGCCCCGGCGATCGCCTGCTCGGTGTACTCCCCCGGCGCGGCCATCAGCTCGGCGACCGCCTCCAGACCACCGGTCTCCCAGGCCTCGTGCAGCGCGGGCAGTTCCCAGGCCCCGGTGGCCCGCATCGAGACCCCGCGCGGCCCGGTGCGCCGCATCACCCCGCGGACCACCAGCAGCCAGGAGTGGAAGACCGTGGCGGCGTAAGGACCCTGCACGTCCTCGAAGAAGGTCGCGTCCGCGCAGCCGGTGCCGTCGTCCAGGGTCACGAACACCACCCGGCGGCCGGACCGGATCGGTGGGGTCTGGGTGGCCACCTTCACCCCGGCCACCAGCACCTCCGCCCCGCTACGGCACTGCAGCAGCTCCTCGGCCGGCACCGCACCGAGGGCGGCCAGGAACGGCCGGTAGAACTCGACGACGTGCCGGCTGGCGTCCAGCCCCAGCACCTCCAGCTCGGCCCGCACCCGCTCCGCGTCGGTGAACTCCGGCAGCCCGGAGGCGACGAACTCCGGCTGACCGGCCCCCTCCTCCGCGGGGACCTCGACGTCGAACAGCCCGGGCTCGGTCTCACCGGACGCCTCGGCGCCGAACAGGTCCAGCCCCAGCTGGCCGGTGCCGGCGGCCTTCGCGCCGCTGCGGCTCCAGCGGTCCAGCTCGCCGATCTGCAGCAGCAGGTCGCGGCGGGTCAGCTGCTGGCGCCGCCGGGCCGGCCGGCCGCCCTCGCTGTCGCGCACCCCGAACCCGTAGACGGAGTCGAAGCCGCCGGCCAGCACCAGCCGCTCCACCACCGGCCGGGACACCCGCGCCCGGTTCCAGAAGTCGGTCAGCGACCGGTAGGGCTGCCCGGCCTGGATCCGGGTGACCTCCTCGGCGTCGATCCCCTTGACGTCGGCCAGCGACAGCCGGATGCCGTACCGCCCCGGGTCGGGCATCGCCGCCGGCATCCACGTCGGCCGGGGACGCAGCTGGGCACCGTCGTCCGCTCCCCCGTCGACCCGCTCGACCCGGTAGGTGCCGGCCGAGGCGTTGACGTCCAGGCCGAGCACCTGCACCCCGAAGTTGCGGGCGTCGTCGAGGATCAGCCGCTTGGGGTACATCCCGGGGTCGTGGGTGAGCACCCCGGCCAGGAAGGCCGCGGTGTGGTGGGTCTTCAGCCAGGCCGACTGGTAGGTCGGCAGCGCGAACGCCGCGGCGTGGGCCTTGCAGAAGCCGAAGGAGCCGAAGGCGACCAGCACCTCCCACACCTGCTCGACCACCGCGACGTCGAAGCCCTCCGCCAGCGCCCGCGGCGCGAACCAGGCCTTGACCTCCGGGTGGGCGTCCTTCTCCCCCAGTGCCCGGCGCACCTCGTCGGCCTCGGCCAGGTCGCAGCCGGTCATCACCGACACGATCTGCAGCACCTGCTCGTGGAAGACCACCACCCCGGCGGTCTGCTCCAGCGCCGGGACCAACGCCGGGTGCAGGTAGACCGGGTCACGCCAGCCGTTCCGGGCCATCAGGAACGGGGTGACCATGTCGCTCTTCACCGGCCCCGGACGGAACAGCGAGATGTCGACGATGAGGTCCTCGAACGTCTGCGGACCGAACTTGCCGACCAGCTCGCGCTGACCCGGTGACTCGATCTGGAACATGCCCAGGGTGCGGGTGCTGCGGATCAGCTCGAACGTCGTCGGGTCGTCGCGCGGGACGGCGTCGATCTCGACCTGCTGCCCGTCGACCCGGGCCACCTCGTCCATCGCGTGCGCGATCGCCGACTGCATCCGGATGCCGAGCAGGTCCAGCTTGAGCAGCCCCAGCTCCTCGACGTCGTCCTTGTCGAACTGGCTCATCGGGTAGCCCAGGTAGCTGCTCTCCACCGGCGTGCGGTCGAGCAGGGTGGCGTCGGAGAGCAGCACGCCGCACGGGTGCAGTGCGATGTGCCGGGGCAGCCCGTCGAGCCGGGCGACCAGGTCGAACAGCAGGTCCAGATCGCCGCTGCCACCCGACCGCTTCGACCCCAGCCGGCTGGCCCGCAGCTCCGGGAGGTCACGCAGCGCCGCGTGCACCTGGTTGGCCCGGATGTGCGGGAACGCCTTGGCCACCGCGTCGACCTCCGCCGGCGGCAGCCCGAGAGCGGCGCCGACGTCACGGACCGCGTGCCGCACCCGGTAGGTGTCCATCATCGAGATGCAGCTGACCCGGGAGGCGCCGAAGCGCTCGATCACCGCGTCGTAGACCTCCATCCGGCGGGCGGACTCCACGTCGATGTCGATGTCGGGCAGCTGGTGCCGCAACGGGGAGAGAAAGCGCTCCATCAGCAGCCCGTACCGGATCGGGTCGACGTCGGAGATGCCCAGCAGGTAGGTGACCAGACTGCCGGCGCCCGAGCCGCGGGCCGCGGCACGGACCCGCAGCTCCTTGATCAGGGTGACCACGTCGGCGACGGTGAGGAAGTAGGAGGGGTAGCCGAGGGAGTCGATGACCGCCAGCTCCTCCTCCAGCCGCTCACGCACCACGGCCGACGGCGTCATCCCGCGCCGGCCGAACCCGGCCTCGCAGCGGGCCCGCAGCACCGCCGACGGGCCCATCCCGCGCTCGGCCGCGCTGGTGACCACGTCGAGCTCGGGGTAGCGCACGGTGCCGATGCCCAGGTCGGCTCGGACGTCGACCGCGCACTGCTCGGCGACCCGGGCGGTGGTCTCCAGCAGGTGCAGTGCGGCGTCCCGGTCGGGCCCGGCCAGCTCCTCGGCGAGCAGCGCCATCTCCTTGCCCGACTTCAAGTACCCCTCGGCGGTGCGCCGGTCGACGTGCCGCTGGCCCAGCGGCACCAGCCGGCGGGCGGCGTCCAGCACGTCGGCGGTTGGGGCGTCGAGGGCGTCGACGTGACGGACCGCGTTGGTCAGCACCGCCGGCACCCCGGCCTCGGCGGCCAGCCGCAGCATCGCCTGGGCGCGGGACCGGTCGCCCTGGCCGCGGTGGTGCACGATCTCGAGCACGAGCTGGCCGGGCCCGAACACCGACCGCCAGGTGGCCAGCCGGGCGTGCGCCAGGTCGGCCCGGCCGGCGGCCAGCGCCCGGCCGACCGAGGACCCCGGCCCCAGCACCGCCAGCAGCCCGGCCGAGTGCGCCCCGGCCAGCGTCAGGGAGCTGACCGGCTCGCCGCGGGTGCCGCCGAGGTGGGTCGCGCTGGTCAGCCGGCACAGCGAGCGCCAGCCCGCGCCGTCGCGGGCGAGGAAGGTGACCCGGGGCAGCCGCGGGTCGACACTGGCCCCACCGCGCGCCGGTGCCCGCCGGCCGGCGGGGTGGGCGGCCCGGTGCCGGGCCGCGGCGGTGATCCGCCCGGGGGTCTGGTCACCCGGCTCGCCGCCGGCGACCGGGTCGACGGCGAGGTCGACGCCGAACAGCGGCCGGATGCCCGCCGACCGGCAGGCCAGCGCGAACTTGACCGCGCCGTACAGGCCGTCGCGGTCGGTCAGGGCCAGGGCCCCCATGCCGTGCTCGGCCGCGCGGGCGACCAGGTCGGCCGGGTGGTTGGCGCCGTGCCGCATCGAGTACCCCGACGCGACGTGCAGGTGGACGAAGGGGTCGCTCACGAGGCGGTGTCGGGGGCAGGAGCGGTGCCGGAGCCGGGGTGGCCCGGGCCGCGCCGGCGCGAACCGGGGTCGACCGCCCGCAGGCGTGCGGGCGGCGACGGTACCGGGCGGCTGATCGTGGTCTCGACGACGCCGAGGAACGTGCCGACGTCCCGGACGAGGTCGTCGGCCTCCCGTTCGGTGACCGCGTGCGAGAGCCCCGCCTCGGCGGCGGCGCGCTTGGCCGCCCCGGCGGCGAAGAACGCCGCCCACTCCCCCAGCTCGGGGGCGACCTGGCCGATCAGCACCCAGGCGCTGCGCGGCCGGCGACGCCCGGCCTCGGGCTGGGTGCGGGCGGCCAGCACGGCCGCCGCGGCGCGCAGGGCGGCCAGGTGTGCGGTCGCGTACCGCCAGGCCGCATCGGGGCTGCTGGCGGCCTCGGCCAGCCCGCGATGGGCCTGACCGAGCAGCTGGGCGGCGGCCGCGGGCAGCGGCGGGAGCAACGGGAGCTGCCCGTCGGCGGTGGCCGGGAGGGCCCGGGCGGCGCCCATCAGTCGTGCACCCGGACGAGCAGCCACTGGTTGCCCGTCGGCTCCCAGGACAGGTCGAAGACCCCGGCGAAGCTCATCCGGGACCGGCCTGCGCGGACCGCCTCGACCCGCCAGACCTGCCGGGTGGCGACCAGCTCGGCCGACGCCCCACCCCGGCCGGCGGCATCGGTCTGCCACCACGGCGCGGTCTCCACCCACGAGTCGAGCAGCTCCCCCACCACGTACCGGGTCTGCCCTCGCCAGAACTCGGCCGGCCCCGACGGCCCCTGCTCGACCTGCACCTCTTCACCGACCCGGCCACCGGCCCCGGCGAGCACTCGGCTCATGTCAGACTCCGCAACTCTCCGCCCCTCCCGACTGCCCCGCCCTCCGGCCCGGCGGGGAAGCGCACGTCGGGGAGGACGTGACGGCCCGGGCCGGCGAGCGGGTCGCCGGTGTTCGAACAGGTGTTCGAACACCGATGAGTAGACCGGACCGGCCGGGGGCGGTCAAGCCGAACAGGCGTGTCGGCATCCGTGTCGTTACAGCGACTGCACTCAGGACCGCGACACACCCTCGAGTCCGACTCGAGGGTCGCCGCGATGCCCGAGCGACGGCGGCCTGCGGTCGGCACCGACCGCAGGTCCGGGTGGCGCGCGGCCCCGGGGCCGGTGGGAGGATCGCGGTCATGACCGCTGCGGAGACCCCGCACCACCCCCGGGTCGCCGAGGTCGAGCAGGTGCTGCGCGCCGCCGGCATCGCCGGTGAGGTGCGAGTACTGCCCGACAGCGCCCGCACGGCCGCCGCCGCGGCCGCGCAGCTCGGCGTCGAGGTCGGCGCGATCGCCAGCAGCCTGGTGTTCGACGCCGGCGGCGTCCCGCTGCTCGTCCTCACCAGCGGCGCGCACCGGGTCGACGAGGCGCTGGTCGCCGACCTGCTCGGCGTCCCGCGGATCACCCGGGCCACCCCCGAGTTCGTCCGCCGGCACACCGGTCAGGCCATCGGCGGGGTGGCCCCGGTCGGCCACCCGGAGCCGATCGGCACCCTGGTCGACGTGGAGCTCGCCCGGTACGCCCGGGTGTGGGCGGCCGCCGGGCACCCGCACACCGTCTTCCCCACCACTTACGACGAGCTGCTGCAGCTCACCGCCGGCACCCCCGCGGAGGTCGGCCCCGGGCCCTCCCCGGCCGCCGCCGACGAGGAGACCCCCTGATGACCGGCACCACCCCCGCCACCCGGATCACCGAGCTGCCCGCCGGCTGGATGCGCGAGCACCTGCACGAGGCGCTGGCGATCTACGGAGCGGCGATGGGCTACGGCGACTCCGTCGTCGCCGGGCGTTACGGCTACGCCGTCCAGCACACCGAGCGAGAGGGCTTCCGCGCGGTGGGCGCCTTCGTCGAGGCCCCCCGGGGCGACGGCACGGTCGGCGAACAGCTGGTCGGCTTCGGCTACGGCTACGTCGTCGCTCCCGGCCAGTGGTGGCACGACCAGGTCCGCAACGCCCTGGACCGGCGGACGGCGAAGCAGTGGCTGCCCGGTGCGTTCGAGGTCTGCGAGCTGCACGTGCACCCCGACCGGCAGAGCCAGGGCCTGGGCCGGCAGCTGCTGCACGCGCTGCTGGCCGACCTCCCCCAGCCGGCCGCCCTGCTGAGCACCCCGGACACCGACACCAAGGCCTTCCGGCTGTACCACGCCGACGGGTTCGTCGACCTGGCCCGCGGTTACCACTTCCCCGGCGACGCCCGCCCCTTCGCCATCCTGGGCGCGCGCCTGCCGCTGGCCCCCCCGGCCGAGAAGAGCTGATCCCCGTCGCCGGCACCTCCGCGCCCCGCACCTCCGACACCGGCGCTGCCGACACGACTGCCGACGTCGTCGTCATCGGCTCCGGGCACAACGGCCTGGTCGCCGCCTGCCACCTGGCCCGGGAAGGGCTGCGGGTGGAGGTGGTGGAGTCCGACGAGGTCCTCGGCGGCGCGGTCTCCACCGTGGAGCGCTGGCCCGGTGTCCGGGTCGACCGCGGGTCCAGCGCCCACGTGATCATCCGGCACAGCGGGGTGGTCGAGGAGCTGGAGCTCGAGCGCTTCGGCCTGCGCTACGTCGACTGCGACCCCTGGGGCTTCGCACCTGCACCGGTGCCCGGCGACCCCGGTCCCGACGGTCGGCCACTGGTCTTCTCCGTCGACCTCGACGCCACCTGCGCCTCCATCGCCGCCGCCTGCGGGGACGCCGACGCCGCGGCCTACCGCCGGTTCGTCGAGGTGTGGGGCCCGCGCAGCGCCGCCGTCGTCAAGGCGTTCGGCGACCGGCCTGCGATGACCCGGCTGGTCTGGCACCTGTGGCCGGTCGGCGCCCCGCGGCGCGGCCAGCCCCGGACCCCGGGCGGTGAGATCGCCACCGACTTCCTCGGCTCCGGCGACGCCCTGCTCGACCGCTGGTTCACCAGCGAACGGCTCAAGGCGGCGCTGGCCTGGTTCGGCGCCCAGTCCGGCCCGCCCATGTCCGAGCCCGGCACGGCCGCCATGGTCGGCTGGGTGGCGCTGCTGCACGACGTCCCGCCCGGTCACCCGGTCGGCGGGTCGGGCGGGCTCACCCAGGCACTGGCGGCTCGGCTCGCCAGTGACGGCGGCCGGGTCACCCTCGGGGACGGCGCGGCCCGGCTGCTCGTCGACGGGCCGCCCGACGACCGGCGGGTCACCGGGGTGCAGACGGTCTCCGGACGGCGGATCACCGCACCGGTGGTCGTCGCCGCCTGCCACGTGCTGGCCACCAGGGCGCTGGCCGGCGACGACGCCCCGCCCGCGCTGGCCGAGGCCGACCCGCCGCTGGGCAATGGTTTCGGCCTGGTGCTGCGCGCGCAGACCGACGCCTTGCCGAGCTACCCCGGCGCAGGCGAGGAGGCACTGCAGGGGCTGCAGCTGCTCTGCACCGACCGGGCCCAGCTGGCCCGGGCGCACGGCGACTGGCTGGCCGGGGAGCTGCCCCGGGAGCCGGTGCCGCTGGCCATGTCGTTCTCCGCAAGCGACCCGACCCTGGCCCCGACCGGCCAGCACGTGGTCACGATCTGGGGTCAGTGGTACCCGTACGAGCTCGCCGACGGATCGGACTGGGACGAGATCGCCGACCGGGCCGCCCAGCAGCTGATCGCCGCGGTCGACCGCTACGCACCCGGCTTCGCCGACTCGGTACAGCGGCTGTACGTCCAGACCCCGTTGAAGCTGGAGCAGGAACTGTCCCTGCTCCGTGGCAACGTCATGCACGTGGAGATGAGCCTGGCCAGCATGTTCGGCTTCCGGCCGACACCGGCGCTGTCCGGTCACCGGGTGCCGGGTCTGAGCGGGCTGTACCTCACCGGCGCCTCCACGCACCCTGGTGGCGGGGTCTCGGGCAACTCCGGGCGCACCGCGGCCCGGGTGGTTCTCGCCGACCGGCGGCCGGCAGCCCGGCTGCGGGCGGAGCTGACCGGGCGGGCCGGCCGCCTGCTGTCCCGCAGGACGTCGCGGTGACCGGCACGCTGACCACCCGCCGCCCGGGCACCGAGCCGGCGCCGCTGCCGTGGCTGCCGCTCGCGCTCACCGTCGCGCTGCTGGGCGCCGCGATCGCCTACCCGCTCAGCAGCGGGACCGGCCGGGACACGGTCAGCTGGGCGATCGTGCTGCTGGGCTCGGCGGTCTCGGTCAGCCACGCCGCGGTCAGCCGCGGCGTACGTACCGGGGCCGCGGTGCTGGTCCTCGTGGGCGTCGTCGCGGTGCTCTTCGAGGCGCTCGGGCTGCGCACCGGGTTCCCGTACGGCGAGTACCGCTACAGCGACCTGCTCGGCCCGACCCTGCTCGGGGTGCCCTTCCTGGTGCCGCTGGCCTGGCTGATGATGGCGTGGCCGAGCTGGGTGCTCGCCGCCCGGCTGACCTCGCGGGTGCGCCTCACCCGACGCCGGGCCGCACGGGTGGCGGTGGCTGCCTACGTCTTCGCCACCTGGGACGTCGTGCTCGACCCGCAGCTGGTGCAGGCTGGCTACTGGCGCTGGGCGCACCCCGAACCGGGCCTGCCCGGCATCCCCACCGTGCCGCTCACCAACCTCGCCGGCTGGCTGCTGGCCGGCCTGGTGCTGATGACCCTGCTCGACGTGCTCGTCGAGCGCACCAGCCGGCTCCCGCGGATCGGGGACACCGCGCCGCTGCTGACGTTGGGCTGGATGGTGCTGGGCGGTGCGCTGGCGCACGCCGTCTGGCTCGACCTCCCGGGGTCCGCGGTCTGGGGCGTCGTCCTGGCGCTGCCGGTCCTCGCCGTCCTCGCCGTGCAGGCGCGGCGGAGCCGCCGGTGACCGCGGCCTGGCGCCGGCTCCTGCAGGTGTGCGCCGGGCTCTCGGTGGTCGCCGCGCTCCACGCCGCGCTGAACAGCCGGCTCCTCCGCCGGCCGCCGGCCGTGCCCGGACCGGTCCCCCGCCCGGTGACCGTCGTGGTCCCGGCCCGGGACGAGGCCGACCAGATCGAGGGCTGCCTGGCCGCCGTGCTCGACCAGCGCGGGGTGCCCGACCTGCGGGTCGTCGTCGTCGACGACGGCTCCACCGACGGCACCGCCGAACGGGTGGCGGGGGTGCCCGACGCCCGGGTCACGGTGCTGCCCGCGACGCCGCCCGGGCCGGGCTGGCTCGGCAAGCCGAACGCCTGCGCCCAGGGCGCCGACGCCCTCGACCGGGCCGCCCCCGACGACGTCCTGGTGTTCCTGGACGCCGACGTCCGGCTGATGCCCGACGCGATCGCCTCGGCGGTCGCCGTGCTCGACGAGTCCGCACTCGACCTGGTCTCCCCCTGGCCGCGGCAGCTCACCGGCAGCGCGGCCGAGCGCATGGTCCAGCCGCTGCAGCAGTGGCTGTGGGCCACCCTGCTGCCGCTGCGGCTGGCCGAGCGGTCACCGCGGCCGTCGCTGGCGGCGGCCAACGGCCAGTTCCTGGTGGTCCGCCGGGCCGCCTACGACCGGGCCGGCGGGCACGCCGCCGTGCGCGGTGAGGTGATCGAGGACGTCGCACTGCTGCGCGCGGTCAAGGCCGCCGGGGGCCGCGGCGTCGTCGTCGACGGTTCGACGCTGGCCGCCTGCCGGATGTACGACGGCTGGCCCGGCGTCCGGGACGGCTACACGAAGTCGCTGTGGTCGGCGGTCGGCGGTCAACCGGCCGCGGCCGCCGGGGTGGCGGCCGGGCTCTCCGCCGTCTGGCTGCTGCCGCCGCTGGCCGCCCTGACCGGCTCCCGCGCCGGCCTGGTCGGCTACGCCGCGGGGGTGGCGAACCGGGCCGTGGTCGCGACGCGCACCGGCGGCCGGGCCTGGCCGGACTCCCTGGCCCACCCGGTGTCGATCGCCCTGCTCGACGTGCTGGTCGCCCGCTCGGTGGCCGGGCACCGGCGGGGTTCGCTCCGGTGGCGCGGGCGCACCCTGCCGGCCGCGGTCGCCCAGCAGCCCGCGCCCCCAGCGCCCATGCTGGGCTGATGACGAGCAGCGATCTCCTCGCCCTGCGCACCGACGAGCGCGCCGCGCTCCTCTTCGTCGGGCTACGCGGCGACTGGTAGCCCTACTGCTGCGCCCAGGCGGTCCGTCTGGCCCAGTCCCTGCCCCGCATCTCCGCAGCCGGCGCCGAGGTGGTGCTCGCCTCGGTCGACCCGCCCGAGGTCCAGCTCGCCATGGACCACACCTGGCACCTGCCCTTCCGGTGGGCCAGCGACCCCGACGGCACCCGGCTCGCCCAGCCGCTGGACGCCTGGGACACCGACGCGTCGATCTTCCGGCCGGTCGTCGTCGCCGTGGCCCCGGACGGCCGAGAGGTGTTCCGGGAGCTGTCCCGGGACTTCACCGACCGCACCGACGACGAGCCGGTGCTCACCGCGCTCGAGGCGCTCGGGCTCCCCGCACTCCCCGAACCGGCTCCCTGGGCGCCGGAGGGTGTGACCCCGCAGCCGTCGAAGCGCGCGTTCACGCCCGGCTCCTTCATCCCCTACTTCCGCGCCATCCGGTTCAACACCATGGCGCTGAGCCAGCGGATGGTCGACGACCGGGACCGCGACCAGCTGGTCACCGAGCAGCGGATGGCCGAGTCCTTCCTCAGCACCTTCGACGCGTGGCGCGCCGAGCACCCGCCGGACGACCGGGCCCGGGGCTGAGCCAGGCGACCGGGTCGGCGACGATGGGCCGGTGACCGAGCAGAGCAGCCCGCCGCGCGTCTCCTTCGACCCGGCGGAGATGGAGACGGGCGCCTTCTACCGGGTGCTGAACTCGGTGGTGGTGCCCCGGCCGATCGCCTGGGTGTGCAGCCGCTCGGCCGAGGGCGTGCACAACCTGGCGCCGCACTCCTTCTACACGGTGGCCTGCGTCGACCCGCCGGTCGTCCAGTTCACCTCGGTGGGCCGCAAGGACTCGCTGCGCAACGTGGAGGACAGCGGCGAGTTCACCATCAGCCTCACCCCGGAGGCGCTGTTCGAGCAGGTCAACGCCACCGCGACCGACTTCCCGCCGGACCAGAGCGAGGCCGAGCACACCGGGGTCACCCTGGAGCCCAGCGACCGGGTCGCCACGATGCGGGTGGCCCAGTCGCCGGTGACCCTGGAGTGCGTGCTGCACGCGACGCTGCGGCTGGGCGACAGCACGGTGGTGTTCGGCCGGGTCGTGCACGTCTCGGCGTGGGAGAGCGCCGTCCGCGACGGCCGACCACGGATCGAGGAGCTCCAGCCGCTGGCCCGGCTCGGCGGCAACGAGTGGTCGACGATCGGTGAGGTGAAGGAGATCCGCCGGATCCCCTACCGCAGCTGGAGCGAGGACCCGGCCATCGGCGACCGCCTGCGCGGCGGCTGACGTCCGCCCAGGACGGTGGCCCCGCTGGGGGGGGGGGCAGCGGGGTCCGCCTCTCAGGCCGGCAGGTGCGGGGCGACCTCGTCGGCGGCGTCGGCGCCGAAGGCCTCGGCGAACCGCTCCAGGAACGGCGCGCGCGGCAGCGTGTACTCCTGCGTGCCGATCACCTCGACCGCGGCGGTGGCGACCGCGGACCCGACCTGGGTGGCGCGCTCGATGCCGAGCCCCCACTGGCGGGCCGCCACGAAGCCGGCGCGCAGCGCGTCCCCACCGCCGGTCGGCTCCACCGGCTTGGTCTCCGGGACGGCGATCACCTCGATCGTCGGCTCCCCGGCCCGCTCGACCCGCACCCCCTTGGCGGCCTGGGTGGTGACCCAGGTGCCCACCCGGGCGAGCACCTCGGCGTCGTCCCAGCCGGTCTTCTGCAGCAGCAGGGCGTGCTCGTACTCGTTGGTGAACAGCAGGTCGGCGCCGTCGACGAGCCCGCGGATCATCTCCCCGTCGGCCCAGGCCAGCTGCTGCGAGGGGTCAGCGAGGAACGGGTAGCCCCGCTGCCGGCACTCCTGCGTGTGCTGCACCATCGCCGTCGGGTCGTTCGGCCCGATGATGACCAGGTCCAGGTCACCGACGCGCTTCGCCACCGGGGCCAGCTCGATCAGCGAGGCCTCGGACATCGCGCCGGAGTAGAAGGACGCGATCTGGTTGTTCGCCGCGTCGGTGGTGCAGACGAAGCGGGCCGTGTGCTTCAGCTCGGACCAGCGCACGCTGCCGGTGTCCACGCCGTGCCGGCTCAGCCAGGCGTCGTAGTCGGCGAAGTCGTTGCCCACCGCGCCGACCAGCACCGGCCCCTGCCCCAGCAGCCCGAGCCCGTAGGCCATGTTGGCGCCGGCGCCACCGCGGTGCTGCACCAGGTCGTCGACCAGGAACGAGAGGGAGACGTTCTCCATCTTCCCCTCGACGAACTGGTCGGTGAACCTGCCGGGGAAGGTCATCAGGTGGTCGGTGGCGATCGAACCGGTCACGACGACGGGCATGAGGGCGACTCTCTCCGGAGGATGCGGCCGTCATCGGCCAGCGGACCCCGACCGGGAACGGTCACCGGGGCGGGGACAAGCGTAGGAGCCGCGGCACGTGCCCGCCCGCGGAGGTACGCAGTCAGTCGGCGAGCGCCCGGCGCAGCTGGACGCCGAGCTGCGCCGTCCCGACCAGCCCCAGCAGGCAGCCCACCGCCGCCGCACAGGTGACGGCCAGGACGACGGCGTCGACGCCGCCCAGCTCCACGTCGAGCAGCGAGACGACCCCGGCACCGACCAGCCCGAGCGCCGCCATGGCCACCCGGGTGGGCCGCTCCCACACCGACACGGCCCCGGTCTCGTGCACGCCGGCCTGCCCGGCGCGGGCCCGCAGGTAGTCCGGCAGCCAGCACAGCGCACCGAAGGCCGCGGCCAGCCAGCCCGGGGCGCCGGCGACCCAGAAGGCGACGGCGTAGCCGACCTCGGTGAGCCGGTCGACGGCGGAGTCCAGCACGAACCCGCGCCGGGAGGCGCGCCCGCCGGCGATGGCCAGGGCGCCGTCCAGGGAGTCCAGCAGCCCGGAGAGCCCGATCAGCACCCCGGCCACGATCAGCCAGGCCCCGCCGGCGGCGGCCGGGGCGATCGCGGCAGCGGCGACCAGCAGACCCAGCGCGGTGGCCACCAACGGGGAGAGCCGGGCCAGCCGCACCGCCAGGGCGTAGGCCAGCGACAGCCAGCCGCGCACCAACCGACTGTCGGCCGGGTCGGTGCCCCCGTGCCACCGCGACCAGGCCTCCAGGTACTCGTCGCGGCTCAGCACGGTGTGCAGTCCACCACGATGCGCCGCAGCCGGTGGCGCCGTCGGCGTGAGCAGGGACAGTGGGCTGGTGCTCGCCGGCCTCTCCCCCGCCCGCCGCCGCCTCGCCCTCGTGCTGCTGGCCCTGGTCGCGGTGGTGGCCGTCGCGGCCGTCGCCGTCCTCCGGCTGACCGGCCCGGACGACGCAGCCCGCCCGGCCGCCGTCGAGGAGCTGACCCCGGGCCCGGTCCTGCTGGTGCCCGGCTACGGCGGCTCGGTCAGCTCCCTGCAGCCCCTCGCCGACCGGCTCGCCGCCAGCGGGCGGGACGCCACCGTCGTCCCGGTGCCGGACGACGGAACCGGCGACCTGGCCGCCTCCGCAGCGGTCCTGGGCACCGCGGTCGACGAGGCGCTCGCGCGCACCGGCGCCGAGAGCGTGGACGTCGTCGGCTACTCCGCCGGCGGGGTGGTCGCCCGGCTGTGGGCGGCGGACGGCGGCGCCGACCAGGCCCGGCGGGTGCTCACCCTGGGTTCCCCGCACCACGGCACCACCGTCGCCGACCTGGCCGCGCGCTTCCTGGCGGCGGAGTGTCCGGAGGCCTGCCAGCAGATGACCACCGGCAGCCCACTGCTCGCCGAGCTGAACGCCGGCGACGAGACGCCCGCCGGGCCGACCTGGGTGTCGGTGTGGACGACGCTCGACGGCACCGTCACGCCGCCGGAGTCCGCCGAGCTGGACGGGGCGCTGAACCTCCCCGTGCAGTCCGTCTGCGCCGACGCCGACGTCTCGCACGGCCAGCTGCCCTCCGACGGGCTGGTGCAGGCGATCGTGCTCGCCCAGTTGGCCGCCGGACCCCCGGTGGAGCTCGGCTCGGCCGACTGCACTCGGCTCCGCCAGGGCTGACCGAGCGCCCCGGTCCGTCGGCGGCCCCCTACCGTGGGGCCATGGCCGCCCGATCAGCGACGCCGTCGTCGTCGACGTGCTCCGCCGCGTCGATCGTGGGCTCAGCCCCCTGGCCCGGCGACTGGGGCGCCCGCCGCGGCTGTCCCCGGCCGAGCGAGCCGCCTGGTGGGCCGACCAGGTGAGCCGGGTGGCCGCGGGGGTCTCGGCCGCGCCGCGCTTCGCCGGCAAGCTGGCCGACCTGCTGCCGCTGCAGAACACCGTGGGCTCGGCGGTGCAGGCCCTCGTCGTCCTCGGGGTGGCCGGGGAGCACGGCCTCGACCGCCCCGCGGACCGGGTGTCGCTGCTGGCCCGGGTGCTGCTGGACCGGGACCTGCCCGCCGACCGGGTCCAGCCGCTGCTGGACCGGACCCGTGGGGTCTACGTCGACGAGGCGCTGGGCGAGGACCGGTCCGGGGCACGCGGCGCGGCCCGGAGCCTGTGGCGGGCCGCCCGGCTGCTCAGCCGGATCGACGACGCCCTGGACGCCCGGCCGAAGGGGAAGCTGCGGCACCGGGCGCTGGCCCAGTTCCCGGTCGTCGGGGTCGCCGGTGGCTACGCTGCCGAGCGGGAGGGGCTGCGGCGGGCCGCACTGGAGGTCGAGGAGCTGCTCAGCTGACCAGGTCCGCGCCGGCCAGGTTGGTGTAGACCTCACGCGTCGCCGTCGACCGGTTCATGGTGATGAAGTGGATGCCGGGGACGCCCTCGTCCAGCAGCTGCCGGCACATCTGAGTCGCCACCTCGACACCGAGCGCCCGCACCGCGCGCTTGTCCTCGGGACGGTCGCCGTCCAGCGCAGCGAAGCGCTCGGCCAGCTCGACCGGGAACGCCTGCCCGGACAGCTGCACGATCCGGCTGATCTGCCGGGCGTTGGTCACCGGCATCACCCCGGCGATGACCGGTACGTCGCAGCCGCGGGCCGTGACCCGGTCCCGCAGCCGCAGGTAGTCCTCGACCCGGAAGAACATCTGGGTGATGGCGAAGTCGGCACCGGCCCGGCACTTGGCGACGAACATGTCGGTGTCGGAGTCGAAGTCCGCCGAGCGCGGGTGCCGCTCGGGGAAGGCGGCCACGCCGACGGAGAAGTCACCGATGCCCTTGATCAGCTCGACCAGCTCCGCGGCGTAGCGCAGGCCCTGCGGGTGGGCCACCCACTCCGCCTGCGGGTCGGCGCCCGGCGGGTCGCCGCGCAGCGCCAGCAGGTTCCGCACCCCCGCTGCCGCGAGCCGGCTCACCACGTGCCGGAGCTCGGTGACGCTGTGGTCGACCGCGGTCAGGTGGGCCATCGGCAGCATCGTGGTGTCGGTGGCGATGCGCTCGGTCACCGACACGGTGCCCTCGCGGGTCGACCCGCCGGCGCCGTAGGTGACCGAGACGAACGAGGGCCGCAGCTGCTCCAACTGGCGCAGCGCCGTCCACAGCTGCGCCTCGGCCGCGGCGTCGCGCGGGGGGAAGAACTCGAAGGACCAGGTGGGCCGCTCGGTCTGGAGCAGCTCGCGCACGGTGCCGGTCATGACTGGCGAGCCTACGGGCGGGCGGCTGCCGGGCCGTGCAGCGACCGCCGCACGCCCTCCGGCCGCGGTGCATCCACCCGCGGGGTCGCGGACGAAGGAACCCGGACGGCCGGCGGACGGCCCGCGAGACAGCGGACCGGCGCGGCCGGTGGAGGAGGAGGCTCGATGGAGACCACGGCCGCACCAGCCAGGGTGAACGGGCAGCGTCCGATCACTGCGGGCGATACTTGCCCGGTGACCGCCGGGACGCAGCACCGCCAGCCACCCGCCCGGGTCCCGGCTCCGCCGGGAGCCGCGGACGTCGAGCGGGTCCGCGCGGCCGTCGCCGCCGCGCTGGCCGGGTTCCTGGCCGAGCAGCGACAGACGCTGGCCGCGATGGACGACTCCCTGGTCCCGGTCGTCGACGAGGTCTGCGCCCTGGCCGAGGGCGGGAAGCGGCTGCGGCCGCTGTTCGCCTACTGGGGGTGGCGCGGGGCCGCAGCCGGCGCGACCGGTGTCGCCGAGGCCGACGCCGACGTGCTGCGCGCCGTCGCCGCCCTGGAGTTCGTGCACGCCAGCGCGCTCGTCCACGACGACGTGATGGACGGCGCGCTGACCCGCCGCAACCGCCCGGCGACCCACATCGGCTTCGCGACCCGGCACGGCGACGCGGGCCTGCACGGCGACGCCGCCGGGTTCGGTGTCGGCGCCGCGATCCTCGTCGGCGACCTGGCGCTGGTCTGGTCCGACGAGCTGCTCCGCCGGTCGGGCATCTCCGCAGCCGCCCTGGCCCGCGCCCGCGGGGTCTGGGACACCATGCGCACCGAGGTGACCGCCGGGCAGTACCTGGACCTGCTGCGCGCCGACGGTGGGCTGCCCGGGCCCGGTGGCGCACTGACCGTGGCCCGGTACAAGAGCGCCGGCTACACCGTGCAGCGGCCGCTGCAGCTCGGTGCCGCGATCGCCGGCGCCGGCCCCGACGTCGGCGACGCCTACACCGCCATCGGCCTGCCGCTCGGCGAGGCGTTCCAGCTCCGCGACGACGTGCTGGGCGTCTTCGGTGATCCGGCCGTCACCGGCAAGTCCGTGGACGACGACCTCCGCGAGGGCAAGCAGACGCTGCTCATCGCGCTGGCCGAGGAGCGGGCCGACGAGGCCGGCCGACGGCTGTTGACCAGCGCCCTCGGCCACCCGGACGCCGGCCCGGAGCAGTTCGCCGCGCTGCGCACCCTGCTCGAGGACACCGGCGCCCGTGCCCGGGTCGAGGACCGGATCGCCGACCGCACCGCGGTGGCCCGGGCGGCCATCGCCGCGGCGCCGATCAGCGACGAGGCCCGCGCCGCGCTCGACGCGCTCGCCGTCGCCGCCACCACCCGCACCGCGTGACCGCCCGCATGGACCACCAGGATGGCCATTTTGGTGGTCGAGGGGTGCGATGACGAAGAAGCTGCTGAACCGTCAGGTGCGCACCGTGCCGGGGCGTACCGACCGGGTCGTGGTGATCGGCGCGGGGCTGGCCGGGTTGTCCGCGGCGCTGCGGCTGCGAGGTGCCGGGCGGGAGGTCACCGTCGTCGACCGCTGCCCCGGGCCGGGCGGGCGGGCCGGCCGCGTCGAGCGGTCCGGGTACGCGCTGGACACCGGGCCCTCGGTTTTCACCGCCCCCGGCCTGATCGCCGACGCCTTCGCCGCGGTCGGCGAGACGATGGCCGACCGGCTGACCCTCACCCCCCTGGACACCACCTACCGGGCCCAGTTCGTCGACGGGTCGCACCTGGACGTGCACGCCGACCGCACCGCCTTCGCCGCCGAGGTGGAGCGGCTGTGCGGCGCCGGCGAGGCCGCCGCGCTGCTCCGCTACCTCGACGACCTCGCCGAGCTCTACGAGCTGCAGCTGCGCACCTTCATCGACCGCAACCTGGACTCCCCGCTGGACCTGCTGGGCCCCGAGCTGCTCGCCCTGGCCCGACGCGGCGGGTTCCGCCGGCTGTCCAATCACGTGGGGGCCGCCTTCACCGACGACCGGCTGCGCCGGCTGTTCAGCTTCCAGGCGCTCTACGCCGGCGTCTCCCCGTTCCGGGCGATCGCCGCCTACGCGGTCATCGCCCAGCTCGACATCGGGGCGGGCGTCTGGCACCCGCAGGGCGGGATCGGCGCCGTCCCCCGGGCGATGGCCGCGGCCGCCGCCGACGCCGGGGTGGCGTTCCGCTACGGCACGGAGGTCGCCCAGCTGGAGCTGGCCGGCGGCCGGGTCACCGGGGTGGCGCTCGAGGACGGCGACCTGCTGCCCGCCGACGCCGTCGTGGTCACCGCCGACGCCCCGCACCGGCTGGTGCCCGGCCTGCGTGGCCCCAGGCGCCCGGTCTACTCGCCGTCCTGCGTGGCGCTGCACCTCGGCGTGCGGGCCGAGCTGCCCGGCCAGGCGCACCACACGATCAGCTTCGGCGCGGCCTGGGAGCAGGTGTTCGCCGAGCTCACCCGCGACGGCCGGCCGATGAGCGATCCCAGCCTCCTGATCAGCATGCCGTCGGTGACCGACCGCTCGCTCGCCCCCGACGGGGGCCAGGTGATCAGCGTGGTGGCGCCCACCCCCAACCTGGACCCGCGCAGCGGCGGCAACCCCGACCTGGACTGGCCGGCGCTGGCCCCCCGTTACCGCGAGGAGCTGCTGGCCACCCTGGAGGCGCGGGGCTGGAGCGGGGTCAGCGAGGCGATCGAGGTCGAGGAGCTGCTGACCCCGGTCGACTGGGCCGCCCAGGGCATGGCCGCGGGCACCCCGTTCGCGCTGGCGCACACCTTCGGGCAGACCGGCCCCTTCCGCCCCTCGACCCTGCCCCGCGGTGGTCCGGAGAACGTCGTCCTGGCAGGTTCGTCGGTCCAGCCGGGCGTCGGCGTGCCGATGGTGGTCATCAGCGGCCGGCTCGCCGCCGAGCGGATCACCGGTCCGGTGCCGGCATGACCGCCGTCCCACCGCCCGGCCGCGCGGAGCAGCAGGCGGCGCTGGACGCGGCCTACGCGGTGTGCCGCGGGATCGCCGCCGAGCACGGCAAGTCCTACTTCCTGGCCACCCGGCTGCTCACCCCGGACCGCCGGGCCGCGATCCACGCGCTGTACGCCGCCGCCCGGGTGGCCGACGACATCGTCGACGTCGGCGCCGACCAGCCCGGCCGGGACCCCGAGGGCGAGTTGCTGGCCTGGTCGACGGCGGCGCTGGCGGAGGTCCGGACCGGCTGGTCCGACGACCCCGTCCGGCTCGCCCTGGTGCACACCTACCGCCGGTACGGCATCCCGATGGAGCACCTGGTCGACTTCCTCGCCGCCATGACCAGCGACCTGGACGTCACCGGCTACGCCGACCTCGCGGCCCTGGACCGGTACATGTGGGGCTCGGCCTCGGTCATCGGGTTGCAGGTGCTGCCGGTGCTCGGCACCGCGCCGGGCGTGACCCGGGAGGAGGCCGCGCCGCACGCCATCGCCCTCGGCGAGGCCTTCCAGCTGACCAACTTCCTGCGGGACGTCGCCGAGGACGTCGACCGCGGCCGGGTCTACCTGCCGGCGGACCTGATGGCCGCCCACGGGGTGACCCGCGAGCAGCTGGCCGCCAAGCGGCACTCCCCCGGGTTCGCTGCGCTGATGCAGGAGATGGTCGCGGTCACCCGCCGCCGCTACGACGACGCGGCACCGGGCACCCCGATGCTGGCCCGGGAGTCCCGGGACTGCGTGCGCGCGGCCACCGCCCTCTACGGCGGGATCCTCACCGAGATCGAGCGGGCCGACCACCGGGTGCTGGACCGCCGGGTCCGGGTGTCCCGGCCGCGGCGGCTGGCCGTGTTCGCCCGCCGGTTGACCGCCGCCCAGCTGGCCAGGGTCGGCAGCCCCCGGACGGCGACCACCAGCACGCCGTAGGCCAGGTGTCCGATCAGCCGGCTACAGCGCCAGCGCCTGCGCCCGGCGGGTGACCTCGGTGTGCCGGTCGTCGCGCAGTGCCTGCACCGGCGTGCCCGGCAGCGAGTCGTCCTCGCGGAACAGCCACTCGAAGGCCTCCTCGTCGGTGAACCGACCGTCGTAGAGCACGGTGAGCAGACCGGGCAGGTGCTTGAGGATCACCCCGTCCTGGACGAAGTCCACCGGGATCTTGCTGTTGCCGCTGCCGGGCACGGCCATGAGCTTCCGCTCGGCGATCAGCTGACGGACCTTGTTGGTCGAGACGCCGAGCTGCTCGGCGACCTCCGCGGGGGTGAACGTGTCCATAGGCTGCCAGCCTATGGCGCACAGTGGAGCCCCGGCGAACGGTCCCCGGCTGAGTCAGCCCCAGCGGGGCACCGAGGCACCGGTCGCCCCGGACGCCCCCGGCCGCGAGCCGCCCTACCTGGACCTCGACGCGCTCGCCGCACAGGCCCGCGAGCTGCTGCCGGCCGACGTCGCCGACTACTACGCCGGTGGCGCCGGCACCGAGACCACGCTGGCCGAGGCGCCGGCCGCCTGGCGGTCGTGGCGGCTGCGCCCCCGGGTGCTGCGCGGGATCGCGACCGCGCAACTGGGCACCACGCTGCTGGGCGCGGAGGTGGCCACCCCGATCGGGGTCGCGCCGTGGGCGTACCAGGCGATGGCGCACCCGGACGGCGAGCTGGCCACCGCCCGCGGCGCGGCCGCCACTGGCGCACTGATGACCGTGTCGACCAGCGCGACCACCTCGCTGGAGGAGGTCGCCGCAGCCCGCCCCGCCGGGCCCCGCTGGTTCCAGCTCTACCGGCTGCACTCCCCCGGCCACACCGACGAGCTGGCCCGTCGCGCCGGTCGGGCCGGGTACGGCGCGCTCGTGCTCACCGTCGACCTGCCGGTGCTCGGCCGCCGGCACCGCGACCTGCGGCACGATTTCGCGCTGCCCGCGGGGCTCCGGCTCGCCAACCACCCGCCGGTGTCCGGGCCGCAGCCGCCGCTGGCCGCAGCCGAGACGCCCACCTGGACCTTCGCCGACATCGGCCGGTTCGCCGACGTCTCCGGGCTGCCGGTGGTGGTCAAGGGCGTGCTGCGCGGGGACGACGCGGCCCGCTGCGTCGCCGCCGGCGCGGCCGCGGTGTGGGTCTCCACCCACGGCGGGCGGCAGGCCGACCCGGCGATCGCCAGCGCCGAGGCGCTGCCGGAGGTGGTCGATGCGGTCGGGGACGAGGTCGAGGTCTACGTCGACGGGGGCATCCGCAGCGGCTCGGACGTGCTCACCGCCCTTGCACTGGGCGCGCGGGCGGCCTTCCTGGGCCGGCCCACGGTGTGGGGGCTGGCCACCGGGGGTGCCGACGGCGTGGCTCGGGTGATCGACGGGCTGAGCGAGGAGCTGGCGCACACCATGGCCCTGTGTGGAGTCGACGACGTCCGGGCGGTGCCGCGCGACACCGTCGTCCGGCCGTGGCCCGGCCGCTGAACGGCGGGACGGCGCGCCGTCCGGCCCCAGCCGCCCCGCTGGCCACCGGCGCCCCGGACCGACCACGTCCGGCGACCCCACGCGTCCACCTGGTCACTCCAGGTCCCTGTAGTCCAGACCGTGACCTGGCAGCCCGCGTCGTTCGGTCCACGCACCCCGATCCGCTCCTAGACTCGACGGCGTGGAGACCGTCGTGACCGACCCCGTGGTCGGCCTCGTCCTCGAGGGGCGTTACCGCCTCGAGGAGCGTCTGGCGCGGGGCGGCATGTCCACCGTCTACGCCGCCACCGACCTCCGCCTGCACCGCACCGTGGCGGTCAAGGTCATGGCCGAGCACCTGGCGCACGACCCCGCCTTCGTCGACCGGTTCACCCGGGAGGCCCGGGCCACCGCGATGCTCAGCCACGTCAACGTGGTGTCGGTCAGCGACCAGGGCAGCGACCAGGGCCTGGTCTACCTGGTCATGGAGCTGGTGCGCGGCCGCACGCTGCGCGACCTGCTGCAGGCCCGCGGCCGGCTCACCGTCGCCGAGGCGTTCGCCGTGCTGGAGCCGGTGCTGGCCGGCCTGACCGCTGCGCACCGGGCCGGGATCGTCCACCGTGACATCAAGCCGGAGAACGTGCTCATCTCCACCGACGGCCAGGTGAAGGTCGCCGACTTCGGGCTGGCCCGCGCGGTGGCCGGCACCGGGCAGACCAGCCACACCGGCGGCGTCCTCATCGGCACGGTCGCCTATCTCTCCCCCGAGCAGCTCGAGCGCGGCCGCAGCGATGCCCGCAGCGACGTCTACGCCGCCGGCGTGATGCTCTACGAGTTGCTCACCGGGCACCCGCCCTACGCCGGCGACACCCCGCTGGCGGTCGCCTACCAGCACGTGCACCACGACGTGCCCGTGCCGTCGGTCGAGGTGCCGACCGTGCCCTGGCAGGTCGACGAACTGGTCACCCGCACCACCCGGCGCGACCCGGCCGCCCGGCCACTGGACGCCGGCGCCTTCCTGGCGGAGCTGGCCGACCTGCGCGCCGACCTGGGCCTGGCCCGCGTCCCGGTGCCCACCGGCCTGCCGGCCGACAACCCCGCCACGCTGCGTCCGACCAACCGCCCGACCGCACCACGCCCCCGGCAGCCCAGCGCGCCGGGCAGGCGAAGCGGTGAGCCGCACACCGAGGTCCTCGGCGGCCCGGTGGACCGCGGCCGGGGCACCACGGTGCTGCCGGGCATGGGACCCGGACCGACCACCGCGGTCGGCAGCGCCCGCCCGGGCATCGGCCCGCGCCCGCCCGTCGTCCGCCCCGGCGTGCCACCGCACATCCGCCGCCGCCGCGCCCAGCTGGGCATCGCGGTGGTGCTGCTGCTCGCGGTGACCATCGGGGCGATCGGCTGGTGGCTGGGCGTGGGGCGCTACACCGAGGTCCCCGACCTGCTCAGCAAGGACCAGGACACCGCGGTCGGGCTGCTGCAGGAGGCCGGCCTGGACCCGGTGCTGGCCGAGGAGCAGTTCAGCGAGACGGTGCCGCTCGGTGCGGTGATCACCG
This sequence comes from Modestobacter sp. VKM Ac-2977, assembly GCF_026968045.1. Taxonomy (GTDB): domain Bacteria; phylum Actinomycetota; class Actinomycetes; order Mycobacteriales; family Geodermatophilaceae; genus Modestobacter. The sequence goes on along the minus strand of NZ_JAPVBQ010000001.1, from coordinate 1,274,919 downwards.
CCGACCCGGCCGCAGGTGAGGCGATCCGTGGCTCGGACGTGGAGCTGGTCGTCTCCAAGGGCCCGGAGCGGTTCGCGGTCGACCCGGCGCTGGCCGGCCAGCCCGCCGACGCCGTCCTGACCCAGCTGCAGACCCAGTTCCCCGACCTGGCCTTCAGCACCGTGGAGGACTACAGCGACGAGGTGGGCGACGGCGACGTGATCCGCTTCGACCCCGTGCCGGGGACGGAGCTCAAGCGCGGTGACACCGTCACCGTCGTGGTCTCCTCCGGCCGGGCGCCGGTCGCGGTGCCCAACGTCGTCGGCCAGAGCCCGGACGCCGCCGAGAGCAACCTGGAGCAGCTGGGCTTCACCGTCGAGCGGGCCACCGGCCGCAGCGCCGATGTCGCCACCGGCGCGGTCATGGCGGTCAGCCCCGGCCCCGGGGCGGGTGAGCAGCCCTACGGCAGCCGGGTGACGATCACCGTGTCCGAGGGGCTGCCCCAGGTGGCGGTCCCCGACGTCACCGGCAAGAACCGCGAGGAGGCGATCGCCACCCTCGAGGAGGCCGGCCTGGAGGCCGAGGTCACCCAGTTCTTCGGCAACCAGGTGCTCCGCCAGACCCCGGGGGCCGGCGAGGTCGTCGACCTGGGCTCGTCGGTCACCATCCTGGTGACGTTCGGGTGAGCGACGTCCGGGTGACCTGCGCTCCGTGACCTCCTCGTCTGCCGTGCTGCCCGCGATCGGGGCGCACATCCAGATCAAGGGCGGCCTGGCCAAGGGCGGGCTGGCCTACACCGACGCCGTGGGCGCCCGCGCCGTCCAGGTGTTCGTCGGCAACCCACGCGGGTGGCGGCCCAGTGCCGGCGACCCGGCGCAGGACGCCGCGTTCACCGCCGGGTGCACCGAGCGCGGGGTCCCGTCGTTCATCCACACGCCGTTCCTGGTGAACGTCGGGTCGCCGAACGAGGCGACCGTCGAGCAGTCGGTCGCCACCATCCGGCACAACCTCGCCCGGGGTGCCCAGCTCGGGTGCGCCGGTGTCGTGGTGCACGCCGGGTCGGCGGTGGGCTCCGACCGGTACGACGCGGCGCTGGCCCAGCTGCACGAGCGGCTGCTGCCGGTGCTCGACGAGCTGCCCGAGGGCGCACCCCGGCTGCTGATCGAGCCCACCGCCGGCGGCGGCAGATCGCTGGCGGCCACCGTCGAAGACCTGGGCCCCTACCTGGCGGCCCTGGACCACCACCCCGCCGTCGGCGTCTGCTTCGACACGTGCCACGCCTGGGCCGCCGGGCACGACCTGGCCACCCCGGGCGGGATGGCGGCGACCCTGGACGCGCTGGAGGCCACCGTGGGCCCGGGCCGGCTGGGGCTCGTCCACGCCAACGACTCGCTGGACGGGTGCGGCTCCACCCGCGACCGGCACACCACCATCGGCGCCGGCTCGATCGGCGCAGCGCCCTTCGCCGAGCTGCTCACCCACCCGGCGATGGCCGGGGTGCCGGTGGTCGTGGAGACCCCGAGCGAGGACGACGGCCACGCCAAGGACATCGCACTGCTCTGTGCACTGCGCGACGGCGGCCTCGTCCCCGGCTGACCGCGACGCGCCCGGGCGGCCGGAAACGCCGCCCGCAATCGATCTCACGGCCAGGGACCTTCCCCAAACGGCACCGAGTGGTTTCACTCTCCGTGTCGGACCCGCAGCTGACTGCGATGTCCCTGGACCGAGGAGAACCACCGTGCAGATCCGCAGGACCCTGGCCACCGCCGCTGTGGCCGCCCTCACCGTCAGCGGCCTCGGCCTCACCACCGGGACCGCCGCCGCTGCGCCGAGCGCTCCGGCCACCTACATCGTGAGCCTCACCCCCGGCTCGGTGCCGTCCTCCGTCGCCGCCCTGGCCAGCGCCCGGCTGGGTGGCCACGTCGACCACGTCTACACCGCGGCGCTGAACGGGTTCGCCGTCACCCTGCGCCCCGAGGTGGCCGACCGGCTCGGCACGTTGCCCGGTGTCGCGGCCGTCGAGCGGGACGCCCCGGTGCAGCTCCAGGCCACCCAGTCCAGTGCCCCCTGGGGCCTGGACCGCACCGACCAGCGGGCGCTGCCGCTCAGCGGCTCCTACAGCTGGACCGCGACCGGCGCGGGTGTCACCGCCTACGTCATCGACACCGGCATCCGGCTCGGACACGGTGACCTCGGCGGCCGCGCGGTCTCCGGCTACGACGCGGTGGACGGCGGGCGCGCCGACGACTGCAACGGCCACGGCACGCACGTGGCGGGCACCGTCGGCGGTTCGCGGTACGGGGTGGCCAAGGGGGTGCGGCTGGTCGCCGTCCGGGTGCTGGACTGCGCAGGGAGCGGCACCAACGCCGGGGTCATCGCCGGCATCGACTGGGTCACCGCGCACCACCCGGCCAGCGCCCCCGCGGTGGCCAACATGAGCCTGGGCGGCGGCGCCAGCAGCGCACTGGACCGGGCCGTGCAGCGCTCGATCGCCGACGGGGTCAGCTACGCCGTCGCGGCCGGGAACGGTGACGCCGCCGGCGTCCCGCAGGACGCGTGCGCCGGCTCGCCGTCCCGGGTGGACGCCGCCCTCACCGTCGGCGCCACCGACCGGGCCGACGCACCGGCGTCGTTCAGCAACTACGGCGCCTGTGTCGACCTGTTCGCACCCGGCGTGGGCATCACCAGCGCCTGGCACACGTCCAACACGGCCACCAGGACGATCAGCGGGACGTCGATGGCCACCCCGCACGTGGCCGGCGTCGCAGCGCTCTACCTGCAGGGCGACCCGGCGGCCTCCCCGGCCACGGTGGCCGACGCGATCACCGCTGCGACCACGAAGGACGGGGTCCCCACGACCCGCACCGCGGACAACGACCTGCTGTTCAGCACCTGGTGAGTCGCTGAGCCGGGGCCGGGTCGTCCGCTCGCGCGGGCGGCCCGGCCCCGGTCGGTGCACCGGACGACGGGGCCCGGCGCTAGACGACCAGGCTCAGCGCCCAGGCGATGGCGAAGCCGACCACCCCGATCAGCGTCTCCATCACCGTCCAGGTGCGCAGGGTCGTCTTCACGTCCATCTCCAGGAACCGGCCGACCAGCCAGAACCCGGAGTCGTTGACGTGCGAGAGCACGGTGGCGCCACAGGCGATCGCGATGACCACCAGCGCGGTGTCCAGCCGGGCCAGGTCGTTCTCCGCCACCGCGGGGGCGATCAGCGCGGCGGTGGTCAGCAGCGCGACCGTCGCCGAGCCCTGGGCGACGCGCAGGCAGGTGGCGATCACGAAGGCCGCGACGATCACCGGCAGGCCGATCGACTCCAGGCTCTCGGCCAGTGCGGTGCCGATGCCGCTGGCCCGCAGGACGCCGCCGAACATGCCACCGGCACCGGTGATCAGGATGATCGCCGCGACCGGGCCGATCGAGGAGTTGAGCAGGTCCTCGGTCTCGGACCGGGAGAACCGCTCGCGGCTGAGCACCACGGCGGCCACCAGCAGGGTGATCAGCAGCGCCACCGGCGTCTGACCGAGCAGGGTGACCCAGTCCAGCCAGCCGGCCTCGCCGTCGACCGCGCCGGCGGTGGCCAGGGTGTTGAAGCCGGTGTTCAGCAGGATGAGCACCAGCGGCAGGAGCAGCAGGGCCAGCACGGTGCTGAACTTCGGCGGCCCGGTCCGGGTGTCCGTCGCGGTCGTCGTCCCGGCGGCCGCGGTGGCCCCACTGCCACCCGTGCCGCCGCCGTCCGCGTCGTCGACATCGGTGTCGACCCGGGGGTCGTCGGCCTCCGACTTGCGGCCGGCCAGCGTCGACGGGATCGGCACGTCGACCCGCCGGCCGATCCACTGGCTGAACAGGTAGCAGGAGATGAACCAGGTGGGGATGCCGATGACCAGGCCCACGACGACCAGCAGCCCGATGTCGGCGCCCAGGATGTCGCCGGCGCCGACCGGCCCCGGGTGCGGCGGCACGAAGGCGTGCATGACCGCGAAGGCACCCGCCGAAGGCAGCGCGTAGAGCAGCACCGACCCCCCGAACCGGCGGGCGACGCTGAAGATGATCGGCAGGAAGACCACGAAGCCGGCGTCGAAGAAGATCGGGAAGCCGAACAGCAGCGACGCGACGCCCAGGGCCAGCGGCGCCCGCTTCTCCCCGAACCGGTTGATCAGCGAGTCCGCCAGTACGGTGGCGCCACCGGTGACCTCGAGCAGCTTGCCGATCATCGCGCCGAGCCCGACGAGCAGCGCGACGGCGGCCAGGGTCGAGCCGAACCCGTCCAGCAGGGTCTCGATGACCTCCCCGGTGGGGATCCGGGTCGCCAGCGCGGTCAGCAGGCTGACCAGCACCAGCGCCACGAAGGCGTGCACCTTGAACTTCATGATCAGCACGAGCAGCACGGCGACGGCGGCCACGGCGATCAGCAACAGCGGCGTGGTGCCCAGGGCGGGTTCGACTTCTGGCACGGGGGGACCTCTTCGAGTCGACGGCGACGCGGCTCTCGCCCGCGGGTGCGGGCGAGGCCACCACTGTGACAGCGATGATCACCTGAGCGCGAGCGCGCACCGGGTCTCGATCAGGTCTCGGTGGGCCATGATCGACCTCGGCGGCCGACGGCGCCGCGCGCGGGAGGTGTGGGATGGCCCGAGTCGGGCGCCGGCTGCGCGCGGCGGTGAACCCGGTCTCCACCGGCTTCGCCGAGTGGTGGTGCACCAGCGCGCTGCGCCGGGCCGTGCTGCGTCGGCAGGAGCGACGCCACCGGATCAGCCGGCGAGGTCGCCGATCACCTGGGTGAGCACCTTGGCTGCCCGCTCCACGCCGTCCCGGTCGACGTCGAGGTGGGTGACCAGCCGGACCCGCCGGGCGCTGACCTGGCCGACCAGCACCCCCTGGGCCTTGGCGGCCTCGGCGACGGCCGGGGCCGGGACGTCGTCGACGACGACCATGTTCGTCTCCACCGTCGCCGGGTCCACGCCGAGGCGCTCAGCGAGCAGGCGGGCGTGCTCGTGGTCGGTGGCCAGCCGGTCGAGGTGGTGGTCCAGCGCATGCTGCGCGGCCGCGGCGAGCACGCCGACCTGGCGCATCCCGCCGCCGAGCCGCTTGCGCCACAGCCGGGCAGCCGCGATCCGCTCGGCGTTCGCGACCAGCACCGAACCGATCGGCGCGCCCAGCCCCTTGGACAGGCACACCGACGCGGTGTCGGCCAGCTGCCCGTAGGTGGCCAGCGGGACGCCGGAGGCCACCGACGCGTTGAACACGCGGGCGCCGTCCAGGTGGACGTTCACCCCGGCGGTGCGGGACCAGGCGAACAACCGCTCCAGCTCGGTGAGGGGCTGCACCAGCCCGCCACCGCGGTTGTGGGTGTTCTCCACGGCGATCGCGGCCGTCGCGGTGAGGTGCCAGTCGCCGTGCGGCCGCACCTGGGCGATCAGCTGGTCGGCCGACAGCCGGCCCCCCGCGGAGACCACCGTGCGCGAGGAGAGCCCGAACAGGGCCGCCGCCGCACCCATCTCGTAGGTGAGGACGTGGGCATCGGCGTCCCCGAGCACCTCCTGGCCGGGCTCGCAGACCAGCCGCAGCCCGATCTGGTTGCCCATCGTCCCCGAGGGCACGAACAGCGCGGCCTCGTGGCCGAACAGCTCGGCGACCCGCTCCTCGAGCGCGTTGACCGTGGGGTCCTCGCGGTAGACGTCGTCGCCGACCTCGGCCTCGGCCATGGCGCGGCGCATGGCCGGGGTGGGCCGGGTGAGCGTGTCCGAACGCAGGTCGACGGCGCCGGTGCCGGTCCCCGGACCGTCGGTGTCGATGCCGTACATCAGCCGCGCAACATCTCGGTGACGAGGAAGGCCAGTTCCAGCGACTGGCCGGTGTTCAGCCGCGGGTCGCACGCCGTCTCGTACCGGCTGTTCAGGTCGGCGTCGCTGATCTCCATGGCCCCGCCCAGGCACTCGGTGACGTCCTCACCGGTGAGCTCGACGTGGATGCCGCCGGGCCAGGTGCCCAGCCCGCGGTGCACGTCGAAGAAGCCGAGCACCTCGTCGACCACCCGGTCGAAGTGCCGGGTCTTGTACCCGCTGGGCGACTCGTGGGTGTTGCCGTGCATCGGGTCGCACTGCCACACCACCTGGTGGCCGCTGGCGGTGACCTTCTCCACGATGCCCGGGAGGACGTCGCGGATCTTGCCGTTGCCCATCCGGCTGATCAGCGTGAGCCGGCCGGGGACGCCGTCGGGGTCCAGCCGCTCGACCAGCTCGGTCGCCTGCTCCGGGGTGGTGCCCGGACCGATCTTCACGCCGATCGGGTTGGCCAGCCTGGAGACGAACTCGATGTGCGCGCCGTCCATCTGCCGGGTGCGCTCCCCCACCCAGACGAAGTGCGCGCTCAGCGCGTACGGGCGGCCCTCGTACATCCGGGTCAGCGCGCGCTCGTAGTCCAGGATCAGCGCCTCGTGGCTGCTGTACAGCTCCACCCCGCGCAGCGCCGCGTCGTCGATGCCGCAGGCCTTCATGAACGCCAGCGCCCGGTCGATCTCCTGGGCGATGACCTCGTAGCGCACCCCGGCCGGCGAGCTGGCGACGAAGTCCTTGTTCCAGTCGTGCACGGCGTGCAGGTCGGCCAGCCCGCCCCGGGCGTAGGCGCGGATCATGTTCATCGCCGCCGCCGAGTTCGCGTAGGCGCGCACCAGCCGGCCCGGGTCGGGGATCCGCTCCTCCAGCACCGGGTTCAGCGAGTTGACCATGTCGCCGCGGTAGGAGGGCAGCCCGAGGGCGTCGGTGTTGGACGAGCGCGGCTTGGCGTACTGGCCCGCCACCCGGCCGACCTTGACCACCGGCACGCTCGCCCCGTAGGTGAGGACGACGGCCATCTGCAGCAGCGTGCGGGTGGTCGCCTGCAGGTGCGGCTCGGTGTTCAGGTCGAAGGTCTCGGCACAGTCGCCGCCCTGCAGCAGGAAGGCCTTGCCCTGGGCGACGTCGGCCAGCTGCAGGCGCAGGGTGTCGACCTCGGCCGGCGCCACGATGGGCGGCACGCTCGACAGGGTCGACAGCACGGCGTCGACCGCGGCCCGGTCGGGCCACTCCGGCTGCTGGGCGGCGGGGAGCCCCCGCCACCGGTCCAGGTCCGGCAGGAGCTCGGCGGGTTCAGGGAGGCTCACCCCTTGAGCGTACGGCGCACCGCAGCCCCGCCGAGAACTCCTGTCCGGCTGGTGGGACGCACGCGGACGCCGGCCGGTACCGAAGATCCACTCGGCTGCCGATGACCTTGTTCGAGGCGGGGATCTCTCCCGTCCGGGGAAGCGGGCCAGGGAGCACACGTGCGCAGGGGAATCAGGACGAAGGTGGTGGCACTGGCTGTGGCCAGCGTCACCGTGACCGCGGCGGCCATGCTGGGGGTGAGCGCCTGGCAGAGCGGCGAGTTCGCCGACGACGCCAAGGCCGACGTCCAGGAGATGGTCCAGCACAGCATCGAGCAGACCGCCGACGGCGTGTACGACGTCGTCTCCAGCCAGGGCGACTCGATCGCCGCGGCGGTCGACAACGACCTGGAGGTGGCCGGCTACGTGCTGGAGCAGGCCGGCGGCTTCGGGCTCGGTTCGGCCACCCGCAACACCGTCGCCTGGGATGCCAAGAACCAGGTGACCGGCGAGGTCGTCCCCGTCGCGCTTCCCCGCGTCGAGGTCGGCGGGACGTGGCTGGGCAAGAACGCCGACGTCGCGGCGCCCACCCCCGTCGTGGACCAGGTGCAGGAACTGGTCGGCGGCACCGCGACGGTCTTCCAGCGGATGAACCCCGCCGGGGACATGCTCCGCGTCGCGACGAACGTGGTCAGCGCCACCGGCTCCCGGGCGATCGGCACCTACATCCCCGCGACCGGCGCGGGCGGCGCGCCCAGCCCCGTCGTCTCCGCCGTGCTGAACGGCCAGACCTACCGCGGGACGGCGTTCGTCGTCGACTCCTGGTACGTCACCGCCTACGAGCCGCTGTTCGACGCGGGCGGACAGGTCATCGGCATGCTCTACGTGGGTGTGAAGCAGGAGAACCTGCCCGCGCTGCGGGAGAGCCTGCAGACCACCGCTGCCGGCGAGAACGGCACCGTCTGGGCCCTCGGTGGCACCGGCGACCGGGCCGGCACGGTGCTGATCAGCAAGGACGGGCAGGCCGAGGGCACCTCCCTGCTGGAGGCGCAGGACGCCGACGGCAAGCCCTGGATCCAGGAGGTGGTGGCGGCCGCCGTCGGGCTGGAGCCGGGTGAGCAGGCGACCGTCCGGTACCGCGACGCCGCGACCGGGACGCACACGGTGCAGGTCAGCTACTACGCGCCCTGGGACTGGGTCCTGGTGGTCGACGCGCAGGACAGCGACTTCGCGGCCGCCGTCCAGGGCCTGGAGGACGGCCGCTCGTCCATGCTCAGTGCGCTGGTCGTCTCCGCAGTGCTGGTCGGGCTCGCCGGTCTGGCGCTCGCCTGGTGGCTGGGCCGGCGGCTGACCGCACCGCTGGAGGCCCTGCGGCAGCGGATGGCCGAGATCGCCGACGGCGAGGGCGACCTGACCCAGCGGGTCGACGACTCCGCACAGGACGAGGTGGGCGAGCTCGCCGGCGCCTTCAACCGGTTCGTCGACAAGGTGGCCGGCACGATCCGCGACATCGGCTCCGCCGCCGGTTCGCTGGCGGTCTCGGCCTCCGGCGTGGCCCGGGTGGCCGACGGGCTGAGCGAGCGGGCCGCCCGCAGCCGGGACCAGGCACGGCACGCCCACCAGGCGGCCTCCGACATCAGCTCCGGGGTCACCTCCGCGGCGGCCGGCGCCGAGCAGATGGGGTCGGCGATCCGGGAGATCGCCCGCAGCGCCAGCGACGCCAGCCACGTCGGGCAGGGTGCGGTCGACCTGGCCGCCAGCACCGAGACGGCGATCGCGGCGCTGGGCACCAGCTCGCGGGAGATCAGCGAGGTGGTCAAGGTCATCTCGGCGGTCGCCGAGCAGACCAACCTGTTGGCGCTCAACGCCACGATCGAGGCGGCTCGCGCGGGTGAGGCCGGCAAGGGCTTCGCCGTCGTCGCCACCGAGGTCAAGGAGCTGGCCCAGGAGTCCTCGCGGGCCAGCGAGGAGATCCACAAGCGGGTGCAGTCGATCCAGGCCGACACCAGCGCCGCGGTCGGTTCGATCAGTCAGATCGTCGCGGTCATCCGTGAGATGAACGACCACCAGACCACCATCGCCAGCGCGGTGGAGGAGCAGACGGCGGTCACCAACGAGCTGTCCCGCAGCGTGAACTCGGTGGCCGACGGCGCCACGTCGGTGACCGACACGATGAACGACGTGACCACCGACGCCGACCGCACCGCGGCCGACGTCGACTCCGCCCGGACCGCCGCCCGGGAGCTGGACCAGCTCTCCGGGGAGCTGACCCGGTTGATCAACGTCTTCACCGTCTGAGTCGGAGGGCCGTCGGCAGCGACCTGCTGCCGGCGGCCCTCAGCCGGCCGGGCCCCGCTGCCGGCGCACGTCCGTCCCGGGGTCGGCCGGTCCGCCGTCCTCCAGCCACCGGGCCATGGCGGCCGGGTCCCGGCGGACGAGCTCGTCCAGGATGATCCCGCGGACCCGCACCAGAGCTGCCCGCTCCTGCGGGTCGGTCGCCACCTGCAGCGGTGTCCCGGTGGCTCGCCACTCACGGACCAGCGCCTCGGTGGGCAGCACGCTGACGAAGTCGCGCAACGCCGCCACCCGCCGCGGGTCCGACAGCGGGAGCGGCGCCGAGTCGCACTCGGCGATCCAGGACCCGACCACGGTCGCCGCCAGCAGGATCATGCCGATCACCAGCCAGGCGCCCGACGGCCCCAGGAGACCGACACCGCTGGAGAACGGCACGGTCAGCGCCGCACCGGCGAAGGCCCCCAGCACGGCCCGCCGCGCGCGCGGCTGCGCCGGGAAGCCGGGGTTGACCAGGCCGGCGACGACTGCGGCGAAGGCACCGACCAGCGGCGCCAGCAGCAGCATCCGCGGCACCGGGGTCACCAGCGCCCCGGGCAGCGCGATCCCCACGTACAGGACGAGGAGCAGCAGTCGCAACGCCCGGACGCCGCCGGTCGAGCTGGCGCCGTTGCCTCCGGTGGACGTGGACACGGCCGCCTCCTCGGGCCACGGGCGGGGCCGACCATGGACACTCGCCGTCCGCCGACGGTGGCCCCTTCTCCGGGTGGCCGCACCGCCATGACCGGGCACCGTCCCGCCGCCGCCGGTTGCCGGGTCCCGGCAACCGGCGGGGCGTCAGTCGACGACCAGCCGGCGCCGGGGCCAGCCGAGCATCCGGGCCCCGGTCACGGCGACCAGCAGCGGCAGGTGGTCGGCCGGGTCGGTGGCGTCGTGTCCGGTGAGGGTGTGCACGCGCTCGATCCGGTAGCTGACCGCCCGCACGCTGAGGTGGAGGGCGCGTGCGGTCGCCGCGGTGTTCCCGCCGGTGGCGAAGTAGGCGGCCAGCGTGCGCACCAGCGGCTCGGCCCCGCCCCGGGCGTCCACCAGCGGGCCGAGCACGGTCTGCACCAGGTCGGCCATCGCCGTCTCGTCCCGCAGCAGCACCCGGTAGACCAGCAGGTCACGCGCGTGGACCACGGGCTCCGGCAGCTCCAGCCGGGCCGCCAGGTCCAGGGCGTCGAGGGCCTCCCGGTAGGAGCGGAGCACCCCGCGTGGCCCCGCGTGCGGGCGACCGACCCCCACCCGCCACGACGACCGGTGGGTCAGCCGCGCGACGGCCCGGCCGACCACCTCGGCCAGCTCCTGCGGGCCGATCCCGCCACCGCCGCTGCCGTCGGTGGCGGACGAGGAGAGCATGCAGATCAGCCGCCCGTCCCGGGCGGCGACCAGCAGGCCCCGGCCGTCCGTGCGGGCGCGGACCGCCGCCTCGACCGCACCGGCCAGGTGCATGCCCGAGTCGATCGGCCGGTCGGTACCCGCCACGGTGACCACGTGCGTCGCGGTGAGCGACAGGCCGAACGGCTCGGCCCGCTCGACCAGTGACCCGACGTCGGGCCGGCCGCTGAACAGGTCGTCCACGAACTCCCGCCGGTAGGCCTCCTCTCGGCGTACCACCTCGTGCTGGGCGTCCAGGTGGCCGGTGGCCAGGGCGGCCAGCGCGGTGTCCGCGGCCCGCCAGACGAACTCGCCGATGCCGACCAGCTCGGCCGGCCGGACCGGCCGTAACCGCACCCGGGCCAGCAGGTCGGGCAGCTCGGGCCACAGTCGCCGGGACGCCGTCATGTAGAGGTCGACCAGCGCCGGCAACGACACCCCGGCCCGCGCGGCCTCCCCACCCAGCCGACGGCAGGACTCTTCCTCGGCGCCGCTGAGCCGGCGCCCGGTGCCCGCCACGGCCAGCACCGCCGGCAGGTAGCCGTCCAGCAGCCCCGCCGGCGCACCGTGCTCACCGGCCGCCGCCCGCGCGATGCGGGCCAGCGCCTCCTCCGGCGTCGCAGCTGCGTCCACCCGGCCAGTGTCGTGCCCCGCGCAGGTCAGCGGGGCGCCGGACGACCTCCGGCCGCCTCGATCGCCTGCCAGCGGGTCAGGTTGTAGCGCGCGTCCACCAGCGCGTCGTGCGTCCCTGCGGGCTTGGGCGGCAGGTCGGGCCGGCCGGCGTCGTCCCACCGCTGGCGCAGCTCACGGGTGAACCGCGGGATCGGCCGCGGCAGCGCCGGCATCGCACCCCACAGCTGGGCCAGGGCCACGTGGTCGTAGGCGGCGAACCAGGCCCACAGCTCGATCTCCTCGCCGGGTGCGGTGAGGAAGGACAGCAGGTCCGCGCGGATCCGCTCCCGGCTGCGCCAGGCCTTGTCCGCCGGGGAGGGCAACTGGTCCAGCACGTTGCGGCGCACCCACGGGATCGCCTTGTCCGGGTCGAACTCGGTGCTGACCGCGTAGAACTCCCGGCCGGTCTCGTCGACCACGCCGATCGACACCAGGTCGATGGTGGTGCCGTCCTCGATGAACTCGGTGTCGTAGAAGTACCGCCGCACGCTCACCGGGACACCGTAGGCGGTGCCGATCACGGACACCTCGCCTCGTGGCGGTGGGACCGGTGTCCCTGCACGGCCCGCGCTGATCAGTCGGCCACCACCGCGATCGCCTCCACCTCGACCAGCTGGTCGGGGTACCCCAGGACGGCCACCCCGAGCAGGGTGCTCGGCGCGTCGTGCGCACCGAAGCCGGCCCGGACGACGTCCCAGGCGGTGACCAGGTCGGGCCGGTCGGCAGCAGCCACGTAGACCGTCGTCTTGACCACGTCGGTGAGGCGGGCACCGGCGGCCTCGAGCGCGACGACCAGGTTGTGCATCACCTGAGCGGCCTGACCTGCCACATCGCCGACTGCAACGATACGCCCGTCGCCGTCGAGCGGGCAGGCGCCGGCGGTGAACACCGTGCGGCCGGGCCCGACCACCGCCGCGTAGGCGTAGGGCGCCGAGGCGGTCAGGCCGGCTGGTCGGATGAACTCCATGGCATCGGACACCCGGCCATTCTCACCGCACGCTGCTCCGACGGCGTCGGCTCAGACCGGGGTGACCGGGGCCGCCGACGCCCGCCCGCGGGTCGTCACCGCGGCGCTCCGCCGGCGAAGGTCCAGCCAGGCCATGGCCGGCGTGGCCGCCATCCCGTGCACGACGACCGAGACCAGCACGACCAGGACCGTCACCCGCCACAGCTGCTCGGCACCGGCGAAGTCCGCCTGGCTCAGGCCGTACGCGAGGTAGTAGAGCGACCCGATGCCGCGGACCCCGAAGGAGGAGATGACGCTGCGCTCCCGCGGGCCCGTGCGCCCGGTGAGCAACCCCAGCCAGCCCGCCAGCGGCCGCACCACCAGCACCAGGACGACGGCCAGCGCCACCTCGGCTCCGCTCAGGTCGGCCAGCGCACCCCGCGCCACCGCGCCGCCCAGCAGCACCAGGACGACGACGGTGAGCAGGCGTTCGAGCTGCTCGACGTAGGTGTGCAGCACCTGGTGCTGCCCGTGCGCCCGCTCCGCGGACCGGATCGTGCAGGCGCAGACGAACACGGCGATGAAGCCGTAGCCCTCGACGAGCTCGGCGACGCCGTAGGCCAGGAAGACGGTGGCGAGCGCGACGAAGCCCTCGGCCCGTTCGGCGAGGCCGGCCCGCTGCGGCCGCGCCGAGAAGAACAGCGCGCACAGTGCCCGGCCCACCCCGATGCCGACGGCCACACCCGCGGCGATCCGCCAGCCGACGTCGAGCAGGAGCCACTCCCCCAGCCAGTTCGACGGCGCCGCGCCGAGGGTGGCCATGGCGATCGCGGCGTAGGTGAACGGGAAGGCCAGCCCGTCGTTGAGGCCTGCCTCGGACGTCAGCGCGAAGCGCGCCTCGTCCTCGCTCTCCGCCTCACCCGTCGGCTCCTGCACCTGCACCTCGCCGGCGAGTACCGGGTCGGTGGGGGCCAGGACGGCGGCCAGCAGCACCGCGGCGGCAGCTCCCAGCCCCAGCAGCCAGCCGCCGAGCAGTGCCGTGGCCGCGACGGTCAGCGGCATGGTGATGCCGAGCAACCGCCAGGTGGTCGACCAGCGCCGCCAGCCGAGCGGCCGGTCCAGGGCCAGCCCGGCGCCCAGCAGCGAGACGATCACGCAGGCCTCGGTCAGGTGGACGGCGACGATCTCGTGCGCCATCGGGTCGGGGGTCGGCAGAGCGTCGACGCCGGCGAAGACGGCGACCCCGATCGCCACGACCACCATCGGCAGCGAGATCGGCAGCCCGCGGAGCAACCGGGGCAGCAGCGCGGTCAGCAGGGCCGCGGCCCCGGCGACGAGGTATGCGAGTCCGGTGGGGTCCACCCCGATCAGCGGGCGGTCGGGCGCCGCAGCGCCGGGGCGTCGATCCGGGAGCACATCTGGGGGCACTGCCCGAGTCGACGTCCGGCCACACACCGTCTTGTTGTGCACTGCACAACGCTCAGTCGTACGTCGTCGTCCCCGCCGTCCGACGCCCTCCGCCCGGCCCCGTGACCAGCGGCCGGCTCCCCGTCTCCGGGGAGCGGGCCGGTGTCGCGCGGAGGGGCTCAGCCGGCCAGCGAGCTGGGCAGCCGGTCGGCGGCCTCGTGCGGCGGTGGCTGCAGCCGGGACACGGCCTCGGTCGCGGTGACGCCGGTGGTGTCCATCGACTTCTTCACCTTCGCGCCGTAGAGGTCGACGTACTCCTGGCCGGAGAGCTCCATGATCTCGTACATGATCTCGTCGGTGATCGACCGCTCGACGAAGCGGTCGCCGGAGAGCCCGTCGTAGCGGGAGAAGTCCAGCGGCTCCCCGAACCGCACCACGACCCGCACCATGTGCTTGCTGAGCCGGCGGCCGAGCTCGCCGGGCAGCGGGACCGCGCGCGGCTCGTAGACCATCGCCACCGGGACGACGGGCGCGCCGGTCTCCAGGGTCATCCGGGCGATGCCGGTCTTCCCGCGGAACAGCCGACCGTCGGGCGACCGGGTGCCCTCGGGGTAGATGCCCAGCAGCCTGCCCTGGGTGAGGATGCGGATGCCGGTGCGGATCGCGTCCTCGGCCGCGGAGGCGTTGGTGCGGTCGATCGGCACCTGGCCGCTGCCGCCGAAGAAGAGACGCTGGGCGGCCCCCTTGGGCCCGCTGCCGGTGAAGTACTCGGCCTTGGCGAGGAAGGTGACCCGCCGACGCAGCGACAGCGGCATGAAGATCCAGTCCGCCGCCGACAGGTGGTTGCTGGCGATGATCGCCGCACCGGTCGACGGAACGTGCTCCATGCCCTCGGCGCGGGGCCGGAACACGAGCCTGACGATCGGCCCGAGGGCCACGAACTTGAGGAACCAGTAGAACAACGCGCCTCCCTCAGCGACTGTCAGACTAAGGAGGCGCACAACAACCCGACAATCGCAGCCGACGCCGCACGGCCAGACCGCTCCGGAGGACCGATGCCGCAGGCCGCACCGCAGGCCGGGTCGCTGATGCCCGGCGCCGCCCCGTTCGACCTGCCGGGCGGGCCGGTCGGGGTGCTGCTGTGCCACGGGTTCACCAGCACGCCGCAGAGCCTGCGGGCCTGGGGCGAGCACCTGGCGGCCGCCGGCCTGACCGTGCGCTGCCCGCTGCTGCCCGGCCACGGCACCCGCTGGCAGGACGCCAACACCAGCACCGAGGAGGACTGGTACGGCGCGCTGTCCACTGCACTGGACGACCTGCGCGGCCGGTGCAGCTCGGTGGTGGTGGCCGGGCTGTCGATGGGCGGCACCCTGGCGCTGCGGCTGGCCCAGCGGCGTCCGGACGACGTGGCCGCCCTGGTGCTGGTCAACCCCTCGCTGCTCACCGAACGACGCGATGCCCGGCTGCTGCCGGTGCTGGCGCGGCTCACCCCGGCCTGGGCACCGGTCGCCAACGACATCAAGAAGCCGGGGCCGGTGGAGCTGGCCTACCCGCGGCTGCCCACCCGGGCCGCGCTGGCCCTCCGCCGGCTGTGGGCCGCCGTCCGCGCCGACCTCGGCTCCGTACGGGCCCCGCTGCTGGTGTTCCGCAGCGTCACCGACCACGTCGTGGAGCCCGCTTCGACCCGGGTGCTGCTGGCCGGCGTCGGCAGCACCGACACCACCGAGGTGCTGCTGCACGAGAGCTACCACGTGGCCACCCTGGACAACGACGCACCGATGGTCTTCGCCCGGTCGGTGGAGTGGATCCAGGAGCGCGTCCCCGCGGCCCGGGCGAGCAGCTCGTGACGCTCCCCCGCGGTCCGGGCCGCGGCCGCGGCCGCCGCGACAACGGGCTGGACGCCATGCTGTGGCACCCGCTGCGCGACGTCGACCCGCGGGTGGGCGAGCACCTGCTCGACCTGCTGGCCACCGCCGGGATCGCCGCCTACCTCGAGCCGGCCACCGACGTGCAGCCCTACACCCGCAGCGTCTCCTTCCCGAGTCCGCCGTCGGACCGGTTGTTCGTCGACCGCGCCCAGCGCGCCGAGGCCGCCGCCGTCGTCGAACGGCACACCGACGAACCGGCCACCCCCCGGCCCGCGCCGCCGCGGTCGGACCGGGTCACCGACGAGGACGCAGAGTTCGCCCGGATCGTCGCCGCCTTCGAGGCCGAGCACGGCCGCAACGTGGTGGCCGCCGAACCGCGAGACGACCCGCCCCCGCCGCCGGCCGAGCGGTCGGTGCTGGACGCCTTCGACGACCACTACGAGCCGCCCCCTCCCCCACCGCTGCCAGTGCTGGCCCCGGCCTCCCTCTACGCGCTGCTGCTCATCGGCCTCGGCGCCGTGCTCCTCGTCGCCCCGACCCGGGTCGGCCTGTCCCTCGACCTCGGCCTGGTGCTCGGGGTGGCCGCGGTGGTGGGCG
This sequence comes from Modestobacter sp. VKM Ac-2977, assembly GCF_026968045.1. Classification (GTDB taxonomy): domain Bacteria; phylum Actinomycetota; class Actinomycetes; order Mycobacteriales; family Geodermatophilaceae; genus Modestobacter. Next base: position 1,258,622 of record NZ_JAPVBQ010000001.1, on the reverse strand, counting down.
GCGTCAGCGTGCTGGTGTCCCGGATGCGGGACCGCGACTCCGACGACGGCGACAACGGCGCCGTCGTCTGAAGGAGGACCTCGGGTGGCGCACGGGGGCGGCTAGCCTCCGCAGGATGAGCTCCTCGACGCACTCTGCCGTCGTCACCCTGACCGGTCACCTGATGGACACCGGCATCCTCGCCCGGGTGCTCGACGACGTCCTCGAGTACGGCGGTGACTACCGGATCGACAGCCTGGACCTGGGCCGTCAGCACCAGGACGAGTCCCGGGCGCTGGTCGAGGTCAGCGCGACCGAGCCCGAACTGCTGGACCGGATCCTGATGCGGGTGCAGGTGCACGGGGCCAACGCCGTCGACCCCGGGACGGCGACGACCCGGCCCGCGCCCTCCGACGGCGTCTTCCCGGAGGACTTCTACTCGACCACCAACCTGGAGACCCTGGTCCGGCTGGACCGGGAGTGGCTGCGGGTGCAGCGCCCGGAGATGGACTGCGGCCTGGTGGTGACCGATGGTCCGGTCGTGCGCACCGTCCCGGTCAGCGACGTGCGGGCCGGGGACGCCGTGGTCTGCGGCGCCCACGGCGTGCGCGTGGAACTCCCCCCGCAGGCACCTCGCGGCGACGAGGACGACTTCGGCTTCATGTCCTCCTCGGTCTCCAGCGAGAAGCCCCAGGCGCTCCTGGTGCGCCAGATCGCCGAGCGGATGCGGGAGGTCAAGGCCACCGGGAAGCGGGTGCTGTGGGTGGGCGGCCCGGCCGTGGTGCACACCGGTGCTGCACCGGCGATGGTCCGGCTCGTACAGGCCGGCTACGTCGACGTCCTGTTCGCCGGCAACGCGCTCGCCACCCACGACATCGAGTCCGCGCTGTTCGGCACCTCGCTCGGGGTCGACCTGGCGAAGGGGTCGGGCGTGCCGCACGGGCACGAGCACCACATCCGGGCGATCAACACCATCCGGGCGGCCGGGTCGATCGCCGCAGCGGTGGAGACCGGCGTCCTCACCGGCGGGGTGATGCACGCGATGGTGCAGGCCGACAAGCCGTTCGTGCTGGTCGGCTCGGTGCGCGACGACGGCCCGCTGCCCGACGTCATCACCGACGTGATCGACGGTCAGCGGGCGATGCGCGCCGAGCTGCCCGACGTCGGCTTCGCGATCATGGTGGCCACGATGCTGCACTCGATCGCCACCGGGAACATCCTCCCGGCCTCGGTGCCGCTCGTCTGCGTGGACATCAACCCCGCGACGGTGACCAAGCTGGCCGACCGGGGCAGCGCCCAGGCGATGGGCATCGTCACCGACATCGGCCTGTTCCTCGAGCAGCTGGCCCGCGAGCTCGCCCCCGAGTGACCGGCGGCCTCCCAGCGGGGAGGCCCTCAGCAGTCGCCGTCGGCCACCGCTCGGCGCACCAGGTCGGCGGCGCCGACCAGCCCGGCCTGCGCACCCAGCTCGGCGGCGACCACCCGCGGCCCGGGCCGGAACCCACGACCGGGCAGCGCCCGCTCCAGGCGTTCCCGGGCCGGCGCCAGCACCGTCTCGCCGAGCACGCTCACCCCGCCCCCGATCACCACCACGTCCGGGTCGAGGATCGCCGAGAGATCGGCGATCCCCTGCCCCAGCCAGGTGCCGACCTCGCACAGCAGCTCGATGGCCAGCGGGTCGCCGTCGGCCGCGGCCCGGGCCACGACCTCCCCGGTGAGCCGCGCGGCGTTGCCGTCCACCCGGTCGAGCAGGTCGGCCGCGGCCGCCGGTGAGTGGTCGGCGACCTCGCGGGCGGTGTGGCCCAGCGCGTTCCCGCTGGCGTACTGCTCCCAGCACCCGCGGTTGCCACAGGCACACAGCCGGCCGTCGGGAACCACGCGCATGTGGCCCCACTCGCCGGCCACGCCGTGCGAGCCCCGTTGCAGCCGGCCGTCGATGACGATGCCGCCGCCGATCCCGGTGCCCAGGGTGATCATCAGCATCAGGCTGCTGCCGCGGGCCGCGCCGTAGCGGTACTCGGCCCAGGCGGCCGCGTCGGCGTCGTTGCCCACCCAGAGCGGACGCTGCAGTCGGCCGGCGAGGTCCTTGCGCAGCGCCTGGTTGCGCCAGGCCAGGTGCGGGCTGAACAGCACGGTGTCACCGGTGCGGTCGAACCAGCCGGCCGCGCCGACGCCCACCCCGACCAGCGGGCCGCCGTGCCGCTGCGCGAGCTCGTCGACCACGGCCGAGATGGCGTCCTCGGTGGCGGTCACCGACTTGCCCGGGGTGGCCCGGCGGGCGGTGTCCAGGATGGTGCCGTCGGGGGCGACGACACCGCCGGCGACCTTGGTGCCGCCGATGTCGATGCCCAGCGCAGGCAGCTGGGCGGCCCGGCCGGTCGCGGTCGGGGCAGGGTCGGGGGCGGTCATGCGACGTCGATCCGCTGGACGGGGGCGGGGGCGGGGGCCGGGTGGGTCACGGTCTCCTCGGGAGGGGCTGGCGCGCCCGCGGTGCGGACGTCGGGGGCAGGGGCCTCGGGCGCGGCGACGCTGCCGTCCGGGTTGGTGCGGGGTGAGTCGGCCGGCTGCGTGCCGGCCTGGGCGCGGAGTGCGGTGGCGGCGCTGGTCAGCACGTCGGCGAGCGCCTCGACCAGGTCCGGACGGCGTCCGCGCAGCGCCGCCAGGCCCACGCACACCGGGCACCAGCGACAGTCGTCCGCCGGCTGTGGCCTCGTCGCCGCACCGTCGTCCTCGGGCCGGGAGGCGGCGTCGGGCCGTGCGGCAGGGGTGTCCAGCAGGTCGCCCAGGACGTCGGTCAGCCGCGTGCCCGCCGCGTGCTCGGCGGCCAGTCCCGCCGCCAGCCGACGGACCTGCTCGACCCAGTCGGGGCCGGGTGCGGTCATGCCCCGCCCCCCTCGGCCGGCGCACCCGCCGCAGCGCCGGCGGCGAGCAGCCCGGCCGGCCACTGGGCCGGGTCGGGGACGAAGCGCACCTCCAGCACCGCCCGGGCGGTGCCCGGATCGGTCAACGCCCCACCGGAGACCGTGCACCGGCGGAGCAGTGCGTCCAGCGGGAGCGATCGGCGCACCCCGCCCGCGGTGACCACGAGGTCGTCGGCCCAGCGGGTCAGCTCGACCTCGCCGCGGCGGGTGAAGGGCAGCGGCACGTCGAGCAGCCACTCCCCGCCGACCCGGCGGGGCACGGCGCGGGAGGGCGGCTGCACCGCGGTCTCCGGCACGGCGGCGCCCAGCGCCAGGAGGTCGGCGACGCCGGCGGGGGCGACCGCGGCCTCGGCCACCTCCCGCACCGGGTCCATGAGCGCGCGCACCGAGCGCACCGCCTGCTCCTGCACCGCGGCCCGCTGCTGCCACCACTCCCCCGAGCCGCTCGGGAGCAGCCGGGAGACGGTGACCGAGGCGATCCGCTGACCCAGGACGCCCAGCGCGGTGGCCGCGTGCCGCAGGTGCGCTGCCGCCGCTGCGTCGGGGCGCAGCACCAGGTGGACGGCGGTGCGGGCGGGGTCGGCCAGCGCCACCGCGTCCAGCAGTTCCTCCGTCGCCGCGACGCCGGCGAGCAGCCCGGCGGTGACCCCGGCGCGGCCCGGGGTGGCGGCCGCACGCAGCGTGGCGAGCACCCGGAGCCGGGTCGGCGCGGCCTGCGCCAGCCACCACCGCAGCCCCCCGGGGAGGCCGAGCAGCGCCGTCGCCGTCGCGGTCGGACCGGGGTCCAGCACGACGACGTCGGTGTCCCCGTCACGGAGGTGCCCGGCCAGGGCGGTGAGCAGCGCGAACTCGGCGACGCCGGGGAGCGGGACGACCGAGGAGGCCGGCGGCACGGTGAGCGACGGCAGCGCGTCGGCCAGCTGACCGGCGTGCCGGTCCCACAGCTCCTCCAGCGCGGGCTGGGGAGCGACGACGTCGACGGTCACCCGGTCGGTCAGGTCGGCGATCCCGGCCGGCTGGCCGGTGAGGAGCACGCACCGGGAACCGGCCGCGGCCAGCCGCGCGGCGGTGGCCGCGGCGACGGTGGAGCTGCCGGCGCCACCGGGGCCGGTCACGAGGAGGACCTGCACGGCGCGCATCAGCCCTCGACGCGCTTCTTGAGCTCCTTGAGCGCGGTGTCCAGGATGACCTTCTCCGCCTTGCGCTTGATCATCCCGAGCATCGGGATCGAGAGGTCGATCGTGATGGAGTACGTGACGGTGGTGCGGCCCCCGGACTCGGCCAGGGAGTAGGACCCGTCCTGCTGCTTCTGCATCTGGCCCTGCACCAGCGTCCAGTCGACCCGGCGGTCGTCGTCCCACGTGTAGGCCAGGACGTAGTCGTCCTGGACCGCACCGGCGTCGAGCACGAAGTGGACCCGGCGGGCGCGCCCGTCCGCCCCGGTCTCGAGCACCTCCACCTGCTTGGCTGCCGACACCCACGAGGGGTAGGCCGGGAAGTCGGCGATCACGGCCATGACCTCGGCCGCAGGCGCGTCGATGACGATCGACTGGGTGGACTGGTCAGCCATGGGGCGGAGGGTAGTCGCTGCCCACCCCCGACCTGGCCTCCTCCCGGGCCTCCTCCCCCACAGGGGGCCGCTCGGCTACTGCACGGTGGCCGCGCGGACTAGATTGGCCCCGGACCCTGGTCCGGAGCGGCGGGGCGACGGAGCCCCCGGCCGGGCAGGACAGAGAGGACGGCGTGCGCGAACTGAGCGTTCCCCCAACCGCCAGCGTGGGGCCCGAAGACGCCCTGACGGACATGGTCGCCACGAACGCGGCCGAGCACCCCGACGAGGTCGGGCTGCGACGCCAACAGGCCGGCCAGTGGGTCGACGTCACCTACGCGGAGTTCGCCGCCGAGGTCGCCGGTGTCGCCAAGGGGCTGATCGCCGGTGGCGTGCAGGCCGGCGACCGGGTCGGGCTGATGGCCCGTACCCGCTACGAGTGGACGGTCCTCGACTACGCCATCTGGACCGCCGGCGCCGTCGTCGTCCCGATGTACGAGACCTCCAGCGCCGACCAGGTGGCCTGGATCCTCTCCGACTCCGGCGCGCGGGCGGTCGTGGTGGAGAACGCCGACCACGCCGCGTCCGTGGAGTCCGTGCGCTCCGAGGCCCCCGAGCTGGGCTCGGTCTGGGTGATCGACGACGGCGGTCTGGACACCCTGACCACCGCCGGCGCCGACGTGCCCGACAGCGAGCTGACCGCCCGGCGGGCCAGCCTCTCCGCCGGCAGCCTGGCCACGCTGATCTACACCAGCGGCACCACCGGCCGGCCCAAGGGCTGCGAGCTCACCCACGCGAACTTCCTGTTCGAGATCCGCAACGGCATGACGTTGCTGAGCCGGTTCATGAACCCCGACGGCTCGCTGCTGCTGTTCATCCCGCTGGCCCACGTGCTGGCCCGCGTCCTGCAGGTGGGGGCGCTCAACACCCGTACGGTCATCGGCCACACCCCTGACATCAAGGACCTGGTGGGAGACCTGGGCCGGTTCCAGCCCACGTTCGTGCTGGCCGTGCCCCGGGTCTTCGAGAAGGTGTTCAACGGCGCCAAGGCCAAGGCGGAGGCCGACGGCAAGGGCAAGATCTTCGGCCGGGCCGCCGAGGTGGCCGTCGACTGGTCGCGCGCGCAGGACACCGGTGGCGCCGGGCTGGCGCTGCGGGTGCAGCACGCCCTGTTCGACAAGCTGGTCTATGGCAAGCTGCGCGCCGCCCTCGGCGGGCGCTGTGCCGGCGCCATCTCCGGCGGCGCCCCCCTGGGCGAGCGGCTCGGCCACTTCTTCCGCGGCATCGGCGTGACGATCTTCGAGGGCTACGGCCTGACCGAGACCACTGCTGCCGCCGCCGTCAACCACGACGCGGCGCTGCGCATCGGCACCGTCGGGCGCCCGCTGCCCGGGGTCGATGCGGCGATCGCCGACGACGGCGAGGTGCTGCTCCGCGGCGGGATCGTCATGCGCGGGTACTGGAAGAACGAGCAGGCCACCACGGAGGCCATCGACGCCGACGGCTGGTTCCACACCGGGGACATCGGTGAGCTCGACGCCCAGGGGTTCCTGCGCATCACCGGGCGGAAGAAGGAGATCCTGGTGACCGCGGGCGGCAAGAACGTGGCCCCCGCTGTGCTCGAGGACCGGCTGAGGGCGCACAAGCTGGTCAGCCAGTGCCTGGTCGTGGGCGACCAGAAGCCCTTCATCGCCGCGCTCGTCACCCTGGACGTCGAGGCGCTGCCGACGTGGCTGAAGGCCCAGGGCAAGGACACCTCGCTCACCCCCGAGCAGTTGCGCGACGACCCGGACCTGCTGGCCGAGCTGGACACCGCGGTCGCCGAGGCGAACAAGGCCGTCTCGCAGGCCGAGGCGATCAAGAAGTTCCGGGTGCTGGGTGACGACTTCACCGAGGACAACGGCACCCTCACCCCGAGCCTGAAGCTCAAGCGGGCCGTGGTGATGAAGCAGTTCGGCACCGAGGTCGAGGCGCTCTACGCGCGGTAGCGCCTGACGGTCGAGCGCGGTAGCGCCTGACGGTCGAGCGCGGTAGCGCCTGACGGTCGAGCGCGGTAGCGCCTGACGGCTGAGCTGCTCGGCCCCGCGCTCAGCGCGCGGGGTCGAGCAGGTCGGCGAAGGTCGAGGCGATCGTCGTCCAGGACCACCGCTGCTCGACCCACGCCCGGCCGGCCGCGCCCATCGCCCGGGCGCGCGCCGGGTCGTCCAGCAGGTCGGCGAGCACGCCCGCGACCGCTGCGGGCGACCGCGGGTCCACCACGTGCCCCGTCACCCCTTCCCGGACGGTCTCCGGCGCCCCGCCCGAGGTGCCGGCGACGACCGGTCGGCCACAGGCGGCCGCCTCCAGGAACACCATGCCCAGCCCCTCGACGTCCAGCCCACCGCGGCGGGTGCGACAGGGCATGGCGAAGACGTCCCCGGCCGCGTAGTGCGCCGGCAGGTCGGCCGGTGCCACTCCCCCGGTCAGGACGACGGAGCCGGTCAGCCCCCGGTCGGAGACGGCCCGCCGCAGCGCCGGCTCCAGCGGGCCGCCGCCCACGAGCAGCAGCTTCGCGCGCGGGTGCCGGGCCAGCACCTGAGCCCAGCCCTCGACCAGCACGTCCTGCCCCTTGCGCGGCACGAGCCGGGACACGCAGACCACGACCGGGTCGTCCCCGAGCCCGTACCGCCCCCGCACCGACGCCCCCTCGGCGTCCGGGGTGAACCGGTCGACGTCGACGCCGGGCGAGAGCTGGGCCAGTTCCGTGCGGTCCCCGAGGGCCGGGGCCAGCCGCCCGTGCGTGTACTCGCTGATGTAGGTGAGGACGTCGAGCCCCCCGGCGATGCGCTGGAGGAGCTGCCGGGCCGCCGGCAGCGCCACCCACCCGGTCTCGTGGCCGTGGGTGGCCCCCACCAGGCGCTCGACCCCGGCCCGGCGCAGCGCCGGCGCCAGCAACCCCAGCGGTGCAGCTGCGCCGAAGAACGCCGTCCGGCAGCCGTGCTCGCGGGCCAGCCGGGCAGCCGTTCGGGCAACGCGCGGCGTCGGCAGCAGCATGCCGGTGGGAGCACGCACCACCGGATAGGGCAGTGCGGCGTCGTGCGCGGCGGAGCCGGGGTGGTCCGAGGACAGCACGACCAGCGACTCCGGCGGCCGGGTGGCGAGCAGGGCGGCGACGAAGGTCTGGATGCCCCCCTGCCGGGGCGGGAAGTCGTTGGTGACGACCAGGGTGCGGTCCCCGCTCACCGGTCGCGCACCGCCACCCAGTCGGCGACGAAGGCGATCCGCTGCGGCACCGTGGGGTGCGACCCGAAGGCCCACTGCCAGATCGCGGGCGGATCGGGGTCGTTGAGGTTGGCGCCCCCCAGGGCCTGCTGCACCGCCACGAAGGAGTCCGGGTCCTCGGTCAGGTCGAGCGCGTGCAGGTCCGCCCGTGCCTCGATGTGCCGGGAGACCAGGTTCTGCACCGGCGTGGACAGCAACGTGCCCAGGGAGAGCAACAGCAGCAGCAGGCCCACCACTGCCCCGTCCCCGGGTCCCTCCGCGCCGGCCCGGCGCAACAGCGGGGGCGAGCCGAGCAGCCAGCCCAGGAGCGCGACGCCCGCACCGGCCCCCAGTGCCCCGATCAGCGTGCCGGTGAGGACGTCGTCGTTCGCCACGTGCCCCAGCTCGTGGGCGGTGATCGAGACGATCTCCTCGTCGGGCCGTTGGTCCAGCAGCGTGTCGTAGACGACGATCCGCCGGGTGGAGCCGAAGCCGGAGACGTAGGCGTTCAGTGCGGTGGTGCGCCGGCTGGCGTCGGCGACCAGCACGTCGTCGACCGGTGTGCCGCTGCGTTCGGCCAGCGCGATCAGCTCCGTGCGCAGCGGACCGGCCGGCATGGACTCGAAGCGGTTGAAGGCCGGCTCGATCACCAGGGGGTAGAGGAACGACCCGATGACGACGAGGGCCGCGGCCGCCGTGCCCGCCCACGCCCACCAGGTGCGCGGGGCCCGTCGGGCGAGCGCGACCAGGGCCAGCAGCCCCAGCGCGGTCAACCCGGCGGAGATGCCGTAGGAGGTCGCGACGTCGCGCGCCCACAGGTCCCAGCCGCGCGTGGACAGGCCGTAGCGACGCCGCACCACCTCGCCGTATGCCGACAGCGGCAGGGTCACCAACCGACCGACGAGCAGGATCGCGAGCGAGCCGAGCAGCACCTGCCAGGCCCAGCCACCGCCCAGCGGCCGGGCGACGGCCCGGGCGGTCGCCGCTCCGGCCCGGGTGAGCCCGAAGACCGCCGAGACGAGCAGGCTCAGCACCAGCGAGGTCAGCGAGGCCGGGCGCAGCGCCGCGGTGAAGGCCTCCGCCCGGGCCACCTGCTCCGGACCGAACGCGGCGCCCGGATCGACCGGGGTGCGGCCGCCGGGCGGCACGGGGAGCACGTCCCACGGCGTGGCCAGGGCGATCACGGCGACCAGCGCGGCACCGAGCACCGCCGCCACCAGCAGCGCCGTGCGCCGGGACCCGGCGGCTCCTCCCCGGCTCATCCGTGGGCTCGCGGACCGGGCGGGAGGGGCACGGCGCCGAGCTTAGGCAGGCTGCCTGTGGCCCGGCTGGACGGCCGGACGGGACGGATCAGCCGAGGAAGCGGCGCGCCCCGGCGTAGCCGGCCATGTCGACGCTGGTGACCTGCACCGGGACGCCGAACGTGGCGGCGTGCACCATCTGGCCGCCGCCGATGTACATGCCCACGTGGCTCACCGGGCTGCGGAAGAAGACCAGGTCGCCGGGCTGCAGCTCGCTCCGTGAGACCGCCGTCCCCATCGTGGACTGGAGGCGGCTGGAGTGCGGCAGGGTGACCCCCGCCGCCGCGTAGGCGTACTGCGTCAGGCCCGAGCAGTCGAAGGCGTCCGGGCCGCCGGCGGCCCACACGTACGGGTCGCCGAGCTGGGCCATGGCGGTGTCCACGGCGACCTGCGCGGAGGAGCTGGTGGCCACCACCTCGACCGGCGCCTCGAGCACCGGCCCGGCGTGCTCCTCGGTCACCTCCTCCTGCTGGACGACGGTCAGGGCGTCGTACTGCGCCTGGTACTCGTCGACCCGGGAGGTGAGGTCACGCTGCCGCGTGGCGACGTCCTGCAGCGTCTGCTCAGCGGCCGCGGCCGCCCCCTCCGCCTCCGCCTGCGCCTGTGCAGCAGCAGTCGCCGCCGCGGTGACCTGGGCGAGGACGTCGTTCGTGTGCCCGGCGATGCTGTCCAGGGTGGTCACCTGGGAGAGGAACTCGTCCGGCGACCCACTGGTCATGAGGGCGTTGAAGCGGGACAGGTTCTCGCCGGTGAAGGCGCTGCGGGCAACCCGGCGCACCTGCTCGTCCAGGGCGGCCAGTCGGGCCTGGGCATCGGCGACCGTCTGGGCCGCGGCGGCTGCGGCTGCCCGCTGCTGTTCCAGCGCCTCCTGCGCCTCGTTGAACTGCTCGGTGACGACCTCCAGCTCGTGGGTCGCGTCGGCGGCCAGCTGGGTGGCCTGCTCCGGGCTGGTCGCCTCGGTGGCCTGCTCGCCCGGAGCCGCGGCGGCGTCGCCCGGCAGGACCGCCAGCATCAGGCTCGCGGCGACGGCTGCCACGATCCCGATCCCCAGCCGACCGGCGAGACGACCGGCGCGCGCGTGCACGGGGGTGCCGGCGATGGGGGGCGACGATGCGGGCAGGGCGCGGGACTGAGGGCTCGCCACGGGCGGCGGACTCCACTTCTTGCACTCGGACCGCGGCACACCCCCGAGGAACAGGTCGGTGGTCCGGCGGTGTCCGACCGAGGTCACCCTCTGTGGCGACTTCGTCTCGTTCGGACATGACGAACGTATGTCCGTGACCGGATCGAGACCTAGCCCCGTCAAACCCCGAACCGACCCCAGGACCTGACAAATCACAGGGTTGCGATTTGTCAGCTCACGTGACGGTCCCCGTGGGACGACGCATCCTGATGACGCAACGGCGGAACCAGCCCGAAGTCTGCCAAGGCCCGGACGGCCTGCTCCTCCACGTCGTCCCACTCGACGACCGGGCGCGCCCCCTCGGCCACGCCCTGGCCGGGCCCGCTGGCACTGTCGGCCGTCGCCTCCCCCGGCGCGGCACCGGCCACCCGCACGCCCTCACCGGCCGGGACGCCGGCGGACACCCCTGGCCGGCGCCGCGTGAGCGGCACGACGGTGGGGGCGCTCCCCCGCCAGTCCGGCGGGGCGCCCAGCAGGACGGTCACGACGCAGTCGTCGCAGCCGTGACCGCGGACGGTGCAGGTGTCGCAGTCGATGAGCACGGCGGCTCTCCTTGTCTCCTGTGGTCCAGACACCGCGGACCGTAGGAGCGACCACCGACAGTTCTGCCCAGCTCCCGGCCGAGGAGCCCGGACGACGCATCGAGGGCCGGGCCCCGCGGCCCCGGGCCGACGGCTCCCGCGGCGTGGCCTCCCGGGGACTGTCGGACCCGCGACCTAGCGTCCGCGCCGTGCCGTCCGTACCTGCCGCGCCGTCAGCGCAGCCACCAGCACCGTCGCCGGTCCCCCCGCCCAGCACGGGCCCTGCCCCCTCCCGGTGGCGGCAGGTGGCGCTGCCGAGCGGCCACCGGGCGCAGGAGGGGCCGCGCTTCCAGCAGGCGACGATCGACGACCTGGGCACCCCACTGGCCGGGGTCACCTTCGTGGTCGTCGACCTGGAGACCACCGGGGGCTCGCCCAAGGACAGCGCGATCACCGAGATCGGGGCGGTCAAGGTCCGCGGCGGCCAGGTGCTCGGCGAGTTCCAGACCCTGGTCGACCCCGGTCACGAGATCCCGCCCTACATCAGCGTGCTGACCGGGATCACCTCGATGATGGTGGCCGCGGCACCGCGGATCGACGCGGTGCTGCCGGCCTTCCTGGAGTTCGCCCGCGGCGCCGTCCTCGTCGCGCACAACGCCCCCTTCGACCTGGGGTTCCTGAGGGCGGCCTGCGAGGCGAGCGGGCTGCTCTGGCCGGTGTCCGCCTCGGTCGACACCGCCGTCCTGGCCCGCCGGCTGCTCACCCGCGACGAGGTGCCCAACTGCAAGCTGGCCACCCTCGCGCCCTACTTCTCCACCTCCACCCAGCCCTGTCACCGCGCGCTGGACGACGCCCGCGCGACCGTCGACGTCCTGCACGGGCTCTTCGAGCGGCTCGGGCCGCTGGGCATCACCTCACTGGAGGAGCTGACCGGGCTGACCCGCCAGGTCGACCCGCAGCGTCGCCGCAAGCGCCACCTCGCCGAGCACGTCCCCTCCGGCCCCGGGGTGTACGTCTTCCGCGGCCCGCGCGACGAACCGCTCTACGTCGGCACGTCGGGCGATCTCCGCAGCCGGGTGCGCAGCTACTTCTCCGCCGGGGAGCAGCGCAGCCGGATGACCGAGATGATCACCCTCGCCGAGCGGATCGAGGCGCTGCCGTGCGCGCACGACCTCGAGGCCGCCGTCCGGGAGCTCCGGCTGATCGCCGAGCACAAGCCCCGGTACAACCGGCGGTCCCGGTTCCCCGAGCGCGCACTCTGGGTCCGGCTCACCGACGAGCCGTTCCCCCGGCTGTCGGTGGTGCGCCGGGTGCGACCGGGTGCCGGCGCGTTCCTCGGCCCCTTCCCCGACCGGCGCGCAGCCGATGCCGCCGTCGCCGCCGTGCACGAGTCCCTGCCGCTGCGGCAGTGCACCTCTCGCCTGTCGCTGACCGTGCTGGGCAGTGCCTGTGCACTGGCCGGGATGGGTCGGTGCGGGGCGCCCTGCACCGGCGACCAGACCCGCGAGGAGTACGCCCCGATCGCCGCGGTGTTCCGGGCGGCCGTCGAGTCCGACCCCCGCGAGCTGGTCGCACCGTTGCTGCACCGGGTCGAACGGCTGGCCGAGGAGGGGCGGTACGAGGAGGCGGCCGTACAGCGCGACCGGGTGGCGGTGCTGATCCGGGCGGTGCGGCGTCGGCAGCGCCTGGAGTCGCTTGCCACCGTGCCCGAACTGGTCCTCGCCCGGCCCGACGGCGCCGGTGGCTGGCAGCTGGCGGTGGTCCGCCGTGGCCGGCTGGTCGCGGCCGGCGTCGCCGAACGGGGGCGGTCGGTCCGTGGCCACCTGGCCGACCTGCGCGCCACCGCTGAGACCCCGACCGGCCCGGACGACGAACTGGCCGCCTCCGTCGACGAGACGGAGCTGGTGCTGCGCTGGATGGAGAAGCCCGGCACCCGCTTGGTCGACCTGACCGGCACGCTGGCCAGCCGCACCCCCGGCACGGGTGACTACAGCAGCTTCCTCGCCCAGGTGGAGGCCGGCCGCGCCGAGCGGGACCCCTTCGCCGACTCCCGGTCGCTCGGCACCCGCAGCCAGCCGGACCGGGTCTCCCCGGGTGCTCCGGCAGCCGGTGGGCGCACGACCGGACGGCGCGGCCGGGTCGCGACCGGGCTAGCATCCCGGACGTGATCACCGCCATCGTGATGATCGATGCCGCCACCGACTCGATCGGCGAGGTGGCCGAGGCGGTCGCCGCGCTGCCCGGGGTCAGCGAGGTCTACTCCGTCGCCGGCGACGTCGACCTGGTCGCGCTCGTCCGGGTGCGCGAGTTCGACGAGATCGCCGAGGTCATCGCCGGTCGGATCAACAAGGTGCCCGGCGTCGTCGACACCGCCACGCACATCGCCTTCCGTGCCCACTCCCGGCACGACCTGGAGGCCGCGTTCTCGATCGGCTTCGAGTCGACGGACCAGTAGGTCGACCCGGACGTCGGGTGGCGCCGTAGCGGGCTCAGCCCGCGTCTGCGGCACCTGACGGCGACCGGGCCCTCACCCGCGGGCGGAGCGACTGACCCGCACCCAGTCGGCCAGCTTCGCGGCCGCCCTGCCGTCGTCGACGGCGGCTGCGGCGCGCTCCAGCCCGGCGCCCAGCGCGTCGTGCAGCCGGACCCCGCGCGTGTCGAACGCGGCGAGGGCCCCGGCCGCGTTGAGCAGGACCGCGTCCCGGACCGGTCCCGGCTCACCGGCCACCAGCCGACGCACCACCTCGGCGTTGACCTCGGGACCGCCACCGCGCAGGGCCCCCGGTCCGGACACCGGGATGCCCAGCGCCGTCGGGTCCAGCCGCTCGGCCACCACCTCACCGTCGCGCACCACCCACACCGCCGAGGTCGTGCTGGTGGTGAGCTCGTCGAGGCCGTCGTCCCCACGGAAGACCAGAGCGCGGGTGCCGCGGTCGGCGAGCACCTGGGCCAGCACCGGGGCCATCCGGGTGTCCGCACAGCCGATCGCGGCCGCCACCGGGCGGGCCGGGTTGGTCAACGGGCCCAGGAAGTTGAAGACCGTGCCGATCCCCAGCTCCCGCCGCGGAGCCGCCGCGTGCCGCATCCCGGGGTGGAAGACAGGAGCGAAGAAGAAGCCGATCCCCGCCTCCCGTACGCAGTGCGCCACCGCGGGGGCAGGCAGGTCGATGACCACCCCGAGCGCCTCGAGGACGTCGGCCGTGCCCGAGGCCGACGACGCGGCCCGGTTGCCGTGCTTGGCCACCGGGACGCCGGCCGCCGCGGTGACGATCGCCGCCATGGTGGAGATGTTCACCGTCTGCGCGCCATCGCCCCCGGTGCCGACGATGTCGACGCAGTCCACCGGCAGCCGCACCGGGGTCGCCTGTTCCAGCATCGTCGCGGCGAGCCCGGCCACCTCCTCCGGGGACTCACCCTTGGCCCGCAGGGCCACCACGAACCCGGCGACCTGGGCCGGGGTCGCCTCCCCGGTCATCACCTGGCGCATCGCCCAGCGGGTGTCCTCGGCCGCGAGGTGCTCACCCCTGGTGAGTCGGGTGAGGAGGCCGGGCCAGGTCGGGCTGGCTGACGTCATCGGGTCAGCGACGGGCGGCCGGGCGCTGTGCTGCCCGGTCGCGGAGCAGTCCGGCGACGACCTCGGGGGCGGTCAGCGGGTCGACCGGGTAGGCCAACGTGGCGTCGGCCATCGACCAGTGCGCCAGCCACCGGTCCGCCTGCCGGGCGATGAGCACCACCAGCTGCGGACAGTCGGCGATCTCGTGCTTCAGCTGGCGGCTGATCCCCATGCCGCCGGTCGGCTGCGCCTCACCGTCCAGCACGCAGAGGTCGACGCCACCGCGGTCGACGGCGGCCACCACCTCGTCGGCGGTCGCACACTCCAGGTAGGTGACCGGCCCCACATCGGGAGCCGGGGCGTTGCCCAGGGCCGTCCGGACGGCGGTGCGGACCTCGGCCCGCTGGCTGAAGACCAGCACGGTGGCCGGTGCGGCGTCGGGGCTCACCCGCGCGAGCCTAGTGCCCCCGGTACGAGGGGTGGGGAGGCGACGTGTCGGGCCCGTCGCTGGTGGCCGGACCGAGCGCGCCACGCCCACGCACCCCACGTCGTGGGGCGGCTGTCCCGATGCCATGATGAACCCGTGACAACGGCCCCCGTGGCGAGCAGCACCTTCGACACCTCGCGGGTGCACTCCCTGACCCGACCGAACATGGTCAGCGTCGGCACGATCGTCTGGCTCGCCAGTGAGCTGATGTTCTTCGCCGGCCTGTTCGCCATGTACTTCACCGCCCGCGCCCGCGCAGAGGACGGCTGGCCGCCGGAGCCGACCGAGCTCAACGTGCCGTATGCGTTGTTCTTCACACTGATCCTGGTCGCCTCGTCGGTGACCTGTCAGTACGGCGTCTTCGCAGCGGAGATCGGCAACGTGTACGGCCTGCGGCGCTGGTTCACCATCACCTTCGTGATGGGCCTGGTCTTCGTGCTGGGCCAGATGTTCGAGTACCGCACCCTCGTGGTCGACCACGGCACGACCATCGCGTCGTCGACCTACGGGTCGGTCTTCTACCTGACCACGGGCTTCCACGCCCTGCACGTGATCGGCGGCCTCATCGCCTTCGTCTTCGTGCTCATTCGGTCCACCATGGGCCGTTTCACACCCGCCCAGGCGACCTCCGCGATCGTGGTGTCCTACTACTGGCACTTCGTCGACGTCGTGTGGGTGGGCCTCTTCATCACGATCTACCTGATCAAGTAGGGAACCGGGTGTCCACCACGAAGGCATCGTCCGAAGCCCCCCTCGAGGGCGGCCGTCGCGGGCTGCTGCGTCGCCGGCCGGCCGCTGGCACGCCGGCCGCCGCCGCCCGTGACCGGCGCCGCTCCAAGCAGCGCCGCCGCCTGGCCAACGTGGCCGGGCTGATGGCCGCCCTGGTCCTGACCGGGGTGGGCTATTCGGCCTTCGCCCCTGGGGCCATCGCTGCGGACGAACGGTCGGACAGCGAGTCCATCGCCGTCGAGGCCGGTCGCGAGCTCTACGTGCTGAGCTGCATCACCTGCCACGGTTCCAACCTGCAGGGTGTGGAGGACCGCGGCCCGTCGCTCATCGGCGTCGGCTCGGCCTCGGTCTACTTCCAGGTCTCCACCGGCCGCATGCCGCTGGTGCGCCAGGAGGCCCAGGCCCCCGAGCACCCGGTGGTGTTCACGGAGGCGGAGATCGCGCAGCTGATGGCCTACGTGCAGGCCAACGGCGGTGGTCCGACCGTCCCGTCGGGCGACCTGCGTGACGGCGAGCTGGCCGAGGGCGGCGAGCTGTTCCGCCTGAACTGCGCCTCCTGCCACAACTTCGTCGGTGAGGGCGGCGCGCTCTCCTCCGGGAAGCGGGCACCCTCGTTGGACGGCCTCACCGACGCGCAGATCTACGCGGCCATGCTGACCGGCCCGGAGAACATGCCGGTGTTCGGCGACAACCAGCTGACGCCCGAGGAGAAGCGCTCGGTCATCGACTACGTGCAGACGATCCAGGACCAGGCCGACCCCGGTGGCGCCCCGATCGGTCGCGCCGGTCCGGTCGCCGAGGGCCTGGTTCTCTGGGTCGCCGGCGTCGGTGCCCTGCTGTTCGGGATCTTCTGGATGGGGACGAAGGCGTGAGCACGACGGACAAGCACCCTGGTTCGAACGGCAGCGACGTCGCCGGCCCCACCCACGGCGGGCCGGACGACGAGTACACCCCGGCCCAGCTGGCGGCGATGGACCGCACGCAGCTGGACCGGCTCGGTGCCCGCTACGACGGCGTGGAGATCCTGCACGTCGAGCCCGGTCCCGTGCCGGGGTCGGCACTGGAGAAGCAGGCCACCCGCCAGGTGACCATGTGGTTCGCCCTCGGCGCGGTCTTCGCCGTCGCCTTCCTGGTCGTCTACGCCGGCTCCGGCTGGTTCCTCCCCGACTGGGAGTGGGAGGTGGGCGCCGACTCCTGGAGCGCACTGTTCACCCCGCTCCTCGGGCTGGCGATGGGCCTGTCGCTGCTGTGCATCGGCATCGGCCTGGTGCAGTACGTCAAGAAGCTGCTGCCGCACGAGACCGCGGTACAGGACAAGCACGACGGCTCGCACTTCGACCGGGTCACCACCGGTGCGTCCTTGATGAGCGGCCTGGACAAGTCCGGGCTCCCCCGCCGCAAGCTGCTCCTGGGCACGCTCGGCGTGATGGGTGCCGCCTTCGGCGCCATGCTGATCGCCCCGCTGGGCGGTCTGATCAAGAACCCCAACACGGGCAACCCGCTCGGGACCACGTCGTGGGCCGAGGGGGTCCGCCTCCTCCGCGACGACGGCACCCCGATCCGTCCGGGTGACCAGCAGCCCGGTTCGCTCGAGACGGTCTTCCCGGCCGTCGAGGGTGGCAACCGGCAGGCCGACGCAGCCACCATGCTGATCCGGCTCCGGCCGGAGCAGCAGCTCAGCGATGAGCCTCGGGAGGGCCAGGCCGACTTCTCCTACGGCGACTACGTGGCCTACTCGAAGATCTGCACGCACGCCGGCTGCCCGGTGTCGCTCTACGAGCAGGAGACGGGCCGCATCCTCTGCCCTTGCCACCAGTCACAGTTCCTGGTGACCGAAGGGGCGAAGCCGGTCTTCGGTCCGGCGACCCGCGCACTCCCCCAGCTGCCCATCACGGTCGACGACGAGGGCTACTTCGTGGCACGGAGCGACTACATTGAGGCAGTCGGCCCCACCTACTGGAACCGGGAACGGATCTGATGGCCACCACGACGGCGGCGCCTGGTGCGCCGACGAGCAAGATCGGGCAAGCGGCCCTCGAGGTCGACGACCGGCTGATCGTCGCCGGCCCGCTGCGTCGGACCCTGAACAAGGTCTTCCCGGACCACTGGTCGTTCCTGCTCGGGGAGATCGCGCTCTACTCCTTCGTCATCCTGCTGCTCTCCGGCACGTACCTGACGTTCTTCTACGACGCCACGATGCAGGAGGTCGTCTACGAGGGGACCTACGCGCCGTTGCGGGGCGTGGAGATGTCGGCGGCCTACGAGTCGACGCTCGGGCTCTCCTTCGACGTCCGCGGCGGTCTGCTGATCCGGCAGATCCACCACTGGGCCGCCCTGCTGTTCGTGGCCTCGATCGTCATCCACCTGCTGCGGATCTTCTTCACCGGTGCGTTCCGGCGCCCGCGCGAGACCAACTGGCTGATCGGCGTCGTGCTGCTGGTCCTGGCGCTGCTCATGGGCGTCACCGGCTACTCCCTTCCCGACGACCTGCTGTCGGGCACAGGCCTCCGGATCATCAGCGCGATCATCCTGTCGCTGCCGGTCATCGGCACCTGGGCGCACTGGGCGGTCTTCAACGGCGACTACGTCGGCACGGAGATCATCGGACGGTTCTACATCGTCCACGTGCTGATCCTCCCGGCGATCATCCTGGCGCTGATCGCGGCGCACCTGCTGATCCTGGTCAAGCAGAAGCACACGCAATTCCCCGGTGCCGGTCGCACCGAGCACAACGTCGTCGGGAACCGGCTCTTCCCCGGCTTCGCCGTGAAGGCGACCGCGCTGTTGTTCATCGTCTTCGGACTGTGTGCCGCGCTGGGCGGTCTGGTGCAGATCAACCCGATCTGGCTGTGGGGTCCGTACAACCCGGCGCAGGTGTCGGCCGGTTCGCAGCCGGACTGGTACATCGGCTTCCTCGACGGGTCGACCCGCCTCTTCCCGGCCTGGGACATCAACCTCCCCGGCGACTACACCATCCCGGCCCTGTTCTGGCCCACCGTGGTCGGCGCCGGCCTGATGTTCACCGTGCTCGCGCTCTACCCGATGATCGAGCGCAAGCTGACCGGGGACACTGCGGCCCACCACCTGCTGCAGCGCCCCCGCGACGTGCCTGTCCGGACGTCGGTGGGCGCCATGGCGCTCACGTTCTACGTGATCCTGTGGATCTCCGGTGGCAACGACCTGATCGCCGACAAGTTCGACATCAGCCTCAACGCGATGACCTGGTTCGGCCGGATCGGTTGCCTCGTGCTCCCGCCGTTCGCCTACTGGATGACCTACCGGCTGTGCATCGGGCTTCAGCGGCACGACCGCGAGGTGCTCGAGCACGGCATCGAGACCGGGGTCATCCGGCGGCTGCCCAGCGGTGAGTTCATCGAGGTCCACCAGCCCCTCGGCCCGGTGGACGAGCACGGCCACGGTCAGCTGGCCTACGGCGGCGCCTCGGTGCCCAAGAAGATGAACCAGGTCGGCGGCGCACGCCGTGCGATCAAGGGCTTCTTCAAGCCGGTCGAGGAGCCGGCCGAGGTCCAGCGGCAGGCGGAGCTCGAGGCCCGCGGGCTGGAGTCGGAGCAGTCCGACCGCCAGTCCATCACCTCGGGTCGACCCTCCGAGGGGGGCCGCCCCTCCGAGGGCGGGCGGCCGCAGGCCCCGCGCGACTGACCAAAGGCACCACCAGCAGCAGGGCCCCGACGGACACCTCCGTCGGGGCCCTGCTGCGTCTCCGGCTGGCCTCCCCCGGGGTCGATGGCCGTACCTCGGCCTGTTCGACGGCGGCGGGCAGGAACCACGGGGACGACACCGCCCTCGTGCGGCGGCACCTGACCGGGCTTCCTGGTCCGGTGCTCGACCGCAGTTGCGGGCCCGGTGACTGGACCGCCCTGCTGCACCCCTGGGGCGCCCAGGTGGCGGGCGTCGGCATGGCCCGCGAGTTCATCGCGCGCCTTCAGACGAGTCATCCCGGCCCGGAGTCCGAGCTCGGCTCGATGACCGAGCTGGACGTCCCCGAGCAGTCCGTCGCAAGCATCCGCTCCTGGTACGCGACGATCCACCTGCCGCCGCCGTGACTCGTCCGTGTGCTCGCCGCGTTCCCCCGGCTCCTCCGCTCCTCCGGCGTGCTCGTCATCGGCTCCGTCGACCGGCACGAGGACGTGATGCGGTTCGACCACGAGGTCGTCCCCGCCTGCCGCTCGCCCGTCGCCGCGTTGGTCCAGCGCCTGACGAAGGCAGGCCTCACGGGAGAGCAGCGACTGCAGCCCCGACCCAGCCCGCCGCCTGCCGCCCTGCCGCCTGTTGCCCTGCCTCCGCCGCTCCAGGGCGCACATGCCGAGCGGGGCCCCTTCCCGACTGGGAAGGGGCCCCGCTGAGTGGTGCCGTGCAGGTGTCGATCAGCTGTGCGCGTTCTGCCCGACGTAGTACTCGAAGAGCAGCCCACCGATGGTCACGATGAGCGCGACGACACCGATGATGACCAGCCACGGGTACCAGAACGCAAGCGCGAGCCCCATGATCCCGGCCGAGAACGCCAGCCCGAACGGCCAGTAGCTCGCCGGGCTGAAGAAGCCCAGCTCGCCGGCACCGTCGGCGATCTCGGCGTCCTTGCGGTCCTCGGGACGGGCGTCGATGCGCCGGCTCACGAACCAGAAGAAGCCACCGATCAGGGCCGTGAGGCCGCCGGACAGCGCGAGCGCCGTCGTCCCGATCGGCTCACGGGACCAGAAGCCGTAGACGACTGCGGTCACGAGGCAGAACACCGTGATCAAGTTGAAGATGAGCGCTTCGACCTTCACGGCCGCTCCTCCAGGTGGTGCGAGGTGATCGGGTCAGTCATCCGAGGCCACCGCCTGTTCGCGCTGGAGCAGGAACGGCTCCGTGGAGACCGCCTCGCCCGGCTCGCCGATGAGCACGAGCGCGTCGTAGACCGACAGCCCGTCCTCGCGTGCTGCGAGGTAGTCCTCGTACGCATCAGGTGACACCGAACGGAGCTCGAAGTTCATGAACGCGTGGTAGGTGCCGCACAGCTCGGCGCAGCGGCCGACGTAGGCGCCTTCCTCGCGGACGGTGACCTCGAAGACGTTGTCCCGCCCGTTCTCGTTGCCCGGGAGGATGTCGAGCTTGAAGAGGAACTCCGGCACCCAGAAGGAGTGGATGACGTCCGCCGAGGCCAGCTCGAACCGGATCGTCTGGTCGGTGGGGACCACCAGGATCGGGATCTCGGTGCTGGTGCCGACCGTCGACACGGCCTCACCGCCCGCGGTCTCCGTCTCGGGGTAGACGAACTGCCAGTTCCACTTGAAGGCGTTGACCTCCACCGTGACGTCCGGGTCGTCGCTGACGTCGCGGACCTCGTTCTGGGTGTTCACGGTGAAGAAGAAGAGCACCGCGATGATCAGGAACGGGATGATCGTGTAGACGACCTCGAGCGGGAGGTTGTAGGCGGTCTGCCGGGGCAGCTCGTCCCCGCGCTTCCGGTACCGGATGGTCGCGTAGGCGATGAGCACCCACACCGCGATGCCGACCACCAGGGCGGCGATCGTCGAACCGATCCACAGGTCGTGCATGCGCTCGGCCTGGTCGGTGATGCCCTCGGGCCATCCCCAACTGAGCCAACTGCCCGTGACGTCGCACCCGCTGAGCGTCAGCGCTCCCAGGAGACCGAGCCCGGCGACCTTCGCCAGCTTGCTGCGTCGAGCCACTGCCCGCTGCCTCCTCATCCCCCGCGTGGCGGCGCCACGCGGTCTCACCGGCGGGTGCTCCTCGGTTGCCCGACAGGCTCTGCCCACCCCGACCACAGTCTCGCCGAGACTAGCCGACCCCGCCCGTCGTCCCGGGGGCGGGAGCACCGCCCCGGCGGGTCGCCCCGGGCCCGCTGGTCGGACACGACCGGCGGCGTCCACCGGCGTGACGGCGAGCCCGCTGCCGGCCGGCAGCGCGGGCGCTGACGTGCTCGGGGCCACGCCGTGGGCGACGGCCCACGGCCGGCCCCGGCGGTTACAGTCGCGGGCGTGTACCGACGCCTGCTCAGCCCCGGGTGGCTCTTCATGCACCTGGTGGTCGTGGCGCTCTTCGTGATGACGTTCTTCCTCGGCTACTGGCAGTTGACCAAGGCCGAGGCCGGTGGCGGCGCCGTCAACTGGAGCTATGCGCTGCAGTGGCCGCTCTACGGGTTCATGGGCCTGGGCTTCTACCTCAAGATGGCCAAGGACGAGCTGGCCCGGGACCCCGCGGACGACGAGCCCGGCGCCTCCCTGGTGCTGTACCAGCGGCCGCGGATCGACACGACCGGCGACCCGGAGCTGGCTGCCTACAACGCCTACCTCGCCGAGCTCAACGAGAAGGCCCTCAGGCCGCGGAGCGACAGTGACCGCTGACCGCACCGCGACGTCGTCGCGGCTGCCACGCGCGCTGGCCCGCCGGGTCGGGCAGGACGTGCCGGCCGCGCTGACCCGCTACCGGGTGATGGCCTGGATCGTCGGCGTCCTGCTGATCGCCCTGATCCTGGTCGCCGTCCCGCTGAAGCGCCTCGCCGGTGTCGAGGGGCCGGTGGCGGTGATCGGCACCGCGCACGGCTGGCTCTACGCGATCTTCTTCGTGACCGCCTGCGACCTCGCGCTGCGCGCCCGGTGGTCGGTCAAGGGATCGGTGCTCGTGCTCCTGGCGGGCACCGTCCCGATCCTGTCCTTCGTCGCCGAGCGGATCGCCACCCGTAAGACCCGCGCCGGCGAGCGCGTCTGACCACGGGGCCTTACGGCCCCCCTCCCCCACCTCCTGGAGACCTCCCGCATGTGCGGCCTGCTGGCCTACCTGTCCACCGACGCCGAGCGGGTCGACGAGCAGACCGTCTCCGGGGTGCAACACGCGCTGCGCTGCCTGCGGCACCGGGGTCCCGACGACCGGGAGGTCTGGTCGGACGGGCACGCGGTGCTCGGCTTCAACCGGCTGGCGTTCATCGACATCGAGGGCAGCCCCCAGCCGATGCCCTACGCCGAGGGCCGGTACCGGATCGTCTTCAACGGCGAGATCTACAACTACCTGGAGCTGCGCGAAGAGCTGAAGGCGGCCGGCGCCACGTTCGCCACCGAGGGCGACACCGAGGCGATCGTCGCGGGCTACCACCTGTGGGGCGAGGCGATCGTCCCGCGACTGCGCGGCATGTTCGCGTTCGTCATCTGGGACACCCGGACCGGGACGGCGTTCGGCGCCCGGGACGCCTTCGGCATCAAGCCGCTGTTCACCGCTCGACTGGCCGACGGTGGCCTGGTCTTCAGCTCGGAGAAGAAGGCCCTGCTGGAGCTGCTGGGCGGCACCCCCGGCGCCGGCGGCGTCGACCCGGCGTCGCTGCAGCACTACCTGACCCTGCAGTACGTGCCCGAGCCCGCCACCCTGCACCGGGGGATCCGGCGGATCGAGAGCGGCACCAGCTTCACCGTGGTGGACGGCGAGCTGCACACGAAGCGCTGGTTCCACCCGTCGTTCCGGTCGCAGCCGGTCGCCCCGGGAGGCGAGCAGGCACTGTTCGACCGGATCGCCGAGGTGCTAGACGACTCGGTCGCCAAGCACATGCGCGCCGACGTCACGGTCGGGTCGTTCCTCTCCAGCGGCATCGACTCCACGGCGATCGCCGCACTGGCCCACAAGTACAACGACGACCTGGTCACCTTCACCGTCGGCTTCCAGCGGGAGGCCACCTCGGAGGTCGACATCGCCGCCGAGTCCGCGGCGATCCTGGGTGTGGAGCACGTACCGGTGGAGATCACCGCGCAGGAGTTCGCCGACGCGATCCCCGCGGTCGTCTGGTACCTGGACGACCCGGTCGCCGACCCGGCGCTCGTACCGCTGTACTTCGTCGCCCGCGAGGCCCGCAAGCACGTCAAGGTGGTGCTCTCCGGTGAGGGCGCCGACGAGCTGTTCGGCGGCTACACGATCTACCGGGAACCGCTGAGCCTGGCCTGGGCCACGAAGCTGCCGGCGGTCGGGCGGCAGGCGCTCGGCCGGCTGTCGAGGCTGGTGCCGGAGGGCGTGCGCGGGCAGAGCCTGCTGGAGCGCGCATCGCAGCCGCTGGCGGAGCGGTACTACGGCAACGCCCGGAACCTCAACGCCGTCGAGCTCGCCCAGCTGCTGCCCGGTCGCGACCCCGACCTCTCCCACGTCACCGTCACCGAGGCCCTCTACCGGCAGACCCGGGAAGCCGGCTACGACGACGTGACGGCCATGCAGTACGTCGACCTCTTCACCTGGCTGCGCGGGGACATCCTGGTCAAGGCCGACAAGATGACGATGGCCAACTCCCTCGAGCTGCGGGTCCCGTTCCTGGACCCGGAGGTCTTCGCCCTGGCCAGCAGCCTGCCGCTGGAGATGCGGGTGCCCCGCCGCGGTGACGCGACGAAGTACGCGCTGCGGCAGGCGATGCGGCAGATCGTCCCGCCGAAGATCATGAACCGCCGCAAGCTGGGCTTCCCGGTGCCGACGGCGGAGTTCCTGGCCGGCCCGTTGCACGGGTGGGCCCGGGACATCGTGACCGCCAGCCAGACCGACGAGTGGCTCGACCGCGACCACGTGCTCGGCCTGCTCGACCGGCTGCGCGAGGCGGAGGTGCCCAGCAAGCGGATCGCCCGACAGCTCTGGGGCGTGCTCGTCTTCATGATCTGGCACGGGATCTTCGTCGAGGAGCGGATCACCCCGGAGATCCCCGAGCCGGTCTACCCCGTCCGGATGTGACCGGCCGCCGGAGGGTCGCCGCGGCCGGTGGCCTGCTGGCCGCCCCGCTGCTGACCGGCCTGCTGCTGGCCGGTTGCTCCGGCACGGACGGCGAGGAGCCGGGCGATCCGGTCCCCACGACCACGATCCCCACGACCACGGCGCCCACGTCCGCGGCACCCTCGCCGCGGACCCCGCCGCCGATCGCCCCCCGCCCGGACCCGTCCGCCGACACACCCCGACCCGGGACGACGCCGCCCGCACCGACGGCCCAGCCGACGCCAGCGCCGGACCCCGGCGCAGTGGTCCCGAGGGCACCCTCCCCCTCGGCCGGCGTCCCGATGCCGATCCCCTCGCAGCCGGCCGACTGAGGCCGACCCTCCCCCCGGGACGCACCGAGGCCCGGCCCCCCTCGCGGGGTGCCGGGCCTCGGTGCGTTCGGGCTAGCTGGCGATCAGTGGAACGAGTCGCCACAGGCGCAGGAGCCGCCCGCGTTCGGGTTGTCGATGGTGAAGCCCTGCTTCTCGATGGTGTCGACGAAGTCGATCGTCGCGCCGCTGAGGTACGGGATGCTCATGCGGTCGACGATGACCTCGACGCCACCGAACTCGAAGGTCGCGTCGCCGTCGAGGAAGCGCTCGTCGAAGAACAGCTGGTAACGGAGACCCGAGCAACCACCCGGCTGCACCGCGATCCGCAGCCGCAGGTCGTCGCGACCCTCCTGCTCCAGCAGCGTCTTCACCTTGAGGGCGGCGGGGTCGCTGAGGATGACGCCGGTGGCGCCGGGGGCCTGCGTGTCCTGCACGGTCATGTCGTGGTCCTCCCAGACTCGAGGGTGTCCTGCTCGGCCCACCACGGAGGGCGGGCTCTCAGGACGGCCAACACCGCCGTGGCGGAGCTGCTTCCCACTGTACGGCTCGAAAGTCGCACGGGGCGGTGCCCGCACCGCTCGCCCGGGGCACACCCCTGTCGTGGCACCCCCTGTCGGGAGGCGCTGTCCACGTAGACTCGGCGCCGTGAAGCTCCGCCTGCCCGGCCGCCGTCCCGCCCCCGACCCGGCGTCGGACGCCGTCACCACCGTCACCCCGCACGGGTCGACGGCGATCGGCACGACGGGCAAGGGCCGCCCCACCCCGCGCCGCAACGAGGCGCAGGGACGGCGCAGTGGGCCGGTGCCGCCGCCGCCGACCACGCGCAAGGAGGCCTACAAGCGGATGCGCGAGCAGCAGGCCGCGGGCCGTGGCAACACCCGGGTCGCCGGGGCGCGCGGCGACGACAGCGCACTGCCCGCCCGCGACCGCGGCCCGGTGCGCCGACTGGTCCGCGACGTCGTCGACGCCCGCCGCAACGCCGGCAGCTTCTTCCTGGCGGTGGCCGCGCTGGTGCTGGTCGGCTACTTCATCCCGGTCCCGGCCGTTCAGAGCTACACCGTGTTCGTGTGGTTCGCCTTCTTCCTGGTGATCATCGGCGACTCGTTCCTCCTCGGCCGCAAGATCAAGGCGAAGGTCACCGAGCGATTCCCCGACACCGACCAGAAGATGCGCAGCCTGGTCTGGTACGGCGTCAGCCGGGCCACGATGATCCGCCGCTGGCGCTTCCCCAAGCCGCAGGTACCGCTGGGCGCCGAGGTCTGAAGAAGGACCCTCCTGCCCCCCACCACTCGAGAGCTCGCGGTGGGCCCCTGCGGGAGGGCCACCGGACGGGCCGACGTTGGTGAGCCCTGCTAAGTAGTGTCAACAGCCGTGCAGACACGACGCCTCGGCCGCTCTGGCCTGACCATCTCCGAGATCGCCTACGGCAACTGGCTGACCCACGGCAGCCAGGTCGAGGAGGATGCCGCCCACGCCTGCGTGCGGGCCGCCCTCGACGTCGGGATCACCACCTTCGACACCGCCGACGTCTACGCCGGCACGAAGGCCGAGTCGGTCCTGGGCCGCGCGCTGGCCGGCCAGCGCCGGGAGGGCCTGGAGATCTTCACCAAGGTCTACTGGCCCACCGGTCCGGGGGCCAACGACCGCGGCCTGTCCCGCAAGCACATCACCGAGAGCTGCAACGCGTCACTGAAGCGGCTGCAGACCGACTACGTCGACCTGTACCAGGCGCACCGGTACGACTCCTCTGTGCCGCTGGAGGAGACGATGACCGCCTTCGCCGACCTGGTGCGCCAGGGCAAGGTGCTCTACCTCGGCGTCTCCGAGTGGCGCGCCGAGGAGATCGCCGCAGCCGCCGAGCTGGCTCGCGAGCTCAAGGTCCAGCTGATCAGCAACCAGCCGCAGTACTCGATGCTGTGGCGGGTCATCGAGGCCGAGGTGGTGCCGACCAGCGAGCAGGAGGGGCTCTCCCAGATCGTCTGGTCCCCGCTGGCGCAGGGCGTGCTCACCGGCAAGTACCTGCCCGGCCAGCAGCCGCCGGCCGACAGCCGCGGCGGGCACGCCACGGTGGGCGGCTCGATGAAGGGCTACCTGACCGACGACGTGCTCACCCGCGTCCGGGAGCTCCGGCCCATCGCCGACGAGCTCGGTCTGTCGATGGCGCAGCTGGCGATCGCCTGGGTGCTGCAGAACCGGAACGTGGCGGCCGCCATCATCGGCGCCAGCCGGCCCGAGCAGGTGCACGACAACGTGCAGGCCGCCGGTGTCCAGCTGCCGGCCGAGGTCCTGACCCGCATCGACCGGGTGCTGGGCGACGTCGTGGAGCGCGACCCCGCCAAGACCTCGCGCGGCTGAAGAGGGAGCGCCCTCCACCAACCGCTCGCAGGCCGGCGGCCGCCCGAGTCGCAGAAGGCCGCCGGCCTACGAGCCGTGGAACAGGGCGGGCCGCCTCAGTTCGCCGCCAGGCCCATCGGGCCGTACACCCGCTCGCCGTCCTCCTGGAGCGTCACCGTGGCGACCCCCCGTTCCAGCAGGTCGCGCCAGGACTCCCCCAGCCAGGACTCGGCGTCGCCCTGGTTGTCACACTCGGGCACCTCCACCCCGAGCGTGGCAGGGTCGATCGGCGCACCCGAAGGGTCTTCCAGCTGCCAGGTCCAGCTCATGGCGGCAGGCTAGCGATCTCCCGCCCTCGGGGCAGCCCCGGAACGGGCCGGCCCGACCGGGCACGCAGTGGCGATCTTGGTTTACGCGGTAAGCACCCGGGCATGGTGAAGGGATCACCCACGCCCGACAACGCGGAGTACAGATGAGCCAGCCCACCACGGGCGCCGGTGCCAGCCGGGTGGAGACACCCCCGCCCGCCCCCGAGAACGCCTCCACCGGCCAGCTGATCGGGCAGCTCTCCGACCAGTTGACCCGACTGGTCCGGGACGAGATGCGCCTGGCCCAGGCCGAGGTCAGCACCAAGGCCAAGAAGTTCGGGTTGGGGGCCGGCCTCTTCGGCGGCGCCGGGCTGTTCGCCTTCCTCGGTCTCCAGGTTCTCGTCGCGGCCGCCGTCCTCGCCCTCGCGCTCGTCCTCCCCGGCTGGCTGGCCGCGGTCATCGTCGCCGTCGTGCTCTTCGTGGTCGCCGCCGTGCTCGCCCTGATCGGCAAGAAGGACGTCCAGCAGGCCGCCCCGCCGGTGCCGACCGAGGCCATCGCGAGCGTCAAGACCGATGTCGCGACCGTGAAGGAGAGTGCGTCCCGATGACCGGAGCCGACGACACCCGGCCGGACGACGCTGCCGGCCCGAACGACCCCGACGCGATCCGCGCCGACATCGAGCAGACCCGGGAGCAGCTCGGCCGCACGGTCGACGAGCTCAGCCACCGGCTCGACGTCCCGGCCCGGGCCCAGGAGCGCGTCGACCAGGCCAAGAGCTCGGCACTGGAGAGCGCCAACCGGACCAAGGACACCGCGGTCGAGACGTACCGGGAGAACCCGCCGGCCGTCATCGGTGGCGGCGTGGCCGCCCTCACCGCGGTCATCGGGCTGCTCTCCTGGCGTCGCAAGCGCCGGCGGACCGCGGAGGAGCGGGCGGCGGCCAAGCAGGCCGCCCGCCGCCAGGCAGCGGCCCGGAAGGCGGCGCAGCAGCGGGCGAAGCGCGCCGGCAAGGAGCGAGTGGCGGCACGGAAGAAGGCGGCCGAGCGCGCCGAGGTCCGCCGGAAGGCCGCGGCCACTCGCCGGAAGGCCGCCGTCACGAGCCTCACCGCGCACAGGCGCACCGCCACCGGGCAGCTGACCGCCAAGCAGCGGGCCGCCTCGAAGCAGCTGTCGGCTGCGCAGCGGGCTGCCACTGCCCGCGTGCGGGCCGGCGAGCGCGTCGCGGTGCAGCAGGTCGCCGCGACCCAGCGGGCCGCCGCCCGGCGCCTGCCGCGCCGTCGCTCCGGCTGGCGGCGCACGCTGGCCCGGCTGAACCACTGAGCTCCCGCCGGTGACCCCGGCCTGAGCTGCACGGTCCGCCTGCCGGCCGGCCCCCGCCTGGGGCCGGCCGGGAGTCGGCGGACGCCGCCGTTCCACCGATCCACCTGCACACCCGAGACAAGGGGACGAGACCGATGGTCGACAACGGGCGGCCGGGCAGCGCCGTGGAGAACATCCGCGTGCGGGTCCAGGAGAAGGCCGAGCGGCGGGCCGCGATGCGGGCTGCGGAAGCCCGTGCTGCCGGACGCGACGACGGGGCCAGCGGAGCCTCCTCCACGGCCGTCGTCCGCGGCGAGCAGCGGGAAGCCGCCCGCCCGGCTCCGGAGGTGCCCGAGCCCGAGGAGATGCCGGGCATCCACGCCGACCGGCCCACGGACATCCCCGCGCGCGGCTGGCTGCAGATCGTCAAGCGGTCCTGGGCGGAGAACAACGCCGACAACATGCCGATCATCGCCGGTGGGGTGGCCTTCTTCGCCTTCCTCTCGATCTTCCCGGCGCTGATCGCGACCATCTCGATCTACGGCCTGGTCGCCTCCCCCGAGCAGGTCACCCAGCAGATCGAGTCGCTGTCCGACCAGCTCCCGGACACCGCCCAGGACATCCTCACCGAGCAGCTGACCGACATCACCAGCAACGCCGGCGGGGCGCTCACCTTCGGGTTGATCGCCTCGGTGCTCGGTGCGCTGTGGACGGCGTCCGGCGGTGTCAACAACATGGTCAAGGCGGTGAACATCGCCTACGACGAGGTCGAGACCCGCAACTTCCTCAAGCTGCGCGCGCTCTCACTGGTGCTCACCCTGGGCGCGATCGTCTTCATCCTCATCACCTTCGCCCTCATCGCCGTGGTCCCGGTGGTGCTGGACGCGCTGCCCCTGGGCGGCGTCGGCACGGTGCTCGCGCAGGTCCTGCGCTGGGTGCTCCTGCTGGGCGTGGTGATCGGCTCGCTGGCAGTCCTCTACCGGGTCGCCCCGGACCGGGATGCGCCGAAGATCCGCTGGGTCAGCCTCGGCTCGCTCGTGGTCACCCTCATCTGGGCGGTCGTCAGCGTCGCGTTCAGCTTCTACGTGAACAACTTCGGTTCCTACAACGAGACCTACGGCGCGATCGCCGGCGTCATCGTGTTGATGCTGTGGCTGTACCTGACCTGCTACCTGGTGCTGCTGGGCGCGGAGATCAACGCCGAGACCGAGCACCAGACCGCGCAGGACACCACCCAGGGCGACCCCGAGCCGATGGGGAAGCGGGACGCCGTGGTCGCCGACGAGGTGCCCGACCCGCCAGTGCCGAGCAAGTAGTCACACCCGAAGCGCTGGGCCTCGGCCCCGTTCAGGGGCCCGCGTCGAGCTTGCGAGGCGTGGGGGGAACGGGGTCCTTCGTGTGCGACTCCACGAACGGCGGACGCCGGACGACGACCGCCTGGGGCCGCCCGCGGACGTCGACGGCAACCTCCGTCCCCTCGGCGACACCGGCGGACCTGTCCAGCAGTGCCAGGGCGATCCCGGTCCGCAGGGTCGGGGAGAACGTGCCGCTGGTGACCTCGCCGATCCGCGAGCCGTCGGCGCCGAGCACGAGCATGCCCGGCCGCGGGATCCCACGACCGGGCGCCTGCAGACCCCACAGCTGACGCGGCGCGCCGGCCGCCTTCTCCGCGACCAGCGCCTCGCGCCCCCAGAACGCGTCCTTGCCCCAGCCCACGGCCCACCCCGACCGCGCCTGGTTGGGGGTGATGTCCCGCGACAGCTCGTGGCCGTGCAGCGGGTACCCCATCTCCGTGCGCAGGGTGTCCCGGGCTCCCAGGCCGCACGGCCGGATCTGCTCGGGCCCGCCGGCAGCCAGCAGCGCGTCCCACAGGGTCCCGGCACGTTCGGCGGCGACCAGCAGCTCGTAGCCGTGCTCGCCGGTGTAGCCGGTCCGGCAGACGGTGACCTCGTCCCCGCCGGAGCCGGGTGTCTCGGCGAAGGACATGTAGGTCAGCTCGCCGGGCAGGCCGACGGCCGCCAGCACCTCGGCTGAACGCGGCCCCTGCAGCGCCAGCACGGCGACCTCGGTGTGCCGGTCGGTGACGGTGACCCCCACCGGCGCCTCGGCCGAGAGCCGGGCCAGCACCTCGGCCGCGTTGGCCGCGTTGGGCACGAGCAGGACGTCGTCCGGGCCGTGCAGGTAGACGATCAGGTCGTCGACCACGCCCCCCGCCTGCGGGTCGCCGTCGGGGACGCAGCACAGCGTGTACTGGGCCTGGCCGGGCCCGATCTTGCCCAGGTCGTTGGTCAGGCACGAGTTGACGAAGTCGGCGGCCCCCGGGCCACGCACCGTCGCGGTGCCCAGGTGCGAGACGTCGAAGAGCCCGACGCCCTCCCGGACCGCGGTGTGCTCGGCCAGCACGCCACCACCGGCGTACTCGATCGGCATGGACCAGCCACCGAAGTCGGCGAACTTCGCACCGGCGGCGACGTGACGATCGTGCAGGGGGGAGGTCAGCGGGCTCACCGCCAGCACGCTAGTGGTCGGCGGCCTGCCGGTCGTACGCCGTCCTCACCACCTCCTTACGATCGTCGGGTGCCGCCTACCATCTCCGCCACCGACCGCCCGCTCGAGAAGCTGACCGCCGACGCCCTCGTCGTCGGCGTCGGCCAGGGACCGGCAGGCCTGCTGTCCACGCCCGGAGCCGATGCGGTCGACCGGCTGCTCGGCGGCCGGCTCCTCGCCGCGCTGGCCGATCTCGGCGCCCGTGGGGCCGAGGACGAGGTCACCAAGCTGCCCACCTTCGGCCAGGGTCCGTTCCCGGTCGTGGCCGTGGCGGGGCTGGGCTCCCCGCAGGCCGACGGCTCCTACTCGGCGGAGGCGGTCCGCCGGGCCGCCGGGGCCGCCAGCCGGGCGCTGACCGGCCGCAGCTCCCTGGTAAGTCTCCTCGCCGCCGTGGGTGGCGCACCGGACGCCGACCGGCTGCACGCCGTCGGCGAAGGGTCCCTGCTGGGCGCATACGAGTTCACCGCCTACAAGTCCGACCTCCCGGCCGACCGTCCCGCCCCGCCGTCCTCGGTGGAGCTCGTCGTCCCCGACGCCGGTGCTGCGAAGGCACCGCTGGCCCGCGTGCGCGCGGTGGCCGCCGCCGTCGCCCTGGTCCGTGACCTGGTCAACAGCCCGCCCAACGACCTGTACCCGGCGGAGCTCGCCGCCCGGGGTGCCGCCGCGGGCAAGAAGGCCGGGCTGTCGGTCGAGGTGCTCGACGAGAAGGCCCTCACGGCCGGCGGGTACGGGGGCATCCTCGCCGTCGGCGGCGGCTCGAGCCGCGGTCCGCGGCTGCTGCGCATGGAGTACAAGGGCAAGAAGGCCAAGACCAGCGTCGCGCTGGTCGGCAAGGGCATCACCTTCGACAGCGGCGGCATCTCGATCAAGCCCGCGGCGAAGATGGAGGACATGAAGAGCGACATGGCCGGCGCCGCGGCCGTGATCGCCACCGTCTGCCTGGTCGCCGAGCTCGGCCTCCCGGTCGACGTGACCGCCACCGTGCCGATCGCCGAGAACATGCCCAGCGGCACCGCCTACCGCCCGGCCGACGTGGTCACCTTCCGCAACGGCAAGAAGGCGGAGATCACCAACACCGACGCCGAGGGCCGGGTCGTGCTCGCCGACGCCATCTGCCGCGCCGTCGAGGACTCCCCCGCCCACCTGCTGGAGACCTCCACGCTGACCGGCGCCCAGCTGGTCGCGCTGGGCACCCGCACCTCCGGCGTGATGGGCAGCGACGACCTGCGGGACGCCGTCGTCGCCGCCAGCCGGCGCAGCGGGGAGCCGATGTGGGCGATGCCGCTGCCGCCGGAGCTGCGACGCGGGCTGGACTCCCCGATCGCGGACCTGGTGAACGCCAACGCCGACCGGATGGGCGGGATGCTCGTCGGTGGGCACTTCCTGTCCGAGTTCGTGCCCGCCGGCCTGCCCTGGGCGCACATCGACATCGCCGGCCCGGCCTACAACACCGGGGCGCCCTGGGGGTACACGACCAAGGGCGGCACCGGTGTGCCGGTCCGCACCCTGCTCGCCACGATCGAGGGCCTCATCGCCGCACAGTGAGCTGCCGGCCCCCTGCCCCCGACCCGGGGCGGGGGGCTACAGCTTGTCGTCCGCCCGCTGGCGGGCGGACCAGTCACGCATCCGTTGCGGGTAGCCGGTGATCTGCGCGTCGTAGACCGGGACGGCGAGGTCGCGGGACAGCTTGCGGGCGGTGTCCGGGCCGTCGATCCGTCGCCGCGTCCACTCCCCGTCGGCGGCGACCAGCAGGATCGTCGTCTCGGTCACGGCGGTACGGGGCTCGACGTACCCCTCGACGCCGCGCCGCGTGGCGACGAACTTCTCCAGATGGCTGAGGTCCGCCGACCCCGATGCCCGGTCGAGCGTGCCGCGTCGGCCACGGCCGTCCCCCGCGGCACGACCCGCCCCGCGTCGGCCACGCAGCCGGTCGATCAGACCCATCGCACTGCCCCCGTCCTCGCCGGCCGCGGACTGCACCGCGACGCTCTTGCGAAGAGCAACGGAGCATCCGAACGCGCCGTTCCCGGGAGTGGCAGGATGGGCACGCGCAGGACCGCCGTGCCCGGAGCAGCTCCGGGCCACCCAGCACTGAGGAGCAGCCGTGAGCGCACCGACCACCCCCGCTGACCTGGTCATCCTCGGTGGTGGCTCGGGTGGCTACGCCGCCGCGCTGCGTGCGGCCGAGCTGGGCATGTCCGTCGTCCTGATCGAGCGGGACAAGGTGGGCGGCACCTGCCTGCACCGCGGCTGCATCCCCACCAAGGCCCTGCTGCACACCGCCGAGGTCGCCGACAACGCCCGCGAGGGCGAGCAGTTCGGCGTCAAGTCGACCCTCTCGGGCATCGACATGGACGGGGTGAACGCCTACAAGGACGGCGTCATCTCGAAGAACCACAAGGGCCTGCAGGGCCTGATCAAGAGCCGCGGCATCACGTACGTGAGCGGCGAGGGCCGGCTGGTCTCCCCGACCGCCGTCCAGGTCGGCGACGAGACCTTCGAGGGCAAGCACGTGCTGCTGGCCACCGGGTCCTACGCCCGCTCCCTGCCCGGCATCGAGATCGACGGCACCAAGGTCATCACCAGCGACCACGCGCTGAAGCTCGACCGGGTGCCGACGTCGGCGATCGTCCTCGGCGGCGGTGTCATCGGCTGCGAGTTCGCCAGCGCGTGGAAGTCCTTCGGCGTCGACGTGACCATCGTGGAGGGCCTGCCCCACCTCGTCCCGCTGGAGGACGAGTCGTCCTCCAAGCTGCTGGAGCGCGCCTTCCGCCGCCGGAAGATCGACTTCTCCCTGGGCAGCCGGGTGGCCAAGGTGCAGACCACCGCCGACGGCGTGAAGGTCTCCCTGGAGAACGGCAAGGACTACGAGGCCGAGCTGGTGCTCGTGGCCGTCGGGCGCGGCCCGGTGAGCGAGGGCCTCGGCTACGAGGAGGCCGGCGTCGCCATGGACCGCGGCTACGTCCTGGTCGACGAGTACTGCCAGACCAACGTGCCGACCATCTCCGCCGTCGGCGACCTGATCCCGACCCTGCAGCTCGCGCACGTGGGCTTCGGCGAGGGGATCCTGGTGGCCGAGCGCCTCGCCGGCCTGCCGGTCGTGCCGATCGACTACGCGGGTGTCCCGCGGGTCACCTACTCCGAGCCCGAGGTCGCCTCCGTCGGGCTGACCGAGGCCCAGGCCAAGGAGAAGCACGGCGAGGTCGAGGTCGCCACCTACGACCTGGCCGGCAACGGCCGGGCCGCGATCCTGAAGACGGCGGGTGCGGTCAAGCTGATCCGCGTCGCCGGCAACGGGCCGGTCGTCGGCGTGCACATGGTCGGCAGCCGAGTCGGCGACATGATCGCCGAGGCCCAGCTGGTCTACAACTGGGAGGCCCTGCCGGAGGAGGTCGCCCAGCTGATCCACCCGCACCCGACGCTGAGCGAGGCCCTCGGCGAGGCGGCGCTGGTCCTGGCCGGCAAGCCGCTGCACGCGCACGACTGACGCATCACCTGCTCAGCACGACCGCTCGATCCGCACCACCCGCTCAGCACCACCCCACGACCTGAGGAGACCTGCCTTCGATGCCGACGTCCGTCACCATGCCCGCCCTGGGCGAGAGCGTCACCGAGGGCACGGTCACCCGCTGGCTGAAGCAGGAGGGTGACCAGGTCGAGGTCGACGAGCCCCTCCTGGAGGTCTCCACCGACAAGGTGGACACCGAGATCCCCTCCCCCGCTGCGGGCGTGCTCACCAAGATCGTCGTCTCCGAGGACGAGACCGTGGAGGTCGGCGCCGAGCTGGCCGTCATCGGTGGCGAGGACGGCGGCGACGCCGGCGCCCCGGCGGAGGACGCCCCGGCCCAGGAGTCCTCGGCCGACGAGGAGCCCGCTCAGGAAGAGCCCGCCCAGGAGGAGCCCACTCAGGAGGAGCCCGCCGAGGAGCCAGCCCCCGCAGCAGCCGAGCAGGGCGGCGACTCCGGCGGTTCCGGTGACGGCGAGGGCACCTCGGTGACCATGCCGGCACTGGGTGAGAGCGTCACCGAGGGCACCGTCACCCGCTGGCTGAAGCAGGAGGGTGACCAGGTCGAGGTCGACGAGCCCCTCCTGGAGGTCTCCACCGACAAGGTCGACACCGAGATCCCCTCCCCGGTCGCGGGCGTGCTCACCAAGATCGTCGTCTCCGAGGACGAGACCGTGGAGGTCGGCGCCGAGCTGGCCGTCATCGGTGGCTCCGGTGGCGGTGCCGCGAAGTCCGCGCCGGAGGCCGAGGCGCCGAAGACAGAGGCGCCGAAGGCAGAGCCCGCCCCGGAGCCGGAGCAGGCTCCGAAGGAGGAGCCGAAGGCCAAGGCGGCTCCGAAGGCCGAGCAGCCGCCCCCGGCCGAGGCCAACACCGACAGCGGCCAGCCGGGCGCGGACTACGGCTCGGGCGGGACCATGCCGACCCAGTCGCCCACCGACCAGCCGTCTCCCGCCGAGGCCGTCGCCCCGGCGGACAAGCCCGCGCCGGCCCCGGCACCCGACGGCGGCGGCGCCTACGTCACCCCGCTGGTGCGCCGGCTGGCTGCCGAGCAGGGCGTCGACCTGTCCTCGGTCACCGGCACCGGGGTCGGCGGCCGGATCCGCAAGCAGGACGTGCTCGCCGCCGCCGAGGAGTCCAAGAAGCCGGCCGCCGCGCCCGCTGCCGCCTCCTCCGGCGGTGCCCGCACCCCCTCGCCGGCCGCGACCCCGGACTCCTCGCTGCGTGGCAACACGGAGAAGCTCTCCCGGCTGCGCACCGTCATCGCCAAGCGGATGCTCGAGTCGCTGCAGATCAGCGCACAGCTCACCACCGTGGTCGAGGCGGACGTCACCCGGATCGCGAACCTGCGCAACCAGGTGAAGAACGACTTCGCCGCCCGGGAGGGCGTCAAGCTGTCGTTCCTGCCGTTCTTCGCCAAGGCCGCGGTCGAGGCCCTCAAGGCCCACCCGGTGGTGAACTCCTCGGTCGACCTGGAGGCCGGGACGGTCACCTACCACGACGCCGAGAACCTGGGCATCGCCGTGGACACCGAGCGCGGCCTGCTGGTGCCGGTCATCCACGGTGCCGGCGACCTGAACGTGCCCGGCATCGCCCGGAAGATCGCCGACCTGGCCGAGCGGACCCGCACCAACAAGGTCACGCCGGACGAGCTCGGCGGCGGCACGTTCACGCTGACCAACACCGGCAGCCGGGGCGCGCTGTTCGACACCCCGATCATCAACCAGCCCCAGGTCGCCATCCTGGGCGTCGGCTCGGTGGTCAAGCGCCCCGTGGTGGTGCAGGACCCGGAGCTCGGCGAGGTGATCGCCGTCCGGTCGATGGTCTACCTGGCGCTGAGCTACGACCACCGGATCGTCGACGGCGCCGACGCCGCCCGGTTCCTCACCACGGTGCGGGAGCGGCTCGAGGGCGGGCAGTTCCAGGGCGACCTGGGCATCTCCTGATCCACCGATGAAGGGCCCCGGCTTCGGCCGGGGCCCTTCGTCGTCTCCCCTGGTGAACGTCCCCGCACCGACCCGAAGGAGCACTCGATGAAGGTGGCGGTCACCGGTTCCTCCGGGCTGATCGGTTCTGCGCTCGTCCGGTCGCTGGTGGCCGACGGGCACGAGGTGCTGCGCCTGGTGCGACGCACCCCGCGCACCGCGGACGAGCACCGTTGGGAACCGGCACACCACCGCCTCCCCGACGGTCTTCTCCATGACGTGGACGCCGTGGTCAACCTCGCCGGCGTCGGGGTCGGAGACCGGCGCTGGACGGAGAAGCACAAGCAGCAGGTGCTGGCCAGCCGGGTCGACAGCACGACCACGGTGAGCCAGGCCCTCGTCGAGGCGGCCGAAGCCGAGCCCGGTCGTGACCGGGTGCTGCTCTCGGCGTCCGCAGTCGGCTGGTACGGCGACACCGGCGAGCGGGTGGTCGACGAGACCGTGCCGGCGGGCGAGGACTTCCTGGCCCGGGTCTGCGTCGCCTGGGAGGCGGCGACCGCACCGGCTGCCGCCGCCGGTGTCCGGGTGGCGACCCTGCGCACCGGGCTGGTGCTCGGCCACGGCGGGCTGCTGGGTCGGCTGCTCCCCCTGTTCCGCCTCGGCCTGGGCGGCAAGCTGGCCTCGGGCCGGCAGTACATGCCCTGGATCAGCCTGCAGGACGAGGTCGACGCGATCCGGTTCCTGCTCACCGCCCCGGTGTCCGGCCCGGTCAACCTCACTGCCCCCAGTCCGGCCACCAACGCGGAGTTCACCGCCGCGCTCGCCGAGGTCGTGCACCGGCCCGCCGTGTTCACCGTGCCCGGGTTCGCCCTGCGGCTGGCCCTCGGCGAGTTCGCCGACGTGGGTGTGCTGGCCGGGCAGCGTGCCGTCCCTGACGTCCTGCGGTCGGCCGGGTTCCGGTTCACGCACGAGGACCTCCGGGCGGCGCTGCGGGCCGCCGTCGCCGCCCGCTGACCCCTCACCCGCCCAGCCGGGCATCGGCGATCCGCCACCCGGACGCCGTGCGCTCCACGGCCATCTGCACGGGCGCCGCACCGCGGGCGGGTATCTCGGCGACCACCGCCGCATCGGGCCCGCCGGCGCGGACCACCCGGTAGGCCGGCAGCTCGTCGACCAGCTCCACGTCGAACCGGTTCCGCCCCGAGGCCGTCACCTCGACGAGGCGGACCAGCCGGGGCGCGAAGCCGTCGAGCCGCTGACCCGCCGCGACCAGCTGCTGCACCTGCTCGGCGTCGCGGGACAGCGACGCGCTGCCGGTCGCGTGCACCTCGGTCAGCACCGTCGGGTCCGCGTCGGTGAAGGCCGCGCTCCGCCGTCCGTAGAGGTCGGCGAGCACCGCAGCCCACTCGGCGTCCCCCACCGGCGTCGCCGACCGGTCGGCCGGCGAGGCCTCCCCGTCCCCCACTGGATCGTCCGGGGCCGTCGGCGTCGCTGCCGGCGGGGGGACGCTGCTCGCCGCCGTCCGGCCCGCAGCGGGCACCGGGTCACCACTCGACCCACCCCAGCTCGCCCCGAGCCAGGTCGCACCGGCCAGTGCCGCAGCGAGAGCGGCGAGCACGAGGGCGGCCGTCGCCGTCCGCCGGACCGCACCACGGACCAGGGGGCGCACCTCGCCGCCTCCTCGTGCGGCGGCGACCCGGTCACCGAGTCGCCCGCGGAGCCGCGCCCATCGCCCCTCGGGACCCGGCACGGCATGGGCGGCGCGGGGTCGCCGGCCCGGCACCTGGTGGGTCAGCTCGGTCCGCGGGCCCCGCCCGGTGGCCCCGAGCTCGCCGTCGGGCACGCCGGCCACCGGGAGCCGGACCGGCTCCGGCCGGCAGGAGTGGCGGAGGTCGAGGGCGAACGCCGCGGCGGACCCCCGCAGGTGCGGTTCGGCCGACAGCCCGCGGAGGACCACGCGCACCAGTTCGTCGGGCGCATCGGGGGCGAGGAGGGCGAGATCGGGCAGGTCACCGCCGACTGCGACCGAGAGCGTGCCCGCGGGGTCGGCGGCGTTCCAGGGAGCGACCCCGGTCAGCGCGTGGAAGGCCGCCGCAGCGACACCGAAGACGTCCGACGCCGGCCCCGGCGCACCGCCGCGGGCCACCACCGGGTCGACGTACGCCGGGGTCACCTCGGCCCGCGCGACGTCGCCGACCAACCGGGCGGTGCCCAGGTCGGTGAGCACCGGGCGGCCCTCCGCCGTGAACACGACGTTGCCCGGCGACAGGTCGCCGTGCACGACGCCCCGTTCGTGAGCGTGGGCCAGCGCAGCCGCCACCGGGGCCACCGTGGTGACCACTTCCCCGGGGCGCAAGCGTCCCCGCCGGGCGAGCAGGGCCGCCAGACTGCCGCCGGCGAGCAGGTCGAGCACCAGCGCCACCTGGGCCGGGCCGTCGCGCACCTCGCGACGGACGACGTGGTGCAGCCGCACCAGGTGCGGGTGGTCGAGCTCACCGAGCAGCCCCGCCTCGCGCTCCTGCCGCTCCGGGTCACCCCGCACCAGCACCTTGACCGCCACCGGCGGCCCGCCCGACCGTGGCCGGGCCCGCCACACCTGCCCGGAGCCGCCCCGACCCAGGAGCTCTTCGAGCACGTAGCCGGGCACGACCGGGGCCGCCGACGGGGAGGGCTGCGCAGGCATGCCGGGACGGTAGGGCCGACGGCCGGTCCCCCGCTGGGCCCGTCCACAGCCCCCGGTCGCGTCCACAGCTGCGGCGCCGAGCAGGACGGGTCACCCCGGACCGCTTAGGTTCGGACCATGCCACCGCCACCACGTGCCGAGGTCGTCGTGGTGGGTGCAGGGCTGGCCGGGCTCAGCGCAGCCACCCGGCTGGCGGCGGCCGGCCGGGACGTCCACCTGATCGACGCCGCTCAGCACCCGGGCGGCCGGCTGTCGACGGCCCGGATCGACGGCTTCCTGGTCGACCGCGGCTTCCAGGTGTTCAACACGGGTTATCCCCGGGCGGCCGACCTCGACCTGCCGGCGCTCGACCTGGGCTGGTTCTGGACCGGTGCGGTGGTCCGTGTGGACGGGCGCGCCCACCGGGTCGTCGACCCCCGCCAGCACCCGGGCACCGTCGTGGACACGCTGCGGGCACCGCTGGGCGGGCCGGTCCGGCAGGCTGCGCTCGCCGCCTTCTCGGCGCGGGCCGGCTATGCACCGGTGTCCCGACTGCTGGCGGCGCGCGAGCGCACGGCCGCCGAGGCGCTCCGCGCCGCGGGGCTCGGCGAACAGGCGCTCGAGGTGTTCCTGCGGCCGTTCCTCGCCGGCGTCCTGCTGGAGGACGGCCTGGAGACCTCCAGCCGCTACCTCGACCTGGTCTGGCGCAGCTTCGTCCGGGGCCGGGTCGGCCTTCCCGCCGGCGGGATGCAGGCCATCGGCGAACAGCTCGCCGGCCGGCTGCCCGCCGACCGCGTGCACCTCGGCGTCCGCGCCACGGGGGTCGAGGGCGGGGCCGTGCACACCGACGCCGGGACCACGACCGCCGACGCCGTCGTGGTGGCGACCGACCCCGGCACCGCCGCGGTCCTGCTCCCCGGGCTCGGGGCATCGGCGCCCCGGCAGGTGACCACGCACCTGCACGTGCTGCCGGAGTCGCCCTGGTCCGCGCCGCTGATCGTGCTGGGACAGCCCGGTGGGCAGCTGGTGAACAGCGCGGTGGTCTCGGACGCGCAGCCGGCGTACAGCCCCGACGGCCGGGCGCTGGTCGCCAGCTCGACCCTGGCGCCGACCCGGGAACCCGATGTCCGGGAGGAGGTGGCGCGCCTGCACGGTGTCGCCACCACCGACCTGACCCACCTCACCACCGTCACCGTGACCGGAGCGCAGCCGGCCGCCACTCCCCCGCTGCAGCACCGTCGCCCGGTCGACCTGGGCGGTGGGCTCTTCGTCTGCGGAGACCACCGGGACACCCCGTCCATCCAGGGTGCGATGGCCAGCGGGTCCCGCACCGCGCGTGCCGTGCTCCGGCGGCTCGGGGCGCCGCCGTCCTGATCGGCGGCCGGCAACACCTCGGCACGTCGGCGGCATAGGCTCGGCGGCATGAGCGAGCTGGTGGTCGTCCGGGCGGGTCTGGTCCCCTACGAGCAGGCCTGGGCGCAGCAGCGCGACCTGCACGAGCGGCGCGTCGCCGGCACCGCTCCGGACACGATGCTGCTGCTCGAGCACCCGCCGGTCTACACCGCGGGCAAACGGACCGAACCGCACGAGCGACCGTTCGACGGCACCCCGGTGGTCGACGTCGACCGCGGCGGCAAGATCACCTGGCACGGGCCCGGCCAGCTGGTCGGGTACCCGATCATCGCGCTCCCCGACCCGGTCGACGTGGTGGCCCACGTGCGCCGGCTGGAGCGGGCCCTGATGGAGGTCTGCGGGAGCTTCGGCCTGGCCACCGAACAGGTCGAGGGGCGCAGCGGCGTGTGGGTCCGGGCAGACGAGCGCGGCCCCGACCGGAAGATCGCCGCGATCGGCGTGCGGGTCGCCCGGGGCGTGACGATGCACGGCTTCGCACTCAACTGCGACCCGGACATGGCCGCCTTCACGAACATGGTGCCGTGCGGGATCCCCGACGCCGGGGCCACCTCACTGAGCGTCGAGCTCGACCGGGACGTGACCGTCGCCGAGGTCATCGAACCGGTCGAGGCCGCGATGCGCCGCGCGCTGACCCGCACCCCCGTCGCATGACCGGGCTCCCCACCAGCCGGTACGTCAGCCTGACCACGTTCCGGCGCACCGGCGAGGCCGTGCCCACCCCGGTCTGGGCGGCGCCGGACGGCGACGCCCTGCTGGTCTGGACCCGGGCGGACTCCGGCAAGGTGAAGCGGCTGCGGCACACCAGCCGGGTCACCGTCGCCCCCTGCGACATGCGGGGCCGGTTCGAGGGTCCGGCGGTCGACGGTGTCGCCGAGTTCCCCGAGCCGTCCGAGTGGCCGCGTGCGCGAGCTGCCCTCGCCCGGCGCTACGGCTGGCAGTGGTGGATCACCTACGGCACCTCCCGCATCGCGGCGCGGATCACGCACCGCGGCCGGGAACGCCAGACGATGATCCGCATCACCCCCGCCGCCTGACCCCGGTGGTCCCGGCACCCGTGCCGGGACCACCGCGAGCCCATGGCCTCATCCGGGCGGGGCGGGGTCCACCCTCAGCCCAGGACGAAGTTGACCAGCCGGCCCGGCACCGCGATCACCCGGCGCACGGTGGCGCCGTCCAGGTAGCCGGCGATCCGCTCGTCCGCCCGGGCCGCCGCCTCCAGCGCGGCGGCGTCCGCGTCGGCCGGCACGGCCACCTGGGCCCGCACCTTGCCGTTGACCTGGACGGCGACCTGCACCGTCTCGTCGACCAGCCACTGCGGGTCGGCCACCGGGAACGACGCCCAGGCCACGGAGCCGGAGTGCCCCAGCCGGGCCCACAGCTCTTCGGCCAGGTGCGGGGCCAGCGGCGCGACCAGCAGCACCAGCGACTCGGCGACCGAGCGGGGCACCGGTGTCCCCGGCGGGCAGGCCGAGGTCAGGTGGTTGGTCAGCTCGGTGATCCGGGCGATGGCGATGTTGAACCGCAGGGTCGTCATGCCGTCGCGCACGGCCTCGATCGCCCGGTGCAGGGCGCGCGAGGTCTCGTCGTCCGGCTCGACGTCGCCGGCACGGACCGCACCGGACTCCTCGTCGACGACGACCCGCCAGATCCGCTGCAGCAGCCGCTGCGAACCGACCGCCGCCTTGGTCTCCCACGGCCGGGACTGGTCCAGCGGCCCGGTCGACATCTCGTACACCCGGAAGGTGTCCGCGCCGAACATGGCGATCATCTCGTCCGGCGTGACCACGTTCTTCAGGCTCTTGCCCATCTTCCCGTACTCCCGGGTGACCGGCTCCCCCTGGTAGCGGAACTGGCCGTCCTCCTCCACCACCTCGGTAGCGGGCACGTAGAACCCCCGGGCGTCGGTGTAGGCGAAGGCGGAGATGTAGCCCTGGTTGACCAGCCGGCGGAACGGCTCCTCGCTGGAGACATGGCCCAGGTCGAACAGCACCTTGTGCCAGAACCGGGCGTACAGCAGGTGCAGCACCGCGTGCTCGACCCCGCCGACGTACAGGTCGACGCCGCCGACGTCACCGGGCTCCCGCGGGCCCATCCAGTAGGCCTCCAGCTCCGGGTCGACGAAGCGCTCGTCGTCCCCCGGGTCCAGGTAGCGCAGGTGGTACCAGCACGAACCGGCCCAGTTGGGCATCGTGTTGGTCTCACGCCGGTAGCTCCGCGGCCCGTCGCCCAGGTCCAGCGTGACCGTCGTCCACTCGGTGGCCCGGGACAGCGGCGGCTCGGGCTTGGAGTCGGCCTCGTCGTCGGCGAACGTCTTCGGCGAGTAGTCGTCGACGTCGGGCAGCAGCACCGGCAGCATCGACTCCGGGACGGCGACCGGCAGGTCGGCGTCGTCCCCGTCGACGGCGTAGACGACCGGGAACGGCTCGCCCCAGTACCGCTGCCGGCTGAACAGCCAGTCGCGCAGCTTGTAGGTCGTGGTCGCCTCGCCGGAGCCGTTCGCGACCAGCCACTCGGTCACCCGGGCGATCGCGG
This sequence comes from Modestobacter sp. VKM Ac-2977, assembly GCF_026968045.1. Classification (GTDB taxonomy): domain Bacteria; phylum Actinomycetota; class Actinomycetes; order Mycobacteriales; family Geodermatophilaceae; genus Modestobacter. The sequence continues at coordinate 1,215,571 of NZ_JAPVBQ010000001.1, read as the reverse complement.
CGGCCTTGTCCAGGCCGTCCAGCGACAGGTGCTCGTTCGAGCTGTTGATCATCGGGCCGGTGCCGGTGTACGCACCGCCGTCGAAGTCGGCCGGCGGCTGCACGGTGCGGACGACGGGCAGCCCGAACTCCCGCGCGAAGTCCCAGTCGCGGGCGTCCTCGCCGGGCACCGCCATGATCGCGCCGGTGCCGTAGCCGGTGAGCACGTAGTCGGCGATGAACACCGGCAGGTCGGCCCCGGTCAACGGGTTGCGGGCGGTGGCGCCCAGCCAGACCCCGGTCTTCTCCCGGCCCTCGGCCTGCCGGTCCAGCTCCGAACGGCGGGAGGCCTGCCGCTGGTAGGCCGCGACGGCCTCGGCCGGGGTGGCCGCACCGGCGGTCCACCGGGGGTCGGTGCCCTCGGGCCACTGACCGGCGGTCAGCGTGCCGACCAGCGGGTGCTCGGGCGCCAGCACCAGGTAGGTGGCGCCGAACAGGGTGTCCGGCCGGGTGGTGAACACCTCGATGGACTCAGCTCCGGTGGCGAACCGCACCCGGGCGCCGGTCGAGCGACCGATCCAGTTTCGCTGCATCTGCTTCAGCGAGTCCGACCAGTCCAGCCGGTCCAGGTCGGTCAGCAGCCGCTCGGCGTAGGAGGTGATCCGCATCATCCACTGGGTCAGCGGACGGCGGAACACCGGGAAGTTGCCCCGCTCGGACCGGCCGTCGGCGGTGACCTCCTCGTTGGACAGCACCGTGCCCAGCCCCGGACACCAGTTCACCGGCGCCTCGTGCAGGTAGGCCAGTCGGTGCGCGTTGACGACCCGACGGCGCTCGACGGCGGTCAGCTCCGCCCAGCGGCGCCCCTCGGGCAGCGTGCCGGCGACCGGTTCCCGGGTGCCGGCGTCCAGCTCGGCGACCAGCTCGGGGATCGGCCGGGCCCTGCCCCGACCGCCGTCGGCGGACTCGTCGAACCAGGCCTCGAAGACCTGCCGGAAGATCCACTGGGTCCACCTGTAGTAGCCCGGGTCGATCGTGGCGAAGGTGCGGCGGGTGTCGTGGTCGACGCCCAGCCGGCGCAGCTGGGCACTGATCGCGGCGATGTTCGCCTCGGTGGTGACCCGCGGGTGCTGGCCGGTCTGCACGGCGAACTGCTCGGCGGGCAGGCCGAAGGCGTCGTACCCCATCGGGTGCAGCACGTTGTGCCCGTCCATCCGCAGGAAACGGCTGGTGACGTCGGTGCCCAGGTAGCCCAGCGGGTGCCCGACGTGCAGCCCGGCACCGGAGGGGTACGGGAACATGTCCATCAGGAAGGCCTTGGGCCGGTCGGCCACCCGGTCGAAGCCCTCGCTCAGCCGGCCGACCGGGTTGGGCGTGTGGAACGTGCCCTCGGCCTCCCACCGGTCCTGCCAGGCGAGCTCGATCTGCTGCGCCAGTGCCGGGGTGTACCGGTGCGGCGGCACCCCGTCGGCGGAGGGCTCGGTGTGCTGGCTGGCCGTCTGGCTCATGGTCGGTGCTCCCGGGTACGAGGGGCGGACATGAAAAGACCCCTCACGCAGGAGGGGTCGCCGTGCTGGTCTGCGTCAGGTCAGATCAGCAGGGCTGGGGAAGCAGGAGTCCGCCGGTCACGCAGCCGATCCTAGCGCGCCGCCACAGCCCCCCGGCTCGACGGCGGGGCCCTCCAGGCCGTAGCCTGCACTGGCTCGACTGCGGACGGGCGAGGAACTCCAGCGGGGAACGGCCCCAGCGGGACGACCGCAGCCCGCACGCACCGGGACGTCGAGGTCCACCGGAACTCAGCAGCGCCGCTCGGCACGCGGCAGCGCGACCGGAGGACCAGCCCCGGTGCCGGCCGGGTGCACCGCCGCCCCGACCCGGTGCAGCGGCGCACCCGGAGGCAAGGCACCTGGACGCAACCGCACCTGGACGTACCGCACTGCCCCGCTGACGGCCAGCAGAGATCGCACCCGTGGCCGGCCGGTCGCCGCGCACACGCACTGGTCGAGCCGGACCGACGGAAGAGGAGTGAGTGCATGACAGAACGCCCAGGCCCGCAGCGGGCCACGAGGCGCACCCGATGCCGGGTGACCGCCCTCTCCTCCGTCCGGGGTCTACGACGGTGAAGGTCGTCTTCAACAGCTTCGGCGGCCGGTACAACGACAACCCGCGGGCCATCTACGAGGCCCTCGTCGCGCGTGGCACGGACATGGACGCCGTCTGGCTGGCCCGCCCCGAGCTGCGCGCGGACTTCCCGGCCGGGGTGCAGACCGTGCAGACCTGGGGGCCCGACGCCCGGGCGGCCGTGGAGTCCGCCGACGTCATCGTGTCCAACGACGGGATCTCCCGCGAGTGGGACAAGCAGCCCACGACGACCTACCTGCAGACCTGGCACGGGACGCCGCTCAAGCGACTGCACCGGGACGCGGTGTGGGCTCCGGAGGGTCGCCTGGAGCTGGTGATGCGGGACATCTCCCGCTGGGACCACCTGCTCTCCCCCAACGCCGCGAGCACGCCACACCTGCGCAGCGCCTTCGGTTTCGACGGGCCGGTCCACGAGACGGGCTACCCGCGCAACGACGTGCTGAGCGCGCCCGACCGGGACCACCGCCGTGCCCGGGTGCGCGCTGCGCTGGGGATCGCCGACCACGTGCGGGTCGTGCTCTACGCCCCCACCTGGCGCGACGACCTGGTGCTCGGCGACGACGGGCCACGGCACTCCTTCCCGGTCGACCTGGGCGACCTGGCACGCGGCCTCGGCCCGGACGCCGTGCTCCTGGTCCGGCTGCACGCGATGGTGTCGGACCAGCTGGTGGTCCAGGGCCCGGCGCCGCTCGTGGACGTGTCCCGGTACCCCGACATCAGCGAGCTGTACCTGGCCGCCGACGTCCTGGTCACCGACTACTCCTCGACGATGTTCGACTTCGCCGTCACCGGGAAGCCGATCGTCCACTTCACCTACGACCTCGAGCACTACCGCGACGACCTGCGGGGCTTCTACTTCGACCTCGCCGAGATCGCACCCGGCCCCCTGCTCACCAGCAGCGAGCAGGTGTTGACGGCGATCGCCGGGCTCGGCGACCGTCCATGGGTGCCCACAGCGCGGTACAACCGGTTCCAGGAACGCTTCTGCTCGCTGGAGGACGGCTCGGCCACCGAACGGGTCCTCCAGTTGCTCTTCCCCCCGGACGGCCACCCCGGCCGGCCGGGCTCCACCCCCGTGCCCACGAACGACGAACCGAGGAGATGAGCATGCGCACTGCTGACCCGATCCTGACCGGGGGCCGCGATCAGCGGTCGCGTCCCCGGGTCGCCGTCCGCCCCGCCGCAGCCCCCACCGCGCCCCAGGTGGTCGTGCTGGCCGCCGGCATGGGCACCCGGCTGGGCCGCAAGCTGCCCAAGCCGCTCACCCCGCTGATGGACGGCCGCAGCATCATGCAGCAGCAGCTGGACGGCATCCGCACCGTCTTCGGCGACGCCACCCCGGTCACCGCGGTGGTGGGCTACCGGGCCAAGGCGGTCATGCGCGCCCAGCCCGACCTGCTGTTCGCGTTCAACCCCGACTTCGCCGTCACCAACACCTCGCAGAGCCTGCTGCGCGCCCTCCGCACCTCGCAGCCCGGCGGTGTGCTCTGGCTGAACGGCGACGTGGTGTTCGACCCGGCGGTGCTCGACCACGCCGCCCCGCTGGTGCAGGCCGACGAGAGCTTCGTCTGCGTGGACACCTCCACGGTCGCCGACGAGGAGGTCAAGTACACCCTCGACGCCGACGGGTTCGTCCGTGGGCTGTCCAAGACCGTGACCGGTGGCCTCGGTGAGGCGGTCGGCATCAACTACGTGTCCGGGTCGGACAAGGCCGCGCTGATCGAGCACCTCAGCGCCTGCGATGCCTCGGACTACTTCGAGCGCGGCATGGAGCTGGCGATCCAGCGGGCGGGCGTCCGCTTCCGGCCGCTGGACATCTCCCGGTTCTCCGCCGTGGAGATCGACTTCGACGACGACCTGCAGCGGGCGAACACCTGGCTGGGCTCCCGGGCCGCGCTGGAGCCACTCGCCTCCGAGCTGCGCTGAGGTCACGGCGCTGAGGTCACGGCGCCCCGTCCGCCACCGGCGGGCGGGGCGCCGTGCTGTTCAGCCCAGCTGCGGGGCGACCTCGGCGGCCACCAGGTCCAGGTGGTCCAGGTCGGCCAGGTCGAGCACCTGCAGGTAGACCCGGCTCGCGCCGGCCTCGGCGTACCGGCCCAGGGTGTCCACGGCCTCGGCGGGTGTGCCGGCCACTCCGTTGGCGCGCAGCTCGTCGACGTCCCGGCCGATGGCGGCGGCCCGGCGGGCCAGCTCGGCCTCGTCCCGGCCGACGCACAGCACCAGCGCGGAGCTGTAGACCAGCTCACCGGGGTCGCGGCCGGCCTCGGTGCACGCGTCCCGGACGCCGGCGAACAGCCGGGCGTTCTCCTCAGCCGAGGCGAAGGGCACGTTGAACTCGGCCGCGTACCGCGCCGCCAGCCGCGGGGTGCGCTTCTTGCCGCTGCCGCCGATCAGGATCGGGACGCCGCCGGGCTGCACCGGCTTGGGCAGCGCCGGGGAGCCGGTGAGCTGGTGGTGGTCACCGGCGAAGTCGAAGGTCTCGCCCAGCGGGGTGGCCCACAGCCCGGTGATGACCGCGAGCTGCTCCTCGTAGCGGTCGAACCGCTCCCCCACCTCGGGGAAGGGGATGCCGTAGGCGCGGTGCTCCGCGGCGAACCACCCCGAGCCGATGCCCAGCTCCACCCGCCCGCCGCTCATCTGGTCGACCTGGGCCACCGCGATGGCCAGCGGCCCGGGCAGCCGGAAGGTCGCCGCCGTCATCAGGGTGCCGAGCCGGATCCGGGAGGTCTCCCGGGCGAGGCCGGCCAGGGTCACCCAGGCGTCGGTCGGGCCGGGCAGGCCGTCCCCGCCCATGGTCAGGTAGTGGTCGGAGCGGAAGAAGGCGTCGAAGCCGGTCTCCTCCGTGCGCCGGGCCACCGCGAGCAGGTCGTCGTAGGTGGCGCCCATCTGGGGTTCGGTGAAGATCCGTAGCTGCACCCGGTCGAGTCTGCCAGCGGCGCGGCCGCTCGGGTTCGTGCCTCTGACCGACTGCGGTGGGGGTTCGGGGTGTGCCCGGGGACGCCAGCGGGCAGGATGATCGCTGAAGCGATCAACTCGGAGGTGCTGGAGTGTTCCGCAAGAAGAGCTCGACAGAGGTCATCGGGACCGAGTTGCAAGAGGGGTTCGCCCACATCGGCGCGGCGGTCACCGAGGCCCGTCGGGCGACCGCGGAGCAGCTCGCCCCACAGGTGGCGGCCGCGACGAAGGCGGCCCAGACCGCCTACGCCGCTGACGTGGCCCCCCGGGTCGGGGCAGCCGTGGCCGCACTCGCCCCCCAGCTGGACGCCGCCCGCGAGGTGCTCGTCCCGCGGTTGGAGTCGGCGCAGAAGAACCTCGGACCGCGCATCGACGCGGCACAGAAGGCCTACGAGAAGGACCTGGTCCCGCGTCTCGACGCGGCCACCCGGGCTGCGCGGGCCAACCTGGAGCTCGCGGTGGCCACCGCCGTCCCGCGGCTCGAGGCCGCCCGTGAGGCCAGCGGCCCGGCGTTCGACGCCGCCGCCAAGTCCGCCCGGGCCAACCTGGAGGCGGCGATCGCCGCCGCGGCGCCCCGGATCGAGGCCGCTCGCGGCGCAGCCGGCCCCGCGCTGGCCGACGCCCGTGCCGGCCTGGCCACCAGCGTCGAGGCGGCTCGGGCGCAGCTGGACGCCCGCAGCGCGGAGTTCGCCGCCACCGCGGCGACCCTCGGTGCGGCCACCGCGAAGCAGGGCGACAAGGTCCGTCAGGACGCCGCTGCTGCAGCCGACGCGGCTCGCGCGCAGGCTGCGCTGCGGGTCGCCGCGGTGCGTGCGGCGGCGGAGACCAACCGCGCTGCCGCCGGCAAGAAGGCCGACAAGCTGGGCAAGCGGGCCGACAAGCTGTCCAAGAAGGCGGCCAAGCGGCGCACCGAGCTGGAGAAGGCCGCCGGCCGGGCCCGCAAGGAGGCCGGCAAGCGCACGGCGAAGACCGTCACGTCGGTCAAGCGGCGCGTCGGTGTCGAGCCCGAGCCCCGGCGCTGGCCGTGGGTGGTCGGCGTCCTGGCCGTCCTCGCCGCGGTCGCCGTCGTGTTGCGCAAGAGGAACGCGACCGACCCCTGGACCCCGGCGCCGACCGGCGACGGCCCCGTGCCCAGTTACCGAGAGGACCCCGTGCCCACGTCCCCGAGCACTCCCGCAGGCGGAACCGAGAGCCCCGAGGCCCAGGGCAAGACCGTCTCCACGGCCGAGAACGCCGTGGGTGACGCGACCCCGCCCGACAACGACCTCGGCGCGCAGACCGCCCAGCCTGCGTCCGGTCCCGGTGAGTCCAGCAACCAGGGCCGCCCGGACTCCGCCACCGGCACGAAGGACGCCGGCGACACCCCGTCGAAGACGGCAGGGCCGTCCGACACGCCGTCCAGCCTGGGCAAGATGCCCAGCGAGGACTGACCTCCCCGCACCAGCCCGACTCGAGGGCCCAGCCGATCCGGCTGGGCCCTCGAGCCGTCTGCGGGCCCCGAACGAGGGCGATCGGCGGGAGTACCGTGCTGGACATGAGCCTGGGCATGGAGGAGGCAGCCACGACTGCAGCGCCGGAGACGTCCACGACGTCCTCGCCGATCGAGCCGGCCGGCCGCAAGCTGCTGCGCCTGGAGGTCCGCAACAGCCAGACGCCGATCGAGCGCAAGCCCGAGTGGATCAAGACCAAGCTCAAGACGGGGCCGGAGTACACCGAGCTCAAGTCGCTGGTCAAGCGCGAGGGCCTGCACACGGTGTGCGAGGAGGCCGGCTGCCCCAACATCTACGAGTGCTGGGAGGACCGCGAGGCCACCTTCCTCATCGGCGGTGACCAGTGCACCCGGCGCTGCGACTTCTGCCAGATCGACACCGGCAAGCCGGCCGACTTCGACGCCGACGAGCCCCGCCGGGTCGCCGAGAGCGTGGCCACGATGGGCCTGCGCTACGCCACCATCACCGGCGTCGCCCGCGACGACCTGCCCGACGGCGGCGCCTGGCTGTACGCCGAGACGGTGCGCCAGATCCACGAGCAGATCCCCGGCTGCGGCGTCGAACTGCTCATCCCCGACTTCAACGCCGAGCCCGACCAGTTGGCCGAGGTGTTCTCCTCCCGGCCGGAGGTGCTGGCGCACAACGTCGAGACGGTGCCGCGCATCTTCAAGCGGATCCGCCCCGGCTTCCGCTTCGAGCGCTCGCTGTCGGTGATCACCGCCGCCCGCGAGGCCGGCCTGGTCACCAAGTCCAACCTGATCCTGGGCATGGGCGAGGAGCCGCACGAGGTCGTGGAGACCATGCAGGCGCTGCACGACGCCGGCTGCGACCTCCTCACCATCACCCAGTACCTGCGGCCCAGCGTCCGGCACCACCCGGTGGTCCGGTGGGTCAAGCCCGACGAGTTCGTCGGCTTCGCCGCCGAGGCAGAGCGGATCGGGTTCCCGGGGGTCCTGGCCGGGCCGTTGGTGCGCAGCTCCTACCGCGCCGGCCGGCTCTACCAGCAGGCCGCCGAGGCCCGCGGGCTCACCGTCACCCGCTGAGCTCCTCCCCCGGCCCGCTACAGGCGGCCCGCCGCGAACCCGCGCGTGGCGGGAGGGCGGCAGGTCCTGGCGACTATCGTGGGCGCATGGCACGCAGCAGGTCCACCGACACCTCCGCCCCCGCCGGCGCCGCGGGCCGCGGCCCGGCCGGCGCCCCACCCGGGCGCGGCAGCAAGGGCTCGACCGCGGTCGGCGCGCCCGCCGCAGCGGGCAAGGGCCGGCGCAGCAAGGCACCGAAGGCTCCCAAGCTGGGCAAGGACGGCCAGCCGAAGGTCTCGCGGCTGACCAAGCTGAAGGGCCAGGCCGGGATGATCCGGCAGGCCTACTCGATGACCTACAAGAACGACCCCAAGCTGCCCTGGGTGATGCTCATCGCCTTCGTGGCGGTGGCCGGGGTGGTCGAGCTGGTCGGCATCCTGCTCAGCTCACCGTTCCTCTTCCTGCCCTTCGCCGTCCTGCTCGGTCTGCTGGCGGCGCTGATCGTCTTCGGCCGCCGGGCACAGGGCTCGGCCTACCGGCAGGTCGAGGGCCGGCCGGGTGCGGCGTCCTGGGTCCTGGAGGGCATGCGCGGCGACTGGCGGGTCAGCTCCGGCGTCGCGGGCAACCGTGAACTGGACTCCGTCCACCGGGTGCTCGGGCGGCCGGGCATCGTGCTGGTGGGCGAGGGCGACCCGCAGCGGGTCCGCAGCCTGATCGCGGCCGAGAAGCGCCGGATCGCCAAGGTCGTCGGCGAGACCCCGATCTACGACGTCACCGTCGGCGACGGGGAGGGCCAGGTGCCGCTGAAGAAGCTGAGCGCCCACGTGATGAAGCTGCCGCGCAACCTCTCCGGCGGCGAGGTCAACGCGCTGGGCAAGCGGATGTCGGCGCTGGGCGGCCCACGCCCGCCGGTGCCCGGGGGGCCGCTCCCCGGCGGCCGGCAGATGTCGGTCAGCCAGCGCCAGGTCCGCCGCCGCTGATCGCACCCCCGCTCCCCGCAACGCCCCCGAGCCGCCCGGCTCGGGGGCGTCCTGCGTCTCCGGGCAGCTCCGCCGCGGGCTCCCCCGGCTCCGGGGCACCCGACGGTGCCCCGGGTCGGGCGCTCCACGCACGGAGCGGTGGCCCGCCGGCCGATCTGATCCGGCGGACCGCGGGGTGCTCAGTCGCGGATGACCGCGGTGCTGGTCCACCGGTCGTGCAGGCCACGGCCGTCGATGTCGACGACCAGCGCCGGCACCAGCAGCACGAGCAGCCCGGTGCGCACGAGCGCACGCCAGAGGGCGATCCGCCGCTCCGGCTCCGGGTGGGCCAGCCGCAGGCCGAGCACTCGCATGCCGGGTGTCTGACCGGCCAGCACCAGGAAGACCACGGTGATCAACACGAAGGCCAGCAGGCTCCAGTTGCGGGGCAGCTCCGGCGCGGTGACCAGGCCGGCGATCAGCGCCGCGGCCAGGGCATCGACGAGGAAGGCGACGACCCGCTGCCCGAAGGACGCCAGCGAGCCGGGCCCGGTCCCGGGCAGCCCCAGTGCGGCGCCGCGGGCGCGCTCCTGAGAGGGTTGAGCGTCGTCCCTGGCCACTCCACCAGCGTATGTCCTGCCCGACGCCGTTCCGGTCGGGAGCCGTCCGGTGGGGTGAGCAGCGGCTCGGCCGCCACCTCCGCGACACGCCGGAGGACGTTGTTACAGCGACGAAACACCAGAGACACCCCGGAGCAACCCCGCGCTCGTAACTTGCGGGTGGCTTTCCGTCCACTCCCGGAGGATCGATGTTCAACAGTCCCGAAGAGGTCACCGCCTACATCCGCGACAACGACGTGAAGTTCGTCGACGTCCGGTTCTGCGACCTGCCTGGCGTCATGCAGCACTTCACCATCCCCGCGGAGACGTTCGGGCCTGACACCTTCGCCGACGGCCTGGGCTTCGACGGCTCGTCCATCCGCGGGTTCCAGGCGATCAACGAGTCCGACATGCTGCTGCTGCCCGACGCGAGCAGCGCCTACGTCGACCCGTTCCGCATCCACAAGACGCTGAACATCAACTTCTTCATCCACGACCCGATCACGCGCGAGGCCTACAGCCGCGACCCGCGCAACGTGGCGAAGAAGGCCGAGGCCTACCTCGCGGCCAGCGGCATCGCCGACACCGCGTACTTCGGCCCCGAGGCCGAGTTCTACGTGTTCGACTCGGTGCGGCACAACACCTCGATCAACGAGGGCTACTACCACATCGACGCGGTCGAGGGCTCCTGGAACACCGGGGCGCTCACCGGTGAGAACGGCGGCCCCAACCTGGGCTACAAGACCCGGCCCAAGGGCGGGTACTTCCCGGTCGAGCCGTACGACCACCAGAGCGACCTGCGGGCCACGATGATGGTCAACCTCGCCAACGCCGGGCTGGAGCTCGAGCGCGGGCACCACGAGGTGGGCACCGGCGGCCAGGCCGAGATCAACTACAAGTTCGACACGCTGCTGCGCTCGGCCGACAGCCTGATGCTCTTCAAGTACATCGTGAAGAACACCGCCTGGGCGCACGGCAAGTCCGCCACCTTCATGCCCAAGCCGCTCTACGGCGACAACGGCTCCGGCATGCACTGCCACCAGAGCCTCTGGAAGGACGGCGAGCCGCTCTTCCACGCCGAGACCGGCTACGCGGGGCTGTCCGACATGGCTCGCCACTACATCGGCGGCCTGCTGGCCCACGCCCCGTCGCTGCTGGCCTTCACCAACCCGACGGTGAACAGCTACCACCGCCTGGTCCCCGGCTACGAGGCGCCGATCAACCTGGTCTACTCCGCGCGCAACCGGTCGGCGTGCACGCGCATCCCGATCTCCGGCGACAGCCCGAAGGCCAAGCGCATCGAGTTCCGGGTGCCCGACCCGTCGGCCAACCCCTACCTCGCCTTCTCGGCGATGCTGATGGCCGGCCTCGACGGCGTCAAGAACAAGATCGAGCCCCCGGCACCGATCGACAAGGACCTCTACGAGCTGCCGCCCGAGGAGGCCCTCGGCATCGAGAAGGTGCCGGCGTCGCTCGACGCGGTGCTCGACCGGCTCGAGGTCGACCACGACTACCTGCTCGACGGTGGCGTGTTCACCTCCGACCTGATCGAGACGTGGATCGAGTACAAGCGGGAGAACGAGATCGACCCGATCCGGCTCCGCCCGCACCCGCACGAGTTCGCGATGTACTACGACATCTGATCGACGGGGTCCTCACCGGCCCTGACGCGTTCGACAGCGCAGCCCCCACCGGTCTCCCGGCGGGGGCTGCGCTGTCGTGGGCGGCCCGCGCTGCGGGCACCGTTCAGCCGGCGACCGCTGGCACTGGCGGGGCGCCACCGGGGTCCGGGCGGCCGGCACCTGCACGGCCGGCAGGGCGACCGTCGCACCGGGCAGCTCCGGGCGCCGGAAGTGCCACCCCTGACCGAGGTCCACGCCGACGTCGTCGATGGCCAGCCGCATACCGCGGGCCGGCAGCGGGCTCAGCACCGCCGCCAGGGCGGCGTAGTCGCCACCTGGTCGTGTTCGGAGAGCTCGAGCAGCACCGCGGCCGAGGCGAGGACGGTCATCGAGGACTGGTCCCGCTCGGTCAGCCCCTTGTCCGTGGTGAGGCCGGCGGCGCAGAAGGTGCCGTAGAGCGCGCCGTCGCTGAGCACGACGGGCGCCGAGACGTAGCTGCGGATCCTCGGCAGACGGGCCGCCGGGCAGCGCCATCGCCGCCGGGTGCCGGCGGAGGTCGGGGATCACCGCTGGGAGCTCGCCTGACGGAGGGACGTCTCCTGTCGCTGCTGGTCCCCCTCCACCCGAATTCGTCGAACCGTGCATGCCGACCCGGCCGTCGCGGGCACTGGTGCTGCCATGGACCTGCCGATCGGAGAGACCCAGCTCGTCCCCGTGGGCGACAGCCCGATGAACGTCTGGACGGCCGGGGCCGACGGACCCACCGTCCTGCTCGTCCACGGCATCCCGACCAACCACCGGCTGTGGTGGGACGTCGTCCCGACCGTGGCCGAGCGGGCCCGGGTGCTGGCCGTGGACATGGCCGGCTACGGCGACTCCCCCGCACCCGACGGCCAGCCGGTGGACCTCGCCGCCCAGGCCGCCCGCCTGCTCGGGCTGCTCGACGCCCTCGACCTGGAGCGGGTCGTCGTGGTGGGGCATGACCTCGGTGGCGGGGTGGCGCAGATCCTCGCGACGACGGCGAGCGAACGGGTCGCCGGCCTGGGGGTGGTCGACGGCGTCTGCTACGACGCGTGGCCGGTCCCGTTGGTGCGCGCGATGAAGGCCGGCTGGCCGCTGGTCCGGCAGCTGCCCCCCGCGGTCCTGGGCACGGCCCTGCGGCCGGCGCTGCGCACGCTGTTCGCCCACCAGGAGCGCGCGGAGCCCTTCCTGGACCGGTTCGTCGAGCCGTGGGAACGGCCGGACGGCCCCCGCCTGCTGAGCCGGCACCTCCGCTCGCTCGACTCCGTCTACACCCAGACGGTGGCTCCGTTCCTGCCGCGGCTGACCGTCCCGGCAGAGGTGGTCTGGGGTCGGCAGGACCACCAGATGAAGCCCGAGCACGGTCAGCGACTGGCCGACGACCTGCCCGGTGCGCGGCTGACCTGGGTCGACGACGCCAGCCACTTCGTCCCCGCCGACCGCCCCGACGTGGTCGCGGAGGCCGTGCTCCGGCTGGTCGAGCGGGTCTGATCTCCGGTCGATCGAGGGCGCACGGGCACACCGCGCGGCCCGCCTCCAGCGGAGGCGGGCCGCGCCACGACCGGGTCAGCCGGCCGTGATGTCCAGCGTGTGCACCATGTGGTCGAGGACGCGGACGTTCCGCTCGTAGTCGAACTCCGGCAGCCCCACCGTGTTCACCACGAGCGTGGCCGGACCGTCCGGCCCGTCCGCACCCAGGTCGATGGCGTAGGTGGTGGTCCGGGTGCCCTCCGGCCACAGGCCCTCGCCGTCCCAGGTGCGCTGGATCCGCACGCCCTGCCGCCCGTCGACGACGGTGCCGCTCCGGCTCTCCTCGACGCCCTCCTCGGGTGCGCTCACCCGGGCGTACGGCACCGGCTCCACCGACGCGGCGATCGGGGCCGTCCGCGCGTCGGTCCCCGAGGTCAGCGTGAACGGCTCCGGCGCGAACCGCGAGCAGGGCGGCAGCACGTCACCGGTGTTGGTCGACCACGACCCGGGGTAGCTGAGCGCGAAGCCGTCGGGGTGCTCGCACCGGCTGCCGAGGTCGACCGGCGGCAGCCCGTCCTGGGCCAGCACGTCGACGACGATGCGCTCCGGCGAGGAGAGCCGGGACACCGCGAACGGCCGCTCCGCGTCGAGCCCGGCGAAGAACGTGTACTGCCCCTCGAAGAGGGTGTCCTCCACCAGGGTCTGCAGCACCGATGCCCCGGGCACCTGCTGACGATCCGGACCGTCCCAGGGCTGCACGCCCTCCGGGGCGTCGGCGGGGAGTGCGATGTTGGTCAGGGTGATGCCCAGGACGGCGTCCCCCGGCACGTCGATGGGCGCACCGGAGCCCTGTGCCCGCGGGTCGTCGGTGTACCCGACCCGCCAGCCGGCGTCGCCCTCACCGGCGACCTCGAAGACCATCCGGTCGAAACCGGGGTGTGCCCCCAGCCGGACGTCGGTGACCACCACCGGTTCCCCGGTCCCGGCGACCACGGAGTCCGCGACGTCCCCGGCCCCGATCGGCTCGATCGACTCCGCCGGCTCGTGGTACAGGTCCACGACCAGCCGGGTCGGGTCCTCCAGCACCGCGACGCCGAAGGGGACGCGCTGCTCCAGCCCGATCGTCCAGGCCAACTGGCCCTCGAAGTCGCCGGTCTCGACCACCTCGGTGACGACGCCGCCGTCGGACGGGGCCACCCGGTCGGGACCGGTGTAGGTCTCCCGCGGCTCGGGGCCGGACAGGTCCACGCCGCTGGCGGGCGCGACCCGCACCTCGAGGAACGCCTGACCGGGCACCGCGATCTCGGCGCCGGAGCCGTCCTGGGTGATCGGGGGCTCGACGTAGGACACCCGGTACCCGGGGGTCTCCTCGGCGGCGAACTCCAGGACCACGCGGTCGAAGCCGTCGTGCCCAGCGGTCCGCACGTCGGTCAGGTGGGCCGTCGGCCCGGTCACGGCCGGGAAGCCGCCCGCCTGCACCGGGTCCGTGCCCGGCGTGCCCACGGGTTGCAGCCCGGTCGGCGGCGCCTGTTCACCGGTGGACGGCGCCGGGGTGGGTGGTGCGGCCGGCGGTGCGGTGGTGGCACCGCCCACCAGCCCGCTGGCCGACAGCAGCACAGCGGAGGAGAGAGCGAGGAAGGTGTTCATGAGACAGACCCCGATTCGATCGTGGTTGTGTCGTTCATGTCCTCTCGCCCTTGCCACTCCGCACCCCCGCAAACACGGATCCGGCACCTTCTCGACCGAGGCCGCGCGACCACGGACTGGGCGGCACACGACCGGGTTGTCCCCCGGCTCAACTGCCGCCGCGACCTGCCGATGTCCATGACGAGCTGGGCCGACCGCTGCTGGGGGTCCGGGCAGCTCAGCACGCCGCCGCGAGCCCCGCGGGCCGGCGCCGAGTCTGCGATGGAGGACATGGATGAGGCGGCGCACCAGCACCCCGGTCACGAATGCGATCGAGGTGGGGCAGATGCCCCGGGACGTCGAGGCCGTGGAGGCCGTGATCGCACGGCTCGAACAGGGCGTCACCGACGAGCCCCACGCCCATCGGCTGATCATCGAGACGCTCGTCCAGGAGCTCGGCATCGCCTACGGTGCCGTGTGGCTGACCGGTGACGGCGGCACCTTCCACCTGACCCACGAGTCCGGCCCCCTGGCACCGACCATCGCCGCGGGCTTCGGGAGCCAGGCACTGCAGATGACCGCCTCCGACGGCTACGGCGGTGAGGCGATCCGGAACAAGAAGACGCTGGTGACCGACTCCAGCAGCGATCCCCGGAAGTGCCTGCGCTGGGCGGCGGCCCTCGCCGCCGGCGCCACCGCCGGGTGCATCGTGCCGCTGGTGGAGAACGGCCGGGTCATCGCGCTCTACGAGTACTACAACGCCGGCGAGCTCCCCTTCTACGGCGCCCGCCAGGGCAAGTGGGACTCCCTGAGCCGCCTGCTCACCCATGCCCGCCGGTCCGCCTTGGGCAGGGCCGAGCTGCAGGAGACCCTCGACGACCGGGTCGCGGTCACCACGGTCGTCACCGAGCTGAGCGCGGCCCGCGATCAGCAGTCCGCCCTGCGGATCGCGCTGGACACCGTGCGGGAGGCGTTCGGCTGGGCGTACGGCTCCTACTGGGCACTCGACGCGAGCTCGAACGTGCTGCGCTTCCAGCAGGAGTCGGGCTCGGCCGGCGAGGAGTTCCGCAAGGTCACCCTGGCGGCGAGCTTCGCCGAGGGGGTCGGTCTGTCCGGGCGCACCTGGCGGTCCCGGGACCTGTTCTTCGTCCGCGACATCGGCGAGATGACCGACTGCGTCCGTGCCCCGGCGGCCCAGCGCGCCGGGGTCAAGTCCGGTGTGTGCTTCCCGCTGATGGTCGGTGGCCGCGTCGTCGGCACGATGGACTTCTTCGTCACCGCGACCATCGAGCTGTCGGACTCCCGCCGCTCGGCACTGCGCAACGTGCAGCAGCTGGTCTCCCAGCGGCTGGACGTGCTGCGCCGCACGGAGGAGTCGGCGGAGAACGCCCGCGAGCTGCTGGACACCGTCTCCCGGCTCCGCGAGGCCGCCGGGGACGCCGGCCGGGTGGCGGAGAGCGCGGTCAGCCAGGCGTCCACGATGACCACCGAGGTCGAGGCGCTGGACGAGGCCTCGGCCGCCGTCGGCGAGGTCATCCGGATCATCTCCGGGATCGCCGACCAGACCAACCTGCTGGCGCTGAACGCCACCATCGAGGCGGCGCGCGCCGGCGAGCTGGGCAAGGGCTTCGCGGTCGTGGCCAGCGAGGTCAAGGACCTCGCCCGGGAGACCGCCAACGCCACGCAGAAGGTGTCCGACCAGATCGCCGGGATCCAGGCGAGCAGCAAGGCGGTGGCCGACGGCATCCACACCACCGGGGAGATCATCGGTCAGCTGGACGCCGTCCAGGCCCGGATCGGTGAGGTGCTGGAGGAGCAGGCCCGGATGGCCTCGGCCTTCGACCGGGACATCTGACCGCACGACGCGCCGGCCCCGTCCCTCCCCCGAGATGCGGGGTCCGGCAGCGAGTGGCGCACGACCGATCGGTCCGGGGAGGTTCCGGACGGCGGCGGACTGGGCATGATCGGACCCATGCGCCTTCCGAAGTCACGGGGCCCCGTCAGCGAAGCGCTGAGCGCGGACCTCACCGCCGGGTCGACCCTCAGCTCCCGCACGCTCGCCGCCGCCGAGGGGCTGGCCGCCTCGGCCACCGACCCGCTGACCGACGAGGACCTGCAGCTGACCCTGGCCATCTGCTACGAGCTGCACTACCGGGGCTTCGACGGGGTGGACGACGCCTGGGAGTGGGACCCGGAGCTGCTGCGGCTGCGCGCCCTGCTGGAGCAGCGGCACCTCGCAGCGCTGCGGGCCCTGGTCACCCCGGTGGAGGTCACCGACGAGCCGGTCGACCAGCAGCTCACCGCCGTGATCGCCGCGGACGACGGCCCCTCGCTGTCGAAGTACCTGGCCAAGCACGGCACCCGCGAGCAGTGGCAGGAGTACCTCACACTGCGGTCGGTCTACCACCTCAAGGAGGGCGACCCGCACACCTGGGCCATCCCGCGGATCAGCGGGCGGGCCAAGGCGGCGATGGTGGAGATCCAGGCCGACGAGTACGGCGGCGGGTCGGCCGAGCGCATGCACAGCCAGCTGTTCGCCGGGATGATGGCCGACCTCGGCCTGGACACCGGGTACGGCGCGCTCTGGGAGGACGCCCCCGCGGTGGCCTTCACCTCGGTCAACACCATGTCGCTGTTCGGACTGCACCGCCGGTTCCGGGGCGCGTGCCTGGGCCACCTGACGGCGGTGGAGATGACCTCCTCGGAGCCCAGCCGCCGCTACTCCTCCGGGTTGCGGCGCCTCGGGTTCGGCGAGCAGACCAGCGTCTTCTACGACGAGCACGTGGAGGCCGACGCCGTCCACGAGCAGATCGCCTCGGTCGACATGTGCGGGTCGCTGGTGGCCGAGGACCCGTCGCTGGCCGCCGACGTCCTGTTCGGTGCGCAGTGCTCGCTGGCGCTGGACGGCCTCACCGCCGAGCACCTGCTGGGCGCCTGGGAGGCCGGGCGTTCCGGTCTGCGTCAGGAGCAGCCGGTCGCCGCCTGAGGCGACCGGCTGCCCAGCCTCAACGGAGGCCGAAGACCGACAGCGAGCCGTCGTCCTCGTTGCTCGTGACGAACAGCCCACGGGACGGGATGGCCAGCAGCCCCTCGGGGGCGTCGCCGACGGGCAGCACCTGGAGCAGCTCCGGCGCGGCATCGCGGTCGGTGTCGTAGACGAGGACGGCGTCACCGCGCTCGGCACCGATGAACGTGTAGTCGACCCCGCGCATACGGGCGACCTCGGCCCCCTCGAACTCCGCGCCCTTGTCGTCGCTGCGCCCGTCCGGGTACGCGCCGACGGCCGCGAGCGCCTGCTCGGCGGAGCCACCGCTGCTGTGCAGCACCGTGCCGTCCTGGGCGAACACCGTCCAGCCGCGGCCGCCGGCGGGCTCCTCGGCCAGGTCGCCCTCGTCGGCGGTGACCAGGTTGCCGCGCAGGGTCCACTGCACCGTGTCCGGCTCGCGCGGGGCGACCAGCGGGTCGTCGAAGGCCACGACGTCGTCGTCGACGGTGTCGGCGTCGGTGCGGGTGACCGTGCCGGCCGAGAACGAGCTGACCACCGTGCGGCGGGCCAGGTCGACCAGCGCGATCGCGTTGTTCTCCTGGAGGGTGACGGCGGCGATGTCCCGGCCGTCGACGTCGACGAACTCCGGCTCGGGGTCGTCGGCGAAGACCGCACCCGGCAGCCCGGTCAGCTCCACCCGGCCCACCGTCCACGCGCTCACCGGGCCGCGCAGGTCCACCACCGAGAGGAAGCCGGCCGGCAGCTGCGGCAGGCCGCCCTCCACGTCCCCGACCTCGATGTCCTCGTTGCGCTGGTTCTCGATCGCGATGGCCGCGAAGACGCCGCTGGGGCCGACGTCGATCGAGTCGGGCTGACCGCCCAGGTCGATGGTGCGCACGATCGCCCGGCGCGGCAGGTCGACGACCGCCAGGTGGCCCGAGGGCCGGGTCAGGTCGGTGGTGGTGTCGACCGCGACCAGGGCGTACCGGGCGCTGGACGTGACGGTGACCGAGGTCGGGGATCCGCCCACGTCGATGCTCCCCCGGTCCCGCGGCGCGCTGGGGTCGCTCAGGTCGACCAGCCCGATCCGGCCGAGCTCGGAGTCGGTGTAGACGACCGTCCGCCCGTCCGGGGTGGCCGAGAGGATCTCGGCGACCTCCCCGTCCACGGGGAAGGTCGACAGCGGCGTGAAGGTGCGTGCCGGTGCCGCTGCGGCCGGGCCGGCGGCGGCGAGCAGGGCGAGCACGCTGAGCGAGAGCACGGCGGTGACGGGGCGGAGCGGACGACGGAGCACGGGTCACCTCGGGAGTTCGGGTCAGGGTCGCCGCCGACCCTGGTACGCCCGCACGGCCAGCAGGTGGCCCACCGGCGAACACGCGGTGGACCGGGACCGACGTCCGCTCAGGTCGGCGGGCGCTGCCCGTCGTCGGACTCGCGACCGGCCTCCTGGAACAGCCGGGCCGCCGGCCGGGGGCGGGACGGGGCGCTGCCGGAGTGGAACCCGGCCCGCTTGTGGGTGCCGTCGCAGAAGGGCTTGATCCCGGACTTCCCGCAGCGGCACAGCGCCACCGTCTTGCGGCCGGGATCGATCTCCTGGCCGTCGGTGTCCACGAGCTGGAAGTTCCCGCGCACGATCAGCGGCCCGTCCCGGTACGGCGTGATCGTCGCCGTCGGCTCGTCGGCCGGTGGCTCGTCACGCACCCGGGCGTCGGTCACGTCGGCGGGGTCGTCGGGCGCGGGGACCGGGCTCTCCTGGGTGGGCACCGCTCGATGGTGCCCGGGACCGGCCGTGCTCAACCGACCGGCCCCGTCGGCCGCGGGCGCGGGCTTCCGCCCGCTCACCCCTCGTCGGTGTGGCCGTAGAAGACGCGCTCCACGACCGTGCGCGCGTGCCGGGTGACCCGCCGGTACTCGTCGAGGAACTGACCGGCGTCGGTCTCCGGCCCGTAGCCGCACGCCCGGGCCACCCCGCTCAGCTCCAGCCCCTGCCGGGGCAGCTGGTCCCCCGGCCGACCACGGACCAGGAAGACGGCGTTGCGCGCCCGGCTGGCCAGCTCCCACGCCGACCGCAGCGCGTCCCGCTGCTCGGCGTCCAGCAGACCGGCCTCCCCCAGCGCCTCCAGGGCCGCCACCGTGCCGGTGACCCGCAGCGCCGGGTGCGTCGCGGCGTGCTGCAGCTGGAGCAGCTGCGCGGTCCACTCCACGTCGGCCAGCCCGCCCCGGCCGAGCTTGGTGTGCGTGGCCGGGTCGGCGCCACGGGGCAGCCGCTCGCTGTCCACCCGGGCCTTGATCCGGCGGATCTCGGCCACCTGCTCGATGGACAGCCCAGCGGCCGGGTAGCGCAGCGGGTCGATCAGCGCCACGAACTCCCGGCCCAGCGCCTCGTCCCCGGCCACCGGCTCCGCGCGCAGCAGCGCCTGCACCTCCCAGGTGGAGACCCAGCGCTCGTAGTACTCGGCGAATGCGCTCAGGCTCCGCGACATCGCGCCCTGGCGGCCCTCGGGACGCAGGTTGGCGTCCACCTCGAAGGCCGGGTCGGGCGCGGGTTCGCTCAGCAGCCGGCGCAGGGCGTGCGCGATGGCGGTGGCCGCCGACGTGGCCCGGCCCTCGTCCGCACCCGGGCGGACGCGGTGCACGAAGAGGACGTCGGCGTCCGAGCCGTAGCCCAGCTCGCCGCCGCCCAGCCGGCCCATCCCGATGACCGCGACGTCGACCGGGACGTCGGCGACCGCCAGCCCGGTCTCGGCGGCCCAGCTGCGCACGGCGGCGTCCAGGCCGGCGCGCAGCGTGGCCACCGCGACGTCGTACAGGGCCTGGCCGACCCGGAGCACGTCCAGCCGGCCGAGCAGGTCGGCGCAGGCGATCCGCAGCAGCTCCTGGCGGCGCAGCGACCGCAGCACCTGTACGCCGGCGCTCGGGTTGTCGGCCCGGGCCACCGCCTGCCGCCACGCCGAGGTGAGCGCGTCGGCGCTGCGGGGCTCCAGCTGGGCGTCGTCGGCGAGGATCCGCATCGCCTCCGGCGTCCGGGTCAGCAGGCCGGCGACGTACTGGCTGGAGCCCAGCAGCACGGCCAGCCGCTCGGCGGCCTGCCCCTCGTCCCGCAGCAGCCGCAAGAACCACTGGTCGTTGCCCAGCGCCTCGCTGACCTTGCGGTAGGCGAGCAGCCCGGCGTCGGGGTCGGCGCAGGAGGCGAAGGTCTGCAGCAGCACCGGCAGCAGGTAGCGCTGCATCGATGCCGACCGGCTCAGTCCACCGGTGAGCGCGGTGAGGTGCCGCAGCGCGCCGTCGGAGTCCGCGAAGCCGAGCGCGCGCAGCCACTCCCCCGCTGCCTTCGGGCCCAGCTGCAGCTGCTCACCCGGCACCCGGGCGACCGAGGACAGCAGCGGCCGGTAGAAGAGCTTCTCGTGCAGCCGGCGCACCACCCGGGTGTGCAGCCCCAGCTCCGCCTGCAGGACGGCGACCGAGTCGCCGCGGTCGTCGGGCTTGTAGCCCAGCGAGCGGGCCAGCCAGCGCAGCTGGTCACCGGCGACCGGGAGCAGGTGGGTGCGCCGCAGCCGCAGCAGCTGCAGCCGGTGCTCGACGGTGCGCAGGAAGCGGTAGGAGGCGATCAGCGTGGCGGCGTCCTCCCGCCCGATGTACCCACCGGCACCGAGGACGGTCAGCGCGGGGATCGTGCCGCCGGCGCGCAGCGAGACGTCGGCGCGGCCGTGCACCAGCTGCAGCAGCTGGACGCTGAACTCGACGTCGCGGAGCCCACCGCGGCCGAGCTTGAGCTGCCGCTCGGCCTGGGCGGCCGGGATGTTCTGCTCCACCCGGCGGCGCATCGCCTGGATCTCCGCGACGAAGCCGGGGCGGTCCCCGGCCTTCCAGACCAGTGGCCAGATCTCGTCCACGTACTCCCGGCCCAGGTCGGGGTCCCCGGCCACCGGCCGCATCTTGAGCAGGGCCTGGAACTCCCAGGTGCTGGCCCACTGGTCGTAGTAGGCGCGGTGCCCGGCCACCGTGCGCACCAGCGCACCGGCCTTGCCGTCCGGGCGCAGCGCCGCGTCCACCTCCCAGGCGGCCTGCCCGCAGATCCGCATCAGCGCACTGGCCACCCGCGCCGCGCTGGCCGTCGCCGCGGCGTCGTCCTCCCCCTCGACGGGCTCGGCCACGAAGACCACGTCGACGTCGCTCACGTAGTTCAGCTCCCGGCCACCGCACTTGCCCAGCGCGATGACGGCCAGCCGGCACGGGGTGGCGTCGGCCGGCTGCTCGGCGAGGGCCAGGGCGAGGCCGGCGGTGAGCACGGCTCCGGCGATGTCCGACAGCTCGGCGGCCACCTCGTCGGCGGGCAGCCCGTCGCCGAGGTCGCGGCCGGCCAGCGAGAGGACGGCGCGCAGGTGGGCGTGCCGGAGGTCGCGGACCCGGGCGGGGTCGGCGTCGGGCGCGGCGGTGCCCAGCCGCACTCCCCACGGCGGGTCGTGCGGGTCGGCCCCGACGGCGAAGAGCAGCTGCTGCTCGAGCTCCTGCGGGCTGGGGCGGGCGGTGCGGTCCTCGGTGTCCAGCACCACCCAGTCCGTCGGGTGGGCGGCCAGGTGGTCGGCGAGACCGGCAGAGGCACCCAGCACGGCGAGCAGCCGGGAGCGGACCGTCGACGAGCCGCGCAGCCGGGCCAGCAGGGCGGCGGCGAGCTCGCCGTCGGAGTCGGCGGCGTCGAGGGCCTCCACCAGCCGGGCCAGCGAGCGGACGGCGAGGTCCGGGTCCCCGGCGCGGGCCAGCGCAGAGACCACCGGCGCGGCCTCGGGGTCGGCCGGCTCGTTGCGCTCCAGGTCCCACAGGCCCAGCTCCGGGGAGGCCAGCAGCCGGGCCACCCGGGCGCCGTCGTCGAAGCCGAAGCGCACCAGCCGGACGACGGCGCGGCGGGGCACCTCGTCGTCGAGCTGCGGAGCGGCCGCCACCGTCAGCCCCCGGTGGTGGCGCGAGCGCGCACCAGGTCGGCGAACCGGGCCGCGAAGGGCGCCCAGACCTCGGCGAGGTCCGGGTGCACGGCGGTCGCGCGGGCGCAGATGGTCTCGACGTCCAGGCCGCTGCTGGCCACCCCGACCGCATCGCCGTCGGCCCACTGCCGCACCAGCGCCGGGTCGGTCTCGATGTGGAACTGCAGGCCGTAGACGTGCTCACCGACCCGGTAGGCCTGGTGCTGGTACCGCGGGTTGCTGGCCAGCAGGGTCGCGCCGGCCGGCAGCCGGTCGATCTCGTCGTGGTGCCACTGGAGCACATCCGGCGACAGCGGCAGCGGCGCGAACAGCGGGTCGGCGTCCGCGGCGTCCCGCTTGGCCACCAGCGTCGCCCCCACCTCCGGACCGTCGGCGCCGACCTGGGTGCTGCCGCCGCCGACCTGGGCCAGCAGCTGGGCACCCAGGCAGATCGCCAGGGTCGGCACGTCGGCCGCGACCGCCTGGGCCAGCAGGTGCCGCACGCCGACCAGCTCCGGGGAGGTCTGCTCGTCGTCCAGCGACGACTGCGGGCCGCCCATCACCAGCAGCCCGTCGAACCCGGTCAGGTCCGCCGGCAGCGGCTCACCGCCGGACAGCCGCCGCTCGTCGAGCTCCAGCCCGGCCTCCCGCAACCACTCCCCCAGCCGGGTCGGCGGGTCGGTGTCAGAGGGGACGACGACGAGCAGACGGGCCATGTTCGCAGCGTAGTGAGCGCCGTCAGGTCTGGACTGGAACGGCCCCCTCGCAGGGACCCGGCCGAGCTTGCGAGGCCTGGGGGGCGAGGGGGTCCTTCTACAAGCCGGGGAGGTAGCGCTTGAGCTCGAAGGGGGTGACGTTCTGCCGGTAGGAGTTGAACTCCTCCCACTTGTTGCGCAGGAAGAAGTCGAAGACGTGCTCCCCCAGGGTCTCGGCGACGAGCTCGCTGCCCTGCATCGCGGTGAGCGCCTCACCGAGGGAGACCGGCAGGTCCTCGTACCCGGCCGCCCGCCGCTCGGTGTCGGTGAGCGACCAGACGTCGTCCTCGGCTTCGGGCGGCAGCTCGTAGCCCTTCTCGATGCCGCGCAGGCCGGCGGCCAGCAGCACCGCGAAGGTGAGGTAGGGGTTGCACGCCGAGTCCGGCGAGCGGACCTCGACCCGGGCGGAGTTGCCCTTGTTCGGCTTGTAGGAGGGCAGCCGCACCAGCGCCGACCGGTTGGCCCGGCCCCAGGTCGCCGCCGTGGGTGCCTCGGTGCCGGCCAGCAGCCGCCGGTAGGAGTTGACCGTCTGGTTGGTGATTGCGGTCATCTCCCGGGCGTGGGTGAGCAGCCCGGCGATGAACTGCTTGCCGGTGGTCGACAGCCGCATCGGGTCGGCCGGGTCGTGGAAGGCGTTGCGGTCGCCCTCGAACAGCGACAGGTGGGTGTGCATCGCCGAGCCGGCCAGCTCGGTGAAGGGCTTGGGCATGAAGGTCGCGTGCACGCCCTGGGCCAGCGCCACCTCCCGGACGACGTGCCGCAGCGTCATGATGTTGTCGGCCATCGACAGCGCGTCGGCGTACCGCAGGTCGATCTCCTGCTGGCCGGGGGCGACCTCGTGGTGGCTGAACTCCACCGAGATGCCCATCGCCTCCAGCGCGAAGACCGCCTCCCGACGGAAGTCGTGCGCCACGTTGTGCGTGGAGAGGTCGAAGTAGCCGCCGACGTCGGCCGGCTCGGGGGGCGTGCCGTCGCTGGGCAGGTCCTTGAGCAGGAAGAACTCGATCTCGGGGTGGGTGTAGAAGGTGAACCCCATGTCGGCGGCCTTGCTCAGCGCCCGCCGCAGCACGTGCCGCGGGTCGGCCCAGGCAGGCGAACCGTCGGGCAGCGTGATGTCGCAGAACATCCGCGCGGTCTCGCTGGCCTGCCCGCGCGAGCCCGGCATGACCTGGAAGGTGCCCGGGTCGGGCTTGGCCAGCATGTCGGACTCGTAGACCCGGGCGAAGCCCTCGATCGCCGAGCCGTCGAAGCCGATGCCCTCCGCGAACGCAGCCTCGATCTCGGCCGGGGCCACCGCGACGGCCTTGAGGTAGCCGGAGACGTCGGTGAACCACAGCCGCACGAAGCGGATGTCGCGCTCCTCCAGGGTGCGCAGGACGAACTCCTGCTGGCGGTCCATGCTCGCCATGCTCCACTCCCGTCGTGACAGCGGTGTTACGTGGGCCCCAGCCTGCCCCCTCGGAGGGGCCGGGCGGAACTGGCACCCCGGACCGGTCACACGCTGCCGCGCATGTGGCGTGAACCACACCGGCCCGGGGAGTCCCCACCTGGGCGACCGGGCGGCGCGGCGACCACACTCTCCGGTGTGAGTGATCAGCAACGGACGGCGGAGTCGGCGCGGCAGTTGCGGGTGGCCCTGGCCCAGGTCGACACCCGGGTCGGCGACCTCGCGGGCAACGCGGAGCTGGTCGTCGAGTGGACCCGGCGGGCGGCCGGCCGCGATGCCCACCTCGTGGTGTTCCCGGAGATGACGCTGACCGGCTACCCGGCCGAGGACCTGGTGCTCCGCGAGTCCTTCGCCCGGGCCAGCGAGCAGACGCTGGTCGAGCTGGCGGGCACGCTGGCCGAGCAGGGCCTGGGCGGCACCGCCGTCGTCGTCGGCTACCTGGCGCACACCGAGGGGGCCGGCCCCGCCCCGGTGGACGAGATCCCGACCGACGCCGACGACGCCCCCGGCGACGCCAACCCCCGCCGCGGTGCCCCGCGCAACGCCGCGGCCCTGCTGCACGGCGGGGAGGTCGTGGCCCGGTACCACAAGCGCCACCTGCCCAACTACGGCGTCTTCGACGAGGCCCGCTACTTCGTGCCCGGCACCGAGCTGCCGATCGTGCGGCTGCACGGCGTCGACGTCGCGCTGACCGTCTGCGAGGACCTGTGGGTCGAGGGCGGCCCGTGCGGGGTGGCCGGGCAGGCCGGCGTCGACCTCGTCGTCTCCCCCAACGCCTCCCCCTACGAGCGCGCCAAGGACGACCTGCGGCTGCCGCTGGTCCAGCGCCGCGCCGCGGAGGCGAACGCCCCGATCGTCTACTGCAACCAGGTGGGCGGCCAGGATGAGCTGGTCTTCGACGGCGACTCGCTGGCCGTCTCCGCCGCCGGCGAGCTGCTCGCCCGCGCCCCGCAGTTCGTCGAGCACCTGCTCACCGTCGACCTGACGGTGGACCCGGCGGCCGTCCCGGTGCGACGGGAGGGCCGGATCGGCCCGATGACGGTCACCCGGCACCTGGTGTCCGAGCAGCCGGTGGCCGCCTACCCGGCGCAGCCGGGCACGGTGGCCGAGCCGCTGAGCGACTGCGAGGAGGTCTGGCGGGCCCTGGTACTGGGGCTGCGCGACTTCATCGACAAGAACGGCATGCCCTCGGTGGTGCTCGGCATGTCCGGCGGCATCGACTCGGCGGTGGTGGCCGCGCTCGCCGTCGACGCCCTCGGCGCCGACCGGGTGGTCGGCGTCGGGCTGCCCTCGCGGTGGTCCAGCGAGCACTCCCTGGCCGACGCCGCGGACTCGGCGGAGCGCCTGGGCATGCACTACTCCGTCGTCCCGATCGCCCCGGTCGTGACGGCGTTCGAGGAGGCGGTGGAGCTGTCCGGCGTCGCCGCGGAGAACGTCCAGGCCCGGGTGCGCGGGACGCTGCTGATGGGGCTGTCCAACCAGCACGGCCACCTGCTGCTGGCCACCAGCAACAAGAGCGAGGTCGCCGTCGGCTACTCCACGCTCTACGGCGACGCGGCCGGTGGCTTCGCCCCGATCAAGGACGTGCTGAAGACCCTCGTCTGGGACCTCGCCCGGTGGCGCAACGCCCACGCCCGGGACCGCGGCCAGGTGGAGCCGATCCCGCAGAACTCCATCGACAAGCCGCCGTCGGCCGAGCTCGCCCCCGGGCAGCAGGACAGCGACTCGCTGCCCTCCTACGAGGAGCTGGACGCCGTCATCGCCGACTACGTCGACCGTGACCTGGGGCTGGCCCAGCTGCTCGAGCGCGGCCACGACCCCGAGGTGGTGGCCCGGGTGCTGCGGCTGGTCGACCTGGCGGAGTTCAAGCGCCGCCAGTCCGCACCGGGCACCAAGATCTCGCTCAAGGCGTTCGGCCGGGACCGCCGGCTGCCGATCACCAACCGCTGGCGGGAGAGCCTGCCCAGCGTCCGCGAAGGAGCGGCCCGATGACCGAGTCCCCCCTCTACGGCGGCACCACCACCGCCCGGGTCCGCGTGCACCACCTGCAGCAGGCCAAGGAGCGCGGTGAGAAGTGGGCGATGCTCACCGCCTACGACACCTACGCGGCGGCGGTGTTCGAGGAGGCCGGCATCCCGGTGCTGCTGGTCGGTGACTCCGCGGGCAACGTCGTCCTGGGGCACACCTCGACCGTGCAGGTGACGGTGGAGGACCTGCTGCTGATGACCCGGGCGGTCACCCGCTCCACCAAGCGCTCGCTCATCGTCGCCGACCTGCCGTTCGGCAGCTACGAGTCCGGTCCGCAGCAGGCCTTCGACACCGCGGTGCGGATGATGAAGGAGGGCGGCGCCCAGGCGGTCAAGCTGGAGGGCGGCGTCCGGGTGGCGCCGCAGATCCGGCTGCTGACCGAGGCCGGCATCCCGGTGATGGCGCACATCGGCTTCACCCCGCAGAGCGAGCACGCCCTGGGCGGTTTCCGGGTGCAGGGCCGCGGCGCCGGGGCCGAGCAGCTGCTCGGCGACGCCCACGCGGTGCAGGACGCCGGCGCGTTCGCCGTCGTCATGGAGATGGTGCCGGCCGAGATCGCCGGGCAGGTCACCAAGGAGCTGGCCATCCCCACGATCGGCATCGGGGCCGGACCGGACTGCGACGCCCAGGTGCTCGTCTGGCCGGACATGGCCGGGATGACCTCCGGACGGGTGCCGAAGTTCGTGAAGAAGTACGCCGACCTGCGCGGCGAGCTGCTCAAGGCCGCCCAGGAGTACGCAACCGAGGTCCGCCAGGGCGCCTTCCCAGGGCCGGAGCACTCGTTCGAGTAGCGATGATGCGCAGCGAGGGCGGGCTCCGGAGCTCGAAGACCTCTTCACAGGTGACCACCCGCTCGCGGGCCGGGACCGCCGCGCACAGGCAGTTCAGCATCGTGGTCTTGCCGGCCTGGGTGCCACCGGAGACCAGGATGTTGAGCCCCGCGGCGACCGAGGCCTCCAGGAAGCGGGCCACCTGCGAGGTCAGCGTGCCCAGCGCCACCAGCTCGTCGAGCGAGTGCGCCTGGAGCACGAACTCCCGGATGTTGACCGCCATGACCCGGCGGGTCACGTCCGGGATGACGACGTGGAGCCGCGAACCGTCGGGCAGCATCGCGTCGACGAACGGGGTGGACATGTCGATCCGCCGGCCCGAGCTGCGCAGCATCCGCTCGACCAGGTCCGCCAGCTGCCCGGCGCCCAGGATCGTCGTCGTCAGCTCACTGCGCCCACGGCGGGCGACGAACACCCGGCCCGGCTCGTTGACCCAGATCTCCTCGACCTCGGGGTCGTCCAGCCACCGCTGCAGGGGCCCGTACCCGGCCACCCGGTCGAGCACGTCACGGGCCACACCCTCGGGGTCACCGACCGGCGGCAGCGCGGAGGACAGCGACCGCTCGGCGTAGTCGGCGACGACGTCACGGACCAGCAGCCGCACGGGTGCCGGATCGGTGAACGGGTCGAGACCTCGCCTGCGGATGAGCTCGCGGACCTCGCCGTCGACGAGGTCGACAGCACTGCTCGGAGCCGGCACGACACCCCCGTTGACCAGCCATCGGACGATTGAGTCCCGTGACTGTGAGGGGACGGATCGGTCTCGCGGGGCGCCCTGTGGACACGCACCCGGGCCACCTCGCCGGTGAGCGGAGTGCGCCGGCGCCGAGCGGCTGCCCGCCCGGCGCAGGAACGGGTCAGGGCACGTCGCGGCGCCGGAAGACCACGATCGACGTCACCAGTCCCACGACGGTCCACGCCAGGACGACGAGAGCCGCCAGACCCGGGCCGTTGACCGAGGCGAGGCCCGGGAGCCCCGTCCCGGCGACCCGGTCGGTGTTGGCCAGCGCGCTGACGAGCGAGCCCGCGTTCGCCGTCAGCAGGACGTGCTGGAGCAGCTCGAAGCCGCGCATGGCACCGGCCAGCGAGCCGATCAACAGCAGTTCCACGGCCACCAGCCAACCCAGCGCGCACAGCGCAGCGGCCATGACGCTGCGCAGCACGATGCCGAGTGTGAAGCCCACCGTGGAGTACCCGACCATGATCAGCCAGCTGGTCAGGAACGGGACGACGACCGAGCCCAGGGAAGGCACGGTCGGCGAGCCACCCTCGCTGACCGCGACGGCGGCCGTCCCCACCAGCGCCACCAGGAACCCGACCACGTTGAGCACCAGGGTGAGCACCTGGAGACAGACCCAGCGCGCGGCCAGCAGGGTCCCCCGGGCGGGGAACCGGACGAGGATCGCCCGCAGGACCCCCCAGCGGTAGTCCCCCGCGGCGACGAGGGCGCCCAGCACGACGAACACCGGGATGCCGTACCCCGGCACCGACGCCGCGGCATACGCGCCCAGCTGCTCGGGCTGCATGGCGGCCAGCATCGCGGCCGACTGCCCGGCCTCGAGGTCCTCGCCCATCGACCGGTACACCAGGTACTGCGCCGCGTAGGCGAAGACGGCGATCTGCAGCCCCCAGAGCAGGGCTGCGATCCGCACCCCCGGTCGCCGGCGGGCGCTGAACAGCTCGGCGCCCAGGCACCTCAGGAAGCCGGTCCTCGCCGCGGCCCGGGTCGTGCCCGACGTCGTCGTCCGGGTCTCCAGCACCATCACGTTCTCCTGGCCTTGATCGCCTGCCCGGAGGTGGTCCCCCGCGTCAGTTCGAGGTACAGGTCCTCCAGAGAGGTCTCCTGCTCGTGCACGGCCAGCACCGCGACATCGGCGCGCACCAGGGCGCGGGTGATCTCGCCCGGTGAGACGTCGCCGGCCTGCACCACGAGGGTGCCCGGTGCCACCTGCTGGACGTCGACGAGACCGGGCAGGCCGCTGAGCACGGTCGTCGCCGATCCCGCGTCGTCGACCTCGACGACCAGGTGGCTGCCGGGGCTCAGCATCGACCGGATCTGGCTCACGGTGCCCTCCTGGATGACGGCCCCCTCGTGGATGATCGTCACCATCTCGCACATCTGCTCCACCTCGGCGAGCAGGTGACTGGAGACCAGCACGGTGCGGCCGTCGACGCGCAGCTGGGCGATCAGCTCCCGCAGCTGGACGATGGCGTGCGGGTCCAGGCCGTTGGTCGGCTCGTCGAGCACCAGCAGCTCCGGGTCCCCCAGCAGCGCCGCGGCGATGCCCAGTCGCTGCTTCATCCCCAGCGAGTAGCCGCCGAACGGCGAGGACGCGCGCTCACCCAGCCCCACCTGGTCCAGCCGCTGATCGACCTCCGCCGCCCCGACGCCGAAGTACCGGCCCAGCACCTCGAGGTTCTGGCGCCCGCTGAGGTAGGGGTAGAAGGCCGGCTCCTCGATGAGCGACCCCACCCGGGCGGCCACCGTGGCATGGCCCGCCGGCCGCCCCAGCACCCGCGTCTGGCCGGCGGTCGCGACCACCGTGCCCGTCAGGATCTTCATCAGCGTGGTCTTGCCCGCCCCGTTCTGGCCGACCAGGCCGTGCACCGTGCCTGCCGGGATCACCAGGTCCACGTCGCGCAGGGCCACCTGCCCCCCGGCGAAGGTCTTGCCGACCCCCGCGCACTCCACCGCTGCCGTCATCGTGGCCGCCCTTCCCTCGAGGTCACCGGCGTCGGGGAGACCTGGTGCGCCCAGCTCCCCAGGAAGTCGAGCTGACGGTGCCAGTTTGCCCCGGCTGCTGCCGCGTGCGCCGCCGGCGACCCGCCGAAGTCGATGCTGAAGGACGCCGACGGGGCGATGGCGGTCATCGGCGGGAGCGAGGGCAGCGCGTAGGGGAAGCAGACGAAGTGGCCCACGCCCGGGCTCCGGACGACCTCCAGCCGGCCGGCCCACCCGTGGTCGGCCAGCCGCTGCTCGATGCGATCGACGTACTCACCGGACGGCCACAGCTGGTCCTCCTCGCCGGCCAGGAGCATCAGTGGACCACGACAGCGCTCCACCTCGATCGACGCCTGCTGGACCAGCGCGGCGTCCCGCATCCGCCGCCGGAAGCCCTCCACCTGACGCATCGGGCGCCGCCGGACGAACGCGCCCATCACCCCGAGCCAGTCCCGCGGCTTCACGCTGCTCGCCAGGAACGGCAGCGGCTCGCCGTCCCGCTCCCACGCGGGCAGTGAGAAGTCCATCGAGTTCGGCTTGATCCCCGGCTGTCGCACCGACGACGGAGCACCGGCGACCACGGCACCGACCCTGGGGTCGTCCGCGGCCACCTGCAGCGCCAGCTCCGCCCCGCGGGAGAGGCTCACCAGGGCCACCTCGTCCCCGACCGTGCTCTCGTGGTCCAGCAGCCAGGTGATCGCCGCGTCGACGTACCCCAGATCGATCCGCTCCAGCCCCTTCGGCCGGTCCTCGACGCCGAACAGGGCCAGCGACAGCACCGTGTAGCCCTGGGCGGCGAGGAGCATGGCGGCGTGGTCGAGCTGGCCGCCGTCCGACCCCGACCACAACAGCACCCCGGGCGCTGGTGCACCGGTGCGCGCGCGCATCAGGGTGCCGACCGGGTCGGGGAGCGAGAGCGGTTCGCCGACCACCGTGTCGGAGCCGAAGTGCCGGAGGAAGCCGGCGGTGGCGACGACGTCGCCGTCCCTGCGGACCTCCAGTCGGTAGCTGATCGGCGTCGGCCTGCCCTTCCGGAAGAAGGCGGGCGGCAGGCTGCGCTCCCCCGTCGTGAGCGCCCAGAGCAGCCCGGTGGTGTCGATCCCGTCGTAGGAGCCCCGGTCCGGGCCCTGCCGTGCCGCGTCGACGGTGCCGTCCTCGGCCACGGTGAACCACGCCCGGGAGCACCAGGTGACCAGGTCGCCGTCCTCCGCCTGCAGGCCCACCTCCACCTGTTCGCCGGCCTCCAGGCCCGCCAGCCGCCACGGGAGGGCCTCGTCCACCCGGCTCTCCGCGGGCACCTCGACCCTGGGCCCCGCCACCGCGGTCACGGCCGGCCCTCGCCGGCGTGCCGGCCGGCGGTCGCCGGCGTCCGTCGTCCCCGGAGCCGGAGCCCGGCGATCGCGGACCAGACCAGCAGCACGACGGCCGCCTGCAGCACCAGCTGCAGAGTGGACAGCGAACTGCCGACCAGGTCGTACCAGCGCAACGCCGTCCACAGCAGCAGCGCACCACCGACGAGGACCACCGCGGCTCCGTAGGCGGCCATCGCCGTCCGCTGGCCGCGCGAGGCCAGGGACGGCGCCCGGTCTCCCGGACGGCTGAGGAGCCGGCGGGCGTGGAACGCGGTCTCGGTGCTGATGTCCCACAGGCCGAGGCCGTGGCTGAGCGCCTTCTCGCCGTCCAGGTGCAGGAAGGGCACCAGGTTCACCAGCGACGCCATCGTGCCGGTCACCACCACGCTGACCGCCAGGTGCCGCACCGGCCCACCCTCGGCCACCAGCACGACCACCCAGAAGGGCAGCAGGACGACCAGCTGGCCGACCACCCCGATGAGGCTCACGGTGACCCGCTGCGCGCGCGTCGGCATGAAGGTGACGTCGTCCACCCGGCTGTAGAGCGTCACCAGCGGGAACCGCCAGGCCAGCCCCATCTCCCGGCAGCTGCCGCCCAGCGCATGCGTCGCGAGCCCGTGGCAGAGCTCGTGGACCAGGAGGGAGAGGACGACGACCGCCAGGGAGGCCAGGCCGTAGGCGGTGTGCTCCCGCCAGGTCTCCTGGTAGTCCCGCCACAGACCAGGCCAGGAGACCAGGACGTGCACGGCCATGACGGTGACCAGCACCGACAGGGCGGCCACCGTCGGACGCCGGGTCAGGACCGGCAGTCGCCGCACCACCGCGTCCAGGAACGGGCTCGGGTCGGCGACGGACCACCGGCGGCTGAGCAGGCCGTACTGCTCGCGTTCCAGGCGCCGGGCGGACGTGCGGAGCTGGTCCAGCACGATCGCGTCGGCCCGGCCGTCGTCCAGCAGCGAGCGGGCCCCCAGCAGGGTGAAGATCTGCCGCCACGAGTCCGGGCCCAGCGCCCGGTGGAACTGCCGGCGGTACTCGGCGTCGATCTGGCCCAGGGTGCGCACCCCGTCGAGGCGGCCGGCGATGAACGCCTCTCGCTCACCGACCCGGTAGAGCCCCCCGACCCGGGTGTCCTTGAGCACGTGGACGGGGCGTCCCGACCGGAGCACCGGCGGGCTGACCTGGACGGCCGGGTGCAACCGGGGCGGGACGACCTCGTCGGCGTCGGCGAGGTGGCCGACCTCCTGCTGGTCGATGGTCACTGCTCGGCCGCGTCCATCGTGCGGGCGAGCAGGTGGGCGAGGTACACCTCGTCGACGATCGAGACGCCCAGCCGGTTGTTCGTCATGTGCAGGAACGGGACCAGCAGCGAGCGCAGGCACGTCGGCAGGTCGCGGCTGGTCACCCGGTCCCCGCGGCCGTAGTCGGTGGGGAAGACCAGCTCGCCCCTGGCGCAAGCGTCCGCGACCTGTGCCCGCAGGTCGGTGCAGTGCTCGTACCAGGGCCGCAGGAAGCCGGAGAGCCGGGAGGCGTCCTCGCCGGCCACCGCTGCCTGCAGGGTCCCCAGCCGCTCTGCCAGCGCCGGCGCCATGGCCAGGTAGTTGCTCTCGAACCCGTCCCTGGTCGCACTGTCCTGCGGCAGGAAGGTGCCCTCCCAGACCCGCTGGTACATGCGCAGGAAGGACGCCATCTCCGCCCGCTCCCCGAGGAAGACGGCCGTGGTCACGGTCATCACCTGCACGGCGAGCCCGAACACGATGTTGCGGACGTGCATGTTCGTGGACGCGACCAGCTCCAGGACCAGGTCGCTGGAGCGCTCGAAGTGGCCCTCCGCGATCCGGACGCCGCGCGGCCCGCCGTACTTCACGTACTCCGGCTCGTAGTCCCGCAGGTCCCAGGTGTTGGTGTCCTGCATCGGCATGGTGCCGTTCTCGCCGTACGTCCGGGTCCAGTCCTCCTCGGTGTACTCCATCAGGAACATGTCCTTGTACAGCGGACCGAGCACCTGCGGGTCCAGCCGGTACAGCGCCGGCCGATGGCGCATGTAGGCCCCCACCGCCTCCCCGGCCAGGGCCAGGACGAGCTCCCGGTCGGCCGGGTCGCGGGGGTGCAGCCGCAACCGGATGTGCGGGCCCTCCATCCAGTACCGGATGAAGAACCAGCCGTCGATCAGCCCCTGGGACCGGAGCCGGTCGACCAGCGGCTTGACCATCTCCTCGAGCAGCGGGTTGGAGTTGCTGCTGTAGTACACGTGGAGCGCCACCCAGCCCGGGTCGACCCGCGGCTCGGCCGCCCGGTCGTCCTGAGCGGCCAGGTCCGTCGTCAGCGTCATGTCATGCCCTCCGCGTGAACGTCATCTCGATGGTCTGTTCGGACACGTGCGCGCCGTCCGGCGAGTCGACCCACAGGTCGCCCGGGCCAGGCAGCATCTCGGTGAGCACCAGCCGCGACGCCCCCTGCTGGACCATCTCCTTGAGCAGCGCCAGGCAGTAGTGGCTCTCGAAGTCGACGTACTGCGGCTTGCCGCGCGTCGCGCCGGGCTTCGCCACGTCGTGGGCGTCGGGACCGTGGTCGGGTTCCTGCTCGACCTCGCCGCCGGCGGACAGGGTGGCGAAGACGTGCCGGGGCACGTCGTGCCGGCTGCGCCAGCGCTGCCACTCCAGGTACCACTCGGCGTCGCTCAGACCGGTCGGCTGGGGCAGCCGGCGGGGGTCGGTCTTCCACGTCTTGCGGACCAGGACGACGTCCCCGTGCCGCACCCTCGGGTGCGAGGCGATCTCCCGGTCCCCCAGGGGCTTGTCGGTCCCGGTCCACAGGTCGAGCTGGGCCATCCGCTGGAAGGAGAACAGCAGCAGGGTCCGCTGGACGTCGGAGAGCGCGAACGGCATGAGGAAGCCGAGGTAGACGGGGATCACCCGCTTGCCCAGCCGCGGTTCGAACAGCTGCACCGTGTCGGTGTCCGGGTCGTGCCGGACCTGCAGTTCGTCGACGTTGATCTGCTCGGCTCGCGGCCGCGAGCTGGAGTCCCCGGGGGAGACGAGCTCGTAGGGCGTCACAGCCGGGTGCAGGTTGAGGTTGGAGGTGTCGATGCCACCGGTCATCTCGGCGAAGACCGCCCCCTCCGGCTGCAGGTCCAGGAGGTGCTCGCGCAACCGCCGGACGACGCTCTCCCGCTCCTCGGCGGCCTCGTCCAGGCAGTGCGCGAAGCGGGAGAACAGCAGCGTCAGCCCGGTGTAGGTGCGGTTCATGACCAGCCGGGCGTCCGGGCCCGCCCCGGCGAACTGGGCGAAGAAGCTGCGCGGGTCGAGCTCCTCGATGTCCGCCGGCAGCGCGGCCGCGACGCGCTCGAAGAAGCCCGACGGCAGGACCAGCTCGGGATCGGACTCCTCGTGCCCGGCGTAGGCCTCGCGCATCGCCAGGACCAGCTCCCGCCGGCCCCGGTCCAGCTGGGCGACCTCGGGGATGTCGAGCCAGTTCGGCAGGGGGGCCGGCATCCCGTCGTCGTCCGGACCGCCCTGTCCGACCGAGGTCTTGAGGTACTCGTCGAAGATGTCCAGGTGGAAGTCGTGCACGAACTTGATCAGGTCGTGGCACACCCCGGCCGTGCCGAACCGGATGCGGAAGAACGCCCGCAGCAGGTGCCGCTGGGGCAGCAGCGCGTCGAAGCACGGCAGGATGCGGGAGATGCGCTCCAGGTCCGGGGCGAACCGGTCGGTGAACACCTCGGCCGAGGCGCGGGTGACCAGCCCCCGCGGGGAGGTGTCCTCGTAGAGCAGCGCCCGGGGCACCTCCAGGTCCTCCGCCCCGAGGTCGCGGAGCTGCTGGGTCAGCTCCGACCGCACCAGGGAGACCAGCACCCGGCGCCTCGCCGGTGTCGCCGACCCGAACTCGGCGGTCAGCGCACGCACCCGGTCCAGGGCCGCGAGCAGGTCTGCGGTCCACGGCAGGTGCAGCGCCCGCAGGCCCTGCTGGAAGGCCGCCACCGGGTCGTCGGCGTGCAGGTCCACCCGCAGTTCCGGCACGACCAGCAGGTCCAGCCGGACCAGGGTGTCGACGAAGCGGACGACGTCCTCGGCCGTGACCCGCCCGTGCAGACGCCGTTCCAGCTCGGTGCGGACCTCGCCGAGGGGCATCGCCGGCACCTCGGTGAACAGCTCCAGCAGCGTCGTCATGAAGGCGCCCGAGGACAGGAAGAACAGCTGGTCCTGCATCGTGTCGATGGTGACCGCGGCATCCGGGTCGCCCACGCTGCGCTGCCGGCGGACGTACCGGACCCGGGAGGCGTGCCGCCGCCAGCCGGAGACCAGCTGCACCGGCAGGTCGAGCTTGTGCTGGTCGTGCCGCCGGATCGCCTCCACCAGACGCGGGAGGACGCCGATGTTGAGCCGGACGTGCCCGACCAGGTCCTGCAGGGAGCCCTCCGACGTGATGACCTCGTCGGTCCCTGACGTGAAGGTGCCCAGCGCGACCGACGTGAGGGAGCTGAACGGGCTCGTCTTGCACGCCGTCCGGTAGACGTACCGGACCAGCGAACGTTCCTGGCGCCGAGCCCGCTTGGAGAGCCGGCCGTCGCCCGCCTGGAGCAGATCGGCCAGCTGCGCGTCCAGGTCCGGGGAGGCGACCATCAGGCCACGCTGGAAGCGCCCGTCCTGCGCGATCTGGGTCAGGTGGGCCCGGGCCGCAGCCTGGTCGGCGGAGAGCAGGCCCGGCCCCTGGACGATCAGCTCCGCCCGCTGCGCGGCGCACGCCAGCCAGGCCTGGGCCCGGGCGGCGAGCCCGTCGTCCAGCGTCGCGAGGGAGGCGACCAGCGACTCGGGACGACGGGGCACCCGGAGGTTGTGCACGTCCCGCCGGAGGGCGATGAGGTCCCGGCGGACCCTGGGGTCGTCGTTGCCGCCGATGGCCTCCTGGAGCCCGTCGGACAGCTCGGTCGCCGTGGCGGCCAGCGAGCCGTCGAGCTCGACCACCTGCCTCGCCCAGGCCGCCGCCCGGGGACTGTGCAGCCCCTCGACCACGCGGTACGGGAGCCCGGCGGTCCGGGTCACGAAGTCGGGGTTGACGACGGCAGCGCGCCGGTCCAGGACGGTCATCGCAGTTCCTCCGTGAGTGCCTCGCGTGCGGGGAGGCGCGCCCAGAGCTCCGCGCCGGGCCGGACCTCGTGTCCGAGCATGTGGATGAGCAGGGGCCACTCGTCGTCGTCCGAGCCCTCGAGCGAGGCGGTGCCCATGACCTCGGCAAAGGAGACGTTGTCGAACCCGAGCGCCGCACCGCAGCCGAGCCCCAGCGCGGCCGCAGCGGTGTACACGTGCTGCGACATCGCGCCGAGGCTGGCGTTGAGCAGCCGGTAGCCCCGCGGGCCGAGCGCGTCGATCACCGCGGTGACCGGACTGCGGACGACGTGCACGACGGCCGCCTGCTCGAGGTTGTAGTTCGTCAGGAAGTAGTTGCGCTGGCAGAACCCGCCGACCTCGCCCAGGTACGTCGGTCGCAGCACGCGGTCCTCGGGGTCGTAGTCGTAGACCCCCGGGTCCAGGTCCTCGACGTGGTTGACGAAGACGGTCTGGCCCAGGAGCGGCTGCGGGCTGCGCCCTTCCACGTCGAGGGACCGGGCGCCGTGCACCCCGGCGCGCAGGAGGCCGTGCAGGTCCGCCTGCGACAGCGGGGTGGAGGCGTCGAAGCGGCCGAAGCTGCTGCGCCGCTGGTGCAGTGCCCGGCTCACCGGCACGTCGAGCCGGGTGGGCGGTGGCAGCGGGACGCCGGGTGCGCCGGGAACGCCTCGCCGGGGCGCTGGCAGCTCGGCGACCGGGTCCGGTGGCGTCGTGATCGCGAGCATCTCGCGCTGGATCGCCTCGACGGACTCGAAGGACTCGACCGTCCTCGAGCGCTCGGCGTCCACGTTGTCGATCGGGCCACGGAAGATCCCCGCGGAGGTCTCCTGGGCGCCACCGGCCGCCCGCACCCAGGGCAGCGGGACCACCGCGAAGACGCTCTCGGCCATGCCGTCGATGCCCAGCAGGTCGTCCAGGCAGGGCTCGTCGAACCAGAAGGCCGGGGCGACCGGCAGGCCGTGGCCGGCCCCCCACAGACGCCAGGACCCCAGCAGCGTGCCGACGTCGGTCTGCACCACGTGCTGGCAGAAGCTGTTGTACTTGAAGGCGTTCTTCCAGAACTTCACCGTGATGAGCAGGAACTGGTCGGTCTGCTCGTGCCCGGGGGGCAGCGCGTCGCGCACCCGGCCCGTGACGTCCCCGACCGCGATGCGGGTGAGGCCGTGGTGAGCGCTGGTGTAGTTGTAGAGGCCCGGCAGCACCCCGGCGGAGGGGCCTGCGGCCCAGTAGACCTCCAGCGGGTAGAGCCCGCCGCCCCCGGCCGTGGCCCTGGACCAGGTGGCCCGGGTGTACGTCGGCTGCGCCGGGACGTCGTCGTTGCGGTGGATGGCCAGCCGGCGGCCGGTGACCGCGTAGGAGTTCCACAGCAGGCGGCCGAGCAGGTCGAGGGTGAAGGGCCGCTCCTCAGCCGGCCCCTCGACCAGGGTCTGCTCGAGGGTGCGTCCTGCCGGCCCGTCACCGGCGGCCAGGTCCAGCCGCACCCGGCCCGGGTAGACCTTGTGCCGGCGCGGCTGGTCCATCCAGTCGACCACGTGGTCGGTGGGCTCCATCGGCACTCGGGCGCGCCGCACTATGTCGTGGATGTAGCTCTTCACCTGGGACATCGGGGGCTCCGGTACGTCGACGGTCGCGGGGGCAGGAACTGGGGCACGAGGTCCGCGGGAGGGGTCAGGGGAAGGGGTGCGGGATCATGTTCAGCTCGGCCTGGCCGAGCTCGTCGTCCCGCCAGCCGACCTCCTGGAAGACGGTGCGCAGCCGGCGCATGGTGAGCGCGCGCTGCATCGTCCAGCCGAAGTCGATGGGGACCAGCCCGGGCACGATCGTGGCCACCGTGCTCAGCCCCACGACCCGCTCCTCGGCGGACGTCTGGTCGGCGACGATCACGTCCATCCCCCGGTCGGCGAGGGCGCGGAGGAGGAAGTCGAGGTCGTCGCGCAGGTCGCCGGTCCGTGGGCGCTGGGTCTCCCAGTCGCGGTAGGTGTCCGCCATGGACCGCTTGACCACCCCGGCCGGCGGGTCGAGCAGGAAGTCCGCGTGGTGCGCCATCTCCGGCACACCGAACAGCAGCGCATGGTGCTTGAGCTCGCGGACCTGGTAGAAGTCGGTCTGCATGGCCCGCACCAGGTCGAGGTTCTCGGCGACCCGCTCCGGGAAGCTCGGCACGTACGAGGCGATCTCGCACAGCGCGGCCCGCACCGCGTCCTCCGGGTCGAGCGACGACCCCGCCGCGAAGCACAGCGTGCCCAGCCCACCGTCCCGGCGGACGGCGACGGCCGTGACCGTCGGGACGGGGAAGTCGATGCGGTTGTCGAACAGCCGCACGTCGTACCCCACCAGCCGGAGCCGGTCGACCATCATCCGCGTCTCCCGGGATCGGCACGTGTCCACGTCGATCTCCGGCAGGGACGCCCTGCCGTACCAGGCCAGGAGGAAGGCGTCGCGCTCGAGGAGCTCCAGCAGCCCGTAGAGGGTCGCCTCCTCCAGGCAGCTGCCCGTGGCACAGCCGTTGGAGCAGTCCTGGACGAAGTTGGGCCGGTCCTCACGCAGCAGGTAGTAGACGAACGCGTGGGGCACCAGCAGGGGACGCTGCTGTCGCACCGACCAGGCCCACACCCAGGGGATCTCCAGGTCCTCGCTGAACGCGGTGAAGCGCGGTCCGATCAGCTCGTAGAAGCGGTCCGGGTACAGCCCCACCGAACGGGGGTCCAACGCGTGGTCGCGCACGTTGGCGTAGGTCTCCACGACCGTCGGCCGGATCCGGCGCTCGCGGAGACCCGCGTGCCGCTCCAGGCCCTCCAGCACCCCGAGGACGTGGCTGTCGGCGAAGTTGTCCGCGTGCCCGCTCCAGAAGAACTCGTGCAGGCTGTGGTCGCCACGGATCCTGGTGTAGCCGGTGACCGGTGCGGTGGTGGTGCTGTCGAAGGCGTGCCCGGCCACGGAACCCAGGACGCCGCACACCGGGTTGCTGTAGGTGTCCAGGTCCAGTGGGTAGTCGTGGATGCCGGTCAGCCGGGTGGCGTCGGGCTGCGGCTTCGGCCGTGAGGAGAACTGGATCCGCGCCCCCTCGGCGGTGTCCTCCACGAGCAGGTCACAGCGCGGGCACTCGGCGTCCTGCGCGAGCGCGTGCCGCACCACCCGCAGCGAGGTCAGCCCCACCACGTAGACGTAGGGGGCGCCGGCCTCGGAGGTCGGCCACGCCCCGCCACCGGACACCAGTGCCGCTCGCACCACGTCCTCGACCCGTCGGCGGGCCAGCGGGGTCAGGAAGGGGCCGAGCGGCTCCACCTGGGTGAAGGGCACCCCACGCTCCAGCGCATTGCGCTCGTCCTCCCCACGCAGGTGCTGCCACCGGCGTTCGAGGCAGTGGTGGCAGGCGCCAGGGAACTGCAGCGGCGGCGCCACCAGCGCCTCGCTCCCCCGTACGAACACGACCACGTCCGCGTCCGTCTCCTCCAGCCGCGTCAGCCGGCGCCGGCCGGTCACCCGGTCCAGGACGTCCTCGACGCCGAGGGCCTCGTAGTGCAGCCGGGGCGCAGCCGGCTCGACGGGCACCGCCGCGCTCCACACGCGCTCGCCGACGACCGGGCGGTGGGACTGTTCCGTGATCACGAACGGGCTCCTCGTATCCTTGACTGAGACGACTGCGGCGTAGACGTCGCGGTGGGGACCGGGTGGGCCCCACCTCGGCGTGAACTGGCGTCACGCCGAGTGCTGGGGCCCACCCTTTCCGCCCGTCATGCCGGGCGGAGTGGCCGAGACACCAGCAGCCGCGCCTGCAGGGATCAGGCGCAGCTGCTGGTGGACGAACAACTGCTGGACGTACAGCCGCAACAGCCCGACGTGGAACAGCTGCAACAGCTCGTGGTGCTGCACGCACAGCTCGACGTGCTGGTCGCGCCGTCCATGTCGTTGCCGGTGTCGGCGATGTCCATGACCTCGAAGACCTCGGCCTCCAGCTGCACGAGCTCGTTGCCGATGTCGTCGGCGTCCATGGACCTCACCTCCTCTCGGTTCGGGCAGGGACGCTGGCAGGACCGCTGTGCATCAGGCGCAGCTGCTCGTCGAGCCGCAACTGCTCGACGTGCAGCCGCAGCAGCTCGACGTGGAGCAGCTGCAACAGCTCGTGGTGCTGCACGCACAGCTGGACGTGCTGGTCGCGCCGTCCATGTTGTTGCCGGTGTCGGCGATGTCCATGACCTCGAAGACCTCGGCCTCCAGCTGCACGAGCTCGTTGGCGATGTTGTCGGTGTTCATCAGGTGTCACTCCTCTCAGGACGTGTGGGAAACGGGTGGGAACGGTGCACGGACGCCGTCGCCGGACCGGGCACCAGCGCCGTCAGGCGCAACTGGCGGTCGAGTTGCAGCTGCAACTGCAACTGGTCGTGCTGCCACAGCTGGAACTCGATGTCGAACAGCAGCTGGAGGTCGAACAGCTCGACCACGCAGCCATGTCCTCTGTCACGTCAGAGATCTCCAGGACCTCGAATGTCTCGCTCTCGAGTTCCAGCAGTTCCCCGTTCAGGGAATGGTCCACGGCACACCTCCTCTCGATGGAATCGTGGCGACGAGTTCCGCCGCCGTCGACCGCGAATGGCCGCAGGCCGTTCACGGAATGGCCTGCGGCCATTCGCTCATCCGCAGCTGGAACAGCTGCAGCTCGTGGTGCTCCCGCAACTGCAGCTGGACGTCGAACAGCAGCTGGACGTCGAGCAGCTCGACCACGCGGCCATGTCCTCGACCACGTCGACCAGCTCGAGCACCTCGAACGTCTCGATCTCCAGGTCCAGGAGCTCGTGCGCGATGCCACCGGTCATGGCGTTCCTCCTTCCTCCTCAGGTGGGCTGCCGACGAGCGGGTCCGCTCGCCGAGCTCACGACCCGGGCACGCCGTCGGCCACCATGACCCGGGCGGTGTGGATGCCTGCTCCACTCAGGTCCGGCGTGGTGGTGACGGTGACCAGGACCTGCCCGGTCGTGGACAGGCCCGCCAGCAGCTCGCTCACCGCGCACGAGGACGTGGCGTCGTCCAGGGCCACGCCCGGAGCCGTCGGCACGAGCCGCCGCGGGTCCAGGTCCTGGACCAGGGGCGGCGTGTGGTCGACATCGTGGTCGTCCACCGCCCGGCGGAGCTGCTCGCGCCCGACCAGCTCCCGCAGGGCCACCACCAGCGCACGCTCCAGGCTGGTGTCGGTCGCTGCCGTCCACGCCGGCTCGCCACCGACCCGCACGACGTGGGCGAGGACGGTGCTCCCCAGCCCGTCGAGGCTGATGTCGAGCACGCGCAGGTCGAGGTCGAGGTGGCCGGCGGAGCTGAGCAGGAACTGCAACAGGTCACCGCCGCCCGGCCGGTGCACGTCGACCTGGGCGACCGGGCCACGCCCGGCGGCCACCGCGCGCAGTGCCCGGTGGGTGACGCTGCTGAGCAGCGCCGCCACGACCGCGTCGGGCAGCGTCGTCCCGGCGCCGGAGCCGGCCGGAGAGCTCTCGACAGCGCCCCGCGCGTTCGCCCTGGAGAGCGGGTGGACCACCTCGGCCGGCACGGTGGTCGACTCACCGGTCACCAGGTCGACCGCCGGGACCGCGTACCCGCTGCCACCTCCGGTGGCGGTCCCGGT
Source organism: Modestobacter sp. VKM Ac-2977 (assembly GCF_026968045.1). Lineage (GTDB taxonomy): Bacteria > Actinomycetota > Actinomycetes > Mycobacteriales > Geodermatophilaceae > Modestobacter. Next base: position 1,173,890 of record NZ_JAPVBQ010000001.1, on the reverse strand, counting down.
CCAGGTGGCGAAGGCCGGGACCGGCACCTCCGGGATCTGGTCGAGCACCCGGTGGGGCTGCATCCCCCATGTGTCCACGTGCGCCAGAGCGGCGCGCAGGACGGCACGCGTGCGCGCCTTGAGCGGCGTGTGCACGTCGAAGTCGCTGACGACGACCCGAGTGGGCGCGCCACCCCGGGACGTGCGGATGTTGCTGACCTCCAGACGCCCCACCTTGAGCGGGGACTGGTCGATGGGCAGGTCGACGAACTCCCGCAGGAAGCCGGTGTACGGGCGGATCATGTCCACGTATCCCTCGGCCTCGGCGCGCTCGGCGGCGGTGTCGGAGCCGTCGTGCCCCCGGTCGACGCCGTCCAGCTCCCCTCGGAGCCACGCCACGTCCACCGTCCCGACCGGGGCCGGCACCAGGGGGTCGGCGGGGTGCGGGGCCAGCCCCTCCACCGTGCTGTCCAGGGTGAGCAGGTTCTGCACCACAACGCCACCCTGCGTCTCGGCGGGCAGGCACCCGGTCCGGAGGCGGAAGACCTCGAAGCCGATCATCCCGCCCAACATGGCGGCCAGCTGCGGGCTGCCCAGCCCTCGGTCGCCCACCGGATCGGCGCCGGCGACCGCCTGCCACAGCGCCGCTGCCTCCGCCGGCTCGAGATTGCCGCTCACGCTGTGCAGGTAGGAGGCCCAGCCAGGTCCGGGACCGGGCTCGACGACGGGGCCGACGTAGGCCCGGCCGCCGACCGCGATGACGGGCAGCAGCTGGAAGTCCAGCTGCTGGGTGAGCCGGGCCAGCTGGTCGATGCGCTGCAGCGACGAGTCCTCCGTGGCCGCGACCACGACGTCGTAGTCGCCCAGGTGGTCCATGGCCTGCTCGTCGGAGAGCCAGGTGGTCCCGGCCGACGGCGACTCCGGAGCCACCCCGACGAGGTCGACCCGGGCCGCCCCGTTCTGCACCAGCGTCTCGGCGACGGCCTGGGCGAAGGCGCCGCTGCCGAGGACGAGCGTCCGGGTGAGCACGAACTGCTCGAAGCGACCCGGCGCATCGTCGACGAAGTGCTGGACGTAGCGGATCTGGGTGCGGTACCGATCCAGGACCTCCGCGTCGAGCGACGACGGCAGGGCCACCGCCGCGTCGCGGGCGAACCCCCGGTCGAACAACGCCTGGACGAGTTGCAGCACCATGCGCGCCTGGCCGTCCGACAGGCCCCCGGACAACTCGGCGACCGTCCGTGTCCCGTCCAGCGCCGGCGCGAGCGTGACGATCCACCGGTAGACCGAGGAGCCCTTGAGTGCGAAGGCGTCGTCGGCGGTGCGCAGGAACGCCCCCTGCCCGGTCTGGCCGATGAGGACGTCGCGACGGAGCAGCGGCCGACTGCCGCCGTCGGCACGCGTTGAGTTGACGGGTGGGACGTCGGTGACGGTCATCGCATCGCTCATGACTCGAACTCCCAGAATGCGCGGGCTGTGCGCCGTGAATGGAACCCGCAGTCGATGCGAGTGCGGCTCAACGTAGGGCGCAGGGCAGCCCCACGCAAGACTCGTAAAATGGCCGAACGATCGACTCACGTTGCGCATCGACTGCGCGCCGTCAAGCCCCCTCAAAGCTGCAGACACGTACATCGAAAGGTGTAGGCGCCTACACCCCCCGAGCTACATCGAACGATTGCCGAAATGCGTGTGGACGGTCCGTCGACCCACTGCGACGCTCTGCCGGGAAAGGCGAGTTCCGAGCAGTTCCCACTCGAGAGGAAATGCAATGAAGAACGACCTCGACCCCGCAGTGAGCCTGATCGAAGAACTGGACGACCAGGACCTCGCGGGCAGCGTCGGCGACCAGGCCGGCGGCCTGTTCACGTTCAAGACGACGAAGACCGTCGGCGCCGTGTGCACGATCAGCTGGGAGTGCTCCGGACGGATCTGCGGCATCTTCTGGTGATCTGGCCCCCGGGCGTGGGGCAGGCGCGAGCCGTCTCCCCCACGCCCGGGACGACGGAGAGGCACGTGACATGACCGCGACCGCGGCTCACCCCTGGTACAGCTGGTTCCCCGAGCTCGGCGACCCGGCGGAGGTGGACGACCTCTTCCGCCGAATCTCCGGGAGGGCGATGACCCACCTGGACGACGTCGTGCCGCTTACGACGCCGCCGCCACCGCAGGGCGGCCACAACCGCGTCACCCGCTCCGTGCTCGCGGCCCGGGCCACGTCACCGACTCCCTTCCTCCGGTTCTGCCTGGGCCTGGTGGGCGACGAGGTGGCCGAGCTCGACCAGGTGCTGCGGTCCTCCCCCGTGCCGCTCGCCGACCCGGTCGCCGTCCACCTGACGCTGACCGACGCGCTGATCGGTCAGGTCCAGCGCGCCGTGCTCCGCTCGCTGGTCGAGCTGCTGCACGGCCACCGGGCCCGGCAACTGCTCGCCGGCGACACCCCGGAGGCCCGGTACGCGTCCTTCGAGCGACTGCTCGACCAACCGCGGCACGCCGACCTCTTCGCTGCGCGGTACGGACTCGCGGTCCAGGCAGCTCGGCGATCCGCGGCCCAGATGTGCGCGAACACCCGCGACCTGCTGGCGCAGACCGCGGAGCAGCGGGACCTCCTGAGCGAGCGGATGGGGGTGTCCCCGGACGCGCTGCTCCGCTCCGTCGAGACCTCCGCCGGCGACCAGCACCGCGGCGGCCGGAGCGTGTCGGTCCTGCGTTTCGACGACGGCACCCACATCGTCCACAAACCACGCCGACTGGCCCTGGACGCCGCCTACAACGAGCTGCTGCGGCGGATCGACGACGCGGACCCGACCCTGGACCTCGCCGTCGTCGAGGTGGTCGAGGGACGCGGCTGCGGCTGGGTCCAGTACGTCGAGCCCGGCCCGGCCCCAGCTGCCGAGGAACTGCCCGACTTCTACCGGGCCACCGGCCGGCTGATGGCCCTGCTGCACCTGCTGCGCGCCAACGACCTGCACCACGAGAACTTCCTGCGTCTGGGTCGCCGTCCGGTGCTGGTGGACCTGGAGACCCTCCTCGCCACGACGCCTGCCACGCCCAGCGACCGGGACGACAGCCGCGCTGCCGAGCGGCTCGCTGACACCGTCCACTCGCTCGGCATGCTGCCCACGGTCATGGAGAACCCGAACCAGGACCTGCCCGGGATCGACGTGGGGGCACTGGGTTACCGGGCCGACCAGGTGTCCCCGTTCAAGGTGATGGTGGTCGTCGACCCCTACACCGACGAGATGCGCATGGAGCTGCGCAACCTCCCGAACGACTCGGTCCCGCCCTTCCCCGTCGTGGCCGACGTCCAGCAGGAGGTGGAGTGGCTCCTCACCGGGTTCTCCGACCTCTACCAGTGGGTGCTCACCCACCGGGCACTGTTCCGCGGCTGGGTCGCCGAGCTCTTCGCCGACGTCGAGATCCGGTTCGTCGCCGAGAACACCCAGCGGTACAGCCAGCAGCTGCGGATGCTGACCGGCCCCGGGTTCCAGCAGTCCTGGCAGACACGGGAGGCGCTGCTGCACCGGATGGGCATCGGCCGGCGCGACACCCCGGCCTCGCTCATCCGGTCGGAGATCGACCAGCTCCACGGCGGGGACGTGCCGTACTTCAGCCTGCGCTCGGATGCCCGGCACGTCTACGACGAGTCCGGGGTCGTGGTCCCGGACGCGCTGCGCCTGAGCCCGCTCGACTGCGTCCTGGACGCGGTGGACCGCGCCTCCCCCGAACGGCTGGCGCTCAACGACTGGGTGACCCGGCTGTCCTACGTCGGGCGACTGTCCCCGCTGCTGGACGTCACCGGGTTCGGTCTCGGCCCCGACGCCGGCCGTCGGACGAGCGCTCCCGCGGCGCCGGACGGCCGGGCGGCCACCGCCCGGCCGGAGGTGGCCGACGTGCTCGGCGTGGTTGACCTGGTCGCCGGGCAGGTCGCCGCCCGGGGCATCACCGGTGACGAACTGCTGCCCGTCACCTGGATCGGGGCGCGGGTGTCGGCCACGGCGGACCAGTACTGGTCGGTGGCCGAGCTGGGCATCGACACGTACTCCGGCGGTCCCGGGGTCGCACTCCTCCTGGCCCGGGCGGGCGCTGCCCGGCACCGGCAGGAGTGGGTGCAGCAGGCCCTCGGCTACTTCCGGCCGACGGTCCAGGCGATGGAACGCGAGTCGGCCGACCTGGGCGCCCTGGACACCGGGGTGCACACCGGGTGGCCGGGAGTGCTGCACGCCGCCATCGAGGCGGCGACGCTGTCGGGGGACGAGGAGCTCCGGGCAGCCGCCGTCCGGCTGTGGGGCCTGGTCCCCGGCCACGTCCACGCCGGCTCCCCCACCGATGTGCTGGGCGGGTCCGCCGGGCTGCTGGGTGCGTCCCTGTCGTTGTCCGCGCGCGCCACCGACGCCACCGAACGCGCGGTCTTCGACGACGTCGCCGAGGCGGCGTTCCGGCACCTCAGCTCGGCCGAGCGCCTGTTCCAGCCGGGGGCCGTCGGCAGACCCGGCACCGGGACCATCCGCTACTCCGGCTTCGCCCACGGCGTCAGCGGGCTGTACGCCTACCTGTCCCGGTACGGGGCGGTCGCCGGGTTCGACGAGGTCGACCCGTTGGTCGACCGCCTGCTGGAGACCGAGGCCTCGCTCTACGACGCGGACACCGCCGAGTGGCAGATCGGCGGTGACGGCGACGGTCCGGCATACGGCTGGTGCCACGGCGCGCCGGGCATCCTCCTGGCCAAGACGGTGGCCGGGCACTTCGACCCGCGCCGCCGGGACCAGTTCCGCGCCGACGTCCTGCGGCTGCGGGTGCTCACCAGCGAGCAGTCCTTCGGGCACAACCCGTCGATGTGCCACGGGGACCTCGGCAGCCTGGACGTCCTGCTGGAGCACGCACGCCTGACAGGGGACGCCGCCGGCCGCGTGTCGGCGGAGACAGCTGCAGCGACCTACCTGACCGAGGTGCTGCCGGGGCTGCTGTCCCGGCGGTTCAGCCGGTACGCCCTCAACGACGCGCTCATGGTGGGCCAGGGCGGTGCCGCGCACCTCGCGCTGAGGCTCGCCTCGGGTGCCCCGTCCGCCCTCTGGTTCGAGTAGCCGTGCGCCAGCAGCTCCAGATGACCGAGGCCGAGTGCGGCCTCGCCTGCATCGCCGACCTCATGGCCCAGCACCGCAGGGGCAGCACGCTGGGCCAGCTGCGCCGCACCCACGAGGTGGGCCGCGACGGCATGACGTTGCGCCAACTGGTCGAGGTGCTGCGCGAGCAGGGCTACGCCGCCCGGGCGGTCCGGGTCAACGGGTCCGCCTCCGACCAGCTGCCCGTTCCGCACATCGCGCACTGGCGCGGCAGCCACTGGCTCGTCGTCCGGAGGACGACGAGCCAGCACATCACGGTGTTCGACCCGGCAGGCGGGGTGCAACGGCTGCGCCGGTCGGACTTCGACGAGGGCTTCACCGGTCTGGCCGTCCTGGCCGACCCCGACGCCGACCGCACCTGGACCCCGCCCACCCGGCAGAGCTCGTGGCGGGTGCTCCTGCCCTTCGCCCGCCGGTCCGGTCTGCGGCTGGGGCTCCTGCTGGCCGCCACGGCCGCGGTCTTCTCACTGTCGCTGATCACCCCCCGGGTGATCCAGGAGATCGTCGACCGGACGACGGGCGGGACCGCCGCCGGGGCCGGGACGGCATTGCTCTGGCCGGTGGTGGCCACGGCGGCCGGCTACTTCCTGGTGACCCTGCTCAGCGCCCTGATGACCGTGGCCACCGCGGTACGGCTGGGGCGGGACATCGAGAACACCGTCTTCGCCCGGCTGCTGCACCTGCCCTACCGGTACTTCAGCCTGCGGTCGACCGGCGACCTGCTCAACCGGCTCACGAACGTGCGCCAGCTGCGCGACCTGATCGCCAGCGACCTCGTCTCCGGTGGGGTGAGCCTGCTGCTGATCGTGGTGCTCTCCGTCTACATGGCGGCCCTGTCGGTCACCCTCTGGCTCATCGCCATGGCCGTGTTCCTCGTCGCGCTGCTGGCGCTGCTGGTCACCCACCGGCCGCTGGAACGGGCCGCCGCCAACGAGCTCGAGTTCACCGCCCACGGCAACGGCATCCAGGTCGACGCCGTGGCCACCGCGTCGGTGATCAAGACCAGCGGCGCCGAGGAGGAGTACCGGCAGGCGTGGGTGGCCAACAACGACAAGACCCTGTCCTGGTCCCGGCGGCGGTCCTCGATCGAGGCCGGCGTCAGCTCGCTGCTCGGCTTCATCCAGGTCTTCGGGCCCATCCTGCTGACCCTGCTGGTGCTCGCCGGCACCCTCCGCACCGAGCTCTCCCTCGGGCAGGTGCTCGGGTTCCAGGTGGTCGCCACCACCTTCTTCGCCCAGGCCTCGACCGTCTTCCGCTTCGCGCTGCGGCTCATCGAGGCCGAGGTGATGCTCGCCCGGGTCGAGGACATCCTGGACCAGGAACCCGACGACACCTTCGCCACCGGGTGGCGCGAGGACGTCGGGGGCGACGTGGAGGTCCGGGACGTGAGCTTCTCCTACACCGCACGGTCCCGCCCGGTGCTGCAGGAGGTGTCGCTCACCGTCCCCCGGGGCGCCAAGGTGGCCATCGTCGGGCCCTCCGGCTCGGGCAAGAGCACGCTGGCCAAGGTGCTCGCGGGGCTCTACCAGCCGAGCTCCGGGGAGGTCCGGTACGGCGGCAACGCGGTGGGCGAGCACACCCGGGAGGCCTTCTACTCGGCGGTGACCTACGTGGAGCAGAACTCGCCGCTGCAGAACAAGACCATCCGGGACAACATCCTCTGGGGCACCGCCGGGCGGGACGACGAGGACGTGGTCGAGGCAGCGCGGCACGCCCGGCTGCACGAGGACGTGACGGCCATGGCCCTCGGCTACGACACGATGATCACCCAGCTGGGCGCCAACGTGTCCGGTGGGCAGCGCCAGCGGATCGTCCTGGCCCGGGCGCTGGCCCGACGACCGCGCGTGCTGGTCCTGGACGAGGCGACGAGCGCACTCGACCAGCGGAACGAGGCCGCGGTCCTGGGGCACCTGGCGCTGCGGGACATGACCCGGATCGTCGTCGCGCACCGACTGGTCACCATCGCCGACGCCGACCTGATCCTGGTGATGGCAGAGGGACGGATCGTCGAGTCGGGCACGCATGAGCAGCTGATGGCGGGTGGCGGCACCTACCGTTCGCTGTACGGCGCCGCCGACCCTGGCGTGCCGGAGGGCCCGGCGGACCGGGCGGCCAGAGAGGGCACCACCGGTGCCCTCGTGGGGGAAGAGGTCGTGGCGTGATCGAGGTTCGAGGTCTGCGCAAGGCCTACGGCGGGACGGTGGCGGTGCACGACGTCGCTCTCACCGCCGCACCCGGCCGGGTGACCGGCTTCCTGGGGCCCAACGGAGCGGGCAAGTCCACGACCATGCGGCTGCTGCTGGGGCTGGAACAGCCGGACGCCGGCAGTGTGCGGGTCAACGGCCAGGCACCGGCGGACCTCCGCTGGCGGCTGCACGAGGTGGGCGCGCTGCTCGACGGGCGCGCGGCCATCCCGGGGCTGACGCCGCGCGCGCACCTGCGCAGCCTGGCCCTCACGCACGGCATCCCCCGCCGTCGGGTGGACGAGGTCCTGGAACTGGTCGGGCTGGCCTCGGTGGCCACCCGGCGGATCCGCGGCTTCTCACTGGGCATGGGCCAGCGTCTCGGGCTGGCCGCCGCCCTGCTGGGCAACCCGCACACCCTGGTGCTCGACGAGCCGATCAACGGCCTGGACCCCGACGGCGTCATCTGGGTGCGCCAGCTGCTGCGACACCTGGCCGGGCAGGGCACCTGCGTCCTGCTCTCCTCGCACCTCATGGGCGAGATGGCCCAGACGGTCGACGACCTCGTGCTCATCGCCCAGGGCCGCGTGGTCGCGGCCGGCCCGCTGGCCGACCTGCTCCGCGAGCGTTCCAGCGCACAGGTGCTGGTGCGGGCCCACCGCACCGAGCCGCTGGGCGCCGCCCTGACGTCCGCGGGCGCCATGGTGACGGCCCCCGGCGACGGCTCGCTGGAGGTCCGCGGCCTGTCGGCCGACGAGGTGGGCCAGGTGGCGTGCGACGCGCGGGTGCCGCTGTCGGAGCTGCGCCCGCTGGAGGTCAGCCTGGAACAGGCCTACCTGGAGCTCACCCGGGACCAGGCGGAGTACACGGCGTCGGTGCCCGGACGGCAGGTGCCGGCATGACCGCGGCCACCCACCAGCCGGTCAGCGGTCAGCCGGCGACCGGGCGGACGGACGCCGGGCCGGGCCGGCGGAGCGGGCGGCAGGGAGTCACTGCGGTCCTGCGCAGCGAGTGGGTCAAGTTCGCCGGCATGCGCGCGACCTGGCTGCTGCTGGGCGCCTCGGCCCTCCTGACCGTCGGACTGGGGCTGGCCGCCGCCCTCGCGCTCGTCCACCAGGTGCGGCAGGGCGAGGAGGTCTCGACCGACACCTTCCGCGAGCTGCCCGCCATGGGCCTGAACTTCGCCCACCTGTTCGTGGGGGCACTGGCGGTGCTGCTGGTGACGGTGGAGTGGTCCTCGGGGAGCATCCGGACGACCCTCGGCGCGCTGGACCGCCGGGGGCCGCTGCTGCTGGCGAAGGCCGTCGTGGTCTCCGTGACCGCTGGGCTGGTGTCGTTGGTCAGCGCGGTGGCGGTGCACCTGCTGTCCCTGCCGATCGTCCGCCCCGTCGACCCCGCACTCCGGTTCGCCGACGCCGGTTCGCTGTTCCACATCGGCGGCACCGTGCTGTTCACCGGCCTGGTGGCGCTGATCGCGCTGGGCATCGGCTTCCTGCTCCGCAGCACCGCGGGCGGCATCGTGACCGTGGTCGCCCTGCTCATCGTGCTGCCCACCGTGATGGCGCTCATGCCGTGGGACCCGGTCAACGAGCTCGGCCGCTTCCTGCCGCTGAACGCCGGGAACGGCCTGCTCACGCTGAGCCCACCTCCTGGTTCGCTGTCCCACCTGGTGTGCCTGGTCACGCTGCTCGGCTGGGCCGGTGTCGCGGTTGCGCTGGGTGCCGCCCGGCTCACGCGGACCGACATCTGACCACGGGTTCTGACGCGGTCATGTATTGAGACGTGTACGGGGCGTACACCCTTTGTGGGTGGTGAGCACGCTGGGCCAGCGCGCACCTTCTCAGCGTGTCCTCACCGAGCAGCCTCTCTGCTCTGGCCTCACGGTCGTGCTCATGGCGCGCGCTCACGGTCACGGCGCTGTCGTTGGCCACCTACCTGGCCAACGGCGTCTACGACGAGACCGCGGACGTCGCGAACCAGTCGAGCCGCCCCCTCGCCCGCGGGGACCTCGACCCCCATTCCTGGTGTCGGCGGGCGGGGGCGGGCTCACCTACCGCGCCGGGGCGTTCGCCACTGGCGACCCGCTCTCACCGGGCCACCTCGCTCTGTTCTACCGGTCCTGCTGGGCGAACGCCGGGCCCGGGTGTCCATCGCCACCGGCTCGCAGACGATGGGCCTTGCTGCCGGGCTGACCGCGATCTGGTGGCCGGCGACGCTGGCGCCGGCGGCAGCGGTGGTGCTGGGGGCGGTCACCGTCAGCGTGCTCTGCCTGCGCGGCTCGGCGGAGCAGGACCGGGCCGGACGACGCCGTCCGTACCGGGCCTTCATGGCGATTCAGTACGCCGCCAACGCCTCTCTTCTGGTTCACTCCCTGCTGTGACGGGGACCACTACGGACGACTCGACCGAGGTCGTCGACCGCACCGTCGTCGATGCCTACCTGGACTCGGTGCGGCAGCTGGAACCCGACCTGCCCGACGTGGGCCGGCTCACGATCACCCGCCGCACCCCGTTCGAGGCGCTGCGCGAGTACGTCCACTCCACCGCCCCCTTCACCCTCCAGGTCGACGTGTGGGAGGTCGCGGGGGCCATCAGACTGGCGATCGAGGGGCACGTGGAGGAGGAGTGGCTCGTCGCAAGCGTCACCGACGACGGCCCCGGCTTCGACCCCACGGACGTCAGCCGGCGCCGCACGGTGGGGCTGGCGTCCATGGAGGAGCGGGCCGAGGCCCCCGGTGGTTCCGTGACGATCGACGTCCCCGAGGACGGCGGCGTCCGCATGGTCCTCCGGGTGCCGCTGACCGCCGGCCCCCTGGTCACGGCAGCCCCGTGACCGAAGTCGCGGGCACGTCCGTCGCGCCCATCGGCGTGCTGCTCGTCGACGACCACCAGATCTTCCGCGAGAGCCTCGCCGCGCTGCTCACCGTCGACCCCGGGCTGGTCGTCCTCGCCGAGGCCGGGACCGGAGAGGAGGCGCTGCGGCTGGCCCGGCAGCACCGCCCCGACGTGGTGCTGCTCGACGTGGAGATGCCCGGGCAGTCGGTGCTGACCACGCTGTCCGAGCTGATCGCGGAGGAGCCGGCCCCCCGGGTCATCGTGCTGACCATGCACGAGGACGCGGGGCTGGCACGGCAACTGCTCGTGCGCGGCGCCTCGGCCTACCTGGTGAAGACGGTCGGGTACCGGAAGCTGCTCTCGGTCGTCCGTGCCGGGATGGCCGAGTCCTCCGACGTCGTCACCATGACCATGTCCCGCCGGAGCCTCGCACCGATGCCGGCGGAGACCAGCAACGTGCTCTCACCGCGGGAGGTGGAGGTGCTCACCCTCGCTGCACGAGCGCGGACCAACCAGCAGATCGCCGGTGACCTGGAGATCAGCGAGGGCACCGTCAAACGCCACCTCAGCAACGTCAACGTCAAGCTGGGCGCGACGTCCCGGCTGGACGCCGTCCGGCGGGCGACCCGCCAGCGCCTCATCCTCGTGCCCGTCGACGACTGACCGCGGCCGCCGTGCGGTCAGCCCGGGGCGGCGCAGGACGTCGGGGCGCTCGAGCAACCGCGCGGCCAGCCCGAGCGTGACCACCTGCCCGCCGCTGAGCAGCGATCAGCTCGAGCAGCGTGCTCTTGCCCGCGCCGTTGGGCGCGACCAGCTGGCTCCGCCCCTCGGTCGAACACTGCCGGACGACGGTGGGTCACCTCGCGGCGTCGGTCAGTCCGCCACCAGCTCGCGGGCCGCTTCAGGCCACCACTGCCCCGCGGTCGGGCCGCCCCGGCAGGTGCCGTCGGAGTCGCCGGGCTGCTTGACGCGTCGGCGTCCGTTGCCCCTCCGGCGGGGTAGGAGCCGCAGTCCCGGTCCGGCAGGTGGTTGGGCCACCAGCACGGGCAGCTGACCGGCAGCGGCCACCTGCTGCACCACCGGGTAGGGCTTCTCCGGGTTGGCGAACCAGGTCGCGGTGGGTTGCTCGGCCAGCGGGGCGAGCGGCAGCGGAACGTGGTCGGAGTCGACCGACACCCAGAAGTCGCAGTCGTCGCCGTGCGCGTCCAGCCAGGCGTTGTAGTTGCCGTGCTCGGTCTTCGCCTTGGTGCGACCGGTGCTCTGGTTCCACTCCGGTACGCCGTGGCGGGTGAAGTGCCGGCCCCCCAGGTCGGCGCACATCGCCCGCACGTCCGGGTCATCACCGGGAACCCGCCGCGCTGCACATCACGACCCGCGCGGAGCCGGGTACCTCGTCACACGTCGGTGATGCGGACGCCGGCGTGGGCCTTGTAGCGGCGGTTGACCGACACCAGGTTGATCGTCAGCGCCTCGACCTGGCGGGCGTTGCGCAGCCGGCCGGCGTAGACCCCGCGCATCCCCGGCAGCCGGCCGGCGAGGGCCTGCACCAGGTCGGTGGCCTCCCGGACGTCGCCGACCACCATCACGTCGCCCTCGAGCGTCGGCTGGGAGAGGTCCTCCAGCGTCACGGCCGAGAGGTGGTGGAAGGCGCCGACGACGGAGCTGTCCGGCAGCAGGGCGGCGGCCTGCTGGCACACGCTGCCCTCGGCGACGTCCAGCACGTAGGCGCCCAGCTCGTCCCAGCCCATCGGGACGACGCAGTCGACGACGACCTTCCCGGCCAGCGGGGTCGCCAGCTCGGCGAGGGTGTCGGCGTGCCCGGCGTACGGGACGGCGACGATCACCAGGTCCGCGGCGCCTGCGACGTCGGCGTTGGAGCCACCCCGGACCGACACCCCGACGCCCCCGGTGGCCGCATCGGCCCGAGCGGCCACCTCACCGGCGACCTCCTCGGCGCGTACGGCGTCCCGGGAACCGAGCAGCACCCGCTGCCCGGCCGCGGCCAGCCGCACCGCCAGACCCCGCCCCTGCGGCCCGGTGCCACCGAGCACGCCGACGACGAGGTCCTCCATCGCGCGTCCGTCCGTCACGACTCCTCCTGATCCTCCGGGCGCACTCGCAGACGCCCCCTGCCGACGATCATGCCCCGCGCGGCCCCGGCCGGCCGCGCGGGTCGGCTCAGCCCCGGCCCTCCTCCCAGGCGCGGTCGGCGGCGTCGGCCGCCTCGTTGCGCTCGGCGACCTTCTCCAGCGCGGCCTCGGCCTCCGCTCGGTCGTCGTACGGACCCAGGCGGTGCCGTTCGGCACAGCCGTCCCGCGTCTCGACGGCGTGGTGCTTCAGGCAGTAGAACCACGGTCCCTGCGCCATCATCGGCTCCTCTCGTGGTGTCCGGCTCGTCATGTCCCAGATGGTGGTGCCCGGCTCGTGACGCCAAGCCTCGCATCCGCTGATCGTCCTCGCCGTCGACCCGACCGTTGCACCCGGCAACAGAACCGGTTCCGGAAATGACACGCCCCATCCGGTTCTGCTGGGCCGTCTCCTGCGGCATGCTCCTGCCCATGACGGGGGCCCACACGCCCAGCACACGGCGCGACGGGGAGTCGACCCGTGCGGCGCCCGACCCCCTGCGGGCCGGGCGGGGGCCGGAGAGCGCCCTGGTCGCCGGGGCGTTGGCGCTGCTGCTCGCGGTGAGCGCGGTCCTGGGCTCGGTCAACCTCTTCATCGACGGGGCGGTGCGCGAGGGCGCCGGCCGTCCGGTCTACGCCGTCACGCTGGGCGCCTGCCTCCTGCTCGCCGCTGCGCTCGGGGTGCACCGGCGCGCCGGCGAGGCCGCGACCGTCGCGCTCGTGCTGTTCGGGGACCTGGTCTACGTGGTGCTCGCCTGGGCGACCGACGACCCGCTGCGCTACGCCCCTCCGTTGATGCTGCTGTTCACCTGCCTCGTCGCCGCCTGGTTCCTCGGCATCCGTGCGCTCGCGGTGCACATGGTCGCCGTCGTCGGGGCCTGCTGGGTCGCCCTGGCCGACAGCTACCCGGGCACCGCCGCACTGCTCGTCGCCGTGACCGCCAGTGCCGGGTTGCTCAACGCCGCCACCTTCGGGGTCTTCGTGCTGCGCCGGCGGGTGCAGCGCCTGCTGACGGCCACCCAGGCGCTGTCCTCCACCGACCCGCTGACCGGCTTGGCGAACCGGCGGTCCCTGGTCGACCAGGCACCTCGGATCTGGCGGCAGGCCCGGCGCGACGGCCAGCGGGTGGCGGCCCTGGTCCTGGACCTGGACCACTTCAAGCGGCTCAACGACACCTACGGCCACGCGGTCGGGGACGCCGTGCTCCGCGGGGTGTCCGGCGCGCTGGCCGCCAGCGTGCGCCCGGCCGACGTGCTGGCGCGCACCGGCGGGGAGGAGCTCGTCGTGCTCGGGCTGGTGTCCGACCCCGACGAGGTCTGGCGGCTGGCGCAGCGGCTCCGGCTGGCCGTCGTGGACAGCGAGTGCGGACGGCAGCGGGCGGTGACCGCCTCGATCGGGGTCGCGCTGGCCGGCCCGGTCGACGGCGAGGACCCCACCGACGCGCTGTGGCGACTGGTCGACCGCGCCGACGCGGCCATGTACGAGGCCAAGCAGGGCGGCCGTGACCGGGTGGTCGTGGCCGGCAGCCTGCTCGTCCCCCGCCCCCAGGTCGCCGGTGTCGCGCGGCGTGGCCGGGGCGGCGGCGGGATGGCCTGAGCAGGAGCGGCGCCCCACCGTCCCCAGGCGGCCCGGGCGGCGGTCTGCTTTCCTGCCAGCATGATCACGACCGCCGACCGGGTCGTCCCGGACCCCACCCGCACCGTGCCGCTGTCGCTGCGCGAGCAGGCCGACGTCCGGGACCGCTGGCTGACCCAGCGCCTGCTCGACGTGCTGCCCGGGCTGATGGACCGCGCGGAGATCGACCTGTGGGTGGTCATCGGTCGCGAGTACAACGAGGACCCGGTGCTCCCGACCCTGCTCCCGGCGACCTGGCTGTCGGCCCGACGGCGCACGATCCTGCTGTTCCACCGCAGCGACGACGGAGTCACGGCCGCGGCGGTCTCGCGGTACCCGGTCGGTCAGTTCCTCAGCTCCTGGGACGCCGACGAGCAGCCGGGGCTGACGGCGGAGGAGTCGCAGTGGACCGCCGTCCGCCGCTTCGTGGACCAGGCTGCGCCGCGCACGATCGGGGTGGACGTCTCGGCCACCTTCGCCCACGCCGACGGCCTGGCCCACACCGAGCACGACCAGCTGGTGCGGGCACTGGGCCCGCACGCGGAGAAGCTGGTCTCGGCCGAGCAGCTCGCGGTGGGCTGGCTGGAGACCCGGCTGCCCGAGGAGATCGCCGCGCTGCACGCCCTGAACAGGCTGGCCCACCAGGTCATCGACGAGGCCTTCTCCCCGGCCGTCATCAGCGTGGGTGAGACGACGGCCCTCGACGTCGCCTGGTGGATCCGCCAGCGCTTCGCCGACCTCGGGGTGGACGCCTGGTTCCAGCCCACCGTGGGGCTGCAGCGGGCTGGCAGCCCGCTCGCCGACGAGCGCGGCACCGTGCTGCCCGGCGTCCGCTACGACGCGGTCATCGAGCCCGGCGACCTGGTGCACTGCGACGTCGGGCTCTCCAGCCTGGGCCTGATGACCGACACCCAGCGCAACGCCTACGTGCTCCGCCCCGGGGAGGACACCGCCCCGGCCGGGCTGGTCGCTGCGCTGGGCGTCGGCAACCGGATGCAGGACCTGACGACCGCCGCACTGCAACCGGGCCGGACCGGCGACGACGTGCTCGCCGCCGCCCGCGCCGCCGCGGCTGCGGCGGGCATCGACGGCGACGTCTACTCCCACCCGGTCGGGGTGCACGGCCACGGCGCCGGCCCGGCCATCGGGATGTGGGACCAGCAGGACGGCGTCCCCGGCGCGGGCGCGGCGCCGATCCACCCGGACACGGTCTACGCCCTGGAGCTGTGTGTGCGGGTGCCGGTCCCGGAGTGGGGCGGTCAGCTGGTGCGGATGGCCCTGGAGCAGGGCATCGCACTCACGGCTGCGGGTGTGGAGTACCTGGACCAGCGGCAGACCGAGCTGATCCTGATCCCGTCGGCCTGAGCTCGCCGAGGGGCTGTCCGGCGAGGTCGCTGCGCAGCCGGCGGACCTCCTCGGTCAGGTCGGCCAGCTGCGCACGCAGCGCGGCGTCGTCCGCCTCGTCCTGGGCCTGGGCGGCGTCGGCGACCCGGCCGACGAACCAGGAGGCGACCGCGGCGGTGACCACACCGAGCAGGGCGATGCCGCCGACCATCAGCAGGGCCGCCACCAGCCGCCCCTCACCGGTGACCGGGTACTCGTCGCCGTAGCCGACGGTGGTGATCGTGGTCAGCCCCCACCAGACGGCGTCCCCGTAGTCGGTGATGACGGCGTCGGGGGCGTCCCGCTCGGCGTCGTAGACGGCCAGGGAGGCCATGAAGACGACGAGGGCGGAGATCGACGTGACGTAGTAGGCGACCCGGCCGTGCAGCGAGACGGTGAGCCGGCGGTCGAGCACCCGGGCGACCCGGACGAGGCTGATGATCCGCAGTGGACGCAGCAGCGGCAGGAGCACGGCCAGGCCGTCGAGCCAGTTCTGCCGGACGAACCGCCACCGGTGCTCGGCCAGCACCAGCCGGATGACGTAGTCGGCCAGGAACACCGGCCACACCGCGACGGTCACCACCAGCAGGACCGTCTGCACCCAGCCCGGGAAGCCGGGTTGCAGCACCCGCCAGGCATAGGCCACGACGAACAGCACGGCCACGACGACCAACGGCCACTGGCTGGCCCGCTCGTAGCGGGCCCTGATCTCCTCCTGGTGCACCCGGTCAGTGTCGCCGGGTCACTTCTCCCGCGCCTCGGCGGTCTTCCGGTCGTTGGCCTCCTGGATGGCGTCGACCAGTTCGTCCTTGTCCATCGTCGACCGGCCCTCCACGTCCAGCTCCTTGGCGACGTCGTAGAGGTGGGACTTGGACGCATTGGCGTCCACGCCGCCCTTGGTCTCCCGGTCGGTGTCCCGGCCACCCTCGGCCTGGGGGTCACTCGGCCCCTTGTGGTCCTTGGGCTCCCAGTGGTCGCCCACCTTCTCGTGCGTGTGCTTCACCGCGCTCCAGGCCACCCGGTTGGCCCGCTGCTCGTCGTCGTACTCCTCGGCGGCGGAGTCGTGGGCCTTGGCGAAGGTCCGCTGCGCCTTCTCGTCAGATCGCTGCAGGGTGCTGGGGATCTCGTCCTGCTTCGCGTCGCCGCTCTTCGTGGTCTTCGGCACGGCCGTTCTCCTCGGTCGTCGGGACGGTTGACCCTCGAACGGCTACCCGGTGGGGAGCCCGGCCAGTCACCGGACTCCCCACCGGGCGCGGATCAGACGACCCCGTCGGTCACCGGATGCCCAGCCAGCGGGCCTTGGCGAGGGTCACGGCCAGCGCCCAGTAGGCGGGCTTGCGCGTGTAGTCCTCGAACATCACGTTGGCC
This sequence comes from Modestobacter sp. VKM Ac-2977, assembly GCF_026968045.1. GTDB lineage: Bacteria > Actinomycetota > Actinomycetes > Mycobacteriales > Geodermatophilaceae > Modestobacter. The sequence continues at coordinate 1,157,283 of NZ_JAPVBQ010000001.1, read as the reverse complement.
GCCCCGGTGCCCTCGAAGAAGACCGGCACCCAGGAGTACTTGTCGTTGAAGCCCCAGATGGTGAAGGAGTTGCAGTCCTCGACGCCGAGGCACGCCTCCAGCGCCCAGCGGTACCAGTCGGCCTGCTGGCTCAGCTGCTGCCGGGTGGGCCTGCCGTTCTCCCCGAGCGGCATGCGGACGTCGAGCTCGGTGATCGCCGTCTCCAGCCCGAGGTCGTCGAAGCGCTGGAGGTTCTGCTCCAGGGTCGCCGGGAACGGGTACTCGAAGCTCAGGTGCGCCTGGGTGGCGAAGCCGTGCAGCGGCACGTCCTGGGCGAGGAGCTCCTGGGAGAGGAGGTAGTAGGCGTCGCTCTTGGGCCCGATGCCGTCGACGGCATAGTCGTTGAGGAACAGCTTCGCCGTCGGGTCGGCCTCGTGCGCCCAGCGGAAGGCGTCGGCGATGATCCCCGGGCCGAGCTCGCTGATCCAGATGTTCTCCGGCCGGAAGGTCGGGTTGGCCCCGTCGGTGAAGATCTCGTTGGCGACGTCCCACTGGTGGATCTTGCCGGCGTAGCGGCCGACCACGGTCTGGATGTGGTCCTTGAGGATCGCGCGCAGCTCCTCAGGGGTGAAGTCCCCCTCGGTCAGCCACGACGGGTTCTGGCTGTGCCACAGCAGGGTGTGGCCGCGCACCTCCTGCCCGTGCTCCTGGGCGAACTCGACGATCGCGTCCATGGGGGCGAAGTTGTACTCACCCTGCTCCGGGTGGATGAACTCCCACTTCATCTGGTTCTCCGGCGACAGCGAGCTGAACTCGCGCGCCAGCACCTCGCGGTACTCCTCGTCGTAGGTGAACGGGTCGGGGTAGTCCTGCTCGAGGTGGTGCCCGCCCCCGGCGACGGCGGTGCCGATCTCCAGGTCGGCCGGCGCCACGTCGCGCAGGCCGTACCGGTCGAGGGCCTTGTGGACCCGTTGCTCCACGGCGTGGTCGGGGACCCGACCACGTTCCCCGGCCGCTGCCGGGGCCAGGGTGGCGCCGAGGAGGACGGGCAGCATGCCCACCCCCACCGCACACCGGACGAACGTTCGGGACAGGGACTGCTGGGAGCGCATGGCGCAACCTCTCGTCGGCATCGTTGCCATGTCGGGAACTTCCGGAACTGCTGTGCGGCAGGTTACGAACGACTGAGTGCCATGACAACCGGTCCCCGGCGTGTCCCGGTGTCAGCCGGTCGGCCCCGGCGGGCGCACCGGCGCGCCGTAGGGTGGGCCCTCGACGACGAGGAGGGGTCCGTGTCCGACACCGAGACGCGCACGGTCACCATCGCGGCCATCGCGGCCGAGGCGGGGGTGTCCGTGCCCACGGTCTCGCGCGTCCTCAACGGCCGCTCGGACGTCGCCCCGCACACCCGGGAACGGGTCGAGCGACTCCTGCGCGACCACGGTTACCGGCGTCGCGGGAGCCGGCCCACCAACGCCGCCCGGCTGATCGACCTGGTCTTCAACGACCTGGACAGCCCGTGGGCGGTCGAGATCATCCGCGGCGTCGAGGACGCCGCCCACGCCGAGGGCGTGGGCACGGTCGTCACGGCGATCCACCGGCGGGCCAGCGACACCCGCTCGTGGCTGGACAACCTCGCCGGGCGCAACAGCGACGGCGCGATCCTGGTGACCAGCGACGTGGACACAGCTCTGCACGCGGAGCTGCGCCGGCTGCACGTGCCGGCCGTGGTGATCGACCCGGCCGGGGTCCCGGAACTGGACGTGCCGACGATCGGTGCGACCAACTGGGCCGGCGGGCTCACCGCCACCGAGCACCTGATCGGCCTGGGCCACCGCCGGATCGGCGTCGTGGCCGGCACGCCCACGTTGCTGTGCAGCCGGGCCCGCCAGGACGGTCACCGTGCCGCGCTCGAGGCAGCCGGCCTGCCTGTCGATCCCGCCCTGGTCCTCGTCGGCGACTTCAGCCACGAGGCCGGTTTCCGTGCGGCCACCGAACTGCTGCAGCAGCCCGAGCCCCCCACCGCCATCGTGGCCGCGAACGACCAGATGGCCTTCGGTGTCTTCGAGGCGGTCCGTCGCGCGGGGCTGCGGGTGCCCGAGGACGTCAGCGTGATCGGTTTCGACGACCTGCCCGTGGCCCAGTGGTCCTCGCCGCCACTGACCACCGTGCACCAGCCGCTGTCGGAGATGGGGGCGCTCGCCGCCCGCACCGTCCTGCGGCTGGTGCGGGGCGAGCACCTGGAGACTCCTCGGCTGGAGCTGTCGACCCGGCTCGTCGTCCGGGAGAGCACCGCCCCGCCCGCACGCTGAGCGGCGCCCTGCCTAGGGCAGGTCGGCGGTCTCGGCGGACTGCCGGTGCCCGCCCTGCGCGTCGTCGGGGTCGGCGTGCACGGTGCGCTCCTCCGACTCGGCGAGGATGACCGCGGCCTGCACCTTGGGGTCCAGGCCCTCGTTGGTGGGGTCGGTGTCGCCCTCGACGGACTGCTCCTCGGGCAGCAACTGCGCCCGGGTCTCGACGTTGTGCTCGGTCACGTTGGCGATCGCCTCGGGGGACGGGTCCTTCATGGAGGGCATGGTGCTCCTCCTACCCACGTCCCCCGAGCCGATGCCTGCTAATCAGAAGCGCTGCTGCTCGGTGTGGATCCCGAGGGCCTCAGCGACCTCCTGGACGTTGCTGAACTCGGTGCCGGCCGGCAGCCGGTCCAGCGAGGCCAGCACCCGGTCGGGGGCCTGGGACTCGCGGGCCTTGGCCACGAGGGCGTCCTTGTCGGCCGGCCAGACCTCCTTGCCGAGCGCCTCGGCGATCGCGGCCCGCTGCTCGACGTCGGCCGGGTCGGTGCCGGGTGCGGTGCCGGGCTGGTGGGGATCGGTCACGGGGTCCTCCTGGTGTTCGATCGGCCGCGGAGCGGCCGTGGTGTGGGCTGAGCCGGGAGGTCAGCCGGGCGTGGAGGCGTCGGTGTAGCGCAGGACGGCGGCCACCGGGACGCCCTCGGGCATCGCCGTCCGCGGGACGACGACGACCGCCGCGTCGCTGGCGACGGCGGCGCGCAGCAACGCCCGGTCGGCCGGGATGCGCTCGGCGCCGGAGACCCCGAGAGCGGTCATGTCCGCGTCGTCCACGCCGATCTGCAACGGGTCGGGGCCGACGAGCAGCTCCTCGTCGTCGACCTGGTCGGCGAGGACCAGGGTCTCGACCTGGGCCTTGCGCAGGGCCTCGACGACCTGCGCGGTGCCGGAGACGGCCAGCCCGTGCGCGGACGCAGCCTGCACCTGCTCGACCGCCTGGGCCTGTCCGTGCGCCTCGTGCTCGGCGACGAGCTCCAGTGCCCGGAGCTCGACCGGGGCACGGTCGGCCCCGGCGGCGCGGCCGCCCTCCTCCATCGAGACCAGCAGGTCGCCGACCTCCTTGCTGGCCTTGTCGGCGAGCAGCTGACGCGCCCGGACGTCACCGGCGACGAGCACGAAGCGGGCTCCGGTCCGGGTGACCAGCTGGTGGAGGTGGTCGGCCACCTGGCCGGCGTTCTCCTCCCACTGGTTCTCCGCGGTGTGCATGTAGGTGTTGTGCGCCCAACCGCCGACCTTCACCTTGCGCATGTGGAAGCTGTCACCCTCGACGGTCTCCTCGTCCGTGGGACGACCGGGGACGGTGGCCACGGAGACGTCGGCGCCCACGCGGTCGGCGACGACGACCACGTGCGGCACCCGGCCGGCGAGCTGGCGCAGGACCGGCAGCAGGTCCGGGTAGGGCGACCAGCGGGCGACCGGGTCGCGCGGGACGTCGGCCAGCGGCTCGTCCAGCACGACCGAGCCGTCGGCGGCCACGACCAGGGCACGGCCGCGCAGGGTGGCGATCTCCCCACCCTCGTTGGCCTGCAGCAGCTGGCTGCGCACCGACTCGACCACCCCCTCGGGTGCGCCGCCGGCGGCCAGTTCCTCGCCGATGGCGCGGACTCGCAGTTCGACCTCGGCGTCGGCGTTCTCGGTGGTGTGGGTGACGTCGGCGCAGACCGTGGCGTACGGGCCCGGCGCACTGAACACCTGCTCCAGGAAGGTCACGTCCATGGGACGGGGGCTCCTTCGATGTCGTCGACGTGTGCGGACGGGGCCTGCTCTCGGCCCCGAGCCGCTCGTCGTCGCGGCCTACCCACCGCTCCCGCCGTCTCACACCCGGTGTGTCAGGCCCCGCCGCCCGGGTAGCAGAAGGGCCCTCCTGCCCCCCACCCCTCGCCAGCTCGCGGCGGGACCCCGCAGGAGGGCCGAGGAGCACAACAGGAAGGAGCCGGGATGTCCGAGCGCGACAGCCTCCCGTTGCCCGACTACGACCACCTGCCCGTGGGGAGCCTGACCTCCCGCATCCGCACCCTGGACGCCGACGGCCTGCAGACCGTGCTGGCCTACGAGAAGTCGCACGCCAACCGGGTGCAGGTCGTCTCCGCGATGAACCACCGGCTCGAGGAGCTGCAGTCCGGCACCCAGCCCTCCGGTGGCGACCCGGCCGCCGCCCAGCCCGAGCACGCGCCGGCGCCGTCCGCCGGGTCGCCGGTCTCCGAGGCGACCACCGGGCCGCCGGTCAACCCGCCGTCCCAGGGCGACCCGACCAACCCCGCCCAGCCCCGCTGACCCGAGCGTCGGGCGCTCCCCCGACCGCGGGAGCGCCCGACCCGGGATCAGGCCGGGTCCGCCGCAGCGGCCGGGCCCAGCAGCCGCGCGATGATGCGGCGGTCGCCCGGCCAGGCGGTCAGCAGCACGTCCCGGGGCACGCGGCGGGCGGCGTACCGCAACGCCAGTGCCACCACCACGACGTCGTCCAGGGGACCGATCACCGGCAGGAACTCCGGGATCAGGTCGATCGGTGAGAGCACCCACAGCCCGGCCAGCAGCAGCACCACCTTCGCTCGGCGGGGAACCGCCGGGTGCTGGCGCAGCCGACGGACAGCCGTGGCACACGCGGGGAGGAACCGGGCGAGTTCGCGGGCGGTGCCCGGCGGGAGCGTGCGGGCCAGCACCATCAGCAGCACCCAGCTGAGCAGCACGGCACCGATGGCGATCGCGGCCCCCTGCACGACCCCGTCCACGGCTCCCATGGTGGCGCACGCCGTCCGCGGACCGTGCTCCAACGGGTGAACTCCGGCCGGGGGGCTTCACCGCACGGCCTCCGGACCCGATCACCCGTACATGCCCGCCGGTCCCTGTCCGTGGCTCCTGCCAGGGGCCCCGCGCTGGGCCCTGGCCGTCCTGGCCGTCGCGACCCCCGTGGCCGCCGTCGGCATGGTCGCCCCCGGCGCACCGTTCCTGGCGAGCGCAGGACCCGCTCTGAGCAGCTCGGTGGCGTTCCACGTCGGCGCCTGTGCGGCGGTGGTCTGGCGTGCCCGCCGGGTCCGGCACGAACGCGAACTGTGGGCCCGGCTGGCGCTGGCGACCCTGCTCACGGCCCTGGGGATCGTCTCTTCCGGGCTGCTCGACCTGGTCGGCCTCCCCGCCGCTGTCGCTGCTCTCCCTGCAGCGTGGGCGCCCGTCGCGGCCTTCCCCATCGCCTACGCGGGACTGGTCCGCTGGAACCGGTACGGCACCAGCCTGGCCGACCCGAACGACGTGCTCAACGGCTCGGCGGCCGTGCTGGCGGTGGTCGCGCTGCTGGACGTCGTCCTGGACCGCACCGGCAGCCGGCTGAGCACCCTGCCGTGGTGGCAGCTGCAGCCGCTGCTGGCCCAGGACGGCGCGCTGTTCGTGCTCGTGGGGACCGCGCTGTCGATGGTCTTCCTCGGGGCGATGGGCCGCGATCCCCGGACCTGGCTGGTCCTGGCCGCGTTCATCGCGCCGTTGTCCGGCGTGGCCATGACGACCGCCGGTAGCTCGACCACCGCCTGGCCCGCCCTGGCGCCCGTCGTCGGTCTGCTGTGCCTGGTCCTGGCGGCGGTCCTGCGCCCGGCACCCTCGGATCCGCAGCCGACCGACCCGGCCGCCTCCACCGTCGGGGCGTTCGTCGTGATCGCCGCCTCCACCGCGATCCTGGTGACCGGTGCGGTCAGCGACTCGTCCGCCGTCGCCACCTGGTGTGCGGCGGCGGCCGCCACCGGGGCCAGCGTCCGGCTGCTGATGAACGTCCGCGAGCTGGCCCAGCTGGCGGTGAGCCGCCGTGAGGCGCTCACCGACGAGCTGACCGGGCTGGCGAACCGCCGGGCGGTGCTCCGCCGGGTGGAGGAGCTGTGCGGCAACGGGGACCCGGTCGTGCTGGCTCTCTTGGACCTGGACAAGTTCAAGGAGGTCAACGACGGCCTCGGCCACTCGGCCGGTGACGACCTGCTCCGGCTGGTGGCCGAGCGGCTCCGGTCGACCCTGGGCGCCGGCGAGCTGCTCGGCCGACTGGGTGGCGACGAGTTCGCCGTCGTCGTGCGGGCCGACGGCCACCGCTCCCCCGCCGACCGGGCCGTCCGGCTCGGCGCCGAGCTGGACGCCCAGTTCGCCGAGCCGTTCGAGGTGGGCGGGTTGACCCTGCACGTGGCGGTCAGCATCGGGGTCACCCACCGGGACGCCGGCTCGCCGACCGGGGACGTCGGGAGCGCGACCCGGGCGTCGTTGCTCCGGCAGGCCGACGCCGCGATGTACGACGCCAAGCGTTCGGGCGGGAGCGTCGTCGTCTACGACCCGGCGCGACACGTCGACAGCAGCGGACGGCTGGCCATGGTGGAGGAGCTGCGCCAGGCCCTGGTCACCGGGGAGCTGGTGCTGCACCACCAGCCGCAGGTCGACATCGCCGCCCGGCGCACCGTCGGGGTGGAGGCACTGCTGCGCTGGGCGCACCCGGTACGCGGTCTGCTGGGGCCGGCGGAGTTCCTCCCGCTGGCGGAGGTGCACGGGTTGATGGGCGCGATCACCGACGAGGTGCTCTCCCAGGCGGTGACCCAGGCCGCCTGCTGGCGGCGGCAGGGCCGGGACCTGCGGGTCTCGGTGAACCTGTCCGCGAGCAACCTGCTCGACACCGGGCTCCCGCAACGGGTGGCCGACCTGCTCGGCCGGCACGACCTGCCGCCGTCGAGCCTGGTGCTCGAGGTGACCGAGACGGTGCTGCTCAGCGACCCCGACCGCAGCCTGGCGGTGGTGGGGGCGCTCGCCGACCTGGGCACCACGGTGAGCATCGACGACTTCGGCACCGGGTACGCCTCGCTCACCTACCTGCACCAGCTCCCCGTGGGCGAGCTCAAGCTGGACCGTTCGTTCACCGCCGACCTGCTCACCGACGCCCGGGCCGCCGCCATCGTGGCCAGCACGGTCCGGCTGGCCCACCAGCTGGGGCTGCGGGTGGTGGCCGAGGGCGTCGAGGACCCGGCGACGCTGCTGCACCTGCGCGCACTGGACTGCGACGAGAGCCAGGGGTACCTCCACTCGCCACCGCTGCCGGCCGCCGAGCTGGAGCGCTGGCTGGCCGTGCGGGGCGAGCTGCCCACCGTCGTCCAGGCCTGAGAGCTGCAGGGCGCCATGGTGCCCGAGGGGACGGAGACGCCTCGTGTGCCCTGCGGGTCGGCCGTGAGACGACACGGTGCCGCAACGTGCCGGGATCGACTGGACGGTCTGCCTACCGTCCGTCCATGCGCCCGAACCGACTTCCCCCGGTCCCCCAGCCCACCGCCCGTCTCCAGCAGTTGACGCTGATCGCCGCTGCCCGGGTGAGCGCCTGCCGCACGGCGTCCAGCCAGCAGATCACCGACATCGTGCGGGTCACCGTGGACGACGAGGTGGACACCACCACGTTCCGCGCGATCGTCGCCGAGGTCGGCGGTACCACCGGGCGGTGAGGCGACGGACGAGTCGACCTGTACGCCGGGTTCTGTCCCCGGGCGCCTCGCGGCGTCCCGATGAGCGGCCATCCATCTAGGCCTGCCGTTGCCGACAGGCTCGAGCGGTCCACCCGCAGGCTCGGGCGGGCAGCCCTCGAACGCCTGCGCAGGACGGCGGCGGACCGCCGTCCCTTTTCGACCTTGCTCCGGGTGGGGTTTACCGAGCCACACCGGTCACCCGGTGTGCGGTGGTCTCTTACACCGCCGTTTCACCCTTACCAGTGCGAGCACTGGCGGTCTGTTCTCTGTGGCACTGTCCCGCGGGTCACCCCGGGTCGCTGTTGACGACCACCCTGCCCTGTGGAGCCCGGACGTTCCTCGGCGGCAGGGTCTCCCCCGCCGACGCGACCGCCCAGCCGACTCGTCCGTCGTGCCGGCAGCCTACCCCGGCGGTTCAGCCCCAGTAGAGGCGGAAGCCGACCTGCCGGCCGCCGTCCTCGGTCAGGGTCGCCATGTCGACCTGCCGGCGGGCCTGCTCTTCCACCGGGTCGTCGGACAGCGCCTCCAGGTAGCGGCGGTGCTCGACGAGCGAGGCGACGGCGGTCTCGACGCCGGCGCTGACGTCGACGACGTGCGGCGGCGGGTACCCGACCGCGTGCACGGCGACGTACTGCACGCCCGACCACGGCACCTCGGTCAGGTCGGGGAAGATCCACTCGTTGCCCGCGTCGGCGACGGCGTCCAGCAGCGACCGGGTCAGCGCCCGGTGGTCGGCCGAGTTCAGGGCGCCGGGGGTGACCTCCGGCGGCGTCCAGGTGTCCCCGCCGTGCATGACCACGACCAGGTCGGGCCGGTGCCGGCGCAGGGCCCCGGCGAGGTCGCGGCGCAGCTGCAGGTCGGCGACGAGCACGCCGTCGGAGTGGTCGAGGAACTCCACCTCCGAGACGCCGACGACGGCGGCCGAGCGGCGCTCCTCCTCCTCGCGCAGCGGACCGGCCTCGGCCGGGGACAGCCCGGCGATGCCCGCCTCGCCGCGGGTGGCCAGCAGGTAGTGCACCTCCTTGCCCGCCGCCGTCCAGACCGCGACCGCGGCCGCTGGGCCGTACTCGATGTCGTCGGGGTGCGCGGCGACGACGAGCGCGCGCTGCCAGTCGTCGGGGAACGGGGCGGGAGCGGTGGCCATGCCCGGAGTCTGCCCGCTCAACGCGCCGGGGCGGTCTCCGACTCCGCCGGCCGCGGCCCGCCCTGGCTCGGGGCCGGGGCGCGCACCAGCCACAGCACCAGCAGCCCGCCCACGATGCCGGCGCCGCCACTGACCAGGAAGACCTCCCGCAGCCCGCTGGCGTAGGCGCTGCCCAGCAGGTCGGCGAGCCCGGCCCGGTCCGCGGGGGGCGCCGAGCCGACGAGCTGACCGGCCTGGCCGGCGGTGAGCGCCGAGGCGGTGTCCGCGGGGTCGGCTGCACCGGCCTCCCGGAGCGCGCCGGCCGCCTGCGCGGTGAAGACGCTGCCGAGCACCGCCACGCCGAGGGCGAAACCGAGCTGCCGGGCGGTGTTCACCGCACCGGAGGCCATCCCGCTGCGATCGCGCGGCACCGCAGCCAGGGCCGAGGACGCCAGTGTCGGGTTGGCCACCCCGACCCCGATGCCCAGCACGGCCAGCCCCGGGACGAGGACCCGCCACGAGGAGCCGGCCTGCACGAAGGCCATCAGCAGCCCGGCGACGCCGATGACGACCAGCCCGCCACCGACCACGAACCGCGGGGGCAGCGTCTGGAGCCAGCGACCGGAGAAGGCGGCCACGACGAAGCTGAACGCCGAGAGCGGGATGAACACCAGCCCGGCCTGCAACGGCGAGAGCCCGAGCACCGACTGCAGCCACAGCGAGATGTAGAGGCTGCCGCTGAACGCCGCGGCGTTCAGCAGCAGCGCGCCGAGCATGATCCCGGTGAAGGAACGGTTGCCGAACAGCCGGACGTCGAGCATCGGCGCCGGGCGACCGATCTCGACGCGCACCCAGGCGGCCAGCACGACGACGCCGGCGGCCAGCGGGCCCCAGGCGACCGGGGCGCTCCACCCGTCGGCGGCGGCGCGCACCAGACCGAACACGATCCCCGAGGCGCCGAGGGTGAACAGCACGATGCCGGGGACGTCGGGCCGGGGGGCGTTCGGCTGGCTCGTCTCCTGTACCGCGACGAGGGTCAGCACGACACCGAACACGCTGATCGGCAGGTTGACGAAGAAGATCCACCGCCAGTCCAGCTCGGTGAGCGCGCCGCCGAGGATCGGGCCCAGGGCCGCGGCAGCCCCGACCACGGCCCCCCAGATGCCGAAGGCGGTCCCGCGGTCGCGCCCCTCGTAGCTGGTGTTGATCAGCGCGATGGTGGTGGCCAGCATGGCCGCCGCCCCGATGCCCTGCACCGCCCGCGCCCCGATCAGCAGCTCAGCGCTGGGGGCGAGCCCGCAGGCCAGCGACGCCACGGCGAAGAGCACCAGGCCGACCAGGTAGACCCGGCGCCGGCCGTACAGGTCGGCGAGCGACCCGGCGCCCAGCACCAGGGCGGCCAACGCGAGTGCGTAGACGTCGACCACCCACTGCAGCTGGCCGAAGCTGGTGTCCAGGTCGGTGGCCATGTCGGGCAGGGCGACGTTCACGATCGTGACGTCGATGAGGAGCATGAACGTGCCGGTGCAGATCGCGACCAGCGGCAGCCACTTGCGCATGCTCCCACTGTGCAACGGTCCACCGACGGACCCGCGCCAGGAGCCCGCCGGTGACGGGATCCTCCATCCCCAGGTCCGTGGTGCAGGATGGCGACCGTGCTCGACGCCGTGGACCGCCAGATCGTGCACGCCATGCAGGTCGACGGCCGGGCGCCGTTCAGTCGCATCGGCGCCGTCCTGGGCGTCTCCGAGCAGACCGTGGCCCGCCGGTGGCGGCGGCTGCGGGCCGACGGCGTGGTGCGGGTGCTCGGGCTGACCACCCCGGAGGCGAGCGAGCCCAGCTGGCACATCCGGATGCGGGTGCAGCCGGCCGCCGCGGGCGCCGTCGCCGACGCCCTGGCCCGCCGTCCCGACGTCTCGTGGGTGAGCCTGACCGCCGGCGGCGCCGAGATCACCTGCTCCACCCGGCCCCGCACGACCCGCCAGCGCGACGCCCTGCTGCTGGACCGGCTGCCCCGCACCGTCCAGGTCATCGACCTGGCCGCGTTCTCGGTGCTGCACTCCTACGTCGGGGGCGCCTACGAGTGGACGGACTTCGACGACCCGCTCAGCGAGGAGCAGATCGCCGCGCTCGGCCCCGACTCGGCCCGGGCCACCCCGACCCCCGTCGCCCTCGACCCGGAGGACGAGCTGCTGTTGGCCGCGCTGGTCACCGACGGCCGGCTCAGCTACGCCGAGCTCGCCGGGGTCACCGGCTGGTCGGAGAGCCGGGTGGCCCGGCGGGTGGAGGCCCTCCGGTCGGCCGGCGCCCTCTACTTCGACCTGGAGATCGCCACCGAGCTGCTCGGGCACCCGGTGAGCGCGATGCTCTGGCTCGGCGTGGCCCCGAAGGACATCGCCCACGTCGGCGAGTCCCTGGCCCGGGCACCGGAGACCGGCTTCACCGCGGTCGTCACCGGGCCGGCGAACCTGCTGGTGGCGGTGACCTGCCGGGACACCGCCCACCTCTACCGCTTCCTCACCGACCGGGTGGGGGCGCTGCCGGTGCGCACCCTGGAGACCTCGACGGTGCTGCGCCGGGTCAAGCAGGCCGGCAGCCTGATGGACGGCCCGCGGCTCACCGACCCCGAGCCGCCGCCGGTCCGCGGCCGCTGATCGAGGACCCCGGCCTCCGCACCCCGGCCATCCCGGCACTGCTCAGCGGCGGCTGCGGGCGACCTTCAGCGCGGCGGTGACCATCGGGACCTGGAAGGGGATCCGCCCCACCGCGACGGCCAGCTTGCCCGGCTGGCGGCGGAACGCGCGCACCGTCTGCGCGTGTGCGGGCAGGACACCGACCAGCAGCCCCACCGCCGCCCAGCCACCGGCCCGCCGCGTGGCCGGCACGGCCAGCAACCCGGCGGTGACCAGCTCGACCACCCCGCTGCCGAGCACCCACGGACGCGGCGCGCCCAGCTCCGGCGGGATCATCCAGTCGTAGGCCTGCGGGCGGACCAGGTGGAAGACCCCGCTCGCGGTCATCCCCGCCGCCATGCCCAGTGCGCGCACGTCGTCCCTCATGGGCCGGACAGTAGGCTCCGCGGCCGTGTCCCCTGTCGACCTGCTCATCGCCGCGGGGGTCGCCCTCCTGGCCGGCGGCATCAACTCGATCGCCGGCGGCGGGTCGCTGATCCTCTTCCCCGTGCTGGTCGGCCTGGGGCTGGGGACGGTCGCGGCCAACGTCACCAACTCGGTGGCCCAGTGGCCCGGGTACATCGGCGGGGTGCTCGGCTTCCGCAAGGAGTACGGCGGCCAGCGGGCCCGGATGATCCGGTTCTCGGTGGTCGCGGTGCTGGGCGGCACGGCCGGGTCGGTGCTGCTGCTGACCACGCCGTCGGAGGCCTTCGACACCGTCGTCCCGCTGCTGGTGTTCCTCGCCAGCATCCTGCTGGCCTTCCAGACGATGATCACCAAGCGGCTCAAGAAGCAGGAGGACGGCGTCGCCCACGCCGACCCGGCCTGGCTGTACGTGGCGCTGTTCCTGGCCACCGTCTACGGCGGCTACTTCGGCGGTGCGCTGGGCGTGATCCTGGTCGGCGTCCTCGGGCTGGGCCTGGGCCGGCTCAAGCTGGCCAACGCGATGAAGAGCGCGATCTCGCTGGTCACCGCGTCGGTCACCGTCGTGGTCTTCGGCATCTGGGGCCCGGTGGAGTGGGCCTACGTCGCCGTCTGCGCGCCGGCCGCCCTGCTCGGCGGGTTCCTCGGGGCGAAGGTGGCGACCCGTATCCCGACCACCCCGCTGCGCGTGCTCATCGTGGTGTTCGGCATCGCCGTGTCGATCTACCTGTTCCTCCGCGGCTGACCCCGGCCCCCGTGCAGGGTCCCGCCGCGAGCTTGCGAGGGGTGGGCGGCACGGGGGTCCTTCTGCTACTCGCCGCCGCGGCCGGGCTCGCCGATCGCGATCATCGCCTCGACCGCGCGGCGGGCGCGGGCGGCGGTGTCCGGGTCGACGTCGATCGCGCCCTCGCCGGTGCGCAGCGTGTGCAGCAGCTTGGCCGGGGTGATCATCTTCATGTAGCGGCAGGCGGCCCGGGCGTTCATCGGGATGAACTCGGTCTTCGAGTTCAGCGCGCGCAGCTGGTGCAGGATGCCGATCTCCGTGGCCACGAGCACCTGGCCCGCCGTGGTCGCGGCGGCGGCGTCGGCCATGCCCCCGGTCGAGAGCACCCGGGTGCGGTCGGCCGGCAGGTCGCCGTGGCTGACCAGGTCCAGCACCGAGGTCGTGCACCCGCACTCGGGGTGCACCAGGATCTCCGCGTCGGGGTGGGCGGCGATCTGCGACCGGACGTCGGCCGGGCTGATGCCGGCGTGCACGTGGCACTCCCCCGCCCAGATCGAGATGTTCTCCCGGCCGGTCACCCGCTTGACGTGGGCGCCGAGGAACTGGTCCGGGCAGAAGAGGATCTCCTGGTCGGCCGGGATCGAGCGCACGACGTCGGCGGCGTTGGACGACGTGCAGCAGATGTCGGTCTCGGCCTTCACCGCGGCCGTGGTGTTGACGTAGCTGACCACGACGGCGCCGGGGTGATCGGCCTTCCACTCGCGCAGCTGCTCGGCGGTGATGCTGTCGGCCAGCGAGCAGCCGGCGGCGTGGTCGGGCAGCAGCACGGTCTTGTCCGGCGACAGGATCTTCGCCGTCTCGGCCATGAAGTGGACGCCGCAGAAGACGATCTCGCGGGCGTCGGTCTCGGCGGCCACCCGGGAGAGGTACAGCGAGTCGCCGGTGAAGTGGGCGACGTCCTGGATCTCGGGCACCTGGTAGTTGTGGGCCAGGACGACGGCCCCGCGCTCGTCGGCCAGCCGGCGGATCTCGGCCGCCCACGTCTCGTACTCGGCGGCGGACATGGTGCGGTCATCAGCGGCGACGGTCGCGGTCACAGATCTCCTCAACGGGCCGGGCTCCGGTACTCCTGGGTCCAACAGCCGGGGACGCCCACGGCTTCCCCGGGCGGTCAGCCGAGGTGGGAGGTGTCGTTCACCAGCCGCACCGACGTACGGCCGTCGGTGGACCAGGTGACCGTCGACAGCGATGCCGCCTCCAGGAACACCCGGTGCACGACGTCCTCGCCCACGCCGAGCCCGGCGGCCAGCAGCAGCTTGATCGGCATCATGTGGCTGACCAGCAGCACGGTCTCCCCGGCGTGCCGGTCCAGGATGCGGGCCCGGGCCCGGGCCACCCGGGTGGCGACGTCGGCCACCGACTCCCCGCCGGGCGGGCGGACGTCGATCGCCCCCGACCAGCGCCGGAACGCCAGCGGGCTCTTCGCCTGGGCCTCCGCCGCGGTCAGCCCCTCCCAGGCGCCGAAGTCCAGCTCGCGCAGGTCGGTGTCGACCTCGACCGGGACGCCGAGCACCTGCGCGGCCGCCTCGGCGGTCTGCCGGGTGCGCTGCAGCGGGGAGCTGACGATCACGTCGATCCCCCGCCCGGCCAGGTGCCGTGCCGCAGCCTCGGCGTCCGCGCGCCCGAGCTCGGACAGCGGCAGGTCGCTGCTGCCACTGAACCGACGCTCCGGGGTGTGCTCCGTGCGCCCGTGCCGCAGCAGGTGGGTCACGGTCACGACGACGGGGGCGGGCTCCGTGGTCGGCTGGGTGTCGTCCTCGACCACCACCGGTTCGGTGGCCAGGTCGCGGCGCACCGGCTTGCCGTCCATCGCGCTGTTGGCCAGCGCGTCCGCGGCGCCGTTCTGCGCCCGCGGGATCCAGGTGTAGCGCACCGAGCCGAGCTGCCGGGCGATGTCCCGGGCCTGCACGGCGAGCTTCTTCATGTCCGGGTGCTTGATCTGCCAGCGGCCGGACATCTGCTCCACGACGAGCTTGGAGTCCATCCGCACCTCGACGCTCGAGCTCGGGTCGAGGTCGAGGGCGGCCTGCAGCCCGGCGACGAGACCGCCGTACTCGGCGACGTTGTTGGTGGCCCGGCCGACGGACTCGGCCCGCTCGGCGAGCAGCCGGCCGGTCTCGGCGTCCTTCACCAGCGCGCCGTACCCGGCCGGCCCGGGGTTGCCCCGCGACCCGCCATCGGCCTCGACGATGAGTCGGCGGCTCACAGCCCGGACTCGGCGGTGCGCACCAGGACCCGGTTGCAGTTCTCGCAGCGCAGCACGGTGTGCGGATCGGCGTTGCGGTAGGAGGCCAGCTCGGTCCCGTAGAACTCGATCCGGCAGCCCTGGCAGCGACGGGCCTTCAGCTCGGCGGCGCCGGTGCTGCCGGTCTGCGTGGCGACCCGGTCGTAGACCTTGAGCAGGTCGGCCGGGATGGTGCCGGCGATCTCGTCGCGCTTCGCCTGGTGCTGGCCGGTGGCCTCGGCGATGTCGGCGAGGGCGGCGTCCCGCCGCTGTTCGGCCTGCTCCTGGTCGGCCTGTGCCCCGGCCAGTCCACCCTGCGCCGTGGCGAGGGCGGCGTCGGCGGCCTCGCGGCGCTCCATCAGCTCGAGCACCTGGTCCTCCAGGTCGGCCTGCCGGCGGTTCAGCGACTCCAGCTCGTGCTGCAGGCCGGTGATCTCCTTGGGCGTGGCGCCGCCGGAGTCGATCCGCGACTGGTCGCGCGCGGCCCGCTGCCGGACGGTGTCGACGTCGCCCTCCAGCCGCTTCTGCTCGCGGTCGAGGTCCCGCACCTCGGTCTCGGCCCGGACGACGTCGTCCATGAGGGCCCGCTGCGCCTCCTGGGCGGCCTCGACGGCGGCGAGCTCGGGAAGGGTGCGCTTGCGGTGGGCGAGTTGCGCGAGGGCGACGTCCTCCGCAGCGAGAGCCAGCAGCTTCTGCTGGTCGAAGTGGTCAGCCTGCACGCCATCAACCTACCGGGCACGTCCTCGAGCGTCGGCCCCCGTGCAGGGTCCCACCGCGAGCCTGCGAGTGGTGGGGGGCACGGGGGTCCTTCGACTACCCGCGCTGCCGGGGCCGCCGGACCACCCGGCCCCGGTGCGATCAGCAGTGGGGACGGCCGTCGACGCGGAACGTCCACGGGTCGGTGCGACGGCCGGAGACGGTGACGTGCACCTGCCCGCCCAGGTCCCGGTGCAGCAGGTCGGCGGCGACCGGCAGCCACGGCCACTCCGACGCGTAGTGCGCCACGTCGCAGAGAACGGGACCGGGGACCTCGGCCGCGTCGACCGCCGGGTGGTGCTTGACGTCGCTGGTCAGGAGGACGTCGGCGCCGGCCTCCGCAGCCGCGGCCAGCAGTGACCCGCCGCTGCCGCCGCAGACGGCGACGGTGCGCACCAGCCGCTCCGGGTCACCGGCGACCCGGACACCGCCGGACGTGGCGGGCAGCGCCGTCGCCACCCGCTCGGCGAACTGCCGGAGGCTGATCCCCTCCCGGAGGACGCCGACCCGGCCGAGCCCGGCCCCGGGCGTGGCCGCCGGCTGCAGCGGCACCGGGTCCACCAGCCCCACGGCCGCCGCCAGCGCGTCGCTGACGCCGTGGCCGGCGGCCCGGTCGGCGTTGGTGTGCGCGACGAACAGCCCGATGCCGGCGCGCACCAGCCGGTGCACCACGCGGCCCTTGGGGTCGTCGGCCGGCACGCCGTGCACCGGGGTGAGCAGCAGCGGGTGGTGGGTGACCAGCAGGTCGGCGCCGGCGGCGATCGCCTCGTCGACCACGGCGGCGGTCGGGTCGACGGCGAAGAACACCGACCGGACCACCTCCTCCGGGTCGCCGCACACCAGTCCGACGGCGTCCCACGGCTCGGCGAGCGCCGGGTCGTAGCGGGCCTCGAGCGCGGCGATCACCGCACCGAGCGGCCGGCCGGGACCGCTCTGCTCCCCCGCCGGCCCGCTCATCGCCCACCTCGCCCTGCAGTCGCCACGGGGAGGGACTGTAGGACAGCACCCTCCCCGGCCGGAGCCGTCACCGGAGGCGGACCGGGCCGGCTCCGATGGGGGTGCGCAGCAGCAGGTACGGGTACCGGCGCTGATCGACGCCGCCGGCGTACCGCGCCTGCCGGTGCAGCTGGTTGGCGGTGACGTAGAGGTTGCCGTCCGTGGCCACCGACATGGTGTCCGGCCACAGCAGCCGGGGGTCGTGCACGACGGTCTCGATCGTGCCGTCCGGGCGGCGGCGCACGATCGCGTTCTGCTCCCCAGCGGTCGCGTAGAGGTTGCCGGCGTCATCGGTCTCCAGGCCGTCCCCGGCGCTGCCCTTGTCGCCCTCGTCGACGACGGTCGCCGCCACCGCGTCGTCGTCCAGACTGCGGTCGACCAGCGCGTCGGTGGCCACGCTGTACCAGTGCCGGGCGGCCAGCGGGCAGTACCAGAGCCGTGCACCGTCGGCGGAGATGGCGATCCCGTCGGCGCCCATGGCCACCGGCTGGGGTTCGGCGTCGGGCTCGGGCTGCTCCAGGAACGGCCGGCCCTCCACCATGAGCAGCAGCTCGGGGGGCGTGACGGCCTTGGTCGAGGGGTGGTCGTGCAGCCGGCGCCAGGACTCACCGGTGGCCAGGTCGACCACGATGATCCCGTTCGGGCCGGAGTCGGCGGAGTCGGTGATGTAGGCGACCCCGGCCTCACCCCGGCGCAGGTCGAACCGGACGTCGTTGAGGTAGGTCGTCTCCAGTGCGGTCTCCCGCGGGAAGACGATCGTCTCCACGACGGTGTCGGTGCTCAGGTCGACGCAGACCAGCTTCGGGCCCCCGACCTGGGTGGGCTGGAAGAGCGGGGAGCCGGTGTCGAGCACCCAGAGCCGGTCGGCCGGGTCGACGACGATGCTCTGCACGCTCACGAAGGCGTTGCGGTCGTCGTCGCCGGCGGGCGAGTTCCACTTCTCGTCGGGGAAGTCGACCACCTCGCCGTCCCGGATCTCGGCGACGGTGGCGCGCACGTCGTCGCCCCACTTCGGGAAGTTCACGAAGACCCGGCCGGTGTGCGACACCGACACCCCGGTCGGCATCGGCCCCTCGGTGAAGGCGTGCACCACCTCCAGCTCACCGGAGGTGCGATCGGTCTGCAGGTCGGCGGCGCTCTGTGTCATGGACCCGTTGTGCCCCGCCCACCGTCGGCTGCAACCTCAGGTGGTCGGCCCGACCATCGCCACCCGCGGCCCGTGCCGGTCCAGTCCGAGCTCGGTCTCCCGGCGGCGCAAGGCCTGCAGGCCGGGAGTGAGCTCGGTGGTCACCACCCACCCCCGCCGGGCGTAGAACGGGGCGTTCCACGGGACGTCGGCGTAGGTGAGCAGCGTGACCCGGTCGGTGCCGTGCTGCCGGGCCGTCTCCAGGGTGGCCGCCAGCAGCGCGGTGCCGATCCCCCGCCTGCCGTGCGCCGGGTGCACCGACAGCTGCTCGAGGTGGACGGCGCCGTCCACCAGCTCCAGGACGGCGAACCCGGTGACCGGGCGGCCGGCGACCAGCACCCGCCAGGCCCGGGCGCGCTCCTCGGCGGTCGCCGGCAGCGGGAGGTCGGTGATGCCCAGCGGGACGAACAGCTCGTCAGCGGCGGCCTCGACGGCCGGGAGCTGCTGCAGGTCGGCGTCGTCGGCCACCCGCACCGGCGGTGCTCCTGTCGACATGTCGGCACCCTGACACGTCGACCGGTCGACGTGTCGACCGCGGCGGCCCTGCTCGTCGGAGCCCGAGTGGGCAGAACTGGTCGACGACACGCGCGGGCGCGCCGGGGCGGGCAGCACCAACTGCTCACTCGGCGGATGCCGGCCGTCCCTGGCCAGGGGTGGGCCGCATCTGCCAGCCTCGGCGGCATGAGCACCGTGGTGCCGGAGACGGTCAGCGCCCCGCCCCGCCCGGTGGGTGGCCGCCGGGTCGCCCTGCTCGCCGGGCTGACCGTGCTGGCGGTGGCGCCCTACCTGGCCGGCCTGCTGGTGCCCTACTACGTCAACGACCTCGACGCCCTGCCGCTGGCCGAGGTGTCCAGTGGCGCGCACGACCCCAAGGACCTCTGGCCGCAGGGCCCACTCGCCGGCGTCACCCAGCTCACCGGCCTCCTCGCCATCAGTCTGACGCCGCTCGGCCTGCTGGCCGTGCTCATCGCCGCACTGACCGGCCTGGCCCCGCGCCGTCGGCGGAGCGCCCCGGTGGTGACGGCCGGCCTGGCACTGGTGGCCCTGACCTGCCTCGCCGCGCTGGCGTTCTACTTCTCCCCCATGGGCGCAGCGCTCATGTCGTGGCGGCTGGACTGAGGGCGGCCCCCACCGCCCCGGGCCGTGCCGCTCAGTCCATCAGCGGGTCGGCGTCCTCGTCGGCGGTGTAGGCCGCCCACAGTGCGGCGTAGGCACCGCCGGCGCCCAGCAGCTCGGCGTGCGGGCCGACCTCGACGACCCGCCCGCCGTCGAGCACCGCCACCCGGTCGGCGCGGGCCGCGGTGGTGAGCCGGTGCGCCACGACCAGCGTCGTCCGCCGCCGGGCGACGACGTCGGCCGCCCGGGTGACCGCCGCCTCGGTGGCCAGGTCGAGCGACGCGGTCGCCTCGTCCAGCAGCAGGACGTCGGGGTCGACCAGCTGGGCGCGGGCCAGCGCCAGCAGCTGCCGCTGCCCGGCCGACAGCGACCGCCCGCGCTCCCCCACCCGCGTCCGGTAGCCCTGCGGCAGCCCGGCGACCATCTCGTGCGCGCCCACCGCACGGGCCGCGGCCTCGACCTCCGCGTCCGAGGCGTCCGGCCGGCCGTAGGCGACCGCGTCGCGCACCGTGCCGGCGAACAGGTACGCCTCCTGCGGGACGACGCCGAGCCGGGCCCGGTACTGCAGCAGGTCCAGCGAACGCAGGTCGACGCCGTCGACGCAGACCGCCCCGGACGTCGGGTCGTAGAAGCGGGCGACCAGCTTCACCACCGTCGACTTGCCCGCCCCCGTCTCGCCCACCAGCGCCACGGTCTCTCCCGGCGCGACGGTGAGTGAGACGCCCCGCAGCGCCGGGGCCGGGGCGCCGCGGTAGCTGAACGTGACGTCGACCAGCCGCACCTCCCCCCGCAGCCGGCCCACCGGCGCCGGGTCGGCCGCGGCCGGGGTGGAGGTCGGCGTCCGCAGCAGGCCGCGCAGCCGGCGCAGGCCCACCGCGGCCTGCTGGTAGCTGTCGAACACCTGGGACAGCTGCTGCACCGGGGAGAAGAACGTGTTCACGTACAGCACGAAGGCCAGCAGGACGCCGGCGGTGATGTCGCCGGCAGCCAGCCGTGCGGCGCCCACCGCCAGCACCGCGGCGGCGGCCACCTCGGAGAGGAACTCGACGAACGGGAAGTAGGTGGCGATGTACCGCTGGGCCCGCAGCCGCACGTCGCGATAGGCCTGTGCGTACCCGCGGAAGGTGGCGGTCGAGTGCTCGGCCCGGTCGAAGGCCTGGGTCACCCGGATGCCGGCGACGTCCTCCTGCAACCGGGCGTTGACCGCGCTGACCCGTTCCCGGGCCTCGGTGTAGGCCGGCACCGACCGGGACCGGAACCACACGGTGGTGACCGCCAGCACCGGCAGCGACGCGACGAGCACCCCGGCCAGCACCACGTCGTAGAGGAAGACCACGACCAGCACCCCGACCAGCGTCAGCACGCTGATCACCGCCGTGGTCAGCCCGGTCTGCAGGAACGCCGACAGCGCGTCGACGTCGGTGGTCATCCGGGTCATGATCCGGCCGCCGAGCTCGCGCTCGTAGTAGTCCAGCCCGAGCCGCTGGAGCTGGGCGAAGGTCTTCACCCGCAGCGTGTAGAGCAGCCGCTCGCCGGTGCGCCCGGTGAGCCACGCCGCGCCCCGCCCGACCAGCAGACCGGCGCCGACGACGACCAGCGCGATGCCGGCGACCCCGAACAGCAGGGACGTCGACCCGGCGGTGATCCCGTCGTCGACGCCCTTGCGCACCAGCGCCGGGATCGCCAGCTGCGCCGCGGTGTCCAGCGCCACCAGGACCAGCGCACCCGCCAGCGGCCACCGGAACGGCCGGATAAGCCGCCACAGCGAGAACTCCTGGTCGCCGGCGCGGGCACGGTCGGCCGGCACCTCGGGGTCGTCGACGGTCGGGGGCAGCCGGGCGACCAGCTGCCGCAGCATCGGCGTGGGCGCCGCCGCCGCCATCGCCGAGCCCCGACCGCCGATGGAGGGGGCCGCGGGCTGCGCCGGGCCGTCGTCCTCGGCGACCGGCTCGGGCTCCGGCCAGGCGGCCGGGGTGGTCCTGCCGGCCGGCGGGGCGTCGTCCGCGGCCGGCTCGCCGCCGGTGCCGGACAGCAGCAGCCGGTACAGCGGGGAGCGCGCCTCCAGCTCCGCCGCGGTGCCGACGTCGACCACCCGCCCGGCGTCCAACACGGCCACCCGGTCGGCGAGCGCCAGGGTGGAGCGGCGGTGCGCGACCAGCAGCGTCGTCCGGCCCTGGACGGCGGTGCGCAGCGCGGTGTGGATCCGGGCCTCTACCGCGGCGTCGACCGCGGACGTGGCGTCGTCGAGCACCAGCACCCGCGGGTCGGTGAGCAGGGCGCGGGCCAGGGCGACCCGCTGCCGCTGCCCGCCGGAGAGGGTCAGCCCCTGCTCGCCGACGACGGTGTCGTAGCCGTCGGGCAGCTCGCTGATGAACCCGTCGGCCTGGGCGGCGCGGGCGGCGGCGCGGACCTCGGCGTCGCTGGCGTCCGGGCGGCCGAAGGCGATGTTGGCGCGCACCGAGTCGGAGAACAGGAAGCTGTCCTCGAAGACGACGCCGAGCGCGCCGCGCAGCGCACCGAGGTCCAGGTCGCGGACGTCCCGGCCGCCGATCCGCACCGCCCCGACGGAGACGTCGTAGAAGCGCGGCAGCAGGCTCACCACGCTGGACTTGCCCGACCCCGAGGTGCCGATCAGCGCCAGTGTCTCCCCCGGCTCGACCCGCAGCGACACCCCGGAGAGCACCGGACGGCCCGGTTCGTACCCGAAGGTCACCCCGGCCAGCTCGACCGGCAGCGGGCCGGCGGGCAGCGGGGCGGTGCCGGACACCAGCGTCGGCCGGGCGTCGATGATCTCCAGCACCCGCTCCACCCCGGCCCGGGCCTGCTGCCCGAGGGTGAGGACGGCGGCGAGCTGGCGGACCGGTGAGACGAGCACGGCCAGGTAGGTGGCGAAGGCCAGGAAGGTCCCCAGCGTGATGGAGCCGCGCAACGCCAGCCACCCACCGAACGCCAGCACCCCCACCTGGCCCAGCGCCGGGACCGCCTGCAGCAGCGGGTTGTAGCGGGCGGTGAACCGGACCACCCGCATCCGGGCGCCGAACAGCCGGCGGGCACCGCCGTCGAGCCGGTCGAGCTCGCGGTCCTCCTGCCCGAACCCCTTCACCACGCGCACCCCGCTGACCGCGGCCTCGACGTCCCCGGCCACCACCCCGGCCTGCTGCTGGGCGGCCCAGTTGGCCGGGAAGAGGTCCCGGCGGGACCGCAGCGCCAGCCACCACAGCGCCGGGCCGACGGCGAGCGCGACCAGGGTGAGCAGCGGGGAGAGCCAGGCCATGACGCCGAGGGAGACGACGAACAGCAGAGCGCTGCCGGTGAGGTTGGGCAGGAACGCCAGCAGCCCCTGCACGAGGGTGATGTCGCTGATCGAGCGACTGACCGTCTGCCCGGTCTGCAGCCGGTCCTGCCCCGGGCCGTCCAGCCGGGACAGCGCCGCGGCGACGTCGTCGCGCAGGTCCAGCTGCACGTCCAGCGACAGCCGGCCGGCCAGGTAGCGGCGGACGAAGCCGGCCGCGAACCGCAGCACCCCGGCCAGCACGAGCGCGACGAGGAACGGCGAGACGTCCACCGGGCGCCCGGACTCCGCGCCGGCCACGACCCGGTCGACCACCTCACGGGTCAGCAGCGGCACCCCGGCGGCGATCACCGACCCGATCAGGGCCGCGCCGAACGCGCCGATCAGGTCGGCCCGGTGGCGCAGGCAGTAGCCGACGAGCCGGCGGAACCAGCCGCCCTCGGGCACCGGGTCGGTGCGGTCGGCGGACGGCGCGGCGGTCTGTTCGACGGTGGCCGTCACTGCCGGGCCGGGCCGGTGCGGCGGTGGGCTCCCGGGCACGGCACGGCGTCCAGTGTGCGACGTCCTGGCCCGGCGCGCCGCGCCCGGGTGGGAGGCTGCCCCCGTGGCGGAGCGGGGGTTGCGGGCGCCGGCCTGGCTCGAGGAGCTGGTGCGCACCAGTCCGGCGGGCGTGCCGTGGCGCGACGTCACCCGTTTCGCCCTGGTCATCCCCGCCCCGCTGGCCGTCGCCCTGGCCGTCGGCGGTGTCGAGGGCCCGGCGCTGGGCGCCGGGGTGTTCGCCACCATGGGCTCGCTGGCCGCGACGCTGGCACCGCAGTCGGGCCCGCTGCGCGTGCGGCTGCGCCGGGTCTCCGCGGCCTCGCTGCTGGGCGGCGTCGGCCTGCTGGTCGGGCACGGCCTCACCGGCGGCGGCTGGCAGCCGGTGCTGCTGATGGTCGTCGTCTCGGCGATCGCCGCGCTGCTGAGCTCGATCAGCGGTGCCTTCTCCCTGGGCGCCCTGCAGCTGCTCATCTACACCGCGATCTCCTCCGGGCTGGAGACCCCGCTGTCCGCCGGCGTCGAGCTCGGGTTCTTCCTGGCCGGGGCGGCGTGGGGAGCCCTCGCCGTCCTGGTGCAGGCGCGCACCGAGCAGCTGGACCCCGACCGGTCCGCCGTGGGGGTGGTGTTCACCCGGGTCGCCGAGCTGCTCGAGGCCATCGGCACCGACCGCACCGAGGAGGCCCGCCGCGAGCTCACCCTGGCGCTGAACGCCGGCTACGACCGGGTCATCCACGCCCGCAGCCGCTCGGCCGGCCGCAGCCGGGAGCTCGCCGAGCTGGCCGGGGTGCTCAACGCGGCAGCACCGCTGGTGGAGGGAGCCGTGGCCAGCGCCCGGGCCGGGGTGCCGGCCGACTCCCGGGACATCGGCGCGGCGCACGCCCTGGCCACCGCCGTCACCAGCCGTCGTCCGGTGCTCGGCGAACGGCCGCCGCCGGTCGAGGACGCACCGGCACCGCGCCGGGCGGTCCGGCACGGTCTGCGGTTGGTGTGGAACGTCGTCGGCGACCCGGAGGAGCGGGCCTCGGCAGCGGTCGTACGGCCCGAGCCGGAGTGGCGGGTGCGGCTGCACGACCTGTTCGACCGGACCGTGGGCAACGCCGACTCCCGGGCCTTCGTCGTCCGGCTCACGCTGTGCATGACGGTCGCCGAGATCGCCCGCCAGCTGCTGCCGATCGAGCGGCCCTACTGGGTGCTGCTGACCGTGGCGATCGTGCTCAAGCCGGACTACGGCTCGGTGTTCACCCGGGCCGTGCAGCGCGGCGCGGGCACCCTGCTCGGCGTCCTGATCGGCTCGCTGCTGCTGACCTTCCTGCACCGGGACGCCTGGGTGCTGCTCCCCCTGGCGCTCGCCGCCGGCGCGCTGCCGTGGGCCCGTAGCGGCAACTTCGGGCTGTTCTCGGTCTTCCAGACGCCGCTGATCATCCTGCTGCTGGACCTCGCCACGCCCAGTGGCGCCGAGCTGGTCGGCGCCCGGCTGATCGACACCCTGATCGGCTGCGCGATCGTGCTCGTGTTCGGCTACCTGCTGTGGCCGCAGACCTGGCGGGCCCCGCTGGACGACGCGCTGCGCAGCGCCACCCTGGCACTGGACCGCTTCGTCGACGCCGCGTTCACCCAGGGACCCGAGGCCACCCGGCGGGCCCGGCGGGGCAGCTACCGGGCGCTGACGGAGCTGCAGACGCAGCTGCAGCGCCGGCTGGCCGAGCCGCCGCCGATCAGCACCCGGGCGGCGGCCTGGTGGCCGGTGATCGTGCAGCTGGAGCGGACGTCGGACGCGGTCACCGAGGCGGTCATCGCCATGCGGGCAGGCGAGCCGGCCCCCGACTCCGCGCAGGTCGGGGTGCTGTGCAAGGCGATCCGGCAGCTGGAGCAGGACCTGCGCGAGCACCGCGCCCCCGACGACGCCGAGATCCACGCCGAGGGCGTGCTGGCCCCGGTGGCCCGGGAGATCGACGCCGCCCGGCGGCTGATCCGGGCGACCACCCCGGGCCGGCGCACCGGCGTCCGCGGCACCGACGACTGAGACCATCGGCCGAGAGTGGGCGCGGCAGGGATCGAACCTGCGACCGCTCGCTTGTAAGGCGAGAGCTCTCCCGCTGAGCTACGCGCCCGTGCGGCCAGGGTAGCGGGAGCCTGCCCTGCCCCTGGCCGCCCGACGGACTGCGGTGGGACGGCGGCTCAGGCGGCGACGAGCTGCCCGACTGCGTCCTTCCAGCCCGACTGCGCCCGCGCGTCACCGGGCTGGTTGACCTCGGCGAAGACGAGCGTGCCCTCGGCGTCCACCAGGAACGTGCCGCGCAGTGCCATCCCGGCCCGCTCGTTGAACACCCCGTAGGCCTGGGCGGCCGCGCCGTGGGGCCAGAAGTCCGAGAGCAGCGGGAAGGGCAGCTGCTGCTCGGCCCGGAACGCCTTGAGGCTGAAGGTGGGGTCGGTGGAGATGGCGACCACCTGGACCCCGGCGTCGGTGTACGTGGCCAGTTCATCGCGCAGCTGGCACAGCTCGCCGGTGCAGATGCCGGAGAAGGCGAACGGGTAGAAGACGACGAGCACCGGCGCCCCCCGCAGCCCGGCCAGGGAGACCACCTGCTTGTCCTGGTCGGGCAGGCTGAACTCGGGTGCGGCTTCGCCGACGGAGAGGCTCATGCCGCGATCGTGCCCCACCTCCGGCGCGGGCGCCGGACCGGGTTCAGCGGCGGGAGCGGGCTGCCTTCGGGGTGACCAGCCGGATGCCCGACCAGTCCTTGGCCGCGGAGATGCTGGAGGTCTGTGCGAGCCCGGCGGTGGGGGCGGCCTCGGTGACGTCACCGGGCTCGACGTGGCCGGGGCGCCCGGACTTCGGCACGAGCAGCCAGACGACGCCGTCCTCGGCGAGCGAGGCGATCGAGTCGACGAGGGCGTCGATCAGGTCGCCGTCCTCGTCGCGCCACCACAGCAGGACGACGTCGGCCACCTCGTCGGAGTCCTCGTCGACCATCTCGCCGCCCGAGAGCTCGACGACGGAGTCGCGCAGGTCCTCGTCGGCGTCCTCGTCCCAGCCGAGCTCCTGCACGACCATGCCCGGCTTGATCCCCAGCCGGGCAGCCATGCTGGTGCTGCCCGAGTCGACGCTCATCCCTGCTGTTCCTCCGTGTGCTCGGCTGCCCGGTCTCCCGGGCTGTCTCGTGTGCTGCTGTGCGGTCTGGCGCGCCCCGTCGCGGAGTGCGCCGGTGCGATGGTCCTGGAGAGATCGTGCCCTGTCCCGGCCCGCGCTGCCTGGTCGGGACCTCTGAACAGCTCGACCCGACCCCCTCTGCCCGGGTGCAGGGCGGCCCCTGGCGTGCCCCGTCCCCCGACGTCGCCGGGGTGCGGGCCCACGCTGTCCGGGCCACCGTTGCAGCGGAGCGTAGGGCATCGGGGGGCAGGCGCAAGGCCTCGACCGGGCTGCGCGGCCGCGCCGCCGTCCCGTCCCTCGGGACGCGACACGGGGCAGACGTGACGCGCGCCGCCCCGGCAGGAGACGATGGGGGCATGAGCGCAACGCAGCAGTCGGACGGAGACCCCGCCCGCACCATCGGCAGCCCCCGTGCGGTCATCACCGACGGGCGGGCCAGCCAACTCCCCGACACCGACCCGGACGAGACCCAGGAGTGGCTGGAGTCCCTCGACGCGGTCGTCGACCATGCCGGCCGGGGCCGAGCCCGCTACCTGATGCTCCGGATGCTGGAGCGCAGCCGGGAGCAGCAGGTCGGCGTCCCCGCGTTGCGCAGCACCGACTACATCAACACGATCGGGCCGGAGCAGGAGCCGTGGTTCCCCGGCGACGAGGACGTCGAGCGCCGGATCCGGGCCTACATCCGGTGGAACGCCGCGATCATGGTCCACCGGGCGCAGCGCCCGGGCATCGCCGTGGGCGGCCACATCTCGTCCTACGCGTCGTCGGCATCGCTGTACGAGGTCGGCTTCAACCACTTCTTCCGCGGCAAGGACCACCCCGGCGGCGGCGACCAGATCTACTTCCAGGGTCACGCCTCCCCCGGCATCTACGCCCGCGCCTACCTCGAGGGCCGGCTCGACGAGCACCAGCTCGACGGCTTCCGGCAGGAGGTCAGCCACCCCGGCGGCGGGCTGTCGTCCTACCCGCACCCGCGGCTGATGCCCGACTTCTGGGAGTTCCCCACCGTCTCGATGGGGCTCGGCCCGCTGAACGCGATCTACCAGGCGCGGTTCAACCGCTACCTGCACGACCGCGGCATCGCCGACACCTCCGACCAGCACGTCTGGGCGTTCCTCGGCGACGGTGAGATGGACGAGCCCGAGTCGCTCGGCCCGATCGGCCTGGCGGCCCGCGAGGAGCTGGACAACCTCACCTTCGTCGTCAACTGCAACCTGCAGCGGCTCGACGGCCCGGTCCGCGGCAACGGCAAGGTCATCCAGGAGCTGGAGTCCTTCTTCCGCGGCGCCGGCTGGAACGTCATCAAGGTGATCTGGGGCCGCGGCTGGGACAAGCTGCTGGCCGCCGACCGCGACGGCGCGCTGGTCAACCTGATGAACTCCACGCCGGACGGCGACTACCAGACCTACAAGGCCGAGGACGGCGCCTACGTCCGCGAGCACTTCTTCGGCCGCGACCCGCGCACCCGCAAGCTGGTCGAGGGGATGAGCGACAAGGAGGTCTGGGAGCTCCAGCGCGGCGGCCACGACTACCGCAAGGTCTACGCCGCCTACAAGGCCGCGATGGACCACAAGGGCCAGCCCACCGTCATCCTCGCCAAGACCATCAAGGGCTGGACGCTCGGCAACCACTTCGAGGGCCGCAACTCCACGCACCAGATGAAGAAGCTGACCGCGGAGGACCTGGCGAACTTCCGGGACCGGCTCTACCTGCCGATCCCCGACGAGCAGCTGGACAAGACCCTGCCGCCGTACTACAAGCCGGCAGCCGACTCCGACGAGATGCAGTACATGATGGAGCGGAAGCGTCAGCTGGGCGGGTCCATCCCCCGGCGCAGCTACGCCGCCAAGCCCCTCAAGGCACCCGACGACAAGGCCTTCGAGGTCGTACGTCGGGGCTCGGGCAAGCAGGAGGTCGCCACCACGATGGCGTTCGTCCGGCTGCTCAAGGAGCTCATCAAGGACCCGGAGCTCGGCCCCCGCTTCGTCCCGGTGATCCCCGACGAGGCCCGCACCTTCGGGCTGGACTCGCTCTTCCCGACGAAGAAGATCTACAACCCGCACGGCCAGAACTACACCTCGGTCGACCGCGAGCTGATGCTGGCCTACAAGGAGTCCACGACCGGGCAGATCCTGCACGAGGGGATCAACGAGGCCGGCTCCGCGGCGTCGTTCATCGCCGCCGGGACGTCGTACTCCACGCACGGCGAGCCGATGATCCCGATCTACATCTTCTACTCGATGTTCGGGTTCCAGCGCACCGGCGACTCGTTCTGGGCCGCCGGTGACCAGATGACCCGCGGGTTCCTGCTCGGTGCCACCGCCGGGCGCACCACGCTGAACGGCGAGGGCCTGCAGCACGAGGACGGGCACTCGCTGCTGCTCGCGGAGACCAACCCGGCGGTCGTGTCCTACGACCCGGCGTTCTCCTTCGAGCTCGGGCACATCATCAAGGACGCCCTGCGGCGCATGTACGGCGAGGACCCGGGTGCCCCGCTGGGCGGGCACCGCAGCCCCGACGTCATGTACTACCTGACGGTCTACAACGAGCCGTACGTCCAGCCGGCCGAGCCGGAGGACCTCGACGTCACCGGCCTGCTGGCCGGGATGTACCGCTACGCCGAGGGCCCCCAGGTGGCCGACGGCACCAAGGCGCAGGTGCTGGCCTCCGGCGTGGCCGTGCCGTGGGCGCTGCGGGCGCAGGAGCTGCTGGCCCAGGACTGGAACGTCTCGGCCGACGTCTGGTCGGTGACCTCCTGGAACGAGCTGCGCCGCGAGGCGGTCCAGGCCGAGGAGTGGAACCTGCTGAACCCGGCGGAGGAGCCCAAGGTCCCCTACGTCACCCAGCAGCTCACCGACGTCCCCGGCCCGGTCATCGCGGTCTCGGACTGGATGAAGGCGGTACCGGACCTGCTCGCCCCGTTCGTCCCGGGCGGCCTGACGTCGCTGGGCACCGACGGGTTCGGCCTGTCCGACACCCGCCCGGCGCTGCGCCGGCACTTCCGGGTCGACGCCGAGTCGATCGTCGTGCGCACGCTGGCCTCGCTCGCCCAGCGCGGTGAGGTCGAGCGCGACGTCGTCCGGCAGGCGGTCGAGAAGTACCAGATCGGCGAGGTGCAGGCGGCTCCCGCCGACACCAGCACCGCCCCGGAGCAGCAGCCCGAGGCGTAGTCGCCGACGAGCTCCGGTACGACCGAACGGCCCGCCTCCCCGATCCGGGGGGCGGGCCGTCCGTCGTGTTGACCTTGACGTAGCGGCAAGGTCCATCCTGACCCCGTGGTGAGCATCGGTGCGCTGGCCAGGCTGGCGAGGACGACGACGCGGACGATCCGGCACTACCACTCCGTCGGCCTGCTCCCCGAGCCCCGCCGCCGGGCCAACGGCTACCGCGACTACGACGCGCACGACGCGGCGCGGCTCCTCCGCGTGCGTCGGCTGGTCGGGCTCGGCCTGCCGTTGCCGGAGGTCGCCGCCGCGCTGGCCGGCGAGCCGGGAGCCGGGCCGACCGGCGTCCGCGACGCCCTGCTCGCCCTGGACGCCGACCTGACCCAGCAGGCCGCGGCCATCGACGCCCGTCGCCGGCAGCTCGCCGACCTCCTCGCCCGGGAGGACCTGACGACCTCCGAGCAGGTGGCCGCCCTGCTGCGCGACCTGACCGCCGCAGCGCCCGGCGCGGCTCCCGACCAGCTCGCCCGGGAACGGGACCTGCTCGAACTGCTGGAGACCGCTGGGGGTGCGGAGCAGTTCAGCGGCATCGCCGATCGCTATCGGGCCGTCCTCGCCGACCCCACCACGGTCGACCGGATCAGTGCCTGGTCGGAGCGGTTCGAGGCACTGGCCCGTGCGGCACCGGCCGACCCGGCGGTCGCCGAGGTGGCCGCGGAGCTGCGCGCGCTGGGCCCGGAGCTCTTCCCGGGCCCGACCGGCCCGCCGGTCGAGGACGACGGGACGGCGTGGGAGGCCTTCCTCGCCTCGCTCTCCCCGGCCCAGCGCCGGTGCGTCGAGCTGGCAGGACGGGGGTGGCCGACGTGCGCGCCCTGAGGTGGGCCGCACCGGCGGTGCTGCTGGTCGAGGTGGTGCTGGTCGTCGGGGGCCGGCTCTCCCTCGGTCGGGCCGCCCTGCTGTTCGTCCTGGTGGAGGCGTTCCTCGCGCTGACCGTGGCCGGGCAGCTGGTCGCCGCCCGTCGGCGGTACCGGCAGGCGCGGACGGCCGGAGCCGAGGCGGAGGAGGCGCTCGACGAGGCCCTCCGCACGGTGCTGCCCGGCCCGATCGCCACCGCGGTGCACCACGAGCTGCGGCTGTGGTCGTCGCTGGTGCTGCTGGCACGCCACCGCCGGCACGGGGTGCCGCCGGGGGCGGTCGCGATCCCCTACGACCGCGACCTGCGCCCGATCACCGTCGCGTTCCTGGGGCTCGCGGTGGTCGAGCTGGCCGTCGTCGAGCTGGCCGTGCCCTGGGCCACCGTGCGGTGGGTGCTCCTGGTCGCCGGGGTCTGGACCCTGCTGTTCCTCGCCGGGGTGGCCGCCGCCAACGTCGTCCGCCCGCACGTGGTGACCGAGGAGGTGCTGCGGCTGCGCTCGGCCACGTTCGCCGACGTCCGGGTGCCGCTGGACCGGGTGGCCTCGGTCGCCGTCCGCCGCCGACCGGCACCGGACCGGACGATCTCGGTGGCCGACGCGGAGCTGGTGCTGGGGATCTCGGGCTCGACGGGTGTGGAGGTGCGGCTGACCGGGCCCACCACGATCGGCCTGGGCCGGGGCACCGCCACGGTGGAGGCCGTGCGGTTCGCCGCCGACGACCCGCCCGCCGCGGCCCGGGCGCTCCGGGCCGCGGCAGAGCTCCGGGACCCGAGGTGATGCGTCAGCCCGCGAGAGCCTGGGCCGCCATCAGGGCGTACATGGCCACCCCGGCCGGGAGGGCGTCCTCGTCGAAGACGACCAGGTCGGAGTGGTTGCCCGGCGCGGTCGCCGGGTCGAGGTCCGGCGGGCAGGCGCCCAGGAAGGCCATCGCGCCGGGCACCTGCTCCAGCACGTAGGAGAAGTCCTCCGCGCCCATGAGCGGCGCCGCCATGACGGCGCTGGCCTGCTCGCCCAGCAGCTGCGCGGCCGCCGCGGTCACCTGGGCGGCCACCTCGGCGTCGTTGACGGTCACCGGGTAGCCCTCGACCCGGACGAACTCCGCCCGCAGGTCGTGGGCGGCGGCGACGTGCTCGGCGACCCGCTGCACCGAGGCCAGGACGTCGGCCCGCCGCTCCGGCGAGAGGGTGCGGATCGTGCCGTCCATGACCGCGGACGGCGGGATGATGTTGTCCTTCGTGCCCGCCTCCAGGTGCCCGATCGTGACCACGGCCGGGTCGAAGACGTCGACCCGGCGGGTGACCATCGCCTGCAGCGCCAGCACGATCTCGGCGGCGACCGGCACCGGGTCGGCGGCCAGGTGCGGGGTCGAGGCGTGCCCGCCGCGGCCGTGCACGATGATCCGGAACTGGTCGGCCGAGGCCATCATGGCGCCGGCCCGGACGTTGATCGTGCCGGTCGGGAACACCGTGGAGATGTGCAGCGCGAACGCGCCGCTGACCGGGGCATCGGGGACGACGTCGAGCAGCCCCTCCTCCAGCATGAAGCGGGCGCCGTGGTGGCCCTCCTCCCCCGGCTGGAACATGAACACCACCTGCCCGGCGAGGCTGTCCCGGCGCTCGGCCAGCAGCCGCGCGGCGCCGGCCAGCATGGCGACGTGGGTGTCGTGCCCGCAGGCGTGCATCGCCCCGGGCACCTCGGAGGCGAACGGCAGCCCGGTGGTCTCGGTCAGCGGCAGGGCGTCCATGTCGCCGCGCAGCAGGTAGGTGGGGCCGGGGCGGGCGCCGCGCAGCACCCCGACCACCGAGCTGGTGCTGGTGCCGGTGGTCAGCTCGATCGGCAGGTCGCCGAGGGCGGCCAGCACCATCGCCTGGGTGGCCGGCAGCTGCAGGCCGACCTCGGGCTGGCGGTGCAGCCGGCGGCGCAGGTCCACGGTGCGCTCGGCATCGGCCCGGGCGGCGGCGAGCAGGTCAGCGGCGAGGGATGCGTCGGCAGGCATGCGGCCAGTCTGTAGCAGGGCTCAGCACCTGCGGTAGGTCAGTCCGCCCAGGCCGGCCGGGCGGCGTCCAGCTGCCAGACCAGCACGGCCGCCGGGCCCTCGACCGGGCCGTCCCCCGGCGCGACGGTCACCTCGCCGTCCCGGACGAGCACCCGCAGCCCGGGCGGCACGTCGGCACCGGCGTCGCCGACCCAGAGCCGGGCGTCGGGCCGGCCGAGGTCGACCCACCCGGTCGGCCGCAGCA
Organism: Modestobacter sp. VKM Ac-2977; assembly: GCF_026968045.1. Taxonomy (GTDB): domain Bacteria; phylum Actinomycetota; class Actinomycetes; order Mycobacteriales; family Geodermatophilaceae; genus Modestobacter. Next base: position 1,124,907 of record NZ_JAPVBQ010000001.1, on the reverse strand, counting down.
GCACGTCGTGCGCCGGCAGCGCCCCGGGGTCGGCGGCCCGCAGGTAGGCCTGGACGACGTGCGCTCCCCCGGTGCCGGCGACCTCGTCGTGCTCCAGCCCCCGGCCCGCGCGCAGGACGGCGACGTCGCCGGCCCCCAGCACGGCCTCGCGCCCCCAGGCGTGCCGCAGCGAGCCGGCGAGCACGACCGCCACCACGTCGACGTCGGCGTGGGCGTGCCGTCCGTATCCGGCGGCTGCGCCGAGCCGGTCGTCGGCCAGCCGCAGCAGGGGGCCCAGCGACCCGTCCTCCGGGGCCAGCAGCACCCGGGAGTCCAGCCCGCTCATCGGGCGGTCTCGCGGCGGACGGCGGGGGCGGGGTGACCCGGAGGAGCGGTGTGCACCACTCCACGATCCCGCACGCGGGGCGCACCGTGACAGGCTGGTGGGATGGGAGCAGGACCGGTGCGCACGCAGCCCTCGGAGGCGACGTTGCGCCGGCTCGAGCGCTCCTCGGGCGCCCTGGCCACCCAGGCGGTGGCCCGGATGGACGAGGAGCTGTCCTGGTTCCGGGCGATGCCCGCCAGCCAGCGGTCCTGGGTGACGCTGGTCGCCCAGGCCGGCATCGCCTCGCTGGTCGAGTGGTGCCGCAACCCCGGCCGGCCGCCGCGGCTGACCGGGGAGGTCTTCGGCGCCGCCCCCCGCGAGCTGATGCAGGCCGTGCCGCTCAAGCGATCGGTCGACCTGATCAAGGTGACCGTCGAGGTGGTCGAGGACCGGGTCGAGCAGGTCGCCGAGCCCGGCGACGCCGACCGGCTGCGGCTGACCGTGCTGCAGTTCAGCCGGGAGATCGCCTTCGCCGCAGCCCACGTCTACGCGAGCTTCGCCGAGAACCGCGGCGCCTGGGACGCCCGGCTGGAGGCACTGGTCGTCGACGCCCTGGTCCGCGGTGACCGTTCCGACGAGCTGCCCGGCCGGGCCGCGGCCCTGGGCTGGACGGAGACCGAGCCGGTCGTCGTCCTGGTCGGCTCGGCCCCGCCGGGTGAGGACGACGCCCGCGCCGCCGTCCGCCGCGCGGCCCGGTCGCTCGGCTGCGAGGTGCTCGTCGGGGTCCACGCCGACGAGCTGGTCGTCGTCCTCGGCGGTGCCGCCGACCTGGCCCAGATCACCTCCCGGGTGTGCCGCGAGTTCGGCCCCGGCCCGGTGGTGCTCGGCCCGCGGGTCGACTCGCTGGCCCACGCCGGGGAGTCCGCGACCGTGGCCCTGGCCGGGCTGCGGGCCGCCGCGGCCTGGCCCGGCGCGCCCCGGCCGGTCGAGGCCGAGGACCTGCTGCCCGAGCGGGCGCTGGACGGCGACCCGCTGGCCCGCTCCGCGCTGGCCGACCGGGTGGCCGCGCCCCTGCAGGCGGCCGGCGCCGAGGTGCTGGAGACCGTGCGCACCGTGCTGGGCAACGGGGGCAACCTGGAGGCCACCGCCCGGGCGCTGTTCGTGCACACCAACACCGTGCGGTACCGGCTCAAGCGGGCCGCCGAGCTCACCGGGTACTCGGCCACCGACCCCCGGGGAGCCTGGACGCTGCAGCTGGCACTGGCCCTCGCGCAGCTCGAGGGTGGCCGCTCCCTCTGGCACTGAGCGGCCGCCCGTTGTGGTCTCTCGGCCCGACACGCGGCCTCGGAGTCGGGTTGCCGGCCCCCCGTTTGGAGGGATCCTCCAAGAAGAGGTCGCAGATCTTCGTGGGCGATGCCAGCCCGCGGAGGCCGCCGGGCTGGCACGGTGAACACGTGTTGGCCGTCCTCGCCCCCGGACAGGGTGCCCAGAAGCCCGGGATGCTCACCGACTGGCTCGAGCTCCCCGGCGCAGAGTCCTTCTTCCGCTGGGCCGGTGCGATAGCCGACGCCGACCTCCTGGAGCTCGGCACCACCGGTGACGCCGAGGCCATCAAGGACACCGCGGTCACCCAGCCGCTGGTCGTCGCGATGAGCCTGTTCATCGCCCGCGAGCTCGGTGGGATGCCCGGGCCGGTGGTGCACTCCCCGCACGCCGGGCGGGACGTCGTGATCACCGGGCACAGCGTCGGCGAGCTGACCGCCGCTGCACTGGCCGGTGTCCTCTCCGTCGAGGCGGCGATCGCGCTGACCGCCGTCCGCGGCCGGGCCATGGCCCGCTCCTGCGCGCAGACCCCGACCGGGATGTCCGCCGTCCTCGGTGGTGACCCCGACGAGGTGCTCGCTGCCCTCGAGCAGCACGGCCTGGTGCCGGCCAACCGCAACGGTGGTGGGCAGATCGTCGCCGCCGGCCCGCTCGACGGCCTGGCCGCCCTCAAGGCCGACCCGCCGACGAAGGCCCGGATCATGCCGCTGTCGGTGGCCGGGGCGTTCCACACCCACCACATGGCCTCCGCCCGCGCCGAGCTCGAGGCGCTGATCGGCGGGCTCCGCCCGGCCGACCCGAGCCGGCTGCTGCTCTCCAACGCCGACGGCGCCGCGGTCGACAACGGCGCCGAGGTGCTCTCCCGGCTGGTCAGCCAGGTCACCAGCCCGGTCCGCTTCGACGCCTGCCTGGCCACCCTGCGCGACCTGGGCGTCACCGCCGTGCTGGAGCTGCCGCCCGCCGGCGCACTGGCCGGCCTGGCCAAGCGCGAGTGGAAGGGCTCGGACATCGAGGTGCTCGCGCTGACCAGCCCCGCCGACCTGGACCGCGCCCGCGAGCTGATCGACGCCGAGCGCGGCCGGGCCGAGGCCGAGCACTCCCCCGACTGGCGCGTCGTGGTCTCCCCCGTCCGGGGCACCGTGCGCCCGGCCGAGGTCCCCGAGGGCACCCGCCTCCCCGCCGGGAGCCCGCTGGGCTCCGTGCAGAGCCGGCGCGAGGAGGTCAACGTCTCCACCGGCTACGACGGCGTCCTCGCCGAGTGGCTCGTGCACGACGGCGACCTCGTCGACGCCGGTGACCCGATCGCCCGTCTCTACCCGGAGGTGTCCGCGTGACCACCATCAAGCTGCGGGAAGGAGCCCCCGGCGCGAGCATCCTCGGTCTGGGCTCCTACCGCCCCCGCCGCCGGGTGACCAACGACGAGCTCGCCCAGGTGATGGACACCAACGACGAGTGGATCCAGTCCCGCGTCGGCATCGCCGAGCGCCGCTGGGCGTCGGAGGACGAGACGCTGGTCGACATGTCCATCGCCGCCGGCGGCAAGGCGCTGGCGGCGAGCGGGCTGGCGCCGGACCAGATCGACCTCGTCATCGTGGCCAGCGCGAGCCTGACCGCCCCGATCCCGGGCATCGGCCCGCAGGTCGCGCACCGGCTGGGCATCCCCCGCCCCGGCGCCTTCGACCTCAACGCCGGCTGCGCCGGGTTCTGCTACGCGCTCAGCGTGGCCGCCGACGCCATCCGCACCGGCGAGGCCACCAACGTGCTGGTGGTCGGGGTCGAGCGGCTCAGCGACGTCACCGACCAGACCGATCGCAGCACCGCGGTGATCTTCGCCGACGGGGCCGGGGCCGCCGTCCTGGGCCCGACCGACGAGCCCGGCATCGGCCCGGTCGCCTGGGGCAGCGACGGTGACCAGTACACCGCCATCGAGATCGCCGCCGGCCGCTCGACCATGACGATGGCCGGTCAGACCGTCTACCGCTGGGCCACCACGAAGCTGACCCAGACGCTGGTCGAGGCGATGGAGAAGGCCGGCGTCACCGCCGCCGACATCGACGTCTTCGCCCCGCACCAGGCGAACCTGCGGATCATCGAGTCGATGGCCAAGAAGCTCGGCTTCGGCGAGGACACCGTGATCGCCCGCGACGTCGTCCAGTCGGGCAACACCTCGGCCGCCTCCGTCCCGCTGGCGCTCACCGCGCTGATGGAGTCCGGCGAGGCCAAGTCCGGCGACCTGGCCCTGGTGCTCGGCTACGGCGCCGGGCTCACCTTCGCCGGCCAGGTGCTGCGCCTCCCCTGAGGCGCCGACCCGACCGACCACAGACCCCCGGGACACCCGTCCCGGACGAGGTGGGGACCCTCCCGGGCTCCCGCCACCCACGCCAGAGAGAGGACCCCGCGTGCCCAGCACCGCAGACATCCAGGCCGGTCTCGCCGAGATCCTGGAGGAGGTGGCCGGGGTCGCCCCCGCCGACGCCACCCCCGAGAAGTCCTTCACCGACGACCTCGACGTCGACTCGCTGTCGATGGTGGAGATCGCCACCGCCGTCGAGGACAAGTTCGGCGTCGCGATCCCGGACGACGAGCTCGCCAACATCAAGACCGTCGGCGACGCGATCTCCTTCATCGAGAAGAACCAGGGCTGAGGAAGGACCACCCTTCCCCCCACGCGGGCGCCTGAAGGGTGGCCGACCAGCTCCACCACCCGGCCGTCCGGCCAGGCCCAGCTACTACCAGGAGGAACGTCCATGAGCACCCCCACCGCTGACGTCGTCGTCACCGGGCTCGGCGCCACCACGCCCCTCGGTGGCGACGTGGCCTCCACCTGGGAGGCGCTGCTGGCCGGCCGGTCCGGGGTCAGCCGGATCACCGACGACTGGGCCAAGGAGTTCCCGGCCCAGCTCGTCGCCCGGCTGTCCACCGAGCCGGCCGACGTGCTCGACCGGGTACGGATCCGGCGGCTGGACCGCAGCCAGCAGGTCGCCGTGATCGCCGCCGAGGAGGCCTGGCGCGACGCCGCCGGCGCCGACTCCGGCGTCGACCCCCTGCGGGTCGCGGTCGTGTTCGGCACCGGCATCGGCGGTGCGGTGACCCTGCTCGACCAGAACGACATCCTCGGGAGCAAGGGGCCCAAGCGGGTCTCCCCGTTCACCATCCCGATGCTCATGCCCAACGGCCCGGCCGCGGCCGTCGGCCTCGCCGTCGGTGCCAGGGCAGGGGTGCACGCCCCGGTGAGCGCCTGTGCGTCCGGGGCCGAGGCCATCCGCTGGGGCCTGGACCTGTTGCGGCTGGACCGCGCCGACATGGTCGTCGTCGGCGGGACCGAGGCCTGCATCCACCCGCTGCCGATGGCCGGCTTCTCCGCGATGCGCGCGATGACCACCCGCAACGACGAGCCCGAGCGCGCCTCCCGCCCGTTCGACAAGGGCCGCGACGGCTTCGTGCTCGGCGAGGGCGCTGCCGCCCTCGTCCTCGAGCGCGCCGACGCCGCCACGGCGCGCGGCGCTAAGATCCACGCCCGGCTGGCCGGCGCCGGCGGCACCGCCGACGGCTACGACCTCGTCGCCCCGCACCCCGAGGGCGAGGGCGCCGGGCGGGCGATCACCGCCGCCATCCGGGACGCCGGGCTGACCGCGGCCGACATCGGCCACGTCAACGCCCACGCCACCTCCACCCCCATCGGCGACACCGCCGAGGCTGCGGCGATCCGCGACGCGATCGGCGAGCACCCGCTGGTCACCGCCACCAAGAGCCAGACCGGGCACCTGCTCGGCGCGGCCGGTGCACTGGAGTCGGTGTTCTCGATCCTGGCGCTGCGCGAGCAGATCGTGCCCGCGACCGCCAACCTCGACGACCCCGACGACGACGCCGCCGTCCAGGCCCTCGACATCGTCCGCCGCGAACCGCGGAAGGCGACCTTCTCCGCCGCGCTGAACGACTCGTTCGGCTTCGGCGGCCACAACATGGCCCTGGTGTTCACGACGGCGTGATGCAGGACCCCGCTGCCCCCCACCAGGCGCGACCTCGCAGCGGGACCCTGCAGCGCGGCCGCACCCTCCCGACCCGCGCTTCGAGGAGTTGCTCATGACCACCGTCTCCGTCGCCCCGCCGACCACTCCGACCGTCGACCCGCGGGACCCCGAGGACCGGCTCGCCCGGTTCTTCGACCCCGGCTCGATGCAGTTGCTGTCGGCCCGGGACACCTCGGGGGCGCTCGCCGCCCGGGGCACCGTGGCCGGCTCCCCCGCCGTCGCCTACTGCACCGACGCCACGATCATGGGCGGTGCCATGGGCCTGGACGGCTGCCGGCACATCGTCGACGCGATCGACACCGCCCTGCGGGAGCGGGTGCCGGTCGTCGGGATCTGGCACTCGGGCGGTGCGCGGCTGGCCGAGGGCGTCACCGCCCTGCACGCGGTCGGTGAGGTGTTCGCCGCGATGGTGCGCGCCTCGGGGCGGGTGCCGCAGGTCTCCGTCGTCCTCGGCCCGGCCGCGGGTGGGGCGGCCTACGGGCCGGCGCTGACCGACCTGGTGATCATGGGCCCGGCCGGGCGGGTCTTCGTGACCGGCCCGGACGTCGTCCGCTCGGTCACCGGTGAGGTCGTCGACCAGGAGCAGCTGGGCGGCCCGGACACCCACGGCCGGCGCTCCGGTGTCGTGCACGTGGTCACCGACACCGAGGCCGAGGCCCTGGAGACCGCCCGCCAGGCCGTCGACCTGCTCGCCGCCCAGGGCACCTTCGCCCCGGCCGCCGAGGAGCCCGCCGTCGACCTGATGGCGCTGCTGCCCGAGCAGCGCAACCGGGCCTACGACGTCAAGCCGCTGGTCGCCTCGCTGCTGGACGGCCCCGGGCTGGAACTGCACCCGCGGTTCGCACCCAACGTGGTGACCACGCTGGGTCGGCTGGCCGGCCGGACCGTGGGCGTGATCGCCAACAACCCGCTGCGGCTGGGCGGCTGCCTGGACTCCGCGTCGGCGGAGAAGGCGGCCCGCTTCGTCCGGATGTGCGACGCCTTCGGGGTGCCGCTGGTCGTGCTGGTCGACGTCCCCGGCTACCTCCCCGGCGTCGGCCAGGAGTGGGACGGCGTGGTGCGCCGCGGCGCCAAGCTGCTGCACGCCTTCGCCGAGGCCGTGGTGCCGCGGGTGACGCTGGTGACCCGCAAGTCCTACGGCGGCGCCTACATCGCGATGAACGCCCGCTCGCTGGGCGCCACCGCCGTGTTCGCCTGGCCGGGCGCCGAGGTCGCCGTGATGGGAGCGAAGGCCGCCGTCGGCATCCTGCACCGCAAGAAGCTCGCCGCTGCCCCGCCCGGTGAGCGCGAGGCGCTGCACGCCCAGCTGGCCGCCGAGCACGAGCGGATCGCCGGCGGGGTCAACCGCGCCCGCGAGATCGGCGTCGTCGACGAGGTCGTGGAGCCGGCGCAGACCAAGCGCCGGCTGGTCGCCGCGCTGGCACAGGCGCCCTCCGGCCGGGGAGCGCACGGCAACATCCCGCTCTGAGCCCAGCACGCACAGCGGCCCGGCACCCTCCGCGGAGGGTGCCGGGCCGTTGTGCGTGTTCGCCCCGGGATCAGGTGACCTGATCGCGGGGGGACCTACCGCGCGGTCTGCCGTGGGGTGGGTGCCCACACGGTGCGGGAGGACGAGCAGACGGCGGTCGAGTCAGGACGCCGTCCGCTCCCACTGTCCGCCGCGCTCACGAGTGTGGCGAGCAGGTCCTCAGACGACCTGGTGCAGCCAGGTGGCCGGGGTGGCGTCACCGGCGTAGCGGTAGGCCTCGAGGTCTGCGTCCCAGGCTGAGCCGAGCAGGGCGTCGACGCCGTGCCGGAAGGCCTCCACCGAGGTGGCGGTCGCGGCCAGGTGCCGCAACTGCTGCTCGCTGATGACCAGGTCGCCGTTGGCGCTGACCGGCGACCGGTGCACGCCGTGCCCGGGCACGTAGGACATGCGCTCGCCGTCGTTGCCGTGGCTGGCCTCTTCGGTGACCTCGAAGCGCAGCATCGGCCACTGCTTGAGGGCAGCGACGAGCTTGGCCCCTGTGCCGGGGGCGCCCGTCCAGGCGATCTCGGCACGGTAGGCCCCGTGCGCCACGGGCTGGTCAGCCCATGACAAAGACACCGGCGCGCCGAGAACGCTCTCGAGCGCCCATCCGACGTGCTGGCAGAGCGCCTTCGGGCACGCGTGCACGAAGACGACACCCTGGGTTGACCGTCGCTGCACGGCGCACCTCCATCGACTCGACTGGTTCGTCTTCCCCAACGGACCTGTCGCGCGATGACTGCATTCGTACCTCGGCGGCTCCAGGAGCAACCGATCGACAGTTTGCCTGATCGTGACCTTGCTGCGCCAGTGCGGAGCGGTCCAGATGAGACGTCTGGGACTGGAGTGGTCCAACGAGACGGATGATCCAGCAGGTCAGAGCATCGATTGACGCGACACGTGGACATTCTGGGCAGGAGATGTCCACGGTGTCGCAGCGCCTGCGAGGATCCCTGGCCACTGCGAGGATCCCCGCATGCCGCGGACCCGGTCCCTGCCCCTCGCGATGTGCGCCAGCATCTCATCACTGGCTCTCGTCGCCGGCTGCGGCACGGACGGCGGCGCGGCGGAGGAGGAGGCCGAGGTCTCGGTCGGGCCCGCCGTGCCGGCGTACGTCAGCCGCCCCGACCTCACCGCCCCCGACATCGAGATCACTCCGGCGGCGGCCGCACCGGAGGCGGACGGGTCGGTCGTCCTGCTCGGACCGAAGAGCGACGGCGCGCCGCTCAACGGGGTGCTGATCGTCGACGAGACGGGCGAGCCGATCTGGATCCACCCGACCGAGAGCCGCAGCTACGACGTCCGCGTGCAGGAGCTCGACGGCGAGCCGGTGCTGACCTGGTGGCAGGGCACCAGCCCGGTGGTCGGGATGGGGCTCGGGGAGTTCGTCGTCGTCGACGACTCGTACCGGGAGATCGCCACGATCACCACCGGCGGCGACGTCGAGCCGGGGCAGGCCGACATCCACGAGGGGCGGCTCACCTCCGACGGCACCGCGCTGATCGCCGCCTACGTCAAGGAGCAGATCGACCTCACCCCGGTCGGCGGCCCCGAGGACGGCTGGGTGTGGGACAACGTCGTCCAGGAGGTCGACGTCGAGACCGGTGAGGTGCTGTTCTCCTGGCGATCGCTGGACCACGTGCCGCTGGAGGCGACCAAGAGCGAGTTCTCCGACGACGTCGGCACCGAGGACGAGCCGTTCGACTACTTCCACGTCAACTCGGTCGCCGAGGACGCCGACGGGTCGCTGCTCATCTCAGCGCGCAACACCTGGGGGGTCTACGACGTCGACCGGGGGTCCGGCGAGGTGCTGTGGACGCTGGGCGGCGAGGAGAGCGACTTCGAGCTCGGTGACGGAGTGGAGTTCGCCTGGCAGCACGATGCGGAGCGGCAGGCCGACGGCACGCTGACGCTGTTCGACAACCAGTCCGAGCCGGACATCGGCCCGACCTCGCGCGGGCTGCGACTGGCGCTCGACGAGCAGGCCAAGACCGCGACGCTGCTGACCGAGTACCTGCCGCCCGACCCCGACCGGCTGGCCGGCAGCCAGGGCAGCCTGGAGGTGCTGCCGAACGGCAACGTCTTCATCGGGTGGGGGTCGCGGCCGTACTACTCGGAGTTCGACGCCGACGGCACGCTGCTCTGGGACGCCGCACTGGGCAGCGGCGACAACTACCGCGCCTACCGAGCCGAGTGGAGCGCGACGCCGGCGGACCCGCCGGACGCGGTGCTTGCCGACGGCGCCGTGCACGTCAGCTGGAACGGTGCGACCGAGGTCGCCTCCTGGCGCCTGGTCGCCGGGGAGGACGAGGTGGCAGCGGAGGCCGGGGAGCCGGTCGCTCGGTCCGGGTTCGAGACCCGCCTGCCGGTGGACGGCGACCCGGCGTACCTGGCCGTCGAGGCGCTGGACGCCGAGGGGCGCGTGCTCGGCAGCACCGTGCCGAGCGAGTGAGGGCGACCGCTAGCGTGAACGCCCTGGGGCGGTAGCTCAGCCGGTCAGAGCATGGGACTCATAATCCCTGGGTCGTGGGTTCGAGCCCCACCCGCCCCACCACTCGATCCACCGCTCCCCCGTGCTCCGCGCGTCGGCGACAGGGTTGGCACGCCCTGGAGGACGGCCCCCGCTCAGCCGCGTGTGCAGAACGAGGGCTTCGATGTCAGTGGGCGACCGCCGGGCTCAGGAACTGATCCTCCGACTGCACAGCGACCACGTTCGCTGACGCGGGGGCCACCGGAGCCGCCTGCACCTCGACCGCGGCACGGGTCCCCCAGGCGCTCTGCCGCAGCGTGGCCAGGGAGTACAGCCTCAGTGGCAGCAGCACCAGCACGTGCAGCATCCCGTAGGCGGGAGCAAGGAGGAAGGCGCCGGCCTGCTGCCACCGCGACCAGTCCGGCCGCTGAACACTGAACACGTGCACCGACCGGCCGTAGCCGGCGAGCACGATCCACCCCAGGTAGTCGATCAGCAGCACCTGCCCCGTGAACGCCGGGATGACGAACGCGGTCATCAGCAGGCCGACGGTGAAACCGGCCCAGGACACCGACTCGACAGCGGTGAGCCACCACGCCACCCGCCGCGGCGACAGGTGTGTCAGCGCCCACCAGGACTCGCGGAAGAACGACTTGCCCCACCGAATCTGCTGCCGGATCAGGTGTCCGCTCTTCTCCGGGACGGCCGTCCGAGCCACCGCCCCACGAGCCAGCACCACGTTGCCGTGCAGCAGCGACAGGTTCGTGAGGTGTCGGTCGTCCCCCGCGACGGCCGGCGCCCCCAGGAACGTCTGCCCCAGGAACTCGTCCAGGTGCTCCTTGACGATGGCGGCCCGCCAGAACGCCAGCGACCCACACACGCAGAGCACGGACCCCAGACGCGAGTAGGCGGCCCGCTCGTACAGGAAGGCGTTCACGTACCGCAGGTCCAGCAGGCGGGGCAGCAGACCCTCATCCTGGTTCAGAGCAACCACGGTGCCCGTGACGGCGGCGGTCTCTGGATCAGAGAACGGGGCCAGCCCTCTCCGGATGGCGTCGGCTTCCAGGACGGTGTCGGAGTCGACGCACACGAACACGTCCACCTGGTCGGCGAGGGCACGGAACGCCTGCCCCATCGCCTCGCGCTTACCTGCGTTGGGCTGATGGACGACGGTGGCGTGCGGACGAGTCGCCGCCCACAGCTGGGCCACTCGCCGAGCGTCGGGGAGCGTCGACCCGTCGTCGACGATGTAGACCGCGGTGGGGACGTGCGTCTGGGCGTCGATGCTCGCCAGGGCACGGCTGAGGATCGCCGGGTCCTCGTTGTAGAACGGGACGACCACGGCGACGCGCAGGTCCGGGGGGCGTTTCCATCGGCGGGCGGGCAGCAGGGACAGCAGCAGCTTCCCGCCGAGGAGCACGGCCACGGCCGTGCCGTAGACGGTCCACCCAGGAGTGCCGCGCCAGTCGAACCAGGCCAGGGCGGCGACGAGGATGACGACGAACAGCGCGGTGATCAGCCACGGGTTCGGCGCAACGGTGATGGCATCGTCGCGGACTCGATTGCCCTGGTAGCGGTACCTCCGACTCAGGTGCCGGGCTGTCTCGTCACTCTTTGCAATGGAACGATCAATGTGCGTAACCACAGAGAGTGAGCCTAGCGGCGCAACTTCGGACTGAAACCCCGTCCTTAGTCACACAGTGTAGCTGTTGACGACCATGGGTCGGTAGTTGAGACTGCAACCGGAATCGCCGTCCGCGCATGACTCGCAACAGTGCGTAACCGCCCCGAGGTGTGGACGTCCCGGAGCACGGCGGTGCGCCGGGGTACGACCCACAGACCTCGGGCGACGGGGCCCAGTTGCCCATCGAAGTCCCCCGCGGCCGGCACTGCCGCCCGCGACCTGACGGCCTCGAGACCGTCAGCTCCCGGGTGTGCCCTGCAGGACGTCGGCGCGCGGGGCGGTGTGGTGGCGGCCCATCGGCAGCATCAGCGGCTTGCCCGAGGTGGTGTCGACGATCACCTTGCTGTCCAGGCCGAAGACGGCGCGCACGCACTCCTCGGTGAGCACGTCCTCCGGAGTGCCGGTGGCGTGGAATCGCTCACCAGAAACCCGAACGTGGGAGCGCCAGTCCCCGATCGTGATCACGCCCTGGTGATCCCGTGACCGGGCGCGTCGAACAGCTGCCGATCGTCGTCGAAGACCTTCGGTGCTGATTGCGGCAGATCAGTTCTGCCCGTCGCGGACGTCCTTCCCCTGTTCGGCGAACTCCTTGAAGTCCTGCATGTGCTGTTGCGCCTGCTTGCGGAAAGAGCCGGGCATGAGCAGCCCCACCAGTCGCATCAGCAGACCGTTGAACCGGTACTCGCTCTCGCTCTCCCAGAGCGTCGTCTCTGGATCGGCTTCGGTCAGCCGGTCGCGTACGACGCTCCACATGCCCGCGCCGACGACCTCGCGGTCGAAGTGGACGACGATCCCTGTGGGGATCTCATGCAGGTCTGCCGGCTCCCGGCGTGTGATCGTCTCGGTGAGTTCCATCTCCCGTTGCCCCGACTGCATCACGACCCGCGACCTGGTCCCGAGCTGCCCGTGTGTCCCACTCACCGGCTCGTGCAGCACCAGGCCCCGCAGCCACTTCGGGAAATGTGCCGGGTCGGCGAGCAGCTGGGCCACGCCCTCCCGCGGCAGGGCGATCCGGATCGAGTTGGTCTGCTTCATGGCTCGTGCTCCTCAAGTGTGGGACGACATGCCGTTTGTGCCATTCGTCCGGCTCCTCGACGGAGGTCTGAGATCCGTCGAGATCGACCGTTCTCATCGGCGGTTCGAGCGCCAGGGATGCTGGTCAGCCGACCGCAGCGGGGATGTCAGGTCGGGTCGGGTGCGTAGAACTCGGTGGTGGCCTCGACTGCCGCCGCGACGTGCTCCGGTTCGCCGCCGGCGGCCAGGTGAGCCTGTCCCCAGGCAGCGGCGCTGCGCCGGATGAACTCCCGCCCCTCGGGCGACTTCTGGACCCCCTCGTGGTCGGCGGCCTCTCCATCGGCCAACAGCTGGGCCAGGGCGAGGAGAGCCAGGTCCCAGCCAACGCCGCCGGCGCCGGGGCCGTAGGTCGGGAAGAGGGGCTCCTCGACGACCGCTGCGTGGACCAGTTCGAATGCGGTGTCGCCGGTGGGGCCCGGGAGCAGGCGCACTTCCACTTCGCTCGTGCCGGGCCACGCGTCGGCGTCCGGCCCGTAGAGCCAGGACACCTTCAACAGACGCGGCGGCTCGCACCGGAGGATCTCGCCGTGCTCACCACCGTCCAGCTCGAACTCCCCACCGAGCCGCAGGTCCCCGGTGACCGGTCTCAACCAGCGATGCAGCCGCTCGGGGTTGGTGAGGGCATCCCAGACGTCGTCGATCTGCGCTTCGTATCGACGCCGCACCTCGACGGTGTACGCGTCGCCGGCAGGCACGCTGCCTCTGCCCACAGCCCGGCGCGCGGCAGCCAGTTCGTCCAGTACGTCCTTCATGTCACGTCCCCCTCGCTGAAGGATCGGTCGCGTCCGCATCGGTGCCGGACTCGGCCGGTCGTGGGGGCTCCCCGCCAGTCGCAGGCCGAGCTGCACGCTTGCCCCGGGCCAGCTCGGTCCCCAGGGCGTCGAGGCGTTGTTCCCAGAACCGGCGAAAGCGGTCCAGCCATGCGTCGACCTCGCTCAGCGCCGCGGGTTCGACGGCGTAGAACCGGCGAGCGCCCTCAGCTCGCACCGAGGTGAAACCGCTGTCACGCAGCACGCGCAGATGCTGTGAGACAGCCGGCTGGGAGATCGCGAACTCAGCCCGGAGCACGTCCGTGATCGCGCCAGAGGTCTGCTCGCCGTCGGCGAGCAGCTCCAGGATGCGCCGGCGTCGAGGGTCGCCGAGGACGTCGAACGCGTGCATGATCCAGAAACGTACCGGCTCCCGGTTATATAAGCCAGGTCTGGTTCCCTGCCTTGCGTCCTCCCGGCGGTTCAGCTGCCGGACGTGCTCTGCAGGACGTCGGCGCGCGGGGCGGTGTGGTGGCGGCCCATCGGCAGCATCAGCGGCTTGCCCGAGGTCGGGTCCACGATCACCTGGCTGTCGAGCCCGAACACCGCGCGCACGCACTCCTCGGTGAGCACGTCCTCCGGGGTGCCGGCGGCGTGGATCTGCCCACCGGACAGCGCGACCAGGTGGTCGGCGTAGCGGGCGGCCAGATTGAGGTCGTGCAGCACCATCACGATCGTCGTCCCGCGGGTCCGGTTGAGGTCGGTCAGCAGGTCGAGAACCTCGATCTGGTGCGCGACGTCCAGGAAGGTGGTCGGCTCGTCGAGCAGCAGCAGGTCGGTCTGCTGGGCCAGCGCCATCGCGATCCACACCCGCTGGCGCTGCCCGCCGGAGAGCTCGTCGACGGCCCGGTCGGCCAGCGGCGTCGTCTCCGTCGCGTCGAGGGCGGCCGCCACCGCGGCGTCGTCCTCCTTGCTCCAGCGGGAGAACACCCGCTGGTGCGGGTGCCGCCCTCGGCCGACGAGGTCGGCGACCGTGATCCCCTCCGGCGCGATCGGCGACTGCGGCAGCAGACCGAGCGTGCGGGCCAGTTCCTTGGCCGGCAGCCGGTGCACCGCCTTGCCGTCGAGCAGCACCCGCCCGCTGCGCGGGGCCAGCAGCCGCGACATCGACCGCAGCAGCGTCGACTTGCCGCAGGCGTTCGCCCCGACGACCGCGGTGATCCGCCCGGGCGGCACCAGCAGGTCCAGGCCCTCGATCACGGTGCGCTCGCCGTAGGCCAGCGTGAGGTCCTCGGCTGCCAGTGAGTGGGTGGCGGTCACAAGGAGCCTCCGGTGCGGTTGCTGCGGACGATCAGGTAGATGAGGTACGGCGCCCCGAGCACGCCGGTGATCACGCCGACCGGGTAGCGGGTGCCGAACGCGTACTGGCCGCACAGGTCGGCCACGAGCACGAGCAGCGCCCCGACCAGCGCGGCAGGCACCAGCAGCGAGCCGTTCGGCCCCACGAGCCGCGCTGCGATCGGGCCCGCCAGGAACGACACGAACGCGATCGGACCACACGCGGCGGTGGCGAAGGCCAGCAGGGCGACCGCGGCGACGATCGCGATGACCCGGGTGCGCTCCACCCGGACCCCCAGCGCGGAGGCGGTGTCGTCGCCCAGCTGCAGCGCGGAGAGGTTGCGTGTCTGCCCGAGCAGGACCGGCCCGAACACCAGCAGCGCCACCAGGGCCGGCACGGTCGCCTCCCAGGTGCTGCCGTTGAGGCTGCCGGTGAGCCAGCGCAGCGCCTCCGCGAAGTCCCACGCCCCGGCCTTCGACAACACGTAGGAGGTGATGCTCTTGCCCATGGCGGCGACGCCGATGCCGATCAGGATCAGCCGGGTGCCGGCGACGCCGTCCTTGAACGCCAGCATGTAGATCAGCAGCGCCACCCCGAGCGCCGCCACGATCGCGGTGACCGACACCGCGGTGCCGGACCAGCCCAGGATCACGATCGCGAAGGCCGCCGCGGCGCTGGCCCCCGAGGTGATGCCGATGACGTCGGGGCTGGCCAGCGGGTTGCGCAGCATCGTCTGGAACGTGACGCCGGCCAGGCCGAAGCTGAGCCCGGCCACCACCGCCAGGACGGCGCGCGGCAGCCGCAGCGTCCCGACCGTGAAGGACGCCCCGGGGACGTCGGAGCCCAGGACGACGCGGAGCACGTCCCCGGGCGGGTAGAAGGTGCGCCCCACCATCAGCGTCACCGCGAAGGCGACCAGGACGGCGAGCGCGAGCAGGGTGATCACCAGCCGCCGGCGGGCCGCACGGCGGACGCGCCCGCGGGCGACGGTGTCGACGGTCGAGGGCGCTGGGGTGACGACGGCGGTCACAGCTCGCGCACCTTCTGCCGGCGGACGATCGCGATGAAGAACGGGGCGCCGATGATCGCGGTGAGGATGCCGACGTCCAGCTCGGTCGGGCGGGCCACGATCCGGCCGAGCACGTCGGCGCCGGTCAGCAGGCACGCGCCGGCGATCGCGGAGAAGGGCAGCAGCCAGCGGTGGTCCACGCCCACCAGCAGCCGGCACAGGTGCGGGACGACGAGCCCGACGAACCCGATCGGCCCGGCGACCGCGGTGGCGGCGCCGCACAGCAGGACCGACCCGAGCGCGGCCACACCCCGGGCGAGGGCGACCCGCTCCCCGAGGCCGGCGGCGAGCTCGTCGCCCAGGGCGAGGGAGTTCAGACTGCGCGCGGACAGCAGGCTGACGACCAGGCCCAGGAGGAGGAAGGGCGCCACGGTGCCGATGCCGTCGAACGTGGCGCCGCCGACGCCGCCGATCTCCCAGGACACGACGTTCTCCACGATGTCGCCGCGGGGCAGGGCCACCGCGGTGATGAACGAGGTGAGCGCGGCCGAGGTGGCCGCGCCGGCCAGGGCGAGCTTCAGCGGGGTCGCCCCACCCCGACCCAGGGAGCCGACGGCGTAGACGAAGACCGCCGCGACGCCGGCGCCGACGATCGCCGTCCAGACGATGCTGGTCGCCGAGAACAGGCCGAACCAGGCGATGCCGGCGACCACCGCGAGCGAGGCGCCCATGTTGATGCCGAGCACCCCCGGGTCGGCCAGCGGGTTGCGGGTGACGCCCTGCATGACCGCACCGGACAGGCCCAGCGCAGCGCCGACGACGACCGCCAGGACCGTGCGCGGGATCCGCTTGGTCACCGCCGCCTGCCCGATGTTGTCCGTGGACCCACCGAGCGCGGCGAGGATGTCGGACCAGCCGACCCCGCGGGAGCCCACGGCGACCGAGAGGGCCATCAGGGCGACCAGCAACCCGACCACGACCAGCAGCCAGAGGAACCGGACCGGCCCCGGGCGCCGCACGACGGCGGCGTCCGGGGCCGGGGTGGCCAGGACCGAGGTCATGCTGCCTTGTCGGCGGCCTCGGCGAGCAGGTCCACGTAGTCGTCGAGCACCCAGGGGATGGCCAGCGGCGTCGGGTTCGCCGCCGTGCCCAGCGGGGTGTCCGGGAGCAACACGATCGACCCGTTGGCGACCGCCGGGATCTGCGACAGCAGCGGGTCGGCGTTCAGCGCGTCGACCAGCTCCTGGCCGCCGTACGTCACGATGATGTCGACGTCGTCGAACACGTCGACCTGCTCGGCGCTGACCGTCCCGGAGAACTGCTCGCTGTCGGTGGAGGCCTCGGCCACGCTGGACGGGGTGGACAGCCCGAGGTCCTCGAAGAAGGCGCTGCGGGTGTCGTACGGGGTGTAGTAGCTGACCTCGCTGAGGTCGCTGGTGTCCACGTGGGTGAGGAACATCGTCGACTTGCCCTCGAGCTCGGGGTGCTCGGCGACGGTGTCGGCGATGTCCTGCTCGATGTCGGCGATGAGCTCGTCACCCTCCTCGGCCATGCCCATGCCGGCGGCGTTGACCTCGATCATCTCCCGCCACGGCGTCGCCCACGGCGCCTCCGGGTAGGCCACGACCGGCGCGATCTCACTCAGCGTGTCGTAGTCCTCCTGGGTCAGCCCCGAGTAGGCGGCGAGGATGACGTCGGGGTCGGTGTCGGCGACCGCCTCGAAGTCGATGCCGTCGGTCTCGTCGAACAGCACCGGGGTCTCGCCGCCCAGCTCCTCGAGCCGCTCGGAGACCCACGGCAGCATGCCGTCGCCGTCGTCGTCACCGAAGTTGGCGGCGGCCATGCCGACCGGGACGACGCCGAGGGCCAGCGGAACCTCGTGGTTCGCCCAGTTCACCGTGGCCACCCGCTCGGGCTCGGACTCGATGGTCGTCGTCCCGAAGGCGTGCTCGACGGTGATCGGGGTGAAGTCCGCGGCGGCGTCGGTCTCGACGGCCGAGGAGTCCGACGAGCAGGCGGCGAGGCCGCTGGCGAGCAGTGCTGCTGTGGAGACCGTGACCAGTCTCGGGGCGCGACGCATGGGGTCCTTCCGGGTGGTGGTACAGCGCCCGTGCGGCACGACGCGAGGCCGACAGGACGAGCAACTGAGGTTTGCCTAACGCAACTTAGGGTGTGCTTGCCCAGTTGTCGATCACGAGCTGGTCACAGTGCGGCCGACCCGGCGCGGACGGCGCACACCGCCGACGATGGAGATCGTGCCCATCGACTCCGCCAGCAGCTACCCCGCCACCCCGGACGCCGTCCTCGCGCTCCTGACCGACGAGCAGTTCCTCCGCGACCGCGCCGCCGCGCTGGGCGCGCAGGTCCAGGGGGTGACCGTGGCCGGCACCAGCACCAGCACCCGGCTCGCCGCCCCCACCACCGGCATCCCGCCGGTGTTCGCCCGCTTCGTCGGCTCGTCGGTCTCCGTGGTCGAACGCAGCGCCTGGAGCCCGGACGGCGCCGGCGGCCACCGCAGCGAGCTCGACGTGCAGGCCGAGGTGTTCGGCCGGGTCGTCCAGGTCACCGGTGAGCGGCGGCTGGTCCCGGACCCCACGGGCACCCGGTCCACGGTCACCGGCGACGCCACCGTCGACGCCCCGCTGATCGGCCGGCAGGCGGAGGGCGCGGTGCGGGAGCTGGTCACGGTGGTGCTGCGCAAGGAGGACGAGCTGCTCCGCCGCCGACTGCGCTGACCGCAGCCGACGGTCAGGAGTGTCGGTCGGCTCGACGAGGATGGCGGTCATGGTGGCCTTCTTCCTCCCGCGAGCCAGCGACGACGAGCAGGCCGAACGGCTCTACGAGGCACTGGCCGAGTTCGCCGGCTGCGAGCCGGCCCCGCCCGGGCAGCGGGTGCACTCGATCGCCTTCGGGCAGGACGGCGCCCAGTGGGTCGCCGAGGTGGGCGAGCAGCTCTCCGGCCGTCGCACGACCCAGCAGCTGCGCCGCGGGGAGCTGATCGAGCGCACCGAGGAGCTCTCCTCCCCCACCCGGGTGCTCGCCGTCTACCCGGGGACGCCGTTCGTCGTCGTCACCGACGCCCAGCCGATCACCGGCGCCCCCTCGGAGTGGGCCAACCCGTTCACCGCCGTGCCCGACCAGGTCACCTGGTTCGAGGCCCCGGGGGCTCAGCGGCCCTGACGCTCCCGGTAGCGGGCGGCCCGCTTGTCCGCTGCCGCCCGCCGCTTGGCGGTCTGCTCGGCGTCCCGGCCGGCCTGTGCCCGGTCGCGGACCGTCTGGGCGGTGCCGACCGGGTAGCCGGCCTTCTTCACCCGGTTCTCGGTCGTCTCGGTCATGTAGGCGAAGGAGAAGATCAGCCCGAGCAGCAGCCCGCCGAGCGCGGTCATGCCGCGGATCCAGAACGGGCCCGGGACGAGCAGCAGGACCAGCGCGATCGGCACCGCCATCTGCACCGCGGCCCGCAGCACGTGCCGCCAGCCCCAGCTGGCGGTCGTGGTGTCGTGCAGCACCCAGCTGCGGTGCCGCTCGGGCAGCCCGCCGCCCATCGCGTACCAGAGCCAGCGCAGGACGCCGGGCCGGACCGGCTCGCCGGTGGGCTCGGGTCCCGCGGACCTGCTCGTGGCCATGGCCTGCACGGTACCGACGGCCGGCCACCCCAGCCGTCGCCGAAGGTGAGCGGAGGACCACGCTACGGTGGGTTCGCACCGGTACCGGATCGGCCCCGTCCGCGGACGTTGACGCCTGCCCGAGGAGGCGGATCATCGGGAGCATGGTCCCGCTCGTCGTGGACGACGTCGTTCCCTTCGAGGACTGGCGGGCGGCCGCCCGCGCCTCGCTCGCCTTCCTGCACCGCACCGTCGGCCTGGACGTGTGGATGGTCACCCACCTCGAGGAGCCGACACAGGTGGTGCTGTTCTCCCATCCCCAGGAGGTCATCCCCCAGGGCACGGTCGTGCCCTGGGAACAGAGCTTCTGCCACTCGATGGTCAGCGGGGTCGGCCCCCGGGTCGCCACGGTCGCCGCCGCGACCCCCGCCTACCGCGACCTGATGACCGGGCACGCCGAACGGGTGGCCGCCTACATCGGCGTCCCGCTGGTCACCCGCGACGGCGCGGTGTTCGGCACCCTCTGCGGCGTGGCCTCCCGCGCCCAGCCCCGCACGCTGACCCGGCACCTGCCGCTGGTCGAGATGACCGCCCGGATGCTCAGCAGCCTGCTGCCCGCCCCCACGCCGGAGGGCCCGACCGACTGACCCCCGGGCCGGTCAGCGGTGGCCGGCCGCCCGCAGGGCCTGGACGCAGCCGCGTTCCAGCGCCCGCTGCCGCCGCACCCGCGCACGCAGGCCCGGCACCGGTTCCAGGGCCCGGTCCTCGGCCGGCTGCACCCCGGTGAGCCGGCCGTCGGCGGCGTGGCCGCTGGTCACGTGCACGGTCCACCGCTCGACGTCGGGCACGGACAGCTCCTGACCGACCAGCACGGCCGGTCCGCGGACGTCGGGCGGTGCCCCGGTCAACGCCAGCGGGTCGGCGTCCCAGTCGGCGACCCGGACGGTGCGCACGTGCAGCCCGTCGTCGTCGACGGCGAGCACCGCGTCGGCCGGACCGTCCCGGCGCCCGCCGGGGACGACGTCGACCGGGTCGAGCAGCAGGACCAGCCGCGGCAGGTACCACCAGTGCTCCCGGCGCAGCATCGGTGAGTCCGCCAGCGCCCGGGACGGCGGGTGCTTGCGCAGCTCCTGGTCCAGCAGCTGCTCGGTGAACAGGCTGCCGTCGCCGTCCTCGACCAGGGTGAGGCGGCCGGTGGCGACCAGCGGCTCCCAGCCCGGGCCGGTCAGCCGCGGGTCGGAGAGCACCAGCGCCGCCTCGCCACCCGCGGCGGCCGCGCGCGCCGCCTCGACCTGGGCCCAGGGCAGGGCCACCGCCGCCCGGTCCCCCAGCCACAGCGGCACCACGCCCAGTGCGCCGGGTGGCTGCCCGCTGCGCTGCCACACCAGCTCGGCGACGCCGGCGGCGCGGACCGCCGCGCCCAGGGCCGTGGTGCCTGTCACAGCAACTGTCTACTCTTCGCCCTGCGGTGGCCGCTCGGCCGCCCGGGACGTGGGGGGTTGTCCGTGCCCGCATTCGCCGTGGCCGCCGTGGTCGGGGTGCTGTTCTTCCTCGGCTACCGGTACTACTCGAGCTACCTGGCCCGCAAGGTCTACATCCTGGACCCGGCGTTCCGCACGCCCGCGCACGAGTTCAACGACGGCGTCGACTACGTGCCGACGAACAAGCACGTGCTCTTCGGCCACCACTTCACCTCCGTGGCCGGGGCCGCCCCGATCGTCGGCCCGGCCATCGCGGTGTTCTGGGGCTGGGGACCGGCGCTGGCCTGGATCGTGCTCGGCACCATCTTCGCCGCCGGTGTGCACGACTTCGGGTCACTGGTGGTCTCGGTGCGGCACAAGGCCAAGAGCATCGGGACGCTGGCCGGCGAGGTGGTCAACGGCCGGGCCCGGATGCTGTTCCTGGCGATCATCTTCTTCCTGCTGACCCTGGTGAACGCCGTCTTCGCGGTGGTCATCGGCAACCTGTTCGTGGCCAACCCGGGCGCGGTCATCCCGATCGTGGTGGAGATCCCGCTGGCCATGCTGATCGGCCAGTACATCTACCGGACCCGCTCCTCGGCGCTGATCCCCTCCATCGTCGGCGTCATCGTGCTGTACGCGCTGATCCTGGTCGGCAACGCCTTCCCGATCGAGCTCGACGGCCTGGCCGAGGCCCTCGGCGTCGAGCAGACCCGCAACGTCTGGGTCGTGCTGCTGTTCGCCTACACCTGGATCGCCTCCCGCATCCCGGTGTGGGTGCTGCTGCAGCCCCGCGACTACATCAACAGCCACCAGCTCTTCATCGCCCTGGCCGTCATCGCCGTCGGCGTCATCGTCGGGATGAACACCATCCAGGCCCCGGTGGTCAACGACGTCCCGGAGGGCTCGCCCAGCTTCTTCCCGTTCCTGTTCATCACCATCGCCTGCGGCGCCATCTCCGGGTTCCACTCCCTGGTCTCCTCGGGGACGACGTCCAAGCAGCTGGACACCGAACCGGACGCCCGCTACGTGGGCTACATGGGCGCGGTCGGCGAGGGCTCACTGGCCACCGGCGCCGTGCTCGCCGCCACCGCGGGCGTCGCCGCCTCGCAGGCGGACTGGGAGGCGCTCTACCCCGACTTCGCCACCGCCTCCGGGGGCGCCACCGAGAACTTCGTCGACGGCGTCGCGGTGTTCGCCAACAACATCGGCATCCCGCTGGACCTCGCCACCATCTTCGCCGCCGTGGTGGTGATCAGCTTCGCCGCGACCACGATGGACACCGGCGTGCGGCTGCAGCGCTACGTCGTGCAGGAGATCGGCGAGATCATCAAGGTCCGGGCGCTGGCCCGGAACCTCACCCTCGCCACCACCGTCGCGGTGCTGATCCCGCTGGCGATGGCCCTGCTGCCCGGCGGCGGCGAGGCCGGCTACACCTTCGGCGTCCTCTGGCAGCTCTTCGGGACGACGAACCAGCTGACCGCGGGGCTGGCGCTCTCCGTCATCGCAGTGTGGGTGACCCGCCAGGGCCGCAACCCGCTGGCCGTGCTGATCCCGCTGGTGTTCCTGCTGGCGATGACCTCCTGGGCGCTCATCGTCAACCTGCAGCGCTTCGTCGAGGCCGACAACTGGGTGCTCGCCCCGCTGGACGCGCTGATCTTCCTGCTGGCGATCTGGCTGATGGTGGAGGCCGCCCTGGCGCTGCGGACGGCGTTCCGTGAGCGTTCCCAGCCCGGCGCCGAGGCGCGGGGCACGTCCGACCCGGCGGTCGCCCGGGCGAACCCGACGTCCCCCACCGACGACTCCGAGCTGGGCCAGACGTCCCGCGACGACCGGCAGTGAGACACCGGGTCGTCCTGGTGCGGGGGCCCCGCGCTGCCGCGGGGTCGGGCGGCTGCTGCAGCGGGGCCGCCCGCCCCTTCGACGAGGGCGGCGGCCACCGGCACGCCGCCCCGGCCGACGAGGTCGGCGCGGTCTACCGGGCGCTGCGCACAGCACTCCCCGACGACGTCGCCGTGGAGGTCGTCGCGCCGACGAACTGGCTCTGGCTGGTCCCGGCCCTGGTCACCGACGGGCGCCGCCGCGGACTGCGCGGCGCAGCGCTGCGGCGCTCGGTGCGGGCCGGGATCGCCGTGGAGTCGCTGATCGTCGACGGGGCGGTGCTGGCCTCGGGCCGGCTGCCCTCCCCCGCCGCCGCGGTCGCCGCGGTGACGGCCGAGCTCACGACCGCTGCAGCAGCTCCCGGTAGAACGCCACCCCGCGAGCCAGCGCCGCCACGGTGAGGTGCTCGTCGGCGGCGTGCAGGGACGCCAGCTGCGCCGAGCTGAGGTCGAAGGGCATGAACCGGTAGACGCTGTCGCTGATCTGGGCGAAGTGCCGCGCGTCGCTGGCCTGCACCATCAGGTACGGGGTGACCGTCGCCGCCGGGTGGGCCGCCTGGATCGCCGCGGTCAGCGTCGCCCAGGCCTCGTTGTCCGTCCGGGACACCGGCGACGGGTCGTCGGCGCGGGTCGCCTCCAGCCGGACGCTCGGGTCGTCGATCACCCCGCGGATGCGCTCGATCGCCGACTCGGCCGTCTCCCCGAGCACCACCCGCACGTTGGCCATCGCCCGCGCCCGGGTCGCGAGCACGTTGGGTGCCCGGCTGCCCTCCAGCTGGGTGATGGCCACCGTCGTCCGGACCAGGGCGCTGGCCTCCCGGCCGGCGCGGGACAGCAGGCCGGCGAGCGCCGGCCGCAGCAGTGCGGCGTGCGCGTACACCGCGCGGTGCCCGGCCGGGGCGTGCCGGCCGACGGTGTCGACGAGCGCCAGCACCACGTCGCTGACCCGGGCCGGGAAGGGCTGCTCGTCCAGCCGGACCAGGGCGCGGGCCAGCCGTGCGGTCGCGCCGCCGCGGACCGGCGAGGAGGCGTGCCCGCCGGCGTCCTCGGTGGTCAGCTCGAGGTCCACGACCCCCTTCTCGGCGATGCCGACGACGGCGATCGGCCCGGGGACGCCGGGGAAGACCCCGGTGACCACGGCGCCGCCCTCGTCGACGACCGCCCAGGGGCTGATGCCCCGTGCGGCGAGCGTCTCGGCCGCCGTCCGTGCCCCGGAGCCGGCCACCTCCTCGTCGTTGCCGAAGGAGAGGTACACGTCCCGGGCCGGGTGGAACCCCTCGGCCAGCAGCGACTCCACCGCCTCCAGGACGGCGACC
This sequence comes from Modestobacter sp. VKM Ac-2977, assembly GCF_026968045.1. Taxonomy (GTDB): domain Bacteria; phylum Actinomycetota; class Actinomycetes; order Mycobacteriales; family Geodermatophilaceae; genus Modestobacter. Next base: position 1,101,156 of record NZ_JAPVBQ010000001.1, on the reverse strand, counting down.
AGGGCGCCCTTGTCGTCGATGGCGCCCCGGCCGTGCACGACGCCGTCGATGACCTCCCCCGCGAACGGGTCGTGCGTCCACGCCTGCCCGTCGGCCGGGACGACGTCGTAGTGCGCCATCAGCACCAGGGGCGGTGCGTCGCTGCCGCTGCGCCAGTGGAACAGCATCGCCCCGGAGCCCAGCAGCTCCAGCTCCAGCTCCCGGTGGGTGTGCGGGTAGAGCTCGCCCAGCCGCTCGCGGAAGGTGCTGAAGACCGACTGGTCGACCTGCTCGGGGTCGCGCCGGGACACCGTCGGGATCCGGATCAGCTGCGCGAGGTGGTCGGCGGCCCGGCAGGCGTCGACCGCCCCGACGTCCGCGTGCGGCACGTCCGGGCGGGCCGGTGGCCGGAATCGGCGCACCCGGGTGAGGGCGGCGCCGGCTCCCACGGCGGCTCCGGTGGTCAGCAGTGTCCGCTTCATCCAGCTGTCTCCTCCCGGGCCGCGACGGTGCGGTCCTCGGTCTGCGCGGGGTCGGCGAAGGCCAGCCGCGGGACGAACACGAGCGCGACAGCGGCGATCAGCGCCGTGCTGCCGCAGATGGTCCAGACGGTCACGTACCCGGTGAGCGACCCGGCGGTGCCCTCGACCCCGCCGGCCAGCACGGGTGCACCGGCGGCGAGGGCGAGGGCGAACACCGACGACGCGAACATCCCGCCGATGACCTTGGTGGTGTTGGTGAGCCCGGTGGCGACGGCGGTGCGGCCGGCCGGGGCCGCCGCGGCTGCTGCGGCGGGCAGGGCCGCGACGAGGGCACCCGACCCCACCCCGGCGACCGTCATGCCGGCCAGCACCTGGCCGAGCTGGTCGTGGAACGGCACCAGCAGCAGGTAGCCCGTGGCGACCAGCGCCGCCGCCCCGATGAGGGTCAGCCGTGGCGTGGTGAGCCGGGAGACCCGGGCGAACTGGCTCGCGCCGACCAGCATCGAGACCACGTAGGCGCCGATGACCAGCGACACCGAGCTGGTCGACAGGCCGAGGCCGTAGCCGTAGACGTCCGGGTCGGTGCGGGCGAACGTCGACAGCGGCCCCTGTGCGCCCAGCACGCTGACCCCGAACAGGCCCGCGGTCAGCTGGACCGGCCACATCGCCGAGCTGCGCAGCACCCGGAAGTCGACCAGCGGGTCCGGCTGCCGCAGCTCGTAGCGCACGAACGGCCACACCAGGAGGAGACCGGCCGCGACCACCAGCCACGGCCACGCCTCGTCACCGTTGAGCCGGACGAAGGTCAGGCCCCCGGTGACCACCAGCAGGACGGCGGTCAGCAGCGCGGCGCCGCCGGAGTCGACGACCCCCTGCATCCGGTCGGTCCCCTCCGGCACCAGCCTCCAGACGACGACCACCACCCCGACGACCAGCACGCCGGGGGCCAGCAGCACCAGCCAGAGCGCATCGCCCAGCAGGTCGCCGATCACCCCGCCGGTGAGCGCCCCCACGATGGCGCCCAGCTGCAGCGCGGCGACGATGAGGCCGGTGGCCCGCCGGGTGCGGGCCGCGGTGTCCGGCAGCCCGCGGGAGCGGCTGTAGATCAGCGCCACCTGCAGCGGGAGCCAGGCCGCGTAGACGCCCTGCACGGCCCAGGCCAGCAGGAACACCGGGAAGGTCTGGGCGAACGCGAGCACGATGGTGGCCACCGCGACGACGGCCGCCGACCAGAGCAGCATCCGGCGGTGCCCGTGCAGGTCACCGAGCTTGGCCAGCACCGGGACGGCGATCGCCGACAGCATCAGCTGGCCGGCCTCGAGCCAGTTGACGTCGGCGTCGTTGATGCCCAGGTGCCGGGCGATGTCGGTGAGCAGCGGGATGTAGTACCCCTGCAGGACGCCGCTGGTGAACTCGACGAACACCAGGTAGCCGACGACGCCGGCCGTCATCCGGGCCTGCCACCGCCCCGCCCGACTGCCGCTGCGCTGCGTCGCCGACTGCTGCATCGAGCCCGCTCCTCGCTGTGGTGGGTCCGGGGCGGCCAGCATCGACGAGGTGCCCGGCCGACGCAAACGGCCGGTTCAGCGAGCGGCGAGCAGCTCTCCGGCGTCGATCCGGCGGCGGCCGACGTAGTAGAGCGTCGTCCCGTCGGCCACCGGGGTCTCCCAGACCGGGCTGACCGTCAGGCCGTCGGGCCCGCGCAACGCCAGCACCGTCGCCCCGAAGGCCTGGCCGAAGCGCACCTGGCAGTCGCCGAAGGTGCCCAGCCGGTGCCCGGAGGGCAGCCGGACGGAGTAGGTGTTGCCGTGGCCGTGGCTGCTCATCAGGTCGCCGTAGACCTCGGTGAGCCCGGGGTCCAGCGCCTCCTCGGTGATCAGGAAGGGCATGTGCCACTGCACGCAGGCGATCCGGGGGTCGACGTAGCGGAGGTTGTCCCGGCGGTCCAGGTCGCGCAGCGCGGCGACCTTGTGCACCTCCGGGGCGGCGTGGTGCAGCGCCACCGCGATGGCCAGCGTCTCGTTGTCGTCCCGCCCGTCGATCACCACCACGCGGGCCGCGGCCACGTTGGCCCGGGTCATGACGTCGACGTGGCTGAGGTCGCCGCGGACGAAGGACACCTCCGTCCGCTCCGGCACGGGGTCCTCCGGCACGTCCTCCCAGGCACACAGCGCGACCCGGGTGCGCCCCTCGGCGGCCAGCTCGGCGAGCATCCGCTCGGTGCGGCCCGGGAAGTACCCCAGCACGACGACGTGATCGGTCAGGTCCAGCTCGTCCACACCCTTCAGGCGTCTGCTGCGGACCGACTGCAGGTAGTCGGCAAGCCGCGTGAACAGCAACGTCAGCGTGACGATGCCACCGATGATCACGTAGGCGCCGACCACGTGGCCGGCGGCCGAGGCCGGGAAGAAGTCGCCGTAGCCCACGGTGGCGGCGGTGACGACGAAGTACCACCAGTAGTTGGCCGGCGCGACGATGTCACTGTCGGTGCCCTCCACCAGGGCCATCGCCGGCCAGCTGGTCACGAAGACGAAGACCATCACGGCCAACGGCAGCCGCCAGCCGCGCAGCCGCGCCTGGACCACCCGCGAGAAGCGCGAGAACAAGCCGAACACGAGTCTCCTGCCAGGTCGAGGTCCCGAGCAACCTAGCGTGCGCGTCGGAGTGGGTTCAGGGTGTCGTCATGACGACGCCGACCGACGACGACCTCCCCGAGCCCCGGGACATCGCCCTGGAGCAGGCCACCCCCGAGCAGGTCGAGGACCTGGAGGAGGCCAGCGAGCCGCCCGGCGAGTGATCGAGCGGGGGCTCGGGTAGCCCGGCGGTCATGGAGAGCCGGGACCTGTTGCTGACCGCGTTCGACGACGTCGAGGAGGCCGTCCGCGGGGCGGTCGAGGGGATCGACCCGGAGCTGCTGAACGCCCGCGTCGACCCGGAGGCGAACACCGTCGCCTGGCTGGCCTGGCACCTGACCCGGGTGCAGGACGACCACGTCTCCGAGGTGGCCGGGATCGAGCAGGCCTACACGGCCAACGGCTGGGCCGACCGGTTCGGTCTGCCCTTCGACCCCACTGCCATCGGCTACGGCTTCAGCAGCACCGACGTCGGCCGGACGCAGGTCACCGACCCACAGCTGCTGGTCGACCACCACGCCGACGTGCACTCCCGCACCGCAGAGTTCCTGCGCACGGTCACCGCCGCGGACCTCGACCGGGTCGTCGACGAGCGCTGGGACCCGCCGGTGACCCTCGGCGTCCGGCTGCTCAGCGTCGTCGGTGACGACCTCCAGCACGCTGGGCAGGCAGCCCTCCTGCGAGGCGTACTGGAGCGGCGCTGAGCACACGGCACCGGGTGCCACCCGCGGGTAGCGTCCGAACGGTGAGCAACGACGCTTCCCCTGACTTCTACGCCCTCGACGACCTCCTGGAGCCGGAGGAGATCGAACTGCGGGACCGGGTGCGCGACTTCTGCACGCGCGAGGTCACCCCGATCATCAACGACTACTGGGAGCGGGCCGAGTTCCCGTTCGAGCTGGTCCCCAAGATCGCCGAGCTGGGTGTCGCAGGCGGCACGGTCGCCGGGTACGGCTCGGCCGGGATGAGCGCCGTCGCCGCCGGGCTGGTGGCCGCCGAGTGGGCCCGCGCCGACGGCAGCCTGGGCACCTTCTACGGCGTGCACAGCTTCCTGGCCATGCAGTCCATCGCCCTGCTGGGCGATGAGGAGCAGCGCGAGCGCTGGCTGCCGGCGATGGCCCGGATGGAGCTGATCGGTGCGTTCGGCCTGACCGAGCCCGCGCACGGCTCGGACGCCGTCGCCCTGGAGACCAGCGCCCGTCGGGACGGCGACGAGTGGGTGCTCAACGGCGCCAAGAAGTGGATCGGCAACGGCACGATCGCCGACCTGGTGCTCATCTGGGCCCGGGACGAGGAGGGTGCGGTCGGCGGCTACGTCGTCCCCAAGGGGTCGATCGGCTGGACCGCGACCCGGATGACCGGCAAGACCGCGCTGCGGGCGGTGTGGCAGGCAGAGATCACCCTGGACGAGGTGCGGGTGCCGGCGGAGAACAAGCTGGCCAACTGCCGCTCGTTCAAGGACGTCTCGGTGGTGCTGGACCGCACCCGGTACACGGTGGCCTGGCGCGCGCTGGGCATCGCCGAGGCCGCCTACGAGCTGGCGCTGAAGCACACGATGCAGCGGGAGCAGTTCGGCCAGCCGATCGCCGGCTACCAGCTGGTGCAGGAGAAGCTGGCCCGGATGCTGGCCGAGATCACCAGCATGCGGCTGCTGAGCTGGCGGTTGAGCAAGCTGGCCGACGAGGGCCGGATGACCGCGGCGATGGCCTCCATGGCGAAGATGAACAACTGCAAGAAGGCCCGGCAGATCGTGGCCGACGCCCGGGACCTGTTCGGCGGTGACGGCATCCTGCTGGAGCACCACATCGCCCGGCACCACGCCGACATCGAGGCGATCTACACGTTCGAGGGCACCGACCACGTGCAGGCCCTCATCGTGGGCCGGGACATCACCGGCATCTCGGCCATCACCGGCCGGCGGACGCCTCGCGCCGAGCAGAAGCCGGCCGAGCCGCCGCAGTCGATCTAGCCGACCTGTCGCAGTGCCGGCGCCGTGCGGCGCCGGCACTCGGCGCAGGTGTCGCGGCCACTGCTCATCCGCCCCCACCGTTGCGCGCCCCAGATCTGCACGATCGCACCGCACACGGCGAGCTCCACCTCCCCGTCGAGCTCGTCGGCTGGCCGGTGCGCCTCGACGGCGTGCCAGGACTTGGGCTGGTCGACCGGCTGGGCCCAGGATCGGCGATCCGGCCGGGCGAATCCGACGGCGTAGCTGTCCACACCTCAACTGTGCCCCACGCCACAGCCGGCCAATCATGCGATGGCCGCCGGGTGGCCGCCCGGGCAGGCGTGCGCACGTCGACCACCGGGGACGACCGCATCGGCTTGGCGACATCAGCCAACGCCGGAGTGCTCGTTCGTGAGACGTGCAACACATGCCGTGCCAGTCGGCTGCCGATGATGGCGACATGTCACGTCGGCTCGCAACGATGCGGACCTCGACCGAGCAGCAGGTCGCGGCCCAGCGGTCCCCGTCGCCCTGGTGGCGGTCAGCCGTGGTCTACCAGGTCTACCTGCGCTCCTTCGCCGACAGCAACGGAGACGGGATCGGTGACCTGGCCGGGTTGCGCTCGCGGTTGCCCTACCTCTCCTGGCTGGGCGTCGACGCGCTCTGGATCAACCCGCACTACCCCTCCGGCGGGGCCGACGGCGGCTACGACATCTGTGACTACCGGGCGGTCGACCCGGACTACGGCGACGTCGCCGACCTGGAGGCTCTCGTCGCCGACGCCCGTCAGCTCGGACTCCGCGTCGTCCTGGACGTCGTCCCGAACCACACCTCCGACCAGCACCCCTGGTTCCAGGCCGCGCTGGCCGACCCGGACTCCCCCGAGGCCGCCCGCTACCACTTCGCCCCGCCGTCGGAGGAGCCGCCGAACAACTGGCGCTCGCTGTTCGGCGGCCCGGCCTGGTCGCGCACCCCGGACGGCCGGTGGTACCTGCACCTGTTCGCCCCCGAGCAGCCCGACCTGAACTGGCGGGACCCGGCGGTCGCCGCCGACTTCGAGAAGACGCTGCGGTTCTGGCTGGACCGCGGGGTCAGCGGGTTCCGGGTCGACGTCGCCTACGGGCTGTTCAAGGACGCCGATCTGCGGGACAACCCGGGCGCCTACTCCCCCACCCTGTTCGGCCACGGGCCGGAACAGGCGATGACCTGGAACCAGCCGGAGGTGCACGACGTGTGGCGCCAGTGGCGGTCGGTCTGCGACGAGTACCCCGACACCATGCTGGTCGGCGAGGTCTGCCTGGCCGACCTGGACGAGGTCGCGCTCTACTCGCGATCCGACGAGATGCACCAGTCGTTCTCCTTCCGGCTGCTCAAGTCGCCGTGGGAGACCGCGGCGTTCGCCGACGGTGTGCAGACCGCGCTCGATGCCTTCGGCCGGGTGGGCGCCCCGGTGTCCTGGGTGCTGGGCAACCACGACAAGGACCGGCAGGTCACCCGCTTCGGCGGCGGCGCCCTCGGCACCGCCCGCGCGCGGGCCGCCGCCCTGCTGATGCTCGCGCTGCCCGGGTCGGCGTACCTGTACGCCGGCGACGAGCTGGGGCTGCCCCAGGCCGTGGTGCCGGACGAGGCGAAGACCGACCCGATCTTCTTCCGCAGCGGCGGCGAGCGCGCCGGCCGGGACGGCTGCCGGGTCCCGATGCCGTGGAACGACTCCGCCGGTGTCGGCTTCTCCCCGGACGGCGCGGCCGAGCCGTGGCTGCCGATCCCGGCCGAGTGGAGCGGTTACGCCGTCTCCGGTCAGACCCGGGACGGCGGATCGATGCTGACCCTCTACCGGCGGGCACTCGCCCTCCGCGCGGCGCACCCGGCCCTGGGCTCCGGGGACGCCACGGTCCGCACGGACGGCGACGTCCTCACCGTCCGCTGCGTCGGGGACGAGGAGACCGTGCGCTGCGTGGTGAACATGGGCTCGGCAACGGTGCTGGTCCGCGCCCGCGGTGAGGTGCTGCTCGCCTCGACGTCGCGGGTGCACGCCTCGGCCGGCAGCATCGCGCTGCCGCCGAACACCGCCGTCTGGCTCACCGAGGACTGATGCCCCGGCCCCGCCCCGTCGCAGCCGACTCCTGTCTCCGGCTGCGCCGGGGCGGGGCCGGCCCGTGGTCAGCGCAGCACGGAGGACAGCAGCAGGCTGGTCTCGCTGTTCACGACGCCGTCGATCGAGCGGATGCGGCCGAGCAGCCGGTCGAACTCCATCAGGTCACGGGTGCGGACCTCCGCGACGAGGTCCCAGCCCCCGTTGGTGGAGTGCAGCGCGTCGATCTCGGTGAAGCCCCGCAGCCGGCGGATCACCGCATCCGTCGAACGCCCCTCCACCTCGATCAGCGTGACCGCGCGGACCTCACCGGCGACCGCGTCCTCCCGTGCCCGCACGGTGAAGCCGACGATGACGCCCTGCGCGACCAGGCGGTCCATCCGGCTGGTGACCGTGGCCCGGGAGATCCCGAGCCGGCGGGCGATCTCGGCGACGGGTGCACGGCCGTCCTCGCGCAGGACCGCGAGCAGTCGGCGGTCGAGCTCGGTCAACGCGGTCATGCAGAAAGCCTATTCGCGGCGCAACTCCTGCTCAGCTGGCCGCCGGGAATCGAGCTGGATGTTCGTTGCGCGTGCACATCGCCCGTTCCTAGCCTTGAGATCGACCCTGACAGGAAGGCTCGGATGACCTCGCTCGCCGACGTCCCGCACCGCTGGGCCGCAGCCCGTCGGATCACCGTCGACCCGGTCGGAGCCTGATGGCCGTACCCGTGCAGGCGCCGGGAGCCGTCGTGCTCATCCGCCCGCACTGGTTCCGGCCCAACGAGCTGACCCGGGTCGACAACGCCTTCCAGTCGCTGCCCGCCGGGACGGACCCCGCCGCCGTCGCCGCGCAGGCCCGCGACGAGGTGACCCGGCTGGCCGAGGCGCTGGAGTCGGCGGGGGTGGTCGTGCACGTCTTCGACGACCACGCGCACGACCGTCCGGACAGCGTCTTCCCGAACAACTGGCTGTCGACCCACCCCGACGGCCGGGTGGCGCTCTACCCGATGTTCGCCGTCAACCGGCGCAGCGAGCGGCGAGCCGACGTCGTCCAGCTGCTCCAGGAGCAGTACCGCGTGGACCAGGTCGTGGACTTCTCCGGCATGGAGCGCGACGGGCTGTTCCTCGAGTCGACCGGGGCCATGGTGCTCGACCACCAGGAGCGGGTCGCCTACGTCTCCCGTTCCCACCGGGCGCACCCCGAGGCGCTGGCGCGGTTCTGCGCGACGTTCGGCTACGAGGCGGTGCTGTTCGACACGGCCGACGCCGAGGGCCGGGCGGTCTACCACACCAACGTGCTGATGACGGTGGGCAGCGCGGTGGCGCTGGTCGGGCTGGGGCTGATCAGCACGGCCGCCGATCGAGCCCGGGTGACCGACCGGCTGGCTGCGACCGGACGGGACGTCGTCGATCTCTCCGAGCACCAGGTCCGCCAGTTCGCCGGCAACGCCATCGAGCTGACCGGCCGCGACGGACCGGTGCTGGCGCTGTCCGCGCGGGCCGCCGCCAGCCTGACCGCAGACCAGCGCCGGCGGATCGAGGCGACGACCCGGCTCCTGCCGGTGGCCGTGCCGACCATCGAGCTGGCGGGCGGGTCCGTGCGCTGCATGATCGCCGGGGTGCACCTCCAGCCCCGGACGGCGGACCTCCGGCGCACACCGCTGTTCGGCGCACTCCCCGGTCCGGCGCGGGTACCCGTCACACCCTGACGCGGCACCTGCACCGGTCCCGGCCGTGCGCAGGCTCGCTCCTCCTGCGGACGACCGGGACCGGTCCTGCGGTCAGCTCTCCCGGCGTCCGAGGACGGCGCGCAGGGCACCAGACAGCCAGTCGGCCGCGGCCTGCTCCGACGCCGGGGACGACGCGTGGCGGGCGGCGACGTACAGGTCCGGCCGGACGAGCAGCACGCCGCCGTCCTCGATCTCCCGCAGATCGGCCCAGGTGCCGTACGGGTCCTCGACGGGCTGACCCGGCCCGATCGACACCGACGTGATCGACAGTCCGAGCTCCTCGCCGAGGGCGCGGGCCGCCGTCAGCCACGCCTCCCCACCGATGCCGGTCACCACGCTGAACCGGCCACGGCCGACCAGGTCGAGGGTGGACACCCGGTGCCCGTCCTGCGTCACCCAGGTGTGCGGGAGCTTGGCGCCGGGCCAGGTGGTGGGCTGGGCGTAGAGCACCGGGTCCCGGCGGTACTCCGGCATCGGCGTCCCGTCGCCCACGACCGCGGAGCTGGCGTAGCGCTGGTTGTGCTCGACCCCGTGGGCGTCGAACTCGTGCGCCTTGTAGGCGATCGCCTCCCGCAGGGCCGTGCGGATCTTCTCCCCCTCCGGGCCCGGCGCCTTCCACAGCGCGAGCTGCCGCTCCAGTGCCGCCGCCTCGGTGTGCTCCAGGTCGAGCGCGCTGAGGATCCTCCCGGTGTCCGCGATGCTCTGGTTGGCCCGCTCGACGACCTGCCGGGCGATCGGCGCCCGCTCGGCGTCGTAGCTGTCCAGCAGGGAGGGGTCTGCGGTACCGGCCACCACGTGGGCGAGCTTCCACGCCAGGTTGTAGGCGTCCTGGATCGAGGTGTTGGAGCCCAGGCCGTTGGTCGGCGGGTGCCGGTGGATCGCGTCGCCGGCGCAGAAGACCCGCCCGCGGGCGATCGTGGTGGCGTAGTGGTGGTTCACCGTCCACGGGGAACGCGACTTCACCTGCATCTCGAAGTCGTCACTGCCGACGAGCGCGACCGCGAGCTCCCGGACGACCTCGTCGCTGAGGTCGGGCGGGCCGCCGGCGACCTCGTAGCCCCACATGAGCATCCACTCGGTCCAGGGCTTGATCATGCGGAGCACACCCAGCCCGACGCCCTCGCGCTCCGCCCCCGGCTGCAGCATCCAGTAGAGGACCGACGGCCGGTGCGCGACGAAGCGGGAGAGGTCCGCCTCGAAGACGATGCTCAGCGCGCCCCCCACGGCGCCCGGGCCCTCGTAGGGCAGGTCGAGGTCCGCGGCCACCTGGCTGCGCGCACCGTCGGCGCCGATCAGGTACCTCGACCGGACGGTGTACTGGGCGCCGGTCAGCCGGTCCTGCAGCGTCGTCGTGACGCCGTCGTCGTCCTGGACGTGCGAGACGTAGCTCGTGTCGAACCGGACCTGCGCCCCGCGCTCCTGCGCTGCCTGGACCAGGATCGGCTCGGTGATCGTCTGCGGGGCGTCCACCATCGCGCACGGACTCTGCAGCTCGTAGTCGGCGTGCCGCACGGTGTCGGTGCCCCAGGACGGGATCCGGCCGAGCTCCTCCCCCGCGAGGCTGGTGCAGAAGGTCGTGTTGCCCATGTGGTCCCAGGGCGTCGCCTCCCGCATGAGCCGCTCCTCCAGGCCCATGTCCCGCATCACCTCCATCGTGCGCTGGTTGGTGATGTGCGCTCGAGGCGTGTCGGACAGCCGGCCGTACTTGGTGACCAGCAGCGTCGACGTCCCGTAGGTGGCGAGGAGCAGTGCTGCCGACGCCCCGGCCGGCCCCGAGCCGACGACCAGGACGTCGGTGGTCACGGCGGGCTGCGCAGGAGCCGAGTCGTGCGGTGGTGACGCGGTCATGGAGTTCCTCTCTCGGGTGCGGACGGCAGCCGTCCGCAGCCGCGGCCGGGTCGCCCTCAGGGGTCGATCCGGACTGTGCCATGCATCACAGTATGATGGGCAATTCGCCCGGGTCCGGGCCCGCGCATGCTTACCTCCGCAGCGGGCCGGGAACCCGTCCGTCGTGCGCCCCACCCCCTCCAGCCACCGGTCCGGCGGGTCCGATGCCCCGGACCCGCCCCTGGTCGTGCTCCTGGACGACCAGCGGGCCGGCGATCCGGCGCTCACCGGCGCCAAGGCCGCGGCGCTCGCGACGGCTGCTCGGGCCGGGCTGCCGGTGCTCCCGGGCTTCGTGCTGACCACCGCGGCGGTCGAGCGCCTGGCCCGCGGCCAGCCGTGGCCGTCGGCGCTGCAGGACGCCTGGCGCGACGTCTCCGCGGACGGCACCCGTCCGCTCGTGGTCCGCAGCAGCTCGACAGTGGAGGACCTCGGCGAGTCCTCGATGGCCGGCCGGTTCGAGTCGGTCGTCGGGGTGCGGGGCGCGGAGGAGTTCCGTCGCGCCGTGGACGTGGTGATCGCCTCCCGGGAGCAGGCGGCGGCCGGCTCCGCCGCTGTCACCGGGCGGGAGCCGCTGGCCGTCCTGGTCCAGCCGCTGCTGTCGGCGGAGTGCGGAGGGGTGCTGTTCGGCATCGACCCCGTGTCGGGGCGGGAGGACCGGCTCGTCGTGGCCGCCGTGACCGGCGGCCCGGACCGGCTGGTCAGCGGGGAGGTCGACGGCAGCCGGTACGAGATCCGGCCCGACGGACGACGAACGTCGGTCACCAACGGAGACGGCGGGGCACGGCTGAGCGGTCGGCGGTTGCGGGAGCTGGCACAGCTGGCGGCTCGTACGGCGACGATCTTCGGTGGCCCGCAGGACGTCGAGTGGGGCTACGGGGACGACGGCCGGCTGCGGCTGCTGCAGAGCCGGCCGGTCACCGCCGAGCCCCGGGGCCGACCGACCGGGCCGGTCCTGGGGCCCGGCCCGGTCGCCGAGACCTTCCCCGAGCCGCTGCAGCCCCTCGAGGTCGACCTGTGGGTGGACCCGCTACGGGAAGCGCTGGGACGTGCGCTGGTGCTGGCCGGCACGGCCACCGCGTCCGCGGTGGACGCATCGCCGCTGGTACCGGTCCTGGACGGCCGGGTGGCCGTCGACCTGGACCTGCTCGAGCCTCGCCACGGGTCCCCGGGCCTGCGGGAGCGGCTGGACCCGCGGCCGCGGCTACGGCGGCTGCACGCGTCCTGGCGGGTGGGTCGGCTGCGGTCCGCCCTGCCGGCGCTGGCCCGGGACGTGGTGGACGCCGCGGACGCAGCCCTGGTCGACGTCCCGGCGCTGGCCGACCTCGACGACCGGCAGCTGGTGGCGCTGCTGCACCGGCTGCGTCCGGCCCTGGTCTCGGTGCACGCCCACGAGCTCCTGGTCGGACTGCTGGTGGACCCTCAGGCGCCGCGGACCACCGGCGCCACCACGGCCCTGCGGGTGCTGGCGAACGCCCGCCGGGCCGGGCTCGCCGACGCGGAGATCATCGCCGAGCACCCGGTGGTGCTCGCCCTGGCGGCTCCGCAGGTGGGGCCCGCGCCCACGCTGCCGCCCGGCGTCCGGGCCCCGGAGGCCGGTCCGCCGGGTGACGAGACCGAGCCCGGCGTGCTGCGGGAGGCGCTCCGGCTGCGGGCGCGCTGGCTGCAGGAGGCGGGTGCCCGGGCCGCCTGGGTGCTCGCGGAACGGCTCGCCGCCGCGGGGCGACTGCCCCGGCCGGAGGACCTCCGCGGGGTGGGGCTGGCCCAGCTCACCGCCGCGGTGGACGACGACGCAGCGACGCTCACCAGCCGGCCGGTCGTCCCCGGCGAGCCGTTGCCGGCCAGGTTCCGGATGAGCGACACGGGCCACCCGGTGCCGGTGGCCGGTGGTGCGGGCGCCACCGGTGCGGGCGGTGGCACCGGCACCGGCCCGGTGCACCAGGGCGAGGACCCGCCGGAGGGCTCCGTACTGGTGGTCCGGAACCTGGACCCCGGCCTCGCGCCGCTGCTCCCCCGGCTGGCCGGCCTGATCGCCGAGACCGGGAGCGTCCTGGCGCACCTGGCGATCCTGGCCCGCGAGTCGGGGGTGCCCACCGTCGTGGGCCTGCCCGACGCGCTGGAGAAGTTCCCACCCGGCACGGTGGTCCGCGTCGACGGCGCCACCGGCGAGGTCGAGCAGCAGGAGGCACCGTGAAGAAGCTGAGCTGGATCCTCGCCGTCGTCACCCTGCTGGCCTCCGGCGGTTACGTGCTGGTCTACGTGTACCGGTGGGAGTGGCACCGCGCCCAACTGGTCGGCATCCTCTTCCTGGGCGCGCTGGTGGGCATGAGCACCGCGCTGGTGCTGCGCCGACTCAACCGGCTGGAGGCAGCCCGGAGCCACCCCCGCGCCGGGCAGGTGCCCGACCCGCTGCAGCGGCTGCGGGCCGCACCGGTGGAGTCGCCGCCCTTCCGGTGGCTGCGACCGCAGGACCTGAACCGGACGCACATCTTCATCCCCGTTCTGCTCGGGGGCGGGGTGCTGGTCTCCGGCCTCGCCTGGCTGATCGAGCGGCTGGCCGGGGCATCGGCGCGGGCGGGTGTCGAGGAAGAGCTGGCCGCCTCGCTGCGTGACATCGCCTTCCCGGACGAACCACTGGTGCCCTCGCGCGCCGAGGCGCTGGCCGGCCCCGCCACCAGCGGCGACCCGGCGGTGCGGCTGCTCCTGGGTCCCCCGGCCGCGGGCGGCACGAGGTGAGGCGACCGCTGGTCTGGCTCGCCCTCGCCGTGCTGACGGCCGTCGGCGTGCTGCTGCTGCGCGCGGAGTTGATGACCGTGGAGGTCGATGCGCCGGAGGGGTCGTTCACCGACGTCGTCGTCGCCGCGAACGTCAAGCAGGAGGACGACCCGGAGGCCGTCCGCGAGGAGATGACCCGTGGCCTGGTGAGCACCTGCCGCCTGCTGGTCAACGCCGACGTGGTGGCCGAGTCCTTCCTGACCGTGGAGCCAGGCGTGTTCGCCTTCCGCCTGCGGCCGGGGCTGGACGAGTTCGAGCGGCGGGAGCTGCGCGGCTGCCTGACCGACGCCCGGGTCCAGCACCTGCTGGTCGACGTCCTGCACCTGCAGACCGTCACCCCCGCCGACGGGGTCGACGCGCGCGACCGGTGACACGCCCGGGACCGCCCGGCCCACGGGAGCCGGAACAGCGCGGCGAGGACCCGGCGTTGTCCCAGGTACCGCCCGCCCGGATCTCTGGAGGTAGACCGCCTCGTGCCCCAGCTCAGCCGCAGACAGCTGCTCGCCGCCGGCCTGGGGGTCGCCGGGTCGCTCGCCGGTGGGGGGTTGAGCGGCTCGCTGTGGTCGACGCTCGGGCGTGAGGACCTGGTGCCGGGTGAGATGTCCCGGCTCACGCTCCCCGCGACGGCCTGGTCCCAGAGCCCGGACCACCTGACCTTCGCGGCGGTCGGCGACACCGGCAGCGGTGGACGGCAGGCGATGGCCGTGGCCGAGCGGATGGCCCTCGGCTACCAGGACTCGCCGTACGGCCTGGTCACCCACCTCGGGGACCTCTGCTACTACGGCTCCGTGGAAGACCGTTTCGACGACGTCTTCACCCGGCCGATGCGCCCGCTCATCGATGCGGGGGTCCGGTTCGAACTGGCCATCGGCAATCACGATGGCGCTCTGCACCACAGCGACGCCAGCCTGACCGAGATCGACGCCGAGCTGCGACTGCTGGGCACCCCGGCCCGCCACTACACGACCAGCCACGGGCCGGTCGACTTCTTCTACCTGGACTCCAGCGCCCCCGGCCTGTTCGGCGAGGACTCGACCGCGCAGCTGGAGTGGCTCGACGACGCCCTGGCCAGCTCGACGAACCAGTGGAAGGTCGTCTGCATGCACCATCCGCTCTACTCCTCCGGCTCCCACGGGCCCACGCCCGGCGCGCAGGAGGCGGTCGAGCCGATCCTCGCCCGCCGGGCGGTCGACCTGGTGCTCACCGGCCACGACCACCACTACGAGCGCAGCCGGCCGGTGCACGGGGTCACCCACGTGGTCAGCGGCGGGGGGTGCAAGACCACGCCGGTGGGCCGCAGCGCCACCACCGCGGCAGCTGCCTCGGCCCTGCAGTACCTGCACGTGGACGTCGCCGGTGACCGGCTGGCCGGGCGGGCCGTCCGGGCCGACGGCCGGCTGCTGGACCGGTTCGAGCTGCGCGCCCGGGAGGGCCGATGACCCGGGACCGTGCGCTCGCCGCCGGGTACGCGGTGCTGGTGATGGGAGCGCTCCTCGCCCCGGCCGTGGCGGTCCGGGTGGCCGGCGGCCGAGGCGGCGCCACTGCCGTCGCCGGCGCCGACCTCCTCGTCGTGAGTGGGCTGGTCGGCCTGGGCGCCGCCGGCTGGGCCGCCCGGCGGTTGCTCGCCAGTCGGGACACCGGTCACGCACCGGCGGACCGGTGGCTGGCCGCGGTGTTGGCGCTGGCGCTGCTGGCCGTGGGCGCCGCCGGCCTTCCTGCGCTGGCGCTGCACGGTGTGGCGGTGCTGCCCGCCGAGCTGACCAGCCAGGCGTGGCTAGCGCCGACGCTGTGGGGTGCTGCCCTCGTGACGGCCGCGCTCGCCGCCGCGGCGACCGACCGGGGGCTCCTGCGCTGGCTGGCTCGTGGCCGCCGCGCTGGAGGCGCCGTCCGGTGACACGAGAAAAGGCCCCGACCGGCGTCTCCGCTGGTCAGGGCCTTGCTTTGCTCCCCCGATAGGACTTGAACCTATAACCCTGCGAATTGGTCTTGATCCGTTTGCTGGCGTTGGCCATGCCGTATAAGCGCAGCTCAAGGGTCGTTCTACCCATGGGTAACGCGAACCTTTAATTGCGATTAACGACCATATTGAGTGCTTAAAGGGTGTCTGCGGCCAATCTTGCTGACCTTGACACGGAGGACACCCGGACTGCGTTGGGCGCGTCGCCCGCCACGAGGGCCCGACCCGAACTCGAGGTACTCCAGGCCGGACAGACGACGAGCGTCGTCTTCCCTGCCTGCGTGCAGCCGGGTGGTGAACCGGCACGTTAGGGCCATGCCAGCAGGCGTTGAGAGACGCACCGAACGAGCTGACGGCCGCAGCTCTCACCTGGCTCGACCGGCCCCCGCCCGACGAACTGTCAAGCGCTCGCGCCCGGCGTCACCACTTGTAGACGTTCTCGCCGCGCGGGCCCTCGGTCGGCTGCTTCACGGACCCACCGTCCAGATCTTCAACCACACCACCGCTCAGCTGAACGGAGCCTCCCCGAGTGCCCCGGTTCTCGATGAGGCCCGCCACGTGCAGCGACCCAGCCAGCTTGCCGCCGGGGTGGACCCTCACCAGGCCTCCGTCCTCCACGTGCACCGAGCCGCTCTGGTCGCCGACGACCTCCGCTACGGCCCCGGCCTCCACGTGCAGCGATCCAGCGTGCTGCCCGGCGATGCGAGCCGAGCTGCCGGGCTGAAGCGAGAGTGACCCGGAGAGCTGCCCCCGCCTCGCGATCTCGAACGACGCCTCGGCGTGAACGCACACGCCGCCAGAGTGAGCCTCAGTCAGCGTCTCGTGCCCGTCGGTGATCACCCATGGCTCCCGGCGCTCCTCGGAGCCGTCCGCCAGGATATGGATGTCCAAGGCGTGCTCGTGATTCATGTCCTCACGCTACCTGCGGAGACCCTCCCGCAGTGGCCCAAGCGAGACCCACCTCGTCAACGGGACACCTGTCGGGACGTTCCCTGTGCGCGTGGCGGCTGCTGATTCTGAGACTGAGCTGTGACGATTGGCCGCATGAGCGGGGAACTCATTGTGGCCATTGTGTCGGTAGCGATCGCGGGGGGAGCGCTCGTCGTAGCAATTCTGTCCGCGCAAAGCGCCAAAGACCAAGCGCGGAGCGCCAAGGAATCCGCGCAGGCAGCGAACGTGCAGGCAAGCAGTGCGCGCGACCAGGTGATGGCGGCTCGCGAACAGGTGGCGGCCGCTCGCGAACAGGTGGCTGCAGCAGAGCGACAGAACGAGTTGTCCGAGCAGACGCAGCGTGATCGGGCCCAGCCGTATGTCGTGGCCGACGTACGTGCCAGCCCGCACAGTGGACATCTTCTGCAGGTCGTTGTTGAGAACCGAGGGAACTCAGTCGCCCGAGATGTCCGAGTGTCCTTCGACCCGCCGTTGCAGCGTCGTCTAGGACCTGACTCTGGCACATTCGATGGCCTCGACGGAGGCATCACGTTCCTACCGCCCGGCGGGTCGTTGTCGTGGCATCTCGGAACGTCCTTCAGCTACTTCGCGGAGGGGCAAGCACCACCCCCGCCGAGCACGGTGACAGTCCGTTGCCACGGCCCCTTTGGCGAGGTGGAGCCGCTGGTCTACGACCTCTCGCTGGCCGACTTTGCCGGTCAGGCGGCCGAGGCCGATGCCGGGAGTCTTGCCAAAGTCGAGAAGGCGTTGAGGGACTTGACCAAGACCGTCGATCGATGGCGGACGGGCCGATGAGCTTGGGTCGACCTTGGGTGACGTCCAGGCCCGCCTCTAGAGCTGAGCCCAGGCCACGACCAGCCCGGTCGAAACCGCCGCCGGGGCTGGCGTGCTTTGCGCAACTGGACCCGTGATCCGATCCTCGGCGGTACCGCCAGGAAGCAGGAAGGGGCCAGGACGTGATGATCACCCTCGCCGGGACGCTGGTGAGCAACCCGTTCGACCAGCTGGCCAACTACGCGAACAGGTACGGCGCCACGCTGCTGCACTACGACCTGGCCGACCCCGGTGACCTGTGCGGCCTGTCCGCGGACGACGTTCGGCGCACTCGAAAGATCGCCTCCCGCATCAGCGATCGTGAGCTCGTCTGGCTGCTCGAGCGCGCCCAGACCGCACCGTGGACGAAGGTTGCACCGGACGCCGACCTCGGCGACGCCGACCCCGGCGAGCGAAGCGGCGCCTACGACCAGGGCGAGGCCCTTTACCAGTACTTCCGCAGCGACGCCCCGCGCGGCATCAACATCGCCAAGATCAGCAAGGTACTGCACCCGAAGCGGCCCGCGCTCGTGCCGATCCTCGACAGCCACCTCACCGCGACCTACCGCCGCTCCGCCCGCAGTGCGGCCTTCCGCCACCCCGCACGCGGCTACCGCTACATGTACTGGGCCGCGGTTCGCGACGACCTGCTCGCCAACCGGGACAGCATCGGCGCGCTGAAAGCCCGATGCGCTCAGGACGACCGCGAGTCCGTGCGCCGACTCGCGGAGCTGACCGACCTGCGGGTGCTCGACATCCTCACCTGGGCAGCGGGCTGAGCGAACCGTTCCGACCGAGCCGTGGCCCCCCAACTTGGGAGCGGCCCTCAGCCGGGAGAGCTCCGGCGATGATCAGCAACCCCCAGAGCGCCCGCGACGCAGCCGAGGTACAGGCCCCGGGCTCAGGCCGCGGACACAAGAGGTGGGGATGCCCAGCACCGCCGTAACATGATCTCGATTCCCGAGAAGAGGTGTCATGCCGCTTGCTGGTGGCCCGTCGGACAAGGCGGGCAACAGCTTCGAGCGTCGCTGGACCATCTGGGTGCTCATCGAGTTGCTCACCGGCCGCGCCGAGTCGTTGCGCATCGAAGTTCCCGGCGAAGACGGCGTCGGAGCGGAGTTCCGGCTGGTTGCCGACGGCCAAGCCCAGTGGCATCAGGCCAAGCGCCAACGGGCAGCCGGCCCGTGGACCGTCAACGCGATGGCCAACGACGGCATCCTCCAACCCTGGTGGGCGAAGCTCAAGAAGGGCGATCAGTGCGTCTTCGTCAGCGGCACCGGCGCCACCGAGCTCCACGAGCTGACCGAGCGCGCGATCGACGCCGCCGACTGGCAGGAGTTCCACACCGAGTTCCTCAAGGCGAAGGACCCGGCTGATCACTTCAAGCGGCTGCGTCGGGCGTGGTCCAACCCGAGTGAGGAAGAGGTCTACCGGGCTCTGCACCTGGTGAACGTCCGAACCATCGACGAGAAGCAGCTCGGGCAGTGGGTGCTCGACCGGCTCAAGGTCGCGGTGACGGGCAGCCCCACCGTCGCGGCGGCACTGTTGGCGCAGCTGGCCGACGACTCGGTCCACCGGGTGCTGACCTCGGCGGACGTATGGGAGGTGCTGACGCCCGAAGGCATCACCGCACGCAACCTCGACCAGGATGCCCGCCTCGTCGCGACGGTCGAGAGCATCACCATCAACTACCTGGCCCGGCTGCGCCGGTCGCACGTCGGCGGGCATGAGCTGCCTCGCAAGGAGGCAGACCAGGCCCTGTCACATCTGCGCGCTGGCGGTCGGGTGCTTGTCGCCGGCGGCGCCGGCTGTGGGAAGAGCGTCGTCACCGGGCAAGTCACGGCCGGCGCCCGCGACCTCGGCTGGCCGGTCCTGGTGCTGTCCGCCGACCGGTGGTCCGACGCCCGCACGCCGCCGCAGCTCGGCCAGCAGCTGGACCTACCCGACTCCCCGGTGACGGTACTCGCCGGCCTGGCCCGGGGCGGCCCCGCGTTGCTGGTCATAGACCAGCTCGACGCGCTGAGCAAGATCTCGGGTCGGCACCCGGACCGCATCGAGCTCTTGGGACAGCTGCTCACCGAGGCCGACAGCCATCCGAATCTGCGCATCCTGCTGGCCTGTCGAAGGTTCGACCTCGATAACGACCGCGAGCTGCGCACGCTCGCCGCGACCCCAGAGGTCTTGCCCCTTGACGTCGCCGAGCTCACCGCGGCGCAGGTCAACACCGCGTTCGCGCTGGCCGGGTTGGAAGCGCCTTCGGCCGGCCCGCTGCGCCATCTGCTCACCGTGCCCATCAACCTCGCCGTCTATGTGGATCTGGCACAGAAGGGCGTCTCCGAGGTCGACCAGGCCCGCAGCCTCACCGACCTGTACGACGCCTTCTGGGAGGTGAAGCGCGCCGCCTGCCGCGACGCCCGGAACGGCGTCGATGAGTGGCTGGACGTCATCGACGTGCTGGTCACCATCATGAGCAACCAGCAGCAGCTCACCGCACCACGGCCGCGGCTCGACGCGTTCGACCAACAGCTGAACGTGATGGCCTCCGAAGGCGTCCTCGAGGTGACCGCCCGGCAGGTGACCTTCGTCCACGAGACCTTCTTCGACTACTGCTTCGCCCGTACCTTCATCGCCGACGGCCGGACGCTGCGGGACCTGCTCGTCTCCGGCGAGCAGGACCTGTTCCGCCGCGCCCAGGTGCGCCAGATCCTCACCTACCAACGCAGCAGCGATCGCCGGACCTACCTTGCCGATCTCGGCTGGATGCTCGGCGCCCCGGACGTGCGTCTTCACCTCAAGGCGCTCGCGCTGTCCCTGCTGGAGACCGTGGCGGACCCAAGCATCGAGGAGTGGCAGCTGATCGCGCCGCTCACCGCCACCGAGGCCTCCCCGCTGCAAGCCCGGCTGTGGCAAGTACTGCGTCGCAATCCTGGCTGGTTCCCGGTCCTCGACGAGGTCGGGCAGTGGGAGGCCTGGCTCCGCGCGGACGACAGCGACCTCGCCGAGCGCGCCCGGTGGGCGATCAGCGGGGCGGCCCCTGAGCACTCCACGCGGGCGCTGGCGCTGCTCAAGAGTGGCCTTGCCCCCGAGCAGTGGCGGGCGCAGCGACGGGCCCTGCTCCGCCGAGCAGACCTGCACACCTCTCGGGTGTGGTTCACCGAGCTGCTGACCGCCATCGCTGACGGCGACTTCGACGGCACATCGAATAGCGACCTGTGGCATGCGGCCCGGATGCTCGCCCAGCACCAGCCGGCCTGGGGCGCGGAGCTGGTGGAGGCGACGCTTCGCCGAGCGCAGGCGGTGACGGTCAACACCGACGCCGGTCCGTTCAACGACGCCGGTCCCCTGCCGCGCACCCGCGGCACCAGCCTGGAGTCGGCGGTGGCGGTGCTGGCCCAGACGGCACCGGCTGAGTTCGTAGCCCGAGTCCTGCCCCCGGTCCGGGAGATCATCGGCACCACAGCTCGCCCGTCGTGGACCGATGACGACCTCCTGACCCTCGACGCGGTCTGGTACCCGCGGATCTACGGCAGCCGGCTCCGGTTCAGCGACGCACTGCTCGAGGCCCTGGGGGCCGCGCTCGCGGAGCTGGCTCGGCTCGACCCCGACGCGGCGGCACCGCCGCTGGCCGCCCTGAGCGGGGACCGATACGAGTCGTCCGCGGTGCTGTTGATCCGCGGCTTCTTGGGCAACCCGACGGTCTTCGCCGAGCAGTCCGCCGCCTGGCTCCTCGCCACGCCGGGAGCCTTCACCGTCGGCTACGCCGATGAGCGGTCGTCGCTGTCCCGGCAGCTCCTCGCGGAGATCACCCCGCACCTACGGGAGCCGGTGCTCGACCAGCTGCGCAACGCGTGCCTGTACTACGCCACGCCGCGGGAGCGCAGCATCGACGGCTTCCGGGCCCGCGGCCGCACCGAACTGGGTCTGCTCAACGCCCTAGACCCGACCCGGCGTGGTGCAGCGGTGAACCGTCGGCTGGAGGAGCTGCGGCGTAAGTTCGGCATCACTGACGTGCCGCCCCCACGCGGGATCACCGGGGGGCAGGTGCCGCCACCGATTCCCTCCGAGCGCGCCAGGCACATGACCGACGCCCAGTGGCTTCGGGCCATGCGGCGCCACGGCATCCGGCCCACGTCTTTCGGCGCCGACGGCCGGATGATCGGGGATGCGCAGACCCAGGGGCAGGTCCTGGAAGACCTGACCCGAGAGGACCCGGAGCGGTTCGCCCGCCTGCTGCTGGACATCCCCGATGAGGTCCCCGGGGCCTACGTCAATGCCATCCTGCGCGGCCTGGTCGATTCCCGCCTGGACATCGACGTACTCACCCCCCTGCTGGAGCACGTCCGATCCCGTGGTGGCGACAGCGACCGCGACGTGGCCCAGCTGATCGGCGCCCAGGCAGCTGGTTCGGTGCCCGATGAACTGCTGACCATGCTCGGAGACATCGCCACCGGCGTAGACCCCGAGGAGCATCCCGACTGGAGCGTGGATGACCCGCCTACGGCGAGGCGGATCGACAGCGTCGGCTGGAACTCCGCCCGCGGCGCCGTCGCCCGCGCTGTGGGAGCCCTCCTGGCGGCGGAACCGGCGCGGCTGGCCGTCCTGCGTCCCGCACTCAGCACGTTGGCGGGCGACCCGAGTTGGGGCGTCCGCGCGGCAACAGCCGCTGCCGTGGCCCAGCTGCTGCAGTTCGATCCTGATCTCGCTCTGGACCTGCTCTCCAGCCTGGTTTTGGAGGCACCGGACGCGCTGCTCGGCACGAACGGCGTCGAGCTGTTCGTGTTTCACGCCGTCATCCGCGACCGCTACGCCGACCTGGCCGCGCTGCTGGACAGGATGACCTCGAGCGACGACGACGACGCACGGCAGGCCGGTGCACGGCTACTCACCGTCGCATCGCTGGGCAATCCTGCGCTCGACGCCCAGGTCGATGCGCTACTCGCCGGTGACCACGTGGGGAGCCGTGTAGCCGTCACCGAAGTGGCCGCCGACAACCTGCCCTCGGCCACACGATGGGGCCGGTGCACCGCCCTGCTCTCGGCGGCGTTCAACGACACCGAGCAGCCCGTCCGGGACGCCGCTCAGCGGGCCTTCCACCACCTCACCGGCCACTCGTTGGAGCAGCATGCAGACCTGCTGCGCTCGTACGCCGCCAGCCCGGCCGCGGCCGACGACGCCAGTAGCATGCTGATGTTCCTGGAGGAGACCCGTCGGCCGCTGCCGGCCGTGACGCTCGACTTGTGCGAGCGGTTCGTCTCCGCACACCGCAGCGAAATCGCCGACCTCGCCTCCGCGGCGTCGGCTGACGCGATGTACGTCGTCCGGCTCGCGCTCCGGCTGCACAGCCAGCACAGCGACCCGGTCGTCCGGCAACGGTGCCTAGACCTCATCGACGAACTGGTCGTCTTACAGGCTGGATCCATCGACGAGGAGCTCGACAGCGTGGAGCGGTGACGCCGCTCCTGGATGACACGGTCCCGACGCCGGAGGTGAACCGCCAGAGGCGGTTCCCCTCAAAGACGACACAACGCGCACCGGTGTGAACGCATCGAACGGGATGGCCGAGGCGAGCAGGAAGCCGCGGCCGACGACGTCGTCGAAGCGGCCGGTGCGATCGCCGGCGGTGACCCGGCCCTGCGGCACCAAGCTGCCGGCGGACGCGGCCACGGTGCCGTCGGGCTGGTGGTGGACCTCACTGGCCATGACGGTGGGTAGATCGGCGGCGGCAGGGCCCGGCCGGCCTTGAAGGCGGCGTCGCGCTGCGCGGCGGCCTTCGGGTCAGCTGCCCAACGGGGAGGTCACCGACTCCACATCCAAGCCCGGCACCATGTGGTCCGCACGCCCACCAAGTAGGCCTCCGCCGCGATCGTCTGGCCCCCGGCCTAGGCGACCCCCGGCGATGGGCCGGCAGGCTCGCTGCTGTCGTATCCGCGCCCTATGTTGCGCAGCATGAAGAGCGTCAGGTGCCGAACAACCCGTGCGGCCATCGAGTCGCATGCAGAGGCAAGCGCGATTGCCGCCGGAGTCCGCAAGGGCGCTGAGGCCCAGCTTTGCCCCTACTGCGGCTGGTGGCACGTTGTCGGCTACGGCTCGGCGATCGAACGGCCCAGCAAGCCACGCAAACGTCGCTGATCGGGACTGCTTCAGGTTCGGTTGACGCTGGTCTGCCTGGCCGAGCACCCGGGAGACTCGAGAGGGCGTCCGGACGAACGATCCTTGCCTGGTGATACCTCTCATCGCGGTGAAGAGGTCACGTGGCGACTCTTGACCGTTGCGCGCGCCGCCGGTGTGCGCAACGGCTAGGGTCGAGTGCCAGGAGGCGCATCGAGTGGCAAAGGAAACTGCACATCGGATCGGGCACGAGGGTCTGCACGAAATCAAGGAGTGGCTAGAGGCCACGACGAGATTCGCGTTCTCGTACACGGTCTGGGACAGCGAGCCCATGTGCACCCGTGAGTGTCCCGACGGAACCAAGAAGGCGCTCGACCTGGAGGGGAACACCGTGGGAGCGCCCGACGAGCGGCCCCGTCCGGTGAGCGTCGAGTGCAAGAAGTACACGACTGTCGGTGGTCAGGCGGAGGGTTACCGCGAGTTCCTGGCCGTCGCGTACGCCAACACGGTGCACACGATCAACTCGATGGGAGGTGACGCCGAGCGAGAGTTCCTGTGGGTGACGTACCACCCCTTCTCCCAGACGAAATGGAACGAGTTGTTGAGTGTGACTCACCTGCGGGGATGCATTGAGGAGTACGGCAGTCTCCTCGATGGAGCGGTGATAGATGACGACCTATTGTCCAAGGTCGCACAACGGATTGGGGTCCTGTTGGTGCATCAGCGGCAGGTGAATCTCCGGCTGACCAAAGATGAGGCGGGGTTGGCGTTGTACCACCTGCGGAAAGAGGGGTACCGCGCATGAGCACGTTCGTGGAGCAGATCTCAGCCGCGCTGGACACTTCGGATGCTCAGGAGGCAGGGCACCGGGTGCATCAGGTCGTGGCGCAGGAATTGCGCAGCCTGGACCCGACTGCGACGACCGATATCACCGGCTATTTCAACCACTCGTACGTGCCCGATCTCATCATGCAGTGGGGCAAGGGGCGGGAGGCGTTCGAGCGCCCCGTATTCCTGCGGCACTCGTTACGATCGGGCCGCGCATCCGGCGACCTGGCGGACTTCGACCGGAACGACCTCACGGCGTTCTACCTCTCGCTGGCCCCGGAAGAGCCGGAGGAGGAGACCCAGCGAGTCCGCGCCCGTGCCAGAGAACACCGTGAGAGCCGGGTGTTGGTCACCACGGTGGCCGCACTCGACGACCTGACCCCGACCACGGCGACTCCCGACCCGGTGCTTGGGCTGGTGAGGTCCAGCATCGTACGTAGTGCGAAGGGCGCGATCCTCGGATCCGACGTCGAGAACCTCGTTCTTCCTCGTGACCGGCAGATCACGCAGGCGGAGTTGGACGCGTTCTCCGAGACCGTCTCGTCGGTCTTCTCCGAGGACGCGGTGCTCCGCATCAACCGCGTCTTCGGCATCGTCGAACAAGCCCTCGCGGACGAGCCGAGCCTCGAGGCGCTGTTGCTGTCAGGTCGGCTGAGCGAGACCGAGATCCGTGAACTGGTGCCGTATCTTCTCAGCCTCGAAGGCGTGACCCGCGATCGTGACTTCTGGGTGGCGGTGGCGCGGTTGATTGACCTAGCCGAAATCGAGCGTATGTGGCACCAGTTCGCCGACCTCGACCTGACGCCGCTGGCCTCCGCGGCGAGCGGGCTGTGGCGCGCCAAGCGTGTACTGGTGAGCGCGCGGTCCGAGGCGATCGACGACGAGGACTACGACCGCACGCCCCGATGGTCCGTGACCGGCAACCTCCTGTCAGCGGAGGTTGGCAACTGGCGGCTGACGTTCGCCAACAAGGCCCAGAAGTTGAAGACCGCGAATCGCAGCCTGACGTCTGCGCGCTGGGACGACCTCCTGCCAAGCCTGCAGACATACACCGTGACGGCGGTGGACCTAAATGGCGTCACGACCAGAAGCCAGTACGGGGCGCAGGAATCGACGCAAGACATGAAGCAGCGCATCGGCGCGTTCATCGAAACCGCGGACGACTCGTTCTACCTGCCCTCCGTGACGGTCGCGACGGGTTTCGGTGACGAGCGGTCTGAGATCACCGCTGACTTCACGGAGATGATGCTCGACGCGAAGCCCGATACCGACCTGGCGACACTCACGCACACTGCGCTAACGATCCTGGCGTACCGCGATCCCACCGACGAAGCAGACGTGACCGCATTGCTCGCGGGCACCCCGTTGCCGGGAGACGAGGCGGATGAGCCTGAGGACAACCCAAGCGACAACCACTAAGAGAGCCCCTACCGACACGAGTAGTCGTCGCCAGGACTCCCGCGCTCCGTGTTGTTCGCTCGACTTTTCGGCCGGAATGCCCAAGTCAAAGGCACCTCATGGCCTGGGCGTGGCGATCGTTCAACAGAACGAGCACCGGGCGGCACCGTGCAGTGCAGGAGCGGAAGGTGACACTACGGGCATCTCTGAGGGTGTCGACGTCGGAGCAAGGACTGAACGTTCACGGCATAGACACGCATTGTCTGTCGCGTCAGTCTGCATTCTTCGGGACGGTATGCGCATTCCGTGGAAGGAACCCAAGTCGGGAACACCGCAGGACAGAGCAGATGCTCCTCGTCCGCCGTCCCGCAAGACCCGCCCGGTGAATTTCTCGCACCCCGAGGACAACCGGGACAGCCTGCCGGACGGTCGCAGCCTGGTCGTCCGGCAGCCGCTCAACATCCACGCCGACGTGTCGCAGGGGGCCTCGTAACGCGAGCCGGTACATCGCGGGGCTCATCGATCATCAGCACCTGAGTCAGGAAGCACGCGACTTCTCCTCAGTCGTCAATCGCCGTAAATAGCCAACGCCATGGCGCCCGCGACGACCTCACGCCCGCCACTCCGGCCTATTGCGGGCAAGCTCAGGCCTTCACCAAAGAACGGCACGCATGCTACCGAGTTAATGAGACCGCCAAGCTGCCACTACCGCGTGAGGCGAGAACTCAGGCTGACGTCATGGCTCCTGACTGTCGGTGACAATTGCACGACAGAATAGATTACCGTCTTCCTGGCAGTCATGCTTACGACCCCGGGGCTAGCCAGTGAGTCGCGTCCGGCAGGGTTCCTCCACGGGACGACCGCCCGCGAGGACTGGGCCCCGGGGCGGTGACGTGCGGCCATCGCCTCGAGTTGGATGTCACTGGGCAGCGCTCTTCCGGGAACCCAATGCCGGTCATGCGCGGTGACCTAGCCGCGAGGCAACGGACCGTCTCAATCTCAGCAGTGTCAAGAGCGCGCCGCAGAACGGCATCAGTCGCCCCACCGGCGCCACTGCCCACAAACAAGATCATGACCGACACACCTCTTGCACTGATGGGATCGGGCTACCGCAGTCACCCCGTTCCGAGGAGGCTGCGGGCCAAGGGCACCGGGGTCCGGGGCGGTCTGACTCCCACATTTGCTGACGCCGTCGGGCTGTCTGGAAGGTGACCGGTCGGCTGTCACGGCCCCGGTGTCTGCGGCACGACCGGTCGGGCGGGGTGACTTCAGAGGAGCTTGTGCGACCAGGCCCACTCAGTGTCCTGTCCGCCGTCCCGGCCGTGCGTGCCGCACCTCTCATCCGCGCTGCAGCAGAAGAGGAACGGCGATGTCCAGGTTGGCAGAACGCCACGTCCGCGACCACCTCGAGCGCCCCGAATGGCCACCCGGTGCCGTCATCGGCGGAGTGGACACCCACAAGCACATCCACGTCGCCGCGGTCTGCGACCCCCTCGGCCGGGTGCTGGCCAGCGACACCTTCCCCACCACCACCGCCGGGTTCAAGGCGCTGCTCCGGTTCCTGCGTTCCCACGGGGAGCTGGCCGCTGTCGGCATCGAGGGCACCGGCTGCTGGGGCGGTGGACTTGCCCGCTGGCTGGCCGCCCGCGACGTGCACGTCGTCGAGGTCGACCGGCCCAACCGGCAAGCCCGCCGCCGACGCGGCAAGTCCGACACCATCGACGCCGAGGAAGCCGCCCGCGCAGTCGTGGCCGGTCGAGCCCGGACTGTGCCCAAGACCGGCACCGGACCGGTGGAGATGGCCCGCCAGCTACGGGTGGCCCGCCGCTCGGCGATCAAGCAGCGCACCCAAGCCCTGCTCCAGCTCCAGGCCCTGGCCGATACCGCCCCCGACGAGCTGCGCGACACCGTCAAGAAGCTGCGCTACGCCCAGCTCATCGCGACCGCCGCCCGCTTCCGCCCCGGCGAGCTCACCACGACCAGCGCGGCAGCCAAGTACGCGATGAGCGCGCTGGCCCGCCGGATCCAGCACCTCGACGCTGAGATCGAGGGCCTGGACACCCACCTCAAGGCCATCCTCACCGCCGCCCATCCCGACCTGCTCGCCGCTCACGGAGTCGGCCCCGACACCGCCGGCGCCCTCCTGGTCGCCGCCGGGGACAACCCCGAACGATTGGTCAGCGAACAGGCCTTCGCGGCCCTCTGCGGCGCCTCCCCAGTGCAGGCCTCCTCGGGCAACACCCACCGCCACCGGCTCAACCGGGGCGGTGACCGCCAAGCCAACAGCGCGCTCTGGCGCATCGTCCTGGTCCGGATGAAGACCCATCCACCGACCCGGGACTACGTCACCCGCCGCACCGCCGAAGGCCTGGCCAAACGCGACATCATGCGCTGCCTCAAGCGCTACGTCGCCCGCGAGATCTACCACCACATCAGCCCCACCCCGCCGGCCGCGGCCACCCTCCGACTGGTCCCGCCCCTGCCATCAGCAGACCCCGAACAAGCCGCTGCCGACAGCGCTTGACACAAGAGGAGCGTCATCCAGGCCTCTCGTTCCGTCGTGACAGATCGGGGTGACGTCCGGTGGGACATCGATCCGGACAGTGGCCAGCATGAGCAGACGTCGAAGTGCTTCAGGGCGATCGGAGACCCAGCGCCAAGCAAAGAGGCGACAGGTACAGCAGCCGAGCACTTCGCCGTCCGGTGAATCGGGCGCCCATTCGGCCGGGGCAGTCGAGTCTGTCCCCCAGCCCCGGCGGCGCGCCGCGTCGACGTGCGGGTGGTGCGGTGGGCCGATCACCGTCAAGGCGACGGGGCGGCTTCCCAAGTGGTGCTCTGCGACGTGCCGGCAGCGGGCCTGGGAGCAAGTACGCGCGGCCTCATCGGGACTCTCGGCGGTGCAGGTCGTCGAACGACGCGTGGAGACCCCGGTGCCCATCCCGCCGACCCGCCACGATTGGCCGCGCCTGCTCGGCGAGCTCCTCACCCAGCTCGACAGCGGCCGCATCTACAACCGGGACCTGGACGAGCTGTCCGTCGCACTGGCCGCGCTCGGCGTCGCGATGACCCGCCGGCTCTACATCCGCAGCCGTACAGCACCTCGCGCGCCCTGACCACGACGCCGGGGTGACGTGCCAGTCAACCCGGGGTGACGTCGACCTACTGAATGTCACCCCAACGCTGTTGGCAGCAACCGCACGCCACCAGCGCCTCCTCGAGATGACCGGCTCCACCCGTCGTCGTCCGAGGAGATGCCATGGCCATTCGTCTGCTGACCACCGAGGAGGTGGCCGCGCGATTCCGCACCAGCCCGGCCACCGTGCGCTACTGGCGCCACATCGGCATCGGCCCCGCCGGGGTCAAGGCCGGCCGTCGGGTGCTGTACGACGAGGCGGAGTGCGACCGGTGGTGGGAGACCAAGGTCGCGGCGTCGTTGTACGGCAACCGCTAAGCCGATCGGGTATGAACCGGTTCGCCCCGGGAGCTCGTGCCTCCCGGGGCGAACTGTTAACCGCACGCAGAGCGAGCCCTCTCAGAAGCCCGATCGACTGCCGGGGTAGTGCGGGCCGCTCGGTAGAGCGCCGCCCATGCCTGGGAGAGCTGCGAAGTCTTGGTTCTCGCCCCACGCCCCATAGTCGCCGTCGAGGCTCGCAGCAGCGCCCTCGAATGCCTCTGCGCTTCCCTTACACAAGCCGGCCCGCATCAGCGGGTGAGCTTCTCCTGCTTGCTTGACCTGCCTGCGAATGCTCTTGCCAACGGTTGTCCGACGCGCCCTGCCAGCACCATCCTCGATCCGTAGGTACGGACGCTCGCCTCGCGGCGTCTGGAAGCGCTCACTGAGGTGAAGCCGCGCGACCGCGGCGAGATACTCCCAGCGCTCCCATGCTCGGTCGAGCACTGACCCCTCCCAAGCCGGGTCAGCCCCGAGTGCCTTCTCGAAGTACTCCCGCATGGACTTACTGGGCCAGCCGTACGGGTACAGGAGCCCAGCCGAGAGGAGGCTCGCTACCGGAGCATCCTCGTCGCGCATGGGGTCGTCCATGGTCAACTCCTCGGACAGAAGCAACCCGACTAAATCGTCCCGTTTCCCGGCGCACGCCCCTACGCCGGCCGCAGTGAAAACGAGCACGGCAGGGGCCCGCATCATGTCGATCAAGCTCGTGTATCCGCTGCGCCGGGGGCTGCTGTTCAGTTCCTCAACCAAATCACACAAGTATTGATCTAGGTCTGGCGTCCCCCACCGCGCGGCTGCGGCAACGCTCAAGACGAGCGGTGGAGCCGCATCCTCAAGAGCCGCCATTCTCTGAGCGCGCTCGGCATCGAGGTTGGCCACACCGTCGTACTCGGCATCCCCGACGATGAACGGCAGACGCTTGACCTGCTTGATCGCAGTGCCAATGGAGCGTTCAAGACGCGCCTCGCCTCCCGGCAGAGCCAGCGTCTCGCGCAACTCGTCGGAGGTTGAGGTCAGCGAGGGTAGCGGGGGAACTCGTTGGTCGCTCTCCTGGTCGCTCCCGGAGCCCTCATCTACGACGCGCACATCGCCACCGCGCACCCATCCCGGTCGCGGCTCGTTGATGATCGCTTCTCGGATGGCCGTACCGACCTTCTGAGCAAGGTCGCGGGCGTCACTCCAGAACTGAACCGTTTGGCGCTCGCTGTCGCTGACCTTGGCGCGAAGCTTCGCCAGCGACTCACCCTCCTCGCCAACGTCGACGTTCCGTCGGGGCAGGCTGTCGACGTCTTCATGCAGGAAAGCGAGAACAGGAATCCCGCGGCTTTGAGCCTCGTCGTATTCCCGTTCAGTAAAGCTCCGCCCGTCGTCGCCGACGCTGCCGTAGCGGCCCCCGAGGATCAAGACCATGTAGTCGGTGGTTTCGATCGCTGACGTGATCACGTCCCACGGCGGCCGTCCGCTGGCCGTGAAAAGTTCCATCCCAGACGGGATGCAGCGAGACCTCAGCAGCTGCTCTGTCACCTGCTCGCGCTCGTCCACAAGGTCGATGTAGGTCGAGCTGACGAAGACTTGGTAATAGCGCTTCTCCACCCCGCCCACTCTCCTACAGGTCCAACTTCCTTGACGGGCTCATCGACGAACAACTCGCCGTCGCGGACCGTGCATCCCCAGGCGACGCCAAGCAGCAGCATGGCCCCGGTCACCCGAAGGATGGGACCCGGTCACCGACCGAGGACTCGGGCGGCTTCGGCGCTGACCACCTGGCGGCCGAAGTAGACGTCCAGGGTCATCGACGGGTTGGCGTGGCCGAGCTGGTCGGCGACCTGGCGCGGGGTGAAGCCGGCTTCGTCCAAGCGCGTTGCGGCGGTCTTGCGGAAGGTGTGCGAGGTGACCCAGGACCACGGGCCCTCGGTGCAGCGGAGCGGTCGGCCAGCAGCCGTCGTCTTCGTCGCCGGCTGGAAGCCGGTCCCGTCGCACGCCTCGCACTCGAAGGAGTCCAGCAGCTGGCGCAGGTCACCGGAAACGCTGTTCGGGTCGCGCAGCGTGCCGGCCACCGGCGCCGGGAACACCAGCTCGGTGTCCGGCCGGTGTGGTGACGTCAGCCGGCGGCGCACCATGTTGATCGCGAACTCCGGCACGGCGATGATCCGCCAGCCGGCCGCGGTCTTGGTCCGCGGCTGGACGACCATCCCCCTCTTAGGCACACGCACCGCAGTGGCGTTGACCTCCCAGGTGCCGGCATCCAGGTCCAGCAGCGGCCGGCCGGCGGTCTCACCGGTCCGCAGTGCCACCGCCTCGCCGATCCGCGCGCCCGTGGCGAGCATCCAGTCGATCAGGTCGACGACGTCCAGCTCGGCGGCCCGAGCACTCCCCCGCAGCAGCTCGACCAACCGAGCGGTCTCCCCCACCGTCAACGCCCGCGGCGCCTTCTTGGCGCTGGAGTTCAACCGGGCCCCGGAGTCGCGCACGGGGTTGACCATCACCGCACCGTCGGCGATGGCGAGCGCGAACATCCCGGAGAGGCAAGCACGCGCCGTCTTGGCCGCGCTGGGGCCGCTGGTCTGGGCCATCGTGGCCAGCCCCCGGCTGATGACGCCGGGGGTGACTTCGCGCAGGCAGAGCCGGCCGAAGGTGGGGACGACTTGGGCGCGCACCGCCGAGCGGTAGGTGCGCTCGGTGCCGGTCGACCAGCCGTGGTCGGCGGCCAGCCACGCGTCGGCCAACGCCGACACCCGGCTGCCCGCGGTCAGCGAGCCGGTGCCTCCGGGAGAGCGGCGGACGGTCAGCTCCACCTTCAGCGCCCGCTCGGCGGCCGCTCGGGAGGAGGCGGTCTTGGAGACCAGCCGGACCTCGCCGTCGAAGTCGCGGAACTTGACCCGGGCCTTGACCATGCCGTTGGGCATGGTGGCGAACAGCGTCTTGCCGCTGGTGCCCAGCGGTAGCGGTGGACGGCCCACGGGGCACCTCCGGCTCTCGATACTGAGTGCCTAGAGAGTGCCAGGGTGCTCGTGTGATGGGAAGAAGTAAGGCCCTGACCGGCGTCTCCGCTGGTCAGGGCCTTGGCTTGCTCCCCCGATAGGACTTGAACCTATAACCCTGCGATTAACAGTCGCATGCTCTGCCAATTGAGCTACGGGGGATCGGCGGGTGGTGCCCGCGCGCCCTCAGAGATTACCCCACGCCTGGGCCGGTCCCGGGCCGGGGGTGGGTCCCGGCGGGTCGCGCCTCCGGCACCCGACCGGTGAGGACGGTCAAGCCGGGCGTACCGCTGCCGACGCTGTGTGCATGCGGGCGTGGCGGGAGCGAGCAGTCGCGTGCGTGGGCTGCCACATCGGCTGGCGCGCCGTCACGCTCCTCACCATCTGCCTGACCGGCAGCATCCCGCTGTTCGTGGTCAGCGCCTTCCAGCGGTCGGTGGGCGCGCACGCCGACGCCCGGCTCGCTGCTCTGGGCGCCTCGGTCTGGGGGTGCATGGCCGGCTACGTGGCCATCCACCGTCGGCTGGGACCTCGGGACGGCGGCCGCCGCGGCATCGAAGACCGTGCCGGCGCCATCGTGGCCGCAGCCGGCGCGGCCGGTGAACCGGTGACCGTGATGGTGTTGGACCTCGACCACTTCAAGACGGTGAACGACACCCATGGGCAAGCCGTCGGCGACCGGGTGCTGACCGAGGTCGTGCGCCTCGGCGGGGAAGAGCTCGGCTGGGTCGCCCACTTCCCCCGGCCCGGAGGACGTCGCGCGAGCCGCGGAGCGGCTGCTCGCCGCCGTGCGGGACCTGTCGGTGCCTGACCTGCCGCCGGTCACCGTCAGCATCGGGGTGGTCACCTCGGAGCCGCCGCCCGGTCAGGACCCGGTCGACGCGGTCCTCTCCCTGCTCAGCACCGCCGACCGGGCGCTGTACGAGGCCAAGCGGGCCGGGCGCGACCGGATCGCCTACGCCGCCGACCGCCCGCGCGAGCTGAGCCCGACCTCCTGAGCTCGACGGGTCGGAACACCGCTGGGCCGGTAGCGTGATCACTTCCGCCCCAACCCAGGAGGTCCCCCGTGGCCAAGCTGTCCTTCCTCGCCGGCTTCGGTGCCGGTTACGTCCTCGGTGCCAAGGCCGGCCGTGAGCGCTACGAGCAGATCCGCCGCGCCTACAACCACGCCAAGGACGACCCTCGCCTGCAGACCGCCGCCGGCGTGGCCCAGGCACGTGCCGACGCCGCCGTCGACTCGGTGAAGCACCGGCTGGGGAACGAGACCGGCAGCAAGTGACCCCGGGTCAGCGGCTGGGGTCGTCGGCGTCCACCGCTGCGGCCAGGCGGTCACGGGCGATCTGCCGGGCCACCGGGTCGTCCCGGTCGGCGTCGTCGTCGAAGACCACGGTCCACTCCCGCGCCGCCTGACCGGGCACCCGGCGGGCCACCAGCAGCACCCCTCCCCCCGTGGGCAGCGGGTGCCGCTGGCTGGTCACCACGGTGCGGTCGACCCGGCTGCGCAGCATGCCGGGCAGCCCGCCGGCCTCCCGCAGCACGTGCCGCTGCGGCGCCTGGCGGGCCTGCACCCCGGGCTCCACCTCGACCAGCGGCGTCACCACGAACGTGCCTCCCGCGCCGGCCGCGCTCCACCGTGCGGTGCCGATCTCATGCCACGCCAGCAGGGTCACGTCCTCACCCGAGCCGGCCGGGACGACGCGCAGGCCGCGCGAGGTGGCCACGGTCCAGCCACCGTCGACCCGCTCCCCCCACGCCAGGGCCCGCTCCTCGGCGTCCACGTCGAGCGCCGCGCGCACCGGCTCCGGTGGGCGGGCGAACCTCCCGCGCACCCGCTCGATCAGGCTCACGGGGTCAGCCCGCCGGACGCCCGCTTGCGGAGCGAGATGGCCAGCTGCTCGAGGTCCATCAGCTTCTTGAACGCCCGCATGTACTCGTCCTGCGCCTCGATCGGGTTGGTGCGCTGCAGCTTGCCCTTGAGCGCGGCGATCTCCCGGACGGTGGCCATCTCGTGCAGCCGGGCCATCAGCGCGTTCACGTAGGTCGGGTCGTTCTCCCCCACCGCGTGCAGCGGCTCGACGGCCAGCGCGGTCAGCATCGCCTTGGCGGTGTCCCGGTCGCAGTGCGCCGTCACCTCCTCCAACCACGCCGCCCCGGTCGTCGTCGCCCCGGCCGCTCCCCCGGCAGCCGACACCGCCGCGGCGACCGCGGCGTAGTCCGGGTGCGTGTAGGAGCTCGGCTCCACCGCGTCGAACTGCGGCCCGGCGATCTCCGGGCACTGCAGGGCGGCCTTCACCGCCTCGCGCTCCACCTCGACCGCGGCGTCGTCCGGCGTCCGCTGCGGCGTGCGCGGGCGAGACCTCGGGCGCTCGCCGCCGTTCTCCCCGGCCAGCTGGCGCACCCGGGCCACGACCTCGGTCTCGTCGGGCAGGCCGAGCAGGCCGGCCAGCCGGCGGGCGTACGCCGGGCGCAGCGCATGGTCCTTGATCTGGGCGAGCAGCGGCGCCGTCTTGTCCAGGGCAGCCACCCGGCCCTCGACGGTGTCCAGGTCGTACCCGGCCAGCGTCGTCCGCAGCACGAACTCGATCAGCGGCGTGCGCCGGCCGATCAGGTCACGCACGGCGGCGTCCCCGTGCGCCTGGCGCAGTTCGCACGGGTCGCGGCCCTCCTGCTCCACCGCGACGAAGGTCTGCGCCACGAAGCGCTGGTCCTCCTTGAACGACTTCATCGCCGCCGCCTGGCCGGCCGCGTCGCCGTCGAAGGTGTAGACGACCTCCCCGCGGAACTCGTCCTGGTCCATCAGCAGCCGGCGCAGCACGTTGATGTGCTCGGGCCCGAACGCGGTGCCGCAGGAGGCCACCGCCGTGGTCACCCCGGCGACGTGGCAGGCCATCACGTCGGTGTAGCCCTCCACGACGACGGCCTGGTGGTTGCGGGCGATGTCGCGCTTGGCCCGCTCCACGCCGTAGAGCACCGAGCTCTTCTTGTAGAGCGGGGTCTCCGGGGTGTTCAGGTACTTGGGGCCAGGGTCGTCGTCCATCAGCTTGCGGGCACCGAAGCCGATGACGTCGCCGGTCAGGTCGCGGATCGGCCAGAGCAGCCGGCGGTGGAACCGGTCGATCAGCGTGCCGCGGGAGGACTCCTTGGCCAGTCCGCCGGTGACCAGCTCGCTCTGGGTGTACCCGAGGCCGCGCAGGTGCCGGGTCAGGGTGTCCCAGCCGCCGGGGGCGTAGCCGCAGTTGAAGTCCAGGGCAACCTGCCGGTCGAAGCCGCGGTCGGCGAGGAACGACCGGGCCGGTGCGGCTTCCGGCGTCATCAGCTGGCTCGCGTAGAACTCAGCGGCGGCGGTGTTGGCCGCCACCAGCCGGGCCCGCTGGCCGGCGTGCGCGCGGTCCGGGCCGGCGGTGGCCCGGCCGCCGTCGTCCTCGTACTGCAGCTGCACCCCGGCGCGGCCGGCGAGCAGCTCGACCGCCTCGGAGAAGGAGAGGTGGTCGATCTCCTGCACGAACCGGATGACGTCGCCACCGACCCCACAACCAAAGCAGTGGTACAGGCCTCGCGAGGGGGTGACCTGGAAGGACGGCGACTTCTCGTCGTGGAACGGGCAGAGCCCCTTGAGGCTGCCGCCGCCGGCGCGCTTGAGCTGCAGGTGCTCGCCGATGATCTCGTCGATCTTGGTCCGCTCGCGGACCAGCGCGATGTCCGCCGCGCGGATGCGTCCCCGCGCGGCCATCAGCTCGCCGCCGCGGCGATGCGCCGCCGGCCCAGCACGAACTCGAACCACAGCAGGAAGACGGCCGAGTCCAGCGGGAGGCCGGGCTCGGTGGTCAGCGTGGGCCGCGGCTTCCAGCCGCCGGTGGTGCCGCTCTCGGCGAGCCGGCGGCCACCGCTGTCGTAGCGATGGGTGCCCTTCCACACCGACGTCCTCGCCACGTCGACGGTCAGGCCGTCGAGCTCCATCGTCCAGGAGTCCTTCCAGACCGAGACCTGGTGGGCGCGCAACCGCACGCTGTCCGCCGGTTCCTGGGCCCAGCGACCGACCAGCTCACGGCTGCCCCCCCGTTGGAAGGCCCAGTGCCGGTCACCCACCTCCGCCGTGGCGGCCTCCTTCCAGTTGGCGGCCTCCTTCCAGGTGGCGGCGCGCAGCGTCGCCACCACGGCACCGTCGGAGAGCACCGGGACGACGCCCCGCTCGGTGCCGTGCGACCCGCTCTTGCCCAGCTCCAGCATGGTGCTCCTCAGCCGATCCCGGGTGCGCCGGCGACGCTCTCGCCGGTCGCGCGGTAGAGCAGGTAGGCGGCGGTCTCCCGCATGATGTAGCGGAACTGGGTGGCGCGGGTCTGCACGGCCGGCCCCTGCCGGGTGGGTGAGCTCCACGCGTCCAGCCCGGCGTCCTCGGCCATCCGCTCGGCGCGCATCGCGTGCCACGGGTCGCTGACCAGGACGGCGCTGCTCCAGTCCCGTGCGTCGAACTCGGCCGCCACTGCGCGCACGCTCTCCAGCGTGTCGACGCCCTCGGGCACGGCCAGCAGTGCGTCCGTGGGCACGCCGGTCTGGGCCAGGTAGTCGCGGCCCGCCTCGGCCTCGGAGAACGCGTCGCCGGTCGCCTTGCCGCCCACCGTCACGATCACCGGGGCCACACCCTCCTCGTAGAGCTCCCGGGCGTGCTCCAGCCGGGCCTCGAAGATGGAGGACGGGACGCCGTTGTACTGCGCCGAGCCGAGCACCACGATCGCGTCGGACGTGGGCCGCGCGTCCTGCCGGGCGACCCACCAGATGGCCGTGGCCGTGGACGCGGCCAGCAGCAGGGCCGCCGTCACCGCCGCCCCGAGCACCCGGACGCCCAGTCGCCCCGCCACCGCTGCCACCCGTCATGGGTACCACGGCCGGCCGACACCGGTGACACCCCTGGGGACGGTGTGCCGACCGCTGCCGGGCTCACCCGGCGGTGCTGGTCCCGCAGACCTTCGTGCCGCCCTCGGGCACGACCGTCAGCGTCGTGGTGGTGACCGCGCCGCCGTCGTCCCAGCGGACGTCGACCAGCTGCACCGGCTCCCCGTCGACCTCGCTGCCACGGGAACCGACCACCTGCGGGTCGCCCGGCTGCAGGTACTCGCCGGCCAGGTCGTCGGGGGCCACCCGGGCGCGCTCCGCGTCGCACAGGAGGCCGTGGGACGTCTCCAGGTCGCCCTGGCTCAGCGCGGCGGCGAACACCCCGGCCACCTGGCGAGCCTGGTCCTCACCGGACCCCTTGAAGACCGGCATCAGCGCGACCATGAGCACCCCCAGCAGCACCGTGCCGCCGAAGATGAGCACCAGCAGCTTGTTGTGGTTCCTGGGGGTACCCGTGTGCAGCGGTGCCGGGTCGTCGTCGTAGAGGAAGGGCCCCTGGGTCACCGCTGTGCTCCTGTCGTGGTGCTCATCCGCCGCCGACCAGCAGCTCGGCGCCGGCCGGGGGCCGGGGGTCGTCGCGGTCGGCGAGCCAGCCCTCGGGGAGGGCGACCGGCCGCGGCGGCGTGGTGCGCCCCCGCGGGGCACCGAGCACGCCCTCGGGGTAGGGCTGGTCGGGGATCCCGTCGAGCAGACCGGCCAGCTCGTCGAGCCCGGAGACCATGGCCAGTGCGCGCCGCACGTCGGAGGGGACCGAGAACCCCTTGAGGTACCAGGCGACGTGCTTGCGGAAGTCGCTGCAGCCGTGCACCTCGCCCTGGTCGGCGGCGAGCAGGGTGGCGTGCCGGTGCATGATCTCGGCCACCTGCCGGAAGCTGGGCAGCGTGCGGTGCGGCGAACCGGCGAACGCAGCGGCCAGGTCGCCGAACAGCCACGGGCGACCCAGGCAACCCCGGCCCACCACGACGCCGGCACAGCCCGTCTCGGCCACCATCCGCAGCGCGTCGTCGGCTTCCCACAGGTCGCCGTTGCCCAGCACCGGGATGGAGACCTCCTCCACCAGCCGGGCGATGTGCGACCAGTCGGCGGTGCCGCTGTAGAGCTGGTCGGCGGTGCGCCCGTGCAGGGTGATCGCCGCGGCGCCCTCGTCCTGCGCGATCCGGCCGGCGTCCAGGTAGGTGACGTGCTCGGCGTCGATGCCCACCCGCGTCTTGACCGTCACCGGGACGTCGCCGGCGGCCTGTACCGCGGCGCGCACGATGTTGCCGAACAGCCGGCGGCGCCACGGCAGGGCCGAACCGCCGCCCTTGCGGGTCACCTTGGGCACCGGGCAGCCGAAGTTGAGGTCGATGTGCGCGGGGCGGGTGCCGGCGACCTGCTCGTCGACGAGCATCTCCACCGCCCGCCCGACGGTGGCCGGGTCGACGCCGTAGAGCTGCACGCTGAACGCGTCGGCCTCCCCCGGGGCGGCCTGCACCATCTTCAGCGTCTTGGCGTTGCGCTCGACCAGCGCCCGCGTGGTGATCATCTCGCAGACGTAGAGGCCCGCCCCGAACTCCCGGCACAGCGTGCGGAAGGCCGGGTTGGTGATCCCGGCCATCGGCGCCAGCACCACCGCCGGGTCGACCGTCAGCGACCCCAGCTGCAGCGCCGGCGCGCGCTCGAGGGTGCTGGTCACGACGTCCAGGGTAGGTGGCTCGGCTGTGTGCCCGGCCTCACGCCGTATTCGCCGGGCTGAGCCGCGCGGGGCGGGGTTGAGCCGGCAGCGCACGCGGCTCTTCCCTGCGGAGGCCGGGTCGAGCCGCTAGCGCAGAGCACCAACTCCGTGCCGCCCAGCGTCCCCGTCCCGGTCGGCCGTGCACAGGTCGCACGGATCGGGCACCTCCCGGCCGGCCCCGGGCGGAACCTCGGACCGTGCTCCGCTCCCCCGCCGTCCCGCTCGCCCTGGACGAACCCAGTCGCCGCCGACTGGGCATCGTCACCACTGCAGACCTCAGCGCCGCCGGGGTCACCAAGACCGAGATCGCCAGCGCGGTGCGTCGGGGCAGTTGGGTGCGGCTGCGGCCCGGCGTCCTGGTCACCGCGGCGGACCTCGCCGAGGTCCAGCGCACCGGACGACGTCCCGGCCTGGACGCGCTGGCGCTGACCACGGCGTTGGGCCGGCCGGACGCCGTCCTGAGCGGCGCGACCGCGGCTTGGATCTGGGGGCTGCCTCGACCACGGTCGGCCGTGTCGGTGGTGGAGCTGACCGATCCGCACCGGTGGCGACGTGGGCGCGGGTGGCTGATGACCCGGGCCACCCTGCCGGACGACGAGGTGACCGTCCGCGGCGCCTACCGGGTCACCACGGCCGCCCGCACCCTGGTCGACGCCGCCAGGGCCTGGCCGGAGGTGCACGCCGTCGCCGCCGTCGATGCTGCACTGCTCCGCGGGCTGACCACTCGGCAGGAGTTGGCCCGGGTGCTGGACCGTCAGGCGTACGTGCCGGGCATCCCCCGCGCGGTCCGTGCCGTCGCGCTCGCCGACGGTCGCGCCGAGTCGTGGCTGGAGACGCACGGCCGACTCAGCTTCGCCGCGCTGGGCCTGCCGCCGTTCGTCCCGCAGGTCGAGCTGTGGGTCGGCGGACGGCTGGTGAAGGTCGCCGACGGTTGGTACTCGGGGCCGGCGCTGGCGGTCGAGTTCGACGGTCAGGTCAAGTACCGCCGGCCGTCCTTCGGGCGCACCCCCGAGGAGGAGTTGTGGCGGGAGAAGCGGGACGAGGACCTGCTGCGGTCGCTGGGCATCCAGTTCGTCCGGGTCGCCACCGACGACCTGGCCGGGGGACGGCGCGCTCTCGACCAGCAGGTGCGTCGTTCGCTGGCGCGGCCGGGCCCCGAGGTCCGGGAGTTCCGCGAGGTGCCCCGGGCCGAGGGCCGGCCCCGCACCGAGGACACCGGGGACGACGGCTGGTTGCCCCGGGCCGACGACCGCATCGGAACGCCCGGGCCCGGGTTGACCCGGACGGCGGAGGGTTGAGCCGCGGGCGCACGCGGCTCAACCCCTCCGCCCCCGGGTTGAGCCGGGCGGGCCGGGCCTGGGACGACCGGCCCGGCCCGAGACGACAGCCCGGCCGCGGTGTCAGCAGCCGGGGAGGCGGGTGGCGAGGTAGCCGGGGACGGCGTCCAGGCCGATGCGCTCCTGGGCCATCGAGTCGCGCTCCCGGATGGTCACCGCGTCGTCCTCGAGGGTGTCGAAGTCGACCGTCAGGCAGAACGGGGTGCCGATCTCGTCCTGCCGGCGGTAGCGGCGGCCGATCGCGCCGGCGTCGTCGAAGTCGACGTTCCAGTTCCGGCGCAGCGTCGCCGCCAGGTCACGGGCCTTCGGCGAGAGGTCGGCGTTGCGCGACAGCGGCAGGACGGCGGCCTTCACCGGCGCCAGCCGCGGGTCGAGCTTGAGCACCGTGCGGGTGTCGACGCCGCCCTTGGCGTTGGGCGCCTCGTCCTCGGTGTAGGCCTCGACCAGGAAGGCCATCAGCGAGCGGGTGAGCCCGGCCGCCGGCTCGATGACGTACGGCGTCCACCGCGCACCGGAGGCCTGGTCGAAGTAGGACAGGTCGGTGCCGGAGTGCTCCGAGTGGGTCTTCAGGTCGAAGTCGGTGCGGTTGGCGATGCCCTCGAGCTCGCCCCACTCCGAGCCGGTGAAGCCGAACCGGTACTCGATGTCGACGGTGCGCGTCGAGTAGTGGCTCAGCTTCTCCTTCGGGTGCTCGTAGTGCCGCAGGTTGTCCGCCGCGATGCCCAGGTCGGTGTACCAGGCGGTGCGGGCGTCGATCCAGTACTGGTGCCACTCCTCGTCGGTGCCGGGCTCGACGAAGAACTCCATCTCCATCTGCTCGAACTCGCGGGTGCGGAAGATGAAGTTGCCCGGGGTGATCTCGTTGCGGAAGGACTTGCCGATCTGGCCGATGCCGAACGGCGGCTTCTTGCGCGCGGCGCCCATGACGTTGGCGAAGTTCACGAAGATGCCCTGGGCGGTCTCCGGGCGCAGGTAGTGCAGCCCCGACTCGTCCTCGACCGGGCCGAGGTGGGTCTTCAGCATCATGTTGAAGTCGCGCGGCTCGGTCCAGGAGCCCTTCACGCCGCAGTTCGGGCAGGAGATGTCGGCCAGCCCGTTCTCCGGCGGCCGGCCCTTCTTCTCCTCGAACCCCTCCTCGAGGTGGTCGGCGCGGAACCGCTTGTGGCAGCTCTGGCACTCCGTCAGCGGGTCGGTGAAGACGCCGACGTGGCCGGAGGCGACCCAGGTCTGGCGGGGCAGGATCACCGAGGAGTCCAGACCGACGACGTCGTCCCGGCTCTGGACGACGGTGCGCCACCACTGCTTCTTGATGTTCTCCTTCAGCTCCACGCCCAGCGGCCCGTAGTCCCAGGCCGAGCGGGTGCCGCCGTAGATCTCACCGGACGGGAAGACGAACCCCCGGCGCTTGCAGAGGTTGACCACCTTCTCCAGGCGAGCGGGGTCGGCGGTACGGGCAGGGGCGGTGTCGCTGGGCACGGGGGCTCCATCCGGCTGGGGTGTCGGCGAGTGACCCCCAGACGTTAGCCGCCGGTGCGCCGGCGCCCGGCCACGGGCGTCAGCTCTCTGCGACGGTCGGCACCCGTCGATCCGCCCCCAGCGCGTGCATCACCAGCTTCCGGACGGCGATCACCAGGGCGACGCCGACCAGGCCGCGGAACGTGAGCTCGCCGGCGAGCCGGATCAGGCCGGCGGCGATCAGGAAGTCCAGCAGGACGCCGAACGCCAGCAGGACGTCGCGCAACCGCACCAGCGTGATCAGGCCGGAGACCAGGCCCAGCACGGCCACCAGCAGTGCGGCGTCCTCCAGCAACGCGCTCATGCGGGCTCGCCCCGGTTCACGTCCGGTCACCGCCGGCGCGGTCACCCTCGCGGTCCCTGTCCTCGTTCTTCTCGACCTCTTCGCGTTCCTCGGCGATCTCCTTGCCCAGGAAGTAGTTCAGCGCGGTCCGGATGGCCGCGATCGCGGCGAGCTTGCCGATCTCGGCGAACGACGGCGCGATGGCGGTGCGCAGGACGTCGCTGGCCAGCTGGAACTCCAGCCCGAGCAGCAGGTAGCGGGCCAGCCCCAGCCGGACCCGGACGAACTCGTCGCGGTGCCGGCCACGCACGGCCGCACGGACGAACTGGACCGCGGCGATCACCGCACCGACGAAGATCACGATCGCCCCGGCGGCCTCGACCAGCCGGATGAACAGGTTGACGTAGCTCCGCAGCAGGTCCTCCGAGAGGAAGGAATGGGGGAACCCGGTCTCTTCTACCGCCAGCACGTCCACCGGGCAGTCCTGCCCCGGCCGGCGCCCGGCTACTCCCCGGCTGCCAGCCCGGGCTGGCCTGGGTCAGTCGGTGAGGTAGACGCCTGGCTCGTCGAGGGCATGCACCCACACCGGCGCGCCGGCGATCTTCACCTCGGCCGCGGACAGGCCCCGGCGGTAGGCCCCGACGCCGTCCCAGCGGGTGCAGAGCGCGAACAGCTGCGGGTCGTCGGCGGCGCGGCCCAGCTCGCCATCGAGGAAGCCGGGGCGGGCCTGGAGGGCGGCGAGCAGCTCGCCGGCGGCGGCCAGGAAGGCGGGGACGTCGTCGGCGGGGACGCGCAGGCGGGTCACGGCGAACACCGGGCACCTCTCTCCTCGACGCGACAAGAGTTGACAACCGTTCTCAGGCGCTCGGACCATGGTGCCATGTCCACGTCCGTGACCCCGTCCTCCCGGCCCGGGTCCCGGAGCGTCCCCGCCGACGTCCAGGCCGCCAGCGAGCTGCTGGCCGCGCTCGCCTCGCCGTTGCGGATGTCGATCGTGACGCTGCTGGACGAGCACGGTTCCCGCTGCGTGCACCAGCTGGTCGACGCGCTGGGCGTGCCGCAGCCGCTGGTCTCCCAGCACCTGCGGGTGCTGCGCGGCGCCGGCCTGGTGACCGGCGTCCGCCGGCACCGCGAGGTCGACTACCGCCTGGTCGACGGGCACGTGGCGCACATCGTCCGGGACGCCCTCGCCCACGCCGGCCACACCGCTGAGTCCCCCGACCCCGCCTGAAGCAGTTCCTTCAGGCGCTGCCGAAGCGGCGCTGCCGGCTGGCGTACTCCTCGCAGGCCTGCCACAGGTGCCGGCGGTCGAAGTCCGGCCACAGGGTGTCCAGGAAGACCAGTTCGGCGTAGGCGGCCTGCCACAGCAGGAAGTTGCTGGTGCGGTTCTCCCCCGAGCTGCGTACGAACAGGTCGACGTCGGGCATGTCCGGCTCGTCGAGGAACCGGGCGACCGTCTCCTCGGTGACCTTGTCCGGCTTGATCCGGCCGGCGGCCACCTCGCGCGCGATCGCCGCGGCGGCGTCGGCGATCTCGGCGCGGCCGCCGTAGTTGACGCACATGGTGAGGGTCAGGACGTCGTTGTCCTGCGTCAGCTCCTCGGCGACCTCGAGCTCCTTGATGACGCTGCGCCAGAGCTTGGGACGGCGCCCGGCCCAGCGCACCCGCACCCCGAGCTCGTGCATCTCGTCGCGGCGGCGGCGGATCACGTCGCGGTTGAAGCCCATCAGGAAGCGGACCTCCTCCGGGCTGCGCCGCCAGTTCTCGGTGGAGAACGCGTAGGCGCTGATCGCACCGATGCCCAGCTCGATGGCGCCCTCGACGCAGTCGAACAGCGAGGACTCCCCCGCCTCGTGCCCGGCGGTGCGCGGCAGCCCGCGCTGCTTCGCCCAGCGGCCGTTGCCGTCCATCACGATCGCCACGTGCTGCGGCACCTTGTCGGCCGGGATGTCCGGCGGGGTGGCGCCCGAGGGGTGCGGGTCGGGCTGCTTCACCTCGCGCCTCATGTGCGGTCCACCAGCGGCAGCGAGCGCAGGCCGCGCTCCAGGTGCCACTGCAGCAGGGCCGCGACCAGGCCGCTGCCCTCCCGCCGGTTGGTGCCCAGGCTGGCCTCGGCCCGCCCCCAGTCCCCGGACAACAGCGCCTCCAGCAGTTCGATGGTGACCGGGCTGGGCATCGCCGAGCCGGTGGGCCGGCAGGACGGGCAGACCGTGCCCCCGGCCGGGACGGAGAAGTGCCGGTGCGGGCCGGCCTCGCCGCAGCGGGCGCAGTCGCCCAGCGCGGGCTCCCAGCCGGCGACCGACATCGCCCGGAGCAGGAACGCGTCCAGCACGAGCGGGGCCGGCTTGACCCCCTCGGCCAGCGTGCGCAGCGCCCCGACGACCAGCAGGAACATCCGCAGCGACGGCTCCTTCTCCTCCACCGTCAGCCGGTCGGCCGTCTCCAGCACGGCGGTGCCGGCGGTGTAGGCGCGGTAGTCGCCGACGATCTCGGTG
The DNA here is from genome assembly GCF_026968045.1 of Modestobacter sp. VKM Ac-2977. Classification (GTDB taxonomy): domain Bacteria; phylum Actinomycetota; class Actinomycetes; order Mycobacteriales; family Geodermatophilaceae; genus Modestobacter. The sequence goes on along the minus strand of NZ_JAPVBQ010000001.1, from coordinate 1,056,928 downwards.
CCGTAGGACCGGATCGACTCGGCCTGGCTGACGATGTCGAGGTTGCGGCCGGTGTAGAGCTGCAGGTCGACGTGGCTGAACGGCTCCAGCCGCGCACCGAACTTGCTCTTGGTGCGCCGCACGCCCTTGGCGACCGCGCGCACCTTGCCGGTGCGCCGGGTGAGCACGGTGACGATCCGGTCGGCCTCACCCAGCTTCTGGGTGCGCAGCACGATGCCCTCGTCCCGGTAGAGCGCCTGCGGGGTGGTGCTCACGAGGACCTCAATAGCCCAGCCGGTTGAGCTTCTTCGGGTCGTCCTGCCACTCCCCCAGCACGGTGACGTGCAGGGCCAGGTGCACCCGGCCGCCGAGGAGCGTCTCCAGCCCGACCCGGGCCTCACTGCCGATCGCCTTGATCGTCTGCCCGCCCTTGCCCAGCAGCATCGGCTTCTGACTGCGGCGCTCGACGTGCAGCAGTGCGTGGATCTCGGTGAACACCGCGTCGGGGTCGCGCGGGTCGGGCTTGCGGTGCATCTCCTCCACGGTGACGGCGAGGGAGTGCGGCACCTCCTGGCGCACCTTCTCCAGGGCGGCCTCGCGCACCAGCTCGGTGATCTGCCGCTCGACGTCCTCGTCGGTGGTCTGCTCGTCGGGGTACATCGGCGGCCCCTCGGGCAGCATGCCGATCAGCAGGTCCTCCAGCAGCGTGACCTGGTCACCGGCGACCGCGCTGACCGGCACGATCTCGCGCGCCTCGACCAGCTTGCTGGCCGCCACGAGCTGCTGGGTGATGGCCTTCTTGCTGGCCGCGTCGGTCTTGGTGACCACCAGCACGATCGGGGTGGAGACCTCCTTGAGCTGCCGGGCGATGAAGGCGTCGCCGGTGCCGACGGGCTGGTCGGCGGGGATGCAGAAGACGATGACGTCGACCTCGGACAGGGTGTCGCGGACGACGTCGTTGAGCCGCTGGCCGAGCAGGCTCTTGGGCTTGTGCAGCCCCGGGGTGTCGACCAGCACCAGCTGGCCGGCCGGCCGGTGCACCACCCCGCGGATGGCGTGCCGGGTGGTCTGCGGCCGGTTGCTGACGATGCCGACCTTCTCGCCGACCAGGGCGTTCGTCAGCGTGGTCTTGCCCGCGTTGGGCCGGCCGACCAGGCAGGCGAAGCCGCTGCGGTACGGCGGCTGATCGGAGGAGGTCACGCCGTCCAGTCTCCCACTGCGCACCGACAGCACTGCTGCGACCGGCACGGGACGCCGTCCTGCGATCATGGCGGGCATGCCATCCCGGTCCCGACGAGACAACGGCGAGCCCCTGGTCGTGCAGGCCGCCCGGGACCGTGAGCGGCACATCGACCAGGTCACCAGCTACGGCTACCTGGCCCGCCGCGGGCCCAAGCGGCACGTCACGGTGACCCCGCGGCCGCTGCGGTACTGGCAGTACGACCCCGCCTCGCCGCTGGTCATCACGCTGACCGTGCTCGCCGTCGCAGCCTGGCTGGGCTTCCTGGGCTGGCGGGACGGCAGCGCCGCGGCCGCCGCGGAGGCACCGATCGCCCTCGGGCTCGGGCTGCTCGTGCTGATCGTGTCGACCGGCCGGTTCACCGTCTCCGACTTCGCCGTCTCCACCGACATCGCCGGGCTGCGGCAGACGTCGTCCTTCGGGGTGGTCCCGCTGGTGCTGGTCCGCGAGGTGGCGCCGGGCGCACCTCCGGCCGACTGGCCGAAGGCCAAGCGGCGCGGCGGCTGGTGGCCGGGTCGGCAGCGGATCAGCGTCCGGCACCTGGACCCCGACGGCGAGACGCCGAAGGCGTTCACCGGCTGGGTGCGCGACCCCGCCGCGGTCGCCGACGCCCTGGGCCATCGACTGCCCTGACGGCCCCGTCCAGGGCACCGCCGGCGAGCTCGCGAGGGGTGGGGAGGACGGGGTCCTTCCTCAGTCGTCCCCGAGGCCGGGGGCCAGCAGCCGCGCCTGGGTCGCCCGCCGCACGGCGTCCAGCCGGGACGTCGAGCCGAGCTTGGCGTTGATGTTGCTCAGGTGCCGCTTCACCGTGCCCTCGCTGATCCGCAGCTCCGTGGCGATCGCCGCGTTGGAGCGCGCCTTGCCGACGAGGGCGAGCACCTCCACCTCGCGTTCGGACAGCATCGGCCCACCCTGCGAGGTGAGGCCGGCCAGCCCACCGCGGGACACCGACAGGGTGATCAGGTCCTGCTCACGGTCGGTGGCGGCCCGGATCGCCGCCACCAGCTCGTGGTGCCCGATCGTCTTGATCAGGTAGGCGGAGGCGCCGCGGAGCAGCAGCTGGCGGGCCAGCGGGGTGTTCTCGTGCATGGTCAGGACGACGATGCGGGTGGACGGCGAGGCGCTGCGGATCTCGACCAGGGAGGTCAGCACCGACTGGCCGGGCATCTCGACGTCCAGCAGCACCACGTCGGGCCGGTGCTGGCGGGCCAGCCGCACCGCCTCCTCCCCGTTCGCTCCCTCCGCGACCACCTCGATGCCCTCGTGCACGGCCAGCAGCGCGCCCAGGCTCTCGCGGAACAGCCGGTGGTCGTCGACCAGGACCACTCGGAGCCCGCGCTCGACGCCGGTCATGCGTTGGCCCGGGGCAGCGGCACGGTCAGCACGAGGCGGACGCCGCCCGGCCCGGTCTCCACCGCCACGTCGCCACCGAGGCCCTCGGCGCGCTCCCGCACCGACGAGAGCCCGACGCTGCGGGTGGCGTCGACCGCCGCGGGGTCGAAGCCGGAGCCGTCGTCGGCCACGCTGGCCTGCAGCTGCCCGTCGGCGACCCGGACGACGACGTCGAGCCGGGTCGCCCGGCGGCCGTGCAGGAACGAGTTGCGGATCGCCTCGCGCACGATGAGGTAGCTCTCCTCCTTGACGTGGCCGGGCAGCGGTGCCGCCTCCTCGCCGTCCTCGGTGAGCGTCACCTCCAGCCCGACCGGGGCGGTGAAGTCCAGGTACTCCTGCAGCGCCTGGGCCAGGGAGCGGTCCCCGACCACGTCGCGCAGCCGGGTGGCCAGGCCACGCACGTCGTTGAGCGTGTCCAGCAGCAGCTGCCGGGTGGTGCGCAACCGGTCGACGGCCAGCGGCTGGCCGGTGGCGTGCAGGTGCAGGGCCAGGTCGATGCCCTGCATCGCCGCACCGATCCCGTGGCTGGTGTGGTCGTGCAGGTCGCGGGCGACCCGGCGGCGCTCGTCCCGGTTGGCGTCGCTGATCCGGGCGAGCAGAACGTCGACGTAGGAGACCGAGGCGGGGATGACCAGCTCGTCGATCACCTGGTGCAGGACCAGCGCGACCTGCTCGGCAGGCGAACGGGCACCGAGGAGGGCGTCGTCCCGGTGGTGTGCGACGAGCGCGGGCAGCGCCCGCTGGAACAGCAGGCTGGCCACCCGCAGCGACTCCGCCGGGTGCAGGCCGGTGCGGGCCCGGGCCGCGCCGACGTCGGGCTGGGCGGCCGGGGCCGCAGCCGGCGGCAGCCCGCGCACCCGGGCGTGGGTCACCCGCAGCACGGCGAGGACACGAACACGCAGCTGCTCGGCCCGGGCCGAGTCCGCCGACAGTCGGTGGGCGACCACGGCGGCATCGGCCAGGACCATGTCGGCGACGGCGGCATCGACCTCGGCATCGGCCTCGGCGAGCCGGTGGGCGTCCTCCGGCGCGGTCACAGCAGCACGCTGACGACGACGAGCGGGTTGGCCAGGTACTGGGTGACCATGAAGGCACGGTAAGGCCGACGCCGGGGCGGTCGCGGGCCACCCTCCGGCGTCAGCAGCGCCAGCACGGCGACGACCTCGCCACCCAGGCACAGCGCGGCGGCGGGCGCGAGCAGCTGCGGCCAGACCCCGGCGAACACGAGGGCGGTGAGCGCCAGCAGCAGCGAACCGCCGGCGATCACCCGGACGGCGGTGCGGTGTCCGGCCACGACGGGCAAGGTACGTCGCCCGGCCAGGCGGTCCCCCTCCCGGTCACCGAGGTCCTTGGACGCGCCGGCGACGGCCATCCAGGCCGACAGGAGCAGGAAGACCGCGGCGTACGGGGCCGACAGGCCACCACCGGCCGCGGCCACGCCGGCGCCGTAGCTGAGCAGGCCGCCCCCGATCGCGGCCACCGTGGTGCCGGCCACGCTGCGCTTGAGCGGCCGCGGTCCGACGCTGTAGGCCCAGCCCAGCACGGTCATCGCCACCGCGCAGGCCAGCAGTGCCGGCACCCCGGTACAGGCCGCCAACAGCAGACCGGCGCCGGCCAGCGCCCGCGCCGTCCGCACCGCAACCCGCGCCCCGACCCGGCCGGAGGCCAGCGGCCGGGTGCTGCCGTTGGCCCGGTCGCCGAGCAGGTCGGAGACCCCGTTGACCAGGTAGATGCTCATCACCAGCAGCGACCAGGCCAGCACGCCGATCACGACCGCCGGCCGCAGCTCGCCGGCTCCGGCCACCCCGACGACGGCCCCGACCGTGTACCGCAGCGCGAAGACCGCCTGCACCACCGGTCGGGTCTCCGCCCAGAGCAGGGGGACGGCACGGAGCAAGGACGACCGCTGTGTCACGGACACAGCCCCAGCCTGCTCCAGACCGGGTCGATCTCCGCGCCCCGAAGGGCACAGCTCTGCTACACCCTTCGACACACTCGGCGAGCCAGGACGCCGGGTCAGGAGGTGGTGCGGAGCACCCCGTCGGGACCGGCGAGGAGCACCGGCGCCGCCGCGGTCAGGTCGTGGACGGCGGCCAGCCCGGCCTCCTCGACGGCCCCGGCAGCGCTGACGACGGCGGCGGCCTCGAGCCCGTCGACACCGCTGGAGACCGCGGCGGCGACGGCGGCCTGCAGCGCGGACAGCTGCAGCGAGGGCAGCGCCACGGTGGCTGCGAGGTAGGTGCGCCCGTCCGTGTCGCGCACCGCGGCTCCCTCGGCCGCGCCGGTGCGGCTCCGGGCGGAGCGGGCCAGCGTGATCAGCTTGGCGTCCTCGGGGTCCAGCTCAGCCACCGGATCGATCTCCTGTCCATCGCCCTGGCCCTTCCGCAGGGGCCCGACGCGAGCGTGCGAGCGGTGGGGGCGGGAGGGTCCTTCCTCAGCTTTCCACGGCCGCCGGTTCGGGTTCCCGGGCGGGCTCGTCGTCCGCGTCCTCCGCGCTCGGCTCGGGCACCCGGTGGACCAGGATCGTGTCGATCTGGTTGCGCCGCCCGCCGGTGCTCTCGGCGACCAGCTGCAGGCCGCCGACCTCGGCGGCCGAGCCCTCGATCGGCACCATGCCGATCTCCCGGGCCAGCAGGCCGCCGACGGTCTCGACCCCGTCGTCGTCGGGGAGCTCGACGCGGAAGAGGTCGGCGAGGTCCTCGACCGGGAGCCGGGCGGTGATCCGGACCGAGCCGTCCTCCAGCTCCTCGATCGGCGGGCGCTGGACGGTGTCGTGCTCGTCGTCGATCTCGCCGACGATCTCCTCGAGGATGTCCTCGATGGTGACCAGCCCGGCGAAGCCGCCGTACTCGTCGACGACGACGGCCATGTGGGCCCGGGAGGCCTGCATCTCCCGGAGCAGCTCGTCCACCGGCTTGGACTCCGGCACGAAGGTGGCCGGGCGCAGCAGGTCCTCGACCTTCGGCTCGCTGGCCCGGGACTCCGAGGAGCCCTGGGTGCGACGCACCAGGTCCTTGAGGAAGACGACGCCGATGATGTCGTCGACGTTCTCGCCGATGACCGGGAGCCGGCTGAAGCCGCTGCGCAGGCACAGCGCCAGCGCCTGCCGGAGGGTCTTGCCGCGCTCGATCCAGACCACGTCCGGCCGGGGCACCATCACCTCGCGGGCGATGGTGTCGCCGAGCTCGAAGACGCCGTGGATCATGTTGCGCTCGCCGGCCTCGACGACGCCGCGCTCCTCGGCCATGTCCACCAGCTCGCGGAGCTCGACCTCACTGCTGAACGGGCCGTCGCGGTAGCCCTTGCCGGGGGTGATCGCGTTGCCGATGAGGATCAGCAGCGTGGCGATCGGGCCGAGCAACCGGCCCAGCAGCCGGATCAGCGAGGCCGCGGAGAGGGCGATCGGGTACGCGTGCTGCCGGCCCAGCGTCCGCGGGCCGACCCCGATGAGCACGTAGCTGACCACCGTCATCACCGCGATGGCGGTCAGCACACCCAGGGCGACGCCGTCGAACAACCCGTCGAGGATGACCGCGACGATGACGGTCGCGGCCGTCTCGCAGGCGATCCGCAGCAGCAGCAGCAAGGCCACGTGCCGGGCCCGGTCCTCCATGACCTGCGCCAGCGGGCCCGCCCGCTTGGTCCCGTCCCGCCGCAGCTCCTCCACCGCGGCCTTGGACAGCCGCTGCAACGCGGCGTCCAGTGCGGCGAAGACGCCGGCGACGAGGACCAGGACGACGGCGATCCCCAGCAGGACGATCGCGGTCGAGCTCATCGGGTCTCCGGCTCCATCGGCTCGCCGGTCACCGGCTCCCGCGGAGTGGCGCGCCAGCCCTCGAGGAGCTTGGACTGCAGGCCGAACATCTCCTTCTCCTCGTCGGGCTCCATGTGGTCGTAGCCCAGCAGGTGGAGCACGCCGTGGGTGGCCAGCAGGAGCAGCTCGTCGGCCATCGAGTGACCGGCGGCGCGGGCCTGCCGGACGGCGACGGCCGGGCACAGCACCACGTCACCGAGGAGCGCCGGACCGGGGTCGGGGTCGTCGGGACGGGCGGTGTCCAGCTCGTCCATCGGGAAGGCCAGCACGTCGGTCGGGCCCTTCTCCCCCATCCACCGCTCGTGCAGGGTGGCCATGTAGTCGCCGTCGACGCAGAGCACCGACAGCTCGGCCAGCGGGCTGACCTCCATGGCGTCGAGCACGTAGCGGCAGACGCCGGCCAGCGCTCCTTCGTCGACGGAGATCTCGGACTCGTTGGCGACCTCGACGGGCACGCTCAGCTCCCCTGCTGCCGGGTCTGGGGACGGCCGTGCCGGGCCGGACGGGAGCCGGCCGCCGGCGCCGGTGGCTGCCGGGTGGCGTCCCAGCGCTCGTAGGCGTCGACGATGTCGCCGACCAGCCGGTGCCGGACGACGTCGGAGCTGGTCAGCGTGGAGAAGTGCACGTCGTCGATGCCCTCGAGGATCTCGCGCACGATCCGCAGACCGCTCTGCGCGCCCCCGGGGAGGTCGACCTGGGTCACGTCACCGGTGACGACCATCTTGGAGCCGAACCCCAGCCGGGTGAGGAACATCTTCATCTGCTCGGCGGTGGTGTTCTGCGCCTCGTCGAGGATGACGAACGCGTCGTTGAGCGTGCGGCCGCGCATGTAGGCCAGCGGGGCGACCTCGATGGTGCCGGCCTGCATCAGCCGCGGGATCGACTCCGGGTCGACCATGTCGTGCAGCGCGTCGTACAGCGGCCGCAGGTAGGGGTCGATCTTCTCCGACAGCGAGCCCGGCAGGTAGCCCAGCCGCTCACCGGCCTCCACCGCCGGACGGGTCAGGATGATCCGGTTGACCTGCTTGGTGGTCAGCGCCTGCACGGCCTTGGCCATCGCCAGGTAGGTCTTGCCGGTGCCGGCCGGGCCGATGCCGAAGATCACGCTGTGGTTGTCGATGGCGTCGACGTACCGCTTCTGGTTCAGCGTCTTCGGCCGGATGGTGCGACCCCGGCGGCTGATGATGTCGAGGCTCAGCACGTCCGCGGGGCGCTCGGAGCCGCCGGCGCGCAGCATGCCGACGACCCGGCGGACCGAGTCCGGCCGCAGCGCCTGGCCGGTCGCCAGCAGGGCGATCAGCTCGTCGAAGACCCGGACGGCGAAGGCGTTGTCCGCCGGCTGACCGGTGATCGCGATCTCGTTGCCGCGGACGTGCACGTCGGCGGCGAGCTCGGTCTCGACCAGGCGGAGGAGTTCGTCCCCGGAGCCCAGGAGGGCCACCATGGAGACGCTGTCGGGGACGGTGATCGAGGTGCGGACCTCGGCCGGTACGGCCGGTTCCGGGACGCCGGCTCCCGCGGCACGCGCGGAGAGCTCACGGGAGGACGCGATGGTCTCCGGTACGGCGTCTGGTGAGGTGTCGGGCAAGAACGCTCGACCCTGCCTTCCTGCGACGGGGGTTGTGACCCGGCCCAGCGTACCCGCGCGGACGGCCGCTGAGCCCCGGCTCCACACCGACCGGGGTCAGCGCCCGGTGTAGCGAGCCCTCCCCGGACCGTCGGTGAGGAAGGACGCCACGGCGCCGCGCAGGTCCTCGGTGCCGAACAACAGCCCCGAGACGGCCGGTACGACGTCGTCCGCCGCCGGTACGCCGTGCCGCACCGCGGTGGCGACCAGCCGCTTGGTCGCCGCGTGCGCGACGGTGGGGCCGGCGGCGACCCGGCGGGCGTACTCGCGGGCCGCCTCGGGGAAGCCGTCGTCGGGCAGGACCCGGTTGACCACGTTCCAGCGCTCCAGGACCGCGGCCGGGTAGCGCTCACCGGTGAACACGAGCTCCCGGGCCCGGGCCGGGCCGGCCCGCTCGGCCAGCCGCTGCGGGCCGCCCATCGACGGGGTGAGCCCGACGACGATCTCCACCAGGCCGAAGGACGCGCTCTCCGCGGCGAGCAGCACGTCGCAGCCCAGGGAGATCTCGAACGCCGCGGTCAGGGTCAGGCCGTGGGCGGCGAAGACGGTCGGCACCGGGAGGGCCTCCAGCGTCTGCACCGTGCGCAGCAGCCGGGCCCACAGCGCCCCGCCGCGGGCGACGGCGTCCGGGCCCTCGGCGATCTCGGCGAACAGGTGCACGTCGACACCGGCGGAGACGACCCGGCCACGCGCCTCGACCAGCACCGCACGGGCCCGGTCGGGCCGGGCCGGATCGGTGAGCTCGACCAGCTGGCCGGTCACCCGTTCCCAGGCGTCGAACACCGCCTGGTCGAACAGGTTCAGCGGTGGGTTGTCCAGGACGACGACGGCGACGTCGCCGTCCCGCTCGAGCCGGACGGGGGCAGTGGTCTCGGACACACCTCCACTCTGGCAGGCCCGAGCGGCCTCAGCCGGGCGGCCAGCCCAGGCCGCGGCCGCCGAGCACGTGCAGGTGCACGTGGTGGACCGTCTGCCCGGCCTGCGGCCCGGTGTTGGCCACGACGCGGTAGCCGGGCTCGGGCGCGTCCGCCGTCACCAGGCCCTCCTGGACGGCGACGGCGTGTGCAGCCGCGACCAGCTCGGCGGTGAGCTCGGGGTCGGCGCCGGCCAGCGCACCGAGGGTGGCGTGGTGCTCCTTGGGGATCACCAGCACGTGCGTGGGCGCCTGCGGGTTGATGTCCCGGAAGGCGAGCGTGCGGTCGGTCTCCCGGACGACGTCCGGCGGGATCTCCCCGGCCACCATGCGGCAGAACAGGCACTCGTTCGTCGGCTCGCTCACCGGCCCGACTCTAGGACGCGGGTGGACGGCGGACCGAGCGAGTTCGTTGAACGGTGCACGACTCGGTGGTTCGACTGAAGGTGGGCCGCCACCGGCCGACCACGACCACAGGGACGTCGACGCCACGGCTGCCCGGACCGTGGAGGCACCATGCGCATCGCCGCGTCACGACGCACCGCTCTGCAGCACACCGCCGAACTCGACGAGGCACGCTCCGACATCGCCGCGGTCACCCGGGCGCTCGGCGCGCTGGACCGGGCCACCACCTGCGAGGAGGTGTCCCGGGCCGCGCTCGACACGGTCCGGGACAGCTTCGGCTGGGCGTACGGCTCCTACTGGATGGTCGCGCCGGAGGACGGTCAGCTGCACTTCGTCGTGGAGTCCGGTGACGCCGGACCCGAGTTCCGCGCGGTGACCAGGAGCGCTTCCTTCGCCGAGGGTGTCGGGCTCTCCGGGCGGGCCTGGAAGGCCCGGGACCTGTTCTTCGTCGCCGACCTCGGCGAGATGACCGACTGCGTGCGCGCCCCGGTGGCCCAACGGGTCGGGGTGAAGAGCGGCGTGTGCTTCCCGATCATCCAGCAGGGCCGGGTGGTCGGGACGATGGACTTCTTCACCATGGACACGCTGGCTCCGTCGGCCGAACGGCTCGACGCGCTGCGGGCGGTGGGGCTGCTGGTCTCCCAGGCCTTCGCCCGGGTGGCAGAGGCCGCTGACCAGAAGCGTGCGGCAGGCGACGTCGCGGCGATCAACGGCCTGCTCCGCGGGCTCGCCCGGGCACGCACCCAGGAGGAGACGCTGTCCGTCGCGCTGGACACCATCCGGCGGGAGTTCGACTGGCACTACGGCTCCTACTGGGCGCTGGACGCCTCGACGAACGACCTGCGGTTCGCCCAGGAGTCCGGTGACCTGGGGCCGGAGTTCCGGCGGATCACGCTGGAAGCGGGCTTCGCCAAGGGCGTCGGCGTCGCCGGCCGCACCTGGGCCGCCGGCGAGCTGGTGTTCGTCGAGGACCTCGGCCAGGTGCACGACTGCGTGCGCGCCCCGGCCGCGCGCAACGCCGGCGTCCGCTCCGGGGTGTGTCTGCCGATCACCGTCGGCGGCCGGATCGTCGGCACGATGGACTTCTTCGCCAAGCGGACGCTGATCCTCGCCGACAGCCGGCGGGACGCACTGCGCAACACCGCCTTCCTGATCTCCCAGACGCTGGAGCGACTGGCGGCCACCCAGCGCATCGCCGACGCCGGCCGGGAGATGGTCGCCTCGATCGACGAGGTGGAGCGCAACGTCGCCGAGGCCACCAAGGTCGCCGGTGACGGTCAGCGCGTCGCAGGCGAGGCCACCGAGTTCGTGGCCGGGCTGGGACGTTCCAGTGCCGAGATCGACAAGGTCGTGAAGGTGATCACCGGGATCGCCGAGCAGACGAACCTGCTGGCGCTGAACGCCACGATCGAGGCCGCCCGGGCCGGGGAGGCCGGCAAGGGGTTCGCCGTGGTCGCCGGTGAGGTGAAGGAGCTGGCCCGGGAGACCGCCCAGGCAACCGAGGACGTCAGCAGCCGGGTCGCGGCGATCCAGGGCGACGTGCAGAACGTGGTGGGCGCACTCGCCTCGATCCGGGACATCGTGGAGCGGATCAACGAGACCCAGCACCTGATCGGGGGTGTGCTCACCGAGCAGGCGGCGGTCACCCGCAGCATCGTCGACCTGGCCTGACCGTCCCGCCGACCACCAAGATGGCCATCGTGGTGGTCGGTGCCGCCGGGCGGGACGGCGTGGGCGACGATGGGCCGGTCCGCCTCGTCCCTCTTCCCTGGAGGTCCCCCGTGTCCGCACCCCAGCCCCATCCGAGGACGTAGTGAGCAGCCGTCGCGCCGTCCGGTCGGGTGGCTTCGGAGAACACGCACTGAACAGGCGCGGCTTCCTCGCCGGGAGCGCCGCCGTCCTCGCCGCCGGGCTCGCCGCCTGCAGCCGGGACTCCCCCGTGTCGTCGTCCGGGGGCTCGACCGGCAGCCGCGGCTCGCTGACCGTCGGCGCCATCCCCGACCAGGACCCCGAGGTCCTGCAACGGCTGTACAGCACGCTCGCCGACTCGATGTCCGCAGCGCTCGACCTCGACGTCGAGTACCAGCCGGTCACCGACTACGGCGCCGCCGTCTCCCTCTTCCGCACCGGCGACCTCGACCTGGTCTGGTTCGGCGGGCTCACCGGCGTGCAGGCCCGGCTGCAGACCCCCGGGGCCGAGCCGATCGCCCAGCGCGACATCGACGAGTCGTTCACCTCGGTGTTCATCGTCAACACCGGCACCGGGCTGACGCCGGCCGACGACCTCGGCCCGCTGGGCGACCTGCGGTTCACCTACGGCAGCGAGACGTCGACGTCCGGCCGGCTGATGCCGGCGTTCTTCCTGTCCGAGCAGGGCGTCGACCCGCAGGGCTTCCCCGGCGGCCCTGGGTTCTCCGGCTCGCACGACGCGACCATCTCGCTGGTCGCCTCCGGCAGCTACCAGGCCGGGGTGCTCAACGAGCAGGTGTGGCGGTCCCGCGTCGAGGACGGCACCGTCGACCCCGCCGCGGTGGTCCAGTACGCCCGCACCCCGGAGTACCACGACTACCACTGGCTGCTCAGCCCGGAGGCAGTCGAGCGGCTCGGCCCCGACCTGCCCGAACGGCTGCTCGAGTACTTCACCGGCCTGCCCGCCGGGGACGAGGTGCTGGAGCTGTTCGGCGCCGGGGCGTTCATCCCGACCGAGGCGTCGAACTACGACCAGATCGAGGCGGTCGGCCGCGACCTGGGGCTGATCAGCTGAGCGCCGTCCTCCGGCTGGACGGCGTCGAGGTCCGCTACGGCAGCACCCGCGCGCTGGCCGGTGTCGACCTCACCGTCGACGCCGGCCAGCGGGTGGCGCTGGTCGGCCCCTCGGGCGCCGGCAAGTCGACGCTGCTCGGGCTGGTCAACGGCTCGGTCCTGCCCACCGCGGGCTCCGTGCGGGTTCTCGGAGACGAGGTCGCGGCGCTGCGCGGCCGGGCCCAGCGGCAGCTGCGGGCCCGGGTCGGCACGGTCCACCAGCACCTGGAGCTGGTCGGTCAGCTGCGGGTGGTGCACAACGTCAACGCCGGGCGACTGTCCAGCTGGCCCGCGTGGCGGGCGGCGTGGTCGCTGGTGCGCCCGCAGGGGCTGCCCGAGGTGCTCGCGGCGCTGGACCGGGTGGGGCTGGCCGACCGGGTGTTCGAGCGCACCGAGCGGCTCTCCGGCGGCCAGCGGCAACGAGTGGCGCTCGCGCGGTTGCTGGTGCAGCAGCCCGAGCTGGTGCTCGCCGACGAGCCGGCCTCGGCGCTGGACCCGGTGCTGGCCGAGCGCGCCCTCGGCCTGCTCGCCGGGCTGGCCGCCGAGCGGGACGGCGCGCTGATCGCCTCGCTGCACGACCCGGCGCTCGCCCTGCGGCACTGCACCCGGGTGGTCGGCCTGGTCGAGGGCCGGGTGGTGCTCGACGCACCCGCGGCCGCGCTCACGGTCGGGGACCTGGCCGACTTCTACGGCGCCCCGCGGTGACCGCCGTCCTGGACCGGCCGCCGGTGGTGCCGCGGCTGCACCGGGCGCGGACCCGCTGGGCGTGGGGACTCGGTGCGCTCGCCGTGGTGATCTGGTCGCTGGCCGGCGCCGGGGCGTTCGCCGGCGACGTGGTCAACCCGGCCGGCACCGGGCAGTTCGGCCGGTTCGCCTCCGCCGCCCTCTCCCCCGCCCTGGACGGCGCGTTCCTCCGGGTGCTCGCCGACTCGGTGCTGGTCACCGTCGCCTACGCCGCGCTCGGGGCGGCGCTGGCGGTCCTGCTGGGGGCAGCCGGGGCGGTGGCGGTCGCCCGCACCACCTGGGGACGACGCCGGCTGGGCTGGACGCTGTCCCGCGGGGCGCTCGCCGTCCCCCGGGGGCTGCACGAGGCGGTGTGGGGGCTGCTGCTGGTCAACCTGCTGGGGCTGGACCCGTGGGTCGGGGTGCTGGCGATCGGCGTCCCGTACGGGGCGGTGACCGCGAAGGTGTTCGCCGACCTGCTCGACGAGGTGCCGCGCAGCGGGTACTCGGCGCTGCTCGCCGCGGGTGCCAGCCGGACGACGGCCGCGCTGTACGGGCTGCTGCCCCCGGCGTCGGGTGGGCTGCTGTCGTACTCCTTCTACCGGCTGGAGTGCGCGGTCCGGTCGGCCGTGGTGCTCGGACTGATCGGCGCCGGTGGGTTGGGCTACCAGCTGCTGCTGTCGTTCAGCTCGCTGCGCTGGGAGCAGGTGTGGTCCTGCGTCTACGCGCTGGCGCTGCTGTGCCTGCTCGCCGACGTCGGCGGCCGTGCGGTGCGCCGGCGGGTGGCCGCACCCCGCTCGTCCGGGGACCGGCTGCGCCGGGACCCCGCGCTCACCACGGCGGTCCTCGGCTCGTTGGCCGGGGTCGTCTGGTCGTGGTGGTACCTGGCGATCTCGCCGGCCACGCTGGTCTCCGACCGCACCGGCGAGCAGCTGCGCTACGTCCTTGCCGCCGCCTGGCCCCCGGACGTCGACGGCCCGCTGCTCTCCGCGGTCGCGGCGGCCGCAGTCGACACGGTGCAGATGTCGGTGATCGCCATCGCCGTCGCCACCGTCGGGGCGGTGCTGCTGGCCGGGGTGGCCGCCCGCCCGGCCCGGGCGTCAGCCGGACGTCGACTGGCCGGGACCGTCGTCCGGCTCGCCCTGCTGCTGCTGCGGGCCGTACCGCCGCCGGTGTGGGCGCTGGTGCTGCTGTTCGTGCTGCTGCCCGGGGTCCTCCCCGGGGCGCTCGCGCTCGGTGTCTACACGCTCGGCGTGCTGGGGCGGCTGGCCGCGGAGGCGACCGAGGAGCTGGACCCGCGCCCCCGGGCGGCGCTCACCGCGATGGGCGCCGGGCCGGTGGGTGGCTGGCTGTACGGGGTGCTCCCGGCGGCGACCGGGCCGGTGCTGGCGTTCGCGCTGTACCGCTGGGAGGTGGCGATCCGGGACACCGTGCTGGTCGGGCTGCTCGGCGCCGGCGGGCTCGGCGCGCTGCTGGCCAGCCGGGTGGCCGCCTTCGACTGGGGCGCGGTGACCACCGTGCTGGTGGCGCTGGTGCTGCTGACCGCCGCGGTCGACCTGGTCAGCGCCCGCGCCCGCTCCGCCCTGCGCTGAGGCCCGCTGCGTCGAGTGCGCAGTCGTGGTCGTCGTCCCCGGCGTGTCCGGCGGTGTCGGCGACCACGACTGCTCACTCGACGGCTACCGCCAGCGGGTGCGGGCGGACAGTGCGGCGAGCACGGCGGCGCCGGCGGTCGACGTCCGCAGCACCTCCGCACCCAGGCGCACCGACTGCGCGCCGGCCGCCCGGAAGGCGACCACCTCGCCGTCGGTCAGCCCGCCCTCGGGCCCGACGATGACCGCGATCGACCCGGTCGCCGGCACCTCGAGCTGGGCGAACGGCTGGCGGGCCTGCTCGTGCAGCACCAGGGCCAGGTCGGCGTCGGCGAGCATGCCGCAGACCTGGCGGGTGCTCATCGGCTCGGTCACCTCGGGCACCCGCGGCCGGCGGGCCTGCTTGGTGGCGGCCCGAGCGGCCGAGCGCCACTTGGCCAGGCCCTTGTCGACCCGGTCCTCCCGCCACCGGGTGACGCAGCGGGCCGCGGTCCACGGGACGATCCGATCGACGCCCAGCTCGGTGGCCAGGTCGACGGCGAGCGGGCCCCGGTCGCCCTTGGGCAGCGCCTGCACGAGCACGAACTCCGGCTGCGGCGCGGGGACGTCGTGCCGGGCGAGCACCTGGACCTGCAGCGCCGACCCCGCGGCCGCGAGCACGGAGCCCTCGACCAGCAGCCCCTGCCCGTCGCTCACCCGCACCCGCTCACCGGGACCGAGCCGCAGCACGTCGACGGCGTGCCGGCCCTCGGCGCCGTCCACGGTGAGGACGTCGCCGTCCGGCACCTCGTCGAGCAGGAAGAGCGGGGCGCCGTCGGCCGCGAGTGCGTCCGGGGCCTGACTCATCGGCCGTTGAAGGCGTCGCGCACCCGGGTGAACAGACCACCGTGGTTCGCGCTGTTGCCGTCGGTGAGGTCCTCACCGCGCAGCCCGGCGAGCTCGCGCAGCAGCTCCTGCTGACGGCCGTCGATCCGGGTGGGCGTCTGCACGTCGAGGTGCACGAGCAGGTTCCCCCGGCCGGTGCCGCGCAGCCGCGGGGCGCCGTGCGCCCGCAGGGTGAGCACGGTGCCGGACTGGGTGCCGGCCTTGATGGTGAGGTCCTCGTTGCCGTCGAGGGTCTCGAGCTTGAGCGTGGTGCCCAGCGCCGCCGCGGTCATCGGCAGGGTGACCCGGCAGTGCAGGTCCTCGCCGTCGCGGGTGAACACGTCGTGCGGGCGCTCACGCACCTCGACGTACAGGTCGCCGGCCGGGCCGCCGCCGGGGCCGACCTCGCCGTAGCCGGCCAGCCGGATGCGCATGCCGTCCTCGACGCCGGCCGGGACCTTGACCGGGATGGTGCGGCGGGAGCGCACCCGCCCGTCACCGGCGCACTTGGGGCACGGGTTGGGGATGACCTGGCCGGTGGCCTGGCAGGTGGGGCACGGGCGGCTGGCGATGACCTGACCCAGGAAGGAGCGCTGCACGCTCTGCACCTCGCCGCGGCCGTTGCAGGTGGAGCAGGTCTCCGGGTGGGTGCCGGGGGCGGTGCCGGCACCGGTGCAGGCGTCGCAGAGCACGGCGGTGTCGACGGTGACCTCCGTCGTCGTGCCGAAGACGGTCTCGTCGAGGTCCAGGTCGACCCGGATCAGCGCGTCCTCGCCCTCGCGGGTGCGGCCGCGCGGCCCGCGGCCGGCGCCCCCGCCGAAGAAGGCGTCCATGATGTCGCCGAGCCCGCCGAAGCCGGCGGCGTTGCCGAACGGGCTGCCGCCCCGGCCGCCGTTGGTGTCGTAGGGGTCACCACCCAGGTCGATGATCCGCCGCTTCTCCGGGTCGGTCAGCGCCTCGTAGGCCCGGCTGACCTCCCCGAACTTCTCCTTCGCACCCGGGTCCGGGTTCACGTCGGGGTGCAGGTCGCGGGCCATCTTGCGGTAGGCGCGCTTGATCTCGGTGTCGCTGGCTCCCTGGGCAAGGCCCAGCACGCCGTAGTAGTCGGTTGCCATGAAGCGTTCTCAGTCCTCAGCTCTCGGCCAACAGGTGGCCGACGTAGCGGGCCACGGCTCGTACCGCGGCGATGTTCCCTGCGTAGTCCATCCGGGTGGGGCCGACGACACCGAGGCCACCGAGTGCCTGGTCGCCGGACCCGTAGCCCACGGAGACGAACGACGCGGCGGTCAGCGCCTCGTGCTCGTTCTCCTCACCGATGCTCACCGTCACGGTGCTGGGCCCCACCTCGGCCATCAACCGCAGGACCACGACCTGTTCTTCCAAGGCCTCCAGCAGCGGACGGAAGGTGCCGGGGAAGTCCAGCGCGCTGCCCTGCGCGAGGTTCGCCGTCCCGCCGATGACCAGCCGGTCCTCCGAGGGCTCGACCAGGGTCTCCAGCAGCGTCGCGCTCACCGCAGCGACCAGCGGGCGCAGGTGCGGTGCGGAGGCGTCGACCAGGTCGCCGACCTTGTCACTGGCCTCGGCCAGCTTCGCGCCGGTGAAGGCGGCGTTGAGCAGCGTGCGCAGCTCGGCGACCGTGTCGGCCTCGGTGTCGACCGGCACCTCCACCACGCGCTGCTCGACCCGGCCGGTGTCGGTGATCAGCACCATCAGCAGCCGGGACGTCGACAGCGGCACCAGCTCCAGGTGCCGGACGGCGCTGCGCGCCAGCGTCGGGTACTGGACGACGGCGACCTGGCGGGTCAGCTGGGCCAGCAACCGGACACTGCGGCCCAGCACGTCGTGCAGGTCGACCGCGCCGTCGAGGAACTTCTCGATCGCCTTCCGCTCGGCGGCCGACAGCGGCTTGATCGCACTCAGCCGGTCGACGAAGAAGCGGTAGCCCTTGTCGGTGGGCACCCGGCCGGCACTGGTGTGCGGCTGGGTGATGTAGCCCTCCTCCTCCAGCACCGCCATGTCGTTGCGGATGGTGGCTGGGCTCACCCCGAGGTCGTAGCGGGCGGCCAGCGCCTTGCTCCCCACCGGGTCGTTGGTGGAGACGTAGTCCTGGACGATCGCCCGCAGCACCCGCAGGCGCCGGTCGTCGTGCGCCACGGCTGACACCTCCCGTACCGGATCGACGTGGTCCGCGGTGGCTGCCCGGGCAGGTGCCTGGCACTCGCGTGGACCGAGTGCCAGCATACGACCGCACTCCCCCGCCGGCCTCCGGCTCGCGGCGACCGCCCCTCGAGATGGGATCGATCCCTGCCGGCGAGCGTCGGCGACGGCCGTTGGCTCCCACTAGTGTGGTTCGGGTCGACGGACCCCACCGGGGGGCCGGGGAGCGGGAGGCTCAGCCCTGATCTTCAAGGCGGTGCGCGACGGGCGCCCCTACCCCGACCACGGCTTCTCCACCCGCGACTGGGCGATGATCCCGCCCCGGCAGATCCGGATGGACACCCTCGTCACCACCAAGCGCGAGCTGGCGCTCGACACGCTGCTCGCCGACGACTCGACCTTCTACGGCGACCTGTTCCCGCACGCGGTGCAGTGGAACGGCGAGACCTACCTGGAGGACGGCCTGCACCGCGCCCTGCGCGCGGCCCTGCAGCAGCGCAACGTCATCCACGTCCGGGTGCTCGACCTCGACTCGCTGATGCCGGCCCAGACCCCGGCGGAACGGGCCGGAGCCGACAGCACCCCGGCCGACGCCGGTCAGCCCCGCTGACGGCTCAGAGCCAGCCCTTCTCCTCCGCCACCCGGGCCGCCTCCACCCGGGTGCGCGCCCCGGTCTTGCCGATCGCCGAGGACAGGTAGTTCCGCACCGTCCCCTCGGACAGGTACAGCCGCCCGGCCATGTCGGCGACCGTCGCCCCGTCGGCCGCCGCCCGCAGCACGTCCGCCTCGCGACCCGACAGCGGGGTCGCGCCCATCGCCAGCGCAGCGGCGGCCAGGTCCCGGTCGATCACCCGCTCCCCCGCCATCACCGCCCGGATGCCCCGGGCCAGCTCGGCCACCGGCGAGTCCTTGACCAGGAAGCCCGCGGCGCCGACCTCCATCGCCCGGCGCAGGAAGCCGGGCCGGCCGAACGTGGTGAGGACGACGGCGCGCACCTCCGGCAGTGCAGCGGCCAGCTCCCGGGCCGCCTCGAGCCCGTCCTGCCCCGGCATCTCGATGTCCAGCAGTGCCACGTCCGGCCGGCAGGCACGCGCGGCCTCGAGCACCTCGTCGCCGCGGCCGACCTCGGCCACCACCTCGATGTCCTCCTCGAGGTCCAGCAGCGCCCGCAGCGCGCCCCGCACCAGCGCCTGGTCCTCGGCCAGCAGCACCCGGATCGTCACGCGCTCACCGACACCGTGTCCACCGATGTCGCGAGCAGCGGCACCGTGGCCTGCAGCCGGTACCCGCCGCCGTCCACCGGGCCGGCCGCCAGCTCACCGCCCAGCGCACCGACCCGCTCGCGCAGCCCGGCCAGCCCCGACCCGGGCGAGGTGCCCAGCACGGTGATCGGGTCCTCCGCGCCACGACCGTCGTCGGTCACCGTCAGCACCGCGCGCACCCCGTCCTCGGCCAGGCCGATCGTCACCGAGCCGGCCCGGCTGTGCCGCAGCACGTTCGTCGTGGCCTCGCGCACCACCCACCCCAGGGCGGCGTCGACCGTGCCCGGCAGCGTGGGCACCCGGTCGGGCAGCCGCACGTCGATGCCGGCCCCGGTCAGTGCGGAGCGCGCCTCGGCGAGCGCCTGGGCGCAGGTCACCTGCCGGTAGCCGCTGACGGCGTCGCGCACCTCGGCCAGCGCGCGACGAGCGGCCTCCTCGACGTCGGCCATCTCCTGTCGGGCGCGGACGGGGTCGGCCTCGGCGAGCCGGCGGGCGAGCTCGCTCTTGAGCGCGATGAGCGACAGCGAGTGCCCGAGCAGGTCGTGCAGGTCGCGGGCGAAGCGCAGCCGCTCCTCGGTGACGGCGTTGCGGGCCAGCTCCTCGCGGGCCTCCTGCAGCTCCCGGTTCACGGTCATCAGATAGCCGGTGCCCCGGATCCCGAAGGCGGTGAGCAGGCAGATCGGCGACAGGAACAGCAGGCCGGGGTCCCCCGAGGCCAGGGGCACCGCCAGGCACACCAGCGCCGCGCCGACCACGGCCGGCCACACCCAGCGCCCGGGCAGCGTGGCCGCGGCGGCCGCCGACACGTAGATCATCAACCCGGCGAAAGCGGGCCCGAACCCGACCGCCAGCGCGACGGCGAGCACCGCGGTCGCCGCGAACTCCGGCCGCAGCGCCCGCGGCCGGCCGAGCTGCCCCATCACCCGCAGGTAGACCACGGTGAAGACGAGCAGCCCGATCGCGCCGACCCAGCGCGCCGCCGTCGGGCGGTCGGTGGTGACGAGGTCGACGATCGGGAAGAACTGGAACAGCAGCCAGGGCACTGCCCAGATCGCCTGCCCCCACCAGTTCGACCGGTCCATGAGACGGACGCTAGCGGTCGGCCGCCCGGTCACGGCTCAGCCCGCCACCGCGTGCAGTGGGCGTCGCCGGGCGACCACCAGCGCGGCCGCGGCGAACACGACCCCGTAGCCCGCCAGCGCCATGACCGGCAGGCCGGCGAACGTCCCGGCCGCGACGTCACGGCCCAGCTCGGCGAACCAGTAGGACGGCATCGCACGGGCCAGCGCCGCCATCCCGTCCGGGAACATCTCGACCGGGAACCACAGCCCACCCAGCGCGGCGAGCACGGTGCCGAGGATCCCGATCGCCGCGCCGGCGGCCTGGGCGTCCAGGGACAGCCCCACCGCCACACCGAGCGCCACGAACACGACCGACCCCGCCCACAGCGAGCCGATCAGCGCCAGCCACGTGCCCAGGCCGAACTCGACGCCGTTGACGAACCGCCCGACCAGCGCCACGACGAGCAGACTGGGCAGCACCAGCAGCGCCCCGACCACGACGTCGACGGAGAACACCGACCCGGTGGGCACCGGCGTCACCCGCAGCTGCCGCAGCCAGCCGGAGGAGCGGTCGAAGGCGATCCGGATCGTCGCGCCCAGCGCGGCACCGATCGCCCCGTAGGCCATCATCGAGACCAGGACGGCGCCGGCGAGGTCCTGGTACTCCCCGGCCGGCGCCTGCCCGCCGATGACCTTGGTGAAGAAGATCGTGAAGAGCGCCGGCAGCAGCACCGTGAAGAACAGGTACTGCTTGTTCCGGCCCACCCGGCGGAGCTGGAAGAGGAGCAGGTCGGTCATCGGAGGGCTCCCTCGGTGGCGTCGCGCTGGGTGGTGAGGTGCAGGAAGGCCTGTTCGAGGCTCGCGCCGCGCACCTCGAGGTCGGGCAGCGGGGTGCGGCTGTCGAGCAGCGCGCGCAGGGTCGCCTCGGCGTCGGAGGTGGCGAGCTCGACGAGGTCGGCGTCCCCGCTGATGCCGGTGACGCCCGGCAGCCCGGTCAGCCCGTCCCGCAGCCCGGGGCAGCGGAACCGGACGGTGCGCCCGGCGATCTGCGACTTGATCGCGGCCGCCGTCCCGTCGGCGAGGACCCGCCCACCGGCGACCACCACGACCCGGTCGGCGACCGCGTCGGCCTCGTCGAGGTGGTGGGTGGCGAAGACGACGGTGTGCCCGCGCGCGGCCAGACCGCGCATCGTCGTCCAGAAGGCCTGCCGTCCCTCGACGTCCATGGCCGAGGTCGGCTCGTCCAGCAGCAGCAGCGGCGGTGCGCCGGCCAGGGCGAGAGCGAGCAGCACCCGCTGGCGCTGCCCGCCGGAGAGCGCGTCGACCGCGCGGTCGAGCAGGCCGCCGATGCCGGCGGTGGCGACCAGGTCCGCCAGCGGCCACGGGTCGTCGTAGCGGCGGCGCACCAGGGCGAGCACCTCGCCGACGCGCGCCTCGCTGGGCAGGCCGCCGTGCTGCAGCATCGCCCCGACGCCACCGGCCTCCAGCGCTGCGGCCGGCTCGCGCCCGAGCAGCCGGACCGTGCCGGCCGCCGGGCGGAACAGCCCGAGCGCGGCGTTGACGACGGAGGACTTCCCCGCGCCGTTGGCACCGAGCAGGGCGACGGTCTCGCCGCGGGGGACGGCGAGGGTCAGGTCGTGGACGGCGGTCGCGCTGCCGTACCGGACGGTCAGTCCGCGGACGTCGAGGGCGAGGGGTTCGGGCATGCCCCGAGCCTGGCCGCCCACGGTGCCTCTCCGGCAGTGCGAGACGTCGTCCACACCTCGTGACGGATGTCAGACCGCCGGCCGCACGCCGCCTACGCTCGTCGGGTGGACGTGCTCGAAGACCCTGCCCTCGACGTGCTCGGCCGGGTGTTCGGCTACGACGCCTTCCGCGGACCGCAGCGCGAGGTCGTCGACCACGTCGTCGCCGGCGGCGATGCGCTGGTGCTGATGCCGACCGGTGGCGGGAAGTCGCTGTGCTACCAGGTGCCGGCGCTGCTGCGGGAGGGCGTCGGCGTCGTCGTCTCCCCGCTGATCGCGCTGATGCAGGACCAGGTCGACACGCTGCGGGCCCTGGGCGTGCGCGCCGGGTTCCTCAACTCCAGCCAGGACCGGGCCGAGCGCCGGGACGTCGAGGAGGCGTTCCTCGCCGAGGAGCTCGACCTGCTCTACGTGGCCCCGGAGTCCCTGGGCGGTGGCGCCTCACCGACCGCCCGCCTGCTCGAACGCGGCCGGATCGCCTTGTTCGCCATCGACGAGGCGCACTGCGTGGCGCAGTGGGGGCACGACTTCCGGCCCGACTACCTGGCCCTGTCGATGCTGCACGAGCGCTGGCCCGACGTGCCCCGGATCGCCCTGACGGCGACGGCCACCCCCGCCACCCACGCCGAGATCAGCACCCGGCTCCAGCTCGACGACGCGCTGCACGTGGTCGCCGGGTTCGACCGGCCGAACATCCAGTACCGGATCGCGCCGAAGAACGAGCCGCGCAAGCAGCTGCTGGACCTGCTGCGCACCGAGCACCCCGGGGACGCCGGCATCGTCTACTGCCTGTCCCGCGCCTCGGTGGAGAAGACCGCCGAGTTCCTGGTGGGCCAGGGCATAGCCGCGCTGCCCTACCACGCGGGGCTGGACCAGCGGACCCGCGCGACGCACCAGTCCCGGTTCCTGCGCGAGGACGGGCTGGTGATGGTCGCGACCATCGCCTTCGGCATGGGCATCGACAAGCCCGACGTCCGCTTCGTCGCCCACCTGGACCTGCCCAAGTCGGTCGAGGGCTACTACCAGGAGACCGGCCGCGCCGGCCGGGACGGACTGCCCTCGACGGCCTGGCTGGCCTACGGGCTGGCCGACGTCGTCCAGCAACGCAAGATGATCGAGTCCTCGGAGGGCGACGCCGCGCACCGCCGGGTGCTGTCCGCCCAGCTCGACGCGATGCTGGCGCTCTGCGAGACGGTCGAGTGCCGGCGGGTGCGGCTGCTGGCCCACTTCGGCCAGGAGAGCGCGCCCTGCGGCAACTGCGACACCTGCCTCAGCCCCCCGGAGTCCTGGGACGCCACCATCCCGGCGCAGATGCTGCTGTCCACGGTGCTGCGGCTGCAGCGCGAGCGCGGGCAGTCCTTCGGCGCCGGCCAGTCGATCGACATCCTGCTCGGCAAGCGCACCGACAAGGTCACCCAGCACAGCCACGACGAGCTGACCGTCTTCGGCATCGGCACCGACCTGTCCGAGGGCCAGTGGCGCGGCGTCGTCCGTCAGCTGCTGGCACAGGGGCTGCTCGCGGTGCAGGGCGAGTACGGGACGTTGGCGCTCAACGAGGCCAGCGGGCCGGTGCTGCGCCGGGAACGCGAGGTGCTGATGCGCCGTGAGCCCGAACGCCCGACCCGGGCTGCCACCGCCCGCGCCCGCGGCAGCCGGTCCACGGCTCCTGAGCTGCCCGCGTCGGCCGCCCCGGCGTTCGAGCGGCTGCGGGCCTGGCGGGCCGCCACCGCCAAGGAGCAGGGAGTGCCCGCCTACGTCGTCTTCCACGACGCGACCCTGCGGCAGATCGCCACCGAGGAGCCGGCGACTCTGGCCGCCCTGGGCACGATCGGCGGCGTCGGCGCGACGAAGCTGGAGAAGTTCGGCGACCAGGTCCTCGCCGCCCTGCACGGCTGAGGCCGCTGGCGTCCCTAGTCGGTGAGGTCGCGGACGACGGCGTCGGCGAGCAGCCTGCCGCGGTCGGTGAGGACGGCGAGCCCTGCCTCGTGCGGCGCGGCTGCCAGCAGCCCCCGGGCGACGGAGTCCGCGGCCCGCGCCCGCCCCGCCGCGCTCAGTGCGGTCAGCGGCAGCCCGTCACGCAGCCGGAGCCCGAGCATCACCGTCTCCAGCGCCTGGTCCGCAGGCGTCAGCAGCTCGCTGTCGGCGGCCGGGTGCAGACCGGCGGCCAGCCGGTCGGCGTAGGCGGCCGGGTGCTTGACGTTCCACCAGCGCAGCCCGCCGACGTGCGAGTGCGCGCCGGGCCCGATCCCCCACCAGTTCGCGTTGGCCCAGTACAGCTCGTTGTGCCGGCAGCGGGCCGCCCGGTCGCGGGCCCAGTTCGACACCTCGTACCAGCCCAGCCCGGCCGTTCCGAACGTGCGGTCGGCCATCTCGTAGCGGTCGGCCAGCACGTCGTCGTCCGGCATCGGCAGCTCGCCCCGGGCCACCCGCCGGGCCAGCCGGGTGCCCTGCTCGACGATCAGCGCATAGGCGCTGACGTGGTCGACCGGCGCGGCCAGGACGGCGTCGAGCGAGGCCTGCCAGTCGGCGTCGGTCTCCCCCGGTGCGCCGTAGATCAGGTCCAGGTTCACGTGCTCGAAGCCGGCGGCCCGGGCCTCGTGCGCGGCCTGCACCGCCCGGCCGGGGGTGTGCCGGCGGTCCAGCACGGCGAGCACGTGCTCGGCGGCGGACTGCATGCCCAGGCTGATCCGGGTGAAGCCACCGGCCCGCAGGGTGGCCAGCGACTCCGGCGTCACCGACTCGGGGTTGGCCTCGGTGGTCACCTCCACGTCGGAGGCCACCGGGAAGAGCTCACGGACGGCGTCCATGACGGCCACCAGGTCCTGCGCCGGCAGCAGCGTCGGGGTGCCGCCACCGACGAAGACCGTCTGCACCGGCGGGCGGTCGGGCCCCAGCACCTCGGCGGCGAACCGCAGCTCGGCGATGGCGGTGCCGGCGTACTCGCTGCGGTTGGCGCCCGGGCCCAGCTCGTCGGAGGTGTAGGTGTTGAAGTCGCAGTAGCCGCAGCGCGTGGCGCAGAACGGCACGTGCACGTAGAGGCCGAACGGCGTCGTCGGCAGGCCGTCCCGGGCCGACGCCGGGAGCATCGAGGGGTCCGCGGGCAGCGCCGGGGTCTGGCCGAGGAGAGGGAGGGTCGTGGTCATCGCTGCTCCCAGTGTGACCGCCCCCGGCAAGATGGCGGCGTGACCTCCGCGACCAATGACGACCGCGTGCTCTCCGTCGACGTGTCCGCCGGCGTGGCCCGGCTGACCCTCGACTCCCCCGCCAACCGGAACGCCCTCTCCCGCGCCATGCGCGCCCAGCTCCGCACCGCCCTCACCGAGGCCTTCGCCGACGACGCCGTACGGGTGGTGGTGCTCGACCACACCGGCCGGGTGTTCTGCTCCGGCATGGACCTCGCCGAGGCCACCGGAGGCGCCGCCGCCGACCAGGGCGTCAACGAGTTCCCCGAGCTGCTGGAGCTGATCTGGAACGCGCCGAAGCCGGTGCTCGCCGCCGTCCGCGGCCCGGCTCGCGCGGGTGGGGTGGGACTGGCCGCGGCCTGCGACGTCGTGGTGGCCGGCGCTGCTGCCACCTTCGCGTTCACCGAGGTGCGGATCGGCGTCGTCCCGGCGGTGATCTCCGCGGTGTGCCGGCCGCGGATGCTGCCGAACGTCGTCCACCGGCTGATGCTCACCGGCGAGGTCTTCGACGCCGCGACGGCCGCCGCCGGCGGGCTGGTCGACCTGGCCGTGCCGGACGACGAGGTCGACGCCACCGTCGCTGCGCAGGTCACCGCGCTGGCCGCCGGGGCGCCGACCGCGCTGGCCGAGACGAAGCGGCTGCTGCGGTCGGGCACCGACCTGGCCGGGCAGATCCCGGCGCTGCTGGAGCTGTCGGCGCGGTTCTTCGCCGGCGAGGAGGGCCAGGAGGGCATCGCCGCCTTCCGGGAGAAGCGCCCCGCCCGCTGGGTCCCGGCCGGCGACTGACCCTGCCGCGGCTGGCGCCGGCCACCGGGTGGTCCCACACGCACGCGGTCCGGCTGACGGAGCCGGCGGCGCCCGTCGGGTGAGACGGCGGGTCAGCGCAGCCGGCGGGTGTTGTCCGGCTGGCGGACGGTGACCCCGCGGGCGTCGAGCCACTCGGCCAGTGGGACGGCGACCCGGCGGGTCGTCCCCCACGCCTTGCGCGCCTCGCTGAGCGTGAACGGCTGCGGCAGCGCCGCGAGCCTGACCCGGGCCTGCTCGGCGACCCCCGGTGCCAGGTAGATGCCCTCGGTGATCCGCACCAGCTGCTCGTCCCGCACCGCTGCGGCCAGCTCGCGCGGCCCCAGTCCGGCGGCCACCAGGTCACCGGCCTCCGGGGCGGCGAACGGCTCCTGCACCAGGCGGGCGCGGATGCCGTCCACCGCCTGTTGCACCGCCGGCGGCAGCGCCGCGGCACCGGAGACGACCCGGCCGTCCCGCAGCGCCAGGGGCTCCCGCACCAGCGAAGGCACCAGCTCGACATCGGGCAGCTCCAGCGCCGACCGCAGCACCGCGGTCGGCGGGCCGGGCTCCAGCGGGCGCAGCTGCCGATAGCGGGCCACCACCTGCGGCACCCGGGCGGCCAGCTCGTCGGCCAGCCCCGGAGCGAGGAGCCAGGGGCCGACGGCCGTGGCGTCCGCGGGCACCGGCCAGCCCATCGCCACGAAGTCCGCCCGGCGCACGAACCGCCGCCGCACCAGGTCCGCCCGCGCCCCGGCCTCACCCATCGGCTGCTCGGCGAGCTCGGCCGCGCGGGTCCGGGCAGCCCCGCGGCGGCGCAGCTCCGGTGGGTCCACGTCGCGCACGTCGGCACCGTGCACCCGTCGGGCGCCGGGGTCGCGCAGCAGCAGCCGGTCCCCCACCCGCAGCGGCAGCTCGGTGGCCAGTCGCAGGCGCAGGGCCGACCCGTCCAGCGGACGTACGCGCGCCGCGACCGTCGCCGACCCGATGTGCACGACCAGCTCCGCGGGCAGCTTCTCCTCGACCGGTCGCACCAGCGTCACGTCGAGGTCCGCGGTGCGCCGGAACGCGTCGGGGGTGAGCAGCGCGTCGCCGCGGGAGAGCTCCTCGACCGCCACCCCGCGCAGGTTGAGCGCCACCCGGGCGGTGGCCGAGGCCGCCTCGACCGGCGCCCCGAGCGACTGCAGCCCACGCACGGTCACCGGTCGCCCGCCCAGGTCCAGCCGGTCGCCGGTGGTGATCGTGCCGGCGGCCAGGGTGCCGGTCACGACGGTCCCGGCGCCCCGGATGGTGAACGCCCGGTCGATCCACAGCCGCACCGGCGCGACCGCCTCGGGGGCGGGCAGACCCGCCAGCACCTGCTCCAGCGCAGCGGCCAGCTCCGGCAGCCCGGTACCGGACCGCGCGCTGACCGCCACGGCCGGCACCCGGCCCAGCGACGTCCCGGCCAGCCGCTCGGCGGCGTCGGCGAGCACCGGCGCGGGGTCGGCGAGGTCGGACTTGGTGACGGCGAGCAGCCCGTGCCGCACCCCGAGGGCATCGAGGACGGCGACGTGCTCGGCGGTCTGCGCCGACCACCCGTCGTCCGCGGCGACCACGACCAGCGCGGCGGGCACCGAACCGACCCCGGCGAGCATGTTGCCCACGAACCGCTCGTGCCCGGGCACGTCGACGATCGCCAGCCGGCGACCGGAGGGCAGCGTCGTCCAGGCGAACCCCAGATCGATGGTGAGCCCGCGCCGGCGCTCCTCCTCCCAGCGGTCCGGCTCCATCCCGGTCAGGGCCGTCACCAGCGTCGACTTGCCGTGGTCGACGTGGCCGGCGGTCGCCAGGACGTCCATCCGGGCGGCAGCGGTCAGCTCCACCGGCGGGCCACCTCCGTCACGGCGGTGATGAGCCGCTCGTCGTCGGTGGGGAGCAGGCTGCGCACGTCGAGCAGCGTGCGGTCGCCGTCCAGGTGGCCGACCACCGGCGGGTCACCGTGTCGCAGCGCTTCGGCGAACCGCGGGTCGAGCGCGACGGCGGCGCTGGGCAGCTCGAACTCCGGGGCTCCCCCACCGCCGACCCGCGCGGTCGACGCGACGGCGACCGCCTCGATCCCGCGGGCCTGCAGGGCGGCGGCCACCGCGGTGGCCCGGGCCTGCAGCCGGGCCGGGTCGGCGTCCAGCATCTGCTGGACCGGCGGCACCGGGCCGCGCACCGTCGCCTCCAGGGCTGCCAGGGTCGTCTTGTCCACCCGCAGCGCCCGGTAGAGCGGGTGCCGCCGCAGCCGCTGGACCAGCGCTGCGGAGCCGAGCACGATGCCGGCCTGCGGGCCGCCGAGCAGCTTGTCGCCGCTGCACAGCACCAGGTCCGCGCCGGCGGCCAGCGTGGTCTCCAGGTCCGGCTCGTCGGGCAGCAGCGGATGCGGGCGGAGCAGCCCGCTGCCCACGTCGACGACCAGCGGCACCCCGGTGCCGGCCAGCGCGGGAGCCAGCTCCGCGACGTCGGCGGACCGGGTGAACCCGCGGACGACGAAGTTCGAGGGGTGCACCTTGAGCACCGCGCCGGTGTCCGGGCCGAGGGCGTCGGTGTAGTCGGTGAGCGAGACCCGGTTCGTCGTCCCGACCTCGCGCAGCCGCGCACCGGTGCTGACCAGCAGGTCGGGGATGCGGAAGCCGTCGCCGATCTCGACCAGCTCCCCACGCGCGATGACCAGCTCCCCGCCGAACGCGGTGGCCACCAGCGCCAGCGCGGCGGCGCAGTTGTTCACCACCAGCGCGGCCTCGGCGGCGGGCACGGCGGCCAGCAGCGCCGACAGCGCTCCCTCTCCCCGCGGGCCGCGGCGGCCGGTGCCGAGGTCGAGCTCGACGTCGGTGGTGCCGCTGGCCGCCACCACCGCGGCCACGGCCGCGCTCGACAGCGGTGCCCGGCCCAGGTTGGTGTGCACGAGCACGCCGGTGGCGTTGAGCACCGGCGAGAGGCTGCTGGCGGTGCCGGGCAGCCCGGCCAGCACGGCGGCGACGACGTCCTCCGACGGCAGGTCGCCCTCCCGGACACGCTGTTGCGCGACCTGGACGGCGCGCTTCACCAGTTCCCGGCCCAGTCGCTGCACCGCAGCGGCGACGGCGGGGTCGGCGAGCACCGTGTCGGTCCGGGGCACCCGCCGGCGCGGGTCGGTGGTCGCGGCGGCGGTCGTGGCGTCCGTGGTCATCGCGGCCGAGCGTAGGTGGCCGTCGCGGAGCCGGCCCGAGGGCCGGCTCCGCGGAGCGGCTGGCGGAGACGGACGGGAATCGAACCCGCCTGACCGAGTTGCTCGGCCACGTCGGCTTTAGAGGCCGCGGGGGCCACCAGACACCCTGACGTCTCCGCCGCCGACCTTACGTCCCGACGGCTGGACCGGCAGGTCCCGCCCGTCCGGCGGGACCCGACGGTCAGTCCGCCAGCCGGACCCCGTCGCTGCCGAAGAGGTGGACGTGGTCGGCCCGCGGCACGACGTGGACCCGCTCCCCCCGGCGGGGTGGCTGCCGGCCGTCGACCCGGACGGTGACCAGGGACTCGGTGCCCCCCTGGGTGAGCCGGCCGTAGACGTAGGCGTCGGCGCCCAGTTCCTCGACGACGTCGACCTCGACCGCGGCCCCCGAGTCGGAGATGTCGAAGTCCTCCGGGCGGACACCCAGGGTCATCGTGTCGCCGGCGTTGGCGGCCAGGACCTCCCGCGCCACCGGGTGGACCCGGTCGCCGAAGCGGACGCCCCCGTCGGTCACCGGCACCTCGAAGAGGTTCATCGCCGGGGAGCCGATGAAGCCGGCGACGAAGACGTTGGCCGGGCGGTCGTAGAGCTCGCGGGGAGCACCGACCTGCATGAGCTCGCCGTCCTTGAGCACCGCGACCCGGTCGCCCATGGTCATCGCCTCGACCTGGTCGTGGGTGACGTAGACGGTGGTGATGCCCAGCCGGCGCTGCAGCGAGGCGATCTGGGTGCGGGTCTGCACGCGGAGCTTGGCGTCGAGGTTGGACAGCGGCTCGTCCATCAGGAAGACCTTGGGCTTGCGGACGATGGCCCGCCCCATGGCGACCCGCTGCCGCTGCCCGCCGGAGAGCGCCTTGGGCTTGCGGTCCAGGTAGGGCTCCAGGTCCAGCAGCCTGGCCGCCTCCTCGACCCGGGCGCGGCGTTCCCCCTTGTCCATCCCGGCGATCTTCAGCGCGAAGCCCATGTTCTCGGCGACGGTCATGTGCGGGTAGAGCGCGTAGTTCTGGAACACCATCGCGATGTCCCGGTCCTTCGGCTCGACGTCGGTGACGTCCTTGCCGTCGATGAGGATGCGCCCCTCGTCGACCTGCTCCAGGCCGGCCAGCATCCGCAGGGACGTGGACTTCCCGCAGCCGGAGGGCCCGACCAGGATCAAGAACTCCCCGTCGGCCACGGTCAGGTCGAGCGAGTCGACCGCCAGCCGATCGGAGCCGGCGTAGGCACAGGTCGCTCGCTCATAGGTGACGGTCGCCATCGGGCGCACTCCTGGTGGTCGGGGATGCCGGGGATCCGGGCAGGGCGGACGAGGGAGAGGTGATCGGGTGCTCGGCGGGCGGGGCCGCTGAGCAGGCGGGCCGGGGGTCAGCCAAGGGAGACCGCCGTCCAGGACACCGGGGGCAGCTCGATGGTGAGGACGCCGTCCTGCAGGTGGGCGCTCTTGTTCGCCACCGGGGTGACCCGGGTCGGCTCGGCCAGGGTGTTGACCGCATACGGGTCGTCGTCGTTCAGGGTGTGCGTCTCCAGGACGCGCACGTCGCCGAGGCTGCGGGCGTCGATGGTCACCGTCGTCGGCCCCTCGATCGCCCGGTTGACCAGGAAGACCGCCGTGGCGCCGGTCTCCGGGTCGTGGGTGGCGACCGCGTCGACCAGGGGGACGTCGCCGTGCTCGGTCGTGCGGTACGTCTCGCTCGACAGCTCGACGCGCAGCGCGCTCCCCCGGGCCAGGCGGGAGGTCAGCGCGAAGGGGAAGAACGTCGTCTGCCGCCAGGCCGGGCCACCGGGCTCGGTCATGATCGGCGCGATGACGTTCACCAGCTGCGCCAGGCTGGCGGAGGTGACCCGGTCGGCGTGCTTGAGCAGCGAGATCAGCAGGCTGCCGACGACGACGGCGTCGGCGACGTGGTAGGCGTCCTCGAGCAGCCGGGGTGCGTAGGGCCACTTCTCGATGTCGGTGATCTGGTCCTCGGCGTGGAAGCGCTCCTGGTACCAGACGTTCCACTCGTCGAAGGCGATGTTGATCGTCTTGGCGCTGCGCAGCTCCGCCTTGACGTGGTCGGCGGTGGCGACGACGGACTCGATGAAGTGGTCCATGTCGACGGCCGAGGCGAGGAAGCCGGCCAGGTCGCCGTTGCGCTCGGCGTAGTAGGCGTGGCAGGAGATGAAGTCGACGTCCTCGTAGGTGTGCTCCAGCACGGTGCGCTCCCACGCCCCGAACGTCGGCATGGCGGAGTTGGAGCTGCCGCAGACCACGAGCTCGACGGACGGGTCCAGCTGGCGCATGGCCTTGGCGGCCTGGGCGGCGATCTTCCCGTAGTCCTCCGCGCTGCGGTGCCCCAGCTGCCACGGGCCGTCCATCTCGTTGCCCAGGCACCACATCTTCACGCCGAAGGGCTCCGTGGTGCCGTCGGCGATCCGCTGGTCCGACAGCGCCGACCCGGACCGGACGTTGCTGTACTCGAGGAGGTCGAGGGCCTCCAGCACACCGCGGGTGCCCAGGTTGACGGCCAGCATCAGCTCGCTGCCCGCCTTGTCGTTCCAGCGGGCGAACTCGTGCAGGCCGACCTGGTTGGTCTCCAGCGAGTGCCACGCCAGGTCCAGGCGCTTGGGCCGGGACTCCCGTGGCCCGACGCCGTCCTCCCACCGGTAGCCGGAGACGAAGTTGCCGCCGGGGTAGCGGATGGTCGAGACCCCGAGCTCGCGGACCAGCTCCAGCACGTCGGTCCGGAAGCCCTCCTCGTCGGCCGTCGGGTGACCGGGCTCGTAGAGGCCGTCGTAGACGCAGCGGCCCAGGTGCTCGACGAAGGAGCCGAAGACCCGCCGGTGGACGGCGCCGATGGTGAAGCGGGGGTCGAGCGTCAGCTGTGCAGTGGGCATGAGGGTTCCTCGACGTGGGGGCGGCCGGGCCGCGCGATGGGGTGACGGGCCTGGAGCAGGCTCGCCGGAGGGACGGGGCGCACGGCACGAGGGCGTGCCGCGCCGGCCGTGACCCGACGCCGGTGGCGGGCCACCGGGGGGACTACTTGAGGCTGCCGATGGACAGGCCGCCCTGCCAGTACCGCTGGAGGCCGAGGAAGGCGGCGATCAGCGGGATGATCGACACCAGCGAACCGACGACGATCAGCGTGTAGAGGGAGACGCCGCCGCCGTTGTTGGCGCCGGCGAGTCCCTGCCAGAGGTTGATCCCCACGGTGATCGGGAAGAGCTCGGAGTCCGACAGGACGGCGAGGGGCAGGAAGTAGTTGTTCCAGGTGCCCACGACCGACAGCAGCAGCACCGTGACGATCGCCGGGCGCATCAGGGGCAGCGCGACCTGGAAGAAGGTGCGGAACTCCCCCGCGCCGTCCATCCGGGCCGCGTCCAGCAGCTCGTCGGGCACGCCGTCGGCGGTGTAGACCCGCATCAGGTACACGCCGAACGGGCTGAGCATCGACGGCAGGATCACCGCCCACGCGGTGTTGGTGAGCTCGACCTCCGACAGCATCACGAAGGTGGGGATGACCAGGGCGGTCATCGGGACCATGACCGCGCCGAGCAGCAGCGCGAAGGAGATCCGGCGGCCCGGGAAGTCGAACTTGGCGAACGCGTACCCGGCGAGCACGGCCAGGACGGTGGCCCCGATGCCGCCACCGAAGGCGTAGAGCAGCGAGTTGCCGAGCCACCTGAGGTAGATGCCGTCGTTGTAGGTGAACAGCGTCGAGAGGTTGTCGAAGAGGGCGAACTCCTCCCCGAACCACAGGGCGCCGTTCGGCGAGTTGAACAGCCCGCCGGGGCTCTTGGTGCTGGCCACGACGAGGAACCACAGCGGCAGCACGAAGTAGAGGACGAGGAAGGCGAGGAACAGGTGCGAGCCGGTACGACGCCGACGCGGGCGTCGGGCACGGCGGCCCTCCCGGAGGCCGTGGACCGCATCGTCGGCGCGGACGGGGCTGGACAGGACGCTCACTTGAGGAACCCCCCACGCTTGCGGGTCAGGAAGAGGAAGAGGTAGACGCCGATGAACACCACGATGCCCAGGGCGAAGGAGATGGCCGAGGCGTAGTTGAACTGGGCGAACCGGAACGCCAGGTTGAAGGCGTAGACGTTCGGGGTGATGTCGGTGGTGATCGACCCGTTGGAGATCGGCAGCAGCACCTGGGGCTCGGTGAAGAACTGCAGGGTGCCGATGACGGCGAAGACCAGGATGAGCACCAGCGCCGAGCTGATCATCGGGATCTTGATCCGGGTGGCGATCTGCCAGGCCTTCGCGCCGTCCATCCGGGCCGCCTCGTAGATGGCCGGGTCGATCCCCTGCAGCGCCGCGTAGATGATGATCATGTAGTAGCCGGCCCACTGCCAGGTCACCACGTTCGTCAGCCCGTAGAACAGGTTGTCCGGGCTCAGCAGGAACGGTGCGCTCTCCCCGAACAGCTGCTCCAGCGGCCCGAAGTTCGGGCTGTACAGGAAGCCCCACAGCACCGCACCGATGACGGCGGGGATCGCGTAGGGGACGAAGATCATGAGCCGGGAGAACTTGGCGAAGCGGCTGGTCAACGAGTCGAGCACCAGCGCAGCGATCAGGGCGACCAGCATCTGGGCCGGGATGACCACGACGGCGAAGCGCACGACGAACCAGACACCGGACAGGAACGCCGGGTCGGTGAAGGCCCGGCTGTAGTTGGCCAGTCCGGCGAACTCCTCGCCCGTGGCCAGCCCGTTGGTGAAGAGGCTGAGGTAGAAGGCGTACAGCAGCGGGCCCACCAGGAACAGCAGGAAGACCACCGCGAACGGGGCCAGGAACAGCCAGCCGACCAGCCCGTTGCCGCGCCGCTTGCGTCGGCGGGTGCCCCGCCGTCCGGTGGCCGACGTGGCCCCTGCCGCGGGGGACACCGGCCGCGGTGCCGTGTCCAGCGTTGCCATCACCGTCTCGCTCTCGTTCTGGGGAGGTTGGGGTGTCCGGTCGCGGGGGGGGGGGGGGGGCCCCCCCCCCGCGGCCGGACCGAGTCGTCCGGCTGGGCCGGCCGGCTCAGTTGAGCGTGAAGCCCTGCTGCTCGGCGTAGGCCTCCATCTCCGCCTGCAGGTCGTCCAGCGCCTCCGAGCCGGTCTTCTCACCGGCGTTGATCGCGGCGATCTCCTCGGTGAACTGGGCGTAGAACGTGGTGCCGAAGGGGCTGTAGGTCGACCCCTCGTAGGCGTTGGCCGCCGGGATGTAGACGTCCTTGTTGGCGGTCTGGCCGTCGAAGAACTCCGACTCGTGGTCGATGAACTCCTGCGAGTTCAGCACCGACTGGTTCAGCGGGAAGATCGTCTGCGACGTCCACCCGTCCGTCAGCGACGGCTCGTCGGCGTACAGCTCCATCGCCACCTGCGCGGCCAGCTCCGGGTCCTCCGCCTGGCTGGTCACCGCGAGGACCGAACCACCCCAGTTGACCGAGACGGGGTTGGCCGGGTCCCACTGCGGCAACGGGGCGACGCGCCAGGTGCCCGCGTCCGCGCCCTCACCCGCGCCGGCGCCGGTCAGGTAGCCGGGCGCCCAGGCGGCGGAGATGTAGGTGGCGTAGTCGCCGTTGATCGCACCGGAGATGTACTCGGTGGTGAACTGGTCCTGGGTGCCGATGAGCCCGTCCTCGACCAGGCCGGCCCAGTAGTCCAGCACCTCCTTGCTCTCCGGGCTGTTGAGGTCGATCTCCAGCTCGGTCGGGTTCGCCGAGTCGTAGGTCCACGGCTCCGCGCCGTTCTGCTGCATCAGGGCCACGGTGGGGGCCGGGACGTTCGCCGGGAGGTCGCCCATCAGCGGCCCACCGGCGGCCTTCAGCTTCTCCGCCGCGGCCCGGTACTCGTCCCAGGTGGTGGGCGGGGTGATGCCGTACTGGTCGAAGATGTCCTGGCGGTACATCATCGCCATCGGGCCACCGTCGATCGGGATGCCGTACACCGCGTCGCCGCTGGAGACGTCGCGCCAGGCACCCTCGCCGAAGTTGCCCTCGACCTCGCTGGCGCCGTACTCGCTGAGGTCGAGCAGGGCCTCCTGCAGGGCGAAGACCGGGACGGTGTCGGTCTCGAGCATGATCACGTCCGGGGCGCCGCGGCCGGCCGAGACGGCGGTCTGGAACTTGGCGTACTCGTCGGCCCCCTGGCCGGCGTTGGTGAGGCAGACCTGCACGTCGGTGTGGGTGTCGTTGAAGTTCTCCACCACCGTCTTCATGTTCGGGTACCACGCCCACACGGAGACGACCGGCGCCTCCTCGTTGACGATCGGCACGCTGCAGGACCCGCCGCCGCTGGCGGCGGCCTCGCCGTCCCCACCTCCGCCACAGGCGGTGACGCTGGTCATGACGGTTCCCGCACCGAACAGTGCGGTCATGAGCTTCTTGTTCACGGGAGGTCCCTCTCGGAGTGACGGCCACGGACGCCGTCGTCGGTGGCTGGAGCCGGCTGCACGTTCGACTCCCGGTGGAGCGAGGTGCGACGAGCTGCAGTGGGCGAGGATGTCGCCCAGCGCCGCGCGCAGGTGCACCCGGTCGCGGGGTGGTGACCGGGGGCAGGCGCCGGAGCGCCGCACACGTCGTCGACTGTGCCCTGGAGCACGTTCTACAACGTTGTGAAGAGCAATGTGGCCCATCCCACGACAGCTGTCAAGAGAGCTCTGCGGAACGTGTCCTCGTGGTGACGGGGGCGCCGGGAGACCGCCCCTGGGGGCGGCTCGACGGCTCCACCACAGGGACGTCGCCCGGGCCCGACGCCCGGCGATCGACGTCTCAGGTGGACTCGCGCTGGACGATCGAGTAGCCCACTTCCACGTGCTGAGGGGCGATGCCCCGGTCGGCGATCCGCTGCACGACCGCCTCGACGGCCCGCTCCGCGATCTCCCGGCGCCCCGGGTCGACGGTGGTGAGCGTCGGCTGGGAGAACATGCCGTCGTCGGTGTTGTCGAAGCCGATCACCGCGACGTCGTCGGGAACCCGCCGGCCGGCCGCGATCAGGGCGTGCATGGCACCGAGGGCGAGGGTGTCGTTGAAGGCGAACACGGCGTCGAAGTCCACTCCGGAGGCGATCAGCGCCTGCGCCGCCTCGGCCCCCTCCCGTCGGTGCCACAGCTCTGCCGGGCCCAGCAGCCGCTCGTCGAACGGGATGCCCGCCGCGTCCAGCGCCGCCCGGTACCCCTGCAGGCGCAGCCCGGCCGAGCCGATCACCTCACCGGGGTGGGACCCGACGACCGCGATGCGCCGGCGACCGCGGGCGAGGAGGTGCTCCGTGGCGGCCCGCGCGGCCGCCACGTTCTGCATGGTCACGTGGTCGACCGAGGGGTGGAAGATGCGTTCACCGAGCAACACCAGCGGGGTGTCGATCTCGACCAGCGAGGCGTCCTCGGCGCTGAGCCCCAGGGGGCTGAACAGCAGCCCGTCGACCATCCGCAGCCGGGCGCTGCCCAGCAGGTCGAGCTCCCGCTGGCGGTCCCGGTTGGTCTGCTCGATGAGCACGACCAGTCCCCGGCGCTCGGCCGCCCGGATCACCTCGTCGGCCAGCTCGGCGAAGTACGGCAGCCGCAGCTCGGGGACGGCGAGGCTGATCGCGTCACTGCGGCCGGACCGGAGGCTGCGCGCCGACAGGTTCGGCTGGTACCCCAGCTCGGCGATGGCCTCCTGCACGCGTTGCCGGGTGCTGGGGCGGACGTGCGGGTAGTCGTTCACCACGTTCGACACCGTCTTGAAGGAGACCCCCGCAAGCCGGGCCACGTCGTGCAGCGTGGCGACCACGTCCCCGCTCCTCCCGTCGCGACCAGGCTCTCCGGCGCTGCCTCGGCAGATCCGGGGTGGTCCCGGCCGCACTGGTCCTCCGGGAGACTGCCACAGCGCGGCACCCCCGGGGACCCAGGAGGTGGCGCCCGACACCCTCGGGTGACGGCGCCGAGCCCGTCCGCCGGGTGGCGGCCTACATTCGACGACCGTGACCGCCACTGCACCGCCCGTCCGGCTGACCCAGTACGCGCACGGTGGCGGCTGCGCCTGCAAGATCCCGCCCGGCGAGCTCGAGGCGGTCGTCGCCGGCCTCACCGCCACCGGCCCGGACCACCCTGCGGCCGAACTGGTCGTCGGCCTGGACGACGGGGACGACGCCGCCGTGGTGCGGATCGCCGGCGGCCAGGGGCTGGTGCTCACCACCGACTTCTTCACCCCGGTCGTCGACGACGCGTACACCTTCGGCCGGATCGCCGCGGCCAACGCGCTCTCCGACGTCTACGCGATGGGCGGCACCCCGGTCATGGCGGTGAACCTGCTCGGCTGGCCGCGGGACGTGCTGCCGGCCGAGCTGGCCGCGGAGGTGCTGCGCGGCGGGCTGGAGGTCGCGCACGCGGCGGGCTGCCACGTCGGCGGCGGCCACTCCATCGACGACCCCGAGCCGAAGTACGGCATGGCGGTCACCGGCCTGGTCGACCTGGACCGGCTGATCCGCAACGACGCCGCCGTCGCGGGGACGGCGCTGTCGCTGACCAAGCCGCTGGGCGTGGGCGTGCTGAACAGCCGGCACAAGAACACCGGCGAGGTGTCGGCCGAGGCAGTGGCCTCGATGACCGCGCTCAACGCCGAGGCGTCGGTGGCCGCCGTCGCCGCGGGCATCCGGGCGGGAACCGACGTCACCGGCTTCGGCCTGCTCGGCCACCTGTACAAGATGGCCCGCGCCAGCGGGGTGACCGCGGTGGTCGACGCCGCCGCCGTCCCCTACCTGGCCGGGGCCCGGCAGGCGCTGGCCGACGGCTGGGTCTCCGGCGGCACCCGGCGGAACCTGGACTGGGTGCGCCCGCACGCCGACCTGTCGGCGGTCAGCGAGGAGGAGGCGCTGCTGCTGGCCGACGCACAGACCTCCGGCGGGCTGCTGCTCGGCGGCGAGGTGCCCGGCGCCCCGGTGATCGGTGAGTTCGTGGCGCAGCAGGAGTTCGCCGTCGTCGTCCGCTGACCTCCGGGGGCGCCCAGCGTGTCCTCGGCGACGCGCCGGGCGAGCCAGCACTCCCGCGCCGGACGACGTCCCCGACCGGCCCGGTCCACTGCCATCCTCCCGGCGGGCCCGCGGCCGCGACGAGGCGGTCCGCTGATCGACCGGCCCGTGGAGAGGACAGGTCATGCGGACGACGACACGATCCTGGATCTGCGGCAGCACCGGCCTCGCGCTGCTCCTGCTGGGGGCCGGCCCGGCCGCGGCGTCGCCGCCCGGCGCGGACTCCGGCAGCGGGCCGCCGGACAGTGCCATCGGCTACGCCACCGCTCTGCTGTACGGCGAGAACCGGACCGGCGAGGGCGGCGCGGAGAGCCTGTTCGAGGCCTACGCGCCGGCCGGCGTGCCGGCGTTCGCCCGGGGCGAGGTGTTCATCGGGGGCTACGAGTGCCTCACCGAGGGCTCCGTGCCGGCGCAGGTGACCGGGCTGGAGTCTGCACGGGCCACCGGCTGGCTCCGCTACGACTGCGGCTCCGCGGAGGGCACGGTGCGGGGTTACGCCGTCGTGCACCTGACATCCGGCAGGAACGGGTCACCTGCTGACCGGACCGCCCCCGGGGGGCGGGGGTGACCCACGTCGCAGCGGCGGCGGCACTCGGTTAGCGTCCGCTCATGCTCGCTGCGTTCGTCGCCACCCCTGCCCCTGACGACCCGCTCTCCGTGCTTGAGGTCGGTGACCGGCCAGAGCCCGAGGCCCCCGAGGGCTGGACGACGGTCCAGGTGAAGGCCGCGTCGCTCAACCACCACGACCTGTTCAGCCTGCGCGGGATCGGTCTGCCCGCCGAGCGGATGCCGATGACCCTCGGCTGCGACGCGGCGGGCATCGACGCCGACGGCAACGAGGTGGTGGTGCACGCGGTCATCACCTCCCCCGGCTGGACCGGCGACGAGACGATGGACCCGAAGCGGTCGCTGCTGTCGGAGGTGCACCAGGGCACGCTCGCCGAGCGCGTCGTCGTGCCCCGGCGCAACGTCGTCCCCAAGCCGGCCGAGCTCTCCTTCGCCGAGGCGGCCTGCCTGCCCACCGCCTGGCTGACCGCCTACCGGATGCTGTTCGTCCGCTCCGGGCTGCGGCCCGGGTCGACGGTCCTCGTGCAGGGGGCCAGTGGCGGCGTGGCGACGGCGCTGATCAAGCTCGGCAGCGCAGCCGGCTACCGGGTCTGGGTCACCGGCCGCAGCGAGGAGAAGCGGACGGCGGCGCTCGCACTGGGCGCGGACCAGGCGTTCGAGACCGGCGCCCGGCTGCCCGAGCGGGTGGACGGCGTGATGGAGACCGTCGGTGAGGCCACCTGGTCGCACAGCATCAAGTCGCTCAAGCCCGGCGGGGTGGTGGTGACCTGCGGGGCGACCACCGGCTTCAACCCCGGCGCCGAGCTGAACCGGGTGTTCTTCACCCAGCTGTCGGTGATCGGCTCGACGATGGGCACCCGGGACGAGCTCGACGACCTGATCCAGATGTGCCGGATCACCGGGGTGCGGCCGCAGATCGACGTGGAGCTGCCGCTGTCGGAGGCCCGCGACGGCTTCGCGCGGATGCTCGAGGGCCGCACCGCCGGGAAGATCGTCTTCACGGTCTGACCGGTCAGGCCAGGGCGGCGAGCCGTTTGTCGATCTTGGCGGCGAGCACCGGCTGGTCCTTCGTCGGCACGTACCGGAGGACCGGGGCCAGCTCGGGCAGCCGCGACTTCTGGGTCATCACGATCCGGAAGGCGGTCTCCACGGTGATCCCGTGGTCGGGGCGGGACACGACCTGGACCTCGTCCCCCGCACCGAGCTCGCCGGTCTGCAGCACGCGCAGGTAGGCGCCGGTGGCGCCGTGCGCGGCGAACCGCTTCACCAGGTCGGGCACGCCCCAGAACCGGGCGAAGTTGGCGCACGGGGTGCGCCAGGCCGTCACCTGGAGGAGCGCCGTCCCGACCTGCCACTGCTCGCCGAGGACGGCGGTGCGCAGGTCGAGCCCGGTGGTGCGCAGGTTCTCCCCGAACCGCCCCGGCGGCAGGTCGCGGCCGAGCTCGGCCTCCCACCAGTCGGCGTCGGCCTGCGCGTAGGCGTAGACCGCCTGCCCCTCGCCGCCGTGGTGCTTCTTGTTGACCTGGACGTCGCCGTCCAGCCCCAACTCGCCGACGGCGACCCGGCCGGCCACCGGCGCCTTGTCGATGCCGCTGCGGTCGGGGCGCCGGCCGGGCAGCGGCAGCAGGTCGGCGCCGGAGACGCAGACCGCGGTGACGCGCCCGCTCACTTCGGCTTGGCGGCGGTGGACTCGTTGGTGGAGAGCGCGGCCACGAAGGCCTCCTGGGGGACCTCGACGCGGCCGACCATCTTCATCCGCTTCTTGCCCTCCTTCTGCTTCTCCAGCAGCTTGCGCTTGCGGCTGATGTCACCGCCGTAGCACTTGGCCAGCACGTCCTTGCGGATGGCGCGGACGGTCTCGCGGGCGATCACCCGGGCGCCGACGGCGGCCTGGATCGGCACCTC
This sequence comes from Modestobacter sp. VKM Ac-2977, assembly GCF_026968045.1. Lineage (GTDB taxonomy): Bacteria > Actinomycetota > Actinomycetes > Mycobacteriales > Geodermatophilaceae > Modestobacter. The sequence continues at coordinate 1,016,716 of NZ_JAPVBQ010000001.1, read as the reverse complement.
GAACTGCTGGCGCGGGATGAGCTCACGGAGCTTGCCGGCCATCAGCACGCCGTAGCTGTAGGCCTTGTCGGCGTGCACGATCGCGGAGAAGGCGTCGACGGCCTCGCCCTGCAGCAGGATGTCGACCTTCACCAGCTTCGACTCCTGCTCACCGGCCTCGGCGTAGTCCAGCGAGGCGTAGCCGCGGGTGCGGGACTTCAGTGCGTCGAAGAAGTCGAAGATGATCTCCCCGAGCGGCAGCGTGTAGCGCAGCTCGACCCGGGACTCCGACAGGTAGTCCATGCCACCGAGCTGACCGCGACGGCCCTGGCAGAGCTCCATGATCACGCCGGTGTAGTCGCTCGGCGCGATGATCGTGGCCTTGACGATCGGCTCGTAGATCGTGCCCAGCTTGCCGCCCGGCCAGTCGCTCGGGTTGGTCACCGTGATCTCGGAGCCGTCCTCCATGACCACCCGGTACACGACGTTGGGCGCGGTGGAGATCAGGCTGATGCCCGCCTCGCGTTCCAGCCGCTCGCGGACGATCTCCAGGTGCAGCAGGCCCAGGAAGCCGACCCGGAAGCCGAAGCCCAGGGCCGCCGACGTCTCCGGCTCGTAGGTCAGCGCGGCGTCGTTGAGCAGCAGCTTGTCCAGCGCCTCCCGCAGCAGCGGGTAGTCGCTGCCGTCGATCGGGTAGAGCCCGGAGTAGACCATCGGCTTCGGGTCGCGGTAGCCGCCGATCGACTCGGCCGCCGGCTTGTGCTGGAGGGTGACGGTGTCACCGACGCGGGACTGACGGACGTCCTTCACCCCGGTGATGAAGTAGCCGACCTCGCCGATGCCCAGGCTCGCGACCTGCTTGGGCTCGGGCGCGATGACGCCGATCTCCAGCAGCTCGTGCGTGGCGCCCGTGGACATCATCTTGATCTTGTCGCGGGCGGAGATCCGGCCGTCGACGACGCGCACGTAGGTGATGACGCCGCGGTAGATGTCGTAGACCGAGTCGAAGATCATCGCCCGGGCGGGGCCGTCGGCGTCGCCGGTCGGCGCGGGGATCTCCTGCACGATCCGGTCGAGCAGCTCCGGCACGCCCTGCCCGGTCTTGCCGCTGACCCGCAGCACGTCGTCGGGGTCGCAGCCGATGATGTGCGCGATCTCCGCGGCGTACTTCTCCGGCTGCGCCGCGGGCAGGTCGATCTTGTTGAGCACCGGGATGATCGTGAGGTCGTTCTCCAGCGCCAGGTAGAGGTTCGCCAGCGTCTGGGCCTCGATGCCCTGGGCGGCGTCGACGAGCAGGACGGCGCCCTCACAGGCGGCCAGCGAGCGGGACACCTCGTAGGTGAAGTCGACGTGCCCCGGGGTGTCGATCATGTCGAGCACGAACTCGGTGCCGGTGTCGTCGCCGGTGCGGGGCGTCCAGGGCAGGCGGACGTTCTGCGCCTTGATGGTGATGCCGCGCTCGCGCTCGATGTCCATCCGGTCGAGGTACTGGGCGCGCATGTTCCGCCCCTCGACGAGCCCGGTGACCTCGAGCATGCGGTCGGCCAGCGTCGACTTGCCGTGGTCGATGTGGGCGATGATGCAGAAGTTCCGGATCCGGGCGGGATCGGTGGAGGCAGGAGTCGTCACAGTGCGCCCATCGTCCCACGGCTCCCCCGGGTAAAGCGATTGCCGGGCAGGTCGCCGTCCCGGACGGTGGACCGGTGACCGTGCCCGGCAGCCCGCGCCTGCCCTACGACCAGCTCCCCGCCGGGTTGCGGACGGCGATCGACGCCGCGCTCGGGTCGCCGGTGGTGCACGTGTCGCCCCGGACCGGCGGCTTCTCCCCCGGCCCGGCCGTGGTCGTGACCTGCGCGGACGGTGGCCGCGCGTTCGTCAAGGCAGTGGGCACCCCGCTCAATCCCGACACCCCCGCGCTGCTGCGCACCGAGGCTGCGGTGACCGCCGCCCTGCCCGCCGGGCTCCCGGCCCCACGACTGCGCGCACACCTGGAGTGGGCCGAGGACGCCGACGAGTGGGTGGCCCTGGTGTTCGACGAGGTCGACGGCGCCTGCCCGACCCTGCCCTGGACGGCGGCGACGGCGACCCGGGTGCTCACCGGCGTCAGCTCGTTCGCCGAACGGGCCACCCCCTGCCCGGTGGCGGAACTCCCGTCCCTGGACGACCGGCTCACCCAGGAACTGACCGCCTGGCCGCTGCTGCGAGCGGACCCACCTGCTGACCTCGACCCCTGGGAGGCCGACCGGCTCGACTGGCTGGCCGAGGTCCCCGCGCGGCTCGCCGGCCGCGGCGGGCTGACCGGGGACACGCTCGTGCACCTGGACCTCCGCGCGGACAACCTGCTGCTCCGTCCGGACGGCGAACTCGTCCTGCTCGACTGGGCGTGGGCCGCCCGGGGTCCGGCGTGGGTCGACCCGGTGCTGCTGTCGCTGGACATGGCGGTGCACGGCGGGCTGGACCCGGCCACCCTGGCCACCGGCCTGCCGGCCGTGGCCGCCGCGGACCCCGCCGACGTCACCGACCTCCTCCTGGTGCTCACCGGCATGTGGGCCCTCACCATGCGTGCGCCCGCTCCCCCGGGGATCCCGACGCTGCGTGCGTTCCAGCGCCGGTTCCACGGCGTCGCGCTGCACTGGGCGCGGAGCCGGCTGGCAGAGGAGGCCGTCAGCCGCGGATGCGACCGGTGAGCTGTGGGCTGGTATCTTGTGAGGCCGGTCCGCGCTGCGCTTCGTTGTGCCGTGGACGCACTGTCAGAAGTACACCTCCCTGCGACACATCCGAGGCTCACGCGTGGCGAACATCAAGTCCCAGATCAAGCGGATCAAGACCAACGAGATCGCTCGTCAGCGCAACGTCGCTGTCCGGTCCGCCCTGAAGACGCAGGTGCGGCGTTTCCGCACGGCCGCCGACGCCGGGGACAAGGCAGCGGCCGAGGCCGCCCTCGCGACCGCCTCGAAGGCACTGGACAAGGCGGCCAGCAAGGGCGTCATCCACAAGAACCAGGCGGCGAACCGCAAGTCGGCGCTGGCCAAGAAGGTCGCCAGCCTCTGAGCTGCGCGCACCCGCTCCGCGACGAGCCCCCTCCCCGCTGGGAGGGGGCTCGTGGCGTCTCTGGCCACATCTCGTCCTCCGGGCACCCAGCTCGGGCCCGGCGAGCCGTCGGCCACGACGCGGGGCCGGCCCCAGTGGTGGACTCGGGACGTCAGCGCAGCGCGCGGGCCCGACCGCCGGCCGCGGCCGCGCGGATGCCCACGATCCGGCGGACCGCCCGTTCCAGCGCGTAGTCGGCACTGGCGGCAGCACCCTTCACGTCGGCGTTGAGCTCGGCGACCACCCCGATCGCCTGCTGCAGCGCGTCGATGCTCCAGCCCCTCGCCTGCGCCTGCGCCTTCTTCACCTTCCACGGCGGGAGCTTGAGCTGGCGGGCCAGCTCACCGATGTTGGTGGTGTTCAGCGAGGCGACCCGGGCCGCAGTGCGCACCCCGTCGGCCAGCGCGTCGGCGATCAGCACGTGGGCCACCCCGCGGTCCAGCGCCCACCGCAGCATCTCCACCGAGCCGGCCATGTCACCGACCAGCACCCGTTCGGCGACGGTGAACCCGGTGACCTCGGCCTGGCCCCGGTGGAAGCGGGCGACGGCGTCGGCGTCGATGACCCCACCGAAGTCCGACACCAGCTGGCTGGCGGCGGCCGACAGCCCGCGGAGGTCGTTGCCCACCGCGTCCAGCAACGCGGTCACCGCATCCGGGGTGATCTTGCCGCCGGCGAACCGCACCTCGTTGCGCACGAAGGCGACCCGTTCCCCCGCCGAGCTGATCTTCGGGCACTCGTCGACCGCCGCACCGGCTGCCTTGAACGCCTTCAGCAGTGCCTCGTTGCGCTTCCCGCCGTTGTGCACGACGACCAGCGTGAGCTCCGGGTCCGGCTCCTTGGTGTAGCTCACGAGGGAGTCGGCCAGCGCCGCTGCGGACTCCTGCACCCCGGTGACGACGACCAGCCGGTGTCCGCCGAACAGGGAGGGCGCGAGCACGTCGGCCAGCTGGCCGACCGCCAGCCCGGCCGCGGGGAGCTCGTGCTCCTCACTGTCGGGGTGGCGCTCGCGGACCGCCGCGCGCACGGCGGAGACCGCCCGCGCGCGCAGCAGCTCCTCCTCGCCCACCACGACCCGGAGCCGGGAGGTCGGAGCCGGAGGTGCCGCTGTTGCCACGGGGCCATGCTGCCACGGGGCGCCGACGGGTCCGGGACGCTCCTCCGCCCGGTCGCGGCGCACCCGACGTGCCCGGGGCGGGTGGCTCGGCCGCGGCGGTGGCACGCAGCACGGCGTCCGGCCCCCGCACCGCCACTCCCCACTCCCCCGCCCGGCCGACCACCGCCACGTCGCCGTCCCGGTCGGTCCGGTGGATGCGCATGCCGGCGTCGGCCAGCCAGTCCAGCAGCCGCCGGGTCGGGTGGCCGTAGCTGTTGTCCGCGCCCACCGAGATCAGCGCGACGGCCGCCCCGCTGGCGGCGAGGAAGCCGGGATCGGCGTCCGCGCTGCCGTGGTGCGGCACCTTGAACACGTCGGCGCCCAGGTCGAGGCCGACCGCCACCAGCCGCGCCTCCGCCTCCGCGCCGAGGTCGCCGGTGAGCAGCACCCGGACCCCGCGCTGGGTGGCCCGGACGACGAGGCTCAGGTCGTTGGGCTCGGCCCCGGCGACGGCCTCGGCCGGATCGGGGGCGAGCACCTCGAGGTCGGCGCTGCCGACCGTGCGCCGGTCGCCCGGCAGGAGGACCGCGTGCCGGGCACCCGCCTCGGCCACCGCCCGGTCCAGCTGGGGCACCCGTTCGTCGTCGGGCGCCAGCGTCCCGGTGGCCACCTCCCCGACGTCCCGTCCGGCCAGCGCGCCGGCCAGCCCACCCACGTGGTCGGCATCCAGGTGCGACAGCAGTACCAACGGCAGTTGCTCCACCCCGAGCCGGCGCAGGCAACCGTCGACGAGGGCCGGGTCCGGTCCCGCGTCGACCAGCACCGCCTCGCCCGGACCGGTCGGCAGCACGAGCGCGTCACCCTGGCCGACGTCGCAGGCCACCACGACCGTGTCCGGCAACGGCCAGCCCCGGCTGAGCTGGCGCACCGGCCAGCCGATCAGCACCACCCCCACCAGAACGGCCAGCGCCAGTGGGCGCAGCCGGGGCCAGCGCCGCAGGGCCGAGACCACGCCGGTCAGGACGACGGCCAGCAGAACTGCGCCCCGGGTGCCGGCCGGCCAGCCGGTGGCGCCGTCGGGCACGGCCGCGGCGCGCTCGGCGACGACGACGAGCCAGCGCACCGGCCAACCGGCGAGCCAGGTGAGCGCATCGGCCAGCCAGGGCGCTGCGGGCGACACCAGGGCAGCCAGCACGCCCAGCACGGTCGCCGGGGCCACCGCGGGCGCGGCCAGCAGGTTGGCCGGCAGGGACACCAGGCTGACCAGCCCGGAGAGGCCGGCGACCAGGGGTGCGGTGACCACGCCGGCGGCCGCGCTGACCGCGACGGCATCGGCCAGCGGCCGGGGCGCACGGTGGCGGCGGAGCGCACGGGACCAGCCAGGCGCCAGCAGCACGATCGCCGCCGTGGCGGAGACCGACAGGGCGAACCCTGGATCGGTCGCCAGCCCCGGCGCGAGGAGCAGCAGCACCAGGACGGTGACCGCCAGGGCCGGGACCGCGGCACGGGCCCGGCCGGAGGCCAGCGCCAGCACCGCCACCGCGCCCATGGCCGCGGCCCGGAGCACGCTGGCCCCTGGGCGGGCGAGGACGACGAACCCGGCGATCGCCAGGCCCGCGGCGAGCGCCTGCCACCGCCGGTCGACGGCCCGCGCCCGCAGCGGCCACAGGACCAGCGCCACCACGATCGCCACGTTGGCCCCGGAGACGGCCGTCAGGTGCGCCAGACCCGCTCGCCGGAACGCCTCGGTGAGCATCGGGTCCATGCCACTGGTGTCGCCCACGACGAGGCCGGGCAGCAGGCCGGCGGCGCGGTCGGGCAGGGTGCGGGCAGCCGACTCGGCCAGCCCGGCGCGCAGGGACCCGGCCGCGTCCTGTACCACACCCGGCCCACCGACCGGATCGGGCGGTGACCGCGCCGACAGCACGGCCACGACGTCGTCCCCGGGCTCCGCGGGGCGCACCAGGACGTGGAGTCGCACCGCCTGACCGGGGAGCAGCCCGGCCCACTCCTCAGCCTCGCCGAAGAGCAGCACCGGGTCGTCGGCCACGGTCCGGCCGTCGGCCTGGGAGACGGTGCCGTCGACGAGCACCCGGGCTGGTCCGGCACCGGCCACCGGCCGCGGGTCGTCGGTCAGCTCCAGGACCACCTCGACGACCGATCCGCGGTCGGCGAACGTCAGCAGGGGTGACGCCGCCCGCGCCTGGGCCCGGACCGCCGCGGTGGCCCCGGTGACGGTGACCGCGGCCAGGCACCCGATGACGACGCCGCGGGCCGCGACCCCTCGGAGCGTGCCGGCCCGGCCGGGGCCGCCGGCCAGCAGCAGACCAGCGGCACCGAGGGCCGCGACCACCGCGAGGGGCAGGAGCAGCCCGGCGGGCAGCTGGGGTGCCAGCAGGGTCAGCACCCACACGGTGGCCGCGGGTGGGACGAGCCGGAGGTCGAGCCACGACCACCGCTCCGTCGCCGGCACCCGGTGGACCGGGCGCGGGGCACCCGGCGCTGGCCTGGTCAGACCCGCACCCGCGCGGCCAGGTCTGCGAAGATCGCCGGTCCGATGCCGCTGACGTCGTCCAGCCGGTCGACGTCGGTGAACGGCCCGTGTGCGGAGCGGTGGTCGACGATGCGCTGGGCGAGCACGGGGCCGATCCCCGGCAACGCGTCCAGCTCAGCGACGGTCGCGGTGTTCAGGTCCAGCAGGGCCCCGCCCGCCGCTGCGCCGCCCGCCGGCTCCGCGCCGGTCACCGCCCCGGGCACCCCGACGGCGATCTGCTGGCCGTCGGTGACCACGGCAGCCGCGTTGACCGATGCAGGGTCGGCCTCGGGCAACAGCCCGCCGGCCGCGGCCAGCGCATCGGCCACCCGCGCCCCGGCCGGCAGCGTGACCAGGCCCGGGGTGCTGACCAACCCGACGACCGAGACCACGACCGTGCCGGTCGGTGTGCCGGGTGCGGGGGCAGCCGAGGCAGGTGGCACCGGGCCGGCGGTGGCCACCGCGGCACCGCGCGACGCAGCGGCCGGCACCTGGTCGACGACCGGGCGGTCGACCCACGTCCAGCCGACGACGACGACCGCCGCCAGCACCGCGACCACCCACAGCGCCCAGGCGCCCGGACGACCGGGGTCGACGCGGGCGGCACGCCCGGGAGCGCGGTGCCGGCCCAGTCCCGCGGGCAGGTGTGCGGCCTCGACGGGCTGGGTCGCCCGGTCGTCCTCGTCGTCCGGCCATCCACCGTCGTCGGACGGTGCACCCGGCTCGTCCACGTCGGGGACCCAGCCACCGGGCTGCCCCTCCGCCAGCAGGGCCCGGAGCCGGGCCCGGATGACGTCGGAGTCGTCGCTGCGACGGACAGGAGGGCGCACGGCACGGACGCTAGGGAGCCGGCGCCGCCCCCGACGAGGGCCGCGGACAGGTTGTGGACGGCGGGCACCGTTGTGGACGGTGTCCCCCGCGCACCGCCGGGACCACCGGACCGTGGCCGGGTGCCCGAGCTCCCGCCCTCAGTCCTGCCCGTGTTCCGACGGGTCCGGCGGTGGGGCGTCCTCCGGCCGCTGTCCTGCCTCGGTCGCCGGCCGCGGCGTGGGGTCGACGACCACCCCGACCGCGCCCGGCCCGACGTGCGCCCCGACGGCGGCCCCCAGCTCGCTGACGTACAGCTCGGTCAGCGCCGGGAGTCGGGCGGCGAGCTGGTCGGCGAGCCGCTGCGCGCGCTCGGGGGCGGCGAGGTGGTGCACCGCCGCCGCCACCGGCGCGTCACCGGCCACGTCGGCCGCGCGCTGGACCAGCCGGTTGAGCGCGCGGGCCGAGGTGCGCACCTTCTCCAGGGCGACCACCTGGCCGTCGGTCACGTGCAGCACCGGCTTCACCGCGAGGGCACTGCCCAGCAGCGCGGCCGCAGCACCGATCCGCCCGCCGCGCCGCAGGTGCTCCAGGGTGTCGACGACGAAGAAGGTGCGGGTCGCCGCCGCCGTCCGCCGCGCCGCGTCGGCCACCTCGGCGGCCGAGGCGCCCCCCGCCGCGGCCCGGGCAGCGGCCAGCACGGCGAACCCGGTGCCCATCGCGGCCGACCGGGAGTCCAGCACGGTCACCAGGTGCTCACCGACCTGCGTCGCGGCCACCCGCGCGGCGTCCCAGGTGCCCGACAGCTCCCCGGACAGGTGCACCGACACCAGCCGGTCGGCACCGCCGTCCAGCAGCCGCCGGTAGACGGCCACGAAGTCCCCCGGCGTCGGGCGGGACGTGCTGACGTGGCCGCCCCGCACGGCGAGCGAACGGGCGACCTCCGCGGAGGTGACGTCGCTGCCCTCCCGGCCGGACCGCCCGGCGAGCACCACGTAGAGCGGCACGACCTCGATGCCGAAGTGCTCGACGACGTCGGCCGGCAGGTAGGCCGTCGAGTCGGTGACCACGGCGACGGACATGGCGCGAGGCTAGCCGCGTGGTGCGCGGCGCCGCGGGAGTGGCTGGTCAGCCGGCGTCGGCGTCGGTCGCCGGTGCGCCCTCCTCGGGGCTGGCTCCCGCCCGTGGCGCGTCGGGGGCGTCGGTGGCCGAGGGCTCGGGGAAGGGACCACGGTCACCGGTCGCCCGCGCGCCACCCTCCACGCCCTCCGGCGTCGGCGCGGACAGGTTGTGCCGCATCAGCCGCCAGCCCGAGGCCTGGAAGGACAGCTCGCTCCAGTGGCAGTTACCCAGCGGCCCGAAGACCCGCTTGTGCTCCGCCCCCAGCCCCAGCAGCGCCTCGATCAACCGGCCGGCCGTCCCGCCGTGGGTCACCAGCACGGCCGTGGCCGCCGGCGGCAGGTCGGCCACGGCAGCCAGTGCCCGCGCGGCGACGTCGGCCTGCGCCTCTCCGCCGCGCTCGGGCACCGGGCGGCCGGCCATCCAGTCGGCGTACTGCCCCGGGTGCCGGTCGGCCACCTCGTGCCGGGTCAGGCCCTCCCAGCTGCCCAGCCCGTGCTCGCGCAGCCGCTCGTCGATGCGCAGCTGCACGCCCAGCAGCGGGGCGAGTGCCCCAGCCGTGTCTACCGCGCGCTGCAGGTCGCTGGAGACCAGCAGCACCTCCTGGCCCTCCAGCAGGACGGCGACGTGCGGTGCGGTGCGTGCGGCCTGGGCCCGCCCCTCGGCGTCCAGGGGCGGGTCGAGCTGGCCCTGGAAGCGCCCGGCGGCGTTCCACTCGGTACGGCCGTGCCGCCACACGAGCAGCCGGGGCACTGCCGGGGCGTCGGCGCCCCCGGTCACCGGCCGGACTCGCCCGGGGCGTCCTCGCCGCTGCCCTCATCGGCGGCGGCAGCCTCCTGCTCAGCGGGCGTCGGGGCGGCAGGGACCGCGCCGTCGGTGAACGGGATCACCGGGCAGTCCTTCCAGAGCCGCTCGAGGGCGTAGTAGGCGCGCTCCTCGGCGTGCTGCACGTGCACGACGACGTCGACGAAGTCCAGCAGCACCCACCGCCCCTCGGCCATGCCCTCGCGGCGGACCGGCTTCACACCGTGCTCGCGCAGGCGCTCCTCCACCCCGTCGACGATCGACTGGACCTGACGTTCGTTGGGCGCCGAGGTCAGGACGAACGCGTCGGTGATCGCCAGGCGGTCACTGACGTCGACGATCGAGACATCGGTGGCGAGCTTGTCGGCGGCGGCCTGCGCTGCGATGAGCGCGGTCTCGCGTGCCTCGTCCGAGGCGGTCATCGGGGGATCTCCTGCAGGTCGGGGGACGGATCGTCCCCGGGGGTGGGGGTGTCGCTCAGGTCGGGGGCCGCGGTCTCAAGGTGGTCGGTGGCCGCGGTCTCCCGGTGGTCGAGGGCCACGAGCCGCTCGGCCGGGAAGCCACCGACCCGCGGGGCGGTGTCGGGCAGCAGCTCGTCGGGCCCGGCCGCGCCGGGGTGGTACAGCCCGCGCTTCTCGATGTACTGGACCACACCGTCGGGCACCAGGTACCAGACGGGCCGTCCCCGGCGCACCCGGTCGCGGCAGTCGGTGGAGCTGATCGCCAGCGCCGGCACCTCGACCAGGCTGACCGCACCGCGCGGGAGATCGGCGTCGGCCAGCTGGTACCCGGGCCGGGTGACGCCCACGAAGTGCGCCAGCTGGAAGAGCTTGTCCGTCTCCCGCCAGCCCACGATCTGGGCGAGCGCGTCGGCGCCGGTGATGAAGAACAGCTCGGCGTCGGGATGGAGGCGGTGGAGATCGGTGAGGGTGTCGATGGTGTACGTCGGCCCGCCCCGGTCGACGTCGACCCGGCTGACGGAGAACCGCGGGTTGGAGGCGGTCGCGATGACGGTCATCAGGTAGCGGTCCTCGGCGGGGCTCACGCCCCGGTCGGACTTCTGCCAGGGCTGACCGGTCGGCACGAAGACGACCTCGTCGAGCCCGAACAGCCCGGCGACCTCGCTGGCGGCCACCAGGTGCCCGTGGTGGATGGGGTCGAACGTGCCGCCCATCACCCCGAGTCGACGTCCTGCCACCGATCGAGCCTAGCCCGGCCCCGCCGGAGCCGGTCGTCCGACCACCGGCTCCGGCGACCAGCGGGAGGGGCACGACGGCCGGGTGCTCCCGGTGTGTGCCGGCCGGCGACCGGCTCCCCCGTGCCGCCGCTCGCCATCGAGGGGCTCACGCTCGAGGCGTCCAGCGCCCCGCCCTCGTCGTCCACCCTGCCGTCGTGCCCGAAGCGGACGATGCCGTCCCGTTCCTCGGTTCGCAGGGAAGGTCCGCCATGGGAACGATTCCGTCGGCGTGTCGTCATCTACCCGGACCGCCCGGCCGATCCGGGACCAGCTCAGAGGGTGGTGACGAAGTCGGCAAGCTGCGCCGCCGTGCGGACCTCCACCATCGGGATGACGTCGGCGTACCGGTCGGCGGCCGAGTCGCCGCTCCCCCACAGCCGGCGCGGCTCCGGGTTGAGCCAGTGGGCCGACCGCGACCGCCGCACCAGGTCGGCCAGCGTCGGCAGACCCGGGTGCCGGTAGTTGGTGCGACCGTCGCCGAGCACCAGCAGCGACGTCTTCGGGCCGACCGCCGCCGGCCACCTCTCCGCGAAGACCTCCAACGCGTTGCCGTAGTCGCTGTGCCCGTCGAAGCTCACCACGTCCGCCTCCCGGCCGATCCGGGCGATCGCGTCCACCACGTCGGCCCCGGGGGTGAAGAACCGGGTGACCTCGTCGGTGGAGTCGACGAAGGCGAAGGCCCGCACGCCGCTGAAGTGCTCGCGCAGCGCCTGGGTGAGCATCAGGGTGAAGTGGCTGAAGCCGGCCACCGAGCCACTGACGTCGCAGAGCACCACCAGCTCGGGCTTGTGCACCGCCCGCGGCCGGTGGTGCGTGACCAGCGGCATCCCGCCGGTGGCCAGCGAGGCGCGCACCGTGCGGCGGAAGTCCAGCCGCCCGGCCCGGCCCAGCCGCCGGCGGGCCGACAGCCGCACGGCCAGCCGCCGGGCCAGCGGCGCCACGGTTCGGCGCAGCTCGGCGAGGTCGGCCTGCTGGGCGCGGAGGAAGTCGACCTGGTCGGCCATCGGGCGGACGGCGTTGCGGGCGACCTTGTCCCGCCCCTTCTCCGCGGCGGTGCGGCGTCGCACCTCGGCTTCCACCGCCGTCCGGAACGCCGCGATCCGCTCCTTCGCCGTCGACCGGGCCACCTGCTCGGCCAGCCCGCCGGTCTCACCGTCGGCGAGCATCCCGGCCAGCAGCTGCGCCACCAGCGTGTCCGGCGACAGCGCGCGCAGCACCCGGTAGCTGAAGAACGACTGTCCCGAGGGGGTGGGCGCCCCGGCGCCGAGCTGGTCGACCGCGAGCCGGGCGAATCGGCGCAGCGCCTCCTCGTCCCCCTCCAGCAGCAGTCGCAGCAGCTCGGCGCGCAGCGCCGCGGCCAGGGCACCCGGGTCGCCCACCGGAAGGGGGCCGTCGGTGCCGGGCTCGCCGTCCTCGCCGCCGTCCCCGGCTCCGTCGTCGTCCGCGACGGGCACCGGCCGGTCGGTCAGCGGCCACCAGAGGTCGAACAGCACGTCGAAGACCTCGCGCTGGGCGGCCCGGCGGAGCAGCACCGCGGCCAGGCCGTGCCGCAACTGCTCCCGGTCGAGCAGGTCGACGACGGTGAGCACCTGGGCGGCGTCCACCGCCTGGCTGATCCCGACCGGCACGCCGGCCTCCCGCACCGCGCGGACGAAGCCGTCGAGGTGCCCGACCAGCCCACCCGGCTCGACGGCGGCTCCCGGCGGCATCAGTTCAGCCGGAGCTCGGCGGCGGCCCGGGCCTGGTCACTGGCGTGCTTGAGCACCACGCCCAGCGTCGAGCGCATCGCCGACTCGTCCAGGGTGTCCAGGCCGAGGGCCAGGAGCGTCTGCGCCCAGTCCAGCGTCTCGGAGATGGACGGCGACTTCTTCAGCTCCAGCGCCCGCAGGGCCCGGACGGTGCGCACCAGCTGGTCGGCCAGGCCCGGCGCGAGATCGGGCACCCGGGACAGCACGATCTCCCGCTCCCGCTCGGCGCTCGGGTAGTCCAGCGCCAGGTACAGGCAGCGCCGCTTGAGCGCCTCGGACAGCTCACGGGTGGCGTTGGAGGTGAGCACCACCAGGGGACGGCGGGTTGCGGTGATCGTGCCCAGCTCGGGGATGGTGACCTGGAAGTCGCTGAGCACCTCCAGCAGCAGGCCCTCCACCTCGACGTCGGCCTTGTCGGTCTCGTCGATGAGGAGCACGGTCGGGTCGGTGCGCCGGATGGCGGTCAGCAACGGCCGGGCGAGCAGGAACTCCTCACCGAAGACGTCGTCGTGCACGGTGTCCCAGTCGGCGCCGCCGGTGCCCGCCGCGGAGATCCGCAGCAGCTGCTTCTTGTAGTTCCACTCGTACAGCGCCCGCGCCTCGTCCAGGCCCTCGTAGCACTGCAGCCGGATGAGCTCGGACCCCGTCGCGGCGGCCATCGCCTTGGCCAGCTCGGTCTTGCCCACCCCCGCCGGGCCCTCGACCAGCAGCGGCTTGCCCAGCCGGTCGGCCAGGAAGACCGTCGTGGCGATCTGGGCGTCGGGTAGGTACCCCGCGGCCGACAGCCGCGTCGTCACGTCCGCCACGTCGGCGAACTGGGCGGCGTGCGTGGGCGTGCGGGACATGCGGCTCCTCGTTGAGCTGGGGACGGGCGAAGAGGCCGGTCAGCGGGTGTGGCCGTTGCCGGTGACGACGTAGGTGGTGGAGGTGAGCTCCGGCAACCCGAGCGGACCGCGGGCGTGCAGCTTCTGGGTGGAGATGCCGATCTCGGCGCCGAACCCGAACTCGCCGCCGTCGGTGAACCGGGTGGAGGCGTTGACCAGCACCGCGGCGGCGTCGACGCCGGCGGTGAACTCGGCGATCGCCCGCGCGGAGTCGGCGACGATCGCCTCGCTGTGCCCGCTCCCCCACCGGCTGATGTGGTCCAGCGCGCCGGGCAGGTCGTCGACCACCCGGACGGCCATGTCCAGCGACAGGTACTCGGTGGCCCAGTCCTCGTCGGTGGCGGGGACGACGCCCTCGTGGGCCTCGGCCGCGGCCTCGTCGCCGTGCAGCGTGACCCCGGCGTCGGCCAGGGCGGCCAGCAGGCGGGGCAGGAAGGCGACGTCCCGGTGCACCAGCAGGGTCTCCGCGGAGTTGCACACGCTGACCCGGGAGGTCTTGGCGTTCAGCACGATCGCCTCGGCCATCGCCGGATCGGCGGAGGCGTCGACGTAGACGTGGCAGTTGCCGACGCCGGTCTCGATCACCGGCACGGTTGCTTCCCGCACCACCCGGTTGATCAGCGAGGCCCCGCCCCGCGGGATGACCACGTCGACCAGCCCACGTGCGTTGAGCAGCTCCCCGACCGACGCCCGGTCCGCCGGCAGCAGCGCGATCGACCCAGCGGGCAACCCGGCCTTCTCGGCGGCCTCGGTGAGGACGGCGACCAGCGCGGTGTTGGTGCGGTGCGCCGAGCCGGACCCGCGCAGCAGCGCCGCGTTGCCGCTCTTCAGGCAGAGCCCGGCGGCGTCGACGGTCACGTTGGGCCGGGCCTCGTAGACGATCCCGACCACACCGAGCGGCACCCGCACCTGGCGCAGTTGGAGCCCGTTGGCCAGCGTCGACCCGCGGACGACGTCGCCGACCGGGTCGGGCAGCGAGACCAGGTGCCGCAGCGCGTCGGCCACCGCGGCCAGCCGGGGCGGGTCCAGCCGCAGCCGGTCCAGCACCGAGGCCGGCGTGCCGTCCGCTGCAGCGGCCTCGACGTCGGCGGCGTTGGCGGCGAGCACCTCGTCGGCCCGCTCCAGCAGCGCCTGCGCCATCGCAGCGAGCGCGGCGTCCTTGGTCTCGGTGGGCAGGGTGCGCAGCACGCGGGCGGCCGCACGGGCGCGGACCGCGGCGGCCCCGATCAGCGGGAAGTCGACGTCGGACACGCACCGAGGTTACGCGCGGCCCCCGTGCAGGGTCCCGCCGCGAGCCTGCGAGGGAGAAGGACGGGGTCCTCTTTCAGCTGCGCAGCGCGCGGAGCACCTGCTTGCGGGCATCGCCGGTCAGCCGGTCGACGAAGAGCTTCCCGTCGAGGTGGTCGACCTCGTGCTGCAGGCACCGGGCGAGCAGCCCGCTGCCCTCGATCCGGAGCGGCTCACCGTGCACGTCGAACCCCTCGGCGACGCAGTGCATCGCCCGCACGGTGGGGGCGTAGAGCCCCGGGATCGACAGGCAGCCCTCGTCGTCGTCCTGGATCTCCTCGCTGCGCTCGGCGATCACCGGGTTCACCATGTGCCCGATGACGCCGTCGACGTTGTAGGAGAAGACCCGCAGACCGACCCCGATCTGGGTCGCCGCCACCCCGGCCCGGCCGGGGTGGTCGACGGTCTCCTCCAGGTCGCGGACGAGCGCGGCGAGGTCCTTGTCGAAGGCGCGGATCGGGTCGGCCGGGGTGCGCAGCACCGGGTCGCCGATCTCGCGGATGGCACGGATCGTCACGGGGTCAGTCTCTCAGCCGCGGCTGGCGTGCCCGACGAGCACCATCTCGTCGCGGTGCACGACCTCGCGGCGGTGCTCGGGGTCCAGGTCACCGGTCTTGCGGCCCAGCAGCGCCGGCAGCTCGCGGGCGTCGTAGGCGACCAGGCCGCGAGCGACCACCTCGCCGTCCGGGCCGACCAGCTCCACCGGGTCGTCGGCGAGGAACTCCCCGGTCACCCCGGTGATGCCCGCGGCCAGCAGGGAGGCGTGCCGTTCCCGGACGGCACGGACCGCGCCCTCGTCGAGCAGCACCCGGCCGCGAGGACGGCTGGCGTAGCGGAGCCAGAACTGCCGGGCCGAGGGACGCCGCCCGGTCGGGGCGAACAGCGTTCCCACCCGCTCACCGGCCAGTGCGTCCGCCGCCTGTGCGGTGGAGGTGACCACGACGGGCACCCCCGCGGCCGAGGCGATGAACGCGGCCTCCACCTTGGTGGCCATCCCGCCGGTGCCGACGCCGTTGCGGCTGGCCGAACCGAGGGTCACCGCCGCCAGGTCCGCCGGACCGTGCACGGTGTCGACCAGCGCGGCCGGGCCGGTGCGCGGGTCGCCGTCGTAGACGCCGTCCACGTCGGAGAGCAGGAGCAGGGCGTCGGCCATGGCGACGTGGGCGACCAGCGCGGCGAGCCGGTCGTTGTCGCCGAACCGGATCTCCTCGGTGGCGACCGTGTCGTTCTCGTTGACGATCGGCAGCACGCCGAGTGCGAGCAGCCGCTCGATCGTCTGCTGCGCGTTGCGGTAGTGGCTGCGCCGGGTCAGGTCGTCGGCGGTGAGCAGCACCTGGCCGACGGTCACGTCGTGGGCGGCGAAGGCGTCGGCGTAGGTCTGCACCAGCCGCAGCTGCCCGACGCTCGCAGCCGCCTGCGCGGTGGCCAGGTCGCGGGGGCGGCCGGCCAGCCCCAGCGGCGCCAGCCCCGCGGCGATCGCCCCGGAGGAGACGAGCACGACCTGCCGGCCGGCGGCCCGGAGCGCGCCGAGGACGTCGACCAGCGCCCGCAGGCGGGTCTCGTCCAGCCCGCCGGGCAGCGTGGTCAGCGACGAGGACCCGACCTTGACCACCACCCGCTGCGCGGCGGCGATCTCCGCGCGGGCGGTCACCGGTCGGTGTCGTCGAGGAGGCCGGCGTCGACCCAGCCGTCGCCCTCGGTGACCTCGTACGGCAGCCGGCGGGCCTTCTTGGCCAGCAGTCGCTCCTCGGCCGACAGCCGGGTGTTGTCCTCCAGCCGGGTGTCGGTACCGCGGCCACCCAGGCCCGCGGTCTCCTCGATGGTGAGCGTGCCGGCCGGGAGGGTGGGCTCCCAGTCGAACGTGACGTCACCGACGGTGATCGCGTCACCGGGGACGGCACCGGCCTTGGCCAGCCCCTCCTCGACACCGAGCCGGTTGAGCCGGTCGGCCAGGTAGCCCACGGCCTCGTCGTTGCTGAAGTCGGTCTGCCGGACCCAGCGCTCCGGGCGCACCCCGAGCACGACCCACCCGTCGGTGCGGGGATCGCGCTCGACGGTGAAGCCGCCGTCGTCGACGGCGCGCGGGGTGATGGTGATCGGGGCCGGCGGGAGGTCCGGCAGCGAGGCGCGGTGCTCCCGGACGGCGGCGGCGAGCGCGTAGCCCAGCTCGGTCACGCCCTCCCCGGTGGCCGCGCTGATCGGGAACACCTGCAGGCCGCGCTCCTCCAACGAGGCGCGCACCAGGTCGACGAGCTCGCGGCCGTCCGGCACGTCGATCTTGTTCAGCACGGCGATCCGCAGCCGGCCGACCAGGTCGAGGTCCTCGCCGCCGTACTCGCGCAGCTCGTGCTCGAGGGCCTCGATGTCGGTCTCCGGGTCGCGGCCGGGCTCCATCGTCGCCATGTCGACCACGTGCACCAGGACGGCGCAGCGCTCGACGTGCCGGAGGAACTCCAGGCCCAGGCCCTTGCCCACGGACGCGCCGGGGATCAGCCCGGGGACGTCGGCCATCGTGTAGGTCGTGTCGCCGGAGCGGATCACGCCCAGCTGCGGCACCAGTGTGGTGAAGGGGTAGTCGGCGATCTTGGGGCGGGCAGCCGACATCGAGGCGACGAGCGAGGACTTGCCGGCCGAGGGGTACCCGACCAGACCGACGTCGGCGATGCTCTTCAGCTCGAGGACGGCGTCCACGGCGTCACCGGGCTCGCCGAGCAGCGCGAAGCCGGGGGCCTTGCGGCGCGCGTTGGCGAGCGCGGCGTTGCCCAGCCCGCCCTTGCCGCCGTGGGCGAGCACGAGCCGGGCACCCGCCCCGACCAGGTCGGCGACGACCTGACCGCCGACGCTCACGACGGTGCCGGAGGGCACGCCGAGGACGAGGTCGGCCCCGCGTCCGCCGTTGCGGTAGTCGCCGGCCGCCTGCTTGCCGTTGCCGGCCTTCTGGTGCGGGCGGTGGTGGAAGTCCAGCAGGGTGTGCACGCTGGGGTCGACCTGGAGGACGACGTCGCCGCCGTCACCGCCGTCGCCCCCGTCGGGGCCGCCCAGCGGCTTGAACTTCTCGCGGTGCACGGAGCTGACCCCGTTGGCACCCTTGCCTGCCGAGACGTGGACCGTCACGCGGTCGACGAAAGCGGCCATGATCGCCGCCTCTCTGCGTTACGGCCGAACTGTCCGGAAAGGGCAACGGGTGGCGGCGCCGAGAGTCGGCGCCGCCACCCGGTCAGAGCTGGTGGTGCTGGGTGGTGCTCAGACCGAGGCGGTCTCACGGGCGGCAACCGGGGCGCCGACGGCCGTGATCGCGACCTCGCGGCGGCCGCGGCGGAACCCGAAGGTCACCGAGCCGGGCACGAGCGCGAACAGGGTGTCGTCCTTGCCGCGGCCGACGCCGAGACCCGGGTGGAAGTGGGTGCCGCGCTGGCGGACGATGATCTCGCCGGCCTTGACGACCTGACCACCGAAGCGCTTGACGCCCAGGCGCTGGGCGTTCGAGTCGCGACCGTTACGGGACGACGATGCGCCCTTCTTGTGTGCCATGTCGTCAGCCCTTCGTGATGTCGCGGACCACGACGCTGGTCAGGGGCTGACGGTGCCCCTGGCGCTTGTGGTAGCCCGTCTTGTTCTTGAACTTGTGGATGTGGATCTTCGGGCCCTTGCCGTGCTCGACGATCTCGCCGGTCACGGTGACGCCGGCGAGCGTCTGAGCGTCGGCGGTGACGGTGTCGCCGTCGACCAGCAGGATGGCCGGAAGGGTGACGGTGTCACCGGCCTCTCCGCTGAGGCGGTTGATGGTGAACGTGTCACCGACACCCACCTTGTGCTGCGCTCCACCGGCCTTGACGACTGCGTACACCACTGACTCCTCGATCGATTCCATGTGTCCAGCACTGTGTCCTGCGCGCACGACCGCCACGAGGGCCGAGTGCTGGACGTGCTGCTCGCGCCCCCCAGGCGGCACCGGAGTGCGCGGCCCGTGGTGGAGCAACCCGTCCAGCGTACCCGAGGCGCCGTGCCCGGGTCGAACCGCGTAGGAGCGGTCCGACCCGGCCCCCGGGCGAGGCGGCGCCCTGCCCGGGGTCCTGGGTCAGGCGGGCGGGCCTGCGGGCCGCGAGGCGGCCCTGCGGCGCCGCGGCCGGACCACCGGCACGTCCTCGTCGGCCACCGGCTCGGCGACCGGTTCGGGCGCCCCGACGACGGTCGGCTCCGACCGCTCCGCAGCCGCAGCCGGGACGTCCGGGGCAGCCGTCGGCGTCGCCACCGCAGCGGCGAGGACGGTGTCCGGCGTCGACTCCTCGACGGTCGTCGACTCCTCGGCGACCACCTGAACGGCCGTCTCGCCGGCGGGCAGCGGCTCCTCGTCGGCGGGTGCCTCGGCGACCGCAGCGTCCTCGGCCCCACGGGCCTCGGCCGACTGCCCACGGCCACGACGGCCCCGGTTGCGGCGGCCACGGCCCTCACCGGCCGGCTCGGTCGCCGGCTCGGCGGTCTGCTCCCCCGCCGCCTGCTCACCCGCGGCGGGCTCGTCGAAGGACGCTCCGCCCTGCAGCGCCATGGCGTCCGCGACGTCCCAGCCCGCGGCCGGGTCCTCGCGACGGGACGTCGCGGTGCCCCCGTCCGCCGTCTCCGGGGCCGCCTCGTCCGCTGCCGCGCTCTGGTCGACCTGAGGGGCCGGGTCCGGCGAACCGGCGTCCACCGGACCGCGCTCGGTGGCGTTGCCGCCCCGGGAGCCACGGTCCCGGCCACCCCGGCTGCGACGCCCGCGACCGCCGCCGGTCTCGGCGGCATCGGCGCCCGGCACGTCGGCCACGTCGCCCGCCAGAGCGGCGTCCACCGTCGCGGGCGCCGTCTCGTCTGCGTCGGGGGTCGGGACGTCGGCGTCCTTTGCCCGGTCGTCCCGGCCCTTGTCCCGGCCCTTGTCGGAACCCGCACCGCCGCCTGAGCCGCTGCCCGAGCCGGACCCGTTCCCCGAGTCACCCCGGTTGCGACCGCCGCCACCGTTGCCGGCCGCGCCGTTGCCGCCCCCACCGTTGCCGCCGCCGTTGCCGGTGGACCGCTTCTTGTCGTCCACCGGGTCGACCTGCACCAGGACACCCCGACCGCGGCAGTGGTCACACGGCTCGGAGAAGACCTCCAGGAGACCCTGACCCACGCGCTTGCGGGTCATCTGCACCAGGCCGAGCGAGGTCACCTCGGCGACCTGGTGCTTGGTGCGGTCGCGGCCGAGGCACTCGGTGAGCCGCCGCAGCACGAGGTCGCGGTTGCTCTCCAGGACCATGTCGATGAAGTCGATGACGATGATCCCGCCGATGTCGCGCAGCCGGAGCTGGCGGACGATCTCCTCGGCGGCCTCGATGTTGTTCCGGGTGACGGTCTGCTCGAGGTTGCCGCCGGACCCGACGAACTTGCCGGTGTTCACGTCGACGACCGTCATCGCCTCGGTGCGGTCGATGACCAGCGAGCCACCCGAGGGCAGCCACACCTTGCGGTCCAGCGCCTTCATCAGCTGCTCGTCGATCCGCAGGTCGCGGAAGACGTCACCGGTGCCGGTGTAGCGCTGCAGCCGCTCGGACAGCTCCGGGGAGACGTGCGCGACGTAGGCCTCGACGGTGTCCCAGGCGTCGGCGCCCTGGACGACCAGCCGCTTGAAGTCCTCGTTGAAGACGTCGCGGATGACCCGGATCGCCAGGTCCGGCTCGCCGTAGAGCAGCGTCGGCGCGTTGCTGGTCGAGGAGGCCTTGGTCTGGATGACCTCCCACTGCGCCTGCAGCCGGGCCACGTCGCGGGTGAGCTCCTCCTCCGAGGCACCCTCCGCGGCCGTGCGGATGATGACGCCGGCGTCCTCGGGGACGATCTTCTTCAGGATGTCCTTGAGCCGCTGGCGCTCCTTGTCCGGCAGCTTGCGGCTGATGCCGGTCATCGAGCCACCGGGCACGTAGACCAGGAAGCGGCCGGGCAGGTTGACCTGCTGGGTCAGCCGGGCGCCCTTGTGGCCGATCGGGTCCTTGGTCACCTGGACCAGGACCTTGTCGCCGGACTTCAGCGCGGTCTCGATCGAGCGGGACTTCCCGGACAGGCCGGCGGCGTCCCAGTTGACCTCACCGGCGTACAGGACGGCGTTGCGGCCCTTGCCGATGTCGACGAACGCGGCCTCCATGCTGGGCAGCACGTTCTGCACGCGGCCCAGGTAGACGTTGCCCGCGAACGAGGTGGCCTGCGCCTGGGTGACGTAGTGCTCGACCAGGACGTCGTCCTCCAGGACGGCGATCTGGGTGCGCTCCCCCTGCTGGCGGATGACCATCGCCCGGTCCACGGCCTCACGCCGGGCCAGGAACTCCGACTCGCTCAGGATCGGCGCGCGGCGGCGACCACCGTCGCGGCCCTCGCGGCGGCGCTGGCGCTTGGCCTCGAGCCGGGTGGAGCCGGCCACGCCGCGGACGTCGTCGTCGCTGGAGGTGCGGCCGTTGCGGCCGGCCCGCTCGGGACGGTCGTCGGCGTCCTCGGTGCTGTCCTCGCTGCTGCCGTTCTCGCCGCTGCTGCCGCGGCGACGGCGACGGCGACGGCGACGGGTGCTCGAACCCGAGCCACCCTCGGCGGCGTCGTCGTCCTCGCCGTCGTCGTCCTGGCCCTCGGACTCGGTGCTGTCGTCGGACTCCTCGGCGCCGGCCGGGGTGTCGGTGTCCTCGTCGTCGCGGTCGCCGTCGGTGCCGTCCTCGCCGGTGCGTCCGCGGCCGCGGCCCCGACGGCCCCGGCGCCGACGACGGCTGCCCGAGGAGCCGCCGTCCTCGCCGTCACGGTCGTCGGAGTCCTCGAGGTCCCGCTCGTCGGTCTCGGTGGTCTCCGTGGTCTCGGTGGTCTCGGCCTCGGCCGGCTCGCTCTCGGCCGCGCTGCGGCGGCGGCTGCGGGACCGCCGGGGCGGCGCCTGCTCGTCGTCGCGCTCGTCGGTGGCCGGGCGGTCGTCGGTCCGGCCGGCGTCCGCGTCGGTCGACTCGGTCGGCGACTCGGCCTGGGGGCGGCGGCTGCGGCGGCGCGGTGCGGCGACCTCGGGCTCGGGGGCCACGAAGCTGACGAAGGCGGGGGCCGCCGGCGAGAGCTGCGGTGCCGGGGGCTCGACCGAGTCGGGGTCGGCGGTCACGGCCGGCCGGGTGGCGCGGCGGCGGGGCCGGGCGGTGACGGTGGTGGGCTCGGGCGAGCTGAACTGGGCACCGAAGCTGGGGAGCTCGTGCTCGGGCTGGGGGGTGACCGCCTCGGCCACCGGGACCTCGACCTGCTCCTCGGCGGGGTCGTCGGCCGATGGCTCGGCGTCCGGCTCCGCGGACGCCCCGTCATCCGCAGCCGGCTCTGGAGAGAGGTCGCCGAGCAGATCGGCGGGAGGCGCCGATCCGTCCGCGGCGCTGGTGTCGGTGCTGTTCTCGTTGTCGTTGTGGTCGGCCACGAAGGGCTCGCCTCCTGTGCGTCCCCGGGCGCCGATCGTCTCCGACTGGCGGCCGCGCAGGGACGTGGGTTGGGCGGATCGGGCGGCCACTGGGAGCGGCGGTTCTGCCCGGCCCGCGAAGTCTGGTCCGCGCCCCGGCCGGTGCGGCTGGGGCCCGGTGGTGCAGCGTGCTCAACACTGGTGGTGCGGTCGTTCGCGCGTTCAGGTGGTGCCGAGTTCAGGTGATGCAGCGCCACGGCTGGCAGACGTGTCGCAGGCGACGCCCGGCGCATCCGGTCCCGCCAGGTCAGACCTGAGCCGGCTCCCCCTGGCAGCGGGAACTGGCCTCGCGGTCGGGCCCCAGCGGATCGGCGACGTCACCGCTGTCGTCGAGCCGGCCCTGCGCCTCACGCACGGCCCGGGCGGGCAACGGCGGGTGCAGGTCGGCGACGGCAGCCAGAGCGGCCATCACGTCATCCGGTCGCACGGTCGGCGTGAGCTGCCGTACGACCACGAGCAGTATGGCACAACCTGCCTCAACAGCGACCGCGGCGGAGACGACCGCCTCCCGCGCGTCGACGTCCTTGGTGCCGTTCTTGGTCCGCTTCGCGACCAGCACCACCTCCTGGGCGAGGAAGGCCTGCACCGCCGTGGAGAGCTCGTCGGCGTCCACCCCGGGCAGGTCGATCCGCCACCGGGTGGCGTTCAGGCGGTCGGCCAGGGACCCGCTGCCCTCGACGGCCTCGACGCACTCCAGGACGTCGATGCCCGGGGGCAGCGAGGCGTCCAGCGCGACCCGCACCTGCTCCGGGTCGCGCCGTGCGGAGAGCCCGATCTCGAAGTACTCCGCCTCCGAGGCCGCGCCGGTCGGCGCCGCGCCCATGTAGGAGATCTTCGGGTGCGGGCTGAAGCCCGCGGAGAACGCCATCGGCACCTGCGCGCGGCGCAGCGCCCGCTCCAGGGCCCGGGCGAGGTCGCGGTGCGAGGCGAAGCGCAGCGGACCGCGCTTGGTGTAGCGCAGCCGCAGCTTCTGCACGGTGGGCGGCGGCGGTGGGCCGTCCGGGGTGCGGGCCACTACCGGCCGACGGGGGTCAGTGGCAGCAGGCTGCGCCCGGTGGGCCCGATCTGGATGTCGGTGCCCATGGTCGGGCACACGCCGCAGTCGTAGCAGCCGGTCCAGCGGCAGTCGCCGACCTCGTCCTCGGAGATCGCGTCCTGCCAGTCGTCCCAGAGCCACTCCTTGTCCAGCCCGGAGTCCAGGTGGTCCCAGGGCAGCACCTCGTGCTCGGTGCGCTCCCGGGTGGTGTACCAGTCCAGGTCGACCCCGAACGCGGCCAGCTCCTCGGCCGCGGCGGTGACCCAGCGCTGGTAGGAGAAGTGCTCGCTCCAGCCGTCGAAGTGCCCGCCGTCGCGCCAGACCCGCTCGATGACCCGGCCGACCCGGCGGTCGCCGCGGGACAGCAGTCCCTCGATCACCCCGGGCTTGCCGTCGTGGTAGCGGAGGCCGATGGAGCGGCCGATCCGGCGGTCGGCGTTGATCGCCTCGCGCAGGATCCGCAGCCGGTGGTCGATCGTCTCGGCGCTGGCCTGCGCCGCCCACTGGAAGGGGGTGTGCGGCTTGGGCACGAAGCCACCGATGGAGACGGTGCAGCGGATGTCCTTGCTGCCACTGGCCTCGCGGCCGGCACGGATGACCTCGACCGCCAGCTCGGCGATCTCCAGCACGTCCTCGTCGGTCTCGGTGGGCAGGCCGCACATGAAGTACAGCTTCACCTGGCGCCAGCCGTTGGCGTATGCCGTGGTGACCGTGCGGACCAGGTCCTCCTTGGACACGGTCTTGTTGATCACCCGGCGGATGCGCTCGCTGCCACCCTCGGGGGCGAAGGTCAGCCCGGAGCGGCGGCCGTTGCGGGAGAGCTCGTTGGCCAGGGTGACGTTGAAGGCGTCGACCCGGGTGCTGGGCAGGCTCAGGCCGGTGTTGGTGCCCTCGTACCGGTCGGCGAGCTCCTTGGCCAGCTGACCGATCTCAGAGTGGTCGGCGCTGCTCAGCGAGAGCAGCCCGACCTCCTCGTAGCCGGTGGCCTTGAGGCCGGCGTCGACCATCGAGCCGATGCCGGTGATCGTGCGCTCGCGGACCGGGCGGGTGATCATCCCGGCCTGGCAGAAGCGGCAGCCCCGGGTGCAGCCGCGGAAGATCTCCACGCTCATCCGCTCGTGCACGCTCTCGGCCAGCGGGACCAGCGGCTGCTTCGGGTAGGGCCACTCGTCGAGGTCCATCACGGTGCGCTTGCCGACCTTTGCCGGGACGTCGTCCCGGGTGCGCCGCACCTCGGCGATCGTGCCGTCGGCGGCGTAGCTGACCGCGTAGAAGCGGGGCACGTAGACCCCGTCGACGCGGGCGAGCCGGGCCAGCAGCTCGACCCGTCCCCCAGGGCGACCCTGCTCCTTCCAGGCGGCGACGACGTCGGTGATGTCCCCGACGACCTGCTCACCGTCACCGAGCACCGCGCAGTCGACGAAGTCGCTGACCGGCTCGGGGTTGAAGGCGGCGTGCCCACCGGCGACGACCACCGGGTGGCTCTCGTCGCGGTCGACCGCGTGCAGCGGGACGCCGGCGAGGTCGAGCGCCTCGAGCAGGTTCGTGTACCCCAGCTCGGTGGCGAAGCTGACGCCCAGCAGGTCGAACTCCCGCACCGGGCGGTGGGCGTCGACGGTGAACTGGCCGACCCCGTGCTCGCGCATGAGCCCGGCCAGGTCCGGCCAGACGGCGTAGGTGCGCTCGGCCAGGGCGTCGGGGCGCTCGTTGAGCACCTCGTAGAGGATCATGAGGCCCTGGTTGGGCAGCCCCACCTCGTAGGCGTCGGGGTACATCAGCGCCCAGTGGACGGCGACGTCGTCCCACGGCTTCACCTGGGCGTTGAGCTCGCCACCGACGTACTGGATCGGCTTCTGCACCTGGGCGAGGAGTGGCTCGAGGCGGGGGTATAGCGATTCCACAGTCATGACCGCCTCAGGGTAGACGGCTGACGTGTCGCCCCACTGCCCCTCGCGGGTCGGCGGTGGCCGCCGCACGACGTGGAGTCGCCGTCCGTACCGGAGCTCCGGCGCGCGACGCTGGGTCCTTCTACCGCGACATCCGAACACCTATGGACCATTCCGTATAAATAATGCTACATTTCCTTCCATGGGACGACAGCCCAAGAGTGAAGCGGACAAGGTGCACGACCGCATCGGCGTGCTCCGCGCCGACCGCGGCGTCAGCCGGAAGGAACTGGCCGAGGCCGTGGGCGTCCACCCGCAGACCATCGGCTACGTGGAGCGCGGCGAGTACAGCCCGTCCCTGGCGCTGGCGCTGCGCATCGCCCGCTACTTCGACCTGCCGGTCGAGGCGGTCTTCTCCCTCGACCCCCTGCCCTCACTCAGCCAGGAACTCCTCAGGAGGACGTCGTGAGCATCTCCCCCGAGCCGACCTACCTCGCCCGCACGTTCGAGGACGAGCGCTACGGGTGGACCCGACACCCCCGGGTCCGCCGGCGCGCCGTCGTCGCCGAGGCGGCGCTCCTGGCGGCACTGATCGCGGCCACCCTCGCGGCCAGCGCGACCGAGACGGGGTGGTCGACGTGGTTCTTCGGCACATGGACCGTTGGGATGCTGGCGCTCATCCCGATGCACTCGTTGCTGAACCTGGGCATCCGCGGCATCCTCGACCGTGACGCGCGCTCACTGGACGAGCACCAGCGCCGACTGGGCGAACGATCGCACAGCGCGATGGGCTGGCCGAGCGTGGCACTGACGTTCGCGGCGTTCACCGGGGCAGTCGCCGTCGTCGCCCTCACCGGGCACATCGTGCTGGCGCTCTGCCTCGGGTTCCTGCTGTGGTTCACCAGTGGCCTGCTGACCTACTGGCACCTGGCCTGGACCTCTCCCGAGGAATCCGCCGACACCGACCTCTGACCTTCCGGGCAGAGGAGGCCCTGCATGCGGGTCGGCGTCGACCCGCATGCAGGCCCCCCTCAACCGAGGTGGGGGAAGAAGAGCGCGATCTCGCGCTCGGCCGACTCGGGCGAGTCGGAGCCGTGCACGATGTTGGCCTGCACCTCGAGGGCGAAGTCGCCGCGGATCGTGCCGGGGGCGGCCTTCACCGGGTCGGTGGCGCCGGCCAGCGCGCGGAAGGCCTCGATGGCCCGCGGCCCCTCGACCACGAGGGCCAGCAGCGGCCCCCCGGTGATGAACTCGACCAGCGAGCCGAAGAACGGCCGCTCGCGGTGCTCCCCGTAGTGCTCCTCGGCGACCTCGGTGGTCAGGGTGCGCAGCTCGGCGGCGACCAGGCGCAGGCCCTTGGCCTCCAGGCGGGCGATGACCTGGCCGACCAGGCCGCGGGCAACGCCGTCGGGCTTGACCAGGACCAGCGAACGCTCAGCAGTGGGTGCAGACACGGCCGGGAGCGTACGGGACAGCGCGCGTCAACTTCAGTTGACAGCCTCGATCCGTCAACTTAGGTTGACGGCATGGCCTCCCCCACCGACGTCACCACCGCCGCCGCGGCCGACGACCCGGACACCGGGCTCCGTGCCATCCGGGCCCTGCGCGACCTGGCCGACCGCCTGGAGGTGCTCCAGGTCTCCTCGGCCCGGGCCCGCGGCTGGTCGTGGCAGCAGATCGCCGATGCCCTCGGCGTCAGCCGGCAGGCCGTCCACAAGAAGCACGCCACCTCGAGAAGGGACCGATGACGTGTTCGAGCGCTTCACCCGAGAGGCTCGTCAGGTGGTCGTCATGGCCCAGGCGCAGGCCCGCTGGCTGCACGCCGAACAGGTCGAGCCGGTGCACCTCCTGCTGGCCCTGACGGCCGACCCCGGTCGAGGGGGCCAGGCGCTGCGGGCGACCGGCGCCGACCTGGGATCCGTCGAGGCGGCCCTGGCACGCTCGAACGGCGCGCTGGACGCCGACGCACTGGCCGCCATCGGCATCGACCTGGACCAGGTGCGCGCTGCTGCCGAGTCCGCCTTCGGCCCGGGCGCGCTGGACCGCGGTGGCCGCGAGCCGTCCGGTCACCTGCCGTTCGCCGATGGGAGCAAGCGCGCCCTGGAGGAGTCGCTGCGCCACGTCCTGCGGTCGAAGCTGCGCCGCCGGGCCCGGGTCATCGACAGCGGTGCCGTGCTGGCGGGGTTGCTCGCCGTCGGCGATCCGGTGGTGCGGCGGGTGCTCCAGCAACTGGGCACCGACGCCGACCGGCTGCGCGGTCAGCTCGGGGACGCCTCGGCGGCGTAGCGCCGGTCAGCCGGCGGGCGGCGCCGGGGGTGCGGTCGGCGGCGGCCCGAAGGGCGTGCCCAGCAGCTCCTTGCGGACCTGCAGCAGGTACAGCCAGATCGCCACGAAGACGCCGCCGACCAGCCACATCGCCCCGCTGAGCAGCCCGGTGAGCAGCAGCGGCACCTGCAGTGCCGTGCCGATGACCAGACCCTGCGGACGGCGCTGCAGCCCGCTGGCGAGGATCAGCAGCACCGCCAGCACGAGCAGGACGGTCAGCCGGGTGCCGGTGAGCCCCTCTCCGATCTGGGCGATGCCCCGCGGCACGAAGAGGACGGCGATCCCCTCCAGCAGCAGGATCGCGGCCGCAGCCCCGCCGAGGGCCCGGCCGGCGCGCACCGGGTCGGGTGCCGTCACCGCTGCGCGCCGGACAGCAGGGCCCGGGCCTCCCCCGCGGTGATCACGCTGCCGGTGACCAGCACGCCGGAGCCACCCAGGGCGTCGTCCGGGCCGGCCTCGGCCAGCTCGATCGCCGACTCCAGCGCATCGGTGAGCAGCGGGTGCACGCTGACCCGGTCGGCACCGAAGACGTCGACCGCCAGGGCCCCCAGCTCATCGGCCGGGATCGCCCGCGGCGAGCTGTTCTGGGTGACCACCAGCTCGGCGCACAGGCCCTCCAGCTCGGCGAGCATGCCGGTCACGTCCTTGCCCTGCACGCAGCCGACGACGCCGACCAGCCGGGTGAAGTCGAAGGACTCCCGGACGGCCTCGACCGTCGCCGCCATGCCGGCCGGGTTGTGCGCGGCGTCGACCAGCACCGCCGGGGAGGTGCGGACCCGCTCCAGCCGGCCGGGCGAGCGCACCGCGGCGAAGGACTCCCGGACGACGTCCTGCGCGACCGGGCCGGTGGCCGACCCGGCACCCAGGAACGCCTCCACGGCGGCGAGCGCCACGGCGGCGTTCTGCGCCTGGTGCGCGCCGAACAGCGGCAGGAAGACCTCGTCGTACTCCCCGCCCAGCCCCTGCAGCCGCACCTGCTGGCCGCCGACGGCGACCCGGCGCTCCAGCACGCCGAACTCGGTGCCCTCCCGGGCCACGGTCGCGTCGACCTCGATCGCCCGCCGCACCAGCGCCTCCAGCGCGCCGGCCGGCTGGTGGGCGAGCACCGCGACGACGCCGCCGTCCGGGCGCCCGTCGGGCAGCACGCCGTCGGTGGAGGCCGGCTTGATGATCCCGGCCTTCTCGGTGGCGATCGTGGCGACGTCCGGCCCGAGGTACTCGGCGTGGTCGAGGGAGACGGGCGTGACGACGGCGACCCGGGCGTCGGCGACGGTGGTCGCGTCCCAGGTGCCGCCCATGCCGACCTCGACGACGGCGACGTCGACCGGCGCCTCGGCGAACGCGGCGTAGGCCATCGCCACCATCACCTCGAAGAAGGACATCGGGACGTCGCTGCCCGCGTCGACCATCTGCACGTAGGGGGCGATGTCGTCGTAGACCTCGACGAAGCGCTCGGCCGGCAGCGGCTCGCCGTCGAGCACGATCCGCTCGCGCATCGACTCCAGGTGCGGGCTGGTGAACCGGCCGACGCGCAGGCCGAAGCCGCGCAGCAGCTCGTCGACCATCCGCGCCGTCGTCGTCTTGCCGTTGGTGCCGGTGACCTGGACGACGGGCATCGCGCGGTGCGGTGAGCCCAGCAGGTCGACCAGGGCGGAGATGCGGGTCAGGGACGGCTCGAGCCGGTTCTCCGGCCACCGCGCCAGGAGCGCCTGCTCGACCCGGGCCAGGTCACGGGAAAGGGAGGTGCTCATCGCTCCTAGGATGCCAGTCATGGTTGCCGACACCCGATCCCTGGACAGCACTCCCCCGGGGAGCACCGGCGGCGTACCCGAGAAGCCCTCGATCGACGGGCTGGAGGACAAGTGGGTGGCCCGCTGGGCCGAGGGCGACACGTACGCCTTCGACCGGGACGCCGCGCTCTCCGCCCCCCGGTCGCAGACCTACGCGATCGACACCCCGCCGCCCACGGCGAGCGGGTCGCTGCACGTGGGCCACGTGTTCAGCTACACCCACACCGACATCGTCGCCCGCTACCACCGGATGCGCGGCAAGCACGTCTTCTACCCGATGGGCTGGGACGACAACGGCCTGCCCACCGAGCGCCGGGTGCAGAACTACTACGGCGTGCGCTGCGACCCCTCGCTCCCCTACGACGAGGACTTCACCCCGCCGGAGAAGCCGGGCAAGGACCAGCTCCCGATCTCCCGGCGCAACTTCGTCGAGCTGTGCGAGCGGCTCACCGCCGTCGACGAGGACGCGTTCGAGGAGCTGTGGCGCCGGGTGGGCCTGTCGGTCGACTGGTCGAACGTGTACCGGACGATCTCGGAGTCCTCGCGGGCCACCGCGCAGAAGATGTTCCTGCACAACCTGGCCCGCGGTGAGGCCTACGCGCAGGAGGCGCCGACCCTCTGGGACGTCACCTTCCGCACCGCCGTCGCCCAGGCCGAGCTGGAGGACCGGGAGCGCCCGGGCGCCTACCACCGGATCGGCTTCGCCGGCCCCGAGGGCCCGGTGTTCATCGAGACCACCCGCCCCGAACTGCTGCCGGCGTGCGTGGCCCTGGTCGCCCACCCCGACGACGAGCGCTACCAGCCGCTGTTCGGGAAGACCGTCACGACGCCGCTGTTCGGCGTCGAGGTGCCGGTCGTGGCGCACCGGCTGGCCGAGCCGGACAAGGGCTCGGGCATCGCGATGATCTGCACCTTCGGCGACCTGAACGACGTCACCTGGTGGCGCGAGCTGCAGCTGCCGACCCGCGCCGTCATCGGCTGGGACGGCCGGTTCATCGCCGACCCGCCGGCCGACGTGCCCGCCGACGTCTACGTCGAGCTGGCCGGCAAGACCTCCTTCAGCGCGCAGCAGCGGATCGTCGAGCTGCTCCGTGAGTCCGGTGACCTGGTCGGTGACCCGAAGCCGATCACCCACCCGGTGAAGTACTTCGAGAAGGGCGAGCGCCCGCTGGAGATCGTCACCACCCGGCAGTGGTACATCCGCAACGGCGGGCGGGACGGCGACCTGCGCGACGCCCTGCTGGCCCGCGGCCGGGAGATCCAGTGGGTGCCCGAGCACATGCGGCACCGCTACGACAACTGGGTCGAGGGGCTCAACGGCGACTGGCTGATCAGCCGGCAGCGGTTCTTCGGTGTGCCGTTCCCGGTCTGGTACCGGCTGGACCCCGAGGGCGAACCCGACTACTCCGCGCCGATCCTGGCGCCGGAGTCGGCGCTGCCGGTCGACCCGTCCTCCGACGTCCCCGAGGGCTTCACCGCCGAGCAGCGGGGCGTGCCGGGCGGGTTCATGGCGGACCCGGACGTCATGGACACCTGGGCCACCTCGTCGCTGTCGCCGCAGGTCGCCTCGGGCTGGGAGACCGACCCGGAGCTGTTCGCGCACGTCTTCCCGATGGACCAGCGGCCCCAGGCGCACGACATCATCCGCACCTGGCTGTTCTCCACCGTCGTCCGGGCGCACTTCGAGCACGGCGCGGTGCCGTGGACCCACGCGACCATCTCCGGCTTCGTGGTCGACCCCGACCGCAAGAAGATGTCGAAGTCCAAGGGCAACGCGACCACCCCGATCGACGTGCTGGAGCGCTACGGCACCGACGCGGTGCGCTGGCGTGCTGCCGGCGCCCGGCCGGGTGCGGACTCGCCCTTCGACGAGGCGCAGATGAAGGTCGGCCGACGGCTGGCCATGAAGGTGCTCAACATCGGCAAGTTCGTGCTGGGGCTGGGCGCCTCTCCCGACCTGACGGCCGAGGCGGTCACCGAGCCGATCGACCGCGGGCTGCTCGCCTCGTTGGCCCAGGTGGTCGACGAGGCGACCGCGGCGATGGAGGCCTACAACTACACCCGGGCGCTCGAGGTCACCGAGTCCTTCTTCTGGTCCTTCTGCGACGACTACGTGGAGCTGGTGAAGACCCGCGCCTACGGCTCTGGCCCCGCGGCTGCTTCCGCCCAGGCCACGCTGGCGCTGGCGCTGTCGGTGCAGCTGCGGTTGCTCGCCCCGGTGCTGCCGTTCGTCACCGAGGAGGTCTGGTCGTGGTGGCAGACCGGCTCGGTGCACCGGGCGCTGTGGCCGGCCGCGACCGAGCTGCCGACCGGTGGTGACCCGGCGGTGGTGACGGCAGCGGCCGAGGTGCTGTCGCTCGTCCGCAAGGCGAAGTCCGACGCGAAGACGTCGATGCGCACCGACGTGGCGACGACGACGGTGACCGTGCCCGAGGCACGCGTGGCCGCGGTCGAGGCCGCCCGGGGTGACCTGGTGGATGCCGGCCGGATCGCGGAACTGACCGTCGTCGCCGGCGACGGCCCCCTCCGCGTCGACGTCGTCCTCGCCGAGACACCTCCGACCGCCTGACGCCGCCCGGCTGCTGCCCGATCCCCGGGCGGCAGCCGGCGGCGCCTGCCGGTGATGTGCACTGACGGCAGGTCCAGTGGCCGGAACGCGCCGTGGTCGCACATCGTCACCGTCCACAGCTGACGCGGCCGTCCACAGTTGCCGAGCGACGGCGCATCGGCCGCTACCGGTGACCGAGTGTGGCGCGCATGGCCCACGACATCGCCGCCCTCCTCGGTCGGGACGGCGTCACGCGCGTCGCCGACCTGGCCGGCCGCGTGGACCGACACACCGTCGGGACCTGGGTCAGAGCCGGCCGTTTGGAATGCCCGCACCCGGGGGTGGTCGTCCTCCCTGAACGCGCGGGCGAGTGGCGGGTCCGCGCGCTGGCCGCCGTCCTGGCCACGGACGGGGTGCTCAGCCACACCAGCGCACTGACCGTCTGGGGCGTGGCGTCCGCACGTCGGCACGTCCACGGGTCCATCCCCGCCGGGCGCCGTGCCCCGGTGCTGCAGGCGGTCACCAGCCACCGTGTGCAGCGGCTGGACCGGGCGGCCTGGGGGCCCTACCCGGTGACCTCGGTGCCCCGCGCTGTGGTCGACACCTGGGGGTTGGCGCATGGGCGGCCCGCCGAGCCGCGGCTCCCCGAGCTGGCGCGGGCAGCCGTCATCGAGACCCTCCGCGACGGGCGAGCCCGAGCCCAGGACCTCCGGTCTCAGGTCGAGTTGCGTCCCGCGCTCCCCGGCCGTCGCACCCTGACCCAGCTGATCGCCGCTGTCGAGGACGGCAGTCAGAGCGAACTGGAGCTGTGGGGAGTGCAGCACGTCCTGCGCGGGCCCGGGATGCCCGAGTTCGTCCAGCAACACCCCGTCCGGCTGCGCTCCGGCACGGTTCGCCTGGATGCCGCCGTCCTGCGCCTGAAGGTCGCCGTCGAGCTCGACGTCGCGGCCTTCCACGGGAGCGCCGAGGCACGAGAGCGGGACACCCGACGGGACGTCGCGCTGGCGGCGTGCGGGTGGGTCGTCCTCCGGTTCAGCTACCGCCGGCTGACGACCGACCCGGCTGGGTGCCGTCGGGAGATCCTGGCCGTCTGCGCGGCGCGGGAGGCCCTGCTCCGGGCCCGGTGATGTGCAGCTACGGCGGGTTCCTCGGCCAGAACGCGCCTGGAGTGCACATCACCCCGACCGACCGGGGCCGGGAACGCCGACGGCCCGCTCCCCTGCTGGGGAACGGGCCGTCGGAGGTGGTGCTGGGACTACGCGGACTTCTCGCGGGGGGCGCGGGCGGGCTTGCGGGGCACGAGGGTGGGGCTCACGTGCTCCAGCACGACCTCGCGGGTGATGACGACGGTGGCGACGTCCTCGCGGCTGGGGATGTCGTACATCACCGACTGGAGCACCTCCTCCAGGATCGCCCGCAGCCCACGCGCACCGGTGCCCCGCAGGATGGCCTGATCGGCGATCGACTCGAGCGCGTCGTCGGTGAACTCCAGCTCCACCCCGTCGAGTTCGAACAGCCGGCGGTACTGGCGCACCAGGGCGTTCTTCGGCTCGGTGAGGATGTTCATCAGCGCCGTGCGGTCGAGCTTCTGCACCGTGGTGATCACCGGGAGGCGGCCGATGAACTCGGGGATCATGCCGAACTTCAGCAGGTCCTCGGGCATGACCTGGGCGATGGCGTTGGCCTTCTCCACCTCGGCCTTGCCGCGCACCTCGGCACCGAAGCCGATGCCCTGCTTGCCGGTACGGGCCTCGATGACCTCGTCGAGCCCGGCGAACGCGCCACCGACGATGAACAGCACGTTGGTGGTGTCGATCTGGATGAACTCCTGGTGCGGGTGCTTGCGCCCGCCCTGCGGGGGCACCGATGCGGTCGTTCCCTCGAGGATCTTCAGCAGCGCCTGCTGCACGCCTTCGCCGGAGACGTCCCGGGTGATCGACGGGTTCTCGCTCTTGCGGGCGATCTTGTCGACCTCGTCGATGTAGATGATCCCGGTCTCGGCGCGCTTGACGTCGTAGTCGGCCGCCTGGATCAGCTTCAGCAGGATGTTCTCGACGTCCTCGCCGACGTAGCCGGCCTCGGTCAGCGCCGTGGCGTCGGCGATCGCGAAGGGCACGTTGAGCATCCGGGCCAGCGTCTGCGCCAGGTGCGTCTTGCCGCAGCCCGTCGGGCCCATCAGCAGGATGTTCGACTTGGCGAGCTCGACGCCCTCGTCACGGCCCCGGTCGGTACCGCCGGCCTGCACCCGCTTGTAGTGGTTGTAGACGGCGACGGAGAGCGTGCGCTTGGCCTGCTCCTGGCCGATCACGTACTGCTCGAGGAAGTCGTGGATCTCCTTGGGCTTGGGCAGCTCGTCGAACTTGAGGTCCGACGACTCCGAGAGCTCTTCCTCGATGATCTCGTTGCAGAGGTCGATGCACTCGTCGCAGATGTACACCCCAGGGCCAGCGATGAGCTTCTTGACCTGCTTCTGGCTCTTCCCGCAGAACGAGCACTTGAGCAGGTCGCCGCTCTCACCGATACGTGCCACCTGGCTGACCTCCACCTCGAATGGGACGACGCTGCTGCGGCCCCGTTGGTTCGTGCTGTGTCATGCCCTCGTCGACGCCCTTCCAGCTGGCGTTCGGTGCCCCTGCGGTCGTGGACCGGGGATCGGGCGTTCGCCGAACCTACCCGGCTGATCCGACGTTCCCGGGCAGGAACTCACCCGGGTCGCCCGGCCCGTAACACCCGCCCCGGCCCTCCCCCGCAACCCGGCTGAGTCGCGAGGACAGCGGGACGCCGGATGGGAGAACGGTACGGGCCGAGAGCGCGACACGCGCGCCCTCGGCCCGTCCCATCACTGCGTCAGGCCGGCAGTGCGTTGAGCTTGCGGCTCTGGATGACCTGGTCGACGATCCCGTACTCCATGGCCTCCTGGGCCGTGAGGATCTTGTCCCGGTCGATGTCCTTGCGGACCTGCTCCTGGCTCTGCCCGGTGTGCCGGGCCAGGATGCTCTCCATCTGCACCCGCACCCGCTCGATCTCCCGGGCGTGGATCTCCAGGTCGGTGACCTGACCGCCGGCCTCGCCGGAGGGCTGGTGGATCAGCACCCGGGAGTACGGCAGCGCCAGACGCTTGCCCTTCGTCCCGGCAGCCAGCAGGACGGCGGCCGCGGAGGCGGCCTGGCCCATGCAGACGGTCTGGATGTCGGGGCGGACGAACATCATCGTGTCGTAGATGGCCGTCAGCGCGGTGAAGGAGCCACCGGGGCTGTTGATGTACATCGTGATGTCACGGTCGGGGTCGTTGGACTCCAGCGTGATCAGCTGGGCCATGACGTCGTTGGCCGAGGCGTCGTCGACCTGCACCCCGAGGAAGATGATGCGCTCCTCGAAGAGCTTGTTGTACGGGTTGGACTCCTTCATGCCGTAGCTCGTGCGCTCCACGAAGGAGGGCAGGATGTACCGGCTGGAGGGCATCTCGAAGCTGCTGCTCATGGTCACTTCTCCGGTCCGTCGGTGACCGGGTTGTCGGTCGAGGTCATGGACTCCGCGCGGGTCACCACGTGGTCGACGAAGCCGTACTCGAGGGCCTCCTGCGCGGTGAACCAGCGGTCGCGGTCGGAGTCCTTCTCGATCTGCTCGACCGTCTGCCCGGTGAACTGCGCCTGCAGCTCGTTGAGCTGCACCTTGGTGCTCCGGAAGAGCTCAGCCTGGATGGCGATGTCGGAGGCGGTGCCGCCGACGCCGGCCGAGGGCTGGTGCATCAGGATCCGCGTGTGGGGCAGCGAGTAGCGCTTCCCCTTGGTGCCGGCGGTGAGCAGGAACTGGCCCATCGAGGCGGCCAGGCCCATCGCGTAGGTGGCGACGTCGCAGTCGATGAACTGCATCGTGTCGAAGATCGCCATGCCGGCGGTGACGGAGCCGCCGGGCGAGTTGATGTAGAGGTGGATGTCGCGCTTGGGGTCCTCTGCGGACAGCAGCAGCATCTGCGCGGCGAGCTGGTTGGCGATGACGTCGTCGACCTGGCTGCCGAGGAAGATGATCCGCTCACGCAGCAGGCGCTCGTAGACCGAGTCGTTGAGGTTCATCATCGAGCCGCCGGCGCGCATCAGCGGCGCGCCGGCGGTGATCAGGTCTGAGTTGCTCACGGGTGCGGTGACCTCCGTAGGACTGCGGTGCAGTCGGTCTCGTGGAACGGGTTGGCCGGTGGTCGGGGGCGACCGACGACGCTGCGGACGACCCTCGGTGCCGGTCGTCAGTGCGGCCTCGTGTGGTCGTCCTTCAGGGTTGCCTGAGTGTCACGTCGACCCTAACGCGCACCCCCGACCGGTTCCTCCCGGCGCGGGCCGGTGTTCGCCGTGGGCGCAGCGGCACCGGCGCCGACCTGCGAGGCGACGACCTGGACGGCACGCCGGAACGACAGCGCCGCCCGTACCCAACGGGGTACGGGCGGCGCAGGGTGTCGCGGTGGGTCAGGCCTTGCCGGCCGTCTCCTCGGTGTCGGTCTCCTCGACCGCGTCGGCCTTGGCGACCTCAGCCGCGTCGTCCTCGGCAGCGTCGTCCTCGGCGTCGGCCGAGTCGGCGGCGGCGGTGCGCGGACGCAGCGCCTCCAGGTCGACGACGTTGCCCGACTCGTCGGTGATCGTCGTCTCCTCCAGCAGCTGGGCCAGCGCCTTGGTGCGCCGCACGTCGGCGACGAACTCGGCGATGTTGTTGCCCTGCTGGAGCTGCTGGGCGTACTGCTCGGGGCTGACCCGGTTGCGCTGGGCCTGGGCCATGATCTGCGCGGAGAGGTCCTCGTTGTCGACGGTGACCTCGCGGGCGTCGGCGATGGAGTCGAGCACGAACTGCGTCTTGACCGCCTTCTCGACGTTCTCGCGCATCTCGGCGTCGTAGGCCTCGCGGCTCTCGACCTCGGCCATCGAGAAGTAGGCGTCCCAGTCCATGCCGGCCTGCTGGAGCTCGCGCTCCATGGCCTGGCTGCGCCAGCTGAGCTCCTGCTCGACCAGCTTCTCCGGCACCGGGACCTCGATGGTCTCCAGCAGGTGCTCGACCAGCTTGTCGCGGGCCTGCCCGCCCTGCTGCAGCACCTTGGTGCGGGCCAGCCGGGTGCGGACGTCCTCGCGCAGCTCGGCCAATGTGTCGAACTCGCTGGCGATCGAGGCGAACTCGTCGTCCAGCTCCGGCAGCTCCTTGGTCTTGACCGACCGGACGGTGACGGTCACGTCGGCCATCTCACCGGCCTGGTCGCCGGCGAGGAGGGCCGTGGAGAAGGTGGCGCTCTCGTCGGCGGAGAGACCGCGCACGGCCTCGTCCAGGCCCTGCATGAGGTTGCCGGAGCCGACCTCGTAGGACATGCCGGTGGTGCTGCCGTCCTCGAGCACCTCGCCGTTGAGCGTGGCCTCCAGGTCGATGGAGACGAAGTCGCCGTCCTCGGCCGCGCGCTCGACACCGGAGAGGGTGGAGAAGCGCTCGCGCATGACGGTGATCTGCTGGTCGATCTCCTCGTCGGTGACCTCGACGTCGTCGACGGTCACGGCCAGGGAGTCCAGCGGGGGCAGCTCGAGCGTGGGGGCGATGTCGACCTCGGCGGTGAAGGCGAGGGCCTCGCCGTCGTCGATCCGGGTGACCTCCACGTCGGGCTGGCTGATGACGCGGACCTGGTTCTCCCGGATCGCCTCGGAGTAGACCTCCGGGACGGCGTGCTGGACGACCTGCTCGAGCACGACCGGGCGGCCGATCCGCTGGTCGAGGACGCGGTTCGGGACCTTGCCGGGGCGGAAGCCGGGAACGCGCACCTGGCGGCCGAGCTCCTTGTAGACCTCACCGAAGGCGTGGTCCAGGTCGCTCCACGGCACCTCGATCGCGAGCCGGACCCGGGTCGGGCCCAGGTTCTCGATGGTGCTCTTCACAGCGGCGTGCTCCTCAGGTACGACGGGTATGGGCGCGGCCTCCGTGGGGACGGCGGCCGTTCGTGCCCGCGAGTCTTCCAGACCTCGCGGCAGTGTCGGGGTGACAGGATTTGAACCTGCGGCCCCCTGCTCCCAAAGCAGGTGCGCTACCAAGCTGCGCTACACCCCGTGGCCACCGGCGAGTCTAGGCCGACGGCCTGCGGACAGCGCCGCGCGGGCACGGGATAGGCTGGCGCGGTAAGCATGCGGGTGTAGCTCAATGGTAGAGCCCCAGCCTTCCAAGCTGGCCATGCCGGTTCGATCCCGGTCACCCGCTCCACGTCCTGACCGGCTCGGATGCCCGTTTGTGCGGCTCAGCCGGGCAGCGCCGCTCCTTCCGTGCCTCAGCGGCACTGACCCCTGTTGACCGCTGACCACCGCGTACCCGCTTGACCGACCTGTCCGGTCAGCACACCTGGCCGTCGTCCCCGGGAGGGCGCCGGCGGGGCCCCGGCATTTCGCAACAGGTCTCATCGTCGTGCCTTGTCCGTGCCTTGAGCACCGGCCAAGTGCCGGTTGCGGGGCTTGCCTGGGGTGGCCCGGTTCTTGTGGCCTGCTGGCGGCCGCCGTAGCGCCAGCCGCCGCCGTCGGGGATGTTGCCCAGCTTCTTCACATCGACATGCAGCAGGGCGCCGGGCCCGTGGTGTTCGTAGCGGCGGATCGGTTCACCGGTGACCCGGTCGACGTGGGACAGGCGCTGCAGCCGGCAGCGGCGCAGCACCTGGTAGGGCGGTTGAGGGCGCGAGGCCGACCCGGGACCTCCCTCGGCGGCGAGCGGTGGAGCCTCGATGCCGGCCAGGCCCGCGGCGACGAGCACGGCGGTCGTCGCCGTGCCGACCAGCAGCAGCCGCTCGACCAGCCCGATGCCCGGCACCGGATCGGCGCCCGCGAACACGACGGGGACGTGCAGGGCCAGGAAGGAGGCGCCCAGCCCGCCGAGGCCGACCGCCGCACCGCGCAGGGCGCGGCGAGCCGGGGGCGAACAGGTCGCCGCGACCAGGAGCCCGACGACCGGCGGCACCACCATCGCCACGGCGGCCGCCACCTGGTGCACCCGTCCCCACGTTGTCGTGTCGAGCCCGGGCAGGTCGGTGGGGAACGCGGCCACCGCGGCGAGGCCGACCGACCACAGGGCCAGCAGGCCGAGCGCCGCGGTCCGCACGGCACCGGCCGGGAGGCGGCGGTGCACCCCGAGGGCCGTACCGGCCGCCGCGATCTCCAGCCCCACCATGCACCCCGCGAGCCACCAGCCGCCGGCGGGCCGGTGCACGGCGTCGCTGAGCATGCCGTCGAGGGTGTCGCCGCCGACGACGTCGGTGCCGATCCCGGCCAGGACGGCGACGGCCACCCCGAGCAGGACGACCGGCAACCACGGCGCGGACCGGCTGCTGGTTCCCGGGACCGGGTGGACGTCCGCCGCGACGGCCGTCGCCGGCCCGGGTCGCGGCGGCGCCGCGAGCGCGGTCATGTCGGCACCAGGACATCGCGGCGGGGCTGGTCCGCCGTGCGGGAGCGGAGGCAGGCGTCGTAGAGGCCGACGAACGCGCTGAGCGTGGCGCCCAGGTCGTGCTCTGCGGCGACGGCCCGGGCGCGCCGGCCCATCCGCCGGGCGGACGCCGGGTCGTCCAGCAGGGCGGTCAGCCGCTCGGCGAGCTCCTCGACGTCGCCGTGCCGGTAGAGCCAGCCGGTCCGCCCGTGGTGCACCAGGTGCGGCAGCGCACCGGCGTCGACGCCCAGCACCGGCAACCCGGTGGCCATCGCCTCCAGGGTCACCAGGCTCTGCAGCTCGGCGGTGCCGGCCATGCCGAAAAAGTCCGCGGCCGCGTAGGCCTCGGGCAGCTCGGCGTCGCTCAGGACGCCGGTGAAGGTCACCGCACCCGCCACACCCCGCTCGGCGGCCAGCGCCTCGAGCCTGGTGCGCTCCGAACCGTCCCCGACGACGAGCAGGTGGAGGTCCGACCGCGCCCGGACCAGGGCGAGCGCCTCGATGAGCTCGTGCACGTTCTTCTCCGGGTCCAGCCGGCCGACGGAGGCCAGGACCGGGACGGAGGGCAGTCCGTACCTGCGGCGGAACCGGGCACCGTCGCGCCCGGGGGCGAAGCGGTCCAGGTCCAGCCCGCAGGAGATCGGCAGCACCGGCCCGGGGACACCGGCCGACTCGGCCAACGCCGCGGCGAACGGCGTGGGGCTGGTGACCACGTCGGCGAGGGCGAGCACGCCGGCGGCGTCCCGCCACGCCCACTGGTGCGCCCGGCGCCGGACGGCGGCGCCACCGGGCACGTAGTGCAGCAGGTTCTCCGGCATGAAGTGGTTGGTGGCGACCACGGGGATGCCCAGCGCGCGCGCCGCACGGAGCACCGCCCGTCCCACCAGGAAGTGGCTCTGGACGTGCACCACGTCCGGTCGCACCGTCCGGAGCACTGCTCGGACGCGGCGTTGCAACCCGGCGGGCGGGCAGATCCGGAAGCCGCGGCGGACGAGCACCGGCAGGGAACGCACCCGGTGCTCGGTGACGCCTCCGGTGGCCTGCGCGGAGGTGCTGTGGTGGCTCCGGGACGGGGCGAGTACGTGCACCTCGTGCTCGGTGGCCAGGCCGGCGGCCAGCCGTTGGGCGAAGTAGGACGCGCCGTTGACGTCGGGCGCATAGGTGTCGGCGGCGATCAGGATCTTCACTGGGGAACTCCTCGAGTCCGTAGGGAGAACAACCTCTTGGCGACGAACGAGACGGCGAGCACACCGACACCGAGGGCCGCGCTGAGCGAGACGAAGGCCCAGGGCGAGCTGGCGATCCCCGAGATGTGCGGACCCGCCAGCAGGCCGAGGGCGACCAGCACGGCCGCTCGCGCGGAGCTGGTGAACGCGACCCAGCCGACGAAGCGGCGGTAGGGGACGCCGGCCAGACCGGCGGCCAGGAACGCCGGGACGGCGCCGATGTCGACCAGCTTCGCGCCGACCACCACGCGAGGGAGGCGTCGACGCACGTCCTTCCGGAGCCGCGCGGCGCGGGCTCCGGAGACACCGAGCCGCGCGAGCAGCGGGAGCATGCGCCCGTGCCGCCCGCTCCGGCCGAGGGCGAACAGCAGGCTGTCGCCGACGACGTCGGCGGAGACGGCCAGCAGCCACACGGGCAGCAGCGCCAGCACACCGGCGCCGACCATCGAACCGGCCGCCACCGTGGTGGCCGGTCCCTCCAGCAGCATCAGCAGCGCCAGGACGAGATAGGGCTGCACCTGGTCGCTGCTCCCTCCCGACCCGCCCCGGGCAACGGGGCGGATCAACCGCCGGACCCTCCGGCGGCGAGGAGAAGCTAGGACGGCGAGGACGCCGTGGTCGTCGGCCTGCGGAGCTGTTCGGCATGGCTCCGCGGTGGCTGCACCAGGGGCGCGGACCAGTACCGGGGTAGGGGGTCCCCCCGCTCGGGAGAGGGACGACGGTCCCTGCGCGACGCTCTAGCGTGCATGCAGGCGAGCCCGCGGGAGGGATCGCCGGCGGGCCGGTGCCCGTCCGGACGGCGGAGAAGTGGCAGGTGGAGGACGGATGGCGGTGACCCGGCCGGACGACCGTGCCCCGGCGAGGTCCTGGACGGCCGGCACGGCGATCGCCGGGATCCTGCTGGTCCTCCTGCAGCTGCCGACCACCACGGGCATCTACGGGCTGCCGTTCACCGCCGCGCTGCTGATCCACCTGCCGCAGGGCCTCGCGCTCCCGCTGGCGTTGCGCCGTCCACTGCTCGCCACCGCCGTCCAGTTCGTGGCGGCGGCAGCCACCGCCCTGGCGCTCGACCCCGTCGACGGGCAGGCCTGGCCGCTCACCGTCCCCGGTGTCCTGCTCCTCGTGGCGCACGTCGGGCTGCTGGCGGTCTCCCGCGGCTGGCGGCTCGCTGCCCGGGTCTGGGGAGCTTCGCTCCTGGGCCTCGCCCTCTTGAT
The DNA here is from genome assembly GCF_026968045.1 of Modestobacter sp. VKM Ac-2977. Classification (GTDB taxonomy): domain Bacteria; phylum Actinomycetota; class Actinomycetes; order Mycobacteriales; family Geodermatophilaceae; genus Modestobacter. Next base: position 975,220 of record NZ_JAPVBQ010000001.1, on the reverse strand, counting down.
GGCCGCCCAGGTGGTGGAGTGGGGCAGCGAGACCGCCGGCGACATCACCGTCGCGGTCTACGCGGCCAGCGCCCTGCTCGTGCTGGTGGCCGGGTCGGTGTGGCAGCAGCGGTCCCGGCTGGCCGGCGAGCTGTCGGCGGCCCAGCGGGACGTGGCGGTCGAGCAGGCCCGGCGGGCACTGGTGGAGGAGCGCACCCGGATCGCCCGGGAGCTGCACGACGTGGTGGCGCACACGATGTCGGTCGTGCACATGCAGGCCAGCACCGCACGCTTCCGGCTCCCCGACCTGGGCCCGGAGGCGGCCGCCGAGCTGCAGCAGATCGCGGGTTCGGCCAAGGCCGCCATGGCGGAGATGCGCCAGCTGCTCGGCGTGCTGCGGGACGACGGGGCGAACGCCCCGGTCACGCCGACCGCGACACTGGCCGACCTGCCCGAGCTGATCGCCGGGACGGCGCGCGGCGGAACGGCGGGCCGGCTGACAGTGGACCCGGCGTTGGCGACCCGGGAGGTCCCGGAGATCGTGCAGGCGGCGGCGTACCGGGTGGTCCAGGAGGCGCTGAGCAACGTCGTCCGGCATGCCCCGGGTGCGTCGGCGACGGTCGACGTCCGGCTCGCACCGGAGGGACACGCGATCGAGCTGACGGTCACCAACCCACCGACCGCCTCCCCGGTCGCTCCGCCCGGTCCGGGCATGGACCTCCGCGACCCCACCCGGGCTCGCCACGGGCTGATCGGCATCCGCGAACGCGCAGCGCTGCTGGGGGGCTGGTCGAGCGCGGGCCCCGTACCCGGTGGCGGATGGCAGGTGGACGCCCACCTGCCGCTGGCGGCGGAGGTCCCCGTCGCGACCGACCTGCCCGACCACGGCGTGGCGGCCGGACCAGGGGCTGCTCCGTGATCCGCGTGCTCGTCGTCGACGACCAGTCGATGATCCGGCTGGGCATCCGCTCCGTCGTCGACGCCCAGGAGGACATGACCGTCGTCGGCGAGGCGGAGAACGGGGAACGGGCGCTCGCGGCGGCCCGGAGCCTGCGCCCCGACGTCGTGCTGATGGACGTGCGGATGCCCGTCCTCGACGGGCTCGAGGCGACGCGGCGCATGCTCGCCGCAGACCAGCCGAACAGCCACCGGCCGCGGGTCGTGGTGCTGACCACCTTCGACCTCGACGACTACGTCTACGCCGCGTTGCAGGCGGGAGCCGGCGGCTTCCTGCTCAAGGACAGCGAACCCGAGGAGGTCCTGCGGGCGATCCGCGTGGTCGCCGGCGGTGAGGCCCTCCTGGCGCCGGGGGTGACCCGCCGGCTGATCGAGCAGTTCGTCGACGCCCGCATCACCGCCCGACCGCCCGACCCGGCGATGAACGGGCTGACCGAGCGGGAGCGGGAGGTCCTGACCCTGATGGCGGGCGGGCATTCCAACGCCGAGATCGCCGCAGAGCTGTTCATCGCCGAGCAGACGACCAAGAGCCACGTGAGCCGGGTGCTGCAGAAACTGCACCTCCGCGACCGTGTGCAGGCAGTGGTCTACGGCTACGAGAACGGGCTGGTCCGCCCCGGAGACCCGGACCGCTGAGCTGGTGGCGCGCCGTCGCGGCAGGTCACCGCGTACCGGAGCCGGCCCATCCGCTCAGTCCTCGTCGACCACGAGGACGACGTCGTCCGCCGGGTTCACCGGTCGGCGACGGCCGGGTCGTGCGGCAGGCCGAAGAGGTCGAACAACCGGGTGTCCAGGAACGCCGTCATCCGGGTGATCCGCCCGTCGGCCATGGTCAGCGCGTGGACGGCCCACGGCCGGTGCGCGCCGTCCGGCCCGTTGGGCCGCCACTGGGCGAAGGCCGGGTTCCCGTTGAGCTCCAGCGGCACCACGTGCGAGCCGCGGCACTCCGCGCCGGGGCCGGCGAACCAGGTGCCGATGTCCGCGGCGCTGCGCAGCCACATCGCGTAGGGCGGCATGTCCATCACGGCGTCCTCGTGCAGGAGGGCGACGAGGGCCTCGATGTCGTAGCGCAGGAAGGCGTCCAGGTAGCGGGCCAGCAGCTCGGCGTCCGGGGCGGCGACGTCCCGGTCGGGTGCCTTCTCCTGGGCCTGGGCCGCGGCGAGGGTGGCGCGGGCACGCTGCAGCGCACTGTTGGCGGCCGCGACGGAGGTCTCGAGCAGCGCCGCCACCTCGTCGGCCTTCCAGCGCAGCACGTCCCGCAGGATCAGCACGGCCCGCTGCCGCGGCGGCAGCAGCTGCAGCGCGGCGACGAATGCCAGCCGCACCGACTCCTTCTGCACGGCGAGGTCGGCCGGGTCGCCCCCCACGGGGAGGACGTTGCGGTCCAGCGCCGGCTCGACCCACGCCCCATCGGCCAGCACCCCGGCCAACGACGCCGGCACGGGGGCCGAGGACTCGTCGGACAGGTCGACCGGGAGCGCCCGGCGCTTGCGGCCGTCGAGGGCGTCGAGACAGACGTTGGTGGCGATCCGGTACAGCCAGGAGCGCAGTGCCCCGCTGCCCTGCAGCCGGTCCAGCGACCGCCAGGCCCGGACCATCGTCTCCTGGACCGCGTCCTCCGCGTCGAAGGACGACCCGAGCATCCGGTAGCAGTACCCGGTGAGCTCGCGCCGGTGCTCGGCCAGCCGCGGCTCCAGCGCGGCGGCCGGGCTCGCGCCCGGCCGCTCGGTGACGACACCGGTCATCGCAAGCACTCCTGCTCTCCGTCGTCGCCTGGTGGGCCCCGGACGAGGCGCGCTGCGACGTCCCGGCCGATCCTGCCCGAGGGCTACGACAGAGTGAAGGAGTCGGACTACTGGTAGGTGACCAGTTCCGGGGTCGGCTTCACCGTCTCGATCGTCTCCTGGGGGGAGATCATCGGCTCGTCCTCGTCGATGAAGTTCTTCCAGCCCCAGTACAGCGGCTCCGGTGCGCCGCGGTGCAGCACCTCCCAGGTGGTCTGCTTGGCCGGCTGGGAGCCCTGCCCGTCGACGTGCACCAGGATCGCCAGTTCGTCACGGGAGGTGTCCAGCCGCTCCCGGTCGACGATCATCCGCACCTGGAACTGGTGCAGCACCAGCAGCTTCTGCGGCAGGTCGTTCTCCCGGACCAGGTCGGCCAGCCAGGTCACCACCTGGTTGACCTCGTCGATGTTGACCTGACCGATCTGGCGCAGGTGCACCTCACCCGGCTTCAGCCTCCACTCCGGGTCCAGCGCCAGGCCGACGTAGGGCAGCTTCAGCAGCGGCTCGTACTGCTTGGCCTGGGTGAGGAAGTCGGTACGGCCCGGCTGGAGGTCCAGCACCACGTACAGACCGGCCTCACCGGCGGCCTCGACCCAGGGTCGCAGCGTCTCGACGTCCTGCTCGGCGGAGTAGTTGCCGTCCGGACCGGCCGAGGCCGAGGCCACCGTAGCGATGATCTCGAACGTCGGGACGACGGTGTTGTCCACCAGCGGCCGGTACTCGTCGGCGTACTGCTGTGCCCGCGCGATGGCACCGGGGAGGTCCTGCTCGCCCAACAGGCCCAGGGCACCGCTGCCAGGGATGCCGTAGAGGGCGATCAGCGTGTGCTCGGGGAACAGCAGCTGACCACCGCCGGGCAGCTGCGTGCCGGTGGCCACGGTGTCCAGCTTCCAGTCGATCCCCGGCGCCCCGGCCAGGTCGGCACCCAGCACGACGACCGTGGGCTCGGTGGCGAGGCGCTCGACGACCTCCGCGGACCCACGCGGGTCGACCACCCCGCCGGTGAGCAGCACCTCGGCACCGGCGGCCCGGGCCGTCGCGATCCCGGCCAACGACTGCGCGTCCCCGCTCGCGAGGACGACCACGTCCTCCAGCGCCTCGGGGCGCTGCACCTCGGGCAGCTCCCCCGTCGGCTCCGCCGGCTCGGTCTCCGACGCGTCGGACTCGGTCTCCGACGACTCGGACTCGGACGCAGCGGTCTCCGAGCCCTCGGCCGCCGTCTCGGCGGGGCTCGCCGGGGCCGGCGGGGCCTCCGCCGTCAGGACCGGCAGCGCGTCCGGCGCCAGCCCGGCCACCGCAGCCGCCCGCTCCGCATCGGGCACGGTCGTGGGCTCGGCGAGGTCCAGGCCGGTCGCCTCCGCCAGCGCCTCGGCGTCGGCGGGGACGGCCACGACGTCGACGTCGTCCGAGCCACCGGGGACCAGGTCGGCGGCGGCGTCGCCGACGGCGAGCACGGTCTGCACGCCGAGGCGGTCCAGCTCCGCCCCGAGCACGTCGGCGGGGTCGTCGGAGCCCAGCAGCAGGGGCACACCGAGACCCACCGCCGCCACCGCGCCCAGCAGCTCTGCGTCCGCATCGCCGCCACCGGCGACGACGGCCACGTCCGAGCTCTCGTACAGCGCCCGGCTGGTCGAGACGGCGGCGGCCACCGGATCGGCGTCGGGCACGAGCGTGCGCGCCGCATCCGGAGCCGTGGTCACGGCCCCGGCGACGGCGGGATCGTCCGAGCCCCCCGAGTCGGCCGAGCCGCCGGAGTCCCCGTCGTCCGAGCCGGTGCACCCGGCGAGCACCAGCGCGGTGACCAGGGCGAGCGCCGGGACGGCGGGACCGCGAGCGGGACGAGGGAGGACTGCGGTGCGGCGCATCGGCTACTTCCTGTGCCCGCGGCCACCAGGGAGCCGGGGTCCCGGGGCGGGCGGGCACGAACACGGTCGGGGGCACCCCGACAGTAGATGCGTCCGCCGCCGGCGCGAAACCCGCTGCTCGGGTCGACGTCCTGGACACGGCCGGGGCGGGCCGGGAGCATCTGCGCCCGAGATGAGCGCGCACAGGTCGGGACAACCCGAGTCCGCACCGGCCAGCCAGCGGGCTGGGGCGGCGCGTCACCGCCGGTCAGGCTGGTCCGCATGACGACGACCACCGCCGAACTGCCCGCTCGGGCCGGGCACCCCGTGGCGCACGAGCCCCGGCGCGGCTGGTGGCGCCAGCTCGGCATCGACACCGGCTACGTGCTGGTCAACTTCTGGTTGTCGATCTTCGCGTTCGTCCTGGTGATCACCCTGCTGACCGTCGGGGTGGTCACCCTGGGCATCTGGATCGGGCTCCTGGTCCTGGTGCTGGCCCTGCTGGTCGCCCGCGGCTTCGCGACGTTGGAGCGGAGGCAACTGCCCGACGTCCTGCGGAGGGAACTGCCCCGGCCGGTCTACCAGCGCACGCAGCCGGATGCCCCGCTGCTGCGCCGCCTGATCACCCCGCTGCGCGACCCCCAGTCCTGGCTCGACGTCCTGCACGCCGTGCTGCACATCACCGTGTCGATCCCGGTCTTCGTCGTGACGGTCGTCTGGTGGGCGATGGCCCTGGCCGGTCTGACCTCCATGACGTGGGACTGGTCGATCCCCTACGACGAGTCGGGGCAGGCGGAGAACTACACGTTGCCCGAGCTCATCGGGCTGGCCGACACCTCCACCAACCGGGTGCTGCTCTACACCGCGATCGGGGTGCTGTTCGCGCTCACCCTGCCGGCCGTCGTCCGGGGGTGCGCCCTCGCCGAGGCGCAGCTCGGCCGGGTTCTGCTGACCTCCCGGGCCGCCACCCAGGCCGAGATCGGCCGGCTGTCGGAGGGCCGGGACGCCGCCGTGGCGGCCGAGGCCGTCGCCCTGCGCCGCCTCGAGCGCGACATCCACGACGGCCCCCAGCAGCGGCTCGTCCGGCTGAGCATGGACCTGCACCGGGCCCGCCGGATGGTCGACAGCGACCCGGACGGCGCCCGCGCGACGCTGGAGGAGGCGGCGGCGCAGACCAGGGAGACGCTGGAGGAGCTGCGGGCACTGTCCCGCGGCATCGCCCCACCGGTGCTGGCCGACCGCGGCCTGGCCGCCGCGCTCGCCGCCCTCGCCGCCCGCTCCCCCGTGCCGGTCGAGCTGGCCGTCGCCCTCCCCCCGGGACAGCGGCTGACACCGGCCGTGGAGAACTCCGCGTACTTCCTGGTGAGCGAGGCGCTGGCGAACGTCGCCAAGCACAGCGAGGCGACGGTGAGCCGGGTGACGGTTGTCTGCGAGGACGACCGGCTCCGGGTGGTCGTCGAGGACGACGGCCGCGGCGGTGCCGTGCTGGCTCCCGGCCACGGGCTGGCCGGGCTGACCGATCGGCTGCGCGCGGTGGACGGGGTGCTGACCGTGGACAGCCCGCGGGGCGGGCCGACCCGGCTGATCGGCGAGCTGCCGTGCCGGTGACCGGGGGCGGCCCCCGGATGCGGGTCGTGCTGGCCGAGGACTCGGTGCTGCTCCGTGAGGGCCTCGTCCGGTTGCTCGGCGAGGCGGGCACCGAGGTGGTGGCCGCCGTCGCCGACGGGCCGTCACTGGTGCGGGCCGTCGTCGAGCACCGGCCGGACGTCGCCGTCGTCGACGTCCGGATGCCCCCGACCCACACCGACGAGGGGCTGCGGGCCGCGGTCGAGGCGCGCCGCGCCGTCCCGAGGACTGCGGTGCTGGTGCTCTCCCAGTACGTGGAGGTGGCCTACGCCGACGAGCTGCTCGCCGACGGCGCGGGCGGGGTCGGCTACCTGCTCAAGGACCGGGTCGCGCAGGTGGACCACTTCCTCACCGCTCTGGACGACGTCGTGGCCGGCGGCACGGTGCTCGACCCGCAGGTCGTCGCCCAGCTGTTCGCCCGGCGCCGGCGGGACGACCCGGTGCGCTCGCTCTCCCCCCGCGAACGGGAGGTGCTGGGGCTGATCGCCGAGGGTCACTCCAACGCCGCGATCGCCCGCGAGCTGGTCGTCACCCAAGGGGCCGTGGAGAAGCACACCCAGCACATCTTCGCCAAGCTCGGCCTGTCCCAGGACGACGACCAGCACCGCCGGGTGATGGCGACCCTGGCCTACCTGCGCAGCTGAGCGGGGCGCACCGGTTCAGCCGGCAGCGGCATCGAAGGCCGCTCGCAGCCGGGCAGGTGCCCGCAGCCGCCACGCATCGGTGAGCAGCTCGGCCAGCTCCGCCCGGTCCACGGCCGCGAGCTGGACGACGACCATGCTGCTGTTGCGGTAGTGGTGCGGCACCGAGAACACCCCCGGCCGCTCGGCAGCCAGCTCGGCGTTCTCCCCGGGCGCCAGCCGGATCGCCACCCACTCCTCCGCCGGCGGCATCGACGCGAAGACCTTGTCGCGCACCCGCAGGCAGGCCATGTCCCACGCCGGGCGCTCGGTGGCCTCCGGCAGGGCCAGGGCGATCGTCCGGACGTCGTCGGAAGTCGCTGCCATGGCGGCAGGGTGCCACCGGCCACCGACAGGACGCAGCCCTCGTCGGGCTGACCGGCCCACCGAGATGGTGCCAGCCCGACCTCGTTCGGGGGGCCAGCAGCAACGACATGATCATCTCGGGCCGCGAGGCTCGGTCCAGCGACGCCGCACCTCTGCGGCGCCCGAGCTGGAAGGCCCCATCGTGAGCGTCCCCGTGATGACCACCCTGCCCGCCACCGCGCCACCTCCCCCGCGGGACGGGTTCGCCGTCCGGGTGGCCCGGTGGAGCGCCACCCACCGCTGGACCGTGCTCGGGCTCTGGGTGCTGGCCGTCGCACTGGCCGTCGTCATCGGCGGCGCCATGGGCACGAAGACGCTCACCGCTGCGCAGAGCGGCAGCGGTGAGTCCGGCCGGGCCGACGTCGTCCTGGACGGGGCTGGGTTCCCCGACCCGCCGACCGAGCAGGTGCTCGTGCAGACCCGCGACGGCTCGGTGATCGGCGTCGAGGGCACCGCGGCCGCCGCCGACGTCGCCGCCGCCGTCAGCGGGCTCGACGAGGTGGCCGACGTCGGTGACCCGGTCCCCTCCGCCGACGGGACGGCGCTGCTGGTGCCGGTGACCCTCGACGTCGGGGACCGCACCGGCTCGGCCGCCGACGATGCGGCCGTCGACGCGGTGCGGCCGGTGCTCGACGCGGTCGCCGGGGTGCAGGCCGACCACCCGGGGCTGCAGGTCGTCGAGTCCGGCGGCAGCTCGCTGGACGCCGTCGTCGGCGAGCAGCTGGAGGAGGACTTCCTGCGTGCGGAACTGCTCAGCCTGCCGGTGACCCTGGTGGTCCTGTTGGTGGCCTTCGGTGCCCTGTTCGCCGCCGGAGTGCCGCTGCTGCTGGGGCTCACCGCCGTGGGCGGCGCTCTGGGCCTGGTCTCCCTCGTGTCCCAGCTGACCCCGGTCGACGCCAGCACCGCCAGCGTCGTGCTGCTGATCGGGATGGCCGTCGGGGTCGACTACGCGCTGTTCTACGTCCGACGGGCCCGGGAGGAACGGCGCCACGGCGCACCCACCGCGCTGGCCGTCGAGCTGGCCGCGGCCACCTCCGGGCGGGCCGTGCTCACCTCCGGACTCGCCGTCGCGGTGGCGATGGCGGGCATGTACCTGGCCGGGAGCCCGGTGTTCACCTCGTTCGCGACCGGCACGATCCTCGTGGTGCTGGTGTCGGTGATCGGCTCCCTGACCGTGCTGCCGGCGACGCTGGCGCTGCTGGGGCGGGGCATCGAGCGGCCGCGGGTCCCGCTGCTGGGCCGGCTGGTGGGCCGCACGGACGACAGCCGGGTCTGGTCCGCCGTCGTCCGGCGGGTGGTGTCCCGGCCGCGGACCTCGCTGGCGGTGGGGGCGGCCACGCTGCTGGCGGTGGCCGCGCCGGCGATCGGCATGGCCACCTCCAACCCCGGCATCGACGCGCTCTCCCGGGACAGCGACGTGGTCCGGGCCTACGACGCCATCGCCACGGCCTTCCCTCAGGAAGGCAGCACCGACCAGGTCGTCGTCTGGCGCACCGACGAGCAGCGGCTCGACGTGCCCGCCGTCCAGGACGCTGCCGACGAGCTGGTCGCCCGGCTGCCGGACGCCACGGCGGCCGGCGAGCTCGAGGTCAGCCCCGACGGCACGGTCGCCCGGCTGTCGGTGGCGGGCGCCGGTGCGGCCGGCAGCGACGAGGCCCGGGCCGGGCTCACCCAGCTGCGGGAGGACCTGGTGCCGGCCACGCTGGGCTCGGTGCCCGGCACGACCACCGCGGTCACCGGGACCACCGCCGGGGACGTCGACTTCGGCGACACGATGGCGCAGCGGCTGCCGATCGTGATCGGGTTCGTGCTGGCGCTCACCGTCGTCGTGCTGACCGTGGCGTTCCGGTCGCTGGCGGTGGCGCTGATCGCCGCCGTCCTCACCCTGCTGTCGGTGGGCGCCGCCTACGGCGTGCTGGTGCTGGTCTTCCAGTCGACCTGGGCCGAGGGCCTGCTCGGCTTCACCTCCACCGGGGCGATCGTCTCCTGGATCCCGCTGTTCCTGTTCGTGGTCCTCTTCGGGCTGTCGATGGACTACCACGTGTTCGTGGTCTCCCGGGTCCGCGAGGCGGCCCAAGCGGGCATCCCGCTGCGGCTTGCGGTGACGACCGGGGTCTCCCGCTCGGCCGGCGTGGTCACCAGCGCCGCGGTGGTCATGGTGGCGGTGTTCAGCATCTTCGCGACGCTGTCGATGCTGGAGTTCAAGCAGCTGGGGGTGGGCCTGGCGGTCGCGGTGCTGATCGACGCGACCGTGGTCCGCGGGGTGCTGCTGCCGGCGGCGATGGCGGTGCTGGGCGAGCGGACCTGGTGGCTGCCGCGGTGGCTGGGCTGGCTGCCGGCCAGCAGCCACTGAGGCCCGGGTGCGCGGTGCGCACGGGCGGAACTGGTTGGCCGACCGTCGTCCCCGCCGGGTAGACACGCCCCGTGACCGACATCGCCGACCAGCTCCGCCCGATCACCGCCGAGGAGTGGCCGCGCTTCGTCCGCGGCATGCGCACGACCTTCGGCCACGACCACGCCGGCCCCTACATGGACTCCCCGGCCCCGACGGCCGAGCTGGACCGCTCGCTCGCCCTGTTCGACGGCGAGCGGGTGGCCGCCACCGCCGGCATCTACAGCCTGGAGATGACCGTGCCGGGGGCGGTGGTGCCGACCGCCGGCGTCACCTGGGTGACCGTCTCCCCCACCCACCGGCGACGCGGGGTGCTGACGGCGGTCATGAGACGTCAGTTGCGCGAGTTGCACGCGGCCGGCCGCGAGCCGGTGGCGGCGCTGTGGGCCGCCGAGTGGCCGATCTACGGCCGGTTCGGGTACGCCCCGGTCGCCTCGCGGGGCGGCTGGACCGGGCTGACCGAGCGGCTGCACCTGCGCCCGGACGTCGACTGCGGCACCGGCACCGTGCGGCTGGTGGAGGTCGAGGAGTTCCGCCCGGCGGCCGCGGCACTGCACGAGCGGGTGCGCCGGTTCGTGCCGGGGAACATGGCCCGCGACGACCGGTGGTGGGAACGGCGGCTGCACGACTCCGCCGACCTGGCCGCCGGCGGCCCGCCCCGCCAGCTGGCGTTGCACACCGAGGCCGACGGGACGGTCACCGGGTTCGCCAGCTACCGGGTGCGGGCGGCCTGGACCGACACCAGCGAGCCGGAGGGCACGCTGACCGTCGAGGAGGTCCGGGCGAGCAGCCCGACCGCCTACGCCGCGTTGTGGCGTTTCCTGCTCGCGCACGACCTGATGCGCACGATCGAGTACCCGCAGGGGCCTGCCGACGATGCGCTGCCGCACCTGCTGGTCGACGGCCGGGCCTGGCACGCCCGCCCGGTCGACACGCTCTGGGTGCGGCTGGTCGACGTGGGCGCCGCGCTGTCCGCCCGCCGGTACCCGGCTCCGCTGGACATGGTCTTCGAGGTGCGCGATCGGTTCTGTGACTGGAACGACGGGCGCTGGCACGTCTGGGGCCATCCGGCGGGTGCTTACAGTGACCGCACCGACCGCGACCCGGACCTGGTGCTGGACGTCGAAGCGCTCGCCGCGGTCTACCTGGGCGGCGTCTCCCTCGCCTCGCTCCAGGCCGCCGGCCGGGTGACCGAGATCAGCCCGGGCGCAGTGACCCAGGCGTCGACGGCGTTCGGCTGGCCGGTCGCCCCCTGGTGCCCCGACTCCTTCTGACGGCCCCGCTGCAGGGTGTCGCCGCGAACTCGCGAGCGGGGGGCGTCCTCAGGCTGGCTGGGTGCCGTCCCACTCCGACAGCGGGGCGCAGTGCCAGCGCCAGGAGGTGACCGGCTCCCGGCCGGGCAGCTCGCCACGGCCGGTGGCCCACAGCAGCGCCGCCCACGGATCGGCGTCGGCCGGCGCCCACGGGAAGAGGCGTGCCCGGGTCGCCTCGGCCAGCGGGGACGGCGGGGTCCAGTCCAGCTCGCGGTCCGCCGCCACGTCGCCGGTGTGCAGCAGCAGCTCCGCACAGCCCATCCCGGCGAAGCCCGAGGCGTCGGCCAGGCCCCAGTCGTGCGCGCCGCGCTCGGCCGGGCCGGCGGCGTCGACCACCCGGGCCAGCACCTCGGTCGCCGCACCCAGCTGCTGGCAGGTCTCGGCGAGATCGGCATCGGGCCGGCGGACCACGTCGAAGGCGCTCACCTCCACCGGCCCGGCGACCAGGTCCTGGGCGTACCAGGTCAGGCAGGAGGTGATGTGCGCGGCGACGCCGACGACGTCGGTGCCCAGCGTCGGCACCGCCGCCGCACCGTCGGGCACCCGGGCGAACACCTGCTGGACCGCGGCGACCGCGGCGCGCAGGTCGTCCCCGGTCACCGGCGCCTGCTCACGGGGTGCGGGTGGGCAGCCCGCCGGCCGGACGCTGCCGGTTCTGCTCGTACTCGGTGAGCAGACCGATCCGGCGGGAGTGCCGCTCCTCGCCGCTGAACGGCTCACGCAGGTAGGTCAGCACCAGGGCGGTCGCCTCCGCCACGCTGTGCTGGCGGTTGCCCACGGCGGCGACGTTGGCGTCGTTGTGCTGGCGGGCCAGCTGGGCGGTGCTCTCGTTCCAGATCAGCGCCGCGCGGACCCCGGGCACCTTGTTCGCGGCGATCTGCTCGCCGTTGCCCGAGCCGCCGATGACGATGCCGAGGCTGCCCGGCTCGGTGACGACCCGCTCCCCCACCTCGAAGCAGAACGGCGGGTAGTCGTCCTGCGGGTCGTAGTCGAAGGCCCCGCAGTCGACCGGCTCGAAGCCCTCGTCGGCGAGCGCCTGCATCAGGTGGGACTTCAGTTCGAGGCCGGCGTGGTCCGTGCCGAGGAAGACGCGCATGTGCCGATCTTCTCACCGACTCCTGGCAGGCTGGCCCGGTGGCGGTGCTCGGGGTGGACGGCTGGCGCGGGAAGTGGGTCGGTGCGCTGCTCGACGGGCGCACGGTGGAGCTGCGGGTGCTGGACGACGCGGCGGCGGTGCTGGCGGTGCCGGACGTCGAGGTGGTCGCCATCGACATGCCGATCGGGCTGTCGGAGGACGGCGTCCGAGCCTGCGACCTCGCCGCGCGCGACCTGCTGCGGCGCACCGGCGCAGCGAGTTCGGTCTTCCCCGCCCCGGTCCGCGCCGTCCTCGCTGCCCCTGACTACGCCCGAGCCCGGGAGCTGAGCCGCGCCGCAGCGAACGGGCGGGCGCCGTCCGCGCAGACCTTCATGCTGGTCGCGGCGATCAAGGACCTGGACGAGGTCCTCGGTGAACCCCCGACCGACCGGGTGGTGGAGGTGCACCCTGAGCTGGCGTTCCGGCTCGGGCTCGGCGGGGTCACCGACCGCAAGGGAACCGCCCGCGGCACGGTGCAGCGACTGCGGGCCCTGCGCGCCGTCATGGACGTGGAGGAGGCACTGGCCGGGGCTCCGGCCGGCGTCCCGCTCGTCGATGCGCTCGACGCCTGCGCCGCTGCCTGGTCGGCCCAGCGGCTGGCCGCCGGCACCGCCGAGCGGGTGGGCGACGGGACGGCGGACTCCCGCGGCCGGCCGATGCGGATCTGCTGGTGACCGCCGGCTGGCGGGAGATCGGCGACCGGGTGTTCGTCCGCCGACACCGCGAGCTCGACCTCAACTGTGGGCTGGTCGTCGGCGACGGCGGCTGCCTGGTCATCGACACCCGCTCCCACCTCGGTGAGGGCCGAGCCCTGGCCGAGGCGGTCCGGGCCGTCACCCCGCACCCCTGGACCGTCGTCAACACCCATGCCCACCACGACCACTGCTTCGGCAACGCGGCGTTCCGGCCGGCCGACGTCTGGGGGCACCGCCGCTGCGCCGATGAGCTCGAGGCGACCGGTGAGCAACAGCGCGCCTCGGTGGTCACCGGCCTCCGGGAGGACGGCGACCCGGCCGCCGAACTGGTCGCCACCGCACCGATCGACCCGCCCGACCACCTGGTCGACGACCTCGCCCGGCTGGACGTGGGTGGCCGCACCGTGACGCTGCGGCACCTCGGGCGCGGGCACACCGGCGCGGACCTGGTGGTCACCGTGGACGACGTCCTCTTCGCCGGGGACCTGGTCGAGGACGGGTCGCCACCGGCCATGGAGGACGCCTACCCGCTGGAGTGGGCGCAGACGGTCACGGCGCTGCTCGAGCTGGTGCGCGGGCCGGTCGTCCCCGGGCACGGCGGGGTGGTGGACGCGGCCTTCGTGGCCGCCCAGCGCGACGAACTGGCCCAGCTGGCGACCTGGCTGACCGACCCCGCTGCACACCCGCCGTTCGACGAGGCCACCCGGGCGACCGCCCGTACCCGAGCCTGAACGACGCCACGGACGAGGGACCGAGGTCCGTCACCGCGGTCAGTGGTGTGTGATGGGATCTGTGGTGCCTGATCCGAGCAGCGGCGGGCTCTCCCCGCCGAGCCGGAGGAACCCCGTGCAGGACCGGCCTCGTGCCCACCCTTCCCCTGACGCGCGCCGCGCCGGCGCCTGGGCGGAGTCGGTCGCGATCCCGCTGGTCTGCATGGACCGCGACTTCCGCTGGGTGTACGTCAACCGAGCCGCCGAGACGCTGCTGCAGGAACGGCGGGAGGACCTCCTCGGCCGCACGCAGTGGGAGATCCACCCGCTGACCCTGGGCACCGACGTGGAGCGGGCCTACCGGCACACGATGGACACCCGGGAGCCGGTGGACTTCGAGCAGTACTACCCACCGCACGACCGCTGGTACCGGATGTCGGTGCGCCCGGCCGCCGACGGCATGGACGTCGAGTTCCACGACATCACCGCCGAGCGACGCCGCGCCGGGGCACCCACAGGTTCCCCGGCCACAGCCGACGACGCCCCGGCGGTGGAGCTGCTGGACCTGCTCACCGAGACGTCCGCCGCGCTGAGCACCACCCTCGACGTCGGCGAGGGCGTCCGCCGGCTGGCCCGGCTGGTCGTCCCCCGGCTCGCCGACTGGGTCATCGTCAGCACGTACGACGCGGCCAGCGGCGCCCTGGACGACCTCGCCGTGGTGCACCGGCGCCCGGAGATGCAGCACGCCGCCGAGGTCTACGCCGAGTCCCGGACCGGCGCCCTGGCCGCGGACTCGCCGGCACGCCGGGCGATCCGCAGCGGTCGGGCGGTGCTCCTCGGCGACGGCCGGGCCGACCAGGTCGACTCGGTCGCCACCGCACTGGTGGTCACCCCGCAGGCGCAGCAGCTGCTGGCCGCCCTGCGGCCCGGCGGCGTCGCCGCCGTCCCGCTGCTGGCCGGTGGCCGCACCGTGGGGCTGCTCAGCCTGTTCCGGGACGTCGGCTCCACCCCGTGGACCCCCCGGGAGCTGCGCGCCGCCACCGATGTCGCGGCCCGGGCCGGCACGGCCCTGGACAACGCGCGCCTGTTCACCCAGCAGCGCCAGGTCGCCGAGCACCTGCAGCGCAGCCTGCTCACCGAACCACCGCAGCCGGACCACAGCGAGGTCGTGGTCCGGTACCTGCCCGCCGTGCAGGCCGCCCGGGTGGGTGGGGACTGGTACGACGCGTTCGTCCAGCCCGGGGGCACCACGATGGTCGTGATCGGCGACGTGGCCGGGCACGACATCGAGGCAGCGGCCGCGATGGGCCAGTTGCGCAGCCTGCTGCGGGGCATCGCCGTCTACAGCGACGCGGGACCGGCCGAGGTGCTCGCCGGGCTGGACCGCGCGATGGACGTGCTGGCCGTCGGCACGATCGCCACCGCCGCCACCGCCCGCTTCGAGCAGACCGACGAGGAACGCGGGCGCGGCGTCACCCGGATGTGCTGGTCCAGCGCCGGGCACCCGCCGCCGCTGCTGCTGGACGTCGAGGGCCGGGTGACCACCCTGGACAGCGGGCGGGCCGACCTGCTGCTGGGCGTGGACTCGGCCACGAGGCGCGTCGAGCAGGTGACGGAGCTGGACCGCGACACGACGGTGTTCCTCTACACCGACGGGCTGATCGAGCAGCGTGGGCCCGAGGGCCCCATCGGGCTGGACGCCGGCCTGGACCGGCTGCGGGAGGCGCTGGCCGACCTCGCCCACCTGCCGTTGGGGTCGCTGTGCGACGCCGTCCTCGAGCGGCTGGTGCACGGCCGTCCTGAGGACGACGTCGCGCTGGTGGCGGTGCGCCTGCACCGGCAGGACCGGCCCCGCCCGGCGGTGGCCGGACCGGGCCACGTCCCGGACGTCGTCCCCGCAGCGCCCGCGGCCTGACGGCTCTCAGGCGAGCTTGCGGACGACCGGCAGCGGCAGCACGCGCAGCAGGCCGGCGACCGGGCGCCACGGCCACTCGGGGACGTAGGCGCGCACCGGCTCCCGCTCGATCGCCGCGGTCAGCGCGGTGACGCCGGTCTGCAGGTCGACGGTGAACGGGCCGCGACGGCCGGTGTTGATGTCGGTCTCGATGAAGCCGGGGTGGATGGTGCTGACCCGGATCGCGCGGGTGTGCCGGCTCCCCAGCAGGTCGGCGCGGATGCCCTCGGCGAGCACGGCGTCCGCGGCCTTGGAGGTGGCGTACGCCGTCCGGGTGCCGCCCATGCCGCGTACCCCGGCGACCGAGGAGATGACCACCAGGTGCCCGCTCCCCTGGGCGCGGAACAGCTCGACGGCGGCTTCGCAGCAGGCGTGCGTGCCCAGCACGTTGGTGACCAGCACCTGCCGGTTCGGTCCCGCCTTGCCCGTGCCCACCGGGGCGCCCTTGCCGAGGCCCGCGTTGGCGATGAACCGGTCGATGCCGCCCAGTTCGGCGGCCAGCCGGGGCACGGTCGCCGCGACGGCCTCGGGGTCGTCGACGTCCAGCTCGCCGATCACGACCCGGATGCCGGGGTGCGAGGTCAGCAGCTCGTCGCGGAGCTCGGCCAGGCGGTCCAGCCGCCGGGCCACCAGCACCAGGTCGCGGCCTCGGGCGGCGAACTCCCGGGCCATGCCCTGGCCGAGGCCGGCGCTCGCGCCGGTGATGAAGACGCGCTGACGAACGGGGGGCGGCATCGACTCAGGATGCCGCACCCCGTCGCGGGGGGCCGAAGTCGCGATCTCGGCCCCTCGGGTGATCAGCGGGTGCCGGTCAGCTCCAGGGCGTCGGCGGGCACGGAGGACATGTCCGGCCCGGAGAGGCGGGTGCGCTTGAGCTCCCAGAAGTCGGGCAGGTTGGCCAGCAGGACGGCGCCGTCGAACGCCTTGCCGGCCTCCTCACCGGTCGGCACCTTGCTGATCACCGGGCCGAAGAACGCCACGCCGTCGATGTGCATGACGGGGGTGCCGACGTCGTCGCCGACCGGGTCCATCCCCTCGTGGTGGCTCTTCTCCAGCGCCGCGTCGTACTCGGTCGAGCCGGCCGCCTCGGCCAGCTCGGCGGGCAGGCCCACCCGCTCCAGCGCCGGGGCGATGATCTCCTCGATCTCCACGCCGTCGTGGTGCCGCAGCGTGCCCATGGCGGTGTAGAGGTCGCCCAGCACGGCGTCGCCGTGCTGCTGGGCGGCGGCGACCGCGACCCGCACCGGGCCGATCGCCTTGGCCATCATCTCCTGGTAGTCCGGCGACAGGTCACGGCCGCGGTTGAGCACCGACAGCGACATCACGTGCCAGTGCAGGTCGATGTCACGGACCTTCGCCGCCTCCAGCACCCACCGGCTGGTGAGCCACGCCCACGGGCACAGCGGGTCGAACCAGAAGTCGACGCGGGCCTTCACGGGAGAGCTCTGCACTGCCTCGGTCATGGTGCTCCTCAGTCTGTCGTCGGTGCTCCGGGCGGTCGGTCGAACGACACCCGGTCGTCTGGGCCGACCAAGTCGGGCCGTCCCCGGCTTGTTCCCCGCTCTCCTCGGGACCACACGGGGAGGAGACCGTCGTCCCCGCATGGGAGGCTCCGGGGCGTGGCAGTTCCCAACCTGACTCGTGACGACGCCGCGGCCCGCGCCGCGCTGCTGGCCGTCTCCAGCTACGACCTCTTCCTGGACGTGACCGACGGCCAGGGCCATCCCGGCGAGGAGACGTTCCGCTCGGTCACCACCATCCACTTCGAGGCCCGCTCCCCCGGGGCCGACACCTTCGTCGACCTCGTCGCCGACCGGGTGCGCTCGGCGACGCTCAACGGCGTCGAGCTCGACGTCAGCGGCTACACCGAGGAGGGCGGTCTGGCCCTGCCCGGGCTGGCCGCCACCAACGAGCTGGTCGTCGACGCCGACTGCCGGTACTCCCGCACCGGCGAGGGCCTGCACCGGTTCGTCGACCCGGAGGACGAGCAGGTCTACCTCTACACGCACTTCGAGCCGGCCGAGGCGAAGCGGATGTTCGCCTGCTTCGACCAGCCCGACCTCAAGGCGACGTTCACCGTGCACGTCACCGCGCCGTTCGACTGGCAGGTCGTCAGCAACACCGGTGACCGCACGATCGAGGCCGGCGAGGCCGGTTCGCAGCTGGTGCACTTCACCCCGACCAAGCGCATCTCCACCTACCTGGTGGCCCTGGTCGCCGGCCCGTACGCCCGGGTCACCGACCTGCACGACGGCATCCCGCTGGGCATCTACTGCCGGGCGTCGCTGGCCCAGCACCTCGACCCCGAGGAGATCTTCGCGGTCACCAAGGCCGGGTTCGACTTCTACCACCGGGTCTTCGACTACCCGTACCCGTTCGACAAGTACGACCAGCTCTTCGTCCCCGAGTTCAACGCCGGGGCGATGGAGAACGCCGGCTGCGTGACGTTCCTGGAGGACTACGTCTTCCGGTCCAAGACCAGCCGCGCGCGCTACGAGCGGCGCGCCGAGACGATCCTGCACGAGCTGGCGCACATGTGGTTCGGCGACCTGGTGACCATGCGCTGGTGGGACGACCTGTGGCTCAACGAGTCCTTCGCGACCTACATCTCCACGCTCTGCCAGGCCGAGGCCACCGAGTACACGACCGCGTGGACGACGTTCGCCAACACCGAGAAGTCCTGGGCCTACGCGCAGGACCAGCTGCCCTCCACCCACCCGATCGCGGCCGACATGGTCGACGTCGCCGCGGTGGAGGTGAACTTCGACGGGATCACCTACGCCAAGGGCGCCTCGGTGCTCAAGCAGCTGGTGGCCTACGTCGGGCAGGACGACTTCCTGGCCGGGGTGCGCCGGTACTTCCGCAAGCACGAGTACGGCAACACCACCCTCGACGACCTGCTCAGCGAGCTCTCCGAGGCATCGGGCCGCGACCTGTCGGACTGGTCTGCGCAGTGGCTGCAGACCAGCCAGGTGAACACCCTGCGCCCGGTGTACGAGCTCGACGCCGACGGCCGGTACGCCTCCTTCGCGATCGAGCAGACCGCCGTACCCGCGCACCCCGTGCTGCGGAGACACCGGCTGGCGGTCGGCCTCTACAGCTCCGGCCCCGGCGGGCTGACCCGGTCGCACCGCGTGGAGCTGGACGTCGACGGGGCACGCACCGAGGTGACCGAGCTGGTCGGCCACCCGGCCGCGGACCTGGTGCTGGTCAACGACGACGACCTCACCTACGCCAAGCTGCGCCTCGACGAGCGGTCGCTGGCCACCCTGCGCAGCCAGATCGGCGCGATCCCCGACTCGCTGCCGCGGGCGCTGTGCTGGTCAGCGGCCTGGGACATGACCCGCGACGGCGAGCTGGCGGCCCGTGACTGGGTCCAGCTCGTGCTCGCCGGCGTCGACGCGGAGACCGAGATCAGCGTCGTCCAGTCGCTGCTGGCCCGCGTGCAGTCGTCGCTGGCCTCCTACGCCGACCCGGCCTGGGCGCCGACCGGCTGGGAGGCGCTGGCCGACAAGGCGCTGGCCGCACTGCACGGTGCGGCGCCCGGCAGCGACGCGCAGCTGCAGTGGTCGCGCACCCTGGCGGCCGCGGCCCGCGGCGACGAGCACGTGGCGGCACTGCGGGGGCTGCTCGACGGGTCCCTGGCCGTCGAGGGCCTCACGGTCGACACCGACGCCCGCTGGGCGTTCCTGCACGGCCTGGTCGCCGTAGGGGCTGCCGGCGACGCGGAGATCGACGCGGAGGCCGAGCGGGACGCCACCGCCACCGGGGCCCGGCGGGCTGCGACCGCCCGGGCGCTGCGGCCGACGCCGGAGTCGAAGGCGGAGACCTGGGAGCGGGCGTTCACCGACGAGTCGATCGCCAACGCCGTGCACGAGGCGATGGTCGCCGGCTTCTGGCACCCGGCCCAGCAGGAGCTCACCGCCCCCTACGTGGACCGGTACTTCGCCGACATCCGCGGGCTGTGGGACCGGCGTCCGGGCGAGATCGCCAAGAACGCCGTGGAGTACCTGTTCCCGAAGGTCGTCGAGGAGCGGACGCTCGCCGCTGCCGACGCCTGGCTGGCCGACGAGGGTGCCCCCGCGCCGCTGCGCCGGCTGGTGAGCGAGGGGCGGGACGGCATCGCCCGGGCCCTGTGGGCGCGCAAGCGGGACGCCGCCGCCGGCTGAGGGGCGGACCCGTCGAACGCCAGCGGCCCAGGACTCGACGAGTCCTGGGCCGCTGGCGTTCAGCCCCCTGCCGGGGGCGCGTGCTCAGTGGGCGTTGCGGCGCGCGGGGTGACCGGCGGCGTCGGACAGCTGCCGCAGCCCGTTGATGATCGCCCCGACCAGGTCGCCGGCGCCCAGCCGGCTGGTCATCGACAGCACGGCGAGGGCACACGCCCGGTCGGGCAGCCGGCGGGCGGCCGCGGTGCCCGTGACGATCTCCAGCACCCGTTGCCCCGGCGCGAGGGCGACCAGGACGCTGTTGGAGGTGTCACCGCCGGAGCGGGAGTGCAGGTCCTCCGCCGTGGCCCGGGTGTCGGAGCCCAGCTCGCCCACGTAGAGGGTGAACCGCAGCCCGGTCTCCCGGGAGGACATGGTCAGCGCCTCGTCGAGCCGGGCGAGGTCGCGGTAGCTGAACGGCCCCGAGCCGGGCTCCATCACGGAGCTGTTCCCGGTCTGCTCCGTCGCGCTGGGCCCGTACTGGTCGGCGGCGGGCTGCCGGTTGAGCTGCTGGGTCATCTGGGGGGTGCCTCCGGACTGCGACGCGGACTGCGACGGGACGTGGGACGACGCGGTGCTCACCGGCGGGTCACCAGGTCCCGCGGGCGCCGCCGGCGGCGGTGCGCCGGACGGTGTCGGAGTCGGCCACGTGCGGGTGCTGGCCGATGGCCAGCGCCGAGGCGGTGGCGCCCAGTCGCGGAGCGGCGTGTCCGGCCCCGGGTGCGTCCTCGGCGTGGCCACCGACCACTCCGGGGACGTCGGGGTGCGGCTCGTACCAGACGGGAGCGTGCTCCCAGGGGCGGCCGGGGCGGTACTTGGTCTGGTCCTTGCCGCGGCCGGGGAACAGCGTCACCGCAGCGAACAGCAGCACGATCACCAGCGGGATGACGCCGTAGATGAGCACGGTCTCGAGCACGGGCATGGCCGCAATCTACCGGGACGAGCGATCACCGGCCCGGCAGGACGGGTCACCACATCGCGGGGTGTCGGTGCCCCCACGGCCGCGCCTCCTCCAGTTGCGCGGACAGCGAGATCAGCGTCGCCTCGTCGGCCGGGCGGCCCACCAGCATGGTCCCGATGGGCAGCCCGCCCGCCGTCCACCACAGCGGCACGCTGACCGCCGGCTGACCGGTGACGTTGTAGACCGCCGGGAAGGCCGCGTACCTCTTCTGCCGCTCGAAGTCCGCGGCACCGTCGCCGTCCCCGTCGAACCAGCCGACCGGCTGGGGCGGCAGCGTGCAGATCGGGGAGAGCAGCACGTCGTACCGGGTGGTGGACTGGATGAACCGGCGGGCGAAGACCCGCAACGTGAACATCGCCTGCATCGCGTCCCTCGCGCTGAGCGCCAGCCCCCGGTCGCGGAGGAAGCGGGTCAGCGGCCGCAGCCGGTCCAGCTGGGACGGCGGCACCGGCAGCGTCGTGGCCGACAACGCCCAGACCACCTCGAAGGCCGGGAAGACCTCCGGCGTGAGCGGTGCGGCCGGCAGGTCCTCGACCTCGTGGCCCAGCTCGGACAGCAGCGCGGAGGCGTCCTCGAACGCCGCCCGGACCTCGGGGTCCAGGTCGGCGCCGGGCATGCCGGAGTCCAGGTAGCGACCGATCCGCAGCCGGCCCGGCGGGCGGTCGGCGTAGCCGAGGAAGGTCTCCCCGGCCGGCGGCGGCGGTGCCCAGAACGGGTCACCCAGCACCGGCCCGGCCATCGCGTCGAGCATCGCCGCGGCGTCCCGCACGGTGCGGGCCAGCGGCCCCTGGACGCCCAGGCCGGTGGTCTCGCTGCCCAGCGGGGCGTTGCTCACCCGGCCGCGGCTGGGCTTGATGCCGAACAGCCCGTTGATCCCGGCCGGGATGCGGATGGAGCCGCCGCCGTCGGACCCGTGGGCGAACGGCAGCAGCCCGGCGGCCACCGCAGCAGCCGCACCACCGCTGGAGCCGCCGGCCAGGAGCGAGGGCTCCCACGGGCACCGGGCGGGGCCGGCGAGGTCGTTGTCGGTGTAGCAGGGGAAGCCGAACTCGGGGGTGTTCGTCTTGCCCAGGCTGATCGTGCCGGCGGCGGCCAGCGCGGTGACCACGGCGTCGTCGACGGTGGGCACGAAGTCGGCCAGCACCGCCGAGCCGAAGGTGGTGCGCACCCCGGCGGTGTTGGCCAGGTCCTTGATCGCGGTCGGGACGCCGTGCAGCGGCGGCAGGTCCCCGCCGTCCAGCACCGCCCGGTCGGCCGCCGCGGCTGCGGCGCGCGCCCGGTCGGGGGTGACGGTCAGGAAGGCACCGACAGCGGGGTCCAGCGCCTCGATGCGGGCGAGGGAGTGCTCGACCAGCTCGGTGGGGCTCACCTCCTTCGCGCGGACCGCGGCTGCCTGCTCGAGCGCGGTGAGGTCGTGCAGTCGTGTTCCGGGCGAGGAGGTCACGACCCGGACGCTAGCCGGGACGGGCAGGATCTCCTCGTGGACCTCTCCCGCGCCGCCGCCGAAGCCGCCGACGCCACCGACCCGCTGGCCGGGTTCCGGACGCGGTTCACCGGTACCGACGACGACGGCCCCGACCGGCTGCTCTACCTGGACGGCAACTCCCTCGGCCGGCTGCCCCGGGAGACGCCCGCCGCGGTGGCCCGGGCCGTCGAGCAGGAGTGGGGACAGGGGCTCGTCGGCTCCTGGCGCGACTGGGTGCAGCAGTCCGGCCGGATCGGTGACGTCCTCGCCGAGGGTGTGCTGGGGGCGCAGCCCGGTGAGGTGCTGGTCGGCGACACGACCAGCGTCGACCTCTACAAGCTCCTGGTCGCCGCGGCCGACGCCCGCCCGGGCCGGGACGTGCTGGTCTGCAGCGCCGACGACTTCCCCACCGACCGGTACATCGTGGCCGGGGTGGCCCAGGCACGCGGGATGACGGTGCGCGAGGTCGAGGCGCACATCGACACCGGCCTGGACCTGGACGTGCTGGCCGGGGCGCTGGACGCGCGGGTCGCCGTCGTCGTCCTCTCGCAGGTGGCCTACCGGTCGGGCGCGCTGGTCGACATCACCGAGGTGACCCGGCTGGCCCGCGAGGCGGGGGCGCTGGTCGTGTGGGACCTCAGCCACGCCGCCGGCGCCGTGCCCGCCGACCTCACGGCGGCCGGCGCCGACCTGGCGGTCGGCTGCACCTACAAGTACCTCAACGGCGGCCCCGGGGCCCCGGCCTTCCTCTACGTGCGGCGCGAGCTGCAGGAGCAGCTGCGCCAGCCGATCTGGGGCTGGTTCGGCCAGCGCGACCAGTTCGCGATGGGGACGGCGTACGACCCGGCCGACGGCGTGGACCGGTTCGCCGTCGGCACTCCCCCGGTGCTGGCCATGGCGGCGGTGGAGGTCGGCGCCCGGTTGTCCGCGGAGGCCGGCATCGAGCGACTGGCCGCCAAGGGGCGGGCGCTGACCGAGCTGGTGATCGCACTGGCCGACGAGTGGCTGGCCGGGCACGGGGTCACCGTCGCCTCACCGCGGGAGGCCGTTCGGCGCGGGTCGCACGTCAGCCTCGCGCACCCGCAGGCGTGGCAGCTGACCCAGGCGCTGATCGACCGCGGCGTCGTCCCGGACTTCCGCACGCCCGACCGGCTGCGGCTGGGCCCGGCGCCGCTCTACACCCGGTTCGTCGACGTCTGGGACGCGATGGACCGGCTGCGCACCGTCCTCGCGGACGGGTCGCACGAGAGCTACCCGGTCGAGCGCGCCCGGGTCACCTGAGCCCGCACGGCGAGGTCCCTCAGGACTCGGCGAAGACGACGAAGTTGTCGTCGGTGGTGCGACCGTCGTCGTCGACGAAGCAGGTGATCAGGACCAGCCGGCCCGGCATCACGGTCCACACGTCGGTCGCGCCGGGCAGCGCGTCCTTGTCGTACCGCTCGGTGCGGCTGACCGTGTAGTCGACGCTGCCGCCGGAGGTCCGGACCGTCACGACGTCCCCGGTCGAGACCCCCGCCCCGTGGTCGCCGGGCATGAGCGCGTTGAACGCAGCCGCGCCCTTCGTCCACGAGTGGCCGGCGATGTAGACCGTGTTGTCCGGCTGGGCGCCCGGCTCGCCGTAGGGCTGGACCCAGTAGCCGTCGACCATCGACGGCGGGTCGATGACACCGCCCCGCGGCGTGTAGGGGAACACCGGGACGTCGAGGTCGACCGACGGCACCTCCAGTCGCACCGAGGACGTCCGCGGGGTCTCCGCGGTCGGTGTGGGCGTCGGCGTGGGGGGTGGGGCCTCCGGCGTGGGGACGGCGGGCGTCGTCGACGGTGCCGGGGCGGAGGTGGTCACCGACGGTGCGGCTGCGGCCCGCACGGCGCCGTCGCCCCGACCGCCGGTGAGCACCAGCGCCAGCAACACCGCCACGACGCCGAGCACGGCGACCCCCGCGAGGGCCGCCGTGCGTCGGGTCAGCTGCAGCGAGGAGCGCACGTCAGCCCTGGACGACCGACCGACGGCGCGAGCGGACGGCGCCACCCACGGCCAGCGCACCGACCGAGCCGAGCAGGACCGGCAGCAGCACGGACGGACCGGTGTCGCCACCGGTCTCCGACCGCAGACCCGGGTTCACCGCTGGAGCCACGACCTCGACCACCGAGAAGGTGGTCGAGAGGACCTGCCCCACCCCGCCGCCGGCGACGGACCTGAGCTGGTAGCGGCCCGGCTTGGTCGTGGCGGGGATGGTCATGGTGGCGGTCCGCCGGTCTGCGGAGAGGGTCGGATCCAACTGGATGCGCGCCTGCGCGATGAGGTCGCTGCCCGGGAGGTCCTCGAGCGAGAAGTCGCTGACCCCCAGGTCGGGGATGCCGAGCTCGGTCACGCGCGAGGAGGCCGGCAGGACCACGTCCATGGCCGTGCCGGCCGTGACCGGGACCACCGTGCAGGTGGGGGACGCCGTGGTGGAACAGCCCAACACGGACGTGGCCGAGGTGACGCTGGTCAGCGTCACGGCCGCAGGTGCGCCGGCCGAGAACTCGAGCTCCCAGGACGGCGTGCCCAGGAGGGTGCTCCAGCTCCCCGGCGTCGGCGCCAGGTTGGTCAGGCTGAGTCGTGCTGCCGGACCGTTGACACCGTCGTCGGCCGGCAGGTCGACGCGGTAGGTGCTCCCGCCGAGGTCCGTGACCACCAGCGGGTCCGCCGACACGGCCGGATCGGTGGAGTAGGTCCGCGTCTCCAGGCTCATGTGATCGGCCTTCGAGTACAGCGAGGCCTCGAGCCCGGGCCCGGTGGGCGCCAGTAGCGGCGGCAGGGCGAACGTGACCGTGCCACCCCAGGCGACCGGGATCATCTCGAGCACCCCAGGGGAGTGGTGGCCCTGCACCCCGGCCCGCATCTCGCCGAAGTTCTGCGGCTGGTCGACGACCAGGTCCACCGCCTCCGGAGCCAGCGTGGTCGTGGGGTTCGCCGGCGCGGCACCGGCCGCGGACACCCCCAGGCCCACGGACGCGACGGCAGCCAGAGTGACGATGCCTCCGCGGACGAGGGGACGGCGGACGAGACCACGGGACTCGGTACGGGACGGCATGGACGCCTCTCTCGCGCGGGGTGCGACACCCACCTGGCGTCGCCGAGGGCGAACCTATCCGTCCGGCGACTCAGCACAAGACCGATTGCCGCGGATCGCCCGAGTGGGTGACCAGCTCGTCGACAACTGCCAGCTGAGCCACGCGTCCATGTCAGTTGTGCCTACACCCTTCGGCACATCGAGGCCTACCCCAGCGCATCGAGCAGATCGTCAGGCGCTCACCGAGTCGGGCATGCCCAGCCACTCCCGCCAGCGCGGGTCGACGGTGCGGTGCCCGAGCAGCCGCCACGCGGCCCCGCTGGGGGCGCCGGGCGGGTGGGGCAGCGACCAGCCCATCTCGGCCAGCGACCGGTCGGCCTTGGTGTGGTTGCACCGCCGGCAGGCCGCGACGACGTTGTCCCAGGTGTGCGTACCACCGCGGCTGCGCGGCACGACGTGGTCGATGCTGGTGGCCGAGCCCCCGCAGTACACGCAGGTCTGCCCGTCCCGGGTGAAGACCGCGCGGCGGGACAGCGGCACCGAGACCGGGTACGGCACCCGCACGTACCGGGTCAGCCGCACCACGACCGGCACCGCCACGGTCACCCGCTCGGCGTGCACCTCGTCGTCGGTGACGTCGACGGCCTCCGCCTTGGCGGCCAGGACGAGCACGATCGCGCGGCGGCTGGACACCACGCACAACGGCTCGTAGGTGGCGTTGAGCAGGAGCGTCGCACCGGTCGTGCACGCCGCCGGGGCAGGCGTGTGCGGACGGGCGAGGACGTCGCGTCGGGAGCCGGCGGGACCCGGCCCGGACGACGACCCGAGTGCGGTGATCGACACGGGACACCTCCGAGTGCCCCCGGCCACCGACGGCTTCGACAGCCCACGGGCACCTGCCATCCTGCACTGGCAACGGTGGTCTCGGCCATCGACCGACCCGACGGCTGCCGGTGGCCGCGGCTACGGTCGGCGCGTGCGCTACCCCGACGCCCCCCGCCTGGACCTGATCGACGACCTGCACGGTCACCCGGTCGCCGATCCCTACCGCTGGCTCGAGGACGCCGAGGACCCACGCACCGTGGCCTGGGCCGCCGCCCAGGACGAGCTGGCCGCCGGCCTCCTCGCCGGCCTCCCCGGCCGTCCGGCGTTCGCCGACCGGCTGGCCGAACTGGTGCACGCCGGTGCGGTCGGCATCCCGGTGTGGCGCAACGGCCGGGCCTTCTCCACCCGGCGTGACCCCGGCCAGGAGCACGCCGTGCTGCGGGTCATCGAGCCCGACGGGGGCGTGCGGGTGCTGGTCGACCCGACAGCGCTGGACCCGGCCGGTACCACCACGCTCGACGCCTGGTCCCCCTCGTGGGAGGGCGACCGGCTGGCCTATCAGATCTCGGTCGGCGGCGACGAGGAGTCGCAGCTGTTCGTCCTGGACGTCGCCACCGGCGAGCTGGTCGAGGGCCCGATCGACCGCTGCCGCTACTCCCCCGTCGGCTGGCTGCCCGGCGGTCAGGAGCTGTTCTACGTGCGCCGGCTGGCCCCCGAGCTCGTCCCGGTCGGTGAGGAGCAGTTCCACCGCCGGGTGTGGCGCCACCGGGTGGGCAGCGATCCCGCCGACGACGTCCTGGTGCACGGCGAGGGCAGCGACCCCTCGACCTACTTCGGCGCCCGCACCAGCGCCGACGGCCGCTGGCTGGTCGTCTCCGCCTCGGTCGGCACCGCCCCGCGCGACGACGTCTGGCTGGCCGACCTGGCCGGGGACGGCGTCCTCCGCGAGCTGCAGGTCGGCGTGGACGCGCAGACCTCGGCCTGGGTGGCCCGCGACGGCCGGCTCTGGCTGCACACCGACCGGGACGCCCCCCGCAGCCGGCTGGTGGTGGCCGACCCGGCCGACCCGGCCAGCTGGGCGCCGGCGGCCTGGCACGAGGTGGTCCCGCAGTCCGACGACGGGGTGCTCGGCGACGTCGCCCTGGTCGACGGCCCGGACGGCGACCTGCGGGTGCTCGCCGTGCACGCGGTCGACGCCACCGACCGGCTCTCGCTGTGGGCCGCCGACGGCTCCGGCCGGTTGGCCGAGGTGACGGCCCTGCGCCCGGGCAGTGTCGCCGGCGTCAGCGCACCCCCGGAGGGCGGCACGACCGCCTGGGTCGGCTTCACCGACTACGCCACGCCCCCCTCGGTGCTGCGCTGGGACGCCGCCGACCCGGCCGCGCTCACCAGCCACGAGCAGGCCCCGGTGGCCGGCGCGGTGCCCGAGGTACGGGTGGTCGAGGCCCACGCGACCTCGCCGGACGGGACGCCGGTGCACCTGTTCGTGCTCTCCGGCACCGGCACCCCCGACACCCCGCGCCCGACCGTGCTCTACGGCTACGGCGGGTTCAACGTGTCGCTCACCCCGGCCTACACCGCGCAGGCCCTGGCCTGGGTGGCCGCCGGCGGGGTGTGGGTGGTGGCCAACCTGCGCGGCGGCTCCGAGCACGGGGAGGAGTGGCACCGGGCCGGGATGCGGGAACGCAAGCAGAACGTGTTCGACGACTTCGCCGCAGCCGCGGGTCACCTGATCGCCGAGGGCTGGACGGCGCCGGCCCAGCTGGCCGTCATGGGCGGCTCGAACGGCGGGCTGCTGGTCGGCGCCATGACCACCCAGCACCCCGACCTGGTGGCCGCCGTCGTCTGCAGCGCGCCGTTGCTGGACATGGTGCGGTACGAGCTGTTCGGGCTGGGCCGCACCTGGAACGACGAGTACGGCACCGCCGCCGACCCGGTCGAGCTCGGCTGGTTGCTGGGGTACTCGCCGTACCACCGGGTGGTCGAGGGCACCGACTACCCGGCGGTGCTGTTCACGACCTTCGAGTCCGACACCCGGGTCGACCCGCTGCACGCCCGCAAGCTGGCCGCGGCCCTGCAGCACGCGACGACGGCGGAGGCGCCGATCGTGCTGCGCCGGGAGCTGTCGGTGGGGCACGGCGCCCGGGCGGTCAGCCGCACGGTGGGTCTGGCCGCCGACCAGCTGGCCTTCCTGGCCGCGTACACCGGGCTGGTGCCCGCCCGGGCCTGAGGGCGGGGCGGGCACCGGCCGGAGGCGCTCACTCCAGGTCGGCGAACACGTTCTCCAGGTCGACGCCCTCGGGGACGACCCCGTCCTCCACGCCGAGGTCGAGCAGCACCTCGACCGAGTCCCGGTCGATCTCGGTCTGGTAGGCGGGCAGCGTCAGCTCCTGCGCGATCGCCGGGTCGATGTTCGTGTAGGAGCCCAGCACCTCGCGGACCTCGCCGGGGTGCTCGGTGGCGTACTGCTGCGCCTCCGCGATCGCGTCGGCGAAGGCCTGCACGGTGTCGGGGTTCTCGGCGGCGTACTGGTCGGAGGTGAAGTAGCCGGCGACGGTGAGCGCCTCGTCGGTCTGGGTGTAGGGGGCGGCGACCACGCGCATGCCCTGGCTGACCCCGACGGTGGCGAACGGCTCCACCGCGAAGGCCGCGTCCACCGAGCCGTCGGCGACCGCGGCGACCATGTTGGGGAAGGCCAGCTCCACGAACTGGATCGACGAGGGGTCGCCGCCGTCCTGCCGGACCGTCTCCCGGACGACGGTGTCGCTGATGTTGTTGATCGAGTTGATGGCGACCCTCTTCCCGGCCAGGTCGGCCGGTTCCTGCACCTCGGAGTCGGCGGGGACGATCACCGCGGCGAAGTCCTCCTCCGCGTTGCCGGTGGCCCCGGAGCCGGGGGCGACGAGGGCCAGCGGCACCCCCCGCGACTCGGCCTGCAGCAGGCTGGTGATGTTGGAGAAGCCGAACTCCGCCTCCCCGGCGAGCACCGCCGGGACGATGGCGGCGCCGCCCTGCGCCAGGAAGGGCTCCACCTCCAGGCCGTGGTCGGCGAAGATCCCGACCTCCTGGGCCAGGTACAGCGGCGCCACGTCCACGATCGGGATGGCGCCCACGCGCACGGTGGTCAGCTCGTCCGATCCCGCGCCGGCCACGGGCTCGGCCGCGTCGTCCTCGCCGCCACAACCGGTCAGCACGAGGGCGCCGATCACCATCGGGCCCAGCACCATCGAGCTCCTCGACGTCCTGCGCACGCGTTCCTCCAGGGGATCTCGACGCCCGCCGGGCAACGCGACGGGTCGTCGTTCGGGTGGGCGGGTGGCGGCGGACGCTAGGTCGTGAGGCAGGTCACGTCAACGGGCCCTTCCGTCACGCGGCAGCCCGGTCCGGGCAACTTCCGGGCATGTCGGTACCGGAACGCGGGCGGCACGCCGACCGGCTCCGCTGCCGGTGATCGACGGTGCACCGTCGACCTGCCACACTCCCGCGTCATGGAACGGGCACGCGCGGTGACCGCCGCCCTCAGCGACAGGGGACGCTGCTGAGCCGCCGCCGTCCTCGGTCCGACCGCGGGACCACCCGACCGGCCACGTACGGGCAGGTCTTCGCGGTCGGCGAGTTCCGGCCGCTCTTCGGCTCCTACCTGCTCTCCACCATCGGCGACGAGCTCGCCCGGGTCGCGCTGACCGTGCTCGTCTACCAACGCACCGAGTCGGCACTGCTGTCGGCGATCACCTTCGGCATCAGCTACCTGCCGTGGGTCCTCGGCGGCCCGGTGCTGGCCGCACTGGCCGACCGCCTCCCCCGGCACCGGGTGCTGATCGCCAGCGACGTCGCGCGCGCGGTGCTGGTGGCCGCCATGGCCCTCCCCGGCCTGCCGCTGGCGCTGTTGCTGGGTCTGCTGCTGCTGGTGTCGCTGTGCTCGCCACCGTTCGAGGCGGCCCGGTCGGCGCTGATGGCGGATGTGCTGGAGGGCGACCGCTATGCCGTGGCCACCTCGCTGACCGGCGTCACGGCCCAGCTCTCCCAGCTGATCGGCTTCCTGCTCGGCGGCGCCCTGCTGCTCCACTTCTCCCCCTCGGCGGCGTTGCTGCTCAACGCCGCCACCTTCGCCGTCTCCGCCGGCTGGCTGGCCCTCGGCCTGCAGCGCCGCCCCGCACCGGGGTCGGCCGACGCGGAGACGGAGGTCCGGTCGCTGTGGCGGGAGACCGCCAGCGGCATGCGGTTCGTCGCCGCCACGCCACGGCTGCTGTCGATCGTCGGCGTGCTCTGGGTGGCCGCTCTGTTCGTCAACGCGCCCGAGGGCATCGCCACCCCGCTGGGCCTGCAGTTGCAGGGCACCACCGCTGCCACCGGCATCCTGCTGGCCGCCGCGCCGGCCGGCACCGCCCTCGGCGGTCTGGTCGTGGGCCGGTTCTGCCCGCCGCACGTCCGCGAGCGGCTGCTGGCCCCGCTGGTGGCGCTGTCCCTCGGCGGCGTGCTGCTGGCCGGGCTGGTGCCGGTGTGGCTGGGCACCGGCACCGCCGCGTTCGCCGCCGTGGTGGCTCTCTTCTTCGTCGCCGGGATCGGCGGGGCATGCTCGATCCCGCTGAACGTCGCCTTCGTGCAGGCGGTGCCCAGTGCCTAC
Source organism: Modestobacter sp. VKM Ac-2977 (assembly GCF_026968045.1). Taxonomy (GTDB): domain Bacteria; phylum Actinomycetota; class Actinomycetes; order Mycobacteriales; family Geodermatophilaceae; genus Modestobacter. The sequence continues at coordinate 944,649 of NZ_JAPVBQ010000001.1, read as the reverse complement.
CGCGGGCGGGCGTTCGGGGTGGCGGCCGCTGGACTGGCCGGCGTCCAGGGGCTCGGTGTCGTGTTCGCCGGCCTCGGTGCCGAGGCCCTGGCACCCAGCACGGTGGTGGCCCTGTCCGGCGGCATCGGGCTCGTCGTCGTCGTCGTCCCGCTGATCGCCCTGCGGCGCAGCCGACCGGAGGGGGTCACGGCCCGCGTGAGCCCCGCGCCCGTCCCTGGAGGACCATCGCAGTCATGAGCGAGACGAGCCGGCCGCTGCCCTCGGCGGGCAGCTTCTACGACGAGATCGGTGGCGAGCAGACCTTCCGCGCCCTCGTCGCGCACTTCTACGGCGCGGTCCGGGAGGACCCGATCCTGCGCCCGATGTACCCGGCCGACGACTGGGACGGCGCCGAGACGCGGCTGCGGATGTTCCTGGAGCAGTACTGGGGCGGCCCGCGCACCTACTCCGAGGAGCGCGGGCACCCCCGGCTGCGGATGCGGCACGCGCCCTTCGCCGTCGACGAGAAGGCGCGCGATGCGTGGCTGACCCACATGCGCGCCGCCGTCGACAGCCTGGGCCTCACCGCCGAGCAGGACGCCACGTTGTGGGGTTACCTGGAGATGGCGGCGCACAGCATGCAGAACCGCTGACCGACCCCCTGCGCCGCGGCCGCACCTGCACCGACCTCCCGAGGAGCCTCCGCTGAGCCAGCACCCGACGCCCGTCTCCCCCACCACCGCCGACTGGTGGCGGGACGCGGTCTTCTACCAGGTCTACGTGCGCAGCTTCGCCGACGCCACCGGCGACGGCGTCGGCGACCTCGAGGGCATCCGGGCGCACCTGCCGTACCTCGCCGAGCTCGGGGTCGACGCGCTGTGGATCACGCCCTTCTACCCCTCGCCGATGCACGACCACGGGTACGACGTCGCCGACCCCCGTGGCGTGGAGCCGGTCTTCGGCGACCTGGCCGGGTTCGACGCGCTGCTGGCCGACGCCCACGCGCTGGGCCTGCGGGTGACCATCGACCTGGTCCCCAACCACAGCTCCCACGACCACGAGTGGTTCGCCGAGGCGCTGGCCGCCCCGCCGGGCTCGCCGGCCCGGGACCGCTACTTCTTCCGCGACGGGTCCGGCCCGGACGGCGCCCAGCCGCCGAACAACTGGCCCTCGGTGTTCGGCGGTCCGGCCTGGACCCGGGTGCCCGACGGCCAGTGGTACCTGCACCTGTTCGCCCCCGAGCAGCCCGACCTGGACTACAGCAACCCCGAGGTGGTCACCGACCTCGAGGAGACCCTGCACTTCTGGCTGGACCGCGGGGTGGACGGCTTCCGGATCGACGTGGCGCACGGGATGGCCAAGCCCGCCGGGCTGCCGGACATGGTGCCGGCCGAGGACACCGGCCTGTTCGCCGACGACGGCCCCGGCGACCTGCGGTTCGACCAGGACCACGTGCACGCGCTGCACCAGCGGGTGCGGGCGGTGCTGGACCAGTACCCCGACCGGATGGCGGTCGGCGAGGTCTGGGTCTTCGACGACGAGCGGCTGGCCCAGTACCTGCGCCCGGACGAACTGCACCTGGCGTTCAACTTCCGGCTGCTGACCGCCGAGTGGGACGCCGAGGAGCTGCGTTCGGCGGTCGAGCACTCGCTGGCCACGGTCGCCGCCACCCCGGCGCCGGCCTGCTGGGTGCTGTCCAACCACGACCGGCCCCGGCACGTCACGCGCTACGGCGGCGGCGAGGTCGGCACCCGGCGGGCCCGGGCTGCCGCACTGCTGCAGCTGGCCCTGCCCGGCGTCGCCTACGTCTACAACGGCGACGAGCTCGGCATGCCCGACGTCGACCTGCCCGACGAGGTGCTCCAGGACCCGATCTGGGAGCGGTCGGGCCGCACCGAGCGCGGCCGGGACGGCTGCCGGGTCCCGGTCCCCTGGTCCGGTGACCAGCCGCCGTACGGGTTCTCCACCAGCGCCGACACCTGGCTGCCGATGCCCGCCGGCTGGGCGCCGCTGACCGCCGCGGCCCAGACCGACGACGCCGACTCGATGCTGTCGCTGTACCGGGCGGCGTTGGCGCTGCGTCACAGCTCCTCGGTCTTCGCCGGCGACGGCGTGGAGTGGCTGCCCGCCCCGGAGGGCTGCCTGGTGTTCCGGCGACCAGGTGGACTGGTGTGCCTGCTCAACCTCTCCGCCGCCCCGGTCCCGCTGCCGGAGGGGCAACTGCTGCTGGCGAGCGCACCGGTCGCCGACGGTCAGGTGCCGGTGGACGGCGCGGTGTGGCTGCGCCCGTGAGCCGGGCCGACCAGCTCTCCAGGTGCGTGCCCGGGTAGGGCAGACTCTCAGCCGACCCGCGGCGCACCGCGCCGACCTGCACCTCAGGAGGACCCGTGGCCACTGCCTCGATGCCCGCGCTGCCGGCGCGCCCGCTCGTTCTCGCCGACCTCGTGCCGGCCGTCCGGGCGCGCAACGTCGCACTGGTCGGCCTGGGCGTGCTGTTCACCGCACTGCTCGCCCAGGTGTCCATCCCGGTCCCGGGCTCGCCCGTGCCGATCACCGGCCAGACGCTGGCGGTCGTGCTGACCGCGGCCAGCCTGGGGCCGGTCCGCGGGGTGGCGGTACAGGCCGTCTACATCATCGCGGCGCTGGTCGGGCTGCCCTTCTACTCCGAGGCCAGCGGAGGCGTCGAGGTCGTCTTCGGCGCCACCGGTGGGTACGTCGTCGGCTTCATCCCCGCCGCCTTCCTGATCGGCCTGGCCGCCCGTCGCGGCATGGACCGCCAGCCGCTGAAGGCCGCGCCGCTGTTCGTCGCCGGCCAGGCCGTCATCTTCGCCGTCGGCGTGCCGTGGCTCGCCGTCAGCGCCGGGCTCTCGGCCTCGGCAGCGCTGGAGGCGGGCTTCTACCCCTTCATCGTCGGTGGCCTGGTCAAGGCGGTCGTGGCCGCCGGCGTGCTGAGCGGGGCCTGGGCACTGGTCCGCCGCAGCCGCTGACCTCTCCGGTCACCGAACGAGAACCGCCCCGGGCGGTGTCCGCCATCGCGGACACCGCACCGGGGCGGTTCTCGTTGCTGCACCGTGCAGCGGGTCAGGCCGCGGGCTCGTCCAGGTAGCGGCTGAGGAAGGTCTTCTCCTCCGGGGTGAGCCGACGGGGCCGGTCCAGCGCGAAGTCGAAGGTCACCAGCAGGGTGCTGCCGGTGACGGCCAGCCGGCCGTGGTCGAAGAGCTCGTAGTGGCAGGTGAACGCGGCCGCCCGGACGCCGGAGACCCAGACCTGCACCTGGAGCGGCTCGGCGTCGTAGAGGACCGGCCGCTTGTAGGCGATCTCGTGCGACGCGACCACGATCCCCCGGCGCAGGCCGGTCTTCTCGTCGTGGGTGGGCTGGTCGAAGAACAGGTCCACCCGAGCCATCTCGAAGTAGCCGAGGAAGGCCACGTTGTTGATGTGCTGGTAGGCGTCCATGTCCGACCAGCGCATCGGGACGGCGACGGTGTGCCTCACACCCGTCACCCTGCCTCATGGTCCGTCGCCGTCCGCACGGCCCCTGTTCCGCACCGGGCCGTGCAGGCCTACGGTGCCGTCGTGGACCCGTGGGCGGAGACAGAGCCGGGCGTGTTGGTGCTGCCGTCAGGACGCCGCGTCCGCGGTCGTGGCCTGCGGCGACCGTTGCCCGACGGCAATCCGTCACCGGCCTTCGGCCTGTACCTGCTGGGCCGCCCGCCCTGCCCCGTCCCGTGGACGACCCGCTGGGTGTGCTGGCCGGACTTCCGGTTGCCCACCGCGCCCGTCGACCTGCACGACGCGTTGCGCGAACTGTGGCAGCGGGCGGACACCGAGCGGGTCGAGGTCGCCTGCTCGGGCGGCACCGGGCGCACCGGGACGGCGCTGGCCTGCCTGGCGGTCCTGGACGGGCTCCCCCCGGCCCGGGCGGTCGCCTTCGTACGCGGTCACTACCGCAGGCACGCGGTGGAGACCCGCGGCCAGGCCCGTTTCGTCGCCAGCTTCACCGCCTGACGGAGTGCCCCCGCATCCGCTGACGAGGGGCCCGCAGACGGCGACGGCCGGCCGGAGCACTGAGCTCCGACCGGCCGCCTGCCGATGCCACGGCCCCCGTGCAGGGTCCCGGTACGAGCTTGCGAGTGCCGGGGGCACGGGGGTCCTTCTTCAGTCCCGCGTGAGCTTCCGGTAGGTGGCGCGGTGCGGGCGGGCGGCGTCCGGGCCGAGCCGCTCGACCTTGTTCTTCTCGTAGTCGTCGAAGTTGCCCTCGAACCAGAACCACTTCGAGTCGCCCTCGTAGGCCAGGATGTGCGTCGCCACCCGGTCGAGGAACCACCGGTCGTGGCTGACGACCACTGCACAGCCGGGGAACTCCAGCAGCGCGCCCTCCAGGCTGGTGAGCGTCTCGGTGTCCAGGTCGTTGGTGGGCTCGTCGAGCAGCAGCAGGTTGCCGCCCTGCTTGAGCGTCAGGGCCAGGTTCAGCCGGTTGCGCTCACCGCCGGAGAGCACGCCGGCCTTCTTCTGCTGGTCCGGGCCCTTGAAGCCGAACGCCGAGACGTAGGCCCGCGAGGGCATCTCCACGTTGCCGACCTTGATGTGGTCCAGGCCGTCGGAGACGACCTCCCACAGGCTCTTGGCCGGGTCGATCCCGCTGCGGCTCTGCTCGACGTAGCTGATCTTGACCGTCTCGCCGACCTTGATCTCGCCGTCGTCGGGCTTGTCCTGGTCGACCAGCATCTTGAACAGGGTCGTCTTGCCGACGCCGTTGGGCCCGACCACGCCGACGATGCCGTTGCGCGGCAGCGTGAAGGAGAGGTCGTCGATGAGCACCCGGTCGCCGAAGCCCTTGGTCAGCTTGTTGGTCTCGATGACCACGTTGCCCAGCCGCGGGCCCGGCGGGATCTGGATCTCCTCGAAGTCCAGCTTGCGGAACTTGTCCGCCTCGGTGGCCATCTCCTCGTAGCGGGCCAACCGCGCCTTGCTCTTGGCCTGGCGGGCCTTGGCGCCCGAGCGCACCCACTCCAGCTCGTCCTTCAGCCGCTTGGCGCGCTTGGCGTCCTTGGCGCCCTCGACCTTGAGCCGGGTGGCCTTGGTCTCCAGGTAGGTGGAGTAGTTGCCCTCGTAGGGGTAGGCCCGGCCGCGGTCGAGCTCGAGGATCCACTGGGCGACGTTGTCCAGGAAGTACCGGTCGTGGGTGACGGCGACGACGGTGCCGGCGTACTTCTCCAGGTGCTGCTCCAGCCACGCGACGCTCTCCGCGTCCAGGTGGTTGGTGGGCTCGTCCAGCAGCAGCAGGTCGGGGGCCTCCAGCAGCAGCTTGCACAGCGCCACGCGGCGGCGCTCACCACCGGAGAGCACCCGGACGTCGGCGTCGCCGGGCGGACAGCGCAGCGCGTCCATGGCCTGCTCGATGCGGTTGTCGAGCTCCCAGCCGTCGGCGTTCTCGATGACCTCCATGAGCTCGCCCTGCTCGGCCATCAGCGCGTCGAAGTCGGCGTCGGGCTCGCCCATCGCGGCGCTGACCTCCTCGAAGCGGGTGAGCGCCGCGCGGAGGTCCTTCACCGCCTCCTCCACGTTGCCGCGGACGTCGAGGTCCTCGTTGAGGGGCGGCTCCTGCTCGAGGATGCCGACCGAGGCGCCGGGGGCCAGCACGGTGTCCCCGTTGGAGGCTGTCTCCATGCCGGCCATGATCTTCAGGACGGTCGACTTGCCGGCACCGTTGGGGCCGACGACACCGATCTTCGCGCCGGGCAGGAACGCCAGCGTCACGTCGTCGAGGATCACCTTGTCGCCGTGCGCCTTGCGCGCACGGACCATCGAGTAGATGTACTGGGCCACTGAGTGGGAGCCTTCCGTCAGGTCGCGAGTGGGGGCGGGGCGGGGCGGCCGTGCTCGGCGGCACCTGCCCCGCCCCCTGCGTTCTCAGCTCCGATCCTCCCAGCCGGGGAGGCTCACGTCAGCGCCGGGACCGCCGGCTCCTCGGACGTGACCTCGGAGTCCGTCTCGTCCAACGTCGCCTCCCCTCGGATGTAGTCCGTGGGCCGCTGCGCGTAGGGGTCCTCGTCCGACGGCGTCTCCTCCTCGCTCGGCTCCTGCGGGGCCGGGAGGGCGGCGGACCGGTCGACGCGAGCCGGCCGGGTGAAGTCCGACCACCCCCGGGCCAGGTTCAGCCCGACCGCGGTGGCCTTGATCCGGTTGGAACTGCGCCGCCCGGCCTCGCTCTCCCAGGACTCGGTCGACAGGTTGCCGACGACGACGACCGGGTCGCCCTTGGTGACGCTGCGGGCGACGTTGCCGCCCAGCTCGTTCCAGCAGGCCACGTCGATCCACAGCGTGGCGCCGTCGACGAAGCCCTTGGTCTCCTCGTCCCAGCGGCGGGACGTGGACGCCATCCGGAAGTTGGTCACCGACCCGTTGCTGGTGCGGTTCTGGCGTGGGACGTCGACCACGTTGCCGACGACGTGCAGAGGGGTGTCGTTCACGGTGCTCCTCAGGGTGCAGTCCCCGGCGACCTGCCGGGCTGTGACCACCGTCCAGCGCGCAGACCCGGCGGGACAGGCGCCCGGGCCGGCTGTGGACGCACCCGCTCGCTGTGGACGACCGGCGTCGTCCCGTCGGGGCCCACCGCTACGGCGCGCTACCGGGTTCCGGGCGCGACCCCCCGTACCGATGCGATGATCTGGCGACGAGCGCCCGTAGCTCAGCGGATAGAGCAGGTGCCTTCTAAGCACTTGGCCGCAGGTTCGATCCCTGCCGGGCGCGCCACCTGACCGGACAGCACCCAGGCGGCCTGGCAGCCCGCTGCGCTGATGGCTCCACGGGGCCCGGGCGGACGAGGCGCCGACCGTGGTCGGCAGCAGCTCGAGTCCGCGAGGAGACGTCGCATCGACGCTCCGATCAGCCGGGGAGACAGCAGGTCGGCGGGGCGCTGAGCGTGCGCCCCGCCGACCGACTCAGATGTGCGTGCTGGACGAGTCCTACTCGTCGAGCTCCTCTTCCTCTTCGAGCACGTCGCCCTCTTCGACGACGCCGGTGTCCTCGGCGGCCTCGTCGCCACCACAGGCGGTCATGGTGAACGACGCGGCGGCGATGGCGACGCCAGCAGCGGCGGAGCGCCACCGGTTGCGGCGTGCGGGCAGTGAGATGCTGTTCATCGTTCTCCTCGTGGTCGTTCGGCCATGGCCGAGTCCGGATGTACGCAGTCCCGGCATGCCCGCCGTCCCGTCGCCCTAACCCCGGTACGGCGATCAACGTCACAGGGCCACGGGGAGCGGGGACCCTGCAGGTGGGCGCCGACGCGGGTCGGTCGATCAGCCCGCGCAGGGCGCCTCGACACCGCGCGGGCATGGACACCGCCGTCCCGACACCGTCACCGCCCGGGCGGGTCGACGACGTCGATGACGATCAGCTGACACCTCTGCCGAGACGGTGCGGCTGGACCGGTGTGCGGGCACGGCACCACGGGCACGACGATGCGCGACCCGGTCCAGCAGTCGATCCACGGCAGGCCCCTCGGGCCAGGAACGTGAGGCACGAACGTGCGAGTCGGACGGCCACGCACCCAGCAGGCCCGGGGCCCGGAGCAGCCACCACGGGAGCCCGCGGTGTCGGCTGCAGGTGATCCGGCCGATCCAGGCGGCACCACGACCGAGCCGGTGGCCACGGACGGCACGGAGCGTGCGCCCCGGCGGCCACCCCTCGCCGTCGTACCGGACTGGGCGGTGCGCGCCATGGCCGTGGGGGGCGGGGTCCTGGCTCTCGCCGCGGTCGGCTGGCTGCTCTTCTGGTTGCTGCTCCGGCTGCCGTTGGTCACCTTCGCCGTGGCGCTGGCCCTGCTCCTGACCGCCCTGACAGCGCCGATCTCCCGCGGGCTGCGGCGCGCCGGGCTGCCGGCCGCGGTTGCCGCGCTGATGGCGGTGCTCACCCTGCTCGGCGTCCTGCTGGGCATCGGCTTCCTCGTCGGCTTCCGGGCCGTCTCGACGATCCAGGACCTCACCCGACCACTGGCCGCGGGGATCGACCGCATCCGCGTCTGGCTGATCGAGGGGCCGCTGGGCCTGAACCCCCAGCAGGTCGCCGACCTCCGCAACGAGGTCGTCACCCGGCTCTACGAGGTCGTCCCCGACCCCGCGGCCGGCGCCCGGATGGCCGTGTACGTCCTCGGCGCCCTGGTGCTCGTCGCCTTCCTCGTCTTCTTCCTGCTCAAGGACGGCGAGAGCATGTGGCGCTGGCTGGTGGAGCGCGTGCCCGACCGGCGGCGCGACCAGGTCGACGGCGCCGGACGCGCGGCGTGGACCACCCTGGCCAGCTACGTGCGGGGCACCGTCGTCGTCGCGTTCATCGACGCCGTCGGCATCGGCCTCGGACTGCTCCTGCTCGGCGTCCCGCTCTGGATCTCCCTGACCCTGCTCACCTTCGTGGGCGCCTTCATCCCCCTCCTGGGGGCCACCGTCAGCGGTGCGGTGGCCGTGCTGGTCACCATGGTCACCAACGGCACGACCGACGCGATCATCATCCTGGTGGTGGTCCTGGTGGTGCAGCAGGTCGAGGGGAACGTGCTGCAGCCGCTCATCATGGGCCACGCCCTGGACCTGCACCCCGTCGTGATCCTGGTCGCGGTCACGGCCGGCGGGCTGCTGTTCGGGGTGGCCGGGGCACTGCTCGCCGTGCCGTTCGTGGCCGTGTCCTACCGGGTGCTCGAACACGTGCGCCTGCACCCGGTTCCCACTGCCCAGGACCCGCCGCCCTCCCGAGGAGCCACCGCGGTCGAGGGCGCTCGATAGCCTGCCCCGCCATGGGGCTCTTCGGGACGTTCACCTACAGCGACGGCGCCTGGGCCACCCCGGACGCCCGACGCGAGCCGTACCTGGTCATCGACGTCCACGACAGCGACATCGCCACCGTCGACTACCGACCGGCCGGGGACGCCGACGGCCGGTGCCACCTGGGTTTCCAGCCGCGCGTCTACTTCGAGGACCCGACGGCGAGCGCACCGGTGGACAACGACGCCGAGGCCCGCGGGCTCGCCCGGTGGGCGCTGCTGGCGACCGGACAGGAGGTCGACCCCCGGGACGTGGCCGCGCTGCTGGCGCCGGACGACGAGGACGACGAGCCGGAGGACCTCTTCGTCGAGGAGACCGTGCGGCGGCTGCTCGAGCTCACCGGCGTGCCGGTGCCCGAGGAGCTGACCGGTGAGGCGTCACCCCTCGAGGAGTGAGGCCTCCCCGACGCGCTGCCGGCGACGAGGTGACGCGGACGGGGCAGCTCGGCCCACCTGCCGGCGGCCTACGCTTCTCGCATGTCCACACCCCAGATCCCATCCGAGACCGGGCCGGATCACCCCAGTCGGATGCAGGACGACCTGGGGGACGTGATGGGCCGGATCGCCCGCACGCTGCAGGAGGAACACGGCGACGTGGACCGCACGCTGGCGTCGATCACCGCCGCCGCGGTCGACACGGTGCCGGGCACGGACATGGCCAGCGTCAGCCTGGTCGTCCGCCGCCGCGTCGACCCGCAGGCCGCCACCAGCGAGCAGGCGCAGCAGATCGACGCCCTGCAGACCGAGTTCGACGAGGGGCCCTGCCTGGACGCCCTCCGCGAGGAGCAGACCGTCCGGGTCGACGATCTCGCCAGCGAGTCCCGCTGGCCCCGCTTCGCCGCCGAGGCCGCCCGGCGCGGGGCCGGCAGCATGTTGAGCTTCCAGCTGTTCACCGAGGGCGACAACCTCGGAGCCCTGAACCTCTTCGCCCGGGAGCCGCACTCCTTCGACGCCGGATCGGAGACCGTGGGGCAGATCTTCGCCTCGCACGCCGCCATCGCGCTGTCCGCGGCGCGGCAGGAGTCGAGCCTGCGCAGCGCCATGGACAGCCGCGACCTGATCGGCCAGGCCAAGGGCATCCTGATGGAGCGTCACCGGCTGACCGCGGCACAGGCCTTCGAGCTGCTGGTGCGGGCGTCGTCCCACACCAACCGCAAGTTGTTCGACGTCGCCGAGGAGCTGACCAGCACCGGGGCCATGACGATCGACTGACCGTCGGCCGTCAGCCCGCGGCGCGCTCCGCCGACGGGGTCCAGCCGATCGCCGGGGCGACGTGCCTGGCCACCGTCTCCAGCAGGTGCGCGTTGTACTCCACGCCCAGCATGTTGGGCACGGTCAGCAGCAGGGTGTCGGCGTCCCGGACGGCGGCGTCCTTGGCCAGCTCCTCGGCCAGCTGGTCGGGCTCGCCGACGTAGCTCTTGCCGAACCGGGCCCGCACACCGTCCAGGATGCCGACCTGGTCGTCGCCGCCCTGGCCCGAGCCGAAGTACTGCCGGTCGAGGTCGCTGGTGATCGGCAGCACGCTGCGGCTGACCGAGACCCGCGGTTCGTGCGCCCAGCCGGCCTCGGCCCAGGCCGCGCGGTACAGCGCGATCTGCTCGGCCTGCAGTTGGTCGAAGGGCTCCCCGGTGTCCTCCGAGAGCAGCGTGGAGCTCATCAGGTTCATCCCCTGCCGCGCGGTCCAGACCGCGGTCTGCCGGGTGCCCGACCCCCACCAGATCCGCTGCCGCAGGCCCGGTGACTGCGGCTGGACGGCGAGCCGGGCGGACGCCCCGCCGGTCATCCGCGGATCGGCGTCCACGACGGTCTCGCCGCTGATGGCGGCGAGGAACAGCGCCGTCTTCTGCCGGGCCAGGTCGGCGTCGCTGCGGCCCTCCGGCGGCACGTAGCCGAAGGCCTCCGAACCACGCAGCGCCGTCTCCGGTGAGCCGCGGCTGATGCCCAGCTGCAGTCGCTCACCGATGAGCAGGTCGGCGGCCGCGGCCTCCTCGGCCATGTGGAGCGGGTTCTCGTACCGCATGTCGATGACGCCGGTGCCCAGCTCGATCCGGCTGGTGCGCATGCCCATGGCGGTCAGCAGCGGGAACGGCGAGGCGAGCTGCCGGGCGAAGTGGTGCACCCGCACGTGGGCGCCGTCGAGGCCCAGCTCCTCGGCGGCCACCGCCAGCTCGACGCTCTGCACCAGTGCGTCCCGCCCGGTCCGCACCTGCGAGCCCGGGATGGGCTGCCAGTGTCCGAAGGACAGGAAACCGATCCGCTTGTCCACTGCACTCACCTCTCGTCGTCTGCACTGCGGCGAGCGTCGGCGGGGCCGGCGGTGTTCCCGCGAGCCGCAGCGGGATGACCCGGCGCGGTGCGTGCGTTGCCGGATGTGTCCAGAGCCACACCGAACCGAGGAGCAGGCACATGCGCGCGACCGTCGAGGACACCGTCATCGCCGAGGCACCCGAGTCCGAGCTCGTCCGCATCGAGGGCAACTGGTACTTCCCGCCGTCGGCCGTCACGGCCGGCGCGCTCACCGAGAGCCCGACGGCCTACACCTGCCCGTGGAAGGGCCCGGCCCAGTACTTCGACGTGGTCACCCCCGAGGGCACCCGCAAGGACGGCGCCTGGAGCTACCCCGACCTCAAGCCGTCCGCGGTCGACCGTGTCGGCAAGGACTTCGCCGGCTACGTCGCCTTCTCCCGGGAGGTCACCATCGCCGAGTGACACGCCGCGGGCGGGGTCGGTGTGTCGCAGCGGGCCGGCGGGACGACTGAGGCCGACCAGTCACGGAAAGTGACGGCACGAACACAATCGTCCCGTGCAGGTTCCGCGGCTGGGGGCGGGGCATGGTCCAGGCTGTCCGGGTGACCATCCCCGCCCCCGAGTCGCCAGGCACCCCCGTGCCCGCCGGCGCTGCCGGGCGACGACTGAGCGCGGCCGACGTGCTGCTGGCCGACCGCGGCCAGCTCTTCCGTGCCCTCTTCCTGTCCGCGCCCGTCGCCAAGGCCGTCGTCGACCCGGACGGCCGGCTGCTCGTCGTCAACCCGGCGATGTGCGAGCTGACCGGCCGGACCTCCGGCGAGCTCGTCGGCCGGCACCTGGACCTGCTCACCCACCCCGACGACGTCCCCCTGGAGGACCGCGCGGCCGAGCACCTGCCCGGCACCCCGCTGCTGGACCCCCAGCTGCAGGTCGTCGGCGAGCGCCGGTTGCGCCGCGCGGACGGCAGCAGCATCTGGGCGCTGCAGACCCAGGAGCTCGTCCACCACAGCAACGGCGAGCCGCAGTTCGTGCTGCTCACCCTGGTCGACGTGACCGACCGCCGCCGGGTCGAGGACGACCTGGTCCGCCGCACCTTCACCGACCCGCTGACCGGGCTGCCCAACCGGCGGGCCCTCACCGAGCGGCTGCAGCGCGCCCTGGCCGCATCCGGCCGGCGCGGCACCCTGGTCGGGCTGCTGCACCTGGACCTGGACCGCTTCACCGCCGTGAACGACTCCCTGGGCCACGAGGGCGGCGACCAGCTGCTCTGCCAGGTCGCCGACCGGCTGCGCTGGAGCACCCGGGTGGAGGACACCGCCGTCCGATTCGGGGCCGACGAGTTCCTCGTCCTCGCCGAGGACGTCGAGGACGTCGAGGGGCTGCACACCCTGGCCGACCGCCTGCTCGGCGTGCTCGACGAACCCTTCCACGTGCTCGACCGCGAGGTGACCCTGTCGGCCAGCGTCGGCATGACACTGGGCTCCGACCTCGCCCCCGAGGCCCTGCTGCGGCAGGCACACAGCGCGCTCGCCCGGGCCAAGGCCAGCGGCGGCCGGGGCCGGATCGAGGTGCACGACGAGGCGCTCGGCGAGGGCTACGTCGACCAGCTGCAGCTGGAGACCGACCTGCGGCACGCGCTGGAGGCCGGCGAGCTGCGGCTGTTCTACCAACCGATCGTCGCGCTCTCCGACGAGCACCTGCTCGGCTACGAGGCGCTCATCCGCTGGCAGCACCCGACCCGCGGGCTGCTGCCCCCCGGCGCGTTCCTGTCCGCCGCCGAGGACAACCGGCTCACCTCCCGGCTGGGCGCCTGGGTGCTGCACCAGGCCTGCTGGGACGCCGCCGGCTGGGACCCTGCACTCCGGGTGCACGTGAACATCTCCGCCCGGCACCTGGCTGAGCCGGGCTTCAGCGAACTCGTCGCCGACGCCCTGGCCGAGTCCGGGCTGGCGCCGGAGCGGCTGGAGCTGGAGATCACCGAGTCGACCGCGCTGTTCGCCGCGGACGCCACGCTGCACGCCGTCGACACGGTGACCGAGACGGGCGTGACCCTGGCGCTGGACGACTTCGGCACCGGCTACTCCGCGATCACCGCGCTGCACCGGCTGCCCATCCACACTCTCAAGATCGACCGTTCCTTCGTCGCCGACATCGTCGCCCAGCCGGCCACCGCGGCCCTGGTACAGGGCCTGCTCCAGCTCGGTCAGGGCATGGGCCTGCAGGTGATCGCCGAGGGAATCGAGGACGGCGAGCAGGCCCGCTGGCTGCGCGAGCACGGCTGCGCGATGGCCCAGGGCTACGCCTTCGGCCGACCCGCCCCGCTGCCGGCCCGCCAGCTCGACGAGTACCCGGCGCCCCCGCGGCTCGGTGACCTCGACGACCCGCCGGTGCACCCGACGCCCGACCCGACCCCAGCAGCCGGCGACAGCTCCGCCGTCGAGCCCGAGCCGGAGTGGTCCGGATCGGACGACGACGACGAGCCCGGGCCCGGGTTCGACCTGGGCGCCGCGCTGGCCGAGCAGGACCTCGACGGGCCCGGCCCGGCCGTGGGCAGCGCCGCCGTCCCCCAGCTCGACTCCTTCGAGCTCCCGGGGACCGCGTCGGAGCACCCGTCCACGCCGTCGGCCGACGCACCGGAGCACGACGACGTCCCCGAGGCGGGGTCACCGCAGGGCGACTCCTTCGATCCGGGCGTCTTCCGGCCCTCCAGCGCGTTCCTGGAACTGCGTGCGCTGCTGGCCGCCAACGGTGCCCCCGATGCCCCGGGCGTCCCCGGACCGCGGGAGCCCGCGGAGCTGGGCGACCTGCGGGCGCTGACCGCCGACCCGACCGACCTCTCCGGGCTGCGCCCGTGGCTGGAGTCCTTCCAGCAGCGGCTGGGCCTGGACACCGGCGACCTGCCGGAGGTCGGCCGCAGCTGACCCGGGGAACGGATCAGCGAGCCCGTCCCCCGGGTCAAGAGCCCGTTCCCCGGGTCAGGAGTCCGGCACGGGGACGACGCCGACGCGCAACGGGAGCGCGTCGGGTCGCTTGGCCGCCCGCCCGTCGCCCGAGGACTCACCGCGCAACCGGCGGCCGATCCAGGGCAGGACGAAGCCGCGCACCCAGGCGAGTTCCTGGCCGACCACCTCCCGCACCGGCAGCGGCGGCGCCGGGTCCAGCGGCGTGCGCCAGTCCGTGTCGTCACCGGCCACCGGGACGCCCAGCGCGGCCGCGGCGGCCAGCGCCGTCCGTCGGTGCCCCTCCGCCGTCAGGTGGATCCGGTCGCCCGGGTCCCACATCCGGGCGTCCTGGACCCAGGAGGCGCCCCACTGGTCCAGCACGACGGCGCCCTGCCGGGCGGCGATCGACCACAGGTGGGCGTTGAAGACCGCGACCCGGCCCCGGGTGCGGCGGATGATCGGCGTCTGCCGTGGGTCCACGCCGGTGGCCAGCAGCACGTCGGCCCCGGCCGTGCGGAGGGAGACGACGGCGGACTCCAGGTCCGCGGCCAGCCGGTCGGGGTCGGCGCCCGGGCGCAGCAGGTCGTTGCCACCGGCGACCAGGCTCACCAGGTCGGGTCGGGAGGCGAGCGCGACCGGCACCTGCTCGGTCAGCACCTGCGCCAGCAACCGGCCGCGGACGGCGAGGTTCGCGTACTCCACGGTGCCCGACGGCGAGGCCGCGGCCAGGTGCTCGGCGAGCCGGTCGGCCCAGCCCCGGAAGGAGTCCGGCGTCCCGGGCTCGGGGTCGCTGAGGCCCTCAGTGAAGGAGTCCCCCAGCGCGATGTACCGCTGCCACGTCCGACGATCACTGCCCGGTTGCACGTCCCCTACTGCACCACGCGGCTCCGGGCGCCAGGGTGACCGGGTCCGGCCGGCCCCGGCTGCCCCGTTGCCCTGAGGTCGCCAGGCTCAGCCGACCTCGTCGCCGGGCCCGCTGGCGCCCTGCGGAGCCCGCACCGGGCCGGTGCCCGGGGCCGGCACCCCGCCCGGTGTCCGGCGGCGCAGCTCCTCGGGCACCAGCTCCACCAGCTCCTCCGGCAGCAGCGGCAGGTCCAGCAGCGAGAGCTTGACCCGGCTGCGGTCGGCGGCCAGCCAGTCGTCCAGCCGCACCAGCAGCCCGGCGTCCGCGCGGGCCTCGACGTGCAGCTCGTCCCCCGGCCCGAGGCGACCGACCACCAGGCCGTCCACCTCCACGGCCGGGCGGCCGGCGGTCTCCGGCAGCGCCAGGTGCAGCGGCTCGTGCAGTCCCAGCACCACGGTGCGGTCGATGCCGTTCAGCGGCGCCGACGGGGTGACGAGCACGCCCGCGGCCCCGGGGGACATCACCGGACCGCCGGCGGCGAAGTTGTAGGCCGTCGACCCCATCGGGGTGGCGATGATCAGCGCGTCGCTGCGGTAGTGGCCGTAGCGGCGGCCGGCCACCGACAGGGTCGCGTCGACCATGCCCTCCCCCGGCACCCGGGCCAGGACGACGTCGTTGAACGCGACGGTCTCCCAGCCCGGCCCCCGCACCACCAGGCAGCTGCGCGACTCCAG
Source organism: Modestobacter sp. VKM Ac-2977 (assembly GCF_026968045.1). Classification (GTDB taxonomy): domain Bacteria; phylum Actinomycetota; class Actinomycetes; order Mycobacteriales; family Geodermatophilaceae; genus Modestobacter. Next base: position 929,091 of record NZ_JAPVBQ010000001.1, on the reverse strand, counting down.
CGTCGAGCGGCCCTCGGCCAGCGCGGTGAGCGCCCCGTCCAGCTCCTGGCCCTCGACCTCGGTGAGGAAGCCCAGCCGGCCGAAGTTGACGCCCAGCACCGGGACGGGGTCGGCGACCACCATCCGCATCGCGCCGAGCAGCGTGCCGTCACCGCCCAGGGCGATGATCCCGTCGCAGCTGCTGGCCAGCTCGGCGACGTCCACCGGCGTCACGCCGCGCAGGTGCAGCCGCTCGACGTCCGCCGCCGCGGCGACCAGCTCCACCCCGTGCGTCGTGGTCCAGGCCAGCACCTGGGCCACCGCGCCCACGCAGTCGCGGTACGGGTGCAGCACGAGGCCGATCCGGCTGCCGTCGTGCACCCGTCAGCCCCGGTGGGTCTCGAGCAGGCGCAGCCAGATCTCGCTGATCGTCGGGTAGGACGGGACGGCGTGCCAGAGGCGGCTGATCGGCACCTCGCCGACCACCGCGATCGTCGCCGAGTGCAGCAGCTCGGCCACCCCGGAGCCGACGAACGTGACGCCGAGCAGCACCTCGCGCTCGGTGTCCACCACGGCGATCGCCGTCCCGGCGTAGCCGTCGGCGAAGAGCGCGGCGCCGGCGATGCTGCCGATCGGGTACTCCAGGACCCGGTGCGGGAGGCCGGCGTCGGCGGCCTGGGCGGCGGTCATCCCGACCGCCGCCACCTGCGGGTCGGTGAACACCACGCTCGGCGTCGCCCGGCGGTCCGCGGTGGCGACGAACGGCGACCAGTCGGCCAGGTCGACCTGCTCGCCGCGCGCCCGGGCGACGATCGCGGCGCCGGCCTGGCGCGCCTGGTACTTGCCCATGTGGGTCAGCTGCTGGCGGCCGTTGACGTCGCCGACGCCGTAGAGCCACGGGACGCCGGGCACCTGCAGCGACTCGTCGACGTCCAGGTACCCGCCCGGCTCCAGGCCGACCGTGTCCAGCCCGATCTCGTCGGTGTTGGCGGCGCGGCCGGTGGCCACCAGCACCTCGTCGCCGCGGAACTCGCCGTCGGCGGTCGTGAGCACCACGTCACCGCCGTCCTCCCGCCGGGCCGAGCGCACCTCGCTGCCCAGCCGGACGTCGACGCCCATCGCCCGCAGCGACGCCTCGACCGCCTCGCCGGCGGCCGGCTCCAGGGCCGGCAGCAGCCGGCCCCCGCGCTGCAGCAGGGTCACCGCGGAGCCCAGCTGCTGCCAGGCGGTGGCCATCTCGCTGCCGACGTAGCCGCCGCCGAGCACCAGCAGCCGGCCCGGCGCCTCCTTGGCGCTGGTCGCCTCCCGCGGGGTCCACGGCTGCACGTCGGCGAGGCCCTCGACCGGCGGGACGGCGCCGCGGGACCCGGTGCAGACGGCGACGGCGTGCCGGGCGGTGAGCACCAGCTCCGTGCCGTCGTCCTGGGCCACGACGACCCGCTTCTCCCCCGCCAGCCGCCCGTGCCCGCGCACCAGGGTGATCCCGGCGTCCTCGACCCACTGCGCCTGGCCGGCGTCGTCCCAGTGGCTGGTGAAGCCGTCCCGGCGGGCGAGGGTCGCGGCGACGTCCTGCTCACCGGTGACCGCGGCGGCGGCGCCGGACACGGCGCGAGCCTGGGCGAGCGCCTCGCTGCCGCGCAACAGCGCCTTGCTGGGCATGCAGGCCCAGTAGGAGCACTCGCCGCCGACCAGCTCGCTCTCCACCAGCACGGTGCTCAGCCCGCCGCGGGTGGCGATGTCGGCGACGTTCTCCCCCGTCGATCCGGCACCCAGGACGATGACGTCGTACGTCTGCTCCGCAGTGGTCACCTGGGCATTGTGGTCGACTGACCCCCGTGCCTGTCGATCCAGCCGACCACGCCGCCGCCCTGCGCCAGTACGCCGCCGGGGTCGTGCTGCTCACCGTGCGCGACGACATCGACGACGTCGGGACGACGGTCACCTCGTTGATGAGCGTCTCCGCCGACCCACCGCTGATCGCCGTGGGGCTGGCTGCCGACGGGTACCCGGCCGAGGTGCTGCAGGGCATCGGCAGCGGCGCGGTGAACGTGCTGAGCACCGACCAGGCGATCCTGGCCAGCCGGTTCGCGTCGGCGGGGCGGCCCAGCGCCCGGCACCTGCTGGAGTCGGTGCCCTGGCACCGCGCCCCGGTCAGCGACGCGATCGTGCTGGACGGTGCACTGGCGGCGCTGGACTGCACGGTCGCCTCGGTGGTCGAGGCCGGCAGCCACGTCGTGGTGCTGCTGACCGTGGAGGGCGTCCCGGTGCTCGGGGACGGCGACCCGCTGGTGCGACTCCGCGGCCGCTGGGCCGACGGCGTCGGCGCACCCCTCCGCCGTCCCTGACCCGCACCACCACCAAGATGGCCATTCTGGTGGTGGTCCCGAGGAGGTCACGGACGCCGGGTGGAGCCGCGTTCGGCAGCGTCCGGCCGGGTGCGCCCGCGGCTCAACCCCTCCCCCACCGGGTCGACCCGGGCGGGACGCCCCGACGCGGCGGTCGGGCATCGGGGATAGCGTCGGCCGGGAGATGAACCAGTCACTCCCCGCCCCGTCGCCCTCTGCCCTCCGCCGTGCCCTGGTGCGCGCCGAGCGCGGGGTGACGCTGGACGCCACCGAGGCCGAGACCCTGCTGTACGCCCGCGGGCTGGGCGAGGGCGAACCGCTGGACCGGCTGCTGACCGCGGCCTCCCGGGTGCGGGACGCCGGGCTCGCCTCGGCCGGGCGCCCGGGGGTGGTCACCTACAGCCGCAAGGTCTTCATCCCGCTGACCCACCTGTGCCGCGACCGGTGCCACTACTGCACGTTCGTGACCACGCCGGGCCAGCTCCGCGCGCAGGGCAAGGCGCCGTTCCTGTCGCCGGACGAGGTGCTCGACGTCGCCCGGGCCGGCGCCGCGCTGGGCTGCAAGGAGGCGCTGTTCACCCTCGGCGACCGCCCGGAGGACCGCTGGCCGGTCGCCGCCGAGTGGCTGGAGGCGCACGGGTTCGACTCCACGCTGGGCTACCTGCGGGCGATGGCGATCCGGGTGCTGGAGGAGACCGGGCTGCTCCCCCACCTCAACCCCGGCGTGCTGTCCTGGGAGGAGATCCAGCGGCTCAAGCCGGTCGCCGCGTCGATGGGGATGATGCTGGAGACGACGGCGACCCGACTGTGGTCGCAGCCCGGCGGCCCGCACTTCGGCAGCCCGGACAAGGAGCCCGCCGTCCGGCTGCGGGTGCTGGAGGACGCCGGCCGTTCCGCCGTCCCGTTCACCACCGGCGTGCTGCTGGGGATCGGCGAGACCTACGCCGAGCGGGTCGACGCGATCGCCGAGATCCGCGCCTCGGCGCGGCGGCACCAGCACGTGCAGGAGGTCATCGTGCAGAACTTCCGGGCCAAGCCGCGCACCGCGATGGCCGCGCACGACGACCTGGACCTGCAGGAGTACGTGGCCGCAGTCGCGGTCAGCCGGCTGATGCTGGGCCCGTCGGCCCGGGTGCAGGCACCGCCGAACCTGAGCGACTCGACCGAGCTGGGCCTGCTGCTGCGCGCCGGCGTCGACGACTGGGGCGGGGTCTCCCCGCTCACCCCCGACCACGTCAACCCCGAGCGGCCGTGGCCGAACATCGACAAGCTCGCCGCACTGAGCGCCGAGGCCGGGTTCACGCTGCGCGAGCGGCTGGCCGCCCAGCCCGGCTACGTCACCCAGCCCGAGCCGTGGCTGGACCCCCGGGTGCGCCCGCACGTCTCCGCGCTCGCCGGCCCCGACGGGCTCGCGGTGGAGGGCCGACGGCCCGTCGGCCTGCCGTGGCAGGAACCGGACGAGGCCTGGACGGCGTCCGGCCGGGTCGACCTGCACACCGAGATCGACACCGTGGGCCGCACCGGCGACCGGCGCAGCGACTTCGACGCCGTCTACGGCGACTGGTCGGAGCTCCGCGAGGCGACCGTCGCCGCCCGCGACGGCTCCTCCACCGCGCTGGCCGTCGGCGACCGGGAGGTGCTGGCCGCGCTGCGGCACGCCGAGCAGGACCCGGCCGGGCTCTCCGACGCCGAGTACCTGACCCTGCTGGGCGCCGACGGCACCGACCTCGAGCACCTGTGCGCGCTCGCCGACGCCGTCCGCCGGGACGTCAACGGCGACGACGTCACCTACGTGGTGAACCGGAACGTCAACTTCACCAACGTCTGCTACACCGGCTGCCGGTTCTGCGCGTTCGCCCAGCGACGCACCGACGCCGACGCCTTCACCCTGTCGATGCAGCAGGTCGGCGACCGGGTCGACGAGGCCTGGGCCGGCGGGGCGACCGAGATCTGCATGCAGGGCGGCATCCACCCCGACCTGCCCGGCACCGCCTACTTCGACCTGGCCCGGGAGGTGAAGTCCCGCCGTCCCGACATCCACCTGCACGCCTTCTCGCCGATGGAGGTCGTCAACGGCGCCGCCCGCACCGGGTTGAGCTTCCGCGACTTCCTCACCGCGGCGAAGGAGGCCGGGGTCGACTCCCTCCCCGGCACCGCGGCGGAGATCCTGGACGACGACGTCCGCTGGGTGCTCACCAAGGGCAAGCTGCCGACGGCGACCTGGCTGGAGATCGTCGAGACGGCGCACACCGTGGGCCTGCCGACGACCTCGACGATGATGTACGGCCACGTCGACACGCCCGCCCACTGGGTCGCCCACCTGCGCACGCTCGCCGCCCTGCAGGACCGGACCGGCGGGTTCCGCGAGTTCGTCCTGCTGCCCTTCGTGCACCACAACTCGCCGATCTACCTGGCCGGGGTGGCCCGGCCAGGGCCGACGAACCGGGAGAACCGGGCGGTGCACGCCGTCGCCCGGTTGCTGCTGCACGGCCGGATCGACAACATCCAGACCTCGTGGGTGAAGCTCGGCGACACCGGCACGCAGGCGATGCTCGACGGCGGGGCCAACGACCTGGGCGGCACACTGATGGAGGAGACGATCAGCCGGATGGCCGGCTCGGGCAACGGGTCGCTGAAGACGATCGCCGAGCTGGAGGCGATGGCCGCCGCGATCGGCCGGCCGGCCCGCCAGCGGACGACGGACTACGGCACCCCGAGCGCCGAGCGGATGGCCACCGCCCGCTCGGAGGAGGGCCGTCAGGCGCTCACCCTCAAGCTCGTCTGACCCCGCGCCGGGGGCCGGCGCACGAGCGCGTCCCCCGTCGGGCACCGGTACGGCACGATCACCGCAGCACACCGGGCGGGAGGAGAGACGTGCCACGGGTCACCAGCGCCGACGTCGCCCAGGAGAGCGGCGTCTCCCGGACGACGGTGAGCTACGTGCTCAACGACAAGCACGGCGCGATGATCTCCGCGGACACCCGGGAACGGGTGCTGGCGGCGGCGGCCCGGCTCGGCTACTCCCCCTCGGCCGCCGCCCGGACGCTGCGCAGCGGCCGCAGCGACCTGGTGCTCTGCGTACTGCCGAACTGGACGGTGGGGCCGGTCCTGGACACCGTCCTCGACGAGCTGACCCGGGAGCTGGCCGACCGGCAGCTGTCGGTGCTGGTGCACCACGGCCGGGGGCCTCGCCCGCTGGCGGAGCTGTGGCGGGCGGTGACCCCGCGTGCCGTCGTCGGATTCACCGAGTTCGGGGCGGAGGACGCCGATGCCATGCGCCGGGCCGGCATCCAGGTGCTGAACACCTCCCTCGACGAGGACCCGCACGCGGTGTTCGCCGTCCCGCAGACCCGGGTCGGGCAGCTGCAGGTGCGGCACCTGGCCGAAGCCGGCCACGTCCACCTCGGTTGGGCCGCACCCGCCGAGCCCCGGCTTGCCGACTTCGCCGAGCGGCGGCTGAGCGGGGTGCGCACCGAGTGCGCGCGGCGCGGGCTGCCCGCGCCGGTGGTGCAGGACGTCGACCTGGACGTCGGTTCGGCCACCGCCGCCGTCCGCGCCTGGCGCAGCGCGGGGGTCACCGCGGTGGCCGCCTACAACGACGAGGTGGCGCTCGCGGTCGTCGCCGGCGTGCGCGCCTGCGGGCTGTCGGTGCCGGGCGACGTCGCGGTGATCGGCGTCGACGACGTGCCCGCCGGACGGCTGAGCGACCCGGCGCTGACCACCGTCGCCCAGGACGCGGGAGTGCAGGCCCGGGCGATCGCCACCGCCGTCGCCGCGGCCCTGGACGGCGCCCCGGCGCCCGCCGCCGACCAGGCCGGGGTGCTGCGGCTGGTGGTGCGGGACTCGGCGTGACCGGCGGGCCGGGGCACGAAGCCCCGGCCCGCCGGCGACGGGTCAGCCCGGGTAGTCCACGACGTACTGCGGCGTGCCCTGGGTGCTGGCGTCCGACCGGCCCCCGACGTCGTTGACCACGTTCTCGATGACGCCGATGCCGTCCAGGTGGACGGTCATGACGTGGTGCAGCTGCACGCCCGGGGTGACCGGCACCTCGAACCCCGTCTCGGTGGTGATGCCGGGTTCGGCGTTGCGCTGGTAGCCGTAGACGCCGCCGCCGTCCAGCCGGTGCTGCCGGACGTGGTCACCGACCTTGAAGCCGGCCCAGCCGAGCGTGCCGTCCGGCTCCTGCCAGTCGGCCTGCGACGGCGGGTCGTAGGGGATCTCGTTCTGGTAGAGCACGACCCGGCCGCGCTCGCCGTTCCAGATGGTGTTGTGCTGCTGGAAGTGCTCGACGAAGAGGCCGGTGGCGGTGACGTCGTCGCCGTTGACGACCACGCCGTTGCGTCCGACGTTGGTCCGCCAGCGGTCGGTGTCGCCGTTGACCCCGGCGGTGAAGTCCTCCACCCCGTGGTCGGCGCGCCACACCCAGGTGTGGTCGATGAGCACGTGGTCGCTGTTCACCTGCAGGGCGACGTCGGTCTTCCCGACGTGCGGGCCGCCGACCCGGAAGTAGACGTCGGACAGCGTCGTCGGGTTCGCCGCGTCGGACCGGGACCGGCCCCGGTCGTCACCCACCTGCAGCAGCACCGGGGACAGCCGGCTCCCGGCGTCGATGGTCATCCCGGCGACGACCACGCCGGGCACGTCCTCGATCTCCAGCGGCGTGACACCGCGGTCGGCCGTGAGCGTCGCGTGCCCGATGCCCAGCACGACGGTGTCCGCCCGCTTGACCTTCAGGCTGTGCGCGACGTCGTAGACCCCGGGGGTGAACAGCAGGTGCCCGCCCCGGGCCAGCTGGGCGTTGATCCGCCCGAACCCGGTGTCCGGGGTGACGACCAGGAACTCGGACAACGGGATGGTGCGCCCGGCGGTCATCCCGTCGTCCCAGCTCACCCCACGGGTGTCGCGCTGGGCGTCCGGCACCCGGACGGCGTAGCGGCCTCGCTCGTCCAGGAACAGGAACGGCTTCTCCCGGCTCACCGGGGTGGTCTCCAGGGTGGTGTACGGCGGGTCGGGGAACGTGGCGTCGGCCGGGGCGCCCTCGACGCCGGAGAAGACCTGGTTCCACACGCCGTTGGTCCACTCGGCGATCACGCTGTTGCGGGTGTACCACTGCTGCTGCGAGCCGTTGATGACGGTCGCGGCGGTCGAGTCGGCGATGAACCCGCCGCTGGCGTACTGCGGCCCGGCGGTGCAGTAGTCCATCAGGGAGAGGTCGCCCCCCTGCACCTGGACTCGGCGCATGGACACCGCCTGGGAGACGGCCCAGAAGTTCGTCGGCGCCCGGCAGCCGTCCTGCCCGGTGCCGTTGACCTGGATCGTGAGGTTGGAGACGGTGCGCCAGAAGTTGTTCAGCGCGATGCAGTTGTCCGGCGCGAGGCAGCGGTTGTAGGTCTCCACCTTGCCGTTGATGACCACGTCGGACGGCGAGGCGCCGAGCCCCGAGATCTCCGTGTAGTAGCCGACCTTGATCTGCAGCGGGTCGCTGTCGGTGCCGTAGGTGCCCGGCTCGAAGAGGTAGGCGTAGCGCTCGGTGCCCATCTCGTTGTCGACCTGCTGGGCATAGGTGGCGTCGAGGGTGGCCTGGATCTGGTCGACCGGCATGCTCGGGTCGAAGACGGTGACGTTCGGGCCGAGGTCGGCCACACCTCCGCCCGGACCCCCGCCCGGACCCCCGCCCGGACCGTGGCCGGGTGGTGCGGCACTCGCGATCGCCGGGACGGCGAGGAACGCGAGTGGCAGGGCCAGGGTCAGCAGGCCACCGAGGTGGTGGCGGCCGCGGGCGGGCGATCGCCGGCGGGGTGGGGACAACGGGCGGGCAGGGGCGCTGGGAGATGCCATGCGGGTCCTCGTCGTTGAGTAGGTGACACGTGTCACGTGACTCGGGTCACCGGGAGGGTCGACGAGGTGCAGAGCTGTGTCAAGAGGGCATCGGCGTGCCCTCGAGGTGCTGCGCGGTGGGTGGGGGGAGGGCCGGTCCGGCCCCTCCCCCCACCGTCCGGGTCAGCGGGGGCTGCCGCCGCGGACCATCGGCTCCTCGCCGTCGTCACGTCCGTTCGCCGTGCGCCCCGGGGTGTCGTCCTCGACCAGCACCTCGTCCCGCACCTCGACCGCCGGCGGCTGCTCGACATCGGTCACCGGCTGCTCGACAGCGGTCACCGGCTGCGCCGGGACCACCGGCGGCGAGGAGGGCACCTCGCGCGGCTGCGCGGGCTGCGACTGAGACTGCGACTCGTTGTCCGACCCGCTCTTCGAGGCGGCCAGCGCCGCACCGGCCGCGGCGACCGCGGCTGCGCCGGCGGCGACGGTCTTCGCCGAGACGCCGGCCTTGCCGCTGTCCCCACGAGAGGACGCCGCGTCCTCGACACCGGGCGTGCCGGCCCCCATCCCGGGCCGGACCGACCCGCGCCATGCACCGCTCGCGTAGCCCTCGTCCTCGATCAGGTCCTTGAACTTCTTCAGGTCCGACTTCACCTGCCGGCCCACGACCCCGAGCTTGTCGCCGGCCTGTTCCACCACGCCCTCGGGCTCGTACTCCAGGGTCAGGTGGACGATCGTGGCCGCGGGCCCGGCCGGCTCGAACCGGACGGCGCCGGCGTTGGTCGCGCCCCCCGTGGCGGCCCAGGCGATCTTCTGGTCGGGGACCTGCTCCAGGATGGCGGCGTCCCACTCCCGCTTCACCCCGGCGATCTCGGCCACCCAGTGCAGTCGCTGGTCACCGTGCTGGGAGACCTCCTTGACCCCGCCCATGAAGTGCGGGAAGTCCTCGAACTGGGTCCACTGGTCGTACGCGGTGCGTACCGGGACGTCGACCTGGATGGACTCTTCGACCTTGGTGGTCATCGCCGTTCCTCCTTCGTAGCAGGACGTGCTCTGGCCCACCCCCTACCCCGTCGATCGGTGGATCCACGCGTCGGGGACCGGCGACCTGCGGGCTGGATCGGCGAAGATGACGACGACGTCCCGAACCGCTGGAGGAGCACCGTGGCCCGACCACAGCAGGAGACCCACGACGACTGGCACCAGCCGCTGCGGCACGTCCGCGCCGGTGAGCTGTCCGCGGAGACGGCCCAGACCGCCGGCATGTCCCGGCGGGAGGCGATCTCGGCCACGACGGTCGGTTCGCAGCGGCTGTGGATGGGCGAGACGCGCGTGCCTCCGCACACCGGCTCCGGCGACCACCACCACGGCGACTCCGAGACCGCGATCCACGTGCTGCGCGGCCACCCGGTGTTCGTCTTCGCCGAGCACGGCGAGGAGGTGCGACTGCAGACCGGCCCGGGCGACTACGTCTTCGTGCCCCCGTACACCCCGCACCGCGAGGAGAACCTCAGCGACGAGGAGGCCGTGGTGCTGATCGCCCGCAGCAGCCAGGAGGCGATCGTGGTGGCCCTGCCCTCGCTGACGCCACAGGGCGGCGGTGCCGACGACTGAGCCCCGCTGCAGCCGTACCTGCCCGCGGCTAGCGTCCCCGGCGTGACCGAGCCCGTGCGTCCGCCGTCCCCTCTCGACCTGCTGGCCGACCGCTTCGTCGACGCCTACGCCGCGGACGACCCCACGGTCGCGACCGGCATCGGCGTGCCCGGTCACGACGACGAGTGGCCCGACCTGACTCCTGAGGGCCGGACGGGGACGGCCGACCTGCTGCGCCGCACCGTCGCCGAGGTGGAGCGGATCGAGCCGGTCGACCGGCGGGACGACGTGGCCCGCAGCGCGATGCTCGAGCGGCTGGGCGCCGAGCTGGCGCTGCACGACGCCGGTTGGACCCAGGCTGCGCTGAACAACGTGCAGAGCCCCCTGCAGGAGTTCCGGATCAGCTTCGAGCTCATGCGGACCGAGACGGAACAGGACTGGGCGACCGTGGCCCGCCGCCTCCAGCACCTCCCCCAGGCGCTGGACGGCTACGCCACGGGCCTGATCGTCGCCGCCAGCCGCGGACGGGCTCCAGCGGCGCGCCAGGTGCGGCTGGGTGCGCAGATCGCCCGCCGGTACGGCGGCCGCACCGGTCGGCCGGGCTTCTACACCGGGTTCGTCAGGGAAGCACCATCGGTCGAGGGCGCGCTGCGCGTCGACCTGGAACGGGCGGTCGAGGGTGCGAATGCCGCGATGCACGACTTCGCTGCTCGCCTCGAGCGGGAGCTGCTGCCCTCCGCGCCCGAGCCGGACGGCGTCGGTCGCGAGCGGTACGCGCTGGAGTCCCGGCTGTTCACCGGCGTGGACCTCGACCTGGAGGAGACCTATGCCTGGGGCTGGGCCGAGCTGGCCCGGGTCGTCGCCGAGAAGCGGGCGGTCGCCGAGCAGATCGCCCCCGGCAAGGGCATCGCCGAGGCGATGGCCGTGCTGGACGCCGACCCGGCCCGGCAGGTCCGCGGGCGCGAGGCGTTGCAGGCCTGGCTGCAGGACACGGCCGACCGGGCGACGGCGGCGCTGGACGGCGTGCACTTCGACATCCCCGACCCGGTGAAGCAGGTCGAGGGCCGGCTGACCCCCACCTCCGGCGAGGGCGTCTACTACACCGGCCCGACCGAGGACTTCAGCCGTCCCGGCCGGATGTGGTGGTCGCTGCCGGACGGCGTCACCGACATGACCACCTGGCGGGAGACGACCACGGTCTTCCACGAGGGCGTGCCCGGCCACCACCTGCAGGTCGGCCAGACCGTCTACAACGCCGCCCTGCTCAACCGCTGGCAGCGGCTGCTCTGCTGGTGTTCGGGGCACGGTGAGGGCTGGGCGCTGTACTCCGAGCGGCTGATGGGCGAACTGGGCTTCCTCGACGACCCCGGCGACCGGCTGGGCATGCTCGACGCCCAGGAGCTGCGGGCCGCCCGTGTGGTCCTGGACATCGGCGTCCACCTGGACCTGCCCATCCCGCCCGGCCGGGCCGCCGGCGACCGCTGGACGTACGACGTCGCGCTGGCGTTCCTCCGCACGCACGTGGACATGGAGGACGCGATGCGGGTCGACGAGCTGCACCGCTACCTGGGCTGGCCGGGCCAGGCGCCGTCCTACAAGGTCGGCGAGCGGGTGTTCCTGACCTGCCGCACCCAGGCCGAGCAGCGCGCCGGCGCGGATTTCGACCTCAAGGCCTGGCACCGCGCCGTCCTCGACCTCGGGCCGCTGGGCCTGGGGCCGCTCGCGGCGGAACTCGCCCGGTTCTGACCTCGACCACCGGGTGGACATCGACGGTCCGGAACGTCCAGATCCAGCGCCGGCGGCCGTTCTCGATGTGGACGAACCGTTCGGTCCCCGTGGGCAGAACCTGACCCCGGACACGGCGTGTCGGGCCGATCTCCACATGCTCGTGAGGTCCACGGGACGGCTGTGACCCGTGGGACTCGGCGTCACATCCCCGACATTTGACGCCCTGGAATGACCCCCGTGTAATTCCTCTCGACGTCACCGACGGTGACGAAACGGCAACCGCGTCCGCGGTACGCCGGAACGAGACGCAGGGGGACGCATCGTGATGGCCGACGTGACGTGGATGAGCGACTACCGGACCGCAGCCGCCGAGGCGGCGCCGGTCACCTACGGGCAGGACGTGCTGGGCCTGGCCGACGTCTTCGACGCCGGCTTCCCGGGCATGGACACCGAGGACCAGAGCTGGCAGGAGCGCGCCCTGTGCGCCGAGACCGACCCGGAGGCGTTCTTCCCGGAGAAGGGCGGCTCGACCCGCGAGGCGAAGAAGATCTGCACCGGCTGCGAGGTCCGCGCCGAGTGCCTGGAGTACGCCCTCACCATGGACGAGCGCTTCGGCATCTGGGGCGGCCTCTCCGAGCGCGAGCGTCGTCGCCTGCGCCGCCGCGCCAGCTGAACGGCGCATCGGAGCCCTCCCGACGGGTAGCAGGGGTTCGTGCGAGCCATCACCTACACCCAGCCCGGCGGCCCTGACGTCCTGCAGCTCGTCGACCGCCCCACTCCCGACCCCGGCCCCGGTGAGGTGCGGGTGCGCCTGGCCTTCTCCGGCGTGAACCCCACCGACTGGAAGACCCGCAGCACCGCCCAGCCCGGCCCCGGCGGCCAGGTGCCCGACCAGGACGGCGCCGGCACGATCGACGCGGTCGGCGAGGGCGTCGACCCCGTGGTCGTCGGCGAGCGGGTGTGGGTCTGGGAGGCCGCGTGGCAGCGGCCGCACGGCACGGCGGCGGAGTACACCGTCGTCCCGGCCCGGCAGACCGTGCTCCTGGGCGCCGACCCCTCCTTCGAACTGGGCGCCGCCCTCGGCATCCCGTTCCTCACCGCACACCGCTGCCTCACCGTGGCGGAGTCACTCCCCGACCGCCTCGCCCCCGGCTCGCTCAACGGCCGCACCGTGCTGGTGCAGGGCGGCGCCGGCGCGGTCGGCAACGCCGCCATCCAGCTCGCCCGCTGGGCCGAGGCCACCGTCATCGCCACGGTCAGCTCCCCGGCGAAGGCACAGCTGGCCGCCAAGGCCGGCGCCGACCACGTCATCGACTACAAGCGGCAGGACGTCGTCACCGAGGTCCGCAAGATCGCGCCGAAGGGCGTCGACTCGATCGTCGAGGTCTCCGCCGCGCAGAACGCCGCCACCGATGCCCAGGTGATCGCCCTGCACGGCGCGGTCGCCATGTACGCCGACGACGGCGGTGCCGAGGTGACCATCCCGGTGCGCGCCCAGATGGTCCCCAACGCCCGCTGGCAGTTCGTGCTCGTCTACACCGAACCCGCCCGGGCCAAGGACATCGCCGTCGAGGACGTCAACGCCGCGGTGCTCGACGGCGCGGTCCGGGTGGGCGCGGACGCCGGGCTGCCGCTGCACGTCCACCCGCTGTCCGAGACCGCGGCCGCCCACCAGGCCGTCCAGGACGGCGCCGTCGGCAAGGTGCTCATCGACGTCACCGCCTGATGAAGGACCCCCTGCCCCACCACTCGCAAGCTCGCGGCGGGGCCCTGCAGGGGGCCGACCCGGACACGAGGACACCCCCTCCCCCGGCTCAGGCCGGGAGAGGGGGTGTCGCCGTGCTCGGGTCAGGTCAGCGGGCCACGCGGAACGGCACGCTCACCGGGTCGGCGGACCGCTCACCCAGCGACTGCTGGGCGGTCAGCTCGTACGTGCCCGGGCGCAGCGTGCCCAGGGCCGCCCGCCAGGTGCCGTCCTGGCCGACGACGACCGTGCGCGTGATGCCGGCCGTCACCGTGACGGTGGCGCCGGGGGTGCCGGTGCCGGTGGCCGTGACCGCCGGCGATGTCGTCGTGTCGACCGCCGGCGAGGTGACCGTGAGGCCCTCGATGTCGGCCCGGGCGGTCAGCCACTCGTCCTGGCCGATCGGGTGGTCGACCACGCGGGTCTCACCGATGCAGCCGTTCCAGCCGTTGGTCGCCTGGTCGTCGACCCAGTCGGCACCGAAGATCCACGGCATCGCGTCGTCCAGCCCGTGGCCCACGGTGTTCGAGGCGTTGCGCAGCACCGGGGCGCCGTCGACGTACATCGTCGTGGTGGCCGTGGCCGGGTCGTTCACCAGGGCCACGTGCGCCCAGGTGTCGACCATGATCTCGCCCGACCACGAGGTGCGGTCACCCTTGGCGGTGTCGATCGGCACCTCGGTCCACTGGAACTCCTTGAGGTTCGACAGGCCCAGGGCCACCGGGGACGCCGTCCAGTCCCAGCGGGTCTGCGGCACGCCGATCTGCGAGCGGTTGCCCGAGCGCACGATCGCCTTCATCCACGCGTTGTCGGACTGGGTCCAGCTCTCGTCGATCTGGAGGAACGTCTCGATCGTGTAGCCGTTCTCGAGCGCCGCCAGGTTCACCGGCGCGTCCGCGCGGGTGGTCAGGTAGCTGTAGCGGTCGGTCTGCTTGCTGGCGTTGCTGAAGCAGACCGCGGCTCCGTCCGAGGAGTACGGGTGCGCCTCCTGGGAGAAGTTGACGTCCCGGAGCTGAGCGGTCGGCGAACCGGACCGGCTGATCGGCACGCGCATGAGGTTGTTGCGGTTGTTGCCCTCGACGTCGCGGATGACGCCGCCCTGGGCGACCACCCCGCGCAGCCCGTTCATCCGCCAGTGCGCCAGCGTCCCCTCGACCTGCGGGTAGTCCGCCGTCGAGCCCGGCAGCTCGGTGGTGACCGGGTCGGGGCTGACGAAGCCGTCGAGCAGGATGTCGCGCGCCGCCTGGGTGAGCGAGGGCTCGTCGGCGGAGCCGGCGGTGAACCCGGGGTTGAAGCCGGCGAACCGCTCGGAGAAGTCGACGTCCAGGGTGAACTGCTGGTTGGGGCCCTCGAGGAACGCCTGGTCGTAGGAGGTCAGCTTCTCCTGCGGCTTGGCGACCACCCACGGCGAGGCGGTCTGCGCCGAGATGGTGTCGTTGGTGAGGTCGAACTCGAACAGGCCGAGGTAGCCGTTCCCGCCCTCGTAGGCCATCTGGTAGTCCATCAGGACCTGGGTCACCGGGTGACCGAAGTCGTTCTGCTTGGTCAGCCGGGTCGCCCCGTGGAAGTGGCCGTTCAGGGTCATGAAGATCTGGTCGTTGCCCTTGATGAGCTGGTCCCAGAGCCGCAGGCCGTAGCCGGTCTCCTGCGGGGAGACCCCGTCGTCCTGGATGCCGATGATGTCGTGCGAGGTGAGGATGACCGGCAGGGTCGGGTGCTGCGCCATCACCTCGTCGGCCCAGGCGAGGGTGGCGTCCGAGGCGCGCCAGGACAGCGCCAGCACCATGAACTGCTGACCCTCGGCCTCGAAGACGTGGTACTGGTTCATCCCCGTCGGGTCGCTGCCGCCGTAGGTCGACTGCTCGGCCGCCCGGTCAGGCCCGAACCAGCGCAGGAAGGGCTCCCGGGCCAGGTCGTACTGGTCGTCGTAGTGGTTGCTCGAGCTGTTCCGGACGTCGTGGTTGCCGGCCAGCACCGAGTACGGCAGGTCGGCGTCGTCCAGGGTCTGCATGGCAGCGTCGGCGGTGCGCCACTCGCCCTCGGTGTTCACCTGGTCGACGACGTCGCCGAGGTGGGCGACGAACGGGATGCGCAGCTCGTCGGCGTGCTCGGCGAGCCACTCGGTCTGGGCGGCGAAGGGGTTGTTGCCGTCGCCGTAGCGGTCGGGCCGCTCGAACTCCGACTCGGCGTACCGGGAGTAGAACTGCGTGTCCGGCAGGACGGCGAGGGTGAACCGGGAGGCCGGCTCGGTGGCAGCGGTCTCGACGGGCGCGGCCTCGACGGGCGCGGCCGCCGCTGGGCCGGCGGTGACCAGGCCACCGGCGGTGGCGAGACCGGCGACCGTGGCGGCCACCCCGACCCCGGCGACGGCCCGCAGGCACGCCGTCCGGGCGGGGGTGGCGCCGCGGTGTGCGGGCCGTGGGCTGAGCAGGTGCATGGGGACGTCCTTCGACTGTGCTGGGGCGGTGGGGGGTCCCACCGCCTCCGCACGCTGTCGAGCGGCCGTGGCCGCTCGGTGTACGCGCTGTGTACGCCGCACCAGCCGGACGTGAAGCTGTAGTCACTCCATGTTTTCAGCCGAAACGGTCTGCCGGTCTAACGGCGGCACCTCAGGCCTTTACACCTCAACGGAAGCAAGGAGGAGTTCACCGAGCGTACGGGGGAGGACTGATGACCAACACGTGGAGTGACTCCAGCGCCCCACACCCGCGCGCCCAACTACAGAAGGAGTGACGCCAGCCCATGCATCGAAGGGTGCTCGGCCAATAGCGCCTTCAGGCCGTCACGGTCGAAGAACCTCCACGTCTGCGGCGGATAGAACGGCCCCTTGGCCCGCAGCTCACCCAACGTGACCGCCTGCTCAAGAGACTCGACATCCCCCAGATGAATTCCAACACCCACTGCGGAGCCAGCAAAGTACGAATCGAACATTGATCGAGGAATGCCAGCGCAGTCTTCGACCAAGTCCCACAGCTTTTCGGGTGGACAAACATCGATCGCCGTTACGCGACAGGTGGCGACTACGGCGGCCGAGGGCACCGTTGCATAGATTGCAACCGGCTGACCAACTGTGACTGACGGCCGGGTTCGTCTGAGCTCGACAGTTTTCGTGCCAGCGACTATCTGGTCAACGAAACGTGGGTGTATCGATAGCATCATGAGTCGATCAAGGACCGGAGCTTCATGGGTGAGCACTGTCCGACTCCTTCAGTAGATCACGCGCGAGTGACGGAGATAGCTTGAAGGCGGACCATAGCTGCAACGTCTGACGGTTCCGATCCGCCAAGCGCTTCAAGCGCGAGAGTTGCACCGGCGCATGAAATAGATCAGTGTTTATAAACCTCAGCGCGCGCACTGAGTTTTTCGAATCAGCACTATCCTCAACCTCTTGCCGAGTGTAGACACCGAGTCGTCGATACCTCGCCATAGAACATCGGGCGAGCCGTCGGCAACCTCCACCAGCTCACTGGTTCCGATAACCTCGCCGTTTCGCGACCCACTGACATACCAGAAAATCCGACCCGGCGCTTCCTCGCCGGATCGGCCAGCCCTGTAGTACACCTGTTCAACACTGATTCCCAATTCGTCCCCGCGAGGGAAGAGCTCCGCTGGGTAGCCGAACAGCTGGCTCGCGTAGTGCGGCTTGATGGGCACCATCCACGCCGGGATGGGAGCGTCATATAGCTTCAGAGGTCGTAGCTGACGCTCGATCGAGGCCGCCGTGTTCGGCTCAACCAAGTCGGGTTGAATGTCGACATCTAGCCAGGACGGAAGAACCGAGGCGCCGTCATCCGGAGATAGCGACCTACGCAATGACCGCAGCTGAGAACGCAACTCGTTCACGGAGAGGACTCCGCCGACTGTCGCAGCCATGACACCCGACGATGTCGGACGGTAGCCATCTGCCAAGAACGCTTGGTACATCGCCGAGTCTGCGAACGGATCGGTGACGTGGATTAGGTTCTTCTGCCTAGCGAGGGCAGCGGTACGCACTCCCGAGACGACCTGCGCGGCGATTGTCGAGCGTAGCGAAGACGGACGAAGCCGGGCGACGGTCACTTCGAGCGTCTGCTCGCTCGGGGCATATCCCAGGAGGGCCACGGGCTCACCGTCAGGGTCCGTGAACAGCAACCGGCTCGAGCTCGGTCGCTGCCTGGCCAACTCGCCTACTCGAAGCCGGAAATCCTTCTTCCGCTCTCCCGCTCCACCGTCAACGAAGCGCTCCAACACCACATTGTCCGAAACGCCCGCCTCAGCCACTTGATAGCCCGTGTCAAGGAGCGCGGCCGGCGTGTACGCCGGCGCCGATTCACGCTCGTCCACAAGGGCAACGAGGTCATCCGGACTGACGATACGTAGCCCGACCTGTTCGGCTGGCGCGGTCAACCTCTGCAGTACAGCTAGGTCACGAGTAGCGACTACAGACACGCCAGCAGCGGCGGCGTAAGCGATGTGATTCAGGTCGCTGACGTCACGCGCTCCCGCTGGCGCATGCCCGAGAGATTCTATCAACGCCGCCCTGGTACGGGCGAGTACATCCGGCGCCACCCTCAAGCGGGGGTACGTATCGATGATCGACTGCAGTCTCCGACGATCCGTCTCGTCGATGACTCGGTCGACCTCATTGTGCAGTTCAGGAGTTACAAGCAGTTCGATTCGGTCACTGATGCTGTTGAAAATCATGCGAGTCACCTCTGCTTGCGACCCGGCATCGCGACCATGAAGATCAAGAAAGACGTTCGCGTCGGCAACAACGGACACAATCGCCGATGGCGCACCTTCCCATGTGAGCAAATCGGGATGTCCGTGATCGCGCCACCAATCAGTGAGGCGGTGTCCCACAACGCTTCGCCCAGGCCTGTCTCCAAGAGCGACGAAACCGAGACTAGGCCACATGTCATTGGCCGGGTAGTCGCGCCGACATCGCGCCGCTATCCCAGTTTTACTCGCATACTCAGCAGAAAGATGATCGATTATCCGCTTTGCTACACCACGACGTCGACCTCGCGGGTGCACAACCAGGTGCGCTAGGACAACTCTGTTCCTGGGCAGCCGAAAAGCGGCGTACCCAAGCAGCTCACCGTCGCCTGAGACCGCGGCCAGGACGGTTCGTTTGCTGGCGTACTCACGCCAAGCCTGAGGCGTCAGCATGCCCAAGTAGCGCGACTCGGACTCCCCCAAGGCAAAAACCTCGGCCAGTAGGTGATCGTCCGGCTCGGGTCGCTCGAACGAGACCGTGCCCGCGCTGAACACGTCTCCCACGGTGCCCTTCCTACGCGACCTAACGTTGTTGTGCTCTACGACTCGCCGTAGCGCGTCGTCCCACTAAGACGCTCCTCGACGTAGCACCGTCGAAAAATGCGTTTGATCTCCCGTCAGCCGAGGCCGAGGGAGCGGGCGATGAGCATCCGCTGCACCTCGCTCGTCCCCTCGCCGATCTCCAGGATCTTGGCGTCGCGGTAGAAGCGGCCGACCGGGAACTCGGTCATGAACCCGTACCCGCCGTGCACCTGGGTGGCGTAGCGGGCGTTCTCCATCGCCATCTCCGAGCTGTACAGCTTGGCGATCGAGGCCTCCCGCTTGAACGGCTCACCGCGCAGCATCTTCTCCGCCGCCCGGTAGTAGGCCAGCCGCGCGGTCGAGGCCCGCACCTCCATGTCGGCGATCATGAACTGCACCGCCTGGTTGCGGCCGATCGGCTGCCCGAACGCCTCCCGCTCCCCGGCGTACTTGACCGACTCGTCGACGCACCCCTGCGCCAGCCCCACGGCCAGCGCGGAGATGGCGATCCGCCCCTCGTCCAGGATCGACAGGAACTGGGCGTACCCGCGCCCCCGCTCCCCCACCAGGTTCTCCGCGGGCACCCGGCAGTCGCTGAAGGAGAGCTCGCGGGTGTCCGAGGCGTTCCAGCCGACCTTCGCGTACCGCTTGCCGACGGCGAAGCCCGGGGTGCCCGACGGCACGATGATCGCCGAGATCTCCTTGCCGCCGTCGGCCTTGGTGCCGGTGACCGCGGTGACGATGACCAGGTCGGTGATCTCGGTGCCGGAGTTGGTGATGAACGCCTTCGAGCCGTTGATCACCCACTCGCCGTCCTCGAGCCGGGCGGTGGTCTTCGTGGCCCCGGCATCGGAACCGCCACCGGCCTCGGTGAGCCCGAAGGCGCCCAACGCCTCACCGGCGCACAGCCGGGGCAGCCACTGGTGCTTCTGCTCCTCGGTGCCGAACCGGAAGATCGGCATCGCGCCCAGCGACACCCCGGCCTCCAGGGTGATCGCCACCGAGCTGTCGACGCGGGCCAGCTCCTCCAACGCCACGCACAGGGTAAAGTAGTCGCCGCCGGATCCGCCGTACTCCTCGGGGAACGGCAGGCCGAACAGCCCCAGCTCGCCCATCTGCCGCACGATGTCGGTGGGGAACTCGTCGCGTTCGTAGAACCCACCGATCTGCGGTGCGATGACCTCCACGGCGAACTCGCGGACCACCTTCCGCAGCGCCTCGGTCTCCTCGTCGAGCCGGTAGTCCAGCACGGTCACTCCTCCTCGCCGGGCGCCGGTGGGGTCACCACGGCCACCCGCTCGTCGAGCCGGACCGACTGGCCGGCCGTCACCGGGAGCTCGGTGACCGTCCCCGCGAGCGGGGCGGTCAGCACGTGCTCCATCTTCATCGCCTCGACCACCAGCAGCGGGGTGCCCGCCTCCACCTGGTCCCCGAGGGACACCTGCACGACCGTGACCGTGCCGGGCATCGGCGCGGTCACCGCACCGTCGGACCCGGCCGCCGTCCCGGTCGTGGCGAGCCGTTCGTGCTCGCGCAGCCCAACCGCGTGCCCGTCCCCGGCGAGCCAGACCGTGCCCCCGGCGTGCACCACGGTGTAGCGGGTGGTGACGTCGTCGAGGGTCACGCCGAGCAGGTCGCCGTCCCGGTCGACCCGGGCGGTCATCGGCTCGCCGTCCCCGACACGCACCTGCGCCGCCGACGACCGGCCGCGCACCCGCACCGTCACCGGATCGGCGCCGGGCGCCTGCAGCCGGCGCACCGTCCAGGCCGGCTCGCCGAGCCGCCAGCCCGAGGTGTCCGCCCACGGGTCGACCGCTGCGCCCCGGGGCTCGGCCTCGGCCAGCAGCGCCAGCGCCGCCGCGGCGTGGACGTGCGGGGGGATCGGCCGGGCGCCGGTCAGCGCCTCGCCGCGGCGTTCGATCAGCCCGGTGTCCAGCCGGCCGGCGACGACGTCGGGGTCGGTCAGCAGGTCCCGCAGGAAACCGGTGTTGGTGGCCACGCCCAGGACGGCGGTGTCGCCGAGGGCGGTGACCAGCCGCGCGCGGGCGGTCTCCCGGTCCGGGCCCCAGGCGATCACCTTGGCCAGCATCGGGTCGTAGTCGGTGCCGACGACGCCGCCGACCCGCAGCGAGCTGTCCACCCGGATGCCGGCGCCGGCCGGCTCGACCAGCCCGACGACCTCCCCGGCCTGGGGCAGGAACCCGCGGGCCGGGTCCTCGGCGTAGACCCGCGCCTCGATCGCGTGGCCGGTCAGCCGGACGTCGTCCTGCCCGATCGGCAGCCGCTCCCCGGCCGCCACCCGCAGCTGCAGCTCCACCAGGTCCAGCCCGGTGACGCACTCGGTGACCGGGTGCTCGACCTGCAGCCGGGTGTTCATCTCCAGGAAGAAGAAGGCGAGGTCCTGCCCCCGGGCAGTCGAGTCCGCGTCGACGATGAACTCGACCGTCCCGGCGCCGGTGTAGCCGACCGCCCGGGCCGCCTCGACCGCCGCCGCGCCCATCGCCTGCCGCTGGGCCTCCGACAGCAACGGGGACGGCGCCTCCTCGATCACCTTCTGGTGCCGGCGCTGCAGGCTGCACTCCCGTTCGCCCAGGTGGACCACGGTGCCGTGCTCGTCGCCGAAGACCTGCACCTCGATGTGCCGGGAGTGCCCGAGGTAGCGCTCGACCAGCAGCGTGTCGTCGCCGAAGGAGCCGCGGGCCTCGCGGCGGGCCCCGGCGATCTGCTCGGCCAGCTCGGCCGGGTCGCGCACCACCCGCATGCCCTTGCCCCCGCCACCGGCGCTGGGCTTGAGCAGCACCGGGAAGCCGACCTCGACCGCGGCCCGGGCGACTGCGGCGTCGTCCATGCCCGGCTCGGTGCGGCCCGGCACGACCGGCACCCCGGCGGCGGCGACGGTCTGCTTGGCCCGGATCTTGTCGCCCATCGCCTCGATCGCGGCGACCGGCGGGCCGATGAAGACGATCCCGGCCTTCTCGCAGGCGCGGGCGAACTCCACGTTCTCGGAGAGGAAGCCGTAGCCGGGGTGCACGGCCTGGGCGCCGGTGCGCCGGGCGGCGTCCAGCACCCGCTCGATGGACAGGTAGCTCAGCGCGGCCGGAGCCGGGCCGATCGGGACGGCGACGTCGGCCAGCCGGGTGTGCAGCGCACCGGCGTCGGCCTCGCTGTGCACCGCGACCGAGCGGATGCCCATCGCCCGCAGCGTCCGGATGACCCGGACGGCGATCTCACCGCGGTTGGCGACCAGGACGGTCTCGAACACGCCTCACCACCCCCCACGCGAGGGGCCGAAGTCGCGATTCCGGCCCCAGGCGGGGTCAGGCCGCCTTGCGGGTGCTCTTCGCGAGGACGACGTCGGCCTTGGTGGCCTTGACCAGCCGGCGCTTCTTGACGGTGTAGCCGGGCGGGAGCGTCCCCTCGGCGAGCGCCCGCAGCGGACAGCGACCGCACCGCGGCTTGTCGACGCAGCACTTCTTCTTGGGCATCTTGGCCGGCTTCCCCACGCGGTGAGGTTAGCCATGCCTTGCCGACCCGTCCACGGCTGCGGCGTGTCGCCCGATACCGTTCGAGGGACGTCACCCAGCGACCTACAGGAGTCCCGATGGCCGCCGATGCCTTCATCGACCTGCTCAACGCCCAGATCGGCCACGAGTTCGCCGCCCACCAGCAGTACGTCGCCTGCGCCATCTACTTCGACGAGCTGACCATGCCGCAGACCGCGCAGCTGTTCTTCGACCAGGCCGGCGAGGAGCGCGACCACGCGATGATGATGGTCCGCTACCTGCTCGACGCCGACGCCCCGGTGAAGATCCCCGGCATCGCCGCCCCGATCACCGACTTCTCCGACGTCGTCGCCCCGGTCGCCCTGGCCCTGGAGCAGGAGAAGCGGGTCACCGAGCAGATCAACCAGCTCACCGCGGTCGCCCGGCAGCACAACGACTTCGCCTCCGACCAGTTCATGCAGTGGTTCATCAAGGAGCAGGTCGAGGAGGTCAGCAAGATGAGCGACCTGCTCGCCGTCGTCCGTCGCTCGGCCCACGACGTGGAGCAGATCGAGGACTACGTGCTGCGCGAGGTCAAGCCCGAGGGCACCGACCCGATGGCCCCCGCCATCGCCGGCGCCGCCGGCTGACCCCATCGAGGGGCCAAAGTCGCGAACTTGGCCCCTCCACCACTCACATGCGGAAGACGCCATAGCCGACCTCCTCGAGGGGGGCGTTGGCGCACGCGGAGAGCGCGAGCCCGAGCACGGTGCGGGTCTGGGCGGGGTCGATGACGCCGTCGTCCCAGAGCCGGGCCGTGGCGTGGTACGGGTGGCCCTGCTCCTCGTACCGCTGGCGGATCGGCGCCTTGAACGCCTCCTCGTCCTCGGCGCTCCAGTCGTCCCCCAGCCGGTCCCGGCGGACCTGCGCCAGCACGCTGGCCGCCTGCTCCCCGCCCATCACCGAGATGCGGGCATTGGGCCAGGTGAACAGGAACCGCGGTGAGTACGCCCGGCCGCACATCGAGTAGTTGCCGGCGCCGAACGAGCCACCGATGACGACGGTCAGCTTGGGCACCCGCGCGCAGGCCACGGCGGTGACCATCTTCGCGCCGTGCTTGGCGATGCCGCCGGCCTCGTAGTCACGGCCGACCATGAACCCGGAGATGTTCTGCAGGAACAGCAGCGGGGTCTTGCGCCGGTCGCACAGCTCGATGAAGTGCGCGCCCTTGAGCGCGGACTCACCGAACAGGACGCCGTTGTTGGCGATGATCCCGACTGGGTGGCCGTGCAGCCGCGCGAAGCCGGTGACCAGCGTCGGCCCGTACAGCGGCTTGAACTCGGCGAACCGGCTGCCGTCGACCAGCCGGGCGATCACCTCGCGGACGTCGTAGGGCGTGCGGGTGTCGACCGGGACGACGTCGTAGAGGCTCTCCGCCGGGTACGCGGGCTCCTCGACCGGCTCGACGTCCCAGGGCCGGGGCTCGCGCGGGCCGAGGGTGCCGACGATCTGCCGGACGATCTGCAGCGCGTGCGCGTCGTCCTCGGCGAGGTGGTCGGTGACCCCGCTGACCCGGGAGTGCAGGTCGCCGCCGCCGAGGTCCTCGGCGCTGACCTCCTCTCCCGTCGCCGCCTTCACCAGCGGCGGGCCGCCCAGGAAGATCGTGCCCTGGCCGCGGACGATGACCGCCTCGTCGCTCATCGCCGGCACGTAGGCACCGCCGGCGGTGCACGAGCCGAGGACGGCGGCGATCTGCGGGATCCCCGCCTTGGACAGGTTCGCCTGGTTGAAGAAGATCCGGCCGAAGTGCTCGCGGTCGGGGAAGACCTCGTCCTGCAGCGGCAGGAAGGCCCCGCCGGAGTCGACCAGGTAGATGCAGGGCAGCCGGTTCTCCTTCGCCACCTCCTGCGCCCGCAGGTGCTTCTTCACCGTCATCGGGTAGTAGGTGCCGCCCTTGACGGTGGCGTCGTTGGCGACGACGACGACCTCACGCCCGGCCACCCGCCCGACGCCGGTGATGATCCCCGCGGCCGGCGCCTCGTCGTCGTAGAGGCCGTGCGCAGCCAGCGGTGACAGCTCCAGGAACGGGCTCCCGGGGTCCAGCAGCGCGTCGACGCGTTCGCGGGGCAGGAGCTTGCCGCGGTCGGTGTGCCGCTGCCGGGCCCGCTCACCCCCACCGAGCGCCACCCGGGCCAGCTGGGCGGCCAGTGCGGCGGCCAGGCCGGCGTGGTGTGCGGCGTTGCCGGCCACCGCCGGGTCCGCCGACGGGGCACTGGGCAGCACCGGTGCGTCCACGGGAGTGAGGTTAACCACGGTTCACAGTGTTGGTCCAGGGTGAACGGCGATTAACCTGACGCCGTGACGTCCCAGCAGGACAGCGCCCTGCACAGCGACGCGGCGAACCCCTCCCGGCGTGAGCAGATCCTGCGCGCGGCCGCCCAGCTCTTCGCCGAACGGGGCTCGCGCGCCGTCGGCGTCGACGACGTGGGCGCCGCGGTGGGCGTGACCGGCCCGGCGATCTACCGGCACTTCGCCAGCAAGGACGCGATGCTGGCCGAGATGCTGCTGCGGATCAGCGAGCGGCTGCTGGCCGGGGGAACCGAACGAGTCGCGGCGGCCGGGGCGTCACCGGTCGACCAGCTGCGCGCCCTGGTGGAGTTCCAGGTCGACTTCGCGCTGGACAACCCCGCGTTGATCACGGTGCAGGACCGCGACCTGGGCGCGCTGACCGACCGGGACGCCCGCCAGGTGCGGCAGCTGCAGCGGCGCTACGTCGAGGAGTGGGTCGCCGTGCTGGCCAGGCTCCACCCCGAGGCCTCGACGGCGGCCTGCCGCGCCCGGGCACACGCGCTCTTCGGGCTGATCAACTCCACGCCGCACAGCGCCGGCCGGGTCGCTCGCCCGGCGATGGCCGGCCTGCTGGCCGAGATGGCGATGGCCGCCGCCCTCGCCTGAGGAAGGACCCCGTCCTCCTTCAGTTGGTGTCGACCCCGTCGCCGGGCAGCGAGAGCCCGGCGCTGGCCAGGGCGTCCAGCGCCGAGGTGGCGCCCCGCTCGGCCCCGGCCCACGAGGTCTCCACGATGGTGACCGTGGCGTCCTGCTGGCTGCTGGCGTACTGGGCGCCGGAGAGCCGCTCGGGTGCGCCCTCATAGCTCACACCTTCGCGCAGCAGGTCGCTGACGTTGCCGCTGCCGTCGGTGTCGGCCAGCGACCGGAGCGCCTGGGCGCTGGCCGGGTCGGGCATGGTCACGCGAGCCACCGAGACGACGGCGGGCAGGCCCTCGACCTCGGCCGCCCACAGCGCCCGCTCCAGGTCGGTGCAGTCGTTGTTGGCGAAGAACCCGGCGACGGCGTCGTAGGAGTGCCCGATGCAGGTCGAGTTCTCCTCGACCACGCGCAGCGTGAAGGTGGTGCCGTTGACGACCGCGGTGGCGCCGACGACGGGGCCCGGGGCCGCCGACGTGACGGGTGCGGCGCCGGTGGTCGCGCCCGCCGTCGTCGCCCGCGCGTCGCCGTCGTCGTCGCCGAGCGCCAGGACGCCCACGACGACGAGCAGCGCCACCACCGCCAGCGCCACCAGCACCAGGAGGACCTGCCTGCCGCGGGAGGAGTCGCCCCGGGCGGTCGCCGCGGTGCTGCCCGCCGCCGGTACGACGGACCGCGCCTGCGGGCGGGGACGGAGCTCCGGCGGCAGCTCGCGCAGCCGAGGTGGGGTGGGCTCCGCGACGGGCGCCGAGGCGCCGGCGGCACCGAAGAGCCCACCCAGCCCACCGGTGTCGTCCGCCGAGGGCTCGGCCGGCTCGTGGACCAGCGCCATGGTGTCCCCGGGACGGCCCGGCGGCCGGCGGTCCGAGGGAGCCTCCTCCGCGGGCGGGACGACGGCGGACTGCGGCGCGGCGTCCCTCCGCTCGGCGGCCTCCTGCGCCTCGACGGCGGCGGCGGCGATCCGGGCGGCGGCGGCCGGGTCGACCAGCGGACCGGCCTCGCCGCTGCTGCGCCTCGCCCCGTCCGCCGGTGCGGACGTCGGCGCGGCCACGGTGGTGCGGCGGGGTGCGGCGTTCAGCGCAGCCGGGGTCAGCAGGTCCGGGCGGCGCAGCACGTAGGGCGAGTAGGGGAACCCCTCGCCGTTGAGCTCCTCGACCGTGGGGATCCGGCCGGCCACGCCGAGGGCCTCGATGCCGGCCCGGACGTCGGCCGTCGTCCACAGTCGGGGGTTGTCCGTGCCCGCGTACCGGGCCGCGCGGGCGACCCCGAGCTGCAGCGAGCCGGAGTCCAGGAGGGCGACCTGGTCGCCCTCCCCCAGATCGCCGTCGGCCGGCAGCAGCCCGGTCACCGAGCCGGTGAGGACGGTGAGCCGGGCGATCCGCCCGGGCTCCAGCCCGGCCTGCCGCAGCGTCACCGCGGCGTGCATGCCCGACCGCATCAGGCCGTCGAGCGGGTTGGAGCCCCCACCGGCCAGCTGGAGCACCTCACCGGGCCCGTCGCCGGGACCGATGGTCCAGGCACCTTCGGGTGACGCGGTGACGACGCCGGACTGGCGCTCCACCTCGACCACCCGGACGACGGCGACGCCCTCGGGCACGAACAGCACCGCGTCGGACTGCCGGCGCTGCATCGGGCCCTCGACGACCGGCAACGAGGCCATCACCGCGCCGCGCACGCCGCTGCCGGTGTCCCAGCCGGCGAGTTCGGCGAAGAACGCACGCTCGGCCGCTGTCTGCAGCGGCGTCGGCGTGAGGATCAGCACGGACTCTCCAGGGGGAGGCAGCGGGGCGCGGCGGGACGGGTGCGGCCGCGGAGGGCGCCGCGGCGGCTGGGCGGCGGACGTCTTCGACGTTACGTCATCGACCGGCCCGTCCCGGGGCTCAGTGCGAGGACGCGCCGCCCTCCGCGACCGCCACCGGTGTGTCCCCGGCCGAGGGGCGGCCCGGCTCCACCGGCGCCTGCCAGCGGACCCACCAGGAGCTCCTGGTCACCAGGTCCAGGGCGCCCCACAGCGCGGCGAGGCCGACGGCCACCACGGGCAGGGCCGACCAGTTCCACGGCGGGATGACGTCGAGCGTCGACTGGACCATCGCCGCGGCGGCCACTCCCCCGGTGACGGCCAGGCCGGCCAGCCAGCCCGGGACCCGGGCGAGCACGGCCAGGTCGACGAGGACCGCGCCGGCAAGCAGCATCAGCGGCAGGACCGAGGGCGGGAAGCCGGTGGCGTCCAGCAGCAGCCCGGTCACCGCCCGGTAGGCCAGGTAGACCCCGGCCAGGGTCGTCGCCGTCCAGCGCAGGCCGACGGTCCTGCGGGCCACCACCAGGGCGAGCACTCCGGCGCAGACCAACCAGGCCGGGTGCACCCAGGCGGGCACCGGGAGCATGAACTGGGTCGGGGTCTGACCCTGCGAGGCGGCGAAGTCGAGCAGCTGCGGTTCGGCGGTGGTGCGCCCGGCCCGGTAGTCGGCCAGGGAGAGCACCCCGTACTCCTGGTGCTGGTTGGGGAAGAGCACGTTCTCCACGAAGAACAGCCACAGCCCCAGCGACACCAGGTCGCGCAGCTTGCCGGGTGCCGCGTAGAGCCACCAGCCCCGGATGGCACCGGCGAGCATGATCGCCGTCCCCACGTACAACAGCGCGTGGCTGGGGCTCCAGCTGGTGATGTCCAGCCCGTTGATGCGGTGGTTGAGGACGTCGATCGGGACGGCGACCAGGAAGGTGCCGATGCCGGCCTGCATCAGCTGCAGCGCCCGCCGGTCGACCCCGTAGCCGCTGTAGCTGTGGAAGACGACGAGGGCGACGACGAGCACGGTGCCGGCCGAGTTGAGCAGGTGCGGTGGGGCGAGGTCGTCGCGCAGCCACTTGAAGTGCCAGGAGACGTCCCAGGAGGAGCCGAGCATCTTCAGCGCGAACGCAGCCAGCCAGGCCGTGTACATCCAGCGCAGCTCGTCCGGGCTGGTGGGCCGGCCGGGGCGGCCGGGGGTCAGGTAGGCCTCCCAGAGCCAGCGCAGGAGCGCGACCGGGTGCCGGAACGCGGCGCCCGGTGAGGCCGGTGCCGGCACCGCCGTGTCGGAGCGCGGGGTGAAGGAGGTGCTGGAGGACACGAGCGGCTCCGCGAGGTCGGTGCAGGAGCCCGGACTGTAGCGGCGGGAGAGGGCCCGGAGACCCGACTGCAGGAGCGGATCGGGAGCGGTGGGGCGGGTGTGGCCGGTGGTCCGCCGCGCAGTGCGTAGGGTCGCGGCCGTGGCCGACAGCGCAGCGAACAACCTGGTCTGGATCGACTGTGAGATGACCGGGCTCGACCTGGCCAGCGACAAGCTCATCGAGGTCGCGGTCGTGGTCACCGACTCCCAGCTGAACGTGCTCGACCCGGGTCTGGACGTGATCATCCACGCCGAGGACCCCGACCTGGCCGGCATGGCCGACGTGGTCACCGAGATGCACGCCAAGTCCGGGCTCACCGAGGAGGTGCGCGCCTCGACGGTCACCCTCGAGGAGGCCCAGGCCCTGGTGCTCGCCTACGTGAAGCGGTTCGTCCCCGAGCGCCGCACCGCCCCGTTGTGCGGCAACTCGATCGGCACCGACCGCGGCTTCCTCGCCCGGGACATGCCCGAGCTCGACGACCACCTGCACTACCGGATGATCGACGTGTCCTCGATCAAGGAGCTCGGCCGCCGCTGGTTCCCCCGGGTCTACTTCGCCCAGCCGCCCAAGGGCCTGGCCCACCGGGCGCTGGCCGACATCCTGGAGTCGATCCGGGAGCTGGCGTACTACCGGCAGACCCTCTTCGTGCCCGAGCCGGGCCCCAGCAGCGACCAGGCCCAGGCGGCGGCCACCGACGTCGTGGCGGCCTTCGCGCCGCTGCTCGCCGTCGACCCCGAGCCCGCCGCGACCCCGGCCTCGTCGGAGAGCTGACCACCTCCGGTATCGTGTGCTCGTCCACCGGGCCGGCTCTCGCCAGCCGCCCGGTGTGCATGGTGGGTGTAGCTCAGCTGGTAGAGCGCCAGGTTGTGATCCTGGATGTCGCGGGTTCAAGTCCCGTCACTCACCCCGCCCGGAGGCCCTGGTCAGTTCGCCGACCGGGGCCTCCGTCCGTCTCGGCGCCGCCGGCCCGGCCGGCGGCGGATGCTGTGTGGAGCAGTACGCCCGTCCGGTCTCTGTGGGGAGCTCATGTCACCGTCCGTCCTGCCGTCCCGAGCCGCTCGATCCGTCCGCGAGGCGGCCATGTGTCCACGGCGGCGGGTGCTGGTCGGTGCCGCCGCGGCCGGAGCACTGCTCCTCGCCGGGTGCGGCACCGACGCCACTGCCGGGGACCAGGTCGCAGCCGACGGCGAGGCACACAGCCACGACGACGGCACCCACGCCCACCCGGACGACGCGACCCTCGAGCACGTGCACGGGCTGGGCATCGACCCGGCGGACGACGCCCTGTACGCGGGGACGCACCACGGGCTGGTGCGCATCTCCCCGGACGGGGAGCTGACCCGCATCGCCGACCGGGTGCAGGACTTCATGGGCTTCACCGTCGTCGGCCCGGAGCGCTACCTGGCCAGCGGCCACCCCGGCGAGGGGCAGGAGGGCCCGGCTGACCTGGGCTTGCTCGAGAGCACCGACGGCGGGGAGACCTGGGAGACCCTCTCGCTGGCCGGGGAGGCCGACTTCCACGCCCTGGACGCCGCCGACGGCGTCGTCTACGGCTACAGCGGCGGCCGGCTGCTGGTCAGCGAGGACGGTCTGGAGTGGGCCGACCGCGGGAGCATGCGGATCGCCGACCTGGCCGCCGACCCGGCTGATCCGCAGCGGGTGCTCGCCACCACCGAGGCCGGGCTGATGGTGAGCGAGGACGCCGGGCAGGGCTTCTCCGCCGTCGCCGGCGCGCCGCTGCTCGTCCTGGTGGACGTCGCCGATGACGGCCGCTCTGCGGTGGGCGTCTCCCCCGACGGAACGGTGTTCGGCAGCACCGACGGGGGTCGGACCTGGGCCGAGCGAGGCAGCGCCGGCGGCCCCCCGGAGGCGCTGACCGTGGACGGGCAGGACGTCTACATCGCCGTCGAGGGTGCGGTCCTGGCCTCCACCGACGGCGGGGAGACCTTCACCGAGTGGTACCGAGAGTCCTGAAGCCCGTCAGATCTCGTCCTCGTCCTCGTCGTCTTCGACGAGTTCGCCTTCCCACGCCTCCCGGCCCTCGTGGACGGCGAAGGCGGCGATGACGAAGCCGGCGACCGGGTCGAGCCAGGCGGCGCCGGTGAGCGCGTAGAGCCCCAGCCCGGCGAGGGTGGAGATGCTCAGCAGCACGCAGATCCGGGTCTCGGCTGCGTCGGCGAGGACCAGCGGGTCGCCGCCGAGCGCCAGCCCGACCCGGCGCTTGGCGCGGGCCAGCAGCGGCATGACCACGATCGAGGCGGCGAGCAGGACGAGCCCGACGGTGGAGGTGTTCGGCTCCTCGTCGCCGAGCAGGCTGCGGACACCCTCGATCAGCACGTACGCGGCCAGGACGAAGAAGGTGATCGCCACCGCCTTGAGCGCGCGACGTTCCTTGTCCTCGTCGGTGCTGCCGTGCCGCAGCCGGGCCGCCAGCCGCAGCCCCACGAGGACGGCGGCGAGGGACTCGATGCCGGAGTCGACGCCGAACCCCACCAGGGACACCAGCCCGGCGAGCAGGCCGGCGGTGATCGCGACGGCGCCCTCGGCGACGTTGTAGACCACGGTGAACTGCGCCAGGCGCAGCCCACGGCGGGTCAGCCGTTCGGTCTCGGCCTCGGTCAGGGCGCCCGGCTGGGCGGTCACGCCCGGCTCGTCTCGCCGTAGGTGGGGCACAGCGCGACGGCGTCGCCGGTGGCGGCGAGCAGCTGCTCGGCCGCGGCCAGCAGCGCCAGCAGCTGGGGCGCGGTCGTCAGCGACCACATCGAGGCACGCCCCTGCGGCCGGGAGGTGACCAGCCCGCAGTCCCGCAGGCAGGACAGGTGCGCCGACACGGTCGACTGGGCCAGGCCCAGGTGCTCGGTCAGCTCGACGACCTTGTGTTCCCCGAGGGTCAGGTGCCGCACGATCGCCAGCCGGGCCGGGTCGCCCAGGCTGCGGAACATGCACGCCGCCGCAGTGAGCGCGGCGGACTCGTCGACCGCGGGCGCGCCATCTCCTGCCGACGCCATGGCTGCGCCGTCCTCCAGCATCGTCATGCGGCGATGATAGCCAGCCCAAGCGATGTGGGGACAGAGTCGCTCAGTGGGCGCCGACCTCGACGAGCAGGACGCCCACCGCGATGAGCGCGATGCCGACCCCCATCGTGCGGGTGAGCGGGTCGCGGAACGCGAGGTGCGCCAGCACGGCGGTCAACGCGACGCCGCTGGCGACCCAGACGCCGTAGGCCACGCCGACTGCCAGCCCCGCCTTCAGCGCGAGGGTGAGGAAGGAGAAGCAGGCCAGGTACCCCAGGATGATCAGCGGGGCCCAGCGCTTGTCCCGCAGGCCGTCGGAGGCGCGGAGCGACATGGTGGCGGCCACCTCGCAGCCGATGGCCGCGGCCAGGAACAGCCAGGTCACCGCCCCTCCCCCACCCGTTCGGGCGCCTGCTCGGCGCGGTGCGAGCCGAGCTCCACGAGCAGCACCCCGGCGACGATGACCGCGAAGCCCAGGCCCATCAGCGGGGTCAGCGGCTCACCGAACAGGGAGGCCGCGGCGACGGCGGTGAGCACCACCCCGCTGGCACCCCAGATGCCGTAGGCGACGCCGATGGCCATCCCCTGACGCAGTGCACCGGCGAGGAAGAGGAACGAAGCGACGTAGCCGACGACCACCGGCAGGTACCAGGCCGCCTGCTCGGTGGCCGCGCGCAGCGCGAGGGTCGCGGCGACCTCGACGACGATCGCCCCGGTCAGCCACAGCCAGCGGGTCACGCGGCGTCCCAGCCGCAGCGGTCTCCCGACGTCCGACCTGGTCTCACCCGGTCACCTCACCATCCCGCCCGGACCGGCGATCAGGGCGGGGCGGGTGTCGGGGAGGGCGAGCGGGGGGATCCTGCCGACCGTGCCCTTCGACTCACTCGCCCTCACCGTGCGCCGGGCCACCGACAACACGTGGGAGGTGCTGGCGCCGCTGGTCTACCGCGGCGACCGGGACACCTTCGTCGTCCCACCCGGGTTCCGGACCGACTTCGCCTCGGTGCCCCGCGTCGTGGTGTGGCTGTTCCCGCGCTCCGGTCGCTACACCCCGGCCGCCGTCCTGCACGACTGGCTGACCGACGTCGCGGTGCCCGGCGGGCTGGTCTCCGCCCGGGACGCCGACGGGGTCTTCCGGCGGGTGATGCGCGAGCTCGGGGTGCCGCCGCTGCGCCGCTGGCTGATGTGGTGCGGCGTGCGCTGGGGAGCGCTGGCGAACCCGGCGCGCCGGGCGGGCTGGTGGCGCGATGCCCCACGGGTGCTGGCCCTCTCGGTGCTGGCCGCTCCGGTCGTCGTCCCGCCGGCGGGGGTGATCGCGGTCGCGCTGGCGGCCTACCGGGTCGCCGAGTCGCTGGTCACGCGCCTGACCGCAGGTCGCACGCCGGGACCGGAGCCCGACGTGTGGCGCTGATCCGGCCGACGCCCGCAGGTACGCCGGCCGGATGCCACGGGCCGCTCAGGACAGTGCGCTCCCCGCCGTCCAGTCCGCCCACGGGATGGCCCAGTCGTAGATGTCGCCGTCGGCGGCGGTCAGCGTGCCTCCGATCGAGTTGACGACCTCGACGACGTCGCCGGGATGGGAGAAGTCGTAGAACCACTTCGCGTTCTCGGTGGAGAGGTTGAGGCAGCCGTGGCTCACGTTCCGCGAGCCCTGGTCGGCCACCGACCACGGGGCGGCGTGCACGAACTCGCCGTTGTTCGAGATCCGTGTCGCGTACTCGACGTCGGTGCGGTAGCCGCCGGGTGCGTCGACGGCCAGGCCGAACGTCGAGGAGTCCATGGTGATGTCGGCGAACTTCTCCAGGACGACGTGCGCGCCGTTGTGCGTCGGGTTCTCCGTGCTGCCGGCGCTCATCGGGAAGGTCTGCACGAGCTGACCGCTGTCGTAGACGCTCAACGTGTGCGCCGCGGCGTCGGCGACGGAGACGTGCTGCTCCCCGACGCTGAAGGAGATGGTGCGGTCCTTCTCGCCCCAGACGCCCTCGCCGAAGTCGACCCCGTACAGGTCGGCCTCCAGCGTCACCTCAGTGTCGGCCGGCCAGTAGGTGGAGGGCCGGAAGTGCACCTCGTCGTCGCGCACCCAGTTCCACACCCCGTCGGTGGGCGTGCTACTGGTGACGAGGAGGTGGCTCTCCACGGCGGCCTGGTCGGCGACCGGCTCGTCGAAGAACACCCGGATCGGCATGCCGACACCCACGGTGGTGCCGTCCAGCGGGCCGATGCCCGGGGTGGACAGGGCCTCCGGGGTCACGGTGGTGAAGGTCGAGGTGGCGGTGCTCTCGTCGGCGGCGGCGTTGGTGGCCGTGGCGGTGACCGTGTAGCTCGTGCCGTAGTCCAGCCCGCCCTCCGGCGTCCACACGGCGGTGGACGGGTCGCCCGCCACGGGCTCGAGACTGCCGGTCAGCTCGGTGCCGGTGGCGTCCGCGACGGTGACCTCATCCAGCTCGCCGCCGGTGACCGCGACCTCCAGCGGGGTGGTCGGTGGGACGTCGGCGGCGCCGTCGGCCAGGCTCAGCGCCACCACGGCGGGCGCGGCGGGTGCGGTGGTCGGCGGCCCGGCCGCGTCGTCCGGCACGGCCTCGGACGACGACCCCGAGCAGGCCGCCAGCACGGCGAGCAACGCGGCGATGAGCACTGCAGCGATCCGTCTCGCCTGCTGCGAACCCACGAAGACCTGCCCCCTGTTCCGGTGCGCGCCGACCGGGGCCCTCCCGCCAGGCGTCCGCACCGTCGCCCAGTCTCCACGCTCCTGCTGACAGTTCGTTGTGCGCCGCAACACGTGACGTGGATGACCCGACCCCATCGGACGGTGGAGCCGGATCAGCGTGTAGAGTCCCCTCCTGTTGCCCGACCACGTCGAGCGACACGCGCCATTAGCTCAATTGGCAGAGCAGCTGACTCTTAATCAGCGGGTTCGGGGTTCGAGTCCCTGATGGCGCACCACGCACTGCCACGACCAGCGGCGATGTCCACGGACGTCGCCGCTTCGTCGTCTCCTGGAGGTTGGATCCCCAGTTCCGTTGCGCGTGGCCCTCTCCGCCGACGCACGGATGACCCGCTGCCCCTGGCCGGGTCGACGCCGACTCACTCGTGCACCGACAGCTGGACGGACTGCGCGAGGATGCTGACGTGGACGTGACGCTCGCCTGCCCCGACGGCTGTCCCGACTGGCAGGAGGCCGACGACGGCTTGGCTGGGTCTCCGACGGCCGACGACCTGATGACGGTCTCCACGTGAAGCTCCTTGGGCGGCAGGCGCCCCCGGGTGCGGAGCAGGTGCACTGTGGCTGCTGCGGGCGACAGCTCCCTCACTCGGCAG
This sequence comes from Modestobacter sp. VKM Ac-2977, assembly GCF_026968045.1. Taxonomy (GTDB): domain Bacteria; phylum Actinomycetota; class Actinomycetes; order Mycobacteriales; family Geodermatophilaceae; genus Modestobacter. The sequence continues at coordinate 894,662 of NZ_JAPVBQ010000001.1, read as the reverse complement.
TGCACGAGCTGGGGGGCACCCCAGGGGTGTTCATCTGCCGCCGATGCGCCCTGTGGACGTTGACCCGGATCGGCCGTCGTCCCTAGCCCGTCGAGCACCCCCTGCCAGGCCCTCCCCCCAGCTCGATCATCAGAGGACGCCTGCAACAGGCGACACGTCTGGAACGTGGTCGGCTGCGGGCTCCGCGGCCACTGCCGAGGACGGCGTCACCCCTCGCCTCTGCACAGCCCGCCGAGCAGGTCGACGTACCGGGGGTCCGCCAGGCTGAGCTCCGCCAGCTCGTCCGGGGCGACCCAGCGCAGCTCGGCGTGCTCCTCCGGGCAGCGGTTCACCGGCTCACCCGCCCAGTCGTGGACGGACCACACCGCCAGCTGGAGGTCCTCGTCGAGCAGCCGCGCGACCGGCTCGGGGTCCACGCCCGCCACCTGCACGCCCACCTCCTCCCGCAGCTCACGGCGGAGCGCGGCGAGCTCGCTCTCGCCGTCCTCCACGTGCCCGCCGGGCAGGTCCCACACGTCGGGGTACCAGCGGCGATCAGCCGTCCGGTGCCCCAGGAGGACCCGGCCGTTCCGGACGAACGCCCCACAGACGACGTGGTGACGCGCGGCGACGGGCAGCGACATCCGCGGCAGGCACCGCCCCGGTGACGCCGTGCTCGGGGAGAGACCGGTCCGCACCGCGCCGAGGTGCCGGTAGAAGGCCTCGGCGTGTGGGTCGGCGTCGAACTCCACCGTGTGCCAGCCCCGGGCGCGGGCGTTCGCCACGGCGTCGGTGACCAGCAGCCGGCCCACACCGGTGCCGATGGCCTGTGGCTCGACGAACAGATCGGCCAACTCACCCCGCACCGGGTCGTCGGTGGGCGTCAGCCGCCAGAACCCGAGGACCTGGCCGTCGCGCTCCGCGATGCGCACGGAGGCACCGTCGCAGGCGGCCGGGTCGACGGTGAGGTCGGCGCGGCAGGCCGCCAGGAAGTCGTCCGGATAGCCCCAGTACGCCTTGCTGCGCCGAGCCAGCTCGGTGAGGAAGCCGGCTTCGTCCGGCGTTGCCGGGCGCACGACGGTGGACGGAGGCACGGGCGCAGCCTGGCAGGTCCACGCCCTGCGCGTCCCAGCCTCGGCCGGGCAGCCGCGCCGACCCAGGGGCAGGGGGACGACGCGACCGGAGGGTGTTCGGCCCGGACGCCGTCCGCGGATGGGGGCGGCTCGGTGGCCGTCATCTCGACCACCGAGCCTGGGGTCCTCTGTGTGCCGGCACGCAGACGGCCCCTGCCCGGGTCCTGCCCGTGCGCGTCGTGGCCCAACCCGATAGTGGGCCGAGGACGCTCAGCCGGCCGCCGGGCCGTCCGGCCGGAACTCCCCCGTCCGGACGAGCGTTTCGGCGATGTCCCGCACCTTGCGGTTGCGCCGCATGGAGACCGCGGCCAGCGCCTGGAACGCCTGGTCGGCGGTGAGCTTGTGCCGCTCCATCAGGATGCCCTTGGCCTGGTCGATCACCGCCCGGGACTCCAGGGCGATCTGCAGGTTCTCCGCCATGTCCCGGGCGCTCTGGTACGCGTACATGTTCCCCACTGCGACCCCGGCATAGGGGGCGAACCGCACCGCGGCCGACCGTGCCTCCTCGTCGAAGGCGTACGGCTTGCGGGCGTAGATGTTGAGTGCGCCCGCCACCTGTTCCTGGACGGGCAGCGGCACCGACAGCGAGCTGCCACTGCCCCGCTGCCAGGCGGCCTGGCCGTAGTCGGGCCAGCGGTCCTCGACGCGCGCGTCGGCGATCTCGACCAGCTCGCCGGTCGAGGCAGCGTGCAGGCAGGGGCCGTAGCCGCGGCCGTACTGGCTCTCGTCCAGGTCCAGGGCGAGCTGGCCGGTGTAGACCGTGGTCGTCGCCTTGTCGTTGACCAGCAGCGAGATCGATGCCTCGATCTCGCCCGGCAGCACCTGCTTGACCAGGTCGGCGACGGTCTGCAGCACCGACTCCATCGAGTGGTCCCGCAGCGCCAGGTTGCCCAGGCGTGCAAGAGCGTCGGTGGCGTCACGGGACAGGGGTCCGTCAGAGATGGACAGGTCGACCTCCGGTCGGTGGAGCACCGGGGATGGCAACCTCGGCGAGGGCCCCGCACTGAGGCCCCGCTCGCGTGCACGCCGCTGTCTGACGCACGTCAGTGCCGCATGACGGCACCGATGACGGCACCGATGACAACGCTACCTGCCGGAGCATGATCGACACCGTTCGCACGCGGCCCGACTCGTTCACCGACCCCGGCTATGCTCCGGGTGCCACAACGTCACACAGCCGGCGTGCGGCAGCGGGGTCCTCGACCCCGTCCTCGGCGGGTCCTCGGTGGTCTCCCAGGGCCCGTCTCCCCGCCGGCGCATGCTGCTGTCCGGTGCCACCTGCCGCCGGAGTACCACGTTGACTCGCCCCACCCCTGATCCCGACGCCGACCTGGTCCAGCTCGCCTTCGACGAGCTGGGCCGGATGTCGTTCGCCGAGCACTCCCTGGAGTCGGTGCTGCAGCGGGTCACCGACCTGGCCGCCCGGGTGCTCTCCGGAGACCCCGCGATCTCGGTCACCATCGTCGCCGACGGCCGCTCGTCGACCGTTGCCGCGAGCGACCCCCTCGCCCTCGACCTGGACCTCGTGCAGTACGCGCAGGGCTCCGGGCCCTGCATGGAGGCGGCGACGACGGGTGCGGTGGTCGAGCTGCTGGACACCGCCGCGGAGCAGCGGTGGAGCGCGTTCCCGCAGGCCGCTGCCGAGCGCGGGTGCCGCGGGGTGCTGTCCTTCCCGCTGCCGCCGCAGGAGCTGATCACCGGCGGGCTGAACGTCTACGCGCGCACCTCCCGGCCACTGGACGAGCAGACCCGTCGGACCGCGGCGCGGTTCGCGGCCTACGCCGTGGTCCCGGTGTCGAACATGTACCTCTACGAGACCGCCGTCGGGCGCGCCGAGCACCTGCGCGCGGCCCTGGACTCCCGGGCGGTGATCGACCAGGCCAAGGGCATCCTGATGGAGCGTTACAAGTGGCCGGCCGACCGGGCGTTCTCCGCCCTGGCCGAGCTGTCGATGGAGACCAACCGGAAGGTCCGCGACATCGCCGAGCAGTTCGTGCAGACCGGCGAGCTCCCCTCCGCCTGACCTGCCGGGCCTGACCGGTGCGGGCAGGATCGCGGCCATGAGCGAATCGCAGCGCCGCGAGTCGGGACTGACCGTCGAGACCCGAGGGCACGTCCGCGTACTGACCCTCGACCGGCCCGAGCGGCGCAACGCGCTGTCCTCGGCGTTGCAGGCCGACCTGGTCGACGAGCTGCTCGCCTGCGCCGAGGACGCCGACGTCCGGGCCATCGTGCTCACCGGGAACGGGCCGGCCTTCTGCGCCGGGTTCGACCTCAAGGAGATCCGGGAGCGCGACCAGCGCGGGGAGCCCTTCCGGCCACCGATGAACCGCCCCGGGCGCAACCTGTTCGAGGTGCTCGGCGAGACGTACGTGCCGGTGATCGCCGCCCTCGGCGGGCACGCCGTCGCCGGCGGCTTCGAGCTGGCGCTGGCCTGTGACATCAGGATCGCCGCACCCGGGATCAAGCTCGGCCTGCCGGAGGCGACGATCGGCATGGGCGCCAACTACGGGTCCGTCGTGCTGCCCAAGCGCATCCCGACCGGCATCGCGCTGGAGATGCTCTTCACCGGCGAGTACGTCACCAGCGAGGACGCCGCCCGCTGGGGGCTGGTGAACCGCGTCGTCCCGGTCGACGACGTCCTCCCCACGGCCCTGGCCCTCGCCGAGCGGATCGCCGGCAACGCCCCCCTCTCGGTGCGCCGGATGAAGGAGACCGCGGTCAAGGGGCTCGAGCTGCCGCTGGCCGCGGCGCTGCGGCTGGACGTCGGCCCGAACCCCTACCTGAGCGAGGACCGGCGCGAGGGGATCGCGGCGTACCTGGACAAGCGCCCGCCGCACTGGTCCGGCCGCTGAGGGAGAGTGGAGGGGTGACCGCACCGTCTGAGAACCCCGCCGACACCGGCGCCCGCCGCGCCGGCGAGTACCTGCAGCTGCTGGCCGACGGCCGGCCCGAGGACGCCGAGGCGCTCCTCGCCGGGCTGTCCGACGTCCGCGAGCTGGTCTTCCTCGGCGCCGGCCTCACCACCCGGGCCCGCCGCACCGGCCGCACCCTGCCCACCGCGATGCGCGCCCAGTCCAGCGCCCGGCAGGTGCTGCTCGGCCAGCTGCGCGACCGCAACCGGTACGACGTCGACGGCCTGCGCACCTGGTTGCGAGAGGCCGCCGCCGAGGTGCAGACCGTGGAGCGGCTGGCCGAGGCCGCTCGGCAGCGGCTGGGCGACCAGGCCTCTGCCGGCTGAGCTCGAGCTCAGCTCGCGGCGCGCAGCGCGCGGGGCAGCGTGACCGCCAGCGGCAGCGCCAACGCGAGCAGCACCGCCACGAACACGTAGCTCAGCGGCAGCCCGACCTGCGCGGCGACCGCCCCCACCGCCAGCGCACCGATCGCGGTGCCGCTGTCGTAGCAGGCGTTCCACACCGCGCTGACCGTCGTGGTCTGCCCCGCACCGGCCCGGGCCAGCGCGATCACCAGGGTCAGGTTCTGCACCGCGCCGTAGGCGACACCCAGGGCGAAGGCCCCGGTCAGCACGACTGCGGCCCCGCCGGCGCCGTCGGTCCGCAACCCCAGCGCCACCAGGAGCATCCCGGCGACCCCGCTGGCCAGCGTGGCCGGCAGCAGGACCCGGGCCCCCAGCCGGTCGACGAGCACCCCGGCACCCCACCGGCACAGTGCGGTGCTCACCCCGAACACCAGCAGCGCCACCACCGCCAGCGCGCCGTCGGGCAGCTCGATCGGCAGGAAGGTGACCAGCCCGCCGCCGGCCAGGGTCACCACCAGCAGCACCAGCGATGGTGCGGCCGCAGCCCACACCGCCGCACGTGAACCACCCGGGGCGGACACCTCCGGTGGGCCGAGCGCCCGCACCAGCCCCGGCACGAACACCAGGGCGAGCACCGGCGCGGCCGCCATCACGGCGACCCACGGGAAGTGGCCGGCCAGGGTGAGCGCCGTCCCGCCCGGCACCGCCGCGAGCGTCGGCACCGAGATCGCCAGGCCGTAGATGCCGATCGACTCACCGCGCCGCGCGGGTGGCACCGCCTGGGCCGCGATCGTCGAGCCGAGCACGGTGAGCACCGCGAACCCCACCCCCCGGACCACCGAGACGACGGCGAACCAGCGCACGTCGTCGGCCAGCAGGTAGAGCGGGGACGGCGCCCCCAGCGCGATCAGCCCGCCGGCCAGCACCGGGGCGATGCCCAACCGCGTGACCAGCGCCGGCACCGCCGTCTGGGCGAGCACGGTGGCCACCAGGAACACCGTGGTCACCGAGCCGGCAGCGGTGAGCCCGGCGCCCAGCGCGGCGGCGTGCGCGGGCAGCGCCGACAGCAGCAGCGAGTAGCTGAGGAAGCCGAGGGCGTTGAGCGCGAACAGGGAGCGGACGGCCGGCAGGCGCCACAGCGAGGACCGTCGTTCCGTCGTCGTCACGTCCCGTGCCCCCGTCCCGGTTCCCAACTCCTCCCTCGACTCAATACGGTCGGGGCATGGAAACCACGGACAGCATCCCGGCGACCACCTCGATCGTCGTCATGGGGGTCTCCGGCTCCGGCAAGTCGACCGTCGCGAACGAGCTCGCCCGCCGCCTGCAGTGGGAGTTCATCGAGGGCGACGACCTGCACCCGCCGGAGAACGTCGAGAAGATGCGCAGTGGCACCCCGCTGGAGGACGCGGACCGCTGGCCGTGGCTGCGCCGCATGGCCGAGCTGATCGGCGAGCACGAGGCCGCCGGGACGTCGTTCATCCTCACCTGCTCCGCGCTCAAGCGCAGCTACCGCGACCTGCTCTGCGACGGGCACCCCTCGGTGTGGTTCGCGCACGCCGACACCTCCGAGGAGGTGCTCACCGAGCGGCTCGCCCAGCGCAAGGGGCACTACATGCCGCCGAGCCTGCTGCGCAGCCAGCTGGACACCCTGCAGCCGCTGGGCGACGACGAGCCGGGCGCCGTCGTCCCCGGTGAGGGCTCGGTGGAGGAGACGGTCGGCCAGATGCTCTCCGAGCTCTGCGACGAACGGCAGATCCCGCTCCCCCGCTGAGCTGTCGATCATCGGCGAGTGGCTGGCCGACCCGCCGACGCGGGCAGCCACTCGCCGATGATCGACGCTGCGGCTGCTACCCCATGTGCGGGTAGCGGTGGTCGGTCGCCGGGACGAACGTCTCCTTGAGCGACCGCGTGCTGGTCCAGCGCAGCAGGTTCTGCGCCGCGCCGGCCTTGTCGTTGGTGCCCGAACCGCGGCCCCCGCCGAAGGGCTGCTGGCCGACCACGGCGCCGGTGGGCTTGTCGTTGACGTAGAAGTTGCCGGCCGCGTGCCGCAGGAAACGCTGCGCATGGGCGATCGCCGTGCGGTCCTGGGCGATGACCGCACCGGTCAGCGCGTAGGGCGCCACCGACTCCATCTGGGTGAGCACGGTGTCGTAGTCGGCGTCGTCGTAGACGTGCACCGCCAGCACCGGGCCGAAGTACTCGGTGGTGAAGACGTCGTGCTCGGGGTCGGTGCCCTCGATGACGGTCGGCCGCACGAAGTAGCCCTCGCTGTCGTCCGCCGTCCCGCCGGCGACGACGGTGAGCGCGTCGTCGTCCTTCGCCGACTCCAGCACCTTCGACAGCTTGGTGAACGACTTCCGGTCGATGACCGCGCCCATGAAGTTGGAGAAGTCGGTGACGTCGCCCATCGGGATCTCCTCGACGGTGCCGATCAGGTCGTCGCGGATCCGGCCCCAGAGGCTGCGGGGCACGTAGGCCCGCGACGCCGCCGAGCACTTCTGGCCCTGGTACTCGAAGGAGCCGCGGATCATCGCGGTGCGCAGGACGTCGGGGTCGGCGGAGGGGTGGGCGACGATGAAGTCCTTGCCGCCGGTCTCCCCCACGATCCGCGGGTAGCCGCGGTAGCCGGCGATGTTCTCCCCCACCGTGCGCCACAGGTGCTGGAACACCGGCGTGGAACCGGTGAAGTGGATGCCGGCCAGGTCGCGGTCGGCGAGCACCACGTCGGAGACGGCGACGCCGTCACCCGGCAGCATGTTGATCACGCCGGGCGGCAGGCCGGCGGCCTCGAGCAGCCGCATCAGGAAGTGCGCGGCGAACTGCTGGGTGGGGGCCGGCTTCCAGATGACCGTGTTGCCCATCAGCGCCGGCGCGGTGGGCAGGTTGCCGGCGATGGCGGTGAAGTTGAACGGGGTGACCGCGTAGACGAAGCCCTCCAGCGGGCGGTGGTCGACGCGGTTCCAGACACCCGGGCCGGAGACCGGCTGCTCGGCCAGCACCTCGCGGGCGAAGTGCACGTTGTAGCGCCAGAAGTCGATCAGCTCGCACGCGGCGTCGATCTCGGCCTGGAACGCCGTCTTGCTCTGCCCCAGCATCGTGGCGGCGTTGAGGGTCTGCCGCCACGGCCCGGCCAGCAGGTCGGCGGCCTTGAGGAACACCGCGGCCCGGTCGTCGAAGGACAGCTCCGACCAGCCGGGTGCGGCGTCCTTCGCGCAGCGCACCGCCTCCTGGGCGTCCGCGGCGGTGGCGGCGGCCGACGTCCCGAGCACCTGGGCGTGCCGGTGCGGGGCGACGACGTCGAAGGCCGCGCCGCCGGCCGTCTTCTGCTGCCCGCCGATCGTGGCGGTCAGCTCGACCGGCGAGGCGGCGAGCTCGGTGAGCCGCTGCTGGAGGGCGGCCCGCTCCGGCGAGCCGGGGGCGTAGTCGCCGACCGGCTCGTTGCGCGGTGCGGGGACCTGGGTGACGGCGTCCATGGGGTGCTCCTCAGGAGACGGGTGGCACCAAAATGGCCATTTTGGTGGGGCGGTTCAGGACTTGCTGGCGAGGGAGCGGAGGAAGAACTGCAGGTTGGCCGGGCGCTCGGCGAGGCGGCGCATGAAGTAGCCGTACCAGTCGGCGCCGTAGGGCACGTAGGCCCGGACGGTGTGCCCCTCGGCGGCCAGTCGGGTCTGCTCGTCGGGGCGGATGCCGTAGAGCATCTGGAACTCGTAGCTGTCGGCGGCGCGGCCGGTCTCGGCGACCAGGTCCAGCGTCTGCTGGACGAACCGCGGGTCGTGGGTGCCGGCCATCGGGTAGCCGGGCCCGCGGACCAGCGTCTCCAGGCAGCGGCCGTAGGCGGCGTCGACGTCCGCCTTCTCCTGGTACGCGACCGAGGCCGGCTCGTGGTAGGCGCCCTTGACCAGGCGCACCCGCGACCCGGGGACGGCGAGGGCGCGGGCGTCGTCCTCGGTGCGGTGCAGCATCGCCTGGAGCACCGCACCGGTGGCCGGGTGCTCGCGGCGCAGCTCGGCCAGGACGGCGAGGGTGGCGTCGACCGTGCGGGAGTCCTCCATGTCCAGGGTCACCGTGGTGCCCAGTGCGGTGGCGGCCTCGGCGACCGGGCGCACCAGCTCCAGCGCCAGGTCGTCCCCGCCCACCGGCAGCGCCTGGCCGAAGGCGGACAGCTTCACCGAGACCTCGGCGGCCCGGCCCAGGCCCAGCGGCGCGAGGGCCTCGAGCGCGGCCAGGTAGGCATCGCGGGTGCGCCGCGCCTCGCTGCGGTCGGTCACGTCCTCGCCCAGGTGGTCGAGGGTGACCGCCAGGCCGTCGGCGGACAGGGCCTGCACGACCTCGATCGCCTCGGGGAGGGACTCCCCGGCGACGAAGCGCTCCACCACCCGGCGGGTGACGGGCGTGCCGGTGACCACGCGGCGGAGCCCGGGACGGCGGGCGGCGGCGAGGAGTGCCTTCTGGGTGAGCACGGGGCGCCTCCGACGGGGCGGTCTGCTGCGTGGTGGTGCGGTGCCCCGAACGCTAGGGACGCCGACCCACCGCGCACCAGCGACAGATGTCCGGACTCGCCGGGGAACCCTCGTACGATCGTCTGAGACGGCGGAGAGGAGGTCCCGGTGCGCGACGACCTGCAGGACCTGGTGGACGAGGTCTCCCACCTGCTCGCCGCCCCGGCGACGCTGGAGGACCGCGACTTCACGATGCTCGCGTTCTGCGCGCACGACGAGCCGGCGAGCGCGGCGGCCGGCAGCGCGGGCGCCATGATGGACGCCGTCCGGGCGCGGTCGATCCTCGGCCGGGGCTCGACGGCGGAGGTGCGCCACCGGTTCGAGGAGTTCGGCATCGCCGACGCCCTCGACCCGCTGCGGGTGCCGGCCGACCCGGCGGCCGGCATCCTGACCCGGTTGTGCCTGCCGGTGCGCGCCGGCGGGCGGTTGCAGGGGTACCTCTGGCTGCTCGACGGGGGGCGGACCGACGTCGAGGACCCGGCCGCGCCGGGCCTGGCCGAGGCGATGGCGCTGGCCGCCGAGGCCGGCCGGCTGCTCGCGGAGGGCCGACCCGGCACCGCCGACCTGTCGGCGGCGTTGCGCGCCGCGCTCACCGGTACCGCCCCCGCGCGGGCGCTGCGGGAGCTGACCGACGCCCTGGGGGGCGACCGGACGGCGGTGGCACTGGTGGCGCTGCACCCGGCTCCGCCGGGGCTGCCCACCGGCTGGACGCCGCCCGGGGCCGGGGCGATCACCACGGTCCTCCCCTCCGGCGGCGGGTCCGCCGTGGCGGTGCTGCTCCCCCTGCCCGGGGACGCCGACCCCCGTCCGGCCGGTGCGCTGAGTGCGGCTGCGCTCGCCCAGCTCCCTCCCGGCAGCACGGCCGGCGTCGCCGCTCCACGGCGCGGCTGCCTGGACCTGCCCGCCCAGTGGCACGAGGCGCGCACCGCGGCGCGGGTCGCCGCCGTCGACCCCCGGCTCGCCCCGGCGGCGTCCTGGTCCGAGCTCGGCCCGTGGCGGCAGGTGGCCGCGCTGCCCGGGCCGGACCCGGCACTGGCCCGCCTGCTGGCCGATCCGGTGCTCACCGGCACCGCCGAGGTGTGGCTGGACTGCGCCGGCAGCCCGCAGCGCGCGGCGGCGCAGCTGTGCATCCACCGCCAGACGCTCTACTACCGACTCGGCCGGATCGCCGAGCTGACCGGGCTCGACCTCGCCGACGGCGCCGACCGACTGCTGCTGCACCTGGGTGTGCGTACGGCGCGGCTCACATCCACGAACCCGGTTCCAGCACTCCCCCGCCGCTCCGGTGACCTAAGCTCGACGGGCTGATGACTTCTGTACGACGAGCGTCTGCCCGGTCCGGGAACGACGCCACGACCGACGGGGACCGCGTGGCCGACGACGCCGACGTGCCGCGCCGCCCGCGAACCGGGACGCCGGCAGAGCACCAGTCCGTCGAGACGCGGCGGGCCGCCACTCCGGCGATGAACGGGGCCTCCGCATGACCGACCAACTACGGGTGGGCCCCTGGCTGGCACCCGGCGAGCCGGTCGACCTGAGCAACTGCGAGCGCGAGCCGATCCACGTGCCCGGCAGCATCCAGCCCCGCGGTGTGCTGCTGGCGGTCAGCGAGCCGGACATGGTGGTCCGCCAGGTGTCCCGCAACCTGGCCGACGTCGTCGGCATCGCCTGGGACGACGCCCTGGGAAGACCCCTCGCCGACGTCGTCGGGCTGGGTCCGGCCTCGGCGATCGCCCGGTCGGCCAGCGCGTTCGGCGACCTGCGCGAGCGCAACCCGGTCGAGCTGATCCTGGACTGCGGCGGCACCCCCTGCCCGGTCGACGCGATCCTGCACCGGGCGACCCACGCCCCCGACGGCAGCGTCGTCCCCGACACGGCGGTCGCCCCGCCGCTCAGCGGCCAGGCGGTGCCCCCGTCGGCCAGCACGCTGGTCATCGAGCTCGAGCCCGCCTTCGGTCCGCGACCGTTCTCCTTCCCGAACACCTACCAGGCGGTGCGCGGGACGATCGCCGACCTCAACCGGGCCGGCTCGCTGCAGGGCCTCTTCGACATCACCGCCACGGCGGTACGGGCGCTCACCGGCTTCGACCGGGTGATGGTCTACCGCTACGACGCCGAGTACAACGGCGAGGTCGTCGCCGAGGCGAAGCTCCCCGAGCTCAACTCCTTCCTCGGGCTGCACTACCCCGCCTCGGACGTCCCAGCCCAGGCCCGGGCGCTGTACGAGAAGAGCTGGATCCGGCTGATCTCCGACGTCGACTACACGCCGTCGCCGCTGGAACCGGTCGACCTGCCCGCGACGGGGCAGCCGCTCGACCTCACCTACGCCACGCTGCGCAGCGTCTCGCCGATCCACTGCGAGTACCTGCAGAACATGGGCGTGCGCGCCTCGATGTCCATCTCGCTGATGCGCGGGGAGAAGCTCTGGGGCCTCATCGCCTGCCACCACTACACCGGCCCGCACGCCCCGCCCTACGCCACCAGGGCCGCGGCGGAGTTCCTCGGTTCTGCGCTGTCGTTGCGGCTGGTCGACCGCACCGAGGACGAAGAGCACCGCCGGGCCCTCCGGGTGCGCTCGACGATGGCGTGGCTGACCGCTGCGGCGCTGGACGAGGACCGACCGCTGGCGGAGACGATGCTCGGCCGCCCGGGTCTTCTCGACGTCGTCCCGGCCTCCTCGGTGGTGGTCAACCTGCAGGGGCGCACCGGCAGCGCCGGCGTCCCGCTGTCCCCGGAGACGGCCGCTGTGCTCGCCCGCTGGGCCGGACGGCAGTCCGGCGACGTCGTCAGCACCGATCGGCTGCCCTTGGAGGCACCCGAGCTGGCCGTGCCGGCCGAGCTGGCCTGCGGCGTGCTCGCCCTGCCGCTGCCCGAGGGGCAGTACGTGATCTGGACCCGCAGCGAGCAGGTCCACTCGGTCGACTGGGGTGGCGACCCGCACAACAAGGCGATCGCCGAGCGGGAGGGCGACTCGATCAGGCTGTCCCCGCGCAAGTCCTTCGACCGGTGGCGGGAGACGGTGCACAACCGCGCCGAGCCGTGGACGCCTGCGGAGCTGGCCGAGGCCGGCGAGCTGCGCAACAACCTGCTGGAGGCGCTGTACGCCCGCTCCCGGAGGGTCGCCCGCACCGCCCTGACCCTGCAGCGCAGCCTGCTGTCCGAGCCGCCGGAGCACGACGACCTGACCTTCGCGGTGCGGTACGTGCCCGCGGCGCGGGAGGCCCAGGTGGGCGGTGACTGGTACGACGTGTTCCAGCAGCCCGACGGCGCCACCGTGCTGGTCATCGGCGACGTCGTCGGGCACGACACCGAGGCGGCCGCCTGCATGGGCCAGCTGCGCGGGCTGCTGCGCGGCATCACCTACGACAGCGACGACAGTCCCGCCGGTGTGCTCCGGCGACTCGACCGGGCCATGGCCGGTCTGGAGCTGAAGACGATGGCGTCGGTGCTGGTCGCCCGGCTGGAGCAGACCGACGACGAGGTCGAGCGCGGGGTCACCCGGCTGCGCTGGGCCAATGCCGGGCACCTGCCGCCGGTGGTCGCGGGCCCCGACGGGGAGATCGAGGTGTACGACGGCGCCCGGGCAGACCTCCTGCTGGGCGTCGAGCCGACGGCCGAACGCCAGGACCACGTCCGGACCATCCCCCGCGGGTCGACCGTGCTGCTCTACACCGACGGGCTCGTCGAGCGCCGCGACCAGCTGTTCGACACCGGGGTGGCACAGCTGCGCGAGGAGTTCGGTGAGGTCTGGCAGGCACCGGTCGGCGAGCTGGCCGACCAGCTGCTGGCCCGGATGCTGCCCGACCGCGCGGACGACGACGTCGCGCTCGTCGCCGTACGGCTCGACCCGCAGGACAGCCCCGCCTGAGGCCGGACTGCGCGGGTCAGGCGGGCGGCACGAGGTCGGCGAAGACGACGGTGTTGTCCCGGTAGCTGTCGGCCAGCTCGTCGAAGGTGCCTCCGCAGGTGATCACCCGGAGCCCGGCGTGGTCCAGGTCGCCGTACACGGCGGCGGTCGGGAAGTCGTCCTTGTCGTACTGCCCGACCTCCCGCACGGCGAACACGGCCGTGCTCCCGTCGGCGCGGGACACGGTGATCTCGTCGCCGGGCACCACGTCGCGCAGCTCGGCGAAGACCCCCGGCGCGCCACCCCAGTCGACGTGGCCGGCCAGCACCGCCGGTCCCCGCTCGCCGGGCGTCGGCGCCCCGGTGTACCAGCCGGCCGGGAAACCGCCGGCCGGCACCTCCATCGTGCCGTCGGCCTGCAGGCCGAGGTCCATCAGCTCCGAGTCCACCCCGATGGCCGGGATCTGCACCCGGATCGGGACGGACGCCGCCAGCACGGCCGGCAGCTCGGGGGTGGGGGCTGCGCTGGCCGACGTGGCCGTGACCGCTGGTCCGGCCGCCGGTGCGGTCGCTGCCCCCCCGGCGCAGCCGGTCGCCCCGAGGGCGAGCAGCGCGGCCAGCGCGCCCAGCCGCAACCGGACCGATCGCCGGGCGACGGCCCTTCCGCGTCCCGACGTCACGGCGTGGTCGACAGCTCCTGGGCGGTGCTGCCGTCTCCGGTGTCGACCGAACCGACCGGGACCCGGCCGACCTGGCCGTAGGAGGTCGGGCGGCGCGTCGTGCCGGTGGGCGTCGCGGTGGGTGCGGGGGTGCCGGTCGGCGTGGCAGTGGGTGCCGGCGTGCCGGTCGGCGTCGCGGTGGGCACCGGGGTGCTCGTCGGCGGCGAGACCAGTCCGGTCTGGCAGCCCGACCGGGTGATGGTGTCGCTGATCAGCGTGACCGAGTCCCCGGCCAGCAGGCGGCCGTCGACGGTGACGCCGGCGTCGAGCGTGATGGACGTGCCGGCGAGGATCGTGCCGCGGAACGTCGACCCCGAACCGAGCGTCGCCGACTCGTCGATCTCCCAGAAGACGTTGCAGGCCTGGGCGCCGTTCATCAGGGTGACCGTGCTCGCGGACGCGGTGGTCATGGATTCCCCGGCGCGGAAGATGAACACCGAGTCGTAGCTCCCGGCGCCGTCGAGCACCAGCGGCCCGGTGAGCGCCAGGTCCGATGCCGAGGTGTAGACGCCCGGGCCCAGCGGGCTGGAGGACGCGAGGTTCGCGGTACCGACGTCGGTGGCCGGGCCCTGCCGCCGGGCGTCGGCGATCGCCGCGGTGAGGCCGGCCTGGCCGTCCCCGATGTCGCCCCGGTCGATCCCCGAGGTGTGCACGATCGAGTCCGCCCCGGTCGCGCCGGTGCCGGTGCGGGTGGTGCCCCCGACGTCACCGGCGACCGTGGTGGTCCCCGTGTTGGTGACCGTCGTGCCCAGCACGCCGTAGACCTCGGCTCCGCCGAGCGGGACCGCGGTGGCTGCCTGAGCGGTGCCGGTCAGCCCCGCCAGCATGCCGAAGGTGGAGACCGCGACCAGGCTGGTCGCGGCGACGCCGCGACGGCGGGGCCGGCGGGTGGGGCTGGAGAGTGTGCTGGGGACCGACGCCACGTCGGCGCTCCTGTCTCCGACGCGGGGGTCGGACTCGCGGTGCGCTGGGGACGTCATCGACGTGGATGCCGATGCTCGAGGTGCCCTCGCCCCGGACAGTACGCAACCGTAGTCGTCGAATTACTCGCTGTAGTCCCAATGGGTGACGGACCTGCCGCCCTTCTTTCAGCAGGATGTGTTCAGGCCGCCACGTCGCCCCGCAGCGTGCGGAGCAGCTCCCGCACGGCGCTCGGGCCGGCCCGGTTGGCCCCGATCGTGCTCGCCGAGGGGCCGTAGCCGACCAGGTGCAGCCGCGGCTCGGCGACCACCCGGGTGCCGTCCATCGCGATGCCCCCGCCGGGCGCCCGCAGGTGCAGCGGCGCCAGGTGCTCCAGCGCGGGCCGGAATCCGGTGGCCCACAGGACGACGTCCGCCGGCACGAGGCGACCCGGGTCGCCGTCCCAGGCCACCCCGTCGGCGGTGAGCCGGTCGAACACCGGCAGCCGGTCCAGCACACCCCGGGCCCGGGCGGCGAGGACCGCATCGGTCTCGACCAGCCCGGTCACGCCGACGACGCTGCCCGGGGGCAGCCCGGCGCGCACGCGCTGGTCGACCAGCGCCACCGCGGCCCGGCCGGCGTCCTCGTCGAACCCGCCGCTGCACCAGACCGGCGCACGGCGGGTGACCCAGGTGGTGTCGGCGACCGCGCTGATCTCGATCAGCTGCTGCACCGCGGACGTCCCGCCGCCGACGACGACCACGTGCCGGCCGCGGAACTCCTCGGCGCCGCGGTAGTCGGCGGCGTGCAGCTGGCGACCACCGAACAGCTCCCGCCCGGGGTAGGCCGGCCAGAACGGCCGGGTCCAGGTGCCGGTGGCGTTGACCAGCCCGTGCGCCGTCCACTCCCCTGCGCTGGTGTCCAGCGCGAACCCCTCGGCGGTACGCCGCACCGAACGGACGGCGACCGGCCGATGGACGGGCAGGTCGAAGCGCTGCTCGTAGTCGGCGAAGTAGTCGGCGACCACCTGGCTGGCCGGTGCCGCCGGGTCGGCGTCGGGCACGGCCAGGCCGGGCAGCGGGTGGATCCGGTGGGCCGCGTCCAGCCGCAGGGAGGGCCAGCGGTGCTGCCAGGCACCGCCCGGCCCGGCGTTCCCGTCGAGGACGGCGGAGTCCACACCGGCCCGCCGCAGTGCATGCGCCGCCGCCAGCCCGGCCTGGCCGGCCCCGATCACCACCACGTCTGCGTGCACACCCGGCCGAACACCGCAGACGCCCGTCGCATGCCACGGTGCCACCCGGCCCTCTCCAGGGCTCGCCCGAGCGCGCGAGGGGTGTGGAGGAGAGACCCTCAGCTGCGGACGGCGGTGAGCAGCCGGGGGCGCAGCGCGCCGGAGCCCAGCAGCCGGCCGACCCGGCCGGACTGCTCCTCCGCCTGCGCCCACGCCGGGTGGTCCCCGTGCCGGCGCCGGACCTCGGCGTCGACCGCGTCGGCCCGCCGCTGCCACTCCGGCGGGCTGTCGCTGAGATCGGCATCGGCGGTGCTGGTGACCGCGAAGCCTGCCTGGGCCAGCAGGGCGTCGACCTCTGCGGGGCTCGGGAAGCTGTTGCCCTCCGGCAGCGGCGGCGGCAGCGGCGCCTCGGCCACGAACACCAGCAGTCCGAGCCGACCGCCGGGCACCAGCACACGGGCCAGCTCGGCGAGCATCGCCGGCTTCTCCTCGGTGGTGCAGAGCACGCCGAGGGTCCAGGCGGCGTCGAAGGAGGCGTCGGCGAACGGCAGCGCCTGGGACAGCGACACCACCGACGACAGCCCGAACAGGGTGCGGCTGGCGTGCACGGCCTCGGCCATCGGCTCGGCGCAGACCGCCCGCACCCCCCGGTCGGCGGCCAGCCAGCCGGCCGGCCCGCCGACCCCGGCCCCGGCGTCGAGCACCCGGTCCCCGGCGCGGAGGGCCAGCGTGTCGGCCAGCCAGCGCAGCGCACCCTCGCTGCCGCTGCCCCGACAGCCGGCCGGCACGGCGTGCTCCGGCCCGAGCGCACGCACCGCCTCCCCGGTCCAGCCGGCCACCGTGCCGAACTCTGACTCCATCGCCTCGCTGGCGATCTCGCTCACGTGCCCTCCCGGATCCTGGTGGCCACCTCGGCCTTGACTGCTGCGGCCGCTGCCGGTCCGCCGGCCGACGCCAGCCCGGACAGGTTGACCCCCACCACGCCCGGCACGGCCAGCAGGGCCCGGGCCTCCCCGACCGCGGCCTCGATGCCGGTGGCCACCGGGTCGGGGGCGGCGAGCACCCGTTCGACGGCCGCATCGTCGAGGTGCAGGCCGGGGAAGGCCTGGAGGACCCGCGCAGAGCGCTCGTCGGTGTAGACGGCGACCGAGGCGAGGAACGGCAGGGTGGCCCCCGCCGCCCGGGCGGCGGTGGTGAAGGTGGCGAGCCGGGCCGGGCCGGCCACGTGGTTGAGCACGCACAGCCGGGCGCCGGCGCGCTCCTTCTCGGCGACCCGCTGCGGGCGCAGCGGTACCGGCGGCGCATCCGGTGACTCCGGCACCGCCGCGGTCAGCCCGGCCGCGGCAGCCAGCGCGGCGAGCCGGGTGCCGTCGAGGTCGAACACCGAGCTGACGCCGGGCCGCACGCCGGGGCCGCGGCCGTCGCCGGTCACGCAGAGCACGCCGTCGACCCCCACCGCGGCCAGGCCCGCGAGCTCCTGCTCCAGCACCACGCGATTGCGGTCCCGGCAGGCCAGCGTCGTCCACGGCCGACCGCCGGCGGCCAGCACCTCCTGGGCCATCAGCGTGGGCGGGAGGTCGGGCCGGTTCTGGTGCTCCCCGACCAGCAGCCCGTCGCTGACCGGCGCCAACGCGGCCACGACGGCCCGCACCGAGGCCGGGTCGAACGGGCGCACCGTGAGGTCGGTGAGGACCACCGGGCCGGTGCGGGCCCGGTCCAGCAGCCCACCCGCCACGGGGCGCGGGGCCGGTGGCGTGCGGTCGGTCCAGCGAGGCAGCGGCGGCGCGAGGAAGACGCAGGGGTGCGGCGCCAACTCGCAGCCCCCGTCGCCGCGCACCCCGCCGCAGGGCCCGAAGACCATCCGCTTGGGGCAGCCGGGGCGTTCCTCGGCGCGGATGGCGCTCCTCTGCTCCGCTGCGCCCACCCCTGCTCGCTGACCCGGCGCACGCCGGCTGAAACCCTGGGCGTCAGCTGTGTGTCCCCGCAGGCATCGATGTGTCCCGATCACCGTCTTCGGGCACTGGGGGCTGAGTCGGAGAAGACGACGAGGAGGTGACCCGTGACGCAGCGCGACGAAGAGCACCAGACGTCCCAGCACCAGCGGGTCGAGCACCAGGGGTACCGGCACGTGGGGCACGTGCTCCA
Organism: Modestobacter sp. VKM Ac-2977; assembly: GCF_026968045.1. Taxonomy (GTDB): domain Bacteria; phylum Actinomycetota; class Actinomycetes; order Mycobacteriales; family Geodermatophilaceae; genus Modestobacter. Next base: position 876,951 of record NZ_JAPVBQ010000001.1, on the reverse strand, counting down.
GCCGGGCGAGGACCTGACCCGGGTGGTGGCCCCGGTGCTCCGGCAGGCCCTGGCCGCCGGGGAGCCGGTGGTGATCGCCTGCCCCGAGAAGGTGGCGGGTGCGCTGGTGACCGCGCTGCGCGAGGCCGGGGAGGTGCACCTCGCCCCGACCCAGCCGGTCGACGGCCGGCCACCGGCCGTCCTGGCGGCGATCGCCGGGCTGGTCGACGAGTGCGCCCCGGGCGCGGGCCGCCGCCTGCACCTGGTGACCGGGCCCGGCGGACCGGACGCCGATCCGGCGATGTGGCTGCAGACGGAGGCCCTGCTGAACCACGTGCTCGCCGAGCGCCCGGTCGAGCACATCTGCCTGCTCGGTCCGCCCGTCGAGGGCGGCCCCGATGTCGACGCAGTCGCCCGGGCGACCCACCCGTGGCTGTTGACCGAGGAGGGCGTCGTCCGCAGCCCGGACTTCCGGGCACCCGACGAGATCCTCCGCGAGGTGCAGCAGGCCACGATCCCCGATCCGCTGGAGGAGACCGAGCCCACGCTGGCCATGGTCGACCTCGACGACATGCGGGCGCTGCGCCGGGCACTGAACCTGGTGCTGGCCGACAGCGCCCTGTCCCCGGACGCCGCGCAGGACTTCGTGCTGGCCATCGACGAGGTCACCGCGAACGCCTCCGAGCACGGCGTGCCGCCGGTCGACGTGCGGCTGTGGTGCACGCCGGAGCGGCTGCTGTGCGCGGTCACCGACCGGGGCACCGCCTTCGACGACCCGCTGGTGGGCTACGGACCGGCGCACGGGGACATGGCGGTCGGCGGGATGGGCCTGTGGCTGGCCCGCCGCTCGGTCGACAGCCTGACCGCGTCGCCGGCCGACGACTCCGGCGACGGCTGCACCGTCCGCCTGGTCGTCAACGCCTGCTGACAGCCCCCTCCCGAGGCTCGTCCCCGCTCGCCCGGGCGGGCCTCCGGAGGGGGCTGCACAGCACGGCCGTCGCGGTCACCTGGCGACGGGGAGCAGCCCGGCGGCCTCGATGAGGCGGGCCTGCTCGCGACACCAGGGCGACCACGCGTCGTACTGCTGGGTCTCCTGGCGGTCGCGGAAGGTGGCCCAGTCCAGCACCTCCCACTCCCCCACCTCCGTGGGCTCGGGTGCCGGCGTGCCGGTGAACCGGCCGACGTAGACCGGGCAGATCTCGTTCTCCACGACGCCCCGGAACTCGGCCCGGTAGCGGTAGGAGGGCAGCGCCGGGCGCAGGTCGGTCACGTCGAGCCCGAGCTCGTACCGGGCGCGTCGGGCGATCGCCTGCAGGTCGTCCTCACCCGGCCCCGGGTGCCCGCAGACCGTGTTGGTCCACATCCCCGGGAAGGTGGCCTTGTCCTCCGCTCTGCGGGTGACCAGCAGCCGGCCGTCGTCGGCGAAGAGGTAGGCGGAGAACGCGCGGTGCAACGGCGTCTCGCCGGTGTGCACCAGCGGCTTCGGCATGGTGCCGATCTCCGCCCCGTCCTCGTCGACCAGCACGATCAGCTCTGCCGTCGGGGATGCCGCCACACCCCCATGATCCCCGACGCGGGTCCATCGCGCGCAAAGGACCGTCGATCAAGATCGACTCGGACGGGTGAGAGGGCGTCGTCACGCACAGCGATCATCTGCACACTCGTCGGCGTCACCATGGCAGGCGACCCGAGAGGACCAGCACGGATGAGCAGCACCGCGACGGCGACCGCCGCACTCGCCGACGTCGCCCTCCCCGACGGAGCACTCCAGGTCGCGCTCTCCGCCGACCTGGCGCGCACCGACGCCGGCGGCACCCTCCGCGAGCTCGCGCAGCCCGTCCACCGGGTGCCCGGTGGCGCCACGATGGCCTCGGTCGACGCGCTGTTCCGGCGCGACGCCACCCTCCGCTGGGTCGTCGTCGACGGGCCCGGCGACCCGGTGCTGGTCAGCCGATCGTGGTTCGAGCTGTCCATGACCGGCCGGCTGGGCTACGGCCGCCTGCTGCAGCAGCGCCGCCGGGTGCGGGACGCCGCACCACCGGAGACGCTGCGGTACCCCGCCGACTGCCCCGTCGCCCGTGCGGCTGCGGCCGTCATCCACCGGCGCTCCGGTGGCGAGGACCTGCTCGACGGCGTGCTGGTCTCCTGGCCCGACGGCCGGCTGGGCGTCGCCCCGGTGACCGCCGTCTTCGAACAGCTCGCCCAGGAGTACGCCCACCAGGCCCTGCACGACCCCCTCACCGGGCTGCCGAACCGGCTGTTCCTGCTCGAGCGGCTGCGGCAGGCGGTCTGCCCGGGGTCCTCCGCCGTGCTGTTCGTCATCGACCTGGACCGGTTCAAGGACGTCAACGACCATCTCGGCCACGCGGCCGGGGACGACGTGCTGACCGAGTTCGCGCAGCGGCTGCGCACCGTCGCCCGCAGCGAGGACCTGGTGGTCCGGCTCAGCGGCGACGAGTTCGCCCTGCTGACGACGGCGCTGACCACCGCACAGAGCACCGCGCTGGCGGAGCGGATCGTGCTGACCGCGGCGGCGCCGTTCGTCGTCCTCCCCCGCGGTGCCCACCGGGACGCCGAACAGCTGGCCAGCCTCGGGGCGAGCGTCGGGGTGGCCAGCTGCTCGATGGAGGTGCGCTCGCCGGACGAGCTGCTGCACCGGGCCGACCTGGCGATGTTCCGGGCGAAGTCGCTGGGCCGGGGCCGGGTGGCCCACTTCGACACCGCACTGCTGGAGGACGCCGAGACCACCGACGCGGTGCGCGCCCGGCACCGGATGGAGCGGCGGCTGCGGCTGGCCATCGAGTCGCGCTCGCTCTCCCTGCACTACCAGCCGGTCGTCACGCTGCCCTCCGGCCAGGTGACCGGGGTGGAGGCGCTGGCCCGCTGGGAGGACGACGAGCTGGGCAGGGTCGCCCCCGACCAGTTCATCCCGCTCGCCGAGCGGACCGGCCTGGTCGTCGACCTCGGGCGCTGGGTGCTGCAGACGGCGTGCCGGGAGGCCGCGGGCTGGCCTGCCGGCCCCTCCGGGGTGCCCCCGACCGTGGCCGTCAACGTCTCCCCGGTGCAGCTGGCGCAGCGGGGCTTCATCGACGACGTGACCCGGGCGCTGGCCGACAGCGGGCTGGCCCCGGACCGGCTGTGCCTGGAGATCACCGAGACCGCGGCGATCACCGACCTCACCGCCACCGCGGCGCGGCTGAGCCAGGTGCGCGACCTGGGCGTGCGACTGGCCCTGGACGACTTCGGCGCCGGGCACTCCGCGCTGACGCTGCTGCGCGCCCTGCCGGTCCACCTGGTCAAGATCGACCGCTCGTTCATCGAGCGGGTCGCCAGCGACACCGCCGACGCGGTGCTGGTCCGGCTGGTCATCGAGGCGGCGCACAGCCTGGGCCGCCGGGTCTGCGCCGAGGGCGTCGAGACCGCCGAGCAGGCACAGCAGCTGGTGTCGATGGGCTGCGACTCGGCGCAGGGCTGGCTGTTCGGCCGCCCCGAGCCGGCCTCGCCCCGGCTCGCCGGACTGCTCACCTCCCGCACCCTGGCCGAACCGCTGGCCACCGACGCCGTGCTGCCGCTGGGCGGCAACGACGAACTGGTCCTGGTGACCACCCCGGAGCGGGTCATCACCTATGCCTCGGCCAGCAGCGGGCCGATCCTCGGCTGGCTGCCGCAGGAGCTGGTCGGCAGGTCCGTCACCGAGTTCGTCCACCCCGACGACCTGGCGCGGGCCCGCACGGACCGGGAGCTCGCCGCCCGGTACAGCGTCGGCCTCGGGGTGCACCGGGTGCTGCACCGGGACGGCGGCGTCCGCTGGCTGGAGAGCGACACCCGGCGGCTGGCCGCCGACGACGGCACGGTGCGGGAGGTGCTCTCGGTCTCCCGGGACGTGACCGCCACGGTCGAGGCGCGGCGCGACCTGGCCGACAGCGAGCTGATGTTCCGGCACGCTTTCGACGACGCCCCGATCGGCATGACCCTGACCCGGATGGACGGCTCGCTGGTCCGGGTGAACAAGGCGTTCGCGGCGCTGCTGGGGACCACGACCGAGGCGCTCGCCGCTCGCCGCGTCCAGGACCTGACCCCGGCCGACGGCCAGGCGGCGGTCGGTGGGCTGTTCACCGAGTTCATCGGCGTCACCGAGCTCTCCACCCGCTTCCGGCACGCCGACGGCACCGAGGTGCCGGTGCTGGTGCGCGTCTCGGTGGTCCGGGACCAGGCCGGGGAACCGACGTCGGTCTTCTCGCACGTGCTGCCCGGACAGAGGCCGGCGCCGGCCACCGTCCCCGCTGCGTGAGCAAGGCGCCTGGCGGGCAGTGAGCCGGGCATGGACACCTTCCGCCACGGCGATCTCGTCTTCGACGTCCGCGACTCCGGGCCGGCGGACGGCGAGCCCGTCGTCCTGCTGCACGGGTTCCCGCAGGACGCCGGCGCCTTCGACCGGCTGAGCCCGGCCCTGCACTCGGCCGGGCTGCGCACGCTCGCCCCGGACCAGCGCGGGTACTCCCCCGGTGCCCGGCCGAGCGGGCGTTCGGCCTACCGGCTGCGGACGGTCGTCGACGACGTCCTGGCGATGCTGGACGCCGCGGGCCTGCCCAGCGCGCACGTCGTCGGCCACGACTGGGGTGGGATCGCGGCGTGGGCGCTGGCGGCCTGGCACCCCTGGCGGGTGCGCACGCTGACCGCCCTGTCCGTGCCGCACCCCGCGGCGATGAGCCAGGCGCTGGGCCACAGCGACCAGGGGGTGCGGTCGGCCTACGTCGGCTTCTTCCAGCTGCCCGCCGTCCCGGAGGCGGTGCTGCTGGCCGGCCGCGGCGCGGTGCTGCGCCGGACGCTCGGCCAGGGCGGGCTGCCGGCCGAGCTGGTGGACCGCTACGTGGAGCGGATGCGCGAGCCCGGCGCGCTGACCGCCGCGTTGAACTGGTACCGGGCGCTGCCGCTCCCCGGCGGTGCACCGGTGGGCACGGTGCGAGTGCCCACCCTGCACCTCTGGGGTGCCCGGGACCCCTTCCTGGGCCGGACCGCGACCGAGGCGAGCGCCGCGTTCGTCGCCGCCCCGTACGCACTGGAGGTGCTCGAGGACGTCGGCCACTGGATCCCCGAACTCGCCGCCGAGCGGACCGCGGAGCTCGTCACCGCGCACGTGCGCACGGCCGGGGGGCTGCGCCGCTGACCGGCCCCGTCCGCACCGTTCGTCGGTGGGCCCCGGCATGCTCGTCCCGAGCACCAGCCGACAGGCGCACCCCCCACCCGAACCAGGAGCCCGTCATCGACATCCCCCAGCCCAGCCCACCGGCCGACGGCGCTGTCGCCGTCGGCGGCGCGCCGGCCTGGTTCCACGCCCTGGACGACACGAGCCTCGCCCTGCTCGCGATCTGCCGCACCGACGGCACCCTGCTCGCCGCCAACCGGCAGGCGTTCGAGGGCAGTGGCCTGACCCCGGCCGAGGAGGTCGGTCGGCCGTTCTGGGCCACCGGCTGGTGGAGCGGGAGTGCTGCGGTGGCCGACCGGATCCGCGCCTGGTGCGCCGAGGTGGCTGCCGGCGGCGCCCCGGTGCGCGCGCAGACCCCCTGGTTCCAGGCCGACGGCAGCGAACGCACGCTGGACCTGACCCTGCAGCTGGTCCGCGACCAGGCCACCGGGGCCGCCTTCCTCCTGCCCAACGGCACGGACGTCACCGACCGGCTGGCCGCCGCCCGCACCGCCGCCCAGGCCACCGCCGCGCAGGAGGAGGCCGAGGCGCTGCGCCGGCTGGACGCGGCCCGCTCCGCCGACCTCGCCCACCTCCGCACGGTCGAGGCACAGCTGTCCCGGGCGCTCGAGCTGTCGGAGAAGGTGCTGGCCAACACCGCCGACGGCATCTACGGGCTGGACACCGACGGCCGGGTCGAGTTCGTCAACCCCGCGGCCATCCGGATCACCGGGCACAGCCGGGAGGAGCAGCTCGGCGGTGAGCAGCACGCCCTCCTCCACCGCCACCGCCGCGACGGCTCCCCCTACCCGCGCGAGGAGTGCCCCACCTGGCAGGCGCTCCGCACCGGCGTCCCGGTGGTCGCCGACGACGAGGTGTTCTGGCGCAGTGACGGCACGCCGGTGCCGGTCGAGCTGGTCGCCGTCCCCACGATCGAGGACGGCGCCGTCACCGGTGTCGTGGTCTCCTTCCGCGACCTCACCGACCGGCGGGCCGCCGCCGAGCAGGCCGCCGAGCTGCGCCGGCTCGAGGAGCAGGCCGCCCAGGAGCGGGCGCTGTCCGACCGGCTCCAGCAGGCGCTGCTCACCCCGCCACCGGAACCCGATCACCTGCACGTCGCCGTCCGCTACCAGCCGGCCGCGCACGGCGCCCAGGTCGGCGGTGACTGGTACGACGCGTTCCTGCAGCACGACGGGTCCACGGTCCTGGTGATCGGCGACGTCGTCGGGCACGACAGCCGTGCGGCCGCGGCGATGGGCCAGTGGCGCGGGCTGATGCGCGCCCTGGCCTACGACGACGGCGGCGACCTCCCCGCGGTCCTGCGCCGGGTCGAGCGCACCGCGCTCGGCCTGGACGTGAGCACCCTCGCCACCGCGCTGCTGGCCCGGATCGAGCGGCAGCCCGACCTGCCGGGCAGCGCGACACGCCTGCTGCGCTGGGCCAGCGCCGGCCACCCCCCGCCGCTGCTGCTGGCCCCCGACGGCACGAGCACGGTGCTGGACACCCGGCCCGACCTGATGCTCGGCGTCTCGGCCGACGTCGTCCGCGCCGGTCATGAGGCGGCACTGCCGGACGACGCCACCCTGCTGCTGTACACCGACGGCCTCATCGAACGGCGCGGTGCCGACCTGGACGAAGGGCTGGCCGCGCTGCAGACCGCCCTCGCCGACCTCGGACAGGCACCGGTGGACGAGCTCTGCGACACCCTGCTGGCCCGGCTGGTGCCGGCGAACGTCTCCGACGACGTCGCCCTGATCGCGGTGCGGCTCCATTCGGAGGACCGAGCGCGACCGTCCGGGCCGGCCCGCGCGACCGGCGACGGGTGACGACGGGGTCGCGCGGGTAGCGCCCGGACATGGCTGAGCTGAACAGCGGACTCCTCCCGGGCATGACCGTGGCGATCACCGGCGCGAGCGGCAACGTGGGGACGGCGCTGCTGCGCGCCCTCGCCGACACCGGCGTGGCCGAGGTGCGCGGGCTGGCCCGCCGCCGCCCTCCGGAGACCGAGCCCTACGCCGGGGTGCGGTGGTTCCGCGCCGACCTGGGCTCTCCGGACAGCGAACCGGTGCTGGCCGAGTTCCTCGACGGCGTCGACGTCGTCGTGCACCTGGCCTGGGCGCTGATCCCGGACCGGGAGCCCGACGTGCTGCACGCGGTGAACATCGAGGGCACCCGCCGGGTGCTCGCCGCCGCCGGTGCCGCCGGCGTCCGGCACGTGGTGCACATGTCCTCGATCGGCACGTACGCCGCCGGCCCGCAGACCCACCCGGTCGACGAGGACTGGCCCACCACCGGCGTCCCCAGCTCCCAGTACAGCCGGCAGAAGGTGCAGTGCGAGCAGTTCGTGCGGGACTTCGCCGCAGCGCACCCCGACGTCACCGTCTCGGTGACGCGCCCGACGCTGGTGCTGCAGCCCGACGCGGCCAGCGAGATCGGCCGGTACTTCCTCGGCCCGGTCTTCTTCCCGGCCGCGCGGGCCCTGCCCGGCGCGGTGGCCAAGCTGCTCCCCCTGCCGCTGCCCAGCTCCCTCCACCTCGGGTTCGTGCACGCCGACGACGTCGCCGACGCGATCTCCCGGATCATCGACCGCCGGGCACCGGGCGCGTTCAACCTCACGGCCCCACCCAACTTCGACGCCGACGGGCTGGCCGGCGCGTTGGGCGCGCGGCGGGTGCCGGTGCCGGCGGTCGTGCTGCGCACCGGCATGCAGGCGGCCTTCCTCGCCCGCCTGCTGCAGATCGAGCCGGGCTGGCTGGACCTGGGGATGGGGGTGCCGCCGTTGGACACCACCAGGGCACGCATCGAGCTGGACTGGCGCGCCAAGCGGAACGGGGGCGACCTGCTGCGTGAGTTCGTGGCCGCACTGAGCGCGGGCCAGGGTCACACCGGCCCGCTGCTCCACCCCGGCACCGGCCCCGAGCACACCCCCGCCTAGCCGCCACCGGTCACTCCTGCGCCGTTCCCGCCGCTCCCCCGCCGTTGCAGCAGCGGAAGAGCGGCGGGAACTGCGCGAGAGTGCCGACGTTCAGGTCCTCGGCATCCCGGCGGCGCGGAGGAGCGCGTTGCCGATGATCACCTTCTGCACCTCGCTGGTGCCCTCGTAGAGCCGGTACAGCCGGGCGTCCCGGTAGAAGCGCTCGACCGGGGTGGTGCGCAGGTAGCCCAGCCCGCCGTGCACCTGCACGGCGCGGTCGGTGGCCCGGCCGACCATCTCGCTGCAGAACAGCTTCGCCGCCGAGGGGCCGACGGAGGTGTCCTCGCCGGAGTCGTACCGGGCGGCGACGTCGATGACCATGCTCCGGGCGGCCAGCAGCTCGGTGTGCATGTCGGCGAGCATCGCCTGCACCAGCTGGAACCGGCCGATCGGCGCCCCGCCCTGCTTCGCCGTGGCGGCGTAGGCGACCGACTCGTCGAGCACCCGCTGCGCCATCCCCACGCACAGCGCCGCGATGTGCAGCCGGCCGCGGGAGAGCACCGTCAGCGCCTTGGCGTAGCCGCGGCCCTCCTCGCCGATCAGCGCATCGGCGTCGACCCGGGCGTCGTCGAAGAAGACCTCGGCGGTCCACGCGCCGGACTGGCCCATCTTCTTGTCCTTCGGGCCGACGGTGACCCCGGGGGCGGTCGCGTCCACCACGAAGGTGGAGATGCCGCGGCCACCGCGCTCGGCCGGGTCGGTGCGCGCGAAGACGACGAACAGGTCGGCGATCGGCGCATTGGTGATGTAGCGCTTCCCACCGCTGATCACCCACCCGTCGCCGTCCCGGCGCGCCGTGGTGCGCAGCCCGGCCGGGTCGGAGCCGGCCTCGGCCTCGGTGAGCGCGAAGGAGCCGATCAGCTCACCCGCCGCCAGCCGGGGCAGGTACGTCTTCTGCTGCTCCTCGTCGCCGAACTTGGCGATCACCTGTCCGGCGATGCCGTTGTTCGTGCCGAACAGCGACCGGAACGCCGGCGTGGTGTAGCCGAACTCGAAGGCCAGCTGGACGTCCTCGCTCATGGTGACGCCGAGACCGCCGTGCTCCTCGGGCAGCGCGTAGCCGAACAGGCCCATCTCCGCGGCGGCGCTGCGCAGCTCGTCGGGGATCCGGTCGTCGAGGTCGATCTCCTCCTCACGGGGCACCACCACCTCCCGCACCAGCTGGCGAACGGCGTCCCTGACCTGGCGGAAGACATCGGCGTCCATGCCGGACATGCTGAACCCCCGGCCGCGCACAGCGCGACCGGGGGTCCACGGCCCCGTCCAGAGGCTCACCCCGAGCGCGCGAGGGGTGAGGAGGACGGGGTCCTTCGTCAGGCGAGCGCGTCCAGGCGGGCCATCTCGTCGGCGGAGAGGGTGAGCTGGGCCGCGCCGAGGTTCTCGGTCAGGTGGTCGACCGACTTGGTGCCCGGGATCGGCAGGATGACCGGGGACTTCTGCAGCAGCCAGGCCAGCGCGACCTGCGACGGGGTGGCGTCGAGCTCCGCCGCCACGGCCGCGACCGGGCTGTCGGGCTTGGCCAGGTCACCGGTGGCGATCGGGAACCACGGGATGAAGGCGATGCCCTCGGCCTCGGCGTACTCCAGCACGTCCTGGGACTGCCGGTTCGTGAGGTTGTACAGGTTCTGCACGCTGACGATCTCGGTGATCTCCCGGGCGGCCTTCAGCTCGTCGACGGACACCTCGGAGACGCCGATGTGGCGCACCTTGCCCTGCTCCTTGAGGTCGGCGAAGGCGCCGAGCTGGTCCGCCAGCGGCACCTGCGGGTCGATCCGGTGCAGCTGGATGAGGTCGATCCGGTCGACCTTGAGGTTGCGCAGCGAGAGCTCGACCTGCTGGGTGAGGTACTCGGGGCGCCCGCAGATCGGCCACACGCCGGGGCCGGTCCGGGTCAGCCCGGCCTTGGTGCCGATGACCAGCCCGTCCGGGTACGGGAACGCGGCCTCGGCGATGATCTGTTCGCTGACCTGCGGACCGTAGGAGTCGGCGGTGTCGATGAAGTCGACCCCCGCCTCGATCGCGGCCCGCACGACCTCGATCGCGCCCGGGCGGTCGGCCGGCTGGTCCCAGACGCCTGGGCCGGTCAGCTGCATGGCGCCGTAGCCGAGGCGGTGGACGGTCAGGTCCCCGCCGAGGTCGAAGGTGAGCGGGGTGGTGGCGGTGGTCATGGGTCCTCCTGCGCATCGGGTGTCCGGTGCCCGCGGCCGTGCCGGCGGGACTCGTTGTGCACAAGGAGTTCCGGTCGTCGACCCTTCCCGAGTCACCCGACTGTGACCGGTGCCACGCGGCGTCCCCCGCCGTCGACCGGCACCGGCGGCTGGTGGAAGGTGGACCGGTGCAACGAGGTGGCCTGGCGCGCCCCAGAGGGCGGGCCGGGACGGCGGCCGTGCCGCTCCTCCTGCTGGCCGGGGTGGTGCTGGTCGCACTGAACCTGCGCGGACCGCTGGTGGCGATCGCCCCCGTGGTCGACGCCATGCGGGCCGACCTGGGGGTCTCCACCGGCACGATCGGGCTGCTGACCAGCATCCCGGTGCTCTGCTTCGGGCTGGCCGCCCCGCTGGCGTCGCTGCTCATCGCCCGCACCGGGGTGCACCGCGCGGTCGTCGTCTCGATGGCCGGGGTGCTCGCCGGCACGCTGCTGCGCTCACTCGGCAGCCCGACGGCCGCGATCGCGGGCACCGTCGTCATCGGCCTCGCCATCACCGTCGGCAACGTCGTCGTCCCGGTCGTCATCGGCCGCGACTTCCCCGGCGCCACCAACGTGGTCACCGCTGCCTACACGGCGGCGCTCAACATCGGCTCCACGCTCACCTCCGCCCTCACCGCCCCACTCGCCGACCTGGTCGGCTGGCAGCTGGCGCTGGCCGCCTGGGGGCTCCTCGTCGTCGTCGCCGCCACCGTCTGGACCGCCGCACTGCGCCAGCAGGTCGCCCGCACCGCCGCGGCCGAGGCTGCGGGCACCGCTCCACCCCCGCCGGCACCGGTCGCGCCCGGCCGCTCGGTCTGGCGGCAGCCGGCGGCCTGGGGCCTCACGCTGGCCTTCGCCGGCCAGGCGTTCAGCTACTACGGGGCGACCGCCTGGTTGCCCACCCTGCTGGCCGACGTGAACGGGATGACCCGCGCGGCGGCCGGGGCCAGCTCCGCGTTGTTCCAGGTGTTCGCCGTGGTCGGCGCCTTCTCCGTGCCCGCCCTGGTGGCCTGGTGGAAGCGCCCGTCCCTGGTGCTGCTGGCAGTCACCGTCGTCTGGGCGGCGCTGCCGCTGGGGCTGCTGACCGCCCCGTCGCTGTGGGCCCTGTGGTGCTCGCTGGCCGGGATCGCCCAGGGCGGTGGCATCACCGTGGTCTTCATCGCGATCGTGCGCCGGTCCCGGGACCTGACCGAGAACCGCCGCCTCTCGGCGATGGTGCAGGGTGGCGGTTACGTCGTGGCCGCGACCGGACCCCTGGTGATCGGCGCCGTGCACGAGGCGAGCGGTGGTTGGAGTGCGCCGCTGCTGGTCATCCTGGGGTCTGTGATCGTCATGGCCGTGGCCGGCACGGCGTCCGCCGGTGGCCGGACCGAGGCAGCAACCGAGGCGGGACCGGTACCGGTCCCAGCAGGGGAGGAACGTCGTGGGTGAGCTGGTGGTCGTCCGGCACGGGCAGACCGAGTGGAGCGCGAGCGGGCAGCACACCGGCCTGACCGACCTGCCGCTGTTGCCGCACGGCGAGGACGACGGCCGGCGGCTGCGCCCGGTGCTCGGGCAGCGGGAGATCACGCACGCCTTCGTCAGCCCGCTGATCCGGGCCCGGCACACCGCCGAGCTCGCCGGGCTGTTCGAGGACGGCATCGACGCCCAGCTGGAGCCGGACCTCGTCGAGGTCGACTACGGCGGCTGGGAGGGGCTGACGACGCCGGAGATCAGCGAGCGGGTCGGCCACTCGTGGTCGCTGTGGCACGACGGCACGGTCCCCGGCGAGACCCCGGGCGAGACGCTGGCGCAGGTGGCGGAACGGGTCGACCGGGTGCTGGAGAAGGCCCGCCCCCTGCTGGCCGACGGGGACGTGGCACTCGTGGCGCACGGACACGTGCTGCGGGTCCTGGCCGCCCGCTGGATCGGCTTCGGCCCCGAGCAGGGGGCGCTGTTCCCCCTCGCCACCGGCCGGTACGGCACGCTCGGGTTCGACCACGAGTGGCAGGCACTGACCGGCTGGAACACCGGCTGCCCGTGACCGAGGAGCCGCTGCCGACCAACGCGAGCAGCGGCGTGGTGCGAGTCGGCGACACGGTCCGCCGCCCCGCCGGACCCTGGACCGACTCCGTCGACGCCCTGCTGGCGCATCTGCACGCCGTGGGCTTCCACGCCGCGCCCCGCCCGCTCGGGCGCGACGAGCAGGGGCGACAGGTGCTGCAGTTCCTCTCTGGCGAGGCCGGCTCTCCCGATCCCCGATGGAGCACCACGGACCTGGGTGCGGTCGGGCGGTTGCTGCGCGAGTTCCACGATGCCGCGGCTGACTTCACCCCACCCCCGGACGCGGTGTGGCAGACCGCCATCCCCGCCGACCGCGAGGACCTCGTCGTCCACCACGATCCGGCGCCGTGGAACCTGGTACGCCGACCGGCCGGATGGGCGCTGATCGACTGGGACGCCGCCGGACCCGGCTCGCGGCTGTGGGACCTGGCCTACGCGGCGCAGACCGCGGTGCCTCTCCGGGCGGACCGACCGCTCGCACCCACCTTGCCGCGGCTGCGTGCGGTCGTGGACGGCTACGGCCTGGACGACGCCGGGCGCGCAGCACTGGTGCCGATGCTGCACCGCCGGGTGACGGCGATGGTCGAGCTGCTCCGCTCCGGGGCGGCGAACGGCAGGCGACCATGGGCGCGCATCTGGACCGAGGACGGGCCGTACTGGCAGCGGACAGCCGACCACCTGGCCGCCCACACCGACGACTGGGCAGCGGCGCTGGGCTGAACCGGCCTCCGTCAGGCGAAGGCGAGCTCCGGTTCGGCCTCGGGCTCGGGGCGCACCGGGCGGCCGAACAGCCAGCCCTGACCCAGGTCGGCGCCCACGGCGCGCGCCTGGTCGGCGATCCGCTCGGACTCGATGCCCTCGGCCACCACGACCCCGCCCTGCACGTGGGTCAGCTCGGTGAGCGCCCGGGCGATGGCCTGGGCACCGGGTTCCTGCAGCCGGGAGACGAGGGTCTTGCTGAGCTTGACGACGTCGGGGCGCACCACGCTCACCAGCGCCAGGCTGGACCAGCCGACGCCGACATCGTCCAACGCCACCCGCCAGCCCAGCGACCGGTGGTGTTCGAGCACCGAGAGCAGGTGCTCGTGGTCGATCACCGCGTGCGAGGCGACGACCTCGAACACCAGCTGCCGGGGGTCGATGCCGCTGTCGTGCACCGCCCGCTCGGTGCTGGCCAGGCACACCGAGGGCCGGTGCACCGCCGCCGGATCGGAGTTCACGTAGAGGTCCGCGCTGCCCAGCCACCCGGCCGCGCCGCGGATGGCAGCCTCCCGGGCCACCCGGTCCAGCCGGCGCAGCCAGCCGGCCCGCTCGGCGAGGAAGAACAGGTCGCCGCCGCCGACCTCGCGCCCGTCGACCCGGCCGCGCAGCAGCGCCTCGTGGCCGACCATGCCGCCGGTCGTGAGGGACATGATCGGCTGGTAGACCGGCCAGAGCTCGGCGTCGGTGAGCAGCGCCATCTCCACGGTCACCCCCCGGCGAGCGAGTTCGGTGGCGAGAGTCGGCGAGGTGAGCAGCCGGGTGGCCAGGGCGACCCCGTCGCTGGGCGGGTCGGTGGTCACCCGGACGGCCTCGGTCTCGGCAGCGGTGAGCTCCCGGGCCAGCCGCTGGAACAGCCGGTCGATCCGCCGGCCGCCCTCGTCGTCGACGATGTCCAGCAGGCCCGGGGCGGTGCCGATCCGCAGCCCCATCGCGCCGGCGATCCGGGAGATGCTGGGCAGCACGTGGCTGAGCGTGCTGGCCAGCAGCAGCCGGCGGGCACGCTGGGGGGTCTCCCAGGAGGGACGAACGACGTCCACAGGCTCGTTCACCGCTGCAGGATGACCGACCGTGACCCCACGAACACGCAGGCGCGCGGGCCGGATCCTGCTCGTCCCCAGCACGGGGGAAGTCACACGCCATCGAAGATCAACTCGGCTAGGGTCCCGAGTGTGCCTCCCCTGACTCCCGCCGATGCTGCCCGCCCCGGTCGCGGCGGGCGGCCGCGTGATCCCTCCCGCGACGGGGCCATCCGGCAAGCGATCCTGCAGGTGCTGGCCGAGTCCGGCTACGCGGCCCTGACGATGGACGCCGTCGCCTCGGCCGCCGGCGTCGGCAAGGCCACGATCTACCGCCGCTGGCGGACCAAGTCCGAGCTGGTCGCCGACGCCGTCGCCGACCTGAGCCAGACGTCGATCGAGCCGCCCGACACCGGTTCGCTCGAGGGCGACCTCCGGCTCCTGCTGCACTGGCTGGTCGATGCGGTCAACGGTCCCCTGGGGGCGGCCACGCTGTCGCTGCTGTCGGCGCTGCCGCACGAGCCGGAGCTGCGCGAGGCCTTCCACAGCGGCCCGATGGAGGTCTGGAGCTCGGCGTTCCGCCAGGTGTGGGAGCGGGCCGAGGCCCGCGGCGAGGTGTCTCCGGCGGCACTGGGCACCGCGGTCGCCTCGACGGCGAGCTCGCCGATCCTGCAGCGCTGGCTCTTCGGCGGGCAGCCCGTCTCCCCCGCGTTCGCCGACGAGGTGCTGACCGACGTCGTCCTGCCGTTGGTCACCGCCCGCCGCGCCGCCTGAGCCGGCCTCCTGACCCGCGCCGGCGCCGGCGGCCTCAGGCCGCCGGCGCGCTGGACCGGAAGGCCCGCAACCGCAGGCTGTTGGTGACCACCAGCACCGAGGACGCCGCCATCGCCAACCCGGCCAGCAGCGGGTTGAGGAACCCCAGGGCGGCCAGCGGCACCAGCGCGACGTTGTAGGCGAACGCCCAGAACAGGTTGCCCTTGATCACCGCGAGGGTCCGCCGGGACAGCCGGACGGCGTCGACCGCGGCATCCAGGTCGGCCCGCACCAGGGTCAGGTCGCTGGCCTCGATCGCGACGTCGGTGCCCGAGCCCATCGCCAGCCCGAGGTCTGCCTGGGCCAGCGCGGGCGCGTCGTTCACGCCGTCCCCGACCATGGCGACCACCCGACCCTGTGCCTGCAGCTCCCGGACGACGTCGACCTTGCCCGCGGGCAGCACCCCGGCGACGACCTCACCGCGGTCGGGGTCCAGCCCGACCGAGCGGGCCACCGCCGCGGCGGCACCGGCGTTGTCACCGGTCAGCAGCACCGGCGCGAGCCCCAGCTCCCGCAGCCGCGCGATCGCGGCCGCGCTGGTGGGCTTGACGGTGTCGGCGACGACGCAGACCCCGGCGACCGCGCCGTCCACGGCGACCAGCACGGCCGTCTGCCCGGCCTGCTCGGCCCGCTCGACCACTGCGGCCAGCTCGGCCGGCACCGGGCCGGGCATCGCCGACGCCCGCCCGACGACGACGTCCCGGCCGTCCACCCGCCCCTGCACGCCGATCCCCTGCTGACTGGTGAAGCCCTCGACGTCGGGGAGCTCACCGGCGGCGGCGACGATGGCCCGGGCGATGGGGTGCTCGGAGCCGGCCTCCACCGCGGCCGCGAGCCGCAGCGTCTCCGGGTGCCCGGCCACCTCCACCAGGCTCATCTGCCCGGTGGTGACGGTGCCGGTCTTGTCCAGCAGCACGGTGTCCACGCGGCGGGTGCTCTCCAGCACCTCCGGGCCCTTGATCAGCACGCCGAGCTGAGCGCCACGGCCGGTACCGACCAGCAGGGCGGTGGGCGTGGCCAGGCCCAGGGCGCACGGGCAGGCGATGACGAGCACGGCGACCGCGGCGGTGAAGGCCGCCGTGACGTCACCGGTGACGACCAGCCAGGTGACCAGGGTGGCGACCGCGATGACCAGGACGACGGGGACGAAGACCGCCGAGACCCGGTCGGCCAGCCGCTGCACCGGCGCCTTGCCGCTCTGCGCCTGGGTGACCAGCCGGCCGAGCTGGGCCAGCGTCGTGTCGGTGCCCACCCGGGTCGCCTCGACGACCAGCCGGCCGCCGACGTTGACCGTCGCACCGGTGACCCGGTCGCCCTCGGCGACCTCGACCGGCACGCTCTCCCCGGTCAGCATCGACAGGTCGACCGCGGAGCTGCCGCTGACGACGACGCCGTCGGTGGCGACCTTCTCCCCTGGCCGGACGACGAACCGGTCGCCGACGACGAGCTGGCCGATCGGCACCCGCACCTCACGCCCGTCCCGCAGCACGGCGGCGTCCTTGGCCCCCAGCTCGAGCAGCGCAGTCAGTGCGGCACCGGAGCGGCGCTTGGCCCGCGCCTCGGCCCAGCGGCCGGCCAGCAGGAAGACGGTGACCGCCGCCGCCACCTCCAGGTAGATCTCGTGCGTGCCGGCGCCCCGTTCGGGGAGGAGCGTGAACTCCATCCGCATGCCGGGCATCCCCGCGTCACCGAGGAACAGCGCCCACAGCGACCAGAGGTAGGCGGCGCTGATCCCGATCGAGACCAGGGTGTCCATGGTGCTGGCCCCGTGCCGGGCGTTGACCACCGCAGCGCGGTGGAACGGCCAGGCACCCCAGACCGCGACCGGGCTGGCCAGGGTGAGCGCCAGCCACTGCCAGTTGTCGAACTGCAGCGCCGGGACCATGGAGAGCACCAGCACCGGCAGCGTGAGCGCGGCACTGACCAGCAGCCGCTGCCGCAGCGCCGCCTCCGGCGTCCGGGCCACCTCGTCCGGGGCCCCGGCGTCGTCCTCGGTGACCGGCGGAGCCGGGAGTGCGGCGGAGTAGCCGGCGGCGACGACCGTGGCCACCAGCTGGTCGGGGTCGATCAGGGCCGGGTCGAACCGGACGGTCGCGGCCTCGGTGGCGTAGTTGACGCTGGCCTGCACGCCGTCGAGCTTGTTGAGCTTGCGCTCGATCCGGTTCGCGCAGCTCGCGCAGGTCATGCCGGTGATGTCGAGGCGGACCTCGTCCTCGGCAACCGGGTTCGAGCCGGCCGGGCCCCCGGCTGCAGACGGCTCCGCCTGGGGCCCGGCGCTCATGCCGGCTGGGCGGTGTAGTCGCCGGCCTCGGACACGGCGGCCTGCACCTGGTCGGTGGTGACGTCGCCGACGACGCGCAGCCGGCCGGTGGCCAGGTCGACGTCGACCTCCTGCACGCCGGAGAGCTCGGTGACCTCCTCGGTGACGGAGGCGACGCAGTGCTGGCAGGTCATGCCGGTGACGGTGAAGTCCAGG
Organism: Modestobacter sp. VKM Ac-2977; assembly: GCF_026968045.1. Lineage (GTDB taxonomy): Bacteria > Actinomycetota > Actinomycetes > Mycobacteriales > Geodermatophilaceae > Modestobacter. The sequence continues at coordinate 859,515 of NZ_JAPVBQ010000001.1, read as the reverse complement.
GTCTGCACGGTGGTTCTCTCCTCGGGAGCGGGGGTCAGGGAGCGGGATCAGGAACGGACGAGCCGGGCGATGGCGGCCGAGGCCTCGGCGATCTTCGCGTCGGCGGCGGCACCGTCGTCGTCGGCGCTGCTGGCCACCGCGTCGCGGACGCAGTGGCCGAGGTGGTCGTCGAGCAGGCCGAGCGCGACCGCCTGCAGGGCCTTGGTGGCCGCGGAGACCTGGGTGAGGACGTCGATGCAGTACGTGTCGTCCTCCACCATCCGCGCGATGCCGCGGACCTGGCCCTCGACCCGCTTGAGGCGCGCGAGCACCTGGTCCTTGTCGCCGGCGTAGCCCGTCATGCCGGCGAGCATACCCCTGGGGGGTAGGGGTTCACCACCCGCGCGTGCCGGGTTCGCCCTTGAACGGGCCGACCACCTCGTCGGTGATCCAGCCGCCGTAGAAGTCACCGGCCTGGGCCCGTACCGGCTCCCCGTCGACGGTCGCGACGTCGAGCCGGCTGGGGTAGAAGGCGAGCGCACCGCGCAGCTGCTCGTAGCCGGCCGTGGGCTGCTCGTAGGACCAGGCGATCGACGGGTGGCGCACCCCGTCGACGACGGCGTCCCAGTAGGTGGCCATGCCCTTGAACTCGCACCACGACGAGCCGGCGCACCGCTCCAGGACGCCGGCCGCCACGTCGTCCCGGGGCACGTAGAAGACCGGCGGGTGACTGGTCTCGCAGACCCGCACGGCCCGGTCGCTGCGGGCGATCACCTGCCCGCCGAGGGTGAGCTCGAGGCGTCGTCCGGTCACCTCGGCCGACGGCGGGCGCGGGTAGCTCCAGACCGACTCCTGGCCGGGTCCGACGGGGTCACGCGGCGGTGGGTACACGCCGCCGAGTGTCCGCCGGCTCTCCCGCGCTCGCCGGGTGACGAGCTGTGCACGTCTCGCCCGGGTGTCAGGCGTGCCCAGCTCGACACTGGGCGCCGACGTCCCGGGTCAGCGCACCCGGCGGTAGGTGACCACGGGCTCGACCCGGCGGCGGTCGGTGCCCCGGACGCGGCGGACGACCTTCCGGGTCACGACGAAGGTGATGGTCAGGCCGACCACGCTGACGATCGCGATCCCGGGCGGGCTCTGCAGGAACTCCTGCACCTTTGCCTTGCCCTGGTCGGCCAGGCGCTGCGGGTTCGTGCGGAACGCCAGTTCGTCCAGGGTCGCCCCCAGGGACTCGCGGGCGGCGTCGATCTCCTGCTGGATCTGCTCGGGGGTCCTCGGCACGGCGACAGCCTGCCAGATCGGTCCGACCGCGGCCGAGCGGGAGGCTCCTACACTCCCCCCAACGCGGGAGTGGTGTAACGGCAGCCACGCCAGACTTAGGATCTGGTGCCTTCGGGCGTGCGGGTTCGAGTCCCGCCTCCCGCACGGGCGGACACCGACGTGCGGCCTCCGGGAGCCAGCGGGTAGGCCTCTCCCCATGCGCGACGAGGGCACGACCCACCGACCCACCGCCGACCCCTCGGTCGAGACCGAGGGCCTGGCCACGAAGCTCGACCGGCCGATGGGCGTGCTCGGCCTGGTGTTCGTGCTGATCGTCCTGGGGCAGGCCCTGGCCCGGGAACCCTGGCTGGTGACGACGCTGAGCGTCCTCGGCTGGATCTGCTGGGCGGTGTTCGTCAGCGAGTTCGTCTTCCGGGCGGTCCGGGCGCCCAGCCAGCGCCGCTTCTGGCTGCGCAACTGGTGGCAGCTGATCTTCCTGGCGCTGCCGTTCCTCCGCTTCGCCCGCGCCCTCACCCTGCTGCGGACCGCCCGCGTCGGCGGCGTGCTGTCCGCCGCCATCCGCGGGTCCCGGTCGGCCGGCCGGCTGCTCACCAACCGGATCGGCTGGCTCGCCGCGGTGACCGGCGTCGTCGTCCTCGCCAGCAGTCAGCTGCTCTACGTGGTGGGGGCCTACGACGCCTACGGCCCCGCGCTGCACGACGCGGCCATGGCCACCATCACCGGCGCGTTGCTGGACACCGACCACGGACTCGCCCGCTTCCTGGAGGTCGCCCTGGCCGTCTACTCCGTCGCCGTCTTCGCGACCCTGGCCGGGGCGCTGGGCGCCTACTTCCTGGAGGGACGCCGCGCGGAGGGAGCCGACCCGGCCGCGCCCGGGCTCAGCTGAACTCGACCCGCAGTTCCAGCTGCACCGACGGCGCACCCGGGACGTCGTCGTCCACCACGGCCAGCACGTGCGCCCGGGCGTCCTCGACCTCGCGGAGCGCCAGCCCCTCGACCTTGTGCACCCGGCCGTCGACCTCGGGCACCGCCGCGATGTCGAGCACCGTCTCGCCGTCGACCAGCGCGAGGGCCGCTGCGACGACCGGCCCGTCGTCGACCGCGTTGGGGGTGTCCTCGGCGGCCGCGGAGAGCAGGGTCCGCCCGTCGGGCAGCGCGATCGCGTCGGTGACCGCCAGCCCCACACCGGCCACCCGGCCGAGGTCGTAGGACCGGGGCGCCGACACCGGCACCGCATCGACACCGGCCCGGCCCAGCACGGCGGCGACCAGGTCGGCCAGCGGCACGTCGACGCTGGCCGGCCCCGCCCCGGCGGCGAGGTTGCCCCGGTGGAACCAGCGGACGGTGTCCCCGTGCCGGCTGGCTCCCTCCAGGTTCAGCTGCTCCGCCGGCACCTCCAGCAGCCGCCCGACCGTGGCGTACAGCGGGCCGAGCTCGCCGGCCTGCACGACGGGTTCGCCGTCCGCCAACCGCACGAGCACCCCGCGCATGCGCCGGGGCGTCGACCCCGACCCCAGCAGCAGGACGGCCGGCTCCCCGTCCACCTCGGCCGGGCAGGCCACCTCCAGGTCGGGCTTGAGGTGCTTGGTGCCCGCCGGCTCGCTGAAGTGGTCGAGCCCCTCCACCGGCGGCAGCACGCGCACCGGTGTCACCCCGCCCGGCCGCACCCAGGCAGCGATCGTCGCGTCGTCCGGGGCGACCAGCCAGCCCTCGCCCAGCGGTGCGATCGCGGACGCGGCCGTCACCGGCGTCCCGTCGTCGAAGCTCAGCGTCCGGACGTCGTCCACGGTGATCCGCATCCCTCTGCCCTGCCCGCCCGAACGGCTCGGCACGCCTGCGATCAGCCGAGGGAGTCCATCGCCTCGGCGCGGAACTGGGCCAGGAACTGGTCCCGGGTGATGCCCCGACGCTCGGCCTCCCGCTCGCACAGCATGGCGATCACCAGCGACGACTGCCGGACGACGTCCGCGCGGGTGTCCTCGTCCAGGCCGCCCAGCACCCTCGTCCAGGCCCGCCAGTCGCCGTCCCCGGCCGCCTCGGCCATCTCCAGCACCAGCCCGAACCGGCGCAGCGCCTCCAGGTCCGCCATCGGGCCCTCCCCCACTCCTCCGGTCGCCCGGCGCGGCCGCTGGGACCCGACCGTAACGACGTCCCGCCACCGTGCCCCACGTAGCCGGCCGGATGTCCGCCGAAGCGGGCCACGGGGCGCCGGGTCGCCGGCTCACCCGGCCGGGTGACCCCTCCCCCGGTCGAGCACAGCTGGACGGCGCGGGTGCCGACCACCCCGGGGTGACGGTCTCCGCGCCCCGTGGCGCCACGCCCGGCCCGGCATCGCGCCGTGCCGGTGGCCGGCACGCCGCGCCCGAGCGGCTCGGCACCGTCCTGGTCGAGCAGGGCGTGCTCACCGAGGCCCAGCTCGCCGAGGCCCTGGCGCAGCACGAACGGGTCGGCGCACCACTGGGCTCGGTCGTCCTGGCCAGGGGCTGGGTGACCCGGCGCGAGCTCTACGTCGGACTGGCCGCGGTCTGGGGCGCCGACCTGGCGTTCGTCGACCCGGTGGACGTCGACGAGGAACTGGCCCGCCGCTTCCCCGCCGCGATGCTGGCCCGGGAGACCTGGGTGCCGCTGCGGGTCGAGGAGGACGGCGACGGCCTCCCCCAGGTCGTCGTCGCCACCGCCGGCCGCCCGTCGGCGCACATCGCCGAGGTGGTCGTGCAGCGCACCGGCATCCCGCGGGTGCGCCAGGTCGTCACCACCGACTGGGACGTGCAGCGGGCACTGCGCACCGTGTGGCGGGACGAACTGGTGCACGACGCGGTCAGTGCGCTGGCCGAACGCCGGCCCGACGAGTCGGCGTCCACGGTGTTCGTCTGGCCGCAGGTCGCCGGCGCCATCGCCCTGCTCGTCGCCACCGTGACCGGCCTGGTGCTCGACCCGTCGCTGACCATGCTGGTGCTGGTCGCCACGGTGAACGTCGCCGTCGCCCTCGCCGTCGGCGCCAAGGCCCTGATCAGCACGGTCGGCACCGCCTGGGAGACCGTCGAGCAGGTCACCGCCGCCGAGGTCGCCGCGCTGGCGGACGCCGAGCTGCCCGTCTACACGATCCTCGTCCCGGTCTACAAGGAGGCCGGGATCGTCGGGCTGCTGATGCGCAACCTGGCCGACCTGGACTGGCCCCGGGAGAAGCTGGAGATCCTGCTCCTGCTGGAGGAGGACGACCCGGAGACGCTCGCCGCCGCACTGGCCGCCGCCCCGCCGGACATCGTCCGCATCGTCGTCGTCCCGCACTCGCTGCCCAAGACCAAGCCGCGCGCCTGCAACGTCGGGCTGGCCTTCGCCCGCGGCGAGTACGTGGTCATCTACGACGCCGAGGACCGCCCCGACGCCGACCAGCTGAAGAAGTCGCTCATCGCCTTCCGCAAGGGCGGGGACGACCTGGTCTGCGTGCAGGCGGCGCTGAACTACTTCAACGCCCGGGAGAACCTGCTCACCCGCATGTTCACCCTGGAGTACTCCTCCTGGTTCGACTACACCCTGGCCGGGCTGGACAAGCTGCGGCTGCCCATCCCGCTGGGCGGCACGAGCAACCACTTCCGCACCGACATGCTGCGCGACCTCGGTGGCTGGGACCCCTACAACGTCACCGAGGACGCCGACCTCGGCATCCGCGCCTCCGCCCGCGGCCACCGCGTCGCCGTCGTCAACTCGACGACGTACGAGGAGGCCAACATGGCCGTCGGCAACTGGATCCGGCAGCGCAGCCGCTGGATCAAGGGCTACATGCAGACCGTCCTGGTGCACACCCGACACCCGTGGCGGCTGCTGCGCAGCGTCGGCCCACGGCAGACGGCAGGCTTCGCGCTGCTCATCGGTGGCACCCCGCTGATGTTCCTGGCCGCTCCGTGGCTCTACGCGATGCTCGCGGTCGAGCTGCTGTGGCCCGGAGCCCTCACCCCCGCGCTGCCCGGGTGGCTGGTGCAGGTCAGCCTGGCCAACCTGCTGCTCGGCAACGGCGTGATCATCTACCTGTCGCTGCTGGCCGGCTTCAAGCGGCGCACGTACGGCCTGGTGCCGTTCGCGCTGCTCTCCCCGCTCTACTGGCTGCTGCACTCGGTCGCCTCGTACAAGGCGCTGTGGCAGCTCGTGGTCAACCCGTTCTACTGGGAGAAGACGGACCACGGGCTGTCCAGCCACGTCCAGGTCGAGGACGTGCCGAGCATGGACGACGGCCCGGCCACGGTGCGCCCGGCGCCCGCCCAGGCCACGGCGACGACGCCGGTCGCACGGGACGTCGTCCGGCTGATGGCCCCGCACGCCGTCCCCGCGCCATCCCCCGCACCGGGCACCTCTCCGGAGGACCGGGCATGACCGCCGCCGACCCGCTGGCCGTCCTGCGCCCGGATGCCCCACCCGCCGAGGCGGAGAGCCACGCCGAGTCGCGGATGCGGCTGGCCACCGCGGCCGGGCCGCCCCGGGTGCCCATGCGCCGGGTCCTGCTGACCTGCGCGCTCGTGCTCGCGGTCGAGACCGTCGTCCTGCTCGCCACCGAACGGTCCCTGCACGACGTGCTGCTGCCCGGCTACCTGATCCTGATGGTCGCGTTCGGGCTGGTCTTCTGCCTGGGTGCGGTCACCGTCGCCGGCTTCGCCGCCGGAGCGGCGGCCGCCGGCCTGGTCGTGCTGGAACCGGACGCCCTGCTGCCACTGCTCGGCGGCGCAGCCCTGCTGGCCCTGGGGTGCGGGGTCGCACCCGGCTGGGCCCGGGTCGAGGCCTGGCAGGCGGCACACTCCCGCCCGCTCACCGCGGAGGAGGAGGCCGCGGTCGCCCAGCGGGCGCTGAGCGTCGACCGCAGCCGCGCCTGGAGCCGAGGCGTGCGGCTGCGCAACTACTGGCGCTCCGACCGGGTGCTCGCGGCGTTCCTGGTGCTGGCGTTCCACCCGCTGCTGGCGGCGTTCTCGCTGTGGTTCATCGACTGGATGCAGCGCCGCTGACCGGTCAGCGGCCGCCGAGCAGCTCGCCGATGACCGGCAGCAGCGCGGCGAACGCCTGCCCCCGGTGGCTGATGGCGTCCTTCTCCGCCGGCTCCAGCTCCGCCGACGTGACCGTCAGGCCCGCCGGCACGAACACCGGGTCGTAGCCGAAACCGTTGCTGCCCCGCGGCTCCCGGACCACCGTGCCCCGCCAGCGCCGCTCCAGCACGTGCTCGCCGCCGTCGGGCGTGACCAGCGCGGCCGCGCAGACGAACGCCGCGCCGCGCCGCTCGTCGGGCACGTCGGCGAGCTGCCCGAGGAGCAGGGCGGTGTTGGCCGGGTCGTCCCCGTGCCGGCCGGACCAGCGGGCGGACAGGATCCCCGGCATGCCGTTGAGCGCGTCGACGGTCAGCCCGGAGTCGTCGGCGACCGCGGGCAGCCCGGTGTACCGGACCGCCTCGCGCGCCTTGAGCAGCGCGTTCTCCCCGAACGTCGCCCCGGTCTCCGGCGCCTCGGGGTACTCCGGCACGTCGCGCAGGCCGAGCACCTCGACCCCGGGGACGGCGGTGGCCAGCAGCCGCTGCAGCTCGGCGAGCTTGCCGGCGTTGCGGGTGGCGAGCAGCAGCCGGGTCACGCCGACAACGCCACCTGCTGGGCCAGGGTCAGCTCCGCGCAGCCGGCGACGGCCAGGTCGAGCAGCTCGTCGAGGGTGGCCCGGTCGAAGACGGCGCCCTCCGCCGTCCCCTGCACCTCGACGAAGCCGCCGGTGCCGGTGCACACGACGTTCATGTCGGTGCCGGCGGTGACGTCCTCCTCGTAGGCGAGGTCGAGCCGCGGCTCGCCGTCGATGACGCCGACGCTGACCGCGGCCACCGAGTTCGGCAGCGGGGTGGCGCTGGCCAGGTTGCCGCGCTCACCGAGCCAGCTCACCGCGTCGGCGAGGGCCACGTAGGCCCCGGTGATCGCCGCGGTGCGGGTGCCGCCGTCGGCCTGCAGGACGTCGCAGTCCAGCGCGATGCTGTTCTCCCCCAGCGCGGCCAGGTCGATGCTGGCCCGCAGGGAGCGGCCGATGAGCCGGCTGATCTCGTGGGTGCGGCCACCGACCTTGCCCTTGACCGACTCACGGTCGCTGCGGGTGTGGGTGGCCCGCGGGAGCATCGAGTACTCGGCGGTGACCCAGCCCAGCCCCGAGCCGCGGCGCCAGCGGGGCACGCCCTCGGTGACGCTGGCCGCGCAGAGCACACGGGTGCGCCCGAACTCGACGAGCACCGAGCCCTCGGCGTGGTCGAGCCAGTTGCGGGTGATGGTCACCGGACGGAGCTGGTCGGCCGCGCGGCCGTCGGGGCGGGTCACGTGGTCCGAGGGTAGTGCCGCCGTGTCACCCTCTCCCCCATGCGTTCCGAGCTGCGATCCGTCCGGACCGGGGGCGTGCCCTCCGTCGTCGACCTCACCGACGAGTGCGCCGAGTTCGTCCGCGGCGAGGGCGACGGCCTGCTGCAGGTCTTCGTGCCGCACGCCACCGCGGGGATCGCGATCATCGAGACCGGCGCCGGCAGTGACGACGACCTGATCGCCCAGCTCGACGAGCTGCTCCCCCGCGACGACCGCTGGCGACACCGGCACGGCGCCCCCGGGCACGGCCGCGACCACGTGCTGCCGGCGTTCGTCCCGCCGCACGCCACCGTGCCGGTGCTCGAGGGGCGGCTGACCCTGGGCACCTGGCAGCGCATCTGCTTCGTCGACACCAACGTCGACAACCCCTCGCGACACGTGCGGTTCAGCTTCCTGCCCGGCTGAGCGGCGGCCGGGTTGGGAACCGTCGGTCGGTTGCGGCACGATCCACCCATGACCGAGACCGACCGCGGCATCGACACCGCCCCCGTCCGCCTCGCGCCCGGTGACCCGGCGCCGGAGTTCACCCTCCCGGACGCCGACGGCACACCCGTCTCGCTGTCGTCCTTCCGGGGTCGGCGGGTCATCGTGTACTGCTACCCGGCCGCGCTCACCCCGGGCTGCACCACCCAGGCCGTCGACTTCACCGCCGCGGCCGGGGACCTGGCCGAGGCCGGGCTCGACATCATCGGCGTCTCCCCCGACGTCCCGGAGAAGCTGAGCCGGTTCCGGGAGCAGGAGGAGCTGTCGATCACGCTGGTCTCCGACCCGGAGAAGCAGGTGCTGACGGCCTACGGCGCCTACGGCCCGAAGAAGCTGTACGGCAAGGAGGTCGTCGGGGTCATCCGGTCGACCTTCGTCGTCGACGCGGACGGCCGGATCGAGAAGGCCGCCTACAACGTGAAGGCCACCGGGCACGTGGCGAAGCTGATGCGGGACCTCGGCATCGACTGACCCACCGTTCGGACCCGGTGCTGTCCAGGGGCTGGGACGGCGCTGGTCAGCCGGGCCCGGCTCGGGCAGGGTCGTGGCATGAGTGATCAGATCGGCGTCACCGGGCTCGCGGTCATGGGCGCCAACCTCGCCCGCAACCTCGCCCGGCACGGCCACCAGGTGGTGCTGCACAACCGCAGCAGGGGACGCACCGACGCCCTCGTCGAGCAGCACGGCAGCGAGGGTGACTTCGTGCCGACCGGGTCGATGGCGGAGTTCGTCGGCGCCCTGCAGCGCCCGCGCAAGATCATCGTCATGGTGCAGGCGGGCGCGGCCACCGACGGCGTCATCGAGGAGATCGCCCCGCTGCTGGACGAGGGCGACGTGCTTATGGACGGCGGCAACGCCCTGTTCACCGACACGATCCGCCGCACCGAGGCGCTCACCGCCCGGGGTCTGCACTTCATGGGCACCGGGATCAGCGGCGGTGAGGAGGGCGCGCTCAACGGGCCGAGCATCATGCCCGGCGGCTCGAAGGAGGCCTACGCGCTGGTCGGCCCGCTGCTGGAGTCGATCGCCGCCGTCGTCGACGGGGAGCCGTGCTGCACCCACATCGGGGCCAGCGGCGCCGGTCACTTCGTGAAGATGGTGCACAACGGCATCGAGTACGCCGACATGCAGCTCATCGCCGAGGCCTACGACCTGCTGCGCCAGGGGCTGGAGCTGACGCCGGCCGAGATCGGTGACGTCTTCGCCAGCTGGAACGAGGGCGACCTCGAGAGCTACCTGATCGAGATCACCGCGCAGGTGCTGCGGCACACCGACGCCGAGACCGGTGGGCCGTTCGTCGACATCGTGCTGGACGAGGCCGAGCAGAAGGGCACCGGTCGCTGGACCGTGCAGTCGGCGCTGGACCTGGGGGTGCCGGTCAGCGGCATCGCGGAGGCGGTCTTCGCCCGTGCGCTGTCCGGGCACCGCGAGCAGCGGCAGGCCGCGCAGCGGGTGCTGCCGGGGCCCGACCGCGAGTGGGACGAGCAGGTCGCCGACAAGGACGCCTTCATCGAGTCGGTGCGCCAGGCGCTGTACGCCTCGAAGGTGGTGGCCTACGCCCAGGGGTTCGACCAGATCACCCAGGGCGCCGACCAGCACGGCTGGGACATCGACCGGGCCGCACTGGCCAAGATCTGGCGCGGCGGCTGCATCATCCGGGCGCGCTTCCTGGACCGGATCAGCCAGGTCTTCACCGACGAGCCCGACGTCACCACGCTGCTGACCAACGACTACTTCCGCGGCGCGGTCAGCGAGGGCCAGGAGAGCTGGCGGCAGGTCGTGGCGGGGGCGGCCCGGCACGGGGTGCCGGTGCCCGGCTTCGCCAGCGCACTGGCCTACTACGACGGGCTGCGCGCCGAGCGGCTGCCCGCCGCACTGATCCAGGGCCTGCGCGACCTCTTCGGCGCCCACACCTACCGGCGGACCGACCGCGAGGGCTCCTTCCACACCATGTGGGGCGAGGACGGCCGCGAGGTGCAGACCTCCTGACCGCGATCGCGTGACCGCCGGGCCCCCACCGCGGGCCCGGCGGTCAGCCGGCGGGCGGCAGCACGCGCGCCACCTCGTCGGCCACCTGCTCGACCGTCATCGTCGTGGTGTCCACGACGAGATCGGCCGCTGCGACCAGCCACGGCCGGGCATCCGCGTACGCACGAGCGTGCTCGAGCCGCCACGACACGGCGCCCGGCTCGGCCTCGTCGGTGCGGATGCGGCGGGACAGCTCGTCGGCGGCGACGTCGAGCACGACGTGCCGCACCTCGACGCCGCGGGAAGCGAGCCCGGTGAACACCTCGTCGGCGTACTGCTCGGAGAGCAGGCTCATCGGCGCCACGACGAGACGGCGACCGGCCCCGTCCAGCACCGCACCCGCTGCGACGACGAGCTCCCGCCACTCGGGCAGGTCCTGGAAGTCACCGGTCGGGAGCGGCAGCGCGCGCCGCAGCAGGTACCCGACCATCTCGGGGTCGTACTCGACCAGTTCCGGCCGGCGGCGTCGCAGCTCGGCCGCGGCAGCCGTCTTCCCCGCGCCGAACGCACCGTGCAGCCAGACGATCACGGCCGCCACCGTAGGAGACCGGCCCCCACCGCGACGGCCACGAGCGCCGGCCCGGCGTGCCACGATCACTGCATGGTCACCGTCGGGCAGGTCGTCCTCGGCGTCACCGACGTCCAGCGCGCCGTCGAGTTCTGGCGCGCTGCCCTGGGCTACGAGTTCGTCGACGGCGGCTTCGGTGGCTGTACGAACGTCCTGGCGCCGCCAACCGGTGCGCCGGGCGCCCGGCTGGCGCTGCACACCAGCACCACACCGCCGCCCTCCCGTCCCCGCCTGCACCTGGACCTGCACGTCGCCGACCGGGCTGAGCAGGCGGCCGAGGTCGAGCGTCTCGGCGGCCTGGGCGCCCAGCGGGTCGACTGGGACGGCTACCCGGACGACCCGGACTTCGTCGTCCTCGCCGACCCCGATGGCAACGTCTTCTGCATCGTCGACCTGAGCCACCCGGCCGGCTGAGGCCGTCCGGTCACGACCCGCTCTCGGCCGCCTTCGCACGTGCGCGGCGCTTGCCCTCGTGCATCGCGGCCACCCGGGCGACCGGGATGGTGTGACCCTCGGCGACGAGGTCGGCGGGGAGCTGCTGCGGCCCGGGCAACGCCGCCGCCCACGGGTCGCCGTCCCCGATCCGCTCCTGCGCGGTGCGCACGGTGACGTCCCCCGGCCGGACGTCGTCCAGCTCGTCCCAGCCCACCGGTGTCGAGACCGGCAGGCCGGGCCGCACCCGCGGGCTGTAGGCCGCCGCCACCGTGCCCCGGCCCGAGCGGGTCGAGTCGACGAACACCCGGCCAGCCCGCTCGGCCACCACGTAGGCGGTGGTCGCCAGCTCGGGGTCGAGGCGCTCGGCCCGGGCCGCCAGGGCGCGGGTGGCGGCGGCGACGTCCTCGGCCGGTGAGCCGTGCACCGGGACGACGACGTGCACCCCCGTCGACCCGCTCGTCTTCACCGCCGCCGTCAGGCCGGCCTCGGCGAGCGCGCGGCGGCACAGCCGGGCCGTGCGCACGACCACGTCGAACGGCGCACCGTCGGGCGGGTCGAGGTCGAGCACCAGCCCGGTCGGCTGCTCCTCCCCCACCCGGCTGAACGGCACGTGGTACTCCACGGCGCGCTGGTTGGCCAGCCACAGCAGGGTGCGGCGGTCCTCGACCAGCACCTGGTGCACCTCGCGGTGGGCCCGGTCGGACCAGGTGGCCACCGTCCGCACCCACTCCGGCGCGCCCTTGGGCACGTCGCGCTGGATGAACGGAGCCGCTCCGGGCCGCACCCGCGTGATGGTCAGTGGCCGCCCGGCGAGCAGCGGGACGAGCCGGTCGGCGAAGGCGTCGAGGTGGTCGACCAGGTCGCGCTTGGTCACCTCGAGCCCGTCGCCCAGCGGGGAGTCCAGGCTGCTCAGCCGGACGCCGTCCCGTTCTTCGCTGGTGGCCACCCGGTCACCGTGCCGGTCGCCGCCCCGTGGGGCAACCGGTCAGGCCGGCCCGTCCTCAGATGTCGTGGACGGCGGCGTGCCGGGCGAGCTCGGCGGCCGGGAAGACCGATCGCGCATCGGCCAGCTGCGCCTCGGCGTCCACCCAGGCGGGCACGTGCGTGACGAGCAGCCGGCCGACCCCGGCCGCAGCGGCGTGCTCCCCCGCCTGCCGACCGGTCAGGTGCAGCCCCGGGGGGAGGTCGGGGACGTCGGGGTAGGCGGCCTCGGCCAGCAGCACGTCCGCCCCCCGGGCCAGCTCGACGACGGCGTCCGACGGGCCGGTGTCACCGGTGTAGACCAGCGACCGGCCACCGGCGGTCAACCGCACGGCGTAGCACTCGACCGGGTGGGCCGTCCGCACCGTCCGCACCTGGAACGGCCCGATCGACCAGCTGCCGGGGCCGACCGGGGTGACGTCGAAGACGTCGTCGATCGGCCCGCCGTCGGTGTCGTAGGCGGCCGCGAGCCGGCGGTCGGCGCCGACCGGTGCGTACAGCGGCACGGCACGACCGTCGGAGCGGCCCGAGTAGCGGTGCCACACGATGAAGGGCGCCGCGTCCAGGCAGTGGTCGGCGTGCAGGTGGCTGAGGTAGACGGCGTCGACCCGACCGGGGTCGATGAGCCCCTGCAGGGCGCCGAAGGACCCGTTGCCCAGGTCCAGCAGCAGCGCGAACTCCTCGTGCTCCACCAGGTAGCACGAGGCGGGTGAGGACGGGCCCGGTGCGCTGCCGGAGCAGCCGACGACGGTCAGCCTCACTCCCCGGCCTCCGCACCCGCACGCAGGACGGCGTCGACCTCGGGGCCCAGGAACCGCCGGCCGAGCCGGGCGAAGGGCTCGGGGTCGCCGGTGGCGAGGAACCGGTGCACCGGCGGCGGGCCCTCGGGGTCGCGCAGCAGGTCGGTCCGGGTGAGCACCCGGTACACGTCCTTGGCCGTCTCCTCCGCACTGGACACCAGCGTGACCTCCTCGCCCAGCACCAGCGACAGCACGCCGGTCAGCAACGGATAGTGCGTGCAGCCGAGCACGACGGTGTCGACCCCGGCCCCCAGCAGGGGGTCGAGGTAGGACTGCGCCAGCCCGACGAGCTGCCGGCCACTGGTGATCCCGCGCTCGACGAAGTCGACGAAGCTGGGGCAGGCGGCGCTGGTGACGCTCAGCTGGGGGGCGGCGGCGAACGCGTCCTCGTACGCGCCGCTCCGGACGGTGGCCTGGGTGGCGATGACGCCGACCCGCCCGTTCCTGGTCGCGGCGGTCGCCCGGCGGACCGCGGGGAGCACCACCTCCACCACCGGGACGTCGTAGCGCTCCCGGGCGTCGCCCAGGCAGGCGGCGCTGGCGGAGTTGCAGGCGATGACGAGCATCTTGACCCCGTCGGCGACCAGCTGGTCCATGGCCGCGAGCGAGTGCCGGCGGACCTCGGCGATCGGCCGGGGGCCGTACGGGCTGTGCGCGGTGTCGCCGAGATAGCGGATCGCCTCGTGCGGCAGCTGGTCGAGGACGGCGCGGGCCACGGTGAGCCCACCGACCCCGGAGTCGAAGATCCCGATGGGCGCGTCGGCTCCCGATGTCGCAGTGCTCATGTCGGCAGCCAGGCTAACGGCCCGGTCGGACATCTCTCGGCGGCTGGGCCGAGACGGCGGTCACGACCCCGACTGTCGGTCAGGGACGACGCAGCAGCGCCGCGTCCGGGAGCAGCAGCCCGTCCCCGGTCCAGCGGGCACCGGTCAGGTCCCGGACGACGGCGGGCGCGTCGCTGGCCAGCGCCGTGTGACCGATGCCCAGCACGGTGGCGCCGGCCGCGAGCCCGGCGCTGACCCCGCTCGGGCTGTCCTCGAGCACGATCACCTCGCCCGGGAGGACGCCGAGCCGGGTCGCGCCGGTCAGGTACGGCTCGGGGTGGGGCTTGCCGGTGACGACGTCCTCGGCGGTCACCACCACCTCGGGCACCGGGACACCGGCGCCCCGCAGCCGCGCGGTGGCCAGCTCACGGACGCCGGAGGTGACCACCGCCCAGGGGACGTCGCCGAGTTGCGCGATGAGGTCCAGGACGCCGGGGACGGCGAGCGTGCCGGCGACGTCCTCCAGCTCGTAGCGGGTGATCAGGGCGGTCGACCGCTCGACGTCCTCGGGCTTGACGAAGACCGCCACCGTGTCGGCCGCCCGGCGGCCGGGCACCGCGGCCAGCACCTCGGCCGGGTCGAACCCGGAGTCGACCGCCCAGCGCGACCAGGACCGGACCACGCTGGGCTCGGAGTCGACCAGCACCCCGTCGTTGTCGAACAACAGCCCCACCGCCGGCAGGACTAGGCCCACAACTGGCCCTCCAGCGCGGCGCTGGCCTCCTCGAGCGTGCCGGCGTAGGCACCGGTCGACAGGTACTTCCACCCGCCGTCGCAGACGATGAAGACGATGTCGGCCTTGCGGCCGGCCGCGACCTCCTTGTCGGCGACCCCGAGCGCCGCGTGCAGGATCGCCCCGGTCGAGATGCCGGCGAAGATGCCCTCGCGCTCGACGAGCTGCCGGGTGCGGTGGATCGCGTCGTCCGGCCCGACGGAGAACCGCGAGTCCAGCAGGTCGGCGTCGTAGAGCTCGGGGATGAACCCCTCGTCGATGTTGCGCAACCCGTAGACCAGCTCGCCGTAGCGCGGCTCGGCGGCGATCACCTGGACGTCGGGCTTCTTCTCCCGCAGGTACCGGGAGACGCCCATCAGCGTGCCGGTGGTGCCCAGCCCCGCCACGAAGTGCGTGATGGAGGGCATGTCGGCCAGGATCTCCGGACCCGTGCCGGTGTAGTGCGCCTCGGCGTTGGCCGGGTTGCCGTACTGGTAGAGCATCACCCAGTCGTCGTGCTCGGCGGCCAGCCCCTTGGCGACGGCGACGGCCTGGTTGCTGCCCCCGGCGGCCGGCGAGCTGATGATCCGGGCGCCGTACATCTCCAGCAGCTGACGCCGCTCGATCGAGGTGTTCTCCGGCATCACGCAGATCAGCTGGTAGCCGCGCTGCCGGGCGACCATGGCCAAGGAGATGCCGGTGTTGCCGCTGGTGGGCTCCAGGATCGTGGCGCCCGGCTGCAGCCGGCCCTCCTTCTCCGCCGCCTCGATCATGGCGATGGCGGCCCGGTCCTTGATCGAACCGGTGGGGTTGTGGTCCTCGAGCTTGGCCCACAGCCGGACGTCGGGGGTGGGCGACAGCGCCGGCAGCCCCACCAGCGGGGTGTTGCCGAGCGAGTCGACGAGGGAGGCGAAGCGGGCCATGGCGGGTCTCCTGGAGTTGCGGTACCGGGCGGGGAGGCTCCGGGTCAGCAGCCGCCGGCGACGGCGGGGAGGATCGTGACCGAGTCGCCGTCCTTGACCGAGGTGTCGAGCGCACCGGTGAAGCGCACGTCCTCGTCGTTGACGTAGACGTTCACGAAGCGGTGCAGCTTGCCCTCGTCGGTGACCAGACGGCCCTTGATGCCGGGGTGCTGGCTGTCGATGTCGTCGACCAGCGCGCCGAGCGTGTCGCCGTTGCCCTGGACGGTCTTGTTGCCGCCGGTGTGGGTGCGCAGGATGGTCGGGATGCGGACCTCGATGGCCATGGCGTGGGAACTCCTTCTCGCGGGGTGACGGGGGGTCGCGCGCAGGGCGCGCGGGAACGACTGCTCGGGGGAACGCCGGTGCGCGGCCGGCGATTCCGCCGGCCGCGGGGTGAGCTGCGGCTCAGTCGTAGACGACGGTGGTCGGCGAGTGGCCGAACAGGTAGGACTCGACGACCTCGACGTCCTCCTCGCGCACCTCGCCGTCGACGATCCGGAAGCTGCGGAACTCGACCTCGTCGCCGGCCAGGCCGGTGCGGGCGCCGTGCTCGCGGGTGGAGACCAGCACGTAGTGCGCCTCGGGCTCGGAGGCGAGTTTGACGTCGGTGCGCGAAGGGCGGGCCTCGGTGGCGGTGTGCGAGTGGTAGATGACCACGGGCACCTCGTCCCGGTCGTCCATGTCGCGGTACAGCTTCAGCAGGTCGGCGCTGTCGAATTGGTAGAACGTCGGCGAGCGGGCCGCGTTGAGCATCGGGATGAAGCGCTCGGGCCGGTCACTGCCCTCGGGACCGGCGACGACGCCACAGGCCTCGTCCGGGTGGTCTTCCCGGGCGTGGGCCACGATGGCGTCGTAGGTCGCGCGGTCGATGCGCAGCACACCACCAGTCTAGGCAGCGCCGCCGGCCGGCGTCCTCCCCGCCCCGGACGGCCGCCGGAACGGGTGACCGGCGGAGGAACGGATTGCGTCGCAGACGTGTCCGACCGATAACGTCGCCGACCGTGGTGATCGAGGTTCTCATGGTGGTCGGCGTCGTCCTGGTCGCGCTGCCGGCCCTGGCCATCGGATCGGCCCGGCTGCTGCACCGCAGTGGCCGCGCCACGGACGAGCGGACCGACCGGGTCGAACTGGTGCTGGTGGTGCTCGGCCGGCTCATCGGGCTGGTGCTGCTGGCCGGCCTGTCCGGCATCACCCTGCTGTCCTGCATCGGGGCGCTCGTGCAGGACGTGACGGTGCACAGCCTGGTCTACGTGTTCTTCGTCGCCGACCTGCTCGTCGCCATCCTGGTGCTGCTCACCGTCGGTCGCCTCGACCCGCGGCCAAGGCGTCGATCAACGACCCCTGCACGGCGGTGAGCCAGTAGTAGACGGCCAGCTGCGAGTTCTCGTCGTCGGCCCCCTCTCCTGCGGCGTCGATCTCCGGGGGCTCGGTCTCCGCGGTGATGCCCAGCCGGGTGCCCATCGCCAACCGGAGGTCGTTGGTGGTGCGCAGCCAGGCACGCGCCTGCTCGGCGTCCAGCCGCACCTCGCCGCCGTCGGGCGGCACGGTCGCCCGGACCATCGCCAGGTCGTCGGCCTTGCCGCTGCGCAGCCCGGCCTCGGTGAGGTCGCGGTACTCGGCGGCCAGCTGCGGGTCGCTGGCGTGACCGCTGGGCAGCAGGCGCTCCAGCACCGGGTCTCCACCGGAGTCGGCCGGGTCGGCGGCCAGCAGCTGCTCCAGCTGGTCCAGCAACAGGCCCACGATGTCGGCCTCGGCGTCGACCAGCCGAGCCACCAGCTCGTCGCCCTTGCGGCGGAACGGCTTCATGCGTCCCGCTGGTACGTGGCCCACAGCCCGTAGGCGTGCAGCCGGTTGGTGTCGTGCTCCATCCGCTCCCGCGGGCCGGAGCTGACGATGGCCTTGCCCTCGTTGTGCACCTGCAGCATGAGCTCGGTCGCCGTCGCCTCGTCGTACCCGAACAGCTCCTGGAGCACGAACGTCACGTAGGTCATCAGGTTGACCGGGTCGTCCCAGACGACGGTGACCCAGGGGCGGTCGAGGGCGGACTCCTCCCCCGTCGACGTCTCCGACACCCGTTCGGGCGCGATCGGTCCGGCCACGTGAGCACTCTAGGACGACCGCCTCCCGCGACGCAGTCGGTGGGCACCTATCGTGCTGCTCCATGCCGCAGAGCCCGTCGCTCAGCCCCGCGATGCTCACCGACCGCTACGAGCTGACGATGCTGGCCGCCGCACTGGCCGACGGCACCGCCGACCGGGACTGCGTCTTCGAGGTCTTCGCCCGCCGGCTGCCGCACGGCCGGCGGTACGGGGTGCTCGCCGGCACCGGCCGGTTCCTGGAGGCGCTGGCCGACTTCCGCTTCGGGGACGCCGAGCTCGACGCGCTCCGGCAGCAGGGCGTGGACGACCCACGACTGCTGGAGCACCTGGCCGGCTTCCGGTTCACCGGGGACGTCGACGGCTACGCCGAGGGCGACCTCTACTTCCCCGGCTCGCCGGTGCTGACCGTGCGGGCCCCGTTCGGCCAGGCCGTGCTGCTGGAGACGCTGGTCCTGTCGATGCTCAACCACGACAGCGCCATCGCCGCCGCCGGTGCCCGGATGGTCGGCGCCGCCTGCGGGCGCCCGTGCATCGAGATGGGCTCCCGGCGCACCCACGAGCAGGCCGCCGTCGCCGCGGCCCGGGCCGCGGCCCTGGTCGGCTTCTCCGCGACGTCGAACCTGGCCGCCGGCGCCCGCTACGGCATCCCCACGACCGGCACCAGCGCCCACGCGTTCACCCTGCTGCACGACGACGAGGCGGCGGCGTTCCGCGCGCAGCTGGACACCCTGGGCGTCGGGACGACGCTGCTGGTCGACACCTACGACACCGAGCAGGGCATCCGGACGGCGGTCGAGGTGGCCGGCCCGGAGCTCGGCGCCGTCCGCCTGGACTCCGGTGACCTCGCCATCGAGGCGACCCGCGCCCGCGAGCTGCTGGACTCCCTGGGCGCGACGGACACCCGGGTCATCGTCACCAGCGACCTCGACGAGTACGCGATCGCCGCGCTGGCGGCCGCCCCGGTCGACGGCTACGGGGTGGGCACCTCACTGGTGACCGGCTCCGGCTCCCCCACCGTCGGGATGGTCTACAAGCTCGTGGCCCGGGACGGGGTGCCGGTGGCCAAGAACTCCGTGGGCAAGCGCTCGGTGGGCGGGCGCAAGCACGCCGTCCGCCGGCACGACGCCGACGGGACGGCGACCGCAGAGGTGGTCAGCGCGGCACCGGTCGCCCCCCGGGAGCACGACCGCGAGCTGGTCCGGCCACTGGTCCGCGGCGGCGAGCTCGTCGACCCCCGGTCCCCGGCCGAGGCCCTGTCCGCCGCGCAGGACCAGCACGTCCGGGCACGCGCCGCCCTGCCGACCGGGGCGTGGTCGCTGTCCCGGGGCGAGCCGGCGATCGACACCGTCACCGGATAGCCGAGGGTCCCGCCCCGCCAGCGGCTCGCCGCCGGGGCAGGATGGGGTCATGACCCGGGCCCTGGTGATCGTGGACGTGCAGAACGACTTCTGCGAGGGCGGCAGTCTCGCCGTCGACGGCGGCACCGCCGTCGCGCGGGCGATCAGCGCGCACGCCGCCGCGACCGACTACGCGCACGTCGTCGCCACCCGGGACCACCACGTCGACCCAGGCGGCCACTTCGCCGAGCAGCCGGACTACCTGGAGACCTGGCCGGCGCACTGCGTCGTCGGGACGTCCGGGGTCGAGCTGCACTCGGACCTGGACCGGCGGCCGATCGAGGCGGTCTTCGACAAGGGCGAGTACGAAGCCGCCTACTCCGGCTTCGAAGGCTCGTTCGACGGGCAGTCCCTGGCCGACTGGCTGCGGGACCACGGGGTCGACGCGATCGACGTCGTCGGCATCGCCACCGACCACTGCGTCCGGGCCACCGCGCTGGACGGGCTCGGCGCCGGGTTCGCCACCCGGGTGTTGCTGGAGCTCACCGCCGGAGTCTCACCGGCCACCACCGAGGCCGCCCTGGAGCAGCTCCGCACCGCCGGCGTGGAGCTCAGCACATCGTCGTCCTGACGGACGACACCGCGGTCAGCAGCCGTGCCCGACTCGCGTGGAGCCGCTGAGCTGCCTCCTCGGGGAGGCCTCCGGCCTCCCGTCGTCGCCAGTCCCCAGTGCTGACTCGCGTTCAGCTGGCGTCCAGCACCTCGTCGCGGGTGAACCCGAGGACCTGCAGGACGGCGTCGAGGTAGGGCTGGTTCAACGCGGCGTGCGCCTGGTCGCGCACGAACGGCTTGGCGTTGAAGGCGATGCCCAGCCCGGCCGCGTTCAGCATGTCGAGGTCGTTGGCGCCGTCGCCCACCGCGACCGTCTGGTCCAGCGGGACGCCGTGCTGCGCAGCGAAGCGGGCCAGCGCCCGGGCCTTGCCCGCCCGGTCGACGACCTCGCCGACGAGCCCACCGGTGAGCCGGCCGTCGGCCACCTCGAGGGTGTTCGCGGCGGCGAAGTCCAGGCCGAGCTCGGCGGCGAGCGGATCGGTGATCTGGGTGAACCCGCCGCTGACGATCCCGCAGCGGAAGCCCAATCGCTGCAACGTGCGGATCAGGGTCCGGGCACCCGGGGTCAGCACCAGGTGGGCCCGCACCTCGTCCAGCACCCCCACCGGCAGCCCGGCCAGCACCGCCACCCGCGCGCGGAGGGACTCCTCGAAGTCGAGCTCGCCGTTCATCGCCGCCGCGGTGATCCGGGCGACCTCGGCGGCCCGGCCGGCCCGGGCGGCCAGCTCGTCGATCACCTCTCCGCGCACCAGGGTCGAGTCGACGTCCAGCACGATCAGCCGCTTGCCGCGCCGGGCCAGCCCGACCTGCTCCACGGCGATGTCGGTGCCCGTCTCGGCGGCGACCGTCGCCAGCGCCGTCCGCAGCTCGGTGGAGGCGGCACCGGAGACGGTCAGCTCGAAGCTGGTGACCGGGTAGTCCGACAGCCGGCGGATCGCCTCGATGTTGCCGCCCACCCCGGCGATGGCGCGGGCGGCGCCGGCGACCGCAGCGGGCGGGACGGGGCGGCCGAGCACGATGACGTGGTGGCGTGCGGTGCGCTCCTGCCGGGCGCTGCCGGCCGCGGTTGGCTGGACGCTCACCGCGACGCCGGTCCGGGACGCCACCTCGGCGACGGTGGCGCGCAGTCGGTCGGCCAGGGACCCGACGGACCCGCTCTCCGGGCTCCCGACGACGACACCCAGCACCAGCTGGCCGTGCACCACCACCTGTTCGACGTCGAGGACCTCGACCGGGTGCGGGCCGACCTCGGCCAGCGCGGCGAACAGCGCCGCGGTGACCCCCGGCCGGTCGCTGCCGGTCACGGTCAGCAGGGCACCGTCCGACGTCGGCGGTGCAGCAGTCGGGTCGGTCGGCGCTGGGGCGGCGGCGCGGTCGGTCACGCGGTCATCGTGCCGGACCGGTGATCGCCCCCCGACCGCACCCTGCCCGACGGTCCCCGGCCCCGGACGCACGGACGCCCCGTCAGCCGATCGGCTGACGGGGCGCCCGTACGTGGTCCCCCCTCAGGGGGCCTTGCTCAGGTCGGGTCCTTGTCGTCGGCTCCCTGGCGGGCGCCGCCGGTGAGACCGGCCTCGCTGGCGTAGGGCTGGTGCCCCTTGCCGGCGTGCGCCTCCATCTCCAGGCGGTCCCGCAGGTGCGGGTAGTGCAGCTCGAACGCGGGGCGCTCCGACCGGATCCGGGGGATCTCGACGAAGTTGTGCCGCGGCGGAGGCGACGAGGTCGCCCACTCCAGCGAGTTGCCGTGGCCCCAGGGGTCGTCGCGCAGCGCCAGCCGGCCGTGCTTCCACGACTTCACGACGTTGTAGACGAACGGGATCACCGAGGCACCCAAGATGAACGACCCGATGGTGGAGATCGTGTGCATCGTGGTGAAGGAGCCGCCGCCGTCGATCGCGAGGTAGTCGACGTACCGGCGCGGCATGCCCGCGTTGCCCAGCCAGTGCTGGATGAGGAACGTGGCGTGGAAGCCGATGAAGGTCAGCCAGAAGTGCAGCTTGCCGATCTTCTCGTCCATCATCCGGCCGCACATCTTCGGGAACCAGAAGTACAGACCGGCGTAGGCGGCGAACACCACGGTGCCGAAGACGACGTAGTGGAAGTGGGCCACGACGAAGTAGCTGTCGTTGACGTGCCAGTCCAGCGGCGGGCTGGCCAGCAGGACGCCGGTCAGACCACCGAGCAGGAAGGTGATGAGGAAGCCGATGGAGAACAGCATCGGCGTCTCGAAGGTGATCTGGCCGCGCCACATCGTGCCGATCCAGTTGAAGAACTTGATCCCGGTCGGAACCGCGATCAGGTACGTCAGGAAGGCGAAGAACGGCAGCAGCACCGCGCCGGTGGCGAACATGTGGTGCGCCCAGACCGCCAGCGACAGGGCGGTGATCGCGATGAGCGCGAAGACCATGCCCTTGTAGCCGAACAGCGGCTTGCGGCTGAAGACCGGGATGACCTCGCTGATGATGCCGAAGAACGGCAACGCGATGATGTAGACCTCTGGATGCCCGAAGAACCAGAACAGGTGCTGCCACAGCAACGGCCCGCCGTTCTCCGGCGAGTAGACCTGCGCACCGAGGTGCCGGTCGGCCAGCAGCGCGAACAGCGCGGCGGTCAGGATCGGGAAGGCGAGCAGGATCAGGATGCTGGTGACCAGCGACGCCCAGGTGAAGATGGACATCCGGAACATCGTCAGGCCCGGCGCCCGCAGGCAGACGATCGTGGCGATGAAGTTGACGCCACCGAGGATCGTGCCGAGACCACTGACCGCCAGGCCCGCGATCCACAGGTCGGCACCGGCGCCGGGGCTGTGCACCCCGGTCGACAGCGGCACGTAGGCGTACCACCCGAAGTCGGCGGCGCCACCCGGGGTCAGGAAGCCGGAGACGGCGATCGAGGACCCGAAGAAGAACAGCCAGAAGGAGAAGGCGTTCAGTCGCGGGAAGGCGACGTCGGGCGCGCCCAGCTGCAGCGGCATGATCAGGTTCGCGAAGGCGAAGAACATCGGCGTCGCGAAGAACAGCAGCATCACCGTGCCGTGCATGGTGACCAGCTGGTTGTACTGCTCGGGCGAGAGGAACTGAAGCTCCGGGCGGGCCAGCTCACCGCGCATCAGCAGCGCCATGAAGCCACCGACGAAGAACCAGATGAACGACACCGTCGTGTACATCAGGCCGATGGTCTTGTGGTCGGTGGTGCGCAGCAGACCGAGGAGCCGCGATCCCTTCTCGGCCTCGTGGGCCGGGCTCGGCCGGCTCACGATCGGGGCGGGTGCGATCGTCACGGTCGGAGCTTAGACCGTCACGTCACGGCCGACGCGGCGGGAGCAGGAGTCGGTGCGGCGCGTCCCGGCGCACTCCCCCGGGGGCTCGGTCCGGCGCCGGCGGAAGTGCTGGTGGGCGCGGTACGGAGGGCTGTCGGGCGCGCCCGGGCGCACGACCGACGGGCGATGCGGCGGCTCGGGGAGTTTGCTCACGTCCGGGCGTGGGAACCGGTGATCTTGCGCTGGACGGACCAGCGCGAGGCGGCTCGACCGTCGTGCACCGGAGGCGCCCGTGGACATCGGTGGGATCCTCTTGACCGTCCTGATCGGCTTCGTCGCCGGTCTGATCGCCCGTGCCGTGGTCCCGGGCAAGCAGGACCTCGGCCTCATCGCCACCCTCGTGCTCGGCCTCA
This sequence comes from Modestobacter sp. VKM Ac-2977, assembly GCF_026968045.1. Classification (GTDB taxonomy): domain Bacteria; phylum Actinomycetota; class Actinomycetes; order Mycobacteriales; family Geodermatophilaceae; genus Modestobacter. The sequence continues at coordinate 836,380 of NZ_JAPVBQ010000001.1, read as the reverse complement.
TCGGCTCGGTGGTGGGCAACCTCGTGTTCAACCTCGTCCAGGGCGACGGGCTGCAGTTCGACCTCGGCGGCTGGTGGGCGTCGATCCTGGGCGCGATCCTCGTGCTCGCCGTCTACGTCGCCGCCACGGGCAAGCAGCGTCGCGTCACCCGCTGACCCTGCCGCCCCTCGCGCTCAGCCGCGCGTCCAACTGCCGACGTCGACCGCCACCGTGACCGCGACCGGCTCCGGCAGCCCGGCCACCCGGGCGGCCAGCTCCCCCGGCGCGAGGTGCCGGGCGTGCGGGCCCATCCCGACGAGCGTGCGCACCGCGAGGTGGTCCAGCTCCAGCACCGATCGATGGCCCGCCGTCCCGGCCGGGCGCAGGTGCGGCTCGAGCGCGGCGGCCAGCCGGTCGGCCTTGGCCGGGTCGACGTGCAGCAGCCCCAGCGGGTCGACGAGCTCGGCCAGGTGGTCCGCGGCCGGGGTGACCACGACGAGCCGGCCGTCCGGGGTCAGCACCCGCGCGGTCTCCGCGCCGTTGCGCGGGGCGAACACGACGAGCACCCGGTCGACCGACCCGTCGCGCACCGGCCAGCGCGCCCAGGAGTCGGCCACCACGGCCATCGCGCGGGGGTGGGCGCGGGCGGCCCGGCGGGCGGCGTAGCGGGAGGCGTCGAGCACCACCCCGACGGCGGCGGGTGCCCGGTCCAGCACGCCGGCGAGGTGCGCTCCGGTGCCGCCGCCGGAGTCGAGCAGCGTCCGCGGTGGCGGCCCGGCGAGGGCGGCGTCGGCGAGGGCCGCGGTGATGCCGGCGTAGTGGTCGGCGGCCAGGAAGTCCGCCCGGTCCCCCACCATCGTCGCGGAGTCACCCTCGTGCGGGCTGCCGCCCGGTGGGAGGAGCGTGACGTGGCCCTGCCGCGCCCGGTCGAAGGCGTGCCCGGCGGTGCACCGGAGACCGGCCCGGTCGGCGGCGAGCTGCTGGCCGCAGACCGGGCACGCGAGCAGTGCGACCGCGGCCGGTGGGAGCGGGGGCGGGCTCACCGGCGCGGCGGTCGCACGGGCAGCCGGTGCAGCACCACGTCCCGCAGCTGCCCGGCGTCGGCGGTGGCCGTGAGGAACGTGGCGAACGGCTGGCGGCGCCGGTCGGTGGGCGACCCGGGGTTGAGCAGCCGGAGCCCGGTGGACGCCGTCGTGTCCCAGGGGATGTGACTGTGCCCGAACACCAGGACGTCGACGTCCGGGAAGGCGGCCGCACACCGCTGCTCCCGACCCTTGGCGTCCCCGGTCTCGTGCACCACCGCGACGCGGACGCCGTCGAGCTCCACCCGGGCCACCTCCGGGAGCCGGTCCCGCAGCACCCCGTGGTCGTTGTTGCCGTACACGCCCACCAGCCGACGCGACCGCCGCTCCAGCTCGTCGAGCAGGGCGACGTCCACCCAGTCGCCGGCGTGCACCACGACGTCGGCCGCCTCGATCTGCTGCCACAGCGGATCGGGCAGGTCCCGCGCCCGCTTGGGGACGTGGGTGTCGGCGGTGAACACCACGGAGACGGACACGGGGCCATCGTCCCAGCCCACCCCGGACCACTCAGTCGTGGACGGGGGCCTCGTGGTTCCGGTGCCCGGGCGACTCGAGCTGGAAGGTGCAGTGCTCCAGGTCGAAGTGGTCGCCCAGACAGCTGCAGAGCGCATCGAGCACCCGGCCGCCGTGCCCGTCGGCCAGCGCCTCGTCACTGACGACGACGTGCGCGGAGAGCACCGGCAGCCCCGAGGTGATGGTCCAGGCGTGCAGGTCGTGCACGTCCAGGACGTCGGGCACGCCGAGCACGTGGTCGCGCACCTGCTCCAGGTCTACCCCCTTCGGCGCCGCCTCCAGCAGCACGTCCAGCGCCTCGCGGAGCAGCGACCAGGCGCGGGGCAGGACCAGGGCGCCGACTGCGAAGGAGGCGACGACGTCGGCACCGGTCCAGCCGGTCGTCAGGATGACGACGCCGGCGACGATGACGGCGACCGAGCCCAGCGCGTCGCCGAGCACCTCGAGGTAGGCGCCGCGGGTGTTCAGCGACTCGCGCTGGCCGGAGCGGAGCAGGGCCAGCGAGCCGACGTTGACCGCCAGCCCGACGAGGGCGACGCCGAGCATCCAGCCGGAGTCGATGTCGGGCGGGTCGCCGATCCGGCGGACCGCCTCGACCACGACGTACCCGCCGACGACGAGCAGGAGGAGGCCGTTGCCGACGGCGGCGAGGACCTCCATGCGCTGCCAGCCGAAGGTGCGCCGGCCGCGGGCGGGGCGCTGGGCGAGGGTGACCGCACCGAGGGCCATGCCGATGCCCAGCGCGTCGGTGGCCATGTGGGCGGCGTCGGCGAGCAGGGCCAGCGAGCCCGAGATCAGCGCGCCGACCAGTTCCAGGACGAAGACGGAGCCGGTGAGGGCCAGGACGATGGCCAGCCGGCCGCGGTGCCCGGCGGCCGTGGTGCCGGAGCCGTGCCCCGCACCGTGGTCGTGACCCATCGCCGTCCCCTCCGTCGCCCCGCGTTCTGACATGCACGATGCCGCATGTCATCCAGGAACGCCAGGCCGGCCCCCTCGCAGGGGCCCGCCGCGAGCGTGCGGGTGGCGAGGGGCGAGGGGTCCTCGATCAGATCGCGACGCCGCGCTCGCGCAGCCACGGGAGGGGGTCGATCCGGGGCCCGTCGAGGCCGCCGGCGTGCACCTCGAAGTGCAGGTGCGGCCCGGTGGACTGACCCTCGTTGCCCAGCAGTGCGATGGTGTCGCCCGCCCGCACGGTCTGCCCCTCCTCGACCAGGATCTCCTGCATGTGGCCGTAGACCGAGACGTCGCCGTTCGCGTGCTGGACGTAGACCGCCAGCCCGAAGCCACTGGCCGCACCGGCGCGGAGGACGACGCCGTCCATCACCGCGTACTCGGGGGTGCCCAACGGCGCCGCGAAGTCGATGCCCGCGTGCAGCGTGCCCCAGCGCGAACCGAACTGGCTGGTGAGCCGCCCCTGCACGGGCAGCACGGCCTTGGGCCGAGCCGCCTCCGCGGCGGCCGCGGCGGCCGCCTCGGCCGCGACGCGGTCCGCCTCGGCCTGCACCTGGGCGGCGGCGGCCTCGGCGTCCTCGCGCTGGGCGCGGGTGGCAGCCAGCTCCTGCAGGCGGGCTGCGGCCTCCTCGCCGGTGAGGGCGGGCTGGTCCGCCTGGACCATGCCCAGCTCCTCGGCGACGCTGACCGGCTCGTCGGCCGCCGCGCGGGCGACCGGGGGCGGCGAGCCGGCGGCGGTGAGCCCGAGCCCGACCACCCCGAGGATCGCCGCGGCCACGAACAACGCCGGGCGGCCGACCGGGACCGTCAGCCGACGGCGGGGGCTCGCCGTGACCTCGGCAGCCGGCGCGGCGTCGGCCGGCAGCGGCGTGCTCGCCGGGCCCAGCGGCCAGGAGTCGACGAGCACCGGGTCGGCCCCCTCGACCGGGAGCGGCCACTGCTCCGACCGGGTGACCGGCGAGGTGCCGGCCGGGACGTGGCAGGCGACCGACGCGGTGTGCGTCGAGGCGGCACCGAGGAGGCGGCGCGGACGGCGGACGGCCCGGCGGAACGGCAGCACGGAGGCGAGCACCTCGGGGCGGTCGGACGGCGGGGTGGCGGCGACAGACCCGCCGACGGCGCCGGTCGAGCGCACCGTCCCCTCGTCGTCGAGCCGGGTGAGGTGTTGCGGGTCCATGCACCTGTCTTTCCGTCGGGGGCCATTCGGGCGGGGCCCATGTAAACACGCCGTGATCGGTTCGTGATGTGGGCGGCCGGGTATGCACACCCGGTCAAGTGGTCGACGTCACAACACTTAGTGCCAAACGGGCACCCTCTGTTACGTCATCACTGCGTGCGGGTCAGGAATCGAACGCGCCGTGATGGGTAGGGGCGAGGAACGTCACGCCCCGGTGAACGGCCCGCTGACCCGTCGCGGCCCTCCGGAGCACCCCAGACCCGAGGAGCACCCCCCATGCGCGCAGTGACCTGGCACGGCCGGGACGACGTCCGGGTGGACACCGTCCCGGACCCGGAGATCAAGGACCCCACGGACGTGATCGTGCAGGTCACCTCCAGCGGGATCTGCGGCTCGGACCTCCACCTGATCGAGGTCATGGCGCCGTTCATGACCGTCGGCGACGTGCTCGGCCACGAGCCGATGGGGATCGTCCGCGAGGTCGGCCCCGCGGTCACCGAGCTGAAGGCCGGCGACCGGGTCGTCGTCCCGTTCAACATCTCCTGCGGCACCTGCTGGATGTGCGCCCAGGGGCTGCAGAGCCAGTGCGAGACCACGCAGAACAGGGAGCAGGGCTTCGGCGCCTCACTGTTCGGCTACACCAAGCTCTACGGCCAGGTGCCCGGCGGCCAGGCCGAGTACCTGCGGGTGCCCTTCGGCAACACCCTGCCGATCAAGGTGCCCGAGGGCCCGGCCGACGACCGCTTCGTCTACCTCTCCGACGTGCTGCCCACCGCCTGGCAGGCCGTGCAGTACGCCGGCGTCGTCCCCGGCGGGTCGGTGCTGGTGCTGGGTCTCGGCCCGATCGGCGACATGGCCACCCGGATCGCCAAGCACCTGGGAGCGGCACAGGTGCTCGCGTCCGACACCGTGCCCGAGCGGCTGGCCCGGGCCCGCGCCAACGGGATCGACGTCCTGGACTCCACCGACCAGGCCGACGTCGTCGCCTGGGTACGGGACAAGACCGACGGTCGCGGCCCGGACGCCGTCATCGACGCCGTCGGCATGGAGGCGCACGGCTCCCCCGGCGCGAAGTTCGCGCAGAAGGCCAGCGCCCTGGTGCCCGACGCCATCATGGAGAAGGTCATGACGGTGGCCGGCATCGACCGGATGGCCGCGCTCAACACCGCGATCGAGTCGGTGCGCCGCGGCGGCACCATCTCGCTGTCCGGCGTCTACGGCGGGGCGACCGACCCGATGCCGCTCATGCGGATGTTCGACAAGCAGATCGAGATGCGGATGGGCCAGGCCAACGTGTGGCGCTGGGTGCCGGACATCCTGCCGCTGCTCACCGACGCCGACCCGCTCGGCGTCGACTCCTTCGCCACGCACCGCGTGCCGCTGGAGCAGGCGCCCCAGGCGTACGAGACCTTCCGGCAGAAGCAGGACGGCGCGGTGAAGGTGCTGCTGCAGCCCTGACCTGCACGTCCACGGGCCGCGCACGGGACTCATGTCCCGGCGCGGCCCGTGGCGCGCGTGGCCACGTGACCAGCCTCATGTGCGTCGGGGGCAGCGCAACCGGTGCCACTGCTCTTGGCTGGACCGGGGCACCGTCCCCGCCATCCCCGTACCACTCCTGAGGAGCCCCGCCGTGCCCCGCGCGCTGCTCGCCCTGTCCATCGGTGCCTTCGGCATCGGCACCTCCGAGTTCGTGATCATGGGCATGCTCCCCCAGGTGGCCGACGACTTCTCCGTCTCGGTCGCCGCGGTCGGGATCCTGATCAGCGCCTACGCCCTCGGGGTCGTCATCGGGGCGCCGACGCTGACCGCGCTGGGCGTGCGGTTCACCCCGCGGCAGACGCTCATCGGGCTGATGGTGGTCTTCACCGTCGGCAACACCCTCTCCGCAGTCGCCCCGACCTACGAGACGCTGATGGCCGCCCGGGTGATCACCGCGCTGGCGCACGGCTCGTTCTTCGGTGTGGGGGCCGTAGCGGCTCGGAGGCTGGTGGCCAAGGAGAAGGGCACCCAGGCGATCTCCCTGATGTTCGTCGGCCTGACCCTGGCCAACGTCATCGGCGTCCCCATCGGCACGTTCGTCGCCCAGCAGCTGAGCTGGCGGCTGGTGTTCGGTGGTACCGCGGCGATCGGGCTGCTCACCATCGCCGGGCTGCTCGCCTGGCTGCCACGGGTGGCCGCCGCGCCCACCGACCTCCGGCAGGAGCTGGGCGCCTTCCGCCGGCGTCAGGTCTGGCTCACCCTCGGGGTCACCACCATCGGCTTCGCCGCGCTGTTCTCGGTCTACAGCTACGTGAGCCCGATCCTCACCGACCTCGCCGGGATGCCCGAGAGCCGCGTCACCATCGTGCTCGCGCTCTTCGGGCTGGGCACCACCGTCGGCACCCTGCTCGGCGGCCGGCTGGGCGACCGGTACGGCTTCGCCTTCGTCACCGTCGGGCTGCTGGTCACCGCCGCGCTCCTCGCCGTGTTCACCGTCGTGGTGGTGAACCAGGTCGCCGCCGTCATCCTGCTCGTGCTCTTCGGCGCGATCACCTTCTCCGGCGGGCCGGTGGTGCAGAACCGGGCCATCGAGGCGGCCCGGGTCCAGGGCGGCAGCCTGGTGTCCGCGGCCAACCAGGGCGCGTTCAACGCGGCCAACGCCCTGGGCGCAGCCCTGGGTGCGGCCACCCTCACCGCCGGCTGGGGCTACCGCGCGCCGATGTGGGTGGGGGCGGTGCTGGCGCTGCTGGGCGCGGGTCTGTCGGTGATCGCACTGCGCAGCCAGCGGGCCGAGACGGCCCGCGACGCTGCCGCCGGGATGACGGCCGCGACCCCGATGGGGACCCCCGCCCCGGTCCGCGCCGCCTGACGGTGTGCACGCCCGCTGCCCGCGGGCGCGCACCGCCCAAGACGACGAGCTGCGGCAGGCGGTGCACGACGACCTCGACCACCTGGGCTCGACGTGCTGGACGGGGTGAACCTGCGGTTGCCCGGTTTCGCCGAGCCGGTGCAGCGCACGCTGGCCGAGCCGAGGGAAGCCCTCGCGGCGCTCCAGCAGGAGGGGCTGGTCCGGCACATCGGCGTCAGCAACGTGAACAGGTCAGCGGGCGCGCTGGACCCGCCCCTCGTCGAACACCGGCTCGGGCACCTCGCGCACGTGCCCGTCCGCACCGAACAGCAGGAACCGGTCGAACCTGCGAGCGAACCAGCGGTCGTGGGTCACCGCGACCACCGTGCCGTCGAAGGCGTCCAGGGCCTCCTCCAGCGACTCGGCCGACAGCACGTCGAGGTTGTCGGTCGGCTCGTCGAGCAGCAGCAGCGTGGCGCCGGAGAGCTCGAGGAGCAGGACCTGGAACCGGGCCTGCTGGCCGCCGGACAGCGAGCGGAACAGCTGGTCCCCGGAGGGGGCCAGCCCGTACCGGCGCAACGCGGCCATCGCCCGGCCGCGGTCGACGCCCGGTCGCCCCGGCTCGCCGTGCCAGAGCAGGTCGACCAGCGTGCGGTCCAGCCACTCGGGGTGGGCGTGGGTCTGGGCGAAGAACCCGGGGACGACGCGCGCCCCGAGCCGCCAGTCGCCGGTGTGCGCGACGTCCTGGCCGGCCAGCAGCCGCAGGAAGTGCGACTTGCCGGCCCCGTTGGAGCCCAGGACGGCGACCCGGTCGCCGTACTCGACCTCCACGTCGAAGGGGCGCATCAGGCCGGACAGCTCGAGCTGCTCGGCCATCACCACCCGTACGCCGGTACGGCCGCCCCGCAGCCGCATCGTCACGTGCTGCTCCGTCGGGGGCTCCGGCGGTGCGCCGGCCGCCTCGTACTTGGCCAGCCGGGTCTGCATGGCGTGGTAGGTCGACGTCATGGCCGGGGAGTTCTTCGCCTGCTGCTGCAGCGTGCGGACCAGGTCGATCAGCCGCTCGTGCTCCTCGTCCCAGCGCTTGCGCAGCTCGGCCATCCGCTCGTGCCGGGCGGTGCGCGCCGCGGGGTAGCTCGCCCAGTTGCCGCCGTGCACCCACGCCGTCCCGCCCTCGACGGTGACCACCCGGTCGGCGACCCGGGCCAGCAGCTCCCGGTCGTGGCTGACGAACAGCACCGTCTTGCGGCTCTCGATCAGCCGCTCCTCCAGCCACCGCTTGCCGGGGACGTCGAGGTAGTTGTCCGGCTCGTCGAGCAGGAGCACCTGGTCGGGCCCGCGGAGCAGGCACTCCAGGGCCAGCCGCTTCTGCTCACCGCCGGACAGGGTGTTCAGCTCCCGGTACTTGCAGCCGTCGTAGGGCACGCCCAGCGCGGCGACCGTGACGGTGTCCCAGGTGACCTCGACGTCGTAACCGCCGACATCGCCCCAGTGCGCCAGCGCGTTGGCGTAGGCCATCTGGGTCGGCTCGTCGTCGGCCTCCATCATCCGCAGCTCGGCGGTCTCGACGGCGTGCCAGGCCTCCCGGACGGCGGGCGGCGCGAGGTCGACGAGGAACCGCTGGACGGTGGTGTCGTCGCGTACCGAGCCGATGAACTGGCGCATGATGCCCAGCCCGCCGATGAGCGCCACCGAACCGGCATCCGGCGTCAGGTCACCGCTGATGATCCGCAGCATGGTGGTCTTGCCGGCGCCGTTCTCCCCGACCAGCGCAGCGCAGGCGCCCTCACCGACCCGGAAGGCGACGTCGTCGAGGAGCACCCGCCCGTCCGGCAGGGTGAACCGGATCCCCGTGACGTCGACGTAGCCCATGCCGCCATCATCCGCCGACGGCGCCACCGCGTTCCCGGAGGTCAGTCCACCGGTGCCCGGAGGTCAGTCCACCGGTGCCCGGAGGTCAGTCCACCGGTGCCCGGAGGCGATGCCGGGCCAGCCGCTCGACCAGCTCGGGCAACGCCCCGGCGGGGGCGCCGCTGAGCTGCTGCCGGCACTCCTGCACCACCGGCCGGACCACCTGCGGCCGCTGCCCGAGCTCCTCGGCCAGCCGGTCGACGGCCAGGTCGACGGCCAGGTCGACGGCCAGGTCGACGGACGGCTCGGGCTTGACGGTGTGCAGCGCGGCCAACGGCATCGTGGGCCCTCCGGTGCTCGCGCCCCGCGTGCCGCTGACCGGCCCGTCCCCCGGGGTCCTGCTCCGGCACCAGACTGTCCGCACCAGGGGCGGGACCACCAGGGACCTAGGACCCGGTCCGCGTTCTGCAGGGACGCGGCAGCATCGTGCAAGGGACCGCACTCCGGAGGTGGCCGTGTTCTTCCGTGACCGCGCCGATGCCGGCGCCCAGCTGGCCCGCCGGCTGGACCAGGTGCGTGCGGCCGGGCCCGTGGTGCTCGGCCTGCCGCGGGGCGGGGTGCCGGTGGCCGCCCCGGTCGCCGCCGCGCTCGCCGCACCGCTGGACGTGCTCGTCGTGCGCAAGCTCGGGGTGCCCGGCCAGCCCGAGCTCGCCATGGGCGCGGTCGGCGAGGGCGGCGTGGTGGTGCTCGAGGAGCGGGTGCTCCGGGTGGCGGACGTGGTCGACGCCGACCTCACCCGCGTCCGGGACGAGCAGCAGGCGGCGGTCGACCGGCGGGTGCGGCTCTTCCGCGAGGTGCGCCCGCGGGTGCCGTTGGCCGGCCGCACCGTCGTGCTGGTGGACGACGGCATCGCCACCGGCTCGACCGCCCGCGCCGCCTGCGCCGTCGCCCGGGCCCAGGGCGCCGTGCGGGTGGTGCTCGCCGTCCCGGTCTGCTCCCCGGACGCCGTGCCGGCCCTGGCCGCGGCGACCGACGAGCTGGTCGTGCTCAGCAGCCCGCCGGGCTTCCGCTCGGTCGGCCAGGCCTACGCCGACTTCCGCGCCACCGAGGACGACGAGGTGCTCGACCTGCTGCGCGGCCGGTGAGCCCCGGAGGTCAGAAGGCGCCGCTGAACAGCACCGCTCCGGCGGCCAGCAGCATCGCCGCCACGATGATCCCGGCGATCAGCCGCTGTCGGCGGCGTCCGTCCGGGCTGAGATTGCCCATCCCCATCATGGGGGCACGGTACGACGTCGGCCGACGAGGACGGCGTCCCGCCGGGCGGGACCGCGGTCGTCGCCTCCGGATGACGCGGCCGGGCGGCTGTTGCAGGGTGAGGTCGTGCCCGTCTGCGAGACGCTCCGGTTGGTGCCGTTCGAGCCCGAACTGCTCCCGCCCGTGCTGCCCTGGTTCGACCACCCCGACGTGCAGCGCCACCTGGGCGGCCGCAGCTGGCCGGAACGGGAGCTGGCCCTGCGCACCGCCGCCCGGGGCGAGGAGTTCCGCGGCCGGACCGTGTTGCGAGCACGCTCGTTCGTCGCGCTGGACGCCGACGGCGCCCCGGTCGCGCTGATCGGCGGGGACGTCTACGACCGCTGGACGCAGTGGGACCCGGCCACCGAGCAGGTGGTCGCCACCGACGAGCGCCGCACGATGGGCGCCGCCTACGTGGTCGACCCGGCCCGCTGGCGCCACGGGTACGGGACGGCGACGCTCCGCGCCCTCGTCACGGCCGACGCGCTCGCCGACGTCGAGCAGTTCGTGCTCGGTGTCGAGCCGGACAACACCGCCAGCCTGCGGACCGCGGACGCGGTCGGGTTCGGGCCGCTGACCACCGAGCCCGATGCCGAGGGACTGGTCTACCTGCACCGGGCGCGCTGACCAGGACTGTCGGCCCGGGCTGCCAGGGTGTCGGCATGACGGCGGACCTGGCCCGGCTCCGGATGGCGGCACAGCGGCTGATCGGGCCCCGGTGCGCGACCCCGGCCGAGGCGGTGCGCTGGTCGACCGCCGTCCAGGGGCAGGACCTGCCCGGTGCGCTGACCTCGGTGGCGCTGCGCACCGCCGGCGGCACCCGGGCCGCGGTCACCGCCGCACTGGACGCCGGCGAGGTGGTCCGTTCCTGGCCGATGCGCGGCACGCTGCACCTCACGGCCGCCGAGGACCTGCCCTGGATGCTGGAGCTGCTCGGCCCGCGGGTACTGGCCGGCGCGTCCACGAGACGGGCCTCGCTGGGCATCACCGACGCCGAGATCGAGCGGGCACGGGAGCTGGCCGTCGATGCGCTCAGCGGCGGTGGACGGTCGTCCCGGGCCGAGCTGCTCGCTGCGATCTCGGCCGGCGGCGTGCCCACGACCGGTCAACGCGGCTACCACCTGCTCTGGTACCTGTCCCAGACCGGCACGCTCGTGCTCGGCCCGACCGCCGACGGTGACCAGCAGTTCGTGCTGCTCGACGAGTGGGTGCCCACCCACCGCCGGCTGGAGCGTGCGGAGGCCCTCGGCGAGCTGACCCTGCGGTTCTTCTCCTCCCACGGCCCGGCGACCGTGAAGGACCTCGTCCGCTGGGCCGGGGTCCTCGTCCGCGACGTCAAGGCCGGGCTGGCGATCGCCGCACCGCAGCTGGAGCGCCTCGTCGTCGACGGCACCGAGCACTGGATGGACCCGGCCACACCCGCCCGCCTCGCCGCCGCCCGGGCCGAGGCCGACGGCGCGCACCTGCTGCCCGGCTTCGACGAACTGGTGCTCGGCTACGCCGACCGCAGCTGCACCGTGCCGGCCGCGTTCGCCGACCGGATCGTGCCCGGCGGCAACGGCATGTTCCGGGCCACCGTGGTCAGTGGCGGGCAGGTCGTCGCGGTCTGGCGAGCGGGGCGGGGCACGGGCCGGCCCATCGAGCTCGAGCCGTTCACCGATCTGCCCGCGGAGGTGCTGGCCGCCGTGCAGGCGCGGTACACCGCCCTGCCCTGAGCGCGTCGGCCGGAGGTTGGGCAGGGCGGCGCCGGGGGAAGGGACGGGCCATGGAGTACACGCGTCTGGGCAGCACCGGCCTGCAGGTGTCCCGCCTCTGTCTCGGGATGATGAGCTTCGGCGACCCCGCCCGCGGCGGTCATCCGTGGAGCCTGCCCGAGGAGGAGAGCCGGGCGGTCATCGAGAAGGCGCTGGCCGCCGGGATCACCTTCTTCGACACCGCGAACGTCTACTCGGCCGGCTCCAGCGAGGAGATCACCGGCCGCGCGATCCGCGACTTCGCCGACCGGGAGGACGTCGTCCTGGCCACGAAGGTGCACGGCCGGATGCGGCCGGGGCCGAACGGCGCGGGGCTGTCCCGCAAGGCGATCCTGACCGAGCTCGACGCCAGCCTCAGGCGGCTGGGCACCGACTACGTGGACCTGTACCAGATCCACCGCTGGGACCCGGCCACGCCGATCGAGGAGACGCTGGAGGCCCTGGACTCCGCGGTGCGGTCGGGCAAGGTGCGCTACCTGGGCGCGTCGAGCATGTGGGCCTGGCAGTTCAGCAAGGCCCTGCACGTGGCCGGCGAGCGCGGCTGGCACCGCTTCGTCTCCATGCAGGACCACTACAACCTGCTCAACCGGGAAGAGGAGCGGGAGATGCTGCCGCTCTGCGCCGACGAGGGCATCGGGGTGATCCCGTGGAGCCCGCTGGCCCGTGGCCGGCTGACCCGCGACTGGGACTCCCAGACCAACCGGTCGGAGACCGACGAGTTCGGCAGCAGGCTGTACAACGACGAGGACCGGGTGATCGTCGAGCGGGTGGCCGAGGTCGCCGAGGCCCGTGGCGTACCGCGGGCACAGGTGGCGCTGGCCTGGGTGCTCAGCAAGCCGGTGGTGACCGCGCCGATCGTCGGTGTCACCAAGGACCGGCACCTGGACGACGCGGTCGCGGCGGTGGAGCTGCGACTGTCGGCAGAGGAGATCGCCCGGCTCGAGGAGCCCTACACCCCGCACGCGGTGGTCGGCTTCTCCTGAGCACGGGGAGCGGGTGACCCAGCTCGCCCGCCGCGGGGTGACCCGGGTCCACGACACGGAGCCCGGTGTCGGCCACAGTGGAGTCCGTGGCCGGCACCCCCTCCTCCGTGCGCCGGGTCGCCCCGCACCTGTTGGGTCCCCGGCTCCCCCCACTCGCGACCCTCTGGTCGCTGCACCGGGTCCGGGCCCTGTCGGCCGCCTTCTGCCTCGTCGTCCCGCTCACCATCGGGCTCGCGCTCGGCTCCCCGGGTGCGGCATCGGTGGGCGCACTCGCCGGTGGCTTCTCCGCCGTCTACGGGCACTCCCTGCCCTACCGCCGGCGCGCCTGGATCTCGGCCGGGACCGCGGTGGTGATCGTCTGCTCCATCGCCCTGGGCGGCTTCACCGGGAACCGCCCCGTGCTGCTGGTGCTGGTGCTCGGCGGCATCGCCGCGGCGGCCGCCGCCGGGACGGCGATCTGGCGGATCGGGCCGCCCGGGGCGCTCCCGCCCGTGCTGGTCGCCGGCAGCGCCAGCGCCCTCGCCTCCGCCCCGGACGTGGTCGCCCAGCACGTTGCGGCGGCTGCCGCGGCTGCCGCACTGAGCTGGGTCGTCGTCATGCTCCCCTGGTGGTGGGACCCGGCCGGCCCGGAACGGCGGGCCGTGCAGGCGGCGTCGGCCGCGGTCACCGCAGCCGAGGGCGGTGCGCTGGGCCCGACCCGTCCGGGTGCCGTCGCCCGCGCGGTCCGGGGCGCGGTGGCCGCGGTCGCGATGGGCAGCCGCCGGCGCCCCTCACTGGTGACCGAGGTCCAGGAGATCGAGGACCGGTTCGCCCGAGCCCTCCCCCCGGTCGACCCGACCGGCGCCTCCGCCGTACCGGCACCCGACCCGTCGGCGATCCGGCAGCGGCGCACCCCGCTGTGGACGTCGACCGCTGCCCGGATCGGCATCGGGGTCTCCGTCGCCGGGTTGGTGGCGGTCGCGGTGGACCTGCCCAGCCCCTACTGGGCGGCCAGCTCGGCCGTCGCCGTGCTGCTGGGCGTCGACGCGCGGCACACCCGGGCCCGCGCCTTCCACCGGGTGACCGGCACCCTGCTGGGCACCCTGGTCGCCGGGGCGGCGTTCGCCCTGCAGCCCCCGACCGCGGTGACCGTGCTGCTGGTGGCCGTGCTGCTGGTGGCCGTCGAGCTGACCATCGCCCACCAGTACGTCATCTCCGTCGCCTGCCTGACCCCGCTGGTCCTGCTGCTGGTGCACCTGGGCGCACCGGACCGCCCCGGCACCGCGCTGATCGTCGCCCGGATCGAGGAGAACCTCGTCGGCATGGCCGTCGCCCTGCTGGCCGGGCTGTTCCTGTTCGCCCGGGCCGGCAGCCGCCGGTTGCCGGCCGCCGTCACCGCCACGACGGCGTGCGCCGTGGCGGCCGCGCACGCCCCGGCCCGGTCCCCGGCCGACCGCCGGCTGGAGGACGCGCTCGTCACGCTCGACGAGGTGGCCACCGCCGCCCGGGCCGAGCTGTTCTCCGCACCTGGCGCGGATGCCTGGGGGCGCCGCTCCCGCCAGGTGGGTGACCTGAGCTGGGCCCTGCTGGGTGCCCGTGCCCGGGGCGACGCCGCCCTGGCTGCCGCCGTCTCCGCCCGGATCGACGCCGAGCTGGCGGGCTGACTCAGGCCGGGAGGCCGACCAGCCGGGCCGACAGCTCCCACAGCTCACGGGCCCGGACGTCGTCCCGGGCCGAGGGTGCGGTCCAGGTCGGCGACCGGTCCGCGTGGTGTCCGCCGTTGCGCCAGCCGCCGTCCGCGGTGGCCAGCCAGACCAGGGTGTCCGCGCCCTGGGCCGGGGTGCGCATGAACGCGGTCAGCGGCGTGCGGAACGCGAGGCCGGTGATCCCGCCCGAGACCGCGCCGAAGGACGAGGCGACCGCCCCGGGGTCGAAGCACGTGGCGGTGACCTGCGGCGCCCATCGTCGGGCCAGCTCCCGGGTGAACAGCACGTTGCACCACTTGGCCCGCGCGTAGGCACGGGTGGCGAGATGGGGGCCGGCGCTGTCGAGCAGGTGACCGCGCCGGGCCCCGCCCACCCAGTGCATGAACGACGAGGTCGTCACCACCCGCGCCCGCGAAGCCCGCAACTGCTCCTCGAGCAGCCGGGTGAGCAGGTAGGGGGCGAGGTGGTCGACCTGGGTGGTGCGCTCGTGCCCGTCGACGGTCAGCTCCCGCCGGGCGAACGACGCGCCGGCGTTGTGCGCGAGCACGTCGATCCGCGGCAGCTCGGCCAGCTCCGCAGCCAGCCGCCGGACGTCGTCCAGCCGGGCGAGGTCGACGGTGGCCGACCGGACGCCGCCCAGCTCGGCGGCGACCGCAGCGGTCTTCTCCGGCGACCGGCCGACCACCACGACCCGGGCGCCGCTGCGGTGCAGCCGGCGGACCGCCGCCGCACCGATGCCGTCGCTGGCACCGGTGACGACGACGACCGGCCCGTCGCCGCTCAGTTCTTCGGCTCGACCAGGACGAGCGGGATCTTCCGATCCGTCTTGCGCTGGTAGTCCGCGTAGTCGGGGAAGGCGGCGACTGCGCGCTCCCACCACTGGGCGTACTCGTCGCCGTCGATCTCACGCGCCACCCCGTCCCAGACGCGCTCGCCGTCCTGGACGGTGACCTCGTCGGGGTGGGTCTTGAGGTTGAAGTACCAGGTCGGGTGCTTCGGCGCGCCGCCCTGCGAGGCGACCATCGCGTAGACGCCGTCGTGCTCGACCTTCATCAGCGGGTTCTTGCGGACCTTGCCGCTCTTGGCGCCGCGGGTGGTGAAGACGACGACCGGCTCGGTGCGGCCGGGCAGGGTGTTGCCCTCCCTGCCGCCGGTGCGCTCGTACACCTCCACCTGGTCGCGGACCCACTTCTCCGGACTCGGCTCGTACTCACCTTCGACGGGCATGACCCGACCCTAGGTCCCGGGGACCCGGCGCAGTGCGACGCCTCCGACACCGACGACCTCGGCTGAACGGGAGGACCGCTCAGCCGGCGGCGAGCGCCTGCTCGGCCGCCTCGACCTCGGCGTTCCACTCCGGCTTCTCGGCCTGCCAGCGGTCCTCGGTGCGGCCCTGCCGCCAGTAGCCGGAGATGGAGGTGAACGCCGGGTCGAGGCCGCGTTCGGTGCGCAGGTGCAGCCGGAGCTCCTTGACCAGGCCCGCCTCACCGTGCACGAAGACGTGGCCGGTACCGGCCGGCAGCTGGACCGCCTTGACCGCGGTCACCAGGGCCTCCCCCGGTGCCCTGCCCTCGCGGTGCACCCACACGACGGTGACCCCGTCGCCGAGCGCCAGGTCCGCCTGCTGCTCCGCGGGCCCGGCGACCTCCAGGAAGACGAACGCCGGCACGCCTGCCGGCAGCCGGGGCAGGGCGGCAGCGATCGCCGGCAGTGCGCTCTCGTCCCCCACCAGCAGGTGCCAGTCGGCGTCCGGGCTCGGGGTGTAGGCGCCACCGGGACCGAGCAGCTGGATCCGGTCGCCGGGCTGCGCGTTCGCCGCCCACGGCCCGGCCAGGCCGGTGTCGCCGTGGTGCACGAAGTCGATCGTCAGCTCGCCGGCGGCCGGGTCCCAGGAGCGCACCGTGTACGTGCGGGTGACCGGCCAGACCTCGGCGGGCAGCTCGGCGCGCACCCGATCCGGGTCGAAGGGGACGCCGTAGGGCGCACCGGCCGGTGGGAAGAGCAGCTTCACGTAGTGGTCGGTGTACTCACCGGCCGGGAAGCCGGCCAGGCCCTCGCCGCCCAGGACCACCCGGATCATGTGCGGGGTCAGGCGCGAGGTGCGCAGCACCTCGCCCACCCGGGCCACCCGGGGACGGCGGACCCGCTCGTTCCTCGTCGCACTGGTCACCACGGCCTCCTCTGGTCAGGGAAGGCTTGCCTTGCCTCCGGTCGGCACCCTACGCGGCGCCACGACCGCAGCTCCGACCCCTGTTCGCAAGATCGGCGAAATACGGAAATGCCCGTTTGTGCGCCTCCCTCGCAGGGGTATCAGGTGTCCAGCGGAACGGCGCCCCACCGAGGCCACGGTGGGACCCACCGAGCGTTTTCGACCAGGGCACGCGAGTGCTCACACGCCGCCCCGCCACTCCGCACGACCACCCGACCCCGTGGGCCGGTGATGGACCGTGCGCTGGAGCGGGCGTGGTCGACGGGCACGGATGCCCAGGCATCGACGACAGACCACGAACAGCCCATGCAGGACGAGGAGGAACGATGACCCACTCCATCGACACACCGAGGCAGTCCGGCACCAGCGGCGCATCAGACGCTTCCGGCGCGCCCAAGAAGTCCGACGTCGCCAAGGACCAGGCACGCGACGTGGGCAAGACCGCCCAGCAGGCCGGCAGCGACGTCGCCGGCACCGCGTCGGAGCAGGCCAAGCAGGTCGCTCAGGAGACCAAGCAGCAGGCACAGGACCTCGTGCAGCAGGGCGTCTCGCAGCTCCAGGACCAGGTCCGCGGCGGCACGCAGAAGGCCGGCCAGGGCCTGAGCGACATCGCGCAGCAGCTGCGCATCATGGTCGACGGCAGTGACCAGACCCCGTCCGGCCCGGCCGCCGACCTCGTCCGCCAGGCCGGGGACAAGGTCGAGGAGCTGGCCGGCTGGCTGCAGGACCGGGAGCCCGGCGACCTCGTCGCCGAGGTGCGCAGCTTCGCCCGCCGCAAGCCGGGCGCCTTCATGCTCGGCGCGGCCCTGGCCGGCGTCCTCGCGGGTCGGCTGACCACCGGCGTCGTCGCGTCCCACAAGAGCGAGAGCTCCTCGGGCAACGGCGGCCAGCAGCAGCGGGTCGGCTCCGGCTCCCCGGACACCTACGCGACCGAGGCGGCTGGCACCAACTACGTCGCCGGCACCCCGGCCGCCGGTTACGCGACCACCGGCACCACCGGTACGGTCCCGCCGCCGCCGTACGGCACGGTCCCCCCGGAGGGCGCTGCAGTGCCCCCGACCACCGCAGCCGGCTGGGACGACCCGGCCCGCACCCCCGGCGAGGGTCGGCGATGAGCCAGCCGACCGCTCCGGGCGCGCAGCCGTACGGCCAGCCCGGCACCGGGTACGCACAGAGCGGGGCCACCGGTTACGCGGCCCCGCCCGTCCCCGGTGACTACGAGGCCCAGCACGTCGGCAACACGGCGCAGCCGATGACCGACGAGGGTCACCCCGAGGTCGAGGACGTCTCGGTCGGCACGCTGCTCGGCGAGGTGAGCAGGGACCTGTCGACGCTGATGCGCCAGGAGCTCGAGCTCGCCAAGGCGGAGCTCCGCCAGGAGGCGACCGAGGCCACGGTCATCGCCAAGGAAGAGGCGAACAAGGCCAGCGGCATCGCCAAGGAAGAGGCGGCCAAGGCCGGCAAGGGCGCCGGGATGCTCGGTGGCGCCGCCTTCGCCGGCTTCATGCTGGTGCTGTTCCTGAGCCTGGCCCTGATGTGGGCTCTCGCCGACCTGTTCGACAGCCTCGGCTGGGCCACGCTCGTCGTCGCCGTCCTCTGGGGCATCGCCGCGGCCGTCCTGGCCGCGATGGGCCGGAAGAAGCTCAAGCAGGTCGACCCCAAGCGGGTCACCCAGGTGGACCTCAGCCGCTTCAAGTCGCTGAACCCCAAGCCCGAGCAGACCGTGGACACGCTCAAGCAGGTCCCCGGCGCCGTCAAGCCCCACTGACTTCCCCCCACAGCTACTCCGCAGAGGAGAACGACATGACCAGCAGTGACCCGGATCAGATCCGGCGCCAGATCGAGGACACCCGCGCCAACCTCAGCTACGACGTGGACGCCCTCAACGAGAAGGTCAACCCCACGCGGGTCGTCGACCGTCGCGTGGGCAAGGCCAAGAGCGGCATGTCCGGCCTGAAGGACAAGGTCTTCGGTGCCGCACACGACGCCCGTGACCAGGCCGGCGGCCGCGCCTCCCAGGCGCAGGGCCAGGCCCAGGGTGCGGCCCACAATGCTGCGGGCAACGTCCAGGACGCCGCGCACAGCGCCATGGACACCGTCCAGCAGGCCCCCGAGAACCTCCAGCGCCAGGCGCAGGGCAACCCGCTCGCCGCGGGCCTCATCGCCTTCGGTGCGGGCTGGCTGATCTCCTCCCTGATGCCGACCAGCGAGAAGGAGAAGCAGCTCGCCTCGCAGGCCGAGTCGGCGCTCAAGGAGCACTCGGAGCCGCTCAAGGAGCAGGCGATGCAGCAGGCCAAGAACGTGGCCCAGGAGATCGGCGGCAACCTGAAGCCGGCCGCTGTGAGCGCTGCGGGTTCGGTCCTCTCCACGGCTGCCGAGGGCGCCAAGGAGGTCAAGGACGAGGGCCAGCACGCCGCGAAGGACGTCAAGGGCCAGGCCCAGGACTCCAAGCAGAAGGTCCAGGAGAAGTCCTCCTCCTGATCCACGGCAACTCCCCGACGGGCCCCGGTGCAGCTGCACCGGGGCCCGTCGTGCGTCTCGGGCCCGGTGAGGGCGCCCCCTGATCGGGTGAGCACCCCCACCGGGGAACTCCAGCCCGGCCCGGCGTGCGCCGTTCCCCGACAGGACGGACTGCGTCCCCGGCTCGGGGCGGAGCCGGCCGAGAGGACGGAGCGACCGCGGTGGACGCACCCGCACGCGTGCTGGTGGCCGACGACGAGGAGGACATCCGGCACCTCGTCGCCCTCGCGGTCGGCAAGGCCGGCTGCACCGTCGTGGCCGCGGTGGCCGACGGCGCCCAGGCCCTCACCGTGGCACGCGCCGAGCGCCCCGACCTTCTCGTGCTCGACGTCTCCATGCCGGAGGCGACCGGCCTGGAGGTCTGCCTGGCACTGCGCGCCGACCCCGCCACCGACGACTGCCGCGTACTGCTGCTGTCGGCCGGCGCCTCCCCCGACGACGTGGCCCGCGGTCTGGCCACAGGTGCGGACGCCTACCTGCCCAAGCCCTTCACCGTCGCCGGCCTGGTCCGGCAGATCCAGCTGCTGACCGCGGAGCACCCCGGGTGACCGCGATCGCCGATCCCGTCGCCCGCTCCTCCGGGCCGGCGCACCGCACCGGCGTGGCCGGGCTGGGAGCCGCCGCCGTGGGCGCAGCCGGCGTCCTGGTGCTCGTCGTCCGTCCCGCCCTCCCCCTGGTCCTGCTGGCCGGCTCCGTCGTGCTGCTCGCCGTCGCCGACCTGACGTGGCGACTGCACCGGCAGCAGACCGCCGCCCGGGTCCTGGAGGCCCAGCGCCTGGACCTCTTCTCGCAGCGTCAGACGACCGCGGACGAGCTGGAGGTCGCCACCCGGATGCTGCGCGCGCGAGCGGAGACCATGACGAGCGTCATCGACGCGGTCACCGAGCAGTCGATCATCGGCACCGACCGGGACGGTCTCGTCCGGGTGTGGAACCCCGGGGCCGAACGGATGCTCGGGCTCCCCCGGGCCGACGTCGTCCGCACCCGGTCGATCATCGACTTCCATGCCCCCGAGGAGCTGGACACGGAGGAACTGGACGCCGAGGAGCCGGACGCCGGGGGCGGCACCCCGTTCGCCACCCTGGTGCGCGTGGCCCGGGAGCAGGGCAGCGACGTCCGGGACTGGACCTACCTGACCGCCGACGGACGGCGGCTCACCGTGTCGGTGGCGATCACCCCGCGCACCGACGACGACGGCGAGCAGACCGGCTGGAACTTCGTCGGCACCGACATGACCGAGGTGCGCGCCACCGAACGGCTCAAGGACCAGTTCGTCAGCCTGATCTCCCACGAGCTGCGCACCCCGCTCAGCTCGATCCTGGGGTACCTGGAACTCGTCCTGGACGATCCGGAGCAGCCGCTGACCGGGGAACAGCGGCAGTACCTGGGCACCGTCGAACGCAACGCGCAGCGCCTGCTGCGGCTGGTCGGCGACCTGCTGTTCACCGCCCAGGTCGACGCGGGCCGGTTCACGCTGCAGCCCGCGCAGGTCGACCTGGCCGGCATCGTCCGGTCCGCCGAGGAGACCGCCCGGGTCACCGCCACGGCGCGCGGGGTGGCGATGTCCGTCGACGTCCCGGACGGCGGGCTGGTCGTCTCCGGTGACGCGCTCCGCCTGGGGCAGGCCTGCGACAACCTGGTGTCCAACGCCGTCAAGTTCACCCCCGCCGGCGGCCGGGTCGCCCTGCGGCTGCAGACGGCCTGGCGGAACGCGGACGGTGCGCTCGTCGACGTCCCCACTGCCGGCGCGACGCCGGTGGCGCTGCTGTCGGTCAGCGACACCGGCGTCGGCATCCCGAACAGTGAACAGGGGAGGCTGTTCACCAGCTTCTTCCGCGCCTCGACCGCCCGGCGCAACGCCGTCCCGGGAGTGGGGCTGGGCCTGACCATCACCAAGGCGATCACCACCGCGCACGGCGGCACCCTGGACGTGGTGAGCGCCGAAGGACGCGGGACGACGTTCGCCCTCGCGCTGCCCCTCCCGGCCTGAGGGACCCCCGCCGCATCTTGCGGTTCTCTTGCGGATCGCTGGTGGGAGCCCTGCGGATGGCCCTCCAGAGTCGTGTCTGTCGCCGGGAGCACCCGCCGACACGGCCAGACCAGGGAGACGCAGACATGACCGCCACCACCCGCACCCGGACCGCCCGCAAGGTCATCGGCTCGCTCGGCATCGTCGGCGCCGCTGCCGCCGTCGCCGGCATGGGCACCTTCGGCACGTTCACCGACAGCACCGCCCCGCTGAACGCCTCGGTCGCCTCGGGCACCCTGTCGCTGGACCTCAACTCGGTCAACAGCACCGCCACGCTGCCGATGAACGCCGCCGGCTTCGTCCCCGGGGACTCGATCAGCCGCTCGGTCGACCTGGTCAACACCGGGAACCTCGGCTTCGCCGGCATCCAGCTCACCTCGAGCGCCACCGTCTCCAGCGTGCTGGACACCGACAAGGCCAACGGCCTGCAGCTGAGCGTCACCTCCTGCTCGGTGACCTGGACCGAGTCGGTCGTCAACGGCGTCGCCACCTACACCTGCAGCGGCGCCAAGACCCCGGTGGCCACCGGCCCGGCCGTGACCAACGTCGGCTTCCTCAACGCCGCGAGCCTCGCCCCGAAGGGCACCGACCACCTCGTCGTCACCCTGACCCTGCCGGAGACGGCCGACAACACCTTCCAGGGCAAGACCTCCACCCTGGACCTCCGCTTCACCGGCACCCAGCAGACCGGCACCAACCGCTGACGCGGTTGCCCCTGCCCACCCGCTGACCCCGCCCCGGAGGAACCGCCATGACCACCGCCCTGCTCGCAGCCCCCGCACTCCTCACGGACACCGCGATCGCCCGGCGTCCGGCGCAGCAGTCCACCCGACCGGGCTGCACCGCCGGCCTCGGGAAGCGCGTGGCCGGCCTGACGTTCCGCTGGTCCCTCCGGCTGCTGGTCACCGTCGCCGTCCTGGCCTTCGGCCTGCTGGCCGTCGGGCCGCACGTCCTGGACTACCGGACGATGACGATGCTCACCGCCAGCATGTCCCCGGCCATCGACCCGGGTGACGTCACGATCGTGACGCCGCTGCCGGTCAGCGAGGTCACCGAGGGCATGATCATCGCCTACCACATCCCGATCGACGACCACCACCTCGTCAGCCACCGCGTCGTCTCCGTGGAGCACGGCGCCGACGGGGCGGTCACCGTCGAGACCAAGGGCGACGCCAACGAGGCGGTCGACCCGTGGCAGGCCGTCCTGCAGGGCGACACCGCCTACCAGGTCCGGGCCGTCGTCCCCGAGCTCGGTCACGCGATCCAGGCCCTGCGCACCCCGGTGGTCAGCCAGGCCCTCGTGTACGGCGCCCCCGCCCTGCTGGCCGGCTGGCTGCTGCTGTCGATCTGGCGCCCGGCCACCGAGGTCCGGCAGGACGACGAGATCGAGGTCCAGCCGTGACCCGCCTCCGCCGCGGGGTCCTGCTGATCGCCGTCGTGGTCGCCACCGTGCTGGGGGTCACCGCGACCGCCGCCCAGGCCGCGTTCGACGACTCGGCGTCCCTGAGCGCCTCCGTCGGCACCGCCACCGTCGCACCGCCGACGAAGGTCACCACCGGCGACACCTGGTGCCTGTTCTGGTTCAGCACCCGGGTCAGCTGGACCCCGAGCACCTCGCCCGACGTGATCGGCTACCGGGTCACCGCGCAGACCGCCGGCGGCGGCTCCACCGTCGTGGCCGAGACCGGCGCCACGATCACGAGCGCCTCGGTCTCCGGATGGCAGACGAACCGCAGCTACACCTTCACCGTCACCGCGCTGACCCGCTACGGCTGGACCGCGGTGTCCCCACAGACAGGAACCGTCCGATGCTGACCGCCCTCGTGATCGACGCCTCCCCCGCCGCCCGGCAGCAGGTCACCGGCCTGCTCGAGCTGGCCGGCTGGGGCGTCCACGAGGCCGCCGACGCCGCAGACGCCCGCTGGCTCAGCAGCGCGGTCGCCCTGGACCTGGTGGTCACCTCCGCCACGGTGCCCGGCGCCGCCGACGGCCCCGGGCTGCTCACCGAGCTGCGCCGCGCCGGCAGCACCGCCCACTTCCTGGTGGTCACCCCCGACCCCACCGATGAGGTCCGCGCCGCAGCAGTCGCCGCCGGCGCCCTCGCCTGCCTGGCCGCGCCCGTCGACGCCCGGTTGCTGGTGGACCTGGTGCGCAGCCGCACCGCCGCCCCGGCCGACCATGCCGGCGCCCACGACCTGGTCGACGTGGAGGACCTGCACGACGCCGACCTGGACGCCGACCTGCAGGACCGGCTGCAGGCCATGTACGCCGACGCACTGCCCACCCGGCTGTCCGCCATCTCCCGCAGCGTCCGCGCCGGGGACCCCCGCGCCGTCGCGGCCGCGGCGCACACGCTCGCCGGCACGTCCGGTCAGCTCGGCCACCCCGAGGTCGCCGGCGTGTGCCAGGCGATCGCCGCCGACGCCCGCCGCGGGATCCTGGCCCACCAGCGGCTCGCCCAGCTGACCGGCCTGACCGGCCCGGCTGACCGCCGGGACGACGCCCGCCGCCGTGGGGAGCTCGCCTCCGCCGCCGACGCGACCACCGGACGCCACGACCTCGCCGGGCTGGTGCACGTCGTCGACGCCGCGGTCGCCCGGACGGCCGCCCGGCGGCGCGGCCTGGCCGCCTGAACGACAACGAGGCCCGGTCCCCACCGGGGCCGGGCCTCGTCGTCGGATGCAGCTGTCCTGCCCAGGACCGGGTCCGGTCCTGGCCCTTCCTCAGGCCACCAAGCGGTACCCGACCCCCCGGACGGTCTTGATCTCGGGGTGGCTCAACCCTGCGGCCGTGAGCTTGCGCCGCAGGTTGGACATGTGGGCCTCGACCAGCCGGAGGTTGCCCTCCCAGTCGGTCTGCCAGACCTCGCGCAGCAGCGTCTCCCGCTGCAGGACCCGACCGGGCCGGGAGACCAGCGCGGCGAGCAGGTCGAACTCGGTGCGGGTCAGGTCGACGGCAGCGCCGTCCACCCGGACCTCGCGGCTGTCCGGGTCGACCTCGAGGTCGGCCAGCCGCCGGACGGGGTCCTCCACGGAGGCGCGTGGCTCCGGGATCGCCGCGGTGCGCGGCCGGCGCAGCATCGTCTGCACGCGGGCCACCAGCTCCCGCGGGGAGAACGGCTTGGCCATGTAGCCGTCCGCCCCGACGGCGAGGCCGATCAGCAGGTCGACCTCCTCCGCCCGCGCGGTCAGCATCAGGACGTAGCAGTCGGTCTCGGCGCGCAGCTGCCGGCACACCTCGGTGCCGTCGGCGTCGGGCAGACCGAGGTCCAGGACGACGACGTCGGGCGCCTCGCGGCGCACCTCGGCCAGGCAGGAGGCACCGGTGGTGGCCTCGCGGACGTCCATCCCGGCCCGGCGGAGCACCGTGACGACGAGCTCACGGATCTCGTCGGTGTCCTCGACCACGAGCACGGACTGACCCGGCACGACCCCTCCCCCACGACTGATGACCAGCAGGGACGCCACTCCGGCGTCCCTGCTGGTGATCGTCCCGGGGCGGTCGGCTCTGCACCCCAGCCGGAGTCGCCCGCCCCGAAGGGGTGAGCTACACGAAGGCGCTCATCCCGGTGATCGAGCGGCCGACGATGAGGGTGTTCATCTCGCGGGTGCCCTCGTAGGAGTACAGCGCCTCGGCGTCGTTGAAGTACCGGACGACGTCGAAGTCCAGCACGATCCCGTTCCCGCCGAACAGCTCCCGGGCCCAGCCGACGGTCTCCCGGCCCCGGGCGGTCACGTAGCTCTTGGCCAGCGCGGCCTGGTCGTCGCGCAGGTCGTCGGTCTCCTGCAGCTGGGACAGCCGGACGGTCATCCCCAGGCTGGCGGTGACGTTGCCCAGCATCCGGGCGAGCAGGTCCTGGATCAGCTGGAAGGAGCCGATCGCCTTGCCGAACTGGTGACGCTCCTTGGCGTAGGCCACCGCCACCTCGTAGGCGCCCAGC
Organism: Modestobacter sp. VKM Ac-2977; assembly: GCF_026968045.1. Classification (GTDB taxonomy): domain Bacteria; phylum Actinomycetota; class Actinomycetes; order Mycobacteriales; family Geodermatophilaceae; genus Modestobacter. Next base: position 811,587 of record NZ_JAPVBQ010000001.1, on the reverse strand, counting down.
TGGCACCCGACGCCGCTCCAGGCGACCCCGCCCCGGGTCACCTTGAGCACCTTGTTGACGTCCTTGAAGGTGTTGCCGTCCTCGAGCTTGTTCTCCGCGGGGATGCGGCAGTCGGTGAAGGTGAGGTCGGCGTTCTGCACCGTGCGCAGCGCGAACTTGTCCTCGATCTTGGTGGCCGTGAAGCCGGGGGTGCCCTTCTCCACCACGAAGGTCTTCACCTGGTCGTCGGCCTCGTCGCGGGCGAAGACCACGACCACGTCAGCGAAGGTGCCGTTGCCGATCCAGCGCTTGGCGCCGTTGAGCACCCACGAGTCGCCGTCCCGCCGGGCGGTGGTGCGCATGCCGCGGGCGACGTCGGAACCACCTTCGGGCTCGGTCAGCCCGAAGGCGCCGATGGTCTGCATCTGCATCATCGAGGGGATCCAGCGCTGCCGCTGCTCCTCCGAGCCGAGGATCATGATCGAGCCCATCGCCAGGCCGTTGTGCACGCCCAGGAAGGTGGCCATCGACGGGTCGACCCGGGACAGCTCCATCGCCTGGAAGCCGGTGTACAGCCGGGAGGCGCGCGGGCGGCCCTCCCAGTCGTAGGAGCGGCCCACGATGTCGGCCTCGGCGAACTTGGGGATCAGGTCGTGCGGGAACTCCGCCGACGCCCAGGCGGCGTTGACGTGCGGCTTGATCTCCGACTCCAGGAACTCCCGGAGGGCGAGCAGTTCCTTCTGCTCGTCGTCGGACAGCAGCGTCTGGAAACCGAAGAAGTCGGCGGGCAGGAGCAGATCGGTCATGGCGGCGGTGCCTTCTCTCTCTCGTCGTCCTCGACGTCCTGCCCCCGATGCTCCGCCGGAACCGCCGAGGCAGCCACCGAGCGTGTCCCAGCTCACCCCTGACGGCATCACCCAGTGACAGCTCAGCGGGCTTCCCTGGCTCGGGAGGCCCGCTGAACTGTCACTCGACGAGCAGCCTGCGGTCAGCTCAGGGCGCGGGTGGTGGCTGGCAGGGTGCCGCCGGCGACCAGCTCGACGACGGCGTCCTGCAGTGCGGTCAGCGCCACCCGCTGGGTGAACGGTCCGGTGGAGACCCGGGTGACGCCGAGGTCGGCCAGCTCCCGGCCCGACGGCGAGGCCCCGGGGACGGCCATCAGCGACACCTGCCCGCGGCCGAGGCCGGCCACGAGGCCCGCGATCTCCTCCCGGGAGACGACGCCGGGCACGAAGACCACCGGTGCGCCCGCCGCCAGGTAGGCCTGTCCCCGCCGCACGGCCTCGGCGAGCAGCGCGCCCCGGTCGGCCCCGGGCTCGGCCAGCAGGAAGGCGTCGGTGCGGGCGTTGAGGACGAACTCGATGCCGGCGTCCCGGCCGGCGCGCAGCACCGCCTCGACGGCGGCGACCGCCTCCTCCAGCGGTCGCATCCGGTCCTCCAGGTTGCCGCCGACGACGCCCAGCCCGATCGCCCGGCGGGCGGTCTCCCCCGGGTCGCCGTAGCAGGCCTCCAGGTCCATCGACACCGGCAGGTCCACGGCGGCGGCGATCCGGCCGACCATGTCCAGGTGCAGGTCGAGCGGGATCTGCTCGCCGTCCTCGTAGCCGAACGTCGCCGCGATCGCATGGCTGGCGGTGGCCAGCGCACGGACGCCGGGGGTGGCGGCGACGACCCGGGCCGAGACGACGTCCCAGACGTTGGCCAGCACCAGGAGCTCCGGGGCGCGGTGCAGGTCGAGGAGGGTGCGGGCGCGGCTGGCGAGATCGGTCACCAGGGCAAGGTAGCGACGGAACGGCCGGCTGACCGGCGGTTTCCGGCCGTGACGGTGACCGGGCGCCCGGGTCGCCGCCGTTCGGTGCGGAACGGTCGCCGCGCCCCTCTCTAGCCTGTCCGCATGGTCTCCCTGGGCACTCCGCTGTCTCCCTCGGCCACCCGCGTGCTGCTGCTGGGCAGCGGGGAACTGGCCAAGGAGGTGGTGATCGCGCTGCAGCGGCTCGGGGTGGAGACCATCGCCGCCGACCGGTACGACCACGCCCCCGGCCACCAGGTCGCCCACCACGCCCGGACGCTGACGATGAGCGACCCGGCGCAGCTGCGGTCCCTGATCGAGGCCGAGCGGCCCGACGTCGTCGTCCCGGAGATCGAGGCGATCGCCACCCAGACGCTGGTCGAGCTGGAGGCCGAGGGGGTGCGCGTCGTCCCGACCGCGCGGGCCGCCCGGCTCACCATGGACCGCGAGGGCATCCGCCGGCTGGCCGCCGAGGACCTCGCCCTGCCCACCAGCGACTACCGGTTCTGCGACTCCCTCGACGAGCTGCGCGCCGCGACCACCGAGGTCGGCTTCCCGTGCGTGGTGAAGCCGGTGATGTCGAGCTCCGGCAAGGGCCAGAGCAAGCTCGACGGCCCGGACGACGTCGAGCCCGCGTGGGACCACGCGATGGCCGGCGGCCGGGTCGCCGGCACCCGGGTCATCGTCGAGGGCTTCGTCGACTTCGACTACGAGATCACCCTGCTGACCGTGCGCTCGCTGCGCGACGGGGGAACGGTCACCGGCTTCTGCGCGCCGATCGGCCACCGCCAGGAGGCCGGCGACTACGTGGAGAGCTGGCAGCCGCAGCCGCTGTCGGCGGTGGCGCTGGACCGGGCGCAGGCGATCTCGGCGGCGGTGACGGCCGAGCTGGGTGGGCTGGGCGTCTTCGGCGTCGAGCTGTTCGTGCGCGGGGACGACGTGTGGTTCTCCGAGGTCAGCCCGCGGCCGCACGACACCGGCATGGTGACGATGACGACGCAGTGGCAGAACGAGTTCGAGCTGCACGCCCGCGCCCTGCTGGGGCTGCCGGTGGACACCGCACTGCGCAACCCGGGCGCCTCGGCGGTGGTCTACGGCGGCGTCGAGGCAGTCGGGGTCACCTTCGACGGGGTCGACGAAGCGCTGGCGCTGCCCGGTGTGGAGCTGCGGCTGTTCGGCAAGCCGGAGAGCTTCGCCCGGCGGCGGATGGGCGTGGCGCTGGCCCGCGCCGAGGACGTCGACGCCGCCCGGGCCACCGCCCGCGAGGCGGCGTCCCGGGTGCACCCCCGCGGCTGAGCCGCCCGCCGCCGTCCACACCGGGAGACCGGGTCCACAACCGCCCGGACCGTCCCCCGGCACGGCCCACCCGCCGCCACGCTGGTCCGACGCACGCACGAGGAGAGGACCACCACCGATGACCGCCGACGAGGTGCTGATGCTGCTGCAGGCCGGCGGCCGGCTCGCCGCCGAGCCCGGGGTCCAGGCCGCCGAGCTCGACCCGGTCGTCGCCCGGCTGGTCCGCCGGGACGCCGGCGTCGACACCGACGGCCAGGCCCAGCAGCTGCTCACCGGCGCGCTGCCGCGACTGTGGGAGGGCGGCTGGCAGCCGACCGACGTCGTCCACGTCACGCGCCGGCGGGTGAGCCAGCGCGGGGCCCGGCTGGTGGCCGCGGTGGTCGCCGCGGAGGCGGCGGCCGGGGCGTCGGCCGGTGCGCCGCCGGAGGCCTGGGCCGCCCAGCTGGCGGCCCTGCCCACGAGCCACCGGTCGGTCACCGACTGGTGGCGGGGAGAGCGGATCGAGCCGGCCGCGGCCTGGCGCGACGTGCTGCGGGTGATCGGGCTGTTCCGGGCGCTGCCGCGGCTGGAGCAGCTCCTCCCCCCGCCCAGCGGCTGGTCGGCTGCGCTGTGGCCGGTCGAGGCGTCGGGCAGCGGGACCGACGACAAGGTGCTGCACCGGATCCGGTCGTTGCTGGCCAAGGCGGAGTCCACCGAGTTCGCCGAGGAGGCCGAGGCGCTCACCGCCAAGGCGCAGTCGCTGATGGCCCGGCACGCCATCGACACCGCCGTGCTGGCGCAGCGCGGGAACGGCTCCCCGGCCGGCGTGGTCGCCCGGCGGCTGCACCTGGACGACCCGCACACCGAGGCGAAGGCGGCGGTCGTGCAGGCCGTGGGCACCGCCAACGGTGTCCGGGTGGTGCTGTTGCCGAGCTTCGGCATCGCCACGCTCGTCGGCTTCCGGGACGACGTGGACCTGGTGGAGCTGCTGGTCACCTCGCTGCTGCTGCAGGCGGCGCGGGCGCTGGCCGACGCAGCCGCCAGCGGCGGGGCCCGGGCGCGGTCGACGCCGTTCCGCCGGGGCTTCCTCTACTCCTTCGCCCAGCGGCTGGAGGAGCGGCTCACCCAGGCCCGCGAGCAGGCGACCGCCGAGGCCCGGGCCGACTACGGCGCCGAGCTGGCGCCGGTGCTGGCCGAACGGTCAGCCGCGGTCGACCGGGCGGTGGAGGAGCTGTTCCCGTCGCTGCGCCGCCGCGGCGGGAGCACGGTCGACCCGGCCGGCTGGCACGCCGGTCGGCGCGCCGCCGACGACGCCGACCTCGGCTCCGGCCGCCGCTCCCTGCCCAGCACCCGCTGAGCCCGGCCCCCTTCCAGGGGCCCGCCCCGAGCGCGCGAAGGGCGGGGAGGAAGGGGGTCCTTCCTCAGATCAGGACGTCGAAGCTCGCGCCGAGGTCGCGGATCAGCATCGCCTGCGCGGTGAGGTCGGTGGCCGTGGTGAGCCACCCGGCCACGAACATCAGCGAGTCCGCGGGTGTGTCGTCCAGCGACGCCGTCGTCGCTGCCATCCCCGCCTGGGCCACTGCACTGCACGCCAGAGTCAACATGACCGGCTCCTCTCGTCTCTGCTGGTGTCGGCAGTGACGGAGGAGCGCTGGAGCGTCGTCCCGGGGATCGGCGCTGCACCTCACCCTCAGGGGGGTGGTCGGCGCAGCCCGTCGACGATCAACTGCAGCAGCGACTCGTAGGTGGCCGCCGGGTCGGGGGTGAGCACCGCCCCGCCGAGCTCGAGGCTCACCGCGCCGTGCACCGAGCTCCAGATCAGCTGGGCGGTCTCGGTCGGGTCCTCCTCACGCAGGGCACCGCGGGCCATCGCGTACCGGACGTGGTCGACCAGCGCCTCGAAGGCGGCCGTGGCGTGCTCGACCAGCTCGTCCGCGCCCTCGGTGGGCAGCGGCCGCCCGCCGAACATCGCCCCGTAGTGCTGCGGCTGGTCCAGTGCGAAGCGCCGGTAGTTGCGCCCACTCGCCAGCAACCGGGCCACCGGGTCGGGGTCGGCGTCCGCGGTGACCGCGGCCCGCAGCCCGTCGAAGCCGCGCACCAGCACGGCGGCGATCAGCCCGTCCTTGCTGCCGAAGCGGTTGTAGACGCCCATCGGCGCGACCCCGGCCTCGGTGGCGACGGCCCGCACGGTCACCGCGCTCAGCCCGTCCCGCACGAGCACCCGTTCAGCTGCGTCGACCAGCGCCTGTTCGACCGCTCGGCTCGGGGTGCGCCCGGCGCCGGGCCTGACATCTGTCACGACCTCATCCTCCTGCACCGATCACCCTTGCCCTGGCGTAGAACGACGTCCTACTGTTCTGGAACATCGTTCTACTAATCGAAGGCCGCGATGACCACTCCCCTGCCCGCCCCCGCCACCCGTCGGTGGTGGGTGCTCGCCGTGCTCTGCCTGTCCGTGCTGTTGGTCAGCATCGACAACACGATCGTCAACGTGGCGCTGCCGACCATCAGCCGTGAGCTGTCGGCCAGCACCAGCGACCTGCAGTGGGTCGTCGACGGCTACACGCTGGTCTTCGCCGCCCTGCTGTTGCTCGGCGGCGCACTCGGTGACCGGTTCGGCCGGCGGCGGCTGCTCCAGGCCGGGCTGGTCGCCTTCGCCCTCACCTCGGCACTGGCCTCGCTGGCCACCAGCACCGAGCAGCTCATCGCTGGCCGGGCCGCGATGGGCGTGGCCGCTGCCGCCGTCTACCCGGCGACCCTGGCGTTGCTGGTCACCGTCTTCACCGACCGCCGGGAGCGGGCGACCGCACTGGGCGTCTGGTCCGCCGTCACCGGCCTGTCGGTGGCGATCGGCCCGGTCACCGGCGGCCTGCTGCTCGAGCACTTCTCCTGGAGCTCGGTGTTCCTGGTCAACCTGCCGATCGCGGCGGTCGCCCTGGTGGCCGGCCGACTGCTGGTGCCCGAGTCGCGCGGAGCACGAGTGCACCGCTTCGACCTGACCGGCGCCGCCGCCTCGGTGCTGGGCATCGGTCTCCTGGTCTGGACCACGATCGAGGCTCCCGGGCACGGCTGGGGCTCGGCGACCACCCTGGGCAGCTACGCCGTCGCGGCACTGGCGATCGGCGGCTTCGTCGTCCACGAGCTGCGCACCGCGGAGCCGCTGCTGGACGTCCGGCTGTTCCGTGACCCCCGGGTGTCGGTCGGCAGCGGAGCGATCGCACTGGCCTTCTTCAGCCTGTTCGGGTTCATCTTCATGATCACCCAGTACTTCCAGTCGGTCCGCGGCTACGGCACCCTGACCGCCGGCCTCGCCACCCTCCCGTTCGCCACCGTCATCGGGGTCACCGCCCCGCTGGCGATCGTCGCGATGCGGGCGGTCGGCACCAAGCTGGTGGTCGCAGCCGGGCTGCTGACCATGGCCGCCGGCTTCGCCGTCGCCGCCGGCACCACCCTGGAGTCGGACTACTGGGGGCGGATCGTGATCTCGATGGTGCTCATGGCCGCCGGCCTCGGGCTGGTCACGAGCCCGGCGACCGAGGCGGTGATGGGTGCACTGCGTGGCGACCAGGCCGGAGCGGGCTCGGCGGTGAACGACACCGTGCGCGAGGTCGGCGGCACCCTCGGCGTCGCCGTCGTGGGATCGGTGCTCAGCACCGTCTACGCCCCGGCGGTGGTCGACGGGCTCACGTCGGCCGGCGCGCCCGCCCCGGCGGCGGACAGCGCGGCGGACTCGGTGTTCGCCGGGCTCGCGGTGGCGGGGCAGCTGCCGGCCGAGGCGATGACGGCGGTGCAGCAGTCGTTCCTGGACGGCGTCGTCGCCGGGTCGTGGGTGTGCGCCGCGGCCAGCGCGATCGGGGCGGTCGTCGTCCTGGCGTTCCTGCCGGCCCAGCACCGGGCCGCCGAGCCCGAGCCGACCCCCGAGCGCTCAGCAGTGGTCAGGTGACGGGAGGGGGACCCTCCTCGGACCGGTCGGACGGGGAGACGGTCGGGACGCCGTCCCGGAGCACCAGGTCACCGCCGTCGAGCATCGTCTCGCCGCGGAAGAACGCCGGCGCGACCCGGCTGTAGACCACCATCAGCACCAGCCCCAGCAGCAGGGCGCCGACGCCGACCACGAACACCCCGCCGACGCCGCCGATCACCGTCTCGCCGTAGCCGGGGTCGGCGTACTCGACGCAGGCCAGCACGAAGACGGCGAGCATGAACAGCCCGCCGAGCAGCGGGAGCACCAGGCGCATGAGGACGTCGCGCGGGCCGCGCAGCGCTCGGCGGAACTGCCAGGCACAGGCGAAGCCGGTGAGCCCGTAGTAGAAGGCGATCAGCATGCCGGTGGCGGTGATCGAGTCGATCAGCACGTTCTCGCTGACGATCGTCAGGCCCACGTAGAAGGCGATCGAGACGATCCCCATCCAGACCGTGGAGACCGTGGGCGTGAGGTACCGCGGGTGGATCCGGGCGAAGGACCGGGGCAGCGCGCCGTAGGCGGCCATCGCCAGCGTGCCGCGGGCGGTGGGCAGGATCGTGGTCTGCGTGCACGCCGCCGCCGAGGTGAGCACGGAGATGATCAGCAGCGCCTCGAAGGCCCGCCCGAGGACGTCGTCCCCGAAGACCGTCGCCCCCAGGGCGACGAACACGTCCTCGGCGTTGGCCTCGTTGCCCAGCCCGATGCCCTCGGTCCCGACGCCGGCGAAGGCCACGGTCGCCACGGAGACCACCGTGTAGATGCCGACCAGCAGCACCGTGGAGATGATCGCGGCCCGCCCGGGCGACCGGGTCGGGTTGGCGGTCTCCTCGTTGACGGCCACGGCGGAGTCCCAGCCCCAGTAGATGAAGATCGCCAGCAGCACCGCCTCGGTGAGCGCGGGCCAGCCGATCCCGGAGGGCCACAGCCAGGACGGCGACGGGGTGAGCGAGCCCTCGGGCGCCGTCCCCGCGTACACCTTGACCAGGGCGTACACCGCGAAGGCCACCAGCACGACGCCCTCGACGGACAGCAGCACCTGTTGCAGGCGCGCGGTCGGCTCGATGCCGCGGTAGCAGACCCAGGTCATCACGGCGATCCAGGCGACGCCGGCCACCGTCGTCCAGACGGCGCTCTCCGCCAGCCCGTCGAGCCCGACCAGCCGGTAGCCGTAGGAGCCGGCGATCTGGGCGAGGTTCGCCATCACGATGACGTCGGCGGCGATGATCCCCCAGCCGCCCATCCAGCCGGCACGTGGTCCGAAGGCCCGGGCGGCCCAGGTGAACGTCGTCCCGCAGTCGGGCTCGCGCTTGTTGAGCTCCGAGTAGGCGACCGCGATCAGCCACATCGGCACGAACGCCAGCAGCATGATCGCCGGGGCCTGCACACCGACGACGATGACGACGAACCCCAGCGTCGCGGCCAGCGCGTAGGCCGGTGCGGTCGAGGAGACGGCCAGGACGATCGAGGAGACCAAGCCCAGAGCGCCGGTCTTGAGGCCCTTGTCGACGGCTGCGCCCTCGACGCGGGGCGGCGCGAGCGGCGCCGGGGACGAGCTGGTCATGCCGGAGCCGTGCGCGTGTCCATGGCTGGTGTTATCGCACAGCCGGGCTCCGGACCGGACACCCGGTGCCCGGTCCGGCGACGTGATCTGCGTCGAGGCGCTTGCCTCAACTCGGTGGCGCGTGACATAACTCCTGCAGCTCAACAGTGAGCGACGAGGCTCCCGGCCCGGACGTCGGGCGACGAGGTGGAGTGGGTGTCAGTGGCAGAGCCCACACACGTCGGTGACCTCGAGGGCGACGTCGAGGGTGACCGCCTCCGGGCGCAGCTGGCCATCGACGCCGCGCGGATCGGGACGTTCGACTGGGACCTCCGGAGCGGACGGCTCGTCTGGGACGCCCGGCTGATCGAGATGTTCGGCTACGACCGGACGACCTTCGAGCAGAGCATCGAGGCGTTCAACGCGCGCCTGCACCCCGACGACCTGCCCCGGGTGACCGACGCCCTGCAGGCGGCCATCGACAGCTGCGGGGAGTACGAGGCCGAGTTCCGGATCGTCCTGCCGGGTGGGCACACCCGGTGGGTGTCGGCCCGCGGCCAGGCGGTCGCCGGCACCGACGGGTCGGCGGCCCGGCTGGTCGGGGTCGCCTACGACGCGACCGACGAGCTCGCCGCCGAGGCCCGGGTGGTCCGCGTGCTCGAGGCGATGCCGGCCGGTTTCTACTCCCTGGACCCCGAGTGGCGCTTCGTGCACGTCAACGCCGAGGCCGAGCGGCTGCTCGGGAGCAGCCGGGACGAGCTGCTGGGACGGGTCATCTGGGAGGCCTTCCCGGCTGCGGTCGGCAGCCTCTTCGAGGAGAGCTACCGCCGGGCCGTCGCCACCGGGGAACCTGCCGCGTTCGACGCGCACTACCCCGCCCCGCTCAACGGCTGGTACGAGGTGCGCGCCTGGCCGACGCCGGACGGGCTGTCGGTCTACGCCATCGAGGTCACCGCCCGCCGGCAGGCGCAGGAGCAGGCCGAGCGGTCCGCCCGTCGGCTGGCGCTGCTGGCCCAGGTCAGCGCCGAGCTCGCCGGCACGCTGGACGTGCAGTCGGCGACCGCCCGGCTGCCCCGGCTGGTCGTGCCCGCGCTGGCCGACTGGTGCATCGTCACGGTCATCGACGCCGACGGCCAGCCCCGCGACGTCGGCAGCTGGCACGTCGACCCCGCGCAGCGGGCGACGCTGGAGCGGTATGCCGAGGTGCGGCTGGACGCCATGCCGATCACCGCGCCGGTGGGCCGGGCGCTGCACGCCGACGAGGCGGTGACCTTCGCCGGTTCCGAGGTGCTCGACCTGCTGCCGCCCGGGCAGGCCCGGGACCTGCTGACGGCGCTCGCCCCACGGGCGGAGGTGGCGCTCCCGCTCCGGGCGCGCGGCCGGACGCTGGGGCTGCTGACGCTGGCCTACGCCGACGGGCACTCGGCCACCGAGGCGGACGTCGCGGTGGCCCAGGACGTCGCCGACCGGGCCGGTCTGGCGCTGGACAACGCGCGCCTGTTCGACCAGCAGCAGCAGATGGCCGAGGTGCTGCAGCGCAGCCTGCTCACCGATCCGCCGGCGCCCGACCACGCCGAGATCGTGGTGCGCTACCTGCCCGCGGCCGAGGCCGCCCGGGTGGGCGGCGACTGGTACGACGCCTTCCTGCAGCCCAGCGGCTCGACGATGGTGGTCATCGGGGACGTCGTCGGCCACGACACGGCGGCAGCCGCGGCCATGGGCCAGGTGCGCAGCCTGCTGCGCGGCATCGCCGCCTACAGCGACGCCGGGCCGGTGGAGGTGCTCCGCGGGCTGGACTCGGCGATGACGCTGCTCCAGCTGGACACCCTGGCCACCGCCGCGGTGGCCCGGTTCGAGCAGACCGCCGACGAGCTGGAGCGCGGGGTGACCCGGATGATCTGGGCCAACGCCGGGCACCTGCCGCCGCTGGCGCTCAACCCCGACGGCAGCGTCGCGGTGCTCGCCGACTGGAAGGCCGACCTGCTCCTCGGCGTCGACGCCACGGTCGAGCGGACCGAGTCGGTGGTCACCCTGGACCGCGGGTCGACGGTGCTGCTCTACACCGACGGGCTGATCGAACGCCGGGACGCCGACCTGGACACCGGTCTCCTCCGGCTGCGGACCCACCTGACCGAGCTGGCCGACCTCCCGTTGGGCCAGCTGCTGGACGAGCTGATCGAGCGGCTGGTCGACGGCAAGCCCGAGGACGACGTCGCCCTGGTCGCCGTGCGACTGCACCGGCAGGACCGCCCGCGTCCGGTGGAGGCCGGTCCGAACGTGGTGCCCGACGTCGTCCCGGACGACCCGGCGAGCCGGTGAGGGCGGTCTCCAGGACGTCCCGCGGGGCCTGCGCGCGACCACCGGGCTGAGATCGGCATACCGTGGGCCCCACGCCCCAGCCCAGCCCGGCTCCGACGAACGGAAGGACCCACCACGTGCACGCACCACCGGCCCAGCTGGGTCCGGCCACGTTCCGGCACGACCTGGTCCTGCACAGCTCCGCAGAGGAGCTGGCCGCCGTCGCGGTCCCCTTCCTGCGCGCGGGCCTGGAGGCCGGCGACGCGGCCGTGATCACCACGAGCGAGCCCTCGGCCACGATGCTGCGGGACGCGCTGGGCGACGAGCACGTGCACGTGCTGCCGCAGCAGGAGGTGTACCAGGCGCGTACGCCCGCGGCGATCACCGCCTTCCAGCGGCTCGCCGAGCGGGTGACCGGTCGCGGCCACACCCGGCTGCGGGTGGTCGGGGAGACCGACTTCGGGAGGACGCCGCGGGAGTGGCTGGAGTGGCAGCGCTACGAGGCCGTGCTCAACGAGGCGATGCGCTCTTGGCCGACCTGGGGGCTGTGCGCCTACGACGTCGCCAAGCTCCCCGATGAGCTCGTCGGCTGCGGGCTGCGCACGCACACCCATCTGGTCGGCACCGACGGGCGCCGGCCCAACCCGGACTACACCGAGCCGGCCGACTACCTGCGCGCCCTTCCCGTCCCGGACGAACCGCTCGAGGCCACCGCCCCGCTGCTGCGGGTCGACGACGTGCGGGACTTCGCCGGGCTGCGGCACGCGGTCGGCGGTCAACTGGCCCAGCTGAGCGGGTCCCGGGATGCCCTCGAGGACCTGCACCTGGCGGTCGACGAGATGAGCGCGAACGCGGTGCGGCACGGTGGCCCGCCGGTCCGGCTGCGGTTGTGGGCGTCGGCCGACCGGGTGGTCTGCACGATCAGCGACGGCGGCACGGGGATGGACGACCCGTTCGCCGGCTACGGCCCCGCGCACGGCGACGACCTCTCGCACGGCGGCATGGGGCTGTGGCTGGCCCGGCAGCTGTGCGACCACGTGGACGTCGTCGACGGGCCCGGCGGGTTGACCGTGCGGTTGACCACGCTGCTGCGCTGACCTGACGCCGCGCGGCGCCGACCCGGCCGTGCAATCGTTCCCGTCCGACTCGACTCCCGACGCGCCGCTCTCACCAGCGCGTTCCCGACCTCGGCGGCCCCTAGGCTGACCGCGCGAGGCGGGCACGGGTCCGCGTCCGAGAGGAGTCGAGTCGTGCGCTTCCCGTCCCCGCGGGGTACCGCAGCGGTGCCCGGCGCCGTCGTGCCCCCGGCCGACGAGCCGGCGGTCGTCGCCCCGCGTCCGGCGGCGCCCGCGCGTACCCGCCGCAAGCCCGAGCAGGACGACAGCATGGCGACGGCCGCCCAGCAGGCCGGCGTGCTCTCCTCGGCCAGCCGCGAGGTGTCCGACACCTCCCAGCAGGCCGCCGAGTCGCTGACCGAACTGCGCGCGGCGATCGCGGACATCTCCTCGAGCACCACGCAGGCCTCGGCGGTCGCGGAGGAGGCCGTGCGGGACGCCCGCGCGGTGGACGAGCGGATCGCCGCGCTGCAGGACGCCAGCGAGTCGATCACCCAGATGGTGCGGTTGATCTCGGCGATCAGCCAGCAGAGCCGGTTCCTGGCGCTCAACGCCTACGTCGAGGCGGCGCGCGCCGGCGACGTGGGCCGCGGCTTCGCCGTGGTGGCCGACGAGGTCAAGGAGCTGGCCAGCCGCACCGCCCAGGCCGCCGAGGACATCGGCGCGCAGATCGAGGCGGTGCAGTCCGAGACCCGGCAGGCGGTCACCGCGATCGGCCGGATCACCGGCACGCTGGGCTCGATCGCCGATGCGCAGGACGCCATCGCCGCCGCCGTCGAGCAGCAGCGCGCCGCCACCGACCGGGTGGTGGACAACGTCGACCGGGCGGCCAGCGGGTCGGCCCGGATCACCCAGGCGGTGGCCGAGCTGGCCGACAGCCAGCGGCTGGTCTACGTCCGCCGCGCACTGACCCTGGCCGAGGACCTGCTGGACGAGGCCGGCGGCATCGACCTGGGCAGCGGGCAGCGGACGGTGACCGTGACCGACCAGGCGACCTCGGCGACGCGCTCCGTCGGGCTGCCCGAGCTGCTGCTCGGCGGGGAGGTGCTGAGCTGGGACGACGACCCGCGGCACCGCTCGGCGCTGGTCGACGACGTGGTGGCCCAGGTCGGCGGCACGTGCACGCTGTTCCAGCGGCTCGACGACGCCGGTGGCATGGTCCGGGTGGCGACCACGGTGGTGAACCCGCAGGGCCGGCGGAACATCGGCACCTGCCTCTCCCCCACCGGCGCCGACGGCAGCCGCAACCCGGTGCTCGCCGCGGTGCTCGGCGGGCAGGTCTACACCGGCCCGGCCACGGTCGCGGGGAAGCCCTACTTCACCGCCTACACCGGCGTGCACTCCGCCGCCGGTGCGCTGGTCGGCATGCTCTACGTCGGCCTGCCGATCGACGCCCCGGCCTGATCCGGCAGCGGGCGGGGCTCAGCCCAGGGACTCCAGCAGCCCCAGGACCGCCGGGCCGACGACCACGATCATCAGCGCCGGCAGGATGCAGACCATCAGCGGGAAGGTGACCTTGACCGGCACCTTCATCGCCTGCTCCTCGGCGCGCTGCCGACGCTTGACGCGCATCTCGTCGGCCTGCACCCGCAGCACGTCGGCGAGCGGGATGCCGTAGACGTCGGCCTGGTTGACCGCCCCGACGAACCGACGCAGGTCCGCCACCTGGGTGCGGGCGGCCAGGGCGTCGTAGGCGGCGCGCCGCGGCCGGCCGGCGGCGATGTCGTGCTGGGTGCGCACCAGCTCCTCGGCCAGCGCACCCCGGCCCGTGGTGGCCGCGCGGGACAGCGCGGCCTCGAAGCCCAGCCCGGCCTCCACGGCGATGGTCATCTGGTCCAGGACGTCGGGCAGCTGGCGCGCGATCACCTGCCGCCGCTCCTGGCCGCGGCCCCACAGCGCTGCTTCGGGCAGGTGGTAGGCCGCGACCACCGCGACCACCGCGACGAGCCCGGCCGGGACGCCGGGCGCCTCCGCCACGAACAGGGTGCCGAGCAGCGCCGCGCCGGCGGCGAGCACGAGCTTGGCCCACAGCACGCGGGTCATCGTGAGGGTGGCCGGGCGGCCGGCGACGTCGATCATGCGCCGGATCCGGCGGGCCGCCGACTCGGGCGTCAGCGCGCGGAGGACGGCGCCGGCGCCGGTGCCCCGGGCCTCCAGCGTGCCCACCTCGAAGGCGGGCGTGACCAGGCCGCGGGTGAGGTTCTGCCGGGCGACGACCAGCGCCTTCCCGGACCGGGCCAGCGTGACCTGGGCCAGGACGGCGAGCGGGAGGACGACGGCGGCGACGCCGACCCACACGATCGTGGGCATCAGAACGTCACCGTCACGACGCGGCGCACCCAGATCGCGCCGACGACCATCAGGACCCCGGCCGTCGCCAGCATGACCAGACCGGTGGCACCGTCCAGGAGCCGGCCGATGTAGGTCGGCGAGACCAGGTGCATCGCCCCACCGACGACGACCGGCAGCGCCAGCAGCACGGCGGCCGAGGCACGGCCTTCCGCCGAGAGCGCCTGCGCCTGACGCCGCAGCTGGCTGCGGTCCCGGATGGTGGCGCCGACGCGGTCGAGCACCTCCGCCAGGTTGCCGCCGACCTCACGGTGGATCGCGACGGCCTGGGCGATCCAGCCGAAGTCGTCGCTGCGCATCCGCTCGGCGACCTCCTCCATGGCCAGGACGACGTCGCGCCCCACCCGGACCTCGTTGAGCACCCGGGAGAACTCCTCGGCGGTGGGCGCGGCGCCGTCGTGGGAGACGGCCTCCAGCGCCCGCAGCACGCTGTGCCCGGCCCGGAGGCTGCTGGCCATCAGCCGCAGCGTGTCGTCGAGCTGCTCGGCGAAGGCGGAGCGCCGGCGGCGGCTGCGCACCTCCAGGGTCACCAGGACGGTGAGCGGGACGGCCAGCGCCAGCACCAGCCCGCCGAGCAGGCCCCAGAGCAGGCCGCCGACGAGGTCGCCCAGCAGCGCACCGGCGACCGTCCCGCCGAAGACCTGTGCCGGTGACCGGTGGACCCCGGCACGTTCCAGCGACGCCACGAGCGCGTCGCGGCGGCCCAGCCGCCGGAGCGCCCGGTCACCGAGCCGGCTCGTCGCGGCGGCCACCGCCGACCGCCCCCGCGGCGCCGGCGCCGCGGTCGGGTCCAGCCGGGTGATCTCCACCCGGGGACGCCGCGGGACGACGAGCAGCCCGACCAGGAGCGCAAGTGCGAGTGCGCAGGCAGCGACGCCGGCCCAGACGAGCGGGCTCATCGGCCCCCACCTCCGACCGGCGCCAGGTGCGGCACCCCCAGCACCCGCGGTGCGACCGTGACCCCGCGCTCGGCGAACCGTTCCAGGAACCGCGGCCGGATGCCGGTGGGCACCGCGCGGCCGAGCAGCCGGCCGTCGCGGTCACTGCCGGCGGAGTGGTCGAAGAGGAAGGCGTCCTGCAGCGTCACGGTGTCGCCCTCCAGGCCCAGCACCTCGGTGACGTGGGTGACCCGGCGGCTGCCGTCGCGCAGCCGGGAGACCTGGATGATCACGTCGACGGCGGAGGTGACCTGCTCCCGCACCGCGCGCAGCGGCAGGTCCATGCCGGCCATCAGAACCAGCGTCTCCAGCCGGGCGACGGCGTCCCGCGGGGAGTTGGCGTGCACGGTGGACAGCGAGCCGTCGTGGCCGGTGTTCATCGCCTGCAGCATGTCCAGGCTCTCCCCGCCGCGGACCTCGCCGATGATGATCCGGTCCGGGCGCATGCGCAGGGAGTTGCGGACCAGGTCGCGGATGCTGATCGCGCCCTTGCCCTCGATGTTGGCCGGGCGGGACTCCAGCCGGACGACGTGCTCCTGCTGGAGCTGGAGCTCGACGGCGTCCTCGATGGTGATGATCCGCTCGCCCTCCGGGATGAACGAGGAGAGCACGTTGAGCAGCGTCGTCTTCCCGGTGCCGGTGCCGCCGGAGACGATGACGTTGAGCCGGGCCGCCACGCAGGCGCGCAGCAGCTCGGCCATGTCGGGGCTGAGCGTGCCGCCCTCGATCAGGTCGGCGATCTGCAGCGGCCGGCGGGCGAACTTGCGGATGGTCAGCGACGAGCCACTGAAGGCCAGCGGCGGGATGATCGCGTTGACCCGGGAGCCGTCGGGCAGCCGGGCGTCGACCAGCGGCGAGGACTCGTCGATCCGTCGGCCGACCCGGGACACGATGCGCTCGATCACCCGGCGCAGGTGCTGCTCGTCGGCGAACCCGGCGGAGGTGCGGACGATGCGGCCGCCGCGCTCCACGTAGACGGTGTCCGGCCCGTTGACCATCACCTCGGTGACGTCCGGGTCGTCCAGCAGCGGCTGCAGCGGGCCGTAGCCGAGCACCTCGTCGGTGAGCTCGGTGATGAGCCGCCGCCGGTCCCCCTCGGACAGCGGGGTCGGCTCGTGCGCGATGACGCGCTGCAGGTCCGCCCGCACCAGGGCGTGCAGCTGCTCGTCGGGGATGTCGGCGTCGGAGAGCTTGCCGCCCAGCCGCTCGAACAGGGCGCGGCTGGCCCGCTCCTTGAGCTGGGTGAGGGTGTCCGGGCCGGCCGCCGGACGGGCGGCCGGGTCGATGGAGCCGGCGCCGACCCTCCCGGCCACCCGGGACGCGAGGCCGGTGGGCGGCGGCGCGGGGCGTCCCACGACCCGGACCACGGGCTCTTCACCCGGGGCCGGCGGGAGCGGCACGGGACCGGCTGCCTGGCCACGGGTCTGGGCGAGACGGTCGCTGAGGCTCATCGGGCACCGACCCGCCGGCGTCCGCGCCGGCCCTGGCCGGCCGCCGCGGCAGGTGCGAGCCGGCCGACCAGCGTCTGGAGCCCACGGGTGACCGGGTCCTTGCCGCCCTTCATCAGCAGCGGGACGCCGGTGTTCGTCGACAGCGGGACGGCGTCGTGCCGCGGGAGCACCAGGTCCAGCGGGGCACCGACGGTCCGCTCGACGTCGGCCAGGGCGAGGCCACCGGCCGAGCCGGCGCCGTTGAGCACCAGGTGGCGGCCGGCCGGCACGAGCTGCAGCTCGCCGAGCACGTCGAGCTCCTTGCGCAGCCCGCGCACCCCGGGCACGTCCATGCTGCCGATCAGCACCAGGTCGGTGGCCCGCTCCAGGGCGGTGAGGGTGTGGTCGGTCAGCCCCGGGGCGGTGTCGACCACGACGTACCGGAACTCCGCGCTGAGCATGTCGACCAGCCGCGCGACCTCGTCCGGGGTGACGGCGTCCCCTGCTGCCGGGGAGTCACTGCCGGCGACCACGTGCAGGCCGGACGAGTGCCGGGTGAGGTAGGTCTTGAGCACGAGCGGGTCGTTGCTGGCGGCGCCGCGCACGGTGTCCGGGAGCGTGTGCTCGGGGACCAGCGCCAGTGCGCTGGCGACGTCCCCGAACTGCACGTCCAGGTCGACCAGCACGGTGGACCCGGGCTCGGCCACGGCCAGACCGAGGGCCACGTTCGTGGCGACGGTGGTCTTGCCGACCCCGCCCTTGGGCGAGGCGACGACCACCACCCGCCGGGTGGGCGCCTGCGGCACCGTCGCCGACGCAGCCCGGCGGGCCTCGGCGCGGGCGTCCGCCCGCTCGAGGACGGCGGTGACGTCGGCGGTGGAGGCGTGCGGGGAGAGGACGTCGCGGACGCCGGCGCGCATCGCCTCGAGCCACAGCTCGGGATCGGTGAAGGCGACGACGACGACGCTGGTGCCCGGTGCCGCGCCGTCGAGCTGCCCGGCGAGGGCGAAGGAGTCGGCCAGCGCGACCTCGGCCCCCAGCACCACCAGGTCCGGGGCGTCCGGTCCGGCGAGGTGGCGGAGCAGGACCCCCTCCGCCAGCGCGTCCACCCCGAGGGCGACGACGTCGCTGCTGCCGGCCTCGGTGAACCGCGCGACGAGGTCGGCGTCGGCACCGATGGTCAGGACCGTGCTCACTGGTCTGCTCCTGTGGTCGTGATCGTGCTGTCCAGGGAGGTGTCGGCAGGATCGACCGACTCCTGGAGCGACAGCCACACGGCGCCCTGCTCCATCCCGGCGATGACCACGGCGGCGTCCTCCGGGGTGAGGGCCAGCGTCACGGTCACCGTCTGCGCGGCACCGGTCAGCGCCGCCGTCTGGTCGTCGGCGCCACCGGTCACCCGGGTCACCAGCACCTCGCCGACGGCGAGGTCGGTCGTGGTCGGGTCGCCCTGGCTGATGAAGACGCCGATCCGGTCGCCGGCGGCCAGTGCCCCGCCCACGGCCCGCTGCGGTTCCAGGGTGAGGCTCACCTCCTCGGTGCCCGGCGTGCGCTCGACCACCCCAGCGGCGGCCGCCTGCACGGACGGGTCGGCGAACCGCGCGAACACCACCTGCTCGCCGGGCACCAGGGACGTGGTCGTGGTGAGGCCGGCCACGTCGGCGAGGTCCTCGACGGAACCCGGGACGACCAGGCGGCTGGGCACCTCCGCGGTCCGCACCAGGTCGGTGAGCTCGGCGGCCGGGGTGCCGGCCGGCACCTCCTGGTCGACGACGAGCACCGGGACCAGGACGGCCCCGGCCTCGGCGCGGGCATCGGCGCCCCGGACGTAGCTGATCAGGACGACGGCGCCGAACGCTGCCAGGGCAAGGGCCGCGAGAGCGGCGAGGACGCGACGCATGGTGGTCATCCCTGAGGAGAGAGGCTGATGGAGGTGGCGCCGAGGTTGGCCGCCGGAGTGCTGCCGGTGGTGCTGGTCGCGGAGGCCGGGACCACCGCGCGGGTGAAGTAGCCGTAGAAGGCCGGCTCGCCGTAGGTCAGCTGGTAGCCGGTGAGGTGGAAGAGGGCATAGCCGTAGACGTGGGCGCGGTAGCCACCGAACAGCCACCCGTCGACGTCGTCCCAGACCGGGATCTGCAGGTCGCTGCCGATGAGGCTGTCCAGGTGCGACGCCGAGCACCGGTTGGGCAGCCAGCTGCTCCAGATGCTGATGTCGATGTACTGGCCCACCGACGACGTCGCCCGGCAGACGGACGCGGAGTCCGTGCCGGTGAGCGCATGCCCGCCCAGCGTGGTCCCGCCCTTCGGCCCGGTGCATCGCGACAGCCAGCTCAGATCCCAGTCCAGTCGGCGAGACACCGTGCTGGTCAGCGGGTACTTGGCGATCTGCCGCTCGTACTCGCACCAGGAGATGGCCAGGGGCAGCTGGGCCACGCCGTGCGACATGGCCTTCCAGGTGGCCGTGGCGGTCGCGGTGACCCGGGTGGAGTCGATGCCGAGCACCGGGGCGAACCAGTGCGCCTGGTCGGCGCTCACCGTGACGGTGACCGTCTGCCCACCGACCGAGACGTCGGGCGTGCGCAGGGTGGCGCCGGCCGCGTCGGCAGCGCCGGCGTTCGCGGTCAGCGCGGAGACGGCCGTCGCGACGGGGTTGCCGCAGGCGCCCTGCGCGCAGTCGGTCGCGACGGCCAGCGCCGCGGCGTCGGCGGCGTTGCGCAGTTGCTCGCGGTCGGCGTAGAGCGAGGCGACGTCCACCGCGATGGCGGCGAAGCCGAGCAACGGCACGAGCATGATCGCGACCAGCACGGCCACGGCGCCGCGCTCGTCGGCCAGTCGCCGCGGGCCGAGCCGGCGCAGCAGCCGGGAGGTCAGCCGCATCGCATGGCCGCCGTCCCGGTCAGGTCCACGCCGGTCGACCCGAGGACTCCGGCGACGAACGTGCGGCGGGCGGTGACGGTCACCGTCACCGTGGTGCCGGCCGCCGCGCCCACACAGGTGACCGGGCTGATGCTGACCGAGGACACCGCCAGCGGGCCGGCCGCAGCCTGCACCGCCGACCGCGCCGACGCCACGGTGCCGGAGGTGACCATGGAGCGGGCGCCCTCCCGGGCCGCCGCGGACAGCGTCGCCTGGGTGTTGAAGGCCGCACTGACCTCCATGATCCCCAGCAGCAGGAGCAGCAGGACCGGGATGACCAGCGCGAACTCGACCGCCGCCCCGCCCCGCTCGCCGAGGAGCCGGCGAGCGGGGCGGGGACGGGGCCGGGCAGGGCTGCCGGACACGGAGCTGCTCCTGTCGTGGGGTCGGGAAGGCGGCGGGGACGACGTCCCCGGTGGTCAGGGACCGCCGGTCAGCTCTTCGGCGCAGCGGGCGTGGAAGCCGGGGTGCCGCCCAGTGAGATGCCGTTGAAGAGGGCCTCGAGCTTCCCGCCGAAGACGAGGACGGCCGCCGCGACGGCCAGGGCGATGGCGCCGACGAGGATCGCGTACTCCACGGCGGAGGCGCCCTTCTCCTCCTTGACCGTCTTCAACCGGTCCGCGACACGGTCGGCGGTGACGTAGGACAGGGTGTGCAGCGTCTGGAACAGGCTGACCAACGTGAGCTCCTGGGGAACCGACCGTCGGCTGATCGGGTCGGGTGACCCGGGTCGCGGTCTTCCCCCCGTTGTTCGGGCGCACAGGACCAGCAGCACAGCCCAGAGCGGTGCGGCTCACCCGGACGGGTGAACGACCTGTCCGCGCGTCACGGCAGGAGCAGGACCCAGTCCTCGGTCAGCAGGGCCGCGACCAGGGCACCGCCGAGCAGTGCCGGCCCGAACGGCAGCCCGGTCCGGCGCCCCACCCGCCGGGCGGCGAGCAGCGCCAGCCCGACCACGGCCTGCAGCAGGAAGCCGAGGAAGAACCCGACCACCACGACCGGCCAGCCGAGCCAGCCCAGGTAGAGGCCGAGCAGCCCGGCCAGCTTGACGTCGCCCATCCCCAGTCCGCTCGGGGCGGCCAGCGCCATCACCAGCAGCACCGCGAAGGCGGCTCCCCCGGCCAGTGCGGCGCGCGCCAGGCTCGACCAGTCGCCGTCGGTCCCGGCGGCGACGGCCAGCAGGGCGAGGCCGCCGAGCAGGCCCGGCAGCAACACCCGGTTGGGCAGCAGCTGCTCGCGCAGGTCGACGACCGTGAGCAGCAGGCCGACGGCGACGAACCACAGCCAGGCGGGCAGCTGCGCCGTCCAGCCGAACCGGAGGGTGACCGCGACGGCGCAGAGCGCCCCGGTCAGTTCCGGCCACGGGGCCCCGATCGCGCGGGCCCGCCGGTCGACGCGGACTGCGACCGCCCCGTCGCCGGCCTCGACCCGACGCGGGGCGACCAGCGCCAGCGAGTCGACGACGCGGCCGGTGACGGCTCCGCCGAACCCGGCGACCACGGCGGCGAGCAGAGCGCTCACGTCAGGCGGGGCGGGGTCCGGTGCAGCACGCCGCACAGGGTGACACGCGGACACCGCTCCGCCGGGCAGGCGCGAGGCGGTCGGCTACGTGCGCTCGCGCCGGACAGCCACCACCAACCAGCGGTCCTCGGCGTCGTCGACCTCGGTGACGCGCCAGCCGGTGCCGGCGAGCAGCTCCCGGATCCGCGGCTCGCTCCGCACGTCGTCCCGGGTCAGTTCCCGGCCGTGCCGCCGGGCCAGCGCCGCCCGGCCGACCGGGTGGAACAGCCCGAGCCGTGCGCCGTCGGCGGCGACCCGGGCCAGCTCGCGCAGGCCGGCCTCGGGATCGGGCAGGTGGGAGACCAGCCCGGAGGCGAAGAGCACGTCGAACGACCCCGCCGCGAACGGCAGCCCGGTGACGTCGCCACGCACCAGGTGCGCCAGCTCCCCGCGACCGCGCCGCCGGGCCTCGGCGAGCATCTCGGCGGTCAGGTCGAGCCCGACGAGCAACCCGGCCGGGCCGGTGGCGGCCCGCAGCACCGGCAGGGCGCGCCCGGTGCCGCAGGCGGCGTCGAGGACGGCGTCCCCGGTGCGCACCCCCAGCTCGGCGACGGCCCGCTCGAACCGGGGCCCGTCGTCGGGGAACCTCTCCTCCCAGGCGGCGGCCCGGGAGCCGAAGAACGTCTGGGTGTCGCTGCCGGTCAGTCGGTCTCCTCGGCGGGGGCGGTGTCGCACTGCTCGTCGGCGAGCGTGGCCAGCTCCTCGACCAGCGGAGCCGCGTCGGCGGAGCCCAGGACGACGGTGAGGTTCTCCCCCGTCGCCGGCCGGAGCAGCGGGACGACGCCGAGCGCCTCGACCAGCTGCCGCACCGGCTCCTCCTGACCGTCGAGGTGCTCGATCGCCGAGTCGGTGACCTCGGCGCTGCTGACCGTGCCGAGGGTGAGGCCGGCGTCGGTGAGGACCCGGGTCACCGCCTCGACCAGGGCCGGGTCACCGGCGCCGTCCAGCACGTCGACGACGACCGGCTCGACCGGCTCGAACCCGATGCCACACAGGGCCGGCTCCGGGCTCGGCTCCGGTGCCGGGGCAGGCGCGGGCTCCGGCGCCGGGACGGGCTCCGGCTCGGGAGCCGGAACCGGCGCGGGCTCCGGCTCAGGCGCGGGCTCCGGTGCTGGGGCAGGAACGGGCTCCGGCTCGGGCTCAGGAGCCGGGACGGGCTCCGGCTCGGGCTCAGGAGCCGGGACGGGCTCCGGCTCAGGCGCGGGCTCGGGCGTCGGCGCAGGCGCAGGAGCCGGGACCGGCACGGGCTCCGGCTCCGGCTCCGGCTCCGGCGCGGGCGCAGGAACCGGTGCGGGCTCCGGCGCGGGCGCCACCGGCGGTGCCGGCTCGGCCAGGAGCGGCGGGGGCTCGACCGGCGCTGCGGGCGGCTCGACAGCCGGCGGCGGCTCGATCGCGGGCGGCGGGGCCGGGGCGGCCGGTGGCACGGTCGGCGCCGGACCGTCCGGGGTGGGCACCGGTTCCGGCGTCGTCCCGGCGTACGTGGCGGACAGCGCGAGCACCGTGGCGACGTAGCTGTCGGAGTGGTTGTAGGCGAAGACGGCGCGCGCCTGGCCCTCCGGCGTGGAGAGGTCCCCACCCGCGGCGCAGAGGTACCTGCCGGTGGCGACGGCTGCGTCGTTGATGTTGAAGGGGTCGCGACGGCCGTCGCCGTTGCCGTCGCTGTCGTACATCGCCCACGTGGTCGGGATGAACTGCATCGGGCCGACGGCGCGGTCGTAGACGGTGTCGCCGTCCAGCAGGCCGTCGTCGGAGTCGAGGATCCGGGCGGTGTTGTTGGTGCCGTCGAGCGGGATGCCGATGATCGGCGGGCTCGACAGCCCGTCGGTGTGCAGGGTGGCGCCGGCGAAGCGGCCGTGGTTGGACTCGACCCGGCCGATGGCGGCGATCAGGGTCCAGCTGATGCCGCAGTCGGCGGAGAGCGCGGCGGCGCGCTCATAGGCCGTCAGTGCGGTCGACGGGATCCCGCTGGCGGCCAGCGGGGACGCCCCGCCGGTCGGGGCGGCGGCGGTCGGGGCGGTGGCCGTCGCGGGGGCGCTGCTGGGATCGGCGTCGGTCGCGATCGCCACGGTCTCCAGCAGCGGTTCGAGCGGTGGCGCGAACTCGTCCCGCAGACCGGACGGCGGGCGCGGTACGAGCGCGTCGTCCTCGACGGCCATCAGGCGGGAGGAGTGCGATGGCGCCGGGATGGCACCGGGTGCGGCGCTGGCCGCGGGGAGGAAGGCGACCAGGGCGGTGGTGATGCCCGCGCTGGCGACGACGCCGGGTGCCCGCACCCGGCTCGACCGGGTCCTCGTGTGCCGTCCGCGGCGGGCCCGGTTCATCAGCCGAGGACCCGCACGTGCTCGCATGGCATGACTTCGGGCACCAGTTCCCCCTGTGGCCGTCAACCCGCTGCGGCCGGGCGGGCATCGAACGATGCCCGGCTCCGGACGAGGACGACCGTAAACCGGGCCCCCCGGCTGCGCCATGCCCGTTCGGTGAACTCCCGGCAGCCGACTGTGGTCGGCGCGCGGGCGTACGACGGTCACCCCGCGAAACGGGCGGGCCGGAACGTAGCGAGCAGGGGGCTCGACTCCCCGTCCAGGACCTCCTCGGCGAGCAGTTCGCCGGCGATGAGGCCGAGCGTCGCGCCGCTGTGGGTGAAGGCGACGGTGAGGCCGTCGATGCCGGGGACGGCGCCGAGCACCGGGTGCCCGTCGCCGGGGATCGGCTTGCGCCCGACGCCGTAGGACGCGCAGGACAGCACCGGCTGACCGGCCAGCACCTGCGCCGCCTCGGACAGCAGCCCCTGCACGGTGGAGTGGCGGACGCCGAACGTCCCGTCGTCCCGACGCACCACCTCCTCCTCCGACCAGCCGGCGTCCAGGACGATCCCGCCGCCCGGGGCGGGCCGGAGGGCCACCCGCGGCGTGTTCAGCACGGCGCGGAGCCGGTGCGCGAACGGCGGGGTGCGCACGAGCAGCGCGCTCGAGGTGGCGTCGGGCAGGTGTACACCGAGACCGGCGAGGGTGCGCGGGACGTCGGCGCCCGTGGCCAGCACGACGGCGTCGGCATCGAGCACCTCACCGGTGCCGGTCCGCACGCCGACGACCCGGCCGCCCTGCACGACCGCCCGGCAGGCGCCGGCCGAGGTGTGCACCGCTCCCCCGGCGGCCCGCAGGTCCCACACCAGCTGCGCGATGAGCGACGGCAGGTCGACCCAGCCCTCGTCCGGGTTGAGCAGCGCGCCGTCGTCCGGGACCGCGCCGGCGTCCACCCCGGGGAGCCGCGCGGCGACGTCCGCGCTGCTCAGCCACTCGGCCGGGTAGCCGATCGCGCGCTGGTGCTCGAACGAGGAGCGGACGCCGTCGCCCCAACGGAGGCCGCCGTCGAAGGCGATGTGCGCCGTCGAGTCGGGGCGGGCGGCGAAGGCCCGGTACCGCTCGAGGCCGAGCATGCGGAGCCGGTGGTACTCCGGTGGGAAGTCGCCGGCCGAGTTCAGCCAGGCCAGCGACCGTCCCGACGCGCCGCTGGCCGGCTCGCCGTCCGTCACGAGCGTGACCCGGGCACCCCGGGCGGCCAGCTGCGTCGCCGTCGAGGTCCCGAGCACCCCACCGCCGAGGACGACGGCTCGGATCTGGCCACTGCCTCCACTCCGCACCCCCGCAGTCTCCCGGAGAGGTGTCACACCCGGCTCGCGGCCGGTGTCTCCATGTCGACCCACCACACACCTGGAGGAGACATGACGGGCAGCACCCGCGTCCCGGCGACCGAGGTCACCGGCGTCTACGGAGCCCTGGTCACGGCGATGACCCGACGGATGTTCGGCACGGTGCCGGAGTCGATCGGCGTGATGTGGCACCACCCGCCGGTGTTCAAGGCCCTGATGGGGCTCGGCCGGAGGTCCGAGTCCTGGGACCGACTGGACCGCGACCTGGCGTCGTTCGCATCCATGGCCGCGGCCAGCACGATCGGCTGCAGCTTCTGCCTGGACCTGCACCACTTCCTGACCCACGACCGCGGGCTCGACGAGGCCCGGGCGCGGGAGGTGCCGCGGTGGCGGGAGTCCGACGTCTTCACGCCCCTGGAGCGCCGGGTGATGGAGTACGCCGAGGCGATGAGCCAGACGCCGCCGGCGGTGACCGACGAGCTGTCGGCCGCCCTGCTCGCCGAGCTCGGGGCGCCGGCGCTGGTGGAGCTGACTGCCAGGATCGGCGCGATGAACCTCACCGCCCGGGCCAACGTCGCGCTCGGCATCCGGTCCGCGGAGTTCTCGGCGTCCTGCGGCCTACCGCCGCTGGCTGCCCCGTCGCGGACCGACGCCGCCTCGGCATGACCGACGACCCGTTCCTGGCCCACCGCAGCCTGCTGTTCACCGTCGCCTACGAGATGCTCGGCTCGGCCGCCGACGCCGACGACGTCGTGCAGGAGACGTGGCTGCGGTGGGCCGAGGCGGACCGCGCGGAGGTGCGTGACCCGCGGGCGTACCTGGTCCGGGTCGTCACCCGGCAGGCGCTGAACCGGCTGCGCACCGTGGCCCGCCGCCGGGAGGACTACGTCGGTGAGTGGCTGCCCGAGCCGCTGCTGACCAGCCCGGACGTCGCCGAGGACGTCGAGCTCGCGGAGAGCGTCTCGCTGGCGATGCTGACCGTGCTGGAGACGCTGGGGCCGACCGAGCGTGCGGTGCTGGTGCTGCACGAGGTCTTCGACGTGCCGTACGAGGAGATCGCCGAGGCGGTGGGCAAGTCGGGCGCCGCCGTCCGGCAGATCGCGCACCGGGCGCGGGAGCACGTGGCCGCCCGCCGTCCGCGGATGGTGGTCGACCCGGCCGAGCAGCAGCTGGTGGTGGACCGGTTCCTGGCCGCGCTCACCGGCGGCGACGTGCAGGCGCTGCTGGACGTGCTCGCGCCGGACGTCGTGGTGGTCGCGGACGGCGGCGGCCTGGCGCCCGCTGCCCGGCGCCCGTTCGCCGGCCGGGAGCGGGTGGCCGGGGCGCTGTCCCGGTTCGCCGCGTTCGCGCCCGGGGTGCTGATCACCACGCCGCTGATCAACGGCGGGGTCGCGGCGCGGATCGACCCGGGCGGCGAGTTCGACACGGCGATCACGTTCGTCGTGGCGGACGGCCGGATCTCCCGGATGTACGCGGTGCGCAACCCGCACAAGCTGGGCCGGCTCGACGAGGTGGCGGAGCTCCGGCGCTGACCGGCCGTCAGGCGGACGGTCCGACGACCTCCGCCAACCCGAGGGTGCGGATCAGGTCGAACCGGGAGGCGTCCTCGGTGCCCGGCTCGGCGGTGTAGGTGACGATGCGCAGGTCGGTGCCGATCACGGTGAGGACGTCACAGTCGACCGTCACCCGGCCGACACGCGGGTGCACGAAGGTCTTCGCCTGGAAACGGTGCTCGACGACGGTGCCCTCGGCCCACAGCTGCGCGAAGCGTGGGTCGGGCTGCAGGTCGGCGAGCAGCGCCCGCACGGACGGATCGTCCGGGTAGCGGATCTGGGCGCTGCGCAGGTCGGAGACGAGGGCCCGCTGGTGGCGTTCCAGGTCACCGTCGCTCCACACGACCTGCGGGGCCCGGCCGGCGAACTCCGCGGCGACCAGGTTGAGGCCGGCCGGCATGTCCCCCAGCAGTGCGCGCCAGGCCGCGTTGGCGGTCAGCAGGGTCCAGTGCGCCGTCCACACGCCGATCGCGACGTCCGGGAGCCGGGCCAGCAGCCGCTGCACGCTGGCCGGGATGTGCGTGGGGACGGCGCTGGGCAGCGGGGCGGGCAGGCCGGCGGCGAGGTACAGCTGGTCGCGTTCGAGGTCGGACAGCTGCAGCACCCGGGCGAGCGAGGCGACGACCTGAGCCGAGGGGCGGTCGGCGCGGCCCTGTTCCAGCCGCACGAGGTAGTCGACCGAGACGCCGGCCAGCAGGGCGACCTCCTCCCGGCGCAGCCCCTTGGTGCGGCGCTGCCCGGTGGGGAACCCGACCGCGGCCGGCTGGAGGCGTTCCCGCCATGCGCGCAGCAGCGCCGCGAAGTCCCCTCGGTCGGTCATGGGCTCATCGTCGTCCACCACGGCCGGGATGGGTGGTACTGCCAGTCATACGGTCGGACGGGACCACCGGACGCCGCCCGATCGGGGGCACCGTCGGTGGCATGACGACGACATTGATCACTGGCGGCAACAAGAGCCTCGGCTTCGAGGCGGCCCGGCGACTGAAGGACCTCGGGCACCGGGTGGTCATCGGCGCCCGCGACCCGGAGCGCGGTCAGCGCGCGGCGGAGGAGCTGGGCGTGGAGTGGGTGCGCATCGACGTGACCTCCGACGAGTCGGTGGCCTCGGCGGCGAAGGAGGTGCGCGAGCGGTTCGGCGCGCTGGACGTGCTGGTCAACAACGCCGGCATCTCCGGGCCGATCGGCGCGGTGGAGGACTACACCGCCGCCGACCTGATGGCGGTGCTGGACACCAACGCGGTGGGGATCGTCCGGACGACGCACGCCTTCCTGCCGTTGCTGCGCGAGTCGGCGGCGCCGGTGATCGTGAACGTGACCAGCGGGCTCGGCTCGTTCGCCGTGCGCTCCGACGAGTCCCGGATCGAGCACTCGGTCCCCTCGCTCGGGTACTCGGCCAGCAAGGCGGCGGTCAACATGCTCACCTCGGTCTACGCCCAGTTCCTCCCGGAGCTGCGGATCAACACGGTGGACCCGGGCTACACGGCCACCGACTTCAACGGCCACGCCGGCCCGCAGACCGTCACCGAGGGCACGGACGCGATCGTCGCGATGGCGTCGATCGGCGCGGACGGCCCGACCGGCACCTTCACCGACCGGCACGGCGCCGTCGCCTGGTGACGTTCGCCCTGCTCAGGGCCCGGGGTGGCTGGCAGCCACGACCGTGGGCTCGGCTGACCCACGATCCGGTCACGGCCGTTCCATTTCCGCTCCGGGCTGCCCTACTGTGCGGCGTCCACTGCGAGCGCACAGACGGGGAACAGCATGAGCCAGCCGCCTTTCCATCAGCCGCCCTCGCAGTGGGGGCCGGCCTTCGGGCCGGGCGGCGACCCCGCGCCTGCTGAGGTCTCACCGGAGCCCGGGCAGCCGTTCTACCGGCGGACCTGGTTCCTCGCAGCGGCCGGCGTCGCGGTGCTGCTGGTCGGCGTCGGGATCGGGAGTGCGGGCAGCAGCACCTCGACCGTTGCGGTGGCCGACGCTGCGCCGGTCACCGCGACGGCACGGGCGACCACGACGGTCACGGCCACCCCACCCGCGCCGGCCGCAGCGACCGTGACCGAGACGGTGACCGTGACGGCGTCTGCCGCTGCTGCTCCCGCCGCTACAGCCAGAGCCCCGCAGCCCGTGCCCGCACCGGCACCGGCACCCGCACCGGCTCGTGCGCCCGGGCAGACGGTCGGGCAGGAGAACGCTCTCGAGTCCGCCAACGACTACCTCGAGTTCTCGGCGTTCTCTCGCTCCGGTCTCATCGAGCAGTTGGAGTACGAGGGCTACTCGACCGCGGACGCGACGTGGGCTGTCGACAACACGGGTGCGAACTGGAACGAGCAGGCGGCCCGGACCGCGCAGGACTATCTCGAGTACAGCTCCTTCTCCCGGTCCGGCCTCGTCGACCAACTGGAGTACGAGGGGTACACCCCCGAGCAGGCCGAGTACGGCGTCAGCCAGACAGGCCTCTGACGTCGCGCGGCGGGACGTCGCACGGCGCACGGCGCGCACCGGTAGCCGGCCACGGTCGAACTGTGGCCGGCTACCGGGGTCGGGCAGTCAGTGCAGCAGGGGGCCGATCAAGATCTCGGTCCCGTCGGGGCGCCAGGTGCGCCATCGCCCGTCCGGTTGTCGTTCGACCCGGAACCCGTGGTGGACCTTGGTGTGGTGGCGTTCGCACAACAGCGCTGAGTTCTGCAGGTTGGTCTCGCCGCCGTGCAGCCAGTGGACCAGGTGGTGGACGTCGCACCAGTGGGTCGGGGCGCCGCAGCCGGCGAACACGCAGGACTTGTCCCGCCGCTCAACTGCCTTGCGCAGCCCGGGGGTGACCACCCGGTGGTCCCGGCCCAGGTCCAGCGGGACCCCGTCGGGACCCATCACGATCCGGGAGATGCTGCCGTCACAGGCCAGGTAGCGGGCCCGTGCCGCGGAGATCGTCGCCCCGAAGCCCATCTCCGCCGCACCCGCGCCGGTCGCGGGGTCGACCAGGTCGTCGAGGTCGATGCCGACCACCACGTGCGGCTTGACAGTGCGCAGGATCGGCAGGCTGCCCGAGGCCAGCTGGTTGTCGCAGAGCTGGACGAGCGCGTCGGCGTTCTGCTGGGCTCGGGTCCGCTCATCGCCCCGGGGGCGGTCGGCCTGCACGATCGACTCGATCGCCGCCTGCACCTTCTCCCCACCGACCGCGTCCAGGTCGAACCGGCCGGTGACGCTGCCATCGGAGTGCTTGGCGATCGTCAGCCGGCGACCCTCCGTCGGATCAGGCTCCGGGCCGTCCGGGTCGAGGGCGTCCTCGAACGCCTGCATCGCGGCCACCAACGACTGGTGCGGCGACTCCGCCGCTACCTGCGCCCACGCCTGATCGAACGCGGCGAGATCGATCCCCTGCTCCTCGGCTTGAGCCCGCTCACGCTCCCCCACCGCGGCAGCGACCACGTCCATCTGCGCCGCCGTCACCGCACCTTCAGCGAACCCGGCGGCCAGCGCCGGGAAGTGCTCCAACGCCCGGCCCGACCGCAGGATGCGCGAGGCGTCGGCCGGCGCCAGCCGCGTGTGCCCGATCAGCCACGACCGCATCGACTTCAACCCGTCGTGCTCGGCGGCCTGGGTGGTGTCCGCGCGGCGCACGGTACGGGTCAGCTCCGCGGCGATCCGGTTATGCACGGCCACCAACTCCGCGATCCGGTCGAGCAAGCCGCCTTCCGTCAGCCCGTGCAGTTCCTCGACCGCCAAGGCGTCGAGAGCCGACATCAACTCGCTCACGACACCTCCCGCAGCATTCGAACGTGTGTACGAATGCTATCGCGAAAGCGGATGCCGCTCAACCCGAATTCCCAGGTCAGACGCTTGTCCACAGATGTCCGAGGCACCTTGACACGCCGCCGGAGAGCGGTGCCGAGATGCCCGATGAGCGGCCGACGGCAAGAGCACCGGCATTGAGCGACGTCCGATGTCGAGAACCCGCGACCGGTTCCGTCTCCCGGGTGTCCGCGGCCACGATGGCCGCACCACCAGCGAGGAGAACCACGATGGCCAAGTACCTGCTGCTCAAGCACTACCGCGGCGCGCCGGCTGCGGTGAACGACGTCCCGATGGACCAGTGGACCCCCGACGAGGTCTCCACCCACATCCAGTACATGCAGGACTTCGCGGCGAAGCTCGAGGAGACCGGCGAGTTCGTCGACGGTCAGGCGCTGGCCCCGGAGGGCTCGTGGGTCCGGTACGACGGCGAGGGCCGCCCGCCGGTCACCGACGGTCCGTTCGCGGAGACGAAGGACCTCATCGCCGGCTGGATGGTCATCGACGTCGACACCCACCAGCGCGCCGTCGAACTGGCCGGCGAGCTGTCGGCGGCGCCGGGAGCGGGCGGCCGACCGATCCACGAGTGGCTCGAGCTGCGCCCGTTCCTGGGCGCGCCCCCCACCATCACCGAGTGACCGCACCGGTGGACGACGTCCTGGTGCGCAGCCTGGTGCCGGGCGTGCTCGGCGTCCTCGTCCGCCGCGGAGCCGACTTCGCGGCGGCCGAGGACGCCGTCCAGGAGGCGCTGGTCGATGCGGTCCGCAGCTGGCCGACCGCCCCGCCGCGGGACCCGACGGGCTGGCTGGTCACCGTGGCCTGGCGCCGGTTCCTCGACGTGACCCGGGCGGAGACCACCCGCCGCCGCCGGGAGGAGACCGTCGCCGACGAGCCGCCGTCCGGGCCGGCGCCCTCGGCGGACGACACGCTGCGGCTGTACTTCCTCTGCGCCCACCCGTCGTTGACGCCCGCGTCGGGGGTGGCGCTCACGCTGCGCGCCGTCGGCGGGCTGACCACCCGGCAGATCGCCGCGGCCTACCTGGTGCCCGAGGCGACGATGGCCCAGCGGATCAGCCGTGCGAAGCGCACCGTGTCCGACGTCCGCTTCACCGAGCCCGGCGACGTCGCCACCGTGCTGCGCGTGCTGTACCTGGTGTTCAACGAGGGCTACTCCGGGGACGTCGACCTGGCCGCGGAGGCGATCCGGCTCACCCGTCAGCTCGCAGCCGCCGTCGACCACCCGGAGGTGGCGGGACTGCTCGCCCTGATGCTGCTCCACCACGCCCGGCGCGCCGCCCGTACCGCGCCCGACGGCAGCCTGGTGCCGCTCGCCGAGCAGGACCGTCGCCGGTGGGACACCGCGCTGATCAGCGAGGGAGTCCAGGTGCTGCAGGCGGTCCTGGGCCGCGACCGGCTGGGCGAGTACCAGGCCCAGGCCGCGATCGCGGCGCTGCACGCCGACGCGAGGTCGGCCGCGGAGACCGACTGGGTGCAGATCGTGGAGTGGTACGACGAGCTGGTCCGGCTGACCGGCAGCCCGGTGGTGCAGCTCAACCGCGCGGTCGCCGTCGGCGAGGCGGACGGTCCGCGCGCCGGCCTGGCAGCGCTCGCCGCGGTGGACGACGTACTCCCCCGCCACCGTGCCGTGGCCGCGTACCTGCACGAGAAGGACGGCGACCGGACGACGGCGGCGCGGCTCTACGCCGAGGCGGCCGGGATGGCGGGCAACGCGGCCGAGCGCGACCACCTGACCCGCCAGGCGGCCCGGCTCAACTCCCGCTGACGGCCGAGCCGATGACTTCCCCGTCGTCCCGGAGTCAGTGCTGCGAGGCGACCGACCCCGTAGGAGACCCCATGCCCACGATCCTGCCCATGATCCTCACCGCCGACCCGGAGAGCCTGAGGGACTTCTACGTCGGCGCCCTGGGCGCGCAGGTGGTCGAGCGGACCCCACCGGAGGACGACGGCGACCCGCCGTTCTTCCTCAGCCTGCGCATCGGTGACTCGGTGTTGGGGCTCGTCCGTGAAGCCGAGCCGCCCGCCGGCAACCGGACCCTGCTGGGGATCGACGTCCCCGACGTCGACGCGCTCCTGGACTCCGTGCGCTCGCACGGCGGCGCGGTCACCGGGGGGCCGACGGACATGGCGTGGGGCATGCGGGTGGCCCACGTGAGCGACCCGGACGGCAACCCGATCAACCTGCAGTGCCCCATCAGGGACTGAGGCGGGCGCGGTTGATCCACTCGCGGAGCAGTGCGCCGAACACCTCGGGCCGCTCGTGCACCAGCGCGTGGCCGGCGCCCTCGACGACCGCGAGGGTGGCGTTCGGGTGCTGGCCGAGCAGGCCGACCGCGTCCGCACACCCGACCGTGGAGTCGCGGCGGCCGGCGACGATGAGCGTGGGCCCGTCGTAGCCGCCCGCGCCCAGGTCGATCGACCACCCCGCGAAGACCCGCTCCAACGCGGCTTCGTCGACCAGCGTCGTGCCGGGGACGACGTGGTCGCGGTAGCGGCGAGCGGTCGTCCGGGTCCTGACCACGAAGTACTCGTCGAACCCCGCCCGCTGCTCCGGCGCCAGCTGGTCATGGGCGTCGTCGTCCTGACGGACCACCTCGTGCTCGGGGACCTGTCCGGTCCGCTCGCCGAGCGGGCACACCAGCGCGAGGCCGCGCACGAGGTCCGGACGGCGGGCCGTCAGACCCCGGGCCAGGTAGGCGCCGTAGGAGTGCCCGAGCAGCAACACCGGCTCGCCGGCCAGCCGTTCGATGAAGCCGGCGAGCAGCGTGACGACGTCGTCGTTGCTCGTCAGCCCGTCGGCCGTCGAGCGCCCCATCCCGGGCAGGTCCGGGTACAGGCGACGCAGCCCGACATCCGGGACGACGGCCTCGACCGCCGCCTCGATCTCGCGGTGGTCGACACCGGCACCGTGCAGCGCGACGAGTGGCGGGCCGGTCCCGTGCTCGACGTGGTGGACCGAGATCCCGTCGACCTGGCTGTCCATGCCGGCACGCTAGTCGTCCTGACCGGACACGTTGATCGAACAGATCAGTCGCTGGGGCCGTGTACGGGTCTGGCGTTCGCTGGGGGTGTCCCGACCTCGTCGATCGTGTGGCTGCCGCAGGCGATCGTGGTTGTGCTGGCCTGCTCGATGCGGGACACGGTGAACCACCGCATGGCGTTGCGCAGCCGGCACCAGCCGATCAGGTGCCACTGGCCGTTCGTGGAGGCGAACAACACGGGTTCGACATCGCGGGTGGTCGTGGTGCCGTCGCTCGAGGTGTAGCGGATCCGGATCACTCGTTGCTCGGCCATCGCCGCCTCGAGCGCTGACGTGACAGCGCGCGATCTGGATGGTGGCGCGTTGACCCAGACGCGGCGTGCCAGCTCGTCGGCCTTCGCTCGGGTCCTGGGGTCGAGGACATCCACGATCTTCTGGACCGCAGCTGAGGCCAGATCGCCGTAGGGGGCGTCGGGTGCAGCGGAGACAGCCGCCAGGAGCGCCACCGCCTGGGCCGGAGAGAGACTGACGGGCGGCAGGGACCCGCCTGTGGTCAGTCCGTAGCCACCGCCGGGTCCGGGACGTGACCAGATCGGCGCGCCGCTGTTCTCCAGCGCAGCGAGGTCTCTCTTGACCGTTCGCACGGACACGTCGAACTCGGTCGCCAGCCGCTCGGCGGTGCATCCTCGCGCGCCGTTGCGGCGCAGCATCTCGGACAGTGCGTGGAGCCGTTCCGCTCGCTTCACTGTCCGAACTCGGCGGCATTCATGACATAAATCGTGACATACAGCTGTCCAGACGGCCTAGGAGCATCGGGGCATGGCGACAACGACGAGCAGCCCGACCACCATCCTGATCGCCGGCCACTGGCTGGGCGCCTGGGCATGGGATGAGGTGCTGGAACACCTGACAGCCGACAACTGGCATGCGATCCCGATGACGCTCCCCGGGCTGGACGAGCAGGACCCCGAGCGTTCGTCCAAGACCCTCGACGATCAAGCAGCGGCGATCGAGCAGACCATGGCCCGGGCCGGGGTCTGCGAGGACCAGCCGGCGGTTCTGGTCGCTCACAGTGGGGCCAACGCCCCGGTCAGTCTCGTGCTGGACCGGCACCCTGAGCTCGTCCACCGGGTGGTGTGGGTCGACTCCGGGCCGGTGGTTCCAGGGGGTGTCTTCGCTCCGGACGTGCCGGAAGCACTGCAAGAGCTGCCACTGCCGCCCTTCGACGTCCTCGGGGAGCAGGCCAGCCTCGAGGGCCTGAGCCCGGAGGTCCTCGAGCGCTTTCGGGCCAGGGCTGTCCCTGAGCCCGGTCCCGTGCTCCGTCAGCCCGTGGAGCTCACGAACGATGCACGCCTGAGTGTCGCGACCACGATCGTGTGCTGCTCGATCCCGAGCGCGCAGCTGCTGGAGCTGGCCCGCGCAGGACACCCCATGTTCGCCGAGGTCGCCAACCTCGAGCAGCTCGACGTCATCGACCTCCCCACCGGGCACTGGCCCATGTGGAGCCGACCTCGCGACCTCGCGAACGCGATCCACTCTGCAGCTTCCCGGGTCAGCTGAAGCGCGAGCTTCCTCGAAGGGGGTCAGCCGTGTGCGGCTGACCCCCTTCCGTCCCCGCAAGGACACATGCCTCACGCCGATGCCGCCCGCACGCCACGCCATCGCCCAGGTAGTGGTCACCGGCGAGGCGCCGACCGCCCGCCGAGGCGCGCCGCCACGACCGCCGCGCCGAGCAGGCACAGCGCGCCGTTGACCGCGATCGCCGTCGTCACGCCGTCGAGCACCCCGGAACCACCGAGCACCACCGCGGTGACGACGGCGCTCATGACCGGCGTCCCGAGGGTGATGCCGATCTGCTGGCTCATCGTGGTCAGCCCGGTGGCCAGGCCCTGCTCGGTCTCCGGCAGCCCCGACGTCGCGGTGACCATGAACCCGACGATGACGACGAGGTTGGCGACTCCACCGACGAAGGTGGCGGCCAGCACCAGCCAGATCGAATCCGCGTCCGCGGAGACGAACACCAGCGACAGCGTCGCCACGGCCTGGACGACGAAGCCGCCGACGATCGCCGTCCGGTTGCCGAACCGGCCGATCACCCGGGGCCCGAGCAGCCCGCCGGCCACGGTGCCGAGCCCGAGGACGGCGAAGGACAGCCCGGCGCCGAGCGGGCTGTAGCCGAGCACCTCCTGCAGGTACAGGGTGAGCAGGAAGACCAGCGACGTCTCGGTGACGAAGGCGAGCGCACCGGCCACGTTGCCGATGGCGACGCTGCGCCGGCGGAGCACCGACAGCGGCACCAGGGGGAACGCCGTCCCCCGCTCGACGGCGACGAAGGCGACCAGCAGCACCACTGCAACGGCGAAGGCGAGCAGCGTCAGGCCGTCGGTCCAGCCGTGCGACGCGGCGCGGGTCAGCCCGAAGACCAGCGCGAGCAGCCCGAGCGTCACGGTCGCCGCACCGGGCACGTCGAGCCGGGTCCGCTGTTCGGCCGGACGCTCGGCGAGAACCCGCGGCGCGACGATCAGCACGACCACGGCGACCGGGACGTTGAGGAAGAAGGCCCACCGCCAGCTGAGCAGGTCGGTCAGCAGCCCGCCGAGGACGGCGCCGCTGGTGAACCCGGCGGCCATCAGCGCACCGTTGAGCCCGAGCGCCCGGTCGCGAGCCGGGCCTTCGGGGAACGTGCCGAGCAGCAGCGCCAGCGCGGCCGGGACGACGATCGCGGTGGCGACGCCCTGGGCGACCCGGGCGGTGAGCAGCACCGCCGGTGTGGTCGCCAGCCCGCCGAGCAGGGAGCCGGCGCCGAGCAGGGCCATGCCGAGCAGGAACATCCGCCGCCGTCCGGCGAGGTCGGCGACCCGGCCCATGAGCAGGGTGAGCCCGGCGGCGCAGAGCGCGAAGGCGGTGGCGATCCACTGCAGGTCGGCGAGGCGGAAGCCGACGTCCGCGCCGATGGTGGGCAGGGCGACGTTGAGGATGGAGAAGTCGACGGCGAGGGTGAAGCTCGCGGTGAGCAGCACGGCGAGGGCGGCGCGCTGCCGGGTCGGTGGGGCGATGGTGGTCACCCCGGCGACGCTGCGCTGACACCCGCCCGGCAACCACACCCCCGTCTGCCTGTCACTGGCAGGGACAGGCTGGGCGTTGCGGCCGGCGGCAGGATGAGCCCATGACCGAGCTCGGGGAGTTCCTGCGCGTGCGCCGGGCGGCGTTGCAGCCGGCGGACGTCGGACTGCGCGGCTACGGCGCGCGGCGGGTGCCCGGGCTGCGGCGCGAGGAGCTGGCCATGCTGGCCGGGGTGAGCGCCACGTACTACGCGCGGTTGGAGCAGGGGCTCAGCGCCAACGCGTCGGAGGCGGTGCTCGACGCGCTGGCCCGGGCGCTGGAGCTGACGCCCGACGAGCAGGCACACCTGCGCACCCTGGCCCGCACCCCCACGCGCCGCCGTGCCCGGACGCGCCCGGACGCGATCCGCCCCGGGATGCTGCGGCTGATCGAGTCGATGCCGGACACCCCGGCGGTGGTCCTGGGCCGGCGCAGCGAGGTGCTCGGCTGGAACCCACTCGGGCACCGGCTGGTGGCCGGGCACCTGCCGTTCGACTCACCGCACCGCCCGGCCGAGCGGCCGAACATGACCCGGCTGCTGTTCCTCGACGCGCACACCCGCGAGCTGTACGAGCGGTGGGACGACGAGGCGCAGCGGGCGGTGTCGTCGCTGCGGGTGCTCGCCGGAAGGTCGCCGGACGACGAGGAGCTGACCCGGCTGGTGGGCGAGCTGACCGTGCAGAGCGCGGAGTTCGCCCAGCTGTGGGCCCGGCACCCGGTGGCGAACTGTGTGTCCGGCACCAAGCAGCTGAGGCATCCGGAGGTCGGCGAGCTGGAGGTGGCATTCGAGGTGCTCACCCCACCCGACGACGCCGGCCACCGCGTGCTGCTCTACACCGCTGCGCCCGGGACGCCGTCCGCCGCAGCCCTGGACCTGCTCCGCCGCAGCTGGCCGGCACCCCAGGCCGGAGTGCTGCACAACGCTCCATGACTCGATCCCGGGCGCGCGGCTCCACCGGTGGTGCGGAAGCCGGTCAGGGCGCTCGGACCAGCCCCTCCTGGTAGGCGATGACGACGAGCTGGGCCCGGTCGCGGGCGCCCAGCTTTGTCATGGCCCGGTGCACGTGCGTGCGCACGGTCAGGGGGCTCACGACCAGCCGGTCGGCGATCTCCTGGTTGGACAGGCCGTGCGCGGCCAGGCCGGTGATCTCGCGCTCGCGGTCGGTCAGCCGCGGGAGCAGTCCGCGCGGCAGGTCGCCGATGCCGTCCGGGCTGGCGAGGAAGCGGTTCACCAGCACCCGGGTGGCCACCGGCGAGAGCAGCGACTCCCCGTCCACGACGGTCCGGATCCCGGCGAGCAGCTCGGCGGGCGTGACGTCCTTGCCCAGGAAGCCGCTCGCCCCGGCCCGGAGCGCGTGCGCCACGTGCTCGTCGGACTCGAAGGTGGTCAGGATCAGCACCCGCGTACCCGTCAGGTCGGGGGCGGCGCAGATCTCTCGGGTGGCGGCGAGCCCGTCCAGGACCGGCATCCGGATGTCCATCAGCACCAGGTCGGGACGGTGCTCACGGGCGAGCTCGACCGCCTCCGCGCCGTTGGCGGCCTCGGCGACGACCGTCAGGTCGTCCTCGGAGTCGATCAGCATGCGGAACGTCGAGCGCAACAGCGCCTGGTCGTCGGCCAGCAGCACCCGGATCATCGGGGTCCCTCCCAGTGCGTCAGCGGGACGGCGAGGGTGACGGCGTACCGGTCCTCCCCCGCCGGGCCGGCCACCACCGTCCCGCCCAGGGCGAGCGCGCGCTCGCGCATCCCGATCAGCCCGTAGCCCGATCCCACCGGACCGGGCCGGACGCCGGTGTTCACCACCTGGACGCAGAAGGTGTCCTCGGTGCGGCGCACGGTGATCGTCACGGACGGCCGGACCGCGTGCTTGGTGACGTTGGTCAGCGCCTCCTGGACGACCCGGTACGCGGTGACGTCGACCAGCCGGGGCAGGCACTCGATCGACCCCTCGCGGAGCACCGTGACCTCGATCCCGGCGGCCCGGCAGGGCTCGACCAGCTCGTCGAGCTGATCGAGCCCCGGTGCCGGCACGGCGTCCACCGGCGGGTCGTCGTCGGAAGTGCGCAGCACCGCCACGGTCGCCTTGAGCTCCTGGAGCGCCGCCGACGTGGAGACGCTGAGCCCGGCCAGCAGCTCCCGTGCCTGCTCGGGACGCTTGTCCAGGAGGTGCTCGGCGGTGCCGGCCTGCGCGTGGGCCACCGTGAGGTGGTGGGCGACGACGTCGTGCAGTTCGCGGGCGATGCGCAGGCGTTCCTCGCCCACCCGGTGCCGGATCTCGTCGTCCCGGCTGCGCTCGGCGTCCTCGGCGCGGGCCCGGACGACGTCGAGGTAGGAGCGGTGGGCCTGCGTCGTCCGGCCGGCGAAGACCGCCGGCAGCAGCCACAGCGCGACGCCGACGGTGCGCAGCACCAGCGAGCCGCCGGTGGGGGTGTCGATCAGGCCGCCGAGGATGACCGCGGCCACCGCGGCCCCGGTCCACCAGGCGACCGCCCGCACGGACCCGACGACCGCGAGCCAGTACAGGCAGCCGATCAGCGGGGCCAGCAGCAACGGCGTCGGCAGGTAGCCGAGCGCGCAGGCGGCGGTCTCGCAGCAGATCGCCACGGCCGTCGCGGCGCGCGGCCACCGGGGCGCGGTGAACAGCGCGCCGCTGGCGACCAGGCTGAGCAGCACGCCGGGGACGAGCACGGCCGGACCGACGATCCCCTGGGTGCCGATGCTGGCACCGAGGGCGGCGAAGAGGAACGCGACGAGCGCGGCCGCCGCATCCCGCACCCCGATCCGGCCGGTGCTCATCAGCGCCCGCTCAGCGCCAGGTCCGGCGTCCGAGCCGGTGCGTGAGCCAGCGACGCACCCTCCACGTCGACGTTCGGCAGCAGCCGGTCGAGCCAGCGCGGCAGCCACCACGCCCGCTCCCCGAGGAGCTGCAGGACGGCGGGCACCAGCGTCAGTCGGACGATGAAGGCGTCGAAGAAGACCGCCGCGGCGAGCCCGAGACCGACCATCTTGATCAGCGGTTCGGAGGCCGCCGCAAACCCGCCGAACACCGCGATCATGATCACCGCGGCGGCGACCACGACCTTCGAGCTCTGCGCGAAGCCGGTGCCGACCGCCTGGCGGGCCGGCACACCGTGCACGTGCGCCTCCCGCATCCGCGACACCAGGAACACCTCGTAGTCCATGGCCAGCCCGAACACGATCCCCACCAGCAGGATCGGCATCAGGCTCATGACCGGGCCAGTCTGCTCGACACCGAGCAGATCACCCGCCCAGCCCCACTGGAAGACCGCGACGATCACCCCGATCGAGGCAAAG
This sequence comes from Modestobacter sp. VKM Ac-2977, assembly GCF_026968045.1. Lineage (GTDB taxonomy): Bacteria > Actinomycetota > Actinomycetes > Mycobacteriales > Geodermatophilaceae > Modestobacter. The sequence continues at coordinate 772,033 of NZ_JAPVBQ010000001.1, read as the reverse complement.
AGCGAGAGCAGGAAGCCGACCGCGGCCTTGATGGGCACCCAGATCGAGCGGAAGACCACCAGCAGGAGCAGCACCGCCAGACCGACGACGAGCGCGACGTAGGGCACCAGGGCCGACTGGGTCTTCTGCGCCATGTCGATGTCCAGCGCCGTGGTCCCGGTGATCTCGTAGGTCACGCCCTGGTCGCGTTCCACGGCCGGGCGGGCGTCGCGCAGCGACTCCACCAGCGCCTCGGTGCGCTCGTCGGTCGGCCCGGTGGTGGGGACGGTGGTGAGGATCGCCGTGTCCCCCTGCTCGTTGAAGGTCGGGGTCGACACCGAGGCCACGCCGTCGGTCGCTGCGAGGTCGTCTGCGACGGCCGTCACCGCGGTCTCCGGGTCGCTCGCCCCGGTGGCGTCGACCACCACGGTCAGCGGACCGTTGGAACCGGGACCGAACGCCTCGGCCCGCAGGTCGTAGGCCCGGCGCTCGGTGGCCGTGGTCGGCAGCGAGGCGTCGCCGGGGGTGCCCAGCTGCAACGACAGCGCCGGGACGGCGACCGCGGCGAGCACCGCGACCCCGGCCACCGTGACCAGCAGCGGCCGGCGCCGGACCATCCGCATCCACGTGCGGGCCACCGGGACGCGGGGGTTCGTGCTCCCGCCCCGCCGCTGCGACCGCGACCGGACCCGGTTCGGGAACATGCCCAGCAGCGCGGGGACCAGGGTCAGCGCGACCAGCACGGCCACGACGACGGCGCCGGCGGCGGCCAGCCCCATCTTGGTCAGCGACGGGATGCCGACCACGAGCAGCCCGGCGAGCGCGATCACCACCGTCGTCCCGGCGAAGACAACCGCGGACCCCGCGGTGCCGACCGCGCGACCGGCCGCCGTCTGGGCGTCGTCCTGGCTGAGCCGTTCCTCCTGGTACCGGGAGACGACGAACATCGCGTAGTCGATGCCGACCGCCAGCCCCAGCATCAGCGCGAGCATCCCGCTCGTGATCGCCATGCCCAGCGGGCCGGCCACTGCCCAGACGCCGAGGAACGAGATGGCCACCCCGATGATCGCGGTGAGCAGCGGCAGCCCCGCGGCCACCAGCGACCCGAAGGTCAGCAGCAGGACCAGGGCCGCGATCGCGACCCCGATCAGCTCGGTGGCGCTCATGCTGGTGGGGCTCTTCAGCGCCGAGCCGCGCATCTCCGCGGTCAGCCCGTCGTCCCGCGCCTGCTCCACTGCTTCTTCCAGCAGGGCGCGCGACTCGTCGGTCACCTCGGCCGACGGCACGTCGTAGCTCACCGACGCGAAGCCGGTCGTGCCGTCGGCGCTGATGCTCGCGCCCGCCGCGGGCGGCACGATCCGCATCACCTGCGGGCTGTCGGCGACGGTGGCCAGGGCCGCCTCGACGGCCGCCTGGTTCGCCGGAGCATCCAGCGACCCGCCGTCCGGGGCGACGAAGACGAGGGTCGCCGACGCGCCGTCCGAGGGGGTGTCCGGGAAGCGCTCCGCGAGGAGGTCGAAGGCGTCCTGCGACTCGATGCCCGGGATGGTCGCCCGGGTGTTCACCGGGCCCTCGGACGTGACGGCGGCCGTCACCGCCCCGGCGAGGACGAGCAGCCAGAGCACAGCGACCGACCACCGCCGGCGGAAGGAGAAGCGGCCGAGACGATCGAGCAGACCTGCCATGTCGGTACACCCCAGTTGTCGTGGTGGTTGTCCCGAGCAGCGTTTCGTCCAGGCAGGGGCCTCGGCGTCGTGCAGACGCAGGCTCTGTCTACGGCGTTCTCAGTAGCCCACCCGCCGATGCCCGCGCCGAGCTACCGCAGGAGGCCGTGCACGAGCGAGTTGATTGCCGAACGCCTCCAACACCGTCGCCCGCTTCGTGCGAGCGACGATTACTCGCGACAGTCAGCGTTGCGCGCCCTCCTGACCGCCGCCGAAGGGTGGGCCTATACCGTGGGCGGCACCCCGAAGGCGTCTAGGCGACACCGGCGGTCGAGCGGCTGCGTCAGAGCGCCTAGGCCCAGCTATGCGCGACGTCCGAGGCGTCCCCGCATCGCTCCTCCAAGTCTGGATCTTGAAGAAGCGCAAACGCCTTCAAGCCATCCTCCTTCAGGTCGCAAATCTCATCCCAGTACTTCTGGCAGGACTCGGCAGGAACATCCGGACCGGCGAGGGAGTCGATCACCGTTGCGGCGCCTGCGGCCCCGCCGAAGCCTGACATGAGCGTGAATAAGGCCAGGATTGCAAGGTAAGGAGCCAAGTTGGCTGCTTTGGCTCGCTAGGCAATTCCGACTCGCCTCCACCTGTGCCATCGCTCTGTTTCGACCTTAAGCCCTTTCGCTCTTGACGGGACGTCCGGCGAGCCTGTCCCCGACCCCCAGATGCCGGCGTACATCGACAACTGGACCCGTCTCGGCCTAGTGACCGTGTCGTACATGGAGTTTATGACCGCACCGGACGTGTACGCCTGGGTCAACAGCCGGCCTGAGATGCTGAAGCTGCGGCAGGTACATGAGACGGAGGACGTCCAGGTGACTAGTGAGAACGGAATTATCGCCCCCACGACGTTCGGGAAAGCTTTTGCCGCGACGGTCGCCCCCTAGGTACAGCTACCGTCGAAGAGCGCGCGCCACGAGGAGCGAGTACCCCAAGTAGAAGTGACTTAGCTGAATCACCACAGATATGTAATCGTACAGCGCCCTGTTGTAGGCAAAGTCGTCACCCGCGAGAGTCTTCAGAGCACTTGCGTGCTTGCCCCAATGGATCAGGTCCCCATACTGGAACAGCGACAAGATTTCCTGCGGCTTGACCTCTTCCCCCACGACAGGGACAGTCGCGTGCCCCCCTTGCCGTCGAATCACCTCACGATCCGCCATGGCGATCAGGAGACGAGCCTGCAGCTGACCGTGAGCACCGTTCCACCGGGCTTGCCACTCTTTCCTCTCGTCCCGCCGGTCGTCATCAAGCTCGTAGATGTGGCGACCGATGACCTTGCGAACCTTGCTGTAACTCGCTTCTTCCTCGGCGCTGGCTAGCTGCCGGAACAAGACTGCCGTCCCTCGTATCGATTCCTTTGGCGGGAAATCAACTTCGACACGCTCTTGTCCCTGGTCGACGTGGACGGCGATTCCGCCGTCGTGGCTAAGCACTGTCGACTCAGCCAACTCCTCACACACGTCAACATAGCGTTCAAGCACGGCCCGCTCTTCGTCGCCGAAGTCACCGAGCGGCGGAAAGCGGTTCGGGTCCGGCAGGTCGAAAACCAGGCGAAAGAGTTGCCACCAATAAGCGTAGCCCCGGGGGTTGGCTGCTCGATCGGCGTAGGGCGGAGAGAATCGCAGCGGCTGCGGAAGGGCGAGAGAACGCCACTCACTCGCATGGATTGTCATGGTCTCGTCGTCATCCGGCGACGCGCGCCGCTTCCTGTTTGACACGGTCACACGCTAGATCGGGCGGCCAGCATGCGCCTGTAGAGGCAGGTCCCCACACCGTGGCCTCCCTCCCCGTGGGCGGCCACGGTGCGGGAGGCCAACGTCAACGGTCCCCGCGCAAGATCGTTGCGTCGCTGCATACCTACCCGAACGACTTGGGGCCGCATGCTGGCCACACCGGACCCCTTCACTTAGCTGGTCGCAGCCGCCGCCAAGGACGGCAAGCGCCGCGAGGGCAAGACCGTCTGGCATACCTCCACCGTCCGCCAGATGCTCACCACTGCCGAACTGGACGCCCAGGCCACCGCACGTAGGGTCTGAGCCAGCACGTAGCGCCCCAGTGGCGGGGAGCCGCTCCTCAGCGCTCGATCGTGGCGGAGTCCGCCCACCGCGCGAGCATGCTCAGTGCAGCGAGCTACTCCAGGGCCTCGTTCTCACCTAGCTCGCTCACGTCGTTGGCCACCGGGTTCCGCACCGCAGCGAACCAGCCGTCCGCCATCATCAGCGCACCACGGTGGACATTCTTGTAAGTAGCCCCGCCGTCGTCGGCGATGATGCGGAGCCGGGGCTCGGTCGCGCTGCCCGGGTTAGGTGAGAAGACCGACTGGAAGAGCTTGCCCTCGGAGAGGTCCCGCCGCGCCACCTTGTTCTGCACCTCGGCGTTCTGCACCTCGGCGTTGACTCGCCGAGCCGCCGCGCCGACGGCGTCCCGGTGGTGCGCGGTGCTCCACAGAGAACGTGCCCCATCCCTGACCCAGGAGTGCATGCTCGCGGCCAACAGGTCCGGGGCGTCGTCGCCCAGGTTGGCCCGCACCTCCTCTTGACGGCGGAAGGATGCCTTGGGCTCGCTGCGCGGCCTCTCGGTGCTTCATCCACCACCCGGTTGATGGTGGCGTTGTCCTCAGACGGCACCCCGGTCCGCCAGTCAGGCATGACCAGGTCAAGAATCGCCTCCACCACCTCGGCCTGCTCGAAGATCGGCGCCTCCGGGCCTTGGGTGTACATGCGCGGCGAGAGGTTCACGACGCCGGGCCTCGACGGGGGCCGCCGCAGCGTAGCGAGAGTCAGGAACCTCTCTAGCTGACCCAACGCCCACTCGGTCTTCAGCCGAGCCACGCGTCATCCTCCTGGCTGCAACCGCCGCCGGCGGAAGTCACCTGACGGCCGAAGGCCCGAGGGTACGAGGCACCCGTCGAGGATGGCCAGCGCCCTCGAGTCCGCCAACCTGGACGCCCAGGTCGCCGCGCTCAAGGCCTGAAGCCCCGTCTAGCGCTCACCGGCGAGCCTCCGGCCCTCCTGCCCGGGTGGCCAGGATGGTCGGTACGTGACGACGCACAGGATCGACCCCGACGACGTCCTCCTGGGCGTGGCCCACAAGCTCGTCCGGGCCCGGGTGCTCTATGAGGGATTGCTGGCGGAGATCGAGCGAGTCCTGACCTCCCCGACCGAGGGCCGCCCCGTGGCCAACGCTGACGGCACGTTCTCGTCCTACTACTGGCCGACGGCGGAGCCGCACCCCGCGATGAGCATCATGCTCGGCGAGTTCGCGCACAACGCCAGGAGCGCGTTGGACAACCTCATCACCGTGTTGGTCATGCGCAACAACGGCACCCTCACGAGCGACCACAAGTTCCCGTACAGCCCGCACGCCAACCAGTGGGCAAGCTCAGTCGCCGCGCCCTGGCCAGAGGGGGGCCCGCTGGCCCACATCAAGCGCGAGGACTTCGACCTGATCCGCGATGTCCAGCCGTTCCACGCCGACGATCCTGCTCGCCATCCGCTCGCCCTGGTGGCCCGGGTGAACAACGCCGACAAGCACCAAATGCTCCACGCCTCGATCGCCTACACCGCCCCGGATGCCGACCAGGAGATCCTGGAGGTCATCCCCGCGACCACGCAGGCGGAGATCGTCTGGACACCTCCTCGGAGCACGCTGCTCGCTCCCGGAGACGAGGCCACCCGGTACCGCTTCCTCGGCCCCGTCCCCAACCTGTTCCAGGTCAAGCTCAACTGGCCACTCGCCATCGTGTTCCGCGACCACAAGGGCCGCGACCTGCTGTTCTCCGAGCTGGGCCGCATGTACCAGGCCGCAGCCCTCGCCGCCCGACCGTGGATCGACCCGGAGTATCAGGCGTAGGTGATGACCTCGGCCGGGCCGTCTAGCGCCTCGGCCAGCACGGCGCCGGGCCGGTGCGGGTCCCTGCGTCGCCCCGCCGCCGCGAGGAAGTGTCGGTGCCGTGGGTCACGATGAACGCGTGCCTCAGAAGCCCCCGGCCCGTCACCACCTGGTCAACAAGGCGTATCTGCGCCGGTTCGCCAAGGACGAGCAGCTCGCCTGCGTCCGCTTGACGGAACAGCGCCACCTGATCTCTCTCAACGACGCCACGGTGCAGAAGCACTTCTACAGCACGGAACTGCCTGACCTGGAAGAAGACGCTTACGAGAACGCCCTCTCTCAGCTTGAAGGCGACTCCGAAGGGGCCTTCAAGCGGGTAGTCGACCAAGGGCTCGTCCCGACCGACGAGGACCGGGTCCTGATCTGCCAGTGGATCGCGGCACAGACCCTCCGGACGCAGGCCGCTCGTCGGGCGTGGGAGGACATCGTCCGGGCGACCGAGCGACTCGCGGTTGGAACGTCCACCACAGCCCAGATCCGGAGCCGATTGGGGCTCCCTCCCACAACGTCCGACGCGGAGGTCGAAGGACTCCGGGCCGAGATGCTGGCGACCGCCGATAGCTTCGCCGTCGACCCACAGGGCCATCTGACGAGCATCGCGGCCAACCTCGTTGACATGACCAATCTGGCCCTCGGCCGCCCGTGGACGGTCACACGATTCGAGGACCAGGCGCTCGCTACCAGCGATACCCCGGTCGCCCTGGTGCCCGGCCCGCACGCCGCTCGGGACGGCGTCGGCTTCGGGTCGGCGGAGCACATCTTCATCCCGCTCTCACGCCGAGTCGCGCTCATGCTTGGTCAGCTCGGCAACCCGCTGGGCATCGAGGAGGGCGTACGGGTCGGCACTGGTGACGCGGCACAGCTCTACAACGACATCACCATCCGCAACGCCCGACAGATGTTGCTTCATCACCCGGACGACGACCCGCTGGCAGGTTTCACGCTGCCAGCGCCATCGGGTCCCGAGATCCGCGTTAGCCCGTCACACATCGATGCCTTGATCGAGGCGCACGCCAAGCAGCAGGGGCGGCCTTCTGGGCTGCCCCGCCCTGTCGCCGAGCCAGAGTGACGACCACGCCGTTCTGGGCCGCACTCGTCGGCTCCGCGCTTGGTCGCGCGGTGATCAACGCGATGTGCGGCTACATCTCCTACCGACTCGACCACCGGAACCGGCACGATGACACCCGCCGCGATCACTACGTCACCATGCTTCACCGCGCTGGACGACTTCTTCCGGCTGCTGCTTGACGCGGTCGCCGCCAACAACCGCCGAGCCCACGACCCCTTGCCGGAGACGAACACACAGTTGGCATTCGCCGTCGCCCGCGCTGCCGGAGCTGCCAGCGAAGCGTTGAAACTGACCAGCCCGGCCTACCACGAGGCCCGCCGCGCCTACCAGGTTGTCTGGCTGTTCGCCCCCCAGAGGTGCTGGAGCCGTTCAACGACGCCTGGATTCCAAATCGTGCACGTCTACTAGGACGTGCACCGGGTGGCGATGGTCGAGGCGTCCCCGCTGCCCGTGCCGAACTACCCGCAGGAGGCTGTACACCGGTACCGGAACGCTGTCCGCCAGGACCTCGGGATGAGCGAGCTCAAGCTGCTCGACCACCCCGCTGCTGCTGGAACTGGCGAGGCTCCCTAGTCCTTCGGTCCCGCCTACCTGCGGGCTGGCGGAACGTCTGCTTCAGGCTGTGATCGGCAGCTCGATCACCCTGCCGCGTGTCGGTCAGTAGGGCCGGCGCGACGGCTTACTCCGGCATCCGTAAAGCAAACAGACAAAGGACCCAACAGCAGTCGCTGTCGGGCCCTTCGTCGCTTCCGGGTGGAGCTGAGGGGACTCGAACCCCTGACCCCCACACTGCCAGTGTGGTGCGCTACCAGCTGCGCCACAGCCCCTTGCCGACCCGGTCTGGTGTGTCCGAGCCGTGGAGAACGATACATGCCCACCGAAGGGGTCTCGGTGAGGGGGTCCACCAGCACTGGGTGTCGTGTCCAGTGCTGGTGGACAGCTCTCAGCCCTCGTCGCCGAAGCGCTCGTCGAGGGCCAGGTTGAGCTCGAGGACCCGCACGTGCGGCGCCCCAATGAAGCCTAGGTCCCGCCGGTCCGTGTGCTCGTCCACCAGCGCCTGAACGTCGTCCACCGGCACTCCGCACGCCTCGGCCACCCGGCGCACCTGCACAGCCGCGTACTCCGGTGAGATGTCCGGGTCGAGCCCCGACCCGGACGCCGTCACCGCGTCGGCCGGCACCTCGGACTCCGGAACCCCGTTAAAGGCGGCCACGTCAGCCCGCCGCTCCCCCACCGCGGCGACCAGCTCCTCGGAGTTCGGCCCCAGGTTCGACCCGCCCGACGCCGCCCCGTCGTAGTCCGACGCCGACGGCCGCGACTGGAAGTACTCCGGCAGCGGGGCGCCGTCCTCGTCGGTGAACGTCTGGCCGATCAACGACGACCCGACCACGGAGCCGTCCACCGACACCAGCGACCCGTCGGCGCGAGCCGGCGCGATCACCTGGGCGACGCCCGTCATCACCAGCGGGTACGCCAGCCCGAGCACCACGGTGGCGACGAGCAGGGCACGAACAGCGGCCACCAGTTGGCGGCCCGAGCGCAGAGCGGACATCACGCGATCCCGGGGATGAGAGAGACGAGCAGGTCGATGAGCTTGATCCCGACGAACGGCAACACCACGCCGCCGACGCCGTAGACAGCCAAGTTGCGGCGCAACATCGCCGACGCGGACGCCGGCCGGTACTTCACGCCGCGCAGCGCCAGCGGCACCAGCGCCACGATGATCAGCGCGTTGAACACGACCGCCGAGAGGATCGCCGACTCCGGCGAGCTCAGCCGCATCACGTTCAGCGCGTCCAGCCCTGGGAAGACACCCGCGAACATGGCCGGCAGGATCGCGAAGTACTTCGCCAGGTCGTTGGCGATGGAGAACGTGGTCAGCGACCCCCGCGTGATCAGCAGCTGCTTGCCGATCTCCACGATCTCGATCAGCTTCGTCGGATCGGAGTCCAGGTCGACCATGTTGCCGGCCTCCTTGGCCGCGGTCGTCCCGGTGTTCATCGCCACCCCGACGTCGGCCTGCGCCAGCGCCGGGGCGTCGTTCGTCCCGTCGCCGGTCATCGCCACCAGCCGGCCGCCGGACTGCTCACGCTGGATCAGCGCCAGCTTGTCCTCCGGCGTCGCCTCGGCCAGCACGTCGTCAATGCCGGCCTCTGCGGCGATCGCCCGCGCCGTCCGCTCGTTGTCGCCGGTGATCATCACCGTGCGGATCCCCATCCGGCGCAGCTCGGCGAAGCGCTCGGCCATGCCCGCCTTGACGACGTCCTTCAGGTGGATGACGCCGAGCACCCGGGCACCGTCCGCCGACGCGGAGGCCAAAAGCAGCGGCGTCCCGCCGGCGGCGGAGATGCCGTCGACGACGTCCCCGACCTCCGGCGGCACCGAGCCGCCGAGCGACCGCACCCATGCGAGCACCGCGCCCGCGGCGCCCTTGCGCAGCTGCCGGCCGTCGGGCAGGTCGACGCCGCTCATCCGGGTCTGCGCGGTGAACGGCACAAACTCCGCACCGGGCAGGTCGTCCCGGCCGCGCAAGCCGTAGCGCTCCTTGGCCAGGACGACGATGCTGCGGCCCTCCGGCGTCTCGTCCGCCAGTGAGGCCAGCTGCGCGGCGTCGGCGACCTCGTCGTCCGAGTAATCGCCGACGGCGACGAACTCCGACGCCTGCCGGTTGCCGAGGGTGATGGTGCCGGTCTTGTCCAGCAGCAGGGTGTTCACGTCGCCGGCCGCCTCGACCGCGCGGCCGCTCATCGCCAGCACGTTGCGCTGCACCAGCCGGTCCATGCCGGCGATGCCGATCGCCGACAGCAGCGCGCCGATCGTGGTCGGGATCAGGCAGACCACCAGCGCGATCAGCGTGGTCAGCGACTGCTCCGCACCCGAGTAGATCGCCAGCGGCTGCAGCGTGATGACCACGACCAGGAACACGATGGTCAACGAGCTGAGCAGGATGTTCAGCGCGATCTCGTTCGGCGTCCGCTGCCGGGAGGCGCCCTCGACCAGGGCGATCATCCGGTCGACGAAGGTCTCCCCCGGCTTGCTGGTGATCTCCACGACGATCCGGTCGCTCAGCACCGTCGTCCCCCCGGTGACCGCCGAGCGGTCACCGCCGGACTCGCGGATCACCGGCGCCGACTCCCCCGTGATCGCCGACTCGTCGACGCTGGCGATCCCCTCGACGACCTCGCCGTCCCCCGGGATCACCTGCCCGGCGACGACGACCACCCGCATGCCCGGCCGCAGGTCCGCGGCCGGCACCTCGGATCCGTCGAGCAGGTACGCCACGGTGGTCTGCCGGGCCTTGCGCAGGGTGTCGGCCTGCGCCTTGCCCCGCCCCTCGGCCACCGCCTCGGCGGCGTTGGCGGACAGCACGGTCAGCCACAGCCAGCCGGCGATCAGCCAGCCGAACACCGACGGGTCGGTGATCGCCAGCACGGTGGAGAACACCGAGCCGACCCACACCACGAACACCACCGGCTGGCGCACCAGCCCGCGCGGGTCGAGCTTGCGGACGGCGCCGGCCATAGCCGGGCCCCACTCGATGGACGCGCTGGGACGCGGCTCGGTGGGTGCAGCGGAGACGGGACGACGATCGAGCGCCGTTGTCATGACAGTCCTTCTGTCGAGAGGAGGGGCCAAAATCGCGACTTTGGCCCCGGGAGGGGAGCGGTCATGCGAGGGCCTCGGCGAGCGGGCCCAGGGCGAGCGCCGGGAAGTACGTGAGGCCGACGACGACGAGGACGACGGCGCCCAGCAGGCCGACGAACAGCGGCTGGTGGGTGGGCAGCGTCCCGGCGGTCACCGGCGCCCTGCCCTGTGCCGCGAGCCGGCCGGCGAGCGCGACCACCAGCACCATGGGCAGGAAGCGGCCGAAAGCCATCGCCAGGCCCAGGGCGGTGTTGTAGAACGGCGTGTTCGCGCTCAGCCCGGCGAACGCCGAGCCGTTGTTGTTCGACGCCGAGGTGAAGGCGTAGAGCACCTCCGACAGCCCGTGCGACCCGCTGTTCAGCAGCGAGCCGAGCCCGGTGTCGGTGGTGACCGCGACCGCCGTCCCGGTGAGCACGAGCACCGGGGTGACCAGCACGTACAGCGAGGCGAGCGTCATCTCCCGGCGGCCGAGCTTCTTGCCCAGGTACTCCGGGGTGCGCCCGACCATCAGCCCGGCGACGAACACCGCGACGACGGCGAGCACGAGCATCCCGTAGAGCCCGGAGCCGACCCCGCCGGGCGCGACCTCGCCGAGCATCATGTTCGCCATCACCAGCAGGCCGCCGGTGGGCGTGTAGCTGTCGTGCATCGAGTTGACCGCGCCGGTGGAGGTCAGCGTCGTCGCCGTCCCGAACAGGGCCGACAGCGGCCCGCCGAAGCGGACCTCCTGGCCCTCGGTCGCGGCACCCGCGAGCTGCAGCGCCGCTCCCCCGGCCCGGGCCTGCGCCCAGTTGGTCAGCGCCAGTGACGCGGTGGCCAGGCCGGCCATCACCCCGACGATCGCCAGACCCTGCCGGCGGTCACCGACCATCCGGCCGAAGGTGCGCGGCAGCGAGAACGGGATGACCAGCAGCAGGAACACCTGGAACAGCGAGACCCAGGCGCTCGGCCCCTCGAACGGGTGCGCGGAGTTGGCGTTGTAGAAGCCGCCGCCGTTGGTGCCCAGCTCCTTGATGGCCTCCTGCGAGGCCACCGGCCCGCCGGGCAGGAACTGGGTCGCCCCGGCCAGCGTCGTCGCCTCGGTGCCGGACGACAGGTTCTGCACCACGCCACCGAGCACCAGGACGACGGCGGCCACGGTGGCCAGCGGCAGCAGCACCCGGGTGATCGCCCGGGTCACGTCGACCCAGAAGTTGCCCAGCCGGTCGGTGCCGCTGCGGGCGAACCCGCGCACCAGCGCGACCGCCACCGCGATGCCGACGGCGGCCGACACGAAGTTCTGCACCGCCAGCCCGGCCATCTGGACCAGGTGGCCCATCGTCGACTCGCCGCTGTAGCCCTGCCAGTTCGTGTTGGTCACGAAGCTGACCGCGGTGTTCCAGGCCGAGCCCGGCTCCACCCCGGCCATGCCGTTGTCCAACGGGAGCAGCGACTGCAACCGCTGCAGGCCGTAGAGGAACAGCACCGACACCAGCGAGAACGCCAGCACGCTGCGCAGGTAGGTCGGCCAGCGCTGCTCGGCGTCGGCGTCCACCCCCACCGCCCGGTAGACCAGCCGCTCCACCCGCCAGTGCCCCTGGGGCCAAAAGCGCGATTTTGGCCCCTCGGCGGGGTCGGTGGTGAAGGCGCGGGCCATCCAGTCGCCCAGGGGGCGGTGCACGAGAGCCAGGGCGAGCACGAGCAGGCCGGCCTGCAGCCAGCCGGCGGCAGCGGCGCTCATCAGAACCGCTCCGGGAACAGCAGGCTGCCCAGCAGGTAGAGCACCAGGCCGGCGGCCACGGCGAGCGCAACCCAGGTCACAGCCGTTCCACCCCCCGCACCGCGAGGGCCAGCAGCCCGAAGACCGCCAGCGTGAGCAGCACGTAGACCACGTCGGTCACGTCGTGAGCACCTTCATCCCGATCCGGGCGGACGACCGGTCGTCGTCCACGTCCGAGCGGGGACGCTAGGAGCGCTCCGGGGTGCTGACGGGTGTCTTGACGAGTCCTTGACGGTGGCGGGCGGCGACCTTGACGCCGTCCTGACGAGGGCCGGGAGCAGCCGCCGATGTGCGCTGACTGCGGGTCCCGACCCGCGGAACCCGCAGTCAGCGCACATCGGCGACGTCAGGCGGACGGCGGCGGGGTCAGCTGGGCGACGCGGACGTGGTTGCCGAACGGGTCGCGGAAGCCGAAGTCGATGCCGTAGGGCTGCACGACCGGCTCCTCGGGGATCTCCACGCCCCGCTCCTTGAGCTCGGCGTGGGTCTTGTGCGCGTCGTCGGTGCTGAAGAACAGGTGCCCGCCGGCGGCGCCCTTGGAGATGAGGTCGCGCACCTGGGCGGCGATCTCCTCGCTGTAGCCGGGCGGGCCCGGCCGCTCCAGCAGGACGGCGTGCCCGGGGTCGGTGGGCAGCGCGACGGTGAGGAAGCGCATCGGGCCGAACTGCATGTCCGTCTGCACCTCGAAGCCGAGCTTGCCGACGTAGAAGTCGAGCGCGGCGTCCTGGTCGGGGACGAAGACCTGGCTGATCGTGATGGTGTTCAACATGGTCAGGACGCTAGGGGCGGGCGTCGTCCCCGGGCTTCTCCGAAACTGCGGTGTCCGTGCTGGGCCGCAGCCAGCGCATGCCGAAGCAGCTGGGCACCGGCGCCAGCGGCCCGCGCCGGCGGTAGACGCTCGGCGGCTCCCCGACGATCTCGGTGAACACCCGGCTGAACGTGCCGAGGCTGGAGAAGCCGACGGCCATGCAGATGTCGGTGACCGTCTCCTCGGTGCTGCGCAACAGCCACATCGCCCGCTCCACCCGGCGCCGCTGCAGGTAGCGGTGCGGCGTCTCCCCGAAGGTGGCTCGGAAGGTGCGGATGAAGTGCGCCTCGGAGACGCAGGCGACCCGGGCCAGGGTCGGGACGTCGAGCGGCTCGGCGTACGAGCGGTCCATCGCGTCCCGGGCCCGCAGCATCCGCCGGTTCGAGTCCTCGCTCGCCCGGCTCACGACCGCGATCATGGCACCCACTCCGGGTGGTCTTGACGCGATCCTGACGCCCGGCTGCGGCGATCGGCGGCGGCGCGGGCCGATCATGGGGGCATGGCCCGCGGCACGCTGCGCATCTACCTGGGCGCCGCCCCCGGCGTCGGGAAGACCTTCGCCGTCCTCGGTGAGGCGCGCCGCCGGGCGGAGCGGGGCTGCGACGTCGTCGTCGGGCTGGTGGAGACGCACGGCCGGCCGCGCACCGCCGCTGCCCTCGACGGCCTGGAGGTGCTGCCGCACGCGGAGGTCACCCACCGCGGGGTCACCCTCACCGAGCTCGACCTGGACGGCGTCCTCGCCCGCCGCCCGGAGGTCGTCGTCGTCGACGAACTGGCGCACACCAACGCCCCCGACTCCCGGAACCCCAAGCGCTGGCAGGACGTCGAGGAGCTGCTCGCCGCCGGGATCAGCGTGCTCAGCACGGTCAACGTGCAGCACCTGGAGAGCCTCACCGACGTCGTCGAGCAGATCACCGGCGTCGAGCAGCAGGAGACGGTGCCCGACGAGGTGGTGCGCCGGGCGGACCAGGTCGAGCTGGTCGACATGTCGCCCGAGGCGCTGCGCCGCCGGATGGCGCACGGCAACGTCTACCCGGCCGAGCGGGTCGACGCGGCGATGGGGAACTACTTCCGGGTCGGCAACCTGACCGCGCTGCGCGAGCTGGCGCTGCTCTGGCTGGCCGACCGGGTCGACGAGGGGCTGCGCCGCTACCGCTCCGACCACGCCATCGACCACGTCTGGGAGGCCCGCGAGCGGGTCGTCGTCGCGCTGACCGGCGACCCGGAGGGCGAGACGCTGATCCGCCGGGCGGCCCGGGTCGCCCGCCGCACCGGCAACGGCGTGCTGCTGGCCGTGCACGTGCTCAGCCCCGACGGCCTGACCGGCGCCTCCCCCGAGGCGCTGCGCACCCAGCGCGCCCTGCTGGAGAACCTGGGCGGCAGCTGGCACCAGGTGGTCGGGGACGACGTCGCCGAGGCGTTGCTGGAGTTCGCCCGCGGGGTCGACGCCACCCAGCTCGTGATCGGCACCAGCCGGCGCACCCGGTGGGCCCGGGCCCTGCGCGGTGGCATCGGCGGGCGGGTGATCGCCGGCTCCGGCGAGATCGACGTGCACATCGTCACCCACTCCGCCGCCGGGTCCCAGGGGTGGCGGCTGCCCCGCAGCCAGGGCGCGCTCACCGCCCGGCGCCGCTGGCTGGGGCTGCTGCTGGCCGCGGTCGGCGTCCCGGTCCTCGCCGTCACCTGCGTCGCGGCCCAGGCGGCGCTGTCCCTGGCCAGCGTGCTCCTGCTCTTCGTCCTGCTGGTCATGGCGGTCGCGATCGTCGGCGGGCTGTGGCCGGCGCTGGCCGCCGCGGTCGCCGGCGGGCTGGTGGCCAACTGGTTCTTCACCGCCCCCACCGGCCGGCTCACCGTCAGCCAGGTCGACGACGTCGTCTCGCTGTTCGGCGGGGTCGTCGTGGCGGTGGCGGTGGCCGCCGTCGTGGACCGGTCCGCGCGCCGCGCCACCTCGGCCGCCCGCTCCCGCGCGGAGACGGCGATGCTCGCCTCGCTGTCCCGCGCTGTGCTCGCCGGTGACCGCGGGTTGCCCAGCCTGCTGGAGCAGATCCGGGAGGCGTTCGGCCTCCGCGCGGTGACCATGGTCGAGCGGGAGGCAGGCCGCGAGCACACCGTGGGCACCTGCGGGGAGCACGCCGACGACGAGCAGATCGACGACGTCGCGGTCACCGACACGCTCACCCTGCGGCTGTGCGGCCGCGCCCTCCCGGCCGGCGACCGCAGGGTGCTGCTCTCCTTCGCCGAGCAGGCCGCGGTCTCCCTGCAGCAGGGCCGGCTGTCGGCGCAGGCCGCCGAGGCCGACCGGCTCGCCGCCGGCAACAGCATGCGCACCGCCCTGCTGGCCGCGGTCAGCCACGACCTGCGCACCCCCCTGGCCGGGATCAAGGCCGCCTCGTCCGCGCTGCGCTCGACCGACCTGGCGCTCACCGACGAGGACCGGGACGAGCTCGTCGCCACCGTGGACGAGTCCGCCGACCGATTGACCGGGCTGGTCGACAACCTGCTCGACATGAGCCGGCTGCAGTCCGGGGCGCTCACCCCGGTGGTCGCCCCCGCCGACCTGACCGGGGTGCTCGGCGCCGCGCTCAGCTGGCTGGACGAGCCGCAGCGCGCCCGGGTGGTGGTGCACTCCCCCGCCGACCTGCCGCCGGTGCTCGCCGACCCCGGTCTGCTGGAGCGGGTGGTGGCCAACCTCGCCGACAACGCCACCCGGCACGCGTCGTCCGGGCCGGTCGACCTGCGCGCCGGTGCCGCCGCCGGCCGGGTGGAGCTGCGGGTCGTCGACCGGGGTCCCGGTGTCCGGCCGGCGGACCGGGAGCGGGTGTTCGCCCCGTTCCAGCGGCTCGGCGACGCCCCCGCCGGGCAGGGCATCGGCCTGGGGCTGGCCGTCGCCCGCGGGCTGACCGAGGCGATGGGCGGCACGCTCACCGCGGAGGACACCCCCGGCGGAGGGCTCACCATGGTGGTCTCGCTGCCGGTGGCCGCCGTCCCCTCCTCTGCGCCGGAGGCGGTGTCGGCACCGTGAGCCGGGTCCTGGTCGTGGACGACGACCCGCACCTGCTGCGCGCGCTGCGGATCAGCCTGCGCGCGGCCGGCTACGACGTGGTCACCGCGCCCGACGGCACGACCGCACTGCGCCAGGCCGCCGCGGCGCACCCGGACGTCGTCGTCCTCGACCTGGGGCTGCCCGACCTGGACGGCACCGAGGTGCTCGCCGGGCTGCGGCCCTGGTTCACCGGGCCGGTGCTGGTCCTCTCCGCCCGCGCCGACAGCCACGACAAGGTGGCCGCGCTGGACGCCGGCGCCGACGACTACGTGACCAAGCCCTTCGACATGGCCGAGCTGCTCGCCCGGCTGCGCGCGGCCCTGCGCCGGGGCACCGCCGAGCCTGGGCAGGCGCAGGTGGTCACCGACCACTTCACCGTCGACCTGGCGGCCAAGCAGGTGACGGTGGACGGCGTCCCGGTGCGGCTGACCCCGACGGAGTGGGCGCTGCTGTCGGAGCTGGTCCGCAACCCCGGCCGGCTGGTCGGCCAGCGGGAGCTGCTGCAGGCGGTGTGGGGGCCGGCCTACGAGCGGGAGACCAACTACCTGCGGGTCTACCTGGCCCAGCTGCGCCGCAAGCTCGAACCGGACCCCGCCCACCCCCGCTATCTGCACACCGAGCCCGGCATGGGCTACCGCTTCCTGAAGGACCCGCCGGCCCGCGCGAGCCAGCGCCAGTAGCGCGCCCACCTCTTCTTGTTGTACTTTTGCTACATGGCACCGCGCAAACAGTCCGACGAGGTGGAGCTGTACAACCGGCTCACCCTGCTGCGCACCGAGCGCGGCATGTCCCGCCAGGAACTGGCCGACGCCGTCGGCGTGCACTACCAGACGATCGGCTACCTCGAGCGCGGCGAGTACAGCCCCAGCGCCACCCTCGCGCTGCGGCTGGCCGCGGTCTTCGGCCTCCCGATGGAGGCGGTCTTCTCCCTCACCCCGTTCCGCACCCTGTCCGAGCAGGTCTACGGCACCAAGGAGCCCTCATGAGCACCCCCACCCGTGTCCAGCGTCGCGCCGAGCGCCTCGACGACCCGCGCTTCGAGCGCTTCCGCACGCTGCGCGCCCGCCGGCTGCTGGTCGCCGCCCTCTGTGGCCTGCTGACCGTGGAAGCCGTCCTGTTCCTGTTCATCGAGGCGTCCCCGGTCGCCGTGCTGATCCCGCTGAGCCTGGTGATCGTGGCGTTCGTGTTCTGCCTGGGCATGCTGAAGGCGAGCACCCGAGGCATCGAGGAGCTCCCCGCCGATGCCCTCGACGAGCGCCAGTGGCAACTCCGCGGCGAGGCCTACGCGCGCGCCTACCGGATCGGCTTCGGCCTGCTGGTCCTCGAGCTCGCCGCGGTCGTCGCCTGGCGGGTCCTCGAGTGGGGCACACCGGGCACCGGCGTCCTGACCGCCGCCGTCCTGCTGCCCTTCCACGTCGGCCTGGTCCTGCCGACGATGGTGACCGCCTGGTCCTCGCGGGCCTGAGCGGAACCCACGCCCCTCCCTCTCAGTGAGCCCGACGCGGGCCGCTGAGCGGGCTGGGACGGGGCTCGGCGATCAGAGCTCGACGCCGCGGTTGCGGAGCCAGGCGACCGGATCGACGCGCTTGCCGTCCACGCCGCCGGAGTGGACCTCGAAGTGCAGGTGCGGGCCGGTCGACTGGCCGCGGCTGCCCAGCAGGGCGATCTGGTCGCCGGCGCTCACCACGTCACCGGCCGAGACCGTGATCTTCTCCATGTGCCCGTAGACGGTCACGTCGCCGCTCACGCCCAGGATGTAGACCACCAGGCCGTAGCCGCTGGCCGCACCGGCCCGGAGGACGACGCCGTCCTCGACCGCGTACTCCGGGGTCAGCATCGGCGCGGCGAGGTCGATGCCCCAGTGCATGGTGCCCCAGCGCGGGCAGAAGCAGCTGGTCAACCGAGCGCCCTTGACCGGCGGTGAGGCCTTCGGCCGGGCCGCCTCCGCAGCCGCCTCGGCGGCCTCGGCGGCAGCCGCCTGCTCCTGCGCCACCCGTTCGTCCCGTGCCTGGCGGGAGGCAGCGACCTCCTCCAGCCGGGCGCGCGCCTCGACCTCGGTGATCGCCAGCTGCGGGGTCAACTCGGTCTCCAGCAGCCCCTCGGCGTCCGAGCCGAGCAGCTCTTCCACCGCGACCGACTCGCGGGCGTCGGCGGCGGGCAGCGCCTGGGTGCCGACCAGGGCGACCGTGGCCCCCACGACCAGCGCTGCGAGCAGCGCTGCCGGACGCCGGCGGGCGACCGCCCGCGGAGCAGCCGGGAGCGCGACCGGCCAGGACCCGGACGACGGGGACCCGGACGACGACGACGCGGACGGCGAGGACCCGGAGTACGGCGAGACCGAAGGCTGGGAACCCGAGGACGGTGCGACCTCACGTCCGCGGGAGCGGACCGTGGTGCCGGCGTGCCTCGAACCCATGCGCCTGCCTCTCCTGGGACCCCCGGCAACCCCCTACGGTTCCGGCCCGGTCCGAGACATCCAAACATCAAGTGACAGCCTTGTAATTCGCTGCCCGGCGTGTTCGAGGGGACACGCCGAGTCACTGTCACAGTGGTCCCACGAACCGACTCGTCGACCAGTCGACAAGTCGACTGCGTCAGTGCAGGGCGGGCTCGCCGACCGGGTCCCCCGGGGCGCGGGCGTCGTCCCGGAACCGCCGGACCGCGCCGACCCCGCCGAGGACCAGCCCCAGCCCGCCGGCGACGAGCACTGCGACCGCCACCCGGACCAGCACCTGCGGCCCGGCGGTCAGCGCGTTCGCAGTCCACAGCACGTCGACGTCGGGCAGGCCCTGCACCAGCAGCAGCCAGCCGACCACCACCGCCATCAGGCCGGTCAGCACGCCGCGCCCACGAGCGGCGGCGCGCACCCCGATCGCCGCCGCCAGCAACACCAGCAGCGCCGGGAGCAGGGCGGACACGATCGCCCCGACGTGCGAGGAGACGCTGCTCGGCGGTTCGGGGGTGGCCAGCGCGTGGTAGATCGCGGCCAGCGCACCCAGGGCGAGCACGGCGGCCAGCGGCCGGGGACCGCGGGCGAGCCAGCCGGCCGCGACCGTACCGGCCAGCAGCAGGACGTAGCCGGGCCAGACCAGCCAGGCCGGTGGCGGCGGGCTCCAGGTGAGCACCCCCTCGACGACGACGTCGGTGTCGCCGTGGGTCATCGGCACGGTCCACTCGATCACCGTGTGCGGCTGGGACGGGTCCGCGGCCACCACCGGGGGGAGCAGGTCCTGGGTCATCCAGTGCGTCCGGTGGTCGTGCCACACGTACTGCGACTGGGTGGAGACCTGCTCCCAGCGCGGCGCCGCGGTGATGTCGACGCCGTCCGGCATCGGCGTGCGCCCGTACCGGTCCAGGTTCAGGTACGTCGCCGGGCTCGCGGCGTTGCGCCAGACGCCGTCCGGACCGATCCGCAGATAGGGCTCGCCCGAGTACCCCGGCACCGTCAGCTCGGTGTCGGTCTCGTTGACCACCTCGAGCTCGTCACCGAACTGCAGCACCCGCACGCTCACCCCCGGCAGCTCCGGGGACACCGTCCGGACGGCGGCGTCGAAGTCGCTGCCCGCCGCGCCCCCGCCCACGTGCGCCGACGCGGGTGCCGCGACGGCGAGGACGGCCAGCACCCCGAGCAGGACGACGAGGGCCCGGCCCACGCCGGTCGTCCAGACGTGCCGGGCGGGGCTCACCCGGCGACGGCAGCCAGCTCGGTGGCGATGTCGCGGGCGGTGTTCGCCGAGTCGAAGGCGACGTCGGCCTCCCCGTCGGTGCCGTAGAGCAGCAGCAGCGCCGAGTGGCTCTCGCCGCCGTTCTGCGCCTGCGGCACCCCGGCGGCCAGCTGCGCCTGGTCGATCTGCTCCTGGTCGCCGGTGAGCCCGATGAACTGGGTCGGCAGGCCGGCGTCGAACCGGTCCAGGTAATCCCCCAGCACCTCGGGGGTGTCCCGCGCCGGGTCGGTGGTCACGAACACCACCGACGTCTTCTCCGCCACCGCCGGGTCGACCTCGCCCAGGGCGAGCATGACGTCGGCCATCGTGGTCGGGCAGATGTCCGGGCAGTGGGTGAAGCCGAAGAACAGCAGCGTCGGCCCGTCCGCGGTCTGCTCGGCGAAGTCGAACGGTGCACCGCTGGTGTCGGTGAGCGTGAAGTCCGGCTTCTGGTACGGGTCGACCAGCTGCATGCCGCCCTCCCGCACCCCGCCCTCCAGCGTGGCCGGGGCCTCTGCCGACTCGTGGTCGTGCCCGGCGGCCTCGGCACCGGCGTCGCCGCCACAGCCGGCCAGCAGCAGACCGGTCGAGAGGGCCAGCGCGGTCAGCCCGGTGCGGGCCGGACGGGAAGCAGAGCTCACGAGGACACGGTACGTCGGCGAGCGGACAGACCGAGGAACAGACCGCCCAGCCCGGCGAGCAGCCCGAGCACCGCCAGCACCAGCGCGGTGACCGCCGTGCCGTCGCTCCCCTCGGCGTCCGCTGCCGGGTCGGCCGTCGCCGCGGTGTCGGTCGGGGTGTCGGTCGGGGTGTCGGCACCCTCCGCCGCCAGCGACAGCACCGGCGACGGGTACCGCGGCTCGGGCTGGCCGTCGACGGTGGGCTCGATCCAGGCCGCCTCGGTGCCGTCGCTGTAGGTCTGCACCGCGTTGAAGGTCAGCTCGTCGGTCTCCGGGAACGGTCCGCCGGAGAGGGAGAACTCCTCGAACTGGCCCGGGGCGATGCCCTGCCCCTCCTCGGCCCGGAACTCCACGACCGAGACGGCCTGCTCGACCGGCTCGCCGTGCACCTCGACCGGCTCGGGGAGCTGCGCCTCGGTCATCGAGACGGTCCAGCCGGGTACCGGCTGCGCCCGCAGCGAGGTGAGCGGGGTGTCGGTGGGCACCTGGACGCGCAGCCCGACCGTGCTGGCGGTGTCGCTCTCGTTCGGCACCCGGAAGGTGAGCTTGCCGTAGCCACCCGGCGCGGCGTCCCCGGAGGAGACGGTGACGTGCGCGGACGCGACCCCGGTGCCGGCGACGAGCAGCCCCGTCGAGGCGAGCAGCGCGGTCAGCAGGACGACGGCCGGACGGCGCGCGGGACGGAGCAGAGACAGGGACAACGGTTCTCCTCGGATCGGTGTCGTGCAGGGGATGTCAGCGCACCGGGAAGACGGTGCTGGCGGTGACCGCGGTGAACTCGTCCAGCCGGACGGTCGCCGTCAGGGTCCAGGTGCCGGTGGTGGGCAGCGTCGGGTCGCCGACGTAGTGGCCCGGCCCGGCGGGGGCGAGGTCGACGTCCAGCGGGCCGATCTCCTGCCCCACCTCGGTGAGGGTGACCCCGATCTGCTGCGGCTGGGTCAGCCGCCCGTCGGCGTCGAAGAGGTAGAGGTGCAGCGTGGTCGGCCCGGGGGTGGCCGGGTCGAGGAGGACCTGCACCGTGCCGGCGCCGGTCGTGCCACCGGCCGACTGGAGCGGCAGGGTCACCTCGACCGGCTGGGCGACGGCGGCCTTCGCCGGCGGCGTGCCGACCAGCACCGCGGACAGCGCGAGGACGACGGCCGCCCCGACGACCTCGACCAGCACCGCCCGGCGCAGCACGCCGATCGTCGCCGGCGGCTCGGCGGCAGGGTCCTCGGTGGCGGGGTCTCCCGTGGCAGTGCCGTCGGTGGTGGGGGCCTCCCCGGCGGCGAACGCCTGCGCGACGACCCGGCGCGAGGGGCGGCGGCGGGTGCCCACCCGCTGCTGCACCCAGTCCCGGCTCACCAGCGCGGCGACCAGCACCAGCAGCACGAGTGCGACCTTGGCCACCAGCACCCAGCCGTAGGTGGTGGCGAAGAGCGCGGACACCGATCCGACCTCGCGGACCGACTGCAGCACCCCGGTGACCACCAGCGCGCCGATGCAGCCGGCCGCCAGCGACGACCAGCGGGGCAGCGCGGCGGCCAGCTCCCCCGCCGGCGTCGGCCCGCGGAGGGCGCCGGCGAACAGCGCGACCAGCCCGCCCAGCCAGGCGCTCATCGCCGCGACGTGCACGGCGGCCACCGCCACGGCCAGCACCGGCAGCGGCCCGGCGACCGGGTGACCCACCGCGGCGACCGCGACGACCAGCGCAGCGGCGAGCACCGCGGCAGCGATCAGCCAGCCCGTCCCCGGGGCCCTCCCCCGCCGCCAGCTCCGCAGCAGGACGGCGGCCAGCAGCGCGGCGACCACCACCCGCAGCAGCAGCGTCCGGCCGAAGGTCGAGTCCAGCGTGGTGCCCAGCAACTGCGGGTCCACCAGCGACCCGAGTCCGTTCCCGGCGGCGTAGGGCCCCTGCAGCAGCAGCGAGAGCAGCCCACCGACCACGACCGCGGCCAGCCCGGCACCGGCCAGCCGCCGCAGCCGCGGCACCGCCCAGCCCCCCGGCCAGCAGGTGGCCAGCACCAGCGGCACGCCGAGCCCGAGGGTCAGGCCGAGGTAGCTCAGCCACCGGGCGGCCGGCAGCGCCACGGCCACGCCCGGGTCTGCGCCGTCCCCCTCGCCGACGGAGCCGGCCGCCACCAGCTCCCCGTTCCCCACTGCGAAGGAGAAGGCCCCGGAGACGGGGTGGGAGTCCGCCGAGACCACCCGGTAGGTGACCACGTAGCCCGCGTCGGGCAGCCCGTCGCGCACCGGCACGGTGAGGGTGCTGCCGCGCACCTCGGCGGCCCCGGTGTCCACCCGCTCGCCGTCGCCGTCGAGCACCCGCGCGTAGCCGGCGCCCAGGGAGACCGGCTCGTCGAACTCGATGACCACCTCGGCCGGCGCGGAGTCCAGCCGCGCGCTGTCGGCCGGCATCGTCGTCACCACGGTGGCGTGCGCGGCCGCCGGCCGCGCGGTGCCCACGTCGACGAGCACGCCGAGCAGCACCCCCAGCAGCAGGACGGCGCCGGACAGCCGGCGCACCCCCACCCCGGTACGGCGGTGGGCTGCTCGCCGGGTCCGCTCCTGCTGCTGCACGGTTGCACAGTCGTCCGGGTCCGCCGTCCAGTTCCCGGCCGCACGTGGGCGGGGACGAGAGCCGGCCCACACCGGAGGCGCGCATCCACCGCCGTCCATCAGGATGGCCCGGTGACCGCGACCCCGCCCGCCGCGGCCGGGACGCCACCACCGGTCGCCGGTCAGCCGGTCGCGCTGGGCACCGCCCCGGGCCGCTGGGTGCTGCTGGCCACCGTGCTCGCCTCCGCCATGGCGCTGCTCGACGCCACCGCGGTCACCGTCGCGCTCCCCTCGATCAGCCGGGACCTCGGCTCGTCCCTGTCCGGCCTGCAGTGGACGGTGACCGGGTACACGCTGGCGCTGGCCTCCCTCGTCCTGCTCGGCGGTTCCCTGGGCGACCGGTACGGACGCCGCCGGGTCTTCGTGCTCGGGGTCGTCTGGTTCGCCGTCGCCTCGCTGGCCTGCGGGCTGGCGCAGACGACCGGCCAGCTCGTCACCGCGCGGGTGCTGCAGGGCGTCGGCGGAGCGCTGCTGACCCCCGGGAGCCTGGCGATCATCCAGGCCTCCTTCCGGCACCAGGACCGGCCGCGGGCGATCGGCCTGTGGTCGGCGCTGGGTGGGCTGGCCGGGCTGGTCGGCCCGTTCCTGGCCGGCTCCCTGGTCGACACGGTGGGCTGGCGCTGGGTGTTCGGGATCAACGTGCCGTTCGCGGTGGTCGTCGTCCTGGTGGCCGCCCGGCACCTGCCGGAGAGCCGGGACCCCGGGCGCACCGGGCGCTTCGACGTGCTCGGCGCCGTCCTCGGCGCGCTGGCCCTGGCCGGGGTCACCGACGCGTTGATCTCGGCGGGCAGCGACCCCGGGAGCCCGGAGGTGTGGGTCGCCGCCGCCGTAGGCGCGCTCGCCGGAGCGGCGTTCGTCGTCCGGGAGCGCCGGGCGGCCCAGCCGATGCTGCCGCTGGGGATCTTCGCCGACCGGCAGTTCACCGGCGCCAACCTGAGCACCCTGGCGGTGTACGGGGCGCTGGGCGGGGTCATGTTCTTCCTCGTCCTGCAGCTGCAGACCGTGCTCGGCTACGACGCCACCGCGGCCGGCGCCGCGCTGCTGCCCACGATCCTGGTGATCACGCTGCTGTCGGCCCGGGCCGGCGCGCTCGCCCAGCGGATCGGGCCGCGGCTGCCGATGACCGCCGGCCCGCTGGTGGCCGCCGGTGGCCTGCTGTGGCTCACCCGGGTCGGTCCCGGCAGCTCGTACTGGGTCGACGTGCTGCCCGGCTCGCTCGGCCTGGGGCTGGGCATGTCGCTGGTGGTGGCCCCGCTGACCGCGACCGTGCTCGGCGCCGCCCCCGACCACCTGGCCGGGGTGGCCAGCGGGGTGAACAACGCCGTCGCCCGGGCGGCGAACCTGCTCGCGATCGCGGCACTGCCGGTGGCGGTCGGGCTCTCCGGCGACGACCACACCGACGCCGCGTCGTTCAGCTCCGGGTACTCGCTGGCCGTGGGCCTCTGTGCGGGGGTGATGGTGCTGGGCGCCGCGGTCTCCTGGGCGACCGTGCGCAACGACGTCCTGCGGACGTGACGGGGCCCTCGCGGTCCCCTTGCCCACAATCTCTACCAACATGGTAGGAATGTCGGCGTGACGACGACGGCGAGCACCGGTGGGCTCCCCACCCGCCTCCCGTCCGCCCTCCCCGGCGCCTTCCTGGTGAGCCGCCTGCACGTCGACCTGCTCCGGGTCAGCACCGCCGCCTGTCCGGCCCGCTGACCTCCCGCGCCGTCCGGCGCCCCTCGTCCACCGCGGTCCGCTGCGCCCTCTCCCGGCGCGCCCGCACCCTGGAACCCGGAGCACCTCCCTCGTGAAGACCC
The DNA here is from genome assembly GCF_026968045.1 of Modestobacter sp. VKM Ac-2977. Classification (GTDB taxonomy): domain Bacteria; phylum Actinomycetota; class Actinomycetes; order Mycobacteriales; family Geodermatophilaceae; genus Modestobacter. The sequence goes on along the minus strand of NZ_JAPVBQ010000001.1, from coordinate 747,337 downwards.
TGATCCTGCTCGCCCTCGCGGGCCTCGGCGCCCAGCTCGTCGACGGCAGCCTGGGCATGGGCTACGGCGTCACCTCGACGACGCTGCTGCTCGCCATCGGCACCAACCCGGCCGCCGCCTCGGCCACGGTGCACCTCGCCGAGATCGGCACCAACCTCGCCTCGGGTCTGTCGCACTGGAAGTTCGGCAACGTCGACTGGAAGGTCGTCGCCAAGATCGGCGTCCCGGGCGCGATCGGTGCCTTCGCCGGGGCGACCGTGCTGTCGAACATCTCCACCGCCGTCGCCGGGCCGGTGATGTCGTTGATCCTGCTGGGCCTGGGCCTCTACCTGCTGGCCCGCTTCACCCTGCGTGGCATCGACAAGCGCCAGCTGGGCAAGCCGATGCGCACCCGGTTCCTCGCCCCCCTCGGCCTGACCGCCGGCTTCATCGACGCCACCGGCGGTGGCGGCTGGGGCCCGGTCAGCACCCCGGCCATCCTGGCCAGCGGCCGGATGGAGCCGCGCAAGACGATCGGCTCGATCGACACCTCGGAGTTCCTGGTCTCCCTCGCCGCGAGCCTGGGCTTCCTCTTCGCCCTCGGCAGCCAGGGCATCAACGCCTTCTGGGTGCTCGGCCTGCTGGCCGGTGGCCTGGTCGCCGCACCGCTGGCCGCCTGGCTGGTCCGGTTCGTCCCGCCGCGCCTGCTGGGCGCCGGGGTCGGCGGCATGATCGTCTCCACCAACGCGACGAGCCTGCTCAGCAGCGACTGGGTCGGCGCCAGCGACCCGGTCCGGTACGCGGTGCTCGCGGTCGTCTACGTGACCTGGGCGGCAGCGGTGGTCTGGTCGTTCCGCGAGTACCGCAGGGAGCGTGCGCAGGAGGCGGCCGAGGCGCTGGTCGCCGAGGCGGAGCAGCTGGCCGAGCAGGAGCGGGCGGCCCGGGCCGAGCGCCGGGCGCACCCCAACCAGGTGGCGTCGGTCGACGTCGACGACGTCCCGGTGTGCCGCACACCTCGCTGACGCCTTTGCCATAGCGGCAAGGATCGTTGCCACCTTCGTCTCTCCCGGCGCACTGTCGGACCTGGCGGTCCACCACCCCGGTGACCCGCCGTCCGAGCAGAGGAGCGCACGGTGGAGACGGAGTACGACGTGGTGGTGGTCGGCGGTGGCGCCGCCGGCCTGAGCGGTGCGCTCGCGCTCAGCCGCGCCCGCCGATCGGTGCTGGTGGTGGACGGCGGGGCTCCCCGCAACGCCCCCGCCGCACACGCACACAACTACCTGGGCCGCGAGGGCACGCCGCCGCGCGAGCTGCTGGCGATCGGCCGCGGCGAGGTGGCCGGCTACGGCGGGGAGTTCACCGACGGCGAGGTCACCTCCGCCGCCCCGGTCGACGGCGGCTTCGAGGTGCGGCTGGCCGACGGGCGGTCGGTGCGCAGCCGGCGACTGCTGGTGACCACCGGGCTGGTCGACGAGCTGCCCGACGTCCCGGGGGTGCGCGAGCTCTGGGGCAGCGCCGTCCTGCACTGCCCGTACTGCCACGGCTGGGAGGTGCGTGACCAGGCGATCGGCGTGCTGGCCACCAGTGCCGCCGGCGTGCACCAGGCGCTGATGTGGCGGCAGTGGAGCGCCGACGTCACCCTCTTCCTGCACACCGGCCCGCAGCCCACCGAGGAGGAGTGGGAACAGCTGGCCGCACGGGGCATCAGCGTGGTCGTCGGCGAGGTCGCCGGCCTGGAGTCCGCCGACGGCAAGCTGGCCGGCGTCCGGCTCGACGACGGCACGGTGTTCGGCCGCGACGTGGTGGTGGTGGCCCCGCGGTTCACCGCACGGGCCGGCGTCCTGGAGTCGCTGGGGCTCGAGGCGGTCGAGCACCGGATGGGCGAGCTGGTGATGGGCAGCGGGGTGCCGGTGGACGGGACCGGCGCGACCGCCGTCCCCGGGGTGTGGGCGGCCGGGAACGTCACCGACATCAAGGCCCAGGTGATCAGCTCGGCCGCGGCCGGGCTCACCGCCGGGGCCGCGGTCAACGCCGACCTGATCATGGAGGACACCCGCCGGGCCGTGGCCGGACGCCGGGTCTTCTCCCCCGACGTCGAGCGGGAGCTGTGCGACCAGGTGCTCGGCGACCGCCGGCACGGGATCTGAGGAGGAACGGTGCACGACCACCAGCAGCAGCCGGCGAACGACCTCCACGACCACGCCGCCTGGGAGGATCGCTACGCCGCCGCGGCGGCGCTCTGGAGCGGCCGGGTCAACCCCACGCTCGCCGCCCAGGCGGCCGACCTGTCCCCGGGGCGGGCCCTGGACGTCGGCTGCGGCGAGGGCGGCGACACCCTGTGGCTGGCCTCCCGCGGCTGGCAGGTGACCGGCCTGGACTGGTCGCAGACCGCCCTCGACCGCGGCGCCGCCCAGGCGTCCGCCGCCGGGCTCGGCGACCGGACGACCTGGGTGCAGGGCGACGTCGCCACCTGGCAGCCCGCCGCCGCGGCGTTCGACCTGGTCACCGGCCACTTCCTGCACCCGGAGGCCGCGGTGCGCCGGGTGCTGGTGCCCCGGCTGGCTGCGGCCGTCGCCCCGGGCGGCACGCTCCTGTGGATCGGTCACGGATACGACGAGGAGCGCGCCGCGATGTGGGGCGCGGACCGCTTCGCCACGGCCGCCGACGTCCTCGCCGACCTGGACCTGCAGGAGTGGGACGTCGTCCTGGCCGGCACCCAGCCGCGGCCGGCCGGCGAGAACGGCCATCACCACGCCGACGAGGTGGTGCGGGTCCGCCACCGCAGCTGAGCCTGCGGGGTCGGGCCTGCGGGGTCGGGCGGGTTGAGCCACCTGAGGGTGGGTTGAGCCGCGTGCGGACGCGGCTCAACCCCCTCCGGGCCGGGTCAACCCGCAGACGACAGCAGCCGCTGCTCCAGGTCGGGAGGGAGCCCCGGCAGCTCCCGGCCGGCCGGGGGCTGCGGGCGGTCACCGGTCTGCATCCAGGCACAGGTGTCGGTGACCGAGTCGCGCACCGGGCGGGTGGGCAGGCCGAGTTCCCGGGCTCGGGCGGTGTCGACGTCCCAGGCGGTGCGCGCGGTGCCGGCGGCCAGCCACAGCGGCAGGTGCGTCCACTCCTGGACGCCGGCCGCCAGCAGGTCCGCCTCGGACACCGGCACCCACTCGGCGTCGCCACCGGTGACCTCGCGGCAGGTGTCCAGCAGCCCGCCGAACGTCGTCATCCCGGCCGGACCGGTGGCGTTGACCGGGCCGCCCTGCCCGCGCTCGGCCATCTCCACCAGCCAGCCGGCCAGGTCGCGGGCGTCGACCAGGGCGATCGGCTGGTCCAGCCCCTCGGCCGGGACGACGACCCGCCCACCGGCGGCGATCCGGTCCAGCCACCAGCCCAGCCGGTGGAGGGGGTCGTGTGGCCCGACGATCAGCCCGGCCCGGGCGGTCAGGAACCGCTCCCCCAGCGCCGCGTCCAACACCCGCTCGGCGTGCGCCTTCACCGGCCCGTAGGTGTCCTCGTCGGAGTCCCAGGTCGGCTCCTGCTCGCCGGCGACCGGCTCCGGCGGCCAGTCCCGGTAGGCGTTCAGGTGCCGGCCCTCGTGCAGGGTCCCGGTGCGAGCTTGCGAGTGCCGGGGGGCACGAGGGTCCTTCTACTGGCAGGAGGTGTCGACGACCAGCTCGGGGCGCCAGCCGTCCAGTGCCGTCGACAGGGCGGCTGGGTCGTCCCGGTCGCCGGTGAGTGCCTGGGCGCCGGCCGGCGGCGGGCCGGAGACCCCGCGGGTGAACGTGGCCACCTCGTGGCCGCGGTCCAGCGCCACGGAGACGACGTGCCGGCCGAGGAAGTGCGTGCCGCCGAGGACGAGGAGTCGCATGCCCCGACCTCAGCGCAGCCGTCCGGCCGCCGTCCAGCCGGTTCGCTCCCGGCGCAGTGCTCGTGGCGCCGTCCGGGTTGAGCCGCCCGGGAGTGGGTTGAGCCGCGTGCTGACGCGGCTCAACCCCAGCCGGACCGGCTCAGGGTGCCGGGCGCGACCTCGTCAGCCGGCGCGGACGCCGGTCAGCGGGACGACCTGCGACCGGGACGGGGCGGTGAGCAGCCCGCGCTGCGGGTTTCCGGCGTCCTCGCGCAGGCCGGCGAGGCGGAGCGCCCGGACGCCGGTGAGCGCGTCGGCCTCCGGCGGGACCACGAGGAGGTCGACCCGACGCTCGCCGTCGACGGTGAGGGAGACCAGCTGCTGGTCCATGCTCGCGAACCCGCCGGTGCGCACCGTGCGGTCGCCGATCAGCATCTTGCGGGCCGGCGGCTCGTCCCAAGCGCCCACGGCGTAGGTGAAGCGGTCGATCCGCACGCCCAGGCTCTGCAGCGCCGCCGCCAGCTCGGGCAGCTCGACGGAGAGCAGCCGGCTGCGTGGCCACCACGCGCCGTCGAACGTCCCGTCGGTCGCTGCCGTCGCCGGGCGCAGCCGCACCCGCACGTCGATCCCGTTCCGGAAACCTGCTGCCCGCTGGACCGTCATCGGCTCCCCGACCACCTCTCACACCGTTCCCCCAGGTGCGCCCGGCCTCCCCCTGCCGCGCACACCTCTCCGGACCGGAACGTACGACTGCCACCGCGACACCCCGGCGCGCCACGAGGAGAGCCACCGAACCCTGCCGCCTCGCTCGGCGGGCCATCACGAACCGTGATCGAGCAGCAACTCTCGACACAGAGACCCCACCCGCCTCAGCAGACCTCGTCGGCGCGCCGACCCCCGGGACGACGAACGCCGCCGTCCCCCGAGGGGGACGACGGCGTCGGTCAGCTCGTCCGGCCCCCTCGCAGGGCCCCGCCGCGAGCCTGCGAGCGGTGGGGGGCGAGGGGGTCCTTCGTCAGGGCTTGGGCTTCCGGTTCTTGGAGCGCCCGCGGATCGTCTGGTCCAGCTCCACCTTGCGCACCCGCACCGTGCCGGGGGTGACCTCCACGCACTCGTCCTCGGCGCAGAACTCCAGCGCCTGCTCCAGGTTGAGGATCCGCGGCGGGATGAGCCGCTCCAGCTCCTCGGAGGTGGACTTGCGCATGTTGGTGAGCTTCTTCTCCTTGGTGATGTTGACGTCCATGTCGTCGGGACGGGAGTTCTCCCCGACGATCATGCCCTCGTACACCTCGGTGGCCGGCTCGACCATCATCTGGCCGCGCTCCTGCAGCGAGAACATCGAGTACGTCGTCGCCACGCCGGAGCGGTCGGCGACCAGCGAGCCGGTGGGCCGGGCGCGCATGTCGCCCAGCCACGGCTCGTAGCCCTCGAGCTGGTGGTTGAAGACGCCGGTGCCCCGGGTCTCGGTGAGGAACTCGGTGCGGAACCCGATCAGCCCACGGGACGGCGCGATGTACTCCATCCGCGCCCAGCCGGTGTCGTGGTGCACCAGGTTCTCCAGCCGCGCGCGCCGGACGGCCAGCGCCTGGGTGAGGGTGCCGACGTACTCACCGGGGGTGTCGATGGTGACCCGCTCCACCGGCTCGTGCAGCTTGCCGTCGATCTCCTTGGTGACCACGGTCGGGCGGCCGACGGTGAGCTCGAAGTCCTCGCGGCGCAGCTGCTCGACCAGGATCGCCAGGGCCAGCTCGCCGCGGCCCTGCATCTCCCAGGTGTCGGGGCGCTCGGTGGGCAGCATCCGCACCGAGACGTTGCCGACCAGCTCCTGGTCCAGGCGGTTCTTGATCAGCCGGGCGGTGACCTTCTTGCCCGACTTGCCCGACAGCGGCGAGGTGTTGATCCCGATGGTGATGGAGATCGACGGCTCGTCGACGGTCAGCGGCGGCAGCGGGCGCGGGTCGTTCGGGTCGGCGAGGGTGTCGCCGATCATGATGTCCTCGATGCCGGCGATCGCGACCAGCTCGCCGGGGCCGGCGCTCTCGGCCGGGGTGCGGGTGAGGCCCTCGGTGACCAGCAGCTCGGTGATCTTGACCCGGTCGATGGTGCCGTCGACCTTGCACCACGCGACCTGCTGGCCGCGCTTCATCTCACCGGAGTGGATGCGCAGCATCGCGAGCCGGCCCAGGAACGGGGACGCGTCGAGGTTGGTGACCTGCGCGCGCAGCGGCTCCTCGGCGTCGTAGACCGGCGCCGGGATGGTGTCCAGCAGGGTCTTGACCAGCGGGCCGAGGTCCTCGCTGTCCGGGACGGTGCCGTTCTCGGGCTTGTTCAGCGAGGCCTGGCCGGTGCGGCCGTTGCAGTAGACGATCGGGAACTCCAGCGCCTCTGCGGGGAGCCCGGCGTCCTCGAGCAGCTCCAGGAACAGCTCGTAGCACTCGTCGACGACCTCTTCGATGCGGGCGTCCTGCCGGTCGGTCTTGTTGACCGCGAGGATGACCGGCATCCCCTTGGCGAGCGCCTTGCGCAGCACGAACCGGGTCTGCGGCAGCGGGCCCTCGGAGGCGTCGACGAGCAGGACGACGCCGTCGACCATCGACAGGCCGCGCTCGACCTCGCCACCGAAGTCGGCGTGGCCGGGGGTGTCGACGATGTTCACGACGACCGGGTTGCCCTCGTCGTCGCGCAGGTGGATCGCGGTGTTCTTGGCCAGGATGGTGATCCCGCGCTCGCGCTCGAGGTCCATCGAGTCCATGACCCGGTCCTGGGTCGAGTCGTTGTCGGTTCCCTCGCCCTTGGCACGGCCCAGAGCACCGGCCTGCCGGAGCAGGGCGTCGACCAGGGTCGTCTTGCCGTGGTCGACGTGGGCGACGATCGCCACGTTGCGCAGGTCGTTGCGGGTGGGCATGCGGAGAGGCACCTCAGGGGGATCGCGTGGGGGTCTGCGCGCAGCGGCGCGCGACAGGTGCAACGGCACGGGCGGCCGAGACCTTCCCATGGTAGGGGACGTCAGTCCCCCGCCGGGCGGCTGTGACCGGTCTACCACTCTTGGAGCAACTTGGTCCCCCTCATCCCTCGCAGGCTCGGGACGAGCCTCTGGACCGAGGCCTCACGACGACGGCCGGTCTGCCACCACCCAGGACACCGCGGCGGCGACCACCGTGACCAGCCCGACCGCCAGCCAGGCCGGCCAGCCGACGCCGATCGCCAGCACGTGCGCCAGGACGAAGGCGGCCACGTAGCCGACCGCCAGCACGGCGGCGATCCCCGCCCCGCGACGGCGGTACCAGAGCCAGCCGGCGGCCAGACCCCCCGCGGCGAAAACGACGCCGCCGAGCGCCCGCACCCCGGTGCCCTGGGCCACGCCGAACCCGGCGGCCAGTCCGACGGCCACCGCGACGGCCGACGGGAAGCGGGTCTGCACGCGACTGAGGGTCGAGGTCGACATGCCGCCCAGTGTCCCAGCGTCCGCGGGCCGGTGGGGTCGCTCCCGGGCGGCGGCCCAGCGTCGACGGAGGTCCGTCGTCCACCTGCGCGTTCCCTGCGGGCGGCCGGGCGCAGCGCAGGCTGATCGGTGGTCCTGGGCGGTACGGTTCGCCGTCCGAGTCCGTCGGACGGTGCGAGGAGTCGCCGATGACCCAGCACATCGAGCCACCACCGTGGGTGGCCGACGGGTCCTGGCGCGCGCGGACCACGGAGGCGCTGACCTCGATCAGCGAGGCGGTCTGCTTCCTGGACGCCGAGTACCGCTACACCTGGGTCAACGCCGCCGCCGAGCGGCTGCTGGAGCGGACGGCCGCCGAGCTCGTCGGCCAGGTGCTGTGGACCCAGTTCCCGGACGGGCCCGGTGCCGCGTGGCAGGAGTCGGTCCGCCGGGCCCGGGCGACGGGTGAGAGCCAGCATCTGGAGTTCTTCTACGAACCGCTGGACCGGTGGTTCGAGGTGCGGACCTACCCCGTCCTCGACGACCTGGTCCTCTTCTTCCGCGACGTGCACGAACGCCGCACCCTGGACGAGGAGCGGGCCGCGGAGTCGTCGCTGGTCCGGTCGGTGCTCAATGCCCTACCGGCCCGGACGGCCATCCTCGACGGTGACGGGACGATCCTGACCACCAACGCGGCCTGGGCCCTGGGGACGACGACGGCGGGGCGGCCGGCCGCGTGCCAGACCGGCGACGACTACCTGGCCGCCTGCCGGGCGCTGGCCGCCACGGGCGACGCCGACGCCCGGATCGCGGTCGAGGGCCTGGAGGCGGTGCTGGAGCGGCGGGCGCCGTCCTTCTCCCTCGACTACTGCCAACCGCCCGCCGCCGGCACCGCACCGTCCGGCAGCTGGTGGCACCTGCAGGCCTTCCCGGTGGACGGCGGACCGGGCGTCGTCGTCACCCACACCGACATCACCGACCGGGTGCGCGCCGAACAGCAGGCCGCCTGGCAGGCCCGCCACGACCACCTCACCGAGCTGCCCAACCGGGCCGCCCTGCACGAGACGATCGCCGGGGCGCTGGCCGAGGACGGCGGCCCGGTGACCGTCCTGTACCTGGACGTCGACGGGTTCAAGCAGGTCAACGACTCGCTCGGGCACTCGGCCGGCGACCTGCTGCTGCAGGAGCTGGCGGCCCGGCTGTCGCAGCGGACCCGCGCCACCGACGTGGTCGGCCGGCTGGGCGGGGACGAGTTCGTCGTGGTCGCCCGCGACTGCGACGCCGGAGCCGGGGAGCTGCTGGCCCGGCGGTTCCGCGCGGTCTTCGACGACCCCTTCGAGCTGGCCGGGACCCGGCTGTCGTTGACCGCCAGCATCGGGACGGCCACCTCCGACCCGGCGCACACCGGGCCCGAGGACCTGCTCCGGGACGCCGACGCCGCGATGTACGCCGCGAAGTCCGACGGCCGGGACCAGCACCTGCACTTCACCCCGGCGCTGCGCGCGACCCTGGAGGACCGGTGGCAGGTCGTCAGCCACCTGCGGAACGCGGCAGCGCTGGACCAGCTGACCGTGCACTGGCAGCCAGTGGTGCACCTGCCCAGCGGCGAGGTGACCGGGTGCGAGGCGCTCCTGCGCTGGGACCACCCGCACCGCGGCCGACTGGAGCCCGCCGGGTTCGTCCCGATCGCCGAGGAGACCGGGGCGATCGTGCCGATCACCCGCTGGCTGCTGCGGAGGGTGATCGACCAGGCCGTGGTGTGGCGGACCGAGGGGCACGAGCTGACCGTGGCGGTCAACGTGAGCGCCGTCCACCTCTCCTCCGGCACGCTCGTCGACGACGTCCTCGAGGCGCTGGTCGGGCGCGACCTGGACCCGGGGAGCCTCGTGCTGGAGCTGACCGAGACGGCGCTGGCGCGCGATCCCGAGCACGCGGTGGCCCAGTTCCGGGCCCTGCGCGCCCACGGCGTCCGGATCGCCATCGACGACTTCGGAGCCGGGTACAGCTCCCTGGCGGCGGTGGCCTCGTTGCCCGCGGACGTGCTGAAGGCCGATCGCGCACTCGTCGCCGGGCCACTGACGGCCGTCGCCACGGCCCCTGGCGCGCTCCTCGGCGCGGTCGCCGCCCTGGGCGCCGCGCTGGACATGGCGGTGCTCGCCGAGGGGGTGGAGACCGCCGAGCAGCTGGAGCTGGCCCGCCGGGTGGGCTGCTCCTACGCCCAGGGCCACCACCTCTCCCCGCCGGTGACCGGCGACCGGCTGGGTGCGCTGCTCACCGAGGGCCGGCGGCAGACCGGGCGCCAGCGCCTGCCCGCCCAGCCCTGAGACGCAGCAGAGCTCCCACCCGGCCGGGTGGGAGCTCTGCTGTCAGGGCCGTCCTCAGGAGGACGGGGTCCTTCCTCAGGCGGTGCGGAGCACGCCCTCGATCTCGAGCTCGACCTCGATCTTGTCGCCGACGACGACGCCGCCGCCGTCCATCGGCATGTCGATGTCGACGCCGAACTCCTTGCGGGAGATGGAGGTCTTGCCGGAGAACCCGGCGCGCGTGCCGCCGTAGGCGTCCGGGCCGAAGCCGTTGAGCTCCAGGGCCAGGGTGACCGGCTTGGTGATGCCCTTGATCGTCAGGTCGCCCTCGACGACCCAGTCCTCGCCCTTGTTGCGCACGCCGGTGGAGCGGAACTCCATGACCGTGTGGTTGCCGACGTCGAAGAAGTCCGCGGACTTGATGTGCGCGTCGCGCTGCTCCTGGCGGGTGTCGATCGAGTCCATGTCGATCGTGGCGTGCACCGCGGACTGCGACGGGTCCTCGGCGGTGACGATCTCGCCGGAGAACTCCCGGAAGTAGCCGCGGACCTTGCTGACCATCATGTGGCGGACCGAGAAGCCCACCGTGGAGTGGGAGGCGTCGATGTCCCACGTGCCGACGACGTAACCGGGGATCTGGGTGGTGCTGGCCATGGTGACCTCCGAGTGGTTGAGCGTTTGACTGTCTGCGTCCGGCGGTAGCGTAGTTGAATGCTTGAGTATTCCGCCAGTACCCTCGCACCATGACGAGTGACGTGTCCCCCGCGACGCGGGCGGCGGGCGCAGCCGCCGCGACCACGACGCGCTGGCTGGACGCCGAGGAACAGCGCGCCTGGCGCGCCTGGTTGTACAGCTGGATGCTGCTCGACGACCGGCTCGACCGCGAGCTGACCCGGGAGACGGGCATCTCGCACGCCTACTACGAGATCCTCGTCCAGCTGTCGGAGACCGAGGGCCGGCAGCTGCGGATGAGCCAGCTCGCCGAACGCTGCCTGTCCTCCCGCAGCCGACTGTCCCACGCGGTCTCCCGGCTCGAGGAGCGCGGGTGGGTGCGCCGGCAGGTCTGCCCCGAGGACGGGCGTGGGCAGCTCGCCGTCCTCACCGACGAGGGGTTCGCAGCCCTGGAGGGTGCGGCTCCGGTGCACGTGGAGAGCGTGCGCAGCCACCTGTTCGACCAGCTCAGCCCGGAGCAGGTCGCCGCCATGCAGGACATCGGCGAGACCCTGCTGCGCCACCTGAACGACGAGGCGTAGCCGCCCGCACCGAGTGACAGCGCAGCGGGCTTCCCGGGCCGGGGAAGCCCGCTGCGCTGCCACTCACCGGCTGTGGACGGCGGCAGCGGCGACCTGCCCTGCTGCGGCAGGGTGCGACGGTGCCCCGCCCGACCCGCCGTCCCGAGCGACTCCGCGGCCGCGTCTTCCGCGGCACGGCAGCCGTCCGCGGCGGCCTGCTGACCCGCGACGACCTGCGCAGCGGCGCCTGGGTGCGGCTGTTCCCCGACGTCTACGCCGACGCCACCCTCGAGGTCACGCACGCCGTCCGCGCCCGGGCGGTGGGCCGGCTGCTGCTCCCGCACGGCGTCGTCTCCGGGGTCAGCGCCGCGGAGCTCTGGGGGCTGACCGACCTCGCCCGGCCGGAGGACGACGTGGAGGTGACCGTCGCGCCGGGGACGCCCCGTGGCGCCACTCCCGGAGTGGCGGTGCGCCGCCGCGTCCTCCCCGGAGAGCGGGTGCGTCCCGTCGAGGGGGTCCGCGCGACCGCGCCGGAGACGACCGCGTTGGAGCTCGCCGGACGGCTCCCCCTCGATGAGGGCGTCGTCCTGCTGGACCGGTTCGTGGCGGCGCGGACCACCACGCTGGCGACCCTGCGGATGACGGCCGCCGAGCTGACCGGCCGCGGGTGCCGCCGGGCCCGGACGGCGTGCGCACTCGCCGACGGGCTGGCCGCCTCACCTCCGGAGACCCGGCTCCGGCTGCTGCTCTCCCGGTCGGCACTGCCACCACCGGTGGCCCAGCACGTCGTCCGGCACGGCGGGGTGTTCCTGGCGCGGGTCGACTTCGGCTGGCCGGAGCGCCGCATCGCGCTGGAGTACGAGGGCGCGTGGCACACCACCCGCGTCGCCGCGGACCGCCGGCGGATCGAGGCCCTCCAGGCCGCAGGCTGGCGGGTCCTGTTCGTCACCGCCGCCGACCTGCACTCCCCCGCCGAGCTGCTCGCGAGGATCGCCGCCGTACTCGGCGAGTGACAGCTCAGCGGGCTTCCCGGGCCGGGGAAGCCCGCCGGGCTGTCACTCGGCGCGCCCTGACCGCGGGCGGGCCGGGTGGCCCGCCCGCGGCTGCGTCAGGCGGCCGGCGCCAGCTCGACGTCCGCGTCCAGGAACAGGTCGCGGGTGAGCACGCCGGTGTCCGGGTTGTCGGTGAAGATGCCGTCCACGCCGGCCTCCCAGAACGCCAGCTGCTCGGCGATCGCCTGGCCGTAGGCCGCCGGGTCGGTGCCCTCGTCGAGCTCGGCCGGCAGGAAGGCGTTCTCGTTGCGGAACGTGTACGGGTGCACGAGCAGGTCGACGGCGTGGGCGTCGGCGACGAAGGAGGTCGGCTCACCCAGCGTCCCGTCGTCCTCCAGCGGGATCACCTGCGACTTCTCCGGGCCCACCCCGTCGGCGTAGCGGGCGATCACGGCCAGGCCCTCGGGGCTGGAGAGGTCGGCGTAGGTGTACGGCTGGCCCGCGGCGACCAGGTCGGCCGGGGCACCACTGGCCGACAGCAGCTGCACCAGCGGCACCTTGACGCCAGCCGCGTCCAGCTCACGGAGGTTCGTCGTCTCGAAGGACTGCAGGAAGACCGGCGAGTGGCGGCGGTCGACGCGCGCCTCGCGCAGGTCGGCGAGCAGCGGCTCCTCCAGCGACAGCCCGATCGAGTCGAAGTAGGTCGGGTGCTTGGTCTCGATGTAGGCCCCGATCTCCCGGTCCAGCTCACGGCTGAGGTCGGCGCGCAGCTCCAGGAACTCGTCCAGGGTCGGCACCGCGAAGAGGCCGTCGTAGAGGGTGTTCTCCTCCCGCAGCTCGGGCAGTCGCTCGACCGCGCGCAGCGTCTGCAGCTCGGCCAGCGTGAAGTCCTCGGTGAACCAGCCGGTCAGCTCGACGCCGTCGACCGTCTTGGTCGTCTGCCGGTCGGCGAACTCCGGGCGATCGGCGACATCGGTGGTGCCGGAGATCTCGTTCTCGTGCCGGCAGACCAGCACCGCGTCGGCGGTGCTGACCACGTCGCACTCGATGTAGTCCGCGCCCATCCGGGCGGCCAGCTCGTAGGAGGCCAACGTGTGCTCCGGCCGGTAGCCGGAGGCCCCCCGGTGACCGATGACCAGCAGGTCCTCGGCAGGGTCGACACCGTGGTCGGCACTGCTCGGCGGAGTGGCCGAGGACGCCGGGGCGACCACCAGGGACAGCAGGACGGCGAGCAGGGCGGTCGGCACAGCGGCGGACAGCCGGGACGTACGGCTCATCGGGACCCCCACGGGCTCGGACGGCGACCATCGCCGGCGGCCCGCCACCCAGCACAGTGGGGCCTCAGCCGTCGCACAGGCAATGCGCGGCGAACACCGGGTGAAGTCGGTCGGCGCGTCGGCGAGTCGCCCGGCGAGTCGCCGCCGGCGCTGGGGCCGCCGCACTCACCGAGTGACAGCCCAGCGGGCTTCCCCGGCCCGGGAAGCCCGCTGGGCTGTCACTCGCCGCGCCAGACCGGGGGGCGCTTCTCGGCGAAGGCCCGGGCGCCCTCCAGCGCGTCGGCCGAGCCGAACACCCGGTCGGCCAGCTCCCGCTGGCCCTCGAGCGCGGCCTTGTCGGTCCAGCCCACCGACCCGGCGATCAGCTGCTTGCTGGCCCGGACCCCGAGCGGGCCGTTGACCGCGATCCGCGCGGCCAGCTCCCGCGCCCCGGCCAGCGCACCGCCTGGCTCGGTGAGGACGTTGACCAGGCCGAACCGGTGCGCCTCCTCGGCGGGCAGCGGGTCACCGGTCAGCGCCATCTCCATCGCCCGCTGGTAGGGCAGCGCCTTGGCCAGCCGCAACACCCCGCCGCCGGCGGCGAACAGCCCCCGCTTGACCTCCGGGATGCCGAACCGGGCGTCCCGGGCGGCCACCACCAGGTCCGCGCTCAGGGCCAGCTCGCAGCCGCCGGCCAGCGCCCAGCCCTCGACCGCGGCGATCAGCGGCTTGGCCGGCGGCGCCTCGGTGAGCCCGGCGAACCCGCGGCCCTCGATCCGCGGGCGCTCGCCGCGGGCGAAGGCCTTGAGGTCCATGCCTGCGCAGAAGGTCCCGCCGGCGCCGGTCAGCACGAGGACGGCGACGTCGTCCCGGGCCTCGAACTCGTCGATCGCGGCCGCCAGCGCCTCGGTCGTCGCCAGGTCGACGGCGTTCTTCGCCTCCGGCCGGTTCAAGGTCAGCACCCCGACCCCGTCGGTCACCTCGGTGAGCACTGGTGCGGTCATGGCCTGTCCTCTCGTCCGGTCGGCGTGGGTCAGCCCTGCCACACGTCGGCTACCCGGGCGGCGACGCTGGCCGCCTGGGTGCGCCCGGCGCGGGCCGAGGGGGCGCGGGCGGCGGGGTCGAGCACGTTCTTGCCGATGGCGGACCGGCTCGCCTGGTCCGGGGAGACGACGGCGACCCGGCTGACCAGGCCGGTGACCTGGGCGTCGACGCTGGCCATCGGGCCGGTGCCGCGCGGCAGCGGCGCGATCACCACGATCCGGTCGTAGGCGGCGGCCAGGTCGGCGTTGGCCGTGGAGCGCATGCCGCCGTCCATGTACCGCTTGTCGCCGACGGTCACCGGTGGGTAGACGCCCGGGACCGCGCAGCTCGCGCCCACCGCGGTGACCAGGTCGACCCCGGACTTCCGGGTGAAGGTGGTGAACTCACCGTCGGCGGTGTCGATGGCGGTGACCACCAGCGGTCGGTCGGGCCACTGCGCCCCGGCGAGCCGGGCGTCGATCGCGGCCCGGCGCTCCTCCTCCGAAGGCGTCCGGCCGGTGTCGGCGGCGGTGCGCGCCAGCTGCCCGATCCGGCGGCGGAAGGCCGCGTCGTCGCGGCGGGCCAGCAGCATGGCCAACCCGTAGCGGGCCAGCGTGCCGCGGCCGAGTCGGGATGCGCGCTCGTGCGGACCGACCGGCTCCAGCTGTCGCGCGTGCAACGACTCGACGTCGGCGCCGGTGGTGAGCAGGGCCCCGACCACCGAGCCCGCCGAGGTGCCGACGACGAGGTCGGCGGTGGTCAGGTCGATGCCGGCCTCGGCGAGCCCGGCGACGATCCCGATCTCCCAGGCGATGCCGGTGATGCCGCCGCCACCGAGGACCAGGGCCGTGCGCTGGGAGCTCATCGGGCCATCCTGACGCACGACGTCGGTCTCGACGCAGAGGGTGACGTACGCCACCCTGAGGCCTCAGCAACGACGCTGCGCGGGAGGACGACGGATGACGACGACGCAGGCCCACGGCACCACCACGACACCGAACGAGCCGGCTGCCGAGCGGTCCCCCTGGCCCCCCGGGCTGCCCCGCTCGCTGGACTACCCGCTCGTCCCGGTGGGCTCGGTGCTGCGGGCCGCGGTGCGCCGCTGGGGCGACCGGACGGCCTTCGTCCACCACGACGTGGCGCTGTCGTTCACCGAGCTCGGCCGCCGGGCACACGCGGTGGCCGCCGGGCTCGCCGCCCGCGGCATCGGCCGGGGCGACGTGGTGGCCGTGCACCTGCCGAACTGCCTGCAGTACCCGGCCGTCTACTACGGCGTGCTGCTGGCCGGGGCGACCTTCTCCCCCACCAACCCGCTGCTCCCGCCGGCCGGGCTGGCGCACCAGCTGGCCGACGCCGGCGCCCGGGCACTGGTCACCTGGGAACCGGTGCTGCCCGTCGTCCGCGCGGCGCTGGCCGGCACGGCGGTGCAGACCGTGGTGGTCACCGGCCCGCAGCAGATCGCCGACCCGTCCGCCGCCGTCGACCTCGCCGACCTGCCGGACGCCGTCTCCCTCGGCGACCTGCTGGCCGCCGACCCGACCGACGCCCACCGCGACGCGGACCTCGACCCGGTCACCGCCCTGGCGCACCTTGCCTACACCGGCGGCACCACCGGGGTGAGCAAGGGCGTGGAGCTGCCGCACCGGGCCGTGGTCACCAACGTGCTGCAGTCGGCCTGCTTCACCACCGGCTCGGTACCCGCCCTGGACGCCGCGGGCGACGTCACGCTGGACCAGTTCAGCAGCCCGGCCGAGCACCCCACCCGCCTCGGCACCGCCACCTTGATCAACCTGACGCCCTGGTTCCACGCGATGGGGGTGATCGGCTACCTCAACGGGCAGGTGCTCAGCGGCTCCACCGTCGTGGTCCACGACCGGTTCGACCCGGCGCTCTACGTCGCCGACGCCGTCCGGTACCGGGTGACCAGCATCGGCGGGGCGCCGCCGGTGTTCGTCGCACTGCTGCAGGTCCCCGGGATCGCCGACGCCGACCTGTCCAGCGTGCGCGGGTTCTCCAGCGGTGCGGCGCCGCTGCCGGTGCCGCTGATCGAACGGATGGCGGCGCTGGTGCCCGGGGTGGTGATCGCCGAGGGCTACGGGCTGACCGAGGTGACGATGATGGCGACCGGCAACCCGCCGCACACCTCGGGCATCCGCAAGGCCGGCACGGTCGGCGTCCCGCTGCCGGACACCGAGGTCAGCATCCGACCGCTCGGCGGCGGCGACCCGCTGCCGGCCGGGGAGCGCGGCGAGGTCTGCCTGCGCGGCCCGCAGCTGATGCGCGGGTACGCCGGGCGCCCGGACGCGACTGCGGAGTCGATCGACCCCGACGGCTGGTTCCACACCGGCGACGTCGGGGTGCTCGACGCCGACGGCTACCTGGCGATCGTCGACCGCACCAAGGACATGCTGCTCTACAAGGGCTACAACGTCTTCCCGCGCGAGCTGGAGGAGATCCTGTTCGGCACCCCCGGGGTGGCGGCCGCCGCGGTGGTCGGCCGGCCCGACCCGGAGGCCGGCGAGCTGCCGGTCGCCTACGTGGTGCGGCGGGCCGACGCCGCCGGTGCGGCGCTGACCGCGGAGGGCGTGATGGCGGTGGTCAACGAGCAGGTGACGCCGTACAAGCGGCTGCGGGACGTCGTCTTCGTCGACGCCCTGCCGGTGTCGCCGGCCGGCAAGGTGCTCAAGCGCGAGTTGAGCGCGCGTGAGCGTGCCGTGGGCGCGCATGAGCCGGCCGCCGGCGGGACCGACTGAACGGCCACCACCAGTTGACCTCGCCGAACAGCGCGACCAGCGCAGGCGTGAGCACCCCGCGCACGACGGTGGCGTCGAGCAGGATGCCCAGCGCCAGCGTGGTGGCGAAGATCTTCACGTCGACCACCGGCACCGTGGAGAGCGCGACGAAGGCCAGGAAGAGGATCAGCGCCGCGGAGGTGACCAGCCGGCCGGTGTACGCCACGCCGTGCACGGTCGCCTCGTCGGTGCTCATCCCCGCGTCCCGGCCCTCCCGGATCCGGGACAGGATGAACACCTCGTAGTCCATCGACAGCCCGAACAGGAACGAGAACGCGGCCACCGGCACCCAGAAGGTGAGCGTGCCGGTCGCGGAGGCGCCGAAGAGCAGGTCGGTCAGGTTCCCCTCCTGCCAGATCCACACGGTCATCCCGTAGGCGGCCGCGATCGACACGACGTTGAGCAGCAGCGCCTTGACCGGCAGCCAGATCGACCGCAGCGCCGGGGCGAGCAGCGCGAAGGTGATGACGACGACCAGCGGCAGCACCCACCAGGCGTTGCCGTAGATCGCCTCGACCGAGTCGGCGTCGCCGGCCGCGGTGCCACCGACCCGGGCGCCGGGGAGCTCGTCGGCGGCCGCACGGACGGCGGTCAGCGCCTCCCGGCCGGCCGTGGACGACGGGTCGTCGGCGAGGACGACGTCCACCAGCCCCGTCCCGCCCTGCTCCCACGACTCCCCCGCCGGCGCCAGCACCCCGGCCACGCCCGCGACCTCGGACAGCCGCTCGACGGCCGCGGCGCGGTCGTCGGTGAGCACCTCGACGGGCCGGGCCAGCCCCTCGGGCAGGCCGTCGCCGGTGAGCTGCTGGAAGGCGGTCGCCGCCGGGGACGACCCGGTGGCGATGGCCGAGACCTGTGGGGTGCCCAGCTTGATGCCGAGGACGGGCGAGGCGAGCAGCAGCAGGAGCGCGGTGGCCAGCAGCGCGGACACCCAGCGGTGCCGCACCACCGTCGTCCCGATCCGGTGCCAGGTGCGGCTCTCCGTGCCGTGCAGCCGGCGCCGCGGCCACTCCAGCCGGGGCCCGACCGAGGCGAGCACGACCGGCAGCAGGGTGAGCGCGACGAGCACGCTGACCAGCGGGATGAAGAGCCCGCCGAAGCCGACCGTGCGGAGGAAGGGCAGCGGCAGCACCACCAGGGACAGCAGCGAGATCGCGACGGTGACCCCGCTGAACACGACCGCCCGCCCGGCGGTGGTCATCGCGGTGCGCACCGCGACCAGGTCGTCGGCGCCGGCGGCGCGCTCCTCCCGCCAGCGCATGACCACCAGCAGCGAGTAGTCGATCGCCACGCCCAGGCCGATCAGCCCGACCAGGTACTGCACGATGAAGCTGACGTCGGTGACCGTGGTCAGGACGAGCACCAGCAGGAAGGTCGTGGTGATCGCCACCGCGGCGACCAGCAGCGGCACCAGCGCCAGCAGCGAGCCGAACACCAGCGCCAGGACGACGATCGCCCCGCCGGCGCCGAGCGCGATCTCCACGATGATCGGGCGCTCCTCACCGCCGCCCTCGGCCAGCACCGGGGTGCCGGTGACGACCGGCTCGGCCCCGGCCACGGTGACCCCCTGCAGCGCCCCCTCCAGCTGGGGCAGCGCGGCCGCGTAGGGCGCCGGTCCCTCGACCGCCGGGGGCCAGACCAGCGCGACCGCGGTGCCCTCGGCGGCGAGCACGTCGGCGGCCGCGCCCTCGTCGAGCGGGCCGGCCACCCGCCAGCCGGGCTGCCGCAGCCGGTCGACGACGCCGGCGAGCTCGTCCCGGTTCTCCGCGACGGTGCTGCCCTCGGGCAGGGGGACGGTGACCACCAGCGGGTCGGCGCCCCCGCCGTTGCCGAACTGCTGGGTGATGGCCTGGTTCGCCTCGTAGGCCGGCTGACCGGGGGTGGAGAAGTCGAACCCCAGCCGGTCGATCGTGGTCGGCGCGAGCACACCGCCCACGACCGCGAGCGCCAGCCAGGCGAGCACCACGATCCGGCGGTGCCCGAGCACCCAGTCGGCCAGTGCGCCCATCTTCTCCTCCTCGACCCCGACCATCAGGAGACTGATGCTCTGTCGGCAACCTACGGTGTCCTGCGTGGAGGAGCCAGTGGACGGAGTCGGTCCGGGGGCGGAGCTGCCGCGCTGGCTCGCCGACGACCCGGCCGGCATCCCCGCCTACGCCCTCGCCCGGGCCGGCGCGGCGGTCAACGCCCTCTTCACCCGGGAGCTGGCCAGCGTCGGGCTGCGGCCGCACACCTTCGTGGTGCTGGTCCACCTGGCCCGCGCCCACACGCTCACCTCCGCGGAGCTGGCCCGCCGGCTCCAGCTGACGCCGCAGAGCATGAGCACCCTGCTGCACGGGCTGGTCGACGCCGGCTGGGTCGAGCGGCCCGGCCCCGTCCGCCGCGGGCAGAAGTCCGAGGTGCACCTCACCGAGGCCGGGCACCGGGCGCTGCTGGCCGCCGGCCCGGTGCTGGCCGAGCTGGGCCGCCCCGCCGTCCTGGGACTGACCGACGACGAGGCGGCGACGCTGCACGGCCTGCTGGAGCGGGTGCTGGCCGCCGTCCAGCCACCACCCGGAGTGGGCCGGGACGGCGGGCCGCAGCCGAACCCCGGAGCGGCCGACACCCCCGGTTGAGTGACCGGCCACCCCGCGACACCCAGCGACGGCGGCTATCGTCCGGCCGGTGACGTGCGAGCGATCTGTCCGGTGAACGGGGCAGGGTGAACGGGGCATCGTGAACCAGGACCACAGCGGCGTCCACCTGCCGCACACCGAGGAGTCCCCGGCCCGGCAGGTCTGGCGCCGGGTGGTGATCGCCGCCACCGTGCTGATCGCCACCGTGCTGATCGTCTACCTGCACCGGGACAGCTACGCGGACAACCAGGGCGGCGAGATCAGCCTGCTCGACGCCACGTACTACGCCACCGTGAGCCTCTCCACCACCGGCTACGGCGACATCGTCCCGGTCACCCCCGGCGCGCGGCTGGTCAACATCGTGCTGATCACGCCGCTGCGCGTCATGTTCCTGCTCATCCTGATCGGCACCACCCTGGAGGCGCTCACCGCGCGCTCCCGGGAGGAGTTCCAGATCCGACGCTGGAGGTCTCGCGTGCGCCAGCACGTCATCGTGTGCGGTTACGGCACCAAGGGCCGCAGCGCCATCCGCGCCCTGCTCAGCACGGGCACCGACGCCGAGCACATCCTCGTCGTCGACCCCTCGCCCCAGGCCATCGACGAGGCCACCGCCTCCGGGTTCACCGGCGTGCTCGGTGACGCCGGTCGGATGGAGGTGCTGCGCCGCACGTCGGTGGAGAAGGCCCGGGCGGTCATCGTGGCGGCCGACCGCGACGACGCCGCCGTGCTGATCACCCTGACCGTGCGGCAGCTCAACCCGACGGTGCCGATCACCGCGAGTGTCCGCGAGGAGGAGAACGCCAGCCTGCTGCGCCAGTCCGGCGCCGACTCGGTGATCACCTCCTCGGCCACCTCCGGACGCCTGCTCGGTCTATCGACCGACCAGCCCGGCGTGGTCGCGGTCGTCGAGGACCTGCTGACCAGCGGGCGGGGGCTGGACCTGGCCCAGCGCACGGTCACCCAGTCCGAGGTCGGTCTGGCGCCGCGTCAGCTGCGGGACGTCGTCCTGTCGGTGGCCCGCGGCGGGCGCACCCTGCGCTTCGACGACCCGCTGATCGGCACCCTGCAGAGCGAGGACGTGCTCGTGGTCGTCAAGGCCCACCGGGCCGCGGCCGAGAAGGGCTGACCTCGGCCGACCGCCTCAGCGGACGTCGCGGATCGCCGCGCGGACGACGACGTCCACCGCCGGCATGTCCGGCTCGGTCTTGCCGTGCGCGCGCTCGGCGTGCAGCCGGCCGTGCGCGACCAGCTCACCGGACGTCGGGGCGCGGAAGCTGGCTCCGCAGCCGGGGACGACGTCGGCGCAGTCGAACTCCTTCATCGGGGTCCTCCGGAGATCAGGGGCCCAGCGGTGTCGGCCGGGCAGCGGGTGGGCTCGTCCGGGACATCGACCGGAGCCGGGCCGCGATGCAGCTCGGCCAGCCGGAGGGTCATCCGTTCGGGTCGCACGAGCCCCAGCAGCCGACCGACCTCGTCGACGCACAGCACCGGGTCGAACCGGCGGGCGACCACCCGGGTCATGGCCCGGGTCGCGACCTCCGCCAGCGGGGCCGACGGGCGGACCCGCAGGCTGATCGGCACGATCTGCAGGCCGGGGTCGCCGTGCCGCAACCCGGCGCGGACCAGGTACACCGGGCAGGCCAGGTCGTCGACGGCCACCACGACGTCCAGCCCGGGGTCGGCGGCCAGCAGCGCCTCCGCCGCGGTCAGCGCGGCCGGGTCACCGGCGGGGTCCGCCGAGCGCACGGACGGCGCGACCTCCAGCAGCGGGGCCACCTGGTCGACGAGGGCGGTCCGGCTGGCCAGCACCCGCAGCCGGTCGGCGACGCCGGGGGCGAGCTCGGGCCAGCCCGGTCCGGGTCTGGCCAGCAGGTACCCCTGGGCCAGCGGCACCCCGAGCCGGACGAACGCCTCCAGCTCCTCGGGCCGCTCGATCCCCTCGACCAGCAGCCAGGCGTCCAGCCGGCCGGCGTAGGTGCCCAGCAGCTCGGCGAGGGCCAGCTTGGCCTCGTCCCGGTCGGCGTGGTCGACCAGGGTGCGGTCGAGCTTGACGAAGTCCGGACGCAGCAGCGCGAGCTGCTGGAGACCCGAGTAGCCCGAGCCGGCGTCGTCCAGGGCGATCGCCGCGCCCACTGCCCGCAGCCGGTCCAGCAGCTCGACGAGCGGGCCGGTGTCCTCCACCGGCACGTGCTCGGTGAGCTCGAGCACCAGGCCGGAGAGGTCGTCGGCAGCCAGCAGCAGGTCGGCGAGCGCGGGTTCGGTGAGCAGGTGCGGGCTGACGTTGACGCTGAGGAAGCGGTGCGGGGGCAGGTCGGCCCGGGCGCGGAGGACGGCGGCGACGACCCGGGCCTCCAGCCGGGCACCGACCCCGAGCTCGTCGGCCATGGCGAACCACCGGTCGGGGCCGCAGCCGGCCGGACCGTCGAACCGGGAGAGCGCCTCGTACCCGGCGACCACGCCGCGACGCAGGTCGACGATCGGCTGGAAGACCAGCCGAGGCTGGGCGGGATCGGCCAGGACGGCGTCCAGGGCCACCCGCCAGCCACCTGCCGGGTGCGCGGGCGTCGCGTCGCTCGTCCCTGCCGTCACCTGCGCCACCTCCCCGGACCGCCGCTTCGTCTCGTCTCGCCGTGCAACCGTGTCGAGCCTGCCCGGCCCGCGCCGGGACCGGCAGACGTCGGCCGGTGCAGCTCACCCGGAAGGGCCGGGACTCCGGTTGCCGCTGTCGGGGCACCCACCCAGACTCGGCCGGTGACCCAGCACCAAGATCAGCAGACCGGCGCGGCCGGCAGCGACGGCACCGCGCTGCGCCGGGCGATCAGCGGCCGGTTGCTCTACCTGTTCATCCTCGGCGACGTCCTCGGCGCCGGGATCTACGCGCTGGTCGGGGAGATCGCCGGCGAGGCCGGCGGCGCGATCTGGGTGCCGATGCTGCTCGCCCTGCTGCTGGCGCTGCTCACCGCCGCCTCCTACGCCGAACTGGTCACCAAGTACCCCCGGGCCGGCGGCTCGGCCGTCTTCGCCGAGCGGGCCTTCGGCAAGCCGCTGCTCTCGTTCCTGGTCGGCTACTGCATGCTCGCCGCCGGCGTCACCAGCGCCGCCGGCCTGTCGCTGGCCTTCGCCGGTGACTACCTCGGCGTCTTCCTCGACGTCCCGGCGGTGCCGGCCGCACTGGTGTTCCTGCTGCTGGTGGCGTTGCTCAACGCCCGCGGCATCCAGGAGTCGGTACGGGCCAACGTGGTGATGACCGTGGTCGAGGTGTCCGGGCTCCTGCTGGTCGTCGTGCTGGGCGCGATCGTGCTCGGCCGCGGAGACGGCGACCCGGGCCGGGTGGTGCAGTTCCCCGACGGGGTCGCGCCCGGCACGGCGGTGCTGGCCGCGGCGATCCTGGCCTACTACTCCTTCGTCGGCTTCGAGGTCTCGGCCAACGTCGCCGAGGAGGTGCGTGACGTGCGGCGGGTCTACCCGCGGGCACTGTTCGGTGCCCTGCTCACCGCCGGGGTCGTCTACGTGCTCGTCGGACTGGTCGCCTCGATCGTGCTGCCCGCCGACGAGCTGGCCGCCTCGACGGGCCCACTGCTGGCCGTGGTGCAGGCCAGCGGGGTGGCGGTGCCCGACCAGCTGTTCAGCGCCATCGCCCTGATCGCCGTCGCCAACGGCGCCCTGCTCACCATGATCATGGCCAGCCGGATGGCGTTCGGGCTGGCCGAGCAGCGGCTGGTGCCCGCGGTGCTGGGCCGGGTGCTCCCGGTCCGGCGCACCCCCTGGGTGGCGATCGTGGTCACCACCGCGGTGGCGATGTCGCTGACCCTCGTCGGCGACCTGGGCGCGCTGGCGAACATCGTCGTCCTGCTGCTGTTGCTGGTCTTCCTGAGCACGAACGTCGCGGTGCTCGTGCTGCGCCGCGACCGGGTGGCCGCCGAGCACTTCACCGCACCCGTCGTCCTGCCGGTGCTCGCGATCGGCTCGTGCCTGCTGCTGCTGTCGCAGCAGGAGGCCGTCACCTGGCTGCGGGCCGGGCTGCTGCTCCTGGTCGGGGTGCTGCTGTACCTGCTGGCCCAGGCACCCTGGTGGGGCGGCCGGCCGACCCGCCCGCGCGAGCCTGCCCCGGCCGGATGAGACTGCTGACGTGGCGGTCAACGACCACGGCGTGACGTTCGCGTGAAATGTGCCTGACGGTCCGTCGTCCTCCAGCGTTCCGGGTGAGGATGGCCGGGCACCGCAGAGGGCACCGGCGAGAGGAACGGACCTGCAGATGACCGTGTCCCAACCGAGCGCGGTGGAGATCGGGCTGATGTCCGGCCGCGCCGGCTACGTCCTGCGGGCCAACGACCGCGGCGCCTTCACCGTCGCCTCCCCCACCCTCTACCCGCACATGTGGAGCTGGGACGCCGGGTTCGTGGCGCTGGGCATCGCGACGGTCTCGGTGCCGCGGGCACTGAACGAGCTGCGCAGCCTGCTGTCCGGGCAGTGGGCGACCGGGATGATCCCGCACATCCTGTTCCACGAGCCCAGCGACTACTTCCCCGGTCCGGAGCGCTGGCGCACCCAGGTGGCCGCCGCCCGCCCGGCCGGGGTGCTGACCTCCGGCATCTGCCAGCCGCCGATCCACGTGATCGCGCTGTCCCGGATCCTGCACGACGCCCGCCGGAGGGGCGGGGCGGACCAGGAGCTCGCCGAGGAGTTCGTCCGGGAGACCTTCGACCAGTGGCTGGCCTGGCACCAGTACCTGGCCACCGCCCGCGACCCGTACTCCTACGGGCTGGTGGAGATCCACCACGGCTGGGAGTCGGGGATGGACGACTCCCCGCGCTGGGACTCCCCGTACGCCAACGTGCACCCCCAGCCGGACATGCCGCCGTTCGTCCGCGCCGACCTCGCGCACGTCACCGACCCGTCGCAGCGGCCGACCGACGCCGAGTACGCCCGCTACCTGTGGCTGCTGGAGCAGAAGGTCCGCTCCCGGTACGACGACACCGCCTACCGGGCGACCGGCGACTTCGTCGTGGGCGACGTGCTGGTGTCGGCGCTGCTGGCCGCCGCCAGCGACCTGCTCGCCGACATGGGCGAGGAGCTCGGGATCGGCGGCGGCACGGCCGGGGGCGTGGAGCAGTCCCGGGCGATCGCCCGCCGGTTCCGGACCGGGGTGCTGCGCTCGGTCGACCCGCAGACCGGGCTGGCCCGCGACCTGGACCTGCGCACCGGCCAGTGGCTGGACGTGGAGAGCGCCGCCGGGTTCGCCCCGCTGCTGTGCGGCGGCGACGAGGCGCTCACCCGGCGGCAGCGCGACCTGCTGCTCGGGCCGCGGTGGTGCGGGCACTCCCGGCTGCGCTGGCCGGTCATGCCGTCGGTCTCCCCCGCGTCCCCGGCATTCCGGGAGCAGACCTACTGGCGCGGGCCGCAGTGGCCGGTGCTCAACTGGCTGATGGCCTGGGCGCTCAACCGCTCCGGTGAGACCGAGGCGGCCAACCAGCTGCGGCTGGCCGGGCTCTCCCAGCTGATCGACTGCGACTTCGCCGAGTACTACCAGCCGCTGACCGGCGAGACGCTCGGCAGCCGCGACCAGTCGTGGACGGCGGCGATCGCACTGGACTTCCTGGCCGCCCGGCGTCCGGCGCAGCGGCGCCCGGTCCGCTGGCTGACCAGTGAGCTGCCGCGGATCACCCCCGCCCACCGGGACGCCCATCGGGCGGCCCAGCACGCCTCGCCCACCCCGCACGCCGGGCACCTCGCCGGGCACCGCCCGCCGCACAGCCGCGGCCCGGCCACCACCCCGCAGCCGCAGCAGCGGCCGTCCTGACCCCGCCGGGCCGGGCGGGCTCCGACCGGGAGCCCGCCCGGCCGGGTCTCAGGGTCGCGGGTCGGGGCTCTTGGTCAGCGCCGGGTCGGTCAGCGCCACCGGGGCGAGCACCTCGTCGATCCGCCGCTTGACGTCGTCGTCGAGCCGGACACCGGAGGCCTTGACGTTGTCGGTCACCTGCTCCGGGCGGCTGGCGCCGATGATCGCCGCCGCCACGTTCTCCTCCTGCAGCACCCAGGCCACCGCCAGCGTGGCCATCGTCAGACCCAGGTCGTCGGCGATCGGCTTGAGCTCCTGCACCCGCTCCAGGACGTCGTCCTTCAGCCAGCGGGCGATCATGTTCGCCCCGCCGCCCTTCTCGTCGGTCGCCCGCGAACCGGCCGGGACGGGCTGGCCCGGCAGGTACTTGCCGGTGAGCACGCCCTGGGCGATCGGGGAGAAGACGATCTGGCTGATGCCCAGCTCGCGGGAGGCCGGAATGACCTCGGCCTCGGGCACCCGGTAGAGCGCGGAGTACTGCGGCTGGTTGGACACCAGGGGGATCCCGAGCTCGTCGGCGAGGGCCTTGGCCGCCCGGATCTGCTCGGCCCGCCACTCCGAGACGCCGATGTAGAGCGCCTTGCCGCTGCGCACGACGTCGGCGAAGGCCAGCATCGTCTCCTCCAGCGGCGTCTCGTGGTCGTAACGGTGCGCCTGGTAGAGGTCGAGGTAGTCGGTGCCGAGGCGGTTCAGCGAGGCGTCGATCGACTCGAGCACGTGCTTGCGGGACAGGCCGCGGTCGTTCCGGCCGGGGCCGGTCGGCCAGTAGACCTTGCTGAACAGCTCGATCCCGCTGCGCCGCTCCCCGGCCAGCGCCTTGCCCAGCACCTCCTCGGCGCGGCCGCCGGCGTACACGTCGGCGGTGTCGAAGGTGGTGATGCCGGCGTCCAGGGCCGCGCGGACGCAGGCGTTCGCCGCCTCGGCCTCCACCTGCCCGCCGTGGGTGATCCAGTTGCCGTAGGTGATCTCGCTGATCTTCAGGCCGCTGCGGCCCAGGTGTCGGAACTCCATGTGTCGTTCCTACCCGCTGGCCCAGGTCACGGCTCGGCATCGACTCCGCAGGCGACGGGAGTGGGACGCGGCGAACGCGGGCAGTCCCTCCACGGACCACGCCCACGACCTGAAGGAGTCCCCCTGTGAAGCGGACGATGCTCTTCGCCGCCACCGCCGCCACCGCCCTCCTGCTCACCGCCTGCGGGGACGACGCGGACGGCGTCGGGGGTTCCTTCGAGGCGCTGGACGACGGGGCGGTGACCGAGACCCCCGAGGTGCTGGTCGACCTGACCGGCGAGCTGGTCGACCCCGAGGGCAGCGTGCTGGGCACCGCCACCTTCACCAGCACCACCACCGGCACGGAGATCGAGGTGGAGGCCAGCGGGCTGACCCCGGGCGACCACGACATGCTCCTGGTCAGCGAGGGCGGCTGCACCGAGGGCGCGGTCGACAGCGCCCCGGTGGCCGACCTCCCGGCACTGCCGGTGACCGAGCAGGAGGTCGGCCGGCTGGACACCCTGGCCGGGGAGTTCGACCTGGACCTGCTGGCCGACGAGGACGGCACATCGCTCATCGTGCTGCCGCTGGACGACGAGGTCCTGGCCGAGGGCGCCGCCTGGTCGGCCTGCGCCTCGATCGAGGGCTGACGGGGGACCCGCACCCGGGGTGCAGCCTGCGCCACCTCGGGTGGCCCCTGGGCGGGATCGATCGGAGCGGCCTCCCCGGACAGGCTCGGGAGGTCCGCACGATCGGCCCGCCTCCAGGAGTTCCCGTGTCCGCAGCCACCCACCCGAACCGCTCCCCCATCCCCCGCCGCACCTGGGCCACGCTGCTGGTCGCCGCCGCCACGGTTACCGCTGCCGGCACCACCGGCCTGCTGAGCCCGGACGACGCGGCGGCCGACGGCGCCCGCCCGGTGCACGCCCTGCAGGACGAGCTCGACGCGCTGGTCACCGACGACGGCTTCCCCGGCGCGCTCGCCGCCGTCCGCGGTCCGGGCGGCCGGGTGCACCACCTCACCGCCGGGGTCGGCGACCTGGCCACCGGCGAGCCGGTGCCGGTCGACGGCGAGGTGCGGATCGCCAGCAACACCAAGACCTTCGTCGCCACCGTCGTCCTGCAGCTGGTCGAGGAGGGGCTGGTCGACCTGGCGGCGCCGATCGAGCAGTACCTGCCCGGCCTGGTCCGCGGCCCCGGCGGCGACGGCAACGCCATCACCGTGCGCCAGCTGCTGCAGCACACCAGCGGTCTGCCCGACTACGACGACGTCGTGGTGGCCGACTACCTCGCCGTGCAGAACCGCTACGTCGAGCCGCACCAGCTGCTGGACATCGCGCTCGCCCGGCCGGCCTCCTTCGCCCCCGACGCCGGCTGGGAGTACAGCAACACCAACTACGTGCTGGCCGGGCTGCTGGTCCAGGAGGTCACCGGACGGCCGATCGGCGAGGAGATCACCACCCGGGTGATCGAGCCGCTGGACCTGGACGACACCTACTGGCCGCTCGAGGGTGAGCAGGAGCTCCGCGGCGCGCACCCGCACGGCTACTACGCGCCGTCCCCGGACGCCGAGTACGCCGACGTCACCGTGCAGGACCCCGCCTTCGGCTGGGCCGCCGGCCAGCTGGTCGCCAGCCCCGGGGACCTGCTGGAGTTCTTCACCGCCCTGGTCGACGGCGAGCTGCTCGGCCCGGCGATGCTCGCCGAGATGCAGTCGACGGTACCGGCGCCGGGCTCGGCCGCCAGTGGCGACGAGGCCTACGGTCTGGGGCTGCAGACGTTCACGCTCAGCTGCGGCGGCACCGCCTGGACCCACGGCGGTGACATCCCCGGCTACGAGACCCGCAGCGCGGTCACCGAGGACGGGCGCGGGGCGGTCGTCGCGGTCACCGCGCTGCCCACCGAGCTGGAGCAGATCGTGCACGTCGAGGACGTCGTGGACGCCGCGATCTGCGACTGAACGAGGGCCCCGGCTGCGCCGTCGCGCATGTGGCGCAGCGACAGGCGGTCCGACCCGGGGAGGAGGCGTGTGCGCCGATGTCCTTCCGTGGGCCGATCCGCAGGTGACCTCCTGCGTGCCACTGTTCGACGGTGCGCAACCCCGTTCCCGCTGCCGCCGCATCGTCCGAGGCTCCACAGGCCGCTGCTGACCGTCCGCTCGACGTCGCCCGTGACCGGGTCGACGGTGGCGGTTCCCACCTCGCGTCCCGTGAGCAGCAGCGACCTGGGCTGGGTGCCCCGCTGGCGCTCGGCCTGGCCGTGCTGATCGGCCTGGCATGGGGAGCGGCGACGTCCGGCCTGCAGACGGTCCTGCCCTGGCCCTTCTCCGGGCTCGCCAACGCAGTCAGCCCCTGGGTCGCCCCCGCGTTCGCCATCGGAGCGCTGACCAGGCGGCCGTGGGTCGCGGCCGCCGCCGGGGCCCTCGTCTGCTTCGGCGAGGTCGGCGGGTACTACCTCACGTCCCTGGTGCGTGACTTCGGCGTCAACCCGACCATGGTCGCGTTGTGGGTGGCCACCGGCGTGGTCGGCGGTCCGGTGTTCGGCGCAGCGGGGTGGTGCTGGCGTCGGGTGCGGTCGCTGCGCTGGGCGGGGCTGAGCGCGGCGCTCCTGGGCGGGGTGTTCCTCTCCGAGGGCGCCATCGGCTACGGGGTCTACCTGGGGTACGCCGGTGACGCCGTCGTCTTCTGCACCCTCGGGGCTCTGCTCGTGGTGGCCCTGGGAGCCGCTGCACCGGCAGCACGAGCGGCTCGTGCGCCTGGTCGGGGCATCGGCACCGCCATCGTCTGGCTGCTGCTGGTCTTCCCGCTCGGTGCCGCCGGGCAGGCCCTGCTGCGACTCATCGCCTGAGCCGTGCCCGATGCGCAGAGGTCAGGGTCGGGTGCCGGCCAGGGCGGCTGCGGCGAACCGGCCGGACAGCGTGTGGAAGGCCTCGGCCAGAGCCGGTGGGCTGACGGCGAGGACGTCGGTGTCGTAGCGGGCGACGGCGGCGGCGAGGCCGACCCAGGACCAGGCGCCGAGGGTGAGTCGGCAGCGGTCCGGGGCCAGCGTTTCGACGACCCCGTCGTAGGCGAACGGGGCGACGTGGCTGGCCGGTAGGCCGAGTTCCACGGTGCCGGTGCACGGCCAGGTGTCGGCGCCGCTGGTGGTGCCCCTGAAGACACCGTTCACGAAGGTGGCGAGGTCACCGCCGGGCAGCTCGCGGGGGGTGAAGCGCGGGCCGGTCGGGGTGCGGGGGGTCATCCGATCGCAGCGGAAGGTCCGCCAGTCGGCCCGGTCGAGGTCGAAGGCGACGAGATACCAGCGGCCGTTCCGGGTGACCAGGTGGTGCGGTTCGGCGCGCCGAGGCGGGACGAACTCGTCAGCGCGCCGGGCCGGCGCGGCGGCGGGGCCTGGAGTGGTGGAGCCACCGGCGGGGGCATAGTCGAAGCGCAGGACCTCATGAGCCCGGATGGCAGCGGTCAGCGCGACCAGCACCTCCGGATCGACCTGCGTGGCCGCGCCGGTAGCGACGGGGGTGACCTGGACGGCGTCGATGCGGTGTCGCAGCCGTGCGGGCATCACCTGCCGGACGGTGGTCAGGGCGCGGGCAGCGGCCTCGCCGATGCCCGCGCCGCTGGCGGCGGCCAGTTGCAGGGCCACGGCGAGGGCGACGGCCTGGTCGTCGTCGAAGAGCAGCGGCGGCAGGTCGGCGCCGGCGTCGAGACGGTAGCCGCCGTCGGGGCCCTTGAACGCCTGGACGGGGTACCCGAGCTCACGGAGCCGGTCGATGTCGCGGCGCACGGTGCGGGGGGTGACGTCGAGCCGCTCGGCCAGGGTGGCGCCGGGCCAGTCGCGGCGGGACTGCAGCAGCGACAGCAGGGTCAGCAACCGGGAGGACGTCCCGTTCTTCTCGTGCACGCCGTCCATGATGCTGACAGTAGAGGACGCAACCTGTCCTCTACCTTGGCGAAGCTCTTCGCAGCGCCACCAAGGGGGTGGCGGGACAACGAGGAGCACGACATGAGCGTCACCACCACCACGCACCTGAACTTCCGCGGCCAGGCCCGCGAGGCGCTGGACTTCTACGCGTCGGTGTTCGGCGGGGAGGTCATGGCCTTCACCTTCGCCCAGGGCGGGGACGAGCGGGACACCGCCGACGGCGCGGTGGCCGAGCAGATCAAGTGGGGCGGCGTCCAGGCCCCCAACGGCTTCGCGGTCATGGCCTTCGACGTCCCCCCGGCGCGGGCGTACGACGCCGGTACCGACGCCGTCTACGTCTCGGTGCGCGGCACCGACACCGAGGAGATCACCCGGTACTGGCAGTCGCTCGTCGTCGGCGGCACGGTCCGCGCGGAGCTCGCCCCCGCCGGCTACGCCCCGCTCTACGGGATGGTCACCGACCGCTTCGGCGTGACCTGGGTCCTCGACGTCCTGCCGCCCTACAACGGCTGACCCCGCCCTGGGGCGGGAGGCCGACGACCTCCCGCCCCCGGCGCCACCTGCACCTGCCAACGAGAGAGAGCACCTCGTGGACACCCGACCGCTGGGCCGCACTTCCACCCGCAGACGATGGGCCCCGCGGTGAGCACGCTGCTCGACGCCCGGGCGCTCAACCGCGCCACGCTGGCCCGCCAGTTCCTGCTCACCCGAACCGACACCCCGGTCGAGGCGGCAGTCACCCACCTGTGCGTTCTGCAGGCACAGGAACCGCAGGAACCCTTCGTCGGGCTGTGGTCACGACTGACCGACTTCGACTGGTCGTGCGCTGGCGGCGAGGTGGCCCGAGCCCGGTCCCAGGGTCCTCGACGAAGTGGCCGTCGCAGCTCTCCTGGCGACCGTGCAACTCCCCCGCGCGGGACCTGGCGGAGACCTCAGGTGCCCGTTACCAGCTGCTCTCGACCTGGCTGGGCCGAGACGCCCCGGCCTCCGTGGCATCCGAGGCAGACCCCGCCGACCACGAACCCAGGTCAGCGCGGGGCGGCGCCCAGGGCAGTCCGGTAGCGCGTGGGGCTGGTACCCACGACGGCGGAGAACCGGGCCCGCAGATTGGTGGCCGACCCCAGGCCGCTGGCCACGGCGACGCGGTCGACCGACCAGTCCGTGGTCTCCAGCAGCCGCTGCGCCCGGCGGACCCGGGACCGGGTCAGCCAGGCGCTGGGGGTGGTCCCCACCTCCTCGGCGAACCGGCGGTTGAGGGTGCGGGCGCTGACGGCGGACACCGCGGCGATGTCGGCGACGGTCAAGGGCTCGGCAGCGTGCTCCTCGATCCACTGCAGCGTTGCCGCCAGCCCGCCGCTGCCCAGCTCGTCGTCCCGGATGAACTGCGCCTGGCCGGCGTCCCTCGTCAGCGGCACGACGGCGGTGCGGGCGGCTTCGGCAGCGACCGCTCCTCCGTGGTCGCGGGCGACGATGTGCAGGCAGAGGTCCAGACCGGCCGCCGCACCGGCGGAGGTGAGCACCTGGCCGTTGTCGACGAACAGGGCGCCCGCGTCGACGTCGACGGCTGGATGACGGTCGGCGAGGAGACCGGCGGCCCGCCAGTGGGTCGTGGCCCGCAGTCCGTCCAGCAGCCCGGTGGCCGCCAGGTCCAGGGCGCCCACGCAGATGGACGCGATGCGCGCACCGCGGCCGGCCGCTTCCTGGAGGGCACGCACCGCCCGGGGGTCCGGCGGCAGAGTGAGGTCCGACCGGCCCGGGACGATCACCGTGTCCGCGTCGACGATGCGGTCGAGGCCGTGCGGCACGGCCAGCGAGACCGGTCCGGCGTCGACGGTGCGCCGTGGACCGGCGACGACCACCTCGTAGGCGGGCTCACCCGCAACGGTGGTGCGCCCGAACACCTCCACCGGCGTGCCGAGATCGAACGTGATCACGCCATCCAGGGCCAGGACCACCACGGTGTGCACGCCACTCACGGTAGCTCCGAACCTGGCGAGATCATTACGGAGGTTGGCCAATTGGCCACTCACGCACGTGCCCGGCCAGTTCCTAGGCTCGCCATACGCCCTGCGAGAGGAACTTCGGTGCTGGCCCAGATCGTGCTGTTCGACGGGTTCGACCCGCTGGACGTCATCGCACCCTTCGAGGTGCTCAGTGCAGGCTCGGACTCAGTTGGCGGCCGGCTCGAGGTGCGACTGGTCGGCATCGACGCCACCGGCCCGGTCACCAGCGGCACGGGTGGCCTGGGGCTGGAGGCCACCCACGTGCTCGCCCCCACGGAGCCCGGCTACGTGATCGTCCCGGGCGCCTCAGGCCCGGTGGCCGGCGACCCCGACGTGGTGGACACCATCCCAGTCCTGCTGGCCCGCGTGGGCGAGACCTCACTGCCGGGCAAGATCGAGCTGGCCTTCGCCGCGCCCGACACCGTGGTGGCCACCGTCTGCGGTGGTTCCCTCGCGCTGGCCATGGCAGGGCTCCTGGACGGCCGCCACGCCGTCACCCATCACATGGGCAACGACGTCCTCGATGCCACCGGCGTGCACGTGGTGGACGCGCGGGTCGTCGACGACGGCGACCTGGTCAGCGCTGGCGGGGTCACCTCCGGTCTGGACCTCGGGTTGCACCTGCTGGACCGACAGTTCGGACCCCAGGTCGCCCACGCCGTCGAGCAGCTCTTCCAGTACGAGCGACGCGGCACCGTCTGGCGCCCCGTCGGTCACGTCCCCCTGCCCGCCTGACCTGAAGGACACCCGTGCCGACCACCAGCCACCTCCCCGGCCGCTGGGCCCTGCGCATGCAGACCCCCATCGGCAGCATCGAGGCAGAGATGACCTTCACCCAGCACGACGACGGCTTCACCGGCCAGGCCACCGGAAGGGGAGAGACGGTCTCACTGCACGACGTCCGGACAGCAGCCCACCAGGACGGTGAGCAGGTGACCTGGACGCAGACCATCACGAAGCCACTGCGGCTGAAGCTCGTGTTCGACGTCGTCGTCGCTGGGGACGAACTCCATGGCCACTCCCGCGCAGGCCGGCTCCCCAAGTCGACCGTGACGGGGCATCGCATCCCGAGCTAGCTGCATTCGTTCTCAGTTCATCGCCGCTCACCGACGTCCAGCCAGAGATCGACCGGGAACGCCGTCAGTTCTGGGCCGCCCGCAAACGGGCGGTTGTGAGCCGCTGTTTCGGAACCCCTTTCTGGTCACCCAAAGCGAGATGGCCATTTTCGGCTACTTGCTCTTGGAAGGGCGGCCCGTAGCGGTTGGGCGACCGCAGCCGGACGCAGCGCTCACTCCGGGCCACCGGGGCCCTGCGGCCTGAGAACGCTTCGTTATCGGTGAGCCCGCTGACGGCCGATTCCGGTCAGCGCCCGAACTTGGCCCGGGCTTCGGGCGTGACCGGGGTGAAGAGGTTGACCAGGTTGCAGTCGGGGTCGCGGATGAGCAGTGACCGGTTGCCCCAGGGCATCGTCGTCGGCTCGTTGACGAACTCGGTCGGAGCCTGCCGGATCCGGTCGTACTCGGCGTCGACGTCGTCGACCAGGAACTCGAGGATGGCGGTGTGGTTGTCTGCGGGTCGGGCGGAA
Source organism: Modestobacter sp. VKM Ac-2977 (assembly GCF_026968045.1). Lineage (GTDB taxonomy): Bacteria > Actinomycetota > Actinomycetes > Mycobacteriales > Geodermatophilaceae > Modestobacter. The sequence goes on along the minus strand of NZ_JAPVBQ010000001.1, from coordinate 713,548 downwards.
CCGGCTCCGAACAGCGCCACGGTGCGGGTGCTGCCGATGGCCAGGGTGCCGGCCGGTGTCCGCAGCTCGGCGAAGTCGGGCGTCGACCACTCGATGGGCGTGCCGGTGATGCGTTCGTAGAAGGCGGCCAGATCAGAGACGTTATCGGTGATCAACCGGACTGAGACCAGGGTGGGGAGATGCGAGGAAAAGGGCGTTGTCTGCGTCATGGAAAGGACGGTAGAGCGGTAACCGGTCACCTTCCGCCCGGTATCAGTTCACACTGATCCGGTGACCCGTCCCACAGCCCGTGTTCTCGCCCTGCTGGAGATCCTGCAGGCTGGCGGAACCCGCACGGTGGGCGAGTTGGCGGCCAGGCTGGATGTGGACGAGCGGACCATCCGTCGGTATGTGGCCCACCTGGCCGACCTCGACGTCCCGGTCGAGTCGCTGCGCGGCCGGTACGGCGGCGTCCGGCTGGTTCCCGGTCGTCGTGTCCCGCCGCTGATGTTCACCGACGAGGAGGCGCTGGCTGTCTTGCTGGGCCTGGTCGCCGGCCGGCGGGCCGGGTTGGTGACCACCTCGGTGGTGGCGGTCGAGAGCGCGGCCGCCAAGCTGCGCCGCGTCCTCCCGGTGGCGCTGGCGCGCCGGCTGGAGGGGGTGCTGGAGACCGCCGAGTTCACCGCTGCGCCGCTCACGCCGGCTACCCCCGGAACGGCGATCCTCATCGCGGTGGCGGAGGCGGCCCGTGACTACCGGGCGCTGGCTCTGGACTACACGGATTCGCGTGGAGTTCGGAGCAGTCGGACCGTGCACCCCTACGGGATCGTGGCGCACTCCGGGCGGTGGTACCTGACCGGCGCGGACCCGGCCGACGGCGAGGTGCGTGCCTTCCGGGTGGACCGCGTCGAGGGGGTCCAACCGCTGCCTGGCACCTTCGAGGTCCCCGTGGGGTTCGATCGCGCCGCGGCGGTGCTGGCCGCCATCGCGGGCGCGCCGCGCCGGCACACGGTCTCACTGCTCGTAGAAGGCTTGGCCGACCACGTGCGTGCGCTGTTCCCCGCTGGCATCGCCACCGTCGAGGAGGACCCCGATAGCCCACACCGGGTCCGGGTGCTCATCCAGGCCGAACGGCTGGACTGGGTGCCCGGCCTGTTGGCCGGGATCGACTGCCCGTTCTGGATCGAGGGCCCGGACGCCCTGCGACCGCTCGTACGCGCACTGGCTCAGCGAGTCGCTGTCGCCGCTGACGGAATCCCCTGACTCACAGCTTCTCTCCGAGACGTCCGAAGGTCGGTCCCCCGCCCCGGGGTCAGCCTTCCGACAGGCGGGCTTCGCGAGTGAGGGTGGCCAGCCGACTCCGGTCGGCCGGGTCGCCTGCCGGCCCCAACGGACACACCCAAGACAGGTGGCCCGACGGGCAAGTGACCATGCTCGTCGAACGCATGTCCGCACCGCCGGTACTCAGCGGCCCGAAAACGGTCGGGTATCGGTCAGTCCGTTAACGGGGGCCCCCGTTTCTGGGCCGCGCCCAGCTCGCCCATGAGGACACGAGCTAGGCGCGGCGGCGGACGTCCTCCAGGTAGCGGAGCACCGCGGTCACCCGGCGGTCGGCGCGGTCGTCGGGGGGCAGGTCGAGCTTGGCGAAGATGCTGCGGATGTGCTTGTGCACCGCGCCGTCGGTGACCACCAGCCGCTCCCCGATCGCGGTGTTGCCCAGCCCCTCGGCCATCAGCGCCAGCACCTCCCGCTCCCGCGGGCTGAGCCGCTCCAGCCGGGTGTCGGTGCGGGTGCGGGCGAAGAGCTGGGCGACCACCTCGGGGTCGATCGCCGTGCCGCCGGCGGCCACCCGGTGCAGGGCGCCGAGGAACTCCTCCACCCGGCCGACCCGCTCCTTGAGCAGGTAGCCCAGCCGGGCGGCGCCGCCGGCGAGCAGGTCGGTGGCGAAGGCCTGCTCCACGTGCGCCGAGAGCACCAGGACGGCGAGGTCCGGCCGGCGGCGGCGCGCCTCGACGGCGGCCACGATCCCCTCGTCGGTGTGCGTCGGGGGCATCCGGACGTCGACGATCGCGACGTCGGGCCGGTGCTCGTCCAGCGCGGTCAGGAACTCCGCCGGGCCCCCCGCGGTCGCCACCACGTCCAGCGACTCGGCACGCAGCAGCAGGGCCAGGCCCTCGCGCAGCAGCGCGTCGTCCTCGGCGATCACGATCCGCACGGCAGCTCCACGGTGAGGGTGGTCGGCCCGCCGGGCGGGCTGGTCAGGGTGAGGGTGCCGTCGTGCGCCTCGACGCGGCGGCGGATGCCGACCAGCCCGGAGCCGGCCCCCTCGACGGCGCCACCGACGCCGTCGTCGGTGACGCGGACGCACAGCCGCTGCTCGCGCAGCCGCACCTCGACGGCCGCCCGGCCGGCCCCGCTGTGCCGCGACACGTTGGTCAGCGCCTCGGCGACGGCGAAGTAGGCGGTCGCCTCGACGGAGGCGGCGCAGCGGGCCGGCACGTCGACGTCCACCTGGCACGGCACGGCGGACGTTGCGGCCAGCCCGGTGAGCGCGCCGGCCAGACCGCGGTCCTCCAGCACCGGCGGCAGGATGCCGCGGGCCACCGACCGCAGCTCGGCCAGCGCCTGCTCGGCGGCGTCCTGCGCCCGCTCGAGGATCTCCTCGGCGGCTGCCGGGTCCCGGAGCACGGCCCGCCGCGCGGCGCCGAGCAGCACGGTGACACCGACCAGCCGGTTCTGCGTGCCGTCGTGCAGCGAGCGCTCGATCCGGCGCAGCTCGGTGGCGTGCGCGTCCAGGGCGGCGGCGCGGGTGGCGGTCAGCTGGGCGACCCGCAGCGAGAGGTCGGCGCCGGCGTCCGCGGCGAGCAGCCGGCGTCCGCGCCGGGCGAGCAACTCGGCGACCGGCGGGGTGAGGACGACGGTGAGCAGCGCCCAGCCGACGCCGATCGCGACCACCGGGGCGACGCCGGCCCAGTCCTCCACGACCCAGAAGGTGAGCGCGTCGGTGGCCTCGTCGTCGGGGAGCAGCTGCCACCACAGCGGGAAGGTGAGCTCGCGGACGGCGTAGATCGGCAGCAGCAGACCGACCGCCGACAGCAGCAGGCCGGCCGTCGCGTGGCCGGCGAGCCAGCGGAGCTCGCGCCGGGTGGCCGGGTCGGCGGCAGCATCGCGGAGCTGCTGCGGCGGTGGCGGCGGGCCGACGACCTCCGGGCCCCAGCGACCGAGCCGTCCCCGTTCCCGCTCGGCGACGGCGTGGGCGCCCCGCAGCCCGGCGGGCAGCGCGAGCAGCCCGACCCCGACCACGCTGGTGACCACGGCGACCAGCAGGAACAGCAGAACGCCCAAGGCCAGCAACGCGGTGCCCAGCGCACCCGGCAGCTGCTCCAGGGCCGGGAGGCTGCGGCCGGCGGCGCGCACCACCGGGCCTCGCCGGGCGCCCGCGCGCTGCCTGCTCGTCGTCCCCACGGCTGCTGACGCTAGGGCCCCGCACCGGGCGGGGACAGCGAACCGGGCCAGGAGTACAGCCTGCTGTACCCCGGGCGGGTCAGACGAGCTTCAGCGTCATCCGCTTGAGCCGCACGATCAGCCGCATCGCGCCCGACCGGCCGAGCTCGTCCTGCCGTTCCTGCAGCTGGCGACCGAGCTCCTCCATCCGCTCCTCGCCGAGGGCGTGCGCCTGGGGGAACATCCGCTGCTCCTCCTCGAAGGTGTGGTGGCGCAGCGTCGACTCCAGCATGCGCACCTCGGTGACGAACTCCGGGTCGTCCAGGGACGTGCGCATGACGGTGGCGAGCTGGTCGTCGATCTGCCGGTGTTCGGCGTGGGCCACCGAGAGCAGCGGCGAGACGTCCCGGACGGCGGGGTAGAACAGCTCGTCCTCGATCTGGGTGTGCACCTCCAGCTCGCGCAGCAGGTCGTCGCGCAGCCGCCGGCGCTCCGCGGTCTGGTCTCCGGTCGTCTCCGCCAGCTGCCGCAGCAGCCCACGCAGCACGTCGTGGTGGGCGATCAGCACCTCGTCGGCCTTCATCGGGACGCCTCCTCGACGGTCGTCGTCGCAGTGGGCCCCCGCCAGTGCGCCCGGCGCCGCACCTCGACCTGGCCTCCACGCAGCCGGGTCTCGAAGCACGGCAGCGGCGCGGTCGACGGGCCCTGCGTCGGCTCGCCCGTGGACAGGTCGAAGCGGGACCCGTGCCACGGGCAGACCAGTTCACCGCGGTGCAGCCAGCCCTCCCCGAGCGGGGCACCCTGGTGCGGGCAGGTGCCGCCCACGGCGTGGACCTCGCCGTCCCGGGCGACCAGCACCACCGGCACGCCGTCCACGTCGGCCCCGACCGGCGTGCCGTCGACGAGGTCGGCCTCCGCGAGCACCGGGGTGAACCGGCGCGGCCGGGGGCTGCGCTCGGCGTGGTCGGTGCCGAGCCCGTGGCGGTAGGACAGCGCCCCGCCCAGCCAGCTGCTCGCCACCGTGAGCGTGAGGCCGGCGGCCGCGGTGAGCCGGGCACGCACCGCGCGGCCCCGTCCCCGGTCGGCGAAGGACCACACGTACAGCGCGAGCGCGGTGCTGTTCAGGCCGGCGTGCACCAGGCCGACCCGCCGGGCGCCGTCGTGGGCGTGCTGCCAGTCGGTGAACCCGGTCGCCGCGGAGGCCACCGCACCGGCCACGCCGACGCCGACCACGGTGCGGGCCGCCGGCCCGGCTCCCGGTCCCCCGCGGCCGGTGGCGTCGAGGGCGTCGAGCGCCGACGCCGCCGTCCAGGCGCCGACCGGCACGGTGACCAGCGCCGGGTGCAGCGGATGGCCGAGCCACACGCCGTGCAGCAGGTCCTGGAGCGGCCGGGCGTACCGGCCGGTGAGCAGGTACGTCAGCGCGACGCCGTGTTCGACCTGGTAGCCCGGGGCGTCCAGCACCTGCCAGCGCTCGACCGCCCCCAGGACCCGTTCCAGCCGACTCCGCACGCTCATCGGGGCTCGTCCCGTCCGGTCACGTTCCCCGGGTGCCCGATGCCCGGTGGTCGAAACGACGAGCCGAGGTCGGTCGCCGGGCCCGGTGACCGACCTCGTCGCGCGCGGCGTGGAGGATCGGGGGCGTTCGCGTCCTCAGGAGGAACAGATGTCAGCCCCGCTCCCGCCGCTGCCCACCACCGTCGTCGGCAGCCTCCCCCAGCCCGACTGGCTCATCGACCGTGACCGGCTCGGGCACCAGTTCCCGCCACGGGTCCGGGCCAAGGAGCTGTGGCGCGTGCCGCCGGAGTTCCTGCAGGAGGCCCAGGACGACGCCACGCTGGCCACCATCCGGGCGCAGGAGCAGGCCGGGCTGGACATCGTCGGCGACGGCGAGATCCGGCGCGAGTCCTACTCCAACCACTTCGCCACCGCGCTCGAGGGGCTGGACCTGGACCACCCCGGGTCGGTGCGGAACCGCTCGGGCATCGACATCCCGGCCCCTCGGGTGGTGGGTGACATCCGCCGTCCGGGCCCGGTGCAGGTGGACGACGTCCGGTTCCTGCGCGCGCAGACCGACCGGGCCGTGAAGATCACCGTGCCCGGTCCGTTCACCATGGCGCAGCAGGCGCAGGACGACCACTACGGCGACGACCGCGCCCTGGCGCTGGCCTACGCCGAGGTCGTGCGCGCGGAGATCGCCGACCTGTTCGCCGCCGGCGCCGACATCGTGCAGCTGGACGAGCCGTGGCTGCAGGCCCGCCCCGAGGTCGCCCGTCGCTACGGCGTCGAGGTGCTCACCGCCGCGCTGGCCGACGCCCCCGGGCCGGTGCACGTGCACGTCTGCTTCGGCTACGCGGCGATGGTCGCCGACCGGCCCGAGGGCTACTCGGTGCTGCCACAGCTGGCCGACGTGCCGGCCGCGGCGATCTCGATCGAGACGGCGCAGTCGCACCTGGACCCGGCGACCCTGCGTCCGCTGCGCGGCAAGGGCGTCGCGCTCGGCGTGCTGGACCTCTCCACGCCGGAGGTGGAGACCCCGGAGACGGTCGCGGACCGGGTGCGGCGGGCCCTGGACCACGTGGACGTCGACACGCTCGTGCTGTCCAGCGACTGCGGGCTGAAGTACCTGCCGCGCGAGTCGGCCGCAGGCAAGATGCGCTCCCTCGCCCGGGCTGCGGAGCTGCTGCGCGCCGAGCTCTGACCCGGACGGCGAACGCCGCCGGCCGGGAATGACCCGGCCGGGGGCGCGCTTTCCGCGGACATGACCACCATCGGACTCATCGGCAGCGGCAACATCGGCAGCACGGTCGCCCGGCTCGCGGTCGACGCCGGCCACGACGTCGTCCTCAGCAACAGTCGGGGGCCGGAGACCCTCACCGAGCTCGTCGGCCAGCTCGGCCCGCGGGCCCGTGCGGCCACGGCGGCCGAGGCCGCCGCGGCCGGCGACGTCGTCGTGGTGACCGTGCCGCTCAAGGCCTACCGCGAGGTGCCGGTCGAGCCGCTGCGCGGCAAGGTCGTGATCGACACGAACAACTACTACCCCGAGCGTGACGGGCAGATCGCCGAGCTCGACGACGAGTCGACGACCACCAGCGAGCTGCTCCAGGCACACCTCCCGGAGTCGCAGGTGGTGAAGGCCTTCAACAACATCTACGTCACCCAGCTCGGCACCCTGCAGCGGCCCGCGGGCGACCCCGAGCGCTCCGTGCTGCCGATCGTCGGGGACGACGAGACGGCCAAGCGGACGGTGTCGGAGTTCCTCGACTCGATCGGCTACGACGCCCACGACGTCGGCCCGCTCGCGGAGGGCTGGCGCTTCCAGCGCGACACGGCGGCCTACGTCGTGCCCTACGCGGTCCCCGGCGACGGCTTCCCCGAGGTGCCGGGGCGCCAGGTCACCCGGGCGACACTGACGGAGCAGCTGGCCGCAGCCGTCCGCTACCGCGACATGTGACGGGTCGGGGCGTCGTCGACGCCCCGACCCGTCGTCCGCCGGTCAGAGGTCGCGGCGCGGGCCCTCGGCGCGTTCCTCGACGGCGCCGTGGTGCAGCAGGCTGGCGACGGCCAGGGCGAGGCCGCCCCAGATGACGACCATCGCCACCACCATCATCACGATCGCTGCCGTGCTCATCGGGGTCCTCCCTCGTCCTGCGGGCGGTCGTGCGGGGTCCGGTCCGTGGTGGCGGGTGCGTGCAGCGGCGCCGCCGGATCGGAGCCCGGTGGCGGTCCGTCCAGGTGGGTCCCGGCGCGCCACGGGAGCCGGGCGAGCAGGAAGCCGATGAGCGGCAGCGCCACGACCAGCGCCCAGCCGAGGACCAGCAGGAGCCAGGCCGGGTAGTCCTCGTAGCGCGCGGCCAGGTCGTCCCGCAGTGCGAGGACGAGCACGACGGCCAGGCCGACCGGGGCGACGACGCTCGTCAGCAGGCGCCAGCCGGTGCCGACCCGGGGACGGCCGTGCACGTTGAGGTGCGCACCGAGGCCGGGCAGGGCCCGGACCACCCAGGAGACGACCAGCATGCTGACCAGCGCGACGACGAGGATGCCGTACTGGTTGACGAAGTGGTCGACGACGTCGAGCACGTAGATGCCGCTCGTCGTGCTGAAGAGCACCAGGCTCAGCACCGCGGCCGGGACGCCGACCGCGAGGGTCGCGGTGAGGCGGCCGGTGTCCAGCTTGTCGCGGACCGCGGAGATCACCACCTCGATCACGCTGATCAGCGAGGTGATGCCGGCGATGACCAGCGCCCCGAAGAACAGGACGCCGAGCAGGGCGCCGCCCGGGGCCTCGCTGATGATCGCCGGGAAGGCGATGAAGGCCAGGCCGATCCCTCCGCTGGCGACCTCGTCGACCGCTTCTCCGCTGGCCTGGGCCATGAAGCCCAGGGCGGCGAACACCCCGATGCCGGCGAGCAGCTCGAAACCGGAGTTCGAGAAGCCCACCACGAGGCCGGAGCCGACCATGTCCTCGCGGCGGCGGACGTAGGAGGCGTACGTGATCATGATGCCGAAGCCGACCGACAGCGAGAAGAAGATCTGGCCGAACGCGGCGGCCCAGACCGCCGGCGAGGTCAGTGCCGACCAGTCGGGCGCGAAGAGCGCATCGAGGCCGGCTCCTGCGCCCGGCAGCAGCAGCGCCTGCACCACGAGGGCGACGAAGGCGAGCACCAGCACCGGGATGAAGACCAGCGAGGTCAGGCCGATGCCCCGCTGGACGCCGAGGGCCATCACCACCAGGACGGCCAGCCAGACCAGCGCGAGGGGCACGAGCACTCCGGGCACCACGTCGGCGGTGACCCGGACGTCGCCGGCCTGGAGGAACTCGCTGAAGAAGAAGCCCTCGGGGTCGTCGCCCCAGGCCAGGTCGAGGGAGAAGAAGGTGTACCGCAGCGCCCACGCGATGACCGCGGCGTAGTAGACGGCGATGACGAAGCAGATGCCCACCTGCCACCAGCCGAGCCCCTCGGTGCCGCGGCGCAGCCGGGCGAAGGAGAGCGGTGCCGAGCCGCGGTGGCGATGGCCGATCGCGTAGTCCAGCAGCAGGAACGGGATGCCGGCGGTCAGCAGCGCGATCAGGTAGGGCAGCAGGAAGGCACCGCCGCCGTTCTCGTAGGCGACGTAGGGGAACCGCCAGATGTTGCCGAGCCCGACCGCCGACCCGATCGCCGCCAGGATGAACACGCGCCTGGAGCTGAACCCGCCGCGGCGCTCCTCCTCGTCGGGCTGCTCCGGGGCCCGCCCCGCCGTCGTGCTCATGCGACCTCCTGTGTCGTGATCCGTCGAGGAGAGGATGTCAGGCCCCGGCGCCTCGGCGGCATCGTCCCGGTGCCGTCCCAGGTCACGGGAGCAGCACGAAGGCAGCGCGGTCCTGTACCGGCACGCCCCGGCACGATCATGCTGATCCCGTCCGGGGCGCGGGTGACACCAGGGAGGAGCGACGTGGTGGCCAGGTGCAGTCGGGGACGACTCCTCGCCGTCGCGGCCGGCTCGGCGGCGGCGCTGACCGCCTGCGGCACGGCGGGCACCGACCCCCTCGGCCACCGCGGGCAGGTCGTCCCCGTGCCGGTGGGGACGCTGACGGCGGACGACGTCGCCGAGGCCCAGACCGCGTTCGGTGTCGACCTGCTGCACGAGGTCTGCGCGCACACCCCCGACCAGACCGTGCTGCTGTCCCCGACCTCGGCAGCCGGGGCGCTGAGCCTGCTGTACCCCGCCAGCCGCGGGCAGACGGCGGAGGCCGTCCGGACCGTGTTGCACCTGCCGGAGTGGTCCCCCGACCTCGTCGCGGCGTTCCGCGACCACACCGACGCACTCGACGGCCTCCGCCACGAGGGCGACCTCGAGGACGACGATGCGCCGGACTCGCTGCAGATGAGCAACCGCCTCTGGATCGCCGAGGGCATGGAGCCGGACCCCGACTACCTGGACGACATCGCGACCGGCTTCGACGCCGACGTGCTGGCACTGGACTTCGCCGGCGACCCGGGAGCGGCGACCGACCGGATCAACACGACGGTCGAGGAGGACACCCGCGGGGTCATCGAGGAGCTCCTGCCCGAGCCGCTGAGACCGAACACCGTCGCCGTGCTGACCAATGCCCTGCACCTCCAGGCCAGGTGGGCGATCCCCTTCACCGACACCCGGCCGGCTCCGTTCGCGGCGCCGTCCGGTGAGGTGACCGTCGAGATGATGAGCGGCGCGACGGGCGCCCACCGTGCCGCGGACGGCTGGCAGGCGGTCGAGCTGGCCTACCGCGACGGAACGCTCAGCGCCGTCGCCGTCCTGCCGCCCGAGGGCACCGACCCGTGCACCGTCGACGCCGCCACCCTGACCGGCCTGCAAGCCGCCGAGTCGACAGAGGTGGGCGTGCAGCTGCCGCGGCTGGAGCTCGAGCAGTCGCACCAGCTGCTGGACGTGCTGGCCGCGATGGGGCTGCCGGTCGAGGGTGGTGACTACTCCGGCCTCGGCCGGGACGGTCTGGCCATCTCGCGGGTCGTGCAGCAGGCGTTCCTCGACGTGGACGAGGACGGCACCGAAGCGGCCGCTGCCACCGCCGTGGTGGTCGAGGAGGCGGCAGCGGCACCCCCGTCCGCGGTCGTGTCGTTCGACCGGCCCTTCCTCCTCGTGCTGACCGACACGGAGACGCGCTCACCGCTGTTCATGACCGTCGTCCAGGAACCGTCGGCCTGAGCTCCCCAGCCCGGGCACCCGCACCGGACGCACGTAGGGCCCGGTCGAGTGACCGGGCCCTACGTGGTGGAACGGGGGCTTCACCAGCGGATGCTCCTCGAGCGGCGGACCCGGGAACCGGACCAGCTCGTCGAGGACGATCCTGTGGTGGAGGCGGCGGGAATCGAACCCGCGTCCTGCGACGCATCACCAGGGCTTCTCCGAGCGCAGTTCGCTCTGCCTCTGCTCGACCCTCCCGATCTCACGAACGAGTCGGGATGACGGGCCCAGTCGCTGTGTGGTGTCCCACACGCACCCGCGACCGATGCGTGCGGTGAGTCATCTAGCTGATGCCAGGATCCGGGCCGATGACGAACCCGGGCTGACAGACTCGCCTAGCTGCTGTTAGGCAGCGAGAGCGAAGTCGCGCTGATTGGAATCGGCGCTTGTGTTTTTTGCAACGGATGGTTAACGAGATCATCGTTGCCTTCCTCGGCTCGCTTCCCCTGGTCAGACGACCGCAGTCGAGACCAATCGCCCCCCTGTGTAGTTGTACGGCCAGCATAACGGCACATGTCCCCCAGGTGTTCCCGAGCGCGCGGCCCACCCCCCGCTCGGTCCGCGGACGACACTGCACACCGTCACCACGTCACCGCCGGGCCGTCGGCGCTCCAGCTGCCGGTCGTCCCGCTCGACCCGCCAGGGGGCAGCGCATGACCGACGACGTCACCGCCGACATCGACGAGCACACGATCACCGACGCCGTCGTCGCCAGCTTCGCCGCGACACCGGACAGCCGGCTGCGGGAGGTGCTGGGCGCGCTCGTGCGCGGGCTGCACACCGCGATCCGGGAGGTGGAACCGACGCTCGCCGAGTGGGAGCACGCCATCGACTTCCTCACCCGCACCGGGCAGCAGTGCGACGACGTGCGGCAGGAGTTCGTGCTGCTCTCCGACGTCCTCGGGATCTCGTCGCTGGTGGAGAACATCAACCACCGCAAGGTCGGCGGGGCCACGGAGGCGACCGTCCTCGGGCCCTTCCACATGACCGTCTCGCCACCCCGCCGCAACGGCGACTCGATCGACGAGGTGGGCGGCGACCAGCCCTGCGTCGTCACCGGCCGGGTGCTCTCGGTCTCCGGTGAGCCGGTGCCCGGGGCGAGCGTCGACGTGTGGCAGGCCGACGAGCACGGCTTCTACGACGTCCAGCAGCCCGACGTGCAGCCGGCGGGCAACGGCCGCGGGCTGTTCACCACCGACGAGGAGGGCCGGTTCTGGTTCCGCACCACCGTCCCGGCGCACTACCCGATCCCCACCGACGGCCCGGTCGGCGAGCTGCTCGCGGCGACCGACCGGCCGCCGTTCCGGCCGGCGCACGTGCACTTCATCGCCGATGCGCCCGGGTTCGTGCCGGTGACCACGCACGTCTTCGTCGACGGCAGCCCGTACCTGGACGCCGATGCGGTCTTCGCGGTCAAGCGCAGCCTGATCCGCGACTTCGCCTCCGTCGACGACGCCGAGCAGGCCGCCCGGTTCGGCACGGTGAACCCGTTCCGGCTCGCCGTCATCGACCTCGTCGTCGAGCCGACCGCAACGCCCTCTCCGTGACCTCTAGATCCAGTCGCGGCGCTTGAAGATCACGTACAGCGTGAGGCTGACCATGAACATCAGCACGACGGCGAACGGGTAGCCGTACTGCCAGTCGGTCTCCGGCATGTGGTCGAAGTTCATCCCGTAGACCCCGCCCACGAGGCTGGGGGCGAACAGGATGGCGGCCCAGGCGGAGATCTTCTTGACCTCCTCGCCCTGGGCGAGGCTGGTCTCGGTGAGGGTCTTCATCTCCTCGTTCTGCCGCTGGGCGACCAGCGTGGCGTTCACGGTGAGGATGTCGCGCAGCTGCAGCCGGAAGCCCTCGACCCGCTCGGTGGTCGAGGTGACGTGGTCGGCGACGTCCCGCAGGTGGCTGCGCAGCTCCTCGTCGACGCCGTACTTCTCGAACCCGGCGGTGATCGCGGCGAGGATGCCGGTCAGCGGCTGGACCGCCCGCTGGAAGTCCACGACCTCCTGGGACAGCTCGTAGATGCGCCGCGACACCTGCGGGTCACCGCGGAAGACCTCGACCTCGATCTCGTCGATGTCCTTGTCCAGCCCGGCGACGACCGGGGCGTACCCGTCGACGACGGCGTCCAGGATCGCGTACAGCACCGCCTCCGAACCGCGGGCCAGCAGCTCCGGCGAGCTCTCCAGCCGGCGGCGCACCCGGGCCAGGTCCGGCGACTCGGCGTGCCGCACGGTGATGGCGAAGTCCTTGCCGAGGAACAGGTGCAGCTCGCCGAACTCCACCTCCTCGGCCTCGTCCAGGTAGCGGGCGGCCTTGAGGACGACGAACAGCGTGTCCCCGTACCGCTCGAACTTCGGCCGCTGGTGGGCGTGGATGGCGTCCTCGACCGCGAGGTCGGGCAGGTCGTACTGCTCGGCCAGCTCACCCAGCGCGGCCGGCTCCGGGCGGTACAGCCCGAGCCAGACCATCCGGTCGTCGAAGCCCTCGGTCAGCCACTCGTGGCTCTCGGCCGCCGATGCGGGCGTGGCGATCCGCCGTCCGGCGGCGTACACCGCGTTGTCGACCATCCGCGAGCGCCGCTCGGCCGCGGCCTCCGGACCGGGCTGCTCGGCCGGCCGCGGGGGCACGAGGACGGCGCGGGGCCGGCGGGTGAGGGTGGACAGGGCGGTGCGGGGGGCGAGGCGACGATCGGCCACTGCGGGCTCCCGGGGGACGCGGGGACGGGTGGGCGCGGGAGGTCCCCGTACGCGTGCCCGCCCGGCTCAGCGAGCTGGGGGCGTCAGCGGGAAGGGACCTCGGGACTGCAACTGGGAGGCTCCGATCGCACGGCCCAGCACCTCCCGTCGTCCCCAGGGCCAGCGTCGCGCGGGCCGTCGTCCATCGTGACACGCGAGGGCGCTCCTGGGCATCCCGGTCGCCCGACCGGGGGGTGAACGGCACGACAAGAGTCAGCCGGCGACCTCGCCGGCCGGAGCCGGCACCCGCAGCGCGACCAGGAACCGGGAGACCATCGCGTAGCCGGCCACGGTGGTCACGAGCTCGACCACCTGCCGGTCGTCCAGGTGCGCCCGCACGGCGGAGAAGACCGCAGCAGGGACGTCGACCTGCCGGCTCGACGCATCGGTGAACCGCAGCACCGCGGTCTGGACCGGGGAGAACACCGGCGCCGCGGCCGCGTCGGGGGTCCGCAGCGCGGCGAGCTGGGCGTCGGTGACCCCGGCCCGGCGGGCGGCCGGCTCGTGCGCGACCCACTCGAACTCCGCCCCGTTGAGGACGGCGATCCGCAGCACCACCAGCTCGGTCAGGTCGGCGGTCAGCGTCGTCCCGTTGCGCAGCGCCCCGAGCAGCGCGCTCCACCCCTCGGCCACGGCGGGGCTGTGCAGCAGGAGGCGGTCCAGCGCGGACAGCTCTCCCCCGCGCCGGGCCCGCAGCACCTCCGCGGCCGGGGTGTCTCCGGCGGCGTCCGGCAGCCGCGCGCCGGTCACGACCGGGACAGCACGCCGGCCGGGAACGCGCCGTTGCCCAGCAGCCGGCCGGTCAGGTCGCCGGCGAGCGCGGCGACACGCTCGGTGCGCTCGGTGCCCAGGTGCGCGAACGGGGCGGCCGACAGCGCGTCGGTCTCCTGCTCGATCGACGCCCGCAGCTGCTGGCCGGCCTCGGTGAGCCCGCCGTCGGCGACCAGGCCGCGCTCGGTGAGCCCGTCCAGCGCCGCCGTCCACTCCTCGTCGGACCAGCCCCGGGTCGCCTGGGCGGCCTCGCGGGTGAAGCCGCGGCCGGTCAGCGTGTGCGTGGCCAGCGCCTCCAGCCCGGTCAGCCCGTGCCGGACCACGCTGAGCACGTGCCCGTCGCCGCGGTGCTCGCGGAGCAGCGTGACGCCGTGCCACACCTGCAGCAGCGGCTCGTCCGGCCAGGGCAGGTCGGCGTGGGCGGCGAACAGCGGCCGGGCCTCCGGCGTCAGCGCTGCGCACGCCTCACGGAGCAGGCCGGCCAGCTCGCGCAGGCTGCCCTCGTCGGCGCCGTCGAGGAGCCGGGTGAGCGAGGCGCGCGCGGCCGCGGTCCGGGCAGCGAGCACCTGCTCCGGGGTGGCGAGGGTCCAGGCGCGGGGCAGGTGCCGGGCCACGATCGCCGGGGCGAAGTTGGCGAAGGTCGCCGTCACCACGCCCGGGCCGACCGCCCCCATCGCCGCCGCGCGGCCGGCGAAGTAGACCATCCGACCCGGGCGGAGGCCGGCTCCGGTCAGGTGCTCGTCGGTCTCCGGCGCGAAGTAGACGTGCGAGTGCAGCGGCTCCAGCCGCCGGTGGGTGCGGGCGACCAGGCGGAGGTCGGGGGCGGGCGGGGAGGCGGGCTGATCGACGCTGACCATGCCGGGCACCCTAACCAGTCAGTCGCGCGACCCCGAGGGAACCGACCCGGGCCAGCGGACTCCCGCGACACAGGAGCGGTTGTGGTCCAGGTCGTCCTCGACGTACTGGGTGAGCACGACCCGTCCGCCGTCGACGAGCGGGTCGTCGGCACAGTTGGCTTCCGCGCCGGAGAGGCTGCGGGCGCCGGCCAGCCAGCTGTCCAGCCCGTGCAGGCTGCTCCACGAGGGCACGTCACCGACGATCTCGCCCCACTGGTAGCCGGTCGAGTAGAGCCCGACCCGGCCGCCCACCGACTCGAGGTGGTCGGTCATCCCCTCCAGGGTGGCCCGGTTGTTCCGCTGCGCCGCCGCGCCGTCGGTCTGCCAGGTGTTCATCGTCTCGACGTCCAGCCACCAGCGCAGGCCGACGAGGTCGGCCGGGCTGTCGATGGCGGCGTCCCCGTCGAGGTCGCCGAGGGTGCCCAGCACGATCCGGACGTCGTTCTCGGCCCGTTCGACGCCGTACTCGTAGGAACAGGCAGCGCTGTTGCCGCCGTCGCACACGCCGTAGCGGTTGACGCCCCGCGACGGCCAGGTCGTCACCTGCTCCCGCACCTCGCCGGGGTTGGCGGTGTTCACGTAGAGCTGCGCCCGCGGCTGGGCCGGCACGGCACCCGAGGAGTCGTCCGCCCACTCCCACTGGTCGGCCAGACAGCGGTTCTCCGTGGTGGCGATGCCGCCGTTGACGCCGATGACCGCGAACGCCGCGTCGCCGGGGAGCGTCCGGTCGCACTGGGGGTACGAGACGTCGTACCCGACGGTGCTCTGGACGGCGGTGCTCTCGACGGCGGGGCGGCGCTCGGCCGTGGGCTCCTCGGCGGCGGCGACCGCCGGTGCCCCGAGCACCGCGGTGCCGAGCGCGGCGGAGGCCACGACGACCGTCCGCAGGATGCTCCGCATCACATCGACCGTACGCCTCGCGGCGGCCGCCGGCCGGTCGCACGGTGTCCACGAAACTGGACTGGGTAAATGTCTGTACTGCGTTCAGCTTTTGCCCTACGGTGATCACGTGACCGGATCCGGACAGGGGAAGACCCCGCACTGTCCGGTCGGTCGCGTGCTGGGCCTGCGGGAACGCAAGAAGCTCGAGGCCTGGCGGACGATCCGCTCGACCGCGCTGCGCCTGATCAGCGAACGCGGGTTCGACGCGGTGAGCGTGGAGGACATCGCCGCCGAGGCCGGTGTCTCCCGGACGACGTTCTTCAGCTACTTCCGCAGCAAGGAAGCCGTCGTCTACGACCTCGATCCGCAGGAGCTGCAGCAGTGGCGCGCTCTCCTGGCGGACTGTCCGAAGGGCGAGCCGCTGTGGGAGGCGCTCACCGGTCTCGCCCTCAGCCTGGCGGAGCTCCTCGCCGACCGCCTGCCCCGGCAGAAGCGGCTTTTCGAGCAGTCACCGGAGCTCTGCGACTCGTCGCGGGACGTCTGTGACAGCTTCGGGCCCGACCTGCGGGAGTGGGTCGCCCGTCGCACCCCCGACGGCGAGGAGCTGCACGCCGCCCTGGTCCTCAACACCACCTTCGCCGCCTTCAACACGGCGATCGAGGCCTGGGACCCAGACGACTCCTTCGACCACTTCCTGGAACTCGTCCGCGACTGCCTGCGCTGGGCCGGCGCAGGACTCGCCCGACCCATGAGCTGACCCGCTCCGCTCTGCGCCGGCACTGACCCCGCCGGCCTCCCCGACCGCGCACCGCCGCCGGTCGGGCGGGTCCGCCACCTCCTCAGCACGCGACCGCGCGACGCCGCCGGCCGCGAGCCCTCCCCTGCTCTCATCCCCCTCGTCACCGCGCACCGCGCGAGAAGGACGGCTCCGTCATGCCCGCAGACAGCCTGATCACCCCGCCGGGGACCACCGTCCCCGATGCGCCACCACCGCCTACGCCGGACACCGAGGGCCCGGACCCCCGCCGCTGGCTGGCCCTCGCCGTCATCGCCGTCGCCCAGCTGATGGTCGTGCTGGACGCCTCGATCGTGAACATCGCCCTCCCCGACGCCGGCCTCGACCTGGGCATCAGCGCCGCGAACATCCAGTGGGTGGTCACCGCCTACACGCTCGCCTTCGGCGGGCTGTTGCTGCTCGGCGGGCGGATCGCCGACTTCACCGGCCGCAAGCGCGCCTTCCTGATCGGCCTGATCGGCTTCGCCGGTGCCTCCGCACTGGGCGGCCTGGCTCCCAACCAGGAGCTGCTGTTCGCCGCCCGTGGCCTGCAGGGTGCGTTCGCGGCGCTGCTCGCGCCGGCCGCGCTGTCGCTGCTGGCGGTCACCTTCACCGACCCCAAGGAGCGGGCCCGCGCCTTCGGCGTCTTCGGTGCCATCTCCGGTGGTGGCGCCGCGATCGGCCTGATCCTCGGTGGGGTGCTCACCGAGTACGCCTCGTGGCGCTGGACGCTGGGCGTCAACGTGCCGATCGCGCTGGCCACCGCCGTCTTCGCGATCGGCCTGGTGAAGGAGAGCCGCGCCGACGGCGATCGTCGCTACGACGTGCCGGGCGTGCTGCTGTCGGCCGCCGGCCTGGTCAGCCTGGTCTACGGCTTCAGCAAGGCCGCCGAGGAGGGCGTGGGCTGGACCGACCCGGTCACACTGACCCTGCTGGCCGCGGCCACCGTCCTGTTGGTGTCGTTCGTGCTCTACGAGCAGCGGGCCAGCCACCCGCTGCTGCCGCTGCGCGTGGTCCTGGACCGCAATCGGGGCGGTTCCTACCTGGTCTTCCTGCTGGTGGGTGCAGGGATCTTCGCCATCTTCCTGTTCCTGACCTTCTACTTCCAGCAGACCCTCGGCTACAGCCCGCTGGAGTCCGGCTTCGCGTTCCTGCCCTTCAGCGGCGGGATCATCCTCGGCGCCGGGGTCGTCTCCCAGGTCCTCCCCCGGGTCGGGCCGCGGCCGCTGATCATCGGTGGTCTGCTCGTGGCTGCGCTGGGCATGCTGTGGCTGACCCGGATCGGCGAGACCAGCTCCTACGTCGCCGAGGTGCTCCCCGCCCTGCTGGCGATCAGCCTCGGCATGGCGGCGGTGTTCGTGCCGGCGTCCAGCACGGCGCTGGTCGGGGTGGCGAGCCACGACACGGGGATCGCCTCGGCCGTGCTCAACACCAGCCAGCAGGTCGGTGGCTCGCTGGGCCTGGCCCTGCTGAACACCTTCTACGCCTCGGCGGTCACCGGGTACCTCGTCGACAACCCGGGCTCCGCCCCGGGAGCCGCCTTCGTGCACGGGTACCACGTGGCCTTCATCTGGGCCGCGGTGTTCCTGGCGGTCGCCCTGGTCCTCAGCATCGTGCTGATCCGGGCGAAGAAGGACGACCTGCCCGCCGAGGTGGCCCTGGCGGCCTGACCCCCACGGAGGGGCCGACGTCGCGGCGTCGGCCCCTCCGGTGCGTCAGCTGAGCGGGGCCAGCCGCCGGGACCAGGAGACCTGGGTCCGGGCGGTGGTGAAGCCGAGGCTCTCGTACAGCCCCAGCGCGCCGGTGACGTTCTCGCTGTCGACCTCCAGCCCGGAGGTCTGGCAGTCCTGTGCCGCGGCGGCGTGCATCGCCTCGATGATCACGGCCTTGGAGACCCCCCGGCCCCGGGCGGCCGGGAGGACGCCGATCTGGCCGAAGTAGCTCTCCCGGGAGCCGCTGGCCGCGGCGGTCGCCTCGGAGACGTAGGCCAGCGCGTAGCCGAGCACCTCGCCGTCCTCGACGGCAAGCACCGACAGGTCCGGGCGGAAGGTCCGCATGCCGGTGAACATGACCTGCCAGGAGGCGACGTCGCGCTCGCTGGAGCCGTAGTGCTCGGTGAAGGCGGCGTTGTGCGCCAGCCGCACCTCCTCGTCGCGGTCCCAGGTGAACGGCACCAGGTCGATGCCGTCGAGCCGGCGACGCGGCGGCAGGTCGGTGAGCGGGCGCTCCATGTGGAAGAACCAGCGGACCGCCTCCAGCCCGGCCCGGCGCACCAGCGCCTCCAGCGAGGGCATCGTCGTGTACACGGTGGCGGTCAGCCGGGCTGGTGACCCGGGGTGCCGCTCGGCGTGCAGCTCCTCGCCCCGCGCAAGCTGCCAGGCGAGCAGCGCCCGGCCGATGCCACGGCCCCGCCACTCCGGCAGCACCCGACCCTGCAGGTGCACGCCGTAGGCGTCCCGGAACGTGGGCGGGGCGATCGTGGTGGCGTAGCCGACGACGGTGCCGTCGGCGGTGCTCACCAGCCGGGTGTCCCGCTCCAGGTCGACCAGCTCGCTGACCCACAGCCCGGTGAGGTCCTCGGGGGACTCGTGCAGCCCGGTGTCGTCGACCGCCTCGGCCACGGCGAGCAGCTCGGCCACGGCGACGGCGTCGTCGGGGCGGATCGGGCGGGCGGAGAAGCCGTCGGGCAGGGAGAGCGGTGCAGGGTTCACGGTGATCGAGGTTAGGGGGTCACCCCGAACAGCCGTGCACCGTTGTGCCAGAGGACGGCCCGCAGCCACTCCTCCCCCAGGTCCAGCCGGTGCAGCGCCGCCAGCTGGTGGGCGTAGGGGTACGGGATGGCCGGGAAGTCGCTGCCGAGCACCACCTTGTCCCGCAGCGCGGCCAGCCGGGGCAGCAGCGCCCGGTCGAAGGGCATCAGCCGCTCGGTGAAGTCGGTGGCGAACATCGTGGTGTCCAGGTGCACCCGCTCGTACCGCTCGGCGAGGTCCAGGAACGCCGCGTACTCCGGCATGCCGAGGTGCGCGATCACCAACTGGAGCCGGGGGAAGACCTCCAGCAGGCCGGCCATCGGGGCCGGGCCGGTGTGCTCCCCGCGTAGCGGCCCCGAGCCGCAGTGGATGACCACCGGCGTGCCGGTCTCGGCCAACCGGGCCCACACCGGCTCCAGCAGCCGGTCCCGCGGGTCGAAGGCGCCGACCTGCACGTGCACCTTGAACACCCGCGCGCCGGCGTACAACGCCTCCTCCACGTACCACTGCACGTCCGGCTCCGGGTAGAACGTCGCCGAGTGCAGCACCTGCGGGTGCTCGGCCGCGAACGTGGCCGCTTCGGCGTTCAGCCAGGCGGCCATCCCCGGCCGGTGCGGATAGGGCAGCGTCGGGAAGGCCCGGACGCCGAGTCGGTCCAGGACGGCGAGCCGCTCCTCGACCGGCAGTGCGTACGTGACCGGCCACGGCGCCCCGTAGTGCGTCTCCGCCTCGGCGAAGTACTGCCACACCTTCGCCTGCACCCGCTCCGGCAGGAAGTGCACGTGCACGTCGACCAGCCCGGGCAGCCCCAGCTCCCGCCAGTACCTCGGGACGTCGGCATCGTCGACGGGCGGCGCGACCACGAGGGCCACCCTAGGTCCGCCCCATCGCTGGGCGCCCACCGTGCCGGCCAGGACGAGCACCGCCGTCCGCTGATCGCCACTAGCCTCCGGCGGCGTGGACGCGACCTTCAGCGCAGAGCTGTTCGAGTGGCGTGGCCCGGCGCCGTTCCACTGGCTGCCCCTGCCCGCGGACGTGTGCGACCGCATTCGGGCCGAGGCCACCGTGACCAGCTACGGCTGGGGCGCGGTCCCGGTGCGCGTGCGGATCGGCACCACCGAGTGGGAGACCTCGCTGCTGCCGCGCGCCGGCGGCTACGTGCTCCCGGTGAAGCAGCACGTCCGCGCGGCGGAGCGGTTCGACGACGGCGACACGGTGACGGTCGCGTTGCGCGTCGCCCCGCGCGGCGGTCGGGCCGCCAACGGGAGCGGCCCGACCGTGTGAGGCGGGATCAGGGGAGGGTGACGACGACCTTGCCGCGCACGTGCCCCTCGGCCACCAGCCGCTGGGCGTCGGCGGTCTGCGCCAGCGGGAACGCCTTGGCGATCGCCACCCGCAGCTGCCCGGCGTCGGCCATCCGGCCGAGCTCCTCCAGGTCGTGCCGCTCAGGGCGCACGAAGACGTACCGGCCGCCGAGGTCGAGCACCGCCGGGTCGACGACGCTGGCGATCCGACTCGGGTCGCGCACCTGGTCGGGGGCGTCACCCAGCGCCGGCCCACCGACCAGGTCCAGGACGGCGTCGACCGGCTCGGACAGCTGCCCGGAGATCGGGCCGGCGTTGTAGTCGAGCACCTCGGCGGCGCCGGCGTCGGTCAGGAAGCCGTGGTTGCGCGGGCTGGCGGTGCCGATGACGTGCGCGCCGAGCGCGGCGGCGATCTGCACGGCGAAGAAGCCGACCCCGCCGGCGGCCCGGTGCACCAGCACCCGGTCGCCCTCGCCGACGTCGAGCGCCTCGGTGAGCGCCTGGTAGGCGGTCAGCCCGGCCAGCGGCAACGCGGCGGCCTCGGTGAACCCGAGCGAGTCGGGCTTGTGCGCGATGCACCGCTGCGGGGCGGGCACGAGCTCGGCCGTCGTCCCCCACTGGACGTCGTCCCGGCGCAGGTAGCCGAAGACCTCGTCACCGGGGGCGAAGTCGACCACCGCCGGCCCGACCCGCTCCACGACACCGGCCAGGTCCCAGCCCGGCACGATCGGGAAGTGGTGCGGGAAGAAGCCGGCCAGGCCGCCGGCCCGGATGCCCATGTCCACCGGGTTGACCCCGGCCGCGCGGGTGCGGACCAGCACCGTGTCCGGCCCCACCGGGGGCTCGGGCAGGTCGTCGCGCAACTGCAGGACCGACTCGTCACCGAACCGGTCGTAGGCGATGCCGCGCATGAGGTCAGCGCCGTCCCTTCACGTAGCGGCCGAAGGCGCGTTCCATCTCCCGGCGGGAGTCACGCTCGGCCAGGTCCTGGCGCTTGTCGTAGCTCTTCTTGCCCTTGGCCAGCGCGAGGGTGGCCTTGACCTTGCCGTCCTTGAAGTACAGGTCGAGCGGGACGAGCGTGAGCCCGCCCTCCTTGGTCTTGCCGATCAGCTTCTCGATCTCGGCGCGGTGCATGAGGATCTTGCGCTTGCGGCGCGGGGCGTGGTTGGTCCACGTGCCCTCGGTGTACTCGGGGATGTGCACGTGCTGCAGCCACACCTCGCCGTCGTCGACGCTGGCGAAGCCGTCGACGAGCGAGGCACGGCCGGCACGCAGGCTCTTCACCTCGGTGCCGGTGAGCACCAGGCCCACCTCGTAGGTGTCCAGGATCGAGTAGTCGTGCCGCGCCTTCTTGTTCTGGGCGATGAACTTGCGCCCCTGTTCCCGCGGCATGTCGCCAGGTTACCCAGGGCCCGCAACCGATCACGGCGCCCGACCCCGGAGGGCAGGCGCCATGATCAGCGGACGGCGAGCGTCAGAGCCGGACGTAGAGCCGCAGCGTCACGTAGGCGGCGACGGCGGCCAAGCCCACCCCGGCGGCGGCGATGATCGGCGAGATCGCGATGATCGCCGACCAGTCGACCGGCGGGATGATGCCCGCCTTGATCGGCCCGGCGAGCGTCTTGTCGACGAACAGGATCTTGGTCAGCACCAGACCGCCGATGGCCAGCAGCGCACCGATCAGGCCGGCGAGCGCCGCCTCCAGGATGAACGGCAGCTGGGTGTACCAGCGGGAGGCGCCGACCAGTCGCATGATGTTGGTCTCGTTGCGTCTGTTGAAGGCCGCGAGCTGGATCGTGTTGGAGATCAGCAGCAACGCGGCCAGCGCTTGCACGAGGGCCACCGCGAGGGTCCCGTTGCGGGCGCCGTTGAGCAGGCTGAACAGCCGGTCCAGGAAGTCGCCCTCGTCGCGGACCTCGTCGACGCCGGCCTCCCCGTTGGGGAACTGCTCGGCGATGACCGGGTACCGCTCGGGGTTGACCAGCTCGACCCGGAAGCTCTCCGGCAGCGCGTCCTCGGGGGTGTTGGCGATCAGCGCCGGCTGCTCCTGGAACTGCTGGGTGAAGCGCTGGTAGGCCTCGGCGCGGGTCTCGTAGATGTACTCCTGCACCTCGGGCGAGGCGTCCAGCTGCGCGGCGATCGAGTCCCGTTGCTCGTCGGTGACGTCGTCGGCGAGGTAGATCGAGACCTGGATCTTGTCGTAGTAGATCTCGCGCATGTCGCCGATCATGTTGGCGATCAGCAGGCCGGTGCCCATGAGGCCCAGCGAGATCCCGGTGGTCAGGATCATCGCGACCGTCATGGTCAGGTTCCGACGCAGCCCGGCAGCCACCTCGGAGAGGACGAAGTTGACGCGCATCAGTTCCCTGTCATGTCGTTCAGTGGCCCGGTGTCAGCGGTCGGGCGTCCAGCGGTCGGGCGTTCAGCGGTCGCGCGGAGGCGGCCGCCACCTCAGCGGCCCACGCCGTAGACGCCGCGGCTCTGGTCACGGCTGACGACGCCGTCGTTGAGCTCGATCACGCGCCGCCGCATCGAGTCGACGATGTGGTAGTCGTGCGTGGCCATGACCACGGTGGTGCCGGTGCGGTTGATCCGCTCCAGCAGCAGCATGATGTCCTGGCTGGTCTCCGGGTCCAGGTTGCCGGTGGGCTCGTCGGCCAGCAGCACCAGCGGCCGGTTCACGAACGCCCGGGCGATCGCCACCCGCTGCTGCTCACCACCGGAGAGCTCACTGGGCAGCCGGTTCTCCTTGCCGTCCAAGCCGACCATCTCCAGCACCTCGGGCACGACCCGCTTGATGGTGCGCTGGGGCTTGTTGATCACCTCGAGGGCGAAGGCGACGTTCTCGGCGACCGTCTTGTTGCGCAGCAGCCGGAAGTCCTGGAAGACGCAGCCCATCGTGCGGCGGAGCTTGGGCACCTGCCACTTGCTCATCGTGTTCAGGTTCTTGTCGTTGACCGTGATGACGCCCTTGGTGGGGCTGTCCTCCTTCAGCAGCAGCCGCAGGAAGGTCGACTTGCCCGAACCCGACGAACCGATGAGGAAGACGAACTCACCCTTGTCGATGTGCATCGAGACGTCATCCAGCGCCGGCCGGGGACTGGTCGGGTACATCTTGGTGACGTGTTGCAATTCGATCACGGGGGGCCACGCTACCTGCCCCGCGCCGGACGATGACACGTTCGCCCGGCGCGCCCCGCGACGTTGTGTGCAGACGGTGAGCGAGAACAGCCCCTCCGGTGGGCCGTGGTCACCCAGCGTGCCCCCGGGCGGGGCCGGCTGTGGCCGGTCTCTCCCCCGGGCCGCTAGGCGAGCGGCGCCGACTCCTGCTGACGCCGCCAGCGGATCCCGGCCTCGATGAAGCCGTCGATGTCACCGTCGAGCACGTTGCCGGGGTTGCCGGTCTCGACCTCGGTGCGCAGGTCCTTGACCATCTGGTACGGGTGCAGCACGTAGGAGCGCATCTGGTTGCCCCAACTGCTGCCCTCGCCCTTGAGGGCGTCCATCTCGGCCCGCTCCTCGGCCTTCCGGACCACGAGCAACCGGGCCTGGAGCACGCGCAGCGCGGCGGCCCGGTTCTGGATCTGGGACTTCTCGTTCTGGCACGAGACGACGATGCCGGTGGGGATGTGGGTCATCCGGACGGCGGAGTCGGTGGTGTTCACGCTCTGCCCACCCGGGCCGGAGGAACGGAAGACGTCGACCCGGATCTCGTTCTCCGGGATGTCGACGTGGTCGGTCTGCTCGACGACCGGCAGCACCTCGACGCCGGCGAAGGAGGTCTGCCGGCGGCCCTGGTTGTCGAACGGCGAGATGCGCACCAGCCGGTGGGTGCCCTGCTCGACGGAGAGGGTGCCGTAGGCGTAGGGCTGCTTGACGGCGAAGGTGGCCGACTTGATCCCGGCCTCCTCGGCGTAGGAGACGTCGTAGACCTCGGTGGGGTACTTGTGCCGCTCGGCCCAGCGCAGGTACATCCGCATCAGCATCTCGGCGAAGTCGGCGGCGTCCACTCCCCCGGCCTCGGAGCGGATGGTGACCAGCGCCTCGCGGGAGTCGTACTCCCCGGACAGCAGCGTGCGCACCTCGAGCTCGTCGAGCACGGCGCGGATGCTGGTCAGCTCACGCTCGGTCTCGGCGGTGGTGGCCTCGTCGCCCTCCTCGGCCGCCATCTCGTGGAGCAGGCCGACGTCGTCGAGCCGGCTGCGCAGCTCCTCCACCCGGCGCAGGTCGCCCTGCAGGTAGGACAGCCGTGAGGTCACCGCCTGCGCCGCCTCGACGTCGTTCCAGAGGTCGGGTGCGGAGGCCTTCTGTTCGAGCTCGGCCACCTCCCGACGCAGGTCATCGACCCGCATCACGGCCTCGATGGACTTCAAGGTCGTGTCGAGTTCGTCCAGGACGACGGAGAAGTCAGCGGCCACGTCGATCCAGGGTAGTGCGCCGCGCCACCGGGTACCTCCGGCGGCATGAGCACGTCACCGTCGGACGACCGGCGCACCCCCGACGACCTGACCGAGTACGAACGCGACCAGTTCCCCCGCGGGATCCCCGAGTCCCAACCCAGGTACCCGGAAGGCGGCGCCGACACAGCCCGCAGTGCGCTGACCCTGCGGCTGGTGCTGGCGACCTTCGGTCTGGTGATCTGCGCGGTGTTCGCGGTGCTGGCGTTCCTCGCCGAGGTCCCACTGGTCTTCCCGATCGTGCTGGCCGTGCTGGCGGTGATCGCGCTGGTCGACCTGATGGTCGTGGCCCGCCGCAAACTGCGCGGCGAACCGGGCTGACCCCCGGCGCCCGCACCGGCCGCCGGGGGGTCAGGCGGACTGCAGGCGCGTGCGCCGGGCGCGCCGGGCGGCGCGCCGGATGGCCAGCCAGTCGGCCACCTCGGCGGCCGGCATGGGGCGGGCGATGTGGAAGCCCTGCGCGTGGGTGCAGCCCAGCTCGGTGACGAGCTCGAGCTGACCGGTGGTCTCCACCCCCTCGGCGAGGCTGCGCATGCCGCAGGCGGCGGCCAGCCCGACCACGGCGGCGATCGCCGCCGCGGACTCGCTCCGCCGCACCTCGATGCCGGCGACCAGGCTGCGGTCCAGCTTGAGGACGCCGGCCGGGATGGACACCAGCTGGCTCAGCGAGGAGAAGCCGCTGCCGAAGTCGTCGATGGACACCTCGACACCGGTGACGCGGAGCTGGGCGAACTGGGCCGCGGCCCGGAGCGGGTCCTCCGCGACGCTGGTCTCGGTGAGCTCCAGCACCAGGCGCTCGGGGGCGAGCCCGGCGGCGTCCAGCGCGTCGTGGACGTCGGCGACGAGGGTGCCGGTGGCGAAGTGCGCGGCGCTGATGTTGACCCCGGTGACCAGCGCGAGGCCGGCCCGTTCCCAGGCTGCGGCCTGCCGGGTCGCCTCGGCGAGCACCCACCGGGTGAGCTGGACGACGACCCCGGTCTGCTCGGCCAGCGGGATGAAGTCACACGGCATCAGCAGGCCCCGCTCGGGGTGCTGCCAGCGGACCAGCGCCTCCACCCCGGACACCTCGCCGCTGGGCAGGTGCAGCACCGGCTGGTAGTGCAGCACCAGCTGGCCGGCCTCGATCGCCTCCCGCAGCTCGGCGGCGACGAGCACCTTCTGCTCGACGGCGCTACGCAGGTCGGGGCTGAACACCCGCACCCGGTTGCGGCCGGCCGCCTTCGCCGCGTACATCGCCAGGTCCGCGTCCCGGACCAGGTCGGTGGAGCGCAGGTCCGGGTCGTCGCCGGGCGCGGTGGCCACGCCGATGCTCACGGTGAGCCGGGTGACCCGCTCACCGAGGTCGAACGGCTCGTCGAAGGTGCTCTGGAAGCGCTCGGCCAGCGCGAGGGCGCCGTCGACGTCGCAGTCACGGCACAGCACGACGAACTCGTCGCCGCCGAGGCGGCCGACGGTGTCCTGCGTCCGGGTGCGACTGGTCAGCCGGGTGGCCAGCTCACGCAGCAGGTGGTCGCCGATCTCGTGGCCGAGCGTGTCGTTGACGTCCTTGAAGCCGTCGACGTCCAGGAACAGCACGGTGACCGGGCCACGGTCGACGCGGCGCAGCTCGGCGGAGATCAGGTCGTGCAGGTGCGCCCGGTTGGGCAGGTCGGTGAGGTGGTCGTGCCGGGCCTGCCAGGACGACGCCCGCTCCGCCTCCACCCGCGAGGTCACGTCGGTGTGGGTGACCACCACCCGCCCGGAACGGTCGGCGCGGGAGGCCTGCAGGTGGTACCAGCGCACCCCGGTCACCGTGGCCAGCGCGTAGTCGGCCGACACCGTGGTCCGGCGCCCCGCCGAGAGCTCCCGCAGCTGGTCGATGCGCGCCCGGTTCGCCGCGTCGTCGGACAGGCTCAGCATCACCGCGAAGTAGTTGCCCCCCACGCCGACCCGCAGCCGGTCGTCGTCGAGCAGGTCGCCGGCGGCCTGCCAGGCGGAGTTGACCAGCAGCATCGTGCCGTCGGCGTCGATCAGCACCGTCGGCGAGGGCAGGGCGTCCAGCACGCCGGCGACCAGCCCGGCCTGTGCCTGCTCGCCGCCGTCCCGGTGCCGGACGTCCATCGGCAGCTGCGCTCCACTCCTCGCTCGCGGCACGTCCACCTCCTCCTCCGGTCTGTACCAGGGTCCGTCCGGGCATCTCCCGGGCCTCTTCTGTCTCCCTGAGACCATCGGCAACAGTGGACACAGCTGGACACCCGCCACGCCGGTCAGCCCGGAAAGAGTGAACACCGGCAGCTCAGGGCGGCGTGTCCCGGCCGCCCGATCACCGGGGGTGCCCGTGTCGGGCGGGTGTAGACCTGCAGGGGCCTCGGGTACGGCGACGCCATGAGCGACTCAACGACGATCGAGCTCGGTGGCGAGGAGTACCTGGTGCGGCGGGAGGGGGACGCCCTGACGCTGGGGCGCCAGGTCGGCGGGGAGACGACCTGGCTCGACGACCTCGACGTGCGCCAGCTCCCCGGCCCGGCCCAGGAGGCCCTCGACCGCGGCGACCACGACGACCAGACGCTGCAGACCGCACTGCTCGGCGTCGTCCAGGCCGAGGTCAACCGCGGCGGCTGATCTGCGGTTCTCTTGCGGATCTCTCCAGCCGGGCGTGCGGAACCCGCCGTTGGCTCGGGGGCATGGACATCGAGACCGCCTACGCCCTGCTCGCCGAACTCGAACTGCGCGAGGTCGAGGACCTGGGCAGCGACTGGTTCGAGGCCGATCTGCAGGAACAGCTGCCGCTCGCCTGATCACGTTGCGCTGCTGACCGGATCCGGGCTGCGATCTCGGCGGCCGAGGGGGACGCTGGTGTCCTGAGGGCCACCGTCGTCCCCCGGGCCAGGAGGCTGATCCGCATGTCCGTCCAGTACCGCTGCGACCGGTGCGCCGAGGTGGCTGACGCCCCCGCCGCCGTCGGCTGGGTGCAGGTGCAGCCGCTCGGCGCGCACCCGCTGCTGCCGGAGGAGCCCACCCACCTGTGCCGGCTGTGCTGGGCCCGCACCACGGCCGGCGAGCCGGTGCGGGTGGGCTCCGGCGGCGAGGAGTTGCCGCAGGTCAGCGAGCACGCCCAGAACCGCGACACCCTGCAGTGAGGCTGCCCGGTTGAGGCCGAGAGTCCCTCGACCAGGGACCTCCGACCCCGGGTGCTGCGCTGCGGCGCTCCCTAACGTCCGGATCGGGCGCTGACCACGGCGTCCAGGCCACCGGCCGGTCCGGCCGACGTCTCCGGGAGTCCGCATGAGCGTGTCCGTCGAGCAGCGCCGTACCCGTCCCGCTGCCGAGCAGCAGCCCACCCCCACCCCGGCCCCCACGGAGAAGCCCGGGTTGGGCGACCGCAACTGGGTGCTGTGCGTCGGCGTCCTCGTCGCCACCGTCCTGGTCTTCGCCGCGATGATCGCGATCACCGCACTGGCCGGCGGGGACGGCTTCCCGAGCTGAGTCGGCACGGCCGGTTCACCCCTGGGTGGCGAGCGCATCGGCCGGCGGGACGCGCAGCGCGGCCCGGGTCGGCACCTCGATGGCCAGGAACGCGATGCCGGTGACGACCAGCGCCGTCACCGGCAGCAGCCAGCCGGGCCCGGACGGCCAGGGCCGGTCGAGGAAGCCCAGGCCGAGCACCGCCAGGGGCAGCACGGAGACCAGCACCCCGGCCGCGACCGCTGCACCGGAGACCAGTGCCGCCTCGCGCCGCATCATCGCGCGCACCTGACGCGGCGTGGTCCCGGTCAGCCGCAGGGCGGCGATCTCCCCGCGCCGCTGGGCAGTGGCCGCGACCAGGGCGTTGGCGATGCCCAGCAGGAGGTAGCCCAGCAGCACGCCGATGACCGCCAGGTTGATCCACACCTCCGGCGGGGCGGCCGGGCGGTCGCCGGCGACCCCGCCGTCGGACACGGTCACGCCGGGCCGGTCGGTCAGGTGCGCCAGCGCCCGGTCGGTCGCCGGGTCGCCGTCGGTGCGCACCAGCAGGCTGTCGGCCAGCCCGCCGGTGGTGTGCCCCGCGGCCAGGTCGGCGGAGAGGACGACGGAGCCGAAGCCCAGTTCCCGGTCGTAGACGGCGACCACCCGGGCCTCGACCTCGGCGCCGTCCCCGAGGGTGAGCTGCACCTGGTCGCCGATCCCGACGTCCCGGGCGGCGGCGGCGTCGCTGCCGACGGCCACGGTGGCGCCGGTCAGGTCGGCCAGGTCGCCGTCCCGCACGTCGAGGTCGAGCACGCCGGCCCCGGCCGGGGGCAGCACCAGCGCCGGCCCGCCGGACAGCTCTTCCTCCCCCAGCACGCGCATCGGCCAGAGCACGGCCGTGGAGCTGACCGGCGCGACCGCCTCCACCCCGGGGACGGCCTGCACCGCGCCGAGGAGCCCGGCGGGGATGCCGCCCAGGGCGGGGGCGGTGACCGTCGCATCGGCGACGGTGCCCGCCCGGGTCTCCTCCGCCGTCGCGTCGATCACAGTGGTCTGGGCGAACGTGTAGGTGAGCGCGACGACGACCGCCATCGCCAGCGTGGTGACCGCACCCGCCGAGCGCAGCGCGTAGCCGTGCAGGTTGGCCACCGCCAGCCAGGCGGGCGCCGAGGTGCCGGCCGGCAGCCGGCGGGCGAGGCCGCCGGTGACCCGGCGGAGCAGGAGCGGACCGGCCAGCGCGAGGCCGATGGCGGCGACGATGCCGGCCAGCGAGGTGGACGCCGCCCCGATCGGCGACTGCACCAGCAGCGGCGGCACCGAGAGCGGCACGGCAGCGGCGATGAGCAGCAGCCCGGTGCGGTGCCGGCCGGGTGACGGGGTGCGCGGGCCGGTCCGGGAGTCGGCGAGCAGCTGGGTCACCGGCTCGCGGCTGGTGCGCCAGGCGGCGCAGCGGGCGGCGACCTGGACGACGAGGAGCAGCAGCGCCGCAGCGGCCAGCGCCGGCAGCGGGCCGACGGCCAGCGGCAGCGCGTCGGGGAGCACCCCGACGTGCACCAGCAGCCGACGGAACTGCCCGGCCAGCAGGTAGCCGAGGGCGATGCCCGGGACGAGCGCGACCGCCGCGACCACGCTCGCCTGACCGGCGACCAGCCGGCGCAGCTGCCGCGGGGTGGTGCCGACCGCGCGGAGCAGGGCCAGCTCGCGGCGCTGACCGCCGATCGACACGGCCAGCGCCCCGGCGACGACGAACCCGACGATCAGCAACGGCACGCCCATCAGGGAGGACGCGAGCACGACCAGCAGCGACCGGGCCGCGGCCGCCTCGGGGAGGGCGACGTCGCCGCGGGCGTCGCCGGTGCTGACGATCGTGCCGGCGGGCAGCAGCGGGCGGACGGCGTCGGCGACCGCCTCGACGTCCCCGGTCACCTGGAGGCCGATGAGGTCGACGGTGTCGGTCTGCCCGGCCAGCTGCGCCGCCCGGTCGTCCGCGACGAGCACACCCGTACCGGCCGGGACCACGGCGGTGAGCCGGGCGTCGACGGCGCGGCCTGCCAGCACGACCCGCACGGGATCGCCGGGGGCCACGCCGGCCGCGGCCGCGATCGCCGAGTCGAGGGCGACCTCCTGCGGGCCGGTCGGCGGGGTGCCGGTGACCTCGGGGTCGTCGAGCAGGCCGACCGACGACCAGCCGTGCCCGGCGGTCGTCGGATCGGCGGCCGCGACGACGTCCCCGTCGGTGTCGAGGACGGCGGCCGGGAAGCCGACGTCGGCGACGGCGGCCGCCACCCCGGGCAGCTCCCCCAGCTCGTCGGCCAGCGCGGCGGGCACGCTCCCTCGCTCGGGCAGGGCGACGGCGAGGTCGGCGCTGGGCTGCACCGTCTGGTCGGCGGAGACGACCACCTCCGCGCCGGCCAGCCGGTCGACGGGCAGGTGCGAGCGCAGGCCGGACTCGGCGAGCACGCCGGTGCCGGTGACGATGGCCGCCCCGCCGAGCACCGCGACGAGGACGGCGAGGGAGGCGGTGAGCCGGGTGCGGGCCAGCCGCAGGGCGAGTGCGAGCACGGCTCAGCCCTCGCGCAGCGCGACGAGGCGCCCGGCCAGGTCGGCGGCGGCCGGGTGCACGAGGGTGTCGACGACCCGGCCGTCGGCCATCACCAGCGCGCGGTCGGCGCGGGCGGCGGCGGCCGGGTCGTGGGTGACCAGCACGACGGTCTGCCCCAGGTCGTCGACCAGGGCGCGGAGCAGGCCGAGCACCTCGGCGGCGCTGTGCAGGTCCAGGGCGCCGGTGGGTTCGTCGGCGAAGACGACGGCGGGCCGGGCGACCAGGGCGCGGGCGATCGCGGCCCGCTGCTGCTGGCCGCCGGAGAGCTCGGTCGGCCGGTGGTCCAGCCGGTCGCCCAGGCCCACCCGGTCGACCAGGTACTGCACCCACTCCCGGTCCAGCGGCTTGCCGGCCAGCCGCAGCGGCAGGGTGATGTTCTCCCCCACGGTGAGCGCGGGCAGCAGGTTGTAGGCCTGGAAGACGAAGCCGATCCGGTCGCGGCGCAGCTCGGTGCGACGGGTCTCGTCCAGCCCGCCGATCCCGGTGCCGTCGAGGAGGACCTCGCCGCTGGTCGGGGTGTCCAGCCCGGCGGCGACCTGCAGCAGGGTGCTCTTGCCCGAGCCGGAGGGGCCCATGACGGCGAGGAAGCTGCCGCGGGGCACCTCGACCGTGACGTCGTCCAGGGCGCGGACGCCGTTGGGGTGGGTCTTGGTCACGTGGGTGAGCGCGACGGCGGCGGTGGCCGTCGGCGCGAGGGCGGTGCTCATCGGTTGCGCACGTGCAGGCTGATCAGCGTGATGGCGCTGACGGCGGTCAGCAGGCCGAAGCCGATGCTGACCGCGAGCGGGACGGCGCTGAACGAGGTGACGCTGTTCCCGGCGATGCTCAGCACCAGGACCACCCACAGCAGCGTGCGCAGCGGCCGGTCCGGGGTGCTGCGGGCCGGCTCGGGTGCGGGACGGAGGTCGACGGGCTGTGCGGTGGGCTCCAGGCGGTACGGATCGGGCACGGGGGGCTCCTCGGTCGGGTTGGTGTCCCTCCCGATGCTGGTCGGGGCGGACCGCGTCTCCGATCCCCTGACCTGGCCTCTTGCGGTGCAGCAGGCTGTACCCGCGGCCGGCTCGGCACGTGTGTGACGAGCCATCGCACGATCAACGTCCCATCGCAGTCAGATCGTCATGTTCGTCCGGCAGGCTGCTGCCCATGACGGCGACCATCTCCACGATCGGCACCGACCGCACCGCCACCCACGTGGCCTCCACGGCGCACGACCCGCGCAGCAGCGACCAGGTCACCCATGCCGTCGCCCGCCCGGTCGTCGACGGCCTGGACCAGTCGGTGTGCGGCGTCCTGGTCTCCGCCGTCGCCGCCCAGGACTGGCTCACCTTCCCGGGCACCGACCGCTGCCCCGAGTGCACCCGCATCGCCGGCTGAGCACATCCCCCCGCGCCCGGTGAGAGCACCTCCTGGGCCAGGCTGCGCCGCGCGACCCCCCTGCTCTCCGGACGGATCTGCCCGGCCACATCGCGCCGACGTCGGCCAGGTGAGGGAGCAGCGCAAGGACCGCGCGTCACCACCTGTTCGCGGGACGCAACAGGGCGCGAACTGGCCGAACCCGGCATCGCGCTGGTCCCGCTGAGATGCACCCGCCGCCACAGCCGGCAACCTCGCAGGCGAGGCGTGGCCGACGTTCACGCGTTGTCACGACCCAAGGGTGAGCGACCAGTAGTGACTTCACTTCTGTGGGGTTGGCTCGGTGGACCTGGTGGTGTCAATCGACGACCCGCCAGGAGTCACTAAGCCGCACATCCCCTGAATCGCAGCTCAGTCCAGGGACGCGTCCAACGAGTGGACTCGTGCATGTCACCACGAAGACTATCGGTCGATAAGAATGCTGTTTGCCGTTCTTGTCGACGTAGGCGACATGAGCCACATAAGTGTTGCGGGTACCAGGCGGCTGCTCGACCTCGTTGACCACCACGCCGCTCCAGTCGGACCACCAGTCAGCAAAGCCGGTGATGGGCTGACGGTCCTGCTGCTCAACGGTCAGTCGGGCGCTCCAGGCCCTTTCGACAGTTTCCGGGTTCGTGACCTCCCGGTAATAGCTGTTGATGAACTCTTCAGCTGCGGGCCTGTCGACACTGCTTCCTGTCCACAGGGGGGCCAGGACTCCCCCGACCACGGCACCGCCGACTGCGATGAGCGCTGGCGCGATCCCGTGCTTCAGCAGTCCGGCCACACCCTTGCCGATTGCTCCCAGAATGATCACCCAACGACCTCCGGTCAGGAGACACGAGGCTGAGTAGCCGCAGCGCATGGCCCTGCGGTGAAGCGGGATCGTTCCTGTAGATCCGCCAGTGTGAGGCTCCTGCCTGGTCACCGGAAGTGGTTTCCCTCCGCCCAGTCGAACGCCTGGGCCACGTCCAGTCGGGGCTCACGTGTTCGGGGACTTCGCTTTGATCACCGGGGAGATCAGTGCACCTCGTGCAGGCCACCGTCGGTCAGGTGCAGCCAGCGGGTGATGCCGAGCTCGGCGAGGAACCGCTCGTCGTGGCTCACCACCACGAAGCCACCCCGGTAGGCGGTGAGCGCCGCGACGAGCTGGGCGACGCTGACCAGGTCGAGGTTGTTCGTCGGCTCGTCGAGCAGCAGCAGCTGCGGTGCCGGCTCGGCGTGCAGCACGCAGGCCAACGTCGCCCGCAGCCGTTCACCGCCGGAGAGCGCCCGCACCGGCAGGTGCACCCGGCTGCCGCGGAACATGTAGCGGGCCAGCAGGGTCATCCGCTCCGCCGTCGGCATCGCGGGTGCCGCATCGGCCAGCGCCTCGGCGACGGTGCGGTCGAGGTCGAGCAGGTCCAGCCGCTGGGAGAGGTGGGCGACCCGGCCGTCGGCCCGCCGGATCTCCCCCGCGTCAGGGTGCAGGTCGCCGGTCATCAGCCGCAGCAGTGACGACTTCCCGGCGCCGTTCGCCCCGGTCAGCGCGATCCGCTCCGGCCCGCGGACGGTGAGGTCGACGCCGTCCTCGGCGAACAGCGTCCGCTCCCCCAGCCGCAGCTGCAGTCCCTCGCCGGCGAACACGGTGCGCCCGGCCGGCACCGCGGTGGCGGGCAGTTCCAGCACGATCGCCTGGTCGTCCCGCAGCGCGCGCTCGGCCTCCTCCAGCCGGGTGCGGGCACCGTCGAGCCGGGCGGCGTGCACGTCGTCGGCCTTGCCCGCCGACTCCTGGGCGGTCCGCTTCATCTTGCCGATCAGGATCTTGGGCAGCCCGGCGTCCTTGACGGTGCGGGCGGCGTTGCCGGACTTCTTCTGCGCCCGCTCCCGAGCCAGCTGCCGCTCCCGCTTCTCCCGTTTGACCTGCTGCTCGGCGGTGCGGACGTCGCGCTCCACCGCCTCCTGCTCGGCGCGGACGGCGGCCTCCCAGTCGGTGAAGCCCCCGCCGTAGGTGCGCAACTCGCCCCGGTCGAGCTCGGCGATGCGGTCCATCCGGTCGAGCAGCGCCCGGTCGTGGCTGACCACCAGCAGGCAGCCGGGGAAGTCGTCGAGCGCCGCGTACAGGGTGCGGCGCGCGTCGCCGTCCAGGTCGTTGGTCGGCTCGTCGAGCAGCAGGACGTCGGGGCGCGTGAGCAGCTGTGCGGCCAGGCCGAGCGTGACGACCTGTCCCCCGCTGAGCGTGTCGAGCCGGCGGTCGAGGGTGACGTAACGCAGGCCCAGCCGGTCGAGCTGGGCGCGGGTGCGGTCCTCGACGTCCCAGTCGGTGTCGATGGCGGCGAAGTGCTCGTCGGCCGGGTCGCCGGACTCGATGGCGGCCAGTGCGGCGAGCACTGGCGCGACGCCGAGCACCTCGGCGACGGTGAGATCACCGGCCAGCGGCAGCGACTGGGGCAGGTACCCGAGGACGCCGTCGACGGTGGCAGTGCCTGCGGCGGGCCGGAGCTCGCCGGCGATGAGCTTCAGCAGGGTGCTCTTGCCCGCGCCGTTGGGCGCGATCAGGCCGGTGTGGCCAGGGCCGACGGTGAAGGAGAGGTCGGCGAAGACGGGGGTGCCGTCGGGCCAGGTGAAGGACACGGCGGAGCAGACGACGGAGGCATCGGGCACGGCGGGACCTCTGCGGGGATGCGGGCGCCCGTGGCAGCCCGGCGGTGGACGAGGACGACGGAGGCTCCGGCGGCTGCTCGCCTGCCGGGCACATCCCGGGGTTCACCCGGAGATGTCGCCGCTGCCACCCATGTCGCTGCTCCCTGCTCGCCTGTCCGGTCGCGGCGGACCGTACGCGCGGCGCAGGGCACCACGCGACCGATTTCCCGACGACCGGCGTTGTGCGCTGGTCGTCGGTTCGTCGAGCGCGGACCGACGACGAGCGCACATCGGGGGACGCTGGCTGCGGTGGGCCCGGGGCTGGACCGCCGACGAGTACGCGGCCCTCCTGGACGGGTACGGTTTCACGGCGTCAGCCCGGCACGTGGACGTGGGCTCCCCCGCCAACCCCGCGGACATCGAGCAGATCCTCGCGGACGACCGCACCCTCGGCATCACGTACTTCGGCTCCGGCACCACCGCGGGCGCCCCGTGGATCGGAGAGCTCGCGACCGAGGCCGACTGGATCGCCTACGCCGGTCTCGACCCGGTCGACGTCATCGAGGCGTACGGCAAGCGGATCAAGCTGTTCCACGTCGAGGACCTCAACCCGCTAGTTCGTCGTCGAGCACGACCCGCGCTTCGGCGACCCGACGTTCGACCCCTTCGAGGCCGCGCAGGCGGGCCTCGACTCCCTCACCTCCGTGACGTACTGAGGTAGCAGCACCTCGCCAAGGGGCGGTCCCGGTTCGCCGGGGCCGCCCTCGCGCGTGTCCGCGGGGTTGTGCGCCGATCGTCGGTTCACCGGGTCGGGACCGACGATGGGCGCACAACGGCGGAGCGGTCAGCCGTCGACGTAGCGGTCGCGTTCGACGAGGAACTGGCCGGTGGCGGTGTTGGCGTCGATGAACTCCGGTAGCAGCGGGATCCGCACCGTCACCGTCACGCACACCGAGAACTCCTCCCCCGGCACCAGCGACGGCGCATAGCCGCCCGCCGCCTCGCACCCGGCGCCGGCCGGCGCATACGCCAGGACGACGTCCGTCGCCTCCACCGACTGGTCGGCCACCGCGACCGCCACCGCCGCCTCCGCCCGCGCCTGCCCGGTCGACACGTCCGGCGCGGTGGCAATCGCCCGCCCCGCCTCCCGGGCCGCAGCGTTGGCCGCGAACACCCCGCGCTGCACCGCCGAGAACCCGGCCACGATGTAGACCAGCGGCAGGAACACCACCAGCGCGATGAACACGAACTCCACGATCGCCGACCCCTGCTCGGAGCCGCCGACACCCAGCCGCGCACGGATCCAGTTCACGGCGTCTCCGCCACCGAACGCCCCGTCGCCGACAGCGGCAGCAGGTCCCCCAGCGGCGCGAACAGGCTCGGCACCGCCCCGACGCACCGGACGACGACCAGCGTCAGCCCGCTCTCGTCGACCTCCTGCACCGACTCGCACGCCAACCCGGCCGCCGTCCCCGTCGAGGTCGCCTGACCGACGATCTCCAACGTCCGGGCCGCCCCGGCCTCGGCGGGCACGTCGGCGTTGGCCGCGTACCGGGCACCCTGCTGCGCGCTGGCCACCACCACGTTGCGCAGGTGCACGTAGACCGCCACCTGCAGCACCGCCAGCAGCAGCGCCACGACCAGCACGCCGACCAGCACGAAGTCGACGACCGCGCTCCCCCGCTCGCCATCGTCCCGAGTCAGCTGTTCATGGCGCACTCGTCACGGACTCCAGCGCGTTCGACACCGCCTCCACGATCGCCGCGCGGAACGGCACGAGGATCGCCAGCACCAGCGCAGCGGTCATCACCGTGATCATCACCCAGCCCGGGACGTCGCCCCGCTCGGGATCGTCCTCCCGCAGCCGGGCCGCCAGCACAGCCAGCGCGGTCAACAGGAACGCGTAGGCACGCATCCGTGGTCCTCTCTGTCGGTCACCGGCGTCACTGCGCCAGCGAGACGATGCTGATCAGCCCCGGGTACAGGGCGAACAGGACGGTGACGGGCAGCACCAGGAACACGACCGGGACCATCATCGCGATCTCCTTGCGCCCGCCTGCTTCGAGCAGCCGTCGCTTGCCGGCCTCCCGCACGTCGGCGGCCTGGGCCCGCAGCACCTCGGCCAGCGGGGTGCCGCGCTCGATGGCCACGATCAGGCCGTCGACGAAACGGGCCAGCGGGTCGAGTGAGGTGCGGTCGGCCAGCTGCTGCAGCGCGTCGACCAGCGGCACCCCGGCGCGGGCGCGGGCCAGCGTGGCGCCCAGCTCCCGGGCCAGCTCACCGCCGGAGAGCCGGGTGACCCGGGCGATCGCCGCGGTCGGGCTCTCCCCTGCCGTCACGGCCAGCGCCAGCAGCTCGGCGACCACCGGGAACTCGGCCAGCAGCAGCTCCTCGCGCCGCTGCACCTGCTGGGTCAGCCACCAATCCCGGCCGAGCACCCCGCCGACCAGGCCGGCCACGCACAAGAGCACGACCGACAGCAGGTTCACCGTCCCCGCCAGCGCCGACCCCACGACCGAGAGGACGGCGGCGCCCAGCAGCCCGAGCCCACCCCACACGACCTGCTCGATCCGGAAGTCCTCGACCGTCATGTCGGAGTTCAGCGCATCCAGCC
The DNA here is from genome assembly GCF_026968045.1 of Modestobacter sp. VKM Ac-2977. Classification (GTDB taxonomy): domain Bacteria; phylum Actinomycetota; class Actinomycetes; order Mycobacteriales; family Geodermatophilaceae; genus Modestobacter. The sequence goes on along the minus strand of NZ_JAPVBQ010000001.1, from coordinate 676,173 downwards.
GCCGCCGCACCGCCACCCGCCCACCGAGCAGCCGGTCGACGTGTCGCGCGCCGTCGGCCAGCACCGGGCCGAACACCCGCCGGGCGGCGCTGAGCACCCCCGGCTGGGTGGCGGTGCCCAGCAGCCGGGACGGCGCCGGGCTGTCGTGCACGTAGGGCGCGAGCCGGTCGACCAGGCGCACCTGCCGGAACGGCGGCGCGAAGCTCACCGCCAGCAGCACGCCGGTGGCCGCGACCAGACCGAGCAGCATGCCCGTCAGTCCGGCGCTCACGACGACACCGCGCCGCTCCGCGGCCCGTTCGCTCCGCTCCTCGCTCGCTGGCGCTCGCTGCGATGCTCACTCACTGGAGCACCCGCACGTCCTCGGGCAACCGCCCGATCTTCAGCATCAGCCGGTAGGCGAGCAGGCACACCCCGCCGCCGATGAGCAGCAGCGCCGTCCCGAGCGGGCTGTCGTAGGCGGTGAGGGTCTGCTGCTGCGTGGCGAGCAGGAGCAGCACCACCCACGGCGCGGCCACGGCCAGCCGGGCGGCCTGGATGACCCACCCCTGCCGGGTCTCCAGCTCCGCGCGGGCCCGGGCGTCCTCGCGGAGGAACGCGGCCAGCGTGCGCAACACCCGGCCGAGGTCGCTGCCGCCCACCTCGCGCGCCACCCGCAGCGTCTCGACGATCCGGTCGCCCACCGGGTCGGCAAGGTCGTCCTTCAACCGGTCGAGGGCGTCGCTGAACCGGCCGCTGGAGCGGTGATCGACGGCGAAGCGGGCGAAGGAGCCGCGCAGCACCTCCGGGCCCCGGACGGCGAGCGCCGACAGCGCCTCGGGCAGCGAGAGCCCGGCCCGCACCGCCGACGCCAGGTTGTCCACGACCTCCGGCCACACCTCGCGCAGGTCGGCCCGGCGCTTGGCGGCCAGCCGACGCACCAGCAGGTACGGCACCGCCGAGCCGAAGACACCGAACGCCAGGCTGATCGTCACCGTCTGCGTGGTCAGCAGCACCAGCAGGAGACAGGCGATGCCCAGGGCGACCTGGAGCGCGAGCAGCTGGGCGGAGTTGATCCCGGTCAGCCCGGCGGCGGCCAGCAGCTGCTGACGCCGTCCCGGCCGGGAGGTGCCCGCCCGCCGTACCGGCGCCCGAGCGCCGCTGCGCCAGATCAGCAGCAGGCCGACGCCGAGAGCCAGCCCGAGCAGGCCGCCGGGCACGCTCACGCAGTCCGCCGTTCGGCCGGGTCACCCAGCAGTGCGGCCAGGTCGAAGCCGTGGGCGGCGTAGCGGTCGGCGTGCGGCGGGTAGCCGTCGGCGCGCACCAGCCGGCCGTCACGGGTGGTGAAGACGTCGGCGGTCTCGACGACGCTGCCCTCGGTGCGGCCGGGCAGCGCCACGACCTCGCGCAGCCGCCGCGCACCGCTGGGCTCGGTGCCCACGTGCACGACGAGGTCGACGCTGGAGGCCACGGTCGGGACGACGAAGGCGTGCCCGATGTTCTCCCCGGCCAGCAGCGGCAGGGTGCACATCTTGACCACGGCCTCGCGGGCGCTGTTGGCGTGCAGCGTGCACATGCCGGGCAGTCCGCTGTTCAACGCGATCAACAGGTCCAGGCACTCCTCCTGGCGCACCTCCCCGACGACCAGCCGGGAGGGCCGCATCCGCAGCGCTTCCTTCACCAGCCGGCGCAGCGGGATCTCCCCGGCGCCCTCGAGGTTGGCCTGCCGGGTCTGCATCGCGACGACGTCGGGCAGCGGCACCCGGAGCTCGAAGACCTCTTCGCAGGTGACCACCCGCTCGCGGGCCGGCACGGCCGCGCACAGGCAGTTGAGCATCGTGGTCTTGCCAGCCTGCGTGCCGCCGGAGACCAGGATGTTGAGCCCGGCGGCGACCGAGGCCTCCAGGAAGCGGGCCACCTGCGAGGTCAGCGTGCCCAGCGCCACCAGCTCGTCGAGCGAGTGCGCCTGCAGCACGAACTTCCTGATGTTGACCGCCATGTGCCGGCGCGTGACGTCCGGGATCACCACATGGAGCCGGGACCCGTCGGGCAGCATCGCGTCGACGAAGGGGGTGGACATGTCGATCCGCCGACCGGAGCTGCGCAGCATCCGCTCGACCAGGTCCGCCAGCTGCCCGGCCCCCAGGATCGTCGTCGTCAGCTCACTGCGCCCACGGCGGGCGACGAACACCCGGCCCGGCTCGTTGACCCAGATCTCCTCGACCTCGGGGTCGTCCAGCCACCGCTGCAGCGGCCCGTAGCCGGCCACCCGGTCCAGCACGTCCCGGACGACGCCCTCCGGGTCACCGACCGGCGGCAGCGTGGAGGACAGCGAACGCTCGGAGTAGTCGGCGACCACGTCCCGCACCAGCATCCGCACCGGCCCGGGATCGCCGAACGGGTCGAGCCCCCGGCGCCGGATCAGCTCCCGGACCTCGCCGTCGACGAGATCGACGGCAGAGCTCGCCACCGGCACGACACCCCCGTTGAGCAGCCACTTGGTCAGATGAGTGCCGTGACTGTAAGGGGACGATCCGGTCTCGCGGGACGCCCTGTGGACAAGGAGTGACCGCTCACCCGGCTGGTTCACCCGGTCAGGGGACACGCCGACTGCGAGGCGCCCCGGCCGCGCACAACGAGGTCCCGGCGCGGAACCGGACACGATCGGAGCGGGCGCGCGTCATAGTGGGACATGACCTGGGCAACCCGCGTCGCGACCGCCGGACTCTCCGCCCTCGCCGGGGTCGCCGTCCGCGACCTGCTGCAACGCGAGCACACCCTGCTGCGCAACTTCCCGGTGCTCGGCCGGGCCCGATACCTGCTGGAGTCCATCGGACCGGAGATGCGGCAGTACCTGGTGGCCGGCAACAACGAGGAGCGGCCGTTCACCCGCGACCAGCGGCGCTGGGTGTACGCCTCGGCGAAGAAGCAGAACAACTACTTCGGCTTCGGCACCGACAACGACCTCGAGTTCACCGCCGGCTACCCGGTCATCAACCACCGCACCTTCGGCCACGCCGTCCCGGCCACCACCGCGCAGGCCGGCCAGGAGACGCCGCTGCCCAGCGCCAAGGTGCTCGGCGCCGCCCGCGGCCGGGCGCACGCGTTCCGACCGCAGTCGGTCGTGAACATCTCCGCGATGAGCTTCGGGTCGCTGTCCGGCCAGGCGGTCGAGGCGCTCAACCGCGGCGCCGCGCTGGCCGGCTGTCTGCACAACAGCGGCGAAGGCGGGGTGTCCCCGCACCACCGGCACGGCGGTGAGCTGGTGTTCCAGCTCGGGACGGCGTACTTCGGCTGCCGCGACGAGCACGGCCGCTTCGACCTGGCCCGGCTCACGGACCTGGTCGCCTCCGCCCCCGTCCGCGCCCTGGAGATCAAGCTCAGCCAGGGTGCCAAGCCCGGCCTCGGCGGCGTGCTTCCCGCAGCCAAGGTCTCCGCCGAGATCGCCGCCACCCGCGGGGTCCCGGAGGGCCTCGACTGCATCAGCCCGTCCCGGCACGCCGAGTTCTCCGACACCGACAGCCTGCTCGACTGGGTCGAGCTGCTGGCCGCCGAGACCGGGCTGCCGGTCGGCATCAAGTCCGCCGTCGGGGACATGGGGTTCTGGCACGAGCTCACCGAGCTGATGGCGACCACCGGACGGGGCGTGGACTTCGTGACCATCGACGGCGGCGAGGGCGGTACCGGCGCCGCGCCGCTGATCTTCACCGACTCGGTCTCGCTGCCCTTCCAGCTGGGCTTCGCCCGGGTCTACTCCACCTTCGCCCGGGCCGGGCTGCACGAGCAGGTCACCTTCATCGGCGGCGGCAAGCTCGGCCTGCCCGACAACGCGATCATCGCCTTCGCACTCGGCTGCGACCTGGTCAACGTCGCCCGCGAGGCGATGCTGGCGATCGGCTGCATCCAGGCGCAGAAGTGCCACACCGACACCTGCCCCACCGGTGTCGCCACCCAGAACGCCTGGCTCGCGCACGGCCTGGACCCCGCCCTGAAGGCGGTGCGGGCGGCCACCTACATCCAGACGCTCCGGCGCGACCTGCTCAAGGTCGCGGAGGCCTGCGGCGTGGAGCACCCCGGGCTCATCGACACCTCAGCGGTGGAGATCCTCACCGGCCGGACCGCCTCACGCCCGCTCGCCGAGGTCTACGAGTACGAGCCGGCCTGGGGCCTCCCCTCGGCGGTCGACCGCCGACAGATCGTCCAGCTGATGACCGGCGAGGCACCGCACGGCGGCAGCGCCCCACCGTCACCCACCGCGGTCGACGACGCCTCGCCGAGCTGACCTCGGAGCAGCGGGTCGGCGCCTCGTTCCAGTGCCTGTAACGAGACCCGGTCCGTCCCATGAGCGGAATGAGGTGTGATCAGGCGCGGGTGGCGCCGTGTGGCCCCTCCTGCTGCGCGGACGCCTCCCCGCGCACCAGGTCGCCCTGCCGCGCGGTCTCGGCGTGGGGTACGTCCTGCCCCACCGCGAGGTCGCGTCGGTCGTCGCCCTCCTCGTGGGGCAAGCCGTCGGACTGAGTCAGCCCCGGGGCGAGCTTCTCTGCCTTCGCCTTGAGCTCCGCGGCCCTCGACCGTTCCTGCTGGGCGTGGACCGTGCGCTCGTGCGCTTCCTCCTCCGCCAGCGTGGTGCGCTCCTCGACCTCGGCCCGTTCCCGCCGGGCCCGGGCGGCCTGCTCATCGGCGAGGGCCTGCTCCTCGTCCGCGCGCGCGGACAGCACCTCCGCCTCCCGCAGGTGCTCGAGGGCCTGCTCGCGCCTGCGCTCCTTGCTCGCCCCGCCGCGCTTGGTGATCGCCACCGCGACGAGCGCCAGCACGATCAGCACGGCGATGACGATGACGACGATCAGCCAGATGTCCACGGGATCCTCCTCGGGTGGTGGCCCACAGATGCCCTGCGTCGATCACTGGGAAACCCGGCCGACGGCGGCGTGACCAGCGCCGGAGCACCGAGCGAGGCGAATGTCCAGTTGCCGCAGCCGGAGTGGTTACAGCGACTGCACCGAGCCCACGGGCGGGTCGGGCGGGTTCCGGTCGACCGGGGGGTTGTCGGCGGACCTCTGAGCCGCCAGGGTGTGAGACCCGTCAGGGACCACCCTGCGTGACCGGTCCCGACCCGGATCTCCCCGAGGGAGGCACCGTGTCCGCCGACGTCATCGGACTCAGCCTGCTCGTGCTGGGCGTCCTGCTCCTGGTCGCCAAGCTCATCCGGATCCGGTCGCGGATCGCGCAGAAGCTCTTCCTCCCCAGCTCGATCATCGGCGGTTTCCTGGCGCTGCTGATCGGCCCGGAGGTGGTCGGGTCGATCGCCGAGGCGATCGGCGGGCCGGACGCCCCGCTGACCGGCGGGCTGTGGCCGGAGGAGTTCCTCGACGTCTGGGCGTCGCTGCCCGGCCTGCTCATCTCGGTGGTCTTCGCGACGTTGTTCCTCGGCGAGCGCATCCCGAAGGTGAAGGAGGCCGCCGAGCTGGCCGGCCCGCAGCTGGCGCTCGGCGTCACCATGGCGTCCGGCCAGTACGTGGTCGGGCTGCTGCTCGCCGTCCTCCTGCTGGTGCCCTTCCTCGACCAGGACCCGATGGTCGGCGCGCTGATCGAGGTCGGCTTCGAGGGCGGGCACGGCACCGCCGCGGGGCTGGGCGACACCTTCGCCGAGCTCGGCTTCCCCGAGGGGCAGGACCTGGCGCTCGGGCTGGCCACGGTCGGCGTCGTCGCCGGCGTCGTCGTCGGCATCGCGCTGATCAACTGGGGGGTGCACACCGGCCGCGCCGAGGTGCTGGAGAGCGACGCCAAGACCTCGCTGGCCGAGCAGCGCGGGCTGTACGAGCGGGAGGAGCAGAAGCCGGCCGCGATGCTGACGGTGCGCACCGCCTCGGTCGAGCCGCTCGCGATCCACTTCGCCGTCGTCGCCGTGGCGATCCTGCTCGGGCTCGCCCTCCTGGAGGCGCTGCAGGCGCTGGAGCGGCTGCTGTGGGCCGACACCGTCGAGCTCTTCGAGTACGTGCCGCTGTTCCCGCTGGCCATGATCGGCGGCGTCGCGGTGCAGAAGCTGGTCGACCGGTTCGACCGCACCGGCATCGTCGACCGGCAGATGATGCTGCGGATCCAGGGCATCGCGCTGGACCTGCTGATCATCAGCGCGCTGGCCACGCTGTCCATCCAGGCGATCGCCAACAACTGGGTGACGTTCCTGCTCCTGGCCGTCGCCGGGCTCGCCTGGAACGTCGGGGTCTTCGTCTTCCTGGCCCGCCGGATGATCCCGCGGTTCTGGTTCGAACGCGGCATCGGCGACCTCGGGCAGTCCCTCGGCGTCACGGCCACCGGGCTGATCCTGATCCGGGTCGCCGACCCCAACGCCGCGACCCCGGCGATGGAGGCGTTCGGCTACAAACAGCTGGCCTTCGAGCCCTTCTTCGGCGGCGGCCTGGTCACCGCGGCGTCGCTGCCACTGATCGCCCAGTTCGGCGCGGTGCCGCTGCTCGTCTTCATGGCCGTGCTGCTCGTCGTGTCGCTGGGGATCGGCATCTTCTACTTCGGCCGTCGCTCCCCGGCCGAGGAGGAGGCCCGGGTCGCGGACACCTGATCAGCCGCGCGGCAGGACGGCGTCGATCAGGTGCGGCCCGGGCTCGGCCAGCGCGGCGCGGAACTGCTCGGCCAGCTCCTCGGCGGTGGTGGCCCGGGTGGCCGGCACGCCCATCCCGGTGGCCAGCGCGACGAAGTCCAGCGCCGGCCCGCCCAGGTCCAGCAGCTTCCCGGCGCGTTCTCCCCCGCCGGCCGCCCCGACGCTCTCCAGCTCGCTGGCCAGGATCGCGTAGGCGCTGTTGTCGCAGATGACCGTGGTGACGTCGAGCTCCTCGCGGGCCTGGGTCCACAGCGCCTGGATCGTGTACATCGCGCTGCCATCGGCCTGCAGCGAGACCACCGGCCGGTCCGGGCAGGCCACCGCGGCGCCGGTGGCCACCGGCATCCCCTGCCCGATCGCCCCGCCGGTGAGGGTCAGCCAGTCGTGCGCCGGCGCCCCGACGGTCGCCATGGGGAGGAAGTAGCCGCTGGTCAGCGCCTCGTCGACGACGATCGCCCGCTCGGGCAGCAACGCGCCGACCACCTCGGCCAGGGCCTTGATGTCCAGCTCCCCGGTGGGCAGGTCCGGACGGCGGGCCTCGGCCAGCTCCGGGACGGCGTCCGGTGCAGTCGACTCAGCCAGGGCCTGCAGCGCCGCGACGGCGTCCTCCCCCGGCTCGGCGAGCACGTGCACCGTGCAGCCCTCGGGCAGCAGCCGGCCGTCCATGCCGGGGTAGCCGAAGAACGCCACCGGCTCAGCGGCCCCGACCAGCACCAGGTGCTGCACGCCGGCCAGCTGCTTGCGGGCGCCCTCGGGCGGATAGGGCAGCTTGAGCACGTCGGGCAGCCCGGCCCCGCGCTGCATCCGCGCGGGGGACCGCTGGGACAGCAGCCGGGTACCGGTGCCCGCGGCGACCTGGGCAGCGGCCCGCAGCCCGGGCTCGAGCACCGCGTCGCCGCCGAGGAAGAGCACCGTCGAACCGCCGAGCACGCCGGCCACCTCCGCCACCACGGAGGCCGGCACCTGCGGGGTCGGGCGCCGGGCCGGGACGGCGGCCACCGCGGCGCCGTCGCTCCAGGAGACGTCGGCCGGCAGCACCAGGCTGGCCACCTGACCGCGGGTCGCCGCGGCGATCGCGTCGGCGGTGTCCGCACCGACCTCGCTGGTGGCCAGCGACCGGCGCACCCACCCGGACACCGTGCCGGCCAGCGCGTCGATGTCGGACTCCAGCGGCGCATCCAGCCGCTTGTGGGTCAGCGCGTGGTCGCCGATGACGTTGACCAGCGGCGTCCGTGCCCGGCGGGCGTTGTGCAGGTTGGCGATCCCGTTGCCCAGCCCCGGCCCCAGGTGCAGCAGCGTGGCCGCCGGCGACCCGGTCATCCGCGCGTACCCGTCGGCGGCGCCGGTGGCGACCCCCTCGAACAGGGTGAGCACGGCACGCATCTCCGGGACGTCGTCCAGGGCCGCGACGAAGTGCATCTCCGAGGTGCCGGGGTTGGCGAAGCAGACGTCCACCCCGCCGTCGACCAGGGTGCGGATGACTGCCTGCGCGCCGTTCACGGGACCTCCCGACCAGGGCCGCGCACCGGCGGGCGACCTCCCCGGGCAGCCTCGCACGAGGGCTCCCGCCAGGCGATCCGACTGCGGCAGGATCGCCGGCATGGCCGCTGACCTGGTCCCGGAGGTGCGCGCCGCGCTGCGGGCGGCAGCCGACCCCGAGCGGGGCCGCGGCATGCAGGCCTACCTGAAGACGGAGGAGCCCTGCCTCGGGGTGCGGCTGCCCGACGTCCGCCGGATCGTCCGGGCCGCCGCGGCCGCGCACCCACCGGACGTCGAACGGGCCGCCGGTGCGCTGTGGCGGGAGGCGACCGTGCGGGAGGAGCGCCACGCCGCCATCGCGCTGACCGGGCTGCCCGTCGCCCGCGATGCCCTGGAGCTGCTGCCGCTGTACGAGGAGATGATCACCACCGGCGCGTGGTGGGACCTGGTCGACGGGGTCCAGCCTCGGGTCCGCGACCTGCTGCTCGCCCACCCCGCGCAACTGCGACCGGTGCTGCAGAGCTGGGCGCGGGACCCGGACCGGTGGCTGCGGCGCAGCGCGGTGATCGCCCAGCTCGGCGCCAAGGAGCGCACCGACACCGCGCTGCTGGCCGAGGTGATCGAGGTCAACGCCGCCGACCCGGAGTTCTTCGTCCGCAAGGCGATCGGCTGGGCGCTGCGCGAGCACACCAAGACCGACCCCGACTGGGTGCGCCGGTTCCTGGCCGAGCACGAGCTCAGCCCGCTCTCCCGGCGGGAGGCGGCCAAGCACCTGGGCTGATCAGCCGGCCGACCCGCAGCAGTCACACTCCCCGGCGCACTCCCCCGACGACCGCCAGGACCTCACCGACCGCCAGGACAGCACCGACCGCCGGGACTCCGCCGACAGCACCGACCCGATCGACAGCCAGGACGCCGCCGACCCGATCGACGTGCTCGACCCGATGCTGAACAGCGAGCAGGACGAGCCGATGCTGCCGATCGACAGCACCGAGCCGACGCTGCCGATGGACAGCACCGACCCGGTGGAGCCGATCGACAGCACCGAGCCCTTCGACCAGAGCGAGCCCCACGAGCGCCTGCGTCTCATGCGGGCCTTCCTATCGCGGTCAGAAGGTGAGGACCAGGCGTCCCCGCACGCCGCCGGCCTCGAGCCGCCGGTGCGCCTCCGCGGCCTTCGCCGCCGGGAAGGTCTGCGCCACCCGGAGGGTGATCTCGCCCTTCTCCACCTGCTCGCGCAGCCGGTCCAGCTTGGCGTGCTCCTCCGCGTAGTCGCGCACCATCACCGGGAACACCCGCAGGTCGCGCTGCCCGTCGCCGCGGTAGCCGCGCACGGTCGCGACGGCCCCGCCGTCCTTGACCGCGGGCAGCACGGCGGCATCCTGCACCGAGCCGTCGGCCAGCCCGTCGACGCCGTCGGGGAACTGCTCGCGGATCCGGTCGGCGACGTCGTCCCCCCGCCGGACGACGACGTCGGCACCCAGGTCGCGCACCAGCTGCTCGTCCTCGGCCTTGGCGTCGGCCACCACGGTCAGCCCCTCGGTCTTGGCCAGCTGGACGACGTAACCGCCGAACGCCCCGGCCGCGCCGGTCACCGCGAGCACCTGGCCCGGCTGCAGCGCCATCCGGTCCAGCGCGAGCCGGGCGGTGAGCCCGTTCATCGGCAGCGTGGCCGCCGCGGCGTCGCCGACGCCCTCGGGGACGCGGGCGATCGAGCCGGCGGGCAGCACGACGTCCTCGCGGTAGCCGCCGTGCGCACCGGACGGGACGACGATGCCCATCACGTGCTCGCCGGCGTGGATGTCGGTGTCCGCGCCGTCGCCGATCTCGGACAGCGTGCCGGCGACGTCCATCCCCGGCACGTAGGGGGGCTCCTTGACCGGGTCGCGCTGGGCGTAGGTGCCGTTGCGGGCGTAGGTGTCGGTCGGGTTGACCGCCGCCGCCGTCACCCGCACGCGCACCTGACCCGGGCCCAGCGGCTCCCGGGGGACGTCGACCAGGCGCAGGGCCTCGGGACCACCGAACTCCGTCACTCCTGCAGCTCTCATGCCCGGTGCAAGGCACCCGCCCGCCCCGCTGTTCCACCAGCCCCGGGCCCCACCAAAATGGCCATTCTGGTGGGATCGGGGGGACGGGTCAGCGCTTGGTGGCGTACTCCTCGGAGCAACCGTGGCCGCCGTGGATGCGGGAGGAATGGAACACGCCCGGCCCGGTCCTCCGGCGTCCCGGCCGCACAGCTGGGGCGGTTACCGTCGCGGCGGTGAAGCACCGTCGCCTCCTCCTCGTCCCCGCCGCCGTGGCCCTCCTGACGCTGGCCGGGTGCGGGGCGGCCGAGGACGCCGACGACGGTGCGGCCGCCCCGGGCGCCGCCGAACCCGCCCCGGCCGACGCAGCTGCCGCAGCGGCGGCGACGGCCGACCCGGCCGCCGCGCAGGACCCGGCCGAGGCGATCGTGGCCACCGCGCTGCGGGCCGCCGACCTGCCGGAGGGCTGGTCGGTGCAGGCCAACCCGGTCCCCACGGAAGCCGACCTGGCGGGGAACCCGAGCCTCGACGGCATCTGCGGCTACCCGTTCACCTCCGAGTCGCAGCGGACGGCGAAGCAGCCGGTGGTGGGCCTGGACCCCGCCGGCACCGCGCAGCTGTCGTCGGAGGCGATCGCCTACGCGACCCCGGCCGCGGCGACGACCGCCGTGCAGGAGCTGGTCCAGGCGTTCGGCGGCTGCCCAGCAGAGGAGTACACGTTCGAGCCGGGCCCGAGCGCCGAGGGCCTGGCCGCCAACAGCGTAGTCTTCCAGTACCGCCTCGCCGACGGCACGACCCAGGTCACCCTCGCCCAGGCGCGGGGGCAGGTGCTCTCGGTGCTGGTCGGTGAGGACCCGGAGGTGACCGCCGCCGCCGGCCGGTCCATCGCCACCCGCATCGCCGCGTTGCCTGCCGCGGCGATCGGCGCCTGACCGGCACACTGACGCCGTGAGCCAGGACGACTTCTACCGCGGGGACCCACCGCCGTACGGCGCGCCGCCGGGGTACGGACCTCCGGGGTACGGGCCTCCGGGGTACGGGCCTCCCGGGTACGGGACTCCCGCGTACGGACCTCCCAGGTACGGCCGGTCTGCCTACGGCCCCGGCTGGCAACGGCCGACCAACCAGCTCGCGATCGTCGCCCTGTTCACCGCCTTCGTGTTCGCCCCGGTCGGCCTGGTGCTCGGCCTGGTGGCCGGCCGGCAGGTCCGGCGGACCGGCGAGAGGGGCGGCGGCCTGGCGGTGGTCGCCGTGATCGTCGGCGGCATCGTCACGACCTTCATGGTCATCGGGCTGGTGGCCTACATCTGGGTGCTCGCCTCGATCAGCGACGGCGCGTTCGCCCCCTGAGCGGCGACCCGCCGGTCAGCTCTCCGGCGGGGTGAAGGTCGAGGTGCGGGACATCCCGGCCGCGCGGCCCTTGCCGGCGATCACCAGCGCCATCTTCCGGCTGGCCTCGTCGATCATCTCGTCGCCGAGCATCGCCGAGCCCTTCTTGCCGCCGGCCTCCGACGTCGCCCACTCGTAGGCGTCCAGGATGAGCTCGGCGTGGTCGAAGTCCTCCTGGGACGGCGCGTAGATCTCGTTCGCCGCGTCGATCTGCCCCGGGTGCAACACCCACTTGCCGTCGAAGCCGAGCACCGCCGAGCGCTTGGCCACCTCCTCGAACGCCGGCACGTCGCGCACCTGCAGGAAGGGGCCGTCGATGGCCTGCACGCCGCGTGCGCGGGCGGCCATCAGGATCGTCATCAGGATGTGGTGGAAGGGGTCGCCCGGGTAGTCGGGGTGCAGGGCGCCCACGACGAGCGACTTCATGTTGATGCTGGCCATGAAGTCGGCCGGGCCGAAGATGATCGTCTCGATCCGGTCGCTGGCGAAGGCGATGTCGTTGACGTTGATCAGGCCCTGCGCCGTCTCGATCTGCGCCTCGATGCCGATCCGGCCGACCTCGAGCCCGTTGCTCTTCTCGATCTGCGTGAGCAGCAGGTCCAGTGCCTTCACCTGGGCCGCGTCGGCGACCTTGGGCAGCATGATGCAGTCGAGCTCGGCGCCGGCGCCCTCCACGACCTCGACCACGTCGCGGTAGGTCCACTCCGTCGTCCAGTCGTTGACCCGGACGGTGCGGATCTTCTCGCCCCAGCCGCCCTCGTTCAGCGCCGCGACGATGTTCTTCCGCGCGCCCGGCTTGGCCAGCGGGGCGCAGGCGTCCTCGAGGTCCAGGAAGACCTGGTCGGCGGGGAGGCTCTTGGCCTTCTCCAGGAACCGGGGGTTGCTGCCCGGGACGGCGAGGTTGGAACGACGGGATCGGAGCTGGGCCACGGTGCCTCCGCTGCTGGTCGGGTCGACGTTGTTACCGGAGAGTAGCGACGTCCCGGCGCTACACCGGGTCGGCCTCCGGTGTCGGGCGCCCGGCCCGGATCACCAGCGCCACCCCGATCACGACGGCGACCATCCCCGGCACCGCCAGCAGCGGCGGGGCCTGCTGCAGCAGCACCAGCGCGACCAGCAGCGCACCCGGCACCTCCAGCAGCACCGCCAGCCCGACCACCGTCGGGCCCACCGAGGAGAGCACCAGGTTGAGCAGCGTGTGCCCGAGCAGCTGCGCGCAGACGGTGATCGCCGCGATCAGCCACCAGTCGCGCGCGCTGAACCCGGCCAGCGGCACCCCGACGACCAGGGCGGCGAGGGCGAGGACGGCCGCGCAGGTCGAGTAGCAGACGACGGCGTACGCCGAGGTGGTCAGCCGCTCCCGCGCCCGGGCTCCGGCGAGCATGTAGCCGGCGGCGCAGATCGCCCCCAGCAGCGCGAGCCCGTCACCGGCCAGCGCCGTCCAGGACACGGTGACGTCGACGCCGGCGATCAGCGCGGCGCCGAGCACCGCCAGGGCCAGCCCCCACCACACCTGCCGGGGCAGGCGGACGCCGGAGACCCGGGCGGCCAGCGCCGTCCAGATCGGCGTCGTCGTCACCAGCGCGGTGGAGGCGGCGACCGTCGTCATCGACAGGCTGGGCAGCCAGGCGGCGAAGTGGGCGGCCAGGAACAGCCCGGCGACGACGGAGCTGACCAGCTGCCGGGCCCGCAGCCCGGTCAGCGTGGCGCGTTCGCGCAGCAGCAGGACCGGCAGCAGCAGCACCGCACCGGCGGCGTTGCGCCAGAAGGCGATGGCCAGGAACGACGTGGTCACGAGCGCGGTGAGCGGCCCGGAGAAGGACACCCCGACGACGGCCACCGCCATCAGCGCGACGTCCCGGCCACCCGGCCGGTGCACCGCCCAGGGCGACACCGACGGGGCGGCGGCGCCCACCCCGCGCGCCGGTGACCGGGGCGGGGAGGCGGGATCGGTCACCGCGCCGGGACCCGGATGGTGCCGCTGGCGACCGGCAGCACGGTGCCCGCCACGGTGGCCGCGGTGGCGGCACCGCCGGCGGTGGTGACCGTGCAGGACAGCACCGAGGGGCGGCCGAGCTGCTCGCCCTGGCGCACCGTGTACCCCGCCGTCCCGTCCGCCGGCACCAGGCCGGCCGCGGCCAGCCAGACCCCCGTGCCCAGCGCCGCCGAACCGGTGGCCGGGTCCTCGCCCCAGCGCAGGTCACCGGCGAACACCCGGGCGTACGCGGTGGCCGTGCCGGCGTCCCAGCTGAGCACCGAGACGCCCTCCCCCACGCCGAGCCGGTCCAGCGCGCCCTGGTCCGGGCGCGCCCGGTCGACCGCACCCGGCCGCACCGCGAGGTACGCGAAGGGCAGGCCGCACCCGGCCACGTGCACCGGGGAGTCGGCCAGGTCGCCGGCGGACAGCCCCAGCGCAGCGGCCAGGACGGCGGGGTCCGGCCCCGGGTCCAGGGTCGGCCGGCCGCCGCCGAGGGTCGCCCCGGCGTCGTCCACCGTCAGGTCCAGGACGCCGACGCCGCACTCCTGGCGCACCCGCCCGGCCGGCAGCCGCCCGGCGCGCACCAGCGTGTGCGCAGCCCCGACGCTCGGGTGCCCGGCGAAGGGCAGCTCGGCGAACGGCGTGAAGATCCGCACCCGGTAGTCGGCGTCCGGGGCGGTGGGTGCGCAGAGGAACGAGGTCTCCGAGAGGTGGAACTCGAAGGCCAGCGCCTGGCACTGCTCGGTGCTCAGCTCGTCGGCGTCGAACACCACCGCCAGCGGGTTGCCTGCGTAGGGCCGGGGCGCGAACACGTCCACGACCTCGTAGCTGAGTCGATCGGGTCCCGGGGCCGCCACGACGGCGACGGTAGCCTTCCGCTGCGGTGCCCGGGTTGCCGAGGTCGCCGCAGCCGCTGGTCACGGGACCGACGCAGCACCGAGGAGGGCCAGTGACGACGGTGACGAGGGCCTACGTGTCCCGGGTGGCCGGGCTGACCGTCTTCGACCCCAACGGCGACCGGGTCGGCAAGGTCCGCGACGTGCTCATCGCGCTGCGGGTCGGCAGCGCCGCGCCCCGCGTGCTGGGCCTCATCGTCGAGGTGGTGCCGCGGCGCCGGATCTTCTGCCCGATGGGCCGGGTCACCGGCCTGGACTCCGCCTCGGTCCGGCTCGCCTCGGGCACGGTGAACCTCAAGCGCTTCGAGCAGCGGGCCGGGGAGACCCTGGTGCTCGGTGAGCTGCTGGACCGGCGGGTGGTCATCCAGGAGTCCGACCGGCCGGCCGCCGTGGTCGACGCCGCCATCGAGCAGACCCGCACGGGTGACTGGGTGGTCGCCCGCCTCGCCGTCCAGGAGCCGGGCCGGCTGGGCCGCCGCGGCCAGCTGCACCAGCTGGCCTGGGACGAGGTCAGCGGGCTCGCCCTGCCCGAGACCGGGCAGAGCGCCGAGACGCTGATCGCCACCTACCGCGAGCTCAACGCCGCCGACGCGGCGCACGCGCTGCAGGAGCTGCCGATCAAGCGGCGGCACGAGGTCGCCGAGGCGATGGACGACCCCCGGCTGGCCGACGTGCTCGGTGAGCTCCCCGAGGCCGAGCAGATCACCATCCTGGGCACCCTCGAGGAGCGGCGGGCCGCTGACGTCCTGGAGGAGATGGACCCCGACGACGCCGCCGACCTGCTGGCCGAGCTCTCCACGCTGGACCGGGACCGGCTGCTCGAGCTGATGGAGCCGGACGAGGCCGAGCCGGTCCGCCAGCTGCTGAAGTACTCCGAGGACACCGCCGGCGGGATGATGACCAGCGAGCCGGTGATCCTCGCTCCCGACGCGACGATCGCCGAGGCGCTGGCCCGAGTGCGCACCCCCGAGCTCTCCCCGGCGCTGGCCAGCCAGGTGTACGTCTGCCGGCCGCCCTCGGCCACGCCGACCGGGCGGTACCTGGGGCTGGCACACATCCAGCGGCTGCTGCGCGAACCGCCGTCCGGCCTGGTCAGCGGGGTGCTCGACGACCTGGAGCCGCTCCGCCCGGAGACGCCGCTGACCGAGGTCACCCGCTACTTCGCCACCTACAACCTGGTGGCCGCGCCGGTGGTCGACCCGCAGGGCCGGCTGGTGGGCGCGGTCAGCGTCGACGACGTCCTGGACCACCTGCTGCCCGAGGACTGGCGCGAGAGGTCCCGACGTGGCTGAGGCCGAGCGGCGCGCCGACCTGCGGCTGGACCAGCCCCGCACCGCCCGGGGCATCGGCAGCTTCCTGCGGCTGGACCCCGACGCGGTCGGCCGGTTCGCCGAGGGGATCGCCCGGTTCCTGGGCACCGGCCGGTTCCTCGCGGTCCAGACGATCCTCGTGATCGTCTGGATCGTGCTGAACGTCGTCGCGGTCGACCTGCGCTGGGACCCCTACCCGTTCATCCTGCTGAACCTGGCCTTCTCCACCCAGGCCGCCTACGCCGCACCGCTGATCCTGCTCGCCCAGAACCGACAGGCCGACCGCGACCGGATCCAGGCCGAGGAGGACCGCAACCGCGCGGCGCAGACCCGCGCCGACACCGAGTACCTGGCCCGGGAGCTGGCGTCGCTGCGGGTGTCGGTCGGCGAGCTGGCCACCCGCGACTTCATCCGCGGCGAGCTGAACCGGCTGGTGCCCGATGGCGCCGACGACGAGGCCGGCGAGCGCAAGAAGAAGAACAAGAAGCGCCGGGAGGCCGCGGGCGAGCCCACCGGCTGACCGTCAGCCGCGCAGCGCGGCGAACACGGCGGCGGCCGGGTCGCCGGTGGCGGTGTCGACCACGGTGTGCCGCTCGTGCCACTGGTCGACCCGCCGTGCCCGCACCTGCTCCCAGGTCGGGACGACGTGGCCGGGGAGGTCGGCGGGACGCCCCTCGACCCGGTGGCGGTGCTCGGCCCGGTCGGTGCAGATCAGCCGCACCCAGTGCACCGGGACCTCGTGCCGGGCGGCCAGGTCCCGGAACGGCCGGCGGGCGGCGGCGACGTCGAAGACCGCGTCGACCAGCACGTCGGTGCCGGCGGTCAGGCAGGTGTCGGCGGCGGCCAGCGCCAGGTCGTAGCCGTGCGCGCCGACCTCAGCCGCGGCGGGCACCAGGCCCTGCCGGAGCAGGGCGACCTCGAAGGCGTCCACCCGCAGGTGGGCCGCGCCGAGCGCGCCGGCCACCCCCCGGGCGACCGTCGTCTTGCCGACCCCGGGCAGCCCGCCCACCACGATGAGCACCCGCTCAGCCCAGCAGGTCGCGCAGCAGACCGAGGAGCACCGCGGCCACCCCGGTGAGCGGCAGCGTCAGCGCCGTGGCCCACAGCCGGGTGCGCAGGTCCCGGGCCAGGACGACGACGAGCACCAGGGCGACGACGACGTCGACCACCGCCTGCACCGGGTGGTCGCCGGCGTCGGTCAGCGCACCACCGCCCAGGGTGATGCCGGCGGCCATCGCCAGCAGGGCTCCCGGCAGCCACCCCGATCCCCGGGTCGCCACGTGCGCCGCCACAGCGGTGGCCGGCACCGCGGTGGCCGACAGCACCAGCCAGACGACCAGCAGCCGGACCGACCAGCCGAAGTCCAGGACCAGCGCGGCCCACGCGTAGTAGGCCACCGTCATCGCCGCGAAGAACACCCCGGAGCGGAGGGCGGCCGCCACCGGCGAGGGCGCCGACCAGCCGATCAGCGCGACCACCAGCACCCAGGCGGCCGGGTAGCTGCCCAGGTCAGCGGCCCACTGCCAGCCCGACTCGTCACCCGCCTTCGCCGCGACGCCGGTCAGCACCCCGGCGAGCACGGCCAGCGCCAGGGGTGCCCGCCGACGGGCCGGTGCCTCGATGGTCGCCGTCACGGCACCGATCGTGCCGCCGCCGTCCGCCCACCCGCGTCCGCCGCGCCGCACCGCCGTGATCAGCTGCACATCGAGCAAGCTTGCACACTGTGCAACGAGCGGCGCATCCTGAGCGCATGACCGAGCGAGGGCTGCGCGAGCGCAAGAAGGCCGACACCCGGGCCGCGCTGGCCGCGGCGACCCTCCGGCTGGCGATCGAGCTCGGCTGGGAGAACGTCACCGTCGAGGCCATCGCAGCAGCGGCCGACGTCTCCTACCGGACGTTCTTCAACCACTTCTCCGCCAAGGAGGAGGCGCTGCTCTTCCCTGCCGGCGCCGACCGGCCACGGCTCTCCGCCCGGCTGCGCGCCCAGCCGGCCGGCACGGGGGTGCTCGCCGCCGCCCGCGCCGCCCTGCACGAGGACCTCACCGTCCTGGAGAGCGACCCCGCGGCGCTGCGCGACTGGATCACCGTGGTCGCCGGCATCCCTGCACTGCTCCCCCGGCTGGTGGAGATCGGCGCAGCCGACGAGCGGGAGGTCGCCGTGGCGATCGCCGAGCGCACCAGCCAGGACGCCGGCACCGACCTGTACCCCGGCCTGCTCGCCGCCGTGCTGTCCGCCGCCGTCCGGGTGACCTTCTCCCGCTGGCACGTCCAGCGCGGCGCCGTCCCGCTCACCGCCCTGCTCGACGAGTCGCTCGACGCGCTGGCCGCCGGCCTCCCCGAGCCCGGTCACTGACCTCCCCGTCCCCACCGATGCACAGCACTGACAGGAGCACCATGTCCACGACCACGGAGACCGGCCCCGCCGGATCAGCCGACGCTGCCGGCGCGGCCAGCACCGAGGCCAGGATGAGCCGACGGGAGGTGCTCCAGGCGCTGTCCGGCCTGATGGTGGGCATCTTCGTGTCCATCCTGGCGGCGACCGTCGTCTCCAACGCCCTGCCGGTGATCATCGCCGACCTGGGCGGCAGCCAGTCGATCTACACCTGGGTCGTCACCGCCGAACTGCTCGCCATGACGGCCTCGGTGCCGCTGTGGGGCAAGCTCGCCGACCTGGTCAGCCAGAAGCTGCTGGTGCAGCTCTCGCTGACCCTCTTCGTCGCCGGTTCGCTGCTGGCCGGCTTCTCCCAGGACACCACCACGCTGATCGTCGCCCGGGTGGTCCAGGGCCTCGGCGCCGGTGGCCTCACCGCGCTGGTGCAGATCGTGATGGCGGCGATGATCCCGCCGCGCGAGCTGGGCCGGTACGCCGGCATCTTCGGCGCCGTGTTCGCCGTCGCCACCGTCGCCGGGCCGCTGATCGGCGGCGTCATCGTGGACACCGCGTGGCTGGGCTGGCGCTGGTGCTTCTTCATGGGGGTGCCGTTCGCGCTGCTGGCGATCGTGCTGCTGCAGAAGACGCTGAAGCTGGACCAGGTCCGCCGCCGCGACGTGCAGATCGACTGGCTGGGCGCCCTGCTGATCACCGCCGGGGTGAGCACCCTGCTGATCTGGGTGACCCTCGCCGGCAACGACTTCGACTGGCTCTCCGGCACGACCGCCCTGATGGTCGGCGGCGCCGCCGTGCTGCTCGCGCTGGCGCTGGTCGTCGAGTCACGGGTGGCCGAGCCGGTCATCCCACTCGGCATCTTCCGCAACCGCACCGTCGCCCTCACCACGCTGGCCAGCGCCCTGGTCGGCATCGCGATGTTCGGCGGCACGGTGTTCCTGTCCCAGTACTTCCAGATCTCGCTGGGCTACTCCCCCACCGAGGCCGGGCTGCTCTCGCTGCCGATGATCGGGGGCCTGCTGGTCTCCTCGACCGTCGCCGGTGCGCTGATCACCAAGACCGGCACCTGGAAGCGGTTCCTGGTCGCCGGCGGCGTCCTGATGACCCTCGGCTTCGGTCTGCTGGCCACCATCGACGCGCAGACCTCGATCTGGCTGCTCGGCGCGTTCATGGTCGTGCTCGGCGTCGGCGTCGGCCTCTTGATGCAGAACCTGGTCCTGGCCGCGCAGAACGACGTGCCCGCCCGGGAGCTCGGCTCGGCCACCTCGGTGCTGTCGTTCTTCCGCAGCCTGGGCGGCACGATCGGGGTCAGCGTGCTCGGCGCGGTGCTCGCCAGCCGGGTCGCCGGTGACCTGGCCGTGCTGGGCGGCGGGGAGAGCGGCGGCGAGACCACCGTCCCCGACGTCTCGGCCCTGCCGCCAGAGGTCGCCCGCGTGGTGCAGGACGCCTACGGCAACGCCACCGCCGAGCTGTTCCTGATCGCCACCCCGCTGGCCGCGCTGGCGCTGCTGGTGGTGCTGTTCATCAAGGAGAAGCCGCTGAAGACCACCAGCGGCGCGGAGCGACTGGCCGAGGAGCAGGCCCAGCTGCCGCTGGCGGCGCACTGACCCGCCGGTACCCGGACCGCCGTCGTCCCCCCTCGGGGACGACGGCGTCCGTCAGCCGGTCCAGCGGTACCCGTTCTCCGGGCGCCCCGCAGCCCCGTACCGGGGCCGGACGGCGGCCAGCCCGGACCGCTCCAGGTGTTCCAGGTACCGCCGGGCGCTGACCCGCGCCAGGCCGCAGCGCTGCCCCACCTCACCGGCGGACAGGTCGTCGGCGGGGCTGCTGGCGAGCGTCCGGGCGACGAACTCCAGCGTCCGGGGCGAGAGCCCCTTGGGGAGCGGGGTCGCCGCGAGCGGTTCGCTGACCCGCCGCCGAGTCGAGAAGAGCCGGTCGACGTCGCTCTGCTGCAATCCCCGGCCTGGCTCGGCGGTACGGCGCAGGACCTCCACCCGGTGCGCCCGGTAGGCCTCCAGCCGTTCCCGGAAGGCGGCCAGGGAGAAGGGCTTGACCAGGTAGTCGACGACGCCGGTGGTCATCGCCGCCCGGACGGTCTCCACCTCCCGCGCGGCGGTGATGACGATGACGTCGGGCTGGGGGCCGGCCAGCGACCGGAGCCGCCGCAGCACCTCGACGCCGGAGAGGTCCGGCAGGTGGATGTCCAGGAGCACCAGGTCGGGGGCGAGCACCTGGACGGCCTGCAGCGCCTCGACGCCCCGGTGCACCTCGCCCACCACCTCCAGGCCGGGCACGGACTCGACGTAGCCGCGGTGCACCGCCGCCACGGCGAAGTCGTCGTCCACGACCAACACCCGCACCGCACCCCCGCCGGTCACGGCGCCGCCGCCTCGGCCATCGCCGGGGAGGGGGCGCCCAGGTGCACCTCGACCCGGGCTCCGCCCAGGGGTGCGGCGGTGACCGTGGCCGAGCCGCCGCGACGGGCCGCGATCCTCGCCACCAGCGCCAGACCGATGCCGCGGCCGTGATCGGCGTCGGCCGGCCGCTTGGTCGTGACGCCGACGTCGAAGACCCGGGTCCGGTCCGCCTCGGCCACGCCCGGTCCGTCGTCGTCCACCCGCACGACGAGCCCGCCGTCCGGCTGCGAACCGAGGAAGACCATGACCGTCCCGCCGTTCCCGGTGGCGTCCATCGCGTTGTCCAGCAGGTTGCCGAGCACGGTCACCACGTCGTCCCCGCTCCCGGCAGCCAGGGAGCTCCCGGGCGCGAGGGTCAGCGCGATGCCCCGCTCGTGGGCCACCGCCGCCTTGGCGAGCACCAGCGCGGTCACCGCCGGGTCGGCCACCGCGGCCAGCGACCGGCCGTCCAGCAACTGGCCACCCCCGGCCCGGTCGATGAAGGCCACCGCGTCGGACTCCCGGCCGAGCTCGATCAGCCCCTGGATCACGTGCAGCTTGTTGCTGAACTCGTGGGCCTGGGCGCGGAGGGTGTTGGTCAGGTTGCGCTGGCCGTCCAGTTCACGCAGGGCGCTGGACAGCTCGGTGCGGTCGCGGAGGGTGAGCACCTCGGCGACCCGGCGGCCGCCGACGACCGCGGGGGTCCGGTTGGCGACCAGCAGCCGCTCCCCGGCGAGCACCAGCTCGTCGGTCACCGCACGCTCACCGCCGACCAGCGGCAGCATCGCCGCGTCCAGCACCTCGGCGGCGGGGCGGCCCACCACGTCGTCACCCAGGCCGAGCAGTCGCGAGGCCTCGTCGTTGACCAGGACCACCCGGCCCCGGTCGTCGACGGCGACCAGGCCCTCGCGGATGCCGTGCACCATCGCCTCCCGGGTCTCCAGCAGTCGCGCGATCTCCTCCGGCTCCAGCCCGAAGATGCGGCGGCGGACGAGCCGGACGACGAACCACGACGCGAGCGACCCCAAGAGCGCGGCGCCTCCCAGCCAGGCGACCAGTACCGGCGCCTCCTGCCGGAACTCGGCGGCGAGCTGGGCCTCCAGGATGCCCACCGAGGCCGCGCCGATCACCTGTCCGGAGCCGTCGCGGACCGGCACCTTGGCGCGCAGCGACTCGCCCAGCGTCCCCTGCTCGGTGCCGACGAAGACCTCGCCGGCCAGCGTGGGGCTCGGATCGGTGGACACCGGTTCGCCGATCCGGTCGGGTTCGGGATGGGAGTAGCGGATCCCGTCGGCGTCGGTGAGGACGACGAAGGTCACCCCGGAGGCCTCCCGGAGCAGCTCGGCCAGTGGCTGCAGGGTCGCGCTGGGATCGGGGCTGCCGTACGCGTCGATGACGCTGGGCAGCCGGGCCGTGCTCTTGGCGACGGTGAGCACCTGCTGGCGGTAGGCGTCGCGGATCTGCTCCTGCTGGTGCTGCACGGCGACCGCGCCTGCCAGCAGAACGGTGGCCAGCACGATGCCCACCTGCAACAACAGCAGTTGGAGACCGAGGGGCATGGTCCGGCGGCGCACCGGCCCAGTGTGCGCTCGCCACCCCTGGATGTGGCGCCGACCACAAAGACCGAAACAACCAGTACGACCGTCACGTTCCCACCGGCCTGCGGCCTTCCTAGCGTCCGACCTGTACCGAGCCGATCCCGGCCCGGCGGACGAGGAGGTCCACCTGATGTCCCTGACCCTCAGCGCACGACCACGCTCCGGCGCCCACCCCTGGCGGCTGACCGCCGTGGCCGGCGCGGCGCTCCTGGGGCTGCTCACCGGTTGCAGCGACTCCGGTGACGGCGAGGTGACCGCGGAGGCGGCGGTCGACCGCCTCGAGCTGATGGCCCCGGCCGACCCCGGTGGCGGCTGGGACTCGACCGCCCGGGCGCTGGCCGCCTCCATCGAGGAGGCCGAGCTCGCCGGGAGCACCCAGGTCACCAACGTCGGCGGCGCCGGCGGGACCGTGGGCCTGGCCGAGCTCGCCAACGAGCGCAGCGAGGAGTTCCTGATGGTGATGGGCCTGGTGATGCTGGGCGCCATCGAGACCAACCAGTCCCAGGCCACGCTGGAGGACAGCACCCCGATCGCGCGGCTCACGGCCGAGGACGAGATCGTCGTCGTCCCCGCGGACTCGCCGTACCAGGACATCCAGGACCTGGTCGACGACATGAAGGCCAACGGCCGGTCGGTGTCGATCGCCGGCGGCTCGGCCGGCGGCACCGACCACATCCTGGCCGGGCTGATCGCCCAGGCCGGAGACGTGCCGATCGAGGACCTGAACTACGTGGCCTACTCCGGTGGCGGTGAGTCCCTGGCCGCACTGCTGGGCAGCCAGGTCTCCGCCGGCATCTCCGGTGTTTCCGAGTACGCCGAGCAGATCGAGGCCGGCGAGCTGCGCGCGCTGGCCGTCTCCGGCGCCGAGCGGGTCGAGGGCATCGACGCTCCCACGCTGACCGAGGCGGGGCTGGACGTCGAGCTCAGCAACTGGCGTGGGGTCGTCGGACCGCCTGACCTGTCCGACGAGGCCCGACAGAACCTGATCGACCTCGTCGACGAGGCCGTGCAGTCCGACGCCTGGCAGGAGCGGCTGGAGCTCAACGACTGGGAGGACACCTACCTGTCCGGCGACGAGTTCGACGCCTTCCTCGAGGAGGAGCAGCAGCGGGTGCGCGGTGTCCTGCAGGACATCGGGCTGGTGGAGTGAGCTCGTCTGCAGCCGCTGAGGACCACGCCCGCACCGGTACGCCGGGGCGGGCGTGGTCCTGGGCAGAGGCTGCCTTCCCCGTGGGGCTGCTCGCGCTGGGGGTCTTCACCCTGGTCGACGCCAGCACCATCGTCGCGCCCAGCTCGGTGAACACCGTGGGCCCGCAGGCCTTCCCGTACGCGGTCGGGGTGCTGCTGGTGCTCACCTCCCTCGCCCTCTTCGTCGACCTGGCCCGCGGGCGCGGTGGCGCCGCCGAGGAGGGGGAGGACGTCGATCCGACGGCCACCACCGACTGGCCCACCGTGCTGAAGCTGACCGGGTCCTTCGCCGCCCTCGTCGTCCTGGTGGAACCCCTCGGCTGGCCCATCGCAGCGACCGTGCTCTTCGCCGGTGCCGCCTGGTCGCTGGGCGCCCGCCCCTGGTGGCGGCCCGTGCTCATCGGGGCCGTGCTCGCCTTCACCACCCAGGTCCTGTTCACCCAGCTGCTGGACCTCTACCTGCCGGCCGGACCGCTGGAGAGGGTGAGCTTCCTTGGGTGACTTCGGCGCGCTGCTCGACGGGTTCGCCACCGCCCTGCAGCCGATGTACCTGCTCTACGCGCTGATCGGCGTCACGCTGGGCACCGCCGTCGGCGTCCTGCCCGGCATCGGCCCGGCGATGACCTTGGCGCTGCTCCTGCCGCTGACCTACTCGCTGGAGCCCACCGCGGCCTTCATCATGTTCGCCGGCATCTACTACGGCGGCATGTACGGCGGGTCGACCACGTCCATCCTGCTCAACGCCCCCGGTGAGTCCTCCTCCATCATCACCGCCCTGGAGGGCAACCGGATGGCCAAGGCCGGCCGGGGCTCGGCGGCGCTGGCCACCGCGGCCATCGGCTCGTTCGTGGCCGGCACGATCGCCACCGTGGCGCTGACCCTGGTGGCGCCCACGATCGCCCGGCTGGCGGTCCAGCTCGGCCCGGCGGACTACGTCGCCCTGCTGGTGCTCGCCTTCCTTACCGTGGCCGCGGTGCTGGGCTCCAGCCCGCCCCGGGGGATCGCCTCGCTCGGGATCGGGCTGTTCCTCGGCCTGGTCGGCACCGACACGCTCACCGGGCAGCAGCGGTTCACCCTCGGGCTGCCCGCGCTCGCCGACGGCATCGACGTCGTCGTCGTGGCGGTCGGGGTCTTCGCCGTCGGGGAGGCGCTCCACGTCGCCTCGCGGATGCGCCGCGGCCCCATCCCCCTGGTGCCGGCGGGCAAGGGCTGGATGACGAAGGACGACTGGCGCCGCTCGTGGAAGCCGTGGTTGCGCGGCACCGCCATCGGCTTCCCGATCGGCACCCTGCCCGCCGGCGGGGCGGAGGTCGGGACGTTCCTGTCCTACTCGGCGGAGCGGAAGCTCTCCAAGCACCGCGAGGAGTTCGGCAAGGGCGCCATCGAGGGCGTCGCCGGCCCGGAGGCGGCCAACAACGCCTCGGCGGCCGGGGTCCTGGTGCCCCTGCTCACCCTCGGCCTCCCCACCTCGGCAACGGCGGCGATCCTCATCTCCGCCTTCCAGAGCTACGGGATCCAGCCGGGGCCGCTGCTGTTCCAGGACGAGTCGGCGCTGATCTGGGCGCTGATCGCCAGCCTCTACATCGGCAACGTCCTGCTGCTGGTGCTGAACCTGCCGTTGGTGGGCATCTGGGTGAAGCTGCTGCAGATCCCCCGGCCCTACCTGTACGCCGGCATCCTCACCTTCGCCGCGCTGGGCAGCTACTCCGTCGGCGCCTCGACCGAGGACCTGGTCCTGCTGTTCCTCCTCGGCCTGCTGGGCTGGGCGATGCGCAACTTCGGCTTCCCGATCGCGCCGGCGGTGGTCGGGCTGATCCTGGGCCCCATCGCCGAGGAGCAGCTCCGCCGCGCCCTGGCCATCAGCCAGGGCGACCCCACGGTCCTGGTCACCAGCCCCTTCGCGGCGGTCGTGTACGCGGCGCTCGTGGTCTTCCTGTTCCTGGGCTGGTGGCTCCGCCGCCGCCAGGCCCGTACCGAGGCAGAGCTGGCCGCCGTGGTCGCCACGCCTGCCGAGTCCGAGAGGAGTTCGTCGTGACGATCGTGGTGGGCTACGTGCCCAAGCCGGAGGGCCGCGCGGCCCTGCGGGCGGCGGTGGAGGAGGCCGACCTGCGTGGGGAGCAGCTCCACGTGCTGAACACCTCGCGCGGGGACGCCTACGTCGATCCCTCCTACGCCAGTCCCGAGGACCTCGCCGAGGTCCGCGGCCTGCTCGAGGAGACCGGCCTGACCTTCGAGCTCGAGCAGCACGTCGGCGGCCAGAACGGGGCGGACGAGGTGGTGGCGACGGCGACGCGACTCGGCGCCTCGCTCATCGTGATCGGGATCCGCCGGCGGTCGCCCACCGGCAAGCTCGTCTTCGGCAGCGACGCCCAGCGCATCCTGCTGGAGGCCGAGTGCCCGGTGCTGTCGGTCAAGGCCCCGTCGGCCGGCTGACCTGGATGGGTCGCCGTCCCCACGGCGGGACGGCGACCACACCCGGTCAACCGGTGACGACGTGCACCAGCGCACCGGCTGCACCGGCGAGCACCAGGACGACGATGAACGGCGCCCGCAGCGCCAGCGCCACCGCGGCCACGGCGAGCCCGACCAGCCGTCCGTCGACGACCAGGTCCGGCCCCGACGTCGCGGCCTGGACGGCGACCAGCGCGGCCAGCAGCGCCGCCGGCACGAACTCCACCACCCGGGTCACCCACGGCCGCTCCACCCAGGCCGCCGGCACCGAGAGCCCCGCCAGCTTCAGCAGGTAGCAGCCCAGCGAGCCGACCAGCACCACCGCCCACAGCGTCCCGGTGCTCACGCGGCCCCCTCCCGCGGGGACGCCGCCGTCCGCGGCCGGCCGGCCAGCGCCACCGCGACCACGGCCAGCACCACCTGCACCCCGGCCGGCACGAACGGGGTGAGCGCCAGCGCGACGACCGCGCCGCCCAGGGCCACCCGCCGCTGCACGCCCGGCTCCCGCGCCGAGCGCTGCAGCCGGGGCCACAGCAACGCCAGGAAGGCCGCGGGCACGACGGCGTCCAGCGCGGCCTGCGCCGTCCCGCCCAGCGCCGCGGCCCCCAGCGATCCGACCAGCGTCGTGGCGTTCCAGCCCAGGTAGATGGTCGCGCCGGTGACCCAGAACGCCAGCCGGCCCAGTTCCCGGTCCGGTGCGGCGACCGCCATCGCCGTCGTCTCGTCGATCACCCAGTGCGCCGCGCCGGCCCGGCGCAGCCAGCCCCGCAGCGCCAGCATCGGGGCCAGCCGGACGCCATAGACGGTGTTGCGGGTACCGAGCAGCAGGGCGCTGCCGACGGCGGAGAACGCTCCCCCGCCGGCGCCGAGCACCCCGATCATCGCGAACTGGGAGGCGCCGGTGAACATCAGCGCCGACGTCGCCACCGCCTGCCAGGTGTCCAGCCCGGCGCCGGCCGCCGCCGCACCGAAGGCGACCCCGTACAGCCCCACCGCAACACCGAGCCCGACGGCGTCCCGGAGCGTGGCGGTGCGGGCGGAGGACGGCACGCGCCGACCCTAGGGCTCCCGGGGTTGGCCTGGCTCACACCCGCTGACCCGGGGCGAGGTGATCAGCCGCCGTACAGTGGGGGTCGCCCGCGCGCGGGCCCCCGCAGGGGCCCGGAATCCGCAGGCTCCCCGTCGAAGGAGACACAACGCGCATGTCCGACACGCTGACCGGATCGCCGGAGCTGGACGCCGTGAACGCGGCTCTGGCGACCGTCCAGGACCCCGAGATCAACCGTCCGCTGCCCGAGCTGGGCATGGTCAAGGACGTGCAGATCGGCGTCGGCGGCGACCCGGGCGCGGTGCGCATCGAGGTCTACCTGACCGTCGCCGGCTGCCCGATGCGCGAGACCATCACCAACCGCGTCACCCAGGCCGTCTCCGCCGTCCCCGGCGTCACCTCCGTGGCGGTCGGCCTGGACGTCATGAGCGACGAGCAGCGCACCGAGCTGCGCAAGACCGTCCGCGGCAGCGACGCGGCCGAGCCGGTCATCCCCTTCGCCCAGCCGGGCTCGCTGACCCGGGTCTACGCGGTCGCCTCGGGCAAGGGCGGCGTCGGCAAGTCCAGTGTCACGGTGAACCTGGCCGCGGCCCTGGCCAAGAAGGGCCTGTCGGTGGGCGTCGTGGACGCCGACATCTACGGCCACTCGGTGCCCCGGATGCTCGGCGTGGACGACAAGCCCACCCAGGTCGACAACATGATCATGCCGCCGCAGTCCTACGGCGTGAAGGTCATCTCGATCGGCATGTTCACCCCGGGCAACACCCCGGTGGTCTGGCGTGGGCCGATGCTGCACCGTGCGCTCCAGCAGTTCCTCGCCGACGTGTGGTGGGGCGACCTGGACGTGCTGCTGATGGACCTCCCGCCCGGCACCGGTGACGTCGCGATCTCGGTGGCCCAGCTGGTCCCCAACGCCGAGATCCTGGTCGTGACGACGCCGCAGCTCGCCGCAGCCGAGGTGGCCGAGCGGGCCGGCGCGATCGCCACCCAGACCCACCAGCAGGTCGTCGGCGTCGTGGAGAACATGTCATGGCTGGAGCTGCCCGACGGCTCCCGGATGGAGGTGTTCGGCTCCGGCGGCGGCCAGGCCGTCTCCGACGCGCTCACCAAGACCCTCGGTGCGCGGGTGCCGCTGCTGGGCCAGATCCCGCTGGACACCCGGCTGCGCGAGGCCGGCGACGCCGGGGCACCGATCGTGCTCGCCCAGCCCGACGCGCCCGCCGCCCAGTCGCTGTCCGCGATCGCCGACGCCCTCGCCGTCCGCCAGCGCGGGCTGTCCGGCATGTCGTTGGGGCTGACCCCGGTCAAGCGGTAGCCACCCCCGCGCGACAGAGGCCGGTCACCCCACGCGGGGTGACCGGCCTCTCGCGCTTCGGTGGACGGGTGCGGTCAGCGTCCCGCTGCCCCGGCGTGGTGGTCCAGGACGGCGTCGACCCAGAACTGCAGGTCCTCGTCCTCCATGAGCGCGTCCTCGTCGACGGCGATCCACCCCTCGCCCATCGACCGGCCCTTCCCCATCTCTGCCCGACGGGCGCCGCGCACCGCCAGGTACTCGGCATCGCGGCTGCGGGACACGCGCACGAGCAGGGCGCCCCCGCCGCCCGAGACGCAGGCGACCATCTTCTCGTCGACCATGAACGCGAGGCCGCCGAACATCCTCACCTCGCGGACGGCCCGGTCCGAGAGCGCAGTGCGGACGCGGTCCGCGAGCTCAGCGTCGTGAGCCATGCACCGGCTCCTCCCTGTCGAGTCGCGGAGTCCCGGAGACGCGGCCTAGGTCGCGTCGACGTCGAACGGCGGCGGGGTGCTCGCGTCCCGCGTGCGGGTCGTCTGTCCCGCCGGGGACCAGCCGGCTGCGGTCGCTCCCGCAGCAGCTGCGCTCGCGGCGGTGCTCCCCGTCCGGGCCGGGGCGTCGTCGTCACCCATCAGCTGCGACCGGATGAACGTCTTCGGGTGGTACTGCCGCAGGTCGATGTCGCGCAGGTGGTCGAAGTCGTCGCCCAGGGTGTCGTGCAGCTGCCCGCGCACCCCGGTGACCGCATCCCGCGCCTTCTTCAACCCGTTCGCGGCGTCCTTGGCGAGCGTGGGCAGGCGGTCGGGGCCGAAGATGAACAGCGCCGCCAGTGCCAGGACGACGATCTCGCCCCAGCCGATCGAGTCGAACACCGCTCCTCCTCGCGCCCGCCGCGGAACGCGGTCCGTGTCCAGCGTAGGTGGGCCGGCTTGCTGACGGACGACCCGCAGCCCAACAGCAGGTGTCAGGCGACGCCGAGGGTGACGTCGACTTCGCGGGAACTGCCACCGCGCACCAGCTCGAGGGTCACCGTGTCACCCGGCTCGCGGGCGTCGACCTCGACGGCCAGTTCCTCCGAGCTGACGACCGGCTCGCCGTCGACCGCGATGACCACGTCCTGCTCCTGCACCCCCGCCTCGGCGGCACCACTGTCGGGCTCGACGTTGAGCACCAGCGCCCCGTCGCGGGTGCCGTCGGTGACCGTGCGGGCGTTCACCCCCAGCGAGGCGTGCACCGCCGTCCCCGTGCTGATCAGCTCCTCGGAGATGTCCCGCACCGTGTCGATCGGGATGGCGAAGCCGAGGCCGATCGAGCCGCCGGTGGTGCCGGCGCCCGCCACCGAGGCGATCGCGGTGTTGATCCCGATGACCGCACCCGTGGCGTCGACCAGTGCGCCACCGGAGTTGCCGGGGTTGATCGGCGCGTCGGTCTGCACGGCGCTGATCACGGCGTTGGTGTCGCTGCCCTCGCCGGTCAGCCGCACCGGGCGGTCCAGCGCGCTGACGATGCCGCTGGTGACCGTGCCGGCCAGGCCCAGCGGTGAGCCGATCGCCACCACGGGGTCACCGACGACGAGGTCGCCCACGTCGCCGAGGGACGCCGCGACCAGCCCGGGCTTCTCCACCTTGAGGACGGCGAGGTCGCTGGCCGGGTCGCGGCCGACGATGCGGGCGGTCGAGCCGCTGCCGTCGCTGAAGACCGCCCGGATCTCCGCACCCTCGACGTCGGCGGCACCGGAGATCACGTGGTTGTTGGTGACGATGTAGCCGCCCTCGGCGTCCACCACGACCCCGGACCCGGTGGCGCCGGCGCTGGCCAGCCGGACCTCGATGGAGACCACGGCAGGCATGATCCGGCCGGCGATGTCGGCGATCGAACCGGGCTCCCGGCTGGTCCCCGGGGACACCTCGGAGAGCTGGGTGCCCTCCGCCAGCAACGGCGCCTCGTCGGCCGTCCGGCCCAGGTACCAGGCGGTCGTGCCGCCGACCATGCCGACCAGGAGCAGGCTGAGCAGGGCCAGCACCGTCAGCCGGACGGAGAGGTCGCGCAGCCGGACCTTGCCGCGACGCTGCGGCTCCGGCAGCACCGGGCCGGGCGGCGGTTGCTCCTGCGGGTACTGCGCGGGTGCACCCAGCGCAGCGGGGGCGTGCGGGTCGCGCCACGGGTCCGCGGCCGCGTCGGGCTTCCAGAAGGGGGCCACTGCGGTGCGCCGCCGCGCAGGACGGCCGCCCGGGGGTTCACCCAGACCGGTGGCGCCGTCCCGGGGGGCGAAGGCCCGCAGCACCGCCTCCGGGGGCGGTGGGGGCACCGGCCGGGGCGCCGGCACCGGGCGGTCGGCACCGAACGACCCGTCGACCGCGGCGGGCCGACCGAAGGCCGCCTGCTGCTCCGGCTGGGGAGCCGGGGCCGGCGGGGTGCTGGGCTGCAGCCGGGCGTCGGTGGGCGCGAAGGCGCCCGTCGTCCCCGCGGGTCGGGCGTACGCGGTCGGCTGCTCGTCGGGCCGGCCGACCGCGTGGCCGGCGTCGGCGGGACGGGAGCCGGCGTCGGACGGCTCGGTGCCGGACGTCCCGCTCAGGGCGTCCCGCCGGCGGGCAGGCCGGTGGCGGAACCGACGGTGAACGTGCGCACCACGGGCGGGACGATGTCGGTCCGCTCGGTCGGCGCCGTGTAGCGGACGGCGTCGGCCACCGGCTCCCGGTGGGGCAGGTCGGCGGTGGGCAGGTTGACGGCGAGTGCGGCGACCCCCAGGCCGAGGCCGGCCAGCGCCCCGGTCATCCCCCGCCGCAGCCAGCGGGCACTGCTGTCGGGCCGGGTCGGGGCCTCGGCGGGCGCGAGCGGGATCGCCCAGGAGCCACCCGCGCCGGTGGCCGCGAGCCCGTCGGCACCGGCGCTCAACGAGCCCAGCCCGCCGCCGGGCCCGGCGGCCGTGAACGGGATGGCCTGCAGCCGGGAGATGAGGTCACCGGGGACCACGACGTCGACCCCGTGCCGCAGCGCGTCCTTGGCCTCGCGCTGGGCGGCGACCGCCATCCGGCACTGTGCGCAGCCGGCCAGGTGCCGGGCCGCCCGGTTCGCTGCGCCGCCGGAGAGCTCTCCGTCGACGAGGGCGGCGATCGCCTCCTGGGCGAGGTGGCTCTCCGGGATGCTCACGACACCTCCACGGCGGGGACGGGGCGGCCGGGGGCGAGGTGGGCCAGCGCCTCCCGCAGCTGCACGCGACCGCGGTGGATGCGGCTTCGGACGGTGCCGAGCTTGATGCCGAGGGTCGCCGAGATCTCCTCGTAGGTGAGGCCCTCGATGTCGCACAGCACGACCGCGACCCGGAACTCCGGGGAGAGCGCGTCGAGGGCGGCCTGGATCTGCGGGTCGAGGTGGGTGTCGGCGTAGACCTGCTCCGGGGACGGCGCGGAGCCGGGCAGCCGCTCGGTGTCCTCGGGAAGGGCGTCGAAGCGGATGCGCTGCCGGCGACGCACCATGTCCAGGAACAGGTTCGTGGTGATCCGGTGCAACCAGCCCTCGAAGGTGCCCGGGGAGAAGTCGGCGAGCGAGCGGAACACCCGGACGAAGGTCTCCTGGGTGAGGTCCTCGGCGTCCTGCTGGTTGCCGGAGAGGCGGTAGGCCAACCGGTAGACACGCGCCGAGTGGTCCCGGACGACCTGTTCCCAGGTGGGCGCCACCCAACCCTCGGCCGCGGGGGGCACGGGCTCGAGGCCGGCGGGGGCCGCCGACCCGGTCGCGGTGGGCTCGGTCACGGCCCCAGGATCGCAGACGGCCGAGGTCGACACCTCCCCAGCGGGGGTGGACCGCTCGACGGAGCGCTGGCTGGTGGTACGCGAGAGACGCACGTCCGGTCCAACGGCCGGGTGCGCAGTCGGTGTTCCCGTGCGGCGCAGACACACAGCCAGTTGCCAGGCAGTCGACCGAGCGTCGTCCCCTCCCCCCACCCGGCCGGGCGGGGACCCCGCCCTCGCCACTACCCTCGCCCGGTGACCAGCGTTGCCGGACCGCCCCCCACCGGCGGCTCCCCGACGGGCGCGGCGGCCTATGCCGACGGCTTCGCCGCCGAGACCCCCGCCCAGGTGGCCGCCCGCCAGCGGGCCGTGACCTCCGCCGAGGCGTTCGGGACCCAGGTCCCGGTCGAGCCGGCGGTGGGCGCGACCCTCTCCGTCCTCGCCGCCGCCTGCGACGCCCGCTCGGTGGTGTCCATCGGCAGCGGTGGCGGCGTCGCCGGGCTCTGGCTGCTGCAGGGGATGCGCCCCGACGGCGTCCTCACCGCCCTGGACGCCGACCCGGCCGAGCTGCGTGCGGCCCGGCAGGCCTTCACCGAGGCCGGCGTCCCCAGCGGCCGGACCCGGCTGATCTTCGGGACGCCCGGCGAGGTGCTGCCGCGGCTGTCCCCCGGCGCCTACGACCTGGTCAGCTGCGCCGGCCCGCCGCTGGAGTACGCCAGCAACCTGGTCGGACTGCTCGGGCTCATCCGGCACAGCGGGTCGCTCATCTGCCACGGCCTGCTCGCCGAGGACAAGATCGCCGACCCCGCGGCCCGCGACGCGCAGACCGTCGCGTGGCGGGAGATCGCCCGGACGCTGCGCGAGGACGAGACGCTGACCTGCGCGGTGCTGCCCATCGGCACCGGCCTGCTGGTCGCCACCAAGCGCACCTAGCCGAACGAGGCCCCCTGGCCGAACGGGAACTCCGCCTCCGCGGCCCACGGCCCGCCGAGGTAGCGCCAGAGGCCGAGCCCCCGGGCGGTGACCGTCTCCGGCACGAACGACGCGGTCAGCTCGGCGTGCAGCGCGCGGGCCACCTCCGGGGCGACCTTGTTCTGCACCGTCACGTGCGGGCGGGACCACTGCCGGTCCTGCCGGGTCAGCCACGGGTCGAAGGCATCGGCCAGGACGGCGCGCAGCGTCGTCAGCTCTGGCGCCGACAGGTCCAGCGCGACGCCACGACCGAGGAAGCGGACCCCGGTGACCGCGACCTCGAACCCCGGTCGCGCAGCCACCGCCGCCAGTTCCCGACCGACGGCCGCCCGGTGCTCGCCGGGCAGCGCGTGGAAGAGCGTCACGTGCGCCTGCAGGTGGTTGCGCTCCGGCGGGAAGTGCGCCGCCCGCAGCCGGTCGAACCGCTGCTGGGCGTCGTCGTCCAGCAGCAGCGTCACGATCAGCGGTGACGGCACCGTCGGCTACAGGATGGCGCGGGAGCCCTTGCCCAGGACGGTGATGCCGCTCGCGCTCACGTGGTACCGCTCCCGGTCCCGCTCGGGGTCGACCCCGATCTGCGCTCCCGGCGGGACGACGACGTTCTTGTCCAGGATGGCGCGGCGCACGACGGCGCCCTCACCGATGTGGACGCCGTCCATCAGCACGCTGGCCTCGACCCGCGAACCGCGCTCCAGGCGCACGTTCGGTGCGACCACCGAACCGTGCACGGAGCCGCCGTCGATGATCACCCCGGCGCTGACCATCGACTCCTCGGCCCGGCCGCCCAGCACGAACTTCGCCGGCGGCAGCATCGGCGGCAGGGTGTAGATGGGCCAGCGGTCGTTGTAGAGGTTGAAGATCGGGCTGACCGAGACCAGGTCCATGTGCGAGTCGTAGTAGGCGTCCAGCGTCCCCACGTCCCGCCAGTAGCCGTGGTCGCGCTCGGTCTCGCCGGGCACGACGTTGCTGCTGAAGTCGTAGACGTAGGCGTCACCGGCGTCGGCCATCATCGGCATGATCGACCCGCCCATGTCGTGCACCGAGTTCTCGTCGGCGGCGTCGACCCGCAGCGCCTCGAGCAGCGCGTCGGTGGTGAACACGTAGTTGCCCATCGACGCGAACGTCTCGTCCGGGCTGCCCGGCATCCCCGGCGGGTCGGCCGGCTTCTCCAGGAACTGGCGCACCTTGCCGTTCTCGTCGGCGTCGATGACGCCGAAGGCGGTCGCCTCCTTACGGGGCACCCGCAGGCCCGCGACGGTCACGCCCGCGCCGGTGGCCAGGTGCTGGTCGATCATCTGCGACGGGTCCATCCGGTACACGTGGTCGGCACCGAAGACGACGACGATCTCCGGCCGGTCGTCGTAGATCAGGTTCAGGCTCTGGTAGATCGCGTCGGCGCTGCCGGTGTACCAGCGAGGGCCCAGCCGCTGCTGCGCCGGCACCGGGGTGATGTAGCTGCCCAGCAGCGTCGACATCCGCCACACGGTGGTGATGTGCCGGTCCAGCGAGTGGCTCTTGTACTGGGTGAGCACCGCGATCCGCCGGATGTCGGCGTTGACCAGGCTGGACAGCACGAAGTCGATGAGCCGGTAGTTGCCCCCGAAGGGGACCGCGGGCTTCGCCCGGTCCTGGGTCAACGGGGCGAGGCGCTTGCCCTCACCACCTGCCAGCACGATGCCGAGAACTCGAGGGCCGCCACGCATGGACGGACCGTAACGGGTGCACGCGGCGTCCGCTCCCCCTGCCCGCCCGCTCCGACCACCTAGGGTGAGTCCGTGCGCGTCGGAGTGATCACCCGGGAATGGCCGCCGGACGTCTACGGAGGGGCCGGGGTGCACGTCGAGCACCTCGTCGCCGCCCTGCGTGGACTCGAGCAGGGGCCGGAGCTGGACGTCCACTGCTTCGGCGGGCCCCGCGCCGACGCGACCGGCCACGGGGTGCCGTCCGGGCTGCAGGCCGCCAACGGCGCGCTGCAGGCCGTCGGGGTCGACGTGGAGATCGCCGCCGCGCTGGCCGACGCCGAGCTGGTGCACTCGCACACCTGGTACGCCAACCACGCCGGGCACCTGGCCTCGCTGGTGCACGGCTCCGCGCACGTGGTGACCGCACACTCCCTGGAGCCCCGCCGGCCGTGGAAGGCCGACCAGCTGGGCGGGGGCTACCGGCTCTCCTCCTGGGTGGAGCGCACCGCCTACGCCTCCGCCGACGCGGTGATCGCGGTCAGCCGGGGCATGCGGGCCGACGTCCTCGACGTCTACCCCGACCTGGACCCGGCGAAGGTCGTCGTGGTCGGCAACGGGGTGGACGCCCAGGCCTACCGGCCGATCGAGGCGCCCGACGTCGTCCGCTCGGTGGGGGTCGACCCCGACCGGCCGTACGCGCTGTTCGTCGGCCGGATCACCCGGCAGAAGGGGCTGATGCACCTGCTGGCCGCGGCCGAGCAGCTGCCCCCCGAGGCCGGCCTGGTGCTCTGCGCCGGCGCGCCCGACACCCCGGCCGAGCGCGCGCAGGTGGCCGACGCCGTGGCCGAGCTGCAGACCCGCCGCACCGGCGTGGTGTGGATCGAGCAGATGCTGCCGCGCGAGCAGCTGGTGCCGCTG
Organism: Modestobacter sp. VKM Ac-2977; assembly: GCF_026968045.1. GTDB lineage: Bacteria > Actinomycetota > Actinomycetes > Mycobacteriales > Geodermatophilaceae > Modestobacter. The sequence goes on along the minus strand of NZ_JAPVBQ010000001.1, from coordinate 640,838 downwards.
ATCACCGGGGCGACGGTCTTCGTCGTCCCGTCGGTGTACGAGCCGCTGGGCATCGTGAACCTGGAGGCCGCGGCCTGCGGCACCGCGGTCGTGGCCAGCGCCGTGGGCGGCATCCCGGAGGTCGTGGACGACGGCCGCACCGGTCTGTTGGTGCCCTACGACGCCGAGGACCCGACCGCCTTCGCCGCCGGGCTGGCGGCGCGGATGGCCGAGCTGCTCGCCGACCCCGGCCGCGCCGCCGCGATGGGCGCGGCCGGCCGGGAGCGGGTGCTGGCGGAGTTCGGCTGGCCGGCGATCGCCCAGCAGACCGCCGAGGTCTACGAGTCGGTGCTCGCCGGCCGCCGCTGACCCGAGCTGCTCAGCGGTCCTCGGCGAGGACGCTGCGCGCACGTCCGGCCGCCTTCGCCCGGTAGAGCGCGCTGTCGGCACGGCGCATGAACTGGGAGGTCGGCTCGCCCGGCTCGTGCTCGGCGACGCCGATCGACAGCGGCACGCCCGCGGAGGCGCGCCGCAGTTGCTCGACCACCGCGAGCGCGGCCGGGCCGGCGTGGGCGGGGAGCAGCAGCGCGAACTCGTCGCCGCCGTGCCGGGCGAGCACGGACCCGCGGGGCACCCGGGGCAGCCACTCGTCTGCCACCGTCCGGAGCAGCTCGTCGCCGGCGGCGTGCCCGTGCTGGTCGTTGATGGACTTGAAGTGGTCGATGTCCACCAGCGCCACGGAAAGGTCGGCGCCGGTGCGCCCCGCGATCCGGACCGTCTCCTCGAGCGCGTCGTCGAAGCCGCGCCGGTTGGCCAGGCCGGTGAGCCCGTCCAGGCTGGCGGCGGAGGCGCGCCGGGCCAGCGTGGCGACCACCAGCCCGATGGCGGCCATGACGACGGCGAGCGCGACGACCGGCCCGGCCGGCACCCCGCGCATCGGCAGGACGACGGTGCAGGCGGCGAGCGCGAGGACCAGGTAGGCCGAGGCCACCGGTAGCGCGAAGAGGAAGAACGCCGCCACGGCCACGAAGGAGTAGATGCTGGCCAGCGCCATGGCCGACGCCGGGTCGGGCGCGGTGTAGACGACGACGCTGATCAGCGTGGTGCCCAGGAACACGAGCAGGTGGAACACCGACCGCGGCAGGTGGTGGCCCCAGCGGACCACCGCACCGCCGGCCAGCATGGCGACCGGGCCGATCGCCACCAGCGCGGGCGAGACGGGCCGCGCCCCGCCGCCGAACGCGACGACCGTGAGGACGGCGAGCCCCCCGGCCAGGTACAGCGCCCCGATGACCGGTCCGATGACGCGGGCAGTCGCCACCTCAGGCGCGCTGCGCGTCCATTCCATGCCACCTCATCGGTCCGGGGAGAACGGGCACCGCGCGTTCGTCGGCCGGGACGACCCGCACGGGTGACCCGACGGCCGGCGGCCGGCCCCCCGCGGGACCGGCCACCGGGCGGGTTCACAGCTCGGGCTTGAGCTGGACCTTCACGTAGCCGTCGGCCTTCTCCTGAAACGCCTTGTAGGCCTCCGGTGCCTGGGACATCGGCAGCCGGTGGGTGGCGAAGGTGTCCACGCCGAGCGGGTCGGCGTCGGTGAGCAGCGGCATGATGTCCGGGACCCAGCGCTTGATGTTCGCCTGGCCCATCCGCAGCTGGATCTGCTTGTCGAACAGCGTGATCATCGGCATCGGGTCGGCCGCGCCGCCGTAGACACCGGAGATCGAGATCGTCCCGCCGCGCCGGACGATGTCGATCGCCGAGTACAGGGCGTTGAGCCGGTCGACTCCGGCCTCCTTCATCACCGGGGCGGCGACGGCCCGCGGCAGCAACCCGGCCGCCTTCTGCACGAACCCGGTCGCCGGCGAACCGTGGGCCTCCATGCCGACCGCGTCGAGCACGGAGTCCGGCCCCCGCCCGTCGGTCATGTCCCGGATCGCGTCGCCCAGGTCGTCGGAGTGCTCGCGCAGGTCCAGGACCTCGATGCCGCGGGCGGCGACCCGGGCCAGCCGCTCGGGTACCAGGTCCACGCCGATCACCCGGTAGCCCTTGTGCTGGCCGATCCGGCAGGCGAAGTCACCGATCGGGCCCAGCCCCAGGACCACGAGCGTGCCGCCGTCGGGCACCCCGGCGTACTCCACGCCCTGCCAGGCGGTGGGCAGGATGTCCGAGAGGTAGGCGAACCGGTCGTCGGCCGGCCCCTCGGGCAGCTTGATGTGGGTGAACTGCGCCTGCGGCACCCGCAGGTACTCGGCCTGCCCGCCCGGCACCTCGCCGTAGAGCTTGGAGAAGCCGAACAGCGCCGCACCCATCCCCTGGTCGCGCACCTGGGTGGTCTCGCACTGCGTGTACAGGTGCTGCTGGCACATCCAGCAGTGCCCGCAGGAGATCTGGAACGGGATGGAGACCCGGTCACCGATCTTGAGGTCGCCGGCCTCCGCGCCGACCTCGACGACCTGGCCCATCGCCTCGTGACCGAGCACGTCGCCCACGCCCATGAAGGGCGCCAGCGGGTCGTACAGGTGCAGGTCCGAGCCGCAGATGTTGGTCGTCGTCACCCGGATCACCGCATCGGTGGGGGCCTGGACGAAGGGGTCGTCCACGGTGTCCACCCGGACGTCCTGCTTGCCGTGCCAGGTCACTGCCTTCATGGGGCTCCGTTCGTCGGACGCACGCTGCGTCGTCCTGGTCCCGGTGCCCTCGCCCGACCAGGCCAAACGGCACTGCCGTCCGACGGGAGCCGTCCACCCGGCGGCCGTGCCGATCAGCCGGCTCGGCCGTCGATCTCGGCAGCCAGACCCGTCAGTGCGTCGACCACCCGCGCCACCACCCGCCGCTCGGCCCGGTCCGGGCGCAGCAGCGCCTCCACCCGGCGCCCCGCCGGCACCCCGGTCAGCGGCAGCAACCGCACCCCCGGCAGGGAGGAGGTGGTGTACCGCGGCAGCAGCGAGATCCCGTGCCCGGCTGCGACCATCGCCGCGGCCACCGCGAAGTCGTTGATCCGGTGGGCGATGCGCGGTGCAGCCCCCGACCGGGCCGCCACCGCGGCCAGCACCGGCGCCACGGGGAAGCCCTCGCGCACGGTGATCCAGGCCTCGCCGGCGAGCTCGTCGGGGGTGATCGCCGATCGGTCGGCGAGCCGGTGCCCAGGGCCCACCGCGACGTCCAGCGGCTCGCGGAACAGCGGCACGACCCGCACCCCGGGAGGCCAGTCCGCGGCGCCGTCCGGACGGTGGGCGACCACCACGTCGAAGCGGTCGGTGAGGTCGGCGAAGTCGGCGAGCGCGACGTCCTCGTCGGCGCACTCCAGCGTCACGCCGTCCCAGCCGGCGACGGCGCCGAGCAGCCGGGGGAAGATCAGCTGGGCGGCGCTCTGGAAGGCCGAGACGCGCACCGTGCCGACCGGCAGGTCCCGATCGGCGTGGCAGGCCGCCCGGGCGCGCTCAACCGCCACGGCGACGTCGACGGCGGCGTCGGCCAGCGCCGCACCCGCCGGGGTGAGCCGCAGTCCGCGCCCCACCCGCTCGGTGAGCGGCACGCCCATCTCCGCGGTGAGCGCGGCCAGCTGCTGCGAGACCGCCGAGGGCGTCAGGTGCAGGACGCCGGCCGCCGCGGTGACCCCGCCCTGACTGCGGACGGCGCGAAGGGTCTCCAGGGTCCTCAAGTCCATGTAGACAGTCTGAACGGACGGTCAACAACTCTTCACTGGAGTTGGACGACGCCGGACGGCAGGCTCGTCCCGTGCCCCTCCGTGACCGCCTGCTCGCCTGCCTCGTCGCCGTGCTCTGGGGGCTGAACTTCACCGCCATCCACCTGTCGCTGGAGCAGTTCCCGCCCTTCGCCCTGGTCGCGCTGCGGTTCGCCCTCCTCGCCGTCCCGACGCTGCTGTTCGTGCCGCGCCCCGACGTGCCGCTGCGCTGGCTGATCGGCTACGGCACCGGGTTCGGCGTCCTGCAGTTCTTCTTCCTCTACCTGGCGATGGACACCGGCATGCCGACCGGGCTGGCCTCGCTCGTGCTGCAGTCCTCGGCGCCGTTCACCGTGCTGCTGGCCGGGCTGCTGCTGCACGAGCGGCTCACCGCCCGCCAGCTCACCGGCATCGGCATCGCGGTCGCCGGGCTGGGCGGCATCGCCCTCTACCGGGCCGAGATCGGCGGCGCCGCGCTGGCGCTGCCCGTGCTGCTCACCCTCTGCGGCGGGCTGGGCTGGGCACTGGGCAACCTCTGCACCCGGCAGGCGCGGGCGTCCGAGCCGCTCAAGCTCACCCTCTGGATGAGCGTGGTGCCGCCGCTGCCGATGCTCGCGGTCTCCCTGGTCGCCGAGGGACCGGACGCGATCGCCCGGTCGTTCACCACGCTGGACAGCCGGCAGGGCCTGCTGGCACTGGCCGGGCTGCTCTACACCGTCGTCGTGGCGACCCTGCTCGGGTCGGGCCTGTGGACGGCGCTGATGGCCCGGCACCCGTCGAGCACGGTCGCGCCCTTCTCGATGCTCGTACCGGTGGTCGGCATCGGCGCCTCGTGGCTGGCGCTGGGCGACCGCACGTCAGCGGTGGAGCTCGGCTGCGGCGCCGTCGTCGTCGCCGGGGTGCTGCTGGCGACGACGACGCGCCGGCCCGCTCAAGGCCAGATGGACGCGACGATGATCGCCGACACCGCGAGCGTCGCACCGGCGGAGATCAGGCTCGCGGGGTGGAAGGTCACCTCGGTGAGGTGCTGGCCCAGCCGCCCAGGGGTGAGCAGGTCGAGCAGCAGGAACACCAGCGCCTGCAGCAGCACGCCGAGCAGCCCGAAGACGACGGTGTAGAGCAGCGCCCGCCCGAACCCGCTGGTCGCGTTGGTCCAGATGGTGGTGAAGGCGATCGCGCCCTGCCCGAGGAGGCCGGCCGCCAGCGCGATGCCGGCGTTGACCGAGCGCTCCTCGTAGATGTGCTTGGCCAGGTGGCCGGGGGTGAGCAGGTCGAGAGCGAGGGCGCCCACCACGAGCAGCAGGATGCCGACGCCGGTGTAGGCGACGGCGTAGCCGATGCTGGCCAGCACAGAGGACCTCCGAGTTGGGGGACGGCGGAGCGCTGAGCCTAGGGCCATCACCACATCGCCCGGTGGAACAGCCGTCGGCCGGGCAGCGCTGCACCGGGTGTGACGGACGCCCTGACCCTGTTCGACGACGTCCTCCCGCCCGAGACACCGGTCGCCAACCGGCTGCTGCAGGTGCGCACGGTCTACGCGGAGCCCGCGGCCGCCGCCTCCCCGCGCGGGCGGCAGGTCCTGGCCCGCTTCCCCGGTGCGGAGCTCGTGGAGGTGCCCTCGCACTGGCAGATCCCCGACCTGCACGGCAACGAGGGCAACGTCGACCGCTGGGTGCGGGTGAAGACCGAGACGCTGGTGCTCGGGGTCAAGAAGTCGCTGTCGGCCCGGCCCAACGGCCGCTCGGCCAACTGGATCGCGCCCTCGACCGCGAACGGCTGCGCGATGGCCTGCGCCTACTGCTACGTGCCGCGGCAGAAGGGCTACGCCAACCCGATCACGGTGTTCACCAACATCGACCAGATCACCGGCTACCTGCGCCGGCACGTCGCCCGCCAGGGCTCGAAGACCGAGCCCGACCAGTGCGACCCGGAGAGCTGGGTCTACGACCTCGGCGAGAACAGCGACTGCTCGGTCGACGCGCTGGTCAGCGACAACGTCGCCGACCTGGTCGCCACCTTCCGCACGCTGCCGACGGCGAAGGCGTCCTTCGCCACCAAGTACGTCAACCGGCAGCTGCTCGAGCTCGACCCGCAGGGCCGCACCCGCCTCCGCTTCTCGCTGATGCCCCAGTCCGACGCCACGGTGCTGGACGTGCGCACCAGCAAGGTCGGTGAGCGGATCGCCGCCGTCGACGACTTCGTCGCGGCCGGCTACGAGGTGCACCTCAACCTCTCCCCCGTCGTGCTGCGCGAGGGCTGGGAGGCCGACTGGACGGCGCTGCTGCAGCAGCTGGACGACGAGCTCTCCGACGACGCGAAGGCCCAGGCCGCCGCCGAGGTGATCATGCTGACCCACAACGAGGGCCTGCACGAGGTCAACCTGGGCTGGCACCCCCAGGCCGAGGACCTGCTCTGGCGCCCGGAGCTCCAGCAGCCCAAGGTCAGCCAGAACGGCCAGGTCAACGTCCGGTACCGCAACGACGTGAAGCGGGCAGGGGTCGACCGGCTGCAGCAGCTCATCCGGCAGCACGCCCCGTGGCTGCACGTCCGCTACGCGTTCTGATGCGCCTCTCCCTGCTGGACCGCGCCCGCACCCGGGTGGACGAGCCGGACGCCGCCGCACTGACCGCCACCGTCGAGCGGGCGGTCGCCGCCGAGCGGCTGGGCTTCGCGCGGTTCTGGGTCGCCGAGCACCACGGCGTGCCGGGCGTCGCCGGTGCCGCCCCGGCAGTGCTGCTGGCCGCGATAGCCGGCCGGACGACGACCATCCGGCTCGGCTCGGCCGGCGTGATGCTGCCGCACCACCAGCCGCTGGTCGTCGCCGAGCAGTTCGCCACCCTGAGCGCGTTCGCCCCCGGCCGGGTCGACCTGGGCCTGGGCCGCTCCCCCGGCTTCACCGCCCCCGTACGGCGGGCGCTGCGCTCCACCGGCGAGCCGGACTTCGCCGACGACCTGGCCGAGCTGCGGGCGTTCCTCGCCGGCTCGGCGGCGATCACCGCGCACCCCCGCCCGGCCACCGCCGTCCCGATGTTCGTGCTGGCCACCGGCTCGGGACTCACGGTCGCGGCCGAGCTGGGGCTGCCGGTGATCGTCGGCGGCCCGCTGCTGGGCGTGGCCGGCGACCCGGAGCCCGGGCTGGCCGCACTGGCGGGGTACCGGCGCAGCTACCGGCCGAGCGAGGAGGCACCGGAGCCGCGGGTGGCGATCAGCCTCGACGTGCTGGTCGCCGACACCGCCGGCGAGGCCACCGACCTGCTGCTGCCCGAGGCCTGGGCCATGGCCAGGGCCCGCACCACCGGCGTCTTCCCGCCCCTGGAACCGGTGGCGGGGATCCGGGCCCACACGCCCACCCCGCGCCAGCAGTCCTACGTCGAGCAGACCGCCGCCGCCGCGATCGCCGGCACCCCCGCCCAGGTGGCGAGCCGGCTGGCCGAGCTGCTCGACCGGACCGGCGCCGCCGAGCTGGTCGCCTCCAGCAGCACGCACGACCGGACGGCGCTCGCTGCCTCCGACGCCGCACTGGCAGCGCTCCTCGGCGCACCGCGCGCCGCGCGCTGACCACCGGCGGCCGGACTCGTTCCGGACACGCACGCCAGGTGGTGTCGCCCGGGCGCGCGCTGTGCCACGGTGCTCCCGCCCAGCCCCGTCGCGACAGGAGGCATCCGTGCCGGCCGTGGAGATGCACGCGGTGTCCAAGAGCTACGCCCGACGCGGCCGCCCGCCGCAGCAGGCCCTGGACTCCCTGGAGCTGGTGGTCGAGTCCGGCGGCGTGCACGGGTTCCTCGGCCCGAACGGCTCGGGCAAGACGACGACCATCCGGGTGCTGCTGGGCCTGATCCGGCCCGATGCCGGCGACGTGCGACTGCTGGGCCGGCCGGTGCCCGACGGGCTCCCGCAGGTGATCGGCAGCGTGGGCGCGCTGGTCGAGACCCCACTGTTCTTCCCCGGCTTCTCCGGCCGCCGCAACCTGCGGCTGCTCGCCGAGGCCGCCGGGGTGCCGCGCACCCGGGTCGAGGAGGTGCTGGAGACCGTCGAGCTGCGCGACCGGGCCGACGACCGGTTCAAGGGCTACTCGCTGGGGATGAAGCAGCGGCTGGGCATCGCCGCCGCGCTGCTGAAGTCCCCGCAGCTGCTGATCCTGGACGAGCCCAGCAACGGTCTGGACCCGGCCGGCATCCGGGACGTCCGCGAGCTCATCCGCCGACTGGGCCACGACGGCTCGACGACGGTGCTGCTCAGCTCGCACCTGCTCGCCGAGATCGAGCAGGTCGCCGACCGGGTCTCGATCATGGCGCGGGGCCGCTGCATCGCCTCCGGCCCGGTGCACGAGGTGCTCGCCGGCCGGTCCTCCGGGGACGTGCGGGTGCGCGTGCCCGACCGGGCGGCCGCGACCGCCGTGCTCACCGCCGCCGGTTTCACCGTCACCCCGAGCGAGGACGCACTGCTGGTCTCCGCTGTCCCGGCGCCGGGTGAGGTCACCCGGGTGCTCGCCGAGCACGGCCACTACCTGGAGGAGCTGACCCCGGTGGCGGCGGACCTGGAGAGCGCGTTCCTGGCACTGACGGCGGAGCCGGCATGACCGCCGTCCACACCGAGGCGCCCCCGACCGCACCCGCCGGCCGGTTCGGCGGGCTGCTGCGGGCCGAGGCGCACCGCTTCCGAGCCCGCCGGTTCATCCAGGTGCTGCTGCTCCTCGCGGCGCTCGGCTGGGCGACCGTCACCGTCATCGGCCTCACCCAGTACGCCTCCACCACCCCCGAGCGGCTCGCCGCGGCACAGCAGCAGCTGCAGGTGGAGGTGGAACGGGCGAACGAGTTCCGGGCGGAGTGCCTGGCCTCGGACGACGTCCCGGCGGACGTCTCCCCCGAGGAGTGGTGCGGCGCGCCGGTCACCGCCGCGGACCTCGACCTCGACTGGTACCTGGACCCGGCGCCGTTCTCCTTCGCCGCGGACGGCGTCGCCGGAGCGGTGGCGTTCAGCGCAGCGGGTGCGGTGCTGGCCTTCCTGGTCGGCGCCACGTTCGTCGGCGCCGAGTGGTCCTCCCGGTCGATGATCGCGCTGCTGTTCTGGGAGACCCGGCGGCCCCGGGTGCTCGGCGCCAAGATCGTCGTCGTCACCGCGGCCTCCGCCGTCCTCGGCGTGGTCGCGCAGGGCGCGTGGTTGGCGATGGCCGGCCTCTGGCAGACCTTCGCCGGCGACGGGGTCGCCCTGCCCGACGGGTTCTGGTCGGAGCTGCTGGCCACCGCCGGACGCGGCGTGCTGCTCACCACGCTGGCCGGGCTGCTGGGGTTCGGCCTGACCAACCTGGTGCGCAACACCGGGGCAGCGCTCGGGGTGGGGTTCGTCTACTTCGCGGTGCTGGAGACGGCGGTACGGGCCGTGCGCCCGGACTGGCAGCCCTGGCTGCTCACCAACAACGCCTCGGCTCTGGTGGTGCCGGACGGGCTGACCCTCTACACCGGCTTCGACCCGGTCACCGGGCAGTCCACCGAGTACCTGCTGGGCAACCTGCAGGCCGGGGTCTTCATGGCCGTGGTGACCGCCGTCGTCCTCACCCTGGGCACTGTGCTGTTCACCCGCCGCGACCTGCACTGACCCCCGCTCAGGCCCGCACCCTGCTGGCCCGCGCCCACGCCGAGGACCCGCTGGTCGCCTGGCTCTTCCCCGACCGCGCGCACCGCCTCGACGCCGCCGCCGCGTGGCTGGGCCGGTACCTGGAGCAGGTGCAGGACGGCGGCGGGCAGGTTGACGTCGCCGGAGACCCACCCGTCGGTCTGGCGGTGTGGCGGGCGGCCGCACCCTCTCCCGCTGAGCCGACCCTGCCGACGCTCGGCGGCCTGTTCGCGGCCCTCGTCGGGACGGCGCGCGCCCAGGAGGTCGGGGTCGCGCTGGCTGCGCTCGGCGGGCTGCGACCGACCGAGCCGCACGCCCACCCGCAGTTCCTCGCCGTGGACCCCGCCGCCCAGCGCCGCGGGCACGGGCGCGAGCTGCTCGGCCGCGGACTCGTCCGGCTGGCCGGTACCGGCCGGGGTGGGCCCTGGAGACCACGGACCCGGCGAACCTGCCCTTCTACGCCGCGGCCGGCTTCGTCGTGCGGCAGGCGGTGACCCTCGCCGCCGGCGGGCCGACCGTGTGGGCGATGTGGCGGACGCCGGCGAGAACGGGGTGGCCGGCCGCGGGCAGGATCGGCGCATGAGCGCGACCACCCCGGGCGTCGTCCGGCCGGCCATCCCTGCCGATGCCGCCGGCATCGGCTCCTGCCACCTCACCTGCTGGCGCGAGACCTACGGCGAGCTGCTCTCGACCGCCTTCTTCGCCGCCCGCGACCCCGACCGGTTCGCTGCCAACTGGGCACGGCTGCTCGCCGACCCCGACCAGTCGCCGGTGGTCGTCGCAGTGGTGGACGGCGAGGTCGCCGGGTTCGCCCAGGCCGCACCCAGCCGCGACGAACCCCCGGTCCGGGCCGAAGAACTGACCACGCTCTACCTGCGTGTGGCTCAGCACGGCAGCGGGCTGGGCCAGGCGCTGCTGGGTGCCGTCCTGGGGAGTCGACCGGCCTCCTTGTGGGTGGCCGAGGAGAACCCCCGGGCTCGGCGGTTCTACGCGCGCAACGGCTTCCGGCCCGACGGTGCACGGCAGGTGGTCGACTCCTGGGAAGGCCTGGCGGAGATCCGTCTCGTCCGCTGACCTCGGTCGCGTCGCTGACGTCGGGGTTTCAGCACCCGGGCGGGTCGGGGTAGGCGGAGGGGCATGGACACAGACCTCGAGTCCGCCACCCGCACCGAACTGCTGCGCCGCGCGCGCGAGCAGGACGTACCCGGACGCTCGTCGATGACCAAGGAACAACTGGTCGACGCGCTGACGTCCGGCGACGGCGGCCCGTCCGAGGGCGCCGCGTCCGACGGCACCTCGTCCGGCGGCGTCCGCGGCGACGGCTCGCGGCCGGTGCACTCCCGGGTCGAGCCCTTCCGGCTCCTGGCCAAGGCTCGGGCCCGCGGCGAGATGGTGCTCATCCCCCGGATGCTCAGTGGCAACGACCGCCGGGTGCACGTGCGGGAGACCGTGCGCGAGGACCACGAGACCCGCATCGCCACCGGCGACCTGGAGGCGCGGGCGAAGTTCGACAAGCTCGCCGGCTCGGTCTTCCACTTCTTCCGCGGCACGAACCTGCTCTTCTACCGCGACCTGGTCGGTGAGGACGCCCGGCTGCCCACGGTGCTCGCGCTCGGCGACGTCCACCCCGGCAACTTCGGCGTGATGCCCAGTTCGGACAACGTGCCGATCTTCGGTGTCAACGACTTCGACGACGCCTACTACGCGCCCTTCACCTGGGACCTCAAGCGTGGTGCCGTCGGCTTCATGCTCGGCGCGGCCGAGAAGTCCGATCTCAGCCCGAAGAAGCAGCGGGCCATCGCGCGCCGCTTCGTGCGCGGCTACGTGGCCGGCATCGCCTCCTACGCCGCCGACGGCCAGGAGCAGACCGAGCAGCTCCGGATGGACAACGCGCCGCCGCTGATCGCGGAGCTGATCGGCAGCACGCTGGAGACCAGCCGTGCCGACTGGCTGGCCGAGCTGCTGGACGAGACCCGGAGCGGCTTCCGTACCGACGAGGAGCTGGTGCCGGTCAGCAGCCGCCGGGAGGAGTTCCAGCAGCTCGTCGACCGCTACGTCGCCGAGAACGAGGTGGAGGTGCCCGAGCGCGCCGGCCGGATGCGGGTGAAGGACGTCGCCGAGCGGCGCGGCGCCGGCACCGCTTCGCTGGGCCTGACCCGGTACTACGTGCTCATCGCCGGGGTGCGCGACGACGGCACCGACGACCTGCTCCTGGAGTTCAAGCGCGCCCGCCGCTCCGCCCTGTCCGGGCTGGTGCCGCCGTCGGGGTACGAGGTCGACGGTCAGGGTGACCGGATCCGGCACGCCCAGCGGGTGCACCTGGTCAGCGGCGACGTCTTCTACGGCAGCGTCGACATCGACGGCAAGAGCTTCATGGTGCGCGAGCGGGCGCCGTTCCGCGACGACATCAGCCTCGGCTCGCTGTCCACCACCGAGTGGAAGGAGTACGCCGAGATCTGTGGGCGGGTCCTTGCGCACACGCACGCGATGTCGGACGAGACCGGCAACGTCGACTACGACGTCGAGCCGGCGATCCTGGAGGCGATCGGCGGGCGGGACCTGTTCGTCGACGACATCCTCCGCTTCGCCGAGGAGGCCGCCGAGCGGATCCGCCGGGACCACGAGTACTTCGTCGCCGACCACGAGCTGGGCGCCTTCCGCAGCGTGGACGTCGTCTACCGCTGACCTCGGCGGTCGGCGGGACGGCGCACCCCGTCCCGCCGACCGACGCGGAAACCGTCAGACCCCGTACGTATGTTCGAGTGCATGACGACGACGGCGATGCCACCGGGGTTCTGGGGTGTGGCGGTCGACGTCTGCTTCACCGGCGACTGGCACCGCGACCAGGGGGCGACCTCTCCTGATGAGCGGCTGGCTGCCCGGTTGCGGTCGGTGCAGCGCCAGCGGGCGATGGACGCCGCCGAGGAGGCCCAGCTGATCCTGGCCCTGGCCGGTCAGCGGCCCGCGGCGCTGGACCCGGACGGTCCCGGTGCCCGCCGGCCCGGCTGGGCCAGCGAGACCGGCGGCGCGGAGATCAGTGAGTTCTTCCTCGCCGAGCTGTCCGCGGTGCTCAACCTGGGCCGTGGGACGGCGGCGGTGCGGCTGCGGCGGGCACTGACCTGGTCGGAGAAGCTGCCGCGCACCTTCACCGCCCTGGCCGCCGGGCAGCTGGACGAGCGACGAGCCCAGGTGCTGGCTGATGTCCTGGAGCACACCCCGGCGCAGATCGCCGGGCAGGTCGAGGCCGCGCTGCTGGGTGAGGCGACCGAGCTGTCGGTGGCGCGGCTGGAGAAGCGGGCCACCGAGGAACTGCTCCGCCTCGACGCCGCCGCAGCCGAGGAACGCCGGGAAGCCGCCGCCAAGGACGCCGACGTGCGCGTGTACCCCTCCCCCACCGACGGGCGGTCGACCCTGGCCGCGGACCTGCCCACTGATGAGGCCGTGGAGTGCCACGACCTGGTCGACCAACTCGCGAAGATGCTCAAGGCCGACGGCGACCAGCGCCCGATCGGCGCCCTGCGGGCGCACGTGCTGTCCACGTTGATCCGCCGCCCGGCCGATTCCAGCCTCCCGCACGTGGCCGCGAACGTGACGATCACCGCCGACCTGCACGCCCTGGCCGGGGCGAGCAGTGCCCCGGGTGAGGTGAACGGGCTGCCGATCACCGCCGCCCACCTGCGTGAACTGCTCACCCGGGTCGGCGCCCTCGGCCTCAGCACCCCCGACGGCGGCACGTTGACCTACGCCCTCACCGGCCCCGACGGGGAACTGCTGGCCACCGTGACCCCGGCCGAACTGGCCCGCCTCGCCCGCCGCGGCTGCCCACACCACCCGGACGCCCCGAACTGCGAGTGCCCGGTGCTCGGCCCGCCACCGGCCACCACCGCCTACACCCCCACCGAACGCCAACGCGCCTTCATCACCACCCGCGACCGGCGCTGCCGCTTCCCCAACTGCGGCCAACGCGTCGGCTGGACCGACCTCGACCACGTCACCGCCCACGCCTGCGGCGGCCCCACCGACTGCACCAACCTCTGCTGCCTGTGCCGCTCCCACCACCGACTCAAGACCTTCGCCCCCGGCTGGCAGTACCGCCTCGACCGGAACGGCACCCTGCACGTCACCACCCCCTCCGGCGTCACCCGCACCACCCGCCCACCCGGCCAGCGACCACCCGACTCCCGACCACCGGACACCCCGACCCGACAGGCCGGACCACCACCGGGAGCACCACCACCGGCCGACGACCCACCGCCCTTCTGACCCCACGTCGGCAGACATCACCCCTGCCCGCCCGTCCTCCTGTCGATGAGCCCTCCCGTCGGCATGCGCTCGTGTCGACAAGCGCTGGTGTCGACAAGCGCTCGTGTCGACAAGCGCTCGTGTCGACAAGCGCTCGGCGGGCCAGGCGCCCGCCCCGACTGGCCCCCGCCTCGACACGTCCGTTCGTCGGCGCACCACCAAGGCGCCCTGCGATCGGTCGTCCGGGCGGCGCCACGCCGGGGGTTTGCCACGGCACCCCCCGGTGGGCGACGGTGGTGCCGTGCGCAGACGAGACTTCCTGGCCGCCGGCGGCGCACTCCTCCTCGCCGGCTGCAGCCGATCCGGCAGTTCCCCGGCCGCTGCGCCCACGACGTCGGCAGCCTCGACGTCGGCAGCAGGGTCTGCAGCCGCGTCGACCAGTGCGGCCCCCACGCCGACCGAGGAACCAGCGCCCACCCCGGGGACGCCGGCGGAGATCCTCGCCCGGTCGACGGTGCCGGTGCTCTGCTTCCACCAGATCCGCGAGTTCCGGGCCGACGACAGCGCCTACGCCCGCACGATCATCACGCCCCCGGCCGTGCTCACCGCCCAGCTGCAGGCGCTGCGCGACGGCGGCCACACCCCGGTCACCGCCCCGGCGCTCGTCGACCACCTGCAGTACGGCACCGCCCTCCCCGACCGGCCCGTGCTGCTGACCTTCGACGACGGGTCGGTCACCCATGCCACGGCGGCCCTGCCGGTGCTCCGCGAGTTCGGCTTCCCGGCGGCCTTCTTCCCGATGACCGTGGTGCTGGACAAGCCGGACTGGCTCAGCAGCGACCAGCTGCGTGAGCTCGACGCGGCGGGCATGACGATCGGCGCGCACAGCTGGGACCACCAGCGGGTGGACCAGCTGACCGGCGACCAGTGGACCGAGCAGCTCGACGACCCCAGGGCCACCCTGGCCGGCATCCTCGGCCACCCGGTCGACCTGCTCGCCTACCCGCACGGCATGTGGGACCAGGAGGCGCTGCCGCACGTCGCCGCCGCCGGCTACCGGGCCGCCTTCCAGCTCTCCGAGCCCACCGACCCGGCGCAGCCGCTGCTCACCATCCGCCGGATCATGCCGCCGCCCACCTGGGACGGCGCCACCCTGCTGGCCCACCTGGAGTCCGACTTCTGACCGTCGGCGTCGCGCCCCGGCGGCTACCGTGAGGGGCGTGGCCCGGGTCGTCGTCGTCGGCGCCGGGCTCGGGGGTCTCGCCGCCGCCGCCCGGCTGGCCGCGACCGGCCACGCAGTGACCGTGCTGGAGCGGGCGCCGCAGGTCGGCGGCAAGCTCGGCTGGTACGCCCGCGACGGCCACGGCTTCGACACCGGCCCGAGCCTGGTCACCATGCCGCAGGTGTTCGAGGACCTCTTCGCCGCCACCGGCGCCCCACTGTCGGAGGTGCTGCCGTTGCAGCGGCTCGATCCGGCGGTGGCCTACCGGTTCGCCGACGGGACGACGACGGCGCTGCCCGGGCACCGCGACGACATCCCGGCCCGGCTCGACGCCGACCTCGGCCCCGGCAGCGGCGCGCAGTGGACGGCACTGCTGACCCGTGCCGAGGCCATGTGGCGGGCCACCGAGCAGCCGTTCCTGCGCACCCCGCTGGCCGGTGCGGCCACGCTCGCCCGGCTCGCCCGCAACACCGCCGACCTCCGCACGGTCGCACCCGGCCGGACGCTGCGCGGCTTGGGCGCTGCCTACCTGACCGACCCGCGGCTGCGGATGCTGCTGGACCGGTACGCGACCTACTCCGGCTCGGACCCCCGGCGGGCACCCGCCGCGCTGCTCACCGTCCCCTACGCCGAGCAGGCCTTCGGTTCCTGGTACGTCCCCGGCGGACTGCGCCGACTGCCCGAGGCGGTGGCCGCACGCGCGGTCGAGCGAGGAGCGGTCGTGCGCACCGGCGCCGCGGTCAGCGAGGTGCTGGTGACGGCGGGCCGGGCGACCGGGGTGCGGCTGGCCGACGGCGAGGTGGTGCCGGCCGACGTCGTCGTCTGCAACGCCGACGCGACGAGCCTCTACGGCAGCCTGCTGCCGCCGCAGGCGCCGGTGCGGCGGGCCCGGGCCGCGCTGCGGCGGGTGACGCCGTCGTCCTCGGGGTTCGTGCTGCTGCTCGCGCTCCGCGGCCGCACGCCCGGGCTGGCGCACCACACGGTGCTGTTCCCCACCGAGTACGACGCCGAGTTCGACGCCCTGTTCGGACGGGGCGGGCCCCGCCGGCCGGTGGCCGACCCGACCGTCTACGTGAGCGCCCCCGACGACCCGGCCACCCGACCCGACGCCGACAGCGAGTCGTGGTTCGTGCTGGTCAACGCGCCGCGGCACGAGCCGGGCACCGGCGTCGACTGGACCGCCCCCGGGCTGGCCGACCGCTACGCCGACCAGGTGCTGGCGACGATGGCCGCCCGCGGGCTCGACGTGCGCGACCGGGTCCGCTGGCGGGTGGTGCGCACCCCGGCCGACCTGGAGCGGGAGACCGCCAGCCCCGGCGGCTCGATCTACGGCACGTCCAGCAACGGGGCCCGCGCGGCCTTCCTGCGGCCGGCCAACGCGGCCCGCCTCCCGGGCCTGTTCCTGGTGGGCGGCTCGGCGCACCCCGGTGGCGGGCTCCCGCTGGTCACCCTCTCCGCGGAGATCGTCGCCGGGCTGGTCGGCCCGGCGTGATCGGCCCGGCGTGATCGGCCCGGCGTGATCGGCCCGGCGTGATCGGCGGTCAGCCGGCCCGGACCGGGACCTGCCGCGGTCTCCGGTCGAGCAGCCGCAGCAGCCACCAGCCGTAGCCGATCAGCACCAGGATGATCGACACCTGGACGACGTCGGGCAGCGCTCCCGGGCTCCGGATGCTGGCGACGTTCACCCACGCGTGCAGCACGACCAGCGGCCAGAGCGTGCCGACGTGCCACCGCAGCGCCGCCAGGCAGAACCCGAAGGCGGCGGTGTTCACCACCTGGAAGGCGATCTCGTCCGGTGCCCGCCCGAACCAGAGCCCGCTCATCAGGTGCCCGAGACCGAACAGCACGCCCACCAGGACGGCTGCGCGGGCCAGGCCCAGCGGGCTCAGCAGCCGCTGCACCAGCCCTCGGCTGAGCGACTCCTCGGCCAGTCCGACCGCCAGCATGGTGACCACTGCGCCGGCCAGCACCGTCGCCGACCCGGCCAGCCCGTCGACGAGGTGCAGCAGCCCCTCGCCCAGCAGCGGCAGCAGCAGCCACCACGAGCGGTCCGGCCACCGCCAGGCGAGCCCGGTCTCGCGCCACCACCCGAGCCAGCCGATCAGGGCCAGGGTGAGACCGGCGAGCACGACGTTGACCACCGCAGCCCCCAGGTCGGGGAACCACCCCGGCTGCAACGGCGGCAGCAGGTCCTCGACGGCGAACAGCACCAGGTGCCAGACCACCGTGACCGCAACGGCGAGGGTCAGCGGCCGACCTCGGGCGAGGTCGAGCACACGCTGGCGCACGACCGGCAGTTTCCCGTGCCCGGCGCCCCGCCGTCCATCCCCGTCGACGCAGCGACTCCCCCCTCACCGGGCGGGGTGAGGGGGGGAATCGAGGGGGACCGAGCCCGTCAGGCGTCGCGGCGGCGGAAGACCAGGACCGCCACGAGCAGCAGCGCGGCCACCTCGGCGGCGAAGACCCCGAAGCCGGTCCACGGGGCCAGCACCGCCCCGCCGTTGAAGGGGGCGACCTGGGCGACCGCCCCGCCGGCGTTGCCCGGCAGCAGCTTGGCCACCCACTCCCCCCACGTGCCCGGCAGTGCGTAGGCGACGTTGCCGACCACCAGCACCAGCGCCATGCCGACGGTCAGCGCCGCCGCGGTGTGCCGGATCAGCAGCCCGGTGGCCAGCGCGAAGACCCCCAGGCCGGCGAGGTAGAGCCCGTTCCCCAGCAGGGCACGGAGCACCCCGTCGTCCGACAGCGCCAGGCCCACGCCCTCCCGGTCGAGGAACCAGTTGCCTCCGAGGTAGCCGGCCACTGCGGTGACCACGCCGGCCACGAAGAGCACGACGGTGAGCACCACGGCCTTGGCCGCCACCACCCGTCCGCGCCGGGGCACCGCGGTGACGGTGGCCCGGATCATCCCGGTGCCGTACTCGCTGGTGACCACCAGCGTGCCCAGCGCCAGCGCGGTGAGCTGGGAGAACAGCAGCCCCCAGGTGAGGAAGGCGGCGGGCGCCTCCCCGGTGTCGCCGGCGGCCAGGTCGCTGGCCGCCGCCCAGCAGACGAGCGTGGTCAGGCCGGCGCCGAGCAGGAACAGCAGGCCCAGCGACCAGCGGGTGGAGCGGACGGTCCAGAACTTGACCCACTCCGCGTGCAGCACCTGCGCGAAGCCGGGCTGCCGGACGCCGGGCACGTGCCGGTTCGGGTCGAGCCGCACCACGTCGGCGGCGGACGAGGAGCCGGTCCCGGGTCGGGCCGGGGCGGTGCTCACGGTCGGGGTGGCACTCATCGCACGGCTCCTGCGGTCTCGGCCGGGTGGGTGGCGTACTCGACGCTGTCGGCGGTGAGGGTCATGAAGGCGTCCTCCAGCGAGGACTGGACGAGGGCGAGCTCGTGGACGTACAGCCCGGCGCCGCCGAGCAGCTCACCGATCTCGGCGGCGTTCCGGCCGCGCACCCGCAGCTGGTCGTCCAGCCGATCGACGTCCAGGCCCTGGCCGCGCAGCAGCGCCTCGGCGTCGGACACCCGCGGACTGCGGACCCGGACGTAGGAGGACGCGTGCTCGGTGATGAAGTCGGCCATCGAGCAGTCGGCCAGCATCCGTCCGCGGCCGACCACGATCAGGTGGTCGGCGGTGAGCGCCATCTCCGACATGAGGTGGCTGGAGACCAGCACGGTGCGGCCCTGCCCGGCCAGCTCCCGGGCGAGGTTGCGCACCCAGCGGATGCCCTCCGGGTCCAGCCCGTTGACCGGTTCGTCCAGGACGACGACCGGCGGGTCGCCGAGCAGCGCCACCGCGATGCCGAGCCGCTGGCCCATGCCGAGGGAGAAGCGACCCACCCGCTGCTCGGCGACCGCCTCCAGCCCGACCAGGTCGAGCACCTCGTCGATCCGGGTGCGCGGGATGCCGTTGCTGGCGGCCAGCCAGCGCAGGTGGTCGCGGGCGCTGCGGCCGGGGTGCAGGGCCCGGGCCTCCAGCAGCGCACCGACCTCGCGCAGCGGCGCCGGCGACGCGGCGTAGGACCGGCCGTTCACGGTCACGCTGCCCGACGTGGGGCGGTCCAGCCCCAGGATCATCCGCATCGTGGTGGACTTGCCGGCCCCGTTCGGGCCGAGGAAGCCGGTCACGCGGCCGGGCTCGACGGTGAAGCTCAGGTGGTCGACGGCGGTCCTGGGGCCGTAGGTCTTGGTGAGTCCCCGGGCGACGATCACAGCGAGCCCCCGGGATGGGCGGGAGAGGTGGTGTCCATGCCGACGAGCCTGTCGGCGGGGCCACCCCCGGCACATCGGGGAGCACCCTGGACCGACCCTGACCGCACCCGGACGAACGCGCTCAGGGTCGGCCCTGAGGGGTGGGTCAGCCGACGCTCTGCTCCGCGGCGGCGGTGACGTGCACGCCCGCCGCGAACTCGGCGGCCTCCACCGCCGTCCAGTCCAGCTCGGTCGGCACCTGGACGACGACCGGCAGACCCGACGCCTGGTCGACGTAGAACAGAGAGCCGGTGAAGGGGGTGACGCCCGCGCCCCCGGCCGCCTGCCGGTCGACGTCCACCTGGTCCGCCGACTCGACGTAGACGCCCTCACCGGCGCCGACCGGGACCGTGGTGCCCTCGGTGGGCAGGGTCGCGTCGGAGGACAGCAGCATCACGGTCAGCTTGCCCAGGTAGGAGTCCGGGGCGGTGTCGACCATGGCCTGCGGCCCGATGGTGAGCGCGTGCTCATCGGAGTGCAGCAACGTCCAGCTCTCGGGCACCTCGTCGACGGAGTACCCCGCCAGCTGGTCGCCGGTGAAGTCGACGAGCTCGATCGCCCCGGGCGCCAGGACGGTGCCGCTGCTGCCCCCTGCCTCCGGGCTGACCGGGGTGGGGGTCGCCCCACCGAGGACCAGCGCGCCGACGCCTGCGCCGGCGACGACGAGGCCGGCCACGCCCGTGCGCTGTGCCCGGCGGCGGCTGAGCGCACGGCGGCCACGGAGCAGGTCGGCCTGCACGGTCTCGTCGGCGACGGTGGTGTCGACCTCGGCGGCGGCGTCGGACAGGAGGGTGTGGACGTTCACGAGGGACTCCAAGCGGTCACGGTGGTGCGGTGGTCGACGGGAGTGCGGGCAGGCGGCGGGGCCGACGACGGCTCCTCCAGCGGGACGCCGAGCGCCCGGCGGAGGTGGTCCAGGCCGCGGGCGGTCTGGCTCTTCACGGTGCCCTGCGAGCAGTTCAGGACGTCGGCGGTCTCGGCGACGCTCAGCTCGTGCAGGTGCCGGAAGACCACCGCCGCCCGCATCCGCGGCGGCAACTGCGCCAGCGCCGGCCGCAGCCGGGCCAGCACCTCGTCGTCCCGGTCGTCGGCGGTCTCGACGGCGGTGTCGGGGAGCTCGGCGCGGGAGTGCTCCCGACGCCGCCAGGGCCGGCGGGTCTCGTCGATGAGCGTGGTCACCAGCGCCCGGCGGGCGTAGGCGTACCGCGCCTCGGGCACCCGTAGCCGGCCCCAGGCGACGTAGAGCCGGGTGAGGGCGACCTGCACCAGGTCCTCGGCGAGGTGCCGGTCCCCGGCTGCCAGCAGCGTCGCCGAGCGCAGCAGGTCGCCCCGCCTCGCGACGACGAACGTGGAGAACTCCTCGTCGCGCCCCGGCCTCACGTGGTGTCCGATCTTTTCATGCCCTGGAGACGGGATCCGGGGCCGGGAGGTTGCATGCCCCCGAGGGCGGCCGGATCAGCCGCCGGCGAGTGCGCCGACGACCAACCAGGTGAACAGGAACGCCCAGCCACCGGTCAGCCGACGGGCTCCCGGGCGTGGCGCCGGGATGCCGGGGAACGGACCGGACAGCAGGAGGAAGGCCAGGCTCCCGATCGGCGGCCAGCTCAGCCAGAACCAGCCCCAGCGCGTGGCCCGGGCCGGCGGTGGGCCGCCGACGAGCAGGAACACCACTGCCAGGCCGTGCGCCAACAGCACCGTGCCGGCCCAGTTCGGCAGCCGCCAGCCGAGCACCTCCGACCAGGAGGACGCCTCCGCCAGGGGGACGACGCGCAGGTCGGGGTCAGCAGCCTGCAACTCGGCGGCCAGATCGCGGTACAGCACCGGCCGGCGGTCCTGCGGGACGTCGCCCCCCGGACTGGCCTCCCAGACCTCGGTGCGGCGGGTGATCAGGCCGGACTGCCAGACCGCGGTCTGCACGGCGTAGCCGGTGGCGCCCGGCTCCAGCCCCTCGCTGACCCGGACCTCCTCCACCCGACCGGCATCGACCGCCGCCCGCAGGTCGTCCAGGGACCCCGGGCGCTGACCGACGAGGACGGAGGCCAGCACCATGCCCAGCCCCAGCACGACCAGCGCCACCCGGAGCGCCGTCCACGGGTCCCGCAGGCGCGCCCGCGGACGGGGATGGGCCGGTGCGGTCGATGCGGCGGCCGACGGCATGAGGTGACCGTAGAGGTGACCGGCCGTCAGCGGGACGACATCGGCCGGATCAACCGCGCGCGGCGCCCAGGCCGAGCACCGCCGCCAGACCCAGCGCGCTGCGCGGTGCGTACGGGGTGCGCCACAGCCCGCCGTGCGCGGCGGCGTGTGCCTCGTCCTGCCACGGGTGCTGCTGCGCGGGCCCGCCACCGGTGTGCAGGTCGTGCACGAGCAGCGCCGCCATCAGCACGTTCGACGTCGCCGGCTCGAACACCTCCACGCCGAACCGGTGCGCCCCGGCGTAGGCAGCGGCCAGTGCGCGGTTCTTGACCACCGAGCGGGTCCGGGTGGGCGGGGCGACGTTCATCGACACCGTGCTGCCCGCCGCCCGGGCCACCGAGGCACGCCAGCGCTGCAAGCGCTTGGCCAGCGCGTAGTTCGGCCCCTGCTGCGGCACCAGGCTGTCGGCGATGCCCGGGTCGGTGCCCGGCACGTACGCCCGGCGCAGCAGCCGCCCGGCCGACAGCGTGCGCAGCGGCCGGCCCACCAGCTTCGCCGTCCGCGGCCGGGAGGCGTAGGCGGCGACGGAGTGCTCAACCGCCTCCCCGGGCACCGCGAAGACGTCGGTCGGGGTGGCGAGGAACGCCAGCGCCAGCTCGGGGCGGGCCTCGGTCAGCCGCCGGGTGAGCGCGTCGACGGCGGTGGAGACCCGGACGTTGGTCGCGCCGTCGGCGTAGACGTAGTTGCCGAGCACCGGGGAGCCGGGCAGGGCCGCGAGCCAGTCGGCGACCTCGGGCACCTCGGTGATCAGGTCGGCGCCGGCCGCGTCGTCGTCGGCGACCGGCAGCAGCAGCGTGCCCGCGCCGCGCCGGGCGGTCTCGTGGACCCGCTGCCACAGCGGCGGCCGGGGCAGGTCGACGGCGGCGACCCGGGCTCCCCACCGCAGCAGGGCGGTCAGCGGCCCCATCTCCGCGCCGGCACCCAGCACCGCGACCGTGCGGTCGGGGAGCGCCAGCCACTCGGGGTGGTCGGCCACGGTGCGCACCGCGTCGGCGCAGCTGGGCTCGATCACCCCGGCGTCGACCCAGGCGACCAGCCGGCGGTGCAGGTCGTCGCCGCGCAGCCGGGTGCCGCGGTAGGGCAGCGACAGCTCGCGCTCGGGTTCGGCGTCCCCGGTCACCTCGACGGTGCGCAGCCGGCGAGCGGCCGGCGCGGTCTGCAGCGCGCCGAGGTCGGTCTCGCCGTCCGGCCCGGCGACCCGCATCCGGGCGTGCAGCGAGTCCAGGCCAGCCCCGGCGATCTGCAGCGCCGCGTCGCGGGAGCTCAGCCCCGCCTCCACCGTGCGGCGCAGGTGGGGCAGGTAGCCGGCCCGCCAGTTGGTCTCCTGCTCAGCTGCCCGCGCCCCGGTCGGGTCGACCGGCCGCAGTGCGTCGGCGACGACCGCCCGACCGAGCGTGGCGGTGCTGCGCCGCCCGTCGGGCCCGGCTGGGAAGACGACTCCGCGCTGCTCCTCGGTCACGGCCCGATCCTGCCCGACCCGGCCCGCCGCTGACGGCTGGGGCGCTCAGGCCCCAGCCGCCGGCACCGTCGGTTACTGGTTGCCGATCTTGCCGTCGGCGGCGTCGCGCCCCTTGTCGATCTGCGCGTCGTGCGTGCCACCGGTCTTCTTGTCGGCGAACTGCTCGCCCTTGTCCAGCGCCGAGTCGCTGGCCTTCTCGCCCTTGTCGCTGTCCAGCGCGCCCTTGGCCTTGTCCATCATGCTCACGGCTGTTCCCCCAGGGATCCGGTCGCGCCGGTGGCGCGGCTCGGCCCCGGACATGCCCGCCGACCGGTGGCGGCAACCGCTCAGTCGCGCACGACCGGTTCCGGCAGGTCGGCCGGTGCACCGGCCTCCAGCCAGCGCAGCAGCGTGCGCACGGCGAAGCCCGTGCCGCCCTTGACCACCTCGGCGTCGTCCCGGCCGGCGCGCGCCGGGCCGGCGATGTCCAGGTGCGCCCACGGCAGGCCCCCGGCGAAGGGCTGCAGGAACAGCGCCGCCGTGGTCGACCCGGGGTCGCCCGGGGCGTTGTTCGCGTCGGCCACCGCGGAGTCGAGCTGCGCGCGCAGGTGCCCGACGTGCTCCTCGCTCAGCGGCATCCGCCAGAACGCCTCGCCCGCGTGCCCGCCCGCCGTGAGCAGCGCGTCGGCCAGCCCGTCGGTGGTCGCGTACAGCCCGGCCGTCCGGGCCCCCAGCGCCGTCCGCATCGCCCCGGTGAGGGTGGCGACGTCGACCAGCACGGTCGCCCCCAGCGCCAGCCGGGCGTGCGCCAGCGCGTCGGCGAGCACCAGCCGGCCCTCGGCGTCGGTGTTGCGCACCTCGGTGGTGCGCCCGCCCACGTGCCGCACGACGTCGGCCGGCCGGTAGGCGGTACCGGAGACGGCGTTCTCGCAGAGCGCGACGACGGCGGTGACGGCGCCCGGGAGCTGCAGCCGGGCCGCGGCGTCGACGGCGGCGAGGACCGCGGCGGCGCCGGCCATGTCGGTCTTCATCTCGCGCATGCCCGGGGTCTTCTTGATCGAGATGCCCCCGGTGTCGAAGGTGATGCCCTTGCCGACCAGCACCGGGTGCGCCGGGCCGGTCCCGTCCGGCCGGTAGGTGGCGACCACCATCCGCGGTGGGGAGGCCGATCCCCCGCCGACGGCGAGCACACCACCGAAGCCGCCGGCCCGCAGCTCGTCGGGCCCCAGCACGGTGACCGTCACGCCGGCGACCGCGCCCAGCCGCCCGAGCGCCTGGTCGGCGAGCCAGGCCGGGTCCTTGGTGCTGCTGGGGGTGTTGACCAGGTCGCGGGCCCACACCACCGACTCCGCCGCGACCCGGCCGGCGAGCTCACCGGCGGCCACCGCCGGGTCGTCGGCACCGGCGGCCACCACGAGCACCTCGGCCAGCCGGGGCGGGTGCGGGGTGGAGGTGTCCCGGAAGCGGTAGCCGGCCAGCAGCGCCGTCTCGACCGCGGTGCGGACCTCGTCGGCCCCGGCCGGGGCGACGCCGGTGTCCAGCGGCAGCACGAGCCGGCGGGCGCCGGACTCGGCGAGCGTCTGGGCCCGCCGGACGGCGACCGCCACGTAGGAGCGCAGGTGCGGCAGGGTCGCGTCGCCCACCCCGACCGCCAGCACGCTGCGCGGGCGCCGGCTCTCCATCGGCACGTTGGTGATCCCGCCGGGCTTGCCGCCGTTGCCGGTGTCGGCCAGGGCCGCGGCGAGGAACTCCGGGTCGACCGGCGGCTGGGCCGCCGCGGTGAGCCAGTCGGGCAGGGAGCCGCGGGCACGCACCGGCACGGCCAGGACGTCGTCGGGACCCAGCACCGGCAGCGCCGGGACGACCTCGACCCGCGGCAACGGCGCGGCCCCGGTCGCCGGCGTGCTGCCGACGGCCGGGGCCGCGTCGTCTGTCGCGGGGCTGCCCGGGGGCAGACTCGCGTCGGTGTTCAGCTGATCGCGCCCTTCAGGGCCTCGGAGAGGGCGCTCGCCTCGTCGGGGGACAGCTCGACGACCAGCCGGCCGCCACCCTCCAGCGGGACGCGCATGACCAGGCCGCGGCCCTCCTTGGTGACCTCGAGGGGACCTTCACCCGTACGCGGCTTCATGGCCGCCATGCGTGCCTCCTTCACCGGCCACCCACAGCCCGGCTGGACCGTGGTGTGGCGACTGTTCGTGCAGAGCTGTGCGGTCCATGATCCCGTATCCCCGGCCATCGACCAACCCGGACCCCTCAGTCCGGGTGCATCGCCCCCGCCCGGAAGCAGGTCGCGACGTGGTCGTCGACCATCCCGGTGGCCTGCATCAGGGCGTAGGAGGTGGTCGGTCCGACGAAGGAGAACCCCCGCCGCTTCAGCTCCTTGGCCAGTGCAACCGACTCCGGGCTGGTCGCCGGGACGTCGGCGAGGGTCTCCGGCCGTGGACGTCCCGGGGGCGGTGCGAACGACCACAGCAGGGCCGACAACCCCTCCGGCAGGTCGAGCGCAGCCCGGGCGTTGCGCACCGCCGCCGTCACCTTGGCGCGGTTGCGGACGATCGCCGCATCGGCCATCAGCCGCTCGACGTCGTCGTCGCTGAAGGCGGCCACCGCCGGGATCGAGAAGCCGGCGAACGCGGCCCGGAAGGCGGGGCGCTTGCGCAGGATGGTGATCCAGGACAGGCCCGACTGGAAGGCCTCCAGGGTGACCCGCTCGAACAACGCGTCGTCGCCGTGCAGCGGCACCCCCCACTCCTCGTCGTGGTAGCGGACGTACTCGGGCGCACTCGTCGCCCATCCGCAGCGCTCCACCGGGGCCGGCGTCCGCGCGGTCACGGGACGGCCGTGTCGAGGTCGTCGAACTCCGACCGCGCGGCGCGGACGGGGCTGCGCCGGGTGGCCAGCACGCAGCCGAGGAGCACCAGCGGCAGCCCGAGCGCCAGGCCCAGGGTGAACGGCTCGTCGAGCACCAGGACGCCGAGCAGCACGGCGACCGCCGGGTTGACGAAGGTGATCACCAGCGCCCGCTGCGGGCCGGCCTCCCGGATCAGCGCGAAGAACAGCGCCAGCGCCAGGGCGGTGCAGACCGTGCCCAGCGCGAGGAGGGCCAGCCAGGCCTGCGTCGGTGCCTCGACGGCGTCGCCGAGCCGGGGCACCGCGAACGGCGCGTAGACCAGCGCGGTGAACAGCAGCGCGAATGACGCCGCCGTCACGCCCGGCACGTCGGGCAGCTTGTGGCTGATCACGATCGGGGCGACGGCGTAGCCGACCACCACCAGCGCGACCGCCCCGATCGCGCTGAGCTGGGCCCCGCCGACGTCCAGGCCCAGCAGGGCGACGATGCCCACCACCCCGATCAGCATCCCGACCACCCGCAGCGGGGAGAGCCGGTCCTCGTCCCCGGCGACCAGGGCCGCCACCGCGGCCACGAACGGCACCGCCGCGACGAGCAGCCCGGTCAGCGAACTGGACAGCGACTGCTCGGCGTACGGCAACAGCAGCCAGGGGCCGGTCATCTCCAGCACGGTGAACAGCAGCAGGGCCCGCCAGTGCCGGCGCAGCGCGGTGCCCAGGTGCCCCCGGGCGAGGGTCCACGGCACGAGCAGCGCCGCGCCGATCGCGCAGCGCAGGAAGACCACCACGACCGGGGAGAAGTCCTCCACCGCCACCTTGATCAGCAGGTACGGCAGGCCCCAGATGAGCGACATCGCCACGAACAGCGCCCAGCCCCGCCGACTCATCCTCGTCCCCCAGCCGCCGCCGTCACCGGGTCATCATGGCTCCCCGGTACGACGGTCCCGACGGCGGCGGACCCACGGCCGCAGGCGGCGATCGGTCAGGCCGGGACCGCCGCCCCGGCGGCCCGGTCGACCATCCGCCGGCTGGCCGCCGTGCCGCCGAGCACCAGCGCGCAGCCGGCCACCACGGAGCCGACGAAGAGCACCACCCCGACCGGCTCGTCGGCCAGCACGTCGATGAACGGGGTGATCAGCGCCAGCGCCGTGACGCTCGCGCCGCCCACGCAGACCGCCAGCGGGATCCAGGTCTCCCGCATCCGGGCCGCGTGCAGGGTGGCCACCTCGGTGCCGGCCAGGTGCAGGGCGCGGTACTCCCCGGCGTGGTCGAGCACCCGGCCCGCCTGGGTGACCCCCGTCGAGACCGCGGCCAGCAGCGACGCGATCACCAGCGTGATCGCCGTCCCGGTCGCGATGTCCACCCCGAGGTGGTCCTCCTCCGCACCGGTCGCCGCCAGACCCGGGCTGACGCTGAGCACGCCGGCGACGAAGGCGACCAGCGCCACCCCGCCCACGCTGCGCCAGGCCGCCTTCGGGTCGTCGACGATCCGCCGGCCGGCCAGCAGGGTCGGCACGCTGCGCGCCCGCCGGGCGACCACCCGGCCCAGCACCGAGATCAGCCACGGGCCGACCAGGTTGAACACCCACATCGCGCCGGCCAGGCTCGCGACGAGGATCGCCAGCACCACGATCGCGTCCAGCCGGAGCAGCCCGTTCGCGGCGAGCAGGAACACCCCGACCAGCACGAACAGCGGGAGCAGCCGGGTCCAGGACAGCGGCTTCACCCCGGTGCGCGCGGCCACCCCCAGTGGTGTGACCGCCACCCGGCGCAGCGCCGCCAGCGCCGAGACCAAGGCCACCAGCGGCACCGCCGGCAGGGCGAACGCTCCCCAGGAGCCGACCCACAGCTCCCCCACCGCGAAGGCCCGGCCCTGGAAGTGCAGCAGCGCCACCAGCGGCAGGGTCGCCCCGTAGAGCACCGCACCGGCCAGCGCGCCGGCGACCGCCTGGGCCAGCGCGTCCGCGACCGCCATCCCCGCGACCTGCCCGGTGGTCGCCCCGGCCAGCCGCAGCGCCGCCATCCGGGCGTTGCGCCGGGCGATGGCAAGCCGGGCCGCCGCGCCGCCGAGCGTGATCAGCGGCACCAGGATGAGGGCAGCCGCGACGACGGCCAGGACGACGTACACCTCGGCCATGCCCGAGGGCTCCGGCTCGGTCCGCTCGACGGCGGCGCGGTCGACGAAGGCGCGCAGCCCGCCCAGGGTGGTCAGCAGCGCCCAGGTCACCGCGGTGAAGGCGAGCACGGCCAGGCCGGTGGTCAGCCGGTCGGGCCCCTGCCTGCGGGCCAGCGCCCACCACAGGCGCAGCGCGGCCCTCATCGGAGGCCACCGCCCGGCGCCGCGGCCGGCGTCCGGCGGTCGTCGACCAGCAGGCCGTCGCCCATGGTGACCACCCGTCCGCACCAGGCGGCGACCCCCTCGTCGTGGGTGACCACGACGAGCGCGGCCCCGGCCGCCGAGGTGGAGCGGACCAGCAGGCTCATCACCTCCTGCCCGGTGGCGGCGTCGAGGGCACCGGTCGGCTCGTCGGCGAAGACGACGCCCGGCGAGGTGACCAGGGCGCGGGCGATCGCCACCCGCTGGCCCTGCCCGCCGGAGAGCTCACCGGGCCGGCGCTGCTCCAGCCCGGCCAGGCCCAGGTGGTCCAGCCAGCGGGCCGCCCGCTCGGTCGCCGTCCGGCGGTCGACCCCGGCGAGCATCAACGGCAGCGCCACGTTCTCCACCGCGGGCAGCTCGGGCAGCAACTGGCCGGACTGGAAGACGAAGCCGAAGTCCGACCGGCGCAGCACCGTGCGCCGCGCGTCGGACAGCCGCGCGAGGTCCTGCCCCTGCCAGGTGACCGACCCGGAGGTCGGCCGGACGATCCCGGCCAGGCAGTGCAGCAGGGTGGTCTTGCCGGAGCCGGAGGGCCCCATCACGGCCAGCGACTCGGCGCCGAGGTCGAGGTCCACCCCGGCCAGGGCGTGGGCGGCGGCCGGGCCGTCGCCGTAGGTCATCCGGAGGTCCCGGGCGGAGAGGGTCGCGGTCATGGGCTGATCGTCGGCCGCCGACCCGGCGCACCGCGTCGCCCCGGGGACGGAAGCCCGGCGGGCCGGCTCAGCCCTGGGTCGTACGACCGGCTGGGGGTTTCCCCCGGTCGGCGGCCGGGCAGCGACCGGGCACCACCAGCAGCCGGACGACGGAGGTCCCGTGACCGCAGCCGATCCCGGGCGGCCCGACCGTCGGCGGCTGCTCGTCTCCGGCCTGCTGTTCGGTCTCGGCGCCGCGGGTGCGGTCGACGAGATCGTCTTCCACCAGCTGCTGCACTGGCACCACTTCTACGACCGGGCCAGCGGCGCCGCCGGGCTCGTCTCCGACGGGCTGCTGCACGCCGCCACCTGGTCGGCGACCGTGGCCGGCCTGGCGCTGCTCGCCGACGTCCGCCGGCGGCGGTCGTTCGCAGCGGGCGCCTGGTGGGGTGCGGTGCTGGTGGGCGCCGGGGCGTTCCAGGTCTGGGACGGCGTCGTCCACCACAAGCTGCTGCGGCTGCACCAGGTCCGCTACGGCGTCGACCTCACCGGCTACGACGTGGCGTGGATCGGCGCCGGGGCCCTGGTGCTGCTGGCCGGGGTGCTGCTGCTCCGGCGGGCCCGCACCCACCCCGCTCCGAGATCGCCGGCACCGTGAGCCAGGCCGTGTGGACCGTGGTGCTGGTGCCGGCCGCGCTCTACCTGGCCGGGGTCGCCCGCTCGCGCTCCCCGTGGCCGGTGGGTCGGACGGCGGCCTGGCTGGCCGGGCTGGGCTGCCTGGCCGTCGCGCTCACCGGGCCGCTCGCCACGACCCACGGCGACCTGCGCGCGCACATGGCCGCCCACCTGCTGGTGGGGATGGTCGCCCCGGTGCTGCTCGTGCTCGCCCGCCCCTCGACCCTGCTGCTGCGCGCCCTGCCCGCGCCCGCTGCCCGGCGGGTCAGCCGGGCGCTGCGCACGGCACCGGTGCGAGTGCTCACCGATCCGTTCGTGGCCACCGGCATCAACGCCGCCGGCCTGTGGCTGCTCTACGGCACCGGTCTGCTGACGGCGATGCTGCACTCGCCGGGGATGCACCTGCTGGTCTCGGTGCACGTGCTCCTCACCGGCTGGCTGGCCACGGCCGCCGTCCTGGCCCTGGACCCGATCGGGCACCGCCGCGGCGTGGTCGCCCGCGCGGTGGCGCTGGCGGCGGGAGCAGCCGCCCACGACGTGCTGGCCAAGGCGCTCTACGCGGCACCGCCGGCCGGGGTCACCGGAGCCGAGGCCGGCGCCCAGCTGATGTACCACGGCGGCACGGTCGTGCACGTGCTGGTGGCCGCCCTGCTGTGGCGGCAGTGGTACCGGTCGCGGGCGACGGTCCGGGACGCCGAACGCGCCGCCCTGCCGACCCCGGCCTGAGCGCGCTCCGCCCCCCCCTGCCCCTCTGCACGGGTTCTGTCCGCTCTGCCTGTGCAGCAGCACGTGCAGAGCGGACGAAAAGCGTGCAGAGCGCGCCCTCCCCGCGCCGTCAGGCGGGGTGGGCCTGCGCGTAGGCGGCGAAGCGGCGCAGCGACAGCCGGACTCCGGCGGCCATCACCGGGCGCACCAGCGGCCAGCCGGCCCGACCCAGCGCACCCAGCGGGAGGTCCAGCCCCTCGGTCCAGACGAACGTCGACCCGCCGTCGTCCCGGGGCCGCACCTCGAAGGTTCCCGTGCCGCGCACCACCCGCCCGGTGTGCCGCACGTCCACCCGGCGGGGCGGCTCCCAGCCGGTGATCAACATGGTGTCGAGCACCCCCAGCCGGCGGCCCCCGAGCGGACCGGGCAGCCGGACGCCGGTGGTGGCCGCGAGTTCCCCACCCACGCCCTGCCCGTCGCGGGCGCCGGCCCGCACGTCGGTGAGGAGCATCCACTCACCCTGCCGGTCCCAGTCGACCAGCGCCGCCCACACCTGCTCCGGTGGTGCGTCCACCTCGACCTGCTCCACCAGTTCAGGCATCGGCCCGCCTCTCCTCGTCACTCCCGGGGCCGTCCTCCAGGACGGGGAGGCCTCCGGGTTCGGTGCCTCGCTGGTCGACCGGACGCTGGACGCCGGGCAACTGGGCACCCGGCAACTGTGCCCGCAGGGCCGCGATCTCCGCGTCCCGGTCGTCCAGCACCGAGGCCAGCTGGTCCAGCAGCCAGTCGACCTCGGTCATCCGGTACCCGCGCACCGCCACCGAGATGCGCAGCGCCCGGACGTCGTCGGCGACCACCGCCCGCCCCTCGGGCAGCTGCACCGGGGAGCGCTCGGGCTCGGCCGGGGGCTGCGTCTCGCCCCGGCCGAGCAGCAGCGAGGCGCCGAGGAACAGCAGCCCGCCGACCAGCAGCAGGCTGACGACGAAGACGAGTCCGGCCATGCTCAGTCGTCGACCGTGGCCGAGCCGGGAAGGGGAGCGGGGTCGGGGACCGCCTCCCCGGGGGGCGGCTCCGACTCGTGCTCACCGCGAGTGGCGTCCGCGGCCTGGATGATCGCGACCGCCTCGGCGACGTCGTCGGTGACGTGCAGCAGGTCGAGGTCCGCCGGGCTCACCGTCCCCTGCGCGACCATCGTCTGCCGGATCCAGTCGACCAGCCCGGACCAGTACTCGCTGCCGAAGAGGATCACCGGGAACCGGGTCACCTTGCGGGTCTGCACCAGGGTGAGCGCCTCGAACAGCTCGTCGAGCGTGCCGAAACCGCCGGGCAGGATGACGAACGCCTGGGCGTACTTGACGAACATCGTCTTGCGCACGAAGAAGTAGCGGAACAGCACGCCGACGTCGACCCACTCGTTGAGCTCCTGCTCGAACGGCAGCTCGATGCCCAGCCCGACCGATGTGCCCCCCGCGTCGCAGGCGCCCTTGTTCGCCGCCTCCATCGCGCCCGGGCCGCCGCCGGTGATCACCGCGTAGCCGGCGTCGGCCAGCGCTGCGCCCAGCTGCACCCCGGTGGCGTAGTACGCGGAGTCCCGCGGGGTGCGGGCGCTGCCGAAGACGCTCACCGCGCGCGGCAGGTCGGCCAGCAGGCCGAAGCCCTCGACGAACTCGGCCTGGATCCGGAGCACGCGCCACGGGTCGGTGTGCACCCAGTCGCTGCTGCCGCGGCGGTCCAACAGACGCTGGTCGGTCGTCGTCCCGGCGTTCTGCGGGTCGGGCTCGCCGCCGCGCAGGGTGATCGGCCCGCGGTGCCGGATCGGCCGCCGCCGGGCACCGTCGTCGGTCTGGCTCATGCGTCACTCCCGCTCAGGTAGGCGATCAAGGCGTCTTCGGCCGGCTGCAACCGGTCGACCCGGACGTGCTCCTCGACGGTGTGGGCCAGGTTCGGGTCACCCGGGCCGTAGTTCACCGCCGGGATGCCGAACGCGGCGAAGCGGGCCACGTCGGTCCAGCCCAGCTTCGCCCGGGCCGACTGCCCGACCGCGGCGACGAACGCCGCGGCGGCCGGCTCCGACAGGCCGGGCAGCGCGCCGCCGGAGGTGTCGGTGAGCTCGAGGGTGACCCCGGCGGCCAGCGCGTCGGCGAACACCTCGCGCACGTACGCCAGGGCCTGGTCCTCGTCCCGGTCCGGGGCGAACCGGAAGTTCACGGTCACCCGGCAGACGTCCGGGACGACGTTGCCGGCGACCCCGCCCTCGATCCGCACGGCGTTGAGCCCCTCGCGGTAGCGGAGACCGTCGATCTCGACCTCCCGCGCCGGGTGGGCGGCCAGGGTGGCGAGGATGCCGGCGGCGCCGTGCACGGCATTGACACCGAGCCAGGAACGCGCGCTGTGCGAACGGGTGCCGGGCACGGTGAGGACGACGCGCAGCGTGCCCTGGCAGCCGCCCTCGACCACCCCGTCGGTGGGCTCCAGCAGCACCGCCAGGTCGCCGTACAGCCAGCCGCGGCGCTCGCGGGCCACCCGGCCCAGGCCGTTGCGGACCGCCTCGACCTCCTCGTTGTCGTAGAAGACGAACGTGAGGTCGCGGGCCGGCTGCGCCCCGGGGACGCCGAACATCCCGGCCAGCCGCAGCATCACCGCGTCGCCGGCCTTCATGTCACTGGTACCGCAGCCGTAGAGCCGTTGCTCGCCGTCGACGACCTCGACCCGGCTGGGCAGGTTGTCGGCGATCGGCACGGTGTCCAGGTGCCCGGCGAGCACGATCCGGGTGGGCCGGTCCAGGTTCGTGCGGGCCAGCACCGTGTCCCCCACCCGCTCGACCTCCAGGCCGCCCAGCCCGCGCAGCGCCGCCTCGACGGCGTCGGCCAGTGGCCCCTCGGTGCCCGAGACCGAGGGCG
Organism: Modestobacter sp. VKM Ac-2977; assembly: GCF_026968045.1. GTDB lineage: Bacteria > Actinomycetota > Actinomycetes > Mycobacteriales > Geodermatophilaceae > Modestobacter. Next base: position 608,082 of record NZ_JAPVBQ010000001.1, on the reverse strand, counting down.
CGTCGACCAGGGCTCGGGTCAGGGTGAGCACGTCGGCGCTCAGGTCGAGCGGGGGCAGCGGCTGGTCGGCAGGGCTCACGACCGCCGAGGGTAGTGAGGAAGGGCCTGGGTGCCCCCCGCCCCTCGCTGACGCCCGCATCCGGCCCCTGCAGCCAGGCCACGCTGGGGCGCCCTGGGTAGCCTGACTGCCCGTGACGACCGCTGCAGAGACCACCGGCGCGAACGGCGTCGGCATCGCCACCCTCACCTCCGACGGGACGGTGCTCGACACCTGGTTCCCCTCCCCGACGCTCAGCAGCGCCGACCAGGGCGAGAGCGGCACCCAGCCGATCGGGGTGCTGGAGCTGGAGGGGCTGCTCGGGCCCGACTTCTCCGGGCTGGTGCGCACCGACGAGGCCCGCGGCGTGCAGTCGGTCGCCGTCTCCACCACCATCGCCGACCTGTCCGCCCCGCCGGTCGACGCCCACGACGTCTACCTGCGCCTGCACCTGCTCTCCGCCCGGCTGGTGCGGCCGCACGGGGTCAACATGGACGGCGTCTTCGGGCTGCTGGCCAACGTGGCCTGGACCAGCGCGGGCCCGGTGCTCGCCACCGAGCTGGACGCGGCGCGTGCCCGGCTGCGCGCGGACGCCGGGCACCTGACCGTCTTCGGGGTCGACAAGTTCCCGAGGATGGTCGACTACGTCGTCCCCTCGGGCGTGCGGATCGCCGACGCCGACCGGGTGCGGCTGGGCGCGCACCTCGCCGAGGGCACCACGGTCATGCACGAGGGCTTCGTCAACTTCAACGCCGGCACGCTGGGCCCCTCGATGGTGGAGGGCCGGATCAGCGCCGGGGTCGTCGTCGGCGCCGACTCCGACGTCGGCGGCGGCGCCTCGATCATGGGCACCCTCTCCGGTGGCGGGAAGCAGGTCATCTCGATCGGCAAGGGCTGCCTGCTGGGCGCCAACGCCGGCATCGGCATCTCCCTCGGCGACGGCTGCGTGGTCGAGGCCGGCTGCTACGTGACTGCCGGGTCGAAGGTGCTCCTCCCCGACGGGACGTCGATCAAGGCCGGCGAGCTCTCCGGTCGCGACGGCCTGCTGTTCCGCCGCAACTCCCTCAGCGGCGCGCTCGAGGCCCTGCCGCGCGACGGCGACTGGGGCGCGCTGAACGCCGCACTGCACGCCAACTGAGGCCGGGGGCCGCCGCGCGGGCCCTCGCCTTCCAGGTCCCTGACAGTTCGGCGACCTACGATCGGCGCGATGGTGAGCACCCCGGTCGCGGGCCGACGGCCCCCGCCGCGGGCCGCCCGCCCCGCGGCACGTCCGGCGCGCCGTCCCCCGGCCCGACCCGCCCCGCGGCGCCGGGCCCGCCGGACGAGCCGCGCGCGGACGCTGTGGCCGCTGGTGCTCGTCGCCGCCCTCCTCGCCGCCATCGCGCTGCTCTGGCGGGAGGAGGAGGGCACGCCGTCGGTGCTCGCCGGGTGCACGGTGCCCGGGACGGACGTCAGCGTCACCGCCGAGCAGGCGGCCAACGCGGCGACGATCGCGGCGGTGGCCCGTTCGCGTGGCCTGCCGCCGCGGGCCACCGTCATCGCGCTGGCGACCGCGCAGCAGGAGTCCCGGCTGCGCAACCTCGACTACGGCGACCGCGACTCCCTCGGCCTGTTCCAGCAGCGGCCCTCGCAGGGCTGGGGCAGCGAGGCGCAGGTGCGGGACCCGGTCTACTCGGCCGGCAAGTTCTTCGACGGCCTGGTCGAGGTGCCCGGCTGGGAGACCGGACGGCTCACCGAGGTGGCCCAGGCGGTCCAGCGCAGCGGGTACCCGGAGGCGTACCAGCAGTGGGAGCCGATGGCGAGCGCGCTGAGCGGTGCCCTGCTCGCCACCTCTCCTTCCGCCCTGACCTGCGGCGCGGCTCCAGGCGCCGGGCCGGCCACCCTGGCCGACCGGACGGCCGTGGTCACCGAGGCCGCCCGGCGGGAGGCCGGCCAGCCCACGGTCGAGACCGACGGCACCGTCTCCATCGCCGGCGCCGGCTGGCCGGAGGCCACCTGGGCGGTGGCACACGCAGAGCGCTTCGGCCTCACCGAGGTGACGATGGACGGCTGGCGCTGGACCCCCGCGGTCGGCTGGGAGAGCACTCCGAGCACCTTCGAGCTCCCGCTCCGGCTCAGCCTGGACTGACCGGCGGTCAGTCGGCCGACGCGAGCAGGAAGGCGGTGGCCGCGCCCGTCGCGGCGAGCGAGCGCACGGTGTTCCACCGGGTCCAGCGGCCGGCGTTCTCCCGCCACGCCTCCGCCGCACCCGGCGCCGCGGCGTCCAGCCGGGCCAGCGCGTCGTTGAGCGGGACGTTCGCCAGCACGGTGACCCCGACGACCCCGAACAGGTACAGCGCGACACCGGTCAGCACGGCCGGCCGACGCGCCCCGGCGAGCTCGGCCCCGCCCAGCGCCAGACAGACCAGCGCGGTGCCGAACAGCAACGTCATGAAGCCCGGGCGGACCGCCGTGCGGTTGACCGACTGCATCGCCGCCGCACCGGCGGCGCCGGGCAGGGCGGTCAGCGCCGGCACCACCATCAGGCTGAAGACGGCGAAGGCCCCGGCGACCAGCCCCGAACCGATCGTCGCGACCACCAGCACGGGTGGGCGGTCCCCGTTCACGCCCGGCTCCCGGCGAGCGCGCTGCGCCGCACCGCGTCGGTGACGTCGGTGGCCGGGCGGCCCAGTGCCTGCCGCACGCCGTCGGTGGGCGCGGCGTTGCGGCCGTCCAGGACCTCGGTGAACAGGTGGGTCATCAGCTCCACCACCTCCGGCGGCGCGCCGTCTGCCGCCAGGGCAGCGGTGAACTCCGCCAGCGCCACCGACCGGAAGGCCACCGGCCGGCCCGTCGCCGCGGCGAGCTCGGCCACCGCCGCAGCGAAGGTCAGCGCCCGCGGCCCGGTCAGCTCGTGGGTGAGCCCGGCGTGCCCGTCGTCCAGCAGCGCGGCGACGGCCACGTCGGCGATGTCGTCGGCGTCCACGAACGGCTCGACCACGTCGTCCACGGGCAGTACGAGCTCACCGGCGCGCACCGCGTCGGCGAACTGCCCCTCGGTGAAGTTCTGCACGAACCAGCTGCAGCGCACCACGGTCCAGTCCAGCCCCGCACCGGCGGCGGTCTCCCGTACGGCCCGCTCCGCCCGCTGTGCGGCGGGCTCGCCCCGGCCGGACAGCAGCACCACCCGGCCGACCCCGGCCCGGGCGGCCCGGTCGGTGAAGGCGGCCAGGACGTCGTCCGCCCCCGGGACGGCGAGGTCCGGCGCGTAGGCCAGGTACACCGCGGAGGTGCCGGCCAGTGCGGCGTCCCAGGTGGTGGGGTCGGCCCAGTCGAGCCGGCAGGCAGCGCTCCGGGAGGCGACCCGCACGGGCACGCCACGGGCCCGCAGTCGATGGGCGATGCGGCGGCCGGTCGTCCCGGTGCCGCCGGTCAGGAGGATCAGCTGTTCGGTCATGACGTCAGTACAGCGAGGTGAATCGAGACGATCCATCGCCGAGGAGCGCGATGACATGCGTCAGCGTCTACGCTGCGCCGCATGGACGCCGTCTCCGCCCTGCTCGACGGCCCGCACGCGCGTGGGGCGTTCCTGCTGCGTTCCCTGCTCAGCCCGCCGTGGTCGATGCGGATCGCCGACGAGGCACCGCTGACCCTGCTCGCCGTCCTGCACGGGTCGGCGTGGGTGGTGCTCGCCGACGGCCGCGCCGAGCACATCGGCGCCGGCGACGTCGCCCTGGTCCGCGGCCCGCAGCACTACACGGTGGCCGACGAGCCGTCGACGCCGCCGCAGGTGTCCGTCGGCCCCGGGCAGCAGTGCACGCCGGTCGGGTCGGGCACCGGGATGGCCGAGCTGGGCACCCGCGCGTGGGGCAACGACGCCGCCGGGGGCACCGTGCTGCTCACCGGCACCTACCCCCAGCCCGGCGCGGTGGGCGAGCGGCTGGTGCGGGCGCTCCCGCCACTGGTGGTCGTCCCCGCCGACGAGGGCACGTCCGCGGTGACCCGGCTGCTCGCCGCGGAGGTGGCCCGGGAGGCGCCCGGCCAGGAGGCCGTGCTGGACCGGCTGCTGGACGTCACCCTCGTGTCCGCACTGCGGGTCTGGGCCGCCCGACCCGAGGCGCGGGCCCCCGGCTGGTACGTGGCCGCCGGCGACCCGGTCGTCGGGCCCGCGCTGACCCTGCTCCACGACCGTCCGGCGGAGCCGTGGACCGTCGCCTCGCTCGCCGATGGCGTCGGGGTCGCCCGGGCGACGCTGGCGCGGCGCTTCACCGAACTCGTGGGCGAGCCGCCGATGGGCTACCTGACCAGCTGGCGGATCGCGCTCGCCACCGACCTGCTCCGTGACCGCAGCCTGACCCTCTCCGGCATCGCCCACCGGGTGGGCTACGCCAGCCCCTTCGCGCTGAGCACCGCCTTCAAGCGGGCCACCGGGGTCAGCCCGGCTGCCCACCGCGCCACTCTCGCGAGCTAGCGGGTGAGGCGCTGCACGGCGGCGTCGATCCGCTCGTCGGTGGCGGTGAGCGCCAGCCGGACGTGCCGGCTCCCGGCCGGGCCGTAGAAGCTGCCGGGTGCGGCCACGATGCCCAGCCCGGCCAGCCAGTCGATCGTCGCCCAGCAGTCCTCGTCGCGGGTGACCCAGAGGTACAGGCCCGCCTCGGAGTGGTCGATCCGGGCACCGGCGGCCAGCACGGCCGGGGCCAGCCGGTCCCGGCGGGACCGGTAGCGCTCCCGCTGGGCGTCCACGTGGCCGTCGTCGGCCAGCGCGGCGGCCATCGCCGCCTGCACCGGGGTGGGCACCAGCAGACCGAGGTGGCGGCGCACCTCCCACACCCGGCGGACCAGCGCCGGGTCACCGGACAGCAGGCCGGCGCGGTAGCCGGCGGCGGTCGACTGCTTGGACAGCGAGTGGACGGCCAGCAGACCGGTGTGGTCCGGCCCGGCGACGTCGGGGTGCAGCACCGACCGCGGCCGGACGCCGTCCCAGCCCAGCTCGACGTAGCACTCGTCGGCCACCACCGGCACGCCGTGCGTGCGGCCCCAGGCCACCCAGGCGCGCAGCTCGTCGTCGGTGAGCACCCGGCCGTGCGGGTTGCCCGGCGAGTTCAGCCAGACGAGGACGGCGTCGCCACGGACCGCCGGCGGGGTGTCGGTGCGCTGCACGGAGAGCCCGGCCACGACGGCGCCCACCTCGTAGGTCGGGTAGGCGACCTCGGGGATCAGCACCGTCCCGGTGCCGGAGAGCCCCAGCAGCGTCGGCAGCAGCGCGACGAGCTCCTTGGAGCCCACCGTCGGGATCACCGAGGGCACGGCCCCCAGCGGGTCGGCCAGCTGGACGCCGAGCCGGCGGGAGAGCCAGCCGGCCGCCGCACGCCGCACGTCCGCGGTGCCCAACGCCGTCGGGTACCCGGGGGCGTTGCCGGCCGCGGCCAGCGCCTCCCCCAGCAGGGTCGGGGTCGGGTCCACCGGCGTGCCGATCGACAGGTCGACCGCACCACCGCGGTGCTCAGCGGCGCGAGCGCGGGCGGGGCCCAGCGAGTCCCAGGGGAAGTCCGGCAGCCGGACCGTGCTCACTCGCCCTGGGGCGGGAGCGCGGCCACCAGCGGGTGGTCCTTGTTGATCTTGCCCGTCTTGGCGGCACCACCGGGGCTGCCGAGGTCGGAGAAGAACTCCACGTTGGCGTTGTAGAAGTCCTTCCACTTGTCCGGGACGTCGTCCTCGTAGTAGATGGCCTCCACCGGGCAGACCGGCTCGCAGGCGCCGCAGTCCACGCACTCGTCGGGGTGGATGTAGAGCATCCGGTCGCCCTCGTAGATGCAGTCCACCGGACACTCGTCGATGCACGCCTTGTCGAGGACGTCGACACAGGCCTGGGTGATGACGTAGGTCACGGGGTTCCTCCGGGACGTGCGGGCGGTGAGCTCCCTGGCAGGCCAGGGACTGCGGTCGATCACGTCCAGTATCACCCGAGGCCTGCCCGCTCAGCGCGATGGGTGGGCCACCGACGTGCCGCCGGACCGCGCCACCCGATCGGGGGGTGACCTGCCGCACACCCTCAAGGGCCGGCCCGTCCCGCCGATGGAGCGGTGTGTCAGATGCGACGACGTCCGGTGACGGTGTGCAGGCGCAGGGAGACCCGCCCTCGCCGTACGACGCCGTCGCCGCCCTCGAACAGCTCCTGCTCCGGCTGCAGCGCAGCTCCGGCGCCAGCCGGGTCGCCGTCTGGGTGCACGAGGCCAGCACCGGCGTCGCCGTCCCCTTCCGCCAGGTCCGCTCCGGTGGACCGGTCGGTCAGGTGCCACCCAGCGAACGGGTGCCGCTGTCCCTGGACCGTTCACCGGTGCTCTCCGCGGTGATCGGCGAGCGCCGCACCCTGAACATGCACCTCGACGACGCCCCGCGGTCGCTCGCCGACGAGGCGGGCCGGTACGGCGTCCGCTCGGCCCACGGCGAGCCGCTCCTGGTGGGCGACGAGGTCGTCGGTGCCCTCGTCATCGAGCCGGCCGCGGCCGCCTCGGCCTCGCAGCTGCGGCACGCCACCCCGCGGCTGGCGGTGGCCCTGCAGGAGGCCTGGACGCGCCGGTCGGAGCAGCGCCGGCTGGCCCAGGCCGAGGTGCTGATCGGGCTGATCGAGAGCGCGGCCCTCGCCCGGTCGATGGACCAGCTCCTCGGCTCGGCCTGCGAGCAGCTCGCCGCGCTGGGCGAGGTCCACCGCGCCTGCGTCTTCCTGCTGGAGGACGGCGTCCTGGTGCCACGGATGGCCAGCTACGCCGACGGCCGGCGCGACATCGGCTCCTGGACGCAGTTCCGCCAGGCACCGGAGCCGCTCCGGCTGGCCGACGAGGTGCTGCGCACCGGTCGCCCGATGTCCGCCGACCGGGACTCCGACCTGCTGACCGGCTGGTGGGTCGACGCGTTCGGCATCGCCTCGGGCCTCGCCGTGCCCCTGGGCCGCAGCCCCCAGCTGTCCGGCGTGCTGACCCTGGACAGCCCCTCGATCCAGCCCTTCTCCGAGGACGTCCGCCGGCTCGCCTCGGCCGCCGGTGCGCACCTGGGCGGGGTCATCGAGCAGGCGCGCGCCACCGAGACCCGCGCCGCATCGCTCAGCACCGCCCGCGCCGTCCGCCAGCTGCTCGTCGACGGGGCGTCGGCGACCGGGGTGGCCGAGGCCGCCGAGGTGCTGGCCACCGTCGTGCGGGGACTCGCCGGCACCGAGCGCAGCGCCGCCTACCTGCTCGACGACGCCGGCCGGCTGGGCGAGGTGCGCCACGTCGGATGGCCCGAGCAGAACATCCAGGTGATCCGCGACCGGCTGGTCGGCCAGGACGTCAGCGACGTCCGGCTGTGGCAGCTGACCGTCCGCGACCGGCGCCCGGTCTTCGTCCCCGACGCCGTCGCCAGCGATCTGCTGGACGCCGACCTGGTGCAGGCGCTGGGCCTCACCTCCTACCTCAGCGTGCCGCTGCTGTCCGGCGACCGGCTGCTCGGCATGGTCGTCACCGGCTCCTCCAGCGGGACCGGCGAGTGGTCCCCGTCGCTGCGCCAGGCCGTCCAGCAGGTGGTGCTCGAGGGGGCCCTCGTCGTGCAGAACGCAGAGCTGCGGGCGGTGGAGCAGCTGCGCGTCCAGCAACTGGCGCTCGAGGCGCACAACGACCCGCTCACCGGCCTGGCCAACCGACGGCGCTTCACCGAGGAGCTGGAGCGCACCGTCTACGCGACGCCGGCCCGGTCCTGTGCGGTGCTGATGATCGACCTGGACCGCTTCAAGGAGGTCAACGACAGCTTCGGGCACAGCGTCGGCGACGAACTGCTGCGCCTGGTCGGCCCCCGCCTCGAGCAGCCACTGGGGCCGGCGGACCTGCTGGCCCGGATGGGGGGCGACGAGTTCGCCGTCCTGCTGCCCGACGCCGACGCGACCCGGGCCCAGGAGGTGGCCGACCGGCTCGGTGCCGCCCTGCGCGAGGCCTTCGTGCTCGACGGCATGTCCCTGCACGTCGACGCCAGCATCGGCATCGCGGTGTGCCCCGACCACGGCCGGGACCGCTCACTGCTGCTCGCCCGTGCCGACACCGCCATGTACTCGGCCAAACGGGCCCGGGACGGCTCCCAGGTCTGGACGCCGGACGGCGCCACGGACCCCCGCGACCGGCTGCAGACCCTCGAGGAGCTGCGCGACGCGCTCGACTCCGACCAGCTCGTGCCGCACTACCAGCCACAGCTGGACCTGCGCAGCGGCCGAGTCACCGGCGTGGAGGCGCTGGTGCGCTGGGAGCACCCCGAGCGGGGCCTGCTCGCCCCGGACACCTTCCTCGGCCTCGCCGAGCAGGCCGGCCTGATGCGCCGGCTCGCGCTGCGGGTGCTGGAGCGCTCACTCCGCGACCTGCAGGGCTGGCGGGCCGCCGGCCACGACCTGTCGGTCGCGGTGAACCTGTCGGTGTCCAACCTCGCCGACGTCGCCCTGCCCGACCAGGTCGCCATGCTGCTGGAGGCGACCGAGGTACCGGCAGCCGCGCTCACCCTGGAGATCACCGAGGACGTGCTGATGGCCGACGCGGCGCGCAGCTCCCAGGTGCTCGCCGGGCTGCGGGCCCTCGGCGTCCGGCTCTCGATCGACGACTACGGCACCGGGTACTCGTCCCTGTCGTACCTGCGTGCGCTGCCGGTGCACGAGCTGAAGCTGGACCGGAGCTTCGTCGGCCAGCTCACCTCCGACGTCCGGGCGGCGGCCATCGTGCGCAGCACGCTGCAGCTGGGCCGGGACCTGGGGATGACGATCGTGGTCGAGGGCGTCGAGGACGCCGCCGCGCTGGCCGCGCTGCGGGAGTGGCGGTGCGACGTCGCCCAGGGCTACCACGTGGCCCGGCCGATGGCGGCCGAGCACGTCCTCGACTGGCTCGCCGAGCGGCTGCCGACCCCGGTGACGGCCCCGCCCACCTGAAACCGCAGGATCGACCCCATGGGACAGCGGCGCTCACCCCTGGGGGTACCGGAGCTGGAACTGCTGGCCGCCCGTGGCTGGCAGGCGCTGGCGGAGGAGCGGCTGGGCGACTGGCTGCTGCGCGCCGGTGGTGGCTTCACCGGGCGGGCCAACTCGGCACTGGTCGTCGGTGACCCCGGGCTGCCCCTGCCCGAGGCGGTCGCCGCCGTCACCCGCTGGTACGACGACCGGGGTCTCCGGCCGTCCGCCCAGCTGCCCGGCGTGCAGTCCCGGCGCGCCGATGCGGCCTTCGACGCGGCCGGGTGGACCCGGGACGAGGACGTGCTGGTGCTCACCGCCCCGATCGGCCGGCCGGCCGAGCCCGCCGTCCCGGTCGACCTCTCCCCCACGCCGGACGACGCCTGGCTGGCCGGCTACCGGCACCGGGGGGCGGCGCTGCCGCCGGTCGCCCGCCAGGTGCTCACCTCCGCCGCGGACGTCGTCTTCGCCTCGGTGCGCCTCGACCCGGCCCCGGCCCCGCTGGCGGCGGTCGCCCGAGGGGCACTGACCGACGGCTGGCTGGGGGTCACTGCGGTCACCGTGGCGGAGGAGCACCGGCGTCGCGGGCTGGCCACCGCCGTGATGGCCGCGCTGGGACGGTGGGCGGCCGGACGGGGCGCGCACTCGGTCTACCTGCAGGTCACCGCCGGGAACGCCCCGGCCCGGGCGCTCTACCGGCAGGCGGGGTTCATCGAGCACCACCGCTACCACTACCGGCACCGGCCGGCCTGACCGGCGCAGCGCCCAGCGCACGGCCGACGGCGAAGGCGGCAGCCACCACGCCGACCAGCAGGAACCCGAGGGTGACCGCCTGCGTGGCGGCGTCGCCGCCAGGGAGCAGCAGGTCGCCCTCCGGCCGGCGCATCGTGCCGGCCAGCGCGACGGCCAGCCAGACCACGGCGGGCAGGACGGCGACCAGCCGCGAGCCCGACAGCCGGCGGGCCGCGTCGACCAGCAGCAGGTTGCCGACCACGGCCACGACCAGGGAGATCGGCACCGGGACCCCGCCGACCCGCCAGGGCAGCCAGAGCACCTGGACCAGCGCCAGCCAGGCGGCGACGACCACCGCCGCGACCGACCAGCCCAGCAGTCGGAGCAGCCTCACCCCGGCAGCCCGGCGAACAGGTCGTCCTCCCAGCCCTGCGGGCCCGACCCGGCCGGGCCCCGTTCCCCGCGGACCAGCCGGTAGTGCTCGGTGGCCAGCACCTCCTGGCCCAGGTTGTTCGACAGTGCGAAGAACGGGCCGTCCACGGTCATCTGGGTCGGGTGGGCGCGCATCGCGGCCTCCTTGCGCGCGGCGTGGGCGCGCGCGTCGACCTCGGTGGTCACGACGTCGTCGGCCACCGCGAACGGCACCTCGTCCAGGTCGCCCAGCGCGGCGAACGGCGACTCCTCCCCCAGGGCGGCCATCGCGTCGATCCCCCGCTGCACGACGGAGCGGGGCATGGCGTTCCAGTAGACCTTCGCGACCTGCCAGGCCGGCCCGAGGTCGGCCCGGTAGCCGGGGTCGGCGGCCGCCTCCACCGCGCCCATCGCGACCCGGTGCGCCTGGATGTGGTCGGGGTGCCCGTAGCCGCCGTCCTCGTCGTAGGTGACCAGCACCTGCGGGCGCACCTCACGGACGACGGCGACCGCGTGCGCGACCGCCTCGTCCAGGTCGCCCCGCCAGAAGGCGCGCGGGGCGTCGTTGGCCGCCGTCCCCATCATCCCGGAGTCCCGGTACCGGCCCGCCCCGCCGAGGAACCGCCAGTCGGTGACGCCGAGCGCGGCCATCGCCGCGGCCAGCTCACCGATCCGGTAGCCACCGAGCTGGTCGGCCTGGTCGGCGGCCAGCTGGGCGAGCTCGGGCACCAGCACCTCGCCCTCCTCCCCCAGCGTGCAGGTGAGCAGGGTGACGTGCGCCCCCTCGGCGACGTACCGGGCCATCGTGGCCCCGTTGTTGATCGTCTCGTCGTCGGGATGGGCGTGCACGAGCATCAGCCGGCGTGGAGCAGTCACGCGAGCAATTACACCGTGACGGCCCAGGACGCTCGTACCCGTGTCCCGCAACGGCCGCGAGCACAGCGAGCTGTCGATGTCAGGCGCGGGGTCCGGAGGACTCCCGCCTGACATCGACGGAAGCGCGTCACAGCAGCCGACCCGCATCTCGGCCGCGCAGCAGTGCGCGAGCAACGCGAGCTGTCGGATCCGAGCACGGGCCCGGAGGGTCCTGCTCAGATCCGACGAAGCGGCTCAACGCCAGCCGGGCACGGCCGCTGGCCGCGGTGCGATCCGCCAGGATCGCCATGTCACAGCACCGACTTGGCCTCCGCGTAGTGGCAGGCGTTGAGGTGACCGGCGCCGCGGTCCTCGAGCTTGGGGTCGACGGTCAGGCAGATCTCGCGCTGGCCGTCGGTCAGCTCGTTGGCGAACTTCTGGCAGCGGGTGCGGAAGCGGCACCCCGAGGGCGGGTTGGCCGGGCTGGGGACGTCGCCGGTGATGATGATCCGCTGCCGGGCGCGCTCGCGGCGCGGGTCGGGCAGTGGGATCGCGGAGAGCAGCGCCTGCGTGTAGGGGTGCGCCGGGCGGCTGAACAGCGTCTCCTGGTCGGCGATCTCGATGATCCGCCCCAGGTACATGACCGCGACCCGGTCGGAGATGTGCCGGACCACCGACAGGTCGTGGGCGATGAACAGGTAGCTCAGCCCCAGGCTGGACTTCAGGTCCTCGAGCAGGTTGATGACGCCGGCCTGGATGGAGACGTCCAGCGCCGACACCGGCTCGTCGAGGACGAGCACCTTGGGCTGCAGGGCCAGCGCCCGGGCGATCCCGATGCGCTGCCGCTGTCCACCGGAGAACTCGGCGGGGTAGCGGTTGGTGTGCTCGGGGTTCAGCCCGACGGTCTCCACCAGCTCGCGCACCCGCGAGCGCAGTTCGTCCTGGTCCTTGGTGAGCCCGTGGATGATCATGGGCTCGGCGACGATGTCGAAGACCGGCAGCCGCGGGTTCAGCGAGGCGTACGGGTCCTGGAAGACCAGCTGGATGTCCCGGCGCAGCGGGCGCATCTGCTTGCGGTCGAGCCCGACGAGCTCCCGCCCCTGGAACACGACGGAGCCGCCGGTCGCCGGCTGCAGGTTGAGGATGGCGCGCCCGGTGGTGGACTTCCCGCACCCGGACTCCCCGACCAGGCCGAGCACCTCACCGGGGTAGAGGTCCAGGTCGATGCCGTCGACGGCACGGACCGCGCCGACGGTCCGCTTGATCAGGCCGCCGCCCTTGATCGGGAAGTGCTTCTCCAGACCACGGACCGACAGGATCGGCTCGCCGCGCTGGGGCGTGCCGTCGGCAGGCCGCTGGGTGGTGGGGGCGGTCATGCCCGGTCTCCGTTCGTGGGGCGTGGCGGGGCGCTGACGACGCTCTGGGTGCCGGTGTCGTCCTGGCCGGCCCGGGGTGCGGTCTGGTCGCCGGGCGGGACGGCGGGGCCGTCGCCGTCCAGGTCGTCCGCGGCGAGGGCCACGCCGGCCGGGGCCGGGGTGGTCGCCAGGTCCACGTCGTCGGCGGACTCGCTGAAGATGTCGGCGGCCCGCCCGTGGGCGGCCTCGACCTCCTCGGTGCGGATGCAGGCGGCCGTGTGGCCGGGGCCGACCTGGAAGCGCTCGGGCTCGGCCTCGTCGCACTCGGCGATGTGCAGCGGGCAGCGCGGGGCGAACGGGCAGCCGGGCGGCATGTTGACCACCGAGGGCGGCGCGCCCTTGATCGGGGTGAGCCGCTCGCGGGTCGCGGAGTCCAGCCGGGGCAGGGAGCCGAGCAGGCCGAGCGTGTAGGGCATCCGGGGCTCGTAGTAGATGTCCTCGACGCTGCCGATCTCCACCGGCCGGCCGGCGTACATGACCAGGACGCGGTCGGCGATCCCGGCCACGACACCCAGGTCGTGGGTGATCATGACCATCGCCGCGCCGGTCTCGCGGAGGGCGGTCTGCAGCACCTCGAGGATCTGGGCCTGGACGGTGACGTCGAGCGCCGTCGTCGGCTCGTCGGCGATGATCACCTCGGGCTGGTTGGCCATCGCGATCGCGATGACCACCCGCTGGCGCATGCCGCCGGAGAACTCGTGCGGGTAGGAGTGCACCCGGTCGGTGGCGTTCGGGATGCCGACCAGCTCCAGCAGCTCGACCGCCCGTGCCTCCGCAGCCTTCGACGACAGCTGCTTGTCGTGGATGCGCAGCGTCTCCTCGATCTGCGCCCCCACCTTGTAGACGGGGTCCAGCGACGTCATCGGGTCCTGGAAGATCATCGAGACGCCCTTGCCGCGGACCCGCGACATGCTGCGGTCGCTCTGCCCCAGCAGTTCCTGGCCGCGGTACTTGATCGAGCCGGTGACGCGCGCAGAGCCGGGCAGCAGCCCCATCACCGCCAGCGACGTCACCGACTTGCCGGAGCCGGACTCTCCGACGATGCCGAGCACCTCACCGGAGCGCAGCGAGTAGTCGACGCCGCGGACGGCGTGGACCAGGCCGTCCTCGGTGGGGAACCGGACGTTGAGGTCGCTCACCTCCAGCAGCGGCGCACCCGGGTCGAACCCGGGCAGGCTGGTGGTGCGGCCCTGGTTCATGGTGCCCGTGGAGGTGGCACCGGACATGCTGGGGCCCGTGGTCCCGGTCGTGGACATGGAGCTCCTCGTCAGGCCCGCACGCGGCGGTTGCTCGGGTCGAAGGCATCCCGGATCCCGTCGCCGATCAGGTTGATCGACAGCACGATGATCAGCAGGGCGATGCCGGGGAAGTAGAAGAGCCAGGGGCGGGTGCTCGCGGCCTGCACCCCGTCGGACACCAGCCGCCCCAGGGAGGTCTGGTTGGCGCCGTTGACGCCGAAGCCCAGGTAGGTGAGGGCGGCTTCGAGGGTGATCGCGGTGGCGGCGGCCAGCGTCGTCCAGACGATCAGCGACCCCAGCGAGTTGGGGATCAGGTGTTTGAAGATGATCCGCGCGTTGGAGGCGCCCATCGCGTGCGCCGCCTCGACGTACTCCTTCTCCCGCAGGGAGAGGAACTGGCTGCGCACGATCCGGGCGAGGTCGAGCCAGCCGAAGAGGCCCAGGATGATGCCCACGCCCAGCGGGGTGCGGGAGCCCGGGAAGTTGCTGGCCACGACGATCAGCACGACCAGCAGCGGCACGGTGAGGATCAGGTCGACCAGCCGCATCAGGACGCTGTCGACCCACCGGCCGAAGTAGCCGGCCAGCGCCCCGACCAGCAGGCCCAGCGGGAACGCGATGGCGACGAAGAGCAGCACGATGAACAGCGAGCGCTGGACCCCGGTCATGATCCCGGCCATGAGGTCACGGCCGATCGCGTCGCTGCCCATCAGGTAGCCGGCAGTGCCCGGGGGGACCGACTGGTTGGCGCTGCTCTGGTCGGCGTAGTCGATGCCGGTGACCAGCGGGCCGAGGAAACCGAAGGCCAGCAGCAGCACGAAGATGACCGCCCCGGCCATCCCCACCTTGTTGTGCAGGAACCGGCCGATGATCTGCTGGCGCTGGCTCCGCGCCTTGACGGTGAACTCCCGCTCGACCGGGCCGCCCTCGGGCGTGCCGGGTGTCGCGGGGACGACGGGTCCGGTGGTGGTCTGGGTGGTGGCCATGTGTCCGTTCCTTCTCGCGAGGCCGGGTCAGGACAGCCGGATGCGCGGGTCGAGCACCGCGTAGAGGAGGTCCGCGACCAAGTTGAAGACGACCACGAACACGGCGCTGACCAGCAGCCAGCCGAGCACCACGTTGATGTCGTTCTGTTCGATGCCGTTGCTCAGCAGGTACTCGCCCATGCCGTGCCAGACGAACACCGTCTCGGTGATGACCGCACCGCCGAACAGCGTGCCCACGCCCAGCGCGACGACCGTGGTCAGCGGGATGAGCGCGTTCCGCAGCCCGTGCTTGAGCACGGTGCGGCGGTAGGTGAGGCCCTTGGCCCGGGCCAGGCGCATGTAGTCCGAGCCCAGCACGTCGAGCATGGCGGCCCGCTGGAAGCGACTCCAGGCCGCGAACGAGAGCGCAGCCAGGCTGATCGTGGGCAGCACCAGGTGCCCGAGCCGGTCGGACCACAGCTCCCACCCGGAGGCGTACAGCGACAGCCCCGGTGTCTCCTCACCGATCGTGTAGAGCAGTTGCTCCCCGAACAGGTCGTTGACCCCGCCGGCGACGTACTCCTTGAGCAGCGCGGCGAACCAGAAGGTCGGCAGGGCGATGAGGATGTAGGCGATGAACGTGAAGGTGTAGTCGGAGGCCTTGTACTGCCGCACGGCGCCGATGACGCCCACGATGATCGCCAGCAGGATGGCGATCACGATCGCGCCGATGATCATCCGGCCGGTCACCATGAGCCGGGGCCAGAGCTGCTCGGTCACCGGGGTGCCGTTGATGGTCTCCCCGAAGTCACCGGTGACCGCCCCGGAGAGCCAGCGCCAGTACCGGACGAAGAAGTTGTCGTTCAGGCCCAGCGTCTCGCGGAGGTTGTTGAAGAACGACTCCGGCGGCCTGGGGTTCTGCGTGTAGTACTTCTCCAGCGGGTCGAAACTGGCCGCACACAGCGCGAACACCAGGAACGAGCTGACCAGCAACACGAGGACCGACGCGAGCAGACGCCGGATCGTGAAGAAGAACATGTGGTGACCTTACGCCGAGAGAGGAAGCCGTCCGGCCGATCGGCCGGGCCGGCGTGCCTTCGCCGGACCCGCTGCAGGTCGTGCCGGGTCCGGGGGGAGCGGGGTTCTCGGGTCCCGACACACCGCGGCCCCCGGGATGGTCTCCCGGGGGCCGCGGCAGCCGGTGGCCCGGTGGTGTTCAGCCGTGCTGGGTGGTGCTCAGCCGTGCTGGGTGGAGCTGGGGGTCACTCGACCGTCCAGGTCTCCGAGTTCCACAGCGGACCGGCCTCGGTCGGGTTGTCCTGCACACCCTCGATGTCCGCCTGGTGCGCGACGAAGGTCGGCTTCTGGTAGAGCGGGATGGTGGCCATCTGCTCCCAGAGCAGGCCGTCGATCTGGTTGCCCAGCTCGGCCTGCCGCTCGCGGTCCGGCTCGGTGGCCAGCTCGGCGAAGAGCGCGTCGATCTCGGGGTTGCCGATCCGGCTGTAGTTCTGCTGGATGTTGTCACCCTGCGGCGACTGGTAGATCGACTGTGAGGAGGTGATGAACGGGTTGCCCACCCAGGCGAAGAGCGCAGCCTGGAAGCCACCGCCCTCCAGCGAGGTCGGCTTCTCGGCACCGGCGAAGATGTCCGGGTTGGCGTTGAAGGAGGCGTTGATCCCGGCCTCGGCCAGCTGCGGGATCATGACCTCGATCGTGGTCTGCCGCAGCGGGTTGTTCTCCGTGGTGTCGATCTGGATGTTCAGCGGGCCACGCTCCGGGTGGGTGTAGAACCCGTCCGGACCAGCGGTGTAGCCGGCCTGCTCCAGCAGCGCGCGGGCCTCGTCCACGTTCTGGGTCTTGACCTGCTCCGGCGCAGTGTCCTCGTACTCCGGCTGGGTGTTCAGCCAGATCCGGTTGTTCAGCACCTGCGCGTCGGAGGAGAACTGCCCGACGGTCTGGTCCACGATCTCCTGGCGGTCCAGGGCGTAGGCGAGGGCCTGGCGCACCAGCGGGTCGGCGAGGTGCGGGTCCTGGGTGTTCAGGTCGAGGTGCTCGAACGTGAGACCGAAGTTGATCTCGCTCTCGACGTTCGGCTCGAGGGCCTGGACCTGCTCGACGAGGTCGAGCTGCGGCTGCGGGTAGATGACGCCCAGCTCACCGGACTGCAGACCCTGGACGGCGGTCGTCGGGTCGTTGCCGATGTTCTGGATGATCAGCTGCTCGAGCTCCGGCCCCTCGCCCCACCACTCGGGGTTGGGGGTGAGCACGATGACCTGCTGGCCGGCGTCGATGTTCGACACCTGCCACGGGCCACCGGAGATGCCCTCCGGCAGACCCTCCGCGATCGGCCAGCCCTCGGTGATCGTCTCGCAGACCGCGGCCGGGTCGTCGGCGTCCATCAGGTGGGACGGGAGCAGGTTCTCGAAGTTGCCCTGCCAGTCGGCGAAGGGCGTCTCGTAGGTCACGACGACGGTCTTCTCGTCCTCGCCGGGCTCGACCGAGGCGATCTGCTCGTAGCCGGTGGTCGACAGCACCGCGGGGCAGCCACCGTCGGCCGGGTCACCGCTGCGGTTGGCCCGCCAGGTGAACTCGAAGTCGTCCACGGTGATCGGGGTGCCGTCGCTCCACACCGCGTCCGGGTTGATCTCGTAGGTGTTCACCTGCTGGCCGTCGACCTCCTCGAGGGTCGGCTCGCCGGTGAAGAGGTCCTCGTTGAACTCGACGGTGAAGTCGGGCTGGACCTGGTAGGCCGAGGGCAGCACCTTGATCAGGACGTTGGCCACCGAGGTGGCGTTGCCCGCGGCGATGTTCGGGTACAGGTTCTCCGGGAAGTCGGTCGACTCACCGAAGACCACGCGACCCGAGCCGCCACTGGCCTCGCCACCGCCCTCGCCGTCGTCGCTGCCGCCACCACACGCCGAGAGCGCCATCGCACCGGTGAGCCCGGTCGCGATGAGCATGGAAGTGCGCTTGCTCAACTTCACGTTCGCTTGCCTCCTCGACCCGCAGGAGCGGGGGGAACGATCAGGTGTGACCGACCCGGGATCGCCGGGCGGACTGGGCTCCTACATGAACACGCGCCGTCGTCCAGCTGTCGGGACGCTTTCGGACGAGCGCAACGGGCAGACCCTAGGCAGAGCCGGAAGAGGCCGTCCACGGCCGTCATCATTTTGTGACCTGTGCAAACGACCGTCGCTGACGACCGGAAACATCCCGGCAATGTACGGGCTTCCACCGCACACTTTCCGGCAGTCTGGGACGCACCCCGGACGACATGATCATGAGGCCGCTCTGCTCTGCTCACGCTGCGTGTGCGCCCTCCCGCGTCCGCCGCCGGTCGGAGGGGCCGTCGCACGTCCGGGGCCCGGGTCAGCGGCGGACGAGGAGGGCGCGGACGGCGGGGAGCAGCGGGCGGTCGGCCGGGATCCAGTCCAGGTCCTCCAGCTCCTCGGGCCCCAGCCAGCGCAGCTCGCTGTGCTCGTGGGCGACCAGCTCACCGGCAGTGACCAGGCCCGACCACAGGCGCAGGGTGGAGGCGCCCGGCACGCCGCCGGCGACCACGCCGTCCAGCGGCACCTCACCGAGGAAGGCCCCGGGCGTGATCCCGACGCCGAGCTCCTCGCG
The DNA here is from genome assembly GCF_026968045.1 of Modestobacter sp. VKM Ac-2977. Classification (GTDB taxonomy): domain Bacteria; phylum Actinomycetota; class Actinomycetes; order Mycobacteriales; family Geodermatophilaceae; genus Modestobacter. The sequence goes on along the minus strand of NZ_JAPVBQ010000001.1, from coordinate 589,873 downwards.
GCACTCCCGGACCAGCGCCGACACCTCGGGCTCCCCCGGCTCCACCTTGCCGCCGGGGAACTCCCACAGCCCGGCCAGTGGCCCCGAGCCGCGCTGCGCGACCAGCACCCGCTGCCGGTCGTCCACCAGCGCGGCGCCGACCACCTGGGTGACCTCCTGCGCCCGCCGGGCGGCGGCTGCTGCATAGGCGTCCAGGTGCACCTGCATCGCCCGCTCGACCCGGCGTCGCGGCACCAGCCCATCCAGCCACCCCGGCAACGCGGCCTCCGCGTCGACCTGCTCCTCGACGAGGGTGCCGGCCGCGGTGGCGGTGAAGGAACGGGTGTGGACCAGGGTCCGCCAGCCGCTGCCGAGCGCCGCCACGTGCACGTCGCGCCAGGGCCGCTCCGAGACGACCTCCTGCAGCGGGTGCGGCCACGGCCGCCCCAGGGACCGGGCGACGTCGAAGGCGACGGTCAGGGGCGCCTCCACCAAGGTGGTGAACCGCAGCTGGAACACGGGGAGCAGCGTCGCAGACACGGCAGGATGACCGGCGTGCGCATCTCCGCCCGGGTCGACTACGCAGTCCGCGCCGCCGTCGAACTCGCCGCGGTGGCACCCGACTCGCTGACCTCGGAGCGGATCGCCCAGGCACAGGGCATCCCGGCCCGCTTCCTGCAGGCCATCCTCGGCGACCTGCAGCACGCCCGGCTGGTGACCAGCCAGCGCGGCCGGGAGGGCGGCTACCGGCTGGCGATGCCGCCGTCGGAGATCTCCGTCGCCCGGGTCATGCGGGTGGAGCAGGGCTTCCTCGCCGAGGTGCACGGACAGCGCCCCGAGGACGTCGAGTACCCGGGCGCCGCCGGGCCGCTCGCCTCGGTGTGGGTGGCGGCGCGGGAGTCCTACCGCCGGGTGCTGGAGAACGTGACCCTGGCCGACGTCGTCGCCGGCACCATGCCGCCGCACGTGGCCGAGATGATCGAGCTGGACAGTGCGTGGCGTTCCTTCGGCGTCCCGGCCGCGGACTGACCGCGCGCGCGGACGGGAACACGAGTCGGCTCGGTGTGGCACGATCGACCCGTGACGGACTGCGGCGCCCTCCTCGTGGAGCGCCTGCACGTCGACCTGGCGCGGGTCTCCAGCGCCGCCTGTCGCGCCGCGCGCTGACCACGGCCCCGGTCCCCCGCAGCCTCCCTGCTGCACCCACACCCGGCCGCGTCGCGCACGCTCGGCGTGCCGGCGCAGAGGAGAACGACTGACGTGTCGACCCCCACCCGCAGCAGCAACCGCCCCGTCCGTGGACAAGGACAGTGGGCGCTGGGCTACCGCGAGCCGCTGAACCCGAACGAGCGGATGAAGAAGGACTCCGACGGGTTGGACGTGCGCCAGCGGATCCTGGACATCTACGCGCACACCGGCTTCGACGGCATCGACCCCGGCGACCTGCGCGGCCGGATGCGCTGGATGGGCCTGTACACCCAGCGGGCCCAGGGCATCCCTGGCGGCAAGACCGCCGTGCTGGAGGCCGAGGAGCTCGAGGACTCCTACTTCATGATGCGGGCCCGCATCGACGGCGGGGCGCTGACCAGTGAGGCCCTCCGGGTCCTCGGCGGGATCAGCACCGAGTTCGGCCGGGACGTCGCCGACGTCACCGACCGGCAGAACGTCCAGTACCACTGGATCCGGATCGAGGACGTGCCGGAGATCTGGCGACGACTCGAGTCGGTCGGCCTGAGCACGATGGAGGCCTGCGGCGACGTACCGCGCGTGATGCTGAACTGCCCGATGGCCGGGATCCTCGCCGACGAGGTGATCGACGCCTCCGAGGTGCTGGCCGAGACGGTCGCGAAGTACCTCGGCGACCCACAGTTCAGCAACCTGCCGCGCAAGTGGAAGACGTCGATGTCCGGCTGCGTCGACCACTGCACCGAGCCCGAGATCGACGACGTCTCCTTCGTCGGCGTGGTGAACTCCGCCGGCGAGGCCGGCTACGACCTGTGGGTCGGCGGCGGTCTGTCGACCAACCCGATGTTCGCCAAGCGGATCGGCGTCTTCGTCCGCCCCGACCAGGTCACCGACGTCTGGGCGGCGTGCACCTCGATCTTCCGCGACTACGGCTACCGCCGGTCCCGCAACCACGCCCGGATCAAGTTCCTGATGGCCGACTGGGGCCCGGAGAAGTTCCGCCAGGTGCTGCAGGACGAGTACCTGCACGCCGAGCTGCCCGACGGCCCGGCCCCCGCCCCGGCGGAGCACGACCAGCGCGACCACGTCGGGGTCAGCAAGCAGAAGGACGGCACCAACGCGCTGGGCTTCGCGCTGCGCACCGGCCGGATCAGCGGCACGCTGCTCACCCGGATCGCCGACCTGGCCGAGGAGTACGGCACCCAGGGCGGGCGGATCCGGACCACGACGCAGCAGAAGCTGGTCATCCTCGACGTCCCCGACGAGCGGGTCGAGGACCTGGTCGCCGCGCTGGCCGAGCACGACCTGCTGGTGCGCCCCAGCGCCTTCCGCCGCGGCACCATGGCCTGCACCGGGCTGGAGTTCTGCAAGCTCGCGATCGTCGAGACCAAGCAGCACGCCCAGGAGCTCTACGCCGAGCTGGAGCGCCGGCTGCCGGAGTTCGACGAGCCCATCGGGATCAACGTCAACGGGTGCCCGAACAGCTGCGCCCGGTTCCAGACGGCGGACATCGGCTTCAAGGGCATGATCGTCCGCAACGCCGCGGGCGAGAGCGTCGAGGGCTTCCAGGTCCACCTGGGCGGCCACCTCGGCGTCGACGCCTCGTTCGGCCGGAAGTTCCGTGGTCACAAGATCACCAAGGAGGAGACCGCGGACTACTGCGAGCGCGTGCTCCGCGGCTACCTCGACCGCCGCGAGCCCGGCGAGCGGTTCGCCGCCTACGTGGCGCGCGCCGACGACGAGTGGCTGGTGTGACCCCGCAGGACCCGAGCGGTGTGACAGACAGCACGTCCGGAAGGACGCGCCAGCTGCCACCGTTCCACTGTCCGTACTGCGGCGAAGAAGACCTCACCCCGCACGGTGACGATGCAACCGGCTGGCACTGCGGTGCCTGCCTGCGGACCTTCACCCTGCGGCTGACCGGAACGGGGGTGCAGCACCCATGACGATCGCGATCACCACACCGACGCCGGAGCTCGCGGCCGAGGCCGATGCACGCTTCGAGGGCATCACCGACCCGGTCGAGCAGGCGCTGGCCGTGCTCACCTGGGCCGGGGAGACGTTCGGCGACTCCTTCGCCATCACCTCCTCGATGGCAGACGGGCTGCTGGCGCACCTGGCCAGCCGCGCCGTGCCCGGCGTGAACGTCGTCTTCCTCGACACCGGCTACCACTTCGCCGAGACGATCGGCACCCGCGACTGGATCACCGGCGTCCTGCCGATCACCCTGCACAACGTCCAGCCGCCGCTGACCGTCGCCGAGCAGGACGCCGAGCACGGGCCGAAGCTCTACGAACGCGACCCCGACCTCTGCTGCTCCATGCGCAAGGTGCAGCCGCTGGCGCAGGCGCTGGCCGGCTTCACCGCCTGGGGATCGGGCGTGCGCCGCGACGAGTCCGCGACCCGGACGGGCACCCGGGTCGTCGACTGGGACGCCAAGCGCGGCATGGTCAAGGTCAACCCGTTGGCCGCCTGGACCCAGGACGACGTCGACGGCTACGTCGCCGAGCACCAGGTGCCGGTCAACCCGCTGTCGGAGATCGGCTACGCCTCGATCGGCTGTGCACCCTGCACCCGCCCGGTCGCCCCGGGCGAGGACCCGCGCGCCGGCCGCTGGGCCGGGAAGAACAAGGTCGAGTGCGGGCTGCACACCTGATCCTGTCGGATCCGGCGAGCACACTGCCGGCATGGCCCGCCGCATCCTGCTGACCCCTGACGAGCTCTCCGACGCCCTCGAGGAACTGCCCGCGTGGGCGGGGGACGTCCACGGCATCCACCGCCGGGTGAAGGGGATCGACTTCCGCAGCGCCGCCCGGTGCGTGGCAGCCCTGGCCGACGTCGCCGAGGAGCTGGACCACCACCCCGACGTCGAGATCAGCTACGGCGACCTCACCGTCCACCTGATCACCCACTCGGTGGACGGGGTGACCGAGCTCGACGTCGAGTTCGCCCGTCGGGCCGACCTCCATCTGGACGACCAGTCCGAAGACGGCGCGTAGGGCGCCCGGGGGACACAGCCGCGAGGAGCCCGGCCGCTGTCCGCGGCCGGGCTCCTGCGTCAGCTGGTCAGCTGCCGATCCGACCGCCGTCGGTCCGGTAGACGACAGCCACGCTGGGGCGCGGGTACGGCCGGTCGGCCAGCTGGTCCGGCCAGGTGCTCGACGGCGACTCACGCGTCGACCCGGTGGTCTCCCCGGGGTGCTGCACCGAGACGAAGACCGAGCGGGAGTCCGGGGTGATCAGCGGCCCGCTGCACTCCGCACCGATCGGCACCGTGAGGAACGCCTTGAGGTGACCGCGCTCCGGTCCGGCCGTCGGGACGGCGAAGAGCCCGTCGTTGGTCCCGGCGTAGGTGCCGACCTCCCGGTTCCGGGTGGAGAGCACGTTCCCGTCGGTGGAGATCCACAGGTTGCCGGACAGGTCGAACTCCAGGTTGTCCGGGCAAGAGAGGGCACTGACCTGGCTCTTGTCGTAGCCGGCGAAGTACGTCCCGGGGGTCTCCGGGTCACCGGCCACGATGAACACCCGCCAGTAGAAGTCGTCCCCGGCGATCCCGTCGGTCTCCAGCCACTCCAGCACGTGGCCGTTGCGGTTGCCGGCCCGCTCCTCGTAGGTGCCGTCCTCGATGTCGAAGGCGAAGGACCGGGACACCGGGTTCGGCTCGTCGGCGACCTCGCGCCGCGAGTTGTTGGTCAGCGCGGCGTAGACCCGGCCGTTGACCGGGTTCACCTGGATGTCCTCGGGCCGGTCCATCTGGGTGGGCAGCTGGGACGGGTCGAGGACCACCGGGGCGGCCGGGTCGGGGAAGTCGCCGTTGGCGTCCAGCTCCTTGCCCAGCCGGTCAGCGGCCAGCCGGGTGAAGGTGAGCACCCACGGCACCGACTTGCCCGGGATCATCGACTGCCCGTCCTTCACCAGCGGGATCCACTGGCCGGTGCCGTCGAACTCGCCGTCGGCCGGCACGCTCGCCAGGCCGTCGATCTGCTCCGGCGGCGAGTCGCCGGTGAAGCGTGCGACGTAGAGGTCGCCCTCCTCCAGCAGGGTCATGTTGTGCGCCCGCGACTCGCGGTCGATGCCGGGCCGGTAGCGCGCCTTGGACACGAACTTGTAGATGTAGTCGAACCGCTCGTCGTCACCGGAGTACGCGACCACCCGGCCGTCCTCGGCGATCTGGACGTTGGCGCCCTCGTGCTTGAACCGACCGAGGGCTGTGCGCTTCTTCGGCGTGGACGTGGGGTCGTACGGGTCGAGCTCCACGACGTAACCGAAGCGGTTCACCTCGTTGGGCTCCCGGGTGAGGTCGAACCGAGGGTCGATCTCGTCCCACCGGCGGCCGGGGAGCTCCTCGGTGGAGATGCCGTAACGGGACAACCGGGGCTCCCGCGGATCCTCCGTGATGACCGTCGACGTCCCGAAGTACTGGTTGAAGTTCTCCTCACCGTGCAGGGTCGTGCCCCACGGCGTCACCCCGCCGGCGCAGTTGTTCAGCGTCCCGAGGACGTGCCGGCCCGCAGGGTCGGCGCTGGTCTGCACGTACTCCGAGCCGGCCACCGGGCCGGTCAGCTCGAAGGGCGTCACCGCCGTGATGCGACGGTTGCGCTTCCCCCGCCGGTCGGGCTGCCAGTTGCCCGAATTGCCCTCCCGACGCAGCTCCACCACCGAGATCCCGTGGGCCATCATCGCGATGCGCTTCTGCACCTCGGTGGTCGGCGCCTCCTCGTCGGCCACGCCGGCGAACATCAGCTGCTCGTCGGTGTACTCGTGGTTGACCACCAGCAGCGCCCGCCGCCCCTTCCGGTCCAGCGGCAGCAGCCCGATGTAGTCGCAGTTGTAGCCGAACTGCATGGCCTGGGCCTCCGGCGTCTGGGCGTCGACGTCGAAGTCCGGGGCGTCCGGCAGCACCGGGTCGCCCCAGCGCATCACCACGCCGTGGGTGTAGCCGGTGGCAGTGACCAGTTCGTCGAGCAGGTTCTGCTCGACCGGCTCGAAGGTGAGCGGCGCGTTGGGCGCCGGCCGCCAGTTCAGCAGGTCCGCATCGTCGGCCCGTGCCGGGGCGGCCTGCAGCGGACCGGCCGCCACGACCAGGGCTCCGGCCCCGGCGGCCTTGAGCATGGTCCGCCGGCTGAACGCACCCTCGACGACCTCGCCGATGGTCGGGTTGTCCGTCTTGTTCGGCACGGGGGAGTCGCAGGCGTTGCCGCACTTGTAGAAGCACGTCGTGTGGCTGCGGCTGCCATGTCGAACCGAGTTCAGGAGCGGCAGCAGGAGACGACGGCGGGCAGGGACGATGTCCGTCATGGGGAGTCCTCTGGTCGGGTGGGACGTTCCACGGACGCTAGGTCGGCCAGGTCATCCAAGCGGTGAACGGACGGAGAATCCAGAGTTGCCTGTGGGGCTCCTGTGCGTGTTCGGGCGTGTCGCGCCCGGTGTCGGACCAGCGACGCGTGACGCGGGCTCGCCGCACCCGAGCAGGCTCAGGCGGTGACGGGGAGGACGAGCACCTGCAGCAGCCGGTCGGCCTCGGCGTCCGGGTCGGCGGTGAGCCCGGTGTGCACGGCGCTGGGCTGGACGACCGTGCTGCGGGGCGCGGTCAGCCAGCGGAACCGCGACCCCAGCGCCTCCCGCCCGGCCGCGCCGGCCGCGACCGCGGCCGAACAGACGTCGGCGGCCGCCTGCAGCGCGGCGGTGATCGCCACCGGGTCCGCCGTCGGGTCGAGTGCGCGCAGCCGGTCGACGTCCAGGTGCACGCGCGAGCCCAGGTAGTCCCGCTGCCGGCAGTAGACGAGCACCCCGGCGTTGATCGACTCCCCGCGCTCGACCCGCGGCACCACCCGCAGCACCGCGTACTCGAAGGTGTCCCTGAGTGTCACAGCCCTCATCGCTGGGTCACGCCCTCGGGCGGCGGCGGACCGAGCCAGCTCGGCCGGTTCTGCCCCCGCGGCGCGGTCCGTCGCCCCGCGCCGCCGGCCTCGGCCGCCGCGACGACGCCGGGGAGCCAGGCCTCGCGGGCGGCCAGCCGCTGCAGCAACTGGCCGACGTAGCGGGCGCGGACCTCGTCGGCGGGCTCCTCGGCCGTCGGCCCCTCCAGCCACGCATCGGGCACCTGGGCCAGCACCTCGGTGAGCAGCGGGCCGGTGACCTGCGGGGCCAGCGCGGCGTCGGCGGCCACGACGTCGGGGGCGCACTCCACCAGGGCGTGCTGGGCCGCGTCGTAGGCGCGGGGGACGGCGGCGGGCGCCCCCGGCCAGTTGTGGTGGAAGGTCAGCGCGGCACCGTGGTCGATCAGGTGCAGCCGCCCGTGCCAGAAGAGCATGTTCGGGTTGCGCCACGACCGGTCCACGTTGCCGATCAGCGCGTCGAACCAGAGCACCCGCCCGGCGAGCTCCGGGTCGACCTGGGCCGCACCCGCCTCGAAGTCCAGTGCACCGGGCAGGTAGTCCATCCCGAGGTTGGTCCCGGCGGAGTTGCGCAGCAGCTCCTGGACCTCCTGGTCCGGCTCCCCCACCGCCAGCTCCGGGACGACGTCCACCGTCACCAACGCGGGCACCGGCAGGGACAGCCGGCGGGCCAGCTCCCCGCAGACCACCTCGGCGGCCAGCACCTTGACGCCCTGCCCGGCGGCCCGCCACTTGACCACGTAGGTGCCGAGGTCGTCGGCCTCCATGAGCCCCGGCAACGAGCCACCCTCGCGCAGCGGGGTGACGTAGCGGGTGGCGGAGACGGCGGGGAGCACAGTGCTGGGCACCCTACCGGCGGGCCGGGGCACGGCTGGGGACACTGACGGCGTGGGACTCCTCCGCCGCACGACGCTGCTGCAGCTGGCCGACGCGCCGTTCACCTACCCCGAGGTCGGGGCCACCCGGGAGGCGACCCTGCCGGCCGGCTACGACCACGTCGAGCGGTCCGCCGTCGTCGGCTCCGGCCGGGCGGAGTTCGACCGGGCCGCAGCCGCGGTCTTCCGCTGGGCCGCCCAGCGGGGCGCGGGTCTGCGCGTCCAGGCCGACGGGCCGGCCAGCACCCCGGGCACGGTCGTGCTGATGACCGCGGGGCTGCGCAGGCTGGGGCTGGACGTCCCCTGCCGGGTGGTGTGGGCGGTCGACGAGCCCGGGCGACGCGGGTTCGGCTACGGCACGCTGCCCGGGCACCCGGAGAGCGGTGAGGAGTCCTTCGTCGTCACGCTGGAGCCCGGTGGCGACGTCGTCTACACGCTGCGGGCGTTCTCCCGGCTGGCGACGCCGCTGGCCCGGCTCGGCGCCCCGGTCAGCCGGCGCGCGCAGCGGCTGGCCCTGGACCGCTACGTGGTGGCGATCCGCCGAGCCGCCCGGCAGGGGTGACCTAGGCGCCTGCCTTCGCCCGCTCCTCCTTGATCATGTCCTTGCTGCGGACCAGCCGCAGGAGGGTGACCACGAACAGGCCACCGGCCATGTTCAGCAGCACGGTGTACCAGAGCCAGGCGAGCCAGTCGCCGTAGCCGAACGGCGCCCCGGCGTGCAGCGCGGCGAAGATGATCAGCGAGTCCAGGATCGAGTGGAACAGCTGCAGCCCGGCCAGCACGAAGGCGCCGCCGACCGCAGCCACGATCTTGGCCGGGTCGGACTCGGTGCCGTGCTGCATCCGGGTCATCAGCGTGATGGCGATGCCGGCCAGGAAGGCCAGCGACGCCGACTGCAGGTCCAACGGTGAGTCCACGAAGTGGACGGCGCTCTCGATCGCCGTGGCCCGCAGGTCCGGGAAGGCCCGGACGACCAGCCACATGAACATCCAGCCGCCCAGCAGGTTGGCCACCAGGGTGCCGCCCCACAGCTTTCCCAGCTGCGCGAAGCTGGCCCGACCGGCGGCCACGGCGGTCACCGGGACGAGGAAGCCCTCGGTGAACAGCTCGCTACGGGCCAGCAAGAGTGCGATGAAGCCGACCGAGAAGGCCAGCCCGGCCAGCAGGTGGCTGCCCGTCTCGGCGTAGACGGCGAACAGCAGCAGCACCCCGGTGCCGACCTCGAGCCCGCCGGCGAAGCCGGTCGTGAGCACCTCACGCCAGTTGCGGTGCAGCCGCTGCGCACCGTCGCTGACGATGACGTCGAAGGCCTCCTGCAGCTCGTCCTCGGTGGCACCGTCGGTGTCGCCGAGCTCCTCGCGCGCCGCGTCGGTGTCGCCGAACTCCTCGTTCGAGGGGTTGGTCTCCCCGAGGTCCTCACGGGTGGTGCCCACGGTGCTCTCCTGCCACGACGGCCGGGCAGTCGGGCGCCGCGGTCCTGCGCGGGCCTACCCGCTGCCGACCCGACCACACCCGACACCGACCACGTCACACGTCGCCGGACGCCGTTTCTCCACCGCCGAGGACCGGGTAGCGGACCCCGACCCCTTCTCCGAGCACAGGAGCTCCCGCATGCCCCCGAAGCGCCAGCCCGACCAGTCCGCCCCGGCCACCGTGAGCGCCACCGGCGTGGCCTACGAGGGCCCAGAGAAGGGCCGGGACCCCCGGGCCCAGGCCGGCGAGTTCCTCACCACGCCCAACGGCGTCCGCATCCCGGACACCGACCACTCGCTGAAGGCGGGACGCCGCGGGCCGGTGCTGCTGGAGGACTTCCACCTCCGCGAGAAGATCATGCACTTCGACCACGAGCGGATCCCGGAGCGCGTGGTGCACGCCCGCGGCGCCGGGGCGCACGGCGTCTTCACCGCCTACGGCAACGCGGCCGGGGTCACCCGGGCCGCGGTGCTGGCCGAGGAGGGCCTGGAGACGCCGGTGTTCGTCCGGTTCTCCACAGTCCTGGGCTCGCGCGGCTCGGCCGACACCGTGCGCGACACCCGCGGTTTCGCGACGAAGTTCTACACCAAGGAGGGCACCTGGGACCTGGTCGGCAACAACATGCCGGTCTTCTTCATCCAGGACGCGATCAAGTTCCCCGACATCATCCACGCCGGGAAGCCGCACCCGGACCGGGAGATCCCGCAGGCCCAGTCGGCCCACGACACGTTCTGGGACTTCGTCTCCCTGCACACCGAGGCGACCCACCACACGATCTGGAACATGAGCGACCGGGGCATCCCGCGCTCCTACCGGACGATGGAGGGCTTCGGCATCCACACCTTCCGGCTGGTCAACGCCGACGGCGAGACGTCGCTGGTCAAGTTCCACTGGAAGCCCAAGCTCGGCGTGCACTCCCTCATCTGGGAGGAGGCCCAGATCGCCGCCGGCGTCGACCCGGACTTCCACCGCCGCGACCTGGCCGACGCCATCGAGGCCGGCGCGTACCCGGAGTGGGAGCTCGGCGTCCAGGTCATGCCGGACACCGACGAGGAGACCTTCGAGGGGATCGACCTGCTCGACCCCACCAAGATCGTCCCCGAGGAGCTCTGCCCGGTGCAGCGGATCGGGAAGCTGGTGCTGACCGGCAACCCGACGAACTACTTCGCCGAGACCGAGCAGGTCGCCTTCCACACCGGTCACCTGGTGCCCGGCATCGAGGGCACCAACGACCCGCTGCTGCAGGGCCGCAACTTCTCCTACCTGGACACCCAGCTGAGCCGGCTCGGTGGCCCGAACTTCACCCAGATCCCGATCAACCGCCCGCACGCCCCGGTCAACGACAACTCCCGGGACGGCTTCCACCAGCACGGGATCCCCGAGGGCCTGGCGGCGTACAAGCCGAACAGCGTGGACGACGACTCCCCCACCCTCGCCGACGCGAGCCAGGCGGCCTACGTGCACGTCCCGCGGAAGGTCGCCGGCGAGGTCGTCCGGGGCGCCCCGGCGTCCTTCGACGACCACTTCTCGCACGCCGCGCTGTTCTACGCGAGCCTCTCGGCGGACGAACAGAAGCACGTCGCGGAGGCGTACACGTTCGAGCTCGGCAAGGTCTACGAGCAGGCGATCAAGGAGCGCACGCTCGGCGTGCTGGCGAAGATCGACACCGAGCTGTGCCGCGCGGTGGCCGAGGGCCTCGGCCTGCCGGCACCGGAGGGGACGCCGGTCGAGCACCTGGCGCCCAGCCCGGCGCTGGCCCAGGTGACCGGGGAGTCCTACCCGATCGAGGGCCGGCTGGTCGGCGTCGTCGCCGGCCCCGGCGCCGACATCGCCGGGGTCACCGCGCTGCGCGAGGCGCTGGAGGCGGAGGGCGCGATGACCAAGCTGATCGCCCCCACCGGCGGCGAGCTGAGCGACGGGGGCGCCACCGAGATCGTGGAGCGGACCTTCGTGACCGCGCGGTCGATCGAGTTCGACGCGGTCGTCGTCGCCGGCGGTGCGCCGAAGGAGAAGGACGTGAAGTCCGTCGTCCTGCTGCTGGAGAGCTACCGCCAGCTCAAGGCGATCGGCGCATGGGGCGACGGCGCCGAGGTGCTGACCGCCACCGGCATCGACGTCGACGGCCCCGGCGTGCTCACCGCGGACAGCGCCGGCGCCCTGGCCGGTGACCTGATCGCCGCGATGGGCAAGCACCGCGTCTGGGAGCGGGCGCCGCTGGTGACCGCCTCGCAGGTGCCGCCGGCCGCCTGACCCACACCGGGTGCCGGGACGCAGGCGACTGCGTCCCGGCACCCCGGTCAGCGCTTCGGCAGCTCCAGCGCCGACGGCCCGAACCGCTCCACCCGCACCGACTCCGGCGGCAGCCCCAGCCCCACCAGGAGCTGACTGGCCGACTCGGCGAAGCCTGCGGACCCGCACACGAAGGCGGTCTGCCCGGGCTCCCACAACGGGAGCAGGTCCATCGCGGTCAGCCGGGCCGCCGGGCGGATGCCGTGCGCCTCCCGGGTGAGCGCGATCAGCGCCCCCGCCTCGAGCAGCTCGTCGGCGTAGGGCAGCTCGGCGAGCGTGCGGGCGGAGACCGCCACCCGGAGCAGGTCCAGCCTGCCCAGCGCCCGGGCGTGCCGGACCATCGCGACCAGCGGGACGACGCCGCTCCCCCCACCGACCAGCAGTGCCGGGGTGACGCCGTCCCAGACGAACCAGCCACCGATCGGGCCGCGGACCTCCAGCTCGTCACCGGGCTCTACGACGTCGGCGAGGTAGGTGGAGACCTCGCCGTCGTCCAGCCGCTCGACGAACAGCTCCACCAGCGGGTCACCCGGCGCCGAGGCCACCGAGTACGAACGCTGCGCGGTGTACCCGTCCTCGGCGGTCAGCCGGACGACGTAGTGCTGGCCGGGCAGGTGGTCGATGCGGTCGTGCACGTCCAGCCGCAGCTCCACCGCCCGGGCGATCGGCCGACGCAGCCCGGCGACCGTCGCCGTCCGCCATCCCCCGGCCGGCGCGCGTCCTCCGTCAGTCACCCTGGTACCGCTGCTGCTTCCACGGGTCGCCGCGGTCGTGGTAGCCGTTCTGCTCCCAGAAGCCGGGCTGGTCGCGCTTGAGCACGGTGATCCGGCTGATCCACTTGGCGCTCTTCCAGAAGTACAGGTGCGGCACCAGCATCCGCACCGGCCCGCCGTGCTCGGCGGTCAACGGCTTGCCGTCGAACTCCCACACCAGCCACGCCTTGCCACCGGTGACGTCCTCGATCGGCAGGTTGGTGGTGTAGCCGGTCTTGGACGTCGCCATCACGAACCGGCCCTCGGCCGTGGGCTGGGCGACGTCGAGCAGCGAGTCGACGCTGATGCCGCCGAACCGGGTGTCGAACTTCGACCAGGTGGTGACGCAGTGGATGTCGCCGCGGTACTCGGCCGACGGCAGCGCGTGCGCCTCGTCCCAGGTCCAGGTGGTCGGGGTGGCCACCTCGCCGTCGACGGTGATGCTCCAGGTCTCCGGGGCGATCCGGGGCGTGGGCTCGGCGGTCAGCACCGGCCAGTCACTGCCGGCGTCGTACTGGCCGGGTGGGAGCCGGGGGTCTCCGGCCGCGCGGCGGCGGCCGAGGAAGCCGCGGGTGGGTCCAGGCACGTCGTCGTCCTCTCGGGGCACCGGACTGGGGTGAGGACGATCTTCCTCCACCCCCGAGGCCGCCGTCTCCCTGGGTGGCAACGCCGTTTCCGGGCCGGGCCGGAGCCCGGGACCGGTCAGGGTCGCCTTACATGAGCTGTGTCACGGTGCGTTCACCTGGGTGTCATGTGGGCACTGGGCTTACCTTTGGCCCTGTGGCGACAGTGACGACGCAGCCGGCCCAGCGCAGGGCCCCCAAGACCGGCCGGTTCGACAACTCGGTCGTGAAGAAGACCGTCATGGCGGTCAGCGGGATCATCATGATCCTCTACTTGCTCGCCCACATGGTGGGCAACCTGAAGGCCTTCTCGGGTCCCGAGTCGTTCAACAGCTACTCCGGGTGGATCCGCACCATCGGGGAGCCGGCGCTCCCGGCGCAGACGGCGCTGTGGATCATCCGGCTCGTGCTGCTCGCCGCGGTGGTGCTGCACTTCTGGGCGGCCATCTCGCTGTGGCGGCAGGCCCGGCGCGCGCGCCCGGTGCCCTACGTGACCAAGAAGCGGGTGCAGCAGAGCTTCGCCTCGCGCACCGTCCGCTGGGGCGGGCTGATCCTGGCGCTGTTCATCATCTGGCACATCCTGGACCTCACGCTCGGTGCGGTGAACCCGGTGGGTCACGACTCCACGCCCTACGACCGTCTGGTCGCCAGCTTCTCCAACATCCCGATCACGCTCTTCTACGTGGTCTCGATGGTGCTGCTCGGCCTGCACCTGCGGCACGGCATCTTCGCCGCCACGCAGACCCTCGGCCAGACGAACAAGCGCCGCGAGCGCGCCGTCAACGGCCTCGCCTACCTCGTCGCAGGGGTCATCACCGTGGGCTTCCTGCTCGTACCGCTGTCCGTCGCCTTCGGCTTGATCGACTGAGAGAGAAGGACACCGTCATGCCTCTCGAGCTCTTCACCGTGGGCGAGCCCATCGCCGACACCACGGCACCCCGCGACGTCCCGCTCCCCGACCGCTGGAACGAGCGCAAGTTCCGCGCCCGGCTGGTCAACCCGGCCAACCGCCGCCGGCTCTCGATCATCGTCGTCGGCACCGGCCTGGCCGGTGGCTCGGCGGCGGCCACGCTGGCCGAGATGGGCTACCGGGTCAAGAACTTCTGGTTCCAGGACAGCCCCCGGCGCGCGCACAGCGTCGCGGCCCAGGGCGGCATCAACGCGGCCAAGAACTACCGCAACGACGGCGACAGCGTGCACCGGCTGTTCTACGACACCGTCAAGGGCGGCGACTTCCGCTCCCGCGAGGACAACTCCTACCGGCTGGCCGAGGTCAGCGCCGCGATCATCGACCAGGCCGTGGCCCAGGGCGTGCCGTTCGCCCGCGAGTACGGAGGCCTGCTGGACAACCGCTCCTTCGGTGGCGCCCAGGTCTCGCGCACCTTCTACGCCCGTGGCCAGACCGGCCAGCAGCTGCTCTACGGCGCCTACCAGGCGCTCGAGCGGCAGATCGGGCTGGGCAACGTCGAGCAGCACCCGCGCACCGAGATGCTCGACCTGATCGTCGTCGACGGGAAGGCCCGGGGCATCGTCGTCCGGCACCTGATCACCGGCGAGATCACCAGCCACTTCGCCGACGCCGTGGTGCTGGCCTCGGGTGGCTACAGCAACGTCTTCTACCTCTCCACCAACGCCAAGGGCTCCAACGTCACGGCGGCCTGGCGGGCGCACAAGCGCGGCGCGCTCTTCGCCAACCCCTGCTACACGCAGATCCACCCGACCTGCATCCCGGTCAGCGGCGACTACCAGTCGAAGCTGACGCTGATGAGCGAGTCGCTGCGCAACGACGGTCGGGTGTGGGTGCCCAAGGAGCGCGGCGACGACCGCAACCCCAAGGACATCCCCGAGGACGAGCGGGACTACTACCTCGAGCGCAACTACCCGGCGTTCGGCAACCTGGTGCCCCGCGACATCGCCTCGCGCCAGGCGAAGGCGGTCTGCGACGAGGGCCGCGGGGTCGGGCCGAACGGCCTGGGCGTCTACCTGGACTTCAGCGACGCCATCGCCCGGGTCGGCCAGGCCGCCATCGAGGCGAAGTACGGCAACCTCTTCGACATGTACAACCGGATCACCGGTGAGAACGCCTACGAGACCGGGATGCGGATCTACCCGGCCGTGCACTACACGATGGGCGGGCTCTGGGTCGACTACGACCTGTCGTCGAACATCCCCGGCCTGTTCGTCATCGGTGAGGCCAACTTCTCCGACCAGGGCGCCAACCGGCTGGGTGCCAGCGCGCTGATGCAGGGCCTGGCCGACGGCTACTTCGTGCTCCCGAGCACGATCAGCAACTACCTCGCCGACGGGCCGTTCCCCGCCGTCGACGCCACCCACCCTGCGGCGGTCGAGGCCGAGCAGTCCGTCCGCGCCCAGACCGAGCGGCTGCTGTCGATCAACGGCACCCGCACGGTCGCCTCGTTCCACCGCGAGCTGGGCAAGCTGATGTGGGACCTGTGCGGGATGGAGCGTTCGGAGCCGGGCCTGCGCAAGGCGCTGGACCGGATCCCGGAGATCCGGCACGAGTTCTGGACCAACGTCAAGGTCTCCGGCGAGCAGGGCATCTTCAACCAGAACCTGGAGCACGCCGGCCGGGTCGCCGACTTCATCGAGCTCGCCGAGCTGATGTGCGTCGACGCACTGCACCGCAACGAGAGCTGCGGCGGTCACTTCCGGGCCGAGAGCCAGACGCCGGAGGGTGAGGCGCTGCGCGACGACGAGAACTACGCCTACGTCGCCGCGTGGGAGTACACCCCGGAGGGCGAGCCGCCGGTGCTGCACCGCGAGGCCCTCGAGTACGAGTACGTCCACCTTGCCCAGCGGAGCTACAAGTGACAGCACACCGGAGCTACAAGTGACCAGCACAGAGACCCGGACGATGAGCCTGACGCTGCGCATCTGGCGTCAGCGCGACCGGACCAAGAAGGGCAAGATGGTGACCTACCACGTCACCGACGTCTCGCCCGACATGTCGTTCCTCGAGATGCTCGACGTGCTCAACGAGAAGCTGATCCTCGACGGCGACGACCCGGTGGCCTTCGACCACGACTGCCGCGAGGGCATCTGCGGTTCCTGCGGTCTGATGATCAACGGCATCGCGCACGGCCCGGAGCAGACCACCGTGTGCCAGCTGCACATGCGGTCGTTCTCCGACGGTGACGTGCTGGACATCGAGCCCTGGCGCGCCGGCGGTTTCCCGGTGGTCAAGGACCTCGCGGTCGACCGGTCGGCGTTCGACCGGATCATCTCCGCCGGCGGGTTCATCAGCGCCCCCACCGGCACGGCTCCCGAGGCGCACTCCACCCCGGTGCCGAAGAAGAACTCCGACGCCGCCTTCGACGCCGCGACGTGCATCGGGTGCGGTGCCTGCGTGGCCGCCTGCCCGAACGGCTCGGCCATGCTGTTCACCGCGGCCAAGGTCTCCCACCTCGGGCTCATGCCGCAGGGCCAGCCCGAGCGGGACAGCCGGGTGCTGAAGATGGTGGCCCAGCAGGACGCCGAGGACTTCGGTGGCTGCAGCAACATCGGCGAGTGCTCCGCCGTGTGCCCCAAGGGCATCTCGATGGAGACCATCTCCCGGCTGAACCACGACCTGCTCGGCGCGCTGCGGGCCGGCGGCGTCCCGACCAGCTGAACGAAGGACGCAACCGAACGGGCCGGTACCCCACTGGGGTGCCGGCCCGTTCGGCGTCCTGCGAGTCGATGTGGAGACGCACGATGACCCCTGTGACCGGACCTGCGCTCGTCTTCGACGGCGACTGCGCCTTCTGCACCCGCTGCGCCGACGTCGCCCGGCGGCTGCTGCCGGCCGACGTGCAGGTGGTCCCGTGGCAGTACACCGACCTGGCGGCGGCCGGGGTGAGCGCCGCACGGGCGCAGACGGAGGTGCTGTGGTTCGACCGGGACGGCGCGGTGGCCGGTGGTGCACCGGCGGTCGCGCAGGCCCTGCGGGCGGCGGGTCTGCCGTGGTCGGTGCCCGGCGTCGTCCTCTCCGTGCCGCCGGTGCGGTGGGTCGCCCCGATCGCCTACCGGCTGGTGGCGGCCAATCGGCACAGGCTCCCCGGCGGGACGGCGGCCTGCCGGGTGCCCCCGCCGGACGCCGGCTGAGTCAGGCCGCCGCGTCGGTGCGCTCGTCGACCAGGCGGAGCAGGGGCGGGGCGAGGGCCTCGGCGACCAGCGCGTAGCCGGCCGAGGACGGGTGGAAGCGGTCGGCGGAGAACAGCGAGGGGTCGGCGGCGAACCGCCGGGCCAGCTCCGGGGCGACCGGGGCGACGACGGCACCGGCCCGCTCCGCGGCGACGGTCTGCCGGTTGCGCAGCAGGTCGCAGATGCCCGCGACGACCGGCCGCAGGGCCGGCGGCACCCAGGCCACCGACGACAGGTCGGGCGTGGGGACGACCAGCACCGCCGCGCCGGTCCTCCGGAGGTCCTGGACGGCCGCGCCCAGCGCCTCGGCCGCCCGGACCGGTGACACCTGCCGGGTCAGGTCGTTGGCGCCGACCACGATCAACGCGACGTCGACGGACCCGGTCACCCGGCGGACCTGGGCGGCGAGGTCGAGCGAGGTGGCACCGGGCACCGCGACCACCTGCGGGTCGACGTCGTGCCCGGCCTCCTGCAGCGAACGGGTCAGTCGTGCGCCGAGGGTGTCCCGCGCCGTCGCGGCGCCGGTGCCGAACGCGAGGGAGTCGCCGAGGACGAGGAAGCGGAGCGTCACACCCGGTCAACGCCCTGATGCCGCCCGGTGTGCCGTGATCCGGACCTCGCTGCGGCGGCTCAGCCGCCCTGGGCGAAGAGCGCGGCGGCCTGGGCGTCGTCCACGAACGGGTACTTGACCTTGAACTGGGCCAGCGCGTCCGGCACCGAGAGCACGTGCGTCTCCCGCTTCCCCGCGGTGTCGATGGTCTGCACGGTCACCATGTCGCCGTTGATCGGGACCCAGTGCGTCTCGGCGTAGTCGGTGAAGACGTTCATGCCCCCATGGTCTCCCCTGCGCTGCCCGTGCCCCGAGTGACCAGGCCCAGGCCGCGAGTTGCTTTCTACAACTCATGGTGTCGAGAGGCTCAAGGAGCGTGCCGGAACGTCCGACCTCTCTGTCAGGTCACCTGATCGGGTGAACGAGGGCAGTGGAGGGACACGAGGACATGGGCACCGAGGCAACGACCCAGCGACGGACCGGCCAGCGTCCGGTGCGCCGCATGGCCGGGGTGGTCGTCGTGGCGGCCCTCTGCCTGGTGGCGGCTCCCGGCACCGCCGGAGCGACCCCGACCAACCCCTCCGACGAGCAGATCGGCGCTGCCCGGCAGCAGCAGGACACCGCCGCACAGCAGGTCGGCGCCCTGTCTGCCGAGCTCGCCACCGCCCAGGCCGAGGTGGACGCCGCCCGGGCCCGGTCGGCGATCGCGCTGGACACCTTCCAGGCAGAGCAGGCCGAGTACGAGGTCGCCCAGGCCGCCGCCGACGCCGCCGCGGCCACCGCAGACGCCGCCGCCGCCGAACTGGCGACCGCCCGCACGGCCATCGCCGCGTTCGCCCGGCAGAGCTACCAGCAGGGCAGCACCTCCCCGACGCTGGAGGCGCTGACCACCGCCGACGGGCCGGCCCAGATGCTGGAGCGCGCCGCCCTCCTCGAGGCCGCCGGCGCCCACCAGGGTGACGTCGTCGTCGAGGTGACGGCCGCCGAGGAGCGGGCCCGCGCCGCCGAGACCGCTGCGCACGCCAC
Organism: Modestobacter sp. VKM Ac-2977; assembly: GCF_026968045.1. Lineage (GTDB taxonomy): Bacteria > Actinomycetota > Actinomycetes > Mycobacteriales > Geodermatophilaceae > Modestobacter. The sequence goes on along the minus strand of NZ_JAPVBQ010000001.1, from coordinate 571,081 downwards.
CCTGGCCGAGGCCGCGACGCTGAAGGAGGAGGCCGAGGACGCGCTGGCCGCCGCCGAGGAGCTGGAGGCCGGCGCCCGCGCGCAGGCCTCCGGCCTGGCAGCCCGACGGGCCACCCTGGAGCAGGAGCTCGCCCAGGCCCAGCAGGCCCTCCTCGGCCTGGAGGGCGCCCGCGCCGCTGCCGCGCAACACGCCGCCCAGCAGGCGGCCGCCGCCGAGCGCGCCGCGACCGAGCGGGCTGCGGCGGAGCGCGCTGCGGCCGAGCGGGCGACCGCCGAGCGGACGCCGGCTCCCACCCGCTCCCTCGTCTCCGCACCGCAGAGCGGCGCCTCCGCCGGCACCGGCGACTCCTCCGCGGTCGAGACCGCGATCTCCGCCGCCCGGCGCCACCTGGGCACCATCTACTCCTGGGGTGGCGGCTCGCTCAACGGACCGAGCATGGGCTGGGGCGTGGACGCCGGCATCGTCGGTTTCGACTGCTCCGGGCTCACCCGCTACGCGTACGCCCAGGCCGGCATCTCGATCCCGCGCAACAGCCGCGCCCAGTACGCGGCCCTGCCCAAGGTCTCCCGGTCGGAGCTGCAGCGCGGCGACCTGGTCTTCTGGGCCACCAACACGAACAACCCCGCGACCATCCACCACGTGGCCATCTACCTCGGGGGCGGTCAGATCCTGGAGGCGCCGCAGAGCGGCTCGGTCCTCCGCGTCACGTCGATGCGGTGGAGCGGCTTCATCGGCGGCACCCGCCCCACCGCCTGACACGGCTACGCGCTGACGGACTCCATGGCCTCCGCGGTCAGGGTCACCGAGCGCAGCCGGCCCTCGGTGGTGGGGGCCTGGTGGGCGACGATCAGCTCGTCGGCGTCGGCCTGCTTGCGGAAGCCCTCGAGGTAGTCGCCGATCTCGCGCGGCGTGCCGATCGCGGCGTAGGTGAACATCGAGCTGACGTGCTGCCCGGCCCCCTGCTCGAGCAGCAGGTCGGCCTCCTCGTCGGTGAAGCTGCGGCCCCGGCCGAACAGGCCGACGGCCATGGTCCGGCGCACCGCCTGCAGGTTCTCCTCCGCCTGGCGCACGGTGTCGGCGGCGATGACGTTCACCCCGGCGATCACGTGGGGGACGTCGAGCTGGGCGGAGGGCTGGAACTCCCGCCGGTAGGTGGCGACGGCGGCCTCCAGGGCCTGCGGCGCGAAGTGGCTGGCGAAGGCGTAGGGCAGGCCCAGCGCGGCAGCCAGGTGCGCCCCGAACAGCGAGGAGCCCAGCACGTAGAGCGGGACGTCCGAGCCCTTGCCGGGGATCGCGTCGACGCCGGACACCCGGCTCGAGCCGGTCAGGTACCCCTGCAGCTCCAGCACGTCCTGCGGGAAGGTGTCGGCGGAGTTCGGGTCCCGGCGCAGTGCGTACATCGTGTTCTGGTCCGAGCCCGGCGCGCGGCCCAGACCGAGGTCGATCCGGCCCGGGTACATCGCGTCGAGGGTGCCGAACTGCTCGGCGATGGTCAGCGGCGCGTGGTTGGGCAGCATGACGCCGCCGGCACCGAGCCGGATCCGGCTGGTCCGGGCACCGACGTGGGCGATGAGCACGCTGGTCGCCGAGGACGCGATGGTCGGCATGTTGTGGTGCTCGGCGTACCAGACCCGCTGGTAGCCGTGCTCCTCCGCGCGCTGCGCCAGGGCGACGCTGGCCGCGATGCTGCTGCTGACGGTCTCCCCGCGAGCGATCGGGGCGAGGTCGAGGACGGACAGCGGGATGCGCATGGGGAAGAGCCTTTCGCGTTGGTTGTCCGGGACAACGCACGGCGCCCCGGCGCCCTTCCCGGCCGGGGCGGCGCACGCGCGCCTGCCGCTCAGTGATCGCCCGCGCACCTAAAGTCGCGCTCGTGCAGGAGATGACGTCGCTGCTGGGCGAGCCACTGCCGGTGGAGTTCCTGATCGACGACGACTGGCGCCCCGCCGTCCTGCTCGGCTGGGCGCACGAGCCCGACGGCACCTGCTGGGTACGCGTCCAGGCCGTCGTCGGCGGGCTGCGCCGCGCCAGCTGGGTGCACCTGGCCGACCTGCGCCTCCCCCGGCCGGACCGAGCGGCCCCCGAGCCGCGGACCCGGCCGGACCTGCAGCTCCCCGGCCGCGGGCAGCCCCGACGGACACCGACCCCGCTCCCCCCGCTGCCGGTCCCCCGCAGCCTGCAGCCCGACTCCAGCTGGGCCTGACCGGCGGTCCCGCACCCGGACCGGTTCCGGATCGCCGTACGGAGTGCCACCCTGGAGGTGCCAGCCGGGACGCAGCGTCGCGATCGGGTGAGGAGCAGCCGTGTTGTGTCAGAGCACGTACGCACTGGACTACATCGACGGACGGCGTGCGGCGGTCGACGACCGCCTCGACGCCTACCGGGCCCTGGCCGCCGCCACCGAGCCGGCTGCCCTGCGGGAGTTCGAACCGGTCTTCTTCAACGACCTGGTCGTGGTGCTGGAGAACTGGTTCGTGCACCGCGGCCGGGGCATCGAGGGCGCAGACGGCAACGCGCTGAACGAGGTGCGGCTGATCGCCGGGTCGCTGGTGCACGGCCGCACGATGATCGCCGACAAGCAGATCAGGCTCGACCCGGGTCGCACCGTGCTCCACTACCGGGTGGGCGACGAGATCGCCGTCCGGGAGGCCGACTTCACCGCGCTGGCGAAGGCGTTCTTCGCGGAGCTGGAGAGCCGCTACCTGTAGCGCCCGCCCGGCTCAGCGGCTCTGCAGCGCGTCCAGGGCGACGGCCATCGCGGCGGCGACCCGGAAGTCCAGCCGCGGGTCCGGCACCGTGACGGTGTAGCGGTCGCGGACGGACTTCTTCCGCTCGCTGGTGAGCACCGGGGCGCCGGTCGCGGTGTCGACGAAGTCGAAGTGGAAGACGAAGGGCACCGGTACGTCACCGACGATGGGGACCAGGTCCCAGACCCGGCGCAGGACGGCGATCGCCGGGCGGCGCTCCTGCCCCCGGGCGGAGAGCCCCGGCACCTCCAGGTTCCACGTCGAGCGGAGCAGGCTGGCCCCGAACTGCTTGCTGAACATGCCCAGCGGTGCACCGTGCTCGTCGAAGACGTCGTGCTGGGCCGAGACGTCCATCCGCTGGCGGGCCTTGAAGGAGAAGACCGCGCGGCTCTTCGTCTCGTCGGCGAAGAAGACCACCTCCTCCTTCAGCTTCATCCGCTTCTGCTCGGCCAGCGCCAGCAACTGCCCCTCGGAGCCGTCGGGGGCAGCGGCCCGGATCTCGTAGCGGTTGACCATCATGGTGACCCGCTGCGAGACGAAGAAGGCCGGCACGGCCATCGGGGCCGGCGGCTGGCCGGAGGGCGAAGAGGTCACGGCGGCACTCCAGGGGGTCGGGGACGACGGGGGCCCATCCTGGTGCATCCCGCGGCCGGCTGTCCCGCACCTGACTCCGGCGGCGGTCCGCACACCACTACGGTGGCCGGGTGTACGACGGGGCGGGCAGGACGATCGGCAACCGCCGATCACCCCGGGGCAACCCCGGGGCATCGTGAGCAGGTCGGGCATCGCGTCATGAGCCGCGCTGTGCGCTCCGCGCACCAGGCGGCGCCTCCAGCGAGGAGCGGCTGCCCGCCCCGCCGTGCACTCCGGGAGCTGCGATGACCGCCGAGCGGCAGGCCGCCGTCACCGCCGCAGCGATCGCGACCGCGCTGCTGGCCGGCCCGTGGCGACGGCGGGAGATGGTCCGCCGGGTGGCGGTGGCACTGGGCCAGGCCCGCGCCCGCACCTGGGTGGGCACGCTGGTCGGCGAGGTGCAGACGGTCTACCCCACCGCCCCGGTCGACCGGCCGCGGGAGCTGGCCGCCGTCGTCCGGACGACGCGGGGGTGGGAACGCGGGCGGTCCCGGCGCCCGCTCCCCCGGCCCGTGCGGTGGGAGCCGGTGCCGACCGAGCTGGCCCGGCGCCGGCGGCCGGTCGCCGACCTCCCCGACCAGGCAGCGGTCGCCCGGCTGCTCGACGTCGACGCCGGCGAGCTGGCCTGGTTCGCCGACGCCCGCCGGCTGGAGCGCACGGCCGGCGAGGCGCTGCGGCACTACCGGTGGCGGGTGGTCCAGCGCCCGGCCGGGGTCCGGCTGCTCGCCGCGCCCAAGCCGCGGCTCAAGGAGGCGCAGCGGCGACTGCTGCGGCACGTGCTCGACCGCGTCCCGGTGCACGACGCCGCCCACGGCTGCGTGCCCGGCCGCTCCGTGCGCACCGCGGTCGCCCCGCACGCCGGGTCCGCGGTCGTGCTGCGGATGGACCTGGAGGCGTTCTTCGCCAGCGTCGCCGCCGGTCGGGTGCACGGCCTGCTGCTCGGCGTCGCCGGGTTGCCCGAGCCGGTGGCCCACGTGCTCACCGGCCTGATGACGACGGTGCTGCCGACCGAGGTGTGGCGGCGCATCCCGCCCCCGGACGGCATCGAGGCGCGGGAGCGGCACCGGCGCCTGGAGCAGCGGCTGACGGTGCCGCACCTGCCGCAGGGGGCACCGACGTCCCCGGCGCTGGCCAACCTGGTCTGCCACCGCCTCGACCGCCGACTGGCCGGCCTCGCCGCCGCCTCCGGTGGCACGTACACCCGGTACGTCGACGACCTGACCTTCAGCGGGGACCGGCGGATCGCCCGCGACCGGTTCGCCGACCTGGTCACCGATGTGGTGACCGAGGAGGGCTTCCGGGTGAACGCGGCGAAGACCTCGGCCACCAGCGCCGCCCGCCGGCAGGCGGTGCTGGGCACCGTGGTCAACGACCACCCCACGCTGCCCAGGCCGGAGCGGGACGCGCTGCGGGCGCTGCTGCACAACTGCGCCGTCCACGGCTGGACGACGCAGACCCGGGGCCGCGACCCCGGCACCTTCCGCGACCACGTGCTGGGCCGGGTGGCCTGGGCCGCCTCGGTCGACCCGGCGTTCGGCGCCCGGCTGCACCGCCTGGCCGACCGGATCGACTGGACCGCACCCGCTGACTCGTAGGCTCGGCCGATGACCGTGGTCACCCGATGAGCGCCCGGTTCGAGGAGCTCGACTGGAGCCCCACGCCGATCGGCGAGGTGAGCCTGCGCCGGCGGCGGGACCCGGTGACCGGCCTGGACGTCTTCGAGGTGAAGCTCGGCGACGAGTTCCTGATGTCCACCCAGTTCACCGTGGCCGAGGTTGCGGTGGCCCAGCTGGCCCTGGCCCGCCTCGACGCGCCTCCCCCGGACGCGCCCGGCCTGGCCGTCGCGGTGGGCGGGTTGGGCCTCGGCTACACCGCGGAGGCCGTGCTGGCCGACCCGCGGGTGGCCGAGCTGGTGGTGGTCGACCTGCTCGAGCCGGTGATCGACTGGCACGAACGCGGGCTGGTGCCGGTCGGCCCCACGCTCACCGCCGACCCCCGCTGCCGGTTCGTGCACGGGGACTTCTTCACGATGGCCACGGGCACCGGCTTCGACCCGGCCGTGCCGGACCGGGTGTTCGACGCCGTCGTCGTCGACATCGACCACTCACCGCAACACCTGCTCGCCGACGGCAGCGCCGGCTTCTACGGGGTCGACGGCACGCGGCGGCTGGCCCGGCACCTGCGGCCGGGCGGGGTCTTCTCGCTGTGGTCGAACGACCCGCCCGAGGACGGCTACCTGGCGGTGCTGGCCGAGGTCTTCGTCGACGTCACCGCCGAGGTCGTCAGCTTCCCCAACCCGCTGCAGGACCGACCGGCGACCAACACGGTCTACCTGGCCACCAAGCCGCGCTGACCGCAGGCTCAGTCCCGCAGCGGCGCGATGCAGCAGCCGTCACAGGGATGCGCGCCGGAGACGCCGCCGACCGACTGGAGGTACACGACGTCGTCGGGGTCGGGGTGCCCGACGCCGTGCGGGCAGGTGCGCTCGTAGTGGCCGCGTAGCGGGTGCCAGACCAGCGGCCACTCCCGCATGTGGTGGTCGCCGGCCTCGGGGAACGGGAAGTCCCGCCGGGTCGCGCCGGCATCGTCGTCCATGTCCGACGCCCCTCCGACTGGTGCGGTCGCGTCGTGGACAGGGAACGTCGTCGGTGGCATGCCCCCAGCGTCGCGGCGCTCGTCCGCACACCACTGTGCTCGACATGTGTCCTGCCTGTGCGCGTCGGCCGATCAGCTCGGCGGCGCGACGGTGGTGGCCGGCGGCGCCGGGCTCGCGGGTGACGTGCCCGTGGGCGTCCCGGGGGCCGTCCCCGTGGGTGTCCCCGTGGGTGTCCCCGTGGGTGTTCCCGTGGGTGTCGCCTCCGCGACCTCGCTGACGACCTGGCAGCCGGCGATGTCGCCGCTCAGCCGCCCTTGCAGGGGCTGCAGCTGCCGGATGACCTCGTCCAGCCGGGCCGCGTTGAACTCGCCGACCGCCTCACCCAGCTCGTCGATGGCGGCGACGACGTCCTGCGCCCCGTTGACCGCGCGCAGGCAGGCGGCGTTGACGACCACCTCGGCGGTCTCCCCCGTGGGCGGGGCGTCCGGCAGCGGGAGGCCGACGTCGGTCGCCGGCCCGGCCGGGGTGGCGACCGGGACCGGCGCCGACCCGTCATCCAGCAACCCGACGACGAGCCCGCCGACGAAGACCCCGAGCACGAAGGTGGCCGCGGCCAGCCACCACCGCACCGCACGGCCGGACCGCTCGTCAGGGTCCGGGGAGCTGGTCCCGGCATCGGTCTCGGGGTCGGCCATGGTCGTCCTCTCACCGTCGAGCGCGGGCGCACAACCGCCGGTAGCCTACGGCTGCTGAGCCCATCCGGTAGGACCGCGAGGCTGGAGGCCCCGGTGCCAGCCACGGCCGTCCCGCGTTGGCTCACCGCGCTGGCCGCCGCCGTCCGATGGGCGACCCGACCGGCCCGGTACGCGCTGCGGCGGGCCGCGCGCGCCTACCGGGACGCCGTCGTCAAGGCCCGCTGGTTCGTGGTGGCGGGGTGGCTCCTGCTGACCGTGGTGGTGTCGGCGTTCCTCCCCACCGCCGGCGGTGGGGGCGGCGCCGACATCGGCAACCTGCTGCCGGAGGGCAGCCCGGCGGCCGCCGTCCAGGAAAGGTCTCTGGAGCTGTTCCGGGTGCCGGTGCTCTCCCAGACCTCCGTGGTGGTGCACGACCCCGACGGCCTCAGCGTCCTCACCCAGGCCGACATCGCACTGTGGGCGGCCACCCACACGCAGGCGTACCTGGACGGCAACGTGCCGCCCGGGCGCGGGCAGATCGTCGCCGCCGTCCCGCTGCCCACCTCGACGCCGGAGACCTCGGTCACCTACCTGTACGTCTCCAACTACACGTCGCTGGAACGGACCAGGGACCTGGCCCGCGAGTACGCGGCCCACTTCCACAACCAGAGCTCGGTGCAGACCTACGTCGCCGGTGTGGTGCCGGCACAGGTCGCCCAGGCCGACTACCTCGAGTCGCGGCTGCACCTGTTCGAGGTCGCGACCCTGGTGCTGATCGCCCTCGTCGTCGGGCTCACCTTCCGCTCGGTCGTGGCGCCCTTCGTCGTCCTGCTGGCCGCCGGGCTGGGGTACCTGGTCGCCATCCGCAGCCTCGGGGTGCTCGCCGCGGCGCTGGGCTTCGCGCTCCCCGACCAGTTGCAGCCGCTGATCGCCGCGCTGCTGATCGGGGTGGTCACCGACTACTGCGTGCTGTTCTTCGCCGGCCTCCGGCAGCAGCTGGACCGTGGGCTCCCGCGGCTGGAGGCGACCCGGCGGGCGGTGCGCACCAACGCGCCGATCATCGCCGTCGCCGGGATCACGGTCGCGGCCGGCACCGCGGCCCTGCTGGCCGCGGACTTCGAGCTGTTCCAGGCCTTCGGGCCGGCGCTGTCGCTGACCGTCGTCATCGGGGTCCTGGTGTCGCTGACCCTGGTGCCGGCGCTGATGGCGATCCTGGGCGAGCGGCTCTTCGGGCTGGGGACCCTGCGCACCTCACGCCGCCCCCCGAGTCGGCGCGGGAACAGCTGGCTGCTCCGGATCGTCGTCGACCGGCGCGGCGCGACGGTGGCGACGCTGCTGGCGACCGTCGTGCTGCTCCTGGCCGCGGCACCGCTGCTGCAGATGCGCCTGGACCTGTCCTTCACCTCGGGGCTGCCGGCCGACGACCCGGTGAGCCGGGGCGCGGCGGTGCTCGAGGACTCCGGGATCCGGGGGGTCATCGCCCCCACCGAGGTGATCGTCGAGGGCGACGCGGTCATCGAGCAGCGGGCGGAGCTGGAGGAGCTGCAGCAGGCCATCGAGGCCCAGCCGGGGGTGGCCGAGGTGCTCGGTCCGGCCCAGAACCCGCTCCCCGACGGCTTCGGCGTCGTCTTCTCCCCCGACGGCGACGCCGCCCGCTTCGTCGTGATCCTGGACAGCGACCCACTGGCCGCTCCGGCGATCAGCGACCTGCGCGGGCTCACCGACCAGCTGGACACCCTGGCCGCAGAGGCCGGGCTGCAGGACGCCGAGGTGGCGGTGACCGGGCAGACCGCGATCGCCGCTGAGCTCGCCGCGATCACCCGGGAGAACCTCCGGACAACGCTGACCGCGGTGCTGCTGGTGGAGCTGCTCATCCTGATCGTGTACCTGCGCGCGCTCTGCGCCCCGCTGGTGCTGATGGCCTGCAGCGCGCTGGGCGTCGCGGCGGCGCTCGGGCTGAGCGTCCTTCTCTTCCAGGTGGTGCTCGGTGACCCCGGACTGGCCTTCTACGTCCCGTTCGCGACCGCCGTGCTGTTGCTGGCGCTGGGGTCGGACTACAACGTGTTCGCCGTCGGCTCCATCTGGGAGGCGGCCACCCGACATCCGCTGAGCAAGGCGATCATGCTGGCGATGCCGGCCACGTCCCGGGCGATCAGCGCGGCCGGGCTGATCCTCGCCGCCACCTTCGGGATGGTGGCGATCATCCCGCTGCAGACGTTCCGGCAGGTGGCGTTCACCATGGCCGCCGGGTTGCTCATCGACACCTTCCTGATCCGTCCGGTGCTCACCCCCGCCGTGCTCACCCTGCTGGGACGGGCGGCCAGCTGGCCCAGCAAGCGGGTCCGCACCGAGTCGGTGCCGATCGACGAGCTGCGCCGCACCGGGGCCGCAGGGGCCCGGAGCGGAGGCCCGGAGGTGGTGCGGGACGAGTCGCTGGAGGACCAGGTGCGGGAGGACCAGGCCCGGGAGGACGGCGCACGCGAGAGCCTGCCGGCGGGGGCGGAGGTGGGACGACGGTGACCGGTGGCGACGAGCCCGCGCACGACGGCTGGGTCGACTCGGACGTCGGCGGGGCGACCGCCCACGGTGTGACCGCACCACGCCCCCGGCCGGCACGGCGGACCGTGCTCGTGGGGGTGTCCGTGGTGGTGGGCACGCTGCTGCTGCTGTGGGGGACCGACCGGCTGGCCCGATGGGGGGCCGAGTCGCTCCTGGCGCGCGACATCCAGCAGGCGACCGGCGTCGCCGACCGTCCGCAGGTGCAGGTGCACGGCGCCTTCTTCCTGCTCCAGGCGGTGGACGGCCGCTACGACGACGTCGAGGTCAGCCTCCGCGAGGTGTCGTCGGGGCCGATGTCGGTCGACGAGGTGCACGCCCGGCTCTCCGGCGTGCACGTCTCCTTCCACGACCTCCTCACCCAGGACCCCGCGCCGGTGTGGATCGAGCGGTCGGTCGGGGAGGCGTTCCTGGGCTACGACGACCTCAACCGCTACCTCGAGGTCACCGGGCGCCCGGTCAGCCTCGGGCCGGCACCCGGGGAGGAGGTGCTGCTGACCGGGACGGTCGACCTCCTCGGCCAGTCCGTGTCGGCCTCCGCACTGGCCCAGCTGTCGCCGCAGGGCGGCGCGCTGTCGATCGCCCCCACCGCGCTGGACACCGAGTCCGACCTCGCCCCGGCCAGCCGGCTGCTGCTCGGGCAGCGGTTCTCGCTGCGGGTGCCGCTGGACCCGCTGCCCTTCGGCCAGGAGCTCACGGCGATCGAGGGTGCGGCGGAGGGTCTGGTGGTGCGCGCCCGGGGCACCGACGTGGTCATCCGGCCCTGACCCCGGGCGCCGGTCAGTCCCGCTCCCCCGACCAGAGGACCCGCTGGGGGAACGGGATGGTCATGCCGGCCTGGTCCAGCGCGGACTTCACGGAGATCGCGACGCCGCTGCGCACCCGCCAGCGGCTGGCGATGTCCGCAGGGTGCCAGTACCGCACCGCGAGGTTGATCGAGGAGTCGCCGAACTCCTCCACCCACACCTCCGGGGGCGGGGTGTCCGCGACCCCGTCCGCGGCTGCGCAGGCGGCCAGCAGCACCTCCCGGGCGCGGACCAGGTCCGTGTCGTAGGCCAGCCCGACGGCCAACGTCGTCCGGTTCAGCGGGGTGCTGGTGTAGTTGATGATGGGGTTCTTGAGCACCTCGGAGTTGGGCAGGTAGACGATCAGGCCGTCATAGGTCTGCAGCACCGTCGTCCGGAGGTTGACGTCGGTGACGACCCCCTCGAAGTCACCGCTGGCGACCTGGTCGCCCAGCCGCAGGGGACGGCGGATCTGCAACATCACCCCGGCGATCAGGTTCTGCAGCATGTCCTGGGCGGCGAACGCGATGGCGATGCCGCCCACGCCGAGGGCGCCGAGCAGCGGGCCGATCTGCACACCGAGCAGGTCCAGGGCGTAGACGACGCCGACGGTGACCGCGACCAGCCCGAGGAAGCGACCGGCGACGAGCCCGACGTGCCGGTTCGCGTCGCGGTCGACGGCGCGGACCAGCAGCCGCCGCAGCAGCACCGCGAGCAGGATGGAGGCGAGGAAGACCGCCAGCGCCTGGAGGGCCTCGCTGAGCGCGATGTCGTCCTCGACGACGACGTCGACGTCCTCGACCGCGGCCGCAGCCAGGACGTCGAGCAGGTGCAGGTCGACCGGCATGCGAGGAGGATGCTCCAGGAGGCTGCGGATCAGTCATCCGCGACGCGACCCGCCCTCGGGCCGGCCCGTAGGTGGCGGGCAGGTCACGCTGACGTGAAGCTTTGCCCGCACCGGGCGCAAAGTGATCTGGATCACATTACGCTCCCGGCATGGCCACTTCTCCGACCCGCACCCGCCGCCTGGCGTCCGGCCTCGCCGCCGCCGGCCTGCTGCTCGTCCCGCTCTCCGCGTGCTCCGACGAGCCCGTGTCCGATGCCACGAGTGCACTGGACACCGCGACCGAGACCCCCGCCGACGGCGAGATGACCGAGACGACGATGGCGGAGGAGACCGAGACCGAGACCGCCATGCCGTCCGAGACCGACACCGCCATGAGCACCGAATCCGGCGTGGAGTGCTCGGGGAGCTCCTGCGTGGTCACGCTCTCCGGCGACGGCACCGAGGTGGAGGTGCTCGGCACGACCGTGACCCTCGGGCAGGTCCAGGACGGCCGGGCCACCGTCGGAATCGCCGGCCAGGAGGTCTCCTGCAGCGAGGGCGAGAGCGTGAACGCCGGGCCGCTCACCCTCGAGTGCACGACGGTCACCCCCGAGAACGTCATCATGACGGCGTCCCTGGGCTGACCCGCGCCCCCTCGTCCGGGCGACCCGCGACGGGGCCTGCGGCGCACTGCAGGTCTGAGCACCCGCGCGCAGGTGCTCAGGCCACGGTGACGTCGGTCGGGTCAGCGAGGTCGGCGAGCGGGACGGCGACCCCCTCTCCGGCGAACAACTCCAGCTCCTCGACCCGCCCTTGGACGACGTGCAGGACGACGTGCACGTCCGGGAACCCCGGAGCGCGACTGCGCGCATCGACGGAGAAGTGGTCCGAGCGGCCGGGGCCCGAGAGCTGGCGGACCTGCCCCTCCGCCACGGGCGCCTCAGTGCTGTGCAGCCGAACGGAGGAGCACCCGCAGCGGCAGCGGGCCGTGACGACGGCGGCGTCCAGCTGACGCTGCAGCACCTGCTCGCCGACGACGCCGACCAACTGCTCGAGCAACCGGCGCTCGTCCCTGGTCAGGTCGCGCGGACTCTCGAGGTCCTGCCAGACCGGCTCGCCCACGTCCACCGGCACAGCATCGCGCGCGGCAGCCTGCTGGTCGCCCGATTTCTCCCCCTATGCGATGAGCGCCACCGCCATGACCATCGGCAGCGAGACGACCGAGGCGATGGAGGTGCCCATCGTCAGGGTCTTGAAGGTCCCCTGGGTCGACAGCCCGAGCAGCGACTTGTACATCCAGAAGAAGTTGCTGTTCACCTGGAGCGCGAACATCGCGCCCGAGGCGATCGCGAGCCCGATGACGATCGGCGCGACGTCGATCGACCCGAGCACCGGGCCGATGATCCCGGCGGCTGCGATGGCCGCCACCGACACCGAACCGATCGCCAGGTGCAGCACCGCCGCGATGAGCCAGGCGAGCAGGATGCTGAGGACGACCGGCGCCCCCGCGTCGGCAGCGAAGAGGCCGGCCAGGATCGCGTCGAGCCCGGTCTCCCCGATGACGGCTCCCAGGGACCCGCCGATGCCGGTGATGAGCAGGATCGCGCCGGTGGTGTGGAAGCCCTCGCTCATCGCGGTGTCCGTTTCCGCCGAGCCCAGCGTGCGCCGGCAGAGCACGTAGGCCCCGACCAGGCCGAGGAAGAGCGCGAAGTTGGCGTCGCCGAGGAAGGCGATGAAGTCGTTGGAGAACTCCAGGAGCTCGGCGAACGCGCCGAACGCGATCAGCACCAGCGGCACGAGGATCGGCAGCAGGCTCACGAGCAGCGGAGGCGTCGACCTCTCCTCCTCGACCAGCTCGGCGCTCTCCTGCTCGGCCATGGCCTCGTCCACCTGCTCGTCCGTGGCCGCGTTCCAGTAGCGGCCACGCAGGAGCAGCCGCAGGACGATCGTCGTCACGATCGCGGTCAACGGGCCCAGCACGAAGCCGTAGACCAGCCAGGTCCCGAGCGGGACGTCGAGCAGGCCCGCGATGGAGATCGCGGCCAGTCCCGGGATCACGAAGACGTAGCCGGCGAAGATCCCGGCACCGAGCGCACCGGCCATGAGGGGCAGGCCGGTCCGGCCGATGAACGGCGCCGTCGACCGCGCCACCGGCGAGGCCAGCACGACCTGCACGTCCACGTAGATCGACGGGAAGACCGTCGACATCGCCGCCGTCAACGCGTACGGGAGCCGCTGCGCACCGACCCGGCTGACGAGCAGCGCCACCATCTTCCGGAAGGCGCCCACCGCGTGGAGCAGTGCCCCGATGAGCACGCCGAAGCCGATGAGCAGGCCGACCTCGGCCATGATCTCGCCGAAGCCGGTCGCGATCGCCGCCAGCGTCGCCGCGAAGCCGACACCCGTCGCGAGGCCGAGGTAGAGCGACCCGATGATCAGCGAGATCACCGGGTCGACCTTGGCCTTGATGATGAGCAGGACGATGACGGCGATCGCTATCGCGGTGTGCGCCACGACCATGAACAGGTCCTCCTGGTACGGGGAGTGGCGCGGTCACCACCGCCGTCGCCACGTTGGGTGCTCACCTTGGCACGATCGTCCGCCGCCGCGGACTGGCGGACGTTGCCGGGGTGTTCGTCCTCACCCGGCAGCGCCGAGCCGATCTAGGCGAACGATGCGACGGGGTCGCCGAAGGCGCCGTCGTCGGGGACCACGCCGAGTCCGGGACCGGTCGGCACCTGGATGCGGCCGTCCTCGACCCGGACCGGGTGCGCCGAGTCGTAGTGGCGGTCCATGAAGGGTTCGGCGATCCAGACGCCCTCCAGCAGGCGGGGGTGCACGGTCGCGGCGACGTGGACGCAGGCCGCCGCGATGATGTCCCCGCCCCACGAGTCGTCGCAGGTGTGGGGCAGCGAGCGTGCCTCGCAGACGTCGCGGACGGTGGCCATGGCCCCGAGGCCGCCCAGCCGGGTGACCTTGAGGCCGAACCCGTCGCACACCCCCAGCGAGATCGCCCGCAGCACCTCGCCGAGGTCCTCGGCGCTCTCGTCCAGGTAGACCGGGTGGCCCAGCTGGGGCCGGATCGCGGCGATCTCCTCCATGGTGTTGCAGGGCTGCTCGAACACGAACGGGATGTCGGCGCACTCCCGGTCGATCCGCAGGACGTCGCGCGTGAGCAGCGCCCGGTTGGCGTCGACGACCAGTGGTGTGCGGCCGGTCGCCTCCGACACCTTCCGGATCGCCTCGATGTCGACCTCGACCGGCCGTCCACCGACCTTCATCTGGAGGCGGGGATAGCCCTCGGCGACCTTCTCCGCCGCGACGCGGGCGGTCTCGTCGGGGTCGTCGAGCGTCAGCGACCAGTACGAGTCGACCTGATCGGTCGTCGCGCCGCCGAGCATGTCGCACACGCTCAGGCCGTGGGCCTTGCCGAGCAGGTCGTGCACCGCGATGTCGATCGCGGCCTTCGCGTAGTTGTGGCCGTGGAGCAGGCCGTGCAGCGCGCGCTGGACCGCCGAGGGCCCGGTCACGGTCCGGCCGATCAGCCCCGGGGCCATCTGGGTCAGGGCCGCGCGGGCGCCGAGGGCGTGGGCCGGGGCGTGGGTCGGGCCGATGGGGCACGTCTCGCCCCACCCGGAGAGCCCGGTGTCCGACACGATCTGCACGACCGTCGAGTCCAGCGCGGTGTGGGCACCCTCGGACAGCCGGTAGACGGTGCCGTTCAACGGCAGGTCGACCTGGTAGAGGTGGATCTCGGCGATCCGCATGGCACTCCTCCCGATCCGCATGTCGGCACTCGACCATCCTGCGAACACGCTGCGGACCGGACGACGCTGACAGGCGCCCGACCAGCAGGTCCAGGCGACGTCAGACGTTGAAGCGGAACGTCGACGGGGTGTTCGGACGTCGACGATGTTCGATGATAGACGCGTCCGACCTGGGCTTTTGCTATTGGGTGATGTTGGGTCCGGCTGGGTGAGAACGACCGTTTTGCGGACTTCTGCGGACTTCTTGCGGACTGAATGCCAAGCCTTCGAACCCCAGGGAGGCGGCTCGCCGGCCGGCCGACCGGACCGGGGTAGACCCACGACTGCGTCCGCTCCAAAGCTCGGCCCGACATCACCCGGCCGACACCAGACCGCGCACCACCGCCGGCCGGGGGCCCGCGACAGGCAGCTCGGCGCACGGCACAACCGAGCACAACTCCCCTCGCTCTAGAGGAGAACGCGTCGATGCGAAGCCGACAGAACGAGGCGTTATCGGCGCTTCAGGGCGCGAAGCTCGACGGGCCTGCCGATGTTGCGACAACGGTAAGGCGCCACCTGCGTGGATGGGCCAACTGGCCGGTCCAGCCGGATCGTCCAGCCCCGCTGGGCGAGTCCTGACCGAGCCGGGGGCAGACGGCCAGCCGAGGCGAGACCATGGGCACGTGGCGCTGACCTTGTGCACTGACCTCTCAGCGGCGGACTGGCTCACCACCAGCCGGGTGTCGTGGTGGCAGCTCGTCACGTTTGGTCCCGCCGGCTTCACGGCGTACGCCCGGCTGCGGTTCATCCCTGACCCGGTGTACGCCCGACAGGCGGAGAACGACGCCGGGGTCGACGACAATCACCCGTCGGATCAGGCCCAGCTGGCCACCGTGTTGAAGGTGTTGGCGAGCTACACGACCACGCCCGACGACTGGTACGTCGCCTACTGGGACGGTTGGGGCCCACAGGCGTTTCCATCATCCGTGTGGCATGCACCACGGGTGCGCGTGCCGAACCGCGATTACGTCCTGCTGCGCGGTGTGGCCGCCGACCTGACGGGCGCTGCCGGAGGATGGCCCGATCAGCCGCACCAGTTCCCGCTCCATCCTGCCTTCGTTTGGCCGGCGGACCGTGCATGGTGCGTCACGGCGGACGTCGACCCGCACTGGGCGGGTATTGGTGCCGACCGCACCGCGATCGACGAGCTCCTGGCCGCCATCGACCTCGACGTGGTTCTGGCGGATCCCGGCGAAGACCAGCCGCACTACTGGTGAGAGCGGGGACCGCCGACGACAGCTCCTCGACGAGGTGACGCTCCGGCTCGGCCGTGGCGGACCCTCGGTCGATCAGGCCGTCGAGGTTCTACGGGTTGCGCCGATCGAGCGCTACCCAGCGCGAGTCTCGTGGACGTGTCCCTGAGTGAGCCGCTCAGGGACACGTCCGAAGGGCGGCTTAGGACACCCTCGGCACTCAGGGTGGCGCTGTCCGGAATTGCCCGTTAATGAGCGGCCCGATACCCACACCTTTCGGGTCGAAGAGGCCCGCCGGTGCGAACGGATGCTCGGTCGACGCGGTCACGTCCCCAGCAGACAGGCGAAGCAAGGCGCCCGATCAGCCGAGCGTTTGTGCCGCCTGAAGCAACCATGTGCCGGGAAGTCAGCCCGTGATCTTTCCAGCCCGCATGGTCCCGAAAGCGTCCAAGTTTTTCGCCCGCTCCTGGCTGATCATCTGCCACGCCAGCTCGCAGACCCAGCGCGCCACCCCCGTGCGTACGAG
Source organism: Modestobacter sp. VKM Ac-2977 (assembly GCF_026968045.1). Classification (GTDB taxonomy): domain Bacteria; phylum Actinomycetota; class Actinomycetes; order Mycobacteriales; family Geodermatophilaceae; genus Modestobacter. Next base: position 554,738 of record NZ_JAPVBQ010000001.1, on the reverse strand, counting down.
GAGCGTGTCCGCGTCATGGTCCCCGTCGCCCAAGCCAGCCGCGCTGGCCAGAAGGGTGACCGCCGCATCTCGTTCCGAGGCCGGCTCGGGCGCTAGTGGACGGATGAGGCGGCGTTCGGCAGTCCGACCCCACTGATCACGCGGCCGACCAGTCTCATACCGGCGCTGGCGACGTACGGGAGTCACTTCTTGACTCCAAACACCAGTGCTTACAAGGTCCTCGACCACAGCAAGCTGGCCCGAGGACCCACTGACGATCCACGAGTCCAGAGTCATCGGCTGCTCGGCCAGTGCTCGTGCAGCGTCGTCCAGCGGCGCCCAACCGACCGGACCTGCATCGACATGGATGGCGTCGCTGTCGTTGTCGAGCTTCCCCAACCGCACGAGATCAACGATCCGAGCTGCACGGCTGGCGTAGTCGAGCAGGAAATGCTCGATCAGGCGCCCCCGCTCATCCACACATGCACCCGCCAGCCCCGCGGTGACCGTGCCCAAGACCTCCATGCGGCGATCTTGACACTTGCAACGCTCCGCCACGACCAAGGGGAAGAGCGAGGATGCCCGCAAACCGGACTGACCAGTGCCAGATCCCTCCTCGTCTACGGGATCCCAAGCGGCTTACAACCGCCCGTTACCGGACTGACCGCTACCCGACCGTCTTCGGGCCGGCGAGCCCTGGCGGGGCTGAGGCCGCGCTGCGCGTCCGCTAGACGGCGGCGGTGCGTTGCGAGAGCGTGTCCACGTCTAAGGGAGGCAGGTTGTGAAGTTCGCCGGAACAACGTCGTGGCGGTTCGCCGAATCTGACCGCGACGAAATGTCGCACGTCGCCCTGTTCATCCGTGACGCCCTTGGGTTGCCGGTGCTGCCAGGGCCAGCGGTGCCGCCGCCGCTTTCCGGCACGATCCCGGACCACCGCGGTCTGCTCTCTACCGAGGAGCGCAAGGAGGCGGGGCAGCAGTGGACCGATTGGTGGGCGACCGTGCTCGGCTTCCAAGTGCAGATGCAGGAGGAGCCTGCGGACCCGGGCATGTCGGCGGTACGGGAGACGCTGCAAGCGCGGCGCGAGCAGGCCGGGTCGCCGCCGGATTTCGCTGCCCTCGCTGACCGTCCAGCGCTGCAGCGGGCCGCGGTCGAAACTTTTCCGCACGCGCACCGCTGGGTGAATCAGCTCTCGCTCGAACAGCGCGACGAACGGAAAGGCAGCTTCCCGTACCGGCTGGTCCGTCAAGTCGCCGAGGACGTCGCCTTCGACCGGCGGGTGGACTTCGGGGCGGTGCGAGCCAGCGCCGTCGTACTGGAGGTCAAAGGCAGCTGGTGGCACCTCTTGGCACCGGGAGCCGTGGTGTGCTCGGACCCGGCAGCCGCCGATCCGACCACGGGGGAGCTGATCCTGCGGCGGGCGTTCGAGTCCAGCCTGCGACGTTGACCGGCGCCAGCCCCGTTCTCTAGCGATTGGACGCTAGGCGTACGTCCTGATCGAAGGACCCGACCACAAACACCCGTGAGCGGACTGACCACTATCCGATCGTCTCGGGCCGGGGAAGCGAAGAGCGACTAGCGGAAAACGGCCGTGTCGCTCTGTGTGACCAGAAAGGGGTTCCGAAACCGCGGCTCACAACCACCCGTTAGCGGACTGACCGAAACCCGACGGTTTTCGGGCCGCCGAGCACCGATGCCCAACAGCTTTTAGTTGACGTCGTTCACGTAGGACGCTTCGAGGTAGCTCTCGTAGCTGATCACCGCTGGGACCCGGACGTTCAGCGCGCCGGCGGTCTCGGTGAGCCGGGTCTCCGCGGCCAACACCCTGCCGTCGGCAGGATCGATGACCATCGTCTCGCGGTTGGGCAGCCCACCCAGGTCGTTGTCCAGGTGGATGGCCAGGCCGGTGCGCCCGGCTCGGTCCAGCACCATGCCGGTCACCTCCAGCCCCGGCGTGGCAGCCAGGTACCGGAGCACCGCGGCGCGGACCTGCGGGGTCAGCGGCTGCTCCCGGTACAGGTCTTGGACGGCGACCAGCCGCTCGGCCGGGCCGTTCGCCACCGGGTGTGCCTCCTCGAGCTGCTGCGCGAGGACATCGGGGTCGCTGGACAGCGAGCCGAGTGGCCACGCCAAGGTCCGTCCGGCCGGCCATTCGGTCGTCTCGGTATCGGTGTCGCCGTCTGGCCAGAGGTAAGAGCGGATGGTCTGGCCGCTGCCATCTGCTGCAGTCCACGTTGTCGTCGCCTGGGGGACCACCTCGCTGGTGACCTGTTCCCCGTCCACCTGGGTGAAGAGGTCCCAGCTTTCGGTGCGGATGCGCGCGTACCGGCCGGCACTGGTGTCGTCCGGTAGCGCCGCCGCCCGCTCGGCGATGGTCTCCAGCAGCTGCGGGGCCGTCGCGGTCGGGTCCATCCCAGCAGCTGCAAATGCCGACGTGTCGAGGACCGTGAGCTCAGCGGGGGTCGCGGCGTAGGCGCCTCGTCCACCGCCACTGGGGAGGACAGTCGTCAGCGCGATTGCCACCACGGCCAGCACGGCAGCTGCCAGGACCGTGAAGGTCAGCCGCGGGCGCGGGATGCTGATGTGCAGGCCACGGCGGCGGTGACCCACTGGGGCGGCGGTCGGGGTCTGGCGCGGGGTGGCCAGGATACGCGCCAGGTCCGTCCTCGCCCGGTCGTCGAGCTCAGGGGTGTCACCAGCGGCGGGATCGGCCGCGCGCAGCACCTGATCGGCGTACCGCTGCTGGTTCACGCTGTCTCCCTCGTGGTTCGACTGGATGCAGGGACCTGGACGTCGAGGGCCCCGGTGAGCTGCTGAAGTTGATGGGCGAAGCGTCGGCGCGCACGGTGCAGCCGCACCCGTGCCGTGGCCGTCGAGCAGCCCACGACCGCACCGATCGCTGCGGCGTCGAGGTCGTCCCAGGCGCTGAGCATCAGCAGTTCCCGATCCGAGGGGCTGAGCCGCTGCAGCACCCGCTCCACGTCGACCGAGGCTGCAACCGCCTCCCCGTGATCAGGCATCGCAGGAGACGGGGTGTCTGAGATGCGCGCAGCCACCCGGTCCTGGCGGCGGCTCGATCGGCTCTGGTCGCGGAGCACGAAGCCAGCTGTCTTCATCAGGTACGGAAGCGGTTCAGCAGGCAGGTCATCGAGGCGCCGCCAGGCAACGAGGAACGTCTCCGCCGCAGCGTCCCGAGCAGCGTCCGGCACGGCCCGCCGCAGACAGAACGCGAGCACGCGGCCGTAGTGCGCGGCATAGACCGCGCTGAACCGCTCCTCCGCCTGCCCCATCTCGCTCACACCCCCTCATGGCCGGATGCCACTCCTGCGTTACACCCGGACGACAGCCTCTATGCACGGTGTCCAGCGGCTCCGACAGAAGGGGCATGTCGGTGGCGAGGGCCCCTGCCGAGAGAACGAGGAGCGACTAGCAGAAATCGGCCGTGTCGCTCTGCGTGACCAGAAAGGGGTTCCGAAACCGCGGCTCACAACCACCCGTTTCTGGGCCTCTTCGCGCACCCCTTAACCCGTCGGGCGTTTCCGCAGGCCAGCCGATGAGTCAACCGGCCCAAAACCCGTGCCCGAAATCAACGGACCGAATCCGGCGACCCCTGACGTTTGTGGGCCGCTCCCGCTAACCTGCGCGCGTGAACATGGTCGGCTACGCCCGGGTGTCCACCCTCGAGCAGGACCCGGCGCTGCAACATGACGCGCTGACCGCCGCCGGGCGGTGCGGGTGTTCACCGACTACGCCTCCGGCGCCACCGCCGCCCGCCCACAGCTAATCGCCTGCCTGGACTTCCTACGCCCCGGAGACACCCTGGCGGTGTGGCGGATCGACCGGCTCGGCCGCTCGGTCGCCGACCTCACCACCATCGTCAACGACCTCGGTGCCCGCGGAATCCAGTTCCGGTCCCTGACCGAAGCCATCGACACCACCACCGTCGGCGGGGAACTCGTCTTCCACATCTTCGCCGCCGTCGCGCAGATGGAACGACGCCTGATCAGCGAACGCACCCGCGCCGGTCTCGTCGCCGCCCGAGCCCGCGGCCGGGCCGGCGGACGCCCCACCGTCATGACCTCCGAGCGGCTCACCGCCGCGCAGGCGATGCGCGCCCGGGGCATGACGCTGATCCAGATTGCGGCCACTTCGGGTGTTGGCCGCAGTTCCCTGGTGCGCGCACTGGCGCAAGCGCCTGCCACCCCAACCGACCCGGTGGGGGCCGGCACCCATGCTGAGCAGACCGTCCTGGAGCTGCCAGAGCCAGCGGCCCAAGCGGCCGAGCCGGCGCCCGTCTCGTCCGCGGACCTGACAGTGCTCCCGGCGATCCAGTTGCTGGGGCGGACGGGGCGCCGCGGCGGGGAAGAGCTGGAGGCACTCGACTGGCCGGCCGGCCACTCACCTGGCTGCCCGAGCTGCACTTGCCCGACCACCGGCGTAGAGGAGCAGTACGCCCGCGTCCGCGGGCAACGTGAGCCGGTCATCGTCGCAATCGCCCGACCTTGCGGTTGCCTCGTCGACGAGCACGTCACAGCCTTGCTGGCTGCCCCGAACACCTGAGTTGACCAGGACAAGCGGGTCCCCACGGAACCGTCGGTGCCATGCTCGGCCTGTGGACGACGACGATGCGAAGACGTACCTCCATGACGACCTGCGTTCGGTGCGCAATTCAATTCTCAGCAAGGTCGACGGTCTCACCGAGTACGACGTTCGTCGTCCCCTTACGAGGACGGGCACCAACGTGCTCGGCTTGATCAAGCACTTGACCCTGTCTGAAGCGCGCTACCTCGGTGACATCTTCGGGCGGCCGTACCCCGAGCCGATCCCGAACTTCAGCGATCCGCACTACTCGAACCGCGACACCCTCTGGGTCACCGAACGGGAGTCGCGCGGCGACGTCCTCGACGGCTACCGGCGGGCATGCGCTCATGCCGACGTCACGATCGAAGCCCTACCGATCAACGCGACCGGTTTCGTGCCCTGGTGGCCGCAGCCAGACGTCCAGCTGTTCAACGTGATGGTGCACGTCCTGACGGAAACGACCCGACATGCCGGTCATGCAGACATCCTGCGCGAACAGCTGGACGAGGTGGCCGCCAGCAACCTGGAGACGGCCGACGACGACTGGGCGGCACACCGGTTGCGCATCGAAGCCGCAGCACGGACGGCTGCCAGCGACCGTTAGATAAAGGACGTTATCTGCGGGTCGGTCGCTAGGGTCGACTCATGCCGGAGGCTCGCTTCGTCCGCACGGCCAAGCTGTCGTCCGTCGCCGAGTACGCCTACGCCGCCGTCCTCCCGGCCCACACTCAGATCGTCTTCTGCGCCGGAGCGTGCCCGATCGACCTCACTGGCGCGGTCGTCGAGGTGGGAGACGTCGCGGCCCAGACAAGGCGAGCGTTAGCCAACCTCCAGACAGCGCTTGAGGAGGCCGGCGCAAGCTACTCGACGGTGGTGCGCACGACGATCTATGTGGCGTCCTCACGCCAGTCCGACCTGGTCGCCGCCTGGGACGTCACCCATGCCACCTTCGCCGAAAACGAGCCCCCGAGCACTCTGCTCGGTGTCGCCGCCCTCGGCTACGCGAACCAGCTCGTGGAGATCGACGCAATCGCGTTGGTCGAGTAGCAGGTCCACCTGCCCTGCTGGTCAGCCGGCAGCCTGGCCGAGGTGACCCTCCTGCCGGGTGCGAAGGCGGGATCAGAGCCGGGCCTGATCTACCGCGACGGAATATCTGATCCGTCGTATTAGCTCAGCAACTCTCACGATTGTCGGCGCCGGAAAGCTACCTGGACATCGAAGAATGAATGCGGGAAGCTGATCGCATGGCGCTCGCTTCGATCATCATCTCAACTTGCGCTCTACTGTTCACCACTACTTCTTTCTGGTGGTTGCAAGCACGCCGCGGACACCTCACCTGCTACCCGGTGCAGAACTTCTCGGGATACCTCTATCGAAACAAGGCGGCGCTGCGCATCCCACTGAGCATCTTCAATAGTGGTGCCGTACCGCTCGTCGTAACGGACCTTCGACTCCGCCTGGCGTCAGAAGTTGGCGACGAAGCGCTCATGCACTTCAGAACCTTGCGCCGGTCATTGCGTACTGACGCCGACGATGTCGAGGACTTTGCACACGCCTACAGCGTGACTGGGCGCTCCGTTGATACACGAATGGTGGAGTTCGCCATGAACACATCGCCCGTGCCACTACTCCACGGACATCCAGTAACTGCGACGGTCGAAGCACAGGTAGACCACCGGCAAACTTGGGTGAAGCTGGGGAGCTTTCCCCTGAACGTGCAAACAATGGCAAGTCCGAGCAACTACATCACTTACAGCAACCAAGAACACGTCTGGCCCGAGGGCATCGTGGCCGACGCAGCCGTCGAGCACCGGAAGTTGCGGCAGCAGTTGGGCCTGCCCACGCCAACGACCGACTGATCCCGCTAACGACCGATGACGCTCAGGCGGGTGACTGGGGGTCAAGGTGACTCGCTGCTTCGCTCCCTTGAGCACACACCGCTACCGCCCTGCCTAAAGGCGAACTGCGCGGATACAACATAAAGGACGTTATGTTGTTCGACCGTCGCCACGGCGGGGCGGCATGCCCGAGGCTCGCCGCCGGCGGCGAGCCAGGCCGACCGGCCGCGCTGAAGGAGACGACCGGCGGTGACCGGCCGCCGGGGTGAAGCCGGCAATCCGTAGCGGCGCCAACCCGATAGGAGCGAGGCAGCCCGCAGGCGACCGCAGGTCCAGAACAGCTGCCGGGCACGAGACCCGGATCGGCACCGAACCGATACGCGCGTCGGCCTCAACATGAGCAGGCGCCCTTGAAAGTGTTCACCCCGAAGGACACCCATCGGTCAGTCACCCCGATCAGGCGGCACCCTGAACAAGCAAGATCATGTCCGACACACCTCTTGCACCGTCGGTCCGAGAACTCGTGGTGACGTGTTGATGCACGTTCCTCCAGACGCTGGGGGCATGAGCAGCAAGGGATCCCCCGAGTACCGGGCTCGGCCTCGGGAGGGAAAGCGTCGGCGCCGAGCGGCACAGGAGCGAGCGGCCGTGCGACGAGATCCACCGGCGGCCAAGAACTCGGCGCAGCCCTCTACGGACGGCCGGGCGAGGCGTGCGGCAGCGACCACCTGTGGCTGGTGCCACGGCCCGATAACCCCGCGGTCCCGAGGTCCAATCCCCAAGTGGTGCTCGACCACCTGCCGGCATCGCGCCTGGGAGCAGACACGAGCCGCGGGATCGGGCCGGTCCGCGGTGGAAGTCGTCGAGCGCATCGTCGTCACCCCAGCTCCTCCAGCGCAGCCGAGAGCGCCACGGCACGGTGAGTGGGCCGACGTGCTGCGCGAACTAGCCGGGCAGATCGACCGCGGGCTCTTGTACGACCGGGAGCTGCCCGCGGTCGCCCGTGCAGTCGACGAGGTCATCGCGGCATTCCGTCGTCGCCCCTACCGCAGCTGAGGTCATCACCGCCGGCGCGTCTGGGGTGACAACGGGGTGACATGTCCGGTCGGTGCTGACTGGCAGCGATCGAGGCTGGTCGGCGCCTCCTCCGTGTAGCCAGCTGCAGCCCCCAGCAGCCGCCGTCCACAACCGGGAGACCTCGATGACCGTTCGACTGCTGACCACGGAGGAGGTGGCGGCTCGGTTCCGCACCAGCCCCGCCACGGTCCGCTACTGGCGGCACATCGGGATCGGGCCGGAAGGCGTCCGCGTCGGCCGCCGCGTCCTCTACGAGGAGACCGAGTGCGATCGCTGGTGGCAGGCCAAGGTCACCGGGCAGCTCAACGGAGGCAGCCGGTGAGTCCACAGATCGGCGGCTCGGCCATCGCACAGCGGCGGCCGCTCCCGGCAGGCTGACCTCCGAGCAGGGCCTGACCAGCCGAGGAGAGACATGGCGAGCATCGCGCGGCGACCCGACGGCACGTACCGCCCGCGGTACCGCGATGCCGACGGCAAGGAGCACGCCCGGCACTTCAAGCGGAAGGTGGATGCTCAGCGCTGGCTCGACGAGGTCACCGCCTCCGTCGTCACCGGCACGTACGTCGACCCGAAGGCCGGCCGCGTGACCCTCTCGGCGTTCTACGCCACCTGGGCCGCTCGCCAGGTGTGGGCGCCGGGCACCGAGCTGGCGATGAGCCTCGCCGTCCGGTCCGCGACCTTCACCGATGTCGAGCTGCGACTGCTCCGCCGCTCGCACGTTGAGTACTGGGTGAAGCAGATGACCGCGGCTGGCCTGGCCCCGGGCACCATCCACACCCGGGTGCAGAACGTGCGCGCCGTCCTGCGCGGCGCCGTCCGGGACCGGGTGATCGCCACCGATCCCAGCGACGGGGTGACGCTCCCCCGCCGTCGGCGCCGCGAGCACGCCATGAGCATCCCCACGCCGCGCCAGGTCGGCGTCCTGCTCGCTTCCGCCGACGAGCGGTTCGCCGCCTTCATCGCCGTCTGCGCGTTCGGCGGCCTCAGGCTCGGCGAGGCGGCCGCGCTGCAGGTCGGCGACGTCGACTTCCTCCGCCGCCGGGTGGTCGTCAGCCGCCAGGTGCAGCGCGGACCTAACGGCACCGCCGAGCTGCGGGCACCCAAGCACGGCTCGGAACGGACGGTGGTCGTCCCCGACCGGCTGCTCACCCTCATCGCCGGGCACGTCGAGCGGCACCTGACCGCCGGCGGCCCGGACCGCTGGCTCTTCCCCACCCCGACCGGCACGCCGCCGCACCAGAACACCGTCGGCCACCAGTGGCGGAAGGCGCTCTCCGCGGCCGGGCTGACCGGCTTGCGGTTGCACGACCTCCGGCACTTCTTCGCCTCCGGCCTCATCGCCTCCGGCTGCGACGTGGTCACCGTCCAGCGCGCCCTCGGGCACGCCTCGGCGACCACGACGCTGAACACCTACGGACACCTGTGGCCCGACGCGGACGACCGCACCCGGGCCGCCACGGACGGCCTGATGTCCGCAGCACTCGACGATCCTGCGGACTCTGTGCGGACTGGACGCCTCTAACGAGCCGCTGAACTGCAGGTTTCCAATCCGTCAGACGTTGAAGCGGAACTCCACGACGTCGCCGTCGGCCATGACGTAGTCCTTGCCCTCGATCCGGACCCAGCCCTTGGACTTGGCCTCGGCCATCGAGCCGGCCTCCATCAGCTGGTCGAAGCCGACGATCTCGGCCTTGATGAAGCCGCGCTGGAAGTCGGTGTGGATGACCCCGGCCGCCTCGGGGGCGGTGGCGCCGACCGGGATCGTCCAGGCCCGCGACTCCTTCGGCCCGGCGGTCAGGTAGGTCTGCAGCCCCAGCGTGCGGAAGCCGACGGAGGCCAGCTGGTCCAGCCCCGGCTCGTCCTGGCCGATGGAGGCCAGCAGCTCGGCGGCCTCGTCGTCGGGCAGCTCGATCAGCTCGGACTCGGTCTGCGCGTCGAGGAAGATCGCCTCGGCCGGGGCGACCAGGGCCCGCAGCTCGTCGAGCACCTCGCTGTTGGCCAGCTCGTCGGCGTCGACGTTGAAGACGTACAGGAACGGCTTGGTGGTCAGCAGGGTCAGCTCACGCAGCGGCTCGGCGTCGACACCGGCGGCGAACAGCGTCTTGCCGCTGTCGAGCACCTCCTGCGCCGCGACGGCGGCGTCGTGCAGGACCTTGCGGTCCTTCTCCTTGCGCGACTCCTTCTCCAGCCGCGGGATCGCCTTCTCCAGCGTCTGCATGTCGGCGAGGATCAGCTCGGTGTTGATCGTCTCGATGTCGTCGGACGGGGAGACCTTGCCCTCGACGTGCACCACGTCCGGGTCGGTGAACACCCGGATCACCTGGCAGATCGCGTCGCTCTCGCGGATGTTGGCCAGGAACTTGTTGCCCAGGCCCTGCCCCTCGCTGGCGCCGCGCACGATGCCGGCGATGTCCACGAAGGACACCGTCGCCGGGATGATCTTCTGCGAGCCGAAGACCTCGGCCAGCTTCGCCAGCCGCGGGTCGGGGACGCCGACCACGCCGACGTTGGGCTCGATCGTCGCGAACGGGTAGTTCGCCGCGAGCACGTCGTTCTTGGTCAGGGCGTTGAAGAGGGTCGACTTGCCGACGTTGGGCAGGCCGACGATCCCGATGGTGAGACTCACGGGGAACCAGCTTACGGGCGTTGACGCGCTCCCCCGGTGGGCGAGGATGAGCAGGTGCCCGAACCCGTGAATCTCGCCGCCGTCCTGAGCACCGTCGACCAGCCGTGGTCACCCCGCACCGTCGCCGTGCTGAACGACTACGACCTGCGCGTCGTGCACACCCGCGGCGAGTTCACCCGGCACAGCCACCCGGAGACCGACGAGGTGTTCCTCGTCCTCTCCGGCTCGCTGACGATCCGGATGGACGACGGCGACGTCACCCTCGGCCCGGGTCAGCTGTACGTCGTGCCGAAGGGCACCACGCACCAGCCGTACAGCCCGGACGGCGCCCAGGTGCTGCTGGTCGAGCCGAGCGCGACGGTCAACACCGGCGACACCCCAGCGAGCTGACCGCCGAGCGCAGGGTCGTCTGAGGAGCGGTCCGTCCGAGTGCAGGACCGTTCGAGTGCAGGCCGCTACAGCGGTGGGCCGATGAGGATCTCGGTGTCGTCGGGGCGGTAGGTGCGCCATCGCCCGCCGGGATCTCGCTGCACCCGGAAACCGTGGTGGACCTTGGTGTGATGCCGTTCGCAGAGCAAGGCTGAGTTCTGCAACGACGTCTCCCCGCCGTGCAGCCAGTGGATGAGGTGGTGGACGTCGCACCACCAGCTCGGGGCGCCGCAGCCGGCGAACACGCAGGCCTTGTCCCGCCGTTCCACGGCCTTGCGCAGCCCGGGAGTGACCACCCGGTGGTCCCGGCCCAGGTCCAGCGGCACGCCGTCGGGGCCCATGACGATGCGGGAGATGCTGGCTTCGCAGGCGATCCACCGGGCCCGCGCCGCGGAGATCGTCGCCCCGAACCCGGTGCTGGCCGCCCCCGGGCCGGTGGCCGGGTCGACCAGGTCGTCGAGGTCGATGCCCACCACCACGTGCGGCTTCACCGTCCGCAGGATCGGCAGATCACCGCTGGCCAACTGGTTGTCACACAGCTGCACCAGCGCGTCGGCGTTCTGCTGCGCCCGGGTCCGCTCATCACCCTGGGGGCGGTCGGCCTGCACGATCGACTCGATCGCGGCCTGCACCTTCTCCCCACCGACGGCATCCAGATCGAAGCGGCCGGTGATGCTGCCATCGGAGTGCTTGGCGATGCTCAGCCGACGACCCTCGGTGGGGTCGGGCTCCGGGCCGTCGGGGTCCAGCGCGTCCTCGAAGGCCTGCACCGCAGCGACCAATGACTGGTGCGGCGACTCGGCCGCCACCAGCGCCCACACCTGATCGAAGGCAGCCAGGTCGATGCCCTGCTCAGCCGCCCGGGCGACCTCGGACTCCCCCACCTTCTCGGCCACCACGTTCACCTGCGCCGCAGTGACCTGCCCGTCAGCGAAACCAGCCGCCAACGCAGGGAAGTGCTCCAACGCCCGACCCGACCGCAGGATCCGCGACGCGTCGCTCGCCGACAGCCGGGTGTGCCCGATCAACCACGACCGCATGCTCTTCAACCCGTCGTGCTCGGCGGCCTGGGTGGTGTCCGCGCGCCGCACGGTGCGGGTCAGCTCCGCGGCGACCCGGTTCTGCACGGCCACCAACTCGGCGACCCGGTCCAGCACGCCGCCGTCCGTCAACCCGTGCAGCTCCTCGGCCGCCAAGGCGTCCAGAGCTGACATCAACTCGCTCACGGACACCTCCCGACGCATTCGAACGTGTGTACGAATATTGCCGCCGTCGAGGACCCCAAGCAACACGAATCCGCAGGTCAGGGCCCTTTCCACAGATGCGAGCAGGCTCTTGACAGGCCCGCTCCAGTCGCGGTCAGCCGGCCGAGCCGGGGCCCGCCAGCAGGCCGCGCTCGACCGCTACCAGGACCGCCCGGGTGCGGTCGTCGACCCCGAGCTTGGCGAACACCCGGAGCAGGTGCGTCTTCACCGTCGCCTCACCGATGAACAGCTCCCGGCCGATGTCGGCGTTGGTCAGCCCGCGCGCCACCCCGGACAGCACCTGCAGCTCCCGGGCCGTCGGCGCCTCCGCCGCCGGCGCCCGCAGCCGGGACACCAGCCGGGCCGCGACCGGCGGCGCCAGCACGGTCTCCCCACGGGCCGCTGCCCGCACCGCGTCGGCCAACTGCGGCAACGGCGTGTCCTTGAGCAGGTAGCCGGTGGCCCCGGCCTCGACCGCGCGCACGATGTCGGCGTCGGTGTCGTAGGTGGTCAGCACCAGCACCCGCACGCCCGGGTGCGCGGCCGCGATCCGGCCGGTCGCCGTGACGCCGTCCATCCGCGGCATCCGCAGGTCCATCAGGACGACGTCCGGCTGGTGCTCGGCGACCGCCGCCAGCGCAGCCAGCCCGTCGCCGGCCTCCCCCACGACCTCCAGGTCCGGCTGGGCGGCCAGCCAGCCGACCAGCCCGCCGCGCACGACAGGGTGGTCGTCCACCACCAGGACACGGGTCATCGCGCCGGCACCTGCACCGTGACCCGGGTGCCCTCCCCCGGGGCCGAGACCACGTCGACCGCGCCGCCCACCTGCTCGGCCCGGTCCCGCAGCCCGGCCAGCCCGACGCCGGCCGCAGCCTCCGGGTCGAAGCCCACCCCGTCGTCGGAGACGTGCACCGACACCTGCCCCGCCTCCCCCACCCCGATCCGCAGCACCACCGCGCTGGCCGCGGCGTGCCGACGGACGTTGGCCAGCGCCTCCTGCGCTCCGCGCAGCAGCACGATCTCCTCCGCCCGGGTCAGGCCGGCGTCGTCCGCCAGCGCAGCAGTGTCCAGCCGGGTGGGCAGGCCGGTCTCCCGGCCGAACCGCTCGGCGAGCCGTTCCAGCGCCTCCCGCAACGTCGAGGAGTCCAGCGCCACCGGCGCGAAAGCGGCGACCATCGCCCGGGCCTCGGCCAGGTTCTCCCGGGCGACCTCCTCGATCAGCGCCACCCGCTCCGCGGCCGCACCAGGGTCGCCGGGCAGCTGGGCCGCGGCGGTCTGGGCCAGGACGACGATGCTCGTGTAGCCCTGCGCCAGGGTGTCGTGCACCTCGCGGGCCCAGCGCTCCCGCTCCGCCGCGACGCCCTGCTCGCGGTGCGCGGCGGCCAACTCGGCGCGGGTCGACTCCAGCTCCTCGATCAACGCAGCCCGCTGCCCGCTCTTGGCCAGCAGCCCGTTCACCCACAGCCCCATGGCGAGGCTGAAGGCCAGCCCCACCAGCGTCTGCCCGGGACCCCACAGCGGCTCGTCACCGCGGGTCCAGGCGAGCAGGGGTCCGGCCGTGCTCGCCGCCGCCGCCGCGACCGTCCACCGCACACCGGCCGCGACGGACTCCGCGAGGAACCAGACCTGCGGGTAGGCCAGGAACATCAGGAAGAGCAGCGAGGGCTCGACCCAGCCGACGACGCCGATCGCCGCGACCATGACCGCGAGGTAGGCGTTCGCTCGCCGTCCGTGCCGGCTGACGAGAGCCGGGGCACCCAGCAGCGCGTACGCCGCGGCCCAGGAGGTCAACGCACCGACGAGCAGGGCGCGCGGCCCGCCGTCCGCGTCGACGACGGCGACCGCTCGCACCAGCGCCGTCCCCAGCATGGCGGCGACGGCAACGTGCCACGCCAGCACGGTGGCCCGCCACCCCGCCTCGGACACCGGCGCGCTGCCCTCCTCGCGCCAGGCGGGGAGGACGGCGGACCGGAGCCGGGAGCCGACGGTCATCCGTCGGCCCGGCGCCAGCGGAACGTGCGCACGCACACCATGACGCCGATGATCACCCATGCCACCAGCACCAGGGCAGTCCTGCCGTGCTCCCACCCGCCGGCGATCTCGAACGCGCCCGCCTGCTCGGGCAGGAACGCCGAGCGCATCCCCTGGGTCAGCCACTTCAGCGGGAACACCGCCGCGACCTGCTGCATCCAGCCCGGCAGCTCGGGGAAGGCGAAGAAGACGCCGGAGAAGAACTGCAGCACGATCGCGAACGCCGAGATCGAGGTGGTCAGCGAGCTCGCACTGCCCGGCAGCGCCGAGACCGCGATGCCGAGCACCGTGCCGGCGAGCGCGCCGAGCGCGGCGACCCAGAGGAACGTCAGCCAGTGCCCGAGGTCGACCGGCAGCGGCACGTCGTAGCCGTAGCGGGCCACCGGCAGCAACAGCGCCAGCTGCGCCGCGGTGGTCACCAGCACCTGCCCGGCCTTGCCGGCGAAGTAGGCCGCCGGCGGCGTTCCCAGCAGCTGCAGCCGCTCCAGCTGGCCGGCCTCGCGTTCGTCGGCGATCGCCGTCCCGACCGCCTGGAAGCTGGTCAGCATGATGCCGGTGGCCGCGATCCCGGCCAGGAAGTACTGCGGGAACGGCACGCCGCCGGGCAGCACGTCACCGCCGAGCACCGAGCCGAAGACGACCATCATCACGACCGGGTAGGCGAAGGAGAACACCACCTGCTGGCGCTCCCGGGCGAACAGTCGCAGCTCCACGCCGACCCGGGCCAGCGCGATGTGGGCGGTAGAGGGCGGTGCGGGGCGGGCAGTGGTCAGGACGGTCATCGGGGCTCTCCTCCGGGGGTGCCGACCAGCTGGAGGTAGACGTCCTCCAGGTCGGGGCGGGTGACTGTCAGGCCGGGGACCTCGCCGTGCGGGGAGGCGGCGAGCAGGTCGCGCAGGACTGCGGCGGGGGTCTCGGTGGGCACCGCGCGCCAGCCGCCGTCCTCCCGCCAGCGGACCGTGGCCTCCCGGCGCAGCGCGGCGCCGAGCTCGGCCGGCGGGGCGACCTCGACCAGCCGGCCACCGGCGATCACCCCGACCCGGTCGGCCAGCTCGGCGGCCTCGTCGAGGTAGTGGGTGGTCAGCAGCACCGTCGTCCCACCGGCCCGCAGGTCACGCACGAGCTGCCAGAACTGCCGGCGGGCCACCGGGTCCATCCCGGTGGTCGGTTCGTCGAGGAAGACCAGCTCGGGCCGGCCCTGCACCCCGAGGGCGACCGCGAGCCGGCGCCGCTGGCCGCCGGAGAGGCGCCCCACCCGGGTGTCGGCCTTCTCCTCCAGACCGACCGCCGCGAGCAGCTCGGCGGTGGGCCGCGGCGTGGAGGTGTACCGGGCGAAGTGGTCGAGGGTCTCCCGCACGCTCAGCGCCTGGCCCGCCCCCTCGCCCTGGCTCACCACCCCGATCCGGGCCCGCCAGGCACGACCCGCGGTGGCCGGGTCCTCCCCCAGCACCGCGACCTCGCCGGCGTCGCGCCGCCGGACGCCCTCGAGCACCTCGATCGTCGTGGTCTTGCCCGCGCCGTTGGGCCCGAGCAGCGCGAAGCACTCCCCGCGCCGCACCTCGAGGTCCAGTCCGTCGAGGACGGCCTTCCCCCCGTAGCTCTTCCGCAGCCCGCGGACCTCGACGGCCGGGGTGAGCCCGCCGGTCGTGGTCGGCAGGGGCGCTGCCTCCGTCGTCGTCATGCCCTGACCCTGTCGCCGCGCCGGGCCCGCCGGGACCACCGGAGCGTGGGTCCGCCGTCCACCGATCGGTGGACGGCGGAGGCCGTCACCGTCGTGTCCGAAAGCCGCCAGTCGGCCGGGCCGGACGGTGCCATGCTCGTGTCATGACCGAGGTGCTGGAGCGGGGACGGCTCGACGTGGAGCACTGCTACCGCGCCGTCACCAGCCGTGACCCCCGCTTCGACGGGTGGTTCGTCACCGCGGTGCACACGACCGGCATCTACTGCCGCCCGTCCTGCCCGGCGCGCACGCCGCTGGAGCACAACGTCTCCTTCCACACCACCGCAGCCTCGGCGCAGGCGGCCGGCTTCCGCGCCTGCCGCCGCTGCCGCCCGGACGCCGTCCCCGGGTCACCGGAGTGGGACGTACGCGCCGACGTCGTGGCCCGGGCGATGCGGCTGATCGCCGACGGCGAGGTCGAGCGCGGCGGGGTCGGCGGGCTGTCGGCCCGGCTGGGCTACTCGGAACGCCAGCTGCACCGGCTGCTCACCACCGAGCTGGGGGTCGGCCCACTGGCGCTGGCCCGCGCGCAGCGCGCCCAGACCGCCCGGCTGCTGATCGAGACCACGCTGCTGCCGATGGCCGACGTCGCGTTCGCGGCCGGCTTCGCCAGCATCCGGCAGTTCAACGACACGGTGCGGTCGGTGTTCGGGACGACGCCCTCCGCACTCCGCCCGGCCACGCCGCGCAGCGACGGCGGCACCCCGGGCTGGCTGACCCTGCGGCTGGCCGCCCGCTCGCCCTTCGCCGCCGACGAGGTGCTGCTCTTCCTCGGCGCGCACGCCACCCCGGGCCTGGAGGAGTGGGACGGGACGACGTTCTCCCGGGTGCTGGACCTGCCGCACGGCCCCGCCGTGGTCCAGCTCTCCCCCGCCCCTGACGGCGGGCCGGCGGTGCTGGCCCGGCTGCGGCTGACCGAGCTGCGGGACCTCGGCGCAGCTGTCTCCCGGTGCCGGCGGCTGCTCGACCTGGACGCCGACCCCGCCGCCGTCGACGCGCTGCTCGGCGCCGACCCGGCGCTCGCCCCGCTGGTGACCGGTGCCCCGGGACGGCGGGTCCCGGCCGCCCCCGACGCCGAGGAGCTGGCGGTCCGCGCGGTGCTGGGCCAGCAGGTCTCGGTGGCCGGCGCCCGGACGCTCACCGCCCGCGTGGTCACCGCGGCGGGCCGGCCGCTGGCCGAGCCGGTCGGCACCCTCACCCACGCCTTCCCCCGCGCCGACGCCCTGGTCGACGCCGATCTGTCCGCGGTCGGCCTGACCGGGGCCCGCCGGCGCACGGTGCACACCCTGGCCGCGGCGCTGGCCAGCGGCAGCGTGCCCCTCGACCCCGGCGCCGACCGCGACGAGGCCCGCCGTCAGCTGCTGGCCCTGCCCGGCATCGGCCCGTGGACGGCGGCCCTGGTCGGGCTGCGCGGGCTGGCCGACCCCGACGTCTGGCTCCCCGGCGACCTGGCGCTGCGGCGCAGTCTCGCCGCGCTCGGCAGCTCCGACGCCGACGCCGCAGCCCGCTGGCGGCCGTGGCGCTCCTACGCCGTGATGCACCTGTGGGCGCTGGCCGTCCCGTCTCTGTTCACCCGCGGCACCACTCCCGATCGGAGCCCGTCATGACCACCGCAGCTGCCCGCTACGGCACCGTGGACACCCCGCCCGGCCCGTTCACCGTGCTCGTCACCGACGGCCCGGACGGCGCGGACGTCGTGCTCGCCAGCGGCTGGACCGACGACGTCGGCGAGCTGCTGCCGGTCGTGCACCGCTCGCTGCGGCCGACCTGGGTGGAGCGCGCCGAGGAGCTGCCGGTGCTCGACGTCGTCGACGCCTTCACCGCCGGCGACGTGACCGCGATCGACACGGTGCCGGTGCGCCAGCGCTCCGGGCCCTTCCTCACCGACGCCTGGGAGGTGCTGCGCACCGTGCCCGCCGGTCAGCCGGACACCTACGCCTCCTTCGCCGAGCGCTGCGGCCGCCCGTCCGCCGTCCGGGCGGCGGCGGGGGCGTGCGCGCGCAACGCCGCCGCGCTGTTCGTCCCCTGCCACCGGGTGCTGTCCACCGGCGGCGGCCTCGGCGGCTTCCGCTGGGGGACGCCGGTCAAGCGCTGGCTGCTGGACCACGAGGCCGAGCACTCCCCGGTCCCGGCCGGGTGACACCTCCGGCCGCCTCCCGGGAACTGTCGGACCCGTCCGGCAGCCTGACCGGCATGGACGCCGCCTCCCTGCTCGTCGGGCTCCTCATCGGTGCACTCCTGGCCGCCGCCGTCACCCTCGGGGTGGTGGCGGTGCGTGGGCGGGCCGGGGCGCCGACGGAGGCCCTCGAGCCGGTGCACGAGTCGCTGGACCACCTGCACCGGCTGCTGGCCGGCATCGAGCGCGACCGGGCCACCGCCCACGGTGAGCTGCGGGAACAGGTGGGCACCATCGGCCAGACCTCGGCCCTGCTGCGCCAGGAGACCGCCGCGCTGGTCACCGCGCTGCGCACCCCACACGTGCGCGGGCGCTGGGGCGAGCTGCAGCTGCGCCGGGTCGTGGAGGTGGCCGGGCTGCTGGAGCACTGCGACTTCGTCGAGCAGCCGTCCGGCACCACGGACCAGGGCTCGGCCGTGCGCCCCGACCTGGTCGTCACCCTGGCCGACGGCCGGCAGGTGATCGTCGACGCGAAGGTGCCGTTCACCGGGTACATCGAGGCGGTCCAGGCCACCGACCCGGCGGTGCGTGCCCAGCGGGTCGCCGACCACGCGCGGCAGCTGCGCGCCCACGTCGACATCCTCGCCGCCCGCCGGTACCCGACCGCCTTCGGCACCGCGGCACCGTTCACCGTGCTCTTCGTCCCCGCCGACGGGTTCCTCACCACGGCGCTGGAGGCCGAGCCGGCGCTGCTCGAGCACGGCTTCGGCCGCGACGTCATCATCGCCACCCCGAGCACCCTGCTGGCCCTGCTGCGCACCGTCGCCTACTCCTGGCGGCAGGAGCGGCTGGCGCACGACGCCGCCGCCGTGCTGGAAGCCGGACGCACCGTGCACGCCCGGTTGAGCACCCTGTCCGGACACCTGACCCGACTCGGCTCGGCCCTGGGGTCGGCGCTGACCCGGTACAACGAGACGGTCGGCTCCTACGAGCGCTCGGTGCTGGTGGCCACCCGGCGGTTCGACGACCTCGGCGTCGCGGCCGCACCGGTGCCGACCCCGGCACCGGTCGAGGGCACGGTCCGCGCGCTGCGGCCGCCGTCTCCGGAGCTGCCCGGGTTCGAGGAACGCGACGGCACCACCGGCTGACCCGCCCCCGGCTCGACGTCGATCGGTCAGGTGAGCACCTCGGTGGTCGCCGATCCACCCGGCAGCGAAGGACCGGGGGCCGGTGCACCGGCCTCGGCGAGGCGGGCCTCGGCCACCTGGATGGCCGTCAGCTCCAGCTCGGCGGAGACGGCGAAGGCCAGGAAGATCGCACCGGAGGTCAGCTGCGCCCAGAAGAGCAGGGCGATGACGCCGGTCAGCGGCCCGTAGGCCGACCCCAGGGAGCCGATCAGGCTGAGCGCCCCCGCCAGCAGCAAGGTGAAGCCGGTCCACAGCACCAGCGCGAGCGTGCTCCCCAGCACCAGCAACGACCAGGCCGGCTGGAGGCGGTACGGGGCCCGGCGCAGCATCAGGGTGATCGCGGCGAGCAGGAGTCCGACGGCGACGGGGCCGACCAGGAGCACGACCACCTCCTCCTCGACGCCGTACACGTCGTCCATCGCCTCGGCCGCGGCGATGAGCGTGGTCACCAGCACCGACCCCACCAGCAGCGGCACCCCGGCGATCACCGCCAGGCCCAGCGCGCGGCGGTACTTCTCGACGGTGGGCCGGTCGCGCTGGATGCCGTAGATGCGGTTGGCCCCGCGTTCGAGCTGGCCCATGGCGGTCGCCATCGCGAGCGTCGCCGCGGCGAGCCCCAAAGCCGTGGCGAGCGGGATCCCGTCGGGCTGGTCGCTCCAGGGCGACAGCACCCGCCGGACCATCGGGTCGGAGGAGCTGGGCGACAGCTGGAGCACCGTCCGGTCGATCAGCAACCGCAACGAGGGCGTCTTGAACAGGTTGCTCAGGCCGATCGCGGCGATGAGCAGCGGCACCGCGGCCAGCGACAACTGCAGCCCGAGCGCCCGGGCGTGGGAGAAGCCGTCGCCGTAGCGGAAGCGGGCCCACGAGGCGCGCCACAGTTCGCCGACCCGGCAGCTGCGCAGGACCGCCCACGCGGCGCGGGCGGTCAGCCGCTCCTCGTCCCGCGCGGCGACCTCGGGGACCAAGCTCACCGAACTCATGCGGGCAGGTCCTCCTGGACGGGGTCGTGGCGGGCGCGGTGCCCGCACAGCCGGCGACCGCCCCTCGGCGTGGACCAGCCTGTCGTCGATCCCCCGGCGGCTCCCCGTTCATGCCCGCGTGTCGGGATCGTCACCGAACCGCCACGTCCTCCTCAGCCGTTCGGGTGACCTCGGGGACGCGTGGGGCGAGTGAGGTCCTCGTGCCCAGAATGCGCCACCTCGGTGGGCCGACACCGGCGAGTTCTGGCCCGCCACTCCCGGCCGGGTCCAGCGTTCACTCAGGGAGGGCCGATACCGTGGCCCGACCAGTGGGACGGCCTCGGCCCTCCGCTGCCGACGAGGAGGTGCACCATCGCTCCGGTCACTGTCGATGCCCGAGTTCGAGACAGGCGGGAGGACGCCGTGCGTGCAGAACGCAGCGACGCCGGCCGAGCCGCAGGCCCCGGCTACCCGTCGCCCCGGGCCGCCGGCGGCGCGCCCGGCGGCCGTGCCCCACGATCACCCGGCGCGCCCGAGCGTCGTGCCCCCGACCCGCGGGCCGCCGGTCGCGGCGGCCGCCACCCCGACGAGTCCCCCCACCCCGCGCCCTCCGCTGCGCCCCGCGACGGACGACGCACCGGCTCCTCTGCGTACGGCAGCCGCTCCCACAGCACCGGGATCCGCGGCGCCTTCGCGATCGCCGGTGTCTTCCTGGTCACCCTGGTCGCCGCGGCGGCCGACTCCTACATCGGCCTCGGCCTCGGCCTGATCACGCTGGTGGCGCTCACCGTCGGGACCATCGGGGCCGCCCTGGTCACCCGCCGGAGCGACCTGCTGAGCGTCCTGGTCGCCCCGCCCCTGGTGTTCGTCGCGGTGGCCCTGCTGAACATCGGCCTGGCGCCGTCGGCCAGCTTGAACCTCCCGACGCTGGCGACGCTGCTCGTGCGCGGCTTCCCGGCCATGGGCCTGGCCACCGGCGCCGCGCTCGTGATCACCCTCGGGCGGCTGGCCGCCCGCCGCTGACCCACCTCGAACGCACGAAGGGCCGGCACCCCCACGGGTGCCGGCCCTCTCGCGTCCCGCCCTGGCTCAGCGCAGGGCGGCGGGACCGTCAGTCGGTCTCGACCGCGAGCGCCTCCCGACGCGGCTTCAGCTCGTGCGGCAGGGCGAACACCAGCCGTTCCTCTGCTGCCTTGACCGTCTCCACGTCGGCGTACCCGCGAGCCGCCAGCCAGTCGAGCACCTCGCTGACCAGGATCTCGGGCACCGAGGCGCCGCTGGTGACCCCGACCGTGCCGACGCCGTCCAGCCAGGCCTCGTCCACCTCGGAGGCGAAGTCGACCAGGTGGGAGTCCCGGGCACCGGCCTCCAGCGCCACCTCGACCAGCCGGACCGAGTTCGAGGAGTTGGTGGAGCCGACGACCAGCACCAGGTCGCACTCGGCGGCCATCTGCTTGACGGCCTGCTGACGGTTCTGCGTGGCGTAGCAGATGTCGTCGCTGGGCGGGCTCTGCAGACCGGGAAAGCGGTTCTTCAACGAGTCGACCGTCGCCAGCGTCTCGTCGACCGACAGCGTGGTCTGGGAGAGCCAGACGACCTTCTCCGGGTCGCGCACCTGGACGTTGGCGATGTCCTCGGCGCCGTCGACGAGCTGGGTGTTCGACGGGGCCTCGCCCATCGTGCCCTCGACCTCTTCGTGCCCGCGGTGGCCGATCAGCAGGATGTCGTAGTCGTCCTTGGCGAAGCGCTTGGCCTCCATGTGCACCTTGCTCACCAGGGGGCAGGTGGCGTCGATCGTCCGCAGTGACCGCTGCTCTGCCTCGGCCTTGACCGCCGGGGAGACGCCGTGCGCACTGAAGACGACGACCGCGCCCTCGGGCACCTCGTCGGTCTCCTCCACGAACACCGCACCCCGGCGCTCGAGGGTCGCCACGACGTGCTTGTTGTGCACGATCTGCTTCCGGACGTAGACCGGGGCGCCGTGGATCTCCAGCGCCCGTTCGACGGCGATGACCGCCCGGTCGACGCCGGCGCAGTACCCCCGGGGGTCGGCCAGCAGGACGCGTCCGCGCGGTTCAGCCATGCCCCCACTGTAGGTGTGCCCACGGCACAGGACCGGCCGCTGCGGCCCGGACCGGGTGGCGCTGGACACGCTGAGGCCCCACGACGTCCGCCCGGACGGGGGACGGCGCACACGGTCGGGCTGCCGGTGATCGCCACGTGCGGCACCCTGGGCCCCATGGCTCGAGAGATCCCCGAGGTGGTCCGCGCGGCAGCCGGACTGGCCGCCACCGTGCTCGACGAAGCACGCAAGCTCCCCACGACGTTGCCGGGGCTCCCGGTCCGGCTGATCGGGCAGGCCCTGCAGACCTCGCTGCACCTGCAGCAGCAGTACTCCGGCCTCGTTGCCCGCGGCGACGAGGTGCTCACCAGCCTGCGCGGCGACGCCGGACCGGGGCTGGCCACCTTCGACGACGAGGACGAGGCCCCCGCTCCCCGGCCGGCCTCCGCCGGGCGCGGCTCGGCCTTCGACCGGGTCGTGGACCTCGACGACGACCCCACGCCCGAGGAGCTCGCCGACACGCTGGCCGACGACCTCGCCGCCGCCGACCTGCCGGTGGCCGACCCCGACGACCTCTCCGAGGAGGTGGCGGCCGTGCTGGCGGCCAGCTCCGACGACACCGTCCCCGACCTCTCCCCCGGTGAGGTCGCCGCGCTGCCGGACGACCCGGAGGCCGACGCGGTGACCGCGGTCGTCGACGAACTGGCTGCCGAGGTCGCCGACGAGGTGGCGGCCGAGGTGCCCGACGCCGTCCCGGACGAGGTGCTCGAGGAGCTCACCGCCGACACCGTCGCCGACATCGCCGAGGACGAGGTCGAGATCGAGGCGGCGGTCGCCGACGAGCTCGTCGCCGAACCCGCGGTGCCCGGTACCCCGCCCGCCGAGGTCCTCGCGGCCGGGGTGTCGACGCTGGACGACATCTCCCCCGAGCAGGTGCCCGGGCAGACCCGGATCGTCGACGACGCGGTGCCCGACGTCCCCGCGCTCGACGACGCGACCGAGGAGCTGGTCGACCTCGGCGGACCGGAGGCGGCGGAGAGCGTCACGCCCGGCAGCGCGGTCACCGACAGCGCCGCCAGCGACCCGCTGGTCCCCGCCGACACGCCGGCCGAGGCGACCGGGCCGGCCGCCGACGGGGCACCGGTCAGCCCGGTCGAGGGCTACGACTCCTTCAGCATCCCGGCGTTGCGCGGGCACCTGCGCGCCTACCCGACCGAGACCGTGGCCGACCTGCTCGACTACGAGCGGGCCACCCGCGCCCGCGCGCCCTACGTGACGCTGCTGCAGAACCGGCTGGAGAAGCTCAGCGCCGACCGCGGCTGAGCCGGCGGCAGTGACGAGGCAGGCAGCGGAGACGGTGGGCGACGGGGGCACGACGGGCAGCAGGCACACGAACCGCAACGGGGACACGGGGGGACGTCGGGGGCTCGTCCTGGTGCTCGCGCTGGTCGCCGTGCTGGTGGTCGCGGTCGGGGTGGCCGTCTGGCTGCGGGGCGCCGGGGCGGATGACGAGCAGACCCCGACGGCCGTCGGCGCCCCCACCACCACCACATCGCCCACGGCCCCGAGCCCGACACCCACGCCGACACCCACGCCGACGCCGACGTTCGACCGCACCCAGCAGTCGATCACCGACCCGGCCAGCACCTGGGTGGTCGTCAACAAGGCCCGCCCGCTCAGCCCGATCGACTGGGCCCCGGCCGACCTGGTCCCGATCGGGAACGGGTACCAGCTGCGCGCAGAGGCCGCGCAGGCGATGGACGCGATGATCGACGCCGCCGCTGCCCAGGGCATCGACCTGAGCGTGCAGAGCGCCTACCGGTCCTACGAGTACCAGGTGGCGCTCTTCGAGGCCCAGGTCAGCCGCTTCGGCGAGGACCGGGCCGAGATCCAGGTGGCCCGGCCCGGCCACAGCGAGCACCAGACGGGACTGGCGGCCGACGTCGGCGGTGGCGGGTGCGACATCGAGAGCTGCTTCGCCACCACGGCCGAGGGCCAGTGGGTGGCCGCCCACGCCGCCGAGTTCGGCTATCTCGTGCGGTACCCCGAGGGCGGGCAGGACGTGACCGGGTTCAAGTACGAGCCCTGGCACGTCCGGTACGTGGGCGCCCCGCTGGCCACGGAGATGCAGCACACCGGGACAGCCACCATGGAGGAGTTCTTCGGGCTCCCCGCGGCTCCGGGCTACCCCGGCTGAGACGGCACCCTCCCGGGGCACGACCCGAGCTCGCCGGGCTCGGGGAGGAGCGGGTCCTCCGTCTGGCAGGCTCGGCCGGGTGAGCAGTCCGTCCTCCCCCGAGTCGCCCTGGCCGGTCCGCACCGTGGCGCGCAAGGTGGCCGAGTGGATCGGCCGGCTCGGTGAGGTGTGGGTCGAGGGACAGGTCGCCCAGCTGTCCCGGCGCGGCAACGCCGCGACCGTCTTCCTCACCCTGCGCGACCCCGCCGCGGACCTCTCGGTGCCGGTCACCTGCCACCGGGACGTCGCCGACCGGCCGGGCCTGGAGCTCACCGAGGGCGCCCGGGTCATCGTCCGCGCCCGCCCCGACTACTACGTCGCCCGCGGGTCCTTCTCGCTGCGCGCCACCGAGATCCGGGCGGTCGGCCTCGGCGAGCTGCTGGCCCGGATCGAGCGGATCCGCCGGCTGCTGGCCGCCGAGGGGCTGTTCGACGCCGCCCGCAAGCGCCCGCTGCCCTTCGCCCCGGCCGTCGTCGGCGTGATCACCGGGCGGGACAGCGCCGCCGAGCGCGACGTGCTGGTCACCGCCCGGCGGCGCTGGCCCGCGGTCCGCCTCGCGATGCACAACTGCGCCGTGCAGGGTCCGACGGCGGCCGAGTCGGTGATCGCCGGACTGCAGCGGCTGGACGCCGACCCGACGGTGGAGGTCATCGTCATCGCCCGCGGTGGCGGTTCGGTCGAGGACCTGCTGCCGTTCTCCGACGAGGGCCTGGTGCGAGCGATCGCGGCCAGCCGCACGCCCGTCGTCACCGCCGTCGGGCACGAGACCGACACCACGCTGGTCGACCACGTGGCCGACGTCCGGGCGGCCACCCCCACCGACGCCGCGCACCGGGTCGTCCCGGAGATCGGCGAACAGACGCGGCTGGTCGAGGGGCTGCGCGCCCGGGCCCGGCACCTGCTGGGCAGCCGCCTGGACCAGCAGGAACGCTGGCTGGAGTCGGTGCGCAGCCGCCCGGTGCTGGCCGATCCCCAGCGGCTGCTGGCCGGCCGGGCCGACGACGTCACCGCGCTGCGCACCCGGGCCACCCGCACGCTGACGCACCGGGTGGAGGGCGCCGAACGCGACCTCGTGCACGCCCGTGCCCGGGTCGCCGCACTGTCCCCCGCCGCGACGCTGGAGCGCGGCTACGCGGTGGTCCAGCGGGCCGACGGCGCGCTGGTCCGCGACCCCGCCGGGGTGGACGACGGCGAGCGGCTGCAGGTCCGGGTGGCCGGCGGCCGGCTACCGGTGCGGGTCGACCGCACGCCCGCCGGGGAGGATGGGGAACCGTGACCGAACAGCCCGAGCAGGCCGTCGAGCCGACCCAGACCTACGAGCAGGCCCGCGAGGAGCTCGCCGACGTGGTGCGCCGGTTGGAGGCCGGCGGCCTCACCCTGGAGGAGTCGCTGACCCTCTGGGAGCGCGGCGAGCAACTGGCCGAGCTGTGCCAGCACTGGCTCGACCGGGCCCGCGAACGCCTGGCTGCCGCCGCCCCCGGGCAGGACGACTAGGGGGCGTAGGGGGCCAGGGAGCCGGCCAGGGTCGCCAGCTCCTCCTCCGACGCCGAACCGCTGACCACCAGGGTGGCGCCGTCCGCGGTCCGGGTGAGCGCCGTCTCCCCGCGCTGGGTGTCGAGCCGCTCCCACGTCTGTCCGTCGACCTGCTCGGTGCCGTCGGCGGTCGCGCCCTCGAGGACGTCGGCGAGCGCAGCTGCGCCCGGGTCGTCGCTGACCACGTACCCGGCGTACTCCTCGCTCGGGGTGAACCAGCCGATCTCCAGGGTCACCGGGTCGCCGGCCTGCACGGAGCCCGCGTTGGTGCGCACGCTCGTCGACCGCCACCCGTCGGGGAGGTCGGTCGGCACCAGCAGCTCGTAGTCCGCCCGCTCGGCGGCCGCCCGCTGCGCGCTCGCGGGGTCGACGTCGCGGACCGGGTCCGCCGGGTTCTGCCGGAGCGCCGTGACGCCCACGATCACCAGGCAGATGACCAGCAGCGGCAGGAGTGACCGGATCATGTTGGCCGAGGTGAAGCGGTGCATCCGGTCGACGGCCGGGGACGCGGCGGGGGCCGGGCCGCCGGCGTCGGGAGACGCGCCGGTCGAGGCGTCGGTCGCGGTGACGGAGGGCTGGGCGGGCCGGGGCTGCTCGCCGTCCTGGCCGGTGTCGGGCATGCCCCTAGGATCGCAGCACCGCTCCACCACCCCGCTGGGCAGCGTCGCCCGACGGCTCTCAGGAGGTCCTGTGTCCCTTCCCCTGCCCGACGGCCCGCTGCAGGCCAGGCCGGCCTCCACCCTGCGCGCCGACCGACCGGCCCCGGACCGCAACCTGGCCCTGGAACTGGTCCGGGTCACCGAGGCCGCCGCGCTGGCCGCCGGCCGGTGGGTCGGCAGGGGTGACAAGAACGGTGGCGACGGCGCCGCGGTCGACGCGATGCGCGCGCTCATCGGCACGGTGCACATGCGCGGCGTCGTGGTGATCGGGGAGGGCGAGAAGGACGAGGCCCCGATGCTCTACAACGGCGAGCACGTCGGCGACGGCTGGGGCAACGACTACGACGTCGCGGTGGACCCGATCGACGGTACGACGCTGATGGCCAAGGGCATGCCCAACGCGATCGCGGTGATGGCGGTGGCCGACCGGGGGGCGATGTACGACCCGTCCGCCGTCTTCTACATGGACAAGATCGCCACGGGCCCGGCTGCCGCCGACGTCGTCGACATCACCGCACCGGTGGCGGAGAACGTCCGCAGGGTGGCGAAGGCCAAGCGCAGCTCGGTGGGCGACGTGACCGTCTGCATCCTGGACCGGCCGCGGCACGAGACGTTGGTCCGCGAGGTGCGCGAGGCCGGCGCCCGGATCAAGTTCATCACCGACGGCGACGTCGCCGGCGCGATCGCCGCAGCCCGCGAGGGCACCGGCGTCGACCTGCTCATGGGCATCGGCGGCACCCCGGAGGGGATCATCACCGCCTGCGCCCTGAAGTGCATGGGCGGTGCGCTGCAGGGTCGGCTGTGGCCCAAGGACGACGCCGAGCGGCAGCGGGCACTGGACGCGGGACACGACCTGGACCGCGTGCTGGCGATCGACGACCTGGTCCGCGGCGACGTGTTCTTCGTCGCCACCGGCATCACCGATGGCGAGCTGCTCCGCGGGGTGCAGTACCGCGCCGGCGGGGCCACCACCCAGTCGCTGGTGATGCGCTCCCGCTCGGGCACCATCCGCTCGATCGAGAGCCTGCACTCGCTGCAGAAGCTCAACGAGTACTCGGCCGTCCCCTTCGGCGACGACGAGTCCTGAGCCGTCGGCCCCCGCCGCCCCGGCTCAGGAGCCGGGCGGCGGGGCCGACCGGCGCTCGGCCAGCCGGTCCAGGACGGCGCGCCACCGGCTGGGCGACTCCCCCGGCGCCAGGCTGCGCAGCTTCAGGTCACCGAAGACGGTCCAGCCCCGGACGAGGACGCGCGGGGTGCCCGGGAGTCGAGGCACCGGCGCGAGCTCGGTCTTGCGGTCACCGAAGACGGTCCACCCCTCGATCTCGGCGGCGACGCCCTCGCTGACGATGACCTCGACGTCGCCGAAGACCGTGCCCAGCTGCAGCGCCACCACCTCCTCCGAGGTGCGCAGGCCGCGGAGGTCGATGCGGACGTCGCCGAAGACGGTGCTCGCCCGCTCCGGCACGCTGGTGGTCGCGGTCAGCTTCACGTCCCCGAAGACGGTGGCGATCGTGCCCGTCGTCCGCTCGCCGACGATCTCCCCGACCGCCGGGACGGCCGTCGCCGGGGCGGGGAGGTCGGCGAGCAGCTGGTCGAGGTCGGCCGTCGTCACCGCGGCGTAGGCGACGTCGGCCCGCTGGGTGAACTCGTCCACGCTGATCCGACCCTCGCCGAGGGCGGCCTGCAGCCGGGTCACCACCGCCTCGCGCTCGGCGTCGGAGGCCCGGACGGTGGCGGTGAGCGGCGGAGTCTCCGACCGGCCGCTGGGGAGGGACTCCGAGTTCATGGGCGGACCTTAGGGCACGGTCAGCTCATCGGGAGCGACTCGCACAGCGGCGACCTCCTCCAGCAGGCCAGGGGTCCGACCAGCTGACGACCCCCACAGGTGTCATCACGCCCACGCTGGCCGAGTCGATCAACGAGAGGCCGGCCAAGCCGTCGAAGACCCGGCCGTCGATCGTGCGCATCCGAGCGAGCACGCCGGAAGACGACGACCGGCCGACGTCAGCAGGGCAGCGACCCGGCGGCGTCCGGGTGGCTCCGGCTCAGCAGTCGCTCGGGCTGTCGGCCCATCGTCATGACCCGTCTCCGTGTCCGGTCACGCCGAACGCGGCATCTGCCGATGACGTGACCAGCCCGTAGTGCACACGAGGTCTCCGGAGCAGGCGCCCGCCCGTGGTGTCTAGGGTCGCTCCCGCAGGACCATCAGCACACATCACACCCGGGGAGCGCAGCGTGGCCACCGAGACAGACGGCGGGGAGTACCGCATCGAGCACGACTCCATGGGGGAGGTCCGCGTCCCCTCGTGGGCGAAGTGGCGCGCCCAGACCCAGCGGGCCGTGGAGAACTTCCCGATCTCCGGCACGCCCATCGAGCGCGAGCTGATCGGTGCGCTGGCGGCGATCAAGGGTGCCGCCGCCGGGGTGAACGCCTCTCTCGGCGTGCTGCCGCAGGACGTCGCCGACGCCGTCACCGAGGCGGCGGCGACCGTCGCCCGGGGCGACTGGGACGCGCACTTCCCGATCGACGTCTTCCAGACCGGGTCCGGCACGTCGAGCAACATGAACACCAACGAGGTCATCGCCACCCTGGCCACCGAGTCCCTCGGCTCGCCGGTGCACCCGAACGACCACGTCAACGCCTCGCAGTCGTCCAACGACGTCTTCCCCTCCGCCATCCACGTCGCGGCGACCGGCGCCATCGTGCGCGACCTGGTGCCCGCGCTGGAGCACCTGGCCGGCTCCCTGGAGCGCAAGGCCACCGAGTTCGCCGAGGTCGTCAAGAGCGGCCGCACCCACCTGATGGACGCCACCCCGGTCACTCTGGGCCAGGAGTTCGGCGGTTACGCGGCCGCCGTCCGCTACGGCATCGAGCGGCTGCACGCCTCGCTCCCCCGGATCGGTGAGCTCCCGCTGGGCGGCACCGCCGTCGGCACCGGCATCAACACCCCGCCCGGATTCGCCGCCGCGATCATCGAGCGCCTGGCCGGCGAGCTGGACCTGCCGCTGTCGGAGGCCCGTGACCACTTCGAGGCGCAGAGCTCCCGGGACGCCCTGGTCGAGGGGTCCGGTCAGCTCAAGACGATCGCCGTCGGCCTGATCAAGATCGCCAATGACCTCCGCTGGATGGGCTCGGGCCCGCGCACCGGCCTGGGCGAGATCGCCCTGCCCGACCTTCAGCCGGGCAGCTCGATCATGCCGGGCAAGGTGAACCCGGTGATCCCCGAGGCGGTGATCCAGGTGGGTGCGCAGGTGATCGGCAACGACGCCGCCGTCACCTACGCAGGCACCACCGGCGTCTTCGAGCTCAACGTGACGCTGCCGCTGATGGCCCGCAACGTGCTGGAGTCGATCCGGCTGCTGGCCAACGTCAGCCGGCTGCTGGCCGACCGCTGCGTCGACGGGGTCACCGCCAACGTCGAGCAGTGCCGCACCTACGCCGAGTCCTCCCCCTCGATCGTCACGCCGCTGAACAAGTACATCGGCTACGAGGAGGCGGCCAAGGTCGCCAAGCAGTCGCTGGCCGAGCAGAAGACCATCCGCCAGGTCGTGGTGGAGCGCGGCTACGTGGAGCAGGGGAAGCTCACCGAGGAGCAGCTGGACGCCGCCCTCGACGTGCTGTCCATGACCCACCCCTGACCCGGCTCCGCTCCCCGGGCCCCGCTCTCCCCGGCCGCACCGCCCTGGGGCGGCCGGGGCGGCTGTGACTCGTGGGGCGCAGTGACACCCGTGCGACGCAGGTTACGCCGAGTAGTCCGACAACAGCGGCGCGTCGTCGGGCGCGAGCACTTCGGGCGAGTGACGATGCTCCTTGTCCGGAGTCGGCCCGGAGCAGACCCCACCCGGGGCACTCTCCACCGACCGGCCCGTGTGGTCGGAGCGCTCCCACAGCACCCCAGCCGGGTGCACCGGGACCGTCTGCGGACGCCACGGGCAGCCACGCGGGCGGGCCCTGTCACGGGAGGAGCGCACACGATGGACGCGCACGAGCTGATTCGTTTCCAGGCACCTTCGCTGCCCAGCCTCCGTGAGGTCGAGCCCTGGTTCGCCGAGTCCGAGCGGATGCGCTGGTTCTCCAACGGCGGCCCGTGCGT
Organism: Modestobacter sp. VKM Ac-2977; assembly: GCF_026968045.1. Lineage (GTDB taxonomy): Bacteria > Actinomycetota > Actinomycetes > Mycobacteriales > Geodermatophilaceae > Modestobacter. Next base: position 524,364 of record NZ_JAPVBQ010000001.1, on the reverse strand, counting down.
CGCCCGGTTGGAGCGCGCGTGCGCCGACCGGCTGGGGCTCGAGCACCCCGGGGTCGCGGTGAACAACGCGACGTCCGGGCTGATGGTGGCGCTGCGCGCCTGCCTCGGCAGCCCGGAGGGCGAGCGACGCCTGGTCGCGGTTCCGTCGTTCACGTTCGTCGCCAGCGTCAACGCGGTGGTCTGGGCGGGTTTCGAGCCGGTGTTCATCGACATCGACCCCGATGACTGGCAGCCCTCCGAGGAGTCACTCGCCCGACTGCGGGAACTGCGCGGTTCACTCGCCGGCGTGCTGCAGTGCTCCACCTTCGGCACTGCCCCCAGCCAGGCGCGTCGGGCGTCGCTGGCCGCCGTCGCGCGCGACCTGGGCGTGCCGGTCGTCGTCGACTCCGCGGCCGGGTTCGGTGCCGTCGACGACGACGGCCGCCTCCTCGGTGACCAGGGTGACATCGAGGTCTTCAGCTTCCACGCCACCAAGCCCTTCGCGATCGGCGAGGGCGGGCTCGTCACCTCCCGCTCCGCCGACGTGCTCGAGGCAGTGGGCCAGCTGATCAACTTCGGCTTCGACCCGAACCGCTCGGTGACCGGGCACCTCGGCATCAACGGGAAGATGCCCGAGCTGACCGCGGCCGTGGGTCTCGCCGTCCTCGACCGCTTCGACGACGTGCTGGCGCACCGGCGCGCGGCTGCCGCGTGGTTGCGGGACGAGCTGGAGTCCACCGGCGTCGCCTTCCAGGCCGGCTCCGCAGGTTCCACGTTCCAGTTCATGCCGGTCGCGCTGCCCACCGCAGCTGCCCGCGACCTGTTGCTGCAGCGGGCGCACGACGCCCGGATCGAGGTCCGCGCGTACTTCGAGCCGCCGATGCACAAGCTCCCGGCGCTCGCGTCCTCCCGGCGGGCTGGTGCCCTGCCGGTCACCGAGTCCCTGTCCCAGCGGATCATCGGCCTGCCGATGGCCAACGACATCGGCGCGTCGTCGCTGGAACGGATCCGCGACCTGGTGCGGGCGACCGTCACGCCGGTGGCCCGGGGCGCCGAGCGCCGCACGGCGCGGGCAGCGCTGGCCGTCGCGGCCGCGTCCCCCTCGGCCGGGGTCCCGGGGCCCCGGCGGGCGGCGCGCACCGAGAGCCTGGTGGGCCACGCCGGGACGGACCCGTCCGGGGTCGTGCGTCCGTAGCCCCGACCCCTGGTACCGGGGTCGCCCGGTACCAGGGGTCATCCGGCCTGCCGTCTGCCGTGACCCGAGCGACACCGCGGCCCCGGAGCGGGGCCGCGAGGGAGGGCTCAGCCTCCTCCGAGCGGGCGAGCGGGGTTCCCCGCGACCGTCGTCCTGGGCGCCACGTCGCGGACGACCACCGCGCCTGCCCCCACGACGGCTCCTCGGCCGATCCGGCGACCGGGCAGGACGACGACACCGATCCCGAGGTACGCGTCGTCCTCGACCGTGACCGCGCCGGCGAGCAGTGTCCCCGGTCCGAGAGTCACCCGGTCGCCGAGCCACCCGTCGTGGCTCACCTGGCAGCCCGTGTTGAGGTGGCAGTGGCGGCCGAGCGACACATTGGTGCTGATGTGGCTTCGGGGGAAGGCCACCAGGCCCGGTACGTCCCGGAGCGCGTCCGGGACGGTGCTCAGCGGGCTCACCGCCTGCGTCGGCAGCAGGCCCCGGCTCTCGGCCAGGGCCACGAGCCGCCCCCGGAGCGCCGGGTCGCCCACGGCCGGCAGGTAGTGCGTGGCGTCCGCCGGGAGGGCGTCGACCAGCGTGTGACCCCGTTCCCGGACCAGGGCCGCCGCCGCGTCGGTCGTCGTCCCGGCCTCGGCGAAGACGACCGTCCGCTCGCGGGACGGCCCGTCGGGCATGGACCCCAGGACGTCGAGCACCTCGCGCGCGTGCCCACCGGCACCCATCACGACCAGCCGTTGCACAGCCCACCCCCACCGTCGTCGGTCGTCGCCCGCCGCGCGAGCGGTCCGGTGCACATCCTGGACGATCCCGACTCGCGTGCCCGGGCCCCCCTCTGCGCCGACGGACGAGTCGCCGGAACTGCTGCTGCGCGAGCCGTGGCCGGCCCCCGTCCGGCGCGGTGCCACCTGGCACCAGGACCACGCCCGGGGACCCGGACCTCCAGACCGGACCCCTCCGCCGGATGCGCCGGTCGAGCCGCCGCGCGCATCCGGTGGGGAAAGCAGTAGCGTGCAGACCTGATGAGCGAGACAGCGAGCACCCCAGACGTAGCACTGCGCTGGCCCGGTGGGGAACTGCCCCTGCGGGTGATCCCCTCCACCGAGGGCGCCGAGGGCATCGACACCAGCAAGCTGCTGGCGACCACCGGCCAGGTCGCCCTGGACATCGGGTTCGTGAACACCGCGTCCTGCACCTCGGAGATCACCTACATCGACGGTGACGAGGGGATCCTGCGGTACCGCGGTTACCCGATCGACCAGCTGGCCGGCAAGGCCAGCTTCCTCGAGGTCTCCTACCTGCTGATCTACGGCGAGCTGCCGACGGCCGACCAGCTGGCGGAGTTCGACCAGGGCATCCGGCGGCACACCCTGCTGCACGAGGACCTCAAGCAGTTCTTCGGCGGCTTCCCCCGCGACGCGCACCCGATGCCGGTCCTCTCCTCGGCCGTCAGCGCGCTGTCGACCTTCTACCAGGACTCGCTGGACCCGTTCGACTCCAAGCAGGTGGAGATCTCCACGCTGCGGCTGCTGGCCAAGCTCCCCACCATCGCCGCCTACGCCTACAAGAAGTCGGTCGGGCAGCCGTTCCTCTACCCGGACAACTCGCTGGGCCTGGTGGAGAACTTCCTGCGGATGACCTTCGGGTTCCCGGCCGAGCCGTACGAGGCCGACCCGGAGCTGGTCAAGGCACTGGACATGCTCTTCGTCCTGCACGCCGACCACGAGCAGAACTGCTCGACCTCGACCGTCCGGCTCGTCGGCTCCTCGCAGGCCAACCTCTTCGCGTCGGTCTCGGCCGGCATCAACGCGCTGTTCGGCCCGCTGCACGGCGGGGCGAACCAGTCGGTGCTGGAGATGCTGGAGGGCATCAAGGCCGATGGCGGCGACATCGACCGCTTCGTCGCCCGGGTCAAGGACAAGGAGCCCGGCGTCAAGCTGATGGGCTTCGGGCACCGGGTCTACAAGAACTACGACCCGCGCGCGGCCCTGGTGAAGGCGACCGCCGACACGGTGCTGGACAAGCTGGGCGGCAACAACGAGCTGCTCGACCTGGCCCGCCAGCTCGAGGAGATCGCCCTCTCCGACGACTACTTCGTCGAGCGCAAGCTCTACCCGAACGTCGACTTCTACACCGGCCTCATCTACCGGGCGATGGGCTTCCCGACCCGGATGTTCACCGTGCTCTTCGCCATCGGCCGGCTGCCGGGCTGGATCGCCCAGTGGCGGGAGATGATCGAGGACCCGGCCACGAAGATCGGCCGTCCGCGCCAGGTCTACACCGGCCCGGCCGAGCGCTCCTTCGTGGAGATCGCCAACCGCTAGCCGAGAGACCACCCGCACCGCCCGAGGCCCCGCCGTCCACCTGGACGGCGGGGCCTCGTCGTCTCCCCCCGAGGGGTGAGCTGCACCCCCCCGAACCGGTGAGGGACCTCCACCACCCCGGGGGGCACGTCGATGGGATCAGGACACCGGACGCCGCCTGGCGGCCGGGCCGATCCGACGCAGCTGGGGGGACGACGGTGCCCGCACCACGCGCGCAAGCTCCTGCGCCGCGGCCCCGTGCGCAGTCCGCCACCGGCCGGTCCACCCGGAAGCCACCCGCCCGGAAGCCATCCACCAGGAAGCCCGCCACCCGGAAGGCGCCGGTCCGGCAGCCCGCGGGGAGGAAGCCCGCCCCTCGTACCCCGGCCGGCCGCCGTCCGGCACCCAGCAATCGCCGCCCCGCACCGCGGCGCACCCGCACCCCCGGTGCCGCCCAGCGCTGGTGGCACCGCCTGGCCGTCGTCAGCGGCGCCACCCTGGCCCTGATCGGCGTCCTGGCCGTCACCGCCCAGCCGCCCACCGAGGCCGGCCAGGTTTCCGCACCGGCCGCCGTCGCCAGCGAGGCCGAGGCCACCGCCGCGACCCTCGCCGACGCCGCCGCCCGCCACCGGGCCGCACTGTCCGAGGCCGAGAGCCTCACCGCCCAGGCGCAGCAGGCCCGGGACGACGGCGCGGCCGCGCTGGCCGTCGTCGCCGCCGACCGCGCTGCCGTGGGCACCCATGCCGCCGCCGCCTACCGGCGCAGCCCGGACGAGCGCTGGCCGCTGGCGCAGCTCTCCCTGCACTCCCCCGGCTCGACGCCCGACGTCCTGCATGCGCAGGGCCTGGCCGAGCAGCTGACCGAGCAGCAGGACGCCTCGGTCGCCCGGGCCGCGCTGGCCGCCGTGCAGGCGGCGCAGCACACCGACACCGCCGCCGCGGCCGACGCGGCCGCGGCCCAGGCGCGCAGCCGGGCCGCCGAGGTGCTCATCGAGGTCCGGGAGATCGTCGCCGACCTCGACCCGACCGTCAGCGCCCGATGGGCTGCGCTCTCGACCAGCGCCGCCGCTGCCGACCAGCAGGCCCGCAACGCCACCGCGCTGACCGGATGGCAGGACTACCTGGGACGGCTGGCCGCGGCCGGGGTCACCCCGCCCCCCGCCGCGACCCTGACCGACCCGGGCGCACTGCCGGCCGGGCTGGCCCCGCTGCGCGACGCCGCGGGTGCGCCGGTGCCCGGCACGGCCACCACCTACGCCGCCGGCGGCACGCTGACCGTGCTCCCCGCCGAGACCGTCGCCGCGGTCAGCGCCGCCTTCGCCCAGCTCGGCAGGCCCTACCTGGTCGGGCAGCACGGGCCCGACGGCTACGACTGCGGTGGGCTCACCGCCACGGCATGGGCGCAGGGCGGCATCGGCCTGCCCGGCGACCTGCCCGGCCAGTGGGCCCAGGGCACCCCCGTCCCGGCCGGACAGCTCCAGGTCGGCGACCTGGTGTTCCGCACCGACCCGCGCAGCGGCCTGGACGACGTCGGCCTGTACCTGGGCGGCACGAGCGTGCTCTCCGCCTCCGCCGACCGCCGGCAGGTGGCAGTGCGCGAGCTGGCCGACCTGAGCACCGCCGTCCGGGTGACCGTGCCGCCGTCCACGCTCGCACCGCTGCCGGTCACCGGCCCCGTCCCGGCGACGTGCAGCGCACCGCTGCCCGCCCCGGGGAGCACGCCCGGGCCGGCGACCGGCGCGTGGGGCGGCTGGGCCAACGGGCAGATCCCGGCCGACCAGCTCTGCTCGATCAGCAGCGGGCACCGGTTGCGCTGTGACGCGGCGGCCGCCTACCAGGCCATGGCCGCGGCCTACGCGCAGACCTTCGGCACCCCGCTGTGCATCACCGACTCCTACCGCTCCCTGGGCGCGCAGGTCGACGTCCACCACCGGAAGCCGGGGATCACCGCGGTGCCGGGCACCTCGAACCACGGCTGGGCCCTGGCGGTCGACCTGTGCGGCGGCATCAACCGGTTCGGCACCGCGCAGACGGCGTGGATGCAGCTCAACGCCGGGCACTACGGGTGGCGGCAACCGGACTGGGCCCAGGCGCGCGGGCAGAACCCCGAGCCGTGGCACTGGGAGTACGGCGTCCTGAGCTGATCGGCCGAGAGGGCGCGGCGGGTCAGACCCAGCCGAGGTCGGCGAGCTCCCGCCACGGCAGGATCGCGCAGGCGTCGGTCGCCTCGGCCACCAGCCGGCGCGCCACGGCGGCGTCCGCACAGGCGACCGGCCGGCCGGGGGTGACCACGACGTGCATGTCGTGCAGCCGCAGGCCGGCGGCGGCCATCTCGACGAGCAGCTCCTCGGGGCGGACCAGGACCGCGGTGTCCACGCCCGGCACGCCGGCCGAGGTCCACAGACCCAGCGGACCCTCGACCCGCAGCGCGGTCCGGACGACGGCGGCCCGGCCCAGCGCAGCCGAGCGCCCCTGGTGGACCAGGGGCAGGGACGCGGTGCGGGACGGCCGCCAGGGCACGACCAGTTGGTTCCGCGCGACCACCACCCGCCAGCCGAGCGCGGTCTGCCGGGCGTCGGACCAGTCCAGGACGGCGATGCCGGCGGCCAGCGCGATCGGGTCGGGCACCGGGCGGCGCGCGAGCCAGGCGTCCAGCGCGGTGGCGACCGACTCGGCCGCGACGGGCACCCGGGCCCGGGTCATCTGCTCGGCGAGCTCGGCGAGCAGCACGCGGGTGCGGCGACCGGTGTCCACCAGCACCAGCATCGGGCCGCGGCCCGCGCCGTCGGTGACGCCGAGCTCCAGGTCCGGGTCGACCCCCCGGTCGACCAACAGCTCCACGGCGGCCCGCACGTCGGTCACCCGGACCTCGGCCCGGTTCAGTCGCTGGAGGAGACCGCCCGGGGTGCCGAAGAGCGCTCCGGTCATGCGCTGCGTCCTCCGGTCAGGGCTTCTCGGGCCACGGTCGGCAGACCGGGCAGGGACAACACACTCGCCAGCTCGACGGCGGACAGCCGCACCGGGACCACGTCGTCCGACCAGCCGGTGGCCCGGCGGACGCGCGCGGTGGGCGCGGGCCAGACGACCTCGCGGGCAGCGGCCACGTGCAGTTCGGTGAGCACCTCGCCCAGGTGGACGGCGACCACCGGGTGCAGCGGCCCTCCGTCGAGCGCGGCCTGCACGGCTCGCTCGACCTCGAGCCGGTCCGGGCTGCTCAACCAGTGCGGGACGAGCACCGCCTGGGCCGGGTCCCCGGCGGGCGGACCGCTCACTCCCCCACCGCCGGACGACGGGCTCCGGACCCGACTGGAGGACCGTCCCCCGCACTGTGGCGAGGGGGCTCCGGCGCGGTCACGACTTGGATATCGGCAGGTGAGAGGCCCGATGGACCCGGATCGCAACCTTTTCCGCCCGCTCTGGCCAGTTCCCGGACACCGGTCCGCCGCACGTGCGGAGCGCCTGGCGGAGCTCAGCCGCCGAGCTCGGTGAGCCGCTCCTTGAGGGCCTTCTCGGCGCGGTCGGCGTGCACGTTCATGTTGCGCACCGACGTCCCCAGGTCGGCCGACAGCTGGGTCTTCGTCTGCCCGCCCCAGGTGGTCAGGTACCAGGTCGCCCAGCCCAGCACGTTCGGCTGCGCCGCGCGCTGGTCCCGGCGGGCGGTCGGGTCGGGGGCGCACGCGGCGGTCAGGGCGTGCGACAGCAGGCTCTGCTCGGCCTCGCCCATGATCTCGTCGGGCACCTCGGCACTGTCGGGCACCACGAACTCGACCGTGTCGGTACCGCCGTCCAGGGACTGCAGGTTGCGCAGGCCGTTGAGGGTGGCGACGGTCTGGGAGTTGCGGCGCAGCGTGGCCACGCTCTGGCCCATGTAGGCGGCCAGCTCCTTCTCGCTGGGCCGGCGCTGGTTCTCCGCGGTGAAGGCGGCGACCGCCTTCTGCTGCTTGTTCTCGGTGTCGGCGGCGGTCCGGCCGTAGGCGTTGCGCCCCAGGTCGTGCACCCACTTGGAGAGCTGGGTGGCCAGGAAGGCCCCGAAGGGGACGGACTTGGTCTCGTCGTACTGGCTGACCGCCTTCAACACCCACTCGGCGACCTGCTGGTCGACGTCGTCGTTGTCGGGCAGGTGGAGCCGGATCGTGCTCATGTTCCGCTGCAGGCGCTTGAGGCTGACCCGGCAGTAGTGCCGGCACAGGCCGTCCAGGAACGCGGCGGGCAGGTCGCGGGGGGCCCGACGGCGCACGCCGGCCTCCGGCCGCAGTCCGACCGTGGCGTAGCCCTCGGCGGCGCACCAGGCGCGGATCAGGCCGGCGAGCGCCTCGCCCGTTCCGGTGTCGCCATCGACCCGGTACAGGCCGTCGCCCTCGTCGTAGGTCACCGTGACCCCGGCCGGCATGGCGGCCCGGAACTCGGTGAGGGGCAGCTCCCGGTCGGTGCGGAAGTGCACCCGGTCGCGGGGGGTGATCGGGGCCAGTGCCCAGCCCTCGGCCTCGGTGAGCCCACCGAAGACCAGCGGTTCACGGGTGCGGGCGGGGTCGGTGGCGAGCTGGGCGGTGAGCATGTCCTGGGACACCGGTCCTCCTGAGGGGAAGTGCAGGCGGGCTGGGTGGGGCGTGCCTGGGTGTTGCTGCTGCAGCGGGTGGGACGCGGCCCTCGTGGGCCGACCACCTCCGGCCTCAGACGAGGGCGGGGACCCCGCGGCGAGCGGGGGCGTGGACGCTGTCAGCGGAGGGACGGCGCGGCGAGGGGATGCGCGGGGTCGGGACCCGCGGCGCCCGCGGCCGGGGGTTCTCGACGGCCTCGAGCACACCGGCGGCGGCTGCACGCTCGACCTCGTTCGGCTCGGCGACGTACACCGGCATGAAGTCGTAGAGGTCGGTGAAGAGCCCGTCGACGAACGCGTAGGCGGCCTGCGCCTGGTCGGAGAACTTCGCGATCAGCTCGCGCGGGCCGAGCTCGACGCCGACGGTGACCCGGACGGCGCGGTCGTCGCCGCTGAGCCCGGTCAGGGCGAAGGCCACCGAGTCGTGCCGGGCGGCCAGCTCCGCGAGGGCGGCGAGGCACCGGCGGGTGGCCGACCGGCGGGGACGCAGCTGGACGTGCACCACGACCGTCTCCGACCAGTCCGCTCCCGCGGTGGCCGGCTCGCCGGAGGAGCCGTCGACGGCACCACACAGACGCAGGCCGTCGGAGCCGGACGGCCCGACGCGCAGGTCGACGGACAGCTCGATGTCGACTGCCGGGCCCGATGCGAGTGCGCTGAGTTCCATGTTCGTCTCCCCCTGTAACCGTGGTGCTGTGGGGGAAGACTTGCGCACGATCGGAGCCACGGACGGCGAGACTCGCCGCCCTGTGACTACTGTGACGGCTGAGGTGAGCTGTTATTGGTCCGTATCGACCAACCTCATGGCACTACTTGCCAGTCGGCCGATCCGGACCTGGCGCAAATGCCGACAAGGCACCCAGCGCGTCCGCAGCGACCTCGGCGGCCAGGCTCTGGGCCTCGGCGATCTGCTTGTAGACCTCTTCGCGGTGGATCGTCACCTCGCGGGGGGCCTTGAAGCCCAGCCGCACGGTGCCGCCGCGGACCTCGACGACGTAGACCTCGATGTCCTCGCCGATCCGGATGCTCTCGCCGACGCTGCGGGTGAGAGTGAGCATGGGTACCCCTCCATGGGTTCGTGTGGGCCGTCCGTGGCATCGCCCCGCCGGTCGGCGGGACTGGGGGCGCCCACCCGGGTGGGCGCCCCCTGCACCTGCTTTCTCGGCAGGTGGCCCCGGGAAAGGGCCACCTGCCGCGGTGTCACCGCAGGAAGTCCAGCAGAGACGGCTGGATGGCCTTCGCGGTGGCCCCCAGCGCGGCCTCGTAGCCGACCTGCTGCATCTGCAGGTTCATGATCGTCTTCGGCAGGTCGACGTTCTCGATCGCCGCCGACCGGCTGGTCAGCGACAGCTGCAGGTCCATGTTCACCTGCTGCGCCGTCTCGATCCGGGTCGTGCGCGTGCCGATGTCGGCCACTGACTTGAGCAGCCGATCGATGGCGACGTCAAGGTCACCGAGGTGGCCCGCCAGGGCTGCCGGGTCGGACACCACATCGGTGGCGATCGAGCCGACGAGCGTGAACAGGTCGCCGGTGGCAGGGTCCCCGAAGGCCTCCGGCCCCGTGAGGTCCACCCGGATCGCGTCCGCGTCGGACACCTGCCGGTTGATCGAGATCACCGGCATCGCGGGCACGGAGGTCCCACCGAAGCCGGTGTACGCACCCGTGGCGACGTCGTACGCCGTTGCGCCGCTGGTGGGGCCACCGAAGATCGGCCGGCCCTGCACGGTGGTGTTCGCCAGTCCGATGAGGCTCTTCCGCAGACCGTCCACCTCGGTCGCGATGGCCACCCGGGACGCTTCGGACAGCGACCCGTCGTTGAGGCCCTTGACCGTCAGGTCCCGCACCCGCTGGACCTGCTTGATGGTGTTCTGCAGGGCGGAGTCGGTTGCGTCGAGCAGGCCGATCCCGTCGTTGATGTTCCGGGCGTACTGCGCGGCGCCGGCGAGCTCCTGGCGGGTCTGCATCGCGGCGTTCGTGCCGGTCGGGTCGTCCGAGGGCTTGTTGATCGTCTTGCCGGAGGTCAGCTGCGCCTGCAGCTTGGCGATGGCCTCCTGGTTCCGGTTGAGGCCCTGCAGTGCGGTGACGGCGAGTGCGCGCTGGGTGATCCGCATCAGGTCACAGCCCCACTCGGCCGGTGCGGTTGATCAGCACGTCGAGCGTCTCGTCGATGGTGGTGATCATCCGCGCGGCGGCGGAGTAGGCGTGCTGGAACCGCAGCATGTTCGTCATCTCCTCGTCGAGGTTGACCCCCGAGACGGACTCGCGGGAGGCGTCCACCTGCGCGGCGACCACCGTCTGGGTCTGCAGGTTGCTCGTGGCCACCGACGCCTCGACGCCGAGGTCGACGATCAGCCGCCGGTAGGCGACGGCCACGCCGGAGTCCGCCTTCGCCATGGCGGCGAGCTTCGCGGCGTTGCCGGCGTCGGCCGATGCCTTCCCCGGCACCAACGGGACCGTCCCGACCGCCGCGGCCGCGAGCTTGTCCGGCTTGTCGATCAGAAGGGTGATGTTGGCTGCCGTGATCGGCTTGGCCGGCACGGTGCCGGACCCGAACATCGGCCCGCCCGGGTCGCCGTTCTTGTCGTAGGCAAGCGGCGGACCGGCGTGCACGGCGTTGACCTGGTCGGCCAGCTGCTGCGCCACGACGTCCAGCTGCTGCTGGTACTTCGGGATCGTCTGGCTCAGCGCCGTCAGCGCACCGCCCGCCTTGCCGCCGAGGGCGAGCCGGGTGCCGCCCGGGTCGGTGACGAACGAGGGGTCCGTCGCCGTGGCCTCGGCCGGGACCGCGGTGCCCACGGCCCTGATCCCGAGTGCGTTGGTGCCGGAGACCAGCGTCGCGCCGGCGACGGAGACGTTCACCTGCCCGTCGTCCCCGGGGCTGGAGGTGGCACCGATGGAGGTGGCCAGGTCCATCACCAGGGCGTCACGCTTGTCGGCCAGCTCGTTGACCGGCAGGCCGGCCTGGGTCGCGCGCTTGATCGCCCGGTTCAGGTCGGCGATCGACTGGGTCTTGGCGTTCACGTCCTGCGTCAGCGTGTCCAGGCTGTCGCGGGTCTGGGTCCACTGCTTGTCCAGGTTGCTGCTCGTGGTGTGCAGCTCCGCGACGAGCGTGGCGGTCTTCTGCAGCACGGCCGTCCGGGCGCCGTCCTCGGTCGGGTGGTTGGCCACGTCGCCCCACGCGGTGAAGACGGCGGTGAGCTTGGCCTGGATGCCGGTCTCGCCGGGCTCGCGGAACGCCTGCTCGATCTGCGCGAGGGTGGCGTCCTGCGCGGTCATCCGCGCGGTGGAGGCGGACTCGATCTGCGCCCTGCCCTCGAGGAACGCGTCCCGGATGCGGATCACCTTGTCGGCGTCGACGCCCTGGCCGACCTGGTTGCTGATCGCGTACATCGCCGGGACGGCGTTGCCACCGATCGACTGCAGCTCCGCTCGCTGACGCGAGTAGCCCGCGGTGTTGACGTTGGCGATGTTCTGCCCGGTGACGTCCAGCCCGCGCTGCTGCGCCCAGAGGGCCGTCGTCGCCGTGTTCAGGCCGCTGAAGGAGCTCACATCGCACCGTCCAGCGTGACCGAGCGGTGGGCGTTGCCGGCAGCCCGGCCGGTCTGGGTGTACGTGCCGGCTGCGGTGGGCGGCTGGCTGGTGGCCAGGGCGTCGTTGATGACGGCCAGGCCGCTCTCGATGAGCTCCTTGTTGGCGTCGGAGAGCCCGCGCAGCTCGGCCACCATGAGCAGCAGTGCCTCGTGGTGCTTGGCGTAGAGGTCGTCCCACGGGGCGGGGGCCGAGTCGGCGAGCTGGCGCAGCGACGGGTTGACCTCCAGGCCCAGTCGGCCGGCGATCTGCTCGGTGGCCGCCGCCCGCTCGATCTCGAGGGTCCGCAACTGTTCCAGGACCACCTCGATCTCGTGGGCGATGCGGGCCAGCCACCGGCTCTTGCCGGTGACGATCAGGTACTGCTTCTCCTCCGCCTTGAAGAGCAGGAGGTCCAGCAGTTCCTGCTCTCGCCAGAGCAACGTCGACAGGTGCTGGTGGTCCATGCCGGCCGCCTTTCCGTCGTCGTGTGCGGCCCGTCGTGCAGGCCGGCGCCCACCGGGACCGGCGGGCGCTGTCGATCTCCACTTCGGCACCCGGCCGGGCCCGGTCAAGCCGAGATGGGCCGAGGCCGGCGGGAAATGTGTCGATGGCGGTGCCACGCGGTGCACGGTCAGCCGAGAAGGAGGGCGTGACCGCAGCCCGCCCCGCCGTGAGTGAGCGCCGCCCTGCCGACGTCGACGCGATGGTGACCACCCATCTGCCGCTGGCCCAGTTCGCGGTGAACGCGGTGGCCTCCCGCATCTCCCTGCCCAGCCACGTCAGCCGGGACGACCTGCTCTCCTGTGCCAGCGTCGCGCTGGTCGAGGTCGCCCGCCGCTTCGACCCGGCCGCCGGCGCGACCTTCGCCACCTATGCACTGCCGCGGCTGCAGGGCGCCGTCCTCGACGAGCTGCGCTCCGGCGACTGGGCCAGCCGCTCGGTCCGGGCCGCAGCGCGGCGCACGGACGCCGCGGCCGACGCGCTGACGATCAGCCTGGGCCGGCCGCCGACGAAGGAGGAGCTGGCCTCCAACCTGGGCGTCCAGCGCTCGGAGCTGGACTCGCTCCAGATCGACGTGCACCGCGCGGTGATGGTCAGCATGGACGCCGAGACCGGCACCGAGGGCGGGTCCCTGGACCTGCCCGACACCGGCGACTCCCCGGAGCGCGCACTGCTGCGCGGCGAGCGCGCCCGGCACCTGCACGAGGCGATCCGCGCCCTCCCCGACCGGCTCGACGAGGTCGTGGAGCGGAACTTCTTCGGCGACGAGTCGCTCACCGACATCGCCGACTCCCTCGGCGTCACCCTCTCCCGCGTCTCGCAGATGCGGGCCCGTGCCCTCACCCTGCTGCACGCCGCGATGAGCGAGATCTGGGACGGCACCGCCGTCCCAGCCGACGGTGGGGTGCGTGCCCGCAACCAGCAGCGCGCCTACGTCGAACGGGTCGCCGCCCGGCAGACCGCCGGCCGGGCCACGACGACCCCTCCCCCGTTCCCGGTGCCCCAGCCGCGGGGTCGGGCCCGGCACGACTGGGTGGTCCCCGAACGTGGCGCGGCGGCCCTCCCCGCCTGAGCCACCTGAGTCACATCCGCACCGCGGACCTCACCCGTTCGGGTTGAGACCCGACCCACCGGACCGTAGAAGAGAGCGATCCCGCCGCACGGCTGCGGCGGGTCCTTCTCGTTCCCGGTCCACGGAGGGTCCGCATGAGCCTGGTCGTCAACAGCAACATCGCCGGACTGAACGCCGGACGCAGTCTGGGCATCGCCGACCGGCAGCTCACCGCGTCGGTGGAGCGCCTCTCCTCCGGCCTGCGGATCAACCGCGCCGCGGACGACGCCTCGAACCTGGCGATCTCCGAGGTGATGCGCGCCCAGATCGGCGGGCTCAAGGTGGCGCTGCGCAACACCCGGGACGGCATCTCGGTGCTCCAGACCGCCGAGGGCGCGCTGACCGAGGTGCACGACGTGCTGCACCGGATGCGCGACCTCGCCGTCCAGGCCGCCAACGACGGCGCGCTGGACCCCGACGCGCGCGCAGCGGTGCAGGCCGAGATGGGCCAGCTGCGGGACGAGCTCGACCGGATCGCCGGCACCACGTCCTTCAACGGCCGACGGCTGCTCGACGGCAGCTACCGCGGCACCTTCCAGGTCGGCGCCGACGTCGGGCAGACCCTCGCCATCGACGTCCGCTCGGGCACCTCAGCGGCCGCCCTCGGCGTGGCCGGTGTCGACGTCACCGCCCGGGACGGCGGGACCACCGCCCGCACGGCCTCGGCAGCGCCCTCGGCCGGCAGCCCCTCCGCGGTGACGCTGGGCAGCTCCACCCTGACCGGCGGGGACTTCGACCGACTCGACGGCGCCGTCTCCTACCGGGGCCGGACCCTCGACCTCGCCTCGATCCGGTTCCGCGACACCGACTCCGCCGCCCAGCGACTGGACCGGGTGAACGCCGCACTGACCGCGACCTTCGGCGCCGGAGCGGTCACCGCGACCAACTCCGGGGGACTGGTCGTCACCGGCACGGCCCCGCCCTCCGGGGCGTCGGCGCAGGAGCTGGCGGCGGTGACCGTCGGGTTCACCCCGGCGACCGGCGCCTCGTCCGCCATCGCCGCCATCGACGCGGCGATCGGCCAGGTGTCGGTCATCCGCGGAGACCTGGGCGCGGTGCAGAACCGGTTCGAGCACAACGTCGCGAAGCTCGGCGCGGCGCTGGACAACACCGCTGCCTCGGAGAGCCGGATCCGAGACACCGACATGGCCACGGAGATGACCGCCTTCAGCCGGACCCAGATCCTCAACCAGGCCGGTACGGCCATGCTGGCCCAGGCGAACCAGTCCCCGCGCGGGGTGCTGCAGCTGCTGGCCTGACCCGGGACCGGCTGACCCACCCGAACGGGGGACATCGCCGAGTGGCCCTCAAGGACCGGCCGACCTGCTCCGTTGACAGGGGTACGACGACTGCGGCACGGATGCCGCGGTCACCCCGTCCAAGGAGGAACCCCCATGGGTCTGACCGTGAACAACAACATCGCGGCGCTGAACTCGTACCGCAACCTGTCGGTCACCGACAGCCAGATGAGCAAGTCGCTGGAGAAGCTCTCCTCCGGCTTCCGCATCAACCGCGCCGCCGACGACGCTGCCGGTCTGGCCATCTCCGAGGGCCTCCGCTCGCAGATCGGCGGCCTCAAGGTCGCCGTCCGCAACACCCAGGACGGCATCTCGGTCGTGCAGACCGCTGAAGGTGCGCTCACCGAGACGCACAAGATCCTCCAGCGCATGCGCGACCTGTCGGTGCAGGCCTCCAACGACGGTGGGCTCAACGCCGACGCCAAGAAGAACATCCAGTCCGAGATCGGCCAGCTGAAGTCCGAGCTCAACCGCATCGCCGACACCACGAACTTCAACGGCAAGGCGCTGCTGGACGGCAGCTACTCGGGCACCTTCCAGGTCGGGGCCAACAAGGGCGAGACCATCTC
>NZ_JAPVBQ010000001.1:0-509137 GCF_026968045.1 Modestobacter sp. VKM Ac-2977 | reverse complement strand
ACCACCGGTGCTGCCCCGTCGGCCACCGCCACCCCGGACGAGGTCGCCGCCGGCAGCATCAAGTGGTCGGAGTCCACCGGTGCCGACGGCGCCATCGAGGCCATCGACGCCGCCATCAAGACCGTGTCCACCACTCGCGCCGACCTGGGTGCCATCCAGAACCGGTTCGAGCACACGATCAACAACCTCAACGTCGCCGTCGAGAACCTGTCGGCGTCGGAGAGCCGGATCCGTGACACGGACATGGCGCAGGAGATGACCAACTTCACCCGCACGCAGATCCTGACCCAGGCCGGCACCGCGATGCTGGCCCAGGCCAACCAGGCTCCGCAGGGCATCCTGAAGCTCCTGGGCTGATCCACCCGCACCACCTGAGCACCACCCGGTGAGGGGGGAGGCCCTCGGGCCTCCCCCCTCACTGCTCGATCCACGAACCCGAGACCAGAGGAACCGACATGGCAGGCATGAGCGTGAGCACGGGCCTGATCTCGGGCATCGACTACTCCACGATGATCACGCAGTTGATGCAGGTCGAGGCCAACCCCCAGACCCTGCTGAAGCAGCAGCTCAGCGCGACGCAGGCCCAGGGGGCCGCCTACCGCGCCATCAACACCCGCTTCGCTGCGCTGCAGACCGCGGCCGCGGCGCTGCAGGACCCGACCGCGTGGACGGCCAGCAAGGCCGCCAGCTCGTCGACGTCCGTGACGGCCACCGCGGGCGCCGCAGCCACCCCGGGGTCCCTGACCTTCACGGTCGACTCGCTCGCCACCAGCCACTCGGTGATCAGCGACCAGAAGTGGACGGCCACCGGCACGCAGACCCCGGCCGACCTCGACTACGGCGCCACCACGCTCGACATCACCGTCGGCGGCACGACCACCTCGCTGGCCCTCGACCGCGACGGGAACGGCACCGCGACCCTGGCCGAGGCCGCCGCGGCCATCAACGCCAAGACCGAGCTCGGCCTCTCCGCCACCGCGGTGCAGACCGCGCCCGGCGTGTACCAGCTGCAGGTCACCAGCAAGAAGACCGGCGAAGCGACCTTCACCGTCGGCGCCACCGACACCTTCGACGTCGTCACCCAGGGGTCGAACGCCACGCTCACCGTCGGCACCGGCCCGGGCAAGTACACCGCGACCTCGACCACCAACACCTTCAGCGGCCTGCTGCCGGACACCACGATCACGGTGAGCGGGCTGGCCGACTCGGTCACGGTCAGCGTCGCCAGCGACCCCGATGCGGTCGCGAGCAAGGTGAAGAACCTGGTCGACGCCGCCAACGGCGCACTCGAGTCGATCAACGCCTACACCAGCAAGGACAGCACGACCGCGACGCTCCAGGGCGACAGCACGCTGCGTGCTCTGGCATCGCAGATCGTGTCGACCATCGCCTACGCCGCCGGTGGCGACACGGCCTCGGTCGCCGGCCTGGAACTGAACCGGACGGGGACGTTCACCTTCGACGCGAAGGCCTTCACCGAGAAGTTCACCAGCGACCCCGCGCTGGTCTCCCGCATCTTCACCGGGACGGCGGCCGGGAAGGGCGCCGACGGGGTGCTGGACACCGCCGACGACGCCGTCTCGGCGCTCGGCTTCGCCGGCAAGCTCAAGGCCCTGGCCAAGGCGGCCTCGGACTCGGCCAGCGGCTCGCTCACGCTGCTCGGCACCAGCTCGGACACCGCCGTGAAGGACCTGCAGTCGCGCATCGAGGCCTGGGACACCCGGCTGGCCATGCGCAAGGACTCCCTCACCCGCCAGTTCACCGCCATGGAGACGGCGCTGGGCACGTTGCAGAACCAGGGCAACTGGCTCGCCTCGCAACTCGCCGGCCTGCCCTCCTGGTCGTCCTCCAAGTAGTCCCGACGACGGACCCCGCCCCTCCCGACGCGCTGATCCCCCTGGAGTCCTCACCGATGAGCACCGCTTCCCTCCGTGCCCGCTACCTGGGCGACACGGTCAGCACCGCGTCACCCCAGCGACTGCTGGTGATGCTGTACGACCGCCTCGCGCTGGACCTCGAGCGCGCGCACACCGCCCTGACCGCGGGTGACCGCGAGGCCGCCACCGAGCAGCTGCAGCACGCCCAGGACGTCGTCTTCGGTCTGCTGGAGAGCCTGCAGGTCGACGCCTGGGAGGGCGCTCCCCGGCTGGCCGCCCTCTACAACTGGCTGATCACCGAGCTCGGCTCCGCGATCGTGAAGGGCGACCTCCGCCGGGTCGCCGACTGCCGCAAGATCGTCGAGCCGTTGCGCGACGCGTGGCGGGAGGCCGCGGCCTCCCTGGCAGCGGCTCCCGCATGACCGGCGGCCCGGCCGCCGGGCGCGACCGGGTCGGGGACGTCCCCGCGCTGGCAGGCGAGGCGCGGAACTGGCCGGCGGTGCTCGACGCGCTCGAGGGCGACGTGTACCAGGCCGAGGAGACCCTCGCCCGCGGCCGGGCCGAGGAGATCGCGGCCTGGGGACGACGGTCGACCGACTGGATCCCGCCGAGCAACCTGGGCCCGCTGCCCGACGACCTGCGCGAGCGCGCCGCCCGGCTGCTGCAGCACCAGCTGGCGGTCGCCGAGGCACTGGTCGAGCAGATCACCCAGTCGCAGAAGCAGCGGGACGTCGCCGCCCGGATGTCCTACACACCGACCCGGCCGGTCGCCTCCTTCATCGACCGGGTGCTCTAGCCCCGCAGCACCACCCGCACTCCCCCGTCCCCCGGGGGCTGAAGTCGCGACTTCGGCCCCCGGGGGACGTTCGCGTTCTGTCACTGGGTGCGCTCGATCGAGTGCACATGGTCATGATCGCGGCGCTGACTGCCGATGACAGAAGTGCACGGAATGCACCACCTCGCCACGGATCGGCGGCCCCTTCGCTCGCAGGCATCGCCTGTGCGCGCAACTCGCCGTACCCGGAGGTACCTCGTGCTCCGTCGCTCCCTGCTGGGCGTCCGGTGATCACCGACTCGACCATGACGGCGCTGCACGCATCCCTCACCGGGCTGCAGCAGCGCCAGCGGGTGACCGCCGACAACATCGCCAACATCCAGACGCCGGGCTTCCTCGCCGGCCGGGTCGACTTCGAGTCGACCCTGCAGGCCGAGATCGTCAACGGTCAGGTCCCGGCGGGCGGCCGGAGTTCCGTCACCCGCTCGATGGACCCGACCCGGACCGACGGCAACAACGTCAACCTGGACACCGAGACGGTCATCGCGACCGAGACCGGGCTGCGCTACCAGCTGTCGATCAACGCCCTGGACGGCAAGTACGCCCTGCTGCGCTCCGCCCTGCGGACGCAGTGATGGCGGTCTTCGACACGCTCCGCATCGGCGGCTCGTCGCTGTTCGTCCACCGCAAGTGGATGGACGCCGTGGCGGACAACATGGCCAACATCAACACGGTCAACGCCCCGGGCGAGGACGCCTTCCAGGAGCGCATGATCGTCGCCGAGGCGGTCCAGTACGGCTCCGGCCAGGGCGGCGTGCGCGTCGCCGGCACCGAGCTCGGCAGCGCCGAGGGCCGGATGGTCTACGAGCCCACCAACCCCCTGGCCGACGACGAGGGCTACGTCCGCTACCCGGACATCGACCTCGGCGACCAGATGACCCAGCTGCTCATGGCCCAGCGCGGCTACCAGGCCAACCTGGCCACCATCAGGAGCGCCACCGAGGCCTACCAGCAGGCCCTCCAGCTCGGGAAGGGCTGACCATGACCTCACCCATCGCCGGCATCTCCATCGGCATGCCCGGCATCACCGACGTCACCGGGGTCTCCGGCGCCGCCTCGGCCGCCGCACCGCGGTCGGTCTCCGGCGACGGTGGCTTCGCCGCCGTCCTCAGCGGCTCGATCGACTCGCTGAACGCCGTGCAGGGCAAGGCGGACGCCCTCGCGCTGCAGGCCGCCACCGGCGACCTGCAGGACGCGCACGACTACACGATCGCCAGCACCGAGGCCCGGCTGGCCACTGACACCGTGGTGACGCTGAAGAACTCCGCGGTCGCAGCGTTCACCGAGATCATGCGGATGCAGATCTGATGCCCGCCGCGCTCAACGGCCCGCTGGAGCGGGTCCGCACGCTGCTGGCGACGATCAGCGCCGGCCAGAAGATCGTCATCGGTCTGCTCCTGGCCGGGCTGCTGCTCGGCGGCTTCTTCTTCACCCGGTGGGTCACCGCGCCCACGCTGTCACCGCTGTTCAGCAACCTGGCCTCCACCGACGCCTCGGCGATCGTGGAGGAGCTCAACGCCCAGGGCGTCGCCTACGAGCTGACCGACGGCGGCCAGACGATCATGGTGGCCAAGGACGCCGTCTACGACCTGCGTCTGGCGATGAGCGGCCAGGGCCTGCCGGCCGGCGACGAGACCGGCTACTCCCTGCTCGACGAGCAGGGCATCACCACCAGCGAGTTCCAGCAGCAGGTCTCCTACCAGCGTGCGCTGGAGGGGGAGCTCGCCACCACCCTCAAGGCGCTGGACGGCGTCCGGTCCGCAGTGGTGCACGTCGCGCTGCCCAAGGACGACGTCTTCGCCACCGAGGAGGGCAAGCCGACCGCCTCGGTCCTGCTCGACCTCGCCCCCGGCACGAGCCTCGCCGGCGAGCAGGTGCAGGCGGTCACCCACCTGGTCTCCTCCAGCATCGAGAAGATGGACCCGGCCGACGTCACGGTCGCCGACTCCACCGGCGCGGTCCTCTCCGCCGCCGGGGAGGGCGCCTCCTCCGCCGCCGGGGACGCCCAGTCGCAGATGGAGCAGGAGTTCGAGGGCCGGCTGGCGGCCAACGCCCAGCAGATCCTCGACCGGGTCGCGGGCCCGGGCAACGCCGTCGTCTCCGTCCGTGCCGACCTGGACTTCTCCAAGCGGGACACCACGATCGAGAGCTACGACTACAACGCCGACACCCCGGCGCTGTCGGAGAGCACCACCGTCGAGAGCTACACCGGCAACGGTGCGGCCGTCGGCGGGGTGCTGGGCGCCGAGGACCTCGGGGTCAACGGCAACGGCGAGTCCGCCTACGACAAGGAGACGGCCACCCGGAACAACGCCGTGGACAAGACCGTGGAGACCGTCGCCGGGGCGCCCGGTGCCGTCGAGCGGCTGACCGTCTCCGTGGTGATGGACCAGGCCGCGGCCGGCGCGCTGAACCAGGCGCAGGTGCAGGACCTGATCGGCAATGCGGTCGGCCTCGACGTCGCCCGCGGTGACGCCATCACGGTCGCCGCGATGGCCTTCGACCAGACCGCCGCCGAGCAGGCTGCCGCCGACCTGGCGGCTGCCCAGGAGGCGGAGAAGACCGCCCAGATGTGGTCGATGATCAAGACCGGTGGCATCGCCCTCGGCATCGCCCTGCTGGTGCTCATCGTGTGGCTGCGCTCGCGGCGCAACCGCGAGGAGTACGAGGAGTACGAGGACGAGGAGGTCGACGAGCGCATCCAGGTCGAGAGCGTCCGGGACCCGGCCCTCGACGACCGGGCGGCGCTGCTGGAGGCCCAGCAGCGCGAGCGGGTGCGGGGCGAGATCTCGGAGATGGTCAGCGACCGTCCCGACGAGGTCGCCACCATGCTGCGCGGCTGGTTCGCCGACGCCAAGTGAGCACACGGTCCGGGGCCTCCCCCGGCAGGGCCCGGACACCGTCGGGAGCCCTGCCGGGTGGGGCCCCGGACTGCCGATGCAGGGGGTGGACGCCGGTGGCGTCCAGGGACAAGAGGACTGCCGTGAGCATCGCGAAGGGAGCTGAGCAGTGAGCATCGCCAGCGTCGAACAGCTCGTCGGGGTACCGGCGACGACGTCGCCCGCCCAGCTCGCCAAGCCCCGCAAGGAGCTGCCGGGGCTGCGCAAGGCCGCGGTGTTCCTGGCCCAGCTGACCAAGGAGGAGGCCGGCGCCGTGCTCGCCCAGATGCGCCCCTCCGAGGTCGAGAAGCTGACCGGCGAGCTCATGGGGCTGCAGCGGGTCAACGGCAGCGACGTCGACGACGTGCTCGGCGAGTTCCACACCCTCATGCAGGCCCGCCGCTTCGTCGGCACCGGCGGCATCGAGTTCGCCCGCGAGGTGCTCGCCGCCGGGCTCGGCGAGGAGAAGGCCGACGGCATCCTCTCCCGGCTCAACGTCGTCTACACCGAGCTGCCCTTCGCCTCGCTGCGCAACAGCGACGTCCGGCAGCTGGTCACCTTCCTCAAGGACGAGCACCCGCAGGTGGTCGCGCTGGTGCTGGCGCACCTGCCCGCACCGCAGTCGGCCGAGGTGCTCTCGGGCTTCCCGCCGGACCAGCAGGCCGACGTCGCCTACCGGATCGCGCTGATGGACCGCACCGCCCCGGAGATGGTCCGGATGGTCGAGGAGGAGCTCGGCCGCCGGATGGGGTCGCTGCTCGCCTACCAGGACATGGCCACGGTCGGTGGCGTGGAGACGCTGGTGGAGATCATCAACCGCTCCTCGCGGCCCACCGAGCGCTCGATCCTGGAGTGGCTGGAGAACAGCGACCCCGAGCTGGCCGAGCGGATCCGCTCGCAGATGTTCGTCTTCGAGGACATCGTCACCATCGACGACCGGTCGCTGCAGCTGGTGCTGCGCGACGTCGAGGCCAACGACCTGGCCACCGCGCTCAAGGGCGTCAAGCAGGACGTCCGGGACAAGGTGGTCCGCAACCTCTCCGAGCGCGCCGGGGAGAACCTGCTCGAGGAGATCGAGCTGCTCGGCCCGGTCCGCACCCGGACGGTCGAGGAGGCCCAGGCCAAGATCGTGGCGGTCATCCGCACCCTCGAGGAGCAGGGCGCACTGACCATCTCGCGGGGCGGTGAGGATGACTTCGTCGCCTGACGGCAGCGGACGGGAGACGTTGCTGCTGCGCGGGGCGCCGGCGGCCGGCGCCGTCCCCTACCAGCGCGTACCCCAGCGTGCGCCGGTGTGGGGACGGCCGTCGGCGGTGCGCCCCGCCGCGCAGGACGCCGTCGCGCCGGCCCCGGCTGCACCGGTCCCCCCACCTCGGGCGCCCCGGGCGCCCTCCGTCGTCCCCCCGGCCGCGCCGGTCGACCCGACGGCAGCGCACCCGAACGCAGCGCACCCGAACGCAGCGCACCCGAACGCAGCGCACCGGACGGCGGCGCACAGCGACCAGGCAGCCACCGCCCGGGTCGGGCTGCGGCTGGGCGAGGTCTACGCCGAGCAGCTGGCCCGACTGCGGGCGGAGGCCCGCCGGGAGGGCTGGGCCGCCGGCCACGCCGAGGGCCTGGTCGCCGCCGAACAGGTCGTCCGCGCAGCCGAGCAGGCCGCCGAGGAGCGACTCGCCGAGGTGCAGGCCCGCTGGGAGCGCCGGCTGGCCTCGGCCACCGCTGCCATGGGCGCCGCCGTCGAGCGGCTGGACGGCACCGCAGCCCCGGTGGTCGACGAGCTGCGGGACAGCATCCTGGACGCCGTCGTCATCCTGGTCGGCGACCTGTTCGGCCGGGAACTGGCCGTGGCCGCAGAGCCCGGCCTGGACGCGTTGCGCCGGGCCATGACCCTGTGCCCCGACGACGTGCCGGTCGTCGTCCGGCTGCACCCCGACGACCTCGCCGAGGTCCCGGCCGAGGCGTTGGCCCAGCTGCCGGCGTCGGTCACCGTCCGCGGTGACGACTCCGTCGAGCGGGCCGGCGCCGTGGCCGAGGCCGGCACCCAGCGGGTCGACGCCCAGCTGAGTGCGGCGCTGGACCGCGTCCGCGAGGTGCTCCGGTCATGAGTGCGACCGTCGACACCCTGGACAGCAACGACCTGATCGATCGGGCGCGTGCGGCTGCCCGCCCCCAGCTCACCGGCATCGTCACCGGCGCGATGGGCCTGACCCTCACCGTCGAGGGCGTCTCGGCGGCCGTCGGCGACCTGGTCGAGGTCCGCACCGGCCCCCAGCCGCTGCTGGCCGAGGTGGTCGCCGTGCAACGGGACCGCCTCACCTGCATGCCGCTGGGCGACCTCTCCGGTGTCCGCTCCGGTGCCCGGGTGCGGGCCACCGGCATGCCCCTGCAGGTGCCGGTGGGCGAGGCGCTCCTCGGCCGGGTGCTCGACGGGCTCGGCCGGCCGATGGACGGCGGCCCGCCGCTGGGGAACGCGATCCGGTACGTCGACCTCACCAGCCAGACGCCCAACGCGCTCACCCGGGCGCGGGTCAGCCGGCAGCTCGCCACCGGCGTCCGGGCCCTGGACACCCTCGTCCCGGTCGGCCGCGGCCAGCGGCTGGGCATCTTCGCCGGGTCCGGCGTCGGCAAGTCGACGCTGATGAGCCAGATCACCCGGGGCACCGACGCCGACGTGCGGGTGATCGGCCTGATCGGTGAGCGTGGCCGTGAGGTCCGCGAGTTCCTCGAGGAGGACCTCGGCCCGGAGGGGATGGCCAACACCGTCGTCGTCGTCGCCACCTCCGACGAGCCACCGCTGGTGCGGCTGAAGGCGGCGTTCGTCGCCACCCGGATCGCCGAGGGCTTCCGCGACCAGGGCCGCGACGTGCTGCTGATGATGGACTCGATCACCCGCACGGCGATGGCCCAGCGCGAGGTGGGGCTCTCCGCCGGCGAGCCGCCGGCCACCCGCGGGTACCCGCCGAGCGTCTTCGCGATGATGCCGAAGCTGCTGGAGAAGGCGGGCACGTCCACCACCGGATCGATCACCGGCCTCTACACCGTGCTGGTGGAGGGCGACGACCACAACGAGCCGATCGCCGACACCGCCCGGTCGATCCTCGACGGCCACGTCGTGCTCACCCGCAAGCTCGCCACCGCCGGGCACTTCCCGGCCATCGACGTGCTGGAGTCGATCTCCCGGGTCGCCACCACGATCGTCCCGTCGCCGCAGATGACCGACGCCCGGGAGGTCCGCCGGATGATGGCGGCCCTGCGCGACGTGCGGGAGCTGATCGAGATCGGCGCCTACCAGAGCGGTTCCGACCCGCTCGTCGACCGGGCGCGCCGGCTGGTGCCGCAGATCGACGCCTTCCTGCGGCAGGCCGTGGACGACCCGACCTCGACCCCCGAGGCGTTCGCCCGACTGCACGCGATCGCCACCACGGCGTGAGCGGCCTGCGGTGAAGCAGCCGGCCTTCCGGCTGGAACCGGTGCTCAAGCTGCGCCGGACCGAGGAGCGGGCCGCCGCGCTCGCCTCGGCCCAGGCCGCCCGCGAGGCGACCGAGGCGGCCGAGCGCGTCGAGCGCGACGCCGCCGCACTGACCCAGCGCGCGCTGCCCGGGCACCCCACCGGCGCGGCCTTCATCGCCGCGATGGTCGCATCGGCCGCCGCGGCTGCCGATGTGTCTGCTGCACGGTCAGTGGCCGTCGCACGCGCCGAGCAGGCGGAACTGGTCCGCGCCCGGTGGACCGCCGCCGCACAGCGCACCAAGGGACTCGAACGGCTGCGCGAGCGGCACGTGGCGGCCCTGCAGGCGGCGGCCGACGCCGCCGAGGAACGGGTGGTCGACGACCTGGTCACCCGCCAGCACAGCACCACCCGGACGAGCAGGGAGGAGACGACGTGGACGGACTGACCGCGGTGCACAGCCGGATCGGGCAGATCCAGGCACGCTTCGCACCCCCGGTGACCCAGAACGCCGCCTGGGCCAGCGCGGCCTCCGCCGCCGGCCTCACCGGCACCAGCTCGACGAGCGCCACCGCGGGGACCGTCGCAGCGACCGGCACCGGCGCCGAGGTCGTCGGTGCGGCCACCAAGTACCTCGGCGTCCCCTACAAGTGGGGCGGCACCGACCCGGCGACCGGCCTGGACTGCTCCGGCTTCACCCAGCGGGTCTACGCCGACCTCGGCATCAGCATCCCGCGCACGTCGTCCCAGCAGGCCACCGCCGGCCGGCCGGTGGCCTCCCTGGCCGAGGCCCAGCCCGGCGACCTGGTGTTCTTCGACAACACGTCTTCCCGGCCGGGCATCGACCACGTCGGGCTCTACATCGGCGGCGGCAAGATGATCGCCGCCCCGCAGGAGGGCGACGTGGTCAAGGTGCAGGACGTCGGCAACCCGACCCTCATCCGCCGCGTGCTGCCGGAGAGCACGAGCACCTCGCCGGTCACCGCAGCTGCCGGCGGCACCCTCGCCGGGGTGCCTTACGCCGACCTGTTCACCCAGGCCGGCGCCCGGCACGGGGTCTCCCCCGCCCTCCTGGCCGCGGTTGCCAAGACCGAGTCCGGCTTCAACGGCTCGGCCGTGTCGTCCGCCGGCGCCACCGGCCTGATGCAGTTCATGCCCGCCACCGCCAAGGGGCTCGGGGTGGACGCCACCGACCCGGCGTCCTCGATCGACGGCGCCGCCCGCTACCTGAGCCAGCTGACCAAGCAGTTCGGCTCCACCGAGCTGGCGCTCGCCGCCTACAACGCCGGCCCGGGCACGGTGCAGCGCCACGGCGGCATCCCGCCCTACCCCGAGACGCAGTCCTACGTCCAGAAGGTCACCAGAGCCGCGGAGGCCTACGCATGACCAGCACGACCACCCTTCCGGTGATCTCGGCCCCGGCCCGCTCCGGTGCCGCCACCCACGGCTCCGCCCGGTCCTCCGGCAGCGACCGGGCACCCGCGTTCGCCAGCGCCCTCGACGACGCGCTCGGCAGCGAGCGCGCACCGTCCCGGTCGTCCGAGCGGGCCGCCGACCGCGCGGCCGAGCGGGCCTCGGACCGGTCCGCCGTCCGGTCGCCCGACCGGCCGGCCGTCGACCGCCCGGACCGCCCGGCCGTCGACCGGCCCGGCCGGCCGGCCGAGGCGCCGGCCGCCGACGTCGACGCACCGGCGGCCGACGCTGCGGCGGAGGCCACCGACGCCGGCACCGACGCCGTCGCCGCTGCTCCGCCGGTGCCGCTGCAGCCCGGGCTGTGGGCGTTGCTGGCCGCCGCCGCCCCCCTGACCGCCGAGCCGACCGCCGGCCTCGGGACGGCGGCCGCCGCGGCCGGCCTGATCGGCGTCGTGACCGGCACCGGGCAGGCCGTCGACGGCTCGGTCCCCCTCCCCGGCGTCCCCGTGTCCGCGGTCGTGCCGCCGCCGACCGCGCCCGACGTGTCCACCTCGCCCGTTCCCCCCGCCACGGCCACGGCCGGGCCGGCCGCGGCCGCCGCCGCGGCGCTGGCCGAGGCCGCCGGGCTCACCGTCGTCGTCGACCCGCTCGGCACCCCGGCCGCAACTGCTCCGACCGCCGGGTCCGCGCCCGGAGCCGGCCCGGCGACCTCGACCGACGGCGTCGGGGCACCGGTGCCGCTGCCCACCGCCGGCGGTGCAGCCGACACCGCCGGCACCGGGTCGGGGACCACCGGCGACGAGCCCACCGCGACCGCGGCGACGACCGGGCTCGCCCCGTCGGCCGCCGAGACCGACGCCGTGTTCACGGTCCCGGGCCCGACATCGGCCACCGCCACGCCGGTCGCCGTCACCGGCACATCGGTGCCGGCTCCCGCAGAGACCCCCGTCGCCGCCCAGCTCGGCCGCCAGCTCGCCGTCCTGCAGAACGCCCCGGACGGCAGCCAGACGATGACGGTGGTGCTCACGCCGGACGACCTGGGGCCCGTGTCGGTCCAGGTCACCGTCACCCGCGGCGTCCTGGAGGTGACCCTGCACGGGGCGCACGAGGCCGGCCGGCAGGCACTGCTCGATGCCCTGCCCGACCTGCGCCGCGAGCTCGACGGCGCCGGCCTGACCACCGGCCGGGTCGAGGTCGGTGCGGACAGCGGCAACGCCGGCTCCGGCGCGCGGACCGCGCAGGAGCTCTTCGACGCCCGGGCCGACCAGCAGGGCCGGTCCGGGCAGCCGGACCAGCAGAACGGCTCCCGCCGCAGCGGGCAGACCGCCGACCACCTCGGCCCCGGCAGTGCCGCGCGAGCCGCCGACCAGTCCACGTCAGCCGGCGTGGACGTCCGTGTCTGATCTGGAGACCGTGCGATGACCACCCCGATCACCGGGACCGTCGGTACGCCGACCACCACCGCGACCACCTCGACCGCGCGCTCCGACCAGATGGGCAAGGACACCTTCCTCAAGCTGCTGGTCGCCCAGATGCGCTTCCAGGACCCCAGCAACCCGACCAGCAGCAGCGAGTTCATGGCGCAGACCGCGACCTTCACCCAGGTGGAGAAGCTCGAGGAGATCGCCAAGCAGAACGCCGAGCTGCTCACCCTGCAGCGCTCGCTGAGCGCCGGTGCGCTCGTCGGCAAGCACGTCGCCTACACCGCCGACGACGGCAGCACCGTCACCGGCGCCGTCTCCTCGGTGATCGTGACCGGCGGCGTCGAGCCGCGGGCGGTGGTCGGCGACAAGGCCGTGCCGCTGGGCCGGATCACCGAGATCACCGTCCCCGAGGTCGACACCCCCGCCACCACCACCAGCTGACCCGGCGTCCCCGCCTCCCCCACCCCGATCGCGAGGAGCTCCACCGTGCTTCGTTCCATGTTCTCGGCCATCTCCGGCCTGCGCGCCCACCAGACCAAGCTCGACGTCGCCGGCAACAACATCGCCAACGTCAACACCGTCGGTTTCAAGGCCAGCCAGACCGTCTTCGAGGACACGCTCAGCCAGGTGCTGCGCAACGGCTCCGCGCCCAACGGCGACGTCGCCGGCACCAACCCGGCGCAGGTGGGCCTCGGTGTCAAGGTCGCCGGCATCACCACGAACTTCGGCCAGGGCTCGACCCAGAACACCGGCCGGGCCAGCGACTTCATGATCAGCGGTGACGGCTTCTTCGTGACCAAGGTCGGCAACGAACAGCTCTACACCCGGGCCGGCTCCTTCGACACCGACGGCGTCGGCAACCTGGTCACCCCCGACGGGGCGAAGCTGCAGGGCTGGATGGCCAACGCGCTCGGGGTCGTGGACCCCAACGGCCCGATCCAGGACCTGCGGATCCCCACCGGTCAGGTGCTGGCCCCGGTCGCCACCACCGGCGCGGCGCTGGCCGGCAACCTCTCGGCCGGGGCCACGAGCGCGGACACGGCGGTGACCTCGCAGATCAACATGTACGACGACCTCGGCAACGCCCACCCGGTCAGCGTCACGATGACGAAGCGCGCCGCGGACCCGATGGCCACCCCGCCCGTCCCGGACAACAGCTGGAGGGTGACCTTCACGGACACCTCGACCGCGACGGCCACCTATGCAGGCACCCCGCTGGGCACCACCGACCTGGAGTTCTCCGACGGCAGTGGTGGCATCCCGGCGGGCACCCTGATCGACCCCCCGGGCGGCGAGTTCCTGATGCCTGCGCCGACCGGCACCTTCGCGGCCTGGACCAAGCCGGTGACCGTCGACCTGTCCGCCCTCACCCAGTTCGGCGGAAAGAGCGACGCCGCGGCCAAGACGACGGCGCAGAGCGGCTCGGCCATGGGCGTGCTGGAGGGCTACTCACTGGCCAACGACGGCACGATCGTCGGCATCTACTCCAACGGGCTGCGGCAGAACATCGGGCAGCTCGCGCTGGCCACCTTCACCAACCCGGGTGGCCTGGAGAAGGCCGGCAACAGCTCCTTCCGGGCCGGCGACAACTCCGGCAACCCGCTGGTCGGGCAGGCCGGCACCGGTGGCCGCGGCAGCCTGTCGGCCGGCGCACTGGAGATGTCCAACGTCGACCTGGCCGAGGAGTTCACCGGCCTGATCGTGGCCCAGCGCGGCTTCCAGGCCAACAGCCGCGTGATCACCACCTCCGACGAGATCCTGCAGGACCTGGTCCAGCTCAAGCGCTGATCCCTCCCCCCACCGACATGGCCATTTCGGTGGGGAGTGAGGCGCTCACCTGCACGGATGGCCCGGTCACCCCGTCGGGGGGACCGGGCCGTTCAGCTCAAGCACCGCCCTCGACACGCCGATGACCTGACTGCGGCGCGATGAGGCCCGTTCGTGGCGACACCGCCACACCCGACCCCTGGAGCAGTCCGTGATCCGTCTGACGCGCCTCAACGGCGAGCACTTCGTGCTCAACGTCGAGCTCATCCAGCGCGTGGAGGGCCACCCCGACACCGTCATCACGCTCCGCGACGACACCAAGTACGTCGTCACCGAGACCGTCGACGAGGTGGTCCGCGCGGTCCGCGACTACCGGGCCAGCATCCAGGCGGTCGCCTTCCAGATGGACCGCGGCGAGTACCAGCTGCCCACCACACACACCTCGAAGGCCTCCGAGGACTCCTCGGTCCTGCCGTTCCCGAGCCGAGAAGAGCGCTGACCCATGGACCCCGCCACCCTCATCGGGTTCGTCGTCTCGATCATCGCCCTGGTCGTCTTCATGATCCTCGAAGGCGCCGACCCGACCTCGCTGATCTTCCTCCCGGCGATCATCCTCGTGGTGATCGCGACGTTCGGCGCGGCGATGGCCAGCCAGACGATG
Source organism: Modestobacter sp. VKM Ac-2977 (assembly GCF_026968045.1). Lineage (GTDB taxonomy): Bacteria > Actinomycetota > Actinomycetes > Mycobacteriales > Geodermatophilaceae > Modestobacter. The sequence goes on along the minus strand of NZ_JAPVBQ010000001.1, from coordinate 494,833 downwards.
GACGACCTGAAGAAGATGCCCAACTGGTTCAAGATGGCCGTGCTGCCGGCCAAGGTGCCGCCGGCCACCGAGCAGATCCAGGTCCTGGTCAGCCTCGCCGAGAAGGCCCGCAAGGAGGGCCTGCTCGCCCTCGAGGCCCAGGTCAAGGACATCGACGACCCGTTCCTCAAGCGCGGTCTGCAGATGAGCATCGACGGCACCGACCCGGAGGACCTGCGCAGCATCCTCGAGGGCGAGATCTCGGCGAAGAAGACCGAGGACAAGGTCGCCGCCAAGTTCATGAACAACATGGGTGGCTACGCACCGACCATCGGCATCCTCGGCTGCATCGTCGGCCTGATGAACGTCATGGGCAACCTCAGCAACCCCGAGCTGCTGGGTCCGATGGTCTCCGCGGCCTTCATCGCCACGCTGTGGGGCGTCATGGCGGCCAACTTCTGGTTCCTGCCGATGGGCGCGAAGATCCTGCGGGTCAGCGCGCTGCAGGCCGCGCAGATGGAGCTGCTGGTCGAGGGCATCGCCGAGATCCAGGCGGGCACCAGCCCGCGGACCGTGCGCGCCAAGCTGACCTCGCTGGTGCCGCCCAGTGAGCAGCAGCGCGAGGCGGCATGAGCAAGGGCGGCGGGCACGGCGGCCACGGCGGCCGCCGCGCCAAGAAGCACGAGGAGCACGAGGAGCACGAGAACCACGAACGGTGGCTGGTGTCCGGCTTCGACATGATGACGCTGCTGTTCGTCCTCTTCGTGGTGCTCTACGCGATGAGCTCGATCGACCTGGCCAAGTTCACCGCCTTCGCCAACGGCGCGCGGGACGGCGCCGGCGCCCCGGTCACCATCCTCAACGACGGCGCCGCCATCGCCGCGCCGATCGAGAACGACAGCCCGCTCAAGCCGGTCCAGGTGGCCCAGGAGGCCGCCATCGACGGCACCGCGCAGACCGAGGCTGAGCAGGCAGCGGCGGTGGCGGCCGCCCAGGCGAAGGCGCGGGCCGTCGCCGCCGAGGCGGAGTCGGCCTACGACCAGCTCGCGGCGGCGCGGGCGGCGATCGCCGCGGCGCTGGACGCCGCCGGCCAGTCGGGGGCCGCCCAGTTCATCATCGACGAGCGGGGTCTGGTCGTGCGCGTGGTCTCCGACCCCGTGCTCTTCGCCCCGGAGTCCGCTGTCCTGCTGCCGCAGGGGGTGACCGTGCTGAACGCCATGGGCCCGGCGATCCGGGACCTGCCCAACCTGGTCCGGGTCGAGGGCCACGCGAACTCCCTGCCGGTCACCCGCGGCGGCCCGTGGCCGTCGAACTGGGAGCTGTCGGCCGTCCGGGCCACCACCGTGCTGCGGCACCTGGTGGACGCCAACGCCGTCGGGCAGGACCGGATGTCGGCGGTCGGCTACAGCGACACCCGGCCGCTCGTGCCCGACACCGACCCGTCCTACGTGACCGTGAACCGACGGGTGGACGTCGTCCTCCTGTCCACCGCCTCCCCCGAGGCCAACGCACTGCTGCCCGGCATCGAGGCGGCCACCCAGACCACGCAGACCACCCAGGCCAACGGCACGACCTCCGAGGGGAGCCAGGAATGAGCAAGAAGAAGCAGGAAGAGCCCGAGGACGCCGACGGCGCCAAGGGCGGCGGCAAGAAGAAGCTGCTGATCATGGGGCTGGTCGCGGTCCTGGCGATCGGCGCCGCCGCGTACTTCTTCGTCTTCAGCGGCAGCGGCGAGGCGGTGGCCGAGCCCGCGCCGGAGGCCGGCAGCGTCGTCCTCCCGGTGGAGTCGGTGGCCATCAACCTGGCCGGCGGGAGCTACCTCAAGCTCGGCTTCACGCTGCAGTTCTCCCTCGCCTACGACGAGCACGCCGGGGGCGGGCACGGCGGTGGCGCCACCCCGGACGGTTCGAAGGCGATGGACATCGCCATCTCCCAGTTCTCCGGAGCGGCCCTGTCCGACGTGCAGACCAACCGGGAGGCGATGAAGGCCGCCTTCGAGGCGGCGGTCGTCGAGGCCTACCACGGCGACGTCTACGAGCTCTGGTACACGGAGTACGTCACCCAGTAGAAGGACCCCCTTGCCGCCCAGCACTCGCAAGCTCGTGCCGGGACCCTGCAAGGGGGCCGTTCCAACACCTCACGGGTGTGCCCCGACTGACGCTCCTCCCCCACCGTCCCCACCGGGACACACCTGCACCAGCCGGCGCCGAGCTCCTCGGCGCCGGCTGGTGTCCGGCGGTCAGGGTCACCGCACCCCCCGCCGATGAGGACATGCGTGAGCCTGTCCGACACCGTGGCCGACGCCCCGAGCGCCGCCGCCCCCCGACTCCCTGAGGGGCAGGGGCGCGCCCGACGCCGGGAACCGCGCACCTACGACTTCCGTCGTCCCACGAAACTGTCCCGCGAACACGTCCGGATCCTGCAGATCACCCAGGAGTCCTTCGCCCGCCAGGCGACGACGACCCTGACCTCCCTGCTCCGCACCGGCGTCCGGGTCGAGCTGACCGGCATCGAGCAGTTCTCCTACGACGACTACATCGCCACCCTGCCGTCGTCGTACTTCGTGGCGACGTTCACCCTCGAGCCGCTGGCCGGCAAGGGCGTGCTCGCCTGGCCGCTGGACTCCGCGATGGCGATGGTCGACCACATGCTCGGCGGCTCCGGTGCCGGCGACCAGCCGAACCGGCCGATGACGGGCATGGAGAGCGCCATCACCGGCCACCTCCTGGCCCGGCTGCTCGACGAGCTCGGCCAGGCGTTCGCCCCGGTCACCGCGCTGACGCCCGCGCTGGACAGCGTCGAGTACAACCCGCAGCTCGCCCAGGCCGCCTCCGGTTCCGAGACCGTCATGGTCGCGACCTACAGCATGCGGATCGGCGCCCGGGAGCCCGAGGTCACCCTCGTGCTGCCCTTCGCCTCCTTCGCCGGCCCGCTGAACAACGCCGCCTCCCCGCAGCTGTCGGACGTCGCGAAGCACAAGCGGCAACGGGCTCTCGAGGCGATCACCGAGCGGATCAACGACGTCCCCGTCGACGTGAGCGTGCGGTTCAACCCGCTCGAGGTGCCCTCCGGTGACCTGTTGTCCCTGGCCGTCGGTGACGTGCTGCTGCTGCGCCACGCCCAGGACAGCCCGCTGCAGGTCACCACCAACGACGTGACCTTCGCCCACGCCCTCCCCAGCAACCACCGGCGCCGCCTGGCGGCCGAGATCGTCCCCGACACCTCGACCGGCGGAAAGGACCCCGCATGACCACCGCCTTCGGCACCGACCGCTCGTCGGACTCCGACACCATCGCTGCAGCCGTCGCTGCCGCGGCCCAGGCCGCAGCAGCCGCCATGCCCGCCGAGCTCGTCCTCCGGGCCGGGGAGACGGTGGCCGACCCCGATTCGGTCCCGCTCCCCCCGACCCCCGGCGCGGCCGTCACCGCCGCACTGGGCGGCGAGGTCAGCGGCGACATCGTCCTGGTCCTCTCCGAGGAGATCGTCAGCGCGCTGACCAACTCCCCGGTCGGCCCGATGGACGTCGCCACCGCGCTGCGCCCCGCGCTCGAGGCCGCCGCCGGCGCCCTCGGCCGGGTCCGGGTGGCGGCCGAACGGGTCGAGGACGTCGTCGCGGCGCTGGACGGGCTGCGGGACAAGGGCGTCTTCCTCGCCGTCCCGCTGATCAGCGGCACGGAGATCGCCGCCACGCTGGCCCTGCAGGTCACCCTGCCCCGCCCGCGGGAGCGGCGCGGCAGCCTGGACCTGCTGCGCAACGTGGCCATGGAGGTCACCGTCGAGATCGGCCGGACCCGGATGACGGTGTCCGAGCTGCTCTCCCTCCACCCCGGCGAGGTCATCGAGCTCGACCGCGCCGCCGGCGCCCCGGCGGACCTGCTGGTCAACGGCACCCTGATCGCCCGCGGCGAGATCGTCGTCGTCGACGAGGACTTCGGCCTGCGGATCAGCGAGATCGTGACCGAGGCCGGCGAGTACGGGACTGCCCCCGCATGAGCTGGATGATCGTCCGCCTGGTCCTGTCGCTGGTGTTCGTCGCCGCGGTCCTGCTCTTCGCCAGCAAGGTCGCGAAGAAGCGGGGGCTCGGTGGCCCCACCGGCGTCATCGAGGTGGTCGCCCGCCAGCGGATGGGCCGGGCCAGCAGCGTCTCGGTGCTGCGCGTCGCCGGCCGGGTGCTGGTGGTCGGCTCGACCGAGGAGCAGGTCACCCTGCTGGCCGAGGTGGAGGACGAGGAACTGCAGGCCGCCCTCGCCGCCCAGGCCCGCCCCGCGGTCGGCGCCAACGGCGAGACCACCGAGCTGCCTGCCGCCCGGGTCCCGGTGCCGCGGGCGGGCAACGGTGCCCTGGCCGGCTCGGTGCTCGACCGCGGCACGTGGACGTCGGTCGTGCACGAGCTGCGTGAGCGGACGGTGCGCCGCTGATGACCGCCGTCCCCGTCCGGCTGTCGGCGCCGCCGCCGACGTCCGGCCCCGCCCGCCGCCGCGCGGCCTGGCTGCTGCCGTTGCTGCTGCTGGGCACGGTCGTGCTGATGCTCCTGCTGGCCGGCCCGGCCTCGGCCGCCCCCACCGCGCCGGTCCCGCCGTCCGAGCCGGTCGCCCCGGTCGTGGACGACGGCGGCCTGGACATCTCCATCGGCGGGGACAGCCCGAGCACCGCGGTCACGCTGATCCTGGCGATCACCGTGCTGTCGATCGCGCCGTCGGCCCTGCTGCTGGTGACCTCGTTCACCAAGATCCTCGTGGTGCTGGCGCTGACCCGCAACGCCCTGGGCCTGCCCAGCTCACCGCCGAACCAGGTGCTCACCGGGATCGCGCTGTTCCTGACCATCTTCGTGATGGGCCCGGTGTTCAGCGAGATCAACGAGCTCGCCGTCCAGCCCTACCTGGACGGCACGATGAACGCCTCGGCCGCCTACGACACCGGGGTCGAGCCGCTCAAGGACTTCCTGCTGGCCAACACCCGGGACGACGAGCTCACGCTGATGGTCGGGCTCTCCGGTGAGGAGGCGCCGGCGGACGCGGCGTCGGTGAGCATGCTGACCCTGGTCCCGGCGTTCGTGCTCTCGGAGCTGAAGAGCGCCTTCATCATCGGCCTGGTCGTCTTCATCCCGTTCCTGGTGCTGGACATGCTGGTCAGCGCTGCGCTGATGGCGATGGGCATGATGATGGTGCCGCCGACCATCGTGTCGCTGCCGTTCAAGCTGATGCTGTTCGTGATCGTCGACGGCTGGGCGCTGGTGACCACGGCGTTGGTGGGGTCCTACGGATGAGCGACGCCGACGTCACCGAGATCGCCACCCAGACGATGATCGTGGCGGCGAAGGTGTCCGCCCCCATCCTGCTGACCGCCCTGCTGGTCGGCTTCATGATCTCGCTGTTCCAGGCGGCCACCCAGATCCAGGAACCGACGCTGTCCTTCGTGCCGAAGATGATCGCGGTGGCGATCGCGCTGCTGGTGACCGGCAACTGGGTGCTCTCGGAGCTGGTCTCCTTCACCGATCAGCTGTTCGAGTCGCTGCCGCGACTGCTCGGCAGGACCTGAGGCCGCAGTGGACCTGGAGGTCCCCTCCGCGACCCTCGCGGCGCTGCTGCTGGCCAGCACGCGGGCTGCCGGGTTCATCGCCCTGGCCCCGCCGTTCAACTCCAACGGCATCCCGCGGGTGGTCAAGGGCGCACTCGCCCTCTGCATCGCCCTGGTCACGTTCCCGCACATCTCCGGCACCATCCCGGAGGTCACCGCCGGCTTCCTCATCGCGACTGCGGTCACCGAGGCGGTCATCGGCGCCGCGCTGGGCTTCGTCGTCCAGCTGCTGTTCAGCGCCGTCCAGCTGGCCGGTGACCTGATCGACGTGACCGGCGGGTTCTCCCTGCAGCCGGCCTACGACCCGATGTCGCTGACCACGCAGGGGGTGATCGGCCGGCTGCACTACCTGCTCGCCATCACCCTGCTGTTCACCAGCAACGGCCACCTGCTGCTGGTACGGGGTTTCGTCACCTCGTACCAGGGGCTGCCGGTGGGCGGCTCGCTGCCCACCGACCAGCTGGGCTCGGTCCTGATCACCGCCTTCTCGATGATGTTCCTGGCCGCGCTGCAGATCGCCGGGCCGCTGGTGGCGGTGTTGCTGCTGGCCGACGTCGCGCTCGCCCTGCTCTCCAAGGCCGCGCCGGCGCTGAACATCTTCGCCTTCGGCTTCCCGCTCAAGATCATGATCACCCTGACCCTGCTGGGGCTGACGTTCCCGCTGCTGCCGCCGGCGCTCGACGGGCTCCTGGACTCCGCGCTCGACGCGATGACCTCGCTGCGCAGCGGCTGACCCGGAGGAGGTGACTGATGGCCAAGGACGGTCCCGGCGGTGAGAAGACAGAGAAGCCGACACCGCAGAAGCTGAAGAAGGCCCGCAAGGACGGGCAGATCCCGCGCACCCAGGAACTGGGCACCTGGCTGGGCGCGGCCGCGGCGAGCGTGCTGCTGCCCATGCTCGTGGGCGGTGCGTTCGGCTCCATCCAGGAACTGTTCGTGCAGGTCGGGGTGATCGCCAACGACCCGCAGCAGGCCACGATGCAGGCGATGTTCGGCACCGCGCTGGCCGTCTTCATGACCGCGCTGCTGCCGATGGCCCTGGCGATGATGGTGATCGGCACCGTCGCCTCGGCGTCCCAGGGCGGGGTCACGATCGCCACGAAGGCCATGAAGCCGACACTGAAGAAGCTGAACCCGTTCCCCGGGATCAAGCGGATGTTCGGCACGCAGGGCCTCTGGGAGGCGACCAAGGCGATCATCAAGACCGTCGCGCTGGCGACCGTCATCGGCGTGACGTCCGACAACGCCATGCAGTTGGTCTCCGCCTCCGGCGCGCTGCCGCTGTCGGAGGTCGTGCACACCTTCACCGACTCCGCGGTGCTGATGTTCCGCGTCGTGGGCATCACCGGCCTGGTCATCGCGGTCGCCGACTACGTGGTGGTGCGGCACAAGATGATGAAGCAGCTCAAGATGAGCGTCTACGAGATCAAGCAGGAGCACAAACAGGCCGAGGGCGACCCGCAGATGAAGGCCCAGCGCCGCTCCACCCAGCTGTCGATGTCCCGCAACCGGATGATGGCCGAGGTCGCCGACGCCGACGTGCTGCTGGTCAACCCCACCCACGTCGCCGTCGCGCTCAAGTACGACCCGCTGAAGGGCGCACCCCGGGTGGTGGCCAAGGGCGCCGACGAGATGGCCGCCCGGCTGCGGGCCCGGGCCGAGGAGTGCAAGGTGCCGATGGTCCAGGACATCCCCCTGGCCCGGGCCCTGCACGCCTCCTGCGACCTGGGTCAGGAGGTGCCGGCCCAGCTGTTCACCGCCGTCGCCCGGGTGCTGGCCTTCGTCATGCACCTCTCGGCACGCGGCGTGACCGGCGGGATGCACCGGCCCGGCTTCGAGGCGCCGGCCACCGAGGGGCTCCCCCGCGCCGGCCGGCGCCGCTGACGGCCGAACCGGTCTCCCTGAGGCCCGCGGAGCGGTTGTGACGCACGGTGTGGCGACCCCGCCCAGCAGTACCGCCCGTTCCCCGGACTGCCGAGAAGGCGGTGGGGGGCGCACCGGCGCATTCCTCCGCCGCCGTAGCGCACCGCACAGGAACGAGGTCTCGTGGGAAAGCTGACGAAGGCCGCCGTCCCCATCGGGGTCGTCTCGATCGTCCTGATGCTCGTGGTGCCGTTGCCCGCCCCCGTGCTGGACCTGCTCCTGGCGCTGAACATCGTCGGGTCGCTGCTGATCCTGCTGGTGTCGATGAACATCAGGCGGCCGCTGGACTTCGCGATCTTCCCGTCGCTGGTGCTGATCGCGACGCTGATGCGCCTGGCGCTCAACGTCTCCTCGACCCGGCTCGTCCTCACCGACGGTTACGCCGGCAAGGTCATCGAGGCCTTCGGGCACTTCGTGATCGGCGGCTCGCTGATCGTCGGCCTGGTCATCTTCGTGATCCTCACGATCATCCAGTTCGTCGTCATCACCAACGGTGCCGGCCGCGTCGCCGAGGTCGGCGCCCGCTTCACCCTCGACGCGATGCCCGGCAAGCAGATGGCCATCGACGCCGACCTGAACGCCGGCCTGATCAACGAGAAGCAGGCCCGCAAGCGACGCAGCGACGTCACCGCCGAGGCCGACTTCTACGGCTCGATGGACGGCGCCAGCAAGTTCGTCAAGGGCGACGCCATCGCCGCCATCATCGTCACGCTGATCAACCTGATCGGCGGCTTCGCGATCGGCGTGCTGCAGCGCGGCATGGCCCCGGGCGAGGCCGTCACCACCTACTCGCTGCTGTCGGTCGGCGACGGCCTGGTCTCGCAGATCCCGGCGCTGCTGATCTCCACCGCCACCGGCCTGATCGTCACCCGCTCGGCCTCCCAGGGCGACATGGGCTCGGACCTGATCAGCCAGCTCAGCCGCGCCAAGCAGCCGGTGCGCATCGCCGGCCTCGCCGCCCTGGCCCTGTGCCTGATCCCCGGCCTGCCCAAGCTGCCGTTCCTGCTGATCGGCGGCCTGGTCCTGTTCATCTCCACCCGGCTCACCGACCGGGTCGACGAGGACGACGACGAGGGCACGCCCGCGGACGCCGTCGCCGCCGAGCCGCAGCCGGACTCCCCCGAGGCGATCGCCGACCGGATGCGGGTGGACCCGCTGGAGCTGGAGGTCGCCTTCGACCTGGTCGAGCTGGTGGACACCGCCCGCGGCGGCGACCTCCTCGACCGCGTCAAGGCGCTGCGCCGCAAGGTCGCCATGGAGACCGGGCTGGTCATCCCGCTGGTCCGCACCCGGGACAACCTGGACCTGCCCGCCTCCCAGTACGTCATCTGGCTCAACGGCGTCCCCGCGGCCAAGGGCACGTCCCCGGCCGGCACGGTGCTCGCCATCGGTGACCACCTCGACGGGCTGCCGGGCAAGGCGACCCGGGAGCCGGTCTTCGGGCTGGCCGCCAAGTGGGTGCCCGCCGAGCTGCAGCGGCAGGCCGAGATGGCCGGCGCGACCGTCGTCGACCGCTCCTCGGTCATCACCACCCACCTGGCCGAGGTCGTCCGGCAGAACGCCTCGGCGCTGCTGGGCCGGGAGGACGTCAAGGTGCTGGTCGAGATGATCCGCCGCTCGCACCCGGCCGTCGCCGACGAGCTCACCCCGGCACTCCTCAGCCTCGGCGAGGTGCAGCGGGTGCTCCAGGCCCTGCTGGACGAGGGGGTGTCGATCCGCGACCTGGTGCGCATCTTCGAGGCCCTGTCCCTGCGGGCCAAGGTCTCCACCGACCTCGACGGCCTGGTCGAGGCGGCCCGCACCGCCCTCGGCGCGGCGATCAGCCACCCGTACGTGACCGAGGAGGACCGACTGCACGTCATCACCCTCGAGCCGTCGTTCGAGCAGCGGCTCCTGGAGGCCGTGCGCCCCACCGAGGGCGGCCAGGTGCTCGCGCTGGACGGGCACACCGTCGACGTCCTCGTCCGCGGCTGCACCGAGCTCCTCGACGACGCAGAGCGACTGAACCTCTCCCCCGTGCTCGTCTGCTCACCGCAGGTGCGAGCCGCCCTGTCCCGCCTGGTCCGCCAGGTCCTGCCCCGCCTGTCGGTCATCTCGTACAACGAGGTGTCCCGCACGGCACAGATCGAGTCACTGGGAGTGGTGAGCGGTGCCGTCGCGATCCGTTGAGGCAGCCACGCGTGACGAGGCCATCGCGGCCGCGCGTGCAGAGTTCGGGACCTCGGCCCGAGTGGTCGGGGTGCGCCGCATCCGTTCCGGCGGCATGTTCGGCTTCTTCACCAACGAGCGGTTCATCGCCGAGGTCGAGGTGCCCGCGGCCGGGCCGGCCACCGGGCCGAGCACCGGCTCGGCCGCCGTGCTGAAGGACCCTGCCGCCCCCGCACGCCCGGCCGCACCGTCGATGGACGACCGGATGAAGGAGCTCGCCGACCTGCTGGGGGCAGCGGCCCAGGGCAGCCCGGCCGTGGACCTCTACGGCCGTTCCGGCTCGGTGCGGACCGCGCCCGAGCCCGCCGCAGCTGCGACGCCGTCGTCCGAGCGGTCGACCTCCTCCTCGACGGGCTCCCCCTCGGCCGCCCGGTCCACGGCGCGGCCGGCGCGTGCGGCGACCGCGCCGGCCGCGAGCCCGGCGGCGGCCAAGCCGTTCACCCCCGCCAAGCACACGCTGATGCTCGCGCCCGAGGACCTGGCGCCGGGGCCCGCCCCGGCGCCGGTCGCCGAGCAGCCCTCGGGCCCCTCGCCGTTCGCCGCGGCGCTCACCCGGATGGTCGCCTCGAGCCCCGTGCAGGCGGCGGCCGACGCCGCTGTCGAGGACGCCGCCGTGGCCGCTGCTGCGGAGCTGGCTGCGGCCGAGGCGGCCGCAGCCCAGACGGCAGCGGTCGAGGCCGCCGCGGCAGAGGCCGCACGACTGGCCACGGCTCGCATCGAGGCGGCTGCCGCCGAGGCCGCCCGGGTGCAGGCCGAGGCTGCGCGGGCCGAAGCAGCGCGGGTCGAGGCTGCGCGGGTCGAGGCAGCGCGGGTCGAGGCAGCACGGGTCGAGGCCGCGCGCATCCAGGCGGAGGCCGAGGCTGCCCGCATCCAGGCCGAGGCCGAGGCTGCCGCCGAGGCCGCCCGCATCCAGGCCGAGGCCGAGGCTGCCGCCGAGGCCGCCCGCATCCAGGCCGAGGCCGAGGCTGCCGCCGAGGCCGCCCGCCTCCAGGCCGAGGCTGCTGCCGCCGCCGAGGCGGCCCGGGTCCAGGCTGCTGCCGACGCCATCGCTGCTGCGGAGGCCGCCCGCATCCGGGCAGAGGCCGAGGCCGAGGCTGCCGCCGAGGCCGCCCGCCTCCAGGCCGAGGCTGCTGCCGCCGCCGAGGCGGCCCGGGTCCAGGCTGCTGCCGACGCCATCGCTGCTGCGGAGGCCGCCCGCATCCGGGCAGAGGCCGAGGCCGCTGCTGCCGCCGAGGCCGCCCGCCGGCAGGCCGAGGCCGCCGCCGAGGCGGCCCGGATCGACGCCGCACGTACAGAGCTCGCCCGCCTCGAGGCGGCGACCCCGGCACTGTCGATGGTCGAGTCCGTCCGGAGTGCGGACGAGGAGCTGGCTGACCTGCTCGAGGAGGTCCTGGCCGCCAACGGCTCCGGTCGCGGCCGGCACCGTTCCCCCGAGGCAGGTGCCGACCGGTCCGCCGCCGAGGCCGCCCAGGACGGCGACGCCGCACTCGCGGCCGCATCGGCGATCGTCGAGGCAGCTGCCTCGCGCGCCTGGTCGGCCCCGGCGGTCGACGAGGACCGGGTGCGCGACGTCCCGCAGCCGTGGGCCTACCAGATCACCGGCGCCGAGCCCAACGCCTACGACACCGGCGCCTACCGGACCGACGCCCACACCAGCTACGCCAGCGATGCCCGGGTCGCGCAGCGGGCGGCGCAGTTCGCGGCCGCCCAGAACCTCGTCGTGGACGCCGTCGTCGTCGACGAGTCCCCGGCCGAGGAGGTCCGGTTCATGGAGTCACCGTCGACCGACCAGCGGGAGCGGTTCGCCGTCCCCGTACCCATGTCGCCGGTCATGGCGCCGGCCATGGCGCGGACCGCGAGCGACCCGGCTCCGTTGCCGCTGGACGCCACCGCCATCCTGCCGCCGCTGTCACTGATGCCGCCGGGGCACGTCGGCGGTGGACAGCAGCCGCTGCTGGCCTCCCGTCCCGGTGTCCCGCCGGTCCGCCGGTCGCGCCCGCCGGTGCCGGCGAGCACCCGCCCCGCGCTGTCCGGCCGTCCGCCGACCTCGACCCGCCCGACCCCCCTCCCGGTGGCGCCCCGTCCGGCCGCCGCGCTGTCGTCCGCCGATGAGTCCGGCGGCCGCCTCGCGACCGTGACCCGGCTGGTCCCCGCGCCGGCGTCCACGGCGCTGGCCCCCTACCCGATGAGCGGGCCCGAGGAGCTGGTCATCCGGCTGCTGACCCTCGGGCTGCCCGACTCGCTCCTGGGGCCGGACTTCACCAACGACGCGGCCGCCCGCGGCGTGTACGCGGCGCTGACCCGGACCCTGTCCGAGCGGCTGCCCGCAGCTCCGCCGGCGCCGACGGAGCCGGGCGAGGTGCTGATGCTGGTCGGCCCCGGCGCCGAGACCTTCGCCGCCGCCCGGTCGCTGGCCTCCTCGCTGCGGCTGGAGCCCGAGGCCGTGCTGTGGGCCGCCTCGGGCGCGCTCGCCGGCCTGGCCCCGGAGGCCAGCCGGATCACCTCGCTGGAGACCGCCCTGGCACGCCGCCGGACCAGCGCGGCGACCGGCGCGGTCACCGTGGTCGCCGTGGACGCCCCGCTGCGCACGTCCGGCGGGCCGTGGATGGAGCACATGCTCTCGGTCTGGTCGCCGTCGGCGGTCTGGGCGGTCATGGAGGCCACCCGCAAGCCCGAGGACCTCGTCCCGTGGCTGGACGGGCTGCCCCGCCTGGACGCCGTCGTCGTCGAGGACACCGACTCGACCGCCGACCCGGCTGCCGCGCTGAACCACGTCCCGGTGCCCGTGGCCATGGTCGACGGCACCCGGGCCACCGCCCACCGCTGGGCCTCGCTGCTGTGTGAGCGGCTGGAGGAGATGGAGGCGTGATCAGCCCGTTCCGCTGGGACGTCGTGGTGACCGGCTTCGTGCTGGCCATCCCGGTGTTCCTGCTGGGACTGCGCGGTGACTTCACCGTGGACGACGTCACCACCCGCCTGCTGTGGTGCCTGGGCGCCGGCTGGGTCGCCGTCGGCCTGCTGCGCTGGGCCACCACCCCACCGCCACCGGCCCGCCGCGCCCGGCCGAGCCCGGCCCCGGCGGACGAGCCCGCCCCCTCCTGAGCCAGGCCTCCCCGGCCTCTCTGCACGCTCTGTGTACGCCTTGCCCGTGCCGCAGCCCGCGTAGTGCGTACAGAAGGCGTGCACAGTGGCGCGCCGTCCACAGTTGCGGGCCGCATCCCCAGAACGGTCTGACCCACACCGTCAGACGCCGCGGCCCCTGAAGGTGTGGCGGTGGAACCAGCCGACCCGTTCCCCCGACTCGTCCTGCGGCCGCAGGCGCTCGCCGCTGGTCTCGTCGACGACGAGATCAGGAGGCGGAGGCGTCGAGGCGAGTGGTCCACGCTCCAGCGCGGCGCCTACCTCGTGGACCCCACCTCGCTGACCCGACGGGACCGGCACCTGCTGGCGGTCCGGGCGACCCTCGCCGGCCTGCGGGTCGCGGCCGTCGTGAGCCACGGATCGGCCGCCGCGCTGCACGGTCTACCGCTGTGGGGGCTCCCCCTGGGGCAGGTGCACGTCACCCGGCAGCCCCCGGCTCGCAGCGCGGACGAGAGCAGACTGAGGTCGCACGTCGCCCGACTGGGTCCCGACGACGTCGTGCTGCGCGACCAGATCGCGGTCACCAGCGTCGCGCGCACGGTCGTCGACGTCGCTCGCACCGCCTCCTTCGCTGCGGCCCTCGTGGTCGCCGACGCAGCACTGGCGCAGCAGGCGACCACGAGGGCCCAGCTGATGGCCGTGCTGGCGGCCTGCGCCGGCACGCCCGGCACCCGATCTGCGCGCCGGGTCGTGCTCGCTGCCGACGCCCGGTCGGAGAGCGTCGGCGAGAGCCGATCGCGAGCGCTGATGCTCGACGCCGGCGTACCGCTGCCTGAGCTGCAGCTGGACGTCCGACGACCCGACGGGCGGCTGGTCGGGCGCAGCGACTTCGGGTGGCAGCAGGAGCGTCTGCTCGGTGAGTTCGACGGGCGGGTGAAGTACGGCCGGCTGCTCCGGCCGGGTCAGGATCCCGGGGACGCCGTGTTCGAGGAGAAGCGCCGAGAGGACGCGCTGCGCGACGAACGCTGGGGCGTCGTGCGGTGGGTGTGGGACGAGCTCGCCACGCCGAGGGTCCTGGTGGCCCGTTGGCTCCGAGCCCTCGGGCGCCCGTCCTGACCCGCATTGCACGCGTTGTGTGCGCTCTGCCCGTGTTGCGGCACGGGCAGAGCGCACGAAGAGCGTGCAATGCGGGTCAGGCAGCCCGGGTCAGAGGGGGAGGTCTTCCAGCATCTCCGTCACCAGGGCGGCGATCGGGGAGCGTTCCGAGCGGGTGAGCGTCACGTGGGCGAACAATGGGTGGCCCTTGAGGCGGTCGATCACCGCGGTCACGCCGTCGTGCCGGCCGACCCGGAGGTTGTCCCGCTGCGCCACGTCGTGGGTGAGGACGACGCGGGAGTTGGTGCCGAGCCGGGAGAGCACGGTGAGCAGCACACCGCGCTCCAGCGACTGCGCCTCGTCGACGATCACGAACGAGTCGTGCAGCGAGCGGCCGCGGATGTGGGTCAGCGGCAGCACCTCGATCAGCCCGCGGGCCACGATCTCCTGGACGACGTCGCCGGAGACCAGGGCGCCCAGGGTGTCGAACACCGCCTGGGCCCAGGGCGCCATCTTCTCGTTCTCGCTGCCCGGCAGGTAGCCGAGTTCCTGCCCGCCGACGGCGTACAGCGGCCGGAAGATGACCACCTTCTTGTGCGCCCGCCGCTCCATCACCGACTCCAGCCCCGCGCACAGCGCCAGCGCCGACTTGCCGGTGCCGGCCCGGCCGCCCATCGAGACGATGCCGATCTCCGGGTCGAGCAGCAGGTCCAGGGCGACCCGCTGCTCGGCGGAGCGCCCGTGCAGGCCGAAGGCGTCCCGGTCGCCGCGGACCAGCCGCACCTGCTTGTCCGGGGTCACCCGGCCCAGCGCGGACCCGCGGCCGGAGAGCATCACCAGCCCGGTGTGGGTGGGCAGCTCGGCGGCGGCCTCCAGGTACACCGTGCCGGCGTCGTACAGCGCCTGGACGTCGGACTCCTCGACCGCCAGCTCGGCCATCCCGGTCCAGCCGGTGTCGACCGCACCCAGCCCGCGGTACTCCTCGGTGTCCAGCCCCACCGCGGCGGCCTTGACCCGGAGCGGCACGTCCTTCGTCACCAGGCAGACGTCCCGGCCCTCGCTGCGCAGGTTGAGCGCGACGACCATGATCCGGCTGTCGTTGCTGTCGTTGCGGAACCCGGGCGGCAGCACCGACGGGTCGCTGTGGTTCAGCTCGACGTGCAGCGAACCGCCCTGGTCGCCGACCGACAGCGGGGCGTCCAGCCGGCCGTGCTGCACCCGCAGGTCGTCGAGCATCCGCAGGGTCTGCCGGGCGAACCAGCCGAGATCGGGGTGGTCGCGCTTGTCCTCGAGCTCACCGATGACGACGAGCGGCACGACGACGTCGTGTTCGTCGAAGCGCAAGAGGGCGCCCGGGTCGGAGAGGAGCACGGAGGTGTCGAGGACGTAGGTACGGCGAGTGCTCACGAGTCGGCTCCCGTGGAGCGACACCCTGATGACAAGGCGCGCCCCGGCTCGAAGGTGGCCGGGCCCCGGCGCTGGGGCCAGGACACGGCCCCTCTGGTGGATGAACTGCCTCGCACCAACCGGGCCTCCCGTGGAGGGCGAGGTGAGCTCGTCCTCCACCGCCGACGCTAGGCCCCGGCACTGACGAAAGCACCCCTCCGACACGCGATCGGGTGACCCGTGGTGCGCCGTTCGTCAGCTGGACTCCTGCCGGAAACGTCGGACGCCGAACCACCAGCCCGCCACGCCCATCGCGATGGTGAGCGCAGCACCCCACCACGCGGTGCTGCTGCCGTAGTCGCCGTCGAAGAACGCGCGGGTGCCCTCGACCACGTGCTTGAGCGGGTTGACGTCGCTGATCGCCTGCAGCCAGCCGGGGGCCAGCGACATCGGCAGCAGGATGCCCGACAGCAGCAGCACCGGCAGCACGACGGCGTTGAGCAGCGGCGCGAAGGCGTCCTCGCTCTTCAGCGTCAGCGCGAGCGCGTAGGAGACCGAGGCGAAGGCCGCACCCAGCAGCGCGATGACCACCAGGGTCAGCAGCACCCCGGCCACCGGTGCGCGCAGCCCGAGCGGGATGGCCACCAGCACGAGCAGCGTGCCCTGCACCAGCAGGACGACGACGTCGCGCAGCACCCGCCCCAGCAACAGCGCCGTGCGGCTGGCCGGGGTGACCCGCTGGCTCTCGATGACCCCGGCCCGGTACTCCGCGATCAGCCCGAACCCGACGAACAGCGCCCCGAAGATGCCCAGCTGGACGAGGATCCCGGGCACGAACACCTGGTAGGCGTTGCCCGCGCCGAGCTGGACGGCGTCGGAGGTCAGCAGCGGGCCGAAGAGGGTGATGTAGAGGATCGGCTGCATCAGGCTGATCACCAGCCAGGCCGGGTTGCGCAGCGACATCCGCATCGCCCGGGCGAAGACGGTGTAGGTGTCCCGGACCACGTTGCTGGTCGCGGTGGCACTGGTCGAGGTGGTCGCGGGCGGCGTGGCCTCCGGCGGGGTCGCGACCGTGCTCATCGGGCTGCCTCCAGCGACTCGGTGGGGACGGCGGGCGGCGCCCCGGTCTCCCGCAGCGACCGGCCGGTGAGGCCGAGGAACACGTCGTCCAGGCTGGGCCGGCGGCTCTCGATGCCGGCCACGGCGATGCCGGTGGCGTCCAGCTCACGGACCAGGGCGACCAGCGCGGCACCGCCGTTCGGGGCGCGGCCGACCACCCGGGTGCCGTCGACCTGGGGCGCCTCCGCCCCGGGCAGTGCGGCCATCAGGGCGGCGACCTGCCCGGCGGCGTCGGCGTGCTCGGCGGTGACGGTCAGCACGTCGCCGCCGACGTCGGACTTGAGCTGGTCGGGCGTGCCGGCGGCGACGATGCGGCCGGAGTCGATGACCAGGATCCGGTCGCACAGCGCGTCGGCCTCGTCGAGGTAGTGCGTGGTCAGGAAGACCGTCGTCCCGCGCTCGGCGCGCAGGCCGCGGATGTGCTGCCACAGGTTCGCCCGGGCCTGCGGGTCGAGCCCGGTCGTCGGCTCGTCGAGGAAGACCAGGCCCGGCACGTGCACCAGGCCCAGCGCGATGTCCAGCCGACGGCGCTGGCCACCGGACATCGCCTTCGGCTGACGCTCCCAGAGGCCGTCGAGGTCGAGTTCGTGGAACAGCTGCTTGCCGCGGGCGGTCGCCTCCTCGGTGCTGATCCCGTACAGCCGGGCGTGGTCGACGACCTCCTCACCGGCGCGGGCCTCGGGCGCGGTCGAGCCGCTCTGCGAGACGTAGCCGATCCGGCGACGCACCCCCACCGGGTCGGCGATCAGGTCGCAGCCGGCCACCGTGGCGGTGCCGGCTGTGGGCTCCAGCAGGGTGGTCAGCATCCGGAGCGTGGTGGTCTTGCCGGCGCCGTTCGGGCCCAGGAAGCCGACGATCTCGCCGGCCTCGACGTCGAGGTCCACGCCGGCGACGGCGTGCACCTCCTGCTTCTTCTTCCGGAAGGTGCGGGCGAGCCCGCGAGCGTGGATCACGGCGGGGATCCTCCACCGGTGCACCGACAGGAGTCGACCGGGTTCAGCTCCCGGCGGACGGCCGGCGCGGCCGCAGCACCACCAGCGCCCAGACCGCCGGCACCAGCAGCACCGGCCACTGCAGCGAGACGTCGCCCAGCCACAGCAGCCCGGCCAGCAGGAACAGGGCCAGCCAACCCGCCGTCCACAGCCCCAGGGCCTGTCGCTCCTCCGTCGTCCCGCTCGCCACGACGGTCAGGCGCCGGCCAGCTCGGCGGTGACGACCGCCGGCGTCAGCGGTTCGTCCAGCAGCCGCAGGAAGCGGTCGGCGACGGGCTGCCCGGCCGGCCGGGCGGCCAGCCAGGCGGAGAGCAGGTCGAAGCCCTCGACGTAGGTGGAGATGTAGGCCCGCCACAGCGGGTCGGTGAGGAACCGCAGCTGCTGGACGGCGCGGTCGCGGCTCACCAGCCCCCAGCGCTGGAGGTGGGCGATCACCACGTCGGGGTCGGCGCCGCGGTCGTGCAGCAGGATGGCGGCGTCCTGGCGCACCCGGTTCAGCGGTGCGGCCGCGGCGGCGACCCGCTCGGCCAGGTGCCCGTCGAAGCGCAGGCCCAGGTCACCGAGCACGTCGGCGGCCCAGGGCCCCCACCCGGCGCCGATCGACGCCTCGACGCCGAGGTCGGCCAGCCCCTCGGCCATCAGGCACTCGGGGGTGTTGACCAGGAACACGGTGTGCTCCAGGTGCTGGTCGCGCTCGACCAGCCCCCGCTCCTTGCGGCAGTGCTCGGTGTGGTGGCCGGGGTAGGACTCGTGCGCGACCAGGTGCGGCAGCTGACCGAGGCGGTGCGGCAGGTCGGCGTTGATCGCCACCCGCGAGCGGTAGTCGCCCTCGTAGTAGTTGAACCCCGACCACGGCTTGTCGGTGACCACCTCGTAGCGCACCGTCTCGGCCTCGGGCAGGCCGTACTGGCCGCGCACCCGGTCCCGCAGTGCGGAGGAGAGGGCGTGCACCGCCTCCTCCAGCCGCTGCGGAGGGCACTCCTCCCGCCGCCGGTGCACCGCGTACCGCTCCGCCAGCGTCCCGCTGCCGGGCAGCAACTGCTCGAGCTCGGCGTGCGCGGCGGCGTACTCGGCCGGGTCACCGAGCGCGACCGACACCTGGAAGTAGGCCTCGACCTCGGCGATGAAGCCGACCGGCTCACCGCCCATCTTGCGGGCGCTGCACTCCAGCCCGGTGAGCTGACCGCGCAGGTAGGCGGTCCGGTCGGCCGGCAGGGCGGCGGAGTCGAGCTCACCCAGCAGCGCCCGGGCCTGGTCGCGCAGCTGGTGCGGCTGCGGCGCCGGCTCGTCGGCGACCTGGGCCCGCAGCCGCTGCTGGCCGGTGTAGGCGTCGACGAAGCCGGGCTCCAGCCGGTCGAAGCGCAGCCCCAGCCGCACGTACTCCAGGGGGACGTCGACCGCGCCGGCTGCCATGCCCCGAGTCTGTCAGCCGCCGGGCGCCGTCCCGAGAAGGGCCGGGTCAGCTGCCGAAGCGGCGGTGCCGGGCGGCGTAGGCGCGCAACGCCCGCAGGAAGTCGACCCGGCGGAACTCCGGCCAGTAGACGTCGGTGAAGTAGAACTCGGAGTGGGCGGTCTGCCAGGTCAGGAACCCCGACAGCCGCTGCTCGCCGCTGGTGCGGATGACGAGGTCCGGGTCGGGCTGGCCGCGGGTGTAGAGGTGCTCGGCGATGTGGTCGGCGTCGAGCACCTCGATCAGCTCCGGCAGCGTCGTCCCCCGCTGGACGTGCTCGGCCAGCAGCGACCGGACGGCGTCGGCGATCTCCCGACGTCCGCCGTAGCCGACCGCCAGGTTCACCGTCGCCCCCGGCCGCTCCCGGGTGTCGCGCTCGGCCCGGGTCAGCACGGCGACGGTCTCCGCCGGCAGCAGCTCGAGTGCGCCCACCGCCCGCAGGTGCCACCGCCGGTCCGGGCCGGCCAGGTCGCAGGCGACGCCCTCGATGATCCGGAGCAGCGGGGTGAGCTCGGGGGCCGGCCGGGTCAGGTTGTCGGTGGAGAGCAGGAAGAGGGTGACCACCTCGACCCCGGCCTCGTCGCACCAGGAGAGCAGGTCGGCGATCTTGTCCGCGCCGCGGCGGTGCCCCTCGCTGACGTCCTCCAGGCCGATGGCCCGGGCCCAGCGCCGGTTCCCGTCGATGATCACCCCGACGTGCCGCGGGGTGTCGGCGCCCACCAGGCCGCGGGCCAGCCGGCGCTCGTAGACGACGGTGAGCGCGTCCCGGACCTTCGAGCGCACCCCCACGCCCTCACCCTAGGTGTCGCCTCCCCGTGCGGCCGGACCGCGCGCCGGACCGGGCCGGCGCGTTCCCAGGGAGATCACACCCGGCCCGGGATGACGCGGTACCCGCTGCTCCGTAACCTCGGCTCATGAGCGTCTCCTCAGACCACGAGGACCACGCCCGGGTCACCGCTGACGGCGCTGAGATCGAGGCGCCGGCCGGCGAGGCGGTGGCCGCCGTCCATGCGGAGGGTGAACGGGTCGAGTCCGTCGAGCGCCAGGGCGAGTGGGCCCTGTCGGAGTACGGCGACCACGAGTACGACCACCCCGACACTCGACCCCGGATGCGCGGGTGGCTGCACCTGTTCGCGTTCTTCGGGTCGGTCGTCGCCGGGGCGGTGCTCATCCCGCTCGCGGCCGTGCAGGGCGCGCGCGCGGGCTGGTCGGTGGCGCTCTACTGCCTCACCATCCTCGGGCTCTTCGGGGTCAGCGCGCTCTACCACCGCCGACGCTGGTCACCGCGCGGCTGGAAGCTGATGAAGCGCGCCGACCATTCGATGATCTTCGTGTTCATCGCCGGCACGTACACCCCGTTCGCGCTGCTCGCCGTCCCCGAACCGACCGGCCGGTGGCTGCTGGCCCTCGTCTGGGCCGGCGCCGTGCTGGGCGTGGCGCTGAAGGTCGCCTGGCCGCACGCACCCCGCTGGCTGGGCGTGCCGATCTACCTGGCCCTGGGCTGGGCAGCGGTGTTCGTGCTGGTCGACATCCTGCAACTGGCCGGGGTCACCGCGCTGGTGCTGCTGTGCGTCGGCGGACTGCTCTACAGCGTCGGCGCGGTCGCCTACGCCAGCAAGCGGCCCAACCCCTGGCCGGGCACCTTCGGCTACCACGAGGTGTTCCACGCGCTGACGATCGTGGCCGCCATCTGCCACTACATCGCCGTCTACTTCGTGATCTACCGCTCCCCGTTCACCTGAGCTGCCCGGCCGCTCACGGCGTCGGCGGCACGACCGGGTCGGTCGGCGCCGGGCTCTGCTCCGACGGTGCAGGCGGCGTCGGCTCGGCCGGCGCCCGCTCCGCCGAGTCGACCCCGGTGCTGGGTGCGATGCTCGGCAGCGGCATCGGGACGGCGGTCTCCTCGCCGTACTGGTCCCAGCTCACCACCTGCCGCTGCTGCGGGTAGGCGTTCCCCGGCTGCAGCGGCGCGTCCGGCACCGTCTCGACCTGCTCGCCGTCGACCGTCGCGTCGGCGAGCCCGTCGATCGGGCGCCCGTCCTGGTCGTAGAGCAGGACGCCGGTCAGCGGCTCCCCGGTCGAGGAGAACGGCAGGATGTTGGTGATCGGCGTGCCGTCCTCGTGCACCAGGTGGTCGGGCTGCCGGTCCTCGACGTACACCTGCTCGGCGGTGGCGACGCCGGGGCCGTCGGCCAGGCCGATGAGCGCGATGAGCGTCAGCACCCCCAGCCCGGCGTTGACCAGCACGGCGCGGTGCCCCGGCTCCCGCCCCTCCGCCCGGGCCTGCAGGCCGAGCCGCACCGACCAGGCGATCGCCGCACCGGTGACCAGCAGGCCGATCGGGCCGAGCCCGAGGGTGGGCACCGGGAAGGACGTGCCCCCGACGAACACCACGTCCACGGCGGTGACCGCCGCCCAGGCCCGCACCACCCACCACGCCGGCCGCAGCTCGGGGAGGAACGCCTCGACCTGCCGCACCGGCGCCCACGACCGGAGCCGGGCGACCAGTTCGGTCAGGCCGACCTGCTCGTCCTCGGCCGCCGGCGCAGCCGGCAACCCGGCGGCGGCCCGCAGCTCGTCGGCGTAGTGACGAGGCGACCCCAGCCGGAACTCCAGCGGCGCATCGCCGTCCGCGGCCACCTCCGCCAGGTGGTCCTCGAGGTCCTCCAGCAGCTCCTCGCACCGGTCGGCCGGGACGTCGGTCAGCGCAGCGCGCACCGCCGCCGCGTACTCCGCCACCTCGGCCTGCCGGCCCACACTCGTCGCGCCGGTCATGCCGCCACCTCCGGATCGGTCGTCAGCAGGGCCGCCATCGTGTCGGCGAAGCCCTGCCAGGTCTTGGTCGCGATCTCCAGCTGTGCCCGCCCGGAGACGTTGAGCCCGTAGTACTTGCGGTGCGGCCCCTCGGCCGAGGGGACGACGTAGCTGGTCAGGTGGCCCGCGGCGTACAGCCGCCGCAGCGTGCCGTAGACCGAGGCGTCGCCGACCTCCTCCAGCCCCCCGGCGCGCAGCCGCCGGACGACGTCGTAGCCGTAGCCGTCCGCACCGTCCAGCACCGCGAGGACGGCGAGGTCCAGCACCCCTTTGAGCAGTTGTGTGGTGTCCATCGGGGCCCTCCGGCTCGTCGGTGTGGAACGCACAGTACTGTGCATCACGCAGTAGCCGACACGTGGCGGTCCGGCGCGTCGTCCCGGGGCCTGCCGAGAGAGCGGCTCAGGCGAACGGCGGGCGGTGGTCCAGCCGCACCGAGAGCCGGCCGGCCCGGCGCCAGGCACGGGCGACGACGTCCCGGTCGGCGTCGGTCACCAGGTTGCCCATGACCCGCAGGGCGACGGTCATCAGCAGCCGCGACCGCATGCCCACCGGGCCGGCGGCCGGCAGGAACCGGGGCACGGTGAGCAGCCCGGCCAGCCGGCGGGCGATGGAGAACGCCTCGCCGTAGTGCCGGCGCAGCGTCGTGGGCCAGGCCTGCGACCAGTCGTCGTCGTCGAACAGGTCGACCACGCTGCGGCCGGTCTCCAGCCCGTAGTCGATGCCCTCGCCGTTGAGCGGGTTGACGCAGCCCGCTGCGTCCCCGACCAGCGCCCAGTTGCGCCCGGCCACGCCGGAGACCGCACCGCCCATCGGCAGCAGGGCACTGGCGGGGGCCTGCACGGCGCCGTCGATCTGCCACTCCGCGCGCCGCTGGTCGGTGTAGAGCTCCAGCAGGCTGCGCAGCCGCACCTCGGCCGGACGGCGCTCGGTCGCCAGCGTGCCGACCCCGACGTTGACCTCACCGCGCTCGGCACCCAGCGGGAACACCCAGCCGTAGCCGGACAGCAGCTCCCCCTCGGCCCCACGCAGCTCCAGGTGCGAGCTGATCCACTCGTCGTCGCTGCGCCCGGAGCGCACGTAGCCGCGCGCGGCCACCCCGTAGACGGTGTCGCGGTGCCACTCCCGGCCGAGCACCCGGCCCAGCGGCGAGCGGACGCCGTCGGCGACCACCAGCCGGCGGCAGCGGACCGTCGTCGTCGACCCGTCGGGACGGCGGAACACCACCGCGGCCACCCGGTCGCCGTCCCGCTCGACGTCCACGGCCCGGGCCCCCTCGAGCGGGGTGGCGCCCGAGTCCAGGGCCACCGAGCGGATCCGGGCGTCCAGCTCCGTGCGGGGGACGGCGCCGCCGTGGTCGGGCAGCGCGCCACCGGGCCAGGGCAGCAGCAGCTCCTGACCGAAGCCGGCCGCCCGGAGCCCCCGGTTGCGGCCGTGCGAGCGCACCCAGTCGCCGAGTCCCAGCCGGTCGAGCTCGGCGATGGCCCGGGGGGTCAGGCCGTCACCGCAGGTCTTGTCGCGGGGGAAGACGGCGGCGTCGGCGAGGACGACGTCGGCACCGCCGCGCGCGGCCCAGGCGGCCGCAGCCGCCCCGGCGGGACCGGCCCCCACCACGAGCACGTCGGTGTCGGTGGGCTCAGCGGTGTCGGGCACGGCACCCAGTGTCCCCCGGTCCCCGCACGGGCCCGCGGCCCTCCTACCGGGGACCCCGCGCGCGCACCTCCTCCACGGCGGCCATGGCCTGCCGCAGCTCGGCCAGCCAGTCGTCGGCGTGCTGGCCGACCAGGCGCACGGCCCAGACCAGCGCCTCGGACCGCGACCGGGCCACGCCGGCGTCGACCAGGGTGTCCAGCACCAGACGCTCGGGCTGGCGCAGTCGGGTCATCACCGGGACCGACAGCGTGGTGAACAGCTCCCGGACGTCGCCACAGGTCGCACCCCAGGCGACCGACCGGCCGTAGCGCTCCTGGGCGGCATCGGCGATCGCCATCCGCTGGCCGCGGGTCTGCTCGCGGAAGCGGGCGATCCGCCCCGCGCGGGCGGCCGCCGGGTCGCCCTCACCCGCCTCGGGCTCGGGAACCGCCCCCACGACCGTGATCTCGTCCCGGTCGACGACCAGCTCGACCGGGCCGGTGAACCACTCGTCGGGGAGCCGGCCGGCGAACCAGCCGGCGACCTCGGCGCGTTCGACCGGCGGTGGGGCGTCCGCGGCGCGGCCACGGGCACGCCCGCGACCGGGGAAGCCCTCGGGTGGGAAACGGTGGTGTGCGTGCACGGTTCCTCCTCGATTCGACCTGACGCGTCCACCGTAATCGTGTAATCACCACGTCGGCCGCCTCGGCGCTGCGCTGAGAGCGGACACGCTGCGCTCACTCGCGCGCCCCGCCCGTGAGCGTGCGGTGGGCCGGAGGCCAGGACCGCCGCACGTACGATGACGGCTCGCTGTCAGCACCCGGGAGCTCCACGCATGGCCCACGTCCCGCCGGATCGCCGGCCGACCGCGCGGTTCCGCCGCCCGGCCGACGGGCCACCGCCGGACCGCGCCTACCCGCCCGGTCCTCCGGTCGACCAGTTCCCGCCTGCCCACGACGACCGGTACGGCCCGCCACCGGACGCAGCAGGCTGGTACCCGCCCGCGCCCCCGCACGAGCAGCCCCGCCCGCGGCGTTCCTGGCGGCGTGACCGTCCTGCCGACGGGCGACCGCCGGCCCCGGAGCAGCACCCCCGGCGCCCATGGCGGCGGGACCGACCCGATCGACCTTCCCGCGGCGTCCTCCGGAGGCTCGGTCGGCTCCTGGCCGTGGTGTTCGTCGTCCAGGCCCTGGTGATGGTCGCGCTGCGCTGGGTGGACCCGCCCACGACGGCGTTCATGGCCGCCAACCCGGCCGGCTCGATCCAGCAGTCCGTGCCGGTCGAGCACGTCTCCCGGAACTTCCTCGCCGCGGTCATCGCCCACGAGGACGCCCAGCTCCCCTACCGCTCGGGCGCCTTCGAGTGGGAGGCGCTGCTCGACCGCGCGCAGGCCCACCTGCGCGGCGAGGACGACCCGTCCGGCTCGACCATCCCGCAGCAGGTGGCCAAGAACCTGTTCCTCAACCAGGAGCTGAGCGCCTGGCGCAAGGCGGTGGAGGCCGGGCTCGCTGCGGAGCTGGCCCTGGTGGTCGACGACCGGCGGATGCTCGAGCTCTACGTCAACCACGCCCAGTTCGGCCCCACGCTCTACGGCGTCTGCGCGGCCAGCTGGTACTACTTCGACACCCCGCCGGACACCCTGTACCCCGAGCAGGCCTTCCAGCTGGCCGGCCTGCTCCCCTCCCCCGGACACGTCCAGCGCGCCCCCGGCGGCGGGCTCGACTTCGAGGTCGAGGACGGCCTCGGCTGGCTGTCCCGCTCGCACGTGCTCAACGCCCAGGCCCGACTCCCGCGCCACCTCGACCGGCTGGGCTTCCAGCCGGTCGAGGACCTCGGCATCACCGGGCTGGCCGCCGACGAACCGGACTCCGGTGACGACTGCAGCGAGCGCCCCCAGGAGATCGCCGACCTGATCGCCGCGGAGGGCACCGCCTGACGGACGGCGTCACGAGACCGTCACGTTCGTCCGGCCGTACGCGGGGAACCCCCCAGGGACGACAACCGAGGGGGTCGTCATGGACCGGACCCGAACGAGTCCACGCACGCTCGTCGTGGTGCTCCTCGCCGCCGTCGCGCTGCTGGGCGGCGCACTGCCGGCCCAGGCGACCGGCGACCCGTACTGCGGCCTCCGCTGGGGTTCACTGCCCGAGAGCCAGCCGCCCTCAGCCCCCTGGGGCACGGTCGCGGACGTCCGGACCGGACAGCACCCGTGCTTCGACCGGCTGGTGATCGACCTGCAGGACGCCGACGGGTCGGCCGGCCACTTCGTCCGGTACGTCGACCAGGTGGGCGCCCAGGGTTCCGGGACACCCGTCCCCGTCCGGGGTGGTGCGGTGCTGCAGGTGGTCGTGCAGGCGCCCGCGTACGACGGCACCCGCGAGCCGACCTACCAGCCGGCCGATCCCACCGAGGTCGTCGACGTCCGTGGCGCACGCACGCTGCGCCAGGTCGCCTGGGCAGGCTCCTTCGAGGGGCAGACGTCGCTGGCCGTCGGCACGCGGGCCCGACTGCCCTTCCGCGTCTTCGTGCTCGCCGGTGCGCCCGGACAGCCTGACGGCGCCCGCCTGGTGGTGGACGTCGCCCACCACTGGTGAGCAGCGGCTGAGCCGACCCGGTCGATCAGCCCGGTGGCGGCGCGTCACCCTCGTCGGGCTCGCGCTCCTTCAGCCGCAACAGCCAGGCGGTGCAACCGAGCAGGACGACCAGCACGCCGAGGACGCCGATCTCGGTGATCCGGTCGTCGAACTCCGCGCCCTTGCCCAGGACCCCCGCCGCCTCGACCGACAGCACGACGATCTCCTTGATCGAGGCGATGATCCCGACCAGCAGGAAGGGCTCGGCCACCAGCTCGCGGCGCTCCACGGTGATCCGCACCGCGAACAGCAGCTCGACGATGATGAAGACGAGCAGCAGCACGTCGAGCAGCTCGAGCACCGGGGCCTGGGAGAGGTCGCCGACCATCCCCCAGGTCGTCTTCCCGGCCACGACGAGCAGCACGAGTGCGCTGACCACGAGGAACAGCGCGATCCCTGCGTAGACGACGTTCTCGCCCACCTCGAGCGCACGGGTGCCGAGTCGGCCGAGCCCGGGTCGTTCGTGCTGTCCGGGGTCCCGCCGGGTCCGCTGGGTCGCCATCGGAGGATCATCGCCGACCGCGCCGCCTCCCGGGCCGGACGCCGACGAGCATCCCTCCCGCGAGTCAGATCCCGGCACCAGGCGCCGAACAGGTCGGTCGCGGACGACCGGACCTGCCCACAGCGACGCATCGACGCCGGGCGGCCACGGCGCACCGCTGGTTCGACAGCATCTACCAGGCGACCCGCCGGACTTCGGTGGTTGTGGTGGAGCTCTCCACCTGGTATCAGCTCGGCGTGTCCGAGGACGCTGCAGGTGGCTCACATCACACATGGAGGTCACCGTGGACCACGCCCGATCCCGCTCCGCCGTCCTCGTCGTCGTCGCCCTCAGCACCCTGCTGGGACTCGCCGGCCCGGCCGCCGCTGCGCCGTACTGCGGCATCACCTGGGGCTCACTGGCCAAGGCGGCCGACGCCCCCGACACCGAGTCCCTGAACGACGTCCGCGTCGGCCGGCACGCCTGCTTCGACCGGCTGGTCGTCGACGTCGGCGGCCAGGACGCCTGGTTCGACTCCTACGACGTGCGCTACGTGCCTCACGTCACGGCCGAGGGATCCGGCGACGTGGTCCCGCTCCGCGGTGGGGCCGCCCTGCAGATCACGGTCGGGGCCCCCGCCCACGACGCGCACGGCAACGCCACCTTCTCCCCGACCGACCGGCGCGAGGTGGTGGACGTGTCCGCGTTCAGCACGTTCCGGCAGGTCGCCTGGGCCGGGTCGTTCGAGGGTCAGAGCACGATCGGGCTGGGCGTCCGCGCCCGACTGCCCTTCCGGGTCTCCACCCTGGCGGGCACGCCGAACAGCGACCACACCCCCCGGCTCGTGATCGACGTGGCGCACCGCTGGTGACCGCGGGACCTCGTGTCCCCGCAGACGCCGGGTGGGTCTCCCACCCGGCGTCCACCGTCGGTCCGGGGGACGTCCCGGTCGGTCAGGAGGCGGCGGGCCGACCGCCCCGGGTGTCGCCGTCCTGCGGACGACGTGGCGGCTCGATGGCCAGCGGCGCCCGGCGCAGGGTGTCCAGCAGCTCGGCCCCCGGCTCCCGGACCGGGACGTCGACCATCAGCTCGGCCGGGCTGTCCGGGACCTGGTCGGCCGGGTCGAAGCTGCGCGGCACCTTCTTGAGGTGCTTGCCCATCGACCGGCCCAGCCACAGCACCGCGATCAGCAGCACGACGATGAGCAACAGCCCGAACGGACCGCCCTTGCCGACGTCCTCCGGCACCTCCTGCTGTTGGACGGCGAGCAGGGTGAGTGCAGTGGTCACGAGACACGCTCCGAGGTGCGGACGCCGGCGAACAGGTCGTCCTCCGGGACAGGGACATCGACCAGCGACCGCGCCAGCTCGTAGTCCTCGGTCGGCCAGGTGCGGGTCTGCAGGTCCAGCGGGACCGAGAACCAGCGGCCGGTGGGGTCGATCTGGGTGGCGTGGGCGATCAGTGCGGCGTCCCGCACCGGGAAGTACTCGGCACAGGGCACCCGGGTGGTCACCCGGTGGGAGATGTCGTTGGCCGGGTCCCACGTCGCCAGCCACTCGGTGTACGGCGACTCGGCCCCCTCGGCCAGCATCGCCTCGTGCAGCGCCTTGGTCCGGGGCAGCGTGAAGCCCATGTGGTAGTAGAGCTTGCTCGGCTGCCAGGGCTCCCCGAGGTCGGGGTAGCGGTCCGGGTCGCCGGCCGCCTCGAAGGCGTGCACCGAGATGTCGTGGGTCTTGATGTGGTCGGGGTGCGGGTAGCCGCCCCGCTCGTCGTAGGTGAGCACGACCTGCGGCCGGAACCGCCGGATCAGCTCGACCAGGGGCGCGGCGGCCTCCTCGACCGGCACCAGCGCGAAGCAGCCCTCCGGGAGCGGCGGCAGCGGGTCCCCCTCGGGCAGTCCGGAGTCGACGAAGCCGAGGAACTCCTGCTCGACACCGAGGACCTCCCGGGCCCGGGCCATCTCCTCGCTGCGGATCTCGGCCATCCGCTCCCACACCTCGGGGCGGTCCATCGCCGGGTTCAGCACCGACCCGCGCTCCCCGCCGGTGCAGGTCGCCACCATCACCCGGACACCCTCGGCGACGTACTTGGCCATGGTCGCGGCGCCCTTGCTCGACTCGTCGTCGGGGTGGGCGTGCACCGCGAGCAGGCGCAACTGGTCCGGTTCGGTCACGTGTGCTGCTCCTCGCTCCGCTCGTCGAACCCGTGCCCGACGGTGCCCTGCTCCGTGCGCGACACGCACGCCCGGTCGCGGCCACCATTGTCCCCCCGGCCGACAGGTCATGGCACGCACCCCGGCGACTCCTGGTGTGCCCCGCGCCACTCCGGCGGGCTCCGGGGTCGGAGAGCCATCCCGGCCGGATCCGTTCCGTAGGCGGCTGCACGGGGCCGCGCTCCGGTGTTACGTTGCTCGGATTGACCACCGGTGACCTGCGAGCGCAGCGGGTCGCGACGACGAGCACCGGGAGCAACTTTGGCCACCCCCACTGACGAGCAGGACCAGGGCGTCTGGCTGACGCAGGAGGCCCACGACCGGCTGCGAGCCGAGCTCGAGCAGCTGGTGGCGAGCCGACCGGCCATGGCCAAGGAGATCAACGACCGCCGCGAGGAGGGTGACCTCAAGGAGAACGGCGGCTACCACGCGGCCCGCGAGGAGCAGGGCAAGGCCGAGGGCCGGATCCGGCAGCTCACCGACCTGCTGCGCAAGGCCCGGGTCGGCCAGCCGCCCACGACGGCGACCAACGCCGCCGTCGGCACGGTCATCACCATCGCCTTCGACGGCGACGAGGACGACACCGACAAGTTCCTGCTGGGCTCGCGGGAGATCGCCGGCACCACCGACCTGACCGTCTACTCCCCCGAGTCCGCGCTGGGTGCCGCGATCGTGGGTGCCGCGCCGGGCTCGACGGTCACCTACCAGGCCCCCAACGGCAAGGACATCTCCGTGAAGGTCCTGGCCGTCGAGCCGTTCATCCCCTGACCTCACGGCCAGGGCAGTGAGGTCAGGGCAGTGACGAGCGCGATGGACGAGGCCGGCACGGTGGACGGCGGGCGGGCGCGGTCCCGGCGGGCGGAGAACACCACCTTCGTCTGCGGGCACTGCCAGACCCCGGTACCGGCGAACACCGACGGGCACTATCGCAACCACTGCCCGTGGTGCCTGTGGTCGTTGCACGTCGACGACCTGCCCGGTGACCGGGCCAGTGAGTGCCGGCAGCTGATGGAGCCCATCGGGCTGGTCGAGAAGTCGGGAAAGGGCTGGCAGGTGGTGCACCGCTGCACCGCCTGCGGCCACCGCCAGCCCAACCGCCTGGTCCGGGACGGCGCCGCCCCCGACGACCTCGACCTGGTGCTCGCCCTCCCCTGGCTCTGAACCGGCCTCCCTTCCGCCGCTCTGCACGCTCTTCCTCCGCTCTGCACGTGCTGCAGCGCGGGCAGAGTAGACGGAACGCGTGCAGAGCGACGCCCGCCAGCTGACCGGGCGGGCCCCGAGCCCGCCCGGCGCGGGGCGGTCGGCGCGCAGAACGCCCCCGCGGACGTCGTCCGCGGGGGCGTTCTGCGTGTCGGGGTCAGGCGACGGGCGTCAGCCCTCGGCGGCGCAGCAGCGGCCCGGTGTCGGCGGCCCGGCCGCGGACGGCGGCGAAGGCGCCCAGCGGGTCGACCGAGCCACCGCGGGAGAGCAGCTCACCGCGGAAGACGTCGCCGTTCTCCCGGCGCAGCCCACCGTTCTCCTTGAACCACTCCACGGTGTCGGCGTCCAGCACCTCCGACCAGATGTAGGAGTAGTAGCCGGCCGAGTAGCCGCCGGCGAAGACGTGCTGGAAGTACGTCGTCCGGTACCGGGGCGGCACCAGGTCGACGGCGACGCCGGCGTCGGCCAGCGCCTGGGCCTCGAAGGCCTGCGCGTCGGCGACCTCGGTGTCCGGCCCGATCCGGTGCCAGGCCTGGTCGAGCAGCGTGGCCCCCAGGTACTCGACGGTCGCGAACCCCTCGCCCCACAAGGCCGCGGCCTGGAGCGCGTCGACCGTCTCCTGCGCCAGCGGCTCCCCGGTCTCGACGTGCTTGGCGTAGTGCGCCAGCACCTCCGGCCACAGCGCCCACATCTCGTTGACCTGGCTGGGGAACTCCACGAAGTCGCGCGGCACGCTGGTACCGCTGAACCGCGGGTAGGTGACCGCCGAGGAGAGCCCGTGCAGCGCGTGCCCGAACTCGTGGAAGAGCGTCGTCACCTCGTCCAGGGTCAGCAGCGTCGGCTGACCGGCTGCCGCCCGGGTGACGTTGAGGCAGTTGAACACCACCGGGCGGGTGTCCAGCAGGCCGGACTGGCTGACGAACGAGCTCATCCAGGCCCCGCCGCGCTTGCCCTCCCGGGCGAAGAAGTCACCCAGGTACAGCCCGACCGGCTGCTCGTCGGCGAAGACCTCCCAGACCCGGACGTCGGGGTGGTAGCCCTGCAGGTCCGGACGCGGGGTGAAGGTGAGGCCGTAGAGCAGCTCGGCGGCGCGGAACACCCCGTCGACCAGCACCCGGTCCAGCTCGAACCACGGCCGTAGCGCGGCGCTGTCGACGGCGTAGCGCTCGGCCCGCACCCGCTCGGAGTAGAACGACCAGTCCCAGGCGGCCAGCTCGACCCCGTCGGCGGCGGCCACCTCGGCGAGCACCTCGGCCTCGGCCTTCGCGTTGGCCATCGCCGGCGGCACCAGCGCACCGAGCAGCTCGTCGACGGCGGCGGAGGTGCGGGCGGTCTGGTCGGCGGCGATCAGGTCGGCGTGGGTGTCGAAGCCCAGCAGCTGCGCCCGGACCGCGCGCAGGTGCGCCATCTCCATCGCGATCGGGCCGTTGTCGTGCTCCCCGGCCGAGGCCCGGGTCAGCGACGCCTCGTGCAGCCGGCGGCGCAGCTCCCGGTTGCGCAGCTTGGCCATCGCCGGCTGGCCGCTGGGCAGCACCAGGGTGAGCAGGTACCCGCCCTCGTGCCCGCGCTCGGCGGCGGCACCGGCGGCGGCCTGCACCTCGGCCGGGCTCAGCCCGTCCAGCTCGGTCTCGT
Organism: Modestobacter sp. VKM Ac-2977; assembly: GCF_026968045.1. Lineage (GTDB taxonomy): Bacteria > Actinomycetota > Actinomycetes > Mycobacteriales > Geodermatophilaceae > Modestobacter. Next base: position 463,422 of record NZ_JAPVBQ010000001.1, on the reverse strand, counting down.
CGGTGACCAGCACCGCCGCCGCCTCGGTGGCCACGACCAGGTTCTGCCCGAAGGTCGTGGACAGCTCGGACAGCCGCTGGTTGAGCTCGCGGAGCTGCTTGCGCCCGGCGTCGTCCAGCCCGGCACCGGCGAGGACGAAGTCCAGGTGGTAGCGCTCCACCAGGCGCAGCGACTCGGCGTCCAGGCCCGCTTCGTGCCGGGTGGAGTGCACGGCGTCGATCCGGGCGAACAGCGCCGGATCCAGGCGCAGCGCGTCAGAGTGCGCCGCCGACAGCGGGGCGACCTCCCGCTCGATCTCCCGCAACCGGTCGCTGGACATCGACGAGGACAGGTTCCAGAACACCGCCTCCGCCCGGCCGAGCAGCTGGCCGGAGCGCTCGAGGGCCACGACGGTGTTGTCGAACGTCGGCTCGGCCGGGTCGGCCAGCAGGGCGGCGACCTCGGCCCGCTGCTCGGCCATCCCGGCCAGCAGCGCCTCCCGGCAGTGCTCCAGCGAGATGTCGGCGAACGGCGGCAGCTCGTAGGGCAGCGCCGACGGGGCGGCCAGCGGGTTCGACGCGGACAGGGACGCGGAGTCCGGCGAGGGAGCCGGTGCAGTGGTGCTCATCCCGCCCATCTTCACCCCCACGCCCGGCCGGCCGTCACCGACGGCCGACCGGACCCGAAGAGGCCCCGTCCTCAGCGGCTGGCGGTGCGCAGGTAGGCCCGCACCGCCAGCGGCACGAAGATCGCCAGGATCACGACCGTCCACAGCACGGTGTACAGCGCCGGGTTCTGCAGCGACCAGACGTCGGGGACCGGGGCCCCGGCGGGGACGTTGCCGAACAGCTCGCGGGCCGCCTGGACGACGGTGGAGACCGGGTTCCACTCGGCGAACGCCCGCAGCGGCGCCGGGAAGCTCTCCAACGGGACGAAGGCGTTGGAGGCGAACGTCAACGGGAAGATCACGATGAAGCTCGCGTTGTTGACCACCTCCGGGGTGCGGACGAGCAGGCCGACCAGCGCCATCAACCAGGAGATCGCGAAGGCGAAGACCAGCAGCACCAGGAACCCGCCGATCGCCTCGCCGATCGAGGAGTTGATCCGCCAGCCCACCGCATACCCGGTCAGCGCCATCACGGTGATCGAGATGACGTTGAGCCCCAGGTCGGCGACCGTGCGGCCGATCAGCACCGCCGACCGGGACATCGGCAGCGACCGGAACCGGTCGATCAACCCCTTCTGCAGGTCCTCCGCGATGCTCGCCCCGGTGACGGTGGAGCCGAAGACCACCGTCTGGGCGAAGATCCCCGGCAGCAGGAACTCGGCGTAGCTGATGCCCGGGGGCAGCCCTCCGATCGCCCCACCGAAGATGTAGCGGAACAGCACCACGAACATGATCGGCGACAGGGTCGCGAAGACGATCAGGTCGGGCACCCGCTTGACCTTGATCAGGTTGCGCTTGGTGATGACGACGCTGTCGGAGACGGTCTCGGCCAGGGTGGTCATGACTGCGCTCCTGCGCTGACGGTGGCCGAGTCCTCGGCGTCGGTGGTGGTGTCGGCGTCCTCGGCGGAGCGCCCGGTGAGGGTCAGGAAGACGTCGTCCAGGTCGGGGCGGCGCAGGCCGATGTCGAGCACCTGCGCGCTGGTGCCGGCGAGCCGGCGCAGCGCCTCGGCCAGCGTGTCGGTGCCGCCGGTGACCGGCACCGACAGTCGCCGGGTCTGCCGGTCGGCGTGCAGCTCGCCGTGGGAGAGCGGGCGCAGGGCGTCGGTCACCACCGCGAGCTGCTCGACGGTGCCCACGGTGAGCTCCAGTCGCTCGCCGCCCACCTGGGCCTTGAGGTCGTCGGCGGTGCCGCGGGCGATCACCTTGCCCCGGTCGATGACGACCATCCGGTCGGCGAGCCGGTCGGCCTCCTCCAGGTACTGCGTGGTGAGCAGGATCGTCGTCCCGTCGCTGACCAGGTCGGCGATGAACTCCCACATGCCCAGCCGGCTGCGCGGGTCGAGGCCGGTGGTGGGCTCGTCGAGGAAGAGGACCTGGGGCCGGGCGATGAGGGAGGCGGCGATGTCCAGCCGACGGCGCATGCCGCCGGAGTACGTCTTCGCCGGGCGGTTGGCCGCGTCGGACAGGTCGAAGCGCTCCAGCAGCTGGCCGGCGCGCGACCTGGCCTCCCGCTTGCCCAGGCGGTAGAGCCGCCCGACCATCTCCAGGTTCTCCGCACCCGTCAGGTACTCGTCGACCGCGGCGTACTGGCCGGTCAACCCGATCATGGCGCGCACCTGGTCGGCCTGGGTGCGCACGTCGAGCCCGGCCACCTCCGCCCGGCCCGCGTCGGGCTGCAGCAGGGTGCTCAGGATCCGGACGACGGTGGTCTTGCCGGCGCCGTTGGGCCCCAGCAGCCCGAGGACGGTGCCCTCGGACACGGTGAGGTCGACCCCACCGAGCGCGGTGTTCTCCCCGAAGCGCTTCACGAGCCCCTCGACGACGACGGCATCGGTCATGCCGCGCACGCTAGGCCCGCCCACCGACAGTTCTCACTGTCTTTTCCGGGCACCCGGCGGGTCCGTTCCATGAACAACTCCTCCGACGACGCGTGGTCCGTCCGGCCGTCGCGGTGCGACGGCTCACCGGGTGCAGACCCGCCCCGCCCGGAGAAGTCATCGGTCCGCGCCGGTCAGTCGACGCGAGGGGCGTACCCGGCCGCGGACAGTGCGGCCAGCACGTGCTCGGCGTGGTCGGGGCCGCGGGTCTCCAGGTGCACGCCGACCTCCACCTCGCCCAGCACCAGGCGCGGCGTCAACCGCTCGTGCTCGACGGAGAGCACGTTGGCGGCCAGGCCGGCCAGCTCCCGGAGCAGCCCGGCGAGCGAGCCCGGCCGGTCGAGCACCTGCACCCGCAGCGACAGGTAGCGCCCGGCGGCGGCCATGCCGTGCTGGACGACCTTCATCATCAGCACCGGGTCGATGTTGCCGCCGGAGACGACCGCCACGACCGGCGGGGCGAAGGCAGCGGGGTCGGCCAGCAGCGCGGCGACCGCGGCGACCCCGGCCGGCTCGACCACCAGCTTGGCCCGCTCCAGGCAGAACAGCAGCGCCCGGGAGAGGTCGCCCTCGCTGACCGTGACGACGTCGTCGACCAGGCCGGAGACGTGCGCCAGGGTGAGGTCACCGGGGGCGGCGACGGCGATGCCGTCGGCCATCGTCGCCATGCTGGTCAGCGGTACCGGCCGGCCGGCGGCCAGCGAGGCGGGGAAGGCGGCCGCCGTCGCTGCCTGGACCGCGACCACCCGGACGTCGGGACGGCGGGCCTTCACCGCGGCGGCGATCCCGGACACCAGCCCGCCGCCGCCGGTGCAGACGACCACCGTCGACACGTCCGGGCACTGCTCGAGCACCTCCAGGCCCACGGTGCCCTGCCCGGCGATGACGTCGGGGTGGTCGAAGGGGTGGATGAAGACCGAGCCGGTCCGGTCGGCGAACTCCACCGCCGAGACGATCGCCTCGGTGAGGGTCTCCCCGCCGAGCCGTGCGTCCGCGCCGTAGCCGCGGGTGGCGGCGACCTTGGGCAGCGGGGCGCTCTCCGGCATGAACACGGTCGCAGCCGCACCGAGCTCGCGGGCGGCCAGCGCGACGCCCTGCGCGTGGTTGCCGGCGCTGGCCGCGACCACGCCCCGGGCGCGCTCGGCGTCGCTGAGCCGGGCGATCCGGGTGTAGGCGCCGCGGATCTTGAACGAGCCGGTGCGCTGCAGGTTCTCGCACTTGAGCCACGCGGGCCCGCCGACCCGTTCGGCCAGCGCCCGGGAGTGCTCCAGCGGCGTCCGGCGCACCACGCCGTCCAGCAGGCGCGCGGCGGACTCGACGTCGGCACCGCTGACCAGGGGCACTGCACCGGGGACGGACACGCCGCCGATCCTCGCAGTCCGCGGATGCGCGGTGCGACGGACACCCGGGTGTCACAGGTCCGTCGTACCGTGGTCGAGGTGACGGACGCCGCACTGACGGGGACCTCCCAGTCCCCCACCCCTCCCGCTCCCACCACTCTCGGCGAGCTCCGCGACAGCGGGGCCGCCCCCCGGCCGGTCAAGGCCGAGATCCGCCAGAACCTCCTCGCCCGGCTGGCCGCCGGCGAGCCCACGCTGCCCGGCATCGTCGGGTTCGAGGACACCGTCGTGCCCGAGGTCGAGCGGGCACTCATCGCCGGGCACGACCTCGTCCTGCTCGGCGAGCGCGGCCAGGGCAAGACCCGGCTGATCCGCACCCTGGTCGGCCTGCTCGACGAGTGGACCCCGGTGCTGGTCGGCAGCGAGCTCAACGAGCACCCGCTGCAGCCGATCAGCGTCTGGGGGCACCGGCAGGTCGCCGAGCACGGCGACGCGACCCCGGTCGGCTGGCTGCACCGCAGCGAGCGGTTCGGCGAGAAGCTGGCCACCCCCGACACCAGCGTCGGCGACCTGATCGGCGACGTCGACCCGATCAAGGTGGCCGAGGGCCGCACCCTGGGCGACCCGGAGACGGTCCACTACGGGCTGGTGCCGCGCACCAACCGCGGCATCTTCAGCGTCAACGAGCTGCCCGACCTGGCCGAGCGGATCCAGGTCGCGCTGCTCAACGTGCTGGAGGAGCGGGACATCCAGATCCGCGGGTACCGGGTGCGGCTGCCGCTGGACCTGCTGCTGGTCGCCAGCGCCAACCCGGAGGACTACACCAACCGCGGCCGGATCATCACCCCGCTCAAGGACCGGTTCGGCGCCGAGGTCCGCACCCACTACCCGATCGAGCTCGCCGACGAGGTGCGGTTGCTGGAGCAGGAGGCGCAGACGACCTGGCTGGGCGGGAGCGACGAGCTCGGCACCCCGCTGGTGCCGCAGCACCTGGTGGAGATCGTCGCCCGGTTCACCCGGCTGGTCCGTGAGTCCAGCCACGTCGACCAGCGCTCCGGGGTCAGCGCCCGGTTCGCCATCGCCGGGCTGGAGACGGTGGCCGCCTCGGCGGTGCGCCGGGCCGCCGTCGCCGGGGAGAGCCGGCCGGTGGCGCGGGTGGTCGACCTGCCCAGCATCGTCCCGGCCAGCCGCGGGAAGGTGGAGTTCGCCGACTCCGGCAGCGACGCCGACGACGACCGTGACCTGGAGGTGCTCGAGCACCTGCTGCGCCAGGCCACCGCGCAGACCTTCCGGGCCCGTTGCGGCGGGCTGGACCTCACCGGCCTGCAGGAGCACTTCACCGGCGGGGACACCGTGGAGTCCGGTGACCTGGTGCCGGCCGCCGTCCTGCTCGGGCAGCTGGGCACCATCCCGCACCTGGCCCAGCTGCTCGGCCGACTCGGGGTGCCCGAGGGCGAGCAGTCCGCCGAGCAGGCCGCCGCCGCCGTCGAGTTCGCGCTCGAGGGGCTGTGGCTGACCCGCCGGCTGGCCAAGGACACCGACGGCTCGCGCACGGTCTACGGAGCCTGAGATGCCGCAGCGACGGCACGGCGGGTACCGGTACGGCAAGTGGCGGGGCGGGCCCGACCCCCTGGCGCCGCCCTACGACGTGGGGTCCGCGGTCGACGAGATCGGCGACCAGGTGCTGGCCGGCAGCGGCGTGCGCGAGGCGATGCGCGACCTGCTGCGCCGCGGCGTCGACGGCCGGCGCGGGCTGGACCAGCTGCGCCGCACCGTCCGGGACCGGCTGCGCCAGGCCCGCGAGGCAGGCCGGCTGGACGGCACGCTGGAGCAGGTCCGGGAGCTGCTGGACCGGGCGGTCGAGGCCGAGCGGACCGCGCTGTTCCCCGACCCCGACGACGCCGCCCGGCTGGCCGAGGCCGAGCTCGACGCGTTGCCGGAGGACACCGCCGGGGCCGTCCGCGCCCTGAAGGACCACGCCTGGCGCTCGCCCGAGGCCGCCCAGGCCTACCGGGAGATCGAGGACCTGCTCCGGCAGGAGGTGCTGGACAGCTCGTTCCAGGGGATGAAGCAGGCCCTGCAGCAGATGCAGGACGGCGACGGCGCGGCGATGCAGGCGGTCAAGGACATGGTCGCCGACCTGTCCGCGCTGGTCGACGCGCACAACCGGGGCGAGGACACCGACCAGCAGTTCGCCGACTTCATGGACCGGCACGGGCAGTTCTTCCCCGACGACCCGCAGTCGGTGGAGGAGCTGATCGACTCCCTCGCCCGCCGGGCGGCCGCCCAGGAGCGGATGATGGCCGGGCTGTCGGCCGAGCAGCGGGCCGAGCTGCAGGACCTGATGGGCCAGGCGATGGGCGACCTCGGGCTGCAGAGCGAGATGGCGCACCTGTCCGATGCGCTGCGGCAGGCCCGGCCGGACCTGCCGTGGGGCCAGCGCGGCCCGGTGCCCGACGGGGACCAGCCACTCGGGCTCGGCGACGCGACGACCGCCGTCGCCGAACTGGCCGACCTGGAGGCGCTGTCCCAGCAGCTGTCCCAGGGCTACGCCGGCGCCTCCCTGGCCGACGTGGACGAGGAGCTGCTGGAGCAGGCACTGGGCCGCTCGGCCGTCGACGACCTCGCGGCGCTGCGCCGGCTGGAGCGGGAGCTGGAGCGGCAGGGCTGGCTCGACCGCTCGGAGGGGGCGCTGCAGCTCTCCCCCAAGGCGGTGCGCCGACTGGGGGCCACGGCCCTGCGCCGGGTGTTCGCGAAGCTGTCGGCCACCGGTCGCGGGGAGCACGACGTCGCCGACGCCGGCGCCGCCGGGGAGCTGACCGGCGCCTCGCGGGAGTGGCGGTTCGGCGACGAGCAGCCACTGGACGTCGTCCGCACGGTGCGCAACGCCGTGCTGCGCAGCGCCGGCACCCCCCGGGAGGACGGCCAGCGCCGGGTGCAGATCGCCGTCGAGGACTTCGAGGTGGTGGAGACCGAACGGCGCACCGGGGCCGCGGTGGCGCTGCTGGTCGACCTCTCCTACTCGATGGCGCTGCGCGGCACCTGGGGCGCGGCCAAGTCGACGGCGATGGCCCTGCACTCGCTGGTGACCACCCAGTTCCCGCAGGACGCCATCGAGATCATCGGCTTCTCCTCCACCGCCCAGGTGCTGCGCCCGGAGACCCTCGCCGAGCTGAGCGTCGACACCCTGCAGGGCACCAACCTGCAGCACGGCCTGATGCTGGCCCGCCGCTTCCTGGCCCGGCACCGGGACGCCGAGCCGGTGGTGCTGGTGGTCACCGACGGGGAGCCGACCGCCCACCTGGAGGACGACGGGACGCCGTACTTCTGCTGGCCGCCGATGCCCGAGACGATCGCCCGCACGGTGGCCGAGGTGGAGCGGGTGGCCCGCGCGGGCGCGACGCTCAACGTCTTCGCCCTGGACCCGGAGCCCGGGCTGGTGGAGTTCGTGCACGACATCACCGCGCGGGCCGGCGGCCGGGTGTTCCAGCCCGACAGCGAGCGGCTGGGCGAGTACGTCGTCGCCGACTACCTCCGCACACGCCGAGGACGAGGCGGTCGGTGACGGACAGTGATCAGATGAGCTGAGCAGCGCTGTCCTCTGCGCCGGTCTGGGAGCGCGATGACCGCGTCCGGTCAGGGAAGCCGGTCGAGAACCGGGGATCGGAGACGCGCCGGGCCCGGATCGGGGACACTGTTGTGGTGACCACCGAGGCGGAGTCCGGGACGATCACCATCGAGCAGGTCGCCGCGGCGACGACCTACCCGCTGCGCGCCCAGGAGCTGCGCCAGGGCCGACCGCTCGAGATCGACGAGGACGACGCTCCGTACACGCTGCACCTGGCCGCCCGGATCGACGGCGACGAGGTGGTCGGCGTGGTCCGCTTCCACCCGCGCGACTGCCCCTGGCGGGAGGGCGAGGGCTCCTGGCAGCTGCGGGGCATGGCCACCGACCCGCGGGTGCGGGGGCTCGGCGCCGGCCGGGCCCTGGTGGCCGCGGGCCTGACCCGGGTGGCCGCCTGCGGCGGGCAGCTGGTCTGGTGCGACGCCCGGGCCTCCGCCGTCGGCTTCTACGAGCGCCTGGGCTTCCAGATCGTCACCGACGAGTACGACCTGCGGCCGGTGGGCGCGCACCGCGGCATGCTGATCGAGCTGCCGATCAGGTGACCGGGAGGGCTCCGCTGGAGCTGACCCCCGGGATCTGACCGGACCGGAAGGCGTTGACGAAGAGCCGGTGGTCGGCGCGGGTGCGCTCGGCGTAGGAGTGCGCGAAGTCGATCAGGTCGGCGATGAACTCCTCGCGCCGGTCGCCGATCATCTCGGTGATCGCGTCCTCGGTCTGGAAGTCGACCAGTTCGTGGTCGCTGTCGGCGTCCCCGACGCAGTGCATCTTGGCCGTGGCCCGCCCCAGTTGGGCGACCACGGGCAGGATCTCCTCCGGCTCGGTCAGGTCGTCCCAGTCCAGGTCGAGCTCGTAGGGCGAGAGCTCGGCGACCACGAAGCCCACGCCGTCGATCTCGGTGTGCCCGAGGAAGGCCGAGGCGTAGGACTGCAGCGCCCGCTGGCTCATCGCCGTCCGGTGCCCCTCGTGCTCGAAGTGCCGGCGGATCTCCGGGTCGGTCACCACCCGGCTGGGCGCCGGGACGTTGCCCTGCTTCATCGACAGGACGACGTCGTTCTCCAGCGCCTGGTCGTACCCCTCGATCAGCACGTTGTAGGCCGGCAACCCGGCGCTGCCGATGCCGAAGCCGCCGGCGGCGACGACGTCCTTCACGTCGTAGGTGACCTCCCGGCGGCGCTTGCCGGGCGGCAGCGTCTCCCGGTACCGCTCCACGGCGGCCAGCACGCGGTCCCGCTCGGCATCGTCCAGCCGGCGGGTGCGCGGGCGGTCGGCGAAGCGGCGCTGGTGGCCCTCGATCACCGTCATCCGCTCCAGCAGCGCGATCCGGGTGTGCTCGGTGGTCTCCAGCACGAGCTCGTGCACCGCACCCTCGGTGTTCTCCCGGCGGAGGGCGAAGGAGCGGTCGTCGTCGGCGGCGACGAAGGCGTGCACCTGGTCCAGGTAGGACTCCAGGTAGCGGCGCAGCACGGCGTCGATCACGTCGTCGCCGAGCGCCTTGCGCCAGGCGAGGAGGGCGAAGCTGGCGGCGAACCGGCGGAGGTCCCAGCTGACGTGGCCGAGGTAGGCCTCGTCGAAGTCGTTGACGTCGAAGACGATCCGCCCCTGCCCGTCCATGTAGGTGCCGAAGTTCTCCGCGTGCAGGTCACCCTGGATCCACACCCGCGACGTCCGCTCGTCACACCACGGGTCCGTGAGCGTCGCCATGTCGGCGTAGAACAGACATGCCGACCCGCGGTAGAAGGCGAACGGGTCCGCTGCCATCTTGCGGAACTTGGTGCGGAAGGCGTCGGCATCGGCGGCCATGAGGTCGGAGAAGGCGTCGACGAGGACGTCGACGATCTGCTGCTGCCGGTCGGCGGGGTCCTCGCCAGCAGGGGTGATCTCAGCGCGTTCGTCCACGGCCCCACCGTAGGGGGTGGCTAGCCTGGGAATCAGCGCTCCCGGCCGCAGCACGCGGCCGAGGAGCCGGGAGAGAGGACGGGCCGGGTGACGCGAGCGAGCAGGGCGCGGCGGCTGGCGACCGGCGCTGCCTACGGCGGTGGCGGTGTGGGGCTGGCCGGCGCCGCGCTGGTGGCGCTGTTGCGCCAGGAGGCCCGGGCCGCCCGGCGACGGGTCAAGGCGAACCCGTCCGAGGCCGACCCTCCCACCGGCAACGGCGTGTACGGCCGCGGTCGGGGCAAGCCGCTCGTGTTCGCGGTGCTCGGCGACTCCAGCGCCGTGGGCCTCGGGGTGGACGACGCCGGGGAGACCCCTGGCGTGCTGGTCGCTGCTGCGCTGGCCGAGCTGGCCGAGCGGCCGGTCCGGCTGGCCAAGTTCGCCAGGTCCGGTGCCGTGTCCAAGGACCTCGCCGCGCAGGTGGACCAGGCCCTGCTCGAACGCCCCGACGTCGCGCTGATCATGATCGGCGCCAACGACGTCACCAGCCGGGCCCGGCCCGCGGACTCGGTGCGGGCGCTGGCCGAGGCCGTGCGCCGGCTGATCGCCGCCGACTGCCAGGTCGTCGTCGGCACCTGCCCCGACCTGGGCACCATCCGGCCGATCGCCCAGCCGCTGCGGGTGCTGGCCCGGCGCTGGAGCCGCCAGCTGGCCGCCGCGCAGACGATCGCCGTGGTCGCCGAGGGCGGGCGCACCGTCTCCCTGGGCTCGGTGCTCGGCCCCTCGTTCGCCAGCGACCGGGGGCTGTTCAGCCACGACGAGTTCCACCCGTCGGCGGCCGGGTACGCCGCGGCGGCCGCCTCGGTGCTGCCCTCGATCGCCGACTCGATCGGCGTGTGGCCCGCGGCAGCCGACCGGGGGATGCGGCTGCGCCGGGACACCGTCCGGCCGGTCGCCCAGGCCGCGGCCCGGGCCGCCGGCCGCACCGGCACCGAGGTGCAGCCGACCGCCGTCCGCGGGAACGAGACCGGTCCCCGGGGCCCGTGGGCCCGGCTCCGTCGACGGCGGCCCCCGGACATCCCGACGCCCGAGCAGGCCGACGAGTCCGCGCTCGAGGCCGCACCGCGGTGAGCCCCCCGCCGCCGACGGACGGCGGAGCTACCCGGGGGTAGGTTCGGGTCATCTGACGTCCGTCGCCGCCCTCGAGGTGGCGCGCCTCATCGTGGAGGACCCATGCCCGAAGCCGTCATCGTCGCCGCCGCCCGCTCCCCCATCGGCCGCGCGTTCAAGGGGTCGCTGAAGGACCTCCGGCCGGACGACCTGGCCGCGACGATCACCCGGGCCGCGCTGGACCAGGTGCCGCAGCTGGACCCGACCGACATCGACGACCTGATGCTCGGGTGTGGCCTCCCCGGCGGTGAGCAGGGCTTCAACATGGGCCGGGTCGTCGCCGTCCTGATGGGCATGGACCACCTGCCCGGGACGACGATCACCCGGTACTGCTCCTCGTCGCTGCAGACCACCCGGATGGCGCTGCACGCGATCAAGGCCGGCGAGGGCGACGTGTTCATCTCCGCCGGCGTCGAGCTGGTGTCCCGGTTCACCAAGGGCAACTCCGACGCCATCCCGGACACCCACAACCCGCGCTTCGCCGACGCCGAGGCCCGGGTGGCCAAGACCGCCGAGAGCGGTGCGGAGAGCTGGCGGGACCCGCGCGAGGACGGTGACCTCCCCAACGCCTACATCGCCATGGGCCAGACCGCGGAGAACCTCGCGCTGCTCAAGGACGTCTCCCGCCAGGAGATGGACGAGTTCGCCGTGCGCAGCCAGAACCTGGCCGAGCAGGCGATCGCCAACGGCTTCTGGGAGCGGGAGATCACCCCGGTCACCACGCCGGACGGCACCGTGGTCAGCACCGACGACGGCCCGCGCGCCGGCACCACGCTCGAGGGGCTCGCCGGTCTGAAGCCGGTCTTCCGCCCCGACGGCCGGGTGACCGCGGGCAACGCCTGCCCGCTCAACGACGGCGCCGCCGCCCTGGTGATCATGAGCGACCGCAAGGCGCAGGAGCTGGGCATCACCCCGCTGGCCCGGATCGTCTCCACCGGGGTCACCGGGCTGTCGCCGGAGATCATGGGCTACGGCCCGGTCGCGGCCTCGCAGCAGGCGCTGGCCCGGGCGGGCATGTCCATCTCGGACATGGACCTCGTGGAGATCAACGAGGCGTTCGCGGCCCAGGTCATCCCGAGCTACCGGGATCTGGGCATCGACATCGACAAGCTGAACGTGCACGGCGGCGCGATCGCCGTCGGGCACCCCTTCGGCATGACCGGCGCCCGGATCACCGGCACGCTGCTCAACGGGCTGCGCGCCCGGGACGGCCAGTTCGGCCTGGAGACGATGTGCGTCGGCGGCGGCCAGGGCATGGCGATGGTGCTCGAGCGCCTCTCCTGAGCGCAGACCGCACGAACGACCGTGGCCCGGCCCCCTCGCGGGGACCGGGCCACGGTCGTTGTGTCGGGCCCCGCGTGGGGGCCTTCGATCACTCGCGGAAGTAGCTGAGCAGCCGCAGGATCTCGATGTACAGCCAGATGACCGTCACCAGCAGGCCGAAGGCGATGTACCAGGCGAACTTCGGCTCGACGCCGCGGCGGATCGCCTCGTCGGCCATGTCGAAGTCCAGCAGCAGCGTGAACGCCGCGACGCCGATGACGACGATGCTGAAGATGATGGCCAGCGGGCCACCGTCGCGCAGGCCCAGGCCGCCCGGGATGAAGAAGCTGGCGACCAGGTTGACGATCACGAGCGCCAGGACGCCGAACAGCGCGCCGACGATCCAGCGGGTGAGCTTCGGGGTGACCCGGATGGCACCGGTCTTGTAGACCACCAGCATCCCGGCGAAGACGCCGAAGGTGCCGATCAGCGCCTGCGCCACGATGCCGCTGTACTGGTCGTTGAACATCTCGCTGATCGCGCCGAGCGCGACGCCGTAGAGGGCGCCGTACGTCAGCGTCGCGACCGGGTTGGCGACCTGCTTGAACGCGATCACCAGGCCGAGGACGAGGGCGACCAGGACGGCCGGGAGCGTCAGGCCCAGGGCGAGACTGTCCGGCAGCACGGCCCAGGTGACGGCCGCGGAGAGCACCGTCACGAGGAAGCTGAGGCCGGTCTTGGTGACGACGTCGTCCATCGTCATGTAGGCGCGGTCGGTCGCGGCGTACGGCGACGGAGCGGCGTACGGGTCGTGCTGGGTGGGTGCCCCGCCGTACGTCTGCTGCGGGGCGGAGCCCCAGCCGGCGGACGGGCCGTTGCCGGCTGCCGGGAGGCCCCGGAAGGCCGGGTTGCTGCTGGGCATCGTCATCTCCTCGAGGTGACTGGTCGGGCCGTGGGGCTCAGCTTGTCCGCCCCACGCTGTCTGGTGTAACGCCAGGTCAGTGCCGGTAGTTCCCGTGTGGCCAGGACCACCCGGACGGGTGCCCCCGGTCGGGTTCGAACCGACACCGGGACCCTTTTAAGGGGCCTGCCTCTGCCGATTGGGCTACGGGGGCGCGGGCGCGGGCCCGCCCCGGACCCTAGCTGGCGCGCGGGCCCGACTGGTCCCGGTCGGCCGCGCTGGGCGGCGGGATCGACGGGGCCTGGCCGCCGGTCGCCGCGGCGACGAACTCGCGCCGCGGGTTCTGCAACTGGCCCAGCGCGATGACCTCGCGCCGGAACACCGAGGCCAGCGCCCAGTCGGCGACCACCCGCACCTTGCGGTTCAGGGTGGGCACCCGGCTGACGTGGTAGGCGCGGTGCATCCACCAGGCCGGCCGGCCCTTGAGCTTGACCCCGTAGACCTGGGCCACGCCCTTGTGCAACCCGAGGCTGGCCACCGACCCCGCGTAGGCGTGCCGGTACTCCGTGGGCTGCTCGCCGTCCAGCACGGCCACGATGTTGTCGGCCAGCCGCTTGGCCTGTCGCACCGCGTGCTGGGCGTTCGGGGCGGTGGTGGCGCCGGGGTCGTCCTTGGTCAGGTCCGGGACGGCGGCCAGGTCACCGGCCGCCCACGCACCGTCCAGAGCCGCCCCCTCGGCGCCCTCCACCTGCAGCGTGGCCCGGCAGCGGACCCGGCCGCGCTCGTCCAGCGGCAGGTCGGTCTGGGCGAGCATCGGGTGCGGCTTGGTGCCCGCCGTCCAGACCAGGGTGTCGCTGGCGAACTCGTCACCGTCGCCGGTGCGCACGACGCCGTCGTCGGAGACGGAGTCCAGCGTCGTGTTGAGCTTGACCTCCATGCCGCGGGCCTGCAGCTGCTGCACCGTCCAGGCACCCATGTCCGCGTCGACCTCGGGCAGGATCCGGCCGGTCGCCTCCACCAGGACCCAGCGCATGTCCGCCGGGGACAGCCGGGGGTAGTAGCGCTCCAGGGCGTAGCGGGCCATGTCCTCCAGCTCGGCGAACGCCTCGATCCCGGCGTAGCCCCCGCCGACGAAGGTGAAGGTCAGCGCCCGCCGGCGCACCTGCGGGTCGTCGGTGGAGCTGGCGGCGTCCAGCCGGGCCAGCACGTGGTTGCGCAGGTAGATGGCCTCGCCGACGTTCTTGAAGCCGATGCCGTGCTCGGCGAGCCCGGGGATGGGCAGGGTGCGGGCCACCGAGCCGGCGGCCATCACCAGCACGTCGTAGCGCAGCTCGAAGGAGTCGCCCTCGGCCGGCGTCACCGTCGCCGTCCGGTCGGCGTGGCTGAGCCCGGCCACCGCACCGGTGATGACGCGGCACTGGTCCAGCGTGCGCCGCAGCGGGACGACGACGTGCCGGGGCTCCACCGAGCCGGCCGCCGCCTCGGGCAGGAACGGCTGGTACGTCATGTGCGGTTGCGGGTCGACCACGATGATCTCCGCCCGCCCGCGACGCAGCTTCTTCTGCAAGCGCAGGGCGGTGTAGAGGCCGACGTAGCCGCCGCCCACGATCAGGATCACCGGTCGCTGGGCCATGGCCTCACCGTAGGCCCGCACGCGCCCCGGCGGACACCTGCCGCCGGCTCACCCCGCGGCGGTGAGCTCCTTCGCCCGGTCCAGCACCGCGTCGAGCATCGGTTCGGTGAGCCGGCCGGTGAAGGTGTTCTGCTGACTGACGTGGTAGCTGCCGAGCAGGGTCAGCGGGCCGTTCGGGCCGGCCAGCGACACCTCCACACCGTGCCCGAACGCAGGCCTCGGCCGGGGCAGCGGCACCCCGGCGCCGGCCAGCACCGGCCACAGCGCCGTCCAGCCGAACCCGCCGAGCACCACGATCACCCGCAGCCGCGGCAGCAGCGCCAGCTCCCGGGCCAGCCACGGCGAGCAGGTGTCCCGCTCCTCCGGCGTGGGCGCGTTGGCCGGTGGCGCGCACCGCACCGCGGCGCACACCCGGACGTCGGTGAGCTCCAGCCCGTCGTCCTTGGCCACCGAGGTCGGCTGGTTGGCCAGGCCGGCCCGCCACAGCGCGGCGAAGATCCAGTCGCCGCTGCGGTCGCCGGTGAACACCCGGCCGGTGCGGTTCCCGCCGTGCGCAGCGGGGGCCAGGCCGACGACGCCGATCCGCGCGTCGGCGGGCCCCAGCCCCGGCACCGGCCGTCCCCAGTACTCCTCCGCGCGGAAGGAGGCCCGCTTCACCCGGGCCACCTCCTCGCGCCAGGTCACCAGCCGCGGGCAGGCCCGGCACCCGGAGACCCGCTCGTCCAGCACCGTCAGCTCGCGGCTGCCGGCGGCGGCGCGGACGACGCCGGCCGGACTGCGGGTGACGGGGAAGCCGTCGGCGTCGCGTGCCACCCCGACAGCACAGCACGTGGCCGCGAAGGGCGCCGGAGCCGCCCCCACGGCATGATCAGGGGGTGGCGAAGAAGCAGAAGGCGAAGACCCCGTTGTTGTACAAGATGCTCGGCCCGGCGCTGGCGATCCCGTCCGGCATCGTGGTCAAGAAGCTCGCCGACACCACCTGGGAGAAGGTGCGCGGCTACCCGCCGCCGAAGAACCCGGCCGCCCCCGGCGTCAGCTGGCCCGACGCGCTCGCCTGGGCCGCGGTCTCCGGCGCGCTGTACGCCGCCGCCCGGCTGGTCGCCGCCGCCGGTGCCGCCGCCGCCTACGAGAAGATCACCGGCAACCTGCCCCCCGGCGTCAACGCCGACAGCGCGGCCTGAACAAGGACCCCCTTGCCCCCCCCACCGCTCGCGAGCTCGCGGTGGGGCCCTGCAAGGGGGCCTACGGGACGGGGCCCTGGGGGCCCCGTCCCGCGGCGTCAGGGCCGCGCGAGGCGGAGGGCGATGCCGTCGAGGATGTCGTGCTCGCTGACGACCACCTCGTCGAGGTCGAACGCGTCCATCACGACCCGCAGCACCAGGGCACCGGCGCCGATCACGTCGACCCGGCCCGGGTGCATCACCGGGGAGGCCGCCCGCCGTGCCCGGGTCGCGGTCAGCAGACCGGCCGACACCGAGCGGACGGCGCCCACCGGGATCCGTGACCCGTGGATGGCGACCGGGTCGTAGGCGGGCAGGCCGAGCGCCAGGGCGGCCACCGTGGTCACCGAACCGGCCAGCCCGACGAGGGTCGCGGTCTCACCCACCGGCACCTCGGCCGCGACCAGCTCCAGGGCCGCCCGCACGTCGGCCTCGGCGGCCTGCACCTCGTCCGGAGGCGGCGGGTCGCTGCGCAGGTGCCGCTCGGTGAGCCGGACACAGCCGACGTCCACCGACCGCGCGGCCCGCACCCCGCCGGCGTCCCCGAGCACGAACTCCGTCGAACCGCCCCCGATGTCGACGACCAGGTACGGCGGCCGCGGCGCTGCGGCACCGTGCACCCGGGCGGCGGCGGCCAGCGAGGCGGTCGCGCCGAGGAAGGAGAGCTCGGCCTCCTCCACCCCGGTCACCACGTCGGGCAGCTGACCCAGGGTCGCGGTCACCATCGCCTCGAACTCGTCGCGGTTGGCGGCGTCCCGGCTGGCACTGGTGGCCACCATCCGCACCCGCTCGGCACCCAGCTCACGGGCCTGGGCGGCGTACTCGGCGAGCACCCGGCGGGTGCGCTCGATCGCCTCCGGCGCCAGCCGGCCGGTCGCGTCCACGCCCTGGCCGAGCCGCACGACCTCCATCCGCCGGAGCAGGTCGGTGTGCGCGCCCTCGACGGGCACGTCGGCGACCAGCATCCGGATGGAGTTGGTGCCGCAGTCGATGGCGGCGACCCGGGTCATCGGACGTCCTCCGGGTCCTGGGGGGACGGCTGGGCGCACGGCCCGGCCGCCCACCACTCCCCCATCTCCGCGACCGCACGGTCGCCGACCGGGTTCACCCCGGGGCCGGCGGCCAGGGCGTGGCCGGCCAGGGCGTGCAGGCACTTGACCCGGTCGGGCATCCCCCCGGCGCTGGCCCGGGTGGGCAGCACGTCCCGGGAGTCGCGGGTGGCCAGGAAGGACTCGTGCGCCGCCCGGTAGCCCGCCGCGAGCTCGGGGTCGGTGGCCAGCTCGGCCTGCCAGTCCCGCATCCGGCCGGCCGACTCCAGCCGGCTGGCGGCCGCGGTCGCCCGGGGGCAGGTCAGGTAGTAGAGCGTGGGGAACGGGGTGCCGTCCTCCAGCCGGGGCGCGGTCTCCACGACGTCGGGCTGGCCGCAGGGACAGCGGTGCGCGACGCCGACCAGCGCGCGTGGCGGGCGGCCCAGCTGACGGGCGATGACGGCACGCTCGGCGTCGGTGACCGGCAGCGAGACCGGCGCGGGGTCGGGACTGTGCACGTCCCTAGTCTGCGGGAGGGCCCGGATCGGTCTCCGAGGGGTCGCCGTCGGCTGCGGCGAGGGAGCCGAGCAGCCCCTCGTACCAGGGCACAGGAGCGTTCCGTGCGGTGCTGCCGGTCGGGTCCTGGGCGGTGTCCCCGGGGTCGCCGGCGTCCCCGACGACGACCAGCCGGTCGCCGGGCAGCACCATGGTGAGCCGCTCCCGGGCCTGCTGGGCGATGTAGGCGGGGTCGGCCTGGCGGTCCAGCTGGGCCTGCAGGTCGGCGGCGCGCTGGTCGAGCGCCTGCTGCTCGGCGGCCAGCTCGGCGAGCTCCTGCCGCCCGGCCACGTACTGGCGCAGCGGCCCGGCCAGGGTCAGCGCCAGCAGCAGCACCAGCCCGCCCAGCAGCACGGCCCGGCCGGTGAACCGTGGGCCGCGCCGGGGGGTGGCGCTGCGGGCCGGTCGCCGGGTGGTGCGGCGGCCCGGCCGGTTGTCGGCCGCGCCGCGGGCACCGGCCCGCACCGGCCGCGACGAGGACCGGCGGCGGTTGCCACCGGGCCGGTCGCGGCGGGTGCGGGCGGTGCTCACGTGGTGCCCGGGCTCAGCTGCGGGCAGCCAGGCGCGGGAACGCGGCGGCGCCGGCGTAGCGCGCGGCGTCGTCCAGCTCCTCCTCGATCCGGAGCAGCTGGTTGTACTTGGCCACGCGCTCGCTGCGGGCCGGGGCACCGGTCTTGATCTGCCCGCAGTCGGTGGCGACGGCGAGGTCGGCGATCGTGGTGTCCTCGGTCTCGCCCGAGCGGTGGCTCATCATCGACCGGTAGCCGCCCCGGTGGGCCATGTTGACCGCGTCCAGGGTCTCGGTGAGCGTGCCGATCTGGTTCACCTTCACCAGCAGCGCGTTCGCCGCCCCCCGGGCGATGCCGTCGGCGAGCCGGGTCGGGTTGGTGACGAAGAGGTCGTCGCCGACGATCTGCACGCGGTCGCCGAGCGCCTGGGTCATCGACACCCAGCCGTCCCAGTCCTCCTCCGAGAGCGGGTCCTCGATGGAGACGATCGGGTAGGCGTCGACCAGCCCGCGGTAGTACTCGATCAGGTCGTCGGAGCTGAGGGTCTTCCCCTCGAAGGCGTAGCCGGCGTCGCTGTGGAACTCGGTCGCCGCGACGTCCAGGGCGAAGGCGATGTCGGTGCCGACGGTGTAGCCGGCGGCCTGCACGGCCTCGACGATGAGGTCCAGGGCGTCCCGGTTGCTGGGCAGCGACGGGGCGAACCCGCCCTCGTCGCCCAGGCCGGTGGCCAGGCCGCGCTTCTTCAGCACCGACTTGAGGGCGTGGTAGGTCTCGGTGCCGACCTGCAGCGCCTCGGCGAAGGTCGCCGCGCCGATCGGGGCGATCATGAACTCCTGCACGTCGACGTTGCTGTCGGCGTGGGCGCCACCGTTGAGGATGTTCATCATCGGCACGGGGAGCAGGTGCGCCGAGGGGCCGCCGACGTAGCGGAACAGCGGCAGGCCGGCGGACTCCGCGGCGGCCTTGGCGACGGCGAGGGAGACGCCGAGGATCGCGTTGGCGCCGAGCCGGGACTTGTCGGGCGTGCCGTCGAGGTCGATCAGCCGCTGGTCGACCGTCCGCTGCTCGGCGGCGTCGTACCCGACGAGCTCCGGGCCGATCACGTCCAGGACGCCGTCGACGGCCTGGGTCACGCCCTTGCCGCCGTAGCGGGTCCCGCCGTCCCGGAGCTCCACCGCCTCGAAGGCGCCGGTCGAGGCGCCGCTGGGCACGGCTGCCCGGGTGATCGTCCCGTCGTCGAGTGCCACCTCGACCTCGACGGTGGGGTTTCCGCGCGAGTCGAGGATCTCCCGCGCGCCTACTGCATCGATGCTGGCCACGGGCTGCAGCCTAGCCAGCTCCCGGGGCGGTGCGGCACACCCGCGCCGGGAGCAGCCGGGCCGACCGCCGGCGGACGCCTGGGACGATGACCGGCGATGACTCCCCCGACCCCGCCCCGCCGGCACCGGCGCGCCGTCCGGCAGCTCCTCCTCGGGCTGGCCCCGGTGCTGGTGGTCGGGCTCGTCGTGCTGGTCGCGCTGGCGCTGCGGCTGTCCGACGTGCAGGCGCCGCTGGCCGCCGCCGACCGCACCGCGACCGCGACGGTCACCGCGGCCGGCACCGCGCCCGAGGGCCGTGGGCTGGACGTCGCCTTCCGCGACGGCTCCGGCCGGGAGCGCAGCGGCACCCTGGTGCTGGACGAACCGCTCGACGTGCCGGTCGGCGCCGAGCTGACGGTGCAGTACCCCGCGGCCGCCCCCGCGAGCGACCCGGTCCGGGTCCACACCGACGGGGACGCCGCGCACGCCGCGCTCGGGGACGTCGTCTTCGGCCTGGCCGCCGTGGTCGCGGTGCTGCTCGCCGTCGCCGCGCTGACCCTCGCCCGCCTGCTCACCCGACCGCGGCTGCGGTCGCGACCTGCCACCGCGGTGACCGCCACCCACGTGGTGGTGAACCTCGGTCTGCTGGTGCGCAGCTGGCTGGAGCTGGAGACGCCGGCCGGGCGGCGCTGGCTGCCCGTCCACTGGGCACCGGAGCTGGACCGGCTGCCCCCGGCCACCCGGGTCGAGGTGCGCGGGGACCCGGCCCGCGGCCGGCTGGTGCTGCCGGTGCTCGACGGCGCGGAGGTGTGGCCCTCGGGTCGGCTGCGCAGCCAGGAGCCGCGCGGGGAGATGCGGCAGGCGCCCGTCGTCCCCGACGCCGTCGAGGTGGGGCTGGCCCGGCAGGCCCGGGCGGACGGCGTCCTGCCCTTCCTCGCCCCGGTGCTGGGTCTGCTGTGGGCCTACGTGGACAGCAGCGGCCCGCTGGGCTTCGCCGTGGCGACCGCACTGTCGGCCGCGGTGCTGTTCTGGGTGCCCCAGCTGCTGGGCTCGGACCCGCAGGCCACCCGCGAGGGCTGAGCGTCAGGCGAGCGGCTGCTCGCGGGACTCCTCGTCGAGCCGGGCCCGCTCGGCCAGCTCCGCCTCGCTGGGCCCGGTGAAGGCCCGGGAGCGTTCCCGCGCCTGCTCGCTCCCGGTGAACAGGCCGGCCTGCGCACCGGCCGGCCGGACACCGCCGTCGCCCGCGGCCGGTCGGCGCGGCAGCGCCACATCCGGGCCGGCGACGCCCTCGTTGCGCACCTTGGGCAGCGCGGTCGGGTGCTCGCGCTGCAGCCACCCGACCAGGCCCTCCCGCACGTGGCAGCGCAGGTCGAACAGGGTGGGGCCGTCCTTCGCGCTGACCAGCACCCGGACCCGCACCACGGCGCCGACGGCATCGGTCACCTGCAGCACCACGACCCGCTCGTCCCACAACTCGTTGCCCACCACGAGCCGGTCGAGCTCGGCGCGCATCTCGTCGAAGGGCACCGTCCAGTCGACGTCCAGCTCGACGGACCCGAGGACGGCGGACTCCTTGCGGGTCCAGTTCTGGAAGGGCGTCGTGGTGAAGTGGGTGGAGGGCAGCACCAGCCGCCGGTCGTCCCAGACGTGCACCACGACGTAGGTGAGCGTGATCTCCTCGATCCGGCCCCACTCCCCCTCGACCACGACGACGTCGTCGACCCGGATGGCGTCGGTGAAGGCCAGCTGCATGCCGGCGAACACGTTGGCCAGCGAGGTCTGCGCGGCGAGCCCGGCCACCACCGACAGCACCCCGGCGCTGGCCAGGATGCTGGTGCCGGCCGCGCGGGCCGCGGGGAAGGTCAGCAGCATGCCGGCGATCGCCAGCACCGCGATCACCGCGACTGTCAGCCGGCGGATCAGCGTGACCTGGGTGCGGACCCGCCGGGCGTGCCGGTTGTCGTCGACGTCGACGTCGTAGCGGGCCAGCGCCAGGTCCTCGACGACGAACGCGGCGACCGCGATCAGCCAGGCCACCACGGCGATGAGCGCCAGCCCGAGGACCCGGACGACGACGTCCCGCCAGTCGCCCACGCCGGGCGCGGCGTCCAGCACCAGCGTGACCGCGAGCAGCACGAGGAGCACCCGCAGCGGTCGGCGCCCCCGCCGGGACAGGTCGGCCGCCACCGGAGAGGACCCGGCGAGGCGGCGCACCAGCGCCCCGATCGCGACGGCGACCAGCCAGGCCACCAGCGCGGCCCCGGCGACCACCAGCAGCAACAACCAGGTGCTCCGGGGCAGCACGCCGGAGACGACGCCGTCCGCGGCGAGCGGGGGCGGGGTGGATGCGGTCAGCGGCACGCGGCGAGGGCTCCTTCGTCGTCGGCGGGACGGGCGGCCGGCCACCTCCGCGGCCGGTCGCCGTCCACGCTAGGGGCCGGGCCGGGCACCCGCGTCGTCCGGTGACCCGGACGGGGCAGGTCAGCCGCGCGCGTGGGCGGCCGCGTCGAGCTCGGCGGCGTAGCGGCGGACGGCGGTGCGCAGCGCGTCCTCCGCGTCCCACCCGCGCTGCCGGGCGGCGACGACCAGCCCGAGCAGCTGCTCCCCCAGCGCGGCCGGGTCGGCGGCGGTCAGCTCGGCGGCCGGCGGGGTGGGCAGCCCGGCCCGCGCGGCGCGTCCGGCCAGGGCCGCGCCCCACGAGCTGGCCGGCTGCGAACGGGACACCCCCTCGGTCGGCGAGCGGCGCTGCTTCTCGGTCGCCTTGATCTCGTCCCAGCCACGCTCCACGGCGGCGACGTCCCGCGGCCCCGCGTCGGCGAACACGTGCGGGTGCCGGCGGACCAGCTTGTCGACCAGGTCACCGGCCACGTCGTCGACGTCGAACCGCCGGCCGGGCTCCGCCTCGGCAGCGACCCGGGCGTGGAAGGCGACCTGGAGCAGCACGTCACCCAGCTCCTCCCGCATCGCCACGGGGTCGTCGTCGACGATCGCGTCGTAGGCCTCGTGCGCCTCCTCCAGCAGGTAGCCGCGGAGCGTGGCGTGGGTCTGCTCGGCGTCCCAGGGGCAGCCGCCGGGCGAGCGCAGCCGGTCCATGACCCCGACGACGTCCAGCAGCCGCGCGCCGGGCGGCTCCGGCGCCCCCTCGACCCGCGGGACGCCCTCCCAGCCGGTGGCCTCCTCGGGAGCGGCCAGCAGGACGGCGCCGGGGCCCGCCGCGGCAGCCGCGGCCGGGTCGGCGACGTCGGTCACCGCGATCCCCTCCGTCCGCAGCGCCGCGGCGGTGGCGGCGGCGCCGGGCAGCGCGAGCACGGCCGGGGCGGCGGTGACCGCCCGCCAGCCGGCGGCGGCGAGCAGTCCGGGCAGGCGGGGGCTGACGGTGACGAGGAGCGCGACGGGCACCCGGTCAGTCTCCGGCAAGCCCGGCGGCGTCCTCGCCGGCGTCCTCGAGGAGCTGCACCACGCCGTCGTCCGCGGCGACCACCTGCCCGCCCTGCAGGGTGCCGAAGCGCGGGTTGACCACCAGGTCGAGGTCGTCCCGCACCCGGGCCACCAGCGCGGCGCCGGCCTCCGCCGCCTCGGCCGCGGCCTGGTCGGCCAGCTGCGGGCGCAGCTGCTCGAACGTCGGGACGGCGACGCCGCGGACGAAGCCGACCACCACCCCGCCGGCCTCCGGCAGCGCCAGGGTGAAGCCCTGCCCGGGGGGCGTGGCCGCGATCGGCTCGGCCAGCACCGCCGGCAGGTCGGCCGGTGCCCGGGCCTCGATCTGCGGCAGCGTGTTGGGCCCGGCGTACTGGGCGGCGACGGCCGGGTAGCCGGCCGGGTCGGCGGTCAGCTGGGCCAGCACGGCGTCGGCGGTGGCCTGGTCGGGCACCGTCACCAGGCCGAGCTCGACCTGCGCGAGGCCGGGGACCACCTGCTCGTAGCGCTCGCGCAGCGCCGCCTCGGAGGGCTCGACGAGCCCGGCGGCGACCGCGGCGCGCTGGCGGACCAGCTGCTGGCGGACGTTCTCCACCACGTCGGCCTCGCTGGCGCCCTGCTGCTGGGCCACCTGGGCGAAGACCGTTTCCGGGTCGGCGCCGCCGAGCAGCTCGACGATCCGCGCCCGCACGTCGGCGTCGGGCACCTCGACACCCCAGCGCCGGGCCACCTCGTCGTGGAGCTCCTCGCCCACCCGCAGGCTCAGCACCTGGCGGGTGTAGCCCACCTCGTCACCAGCGGCGTACGCCGCGATGGCCGGGTCGGCGAGCCGGGTGTCGACCGCCTCGTCCAGCTCGGCGACGGTCACCTGCTCGTCACCGACGTAGGCGGCGACGTCCGGGTCGGTGCGGCACCCGGCCAGGCCACCCACCCCGGCGGCACCCACGAGCAGGACGGCGAGGAGTCTGCGGCGCGGCACGGCGCGAGCGTGCCACACCCGGTGTGACCCACGCCGCACCCCGCGCGGTCCGACGTGGGTCAGGAGGCGACGGCGACGGGCTGCTCGAGGACCGACGTCAGCAGCGCGTGCAGCTTATCCAGCAGGGCGACGTCGCGCAGCGGCGTGCGCCGGTCCGGGCCCACCGGCACCTTGATCGACACGGTGCGCACCGCGTCCTTGTAGGTGGCCCCCTCGGCCAGCCGGGACAGCTTCATCACCTGGGACTCGCGCAGCTCCACCGGCCCGACCCGGACGTTGCGCCCCTGCATCGACACCTCGGTGACCCCGAGGTGGCGCATGGCAGCGCGGAACCGGGCCACCGCCAGCAGGTTGAGCACCGGGGCCGGGGCCGCGCCGTAGCGGTCGGTGAGCTCGTCGAGCACGGCCTGCGCCTGGTCGTCGTCCTGGACGCTCGCGACCTTGCGGTAGGCCTCCATCCGGAGCCGCTCGCCGGGCACGTAGTCGTGCGGCAGGTGGGCGTCGACCGGCAGGTCGACCCGGACCTCGGCCGGCTCCACGGCCGGGGACTCCCCGGTCGCCTGGGCCCGGTAGTCGCTGACCGCCTCGCCGACCAGCCGTACGTAGAGGTCGAAGCCCACGCCGGCGATGTGCCCGGACTGCTCGCCGCCGAGCAGGTTGCCCGAGCCGCGGATCTCCAGGTCCTTCATCGCCACCGCCATGCCGGCCCCGAGGTCGGTGTTGTGCGCGATGGTGGTCAGCCGGTCGACCGAGGTCTCGGTGAGCGGCCGGGACGGGTCGTAGGTGAAGTAGGCGTAGGCCCGCTCCCGGCCACGGCCGACCCGGCCGCGGATCTGGTGCAGCTGGGAGAGGCCGAAGGTGTCGGCCCGGTCGACGATCAGGGTGTTGGCGTTGGGGATGTCCAGCCCGGACTCGACGATCGTGGTGGCGACCAGGACGTCGTACTCCTTCTCCCAGAAGCCGACCATGATCCGTTCGAGCTCGTGCTCCTTCATCTGGCCGTGGCCGACTGCCACCCGGGCCTCGGGCACCAGGTTGCGGATCTTCGCCGCCGCCTTGTCGATCGACTGCACCCGGTTGTGGATCACGAACACCTGGCCGTCGCGGAGCAGCTCGCGGCGGATCGCGGCGGCCATCTGCTTGTCCTCCCACGCGCCGACGTAGGTCAGCACCGGGTGCCGCTCCTCCGGCGGCGTGAGGATCGTCGACATCTCGCGGATGCCGGTGAGGCTCATCTCCAGGGTGCGCGGGATCGGGGTGGCCGACATCGACAGCACGTCGACCGCCGTCCGGACGCTCTTCAGGTACTCCTTGTGCTCGACGCCGAAGCGCTGCTCCTCGTCGACGATGACCAGCCCCAGGTCCTTGAACCGGGTGGTGGGCTGCAGCAGTCGGTGGGTGCCGACCAGGACGTCGATCTCGCCGTCGGCCAGCTTGCGCAGCACCTCGTCGGACTCGGTCTTCGACTGGAACCGGGACAGCACCGCCACGGTCACCGGGAACTGCGCGAACCGCTCGGAGAAGGTCTTGAAGTGCTGGTTGGCCAGCAGCGTCGTCGGCACCAGGATGCCGACCTGCTTGCCGTCCTGCACCGCCTTGAACGCCGCCCGCACCGCGATCTCGGTCTTCCCGTAGCCGACGTCGCCGCAGATGATCCGGTCCATCGGCACCGGCTGGGCCATGTCCGCCTTGACCTCGTCGATGGCGGCCAGCTGGTCGGGCGTCTCGGTGAAGGGGAAGGCGTCCTCCAGCTCGCGCTGCCAGACGGTGTCCGGCCCGAAGGCGTGGCCCTTGGACGCCATCCGCGCCGAGTACAGCCGGATCAGCTCCGCGGCGATCTGCTTGACCGCCTTGCGGGCCTGGTTCTTCGTCTTCTGCCAGTCGGCGCCGCCGAGCTTGGACAGCGCGGGCGCCTCGCCGCCGACGTAGCGGGTCAGCTGGTCCAGGGAGTCGGTGGGCACGAACAGCCGGTCCGGCGGCTGGTTCCGCTTGCCCGGCGCGTACTCGACGATCAGGTAGTCGCGCTGCCCGCCGTGCACGGTGCGGCTGACCATCTCCACGTAGCGGCCGACCCCGTGCTGCTCGTGCACCACCAGGTCGCCCGGCTGCAGCTGCACCAGGTCCACGGCGTTGCGCCGGCGGGCCGGCATCTTGGTGGCGTCCTTCATCGAGGTGCCGCGCTGGCCGGTGAGGTCGCCCTCGGTGACCAGCGCCAGGCCCACGGCCGGGAAGGTGAAGCCGGCCTCCAGGTTGCCCTGGGTGATCAGCGTCGGCCCCGCCGTCGGCGCGGTCTCGATGCCGGGCACCAGCCGGGCGCCCAGGTCGGCCTCGGTGAGCTGGTCGGCCGCGCGCTGGGCGGGGCCGGGGCCGGCGAAGGTCAGGGCGACCCGCCAGCCGTCGCGGCCCCAGCTGCGCAGCTGGTCGAAGGCGCGCGCCTGGTCGCCGTGGAAGCGCTCGACCCCGGTGGCGTCCAGGGTGACGTGCTGGTCGTCGTCGTCCGGGGAGAGGGTGAAGGCGCCCGTCGTCCACCAGGGCAGGCCCCGGGCCCGGGCGGCGTCCTGGACGTCGGCGAGGTCCCGGAAGGAGGAGGCGCCCAGGTCGATCGGCGCCTGGCCGGCCTCGGCCGCGGTCTGCCAGGAGGCGGCGAGGAACTCCTCGGCGGTGCGCACCAGGTCCGCGGACCGGCTGCGCACCCGCTCGGGGTCGCAGACCAGCACGTGCGTGCCCGGGGCCACCAGGTCGGTGAGCAGTTGCATCTGGTGCCCGCCGATGAGCGCCGGGATCAGCGACTCCATGCCCTCCACGGCGATGCCCTCGGCCAGCTTGCCGGCCACCTCGGCGAGCTCCGGGTGGTCGACCCCCAGCTGGACGGCGCGGGCCCGGACGTCGTCGGTGAGCAGCAGCTCACGGCACGGCGGGGCCCACAGCCGGTCGGGCCGCTCGTCCAGCGAGCGCTGGTCGGCGGCGGAGAAGTACCGCAGCTCGTCGACCTCGTCGCCCCAGAACTCCACCCGCACCGGGTGCGGCTCGGTGGGCGGGAAGACGTCGAGCAGGCCGCCGCGGACGGCGAACTCCCCGCGCTTCTCGACCAGCTCCACCCGGGTGTAGGCCGCCTCGGCCAGCGCCTGGGACACCGCGTCGAGCTCGGCGCTCTGTCCCGGCGCCAGCTCCACCGGCACCAGGTCGCCCAGCCCGGGGGCCAGCGGCTGCAGCACGCTGCGCACCGGGGCGACCAGCACGTCGACCGTGCCGTTCTCGCCGGGGTGGGTCAGGTCGCGCAGCACGGCCAGCCGGCGGCCGACGGTGTCCGCGCGGGGGCTGAGCCGCTCGTGCGGCAGCGTCTCCCAGGCCGGGAAGACCTCCACCCGCCGGTCGGGGAGGAAGCAGCGCAGCACCCCTGCCAGCGCGTCGGCGTCCCGCTCCCCCGCGGTGACCACCAGCACCGGCACGTCCGCGCCGGGCGCCCGGGCCGCCAGCGCGGCGGCCACCAGCGGCTGGACCGGCGGCGGGGCGGTGACGGCCAGGTCGGCCGTGCCCGCCCTGCCCACCACCGAGGCAACGCCGGCGTCGGACAGGACGACGTCGAGCACGCCGCGCAAGCTCACGGGGGTCACTCCAGTTCCTGGGCCCACACCGTGTCCGCTGCAGAGCAGAGCGCGCCGGGTGCGCGCGGGGGCCGTCGTCCAGGTTAGTCCCGGTGGCGGACGGTTGCGGGGCCGCTCAGGAGGTGAGGGTGCGGGCTCCCCGGGCCACCGGCGCCTGGGCGTCGATGGCGGCCAGCGCCCTGCGCAGGATCGTGCTGGAGGTGTGCACCGTGTACGGGAAGTACTGCACCTGCACGCCGACCGCGGCGAAGTCGCGCTCGAGCTTCGCGCCCTTGGCGGTGCCCCGCCAGTCATCGCCCTTGAAGAGGACGTCGAACCGCACCTCGCGCCAGGTGTCGACCTTGTCCGGCACCACCTCGGCGTGCACGTCGTCGACGAAGCGCAGGTTGCGCACGATCTCCATCCGCTCGGCCAGCGGGACGACCGGGAGCCGGCCCTTCGACTGCAGCAGCATCCCGTCGGACACCACCCCGACCACGAGCCGGTCACAGTGCTCGGCGGCGTGCTTGAGGACGTTGAGGTGCCCGATGTGGAACAGGTCGTAGGCCCCGGGGGCGTAGCCGATCACCGTCATGCGCTCTCCTCTGCCGTGCCGCTGATGCACTGATGACGCTAAGGGCCAGAGGTCACACAACGTGACGAATGCGCCGGCCACCACCCGATGAGGCGACGGTCCCGAGCCGCGGTCCACCCGTTCGTGCTCACGCACGGTCATTCCCGGGCAAGGTGGCCGACCTGTGCGCGGCCGGACCTGGTCAGCGACGAGCGACCCGGTCCGGACTACGACGGGCCGACGGCGGAGACCAGCGCGGCGACCGCCTGCTCGATCTCCCCTGCGGCGCGCGAGTAGTCCGCGGGACGCCCGCCGTACGGATCGGCGATGTCGTCCTCGGCCCCAGCGACACGGGCGCTGCGGAAGCGTGGCGCCTCGGCCGTCGCGGAGCTCAGTCGCTGCCGCGTCGACGCGCCGGAGACCCGTGCGCGACCGGCGGCCAGTGCGACCAGAGCCGCGAACTCCTTGAGGGTGAACGTCCGCCGGACCGCGGCGGGGACCAGGGCCACGAGCGCAGCACGTTGCTCCCGTGTCATGGTGAGGACCAGGTCCGCGCCGCCCACCACCTCCGAGGTCACCTGCCGCGCCTGGAAACCGGTGACGGGCACCGCCAGTGCGTTCGCCATCTCCGGCGCGATCGCGCTGCCCACCCGGGCGGTCAGGCCGGCACTGGCCACCTCCACGTCGTCTGCCGCGGCCAGCTCCGCGCGGAGCAGCGCTTCAGCGGCCGGGGACCGGCAGATGTTGGCCGTGCACACGAGGAGGACGGCGAACGAGGGGCTCTCGGCCGCTGCGGCCGCGGCACCCGTCACCTCGACGGACCGGGAGTCGGCGCAGTCACGATGCCCCGCACCAGGACCGGGGCCGCCAGCACGTCGGCGTCCTCGGCCGGGCGGTAGTCGTAGACCCGCTCCTCCCGGTCGACCTGGTTGAGCACCAGACCGAGCACCGTGGCGCCGACCTGCTCCAGGACCTGCAGGCTCTCCACCACCTGCGGGCGGCGTGCCTTGGTCGCGTTGACGACGAGCACGGCGCCGTCGACCGCGCGGGAGAGGACGGCTCCGTCGGCGACGGGCAGCAGTGGCGCGGTGTCGAGGACGATGTGGTCGTAGTCCGTCCGCAGGGCCCGGAGCAGCCCGGTCATGGCCGGCGACCCGAGCAGCTCGGCCGGGTTGGGTGGCAGCGGACCCGACGTCAGCACCTGCAGGCCGGACATCCCCCAGTCCTGCACGACCTCTGCCGGTGCTGCCCGCCCCAGCAGCACCGTGGTGAGGCCCGCCGAGCCCTCCAGCCCGAGCATCTCCGCCACGGACGGCCGGCGGAGATCGGCGTCGACGAGGAGCACCCGGGCACCGGTCTCGGCCAGCGCCGCCGCGAGGTTGACCGCCACCGTGGACTTGCCCTCGGCCGCCAACGAGGAGGTCACGGCCATCGTCCGGCTGCCGCTCTCGGTGTCCCAGCCGGTCAGCGCCGGCAGGTCGAGGAACTGCAGGTTGGTGCGCAGCTGTCGGAACCCCTCGGCCTGGCCACCCCGCGGCTCGGTCTCCATCACGACCGGGTGCGTCGCGCGGCCGACGTGCGCGGCGATGGTCCCGATCAGCGGGTGCGCGGTCAGCTCGGCGAGGGTGGCGGCATCGCGGACCCGGTTGTCCAGGGTGCTCCTCGCCCACACCCAGCCCAGGCCCAGCAGGAGCCCGACGGCCAGACCGGTGGCCAGGTCGAGCGGCGTGTTCGGGGTGGCAGCCGACCGCGGCACCTCGGCGGGGGCCACCGTCGTGGCCCGCACGGTCGGCTCCCCGTCGGCCCCCTCGGGCGCGAGCTGTTCCACGGTCTCGGAGAGCGTGACGACGACCGCGTCGGCGATCCGGGCGCTCTGTGCCGGTGACGACCCGGTGACGGTGACCTCGACGATGACCGTGTCGACGGGCGCGGACGCCTCCACCTGCCGAGCCAGTTCAGGTGCCGTCGTCCCCAGCTCCAGCCGGTCGATGACCGGCTGGAGGACGACCGGGGTCGTCGCCAGCCGGGCGTAGGACGTCACCTGGTTCTGCGTGTACGTCGATCCCTGGACCAGGTCGGCCGCGGAGTCCCCGTACTGCAGGGAGAAGAAGACGCTCGAGGTGGCCCGGTAGGTGCGCTCGGCGGCCAGCGACCAGCAGAGTCCGGCCAGCAGGCCGGCCACCGTCAGCGCAGCGATGACACGCCACCCGGTCCGCACGATCTCGGTCAGCCCCCCGGGGCCCATTGCCTTCCCCCATCCCGCGTCGACGCGAGCCATCGACTGGTGCACACCGCGGTCATCCGGGCGGCCACCTCGGTCCGGGTCCAGCCCGGACCCAGCGAGTGTCGACCCCCCGGACGGCTGCGTCGCCCGGCCGGACGGGCGCGCTCATCCCATCGGGTCACGCGCTGCGCCCTCTTTCGGCCGACGCACCTGTCCGCGGCGCTCGGGCAGGGAAGATCGCCACCGAGGGAGAGGAGGTCACTCGGTGCAGCCGAAGGACTATGTCAGCGCTGTCCACCGGTGCTGGGCGAGCGTCCTGGCGGCGGCAGCCGTCGGTGGCGGGGCGTCCTTCCTCCTGGCGTCCGTCTCCCCGCCCGTCTTCCACGCCGAGACCACCGTCTACGTCTCCGTGGACCGTGCCGAGACCCCCAGCACGCTCGGGTACAGCTCGCTGGTCGGCGAGCAACTGCTCCCCTCGCTCGCGGCAGCGGCCACCTCACCCGCCGTCCTGCAGTCGGTGATCGACGACCTCGAGCTGACTGCCGGACCCGGTGAGCTCGCCGACGCCGTCGACGTCGAGGTCCTCGACGACACGTCGGTGCTGCAGATCGGGGTGGACGCGGCCGACCCGGTCCAGGCCGAGCGCATCGCGACACGGGTGGGCGAGGAACTGGAGGAGCTCACCCCGACCCTGTACGCCGGGTCGGGAGGTTCCGTCCTCGACGTCACCACCATCTCCCCGGCACGAGAACCCCGGTATCGAGCGTCTCCGGACACCCGCCGCCTGACCGCCCTCGGGATCGTGCTGGGCGGCGGTACCGCCGTGCTGGCCGTCGGCCTGGCCGAGTCCCTCCGCCCCCGGGTGCGCACCGCCGGCGACGTCTCCGCGGCGACCGGGCTGCCCGTCCTCGCCGAGGTCCACCGCCGGGCCCGGAGGTGGCCGGTCGACCGGAGGACGGGGCGCGACGCGCGAGCGGCCAGCCTGGAGCGGGTCGCCGGGCTGCTCCGTGCGCTGCCGGAGCTCTCACCGGCCACCGACGCGCGGGTCGCCCTCGTCGGGACCGCGCCGGGATCGACAGAGCTGGCTCGAGACCTGGACCTGGCCGCCGTCCGCGGTGGTACGGCCGGGGTCGTGCACGTCCCGACGATCGGGGACGTCGCGCGCACCGGTACCGACCTCGCCGGGGTGCTGGTGGCTGTGGACAGCCGCCGGACCACCCGCCGCCAGCTGGAGCGGGTGGTGACAGCGTTGTCGACCGCTCCGGTCCCGCTCCTGGGCATCGTGCTCGACCGCCGACCTGCTCCGCGCGCCGGCCGGCGCGCCCGCATGGCTGCCGTGCTCCGCGGAGAGGACCTCCGGGCACCGCTCCGCTCGGTGGCCGGCGCGCCCCGTGAGGGGGTCACCCGCTCCACCCGGGTCACCGCCGTGGTCGCGCTGCTGGCCACCGGCCTCGCCCACGACCTCCCCGCCGCGACGAACACGACACTGCTCGCAGCAGTCGTCCTGCTGCCGGTGTGGATCGGGGTCCTCCGGCGATCCCGCGGCGCGATGCTGATCGCCGCGCTGGCCGGACTGTCCCTCCTGTCCGGCCTGCTGTTGGCCGGCTGGTCCAGCGTGGACCACGACTTCGCCCGGCGGGAGGCGGCCGAGACCAGCTTCCAGGTGCTCGCGGCCGTCGGTGCCATCGGGCTGCTCCTCTGGGCCCGCACCGTGCTCCCGTTCCCGGCCGTCGGCGTCGCCTACGGGGTCGGCCAGCTGGCGAGCGGGCTCATGGACGCGTCTGCGTCGGACAACCCCTACAAGTTCGAGCTCGCCCTGCCCCTGACCATCACCGTCCTCGCCCTGGCCAGTGCCCACCGACGCCCGGGGGTGACGATCGCCGCCCTGGCCGGCCTCGCCCTCCTCGACATCGTGCACGACGCGCGCAGCGCCTTCGGCTTCTGCGTCATGGCCGGTGCCCTCGTGCTGTGGCAGGCCCGGCCGACGACCGGACGACAGGCCAGGCCGCTGGCGACCGCGGGCCTGCTCGCGGCCATGGCCGTCGGCGCGTACAGCGCGATGCGCGAGCTGCTGGTCTCCGGCGCACTGGGCGCCGAGGTCCAGGCACGCACCATCACCCAGATCGAGCAGACCGGGACGCTGCTGCTCGGCGGCCGCCCGGAGTGGACGGCGACCTGGGCGCTCATGCACCAGCACCCGCTGGGCTTCGGGCTCGGCACCGTGCCCACCGCCGCCGACATCGCCCTGGCCAAGGCGGGCTTCGCCGTGACCCGCATCCCCACCGGCGAGGGGTACATCGAGAACTACATGTTCGCCGGCCGGTTCGAGCTGCACTCGATCGTGGCCGACCTCTGGTCGAACGCGGGTCCGGTCGGCCTGCTCCTCGGGCTGGTCATGGCCGCCCTGCTGATCCGCAGCTCCGCCCGGCTGCTGAGCCGGCGGGAGGCGTCGGGGCTGACGTGCTTCCTGCTGCTGATGGGCCTCTGGTACCTGGCCTTCGGTCCGCTCCCGGCCAACCTGCCCGACGTCGCGCTGGCGCTCGGCCTGGTGCTGCCGTTGCGGAGGACGCCGGGCCGCGCCGTCGAGGGCTCCGGCGCCGTCCTCCGGCCGAGCTCCGCGGACGGGACCGCCGAGGTCGAGCCTGCGCCCACACCCGTGCCCACTCGCCCGTAGTCACCGAGTTCCTCCGGCGCCCGTGGTGAGGCACCTCGACGGGAGCCCGCGAGCGCGGTGGGCACCATTCCCTCGGGAGAGTGGTGTCCACCCGCACGCACCTCGGTAATGGCGAATTCCCCATTACCTTCCTCCCGTGCCGATCGTGGGAGACGTCGACAGATCCGTTGACGGCCACCGGGTGAGACGGGAACTGCAGGCCCTGCGCGCGGTCGCCGTGACGCTGGTCGTCGTCTACCACCTCGAGCCACGCCTGCTGCCGGGCGGCTACGTCGGCGTCGACGTCTTCTTCGTCGTCTCCGGTTTCCTCATCACCCTGCACATCAGCCGCGGCCTCGCCGCCGACGCGCCGTTCTCCCTCCTCGGGTTCTACGCGCGACGCGTCCGGAGACTGTTGCCGGCCTCACTGACCGTGCTGCTGGTGGTCGGCGTGGTCACCCTGGTGGCGCTCCCGCAGACGCTCTGGAACACGATCGGCCGCGAACTGGTCAGCGCCGCCTTCTACGTGGAGAACTGGACGCTGGCCGCCACCTCGGTGGACTACCTGGCGGCAGGGTCGCACGCCAGTCCTGTCCAGCACTTCTGGTCGCTCTCCGTCGAGGAGCAGTTCTACGCGCTGTGGCCTCTGCTGCTCCTGGCCGCCAGCGTGCTGGGCGCAAAGCGCGGACGCGCACGTGGGGCCGTCATCGGGGCCGTGGCGGCGATCACGGTGATCTCGCTGGCCTACTCGGTCCACCAGACCCAGCAGAGCCCTTCGTGGGCCTACTTCGTCACGCCGACCCGCGCGTGGGAGTTCGGGCTGGGCGGGCTGGTCGCACTGACCGTGCCGGTCCTGCGGGCCCCCGCGTGGGCGAGGTCGGCGCTGAGCTGGACCGGTCTGACCGCGATCGCCGGCTCCGCCGCCCTGTTGTCCGGCGAGACCCCGTTCCCCGGGTTCATCGCCCTCGTCCCGGTGTTGGGCGCCCTTGCCGTCATCATGTCGGGGGACGTGCCCGGTCGCCATTCCCCGTCGCGGATCGGCAATCTCCGACCCGTCCAGTTCATCGGCGACATCTCCTACTCCGTCTATCTGTGGCACTGGCCGCTCATCGTGCTCGTCCCGGTGCTCGTCGGAGGCCCGAGCTACGAACTGCCCATCCCGCTCCGGGTCGCGGTCGTGGCCGCGGCCATCCCGATCGCCTGGCTGTCGAAGGAGTACGTGGAGGACCCGTTCCGCGGGGGTGGCCCCCGGCGCGGCGCAGCGCGCGCCGCAGTCCCGCGCGGGACGCGCCCGGTGCTGGTGGGCGCGGTCGCCGGGATGCTGGTCGTCGGTGGCCTGGGCGGCGTGGCGTTCGGTGTCAGCCAGGCCCGGATCGACAGCGCCCAGGCCGAGCTGACGCGCTTCACCGCTGCGGACCTGCCCTGCGTGGGCGCAGCCTCCCTGGAGGCCGGCTGTGCCGGCCGGACCCCGGACGGTGTGGTGCCGGACCCGATGATCGCCACCAGGGACGCCACCGAGCAGAACTGCCAGCAGGCTGCGGCCCGGGCAGAGGTCATCCGCTGTGAGTACGGCTCCGACGCCCCGTCGTCGACCCGGGTCGCCCTCGTCGGCGACTCGCACGCCAACCAGTGGATGCCGGCCCTCACCCGGATCGCCCAGGAGCGGGGCTGGCGTCTCGTGACCTACGTCAAGTCGGGGTGCGCCTACGCCGTCGGCCTGGGCTCGGCCAACTGCCAGGCGTTCAACCGGGAGGTGGCCGAACGGCTCAGGTCCGAGACCCCCGACGTGGTCATCACCTCCGCCAGGTCAGGGCTCGGCTACGGATCGCACGCGGACACCGCGGCCGCCGTGCGAGGCTTCGCGGCGGCGTGGGAGCCGCTGATCGCCGCCGGGACCCAGGTGTACGCGTTGGCCGACACCCCCGAGCCGGAGAAGGCCGGCCTGTCGGACCCGCCGAGCTGCGTGGCCAGCGGCGATACCTGCACCATCAGCGAAGCCCGGGCTCTCCCGGACGACGCACTGGTGATGGCGGCCGAGCGGACCGGCGCCGCCGTCGTCGACCTGCGGGACAGCTTCTGCTTCGACGGTCGGTGCCCTTCGGTGATCGGCGGCGTCCTCGTGTACCGCGACTCCAACCACATCACGTCGGTCTACGCGCGCTCGCTGAGCACGGTCCTGGGGCGTCACCTGGCGGGGTAGCGCGCCCGCCGGAGAGGTCAGTCCCGGCCGGGACGGAAGAGCCACCGGTCGGCGGCCAGCCGGCCGTCGACGTCCGGCAGGTCCGCCAGCACCGACCCGGCCGAGCGGCGGCGCCGCAGGGCACGACCGAGCGCCCTGGCGACGTCGGCCGTCGGCGCACCTGCGGCGACGACCTCGTGCCCGTGGCCGGCCAGCCAGTCCGCGAGCCCGGTCTCCTCCGTGGTCACCACCGTGCAGCCGTGGGACATCCCCTCGACGATCGGCAGCCCGACCTGCTCCCGCCACGTCGGCGTCCGCTGCGAGAGCAGCACGAGCACGGTTGCCTCCCGCAGCACGCGATGGATCTCCGCCCGTGGCGGCGCGACCACCACGTCGACTCCGGGCACCCGCTCCGCGAGCTCGCGCGCCACGTCCTCCATCGCCCCCTGCCCGACCAGCGAGAGCCGCGCCGTGGGCAGCTCGCGGACCACCTCCGGCCAGGCGGCCACCAGCTCCGAGAGCCCCTTGCGCGCGGAGAAGGCGCCGACGAAGACCACCTGATCGGGGTCCCGGTCCTCCGCCGCAGCACAGGCGCACGGAGCCGGCAGCGCCGGTACGACGGTGCTCGAGCAGGTGGCCAGCTCGGCCCCGAGCAACGACGCGTACAGCTCCGCGGACGCGCTGGTGCCGTACGCGATCCGGTCGAGCTGCCGGGCCGTGTAGCGGCTCAGCCCCCAGTCCAGCCGGGTGCGGACCCGCCGGCGCAGGCGCGCGGTGGGCTCGGGCGCGTAGTTGTCCCGGTTCTCGATCGCGTACGAGACGATCAGCACCTCGCGCCCGCGGACCCGGGCGGCCAGCCGGGCCGTGGTCACGGCCACCGCCGTCCGCCACAGGGCCGGGCGGAGCAACGGCTCGTTGACCTCCACGGCCAGCAGCCCGGACCGGGCGATGGTGACCGCCATCGCCAGCGTGCCGCCGCGGACCAGGTCCAGCCCGGCGGTCAGTGCGGGGTCGAGGTCGTAGCGCCACCTCCGGTGCAGGATCGAGGCCGGGGCCAGGGCGTGCGCACGCTCCAGGTGCGCGCTGCGCACCGAGTCGTACACGCGGGCCCGCTGATGCCTGGTCTTCCGCACGGTGAGTGATCGTAGGCGCACTGCCGGCGACGCCGACGCGGGCGACCGTGTCGCGGGCGCGCGGGGTGGCGGGGACGCGTCCACCGCGGACCGCGGCGTTAGAGTCGGCGCCGCGGTGCCGACGGTCGGGGCTGCGCCGGCAGCCGGCCTCGGGGTGGTGGGAGCGTCCGCGTGAGCGTACCGATCTGCGTGCTCCAGTCGTTCCCGGAGCCGCGCCCCACGACCAACCCCTACGTGGTGATGCTGCGGCGCAGTCTGACCGAGCAGCCGGACCTGCAGGTGCTGACGTTCACCTGGCGACGCGCGCTGCGGAGCCGCTACGACGTGTTCCACGTGCACTGGCCGGAGATCCTGGTGTCCGGACGCGACCGGACCAGGACGGTCGCCCGCCAGGCTGCGTTCGCCCTGCTGCTGCTCCGGCTCCGGGCCCGGTCGACGCCGGTGGTCGCCACCGTCCACAACCTGCGGCCCCAGGAGGGCCGCAGCCGCACGCAACGGTTCCTGCTGGGGCTGCTGGCGCGCCGCACGACCGTTCGGGTGCACCTCAACGAGCACACCCCGGCGCCGCCGGGAGCCGCGACGGTCACCGTCCTGCACGGTCACTACCGGGACTGGTTCGCGGCCCGGCCGACTCCTCCGGCCGAGCCGGACCGCGCGTGCTACGCCGGGTTCATCCGGCCGTACAAGAACGTGGCCGCGCTCATCCGGGCGTTCGGCGCGACCGCCGGGCAGGCACCCCAGGCTCGGCTGGCCGTCGCCGGTCAGCCGATGACGGAGGAGCTGGCCGACGAGCTGCGGGCCGCAGCCGCCGACGACGTCCGGGTCGAGTTGGCACTGGACTTCCTCAGCGACGAGGAGCTCGTGGCGACGGTCGGCCGGGCCAGCCTCGTCGTCCTCCCGTACCGGGAGATGCACAACTCCGGAGCCGCGCTCATGGCCCTCTCCCTGGACCGGCCGGTGCTCGTGCCGGACAACCAGGTGAACGAGCAGCTGGCCACCGAGGTCGGGGCCGACTGGGTGCTCCGCTACCGCGGCGAGCTCAGCGGCCCGGTGCTGCTGCAAGCCCTGTCGGACGCGCAGCGCATCCCGGCCGGCGCACGCCCCGACCTGAGCCGTCGGGAGTGGAGCCGAGCCGGCCAGGACCACGCTGCCGCGTACCGGCGTGCCCTGGGGCGGACGACGTCCTCCGGATGAGCGGCGACTCCACCGCAGAGGTCAGGAGCCGGCGACGGTGACGGCACCGGCCCTGCGGTACTCGTGGTAGACGACGCCGAACGACCCGGTGAGCATCCCGGCCCCTCGGCAGGCCGTCCGCAGGCCGCGGGCCCGGTGCGGAGCTGACCCGACGACGCACCCGAGCAGCCAGCGCGCCAGGCCGGCGACCAGCCGCGGAGCACCTCGGCGTGCACCACGCAGGCGTGCCCGGCTCCGTGCAGGGGCGCTCCCGGCCAGGACCAGGTCGACCCGGCTGGCCGAGTTGCCGGACCGGAACGCCCGGCGCAGCACCCACTCCCGGGTCATCCGTGAGCTGGGCACGGAGTCGGTGACCACCGCCTCGTCGCACCAGACGAGCCGGGCGCCCGAGGCAGCCAGCAGGCGGGTGAACAGGGTGTCGCTGCCCCCGCTCAACCCGAAGGCCGCATCGAAGCGGAGCCCGGCCGCGCGGACCGCGGCGACGTCCAGGAGCAGGTTGTTGGTCGCGGCGACGTCGATCACCGTGCCCGTGGCCAGCCTCCGCCGGCTGAAGAACGCGCCGTCGCGCACCCAGGGGTCCAGGGGCCCCTCGAAGGCCGAGACCACGGCACCCGCCACAGCGGCCGCCCCGGTCTCCTCCTGGGTGCGCAGCAGGTGCGCGAGCCATCCTGGCCGGGGCCGCTCGTCGTCGTCGATGAAGACGACGAAGGTGCACCCCTCGGCCTCGTCCAGCACGCGGTTGCGCGCCGCCGCGATCCCCGGGGTCGGCTCCACGACGTAGCGCACCAGGGCGGAGCCGAGCTCGTCGACGACTCCCCTGGCGCTGCCCTGCGGGTCGTTGTCGACGACCAGCACGCCCACGCGACGCTCCGGGCGGTCGACCTCGGCAGCCTGCTCGAGCAGGACGGGGAGCAGGGCGGCCAGGTCGTCCGGTCGGCGAAAGGTCAGCACGCCGATCAGCACCTCCACCCGGCTGTCGGGCAGGCTCCGTCCGCCGTCCGCACGGGTGGGCGCAGGGGTGGTGTCCGACGCGGTCATCGGCGTTCCTCTCCGGGGATCGTGATCAGGCGTGCGACCTCGGCGCGGTAGCGGGCCGGCGCGTGACGCGCGCGGGCCTGGCCGGCGTCGACCTGGGCGGCAGCGGCGAAGCGCGGCCAGGCAGCGATCACCCGCTGCACCGCATCAGCCCAGGCAGCGACGTCGCCCGGCGGCACCCCCTGCGCGGACGTGTGGCCGTCGATCGCCTCGGGGAGGCCACCGGCGGCGCTCACGATCACCGGCCGGGCGGCCAGGACCGCTTCGACCGCCGTGTTGCCGAACGGCTCCGGCAGCACGGACGGGACCAGGACGACGTCGGAGTCGCTCAGCACCGCCTGGACGTCGGGGACGAAGCCCAGGAAGTCGACCCGTGGGGCGGACTCCGCACGCTCCACCTGGGCCCGGAGGTCAGCCTCGAACCACTCGTACCCGGGGAACGTCGAGCCGGCCAGCGTGAGCCGGGCGTCCACGCCGCGCCGGGACAGTTCGGCGAGCACGGCGAGGGCGACCTGGGGCCCCTTGCGCGGCGACAGCCGCCCGACGAACAGCAGCCGGACCGGCGTCGACAGCCGGGGACGGGGAGGGACGGTGACCTCGGGACCGACGACCCCGTTGGGCACGACGACGGCCCGGCTCGCGGTGCGCGACAGCGAGGCGGCGAGCACGTCGCGGCTGTACCGGCTGTTCACCAGCACGCGCTGGGCGAACACCGCCGGCAGCGCCAGGGCCCGGCGCACCGGCGCCGGCGCACCGTCCTCGGCCTCGTGGACGTGCAGCGTGACGTGCCGGCCGACCAGCCGCGCCAGCATCGGCCAGAGCGGGATGGTGAGGGTGTTGACGTACACCGGCCCGGGGCCGGTGCGCCGCAGCAGCCGCCAGGCAGGCAGGAGCCCGGCCGCAGCGTCCGCCAGCAGCGCCGCAGCGCCTCGCGGGGTGGTCGCGCTCTTGCGCAGGACCGGCATCCGGCAGCGGACGACGGTCGCACCCGTCGCCTCCAGTTCGCCGACCAGTGGCCCGGCGACCGGGAGCGCGACCGTGACCCGCTCACCGCGGTCGACGAGCCCCGCGACCGACTCCACGAGCATGCGGTCGGAGCCGTAGAGCTCTGCGCCCGGGTGCACCACGAGCACCGAGGGGCCCGTACGGGCGGTGCGCCGCCGGCCCCGCAGGAGCGCGCCCGCAGCAAGGACCAGACCACTCGCGGACCCGCGGATCGCAGCCAGCGCCAGCGCCGGCTGGTGGAGCAGCTGGCGTCGTCCCCCACGCAGCAGGACCTCCCAGCTCACGGCCGGCGTCGCCCACATCCAGCGCAGCAGCTCACGGCGGGAGGACCACCGGGCAGCGAACAGCAGCCGGTTGCGGCAGTTGTAGCGGTAGTAGACCGCGGACTTGGCCCGGCCCGGCGTCGGCCCCTGCGTACCGCCTGCGTCGTGCACCGCCTCCAGGTCCGAGCGCACCACGAGAGCGCCCCCGGCCGCGCGACAGCGGTGGCTGAACTCCACGTCCTCCCAGTAGAGGAAGAAGGACTCGTCCAGTTCGCCGGCTCGGCGCAGCAGCTGGTCGTGGACCACCAGACACGCGCCGGTCACCCACTCCGTCGCCGGACCGCTCGGCCGCGTCCTCCCCGGCCCGGACGGCGTCGTCCCGGTGCGCCGGCCACGCAACCGGCCGCTGTCGGTGAACAGCTCGGCCCCGTCGAAGAACACCGTCCCGTCCGGGGCGACGATCCGGGGACTGATCAGCGCCATGGGCTCCCGGAGGCTGTGCCGTCGCAGCTCCCCGACCACCCCAGGAGCGACTGATGCGTCCGGGTTGAGCAGCAGGAAGGTGACGCAGCCCGCGGCTCGCGCGGCCCGGACGCCGGCGTTGACGCCGGCGCCGAAGCCCCGGTTGTCGGGGAGACCGACGAACGTCCAGCCGCGGGCACCCGCCAGTGCAGCGACGACCTCCCGCTCGGCGGCGGTGGAGAAGTTGTCCACCACGACGACGTGGACGGGCAACCCACCGAGGTCCATCGCGCCCAGGTGGGTCTCGAGCAGGTCGTGCGACCCGTAGTTGACGACCACGATGCCCAGCCGCCCCGCCGGGTCCGGGTCCTGCTCGGGGACACGCACGTCGGCACCCGCCGGGATGCTGCCCGGCGTCCTGTCCTCAGGCCCGTCCGTCACCGCGACCGCCCCTCCTCGTCGGCGACGGACACGCGGTCGGGCCGGTCGGCAGCCACTGCCGCCTCCGGCTCGGGCCCGGCCGGGGCCGCATCGCGCCCAGCGGCCCGCAGTGCCCGGCGGACGTACAGCAGGTTGCCCAGCACCTGGGAAGCGGCCACCCCGATGACCGAGCCGAGCACCGGACCGGCCGCTCCGAGCGGGCCGGCCAGCCACCACGACAGCCCGACGTTCAGTGGCAGCATCGCCACGATCATCAGCGCCTGGAAGCGGAGCCCGCGGGCATCGGTCATGTACATGCCCAGGGGGTACTTCGCCCCCTGGAGGACCATCAGCACCGCGAAGCTCCCGACCAGCAGGCCACCGAGCTCGATCCTGCCGCCAGAGGCCAGGTCGGCGAGGAACGGCGATGCCGCCGCGACCAGCACCGCCATCCCGGCGGCCAGCCCAGCGAAGGCCCAGGCCATCGGCACCGGGGAGTGACGGACGCCGCGAGCCCGGGCACGGGCGAACACCGGCCACAGCGTGACCCCGGCGGAGCTCACCACCGCCCAGATCGGTACGAACATCTGGGCGGCGAGGTTGTACTCGGCGAGCTCGCCGACTCCCGCGCGGTGACTGAGCACGATCCGGTCGCTCTGCATCGCGATCGGCAGCGCGATCATCTGCACCAGCATCGGCCAGGCGACGCCGAAGACCCGGGCACCGTGCTGGGTGCGGACGTGCCGTACCCGGCGCAGGACGTCGCGTGCTGCCGGTCGGATCGCTCGGGCCGCCACGATCGTGCAGACGATCGCGAGGACGAAGGTCGTGCCGTACGGGACGACCGCCATGGCCGAGCCGGCCGGGACCCCCACCCACAGGAACCCGACGAGCACGAGGAGGACCAGCGGCGTCTGCAGGCCGAACAGGGCGATGGACACGTGGTTGCGCCCCAGTCCGGACAGCACCCGCTGGCCGATGCCCATCGGCATGGCCACCGCGATGAACAGCAGGCAGGCCATCGCCGCCAGCGGGCCGGTGTCCGGCAGCAGCGCCGGCCCCAGCAGGGCCGGCCAGAGTCCCAGCAGCGTGACGGTCACGGCCACCGCCGAGAGCACAGCGGCCGATCCGATCAGCACGCGGACGGCGGTGAGCAGGACCGCCCGGACGTGGTCGTCGGTCCCCGGGGACCGGGCAGCACCGACGGCGTTCATCACCGCAGCCGACATCCCCAGGTCGGCGAACGGCAGCAGTGCCCCGAGGCCGACCAACAACCCGTACTGGGCGAAGGCCGCCTCGCCGTAGTTGTCGATGACCAGCCGGGTCACCACGATGCCGAGCAAGGCCGAGACCGGGAGAACCAGCAGTCGCATGCCTCCGCTGCGGACGATGCCGGCCCAGACGCTGCGCCCGTCCGCCCCGGTCTCGTCAGGCTGCGCAGCCGCTGCGGTGAGCTCCGGTCGCGGCCCGGGCGCCTGCAGTCGACTCACGCAGCCCGCCCTCCCCCACTGTCGACGTCCGCCGCCGGACGTGCTGCCGCGCGGCTGCGCCGCGGGTCGGTGGCCGTGGGCGCGCACGTCCAGGCTGCCAGCGCCGGGCGCCACCGACCCCTCTCCGGTGGGTGACCTCATCCGAAGAGGGGTGGTTGCCCGGCCGGGGCAGGCACGGGGCGACCCCGGGCCTGCCCCGGCGTCCTCACGCCGCGGCGGGCACCGTGCCGGCGGGGCCGGCCCAGAAGTCGTCGACGCGCATCCGCACCGGGACGACGGTGGCCGAACCCGACACGTAGGTCGAGACCCCGACCCCGCCGGCCGCCTGCAGCTCCGCGGTGTCGTCGGTGGCGTTGACCTGCCAGTCGACCGGCTCAGCCGTGCCGTCCACCCACACCTTGGCGCCCAGCGTGGTGGTGCCGCTGCCACTGACGTCCAACCGCACCCGCAGCACCGTGCCCGGCACGTACGTCAGGTCCGGAACGGTCACCGACCGCAACGTCGTCTCCTTGTTGGCCACCACCCGTGACACCCCGACCGTCACCCGGCCATCGGCCAGGAACTTCAGCACACCCCGGTAGAAGTTCGCCGGCGTCCGCCGTGCAGTGACATAGGCGTACGTCCCACCACCGGTGGGCGCCTGCTCCAGCGAGAACGTCGTCTCCAACGCCACGTCCTGCACCGACACCGAGTTCAGCCACACCGAGCTCGACCCACCGGCCTTGGGCACCTCCAGGACCGCCGCGCCCTCCGACACCGACGTCACCCCGCCGGAGACCCACCACGCACCCCCGGTCTCCGCCTGACCCAGCCCACTGGCCACCGTCCGCTCGAAACCGTCCACCGCCAGCGGCTCCCCCGCCGGGACCTCGGGAACCTCGGGGACCTCGGGGACCTCGGGGACCGGCGGCTCCGCCGGGGCCGACACCGTCACCGACTGTTCGACCCTGCCGGTGGCACCGTCGTCATCGGTCACCGTCAGCACGACCTGGTACACACCCGCCTCGGCATAGGTGTGCTCCACCGCCGCACCGGCACCACTCGCACCGTCACCGAAGTCCCAGTCGTAGGACGCCACCGACCCATCAGGATCAGCCGACCCCGCACCGTCGAACGACGCCACCAGCCCCACCACCGACGAACTGAACACCGCCGACGGCGCCACGTTCGCCGGTTCCGCCGGGACCTCCCCTGCGGCGGGCACCGTGCCGGCGGGGCCGGCCCAGAAGTCGTCGACGCGCATCCGCACCGGGACGACGGTGGCCGAACCCGACACGTAGGTCGAGACCCCGACCCCGCCGGCCGCCTGCAGCTCCGCGGTGTCGTCGGTGGCGTTGACCTGCCAGTCGACCGGCTCAGCCGTGCCGTCCACCCACACCTTGGCGCCCAGCGTGGTGGTGCCGCTGCCACTGACGTCCAACCGCACCCGCAGCACCGTGCCCGGCACGTACGTCAGGTCCGGAACGGTCACCGACCGCAACGTCGTCTCCTTGTTGGCCACCACCCGTGACACCCCGACCGTCACCCGGCCATCGGCCAGGAACTTCAGCACACCCCGGTAGAAGTTCGCCGGCGTCCGCCGTGCAGTGACATAGGCGTACGTCCCACCACCGGTGGGCGCCTGCTCCAGCGAGAACGTCGTCTCCAACGCCACGTCCTGCACCGACACCGAGTTCAGCCACACCGAGCTCGACCCACCGGCCTTGGGCACCTCCAGGACCGCCGCGCCCTCCGACACCGACGTCACCCCGCCGGAGACCCACCACGCACCCCCGGTCTCCGCCTGACCCAGCCCACTGGCCACCGTCCGCTCGAAACCGTCCACCGCCAGCGGCTCCCCCGCCGGGACCTCGGGAACCTCGGGGACCTCGGGGACCTCGGGGACCGGCGGCTCCGCCGGGGCCGACACCGTCACCGACTGTTCGACCCTGCCGGTGGCACCGTCGTCATCGGTCACCGTCAGCACGACCTGGTACACACCCGCCTCGGCATAGGTGTGCTCCACCGCCGCACCGGCACCACTCGCACCGTCACCGAAGTCCCAGTCGTAGGACGCCACCGACCCATCAGGATCAGCCGACCCCGCACCGTCGAACGACGCCACCAGCCCCACCACCGACGAACTGAACACCGCCGACGGCGCCACGTTCGCCGGCGGGGCGGTCACCGTGACGGCGCCGGTCTCCACCGACCGGGCACCGTCGTCGTCGGTCACCGTCAGTGTCACCGGGTAGGTGCCGGCGGCCGAGTAGGTGTGCGTCGTGGTGCGCCCGGTCGCCGTCGCGCCGTCGCCGAGGTCCCATGCGTAGGACGCGATGCTGCCGTCCCGGTCGGCCGAGGCCGAGCCGTCGAGGGTGGCGTCCAGGAAGGTCGCCGAGGAGGTGAACGACGCCACCGGGGCGACGTTGGTCGCCTTCCCCGTTGCCCCCAGCGTGTAGTGGCTGGTCACCACGTCGGCCGACAGGGCCGACGGGTAGACGGCCACCTCGTCGATGCGCCCGGTCAGGTACTTGCCGGTGCCGCCCCAGCTGCTGTCGCCGCCGATGCGCCAGTAGCCGCTGTAGGGCTGCCCCGTTGTGACCGCCGGGTTGGTGCCGATCAGCTCGCCGTCGAGGTAGAGGGCCATGCCGGCCGGGCTGAGGGAGGCCACGACATGGTGCCAGGCGCCGTTGTTGTAGCCGGCCGAGCTGCTGATCTTCTGCTCGCTGCCCGGGTACACCCCGAAGACGACCCGCCCTGCGCCGTCCAGGTAGACGTGCCGGTCGTAGCTGCTGCTGTCACCGGTGTTCCGGTTGCCGAACCCGACGACCTTCCCGCCGCTGCGGGAGGTGGTCTGGAACCATGCCTCGACGGCGAAGGTGTTGGGTCCGGGGATCGCCGTGGTGGTCGCGGCCAGGCCCTGGCCGCCGAAGCCGAAGGACGTGTCCGGGTCACCGCTGAGCGCACCCGGGTGGTTCAGGAACACCCGGGAGTTCACCGCCAGGTCAGACCCTCCGGCGTAGTCGTAGGCGATGGAACCGGAGCGCTCGCCGAGGGGCCAGTAGTCCTGGGCGCCGTCGGCGACGACCGCCTGGGCGTACGGCCGCGGCTCCGACGGACTGCCCGCCGTCACCTCGACCGACACCCACCCGGAGGTGACCTGGTTGCCCATCGGGTCGGTGACGCTGACGCGGTAGGTGTGCTCACCGCCGCTGAGGCCCGTGTCGACGAAGGCGAGCGACGTGGTGTTCCAGAAGGTCGACGCCCGGGTGACCTCGTGGACCGGGCTGGTGG
Organism: Modestobacter sp. VKM Ac-2977; assembly: GCF_026968045.1. Classification (GTDB taxonomy): domain Bacteria; phylum Actinomycetota; class Actinomycetes; order Mycobacteriales; family Geodermatophilaceae; genus Modestobacter. Next base: position 418,598 of record NZ_JAPVBQ010000001.1, on the reverse strand, counting down.
TGTCGCCGTCGCGGTGGACGCGGTAGGTCAGGTTCTCGTTGTCCTGGTCGTGGCTCGTCGTCCAGCTGACCCGAGCGGTGCCGGCCGACAGGGCGACGACGGTCGGGGTGAGCCCCGTTGAGCTCGGGCCGACACGGTTGGGCGCGATCGAGGGGACGGCGAACCGGACCAGCCCCTGCTGCGCGGCCCCGTTGACCTTCGGGAACTCGCCGCCGTAGACGACGTACTGGTCGTTGCCGGTGACCGACCACCCTGCCTGCGACTGACCGGTGTACGTGCCGGCGGTGAACGTCGGGAACCAGGGCAGCAAGGACCCCGCCGGCTTGCCCATGAGGGTGCGCGCGTCGTCGATGGTGCCCGAGCCCACGGTGCCGGTGGCGACCGTGGTCACCGCGGTCGCGTACTGCTTGGTCTGCGGCTCCGTCTCGGGGAAGCCACCGATGTTGCTGCAGACGTGGGCGTGGGACGCCAGGTAGAGCGCGCCGTTGGCCGGGAAGCTGGAGTAGGTGTCGCCGTGGCAGTCGTTGATCGACGTCAGCACGCCACCGTCGGCGGTTGCGCCGAAGGAGCCCTCGAGGTTGCCGGGGCCGTAGTAGTCGTACCCGGTGCCGTAGACGTTGGTGCCGTCGGTGCTGAGGCTGTAGACGGCGGAGTTGACACCCTGGTTGGTGAGGAGCTGGCCGACCGCGAAGGGCCGCGTCGCGCCGGTCACCGGGTCCAGCGCACCGACGCCGGTCGACCGGGTGCCGTTGAGCGTGTCGAAACGTCCGGCCGCGACGACCTGGTCGCCCCCGCCGGTCACCACCAGCGCCAGGACGATGTTGCTCGTCTTGGCGTTCTGCGGGTTCTCGACGTACTGCCCGTTCGCGTCCCGGATCCGGGGCAGGTCGTTCCCGTCCGTCGAGCCGACACCGGGCACCGGCGCCCAGGGGAGCAGCGCGCCGTTGGACGCGGCCACCGCTGCCAGCCGCTCACGGCTGGCCGAGCCGATGGCCGTGAAGGACCCACCGACGTAGACGGTGTCGTCGGTGGCGGCGAGTGCGTACACCCGGGCGTTGAAGCTCGGGCGGAAGTTCGCGATGAGCTCACCGGTGGCGGTGCTGTAGGCAGCCACCCGGTAGCGGGTCTGGCCGTTGGCCTTGTCGAAGTCGCCGCCGACGTAGATGCGCGAGCCGTCTGGCGAGGCGGTCACCACCAGCGCCTTGCCGTTGAGGTCGGGGGCGAAGGAGGTGATGAGCTCCCCGCTCCGGATGTCGTAGGCCAGGAGGTTGTTCCGGACCGTCTCCTGCGTGCCGGCCGGCGCACCTGCTGGGCGCGCGGTGGAGAAGTCCCCGGCGACGTAGACGGTGTTGCCGACGACGACCTGCGACCAGGCGACACCGTTGATCTGGACGGTGGGCAGCGCATCGGCGGCGACCGTCGTGGGGGTGGCCGCTGCGGTGGGCTCCAGCGGAGCGGTGTCCGCGCGCGCCACCCCACCGGGCAGCAGGCCCCCGAGCACTCCTGCGAAGAGCAGGCTGCTCAGCAGTCCGGCGATCCACACCCGGCTGGGCGTCCTCGGTGTTGCGTCCATGCTCGTCGTCCCCGCTCGCGCTGAGTCAGTGCCCGGTCGGGCCAGCCGATACTAAGCGTGACGAAGGGTGGGTCACCAGGCTGCACCCGTCGCCTGATCGGGTGCTTTACCTGGGGTTTTGCACCCGGTCGACGGACTGCGGTGACGCAGGGTCACCCCTCAGGCGGATGCCCCGACCGTGGCCGGGGTCGGCAGCACGGCATCCGCCGACCGCCGTGCCCGCATCAGGGCGGCCGGCGGTCGGCGGTCGGCTGGACGAGGTCCTCGGGTCAGTCGACCGAGCCGGTGAAGACCAGGTAGGGAACCCCGGGGGCGTGACCGATCGCCACGGTCACCACGCCACGTCGATCGGCGGGGACCGAGAACACGTAGACCCCCTCGGCCGACGAGCCGGGTTCCAGCACGCCCGACAGCGGCGCTGCAGACGGGTCGTCCAGGGGCGAGGCAGGAAGTGCGTCGGCGGTGTACGCGAGGGAGACGACCGCCCCGTCCAGGACGATCTGTTCGGCGGTCCCGTTGGTGAGCCGCACCGTCACCGCCACCGCCGGACCGGCGACGTTGCCCGGGCCCGTGCCCTCGCCCTGGATCGCGCGGACGGCGGTGAGAGCGGCGGTCACGCCGTCGCCGACGGCGGCCGAGTCGGTCAGACCCACCGGCGGCAGACTGGGCGGGAGCTCGTCGCCGCCCTCTGTCGGGGCGGTGGCAGCCGGGGCGGCGCTGACCGTCGGCGGCACCGGAGCGGCCGACGAGGGACTCGCCGCCGAACCCGACGTGGCGCCGGCGCTCGACCGAGGGGCCGAGGTCTCTCCGGTCGCCTGGGCACCGCCGCCGTCGTCCCCACCGGTGAGGACGCCCCACAGCACGAGCGCCACCACCACCAGGACCGCCCCGGCGAGGACCAGCCGGCGCCGGCGTGGGGCGGTCCGGCCGGAGGTGCTGGCCGCATCGGTCGAGGGATCGCTCATCAGGTCAACCTGCCCATCTCTCGGAACCACCGGACGGCGGCGAGGGCCAGGAAGCCCGCCGTGACCGCCGCGAGCAACGCATAGGCCCAGAGGAACGCCGAGGGCGCCCCGAGCAGCAGGAAGACCAGGCAGAGCACCCCGTAGTCGGTGGGGGCGACCAGCAACGAACGCAGCACGCTGGGCCGCTCTCCGGTCGACGCCGCCCGGGTGCGGGCGCCGTGCTGGGCGCGCAGGGACTCGTTGAGCAGGGTGGCGAAGAACAACACCACCGACACGACCGAGAAGGCCAGCGGCAGCAGCAACCACGAGCTGCGCTCGACGTACTCGAAGCGGTACCAGCCGATCAGCAGCGCGAGGTGCAGGCTGGCGATCTTGAGCGCGTCCACCATGTGGTCCAGCCACTCCCCGGCCGGGGAGCCGCCGCCCCGCAGCCGCGCCAGCTGGCCGTCGGCGGAGTCGAAGGCGTACCCGACGACCAGCAGCAGCGCGACCGCCACGCCCATCGGCCAGGACGGGGGCACCAGCGCGAGCACGGCGATGCCGCCGAAGGTGCACACCGCGCTGATCCCGGTGACGGCGTTCGGGGTGAGCCGGGCGTGGAACGCCAGGGCGGCGAGCACCCGCCCCAGCCTCCGGTTCACGAACCGGGAGTAGGCCGGAGCACCCTGGGCGCCCTTCTGGGCCCCGGCCAACCGGCGGATCGTGTCGGTGATCGCCCCATCGGGACTGGCCACGGGGGGCGTCAGCGCGGTCACGACTGGGCCGTCCGCGCCGGCAGGACGTCCGCCGAGCCGGCGCCGGCCGCCGTGGGTCGTGCGACCGGCCGGACGGGCGCCCGGCGAGGTGAGGGAGCGCCGCCGCTCTGTGTCGCGGGGGCGAGCGCGCCCTGCGGCCACTCGTCGGTCCGGGTGCCGGCCGCCGGGCCGAGCCGGAGGCGGCGGCCGCTCGGGCGGGACCGCGGGAACTCGCGAGCGACCAACTTCCGGCACAGCTCCGCATAGCGGGACGCCACGTGGTCCCAGTCGTAGCGGGCGGCGAGCAGCCGTGCCCGCTTGCCCCGGCGGCGGAGCTTCTCGGGCTCGCGCTCGGCCTCGTGCAGTGCGGAGGTGACGTCGTCCGGCGTCCGGAAGTAGCGACCGCTGGACTCCAGCACCTCCCGGTTGAAGGAGACGTCGTAGGCGATCGTCGCCGCACCAGCACCGAGCGCCCGCAGCAGGGAGGGGTTGGTCCCGCCCACGGAGTGCCCGTGCAGGTACGTCGCGCAGTTCACGTACAGCTGGTCGAGGAGCTCCTGGTCCCAGACGCCACCGAGGAACCGGACCCGGTCGTCGGCGAGCGCGTGCACGCGGCGGGTGTAGTCGTCGGCGTAGGGCGCCGACCCGACCACCACGAGCGGCAGCTCGGCGTCACTGCGCCGGTAGCCGTCGACGATCACGTCGACGTGGTTCTCCGGCTCGAAGCGGGCGACGACGAGGTGGTAGCCGCCCGGTGCCAGGTCCACGGCCGGCAGCCGGTCGGACCCGGCGCCGTCGGTCTTCGGTGCGCCGTAGGCGATCTGCTCGGTCGGAGCCGCGAACTCGTCGCGGTAGTAGTCGGCGATGCCCTGCGCGTCGGCGATCAGGGCGTCGGACCAGCGGACCGACAGCGCCTCGACGACGCGGTAGTAGCGCTTGCCGATCCCACCCCACTTGGCGCGCTTCCACTCCAGGCCGTCGACGTGGGTGGCCACCGGGATGCAGGCCGCCCGCAGCAGCGGCAGCCAGGGCGCGTTGGCCGCGTTGAACACGATCGCGGCGTCGACCCGGTGGGTGAGCAGGTGCGCGACCGAGAGACCCGTGTGGCTCAGCGTCTCCAGCGACCGGCGGCGCAGCGCCGGCAGGTGCACCAGCCGCATGCCCAGGTGCGTCGCCGGCCGGGGTCCGCCGGTGGTGGTGCGGCAGTAGACGACGACGTCGTGGCCGGCCTCCACCAGGCGCCGGCCGACCTCCTCGACCGCGGTCTCGAAGCCGCCGTACCGCGCCGGCACGCCACGCGTCCCGACCAGGGCGATGCGAAGGGCGCCCGACCTCCTGGGTGGCATGGTCTCTGGCTCCGTTCCTCGGAGTCGGCGCCGGCCTCGGGGCGAGGGAGCGGCGACCGACCGACCTGCACGTGCTGGACGAGCCGTGCCGGCCGTCCAGCACCGACCCTCCCCCGATCACGGAGTGGCGTCGCGCTTCGCAGCAGTGCGCTCACCCGGACGGAGGACGCCGGAGCTCGTCCGTGGCTGCCCGTTGCGCGCCCGCGGCTCAGTAGGCGCCGGACGCCGAGACGACGGCGCGTGCGGTCTTCCAGAGGATCTGCACGTCCAGGGCGAGCGACCAGTTCTCCACGTAGCGGAGGTCCAGCCGGACGGCCTCCTCCCACGGCAGGTCGCTGCGCCCGGAGATCTGCCACAGGCCGGTCAGGCCCGGCTTCACCAGCAACCGGCGACTGACCGAGGTGTCGTAGCGGGCGACCTCGTCGGGCAGCGGCGGACGCGGCCCGACGAGCGACATGCCGCCGGTGAGCACGTTGACCAGCTGGGGCAGCTCGTCGAGGGAGAGCCGGCGCATCCAGCGGCCGACCGGCGTCACCCGCGGGTCCTGCCGGATCTTGAACAGCAGCCCGTCGGCCTCGTTGCCGGCCGCCAGCCCGGCGACCTGCTGGTCGGCACCGACGACCATGCTGCGGAACTTGAGCATCGTGAAGTGCTGGCCACCGAGCCCGACCCGCTGCTGCCGGTAGAGGACCGGCCCGGGACCGGACAGCCGGACCGCCAGGGCGAGCGCAGCCAGGACCGGCGCGAGCAGCAGCAGCGCGACGGAGGCGACCGACCGGTCGAGGGCCGCCTTCAGCACCCGGCGCCAGCCCTCGAACCGGGGCTGCTCCACCGAGAGGAGGGGCAGCCCGTCGAAGGGCCGGATGTGCAGGCGCGGTCCGGCCACCTCGACCAGCCCGGGGGCCACGAGCAGCTCCAGCCCGGTGCCCTCGAGCTGCCAGGACAGGACCCGCAGGTACTGGGACGACGTCTCACTGGCGGAGGTGACGGCGATCGTGTCGGCCTCGACCCGGCCGGCGAGCTCGAGGACGTCCTCCAGGCCCGCCACCGGCAGGTCGGTCACCCGCGCGACCCGGCTGCGGTCGTCCGGCGTCACGCAGACGCCGACGACGTCCAGTCCGGCGTGCCGGGTGCGGTGCAGCCGGTCGACGAGGTCCAGCACCGCGCCGCCGCGGCCGACGACCACCACGCGCTTGACGCAGCGCCCGCGCATCCGCTGACGGTGCAGCAGGCGCCGTGCGGCGTAGCGCTCGACCAGCGTCGCCGTCGTGAGCGCCGGGACGGCGAGCACCACCAGCGCACGGCTGAGGTCGAGCTCGGCCGCGTAGCTGACGAAGCCCATCCCGGCCAGCAGCAGCAAGCCGGCCCGGCCGACGCGACGGAACTCGTCGCTGCCCACCCCGAACCAGCGCTCCTCGTAGGCGCCGGTGACCGCGAGCAGCGCCGGCCAGGCGAGGACCAGGCTCAGCCCGGCCCAGAACAGGACGCTGCCCACGACCGGCCCGTCGTGGGCGAGGAGGACCACGGCCGCCGCCGACGCCGCGATCAGCGCCTCACCGAGGACCAGGCCGGCACGGTGCCGCCGGGCCCAGCGGGCGGCGCCCCGGGCGGGAGCGGTGGTGTCCGGGACGCGCTCGACGGCCGTGAGCGACGGGGCCGCCGCCGACGGCAGGTGACCGAGGGTGTCGGTCGGTTCCGCACGTTCGAGCAGCATGGGGCCCCCAGGTTCTCCGCAGTGATCGCGCACAGTTCGCTGGCGACACACAGGAGTGGCTCGTAGCCGGGGCGGACCCGGACGAGCCGCTGCACTGGTGACGCTCAGCAACCATCACAGGCGGTGACGAGCTGGGGCAACGCGGACGGGGTGGCGTCACCCGTTGGGACCGGGACCACGGCCGTGACCACCCGTCCGGGCGACGGTGCGTACCGACGGTGGTCAGCTACGGGGGTGGACGACGTTCTGCGCAGCCTCCAGACCGCGTTCGAGCAGCAGCTCGGTGGCGTCGGCCGCCTCGCCGATGAACAGCTCGAGCGTCTTGCGCTCGGTCGCCGAGAAGTCCTTGAGGACGTAGTCGGCGGGGTCCTGCCGACCGGGCGGCCGGCCGATCCCCGCCCGGACCCGCAGGTAGTCGCGGGTGCCGGTGGAGCGGGAGATGGAGCGCAGACCGTTGTGCCCGCCCTCCCCGCCACCGCGCTTGAGCCGCACCACCTCGAAGTCGAGGTCGAGCTCGTCGTGCACCACGACCAGGTCGGTGGGAGGCAGGTGGTGGTAGTCGAGCAGCCCGCGGACCGGGCCGCCGGACTCGTTCATGTAGCTGGACGGCACCGCCAGCACCACCCGCCGGTCGGCGAGCCGGCCCTCCCCGGACAGCGACCGGGCCCGGGGCCCCTTGCCGGGCGACAACCTGACGCCGGCCCGGGCAGCGAGCTCGGCCAGCACCATCGCCCCGACGTTGTGCCGGTTGCCGGCGTAGCCGGGGCCGGGGTTTCCCAGCCCGACCACCAGGAACGGCCCCTCCGACACCGGGGGTGCGGGGGCGGGCGCGGGAGACGCCGCAGGGGCGCCGGCGGTGCCGGCGCCCCTGCGGGTCGTGCTCTCGGTCAGCGGACCGGTCAGGCGTCGCTGGACTTCTCGGCGGAGTCCATCGACTCGCCGCTGCCCTGGTCCTGCGGCTCGGGGACGACGTCGCCGTCGGCGTCGGACTCCTCGCGCTCGATGCCGGCCTCGGCCTCGGCCTCTTCCAGCTCGGCCTCCAGCTCGGCGGCGGTCGGCGCACCCAGGAAGCCGATGACCAGCGCCTCCGGGTCGGTGATCAGCGTCGCGCCGGCCGGCAGCGGCAGGTCGCCGGCGGTGATGCCGTTGCCCGCGGTGCGGCCGGTGATGTCGACCTCGATCGTCTCCGGCAGGTCGGTGGCGTCGGCCTCGACGAGGACGCTGTTCAGCTGGTGGTTGCTGATCGTGTCCGGGGCCGGCTCGCCGACGATCAGGACGCGGACCTCGACGGTGGTCTTCTCACCGCGGCGGACCAGCAGCAGGTCGACGTGCTCGTGGATGCGGGTGATCGGGTCCCGCTGGATCGCCTTGGTCAACGCCAGCTGGTCCTTGCCGTCCATCTCGATGGTCAGCAGCACGTTGGTGCCGCCGTTGCGCAGGGCCGCGGCGAACTCGCGGGCCGGCAGCGACAGGTGGACGACGTCCTGGCCGTGCCCGTACAGGACGGCGGGGACGCGGCCCTCGCGACGGGTACGGCGGGCACTGCCCTTGCCGAACTCGGTGCGGGGCTCGGCGGCGAGGCGGAATTCAGCCACGGTGGTGTGCTCCTCAACAGGTGGATCGGGTCTGTGTGCTCAGCGCACGAGCGCGGCACACCCCTGGAGGGCAGACGCACGTCGATCACGGAGTCGGAGAACCGCTCCCTCGCCGGGCAACTCCACGAGCGTACCTGAGCGCCCGAGCGTCAGAGACGAGCACCTGGGTGGGGACGCACCAACGCCACCAGCCGGAGAGGAACGAACGCCACCAGCGGTGGGAACCCCGGACCCATCGCCCGCAGGGCGTCTGCTGATCCCGGCGCGGGGCCGAAGGCTCCCGCCGGGATCAGCAGGTGGGTCCGTCCGCGGGGTCGGCACGGGGCCCGGAGGGTCCCTGCCGCCCCCGCGGGAAACGGCTCAACTCACGTCGGGAACGCCTCCTGGCCGCGATGCGGCCCAGAGGGTCGCAATTTAACTCGCCCCACCGAACAAGCTCGTCACCGAACCGTCCTCGAAGACCTCCTTGATCGCCCGGCCGAGCAGGGGGGCGATGGAGAGCACGGTCAGCTTGTCGAACCGACGCTCGGGCTCGATGGGGAGCGTGTTGGTGATGATCACCTCGCTGACCCGGCTGTTCTTCAGGCGGTCGACCGCGGGCCCGGAGAGCACCCCGTGGGTGGCGGCGATGATGACGTCGGCGGCGCCGGCCTCGAACAGCGTCTCGGCGGCCTTGGCGATCGTGCCGCCGGTGTCGATCATGTCGTCGACCAGGATGCAGACGCGGCCCTCGACCTCACCGACGACCCGGTTGGCGACGACCTCGTTGGGCCGGGTGACGTCGCGGGTCTTGTGGATGAAGGCCAGCGGGGTGCCACCGAGCTTGTCGCTCCACCGCTCGGAGACGCGGACGCGGCCGGAGTCCGGGGAGACGACGGTGAGGTCGCAGTGGCCCCACTTGCGCTTGACCTCCTCGATGAGGAGGTCCATGGCGAAGAGGTGGTCGACCGGGCCGTCGAAGAAGCCCTGGATCTGGGCGGTGTGCAGGTCGACGGTCATCAGCCGGTCGGCTCCGGCGGTCTTGAACATGTCGGCGACCAGCCGGGCGGAGATCGGTTCGCGGCCGCGGTGCTTCTTGTCCTGCCGGGCGTAGGGGAAGAACGGGGCGACGACGGTGATCCGCTTGGCCGAGGCGCGCTTCAGCGCGTCGACCATGATCAGCTGCTCCATGAGCCAGGTGTTGATCGGTGCGGTGTGGCTCTGCACCACGAAGGCGTCGCAGCCGCGCACCGACTCCTCGAACCGCACGAAGAGCTCACCGTTGGCGAACTCGTAGGACGAGGTGGGGGTGGGGGTGACGCCGAGGTGCCCGGCGATCTCCATCGTCAGCTCGGGGTAGGCCCGGCCGGAGAAGAGCATCAGGCTCTTGTTGGTGGTCTGCCTGATCGCGCTCATGATCGCCCCTGCTGGTCGTCGTCCGTCGCGGCCGGGGGCCGGTCCGCGGACTCGGTGGTCCGTGTGTCGGTGGCTGCGGCGGCCGCTGCGTCGTCGGCCGCTGCTGCTGCTTCTGCGCCGGGGGTGCCCGGACGGCGCCGCGCGACCCAGCCTGCCACATTGCGCTGGCGGGCCCGGGCGACGCCCATGGCCCCGGGCGGGACGTCGGTGGTGATCACGGAACCGGCTGCGGTGTAGGCGCCGTCCCCCACGGTGACCGGCGCCACGAGCATGGTGTCCGACCCGATCCGCACGTGGTCGCCGACCGTGGTGCGGTGCTTGTCGACGCCGTCGTAGTTGACGAACACCGTCGCCGCGCCGATGTTGCTGTGGTCCCCGATGGTCGCGTCGCCGACGTAGGACAGGTGCGGCACCTTGGAGCCCTCGCCGAGCTGGACGTTCTTGGTCTCGACGTAGGCCCCCACCTTCGCCGCGCGGCCGAGCCGGGTGCCCGGGCGGAGGTAGCTGAACGGGCCGACGGTCGCCGCCGGGCCGATCTCGGCCAGCTGGACGTGCGACCGGACCACTGACGCCCCCTCCCCCACCTCGGTGTCGACGAGCGTGCTGTCCGGGCCGACGACCGCGCCGGCACCGACGGTGGTCGCGCCGAGCAGTTGCGTGCCGGGGTGCAGGACGACCTCCGCCGCCACCTCGACGGTCACGTCGACCCAGGTGGTCTGCGGGTCCACCACGACCACCCCGGCCCGCATGAGGTCGTCGAGCACCCGGTCGTTCATCGTGCGGCGCCGGGCGGCCAGCTCACGCTGGTCGTTGCAGCCCAGGGTGTCGTCGGGGTCGGCCGCACGGTGCCCGCCGACCGGGGCACCGTCGGCCACCAGCAGGCCGAGGACGTCGGTCAGGTACTGCTCCCCCTGGTCGTTGGCGGCCCCGACCCTGGTCAGCGCCTCCCGGACGGCGGCGGCGTCGCCGATGTACACCCCGGCGTTGACCTCGCGGATCGCGCGCTGGGCGTCGTCGGCGTCCCGCTCCTCGACGATCGCCCGCACCGCGCCGCCGGCGTCCCGGACGATCCGCCCCAGGCCGGTCGGGTCGGCCACCTCGGCGGTGAGCACGGTCAGCACGTCGCCGGCCTGCTGGTGCGCCCGGACCAGTGCGGTCAGCGTCTCCTCGCGCAGCAGCGGCGCGTCCCCGTTGAGGATCAGCACCGCACCCGCGACCTCCGTGAGCGCGTCCAGCGCGACCGCCGCGGCGTGCCCGGAGCCCAGCTGCTCCTCCTGCACCACCGGCAGCGCCTCCGGCGCGACCGCGCTGAGGTGCTCGGCCACCGCCTCCCGCCCGGATCCGACGACGACGACGGTCTGGGCGGCCAGCAGGGGGGCGGCCGCCGCCAACACGTGCCCCAGCAGCGAGCGGCCGCCGATCGGGTGCAGCACCTTGGGCATGCGCGACCGCATCCGCGTGCCCTGCCCGGCGGCGAGGACGACGACGGCGCCGACGGCGCCGTCCGTGGTGGGGGTGTCCTGCAGGGTCACGGAACGAACTCCTCGCGATGGCGACGGTCTGGCGGCGCGCGTCGGCGCTGACTGGCTGGGGGACTCGGACTCGAACCGAGACTGCACGGCTCCAAAGGCCGGCGGGCTGCCGATTACCCCATCCCCCATCAACCGGCCCGCCGGGGCAGAACCGCGGCGGCCCACCCCTGAGCCTAGGGCCGAGGTCGGGTGCGGGCACCCAGGACCGCCCCCGGGGACGTCGGACGGTGGCTGGACGGGCGACGGTCGGCCGGGGTTCAGCCCACCAGACGGGCGCCGTGGACCGGGCCGTGCACTGCCCGCACGGTCCGGAACACCCCGGCACCGGCGAGCTCGTCGGCCAGCCGGACGGCGGCGTCCTCGTCCTCGGCCAGCGCCGCCACCGTCGGGCCGGAGCCGCTGACCAGCGCCGCCCGGGCCCCGGCCTCGGTCGCGACCCGCATCGCCCGGTCCAGCTCCGGACGCAGCCGGAGCGCCGGCGCCTGGAGGTCGTTGTGCAGCGCGGCCGCCAGCGCCGCCGCCGGACCGCTGTGCAGCGCGGCGAGCACCGGCCCGGTGGCGGCCATCAGCTCGCCGTCGGGCAGGGTCCCGGCTTCCCGTTCGGCGTCCAGCTCGCCGTAGACGGTGGGGGTGGACAGCCCCTCCCCGGCGATGCCGAGCACCCAGTCCCAGCGACGGCGGGCGAGCACCGGCGTCAGCCGCTCGCCGCGCCCGGTGCCCAGTGCCACCCCGCCGAGCAGGCTGAAGGGGACGTCACTGCCCAGCTGTGCGGCGAGCGCGGCCAGGTCGCCGCGGGTCGCCCGGGTCCCCCACAGTGCGTCGAGCGCGACCAGCGTGGCCGCCGCGTCCGCGCTGCCGCCGGCCAGCCCGGCCGCGGCCGGGATCGACTTGTCCACGGTCAGGTGCGCATCGGCCGCCACCCCGGCGTGCCGGGCCAGCAGCTCGGCGGCCTGCCAGACCAGGTTGCGCTGGTCGGTGGGCACGCTCGCCGGGCCGGCACTGCTCCCCGTGCCCTCGCCGCGGACGGTGAGCGAGAGCCCCTCGGAACGGCGGACGGTGACCGTGTCGAACAGCGACACGGCGAGGAAGACCGTCTCCAGCTCGTGGAAGCCGTCGGCCCGCAGCGGCCCCACGCCGAGGTGCACGTTGACCTTCGCCGGCGCCCGCGCCGTGACGGCGCCGTTGCCGGCGAGCCGGCCGGGGCCGCCTGCGGTCGCGTTGCTCACCCGGTCATCCTGCCCGCCGGTCCACCGTCGTCCACCGGTGCACCCCGCCTGCCGGCCGCGGCACCCGCTACCGCTCCTCCGCGGTGACCGGGTCGGTGGCCGCGAGCCGGGCGAAGTCGGTGACCGACAGCTGCTCCCCCCGCGTGGTCGGGTCGATGCCGGCCGCGCGCAGCCGGACCTCGGCGGCGGCCGGGCTGCCGGCCCAGCGGGCCAGCGCCGCGCGCAGGCCCTTGCGCCGGGTGGCGAAGGCCGCGTCGATGACGGCGAAGGTGGCCGCCCGATCGCCGTCCGGCGCCGGGCGGCGGGTCAGCGCGACCAGCCCGGAGTCGACGTTGGGGACCGGCCAGAAGACCGGCCGCGGGACGTTGCCGGCCCGGCGGACGTCGGCGTACCAGGCGGCCTTGACGCTGGGCACCCCGTAGGCGGGGGTGCCGGGTGCGGCGGCGAGCCGGTCGGCGACCTCGGCCTGGACCAGCACCAGCGAGGTGCGGATCGTGGGCACCAGCTCCAGCAGGTGCAGCAGCACCGGGACGGCGATGTTGTAGGGCAGGTTGGCCACCAGGGCGGTGGGCGGGGGCCCGGGCAGCTCCTGCACCCGGAGGGCGTCCGCGGTCACCACGGTGAGCCGCCCGGCCACGTCCGGGGCCCGCTGGGCGACGGTCACCGGCAGCTGGTCGGCCAGCCGGGGGTCGATCTCCACCGCGGTCACGTGTGCGCAGGCGGGCAGCAGCCCCAGGGTCAGCGACCCGAGGCCCGGCCCGACCTCGCAGACGACGTCGTCGTCCTGCAGGTCGGCCGTCCGGACGATCTTGCGGATCGTGTTGGCGTCGTGCAGGAAGTTCTGCCCGAGGGTCTTGGTCGGTCGCAGGTCCAACTGCTGCGCCAGCTCGCGGATCGCGGCCGCACCGAGCAGGGCCGTCATCTCCGGCCTCGCTGCAGGGGCCCGCCGCGAGCCTGCGAGTGGCGGGGGGCAGCGAGGTCCTTCATCACCCGAACAGGCGGGGACCGCAGTGCGGCCACTGCCCCGCGCCGGAACGGGCGTACAGCATCTGCGCCCGCATGGTCTGCTCCTCGGCCGACGCGGCGGCCGGGTCACCGCTACCCCCGACGGCGGCCCAGGTGCCGGTGGAGAACTGGTACATGCCGCGGTACTTGCCGGTGCCGCTCACCGCGGTGGGCCGGCCACCGGACTCGCAGGCGGCCAGCGCGGACCAGTTCAGGCCGTCGGCGCTGACCACGGGCGCCGGTGCAGCCGGCTTCTCCTTCGTGCCGACGGCCACCTGCTGGTCGACCGGCGGCGTGCTGACCTCGACACCCAGCTGCTCGCGGCCGGTCTCGACCCCGTCGGTGACGGTGACCCGCCAGGTGACCGTCTGCGCGCCCTCGACCCCCCGCTGGGTGACGGTGCGCTGCCCCTGGAAGGCGTTCGGGTCCGGCGTCTCGACGGTCGCGTAGTCCAGCGGCTGGACCTCGGTCACGTCGGTGACGACGACCCGGGTGACCCGCAGGACCATCGCGTCCAGCAGAGGCTGCTGCGGGTAGATCGAGGTGCGGTCGGTGGGCGACAGGGCGATGCCCTGCTCGGCCAGCAGGTCACCGGCGGTCGCCGCGGTGGTGGTGACCACGCGCTGCTGGCCGTCCGCGATCAGCGTGACGTCCTTGTTGGTGGTGATGGCGAGGTCCATGCCGTCCAGCGGCAGGCGCTGGCTGCGGCTGGCGGAGAGCACCAGCTCGTCGGTGCGGTACCCGAGCTCGGCGAGTGCGCCGTCGACCGAGAGGGCCGTCGTGAAGACGTCGGTGCGCACCCCGTCGACGGTCAGCGTCAAAGGACGGGCGCGGTTGAGCACGATCGTGGCGCCGTCGCCGATCGCGTCGCCGGGGTCGGGCAGGACGACGTCCTGCGACGCGGGCTCCAGCCCCTCGTCGGCCAGCACCTCAGCGGCCGTGCCGGCATAGGTGCGCACCTCGCGCGACTGGCCGTCGACGGTCAGGGTCACCGTCTTCTGGGCAGCGAAGTAGGCAGCGGAACCGCCCACCAGGCCCAGGAGGACCAGGACGAAGAGAATCGACTTCAGCGATCGGTGCACAACACATCCACGGGTCACGGGGCCCGGGCAGGGGAACGAGGGCGACAGCCGACGGACCTCACCCGGAGGGCGGCGCCCCTCACCGTGCGGCCCGACGAGCTCCGGGTCCGGGAGCGGTCACCCGGGCAGGAACGAGCGCCCAGGTGTTCCCCACCCCGGCTTGTCGGTCACGGCACGATAACGAACGCCTGACGGAAGAGAACGGTGCGGGATCAAGAAACCACCATGTCGACTCAGCCCTCCGCAGGCGCGCCGACACGGTGGGTGAGAAACGCGCCGCGAGAGAGCGTGATCACCCGCATCCCGGCCGTGCGCAAGGCCACAGCCGACCGGTGGGCCCGGACCGCCTCAGGCCAGCGCGGGCGTGGTCTGCCGCACCGGGCGCAACCAGGTCACCAGGAAGCCGGCCACCACCAGCCCGGCGATGATCGCGGAGAACCCGCCCGCGACGAGGGCCACCGGCAGCAGCCCGGCGCCGTCGGAGCTCACCCGGTCGCCGAGGTCGATCGCGGCACGGAGCAGCAGCGCCCCCATCGGGAGCAGGGCGAGCACGCTGGCCGCGGCGACCGACAGGTGCGCGGTCCAGGTGCGCTGCGCCTCGTCGACCGGCACGTCGGCGCCCTCGGCGGGGAGCGGGCGGAGCCACACCCGCAGCAGGGCCGCCTCGGCCAGCAGCCAACCGGCCAGCGGCACCGCCGTCGCCGTCGCGACGACCGGCGACGCCAGGTCGTCGACCTGCAGCAGGGCGGTGAGCACCACCCCCGCGACCACAGCGCGCATGGTCCACAGCAGCCAGAGCGATATCTGCTCCGACCGCCGGGGCCGGCGGGGCGGGCTGGTCGTCGCCCAGCGCGGCCGCGGCCGGGTCGCTTCCGCCAGCAGCACGCCGGCCAGCAGGCCCACGGCGAGGGCGGGCACCCAGAGGAAGACCGACGCCTCGGCGAACAGCACCACCGTGCTGACCACCAGCGCCAGCCCGAGCAGCAACCCGAACAGCCGCACCCGGTGGGCATGGGTGGCCTGGCGGGCCAGCTGCGCGGTCGCCTCCGGCGTCACCGGCACGAACTCGACACCGGCGGAGGCCACGGCCCGGCGACCGGACGCGAGTGACCAGCCCCGGGCCAGCATGGCGGCCGGGACCATCAAGGCGATGAAGAGCACGACGGCGATGAGGCGGCCCACTCCCCCAGTGTGCCCCGGTTCAGCTGACCGGGGGGCGGCCCACCCGCCTCAGTCGTCCCAGGAGCCGAAGACCCGTTCCGCCGTGCTGGTCAGGGCCGCGCACAGCTGGTCCAGCGGCACCCCGGTGACCTCGGCCAGCGCCCGGACCGTGTGCGGTACCAGCCGGGCGGAGTTCGGGCGCCCGCGCAGCGGTGCCGGGGTCAGGAACGGGGCGTCGGTCTCGACCAGCAGCTGGTCCAGCGGGGTCAGCGCCGCCGCCTCGCGCAGGGCGCCGGCGCTGGAGAAGGTGACCGTGCCGGCGAAGGACAGCACGTGGCCGCGCTCGAGGCAGGCCCGGGCGAACCCGGCGTCCCCGGAGAAGCAGTGGAAGACGGTGTGCTCGGGCGCACCCTCGTCGTCCAGCACCCGGAGCACCTCGTCGTGGGCGTCGCGGTCGTGGATGACCAGCGCGATGCCGTGCCGCTTGGCGATGTCGATGTGCGCCCGGAAGGAGGCCTCCTGGGCGGCCCAGCCCTCGGGGCCGGTGCGGTAGCGGTCCAGGCCGGTCTCCCCCACCGCCCGCACCCGGGGCAGCGCGGCGAGCTGGTCGATCTCGGCCAGCGCCGCCTCGGTCGCCGCCCCGGCCCCCGCCTCGTTGGGGTGCAGCGCCACCGCCGCCAGCACGTTCGGGTGCCGGGCCGCCAGCGCGGCCGACCAGCGCGAGGACCCGACGTCCACCCCGACCTGCACCAGCCGCGGGACGCCGACGGCCACGGCGGCCGCGATCGCCTCGTCCACCTCCGCGTCGGTGGGCTCCCGGTCCTCACCGCCCACGGCGATGTCGAAGTGCGTGTGGCTGTCGACCGCCGGGGACGGCAGCGGCTCCGGGGACGGCGGCGGCTCACCCCGCCGGTTCGCCCGCGAGGACGCCGACCGGCTCACGCCTCCACCAGGAGGGCCATTGTGGTGGTCCGGGAGGTCACGCCTCGCCGTCCGACCCGCTCTGGCCGCCCTCCTCCAGGCGACGCAGCTCCTCCTCCACGATCGAGGGATCGAGCTTGGTGAACACCGGCTTCGGCGGGGCGAGCGGCGTGCCCGGCGGCGGCAGCGGCGTGGACGCCCAGACGGCCTGCCCCTGGTCGTAGGGCCCGGTGATGACCGGGTACGGCGAGCCGTCGTCCAGGTCCTCGGTCTCGACCACCTGCGGGGCGACCGACCAGACGCCGGTGCCGCCCAGCAGCTCGTGCACCTGTTGCGAGGAGTGCGGCAGGAACGGCGTCAGCAGGGCGTTGCAGTCCTTGATCGCCTGCAGCGCGGTGTGCAGGACGGTGTCCCGGCGGGCCGGGTCCTCCTTGAGCTTCCACGGCGCCTGGTCCGACAGGTACTTGTTCGCCTCACCGACGACCCGCATCGCCTCGGTCGCCGCCGCCTTCTGCCGGTTGCGCGACAGCAGGTCACCCACGGCGGTGAAGGCCCCGGAGGTGGTGGCCAGCAGCGCCCGGTCGGCGTCGGTGAGCTCACCCGGGGTCGGGACGGCGCCGACGTTCTTGGCGGCCATCGACACCGAGCGGTTGACCAGGTTGCCCCACCCGGCGACCAGCTCGTCGTTGTTGCGGCGCAGGAACTCCGCCCAGGTGAAGTCGGTGTCCTGGTTCTCCGGGCCGGCCACGGCGATGAAGTAGCGCAGCGCGTCGGCGTCGTAGCGGGAGAGGAAGTCGCGGACGTAGATGACCACGTTGCGCGAGGAGGAGAACTTCCGCCCCTCCATGGTCAGGAACTCGCTGGAGACCACCTCGGTGGGCAGGTTGAGCCGGCCGTAGGAGCCCGGCGTCCCGCCCTTGTCGCCCGCCCCGTTGTAGCCGAGCAGCTGGGCCGGCCAGATCTCGGAGTGGAAGACGATGTTGTCCTTGCCCATGAAGTAGTAGGCGTCGGAGTCCGGCGCCTGCCACCACTGCCGCCAGGCCTCCGGGTCACCGGACCGGCGGGCCCACTCGATCGACGCCGACAGGTAGCCCACCACGGCGTCGAACCAGACGTAGATGCGCTTGTCCGGCCGGTCCCGCCAGCCGTCCAGCGGCACCGGCACGCCCCAGTCGATGTCCCGGGTGTAGCTGCGCGGCTTGAGGTCGGAGAGCAGGTTGACGCTGAAGTTCAGGACGTTGGGGCGCCAGTTCCCCCGGGTGCCCAGCCAGTCGCCCAGCGCCCGGGTGAACGCCGGCAGGTCCAGGAAGTAGTGCTCCTCCTCGACGAACTTCGGCGTCTCGCCGTTGATCCGGCTGACCGGGTTCACCAGGTCGATCGGGTCCAGCTGGTTGCCGCAGTTGTCGCACTGGTCGCCGCGGGCGCCGTCGTAGCCGCAGATCGGGCAGGTGCCCTCGATGTAGCGGTCGGGCAGGGTGCGGCCGGTCGACGGGCTGATCGCGCCCAGCGTGGTTTGCGGGAAGACGTAGCCGTTCTTCAGCAGCCCGAGGAAGATCTCCTGGCTCACCGCGCGGTGGTTGGCCGTCGTCGTCCGGGTGAACAGGTCGTAGCTGAGCCCCAGGCTGACCAGGTCGTCGACGATGACCCGGTTGTTGCGGTCGGCGATCTGCCGCGGGGTGATGCCCTCGGCGTCCGCGGCGACCGTGATCGGCGTCCCGTGCTCGTCGGTGCCGCTCACCATCAGCACCTGGTCGCCGGACATCCGGTGGAACCGGCTGAAGACGTCGGAGGGGACGCCGAACCCGGAGACGTGGCCGATGTGCCGCGGGCCGTTGGCGTAGGGCCACGCGACGGCGGTGAGGATGTGCCGATCTGTCACGGCCTGAGGGTAGTGACCGGCGTCCACCGGGTTGACCGGCGCGTCCTCAGGGGGCGTCGGTGACCGCGACGGTGCTCGGTGCGGAGAGGTCCTCCGCGGGCACGCCCACCAGCGCGACGGCGGCCAGCGCCAGCCCGATGCCGGCCACGGTGACGCCCCGCAGCACGCGGTGCTCGACCACGGGTGCCCGGCGGGCCGGCCGCGGGCGCCCTCCGGCGGCGACCCAGGCGAGCGCGGACGGCGCGCTGGCCAGCAGCAGCTTCCCGGTGGGGACGGCGAGGCCCAGCAGCGCCAGCGCGGGCACCGGCAGGCCGCCGATCGGGCCGATCGCCACCAGCAGGACCCCGTTCGCACCGACCAGCCCCACCGCGCAGAGCACGACCAGCAGGGCGATCTCCCCGCAGGCGACGGCGACCAGCAGCAGCCGGCCGGTTCCGTCGACGAGGCCGGCCCCACCGCCGGCGCACAGCACGACCCATCCGGCGAGCAGCAGCAGGGTGCCGGCGACGAGCCAGCCGGAGGGGCGCACCCCGGAACCGAAGACGCCCTCCAGGCTGGTCAGCCCGAGGGCGAGCAGCGCCAGTGCCTCCAGCACGGAGAGCCCGCCCGCGGCGGCGACGGTCGCCGGCAGCCGCACCGGGCGCACGGTCGCCGGGGCGACGGCGGGGGTGGCGCGGGGGGCGTCGAGGACGGCGCTGGGCACGGGGATCTCCTGATCGCGGAACGGGTGTCCCGGATCAGGTCGGGCGTTCCGGCGGCCGACCGCAGCGCCACCGGCGCACGTCTCACCCGCCGGGGTGAGACCCGCGGGTGGTGGGCCGGGGATGCTGGACCCCGACAGACCCGAGGGAGGACCGGTGACCGACACCGACAGCACGACCAGCAGGCGCACCCCCGGGACGCCGGCCGAACTCCCGCAGACGCTCCGCCCACGCCCGGCAGGCGCGCCCCGCGAGAAGCAGCCTGAGCGGGACACCGACGACCCGGTCGTCGACTGCGCCGTCTACGTGCAGGGCGAGCGGCTCGACGTCGCGCCGTCCGAGGCGCTGCAGGTGGCCCGCGACCGGGGCGGGTTCGTCTGGCTGGGGCTCTACGAGCCCTCCGAGGCCGAGCTCACCGCGATCGGGGAGCACTACGGACTGCACCCGCTCGCCGTCGAGGACGCCGTGTACGCCCACCAGCGGCCCAAGCTGGAGCGCTACGACGAGGCGATGTTCATGGTGCTCAAGACGGCCAGCTACGTCGAGCACGACCAGCTGACCGCCACCAGCGAGGTGCTGATCACCGGGGAGATCATGGTCTTCATCGGCCGCGACCACGTGATCACCGTCCGGCACGGCACGCACGGGGAACTGGGGCAGCTGCGCACCCAGCTGGAGGAGCAGCCGGACCTGTTGTGCAACGGCCCCTCCGCCGTCCTCTACGCGATCGCCGACCACGTCGTCGACGACTTCCTGGAGGTAGCCGGCGAGGTGGAGCAGGACGTCGAGGAGGTCGAGACCTCGGTGTTCAGCCCGAGCCGCACCGACGACAGCGGCCGCATCTACCAGCTCAAGCGGGAGCTGATGCAGCTGCGCCGGGCGGTGCTGCCGCTGGAGCTGCCCCTGTCCACGCTGGTCGACCGACCGAACGAGCTGGTGCCCGAGGCGATGCGCTCCTACTTCCGGGACGTCCAGGACCACGCGCTCCGGGTGCGTGACCAGGTGACCGGCCTGGACGAGCTGCTGACGTCGATCCTGCAGGCGTCGCTGGCCCGCACCTCGCTGGCCGACAACGAGGACATGCGGAAGATCTCGGCCTGGGCCGGCATCATCGCGCTGCCCACCGCCATCGCCGGCATCTACGGCATGAACTTCGTGTACATGCCCGAGCTCGACGAGCGCTGGGCGTACCCGGCCGCGCTGCTGCTGATGCTCTTCGCCTGCCTCGCCCTGCACCGCGGCTTCAAGCGCACCGGCTGGCTCTAGCCCGGCTCGCCGTTGTGGCGCTCGTCGTCGGTTCAGGTCCGCCCGACCGACGATGAGTGCACAACGGCGGAGCCTGTGGACGACGGACGCGGCGTGTGGGGCCGGGACGGCAGGGTGCGGGCGTGCTCGCCGTGCCCGACGACCTCCGCCACACGCCGTTCCGGGGGTCCGACGCCGTCCGGGACGGCGCGCTGACGACGGCCCAGCTCCGCAGGCACTGCTGGAGACGACTGTTCCCCGACGTCTACGTGCACCGCGAGGTCCCGGTCACGCACGAGCTGCGGGCGATGGCTGCGGGCCGGCTGCTGCTGCCGGACGACGTGGTCACCGGGGTGAGCGCGGCCGCGCTGTGGGGAGTCCCCCTCGCCTCGGCGGACGACGACGTGGAGGTCACCCGCTGGCCGGGCGGTCATCCCGTGCGGGTCCCCGGACTACGGGTCCGGCGCGCGGACATGGAGGCACGCACCGTCGTCCGGCACCAGGGCGTGCAGCTGACGACACCCGAGGCGACCGCGGTGCGGCTGGCCTCGGCGCTGCCCCTGGTCGAGGCCGTGGCCGCCGTCGATCAGCTGGTGGTGCTCGCCGGCGCCGACCTCGAGGAGGTGCGCTGGCTGGCCGGCACCGCCCTCGGACCGGGCAGTCGGCGCGCCCGCCGTGCCGTGGCCCTGGCCGACGGACTCGCCGAGTCCCCGCAGGAGTCCCGGTTGCGCCTGCTGGTCTATGACAGCGGTCTCCCGGCACCGGTCGCCCAGTTCCGGGTGCTGGACGGCGGCCGCGTCGTCGCCCGGGTGGACTTCGGCTGGGCCGAGCAGCAGGTGGCGCTGGAGTACGACGGGCTCTGGCACGCGGAGCCCGGCCAGTTCGCCCGCGACCGGCAACGGCTCAACCGGCTGACGGCGGCCGGTTGGCGCGTGCTCTTCGTGACCGCGGCCGACCTGCGCCAGCCGGGTCGACTGGTCGCACGGATCGCCGCCGCGCTCGGCGTTGTGCGCTGACCGCCGGTCGGTCGACCCCCGACCGACGACCGGTGCACAACCGCGACGGCGGGGGCTGGGTCAGGGGCGCTTCGCGGCCAGGACTGCGTTGTAGACGTCTCGTCTCGGGAGGCCGGTGCGGGTCATGACGGTGCGGATCGCCTCCTTGCGGTCGGCGCCGGCGGCCTCCTCCGCGGCGACCTCGGCGGCCAGTTCGGCCGGCGTCAGGGTGGCCGGGCCGGCGACCGCGCCGGCGACCACCAGGGTGATCTCGCCGCGCACGCCCTCGGCGGCCCACTCGGCCAGCGAGGCCAGGGAACCGCGGCGGACCTCCTCGTGGGTCTTGGTCAGCTCCCGGCAGACGGCGGCGGGTCGGTCGGCGCCGAGCGCCTCGGCCGCGTCGATCAGGGCGTCGGCCAGCCGGTGCGGCGACTCGTAGAACACCATCGTGCGCGGCTCGGCGGCCAGCGCGGCCAGTGCCGACCGCCGCTCCCCGCCCTTGCGCGGCAGGAAGCCCTCGAAGGTGAACCGGTCGCACGGCAGCCCGGAGACGGCCAGCGCGGTGACGACAGCCGACGGCCCGGGCACCGACGTCACCTCGATGCCTGCCTCGATCGCCGCCCGCACCAGCGTGTAGCCGGGGTCGGAGACCGACGGCATGCCCGCGTCGGTGATCAGCAGCACCGTGCGGCCCTCGGTCATCGCCGCCACCAGCCCGGGCAGCCGCGACCGCTCCACGGTCTCGTGGAAGGTGACCACCTTGCCGGTGAGGGTCACCTCGAGGTCCTTGGCCAGCCGGTGCAGCCGCCGGGTGTCCTCGACCGCCAGGACGTCGGCGTCGGCCATCGCCTGCCGCAGCCGCGGGCCGACGTCGCCGGGCTGTCCCAGCGGTGCCCCGCCCAGCACGAGTCGTCCGGTCATGCGGCCGAGCCTGTCACGCCGGCTCGCCCAGCCCGGCCACATACCCTGGCCGGCATGGCGGTGCTGGTCCCGGAACGCACGGAGTCGGCTCCCGGGGCACCCGTCTCGCGCCGTTTCCCGCCGCTCCCCCGGCCCCGCCGGCAGGGCACCCCGCCGTTGCCGACCGACCGGGTGCTGGCCGCGGTGCTCACCGCCGTGCTCGGGCTGGTGACCCTGGTGGCCCGGCTCTGGGACATCGGCTACCCGACCGAGCTCGTGTTCGACGAGGCCTACTACCCGCCCGAGGGCGCCGAGATGCTGGAGCTCGGCTACGAGTACAACCGCGGCTACACGTTCATCGTCCACCCGCCGCTGGGCAAGTGGCTGATCGCGGCGGGCGAGCAGCTGTTCGGGTACGGACCGCTGGGCTGGCGGGTGCCCAGCGCGGTGGCCGGGACGGTGGCGGTCGTCGTCCTCACCCGGCTGGCGCGCCGGCTGACCGGCTCCACGCTGCTGGGCCTGCTCGCCGGCCTGCTCCTGGCGGTCGACGGCTTCTCCTTCACCCTCGGCCGGATCGGGCTGCTGGACGTCTTCCTGCAGGCCTTCGTGGTCAGCGCGGTCGCCTGCCTGGTGGTCGACCGGGACCAGGTGCGGCAACGCGTCCGGGACGGCGCCGACCGGGTGACCGCGGCCGGGTTCCGGCTCGGCCCGCGGGGCTGGCGGATCGCCGCCGGGGTGTTGTTCGGCTGCGCCTGTGCGGTGAAGTGGAGCGGGGTCTGGTTCCTGGCCCTGTTCGCGGTGCTCTCGCTCTTCTGGGACCGGGCAGCCTGGCGGGAGGCGGGGGTCGCCCGGCCCACCTGGACGGCGCTGCGCCGCGGCCTGCCCGGGGCGACCTGGGCGCTCGCCGTCGTCCCGGTGCTGACCTACCTGGCCTCCTTCGCCGGCTGGTTCCGCGGGGAGAACGCGCAGGGCCGGCACTGGGCCGCGGAGAACCCGGACACCTCGTTCGGCTTCGTGCCGGACGCGCTGCGCTCGCTGTGGCACATGCACGGCGAGTGGCTGGACTTCCACAGCGGGCTGTCGAGCCCGCACCCGTGGGAGTCCAGCCCGTGGTCCTGGCTGGTCGACGGCCGGCCGATCCTGCTGTGGAACCCGCAGGGGCTCACCGACGCCGCGGGTGACCAGGTCGTCCGGTACATGCTCATGCTGGGCACGCCGACGCTGTGGTGGCTCTTCACCCCGGCGCTGCTGTGGCTCGGGTGGCGGATCGTCGCCCGCCACGACCCGGCGGCCGTGGTCGCCGCGACCGCGATCGCCGCCGGCTGGGGCACCTGGTTCATCAACCTCGACCGGACGATGTTCATCTTCTACATGGCCCCGGCCCTGCCGTTCTTCGTGCTGGCGGTCGTGTTCGTGCTGCAGGACGTGCTGGGCCCACCGGCCGCCTCCGCGCTGCGCCGCCAGGTGGGGCTGGCCGTCGTCTGCCTGTACGTGGCGGTGGTCGTGGTGACGTTCGCCTTCTTCCACCCGGTGCTCACCGGCCAGCCGCTGTCGCACCCGGAGTGGCTGCAGCGGATGTGGCTCCCCTCCTGGTTCTGACGGGCGGACGTCAGCCCATCGAGTCGGCGACCTGCGGCCGGGACCGGGCAGCTGCTCTCCAGGCAGCTGCGGCGTCCGGCTCGGTCTCGATCCGCCAGTCGACGTCGGCACGGACGTCGATGTGGTCGAACCACACCAGGCCGGTGATGTCCGGCCGCTGCTGGACCGCGGCCATCATCTCGGTGATCCAGCCGGCCTTGCTGCCGCCCGAACCGGAGCTGCCGACCTCGGCCACCCAGAGGGGCCGGGCGGTGAGCGCGCGTACCTCGGCGATGCTCTCGTCGAAGAGGGACCCGAAGTCGGTCCACGCGGTGCTGTGCCCGTCGTGCGTCCGAGCGCCCCAGTTGTAGTTGCTGATGCCCACGGCATCGACCGCAGCGTCCCCGGGGAAGAGCGGGCCCAGCGGTGCGCCTCCGGGGTAGACCGCGTTCGGTGCCCAGAGCCACTCCACGTTGTCGACGCCCAGGGCGGCGAAGCGGCCCTGGACGTGCTGCCAGGCCCGGACGAAGTCGCCGTCCCGATTGCCGTTGACGCCGCTGCCCCACGGGTACCAGTTGCCGTTCATCTCGTGCATGAGCCGGATCGTGAGGGGCCGCCCGTGCGCGCGGACCGACGTCGCGTACCGGTCGATGTAGTCGTCGTGGGCGCCTCCCACGATCGAGGCGAGGCTGTAGGCGGGCTGGTCGGTGCGGGGGCCGGCGGGGTCCCACGGCTCCCAGGTCACCGACAGCCGAGCGCCCCGGGACTCCACGGCGTCGGCGAGGTCGAGGTCCAGCGGGCGATCCGCCGACCAGGGTTCGAAGACGTCGAACACCTCCGGGCGGGTCCCGGTGGCCGCGATGAAGGCGTCCAGCTCCTGGATCGACGCGGCGGAGATGCCGAGCGTGGGGGTCTGCGCCGGCTCCGGGACGGCGGCCGGCGGGTCCGGGCTCGGGGAGGCCGAGTGCGTCGGGCCGGGGAGCGCCGTAGCGGGCTGGGCGGGTCGCGCGGCAGGGGCCATGAACACTACGTACGCCACGAGCGCCGCAACGGCAACGGCCGCACCGGCCCCCAGGACGCGCGGTCCGCGCACCGCCGATCGGACGTGGCGGGCACGAGGGGCTGGCAGGACGTCCACGTCCTCAGGATGGGAGTCCCGAGTGCGCGACGCCTGGGACGATCCCTCGTCCGGGGGAGGTCCCCGGCCCCATCGTGATCGGACGTACCTCCTCCGGGTGGCCGTCGCTGGTCCCGGGCCGCGCTGGCACGGACGCTGAGCCGGTGACCGAGGTGAGTGGAACCGCTCCTGCCGTCCGACCCGAACGCCGAGAGACCGGACGACTGTACGGCCGTACCGCGACCGAGGTCACCGGTGCTCTGCAGCCGCGCACGGACCAGGTGCGGTACCGGGAGGTGCTGACGCCCGGCCAGCGGCGGGGTGTGCTGGCGCTCGGCTGGGGGCACGTGCTCCTGTCGCTGGGGATGGCCGGGTACCTGCTGCTGCCGGGCAACCTCCCGGTGCTGCGGGCACACCCCCTCGTCGACACCCTGGCCATCGCGGGACTGCTGGTGATGATCCTGCTGCAGCTGATCGGCGGTCTGCGCACCTGGACGGTCATGTACCACGCCGGCCAGGCGAAGGACCCCGTGCCGATGCGACCGGAGCCCGGCCTGCGGGTCGCCGTGCTGACGACGATCGTGCCCGGCAAGGAACCGCTCGAGCTGGTGATGGCGACCCTGCGGGCGATGACCCGGATCAGGCACGACGGGCCGCTGGACGTCTGGTTGCTGGACGAGGGCGACGACCCCGAGGTGCGGCGACGGTGCGCGGAGCTCGGCGTCAGGCACTTCAGTCGCAGGGGGGTGCCCGAGTGGAACCAGGCCAGCGGGCCGTTCCGGGCGCGCACCAAGCACGGCAACCACAACAGCTGGCGGGCCGGCAACGAGCAGGACTACGACGTGGTGGCCCAGATGGACCCTGACCACATCCCGTTCCCGAACTTCCTCGAGCGCACGCTCGGCTACTTCGCCGACCCCGACGTCGCCTTCGTGGTCGCCCCCCAGGTGTACGGCAACCTGACCGAGTCGTTCGTGGCTCGCGGCTCGGCCGAGCTCGCCTACCTGTTCCACGGGATCATCCAGCGCGGCGGCAACGGCCACGGCGCACCGCTGCTGATCGGCACGAACCACCTGTACCGGCCGGCTGCGTTCGGTCAGATCGGTGGCTACCAGGACTGCATCATCGAGGACCACCTGACCTCGATGGCCGTCTACGCCGCGGTCAACGAGGCGACGGGACGGGACTGGAAGGGCGTCTACACCCCGGACGTGGTGGCCGTCGGCGAGGGCCCGGCCACCTGGACGGACTTCTTCAGCCAGCAGAAGCGCTGGGCCTACGGCATCTGGGAGATCGTCCGGCAGCACTCCGGGCGACTGTTCCCGCAGATGCGCACCCGGCAGCAACGCCTGTCCTTCCTCGCCCTGCAGACGCACTACCCCACGACGGCGATCGCCTGGGTGGGTGGCATCACCCTCTCCGTCCTGTACCTGGTCGGCGGGGTGGCGGTGACCGATCTGCCCCTGGGCGAGTGGGGCGCCCTGTTCGCCGCCAACCTGATCGCCGGGCTGGTCTTCACCACCTGCCTGCGCCGGTTCAACCTGGTGGAGCACGAGCGCCGCTCGTGGGGGGCCACCGGGATGCTGCTGGACCTGTGCACGGCGCCGGTGTACGTGGCGGCCGCCGCTGCGCAGCTGGCCGGGCGGCCGTTGGCCTACGTGGTCACCGCGAAGGGCAGCGCCGCCACCGGGGACACCTGGCGCACCTTCCGCCCGCACCTGCTGTGGCTGGGGATCGCCCTGTCCGCGATGCTCACCGGCCAGCTGCTGCAGCACGAGTACCCGGCGCTGTACGTGTGGGCTGGGCTGACCGCGGTCGTCTGCTTCACGCCGGTGCTCCTCGTGTCGATCAACAAGCTGGCGGAGGCGCGGCCGGTGCAGCTCGCTCGCCTGCGACCGGTCCTGGGCAACCGGCGGCTGGGTGAGGCACTGGTGGCCCAGGGTGCCCTGACCCCGGCCCAGCTACGCGAGTTGCTGGACCTCCAGGCCACCCGGGAGGCCGGCTGGGTACGTCTGGGGGACCTGGCGGTCGCCGAGGGGTACGTCAGCAGTCGTCAGCGGGCCCGTGCCGCGGCACAGCTCCGGCTCTCCTGGCTGGCGCCGGCGGCCGTCAGGACCTGACCGTCTCAGCGACGGAACTCGGTCAGCCGGCCGGTGGCAGCGTCCCAGGTGATCGAACCGCCCTGGAAGTCAGACCGGCGTCCGCCCGGGATCCCGTACTCGTCGCTCGTGGGATAGCCGAGGTACGAGCGCTCCCAGCCGAGGGCGGCCCACCGGTCCCGGATCGCGCCCGCGATCCGGTGCGCCCCGGTGAACGGCGTCCAGTAGATGGATCCGCCCTCGAAGTGGCTGTACCGACCGACGCCATCCGGGGTGCCGTTCTCGTTGGTGAGCGGGAAGCCCAACTGCCCGCCCTCCCAACCGGAGCGTGCCCACGTGCCGTAGATCGCGCCGTACACGCTGCGGGGCCCGACGCCGGGCAACCAGTAGATCCCGCCGTTCTGGAAGTCGTTGTAGCGTCCACGCCCGTCCGGCGTGCTCCGCTCCGAGCCACGGGGATAGCCGTGGATGCTGAGTTCCCAGCCCATCGCGGACCAGCGGCCCCGGATGTCCCCGCCCACCTGGTGAGCGCCGGTGCCCGGTGTCCAGTACACCGAGGTGCCTGCGGCGAAGTGGTTGTACCGGCCGACGCCGTCGGAGGTCGGCGCCTCGTCGGTCACCGGCTCACCGTGCCGGAGCTCACCGCCCTCAGCCAGGTAGGTGGTCACGATCGCACCGTGCACCTCGTGGGCGCCGGCCCGTGGCGACCAGTACATCCGGCCTCCGACGTACACCCGGTGGCGGAGTTCGGCGTCCCCGGCCTCCGGGGCGACGGGCGCCCCCAGCACGCCCCGGACCCCCGGATCGGTGGCGTACCGGCGGTCGATCGGGGTCAGGTAGTCGGCGCCGATGACCAGGTCCTGGTCGGGCATGGTCAGGGTGCGGGCCCGGTCAGCTCCGTCGGACCACCGCTCGAAGGTGGCCACGCCGTCGGTGGCGACCTCCGGCGCGACCAACGAGACCGTCGCCCCGGCGGTGATCGGGACGCTGGCGCGCGCGACTCCGTTGACGGTGATCGCGCTGGGCGTACTGGCCTCCACGGTCAGGGTCCGGAGCCGGGGCCTGGCCGCGAAGGCCTGCCGGACGCGCACTCCGGAGGAGTCCTGCGCACTGGCGACGATCTCCAGCCGGGTCTGGTCCCCGTGGTCGTCGAACGGACGGGAGAACGAGGCGCCGGTGAAGGACTCCCCGGGGTGGTCGTGGCAGTACCCGCCGCTGCAGTGCACGAGGAGCACGCTCCAGGTGACGGGCAGGGCGCCGTCCTCCCGGTCGGTGGCCGTCCCGCTGGCCGAGACGGTCTCCCCGACGGCGAAGAGCCGGTCCACCGGGGGCGCGGTGAGCGTGATGACCGGGGCGCCGTTGGACGGGACGACCTGGAGCGTCGTCGTCCCGGTCGCGCCGAGCGCATCGGTGACGGTCAGCTGGGCGGTGTAGCTCGCGCCTCCCTGCGGATAGGTGTGGACCACTGTGGCTCCGGTGGCCCGGGTGCCGTCCCCGAAGTCCCATTCGTGGGTCAGTGACTGGCCGTCCAGGTCACTGGAGGCCGTGCCGTCGAAGCTCACCGTCCCGGTGGCCGGGTCGATGCTGAGCGTCCCCAGCGCGGTGGGGGCCCGGTTGCCGGGCACGTAGACCAGTCGCTTGAGCACGCTGCCGCCGATGTCGGCGTACACGACGTCCCCGTTGGGAGCCGCGGCGAACTTGACCGGCAGGCCGTTCCCGACGCCGAATCCCTCGGCCTCCGGTTCGCGGACCACCTCCCCCTGGTCGTCGTACTGCATCGTGTAGACGCGCCCGGATGCGTAGTCCCCGAAGAAGTAGGCGCCGCGGTACTCCTCCGGGTAGCTCGCACCGGTGTAGACGATGCCGCCGGTGATGCTCGTGCCGCGCGGGCCGTGCACGTACGTGTACAGCGGAGACGACTGGGTCACCCCCTGGCACGCAGCGAGGTCGGCGTACCCGGGAGTCCGGACCTCACCCTCCCAACACGGCCATCCGTAGCTCGCTCCCGGGCGGACCAGGTCGACCTCCTCCCAGGTCTGCCAGCCGACGTCGCCGAGCACCGGCGCCCCGCTGGCCGGGTCCAGGCTCATCCGGAAGGGGCTGCGGAAGCCGCTCGCGTAGACGCGACTCCGCCAGGACGAGGGGGCGGCCGGGTCGTAGTACGGGTTGCTCGACACCCCCCGACCGTCCGGGAGGACGTGCAGCACCTTGCCGCGACCGTCGTCGATGTCGAGGGCACCGAGAGCACGCTCGTCGACGTACCGGTAGTCGGCGGCGTCCCCGATGGCCACCCAGAGCGAGCCGTCCGGGTCCGGGACCAGCGCAGCCATGGTGTGCACGTCGGCGTGGCTCTCCAGATCCCAGATGACCCGTTCGTCCGCCAGGCCGGTCGGCTCCGGAGCGCCGGTCACCGCCCACGAGCTCAACCGCATCATCCACCGGCCCTCGACCAGCAGCGTGCGCGCGGTGTAGATCCGTCGGCTGGTGGCGTAGTCGGCGGGTACGGCCAGCCCGGTCAGCCCCAGGTCCTGCACGGTGATGACCGAGAGCTCGGCCAGGGTGCGCGCCCGCCCGTCGGCCGACACCCAGGCGACCCGGCCGTTCTTGCCGGTGGTGAACCAGCTGCCGTCCGGCGCGAAGGCGAAGTCGGTCAGCGCCTCGTCCTGGCCGCTCGGCAGGTCCTGGACGGTGAAACCCGCCGGCAGCGAGGCTGCCTCCGCCCGTCCGGGCACCCCCGCCAGCGTCCCGCCGATGAGCAGCGTCAGCACCAGCAGCGCGCGCCCTGACCTCCTCGTCCACCGGGCCGACCACCTGGACCGCGCGCTGCTGCGCCTCCCGCTCACCCGGGAAGAGCTACCAGACCGATCTTGTGGGAAGGAGATGCCGGAGGCAGGGGCTGCGCCACCCACCGTGCGGCGCTCACTCCTCGTGTACTCGGCGTCACGGACAGCCTGATGGCGGGTGCATCCACCGGAAAACGCGTCAGGCCGGGCCCTGGTGGGCCCGGCCTGACCGGGGTGGAGCTGAGGGGAATTGAACCCCTGACCCCCTCGATGCGAACGAGGTGCGCTACCGGACTGCGCCACAGCCCCTCGGACGGAGAGCTTACCGTCCGGTTCCTCCGGCGCTGCACGGGGGCAGCGCCGGAGGTCCTCCTCAGCCGTTGACGACGCGCTTCGGCGCGTAGACGTCGATGTCGGCGAAGCCGATGTCCTCGTCGTCCAGACCGACCACGGCGCTCTGCTGCCAGCCGGCCGGAGCCGGGGTGCGAGCCGCGACCACCCGTCCGGGGCGCAGCGGGTGCACCGGGGCCAGCGGCAGGCTGGGGTGCACCTGACCGGTCTCGGCCGCCACCGGGGCCGGTGCGGGCGCCGGCTCCGGGCGAACAGCCGCCGGACGCTGCTGCACGGGGCGGGCGCGCGGCGGGCGCTGGGCGGCCCGGGCCGCACGGCGGGCGGCGGTCCGCCGCTCCCGCTTGGCCGCGGCCGCGGTCACCATCAGGTAGCCGACGACGGCGAGGTCCAGCAGCACCTGCGGCGCCCACAGCCACGACCGGTAGGCCAGCGCACCGACCAGCGCCAGCACGGCGAGGCCGACGAGCCCGGCCAGTGTGCGGCGACGCCGGGCGTGCACGTCGACCTGCAGCTCACCGCTGCTGCGCAGCTGTGCCCGGTCGATGCTCACCCGCTCGGTCTCGGCGTGGACCACCGGGTCCACGGGCCGCCGTCGTTGCAGGGTCCGTCCTGAGTTGGCTGCACCGTTCACCGTGTGCGTGTCGCCCCGGGTGACCACCATCGGCACCAGGACCACGAACCACAGCACGACGAGAGCGGCCAGCAGTACGCCCGATCCCATCTCGAACACCCCGATCCATCCCTGGCCCAGCGGAACGACCCCATCCCTGGGGCCACACGAGTCACATCCGTCACTCGGGAGTCAAGGTAAGGCCGCGGACTGCCGATACCCGGGACGTCTCCCGGTGTGTCGGCGCGTCGCCGGCGCAACCGGCGCGTCGGCGTCCCCGCCCGGCCGCTCAGCGTGGCGCGCGGTCGCGCCACCGGGCCAGCACACCACCGGGGTTCTCCCCGGCCAGCAAGGCGTAGCCGAGGTGGTCCCGCCACGCCCCGTCGATGTCCAGGTAGTCGCGGAACAGCCCCTCCTGCCGGAAGCCCAGCCGCTCGACCAGTCGCCGGCTCGGCCCGTTCTCCGGCCGGATGTCGGCCTGCAGCCGGTGCAGCCCCACCGGGCCGAAGGCGTGGTCACAGACCAGCGCCACCGCCAGCGAGGCCGCGCCCCGCCCGGCCACGGCCTGGTCGACCCAGTAGCCCAGGCTCCCGGAGCGCAGCGCCCCCCGGACGACGTTGTCGACGGTCACCTGACCGGCCAGCCGCCCCTCGTACCGCACCGCGAAGGGCAGCGACGTCCCGACCCGGGCGCGCCGGGACGCCGCCCGGCGCATCGCCCGGTAGGCCGCCGGGGTGTGCCGCTGGGACCAGGTCAGCCCGGTGGAGGGCTCCCAGGGCAGCAACCACGCCTCGTTCGCGGTGCGCAGCCGGGCCCACTCGCGGGCGTCCTCGCGGCGCAGCGGGTGCAGCTCGACCGGCCCCCAGGCCAGCCGGGCCGGCCAGCCCGGGTGCAGGGACGGGTCCAGCTCAGCCCCCGAGCAGCATCGGCATGACGGTCACGAGTCCCCCGGCGGACACCTCGGTGACGTCCTCGTCCACCACGATCAGGCAGTTGGCGCGGGCCATCCGGGCGAGCATGGCCTGGTCGCCGTCCCCGATCGGCTCGACGACGTAACCGCCGTCGGGGTGGCGCATGACCTGGCCGTGCAGGTACTGCCGGTACCCCAGCGGCGAGAGCAGCTGCTGGGCGGAGACGGCCTGCACGGTGCGCCGGAACAGCTGGCGCTTGCCGAGCATCAGCCGGATCGCCGGGCGGACGAACACCTCGAAGGCGACCAGGGCGGCGACCGGCTCACCGGGCACGCAGATCACCGGGACGGCGTCGGGCCCGAGCTTGCCGAAGGCGTGCACCGGGCCGGGGTGCATGGCCACCTGGGTGAAGGTGACCCCACCGAGCTCGTCCAGCGCCTCCTGGAGCAGGTCGTGGCCGCCGTTGGCGAAGGTGCCGGCGACCAGGACGATGTCGCTGCGGAGCATCTGGCCCTCCAGCAGCTCGACCATCCGCCGCCGGTCGTTGGGCATGATCCCCGCCCGGTAGGCCGCGGCGCCGGCGTCCCGCGCCGCGGCGGCCAGCGCGTAGCTGTTCACGTCCACCTGCTGGCCGGGGCCGGCGACCGCGCCGACGTCGACGAGCTCGTCCCCGGCGCACAGCACCGTGATCCGCGGACGCGGCCGCACCGCGACCCGCTCGCGCCCGACGGCGGCCAGCAGACTGATCTGGGCCGGCCCGATGGGGGTGCCGATCTCCACCGCGGTGTCACCGGTCGCGACGTCGTCCCCCACCCGGCGGACGTAGCTGCCCGGCGCGAGCGCGGCGAAGACCCGCACCCGGGCGGCGCCCTGGTCGGTCCAGGCGGCCGGGACGACGACGTCGGCACCGGCCGGCAGCATCGCGCCCACGGCGACCTTCTGGGCGAGGCCGGCGCTGATCGAGGTCGGCTCCCCCTCGCCGGCGGCGGTCTCACCGACGACGGCGAGGTCGACGGGCTGCTCGACGGTCGCGGTGGCGATGTCGGCCGCGCGGACGGCGTACCCGTCGAGGCCGGCCTGGTCGAAGGCGGGCAGCGAGCGCTGGCTGGTGACCAGCTCGGCGCAGAGCAGCCCCTGGGCGTCGAGCACCGCGAGCTCGATCGGGTCGGGCTGGGGGACGGCGCCGAGGATCTCGTCCAGGTGGTGCTCGACGGGGCGCAGCCGGACCCCGGACACGTCGACCGAGCCGGTGTCGGCCATCGGGTCCGGTGACCGGTCGCCGGTGGCGATGGCCGGCGAGGGGACCCGGTCGGAGGAGAACACCGACCGGTCGACCTGCACGGTGTCGTGGGTGACCACCGGCGCCGGGCCGGAGACCAGCCGGTTGTCCCGTGGTGACGGGACCAGCCCGCCGCTCGTCAGGTCCAGCTGGGTCGTGTCCCGGCCTCCGCCGGAGATCCACCCGCGTGTGCTGTCGTCGCTCATCCCCACCACCGTCGTCCCTCCGTCATCGGGCCAGCCCCGCGCCCGGATCGCCGGTCACGGCGCCGATGACGGACCTGGGCCCGATGGTGCCCTCTGGAGGGGCCGCTCAGGCGGGCGACGCGCCCTCGGCGGGCAGGTCGGCGACGAAGTCGCGCAGCCACGGGCCGAACGCGGGGCCCAGGTCCTCACGCTCGACCGCCAGCCGGACGACCGCCTTGAGGTAGTCGAGCTTGTCGCCGGTGTCGTACCGGCGGCCGGAGAAGACCACGCCGTGCACGGGCATGCCGTCCTCGACCAGCTTGAGCAGCGCGTCGGTCAGCTGGATCTCCCCGCCGCGGCCGGGCGGGGTGTCCCGGATCGCCGGGAAGACCTCCGGGGGCAGCACGTACCGGCCGATGATCGCCAGCGTGCTGGGCGCCTCGTCGGCCGGGGGCTTCTCGACCATGCCGGTGACCCGGAAGACCTCGTCGCCGGCGGCGTCCCCGGAGACCTTGGCCTCCTCGACGGCGACAGCGCCGTACTTGGAGATGTTGTCGGCCCCCACGTCGAGCAGCGCGATCACCGCGCCGCCGTGCTCGGCCTGCACGGCGAGCATCTGCTCGAGCAGGTGGTCGCGGGCGTCGATGATGTCGTCGCCGAGGAGCACCGCGAACGGCTCGTCGCCGACGAATGCCTCGGCCTGCAGGACGGCGTGGCCCAGGCCCTTCGCCTCGCCCTGGCGCACGAAGAAGACCTGCGCGACGTCGGTGGACTCGTGCACCGCGTCGAGCCGGCCCTGGTCGCCCTTGGCCTCCAGGGCGGTCTCCAGCTCCGGCGTCCGGTCGAAGTGGTCCTCGATGCTGCCCTTGTTGCGCCCGGTCACCATGAGCACCTCGCCGACGCCGGCCCGGGCGGCCTCCTCGACGATGTACTGCAGGGCCGGCCGGTCGACGACCGGCAGCAGCTCCTTGGGGACGGCCTTGGTGGCGGGGAGGAAGCGGGTTCCCATCCCGGCGACCGGGATGACGGACTTCGTGGCCGGGCGTGGGCTCGGGACGGACTCACTCGACATGCCGGGCAGCGTAACTAGCCTGCCGCCATGGCCGACTCCCCCGAGGTGGTGAGTGCGAAGGCCGCACTGCGCCCGCCCCTGCTGGCCGGACGCGCAGCCCGGTCACCGGCAGCCCGCGCCGCGGCGGCCGAGGCGCTGGCCACGACGCTCGCCGAGCGGCTCGGCGGGAGCTCCGTGGTCGCCGCGTACGTGCCCGCCCCCGAGGAGCCCGGCGCCGGCCGGCTGCCCCACGCACTGCCCGGCCGGCTGCTGCTCCCGGTGGTGCCGGCGCGCGGGCGGGAGCTCTCCTGGGCCGAGCACGACGGCCGGCTGGCTCCCGGCCGCTTCGGGCTGCTCGAGCCGACCGGCCCCCGCCTGCCGCCCGGTGCGCTGGCCGCAGCCGACGTGGTCGTCGTCCCGGCGCTGGCCGTGGCCGCCGACGGCACGCGGCTGGGTCGCGGCGGCGGCTTCTACGACCGCGCGCTGGCGCACGCCCGCCCCGGCGCGACGGTGGTCGCGGTGGTGTTCGACGAGGAGCTGGTGGCCGAGCTGCCGGCCGGGCCGCACGACCGCCGGGTGACCGCCGTCGTCACCCCGTCTGCCGGCTGGTGGCAGCTCGACTGACGCGCGCGGCGGACCGGTGAGAGGGTGACCGACGTCTCCGTCGTCTCGTTGGAAGGACCCCACCCTCGTGAGTGGCCCCCTGGACGGCGTCCTCGTCGTCGACCTGACCCGCGCCCTGGCCGGACCGCACGCCGGGATGATGCTCGGCGACCTCGGCGCCCGGGTGATCAAGGTGGAGAGCCCGGGCAGCGGTGACGACAGCCGCGGCTGGGGCCCGCCGTTCGTCCAGCCCGAGGGCGCCGGCCGGGAGTCGACGTACTTCTTCTCCGCCAACCGCAACAAGGAGTCGATCACCCTCGACCTCAAGGACGACGCGGACAAGGAGGTGCTGACCGAACTGGTGCGCCGCGCCGACGTGCTGCTGGAGAACTTCCGGCCCGGCACGCTGGCCCACCTCGGCTTCGGCACCGACGTGCTCGCCGAGCTCAACCCCCGGCTGGTGCAGCTGTCGATCAGCGGCTTCGGCCACGACGGCCCCGAGGGCCAGCGCGCCGGCTACGACCAGATCGCCCAGGGCGAGGCCGGGCTGATGTCGCTCACCGGCTCCGGCCCGGAGGACCCGCAGAAGGTCGGCGTCCCGATCGGTGACCTGCTGGCCGGCATGTACGGCGCCTACGGCGTGCTCGCGGCGCTGTACGAGCGGGAGCGCACCGGGGTCGGCCAGGTGGTGCGGACCTCGCTGCTGGCCGCCGTCGTCGGCGTCCACGCCTTCCAGGGGACGGCGTACACCGTCGCCGGCCAGGTCAACCGCGGGCAGGGCAACCACCACCCCTCGATCGCCCCCTACGGCCTGTTCCGCTGTGCGGGCGGGAGCGTGCAGCTCTCCTGCGGCAGCGAGGGCCTGTGGCGCCGGCTGTGCACCGAGTTCGGCTTCGACCCCGACGCCGAGGGCCTGGCCACCAACGGCGAGCGGGTGGGCAACCGCGCCCGGGTGATCGAGCTGCTGGAGACCGCCTTCGCCGAGATCCCGGCCGAGGAGCTGCTGGCCCGGCTGGCCGCGGCCGGCGTGCCGGCCGGCAAGGTGCGCACCCTGGACGAGGTCTACGCCTGGGAGCAGACCCTCTCCCAGGGGCTGGCGATCTCCGTCGACCACCCGACCGCCGGGCCGCTCACCCTGCCCGGCCCGCCGCTGCGCTTCTTCGCCCCCGGCACCGACGGCGAGACCGAGACGACCCGTCGCGACCACACCCCGCCGCCGGTGCTGGGCGCCGACGGCGAGGCGATCCGGAGGTGGCTGACCGGGCCGACCGAGGGCGTGCCGCAGCCCGACGGCGAGGGCGCCGACGTCGAGGACGGGCACGCCACGTGAGCTCCCGGCTGGACGCCCGGGCGCTGCGGGACATCGTGCTCGACCCGGGGTCCTGGCTGTCCTGGGACTCCAGCGTGCCCCCGCGCGAGGTCGAGGACGCCTACGCCGCAGAGCTGGCCCGCGCGGCCGAGAAGAGCGGCCAGGACGAGGCGGTCGTCACCGGCGAGGGCACGCTGCGCGGCCGGCGGGTCGCCGTCGTGGCCGGGGAGTTCGGCTTCCTCGCCGGGTCGATCGGCGTCGCCACCGCGGAGCGCCTGATGGCGGCGGTGGACCGGGCCACCGACGAGGGGCTGCCGCTGCTGGCCGCGCCGGTCTCCGGGGGGACCCGGATGCAGGAGGGCACGGTCGCGTTCCTGCAGATGATCGGCATCACCGCGGCGATCGCCCGGCACAAGGAGGCGGGGCTGCCCTACCTGGTCTACCTGCGCGGCCCGACGTTCGGCGGGGTGCTGGCCTCCTGGGGCTCGCTGGGGCACGTGACGATCGCCGAGCCGGGCGCGGCGATCGGCTTCCTCGGCCCCCGGGTGTACGAGGCGTTGTACGGGGAGCCCTTCCCGCCGGGGGTGCAGACCTCGGAGAACATGGCCTCGCGTGGGCTGATCGACGGCGTGGTCCCGGTCGACGAGCTGGCCGACGTCGCCGACCGGGCGCTGCGGGTGCTC
The DNA here is from genome assembly GCF_026968045.1 of Modestobacter sp. VKM Ac-2977. Lineage (GTDB taxonomy): Bacteria > Actinomycetota > Actinomycetes > Mycobacteriales > Geodermatophilaceae > Modestobacter. The sequence continues at coordinate 382,070 of NZ_JAPVBQ010000001.1, read as the reverse complement.
GCCGCCCGGGAGACCTGGCACCGCGCCGCCTCGGTCGAGGGCCCGGTCGACGGCGACGGCACGGACGCCGACGACCCGGAGGACGGCCGCAGCGCCTGGGCCGTGGTCACCGCGTCCCGGCGGCTGGAGCGCCCGGGGGCACGTCAGCTGCTGCGGACGGCGGCGACCGACGTCGTCACCCTCAACGGCACCGGCGCCGGCGAGTCCGACCCCGGGCTGCTGCTCGCACTGGCCCGCTTCGGCGGTGCGCCCTGCGTCGTGCTGGGCCAGGACCGGCGCGGCCAGTCGCTGTCGGCACCGCTGGGCCCAGGTGCGCTGCGCGAGGCCCGGCGCGGGATGCGGCTGGCGGCGGAGCTGCGGCTGCCGCTGCTCACCCTGATCGACACCCCGGGCGCGGCGCTGTCGGTCGCCGCCGAGGAGGGCGGGCTGGCCGGGGAGATCGCGCGCTGCCTGCAGGACATGGTGACGCTGCCGGCGCCGACCCTCGCCGTGCTGCTCGGCCAGGGCACCGGCGGCGGCGCGCTGGCCCTCGTGCCGGCCGACCGGGTGCTGGCCGCGGCCAACGGCTGGCTGGGCCCGCTGCCCCCGGAGGGCGCGTCGGCGATCGTGCACCGCACCGTCGACCGGGCCGACGAGCTCGCCGCCTCGCAGGGCGTGCGGGCCACCGACCTGTGGCGGGCCGGGATCGTCGACCGGGTGGTGCCCGAGCGGCCCGACGCCGCGGACGAGCCGGTGGAGTTCTGCCAGCGACTGGGCCGGGTGCTGGCCGAGGAGCTTGCCGGGCTCCTCGGCCGGGACGACGTCGAACGGATGCGCGCTCGCACCCGCCGCTGGCGGCACCTGGGCCGCTGACGCCCGCTGTCCCCGCCCTCGTCCCCGTGATCAGTCGAAGGACCCCGCTGCCCCCCACGCCTCGCACGCTCGGCGCGGGCCCCTGCAGCAGGGCCGGAGGACGACGTCCTTGTCGTCGTACCCGCGGGCCAGGATGACCGGCGTGGACAGCCGACCGATCCGCCGCTTCCGACCCGATCCCGGCCGGCCCGCCCCGACCAGCGAGGACCGCGCGCAGTGGCCGCTGACCGTGCCGGCGGTCGCCCAGCTGCTCGACACCGGCCTGGAGCTGCCGCACGGCGCGCTGGTGCTGGTCGGTGAGAACGGGTCGGGCAAGTCGACGGTGATGGAGCTGCTCGCCGTCACGCTGGGGCTCAACCCGGAGGGCGGCACGGTGCACACGCGGTTCAGCACCCGGCCCAGCGAGCCGGAGTCGCTCGGGCTGGTCGTCGAGCGCAGCCCCGGCGCGTCCCGGTGGGGCTGCTTCCTCCGCGACGAGACGCTGCACACCCTGTACAGCCACCTGGAGGGGATCGGCAGCCCCGACCCGAGCTACCACGAGCTCTCCCACGGGGAGGCGTTCCTCGAGGTCCTCACCCGGCGGGCCGGCGGCGGGGGCGGCACCTACCTGCTGGACGAGCCCGATGCGGCGCTGTCCTTCGGCGGCAGCCTGGCGCTGGTCACGGTGCTGCTGGACCTGGTGGCGTCCGGTGCGCAGGTCGTCGTCGCCACCCACTCCCCCGTCGTCGCCGCCCTGCCGGGAGCCCAGCTGGTGGAGGTCGGTGACTGGGGGATGCGGCCCGCGCAGTGGGACGAGCTGGAGCTCACCGTCAACTGGCGGCAGTTCCTCAGCGACCCGGCTGCCTACCTCCGGCACCTGCGCTGAACGACCGGGGCGCCAGCCGGGGGTGGACCGGTCGCCGGACGACGTCGGAGGTCGTACCCCGGGGCCAGGATGGCCGGGTGGACCTGCGACCGATCCGCCGTCTCAAGCCCGATCCCGGTGCGCCATCGCTGAGCGACCAGCAGCGAGCGCAGTGGCCGATGACCGTGCCTGCCGTCGCGCAGCTGGTCACCGAGGGGCTGGAGCTGCCGGCCGGCGCCCTCGTGCTGGTCGGCGAGAACGGCTCGGGCAAGTCGACGGTGATGGAACTGATCGCTACCACCCTGGGGCTGAATCCCGAGGGCGGGTCGACCGGCGCCCGGCACCGCACCCGCGCCAGCGAGCCGGAGTCGCTCGGGCTCGTGGTCGAGCGCAGCCCTGGCGCGTCCCGCTGGGGGTACTTCCTCCGGGACGAGACGCTGCACGGCCTCTACAGCTACCTCGAGGCCAATCCGACGGACCGACCGGAACCCGTCTTCCACGAGCTGTCCCACGGCGAGGCGTTCCTCGAGGTGTTCACCAGCCGCGCGGCCGGGAAGGGCACCTACCTGCTCGACGAGCCGGACGCCGCCCTGTCGTTCGGCGGCAGCCTGGCCCTGGTCTCGCATCTCCTCGCGCTGGTGGACCGGGGGGCGCAGGTCGTCGTCGCGACCCACTCCCCCGTCGTCGCCGCACTGCCGGGCGCCCAGCTGGTGGAGGTCGGCGAATGGGGTCTGAGGCCCACGCAGTGGGAAGAGCTGGAGCTCACCGTCCACTGGCGGCAGTTCCTCACCGACCCGGCCGCCTTCCTCCGCCACCTGCGCTGAACGGCCGCGGTGGTCTGCCCGGCCGGCGCCTCAGGCCGCGGTGGCCTGCCCGGCCGGGGCGAGCCCCCAGGCGTCGGCCAACAGTTCCAGGCTCCGCACCCGCTCGGCCACGCCGTGGGTGGAGGCGGTGACCATCAGCTCGTCGGCGCCGGTGTCGGCGGCCAGCTGCCGCAGCTCGGTGACCGCCCGCTCCGGGCCGCCGACGATCGCGTTGCTCGGCATCCCCTCCGCGGCGGCCCGCTCCGGGTCGGTGGCCGCCTCCGCGAGGCTGGGCACCGGGCGCAGCCGGTTGGTGCGGATGGACAGCCGCATCAGCTGACCGGGCAGCGCCAGCCGGCGGGCCTCCTCGTCGGAGTCGGCGACCAGCGTGCTCGCGGTGACGACGGCGTACGGCCGGTGCAGTGCGTCCGAGGGCCGGAAGGACTCCCGGTAGAGCTCCAACGCGGCGACGGCGTGCGGGCTGCCGAAGTGGTGGGCGAAGGTGAACGGCAGCCCGAGCTGCCCGGCCAGCTGTGCGGAGTAGCTGCTGGAGCCCAGCAGGACCACCCGGGGCGCCGAGACGGCGGCCGGCGTGGCGGCGAACCGCTCGGCCAGCCCGCCCTCGACCCGCTGGTCACCGAAGAGCCCGAGCAGGTCGAGCAGGTCCTGCGGGAACTGCTCGGCCGACAGCAGCTTCGGGTCACGGCGCAGCGCCAGTGCGGTGTGCTGGTCGGTGCCCGGGGCCCGGCCGATGCCCAGGTCGATCCGCCCCGGGTGCAGCGCCTCGAGCAGGGCGAACTGCTCGGCCACCACCAGGGGCGCGTGGTTGGGCAGCATGACCCCGCCGGAGCCGACGGCGATCCGGTCGGTCACCGCGGCCAGGTGGGCGATGAGCACCGGCGGGTTGGTGCTGGCCACCGCCGGCATGTTGTGGTGCTCGGCCACCCACAGCCGCCGGTAGCCGAGCCGGTCGGCGGCCTGCGCGACGGCGACGGTGTGCGCCAGGGCGTCGGCGGTGGTCTGCCCGGACCCGACGGTGGCCAGCTCGAGCACGGACAGGGGCAGCGGGGTCTCGGACATCACTGCTGCCAACACCGCCCCGGTGGGCGGGCTTCCCGCTGCTCAGCCGGGCTCGTGCGCCCGCAGCGTGGCGTCGGGGTCCAGCCGGTCGAGGACGGCGCCGAGCGCCTCCTCCAGCGCCTGCGTCTGCGCGGGGGTCAGCGCGGCGAACACCCCTTCCTTGACGGCGGCCACGTGCCCGGGCGCGACCCGCTCCACGACGTCCCGGCCGGCGTCGGTGAGCACGGCCACGTTGCCGCGGCGGTCCTCGGCTGCCTTCTCGCGGCGCACCCACCCCCGCTCCTCCAGTCGGGCCACGGTGTGCGAGAGCCGGCTCTGCGACTGGTTCGCGGTGCGCGCCAGGTCGCTCATCCGCAGGTTCCCGCCCCGTGCCTCGGACAGCATCGCGAGCACCACGTAGGCCGCGTGGGTGAGGCCGGCGTCCCGCTGGAGCTGGGCGTCGAGCGTGCGCGGCAGCAGCTCGGCGACGGCCAGCCAGGCCCGCCAGGTGCGCTGTTGCTGCTCGTCGAGCCACGGGGAGGCCACGGTCGAACGGTATCCGGCAACTGCCGCGCATCCGACCGCCGGCCTGCCACACTCCGCGCGTGCAGGCCCCGTCGGCTCCTCGCCCCAAGCCCTCGCGCGTGCCTGCCCGAGCGCTCCGGCACGTCGCCTCGGCGGCTGTCCTCGGAGTGGCCACTGCGCTGATCGGCACGCCGACGGTCATCGCGTCGTCGTTCGGTGGGGAGACCGCCGTGCTGCTGGTGCTGGGGCTGCTGACCGTTGCCGCGGTGGCGCTTGCCACCGGGATCGACCGGGTGACCGGCCCGCCCGACCCGGAACCGTCCGGCTCGTTCGCGCGCGGGCTCACCCTCGGGCTCATGGGAACGGGAGCAGCCGCCCTGTTCGGCCTCGTCGTGGTCCAGTCGGACCTGCGCTCGGTGCTGCCCGACGCCCTGCTCCTTGCCGCCGCGGCACTGCCCTTCCCGTTCATGGCCGCGCTCCAGTGGCCCGGTGCCGTCCGGAGAGGGACGACGCTCGTGATCGTCACGTGCGTGGTCGCCTCCGTTGCCGTGTGGTTCCCCGGAGCACGGCAGGGCTGGTACGACAAACGGGTGCTCACGGAGGTCGGCACCCTGTCGCGGCCCTGGGTCACCACCGTGGACGGGTATCAGCGGCAGTTGCCGCAGCACACCGGCGGCGAACTGATCGTGACCCCTTACCTGCCCGTGGACGGGGTCCGGGGCGCCGAGCTCCAGCTGTTCCGCGACGCCGCGACCGCCGTCGAGGGCGACCCGTGCGCCGCCGGGACCACACCGGGTGCCCTCGCCATCGAGACGCTTCGCTCCTGCCGCCAGGTGGCCGCGCACCGCTGGTCCTTCACGACCGACGCCTCGCAGGTCCTGCTCGGTCAGGAGGAGGACACCTGGGTGTGGGTCGCTGCCGCCCCGGACGAGCCCTCGAGCCTGCTCGACACGGCGCTCGACGGAGCCCGGCCCATGACCGGGGACGAGTACGACGCCTGGCTGGACGAGGTGCTGCCGGAGCCGGAGACGTAGGCGTCCAGGGGCCATCGCGCAGGCCCGCTCCGACGCGAACGTCACACTCGCCCGGCAGACATGGACGTGGCCGGGCCGCGCGGCGCATCATTGGCAGTCGCCGGGGCGGAGTGCCAGCCCGGCTCGGATCGGACGAGGAGCTCCAGCACCGTGCCCACCTACCAGTACGTCTGCACCAACCCCGAGGTCAAGCACGAGTTCGAGGTCGTGCAGTCGTTCACCGACCCCGCGGTCGCCACCTGCACCGAGTGCGAGGCGCCGGTGCGCAAGGTCTACGGCTCGGTCGGCGTGGTCTTCAAGGGCTCGGGCTTCTACCGGACCGACAGCCGCAAGAGCGAGGGTGCGTCCACCGGCTCCGGCGGCGCCAAGGACTCCGGTGGGAGCAAGGAGTCCAGCAGCAGCAGCAAGGACTCCGGCGGGACCAAGGAGTCCAGCGGCAGCAAGGACTCCAGCAGCAAGGCCAGCAGCACGGCGTCGTCGTCGAGCAGCTCGTCGTCCAGTGGCAGCGGGGGCAAGGCCGCGAACTGACCGGCGCACGGACGGCGGCAGCGCGCTGCCGCCGGTCCACAGCCGGGCCCGCCGTCCACAGCTCCACGCCGCGACGGGACGGACACCCCCGCCGCTCCTAGCGTCGCCATGTGCCCCGCCTCCGCCGTCCGCGCTCGCCCGTGCTCCTGCTGCGGCAGGTGGCCGCGGCGGCGCTCGTGTGCCTGGCGCTGGTCCTGGCGCTGCGTCCCCCGCCGACGGGCCCGGCTGGGCCCGCCGTGGCGACCACGCCGGTCGTCGTCGCCACGGCCGACCTCCCGGCCGGCACGGTGCTGACCGCCGGCGACCTGGCGGCAGCCGGGCTGCCCACCGGTCTGGTCCCCGCGGGCACCGAGGGCGACCCTGCCGCGCTGACCGGTCAGCAGCTGGCTGCGCCGGTGCGTGCCGGGGAGCCGGTGAGCGACGTCCGGCTGGTCGGGCCGGGGCTGTGGTCCGCGGTCCCCGACGGCCAGGTCGCGGCACCGGTGCGGTTGGCCGACCTCGCGGTGGCGACGCTGCTGCGCGCCGGTGACCGGGTCGACGTGCTGGCCGCCGGGGCGCCCGGCGCGACCGCGGCCCCGGTCGTCGAGGTGGTCGCCAGCGGCGCCCGCGTGCTCACCGCACCGACGCCTGCGGTGACCGACGGTCCGACGGCGGGCGCCACGGCCGACGGCGGACTGCTGGTGCTGGCGGTCTCCCCGGGCACCGCGGCGCGGCTGGCCGCTGCCGCGGCGACCGCGACGCTCACCGTTACGCTCGGCCGGCCGTGATCATGGGGCTCCGCAGCGAGGTCCCCGCGACCGAGAGGTGCCGTGCGTGCTCAAGGGCTTCAAGGACTTCCTGCTCCGCGGGAACGTCATCGACCTGGCGGTGGCGGTGGTCATCGGCACCGCGTTCACGGCCGTGGTCACCTCGTTCACCGAGTCGTTCCTGCGCCCGTTGATCGGGCTGGTCGCGGGCGGCGGCGTGCAGGGCGGCACGTTCGAGATCGACGGGCAGGACTTCCCCTGGGGCGACTTCGTCAACCAGCTGATCACCTTCGTGCTGACCGCGGCGGTCATCTACTTCGTGGTCGTGCTCCCGATGAAGGCGCTGTTCGAGCGCCGCGAGCGCGGTGAGCAGACCGGGCCGGTGCTGCCCACCCAGACCGAGCTGCTGGTCCAGATCCGCGATCTGCTCCAGGCCCAGCACGGGCAGCCGCCGGCGTCCGAGTCGGAGGCCCGGCACCGCGCCTAGTCGCTGCCCCAGTGCGGCGGGCGGTCCTCCAGGTAGCGGAGGTCGTCGTCGTCGGAGTCGGTCAGCCGTTCCCCCCAGCCGACGTCGCTGTCGTCGGGTGCCCGCTCGGGGCGCGGCGGTGCGGGTTCCTGATCGCGCTCTGACACGCCCCCGAGGGTAGGCACGGTCAGCCGATCGGCTGGCCCAGCCCCTCGAGCACCTCCGCGCCCGGCAGCCCGGCCAGCACGGCGCCGGAGACGGCGAGCTTGCTGCCCCGCGTGCCCGAACCGATCACCACGAGTTCGCTGGCGACCACCGCGGCGTCGACCAGCACCGGCCAGGACGCCGGCAGCCCGACCGGGGTGATCCCGCCGTAGGCCATCCCGCTCTCCGCGACCGCGACGTCCTGCGGCGCGAACGAGGCCTTGCGCGCCCCCAGGTGCCGCCGGACCAGCCCGTTCACGTCGGCGCGGGTGGTGGCCAGCACGAGGCAGGCGGCCAGCGTGGTCTCCCCCGACCGGCGCGCGGCGACCACCACGCAGTTGGCCGAGGCGGCGGCCGGGACCTCGTAGACGTCGGTGAACGCCGCGGTGTCGGCGGCCTCGTCGTCGATGGACGCCACCCAGGCCGGCCCGGTCAGCGACGGCAGCGCCGCGGCGACGGGCTGGCCGAGCAGCTCCAGGTGGTCGGCGGCCGGGAGCCAGGTCAACGTGCCGAGCTGCGGGGCGGAGTCGGGTGCGGCCATGCCCTGATCGTGCGACACGCTCCGCGCTGACCAGCGCGCGGGGTCGCCGGCCGGACACCTGCTGGTGGGCCCGGGCAGGGCCGGGAGAGGATGGCCGCCATGATCGGTCAGCTGCACTCCGTGGTCATCGACGCCCCCGACGCGCACGCCCTGGCGACCTTCTACGCCGGCCTGCTCGGCATGGAGGTGCAGGGCGAGCCCGGCGACGACTGGGTGGTGGTCACCGGCGCCGGGTACCGGATCGCCTTCCAGCAGGCCCCGGACCTCCAGCCGCCGGACTGGCCGGACCCGGCCCGGCCGCAGCAGTTCCACCTGGACATCCGGGTCGCCGACGTCGACGTCGCCGAGCCGCAGGTCCTGGAGCTGGGTGCCCGCCGGCTGCCCGGCGGCGGTGGGGACTTCCGGGTCTACGCCGACCCGGTCGGGCACCCGTTCTGCCTGGTCTGGGACGCCGCGTGACGCCGGACCTGACGGCCACCAGCGCGTTCGTCGCGGCCACCGGGTTCGAGCTGGCCGAGGTCACCGGCACCCGGGTCACCGGGCACGTCGAGGTCGGGCCGGAGCACCACACGCCCTGGGGAGTCGTGCACGGCGGCGTCTACTGCACGATCGTGGAGGGCGCCGCCAGCGTGGGCGCGAGCGCGGCGGTCGCCGAGCGCGGCCAGTTCGCGGTGGGCGTGAACAACAGCACCGACTTCCTGCGCCCGATGACCGCCGGCCGGCTCGACGTCGTCGCCGAGCCGGTGCAGCAGGGGAAGACGCTGCAGCTGTGGCTGGTCACCCTCACCCGCGAGGACGGCAAGATCGCCGCCCGAGGGCAGGTGCGACTGCAGAACGTGCCGCTGCCCGGGTCGTGACGGCGTCGGTCGAGCAGGCCGTCGCCGCGGCTGTCGCCGTCGCCCGGCAGCACGGCCTGCCCGTCGAGGACCCGGCGCTGCTGTCCTGGGGCGTCAACGCGGTGGTGCACCTGCGCCCGGCGCCGGTGGTGGCCCGGGTGGCCGTCTACACGCCGCTGCTCCGTCCGGAGATCCGCCGGCCGTTCACCCGGGAGGTGGCGCTGGCCGCAGCGCTGACCGTGGCCGGGGCGGCGGTCGTGCCGCCGTCGGACCTGCTGCCGCCGGGACCGCACGAGCACGACGGGCTCACGGTGTCGTTCTGGCGACATGTCGACGTGTCGCCGGATCGACCGACCGCGGAGCAGGCCGGCCGGTCACTGGCCGAGCTGCACGAGGTGCTCGGCACGCTGCCCCCGCTGTGGACCGGCTCGCCGCTGGACCGGTCGCTGGAGGACCTGGCGGTCTTCGTCGGCTCCGGCACCGAACTGGGAGCCGACCGGACCGTGCTCCGCGAGGTCGGCGAGCTGGTGACCGCCCTTCGGCCTCGGTTGGTCGGCGCGGAGATGACGCTGCACGGCGACACGCACCCGGGGAACTTGCTGGTCACCGGTGAGGGGCTGCGCTGGACCGACCTGGAGGACACCTCGCGCGGCCCGCGCGCCTGGGACCTGGCCAGCCTGCGCTGCTCGGCCCGCCTCGACGGCCGGGCGGCGCTGGACGCGATGCCCGATCCGGTGAGCGACGCAGAGCTCGCGCCGTTCGTCTGGCTCCGGCGCCTCTACGCCGGCGCCTGGTGGTTCGTGCACGCCGCCCGGGAACCGACCCACCTGCCCGAGGCGCGCGAGCGGCTGCGGGACGCGGTCGAGGAGGTCAGCGCCGGCCTGGGGTGAGCGACCTCCTGCCGCCCCGGCGGTCGGGAGGTCAGCGGAGACCGGCCGGGACGGCGTCGGGGTCGAGGACGACCCGGAACAGCGCCCGCGGGTCCTGCAGGGTGGCCGGCGGCCGCGCCGCCGACCGCGGCACCACGGCCGCGAACCGCGCCGGACGGCGGTGCGGCAGCAGCTCCCGGCCGGCGAAGGCGTAGTCCCCCACGACCTCACCGAGCAGCAGGCCGGCGCCGTGCTCGACCGGCAGCCCGACCAGGTCCCCGGGCGCCACCTCGTCCAGGAACGCCGACAGCTGACGCAGGTCCTTGGCCGGGCGACGGCCGGAGAGCTCCTTCGACAGCGCCCGCAGCTCGGCCGCCGACTGACCGGTCGCGTCGACGTCGATGCCCGACTGTGTGCCGAGGCCGACCACGCCGGTGGCCAGCGCCACGCCGAGCTCGGGGTGCGCCCGGGGCCGCATCACCCAGACCGGGACCCCCTCGGGCGCAGCTGTGGGCGGCACGTCGTCGGCGCCGGGCCACAGGTAGGGCAGGTCGTCGGGGTCGCCGGGGAACCGGGACCGGTAGAACCCCGGGTCCTTGGCCAGCAGGTTGGACCGGTGCGACAGGTGCAGCTCCTCGTCGCCGACCCAGCTGGGCAGCAGGCCCGCGGCGTCCGCCTCCGCCTGGGACATCCGCGCGGCGTCCGGGGCGAACTCGGCGATCAGCGTCTCGGTGCTGTCGGCGAAGCCGCGCTCGCGCCAGACCCGCACCATCGCCAGCGAGTAGACGACCAGGCCGGCGGTGTGCCCGCGCCACATGGTGACCACCGGGTGGTTGGCCCAGCCGTAGTCGGGGAGCTCGAGGGCGCGCAGCACCTGCAGGCACTCGACCCGCTGCTTGCCCAGCCGGGGGTTGTCCAGGAGCCGGGCGGACTCGGTGAAGTCGGCGACCGGCAGGAACGTCTGCATCGCCGCCCTTCCTGCCCGGGCCGGCCGATGGCCAACCTCCCGGCCGATCGAGGGGCCAAAGTCGCGACTTCGGCCCCTCAGGTGTCGAGCGCGCGGAGTGCAGTCTCCCAGCGGGTCCGGCGCTCGGCGTCGTCCTGCTCCCACCAGGCAGTGCCGCGCTCCCCCAGCCCGGTCTTGGCCAGCTGCACCCAGCGGCCGTCCTCGGTGTGCTCGACCTCGCGGGTCATGCCAGCCGGCGGGCCAGCTCGGGCAGCACCGCACCCAGCGGCGCGTCGACCTTGAGCGTGGCCTTCGCGTCCCCGCGGGTGGACCCGGAGTTGACGATGGCGACCGGGATGCCACGCTTGGCGGCGGCGATGACGAACCGGTAGCCGCTCATCACGGTCAACGACGAGCCGAGGACCAGCAGTGACCGGGCGTCGTCGACCAGGGCGAAGCAGGCGTCGACGCGGTCGCGGGGCACGGTCTCGCCGAAGAAGACCACGTCGGGCTTGAGCGGCCCTCCGCCGCAGGCCAGGCAGTCGACCATCACGAACCCGTCGAGCGCCTCCTCGGGCAGCTCGACGTCGCCGTCGGGGTTGACCTCGTCGGTCGGCTCGGGCCGGAACCCGGGGTTGACCGCCCGCAGCCGGACGTCGAGGTCGGCACGGGAGGCCATGTCACCGCAGGCCAGGCAGACGGTGCGGTCCAGCCCGCCGTGCAGCTCGAGGACGTCGCGGGCTCCCCCGGCCTGGTGCAGCCCGTCGACGTTCTGGGTGATGACCTCGCCGACCGCACCGGCCTGCTGCAGCGCCGCGACCGCGCGGTGCCCGACGTTGGGGCGGGCCCGCTCGATCTGCCGCCAGCCGACGTAGCTGCGCGCCCAGTAGCGGTGCCGGCCGTGGGGGTCACGGGTGAAGGTCTGGTAGGTCATCGGCGTGTGCCGGCGCAGCGAGCCGGTGGCACCGCGGTAGTCGGGGATGCCGGAGTCGGTGGACAGCCCGGCACCGGAGAGGACGACGGCGCCACCGTCGGCGAGCAGGTCGGCGAGCTCGGAGAGGCCCTCGACGGTGGGGGTCGCTGCGGTCACTCCCCCATCGTCCCTGCCCGACGGGGGATGCGCCGCGATCGGCGTGTGTAGCCGACCGCCTGCCCGGTCACCCTTGTCCCAGAGTTCCCGTCCGCCAGGCCTCCGTGGGCCCGACCGAGGAGGCCCGCCGTCTTCGCACCCCTGCTCGACCGCACCACCGACCACCGGCCGGGTGCCCGATGACCGGGTGGTGGTGGGACGTCATCGGCCTGGCCATCGTGGCGTTCGCCGTGGTCGACGAGGTGCGGACCACGCTGGCGGTGGCCAGCGGCCCCGGGCCACTGACCCAGGTGCTCACCCGCGTCGCGTGGCGGCTGACCCGGCGGCCCGCGGTGGCGGACTCGGCCCCGGTGCGGTTCGTGGGCGGCCCCGGCGTGGTCCTGATCGGGGCGACCCTCGGGTCCTGGTTCACCCTGCTCTGGGTGGGCTGGTCCCTGGTCTTCCTCGGCGACGACGAGGCGGTGGTCGGCTCCTCGAGCGGCGCGCCGGCCTCGGTGTGGGAGCGGTTCTACTTCGCCGGCTACAACGTCGCCACCCTCGGCAACGGCGGCTACCAACCGGCCGGGGCGGGCTTCCAGCTGGCCACCATGGCCTCCGCGCTCAGCGGCATGCTGCTGATCACGCTGGGGGTCTCGTACCTGACCTCGGTGATCTCCGCGGTCGTCGGCAAGCGCAGCTTCGCCTCCCAGGTCACCGGGTTCGGCAGCACCGGCCCCGAGGTGGCGTCCGGCCTGACCTCGTCCGGGACGTCGTTCCCGGCCGTGGTGTCCCTGTCGTCGCTGTCCTCGACGCTCACGACGGTGGGGCAGCAGCACCGGGCCTATCCCCTGCTGCACGCCTACCGCCCGCGGTCGCCGGAGCTGGGCACCGCACCGGCGGTCGCGGTGCTGCTCGACGCGGTGCTGGTGCTGTCCGCTGCGACCGACCCGGCCGACCGACCGCCGCCCGGCGTCCGCCGGTCGGTGCTGTCCGCCGTGCAGCAGTACGTCACCCACGCCCCCACGGCCGGTGGTGAGCAGGCAACCCCGGCGCCGGCACTGGACGCCGCGGAGGCCGGTCGACTGGGCCTGGCGGTGGACCCGGCCCGGCTCGCCGAGCAGACCGCGGACTGCGCCGAGCTGCGCGACGAGCTGTCCCGGCGGATCACGGCGGCCAGTTACGACTGGCCCGGCACCTCGACCTGACCGCTGCTGCGTGTCAGCGGGTGGCGAGCTCCTGGTCCAGTCGCGTCAGCATCGCGCCCTGGATGCGGGCGAGGCCCTTGGGCGCGAAGGTGCGCTCGAAGAAGCCGCCGATGCCGCTCGCGCCGGTCCAGGTGGTGCGGGCGCGCACGGTGCTCGACCCGGCGTCGGCCGGGTGCACGGTCCAGGTGGTGACCATGCTGGAATTCGCGTCGCGCTCCACCAGGGCACCGTCGGCGCCTGCGGTGACGACGACGTCCTGCTCACGCACCCGCTTGGAGGTGGCCTGCAGGCGCCAGTGCACCTTCGTGCCCGCGCCCTGGCCACCGGCGTCGACCCGGTACTCGCTGTACTGCTCGGGCAGCACCTTCGGGCGGGTGACCTCGTAGTCGGCGAGCGCCGCACGGACGACGTCCGCCGGTGCGTGGACGAGCTGTTCTGCGGTGGCGACGACCTGACCCATGGCCCCCATCCTCCGCCTCGGGCGCTACGGCTGCTCCGGGTGCCCCTCCTCGGTGTTGAGGTAGCGGGCGCGGAACCGGGCGTTGGCCATCGCCTCGGTGAAGCGGGCCTCCCACAACGGGTCGTGCGCCGGGAAGCTGTCGAAGACCCGCTCCTCCAGCACGTCGGGCCGCCCGTCCAGGCCGATGCAGGTGCGCTGCAGGAGCACGCGGGTGACGCCGTCGACCTCGTCGTGGCCGACCGTCCAACGGGCCGCGGCGAGAGCCGACTGCTGGCGCGCCCGCTCGCGCGGGGGCAGCCGCCAGCCCGCCGGGCCGGTCACCGAGGCCTGCGGCACCGACATCGCCCAGGCCACGAGTCCGGCCAGCACGAGGATGAGCAGCGCAGCCGCCAGGATGCCGACCATGCCCGGAACGGTAGTCCCGGATCTGCCCGCCGGCCGTGGCGTCGGCTCCGGTCAGACGTCGGCCGGGGCCTCGGTGAGCCGGTGGGCGCCGCAGCTGCAGCCGGGGTTGCGTGCCGAGAGCACCAGGGAGACGGCGTGGGCCCGGTCGCGGGCGCCGAGCTTGCGCAGGATGGCCTTGACGTGGGACTTCACGGTGTCCTCGGAGATGAACAGGTTCTTCCCGATCGCCCGGTTCGACTGGCCCTGGAGCAGCTCGTCGAGCACGTCGGACTCCCGGCGGGTCAGCGGCACCTCCGGGGTCAGCTCCCGCGACACCGGCTCCGCCGAGCCCTCCCCGCGACGGATCTGCGGGTCGACCACGGTGCGCCCGGCCCGCGCGGCGAGCACGGCCCAGCCCAGCAGGGTCGGGGAGGTGTTCATCAGCAGGTAGCTGCGGACGCCGGCGGCCAGCGCCTCGTTCACCACACCCGGGTCCTCCGACGTCGCCAGCGCCACGACGGCCAGCTGCGGGAACCGGCGACGCAGGTCCCGGACGGCGTTCAGGGTCGCGGCCCGGCCGGTGCCCAGCTCCACCACCACCGCGTCCGGCCGAGCGGACTCGGCCAGGGTCAGCGCGCGGCGCGGCTCCCCCGGGGTGCCCACCGCCTGCATGCCGGCGGTCTCGTTGATCATGCCGACCAGCCCACGGCGCAGGACCGGGGCGTCGGCGAGGATCAGGACGCGGGTGACGCCGCGGGGGGTGCTGGCCATGGGGGTGGACACGTTCGGACTCCGCTCACTGTGGGTCATCGACTGACAACCAGTAGATCGACCGGGTGAACGGACTGCTTGAGCACTTTCGGGTGGACGATCTCCCGGCCGGTGACGCCGGGTCACCAGGCGGGTGGTGCGTCCTCCGGGGTCAGCTCGTCCGAGGACTCGAGCGGGCCGGGCTCGAACAGCACGGTGAGCCGTCCCCGCTCGTCCACGCCCACCCGGGCCCGCACGCCGTAGACCCGGGCGATGAGCTCCGCGGTGAGCACCTCCCGCGGCGGCCCAGCGGCCACCGCCCGGCCGCGCTCCAGGATGATCACCTCGTCGCAGAAGGTCGCCGCGAGGTTGAGGTCGTGCAGGGCGATGACGCTGGTGACCGGCAGCCGCGAGACCAGCGACAGCAGCTCCAGCTGGTGGCGGATGTCCAGGTGGTTGGTCGGCTCGTCCAGCAGCAGCTCCCGCGGCTCCTGGGCCAGCGCGCGGGCGATGTGGGCGCGCTGACGCTCTCCGCCGGAGAGGGTGTGCCAGCGCTGGTCGGCCTTGTCGGTCAGCCCGGTGTGCCGCAGCGCATCGGCGACGGCCTCCTCGTCGCGGGTCGCCGAGGCGGTGCCGAAGGAGCCGCGGTGCGGGATCCGGCCGAGCCGCACGACGTCCCGGACGCGGATGTCGACGTCCGTGTCGGCGTGCTGGCTCACCACGGCCACGGCCCGGGCGATGTCGCGCCGGGCGAGGGAGCTGAGCTCGGCGCCGTCGAGGGTGACGACCCCGGACTCGGGCCTGGCGGTGCCGTTGAGCAGCCGCAGCAGGGAGGACTTGCCCGAGCCGTTCGGCCCCAGCAGCCCGATCGTCGTCCCGGGAGCCGGGCGCAGGGTGACCTCGTCGACGACGAGCCTGCCGCCGCGGTGCCACACGACCCGGTCCGCCTGGAGGGTCACTGGCCCCGCCGCTTCCGCACCAGGATCAGCACGAAGGCCGGCACGCCCACCAGCGCCGTCCCGACCCCGACCGGCAGCGGCGTGGGCTGGAACGCCACCCGGGAGACGGCGTCGACCCACACCATGAAGACGGCGCCGATCAGCGCGGTGGCCGGGATCAACCCGGCGTGCCGGGGCCCGAACAGGAACCGCGCGGCGTGCGGCAGCACCAGGCCGACGAAGCCGATGGCGCCGGTGACGCTCACCAGCGTCGCGGTGATCAGTGCGGTGAGCACCAGCAGGCCGAGTCGCACGCGGGCCACCGCGATGCCCAGCGAGGCCGCGATCTCGTCGCCGAAGGAGAAGGCGTCCAGCGCGTGCGCGTAGGCCAGGCACAGCGCGATCCCGACCAGGACGACGACGGCGCACAGCGCCACGTCGTCCCACCGGACGCCCTCCAGCGAGCCCAGCAGCCAGAACATCACGCCGCGGGTCTCGTCGGCGTCGGCGAAGGCGAAGATGACGAAGGAGGTCAGCGCGGAGAACAGCTGGGTGCTGGCCACGCCCGCCAGGATCACCCGGTCGGTGCCCCCGCCGGCCAGCCGGGCCAGCAGCATGACCAGGGCGAATGCCAGCAGCGCCCCGATGAAGGCCCCGCCGGACAGGCCGAGCACGGACCCGCCGACGCCCAGGACACCGATCACCACCGCGCCGGTGGAGGCGCCGGAGGAGATGCCCAGCAGGAACGGGTCGGCCAGCGGGTTGCGCAGCAGGGACTGCATCACCGCACCGCAGATCCCCAGGCCGGCGCCGGCCGCCGCCGCGGTGAGCGCGCGTGGCAGCCGCTCCTCCCAGACGATCGCGTTCTTCACCGCCCGGACCGGGATGTCGGCGAGCCCGAGGTGGTTGAGCAGCACGTCCCGCACGTTCACCAGCGAGACGTCTGCCGGCCCGAGCGTGATCGCGGCGCCCACCGACAGGGCCACCGCGACGATCCCGCCGGTGAGGAGCAGCACCACCCGCAGCGTGCCGCGCGAGGACGTCCCGGCCCCGCTCCCGGTCCCGTCCCGGACGGGTGTCGTCGCGGTGGTCAGGGTGCCTGCCCGATCTCGTCCAGGCCGTCGGCCAGCTTCTCCAGCGCGTCGACGAAGCGGATCGAGGGGTTCATCTCCGCACCGTGCAGCGCGACGTAGTCCTCCTGCTGGACGGCGGTCATCGTGCTGGTCAGCGGATCGGAGGCCAGGAACGCCTCCTTGTCGGCCAGCCGGTCACCGGGGAACCGGTCGCGCTGCAGGTCGCCGAGGACCAGCACGTCCGGGTCCCGCTCCACCACCGTCTCCCAGCCGACGGCGGGCCAGTCGTCGTCCAGGTCGGCGAAGACGTTCTCCGCACCCACGGTGGTGGCCAGCAGGTTCGCCGAGCCGAGGCCGCCGGCCACGTAGGGGGTCTTCGTGTCGGCGAACCAGAAGGCCATCGTGAGGTCGCTGGCCTCGATCCGGTCGGTCGCGGCGTCGGCCCGCTCCTGCAGCTCCGTGACGAGCTCCTCCCCGCGGGAGGAGACGTCGAAGATCTCGGCCAGCTCCCGGATCTCCCGGTACAGGGAGTCGATCTCCAGCGGCGTGGTCCGGGTGCCGCCGCCGTTGATGACCACGTCGCCCTCGCAGTCCGTCGTCGACAGGTAGGAGTCGATCCCGGTCTCGGCCAGCCGGGGGCGCTCGACGACCCCGCCCTGCCGGAAGTGCCGGCCGAAGGAGGCCGTGACGAAGTCGGGGTCGGCGCCGAGCACGGCCTCGTAGCTGGGGGCGTTGTCGGCGAGCCGCGACACCGACGCGTTGGCCTCGGCGAGCTCGGGCAGGACCGGGTCGGTCCAGGACGCGGTGCCGACCAACCGGTCCTCGAGACCCAACGCGAGGAGGATCTCCGTCGAGCCCTGGTCGAGGGAGACGACCCGCTGCGGGGCGGCCTCGAAGGTCATCGACTCGCCGCAGTTGTCGACCACGAGCGGGTACTCGGTGGCGTTCTCGCCCTCGGTCGCGACCTCGGCCTCCGGGACCACCTCGGAGGCGCCACAGGCAGTGAGCGCGAGAACGGCGGCGATGGCGAGGCCCGCCCGGCTGGAGGACGTGCGCATGATCGTGGGTCCCTGTCGATGGTCCGGGTGCGCGGCCTGACCTGCTGTCAGGAGGACGCACGTACACCGGAGGCGTGCTGAGGCTTGCCTAAGCTACCTGCGGCCGCCCGGTGACAGGGAACCGGCTCTCAGCTGCTCCCGCGGACCAGGTCGGCGTACCCGGACAGGTAGAGCGGCCAGCCGGCGTCGTCGGCCACCCCGTCCCTGACGGCCTGCCAGCCATCGCCGTGCCGGTCGAGGTGGCGGTGCTCCAGCTCCAACCGGGTCAGCTGAGGACCTTCGGCGACGAACCGGACCTCGACCTCACTGGTGCGCTCGGGGTCCGTCTCAACCTGCCACTGCGGGCTGATGTCCCAGCTGAAGACGACGCGGTCCGGCGGGTCGAAGGCCAGCACGCGCGCCCAGCGGCACTCGCTGCCGTCGACGCCCCGGTCGGTGATGTGGCCGCCGACCTCCGGGTCGAAGACGGTCTCGGCGATCGGCACCCCGAGCAGGTTGTGCTCCGGTGGCTTGAAGTCGCCGAACCGCTCGGTGAACGTCGCGAAGGCCCGGTCGATCGGTGCGTGGACGACGATCTGCCGGCGGACCACGAGTGCGACTGTCTCGGTCATGGCTGCTCCTGTGTCGGTCGTGCGGTGACGTCCGGCTCGGCGATGTCCTGGTAGCCGTCGAGGGCCCGCTGCCAGAACGTGTCGAGCTGGTCCCGGAGGGCACCGAGGCCCTCGGGGCTGAGCCGGTAGACCCGGCGGGTGCCGACTGCGCGGTCGGTGACGAGCCCGGCGTCCTTCAGCACCCTGAGGTGCTGGGACACGGCCGGCCGGCTGATCGGCAGTTCGTCGGCGAGCTCGCCGACGGCCTGCGGCCGCTCGGCGAGCGAGGCCACGATCGCGCGCCGGGTGGGGTCACCCAACGCCTCCCAGCCGTCACGCGCTTGGTAAGCAGGCACGAACGTAAGCTATGGCTTACGGAGCACTGGGTCAAGGCCGGTCGGCGGCTGCGACTGCGGCACGGCGTGCCATGGGCGCCCCGGTACCCGCTCGAGGCGCCCTCAGCCGGACTGCCCCCGGCGGAACCGGGCGGGCCGTCGCACCGTGTCCTCGCGCGCCCACCGGGTGGGGCCCCAGGTGACCTGGTCCGGGGAGGGCAGCGGGAGCGGGTCGCCGTGGGAGGTGACGTCCAGCCGGCTCAGCCGGCCGTCCTCGACGAACAGCAGGACCCCGCCCACCGGCGACCCGTCGGCACCGACGACGGTGCCCTCGACCGGCGCCGGACCGCTGGCCGGCGCGGCCGGCACGTCGTCGGGCACCTGGAGGTCGAGGGTCCCGCACCCGCAGCGGCAGCCCGACGTCGAGGTCGCCCGGCCGACCTGGGCCCGCAGCTCGGCGACGCCGAGGAACTCGTGGGCGAGGAGGGCGTCGAGCAGCTCGCGCGCCTCGTCGGTCAGGGGGCGAGGGCTCTGGTCGGCCCGCGGCCCGGCATCAGCAGCGGTCATGTCCCCCAGTGTCGCCCGCGCCCCGGCGAGCGACACGACCGGCAGGTGGCGTGGCTCGGCCTTCCACAGCCGGATCGGCCGGGCAGGTGTGGCACCGTGTCGCCGTGCTCGCCCGCCGCTGTGCCCGCCCGACGGGCCTGCGGTGACGCAGGGCATCCGCAACCCGGCCGGCCGCCCGACCCCCGCGCGCGGCTTCCACCACCCGGGCCGGGTCATCGCCGGCGCCTTCGCCGTGGCCGTCGCCGTCGGCACCGCTCTGCTGTCGCTGCCCATCGCCGTCGCCGGCCCCGGTCGCGCCGACCTCCTCACCGCGCTGTTCCACGCCACGTCCGCGGTGTGCGTCACCGGACTGGTCACCGTCGACACCGGCACCTACTGGTCGGGCTTCGGCCAGGCGGTGATCCTGCTGCTCATCCAGGCCGGCGGCCTCGGGATCATGACGCTTGCCACCCTGCTCGCGGTGGTGCTGTCCCGCCGACTGGGGCTCCGGGCCCGGCTGATCGCCCAGGCGGAGACCAAGGCGCTGTCCGCCGCGGACGTCCGCCGGGTCATCCGCAGAGTGGTGCTCTTCAGCCTCGGCGTCGAGGCCGTGGTGGCCGTCGTGCTCGGGATCCGGTTCGCCACCGGCTACGACCAGCCGCTGTCGTCGGCGGCCTACTCGGGTGTGTTCCACGCCGTCTCGGCGTTCAACAACGCCGGCTTCGGGCTCAACGCCGACAGCCTCGTGCAGTACGTGGCCGACCCGTGGATCAGCCTGACCATCTGCGTCGCGATCATCATCGGCGGCCTGGGCTTCCCGGTGGTCTTCGAGCTGGTCCGCGAGTGGCGGTCGCCGAAGAGCTGGTCGGTGCTCACCCGGATCACCGTCATCGTCACCGTCGTCCTGCTCGTCGGCGGGACCCTGCTGTTCCTGATCGCCGAGGGCGGCAACCCCGGGACCCTCGGCCCACTGGGCGCCGGGGCGACGTTGCTGGCCGCCTTCACCGCGGCGGTGATGCCGCGCACTGCCGGGTTCAACAACCTCGACATCGCCGCCTACCAGCCCGAGACGCTGCTGCTCACCGACGCGCTGATGTTCATCGGCGGCGGCAGCGCCGGGACCGCCGGCGGGATCAAGGTGACCACCTTCGGCCTGCTGGCCTACGTCCTGTGGGCGGAGATGCGCGGTGACCCCGACGTCGAGGTCGGCCGTCGCCGGGTGCCGAGCACCAACCAGCGCCAGGCGCTGGCGATCGCACTGCTCGGCATCGGCGTGGTCGCCGTGTCCACGTTCCTCATGGAGGCCCTCACCGACTTCAGCTTCGACGTGGTGCTCTTCGAGGTCGTCTCCGCCTTCTCCACCGTCGGCCTGTCCACCGGCATCACCGCCGACCTCCCGCCGGCCGGACAGGTGCTGCTCGTGCTGCTCATGTACATCGGCCGGATCGGGCCGCTCACCCTGGCGTCGGGGCTCGCGCTCCGCGACCGCGCCCGCCGGCACCAGCTCCCCGAGGAGAGGACCATCGTTGGCTAGCCACAAGGACCCCGTCGCCGTGCTCGGCCTGGGTCGGTTCGGCACCGCACTCGCCCTCGAACTGGCCCGCGGCGGCACGGAGGTGCTCGCCGTGGACAACCGGCCCGACATCGTGCAGCGGCTGTCCGGGCAGCTGGGCCAGGTCGTCATCGCCGACACCACCGACGCGGAGGCGCTGAGCGAGATCGGCATCGCCGACTTCAGCCGCGTCGTCGTGGCCATCGGCGGCCACCTCGAGGCCAGCATCCTCACCACCGCGCTGCTGTCCGAGCTGGAGATCCCCACCATCTGGGCCAAGGCCGTGACCCGGCAGCAGGCGACCATCCTGAGCCGCATCGGCGCCCACCACGTCGTCTTCCCCGAGCAGGAGATGGGCGAGCGCATCGCGCACCTGGTCGCCGGCCGGCTGCTGGACTGGGTGGAACTGGACCCGCAGTGGGTGTTCGCCAAGACCAAGCCGCCGAGGGAGATCGTCGGCGTCCCGCTCGGCCAGACCGGCCTGCGGAAGAAGCACCACGTCACCGTGGTGTCGGTGAAGCCGGAGAACACGGCGAGCTACACCCACGCCGACTACGACACCGTGCTGACCTACGGCGCGGAGATCGTCATCGCCGGCCGGCCGGCCGACGTGGAGCGCTTCGTCGAACTGCAGTGACCAGCTGGTGCCCCCGGCAGGATTCGAACCTGCGGCACACGGTTTAGGAAACCGATGCTCTATCCCCTGAGCTACGGGGGCTGCGGCGGTGCGGCTGCACCACCACCGGGCCGCTGCGCGCGGGCCCGGTTGCCGACGAGAGGGTATCCGACGACCGAGGGGCCCGACGGCTCGCGCCGTCGGGCCCCTGGGGTGTGCGCCGCTCACTCAGCGAGCGGCGGAGGAGATCAGGCCTGCAGGGACTCCATGAAGTCCGGGTTCTCCTCGAGCCAGGCGTCGACGGCCTCGTCGTACCGGCCCTCGCCGTACTCGTTGACGACCATGTTCTCCAGCGAGCCGTACTGCTCGTCGGTGAGGGTCGCGTTCTCCATCATCGACGCCACGTCGGCGCAGTCGGCGGAGAAGCCCTCACGGGCCAGCGTGTGCAGGCCCTCGGCGTCGCCCAGGGCGCCTTCCGGGTCGGCGAGGTCCTTGACCGGGAACTCGCTGTTGGCCCAGAACGGGCGCCACAGGGTGACGACGATGTCCTCGTTGGCGTCGGTCGCCGCCTGCAGCTCGGCCAACATCGCGGTGGTGGAGGACTCGACCAGCGTGTAGTCCTCCTCCAGCCCGTAGGTCGGCATGACGCTGTCCTTGGTGGTGGCGGTGAGGCCGGCACCGGGCTCGATGCCGACGATCCGGCCGTCGAACATCTCGGCGTTGCCGGCCAGGTCGGCGATCGACTCGATGTCGGTGTACTCCGGGACGGCGAAGGTCAGCTTCGCGCCCTCGTACCAGGCACCGAGGTCCTCGAGCTGGTCGCCGTACTCCTCCATGTAGGCCGCGTGGGTGACCTCGGACCAGGCGGACGGGTAGACGTCGACGTCGCCCCCGGCCAGGCCGGCGTACAGCGGAGCCGCCTCGGAGATCTCGGTCATCTCGACCTCGATGCCCTGCTCGGCGAGGACGCCGTCCCACAGGTGGGCCATGCTCAGGCCGTCGGTCCAGGACGGGATGAAGCCCAGGTTGACGGTCTCGCAGTCACTGCCGGACGACGTCCCACCGGCGGCGGTGGTGTCCTCCTCGGCGTCCCCACCACAGGCGGTGGCGGTGAGGGCCACGGCGGCGAGGCCGGCGGCGAGGCGCGCGCCTCGGGTGGTCAGGTGCTTGTTCATGCGGTGGTTCCTCTCCTACTTCTGGTGGCGGTCGACTGCCCCGCGCACCGTTGGTGCTCCGGCTCCGCGGCGACGGCCCGGGAGGGCCGCGCCGATCGGCTACCGGGCAGATTCGGTGGGTGCGTTCTGGTCGGTCCCGACTGGGGTGACGGCATCGGCGGACCGGCTGCTGGCGGCGAGGCCGCCCTTGCCGACCGAGCCACCGCGGCTCAGGAAGGACGGGAAGCCGGACAGCCTTCCCCGTCGCTGGCCGAACGCGCTGGTCAACCGGTCGAGGTAGATGGCGAGGATGACGACCGACAGGCCGCCCTCGAAGCCCAGCCCGACGTCCAGCCGGGAGATGCTGGTGACGACTACGCCACCCAGCCCGGCCGCGCCGATCAGCCCGGCGATGACCGCCATGGACAGCGCCAGCATGATCACCTGGTTGACCCCGGCCATGATCGTCGGCAGGGCGAGCGGCAACTGGATGCCGCGGAGGATCCGGCCGGGTGGGCTGCCGAAGGCGTGCCCGGCCTCCACCAGCTCCGGGTCGACCTGCCGGATGCCCAGCTCGGTCAGCCGGACCCCCGGCGGCATGGCGAAGATGATCGTGGTGACGACGCCCGGGACGAGGCCGATGCCGAAGAACGTCACCGCGGGCACGAGGTAGACGAAGGCCGGCATCGTCTGCATGAAGTCGAGCACCGGCCGCAGCGCGGCGCTGACCCGGTCGCTCTTCGCAGCCGCGATCCCGATCGGGATCCCGATCGCGACCGCGATGACCGCGGACACCAGGACCAGGGCCAGGGTGGCCATGGCCGGCTCCCACATCCGCATGCTGATCAGCAGCAGCAGCCCCAGCAGGGAGACGACGGCGAAGCGCACCGACCGCACCACGCCGCCGAGCACGGCCAGCAGCACGGCGAACAGGACCGGCGGGGGGAACAGCAGCGCGTCGCGCAGCCCCTCCACCCCGGCCTCGGTGCCGGCGCTGATCACGTCGAAGACCGGGGAGAAGTTCTCGGTGACCCAGTCGAAGCCGGTGTCGATCCAGTCGCCCACCGGGATCTGCGGCAGGGCGCCGTCCTCGGCGGCCCGGAGCACGGTCTCAGCCACTGACGGCCTCCTTCGTCGTCACGGCGGTCGCGCCCACCGGGTCGGCCGGTGCCCGCGAGATGGACGGTGCGGGGCGCGGCACGCCCCCCAGTGCGGCCAGGACCGCGCCCCGGGGCACCACCCCGAGCAGCCGGCCGGCGTCGTCCACGACGGTCACCGGCACCTCGTCCTGGGCGGCGGGGGCGAGCAGGTCGCTCAGCGTGGTCGTCGCCCGGACGTCGACCGAGGGCAGCAGGGTGAGGCCGGCCAGCGACGGCGCCCCCGCCGCGACGGCGGCCCGGACGGCGTCCTCGGTGGCCACGCCGGCCACCCGGCCGTCGCCGTCCCCGACGAGCACGGAACCGGAGCGGTGGTCCTGCATCGCCTGGAGCACCTGCGCGGGCGCAGCCGTCGGGGAGACCAGGGTGGGTGCCTCGACCATGACGTGCCGGGCGGTGAACACCCGCCCACGGTCGACGTCGGCGAGGAACTGGCGGACGTAGTCGTCGGCCGGGGCCTCGAGGATCTGGTCGGGCGTGCCGATCTGCACGACCCGGCCGTCGCGCATGATCGCGATCCGGTCGCCGAGGCGCATGGCCTCGTTCAGGTCGTGGGTGATGAAGACGATCGTCTTGCCCAGCGAGGCCTGAAGCTCCAGCAGCTGGTCCTGCATCTCGCGGCGGATCAGCGGGTCCAGTGCGCTGAACGCCTCGTCCATCAGCAGCAGGTCGGTGTCGGCGGCGAGGGCGCGGGCCAGGCCGACCCGCTGCTTCATGCCGCCGGAGAGCTGCCCGGGCTTCTGGTCGGCCCACTGGTCGAGCCCGACGAGCGCGAGGGCCTCCTGCGCCTTGGCCCGACGGGTGGCGCGGTCGACGCCGCGCACCTCGAGGGCGTAGGCGGCGTTGTCCAGCACGCTGCGATGCGGGAAGAGCGCGAAGTGCTGGAACACCATGCTCATCTGCTCCTGCCGGAGCCGGCGCAGCGCCTTGTCGTCCAGCGCGGTCAGCTCGGCCTCACCCACGTGCACGGTGCCGGCAGTGACCTCCAGCAGCCCGTTGAGCATCCGCAGCAGCGTCGACTTGCCCGAGCCCGACAGCCCCATGACCACGAAGATCTCGCCCGGCTCGACGGTGAAGCTGACGTCGATGACGGCCGGCGTGGCGCCTCGGTCCCGCACCTCTGCGACCGAGGCGCCGTCCCGGAGCCGGTCGACCGCCTCGGCGGTGCGCCGGCCGAAGACCTTGAACAACCCCTCGGCGTGTACTGCGGGCACGGGCAACCTCTCGTCGGCGGACACGGCCCCGGGCCGGGCGGGACGACGAGCGCGGGCACGCCACTCCGAGGAGCAGCCTCACCGGCCGTGTCGTCCCACCGGGCGCACCGCCCCTGGGGCGGGCGCCACGAGGCGCGGGTGCGGCTCGCCGTCCACGACGCCAGGGGGCGTCGGCGCGCACTCTGCAGTGCGCCGGGTGGCGAGCCGGGGTGGGGCAGGCGGACCCGCTCCCATCTCGGAACAGGACGCTAACAGTGAATTGGGCGGCCAAATGGCACGTTCAGTCGATCGTGCAATTCCGTTATGGGGTCGTGACGCACCCGGGGTGTCGCAGAGCACAAAGACAATTCCGTCGAACCGACGGAGATCCGTGTCCTGATGGACGTGTCGCCGCACTGAGCTGGGGGTATGGCCGTCTGACCGGGCATGCAGAGTCCGCCTCCCAGCGCAGCACAGCAATGTCATGAGATCGTCATGAGATCTCCATGCAGCAGTCTGATTGCGCCAATTCGGAAGCGGTTGGCCACGGCCCGTCACCAGGACGGCGACCGAGGCGGAGCCGCACCAGGGAACGACCTGGCCCCCCGACTCGTCGGGAGAGATGCGGGCGGCACGGTGTCGCAACCGTTACCTTGTCTCAGCACACGAGCCCCGGCAACGGCGCCGGAGGCGCGGGAGGTGGAGAGCACAGATGGAGATCACGGTCGTCGACGTCCCCGAGCGGGGCCGCTTCGAGATCCGGGACGGCGAGCGAGTCGTCGGCCTGGCCAGCTACCACGTCGACCAGGACGTGATGACCCTGCCGCACACCGAGATCGACCCGACGATGGGCGGCCGGGGTCTGGGCACCCAGCTGGTGGCCACCGTCCTCACCGCCGCGCGCGAGCGGGGCCTGCACGTGCTCCCCTACTGCTCGTTCATCCGCAAGTACCTGGTCGACCACCCCGAGCAGCTGGACCTCGTCGCCGAGGCCGACCGGCCCACCTTCGGTCTGGCGCCCGCCCACAGCTGAGCCGCCCGGCAGCTGATCACCCAGCGGCGCCGCCCGGGGCTTCCTAGGCTCGGTCGGGTGCCCACCGCGCTGCTCTGGTTCCGCCGCGACCTGCGTCTCAGCGACCACCCGGCCCTGCTCGCCGCCGTCGACGCCGCCGGGCCCGGGGGCACCGTCGTCCCCGTCTTCGTCTTCGACGACCGGCTCTACGGCCCCTCCGGCGAGCCGCGCCGGCGGTTCCTGCTCGACTGCCTCACCGAACTCGACAGCGCCACCGACGGCGCTCTCGTCACGCGCACCGGCGACCCGGCCGCCGTCCTCCCCCGGCTGGCGGCAGAGCTGGGCGCGGTGAGCGTGCACGTCACCGCCGACGCCGGCCCGTACGGACGGCGCCGGGACCAGGCGGTCGAGCGGGCGCTGGGCGACGTCCCACTGGTGCGCACCGGCTCGCCGTACGCGGTCGCCCCCGGACGGGTGGTCAAGCGGGACGGCACGCCGTTCCAGGTCTTCACCCCGTTCGCCCGCGCCTGGCGGGAACACGGCTGGCACTCCCCCGCCGTCCGACCGGACCAGGTCCCGTGGCAGCGCGGCGTCCGCTCCGACGACCGCCCGCCGCGCCCGGCCCTGGACGACGTCCAGCTGCCTGCCGCCGGCGAGGCCGCGGCCCTGGAGGCCTGGCACCGGTTCCGCGACGAACGGCTGCTCGGCTACGACGAGGGTCGCGACCGCCCGGCGACCAACGGGACGAGCCGGTTGTCGGCCTACCTGAAGTACGGCTGCATCCACCCGCGCACGCTGCTCGCCGACCTGGCCGCCGAGGAGGGCTCGGAGTCGGTGCGCCGCTACACCGACGAGCTCGCCTGGCGCGACTTCTACGCAGACGTCCTGTGGCACCGGCCCGACTCGGCCCGCGAGTACCTCAAGCCCGAACTGCAGGGCATGGGCTACGACTCCGGGCCGGACGCCGAGGAGCTGGTGCGCGCCTGGGAGACCGGCCGCACCGGCTTCCCGATCGTCGACGCCGGGATGCGGCAGCTGCTCGGTGAGGCCTACGTGCACAACCGGGTGCGGATGATCGTCGCCTCGTTCCTGGTCAAGGACCTGCACCAGGAGTGGACCCGCGGCGCGCGGTACTTCATGCAGCACCTGGTCGACGGCGACCTGGCCAGCAACAACCACGGCTGGCAGTGGGTGGCCGGCACCGGCACCGACGCCTCGCCGTACTACCGGGTGTTCAACCCGATCACCCAGGGCAAGAAGTTCGACCCGGACGGCAGCTACGTGAAGCGCTGGGTGCCCGAGCTGCGCGACCTCGACCCGAAGCACGTGCACGAACCGTGGACGGCGCCCGGCGGCGTCCCGGCCGGCTACCCGGAGCCGGTCGTCGACCACGCCCACGAACGCCAGGTGTCCCTGGACCGCTACGCCGCCGTCCGCGCCCGCTAGACCCTGGGGCCAAAGTCGCGACTTTGGCCCCAGGGTGTCGGCGGGGTCACCCGGGCCGTCGTGGCGGACGAGGCCCGCGCGGGTGAAGCTGGACGGCGTGATCGTCGGTGCCTGAGGGCCACACCCTGTTCCGGTTGGCCCGCGAGCAGCAGGCCGCGTTCGCCGGCCGCGAGGTGCACGTGACCAGCCCGCAGGGTCGCTTCGCCGGGCAGGCCGAGCTGCTCGACGGCCGGGTGCTCGACGAGGTCACCTCCTACGGCAAGCACCTGTTCGCCTTCTTCGGGCCGGACGTCGTGCACGTGCACCTGGGCCTCTACGGGAAGTTCACCTCCGGCACCGGACTGCCACCGGTTCCCCGCGGCGCCCTGCGGATGCGCTGGGAGGGGCCGGGTGAGGACGGCGCGGGTGTGTGGACCGACCTGCGCGGCGCCACCGCCTGCGACCTGATCACCGACGGCGAGGTGCAGCTGATCCTCGACCGGCTGGGCCCGGACCCGCTGCGCCGGCGGTCGGAACCGGCCAAGGCGTTCGCCCGCATCTCCCGCAGCCGGACCACCATCGGCCAACTGCTCATGGACCAGGCCGTGCTCGCCGGCGTCGGGAACGTCTACCGGGCGGAGGTCCTGTTCCGGCAGCGGCTGAGCCCCTTCCGGCTGGGCCGGGACGTCGACGCCGAGCTCTGGGACCGGCTGTGGGCCGACCTGGTGACGCTGATGAGGGCCGGGGTCAAGGCCGGTCGGATCGTCACCACCGAACGGGCCGACCGGGAGCGCCGCCGCGGCCCGGCGCTCCGGGAGGACGCCCACTACGTCTACCGGCGCGCCGGGCTGCCCTGCCGGGTCTGCGGCACCGAGGTGCGCACCGAGCTGATGGCCGGCCGCAACCTCTTCTGGTGCCCCACCTGTCAGGCGGTCTGAAGGGCGCCCTTGGCGTCGTCGCCGGCGGGCACGGCGTGCAGCAGCCGGACGCCGATCGGCTCGGTCAGGTCGTCCTTGACGCTCTCGGTGAGCTGGTTGAACGTCTCCCCCGCCCCGTGGGCCTTGACGTCGTCCTGGGTGGCCCAGCGCTCGATCAT
Organism: Modestobacter sp. VKM Ac-2977; assembly: GCF_026968045.1. Lineage (GTDB taxonomy): Bacteria > Actinomycetota > Actinomycetes > Mycobacteriales > Geodermatophilaceae > Modestobacter. Next base: position 354,204 of record NZ_JAPVBQ010000001.1, on the reverse strand, counting down.
CACGAAGCCGTAGCCGTCCTCGTGCAGCGCGTAGAGCTCGCAGCCGGGCTCCTCGTGCACCTTCGGGATCGCGGCGGTGAACGCCTCCCGGACGGCGTCGGCCCGGCCGGGCTTGGGCGAGATGGTGGCGACGATCGTGATGGACACGCAGGACTCCTCAGCGGTGGTCGGGCACGGCTGCCCGGGTTCACCCTGGCGCCTACCCGTCATCGGGACGACGATGCGGGCGTGGCCGAACCCACTGTGCCCGACCGATCGCTGCCCGGACGCCCCCTGCGCGTCGCCGTCGTCGGTGCCGGACCGGCGGGCATCTACGCCGCCGACGCGCTCGCCGGGCAGGACGACGTCCCGGTCGCCGTCGACCTGATCGACCGGTTGCCCACCCCGTTCGGCCTGGTGCGGCACGGCATCGCCCCGGACCACCTGAAGATGCGAGCGCTGCGCGAGACGCTGCACCACACCCTGGACCACGAGCGGGTGCGCTTCGTCGGCAACGTGGAGATCGGCACCGACCTGACCCTGGACGAGCTGCGCCGGCACGTCGACGCCGTCGTCTACACCTACGGCGCGGCCGGTGACCGCACGCTGGGCATCCCCGGCGAGGAGCTGCCCGGCAGCCTGGCCGCCACCGACGTCGTCGCCTGGTACTGCGGGCACCCCGACGCCGACCGGGGGCGGGTCGAGGAGCTGGTGTCCCGGGCCCGGGACGTCGTGGTGGTCGGCGTGGGCAACGTGGCCCTCGACGTGGCCCGGGTGCTGGCCCGCTCCGCCGCCGAGCTGCACCCCACCGACATGCCGCACCACGTGCTCGACACCCTGGCCGCCGCACCGGTCGAGCGGATCACCGTGCTCGGCCGCCGCGGCCCGGCGCAGGCCAGCTTCACCACCCAGGAGCTGCGCGAGCTGGGCCACCTGGCCGCCGCGACGGTGTTGGTCGACCCGGCCGACCTCACCGACGCCGGGGACGCGGCGCTGGCCGCCGAGGACCGGCACGTCGCCCGCAACCTCGCCGCACTCGCCGACTACGCCGGCCACGAGGCCGCCCTCGGCACGGTGAGCGTGCGGCTGCGCTTCCACGCCCGCCCGGTCCGCCTGCTCGGCACGGACCGGGTCATCGGGGTGGAGGTGGAGCGCACCCGGGTCGACGCCGACGGCCGGGCGGTGGGCACCGGGGAGCTCGAGGTCGTCCCGGCCGACCTGGTGGTGCGCTCGGTCGGCTACCGCGGGCACGCGCTGCCCGGGCTGCCGCTGGACGGGGGCACCGTGCCGCACGACGCCGGCCGGGTGGTCCGCGACGGCGAGGTCAGCCGCGGCGAGTACGTGGCCGGGTGGATCAAGCGGGGGCCGACCGGCGTCGTCGGCACCAACAAGCACGACGCCCGGGAGACCGTCGCCTCGCTGCTGGCCGACGTCGCCGCCGGGGTGCTGGCGCCCGGCGGGGACGACGACTGGGTCGACACCCTGCTCGCCCGCGGTGGGCACCCCGTGCTGCTGTCCGACTGGCGGGCCATCGACGCCGCCGAGATCGCCCTCGGCGCCGTCCACGGCCGGGCCCGCACCACGCTCCACGACCGACAGCAGTTGCTGGACGCCGTCCGGGCCGCCGCGGCAGCGCAGGAGGGCTGAGCCCGGGGTGGCGCGGTACGGCAGACTCGGTCTCGTGACCGGCTCAGCACAGACCTCGCCCGCCACCACGCTGATCTCCTTCGCCCGCGGCGCCCCGTCGACCGACATCGTCGACGTCGAGGGCCTCAAGCAGGCCGCCGTCGCCGCGTTCGACTCCGACCCGGCCGGGATGACCGGCTACGGGACGGCGGTCGGCTACGTGCCGCTGCGCACGTGGATCGCCGAGAAGCACGGCGTCCCGGTCGAGCACGTGCTGGTGACCAACGGCTCGATGCAGGCCGACGCCTTCCTCTTCGACGAGCTGGCCACGCCGGGCGCCGCGGTGGTGACCGAGCGGCCCACCTACGACCGCACCCTGCTCGGGCTGCGCAACCGCGGCGCCGACGTGCACCTGGTGACGCTGGAGGAGGACGGCATCTCCGTCGACGAGCTCGCCGCCCTGCTCGAGGGTGGGCTGCGGCCGACGCTGGCGCACGTCATCCCCAACTTCCAGAACCCGGCCGGCTACACGCTCTCGCTGGCCAAGCGCGAGCGGCTGCTGGAGCTGGCCCGCGAGCACGACTTCGTGCTGTTCGAGGACGACCCGTACGTCGACATCCGGTTCAGCGGGGAGCCGTTGCCGCGGATGCTGGAGCTGGACGGCGGCGCGGCCAGCGAGCACGTCGTCTACGCCTCGTCGTTCTCCAAGACGGTCTGCCCGGGGATCCGGGTCGGCTACCTGGTCGGGCCGCCGGCGCTGATCAAGAAGATCCAGGTCCGCGCCACCAACACCTACATCGCGCCGAACATGGTCGCCCAGGGCACGGTGTACGCCTACCTGCAGGGCGAGCGGTTCCCGGCCGCGCTGGAGCGGGTGAAGTCGGCGCTGGCCGAGCGGGTCGGGCTGCTGGACGACGCGCTGCGCGAGCACCTGCCGCAGGCGACCTTCCGCCGTCCCGAGGGCGGGTACTTCCTGTGGGTGTCGCTGCCCGAGGGCGAGGGCCACGACGTCGCCCGGATCACCACCGAGGCCGCCTCCCGTGGGGTGGCGATCGTGCCGGGGACCGACTTCCTGCTCGAGGGCGGGCACAACAGCTTCCGGCTGGCCTACTCGGCCGTGCAGCCCGGCGACGTCGACGAGGGCGTCCGCCGGCTGGCCGCCGCCATCGAGGCCGCCCGCCCCTGAGCACTGTGCGCTGACGGCGGGTTCCGGAGGTGGAACCCGCCGTCAGCGCACATCAGCCGGAGTTGCGCAGGGCGGTGGCGACGCCGTTGACGCTCAGCTGGATGCAGCGGCGCACCAGTTCGTCGTCGTCGCCCTCCCGGCGGCGACGCAGCATCTCCACCTGCAGGTGGTGCAGCGGCTCCAGGTAGGGGAACCGGTTGCGGATCGACCGGGCCAGTGACGGGTTGTCCGCCAGCAGCTCGGCGTCGCCGGTGACCGCCAGCAGCATCCGCACCGTCCGCTCGTGCTCGGCGGTGATCTGGCTGAACACCCGGTCGCGCAGCTCGGGGTCGGGCACCAGCTCGGCGTAGCGGGCGGCCAGCTCCAGGTCGGTCTTGGCCAGCACCATGCCCATGTTGGACAGCACGGTGCGGAAGAACGGCCACCGCTCGTGCAGGTCCTGCAGCTGGGCCAGCCGGCCGGGGTCCCCGTCGACCCAGGACTCCAGCGCCGTCCCCGTGCCGTACCAGCCGGGCAGCATGATCCGCGCCTGGGACCAGCTGAACACCCACGGGATCGCCCGCAGGTCGGCGATCTTGTCGCCGGCCTTGCGGGACGGCGGCCGGCTGCCGATGTTCAGCTCGGCCAGCTCCCGGATCGGCGTCGCGGCGCGGAACCACTCGACGAAGCCGGGGGTCTCGTGCACCAGCGCCCGGTAGGCGCCCTGCGCCCGGGCCGCCAGGTCGTCGAGCAGCGTGTAGGCGTCCTCAGCGTCGGTGCCCAGGCCCTCGATGTCCAGCAGCGTCGACTCCAGGGTGGCCGCGACCAGCGCCTCCAGGTTCCGGCGGGCCAGGTCGGGTGAGGCGTACTTGGCCGCGATCACCTCGCCCTGCTCGGTGATCCGCAGCGCCCCGGCGACCGACCCCGGCGGCTGGGCCCGGATCGCCTCGTAGCTGGGGCCGCCGCCCCGGCCGACGGTGCCGCCGCGGCCGTGGAAGAGCCGCAGCCGGATGCCGTTCGCCCGGGCGACCTCGACCAGCGCCAGCTCGGCCCGGTACAGCGCCCAGTTGGCAGCCAGGTAGCCGCCGTCCTTGTTGCTGTCGCTGTAGCCGAGCATCACCTCCTGGGCGTCGCCGCGGTTGGCCACCAGCGCCCGGTACAGCGGCTGGTCCAGCATCGCGCCCAGGATCGTGCCGGCGGCCTGGAGGTCGCCGATCGTCTCGAACAGCGGGGAGATGCCCACCGAGCAGGTGGGACCGACCCCACCGTCCGGAGTCGAGGCGCCCGGGTCGAGCAGCCCGACCTCCTTGAGCAGGACGGCGACCTCCAGCACGTCGCTCACCGACTCGCACATGCTGATCACGTAGTTCGGGATCGCCCGCGGGCCGAGCAGCGCCACCTGCTCGGCGGCCGCCACCAGCAGGTCCAGCTCGCCGCGGGCCAGCTCGGAGAGCTCGGCACCGGGGCGCACCAGCGGCCGGCGCAGCTGCAGCTCGCCGGTGAGCAGCTCGACCCGGGCCGCCTCGTCGAGGGCGGCGTAGTCGTCGCACACCCCGGCCCAGGCCAGCAGCTCGCCCAGCACCTCCTCGTGCACCGCGGAGTTCTGCCGCATGTCCAGCCCGCACAGGTGGAAGCCGAAGACCTCCACCGCGTCGCGCAGCCGGGCCAGCCGGTCGTCGGCCAGCGCACCCGCCCCGTGGCTGCGCAGCGAGGCGTCGACGGTCGCGAGGTCGGCGATCAGCTCCTCGGGCAGCTCGTAGGGCGGCAGCTCGACGTCCGGCTCCTCCCCCGGCACCGAGCCCAGGACCCGCCGCGCGGTCGCGGCCAGCCGCCGGTAGACCCCGCGCAGCGCACGCCGGTAGGGCTCGTCGCCACGGAACGGGGAGTCGTCGCCGGAGGCCTCGGCCAGCGCGTAGACCTCGTCGGTGGGCGTCACCAGCCGGTCGGACATCGACAGCTCGTCGGCCAGGCAGATCAGCTCGGCGAGGTGGTGGCGCAGCGCCGTCTCGGCCTGCCGGGTGGTCGCCCGGCGGACGGCGTCGGCGGTGACGAACGGGTTGCCGTCGCGGTCGCCGCCGATCCAGGAACCCGGCTGCAACATCGGGGTGGCCAGCAGGTCGGCGTCCGGCCAGCGCTCGCGCAGAGCCTGGCGGAGCTCGGTGTTGATCGCCGGGACGACCTCGAACAGCGACAGGTCGTAGTAGCGCAGTGCCTCGTCGATCTCGTCGGCCAGCCGCAGCCGGGACAGCCGGAGCAGCGCCGTCTGCCAGAGGGTGAGCACCTCGCGGGAGAGGTGCGCCGCCCAGGCCCGCGCGTCGATCCCGTACGGCCCGGCGTCGTCGCGCTGGCGGATCAGGTCGGTGACCTGCTGCTGCACCTGGGAGATCGTGCGGCGGCGCACCTCGGTCGGGTGGGCGGTGACCACCGGGACGACGAGCGCACCCGCCAGTTCCCGGGCCACCGTGTCGCCGTCGAGGCCGGCCTCGTCCAGCAGGTCCAACGACGCCGCCAGGCTCCCCTTCTGCGGGGGCGAGCCCTCCCGGCGGTGGTGCCGGCGGCGGCGCTCGTGGTGCACGTCCTCGGCGATGTTGGCCAGCAGCGAGAAGTGGCTGAACGCCCGGACGACGTGGTTGGCCTCGTGCAGGTCCAGCTGGGCCAGCCGGTCGGCGAGCTCGGAGCGGCCCACCTCGGAGCGGCGGATCCGGAAGGCCTCGACCCGGGTGGCCTCGACCAGCTCCAGGACGTCGGTGCCGGCCTGCTCGCCGATCACCTCCCCGAGCACTCGGCCCAGCAGTCGGATGTCGGCCCGCAAGGGCTCGTCGGTTCGGTCGTCCGGATCGGTGGGAGCCCCGGAGGGGCGCAGGTCGGCAACGTCGACGGTGGCTTCGGACACGGGGGCAGTATCCGCAACCGGTGTGACGGTCGGGTGTCCCGGGGAGGATGGGCGGGTGATCCGACTGCAGGCGACACCGACCAGCCCCGTCCCGGCCGAGCACGGAGAGGGCCCCGTCTTCGACGCCGCCACGCAGGAACTGCTCTGGGTGGACATCACCGCGGGGCTGGTCCGGCGCGGCACGATCGCCGGGGACGACGTCGTCCCGGTGGCCTCGCACCGCGGCGGGGACACGGTGGGGTTCGTCGCCCCGGCGGCCGCCGGCGGCTGGCTGCTGGGTGCCGGGGCCGGCATCACCCGGCTGACCGCCGAGGGGGACGCGCAGGTGCTGATCGAGCTCGCCGGGGAGGGCGGCTCGGAGTCCGCGGGCGGCACCCGGATGAACGACGGCGCCTGCGACCGGGCCGGCCGGTTCTTCGCCGGGACGATGGCCTTCGACGAGCGACCCGGCGCCGGCAGCCTCTACCGGCTCGACCTCGACGGCACGGTCAGCACCGTGCTCGACGGACTCACGATCTCCAACGGGCTCGGCTGGTCACCCGACGACCGCACCGTGTACCTCTCCGACTCCGGCGCGAAGACGGTGTGGGCGTTCGAGTACGACCTGGACACCGGCACCTTCGGCGAGCGCCGGGTGCTGCTGGACTTCAGCGACGACCCCGACGGCGTCGCCGACGGCCTCACCGTCGACGGCGAGGGCTGCCTCTGGACGGCGCTGTGGGGCGGCGCCCAGGTGCGACGGTGGTCCCCCGACGGCGAGCTGCTCGCGGTCGTCGAGGTCGCCGCGCAGAACACCACCAGCTGCGCGTTCGTCGGCGACCTGCTGGTGATCAGCACGTCGGTGCACGGCATGGACGACGCCGCCCGGGCCGCGCAGCCGGACGCCGGCCGGCTGTTCACCGTGCGGCCCGGGGTCAGCGGCCCGCCGGCGAACCCCTACCGCGGCCCCCTCACCGCCCTCCGCCAAGCCTGACCGCCGCTGTCCCCCTGGGATCAGGTGACCTGATCCCAGGGGGACCTACCCGGTGGCAGACCACCAGGTAGGTACCCACACGACCAGGTGACCTGATCCCGGGCGGACCGGGGTCAGGCCTTCTCGGCGGCCAGGGCCTCGCGCAGCTTGATCCGGCCGCCGGTGCGCAGCAGCGCGCCGGCGTAGATCCGCCCGCCGATCCGGACGATGACGGCGATGGCGATCACCATCAGGAGGGCGGACACGCCCACCTCCCACCACTCGGCCCCGCCGGCGGCCTGCCGCACCGGCATGACCAGCGGCGAGAGCCCCGGGATGAAGGAGGTGACCGTCGACAGCGTCCCGGTCGGCTCCTGGGCCGCCTGGATGGAGACGACGAACCCGACCACCAGCAGCAGCGAGGCCGGGGTGATCACGCTGCCCAGGTCCTCCTGCCGGCTCACCAGCGACGCCGCCGCAGCGAACACCGAGGCGTAGAAGGCGTACCCGAGCACGAACCAGGCGATCACCGTGACCACCGTGCCGATCAGCCGGCCGGGCAGGTCGACGACGTCGAAGGCCAGTGCCCCGACCACACCGACCACCGCGATGACCATCATCTGCATCAGCCCGAGCAGGCCGAGGCCGAGGATCTTGCCGGCCAGCAGCTGCCAGGGGCGCATCGTCGCCAGCAGCAGCTCGACCACCCGGCTCGACTTCTCCTCCACGACGCCCTGGGCGACGAACTGGCCGAAGAGGATCAGCAGGCTGTAGAGGACGACCACCCCGACCAGGGCCACGATCGCCGCCTCCAGGTCGGCGTCCGCGTCGGCCTCCAGCGCGACGACCTCCACCGTGGGCGGCGGGTCGAGCTGCACCCCGGCGTCGTCCAGCTGGGTGGTGATGGACAGGTTCTGCAGCGCACCCTGCACGAGGGTGTCGATCTGCCCGCCGCCGCTCTCCACCAGCAGCTGCGGCTGGGCCTCCGACGGCCCGAGCAGCGCGCCCTCGACGTCGCCGTCCTCGACCGCCGTCCGGGCCGCCGCCTCGTCCTCGAACGCGACGACGTCGACGTTCGTGCCCAGTGCCTCGCCCTGGCTCTCCAGCGCCCCGCTGATGGCGGAGTCACCGCCGACGACCCCCACCCGGGTGTCGTCGGCCCCGCTGTTGATCACGACCTGGAAGACGAGCATCCCGAGGATCAGCAGGATGATGACGGCCGAGCCGATCAGGAAGCCCTTGTCCCGGATCCGGGTGGAGATCTCCCGGCCGGCCACCAGACGGACCAGCTGTGCCGGGCTGTGCGGCTTCACGTCGGAGTGCGCCGGTGCCGGGGCGCTCACGTCGCGGTGTGCGGTCGCGGTCATGCCGCCACCTCCTGAGGGGTCGTGACGGCGTCGCGGAACAGCTCGACCAGGGTCGGCTCCCGCCAGGCGAAGTGGGTGACCCGGCCGGTGGCCAGGGCTGCGGCGAGCACCTGCTGGTCGTCGCCGTCGGGGGCGAGTTCGAGCACGGTGTCACCTCGCTGCTCGGAGACCACCCGCACACCGGGCACCCCGGCGGCCCAGCCGGGCGACGCGTCGGGGACGACCACCCGCAGCTGCCGGCCGGCGGTCGTGGACCGCAGCTCGGCGACGGTGCCGCTGGCCACGATCGAGCCGCGGGCGAGGATGCCCACGGCATCGCAGAGCCGCTCGACCAGGTCCAGCTGGTGGCTGGAGAAGACGACGGGGACGCCGCGGCGGCACTGCTCGAGCAGCGCCTCGGCCAGGGAGTCGACGCCGACCGGGTCGAGACCGGAGAACGGCTCGTCCAGGATCAGCACGTCGGGCTCGCTGACCAGCGCGGCGGCGAGCTGCACGCGCTGCTGGTTGCCCAGCGACAGCTTCTCCACCCGGTCGCCGCGGCGCTCGCCCAGCCCCATCCGTTCGGCCCAGGTCTCGGCGGCGCGGTTCGCGGGTCCGGCGTCCATGCCGTGCAGCCGGGCGAAGTAGGCCAGCTGCTCGCCGACCTTCATCTTCGGGTAGAGGCCACGCTCCTCGGGCATGTAGCCGATCCGGCGGCGGACCGCCTCGTCGACCGGCCGGCCCGACCAGCGCACCTGCCCCGCATCGGCCCGCGCCAGGCCCATCGCGATCCGCATGGTGGTGGTCTTCCCCGCACCGTTGGAGCCGCAGAAGCCGAACATCTGCCCGGGGGCGACGGAGAAGCTCACCCCCTTGAGCACCTGGTTGTCGCCGTAGGCCTTGACCAGGCCGTCGAACTCGAGCACTGCCCCTCCGGGGGTTCGGTGTCTGCGCTGGATCGTGATCTTCCACGGCGAGACTGTCTGATGACTTTCCGAATCGTCAAGTGAACAGTCCGGCGTGTCCCTCTCTCGCGCTGCGGTGGCGCCCCAGGTCGGGTGGGATCGGGACATGACCACGGGCGACCACCCAGCGCAGGTGCCCAGCGGCGTGGGCCTGGCCGGGCTGCGCGAGGCGGCGGCCGACTGCCGGGCCTGCGAGCTGTGGGAGCCGGCCACCCAGACCGTCTTCGGCGAGGGCCCGGAGACCGCGCGGATCGTCTTCGTCGGCGAGCAGCCCGGCGACCAGGAGGACCGCGCGGGCGAGCCGTTCGTCGGCCCCGCCGGGAAGCTGCTGGACCGCGCGCTGACCGACGCCGCCATCGACCGGCGCGACGCCTACGTGACGAACTCGGTGAAGCACTTCCGGTTCACGCCCACCCCGAAGCGGCGGATCCACCAGTCCCCGGGTGCGGAGCACCTGATGGCCTGCCGCCCGTGGCTGGAGGCGGAGTTCGCCGTCCTCCAGCCGGAGGTGGTGGTCTGCCTGGGCGCGGTGGCCGCCAAGGCGCTGATCTCGCCGTCGTTCCGGATCACCCGCGAGCGGGGGCAGCTGCTGCCGTGGACGCCGCCGGGCGTCCGTGCGGCGGAGGCGTCGCTGCCCGACGCCGACCAGGACGAGGACGCCCCGCACCAGACCTGGGTGCTCGCCACGGCGCACCCCTCCGCCGTGCTCCGGACGCCGGACGACGCCCGGGCCGCCGCCTACGACGCCCTCGTGGCCGACCTCCGGGTCGTCGCCCACGCCCTCGCCTGACACCCGCGAGGGGCCAAGATCGCGCTTCTGGCCCCGGGGGGTCAGTCGTCCTCGGGTTCGGGATGGCGGGCCCCGGCGGAGAGCTCGGTCCCGGCTTCGACCGTCGCCCGCCGGCCGACCAGGGTGATCGCGCCGTCCCCACCGACCGTGGCCCGCTCCCCCACCGTCACCCCGTCGTCCAGGACGGTGCGGGTGACGGTGGCCCCGGCGCGCACCCGGGAGCCGGGCAGCAGGACCGAGTCGATGACGCTCGCCCCCGACTCGACGACCACCCCCGGCGACAGCACCGAGCCGCGGACCTCCCCGGCCACCCGGGTGCCCCCGGACACCAGGCTGTCCTCGACCACCGCACCGCTCAGCAGACGTGCGGCGCTGTGCCGGCCGCCGCGGGTGTGGATCGGCCAGCTCGGCTCGTCCAGGTCGATCGGCGGCTCCTCGCAGCGGAACTCGCGGTGGGCCTCCCAGTAGGACTCGACGGTGCCCACGTCCCGCCAGTAGCCGTTCAGCGGGTACGCCCGGGCCAGCCCGTCCTTCGTCTGCGCCGGCAGCAGGTGGGTGCCCAGGTCCTCCAGGCCGTCCTCGCCGATCTGGTCGCTGATCGCCTCGAGCCGGTCCAGTGTCTCGTCCGGGGAGAAGACGAAGACCTCGTTGGTGGCGGTCGTCGTCGCCGGATCGTCGGGCTTGTAGGCGTAGTCGGTGACCGTGCCGTCGCCCGCGGCCTGGATGATGCCGTAGCGGCTGGCGTCGGCCTTCTCGACCTCGGTGGTGACCATGGTGACCTCGGCCCCGGAGCCCAGGTGGGCCTCGACGACGTCGCGGTAGTCGAGCTTGTAGACCGCATCGGAGCTGACCACCACGAGCGCGTCGGCACCGAAGTCCCGGATGAGCTGGGACTGCCGCCAGAGCCCGTCGGCGGTGCCCATGGTGAAGCCGCCCCGCTCACTGCCCTGGAACGGCGGCAGCATCATCAGCCCGCCGGTGGTGCGGTCCAGGTCCCACGGGCGGCCGTTGGCCAGGTGCTCGTTCACCGACTGCGGCTGGTACTGCTCGGACACCCAGACGTCGGGGATCTGCGAGTGCTCGCAGTTGGACAGCGGGAAGTCGATGAGCCGGTAGACCCCGGCGAACGGGACGGCGGGCTTGGCCCGGGTCTCGGTGAGCAGTTCGAGGCGGCTGCCCTTGCCACCGGCGAGGACGAGGACGAGGACCCGCGGGAGTGCCATGGCCGCCCCCGTACCCGGGCGCGGAGGGCTCACCCCTCGGGCGGCGCGGCGTGCTCGTCGGCCAGCCGGCGGTGGGCGTCGCGGGCCACCTCGTCGGCCCGGGACGCCCGGAACAGCCAGAACGACGGCACCGCGACGGCGACCACGGCCATCGCCACCACGATCACCACGCCACCGGAGACCATCGCCGCGGTGACGCCGACGCTGCTGGCCATCAGACCGGCGCGCAGGTCGCCCAGCCGTGGCCCGCCGGCGACGACCACGATGAACACGCCCTGCATCCGGCCGCGCATCTCATCCGGCGCCGCCGTCTGCAGCATCGCCGAACGGAGCACCGCGCTGACCATGTCGCCGGCGCCTGCGACGGCGAGGCAGAGCACCGCCAGCCACAGCGTCGAGGCCAGCCCGAAGCCGATGATCGCCACGCCCCACACCGCGATGGCGGCCAGCACGACGGCGCCCTGCCGGTCGACCCGGCTGACCCAGCCCGACGTCAGGCCCATCAGCAGCGAGCCGATCGACACCCCGGCGAACAACCAGCCCAGGCTGTTGGCGTCACCCCGGTACACGGTCTGGGACAGCTCGGGGAAGACCGCCTGCGGCCAGGCGAAGAGCATCGCGATGACGTCGACGACGAAGGTCATCAGCAGCACCGGCTGGGTGCGCAGGAAGGCGAACCCCTCCCCGACCCCACGCACGGCCGCGCCGAGCCGCAGCGGACCGGAGACGCCCTCCGGCGGCAGTGGCGGCAGCCCGCGCAGCAGCAGGACGGCGGCGACGAAGCCGAGGGCGTCGATCGTGTAGACGATCGAGAGGTCGCCCAGGCCGATGAGCAGGCCGGCCAGCAGCGGCCCGACGATCACGCCCGCCTGGCGCACCGTCATCGCCAGCGCGTTGGCCGCCGCGACCTGGTCCCGCCCCACCAGCGCCGGGATCACCGCGCTGCGGGCGGGCTGGTTGACCGCGGCGAACCCGGAGACGGCGGCGGCCAGCACCCACAGCACGCTGACGTGCCCGTCCCCGGGCAGCAGCGCCTGCACGGCCAGCAGCGCACTGGTGACCGCCGCACCCGTCGAGCTGATCAGCATCAGCAGGCGGCGGTCCATGGCGTCGGCGATCGCCCCGCCGAGCAGGCCGAAGACGACCAGCGGCACCAGCGCGACGACCGAGGTCAGCCCGACCATCAGCGAGGAGCCGGTCAGCTCGTAGACCTGGTACGGGACGGCGACCAGCGTCATCTGCTGGCCGAGCATCGTCACCGCGACACCGCCGAACACCCGGCGATAGGCGCGGTTGCGCAGCGGCGTGGTGTCCAGCGCCCAGCCGCGCCGGCGGGTCACCGGCTGCGGCTGCTCGACCGGATGCCCACCCTCGACCGGATCCACCGGGGTGTTGGGGCCAAAGTCGCGATTTTGGCCCCTCTTGTTGCCGGGCCTCACGGGGCCAGGCGCTGCACCACCCAGCCGCCGCCTTCCTCGTCATCGCGCACGAACACCAGCCGGTCGTGCAGGCGGTCATGGCCGCCCTGCCAGAACTCCACCCGCTCGGGCAGCACCCGGTAGCCGCCCCAGTTCTCCGGGCGCGGCAGCTGCCCGGGCGGGGTCTGGGCGTCCAGCTCGGTCACCCGGGTGCGCAGCAGCTCCCGCGACTCGACCACCGTCGACTGGATCGAGGCGGCCGCGGCCAGCTGCGAGCCGCGGGGCCGCGGGTCCCAGAGCAGGTCCGACGCGGTCGGCCCGATCCGCTCGACGGCACCGGAGACCCGGACCTGCCGCTGCTGGGCGTGCCAGGGGAAGACCAGGGTGGCCCGGGGATTGACGGCGAGCTGGGTGCCCTTGGTCGAGGCGTAGTTGGTGCCGAAGAGGAACCCGTCGGCGTCGTAGCCCTTCATCAGCACGACGCGGGCATCGGGTGCGCCGTCGGCGTCGGCGGTGGCCACCACCATGGCGTTGGGCTCGGGCAGCTCGGCGGCGACGGCGTCGGCGAACCAGCGGTCGAACTGCTCCACCCAGGTGGCCGCGAGGCCCTCCTCGCCGAAGCCACTGTCGTCGTAGTCCCTGCGCATGCGGATCAGGTCGGCCACCGGCTCATGCTGCCACCGTTGCAGCGCGCACCGCCCGCTGGCCGGGGCCTCCCGGGTGCACCACGGGGCCGGCCAGCCCCTAAGTTGGGGCTCGTCGTGCGCTGACCAGCGTCCGTCCCCACCCGCGCGCAGAGGAGCATGCGAGATGGCCGACGACTTCGTACCGGGCCTGGAGGGCGTCATCGCCTTCGAGACCACCATCGCGGAGCCGGACAAGGACGGTGGGGCGCTGCGCTACCGCGGCGTCGACATCGAGGACCTGGTCGGCAAGGTCACCTTCGGCAACGTCTGGGCACTGCTGGTCGACGGGAAGTTCGGCCCCGGCCTGCCCCCGGCCGAGCCGTTCCCCATCCCGGTGCACACCGGCGACGTCCGGGTCGACGTGCAGGCCGCGCTGGCGATGCTGACCCCGATCTGGGGCTACCGCCCGCTGCTGGACATCTCCGCCGAGGAGGCCCGCGACGAGCTGGCCCGAGCCGCGGTCATGGCGCTGTCCTACGTGGCCCAGTCGGCCCGCGGCATCGGCGTCCCGGCCGTGCCGCAGAAGCGGATCGACGAGGCCTCCAGCATCGTCGAGCGGTTCATGGTCCGCTGGCGCGGCGAGCCCGACCCGCGGCACGTCGCCGCCGTCGACGCCTACTGGACCTCGGCCGCCGAGCACGGCATGAACGCCTCGACCTTCACCGCCCGGGTCATCGCCTCCACCGGGGCCGACGTCGCCGCCTCGCTGTCCGGCGCGATCGGGGCGATGTCCGGCCCGTTGCACGGCGGCGCCCCCTCCCGCGTGCTGCACATGCTGGACGGCGTCGAGGCCTCCGGCGACGCGGAGGGGTACGTGAAGGACCTGCTGGACAAGGGCGACCGGCTGATGGGCTTCGGCCACCGCGTCTACCGCGCCGAGGACCCCCGCGCCCGGGTGCTGCGCCGGGCCGCCGAGGAGCTGGGTGCGCCCCGCTTCGAGGCCGCCCTGGCCCTCGAGAAGGCCGCTCTCGCCGAGCTGCGCGAGCGTCGTCCGGACCGCCCGATCGAGACCAACGTCGAGTTCTGGGCCGCGATCGTGCTGGACTTCGCCGAGGTGCCCAGCCACATGTTCACCTCGATGTTCAGCTGCGCCCGCACCGCCGGCTGGTGCGCGCACATCCTGGAGCAGAAGAACACCGGGCGGCTGGTGCGCCCGTCGGCGCGCTACGTCGGGCCCGACCCGCGCAAGCCCGAGGACGTCGAGGGCTGGGACACCATCCAGACCAAGTCGATCGGCGAGCCCGCCCCCGCCCCAGCCTGACGAAGGACCATCCGAGAGGCAGACCGCACATGAGCATCACCATCCCCACCGACCTGCTCCCCCGGGACGGCCGCTTCGGGTGCGGCCCCTCCAAGGTCCGCCCCGAGGCGCTGCGCGCCCTGGCGACCGACGGGGCCGGGCTGATGGGCACCTCGCACCGGCAGGCGCCGGTGAAGGGCCTGGTCAAGCGGGTCCGGGAGGGCCTGTCCCAGCTCTTCGACCTGCCCGACGGCTACGAGGTGGTGCTCGGCAACGGCGGGACGACGGCGTTCTGGGACGCCGCGACCATCGGCCTCATCCGCCGGCGCAGCGCGCACGGCAGCTACGGCGAGTTCTCCGCGAAGTTCGCCTCCGGGGTCGCCGAGGCGCCGTTCCTCGAGGCCCCGGTGATCGCCAAGGCCGCGCCCGGCTCGCTGGCGCTGCCGACGGCCGAGGCCGGGGTCGACGCCTACGCCTGGGCGCACAACGAGACCTCGACCGGGGTCATGGCGCCGGTCTCCCGCCCGTCGGGCATCGACGCCGACGCCCTGGTGCTCATCGACGCGACGTCCGGTGCCGGCGGGCTGCCGGTGGACGTCGCGCAGACCGACGTCTACTACTTCGCCCCGCAGAAGTCCTTCGCCAGCGACGGCGGTCTGTGGATCGCGCTCATGTCGGCCGCGGCGCTGGAGCGGGTGGCCGAGATCAAGGCCTCCGACCGCTGGATCCCCGGCTTCCTGGACCTGTCGATCGCCGTCGACAACTCCGGCAAGGACCAGACCTACAACACCCCGGCGGTCGCCACGCTCTTCCTGCTGGCCGACCAGATCGACTGGATGCTGGGCCTGGGCGGGCTGTCCGGTGCGGTGGCGCGGAGCGAGGAGTCGGCGAGCCGGCTCTACGGGTGGGCGGAGAAGACCTCCTACACCTCGCCGTTCGTCGCCGACCCCGAACAGCGCTCCCTCGTGGTCGGCACGGTCGACTTCGACGAGTCGGTCGATGCCGCGCTGGTCGCCACGACGCTGCGCGCCCACGGCGTCGTCGACGTCGAGCCGTACCGCAAGCTGGGCCGCAACCAGCTGCGGGTGGGCATGTTCCCGGCGATCGACCCCGACGACGTGAGCGCACTGACCGCCTGCGTCGACCACGTCGTCGGCAAGCTGTAGGGACGCCGTCCCGAGCTCCGGGACGGGGGCCGTCAGGGCAGCAGCCAGGTGTCCTTGCTGCCGTCCAGCACGGTTGAGCCCTCGGCCAGCGTCACCTGGGTCCACGGCGCGGGCAGTGCCCGGGTGGTGGCGCCGGCGACGGTGAACACCCGCAGGCCGGCGACGCGGGGCGCCAGCGAGCCGTCGACGACGGCGGGCACCGTGGAGACGTCGAGCGGCTCCTGGGCGATGAAGCGGTGCGGGGCGGCCGCGACCTCGGCGTGCAGCTCGGCCAGCTCGGCCGCCGAGCAGCGCGGACCGACCACCATCCCGCGACCGCCGTACCCGTCGACCGGCGTCACGACCAGCTCGTGCAGCCGGTCGCGCACTTCGGCGAGCTCGGCGTCGTCGGCCAGCAGCCAGGTGCGCATGGTCTCCAGCACCGGCTCCTCACCGAGGTAGAACCGGATCAGCTCCGGCACGTACCGGTAGGTGGCCTCGCCGTCGGCCACGCCGTTGCCCGGCACGTTGGCCAGCGCCAGCTCCCCGGCCCGCACCGCGGCACCGAGCAGCACGTCCAGCGCCGCCCCGCTCGGCGTCAGGTGTGCGGCCAGCCCGGCCTCGTCCAGCCGCAGGTGGAGGACGTCGACCCGCAGCCGCTGCCCGTCCACCTGCACCGCGACTCCCCCACCGCGGGTCGGCCAGAGCGTGTCCGGCGTGGCGATCGGGACGTCCATCGCCTCGGCCAGCTGCCGGTGCTCGAACCAGCTGGTGCTGCGCGGCCCCTCCGACAGCAGGGCCAGCTGCGGCGTTCCGGTGCACGCCGACGGTGCGGCCTCGGCCAGCGCCGCCCGCAGCAGGGGCACCGCCTCGGCCGGGTCGGCGAGCCCGGCGGCCTCGGCCGCGGCGTGGAGCTCCGGCAGCGCGGCCCGGCTGCTGGCCCGGTCGCTGAGGGCGTACCCGATGCCCGTCGGCGTCCGCAGGTCGTCCGCGACCGCCACCCAGCCCGCCGGACCGTGCCGCAGGTCCAGACCCGCGACGGTGGCCCGCTGCTGACCGGGCACGGCCAGGCCGGCCGCCGACGCGCGCAGCCCCGGGCTGGCGGCGACGACCCATGCCGGCACGACGCCGGCGCGGACCACCTCCGGGTGCCGGTCGGGGTCGGTGCGGCGCCGCCCGGCCGGGCGGTAGACGTCGGCGAGGAAGGCGTTCAGCGCCCGGTGCCGCTGTTCGGCGCCGCGGGCGACGTGCGCCCAGTCGGCGGCCGGGACGACGCGGGGCACCGGGCAGAGCGGGAGCGGCCGCTCCTGCACCCGGCCGTCGACGTAGCTGCCGGCCACCACCCCGCGCGACCGGCGTTCCCGGTCGATCGCGTCGACGACCGCGCCGATCCCGTCGGCACCGAGGTCGTCCAGCGCCTGCAGCACGGGGCGGTAGGCCGACCGCCGCACACCCGTCGCCTCGTCGTCCGCCGAGCCGGTATAGCGCGCGAAGACGCCGGAGGCGTCGGTCATCGCGGGTTCACAGCCAGCGATCGAACCACTCCGCGACCCGCTCCGACAGGTGCAGCACGTTCTCCCGTCCCACGATCGTGTGACCCTCACCCCGTAGGAGGAGCAGCTCGGCCGGCGCGCCGAGCGCGGTCAGCTCCTGGTGCGCCTGGATCGACTCCAGCACCGGCACGTTGGTGTCCCGGTCGCCGTGGGTGAGCAGCACCGGCGACCGCAGCCGGTCCAGCGCGGTCATCGGGGAGATCGCGGCCAGCATGTCCCGGTCGGTGACCGGGTCGCCGTACTCGGTGACCGAGGCCGCCGCCATCCACGGCTCGGTGCCCGCGAAGAAGGTGCGCAGGTCGCTCATCCCGGCCAGCGTGGCACCGGCGGCGAACAGGTCCGGCCAACGGGTGAGCGCCACCAGCGTCAGGTAGCCGCCGTAGGACCAGCCGTGCGAACCGACCCGGCCCGGCACCGCGATCCCCTCGCCCACCAGGTGCTCGACGGTGGCGACGACGTCGGTGAACGACGCCTCCCGGGCAGCGAGGTCGTCGGCGGCCATGAACGCCCGGCCCTGTCCGCCCGAGCCCCGCACGTTCGGCGCGAACACGGTCAGCCCGGCGGCGACCAGCGACTGGGCCACCGGGTGGTAGTCCGGCCGCTCCTGCCCCTCCGGGCCGCCGTGGAAGCTCACCACCGTGCGGTTGGGGCCGGCCACCCCCTGCGGCGTGTACAACCAGCCGTCCAGCTCGGTGCCGTCGGCGGCCGGGTAGCGCAGCCGGACCGGCGTCACCAGGAGGTGCGGGTCGGGGTGGCGGGGCGTGCTGGGCAGCGGCACCGGCTCCCCGTCGACGTCCAGCGGGACCGACCACAGCGAGCGGGGGGACGTGGGGCCGGTCAGCTCGGCCAGCAGCGTGCCGCCGTCGGCCGACAGCGACCAGCCGGGCATGACCGGGTGCGGCAGCGACACGGTGCGCAGCAGGCCGCCCTCGGCCAGGTCCCGCAGCTCCAGCTCGGTGACCCCGTCGGCGTTCCAGACGCACAGCACCGTGCCGTCGGCGCGGACGGCGTAGGAGTCCAGGTCGGCGTCGGGCCGGGCGATGAGCACCTGGGCCGGGCCCGGCTGCCGACCGGCGTCCAGTGGGACCCGGACCAGCGCGGTGCGGTCGCTGCGCGGCAGCCCGGGCCGGGCCGGGAGCGCAGCGCGGAGGAAGACCGCCGAGCCGTCCGGGGCGAACCGGCCGTCCTCGGAGGAGTCACCACCCGGGGCGTCGAGCGGGATGACCCGCTGCTGGGCGCCGGTGGCGACGTCGACCAGCACGATGTGCCGGTGCCCGCGCGGGCCCCGCCGGGCCAGCACCGTCCGCTCGTCGGCGGAGACGGCGGTGACGGCGAGGAAGCCGCCGGTGGCCAGGGTGCGGTGGGCACCACTGACCACGTCGACCAGGACGACGTCGGCGCCCGGGCCGTCCCCGGGGGCGATCGAGCAGACGTAGTGGCCACCCGCGGTCCACCCGCCGGCGAAGACGGTGGCGCGTGGGTCCTGCCCGGCGACCAGGTGCCGCTCGGTGCCGTCGGGCCGGACCGCCCACAGCTGCGCGCAGATGGAGCCGCCGGGGCTCACCAGGTAGGCGAGCCAGGCGCCGTCCGGCGACCACGCGACCGAGACGACCTCCTCCTCGGCACCGGACAGCACCGCCGGCGGGGTCTGCTGGTCCAGCGCGGCGACCTCCAGCCGGGGGACGCCGGAGCGGTCGCTCACGTAGGCCACCCGGTCCCCCGTCGGCGCCAGGCTGGGGCACCAGGCGCCCGGGGCGCCGGCGATCTCGGCGACGGCGAGGCGCACCTCGGTGGACAGTCCGGTCTTGCGCAGGACGTCGGTCACGGCACACCTCCTCGGTCGGGGATCGGTCGGACGGCGCGACGGGTGCTGGACCGCACCACGCCGTCCGCCGGCCCCGAGTGGAGCAGACGGACGGCGTGGTGGTGTTCCTCGCCGCGCCGTGAGCGCGGCCACGTCAGGTCAGCGGATGCCGTGTCGCTGCAGCCACAGCTCGAGCAGCCCGACCTGCCACAGCTGGTTGGCGCCCAGGGTCGTGCGGTGGCTGTTCGGGTCGGCGAGCAGTCGTTCCACGTAGTCGGTGCGGAACAGGCCGCGTTCCCGGGCTTCCGGTGCGTGCAGCGCCGCGCGCACCGTCTCCAGGTAGTCGCCGTGCAGGTCGGTGATCGCCGGCACCGGGAAGTAGCCCTTCGGCCGGTCGATCACGTCGGCGGGGATGACCTTGCGGGCGGCGTCCTTGAGCACGCCCTTGCCGCCGTGGGCGAGCTTGAGCTCCGGCGGGACGGCGGCGGCCAGCTCCACGAACTCGTGGTCCAGGAACGGCACCCGGGCCTCCAGGCCCCAGGCCATCGTCATGTTGTCCACGCGCTTGACCGGGTCGTCGACCAGCATGATCGTCGAGTCCAGCCGCAGCGCCTTGTCCAACGCCGTCTCCGCGCCGGGCCGGGCGAAGTGCTCGGCGATCAGCGCCCGGCTGACGTCGTCGGTCACCATCCAGCGGTCGGCGAGCTGGGTGGCCAGCTCGCCGTGCGGCCGGTCGACGAAGTGCCGCGCATAGACGTCGACGGCCTGCTCGGCCGGGACGCCGTCCAGCGGCGGGTACCAGTCGTAGCCGGCCATCACCTCGTCGGCGCCCTGACCGCTCTGCACCACCTTGACGTGCTGGCTGACCTGCTGGGAGAGCAGGTAGAAGGCGACCGCGTCGTGGCTGACCTGCGGCTCGCTCATCGCCGCGACCGCCCCGTCGAGACCGGCGTGCACGTCGGCGCTGGGCACCATCAGCCGGTGGTGGTCGGTCCCGAAGGTCTCGGCGATCACGTCGGAGTACGCGAACTCGTCACCGGACCGCTCGCCCACGGCCTCGAAGCCGATGGAGAACGTGGCCAGCCCACGCTGCCCCTCCTCGGCCAGCAGGCCGACGACGAGGCTGGAGTCGACCCCGCCGGACAGCAGCACGCCCACCGGGACGTCGGCGACCATCCGCCGGCGCACCGCCACGCGCAGCGACTCCAGCACCCGCTCCTGCCACTCCCCGGCGTCCAGGCCGGCGAACTCGGCCCGCCGCTCGTGCACCGGGCGCCAGTACTCCCAGTCGGACTCCCGGCCGTCGGCCTCGTAGGTGCGCACCGTGGCCGGCGGCAGCTTGCCCACCCCCGCCAGGATCGTGCGCGGCGCCGGGACGACGGCGTGGAAGGACATGTAGTGGTGCAGCGCGACCGGGTCGATGCTGGTGTCCACGCCCCCGGCGCGGACGAGCGCGGGCAACGAGGAGGCGAACCGGACCCGCCCCGGCCCGCGGCTGAGGTAGAGCGGCTTGATCCCGAAGCGGTCGCGGGCCAGCACCACCCGGCCGGAGTCCCGCTCGACGACGGCGAACGCGAACATCCCCAGGAACCGCTCGACGCAGGCCGCGCCCCACCGGTGGTAGGCCTTCAGCACGACCTCGGTGTCGGAGGTGGAGAAGAAGCGGTAGCCGACGCCCTCCAGCTCGGCGCGCAGCTCCTTGTAGTTGTAGATGATCCCGTTGAAGACCATCGTCAGCCCGAGCTCCGCGTCCACCATCGGCTGCGCGCCCGCGTCGGTCAGGTCGATGATCTTCAGCCGCCGGTGCCCGAGCGCCACCGGCCCGGCCTGCCAGCCGCCCGAGCCGTCGGGCCCCCGTCGCTGCAGCTGGTCGCACATGGCGCTGACCGCCGCCATGTCGGCGACGCCACCGTCGAACCGGACCTCACCCGAGATGCCGCACACGTGCGCCCCTCCCCTGTCCTGGAACGGCGCCGCACTGCGCCGGCCTGATGTCCCACCGTCCCCCGCCGTCGTCGTCGGCACGTGGCCGGGCGGGTCCGGGGCTGCCGAGGTGACCATTCTGGTCGTTGCCCCGGCGGGCGGCGACCGGGCCTCCCGGCCGGCACGAGGACGCCGCGAGGGCCCTTGTCGAGCCGACGCGCCGTACCGGGCGTGTCGACGGCGCGGGCCCGACGGTGCGCCGTTAGCGTGACGCTGGTCTGGTCCGCGATCGCACCGAGCCCCTCCTGGAGGCCGCCCCCATGCGCTCCCTGCGCCTGTTGGCGCTCTCCGAGGACGGCGAGCGCCTGGTGCTCGCCGCGGACGCGCCCGACTCGACGGACGACGGCGAGCGCTTCGAGCTGCCCGTGGACGACCGACTGCGGGCGGCCCTCCGCATCGAGGCCCCGCGCCAGGCCCCGGTCGAGGTGGCCGACGACCTGCCCCCTCGGGTCATCCAGGCCCGGATCCGGGCCGGCGAGACCCCCGAACAGGTGGCGCACGCCTCCGGCACCCGGGTCGAGCGGATCATGCGCTTCGCCCACCCGGTGCTGCAGGAGCGCGCCCGGGTCGCCGAGCAGGCCCGCGGCGCGCGGGTGCGGCTGTCCGAGGGCACGCCCAGCGTGCCCCTGGAGCAGTTCATGTCCGAGCGGCTGCGGCTGCTCGGCGCCGACCTGGAGACCGTCGGCTGGGACGCGCACCGCGCCGAGGACGGCACCTGGCAGGTGCGCGCGGACTGGCAGGCCGGGCACAAGTCCGGCAGCACCCGCTGGAGCTACGACATCCCGGCCCGGACGGTGACCCCGGTCGACGCGACGACGATGGACTTCGCCGAGGGCACCCGGCTGGTCCGGGTCGTCCCGGACGTCCCGGCCGGCCTGCCCGCCGCGCCGGTCTCCCGCCGGGGGATCTCCGTGGTCCGCAGCGACGAGCACCGCGAGGACGAGGCGCAGTCCGACGCCGAGCCGGCCGACGACGACCACGGCGACGCGGACGACCAGGGGGCGACCGACGAAGCCCGGGACGAGGAAGCCCGGGACGACGAAGCCCGGGACGACGAAGCCCGGGCCGACGTCCCGGCCGACGGCGATCCGGTCGCCGCACCCGCCACTGACGGCGGGATCCCCGCCGGCGACGGCCCGGACGACGGGCTCCCCCGCCGGAGCGCCTACGACGAGGTCGACCCCGACAGCCAGGACACCGCGGTGCTGGGCTCGCTGCTCGACGGCGAGGACGAGGACCCGCGCGCCCGCATCCCCGCCTGGGAGGACATCGTCTTCGGGGTCCGCCGGAACCGCTGAACCCAGCGGCTCGGCCCGGCTCGTAATCCGTTCGTCCCCGTCGGTCCCCCGGCATAGCCTGACCCGGCCATGACCGAGACCGCCGCCCCCGCCGACGACACCCGGGGCCGGCTGTCGGCGCTCACCCGGCTGCTGCCCTTCGCCCGTCCCTACCGCGGGCTCATCGCGCTGACCTTCACCGGCGCACTGCTCGCCACCCTCGCCCAGCTGGCCGTCCCGCTGCTCACGCCGGCCATCGTCGAGGGGCCGATCGCCCGCGGCGACCGTTCCGCACTGATCCCGCTGCTCGCCCTGGCGCTGCTCTTCGGCGTCGCCGAGGCGGCCTTGTTCTTCCTGCGCCGCTGGGCGATGAACATCAGCAGCCTGCAGATCGAGCGCGACCTCCGCGACACCCTGTACCAGCGGCTGCAGCGGCTGCCGGTCGCCTTCCACGACCACTGGTCCTCCGGTCAGCTGCTGTCCCGGGCCACCTCCGACGTCTCCACCATCCGGCGCTTCGTCGGCTTCGGCGCCGTCTTCCTGATCGTCAACCTGCTCACCTGCGTCGTCGTCGGCGTGCTGCTGGTGGTCACCTACTGGCCGCTGGGCGTCGCGGTGCTGGCCACGACCCTGCCGCTGGTCTTCTTCGGACTGCGGCTGGAGAAGCGGTACAACGCCGAGTCCCGGCTGGTGCAGGACGAGCAGGGCGAGCTGGCCACCGACGTGGAGGAGGCCGTCCAGGGCATCCGGGTGGTCAAGTCCCTCGGCCGCAGCGGGATGGTCTTCGGCCGCTACGACCGCAAGGCCCTGCGGCTGCGCGACATGGAACTGGGCAAGGTCCGCACGCTCGCGCTGATCTGGTGCCTGTTCGAGTTCCAGCCGCAGATCACCCTGGCGGTGATCCTGGTGGGCGGCTCGCTGGCGGTCGGCAGCGGTGCCCTGACCGTCGGCGGGCTGATCGGCTTCGTCGCGTTGTTCACCGTGCTGCTGTGGCCGATCCTCTCCCTGGGCTTCCTGCTCGCCCAGGCCCAGGAGACGGCCAGCGCCTGTGACCGGATCGGCGAGCTGCTCGACGCCCCGCTGACCGTCACCGACTCCCCCGGCGCCCGGCCCGCCGCCGTGGGCACGCCGGCCCGGTTGCGCTTCGAGCACGTCGGGTTCCGCTTCCCCGGCGCCGGCGACCCGGTGCTCACCGACGTCGACCTCGAGGTCGAGCCCGGCGAGACGATCGCGCTGGTCGGCGCCACCGGGTCGGGCAAGACGACGATGACCGCGCTGGTCGCCCGGCTCTACGACGTCACCGGCGGGCGGATCACCCTCGACGGGCACGACGTCCGCGACCTCCCGCTGGCCCAGCTGCGCACCGTGGTGGCCACGGCGTTCGAGGAGGCGACGCTGTTCTCCATGAGCGTCCGGGAGAACGTCACGCTGGGCCGGCCGGACGCCGGGGACGCCGAGGTGGCCGAGGCGCTGCGGGTGGCCCAGGCCGACTTCGTGCACGAGCTGCCGTGGGGGCTGGACACCCGGATCGGCGAGCAGGGCCTGTCGCTGTCCGGCGGGCAGCGGCAGCGGCTGGCGCTGGCCCGGGCGGTGCTCGGCCGACCGTCGGTGCTGGTGCTCGACGACCCGCTGTCCGCCCTGGACGTGCACACCGAGGCCCTCGTCGAGCGTGCGCTGCGCGAGGTGCTCGCCGAGACGACGGCGCTGGTGGTCGCCCATCGGGCCTCCACGGTGCTGCTCGCCGACCGGGTGGCCCTGCTGGAGGACGGCCGGATCACCGCCGTCGGGCGGCACACCGACCTGCTCGCGCAGGTGCCCGCCTACCGGGCGCTGCTCTCCTCGGAATCGGAGCTGGCGGGGTCGATCGACGCCGACCGGAGCCGCACCGACCTGAGCGGGGTGGGCTGTCCATGACCACCCCGGGCACCGGCGCAGCCGTGACCACCACCACCGGCGCACCGGCGGACGCACACGCCGACTGGCGAGGCGTGGCCGGCGAGGACGCCGACGACCTCGACACCTCCGCCAGCTCCTTCCTCCGCGGCCGCTCCCGGCGGCTGCTCGGCGAGCTGCTGCGTCCGCACCGGCGGGTGCTGTGGCAGCTGCTGGCCGTGATCGTCGTGCAGAACCTGGCCTGGCTGGCCGGCCCGCTGCTGATCGGGATCGGCATCGACGTCGCCGTCCCGGCGCTGCTGGACGGCGATCCCTGGCCGCTGGTCTGGACGACGGCGGCCATGGTCGCCGCGGCCGTGCTGGACGCGGCGCTGCGCTACCGGTTCCTCCTCGGCTCCGGGCGGGTCGGCCAGGCAGTGCTGCTCACCCTGCGGCGGCGGGTGTTCACCCATGTCCAGGGGCTGCCCCTGTCCTTCCACGAGCGGTACACGTCGGGCAAGACGATCAGCCGGCTCACCAGCGACGTCGAGGCGCTCGCCGAGCTGCTGGACGAGGGGCTCGACGGGCTGCTCACCGCCCTGTTCAGCGTGGTGTCCATCGGCGTCCTGATGCTGGTGCTCGACCTGCCCCTGGGCCTGGTCGCGCTGCTCGGCCTCCCGGCGCTCTACCTCGTCGGCCGCTGGTTCCAGCGCAGCTCCACGGTGGCCTACCGGCGCACCCGGCAGACCATCGCCGCGCTGATCGTGCAGTTCACCGAGACCTTCGGCGGCATCCGGGCGGTGCAGGCGTTCCGTCGGGAGCCGCGCAACGACGGCCTGCACGCCGAGCTCAACGAGGCCAACCGGAAGGCCCACCACCGCGCCTTCTGGCTGATCGCCGTCTTCGTGCCGACGGTGACCATGATCGGCAACCTGGTCACCGTCGCGGTGCTCGGCTACGGCGCGCTGCGGGTGATGGACGGCGACCTGGAGGTCGGCTTCCTGCTGTCGTTCCTGGTCTACCTGCGTCGCTTCTTCGACCCGCTGCAGGACATCGCGATGTTCTACAACAGCTACCAGTCGGCGAGTGCGGCGCTGGAGAAGCTGTCCGGCGTCCTGGAGGAGCGCTCCAGCGTGCCGGAGCCCGCCGATCCGCTGCCGCTGCCCTCGCCGACCGCCGGGGAAGTCGTCTTCGACGGCGTCCGCTTCGGCTACGGCGGCGCGACCGTGCTGCCGCAGCTGGACCTGACGATCCCTGCCGGGCAGACCGTCGCGCTCGTGGGCGCGACCGGCGCGGGCAAGTCGACCCTGGCCCGGCTGGCCGCCCGGTTCTACGACCCGGGAGCCGGGCAGGTGCGGCTGGACGGCGTCCCGCTGGACCGGCTCGCCGACGCCGACCTGCGTCGGGCGGTGGTGATGGTGACCCAGGAGAGCTTCCTGTTCTCCGGGTCGATCGCCGACAACATCTCCTTCGGCAAGCCCGACGCCAGCCGGGCCGAGATCGAGGCGGCGGCCCGGGCGATCGGGGCTGACGCGTTCATCCGGGCGCTGCCGGAGGGCTACGACACCGAGGTCGCCAAGCGGGGCGGGCGGCTGTCCGCCGGTCAGCGCCAGCTGGTCAGCTTCGCCCGGGCGTTCCTGGCCGACCCCGCGGTGCTGGTGCTCGACGAGGCCACCAGCTCCCTCGACGTGCCCAGCGAGGTGCTGGTGCAGCGGGCGCTGCAGACGCTGCTGGCCGACCGGACGGCGCTGATCATCGCCCACCGGCTCTCCACGGTGGAGATCGCCGACCGGGTGCTGGTGATGGAGGCCGGCCGGGTCGTCGAGGACGGCTCCCCCGCCGAGCTGGTCGGTGGTGCCGGCCGGTTCGCCGACCTGCACCGCGCCTGGGCCGACAGCCTGGTGTGATGAAGGGGGAAGGACCCGGGAGGGGGTCGGAGGAACAGGGGGTCCGCGGAGGTCGTTCCGGGTAGTACGCCGGTCGTCGTCCTGCGGGATGCGAGGGGTGGCCGGAACGTCCGGCCTCCGCCAGCAGGCCGGCGCGGAACGGAGACAGACATGTCAGCTTCGGTGTCCATGCCGCTCGGCGGCGTACAGGTCGGGTCCTACGAGGACTACGAGCAGGCCCAGCGGGCGGTGGACTTCCTCTCCGACGAGAAGTTCCCGGTCGAGAACGTGACGATCATCGGCACCGACCTGCGGATGGTCGAGCGGGTCACCGGCCGGCTCAGCTGGGGCCGGGCGATCGCCGCCGGTGCGGCCAGCGGCGCCTGGTTCGGGCTCTTCGTCGGCCTGCTGCTGGGCATCTTCGCCGCGGACGGCGGCGGCTGGATCGGCTCGGTGCTCACCGGCCTGCTGATCGGGCTGGTCTTCGGTGCGGTCTTCGGGGCGGTCGGCTACTCGACCAGCCGTGGGCAGCGCGACTTCACCAGCACCAGCAAGGTGGTGGCCAGCCGCTACGACGTGATGTGCGCGCCGCAGCACGCCGAGCAGGCCCGCGCCGAGCTCGCCAAGCTCTCCCTGCGCGGCTGACGCAGCGGGCACACCGCCGCCCCTCACATCCCGCTGACGCCCCCCAGCCCCGTGCGCTGCCCCTGGCCGTCCGCGCCGCGGTGGGCGTCGACGTTCCCGTGGACGGAGGCGCCGCGCAGACCGCCTGCGATGTCGCCGGACAACCGGGCACCGCGGGCCTTCGCCCGGCGGTCCATCAGGGCCATCGCAGCGAGCAGCGCCACCAGCAGGGCCCCGGTCACGATCCAGAACGTCATGGCGGAACGGTAGGGGCCGGAACGCCGTGACGCGAGCGCCTGGCCGCGCGACGTCAGCGCAGCGTGGCGAAGGCGACCGCCGCCGCGGCGGCGACCCCGAGCGAGTCGACCCCGCTGCGCATCGGGATCCGGGCACGTACCCGGGCGGCCGCCTTCGCCGCGTCGGTGAGCCCGGGGCCCTCGGCGCCGAGCAGGACGGCGGTGCGCGGGTGGGCGGCGAGGTCGACGTCCCCCAGGTCCACGGCGTCGGCCGCCGGGGTCAGCGCCACCGTGAGGTAGCCCGCGTCGTGCAGCCGGTCCAGGTCCGTCGGCCAGGTGCCCAGCACCGCGATCGGCAGGGACAGCACGTGCCCCATCGACACCCGCACGCACCGCCGGTACAGCGGGTCCGCGCAGGTGGGGTCCAGCAGCAGGCCGTCGACCCCGAGGGCCATCGCCGACCGGGCGATCGACCCGATGTTCTCGTGGTCGTTGAGCCCCTCGAGCACCGCCAGCCGGCGCGGCGCGGCCGGGTCGGGGCCGGCCAGCAGCTCGTCCAGGTCCGCCGGCGGCAGCCGGTCGGCGGAGGCGAGCACGCCCCGGGTCAGCCGGAACCCGATGACGTCGGAGAGCACCCACCGGTCGGCCTCGTAGGCCGGCACGTCGTCGGGCAGCTGCAGGTCGGCCACCCGCCCGGGGATGCCGAAGACGCTGCGCACCGGGTAGGGCGAGGCGAGCAGCCGCTGGACCGCCGGCACCCCCTCCACGATCACCGGTCCGGTGCCGCGTTCGGTCCCGGGCTTGCGGTCGCCGGCGAACAGGTCGCGGAAGTCGGCGACCCGCTCGTCGGCCGGGTCGGTGATCAGCACAGGGGGGACGGGCACGCCGACGATCATCCCCGGCCCCCGACGCGCACGATCCGGTGGCCGCCAGCAGGATCGACCGGGTGAGCAACGCGGAGACCACGACCGTCGTCGGCGGCGGCATCGCCGGCATCGCCTGCGCCCGGGCCCTGGCCGACCGGGGGCTGCCGGTGCAGGTCCTGGACCGGGGCCGCCGGCTCGGCGGCCGGATGGGCGGCCGGACCCTGCACGGCCGCACCGTCGACCTGGGCGCCTCCTACTTCACCGTGGGCGAGGACGACGGGTTCGCCCGGGTCGTCGCCGGGTGGGTGGACCGCGGACTGGTCCGGCCGTGGACCGACACCTTCGCGGTCGCCGGCCCGGCCGGCATCGAGCGGACGACGTCCGGGCCGCTGCGGTACGGCACCGCCGGCGGCCTCCGCGGCCTGGTCGTCGACCTCGCCACCGGGCTGGACGTGCAGCTGGAGCGCACGGTGCAGGCCGTGACCCCCGGGGCCGGCGGGCACCCGGCCGTCGACGGCGACCCGGCGGCCGCCGTCGTCCTGGCCATGCCCGACCCGCAGGCGGCCCGACTGCTGCCCACCGGCTCGGCCATCGCCGGCGCGCTGGGCACCGGCGGCTGGCAGCCGACGCTCGCGGTGGCGCTCGGCTGGCCCGACCGCCGCTGGCCCGCCGACCTGCACGGCGTCTTCGTGCACGACTCCCCGGTGCTGGACTGGCTGGCCGACGACGGCGACCGGCGCGGGGACGGCGCCCCCGTGCTCGTCGCCCACACGACGCCCGAGACCGCCGCCGCCCACCTGGACGCGCCCGAGGGCGCGGTCCCGGCCGTGGTCGCCGCCGTGCGCGCCGTGCTCGGGATCGACGAGGACCCGGTGTGGACCCACGTCCACCGGTGGAGCTGGGCGAAGCCGACGACCCCCCGGGACGAGCCGTTCGTCCTCACCGACGGGGTGGGTCTGTGCGGTGACGGCTGGTCCGCGCCGTCCAAGGTCGCCGGTGCATGGCAGTCTGGCGACGCGCTGGGCCGGGCACTGTCCGGCCCACCGTCCACCTGACCTCAGCACCGGCTCGCCCGCCGGACCGGACCACCCCGGAGGGGAGCACCGTGCCCTCGCCGCAGAGCGTCGTGCGCCACCGGTCACGGTGACCCACCCTCCTGGGGGAGACACGCACCGCCGCACTGAAGTGCGCAGGTCAGGGCGCCGATCCGTCCGCATGGAGCGGATGACCGACGACGGGGACATCCCGCTGCGCTGGTCGGCGTTCACCCTCCTGGCCGTGGGCATGGCGGTGCTGGGACTCGCCGTCGGCGCGGTCTTCCCGTCCTTCGCCGAACTCCTCGGCGTGCCCGCCCGGTACACCGGCGCCCCCACGTTCCGGGCGGCCTGCCTGGCCGCCGGCCTCGTGCTGGGCTGCGCCAACTGGCTGCTGGTCCGGCGGATCATCGGCTCCCGGCTCCGGGTGCTGGCCGGCCGGCTGTCCGACATCGCGACCACCGTCGGCAACCCGGTCGCCTCGGCGCAGGGCCCGTCTCGACCGGCCGCCGAGCTGGCCCTCCCGGTCGGCTCGCGCGACGACCTGGGCATCACGGCAGCCGCGTTCAACGCCCTGCTGGCCGCCCTCGACCACGAGCGCCGCTTCCGGTCGGTCGTGCACGCCACCAACGACGTGATGGCCCTGCTGACGCCGACCGGGGAGATCTCCTTCCTCTCCGACTCGGTCGCCG
Organism: Modestobacter sp. VKM Ac-2977; assembly: GCF_026968045.1. GTDB lineage: Bacteria > Actinomycetota > Actinomycetes > Mycobacteriales > Geodermatophilaceae > Modestobacter. Next base: position 324,949 of record NZ_JAPVBQ010000001.1, on the reverse strand, counting down.
ACGTGCTCGGCTGGACCCGCGAGGAGCTGCTGGGCCGGCACGTCGGCGGGCTGCTGCACGCCGAGGACGCCGACCTGTTCACCGCCTCGGGTGCACCGATCGCCCCGGACGGTCAGCCCCTGTCCCGAGTGTTCGTGGTCCGGGCCCGGCACCGCGACGGCAGCTGGCGGCACCTGGAGGTCAGCTCCTCCGACCGTCGCGGCGACCCGGTCATCGGGGGGCTGCTCATCACCGCCCGGGACGTGACCGACCGGCTGGAACTGCAGCAGCGACTCGCCGTCCAGGCCACACATGATGCGCTCACCGGGCTGCCCAACCGCGCGGCCCTGCTCGCCCGGGGCGCCGAGCTGCTCACCGGGCCGGCCCGGCTCGCCGTGCTGTTGATGGACCTCGACCGCTTCAAGGAGGTCAACGACACCCTCGGGCACAGCTACGGCGACCGGCTGCTCGCCCAGGTCGGCCCGCGGCTGCGGCCGCTGGTGCGCGACGTCGACCTGGTCGCCCGGCTCGGTGGCGACGAGTTCGCGGTGCTGCTCCCCGGCGTCACCGCGGCGGAGGCCTGCGCCGCGGCCGCCCGCCTGCAGGCCGCCCTCGGGACGCCGTTCCTGGTCGACGGCCTCGCCCTCGACGTGGACGTCAGCATCGGGGTGGCCGTGGCCGTGGCCGGTGCCGAGTCGCTGGAGATCGGTGCGCTGCTGCGCCAGGCCGACATCGCCATGTACACGGCCAAGGAGCGGCAGAGCGGGGTGCAGCTCTACGACCCCAGCGCCGACGACCACGACCGGAGCCGGCTGCTGCTGCTCTCCGAGCTGCGACTCGGGCTGGCCCAGAGCCAGCTGGTGGTGCACTACCAGCCGCAGCTGTCGCTGGACTCCGGCCGGGTCACCGGCGTGGAGGCACTGGTCCGCTGGCAGCACCCGGTCCGCGGCCTGCTGGGCCCCGTGGAGTTCCTCCCGGCCGTCGAGCGGACCGCGCTGATCGAGCCGCTCACCGACGCGGTGCTGGACGCCGTCCTGGCGCAGCTGCGGGAGTGGTGCGCGGAGGGGATCGCCGTGCCGGTGTCGGTGAACCTGTCGGCGCGTTCGCTGATCCGCGCGGACCTGCCCGACCGGGTGCTGAGCCGGCTGCGCACGCACGGCGTCCCCGCGGCGATGCTGCGGCTGGAGGTGACCGAGAGCGCGCTGCTGACCGAGCCGGAGCGGGCGCGGGAGGTGCTGGGGCGGCTGCACGCCGCCGGGGTGGCGATCTCGATCGACGACTTCGGCACCGGCTTCTCCGCGATGAGCCACCTCAAGCACCTCCCCGTCAGCGAGATCAAGGTCGACCGCAGCTACGTGGCCGAGATGACCTCCTCGACCGAGGACGCCGCCGTGGTCCGCTCGGTCATCGACCTGGGCCACGAACTGGGGATGACGGTCGTGGCCGAGGGCGTGGAGGACACGCTCACCGCCGAGGCGCTGGCCTCCCTGCGGTGCGACGTCGTCCAGGGCCACCTGTTCTCCGTGCCACGGACGGCCGTCGACGTCACCGACTGGCTGCGCAGCGCCGCCCGCTCCCCCGCCGCCCGCTCCTGAGCCGTCCCGCACGAGCGGGCCTTGACGCTCGACGCAGAACTCACCTACCGTTGAGTTCATCAGCCGTTGAGTTGTTCGGAGGCCGTCATGGACGCCGTCACCGTCACCGATCTCGTCGTGCACCGCGGTGCCCGCCAGGTCCTGCACGAGGTGGGGTGCTCGGTCCCGTCCGGGCAGGTCACCGGCCTGCTGGGGCCCAGTGGGAGCGGGAAGAGCACGCTGCTGCGCGCCGTCGTCGGTGCCCAGCAGGTCCGGTCGGGCACCGTGACCGTGCTCGGCCGGCCCGCCGGTTCGGCCGCGCTGCGGTCCCGGGTCGGCTACGTCACCCAGGCGCCCAGCGTCTACGCCGACCTCACGGTGCGGGAGAACGCCCGCCACTTCGCCGCCCTGTACGGGCGGGGCGCGGCAGCCGCCGACGCGGCGATCGCCGATGTCGGGCTGGCCGACGCCGCCGGCCAGCTGGTCGGCGACCTCTCCGGCGGGCAGCGGGGCCGGGCCTCCCTGGCCTGTGCCCTGGTCGGCGAACCGGAGCTGCTCGTGCTGGACGAGCCCACCGTCGGGCTGGACCCGGTGCTCCGGGTGGAGCTGTGGAGCCGCTTCCACGCCCTCGCCGCGGCCGGCACGACGTTGATCGTCTCCAGCCACGTGATGGACGAGGCCGGGCGCTGTGACCGGCTGCTCCTGCTCCGCGACGGCCGGCTGCTCAGCGACTCCACCCCGGCCGAACTCCGCGCTCGGACCGGCACCGACGACCTGGAGCAGGCGTTCCTCTCCCTGGTGCAGGAGGTGGCGGCATGACCACCGCGCTCTCCCCCCGGTTGACCTCCGCCACCGCGGGCCGGGTGCTCCGCCAGCTGCGGCACGACCACCGCACGGTCGCGATGCTGCTGGTGCTGCCCAGCGCCCTGCTCGGGCTGCTCTACCTGCTGTGGGCCGACGTGCCCACCCCGCCCGGGCAGCCGGACACCTTCGACCGGGTCGGGCTGACCATGCTCGGCGTCTTCCCGTTCGTGGTCATGTTCCTGGTGACCAGCATCGCCATGCTGCGGGAGCGCACCTCCGGCACGTTGGAACGACTGCTCACCACCCCGCTGTCCCGGCTGGACCTGCTGCTCGGCTACGGCCTCGCCTTCGGCCTGGCCGCGGCGGCGCAGGCGGTGGTCACCGTGGCGATCGCGACCACGGTCTACGACCTGGACGTCACCGGTTCGCTGTCCCTGGTCGTGCTCATCGCCGTCGTCGACGCCGCCCTGGGTGTGGCGCTGGGGCTGCTGGCCAGTGCTTTCGCCCGCAGCGAGTTCCAGGCGGTGCAGCTCATGCCTGTGGTCGTGCTGCCCCAGTTCTTCCTCTGCGGGCTGCTGGTGCCGCGGGACCAGCTGGCCGGCTGGCTCCAGGCGGTCAGCGACGTCCTGCCGCTGAGCTACGCGGTGGCGGCACTGCAGGAGGTGGGCGCCTCGGCGGAGGCGACGGGCACCATGTGGGTCGACGTCGGCGTGGTGGCCGGCGCGACGCTGCTGGCCCTCGGGCTCGCGGCGGCCACCCTGCGGAGGAGGACCAGCTGAGCGACCCGGCGGCACGACCACGGCGCACCCGCCCGACCGGACGACGTCCGGGCAACCCCGACACCCGGGAGGCGGTGCTCGCCGCGGCCCGGGCCACCTTCGCCGAGCGTGGGTTCGACGGCGCCTCGATCCGGGTCATCGCGACCGCGGCAGGGGTCGACCCGGCGCTGGTGCACCACTACTTCGGCAGCAAGGACAAGCTCTTCCTCGCCGCCATCGAGGCCCCGGCCGACCCCGAGGAGCTGCTGCCCGAGCTGCTCGCCGGCGGGACGGCGGACCTCGGCGCCAGCGTCGTCCGGCTGCTGCTGCAGGTGTGGGACGGCCCCGGCCGGGCGGCGGGGCTCGCCCTGGTCCGGTCGGCCGTGACCAACGAGTGGACCGCGCGACTGCTCCGGGAGTTCCTGGTCTCCCACGTGCTGCGCCGGGTGGTCGGCACGCTCGGACTGCCCCGCGCCGAGGGCGAGGCGCGGGGCTCCCTGGTCGCCTCCCAGCTGATCGGGGTGGTGATGGCCCGCTACGTGCTGCGGGTGGAGCCCCTGGCGTCGGCGTCGGCCGACGAGCTGGTCGCCGCGATCGGCCCCACGGTCCAGCGGTACCTGACCGGGGACGTCGACCTCCCTGGTGTCGTTGCGCCCAGCACCTAGGCTCTCGCCTCGATGACCAGCGACGAGGCCTTCTCCTTCGCGGCCGACCCACTGGCCACCCCGGTGTTCGCCGCTCCGGAGACGCCGCCGGCCGCCGTCTGCCGGGGGGTGCGGAAGACCTACCGGACGGCGACGGAGTCGGTGACCGCGCTGGACGACGTCAGCGTGGCGATCCCCCGCGCCCAGGTGACCGTGGTCGTCGGCCCGTCCGGGTCGGGGAAGTCCTCGCTGCTGCGGCTGCTGGCCTGCATCGACTCCCCCGACACCGGGGAGGTGCTGATCGCCGGTCAACGGGTCGACCAGCTGGGCGCCCGGGCCCGCCGGGCGCTGCGGCAGCGGCAGGTGGCCTACCTCTTCCAGCGCCCGGGCGAGAACCTGCTTCCCTACCTGGACGCGGTCGCGCAGGTCCGGCTGGCCGCGTCGCTGCGCGGCGTCCCGGTCACCGCGGCCGAGGCGCTCGCCCTGCTCGACCGGCTGGGGCTGGCCGGGCGCGCCGACCACCACCCCGCACAGCTCTCCGGCGGGGAGCAGCAGCGCCTGGCGGTGGCCTGCGGCGTCGTCGGTGACCCGGCGCTGGTCGTCGCCGACGAGCCCACGGCCGAGCTGGACACCGCCGCCGCCGAGCGGGTGCTCGTTGCGATGGAGGACCTCGCCGCGGCCGGGGTCGGGTTCGTCATCTCCTCGCACGACCCCCGGGTGATGGCCATCGCCGACGGGTTCGTGCGGCTGGACCACGGCCGGCTGGTGGCCGCGTGACCCCGCGCCTGCAGCCGGCCGGCGGGTTCACCGGCACCGGGCTGGTGAAGCGGTTCCGGCGCGGCGCGGAGACGGTCTCGGCGCTGGCCGGGGTCGACCTGCGGGTCGACCCCGGGGAGTTCGTCGCCCTCGTCGGCCCCTCCGGGTCCGGGAAGAGCACCCTCCTCGCGCTGCTCTGTGGCTGGGAGACCGCCGACGAGGGCGAGCTCGCCTACCTGGGCCCGCTCGCCGACCGCCGTCCCGACGGCTTCGGCTGGCGGGACCTGGCGCTGGTGCCCCAGGCCCTCGGGCTGGTCGCCGACCTCAGCCTGGCCGACAACGTGCTGCTGCCGGCCCGACTGAGCGGCACCCTGGCCGCCGAGGAGCCCCGCGCCCGGTCGCTCCTGAGCGCCTTCGGCGTCGACCACCTCGCCGACCGCTACCCGCACCAGGCCTCCCTCGGCGAGCAGCAGCGGGTCGCCGTCGCCCGGGCGCTGCTGCTGCGCCCCGCGGTGCTGCTGGCCGACGAACCGACCGCCCACCAGGACCGCGGGCACGCCGACCGGCTGCTCGACGCCGTCACCGACGCGGCCCGCGAGGGCTCCGCGGTGCTCATCGCCACGCACGACGAGATCGCCTGGGGCCGCGCCGACCGGGTGCTGTCCATGCGCGACGGCGTGGTCACCGAAGGCGCCCCCTCGTGAGCCGGCCACCGCTGTGGCGGCTGGCGCCGTGGACCCGGGCGCCGTGGCTGGGCCTGCGCCAGCCGGCCGCGGTCATCGCCGTGCTGGTGACCTCGGCGATCCTCGCCTGCGCGGTCGCCTCCGCCCCGCTGTTCCTCTCCTCCGCCCGCTCCGCGGCCCTGCAGCAGCAGCTCTCCCAGCGCTGCGACGAGGTGGCCCGCCCACAGACCGGCGTCCAGTCAGCACTCGTCGACGAGCAGTTCCAGCCCCTGGACGGCGGCGACGGCAGCACCCGACCGGAGCTCGACGAGTCGCTGCTGCAGGCCTGGGCGGACGCCGGGCTCGAGGCCGAGCCGGTGCTGGCCACCGCCACCATCGGCTCGTCCTCCCCTCTGGCCTGGCCGGCGGTCATCGGCGGGCCCGACGGGTCTCTACTCTCCTCCCAGGTCAGCCTCTTCCACCGCCCGACCGCCCTGGACCACGTCGAGGTCGTCGACCGCGTTGACGGACCCGGGGTCTGGGTGCCGGAGTCCGTCGCCGAGCAGGAGGGCCTCGCGGTCGGGGACCTGCTCACCTTCAACACCCAGACCGCACCGGTCGCCGGCATCTACCGTGACCTCGCCGTCGGCAACGCCGACGACCCCTACTGGTGTGACTACCGGCTGCTGTTCTCCAACGAGGCCTCCGCGAACACCGCCCCACCGGCGCTGTTGCTGGCCTCGGACGAGACCACCTTCTACCGGCTCGCCACCGCCAGCTGGGGTTGGGCCAGGCGGCTGCAGCAGGTGCCGGTGGACGCCGCGTCCCTGTCGGTCAGCGATGTGCGCAACCAGCAGGCCGCCCAGGAGCGGATCGTCGCGGCCAGTGGCCTGCCGCTGGCGTTCGCGCCGGGTGCCCGTGCGATCGTCGTCCCCAACGACCGGCTGCCCGACGTGCTGGAGCGCGCCGCCCTGGTCGAGTCAGGCCTACGTGGCCCGGTCGTGCCGGTCGCGGTGGCCGGTGCGCTGCTCGCCCTGGTGCTGGTCGCCTCCGCCGGGAGCTTCTGGGCCGACCGGCGGGCCACCGAGGTGCGGCTGCTCGCCGCCCGCGGGGTCGGGCCGGTGCCGCTGGCCGGCAAGGCGGCGCTGGAGCTGGGGCTGCCCGCGCTGGCCGGCGCGGCCCTGGGCTGGGCGGCGTCCCGGGTGCTGATCGCCGGGCTCGGCCCCGCAGACGACCTCGACCCCTCCGCCACCACCGCTGCCGCCTGGGCCGGCGTCGCCGCCTTCGTCATCGGACTGGGTGCGGCCTCGACCGTGGCCGGGCTACGGGCCCGGGGCACCGCTGAGCGGCCGCTCGGCGCCGCCCGGCGCTGGCCGGCCCGGGTGCCGTGGGAGCTGGCCCTGCTGTTCGGCGCGGCCTGGTGCTGGCTGCTGCTGCAGTCACGCGACGCGGTGGTCAGCGTCGCCTACGTGGCCCAGGTCAACGGGCTGCTGGTCGCCTTCCCGCTGCTGGCGATCGCCGGCACCGCCGTCCTGCTCGGCCGGCTGGTCACCGCGCTGCTGCCGCGGCTGCGCCGCTGGGCCGGACGCCGCTCCCCCGCCGTCTTCCTCGCCGTCAACCGGCTCACCGCCGCCCGGCTGGCCACCGCGACCCTGCTGGTCGCGGTCACCCTCCCGGTCGCCGTGCTGGGCTACACCGCGACGCTGACCGCCAGCTCGCAGACCACCCTGGACGCCAAGGTGGGCGTGCAGATCGGCGCGGCTGCGGCGGCCGCCACGGTCACCCGGTTCGAGGTGACCCCGGCGCTGGAGGCAGCCGGCACCTACGTCGTCCGCTACGACGGCAGCGCCGCGGCCGGCGACGACGGGCGGACGGACGTCCAGGTGCTGGCCGTCGACCCCGACGACTTCGCCGACACCGCTTTCTGGGACGACTCCTTCGCCGACCGCCCGCTCGCCGAGCTGCTGGCGGCGCTGACCGGCCCGGAAGTGGACGGGCGGCTGCCGGTGGTCGCCGCCGGGCTCCCGGCCGGCGACCCCGACCTCCGACTGGGCAGCACGGCGGTGCCGGCGGAGGTGACCGCCACGGCCCGGGTCCTCCCCGGTCGCCGCAGCGACGACCCGGTCGTCCTCGTCGATGCCGATCGGCTGCCGGAGATCACCCGGAACGCCGGGGCCGCGCCCGCCGCCGAGCTGTGGACGAAGGGTGACCTCGGCGCCGGGATCGACGCCCTGACCGACGCGGGCGCGCAGAACATCCGCGTCCTCACCCCCGGCGGGGTGCAGGAGAGCGCCAACTTCCTGGGCATCACCTGGACCTTCGGCTACCTCTCCGCCCTCGCCGTCTTCGTCGGGGTGATCGCCGTCGGTGGGCTGCTGCTGTACCTGGAGGCGCGCTCCCGCAGCCGCGTCTCCGGGTACGTGATGGCCCGCCGGCTGGGGCTCTCCCGGGGCGCGCACCTGCGCTCGCTGCTCGTCGAGCTGGTCGGGGTGGCCGTGGCCGGGCTGCTGCTGGGCGCGCTGCTGGCCGCGGGGGCCGTGGCGCTGGTGTACCGGCGGCTGGACGTCGACCTGGTGCGGCCGCCCACCCCGCTGCTGGACGTGCCCTGGCCGGCGATCGCCGGCACCGCGGTGGCCACCGTCGTCGTCGCAGGGCTCGCGGCGCTGTACGCCCAGCGTGCCGCCGACCGCGCCGACCCGGCGAGCGTGCTCCGCGAGGACGCCTGAGTCAGGTGCGCGGCGCCCGGGCGAGCTGGCGGCTCTGGGCGACCAGCCGGCCGGTGGAGTCCCAGATCCGGTAGTCCTCGTCCAGCCAGCCGCCGGCGATCTCGTTCGCCCGCGCCTCGACCAGGCACCACCCCGGCGCCGGCAGCGCACGGACCAGCACCTGCAGCTGCACCGTGGGCGCCCAGCCGAACAGGCCGATCGCCCACGACGTCGGCGGCAGCGCGTCGGCGAAGGTGACCAGCGCCAGCGGGTCGGGGTCGCGGCCGTCGGCGAACCGCAGCCAGGCCCGCATCATCGGCTCCTCCCCCGGCTGTCCCAGCGCCCAGCCGGCGGTCAGCGGGTCCAGCCGGACATCGACCCGCTGGGTGAGCCCCGGCACCGACACCGACGACGGCGCCAGGTGGGCGTTCTCGGCGATGGAGACGCAGTCCTGCACGGGGGTCGCGGCCGGCATCGGCGACGAGTACGACGCGGCGTCGGCCGTGAGCGTCGCCGTCGTCGCCTGGACGGTCACCGCCGGCCCGGCGGCGTCGGCCAGCACGACGGCCGAGTGGGCGAGCGTCCGGCCGGCCGGCCCCGGGGCGACGGTGAGCGTCGCCGGACCGGCCGCGGCGGCGTGCAGGTAGCTGGCCGACAGCGCGACCGGGTGGGCGTGCGGCGACTCCAGGACGGCGGCCCGGCCGGCGACGGACAGCAGGTACCCGCCGTTCAGGATGCCGCCGCCGACGTCCCACCCCGGGTCGAGGTCGGCGGCCAGGCCCCCGCCCTCGGTGCGGGCGACGGCGGTCGCGGTGTCGAAGGCGGAACGGGGATCGGTCTGCGGCACGGCGGACAGCGTGCCAGGCCGACCACCACCGCAGGTGCAGGGCTCAGCCGACCGGCCAGGCCGCCGTCCGCTCGTAGCGCGGCTCGGGGCCGAGGTGGCTGCGCCACAGCACCACCTCGTGCACCGGCCAGGCCGGGCCGCGGTACCCGGCGAGCCGTTCGGGCAGGTCGCCGTCCGCCGGCTGGCCGGGCCGCCACCGCCCCACGGTCAGGTGCGCCCGGAACGGCCGGTCCTCGACCGGGAGGCCGACCGCCCGCGCGGCGTCGGCCAGCCGCCCGGCGAGCGCGGTCAGCTGCGGCACGTCACCGCCCAGCCCGACCCAGCAGACCGAGGGACGACGGCGCGACCCGAACCGTCCACCACCGGCCAACTGCAGGGACATCGGCGGCGTGCGGGCGACCGCAGGGGCCACCGCCGCGCGCAGGGGGGTCAGCAGCGGCAGCGGCACCTCGTCGAGGAACGCCAGGGTCAGGTGCCAGCGGGACGTCGGCGTCCACCGGGGCGCACCGGGGGCCGGACGCAGTGGCTGGAGCGCCCGCTCGAGGTCGCTGACGGCCGGTACGGGCGGGTCGACGGCGAGGAACAGCCGGCCGGCCGAGGGGAGCCGGGGTGCCGACTCGGTCAGCCGGTCACCACCAGCCCGGCGGCCTCGAGCGCCCCGAGCAGCCGGATGCGCTCGAACTCGCGGGCCTCCTCGGGGACCTCGGTCAGCTGCTGGGGCACCTCGAGCAGCACAGCGGCCTCCACGAGCAGGTCGTCGTAGGCGGCGAGCAGACCGCGGCGGCGCTCCATCGGCATCCCGCCGGGCACCATGGCGAGCTCGCGGGCGAGCCGGCGCAGGTCGGCCGCGACCCGCTCCAGCGGCCGATGTGGGCGCTCGGTCGGCCCGGTCGCGACCGTGTTCCGCGGCACCCGACGCCCGGCGGGATGGGAGCCGGTGGCCCGGCGGCGGGGCGGTGCCGCAGCGGGGAGGGGCGCGGCCGGGCGGGCGGCGGACTCGGGGAGGGCCCGGGCGCGGCGGCGGGCCGCCCGGTCGGCCTGGAGCTGGCCGGTGGCCCAGCGGAGCAGCAGGACCAGGACGGCCACGCCCACGACCAACAGGGCGACGGTGCCACCCAGCTGCAGCAACGACGCCCCGGCTTGCGCGGAGACAGACCCTCCTGAGGGCACCTACCGAACGTACGTCGGACACCGCCCTGTGACAACGCGAACGCTGAGTGCTACCGCGCCGGTCACGCAATGGAATCGGCCGATCACCCAGATGCGCGCGTCTCAGCGCATCTGGTCGCGCGTCCCCTGCTCCCCGGGCGGCTCGCCGTCGGCCACCGCGGCCAGCCCGGCAGCGCGGGTCGGCGACGTGGCGGCCGCGACGTGCAGCTGCATGCTGGGGGGGCGGACGTGCAGCTCCAGGCGCACCTGCCGGCCCCGGGAGAGCACCGCCCCCGCGGCGATCGCCGTCACCACGACGACCAGGCCGCCGCCGATGAACCCCCAGGGCGCACCGAAGCGCTCGGAGACCCAGCCGATCAGCGGCGCACCGACCGGCGTCCCACCCATGAAGCAGATGAAGTAGAGCGCCAGCACCCGGCCGCGCATGTGCGGGTCCACGCCCAGCTGCACGAAGCTGTTGCAGGCCACGCTGAACACCAGCGCCGCCGCGCCGGTCGGGATGAGGACGGCGGCGAACGCGTAGTAGTTGCCCATCAGCCCGCTCACCACGAGCAGCAACCCGAACGCGATGGCGGACACGATGAGGAACCGCTGCAGCGGCCGGGTGCTGCGCCGGGTCGACAGCAGCGCACCGGACAGCGAGCCGACGGCGTAGGCGGTGGAGAGCAGCCCGAACGCCCCGGCGCCCAGGTCGAACACCTCTCGGGCCATCAGCGCGATGGTGATCTGGGTGTTGAAGCCGAAGGTGCCCACGCAGAACGCGAGCAGCATGGCCAGCTGCAGGTCCGGGTGCTGCCGGGTGTACACCAGCGTCTCCCGCAACTGGCCTCGCGTGCGGGCGACCGGCGTGCTGCGACTGAGCTCCCCGACCCGCATGGCGGCCAGCGCGGCGATGGTGGACGCGTAGGTGGCGGCGTTCACCAGGAACGCCGGGGCGGTGTCCCCGCCCGAGACCGCGATCAGCGCCCCGGCCACCGCGGGGCCCACCAGCCGGGCGCTGTTGAACACCGTGGAGTTCAGGCTCACCGCGTTGGCCAGCAGGTCCGAGCCGACCATCTCCGAGACGAACGACTGGCGCACCGGGACGTCGAGCGAGGACACCACGCCCAGGCCCAGGGCCAGCAGGTAGACGTGCCACAGCGCGATCGCGTCGGCGGCGACCATCAGGCCCAGCGTCAGGGCGAGCACGCCCATGACGGCCTGGGTGAGCATCAGCATCCGGCGCTTGTCGTACCGGTCGGCCAGCACCCCGCCGTAGAAGCTGAAGAACAGCGTCGGGCCGAACTGCAGGGCGGTGGTGATGCCCAGTGCGACGCCGCTGTCCCCCGACAGCTGCAGCACCAGCCAGTCCTGGCCGATGCGCTGCATCCAGGTACCGGTCTGGCTGACCAGGTTGGCCGAGACGTAGAGCCGGAAGTTGCGGACGCGCAGCGCCCGGAACATGCCGGCGCGCTCCGTGCGGTCAGGAGGCGTCGAGGTCACCCACTGGCGAGCTTCTCCATGATCACCGCGGCCTCGCGCAGCACGGTGCGGTCCTCGGCGGACAGCTCCTGGAGGCGGCCGGCCAACCACGCCTCGCGGGCCCGGACCTCCTCGGTCAGGAGCTCCTCGGCCGCCGCGGTCAGGTCGATGACCACCTGCCGGCCGTCGGTGGGGTGCGGGGTGCGGGTGACCAGCCCGCGGGACTCCAGCGCGACGACCACCCGGGTCATCGACGGCGGCTGCACCCGCTCGTGCGCGGCCAGCTCACCCGGGCTCATCGCACCGTGCCGCTTGAGGGTCGACAGCGCCGCCAGGTGGGTGAGGGTCACCGAGGTGTCCACCCGCTGGTTGCGCAGCCGCCGGGAGAACCGCATGACGGCCAGCCGCAGGTCGTGGGCGAGCGCCGCGGTGTCCAGCGTCGTCCGTGCCACGTCTGCCACCTTAACCGGAGTAGAAAGCCTGCCTAACGAGATGCGACCAGCAACCGCTCACAAGAGCTGCTGGATCGGCTCGAGTGCGAAGTAGACGACGAAGACGGCGGCCACCACCCACATGAGCGGGTGCACGTCGCGACCGCGGCCGACCGCCAGCCGCAGCAGCACGAAGCTGACCACCCCGGCACCGATCCCGTTGGTGATCGAGTAGGTGAACGGCATGAGCGCGATCGTCAGGAAGGCGGGGATGACCAGCGACATGTCGTCCCAGGACAGGTCGCGGATCTGGCTGATCAGCATGGCGCCCACGATCACCAGCACCGGTGCGGCGGCCTCGGAGGGCACCACCTGCACCAGCGGCGTGAAGAAGGCGGCCACCAGGAACACCAGGCCTGTGACCACGCTGGCCAGGCCGGTGCGGGCGCCGTCCCCGACGCCGGCGGCGCTCTCGATGTAGGTGGTGTTCGACGAGATGCTCGACGCGCCACCGGCCGCCGCGGCCAGCGAGTCGACCAGCAGGACCGGCTGGGAGCGGGGCAGGTTGCGGTCCTCGTCGAGCAGGTCGCCCTCGGCGCCCACCGCCGTCACGGTGCCGACGGTGTCGAAGAAGTCCGCGATCATGATCGAGAAGACGATGAGCAGAGCGGCCAGGACGCCGATCCGGTCGAAGCCCCCGAACAGCGAGAAGTTGCCGATCAACGACAGGTCGGGCAGGCCGAACCAGTCGTCGGGCCACGAGGGCACCTGCAGCGCCCAGCCCCGCGGGTCCAGCTCGTTGCCGTCGGGGCCCACCCGCGGCCCGATGCCGGCGATCGCCTCGACCACGATGGCGAACAGCGTCGTGAGCACGATGCCGAGGAGCAGGCCGCCCCGGACCTTCCGGACGACGAGCACGCTGGTGACCAGCAGGCCGACGACGAAGGTGAGCAGCGGCCAGCCCGCCAGCTGGCCCCCGACGCCGAAGCTGATCAGCGGCGAACCGGGCCGGATGACCCCGGCGTCGGCCAGCCCGATGATGGTCAGGAAGAAGCCGATGCCGACCGCGATGGCGATCTTCAGCTGGGCCGGGATCGCCTCGAACACCGCTCGGCGGAAGCCGGTGAGCACCAGCACGGCGATGAGCAGGCCCTCCAGCACGACCAGCCCCATCACCTCGGGCCAGGTGAGCTGGGTGGCGGCGTAGACGGCGACGATCGCGTTGATGCCCAGGCCGGTGGCCAGCGCGAACGGGTAGCGCCCCACGATGCCCATCGCGATGGTCAGCACGCCGGCCACGAACGCCGTGACGGCGGCGACCGAGGCGAACGGCAGCGTGTTCCCGTCGACGTCCGCGCCGGACAGGATGATCGGGTTCAGCACGACGATGTAGGCCATCGCGAAGAACGTCGTGAAGCCACCCCGCACCTCACGGGCGACCGTGGACCGCCGCTCGGTGATCGAGAAGTAGCGGTCCAGCCCGTTCTTCGGGCGCACCCTCGGCCCGGGGCTGCGCCGGGGGCCGGTCACGACTTCGGCGGGGGTCCCGGCGTCGGCCGGTGCGGGCGCGGCGCCGACGGCGGTCGCACCCGTGCCACTGACGACCTTGCGGGCACGCTTGCGGGACTTGTCGGGCATGGGTGGACCCCCGGGGACGGCGACCGGCGCGGCTCCGGCGGGGTCGACGTCCCCGGCGGGCCGCCCGGTGCGGGTGGCATCGAGCGGCGACAGCGTGCCACACCGCCCGGGCGCGTCGGACGGACCACCGTTCCGACCTGCGGTTCAGCGGCCTAGGGTCGGGGGGTGCCCGCTCCGACCCGGCCCTCTCCGCCGCCCCTGCAGGTCGACACGGTGCGGGTGGTCCTGACGGGTACCGCGCTGTGGGCGATCGCCCTCGTGGTGCTGCTCTTCCTCGGCGACCGGGTCGACCCGGTCTGGACCTGGACCTGCGTGGCCGGCGTCGTGCTGCCCGGCCTCGGACTGGCGCTCATGCGCTGGCAGGGCCAGCGCTGAGACGACCTGCCCCATTGCACGCCCAGTGCACACACTGCACGTGCTGTAGGGCGTGCACAGCGGGCGAAGAGCGTGCGATGCGCCTGGGCGCGGCGCTCAGATGACGTCGAAGTCCGCGGTGTCGTAGCGCGCCGTGGGGGTGAACTCGGCCGGCTCGCCGTCGGTGCGCTCCAGGCTGGCCTGGCTGTGCGCGCCGCAGCCGTAGTCGGCGGTGACGACGTGCCCGTCGGCCGGGGCGTAGGCGTTGCTGCAGGCACCCAGCGACAGCCGGAGCGAACCGGCCAGCGGCAGGTAGAAACCGCAGGTCGAGCAGGGGCCGGGGGCGTGCCGGGCCATCGACGAGCGGGGCCCGAAGTCCCCGTCGCGCCAGCGCTGCGCGGCCTCGATCCGCCCCTCGGGTGAGAGCACCCGCTCCCGGCCGATGCCCAGCTCCTCGGCGACGACGCGGCCGGCCGGGTCCTCGGCGGAGTCGTCGTCGGCCAGGTACGCGGGCACCAGCCGGGCGTCGTCCTCGGTGGAGGGCAGCACGTCGCCCACCGACAGGTCGCCGGGGCGCAGCCGCTCGTGCCACGGCACCCACGCCGGGGCGAGCAGCGCCGAGTCACCCGGGAGCAGCACGACCTCGTCGAGGGTGACCTCGTCGGCGCCGGGCACCGCGGCCAGCGTCACGGCCCAGTGCCACCCGGCGTAACCGAGCAGGGTGGCGGCGAAGGAGTGCGTGCCGACGACGCCGAGCGCGGGGTCGGCCTGCTCACCGAGCGCCTCCGGGGTCACCCCCAGGTGCTCACCGACCGCCGCCGGGTCACCGGCCACCTCGATCGCGGCGGCCCGGGCCTGCTCGACCGCAGCGGCCAGCACCTCGTCGGGAGAGGAGCCAGGGGACGCGGCGGCAGGAGTTGAGTCGGACACGTCCCCCATTGTCGCCGATGACGGCAAGGCCGTCCCGGCCAGGGAGGCGTCCTTCCACCTGCAGCGCGCACAGGCGGCTGCGGCACCATGGGCGGGTGCCCGACTCCCCCGCCCCGCGCACGTGGGGTGGCGGGATCGCGCTGGCCGTCACCGGCCGGCGGGGCTCCACCGCGGCTGCGGCGCTGCCGGTGCTCGCCGTCGGCTGCACCCTCGGGAGCCTGGGCAGCCGCTGGGTCATCCGCACCACCGATCGGGAGGCAACAGCGTGAACGGGGCAGCACGGGCATCGGGGACGGCACTGCTGAGCGGGGTGCTGCTGCTCACCGGGTGCGGGGACTCCAGCAGCTCCGGCGGAACCGCCGGGGACGACGGCGGGACCGCCCCCTCGGTCACCGTGCGGGCCGGCGGTGACCCGATCACCGTCAACCCGACCCAGTACTGCCTGGACGGGGAGGGCCAGCGCTACCGGACCGAGCCGACGTACCTGGAGGTCGCGCCGGACACCGAGATCGTGCTGGAGGTGCCCGACGCGGTGGCCGAGGCCGGCTGGAGCGTCCAGGTCTTCGACGAGCGGCTCGAGGAGCGGATCGGCGACATCGACGTGCCGGCCGGCACCGCCGTCCTCGACGAGATCAACACCTCCGACGTCGTCCCCCCGACCTACTACCTGGTGGTCGTGGAGGACTCCGACACCGACGCCTGCGAGGGGCTCTCCGGCGCCTGGCCGGTGGGCTTCATCCGCGCCGACACGACCACCAGCCCCGCCGGCTGACGGCCCCGCTGCAGGAGCCCTGCAGCGGGGCCCTCCCTCAGGCGTCGAGGTCGTCGGCGACCGCGCGCAGCACCGCGGCGACCTTGCGGGCCATCGGCTTGTCGGGGTGGCGCCCGTGCCGCAGGCCCTCCGAGACGCCGTCCAGCAGCGTGATCAGGTCCTCGATGATCGGCACCAGGTCGTCGGGCTTCTTGCGGGTGCCGGCGACCGCGGACGGCAACGGGTCGAGCACCTGGACCTGCAGCGCCTGGTCACCCCGGCGGCCCTGGACGATGCCGAACTCCACGCGCTGGCCGGGCTTGAGCTCGGTGGTGCCGGCGGGCAGCGCGTCCTTGTGCACGAACACGTCCGGGCCGTCCGAGTGGGCGAGGAAGCCGAAGCCCTTCTCCGCGTTGAACCACTTCACCTTGCCGCTGGGCACGTCGATCCCTCAGTCAGTCGTTCCTGGTCCCGGCCGTCGCGGCCGGTGGCGTCGGCAGCCGCGGTGGGCTGCACGCCCGCCAGGTTAACCACGGCCGGCCACCCCGCGGCCACCGCTTTCCGGGCCGGGAGCGGGCGGCGGGGCTCAGGCGAAACGGTGCGCGGCTGCGGCCTGCAGGCCCAGCTCGTCGATCGACGTCTCGCGCATCTCGACCTTGCGCACCTTGCCGGTCACCGTCATCGGGAAGGCGTCGACGACCTTCACGTACCGCGGCACCTTGTAGTGGGCCAGCTTGCCGGCGCAGAAGGCGCGCAGCCCCTCCGCGGAGAGCGGTTCGGCCTCCGCCCGCAGGCGCACCCAGGCCATCAGCTCCTCGCCGAAGCGCTCGTCCGGGACGCCGATCACCTGGGCCTCGACGACGTCGGGATGGGTGAAGAGGAACTCCTCGATCTCCCGCGGGTACACGTTCTCCCCGCCGCGGATCACCATGTCCTTGATCCGGCCGACGATGTTGAGGTAGCCGGCGTCGTCCATCACGGCGAGGTCGCCGGTGTGCATCCAGCGGGCGGCGTCGAGCACCTCGGCGGTCTTCTCCGGCTCGTCCCAGTAGCCCAGCATCACCGAGTAGCCGCGGGTGCAGAACTCACCGGTCTGCCCGCGCGGGACGGTCAGCCCGGTGTTCGGGTCCACCACCTTGACCTCCAGGTGCGGGTGCACCCGCCCGACGGTCGACGTCCGCCGCT
Organism: Modestobacter sp. VKM Ac-2977; assembly: GCF_026968045.1. Classification (GTDB taxonomy): domain Bacteria; phylum Actinomycetota; class Actinomycetes; order Mycobacteriales; family Geodermatophilaceae; genus Modestobacter. The sequence continues at coordinate 308,300 of NZ_JAPVBQ010000001.1, read as the reverse complement.
CCAGGTCGTCCTCGGCGGCGGTCTGGGTGGACACCGGGGAGGTCTCGGTCATGCCGTAACAGATGGTCACCTCCGCCATCCCCATCTCCTCGACCACCCGCTTCATCACCTCGACCGGGCACGGCGAGCCGGCCATGATCCCGGTGCGCAGGCTGGACAGGTCGTAGGAGGCGAAGTCCGGCAGCGCCAGCTCGGCGATGAACATCGTCGGGACGCCGTAGAGCGAGGTGCACCGCTCGTCCTGCACCGCCCGCAACGTCGCCGCGGGGTCGAAGCCGGGCGCCGGGATGACCATCGTCGCGCCGTGCGAGGTGCAGCCCAGGTTGCCCATCCCCATGCCGAAGCAGTGGTAGTAGGGCACCGGGATGCAGACCCGGTCGGCCTCGGTGTAGCCACAGCCCTCGCCCACGGAGAACCCGTTGTTGAGCAGGTTGTGGTGGGTGAGCGTGGCGCCCTTGGGGAAGCCCGTCGTCCCGGAGGTGTACTGGATGTTGATCGGGTCGTCGGGCGAGAGCTGCGCCGCCCGCTCGGCCAGCCGGGCCCGGTCGCCCGCCCGGCCGGTGTCCAGCAGCTGCGTCCACTCCTCGTCACCGAGGAAGACGACCTCGCGCAGGTCGGGGCAGTCCCCGCGCACCTCGTCGACCATGGCGCGGTAGTCGCTGCCCTTGAACTCCGGCGCGGCCACCAGCACCGAGATGCCCGCCTGGCGCAGCACGTAGGACAGCTCGTGGGTGCGGTAGGCGGGGTTGATGTTGACCAGGACGGCGCCGAGCTTCGCCGTCCCGTACTGCACGAAGACCCACTCGGCGCAGTTCGGCGCCCAGATGCCCACCCGGTCGCCCTTGGCCACGCCGAGGGCGTCCAGGCCGAGGGCGCAGGCGTCGACCTCGGCGACCAGCTCGGGGTAGGTCCAGCGGCGGCCCGTGGCGCACTCGACGAGCGCCTCGTGGTCGCCCACCCGCGCTGCCGTCCGGTCGAGGTCGTCCCCGATCGTGTCGCCCAGCAGGGGCACCGTGGAGGTGCCGCTGCTGTAGGACGGCAGCGCGGGGGCCGTCACCGGCCCTCGCCCGCCATCAGGCCGGCCCGGTTGGGCTTGTCGACCGGATGGGCATAGCGCAGCCGCTCCGGCGGGAGCGGGAAGGCGTGGTCCTCACCGAACGGGGAGAGACCGCCGGCCATCTCGCTGACCAGCTCGGTCACCGGCGGACCGTCGCCACTCGACTGCCCCCAGGTCGGCTCGACCAGGTGAGCGTGCTTCGCCTTGCGCTTGGACATGACGCCTCCAGTTGCTCTGCCGGGCCCGGGAGTGCTGCCCGGGTGCCTCGTCGGCCATCTTCCCGCGTCGCACCCGGCTCACGCACGCCGCGGGGTGGCCGTGTCGCTGGGAGGGGTCAGCGCCGGCCGGCCGGCCGGGCGCCGTAGACCGTGCCGGCGCCGTCGGCGGTGAGCAGCCACTCCCGCGGGGAGACCTCGGCGTAGCGCACCTCGGCGCCGTCCAGCCGCTGCACCGCGCGGGTGCGCCAGACCGCCGTCGACTTGAGCTGCAGCCGCAGCGGCTCGTCGGTGAGCTCGTCGTACCCGGCCGGCTCGACCTGCAGCAGCGCCGGGCCGGCGATCCGCAACCGCCCGTGCTGCCAGGGCTCCCGGGCCAGGGCGGCGGTCCACCGGCGGGCGCGCAGCCAGGCGCCCAGCCCGACGACGGCCACGACCAGCCCGCCGACGACGAGCAGCACGACCATCAGCCCGGCGAACGGCGGCCGCGCCCCGCCTTCGGCGGTGATCCGGATGACGGCGGCCCCGAGCAGCCACCCCAGGACGACGGCGACCACACCACCGGCCAGCCAGCGCAGCGCCCCCGCCCGGAGCGCGGCCAGGTCGGTGCGGGTCTGCGGGTCGTCGAGCGCGGGCACCCCGGGATGGTGACAGAGCCCGGCCGGGCACGGGGTGCACCGCGGGTGGATCCCCGGCGCACCTGGTGGCCAGCGCGCGTCGCGCCGCTCCTGCCCGGCAGGCGACCGCGCCGCCTCAGCCGCCCAGGAACGTGACGAGCGGCCGGGCGTGGACAAGGCGCTCGCGGACCTCCCGCTCACCCCACCGCCCGGAGGTCCGCTCCTCACGTGGCAGCCCGCAGAGGAACAGGTCGTCGGTGATCAGCCGGAACAGCAGCGCACGGAGGACCACCTGGTCGAGCTGGACCGGGTCGGCGACCAGGTCGAGCAGGTCGAGACCGGCTCCGTACGAGAGCACTGCGTCCACCACGAGCAGGGCGCTGGCGTAGCCGGCGGGACGGCGGTAGGGGGTGAGGTCGATGACCGCCGGCGGCAGGGTCGGCTGCCAGAGCAGGTTGCCGGCCAGGTCACCGTGCACCAGCTGCTCGGCGGCCGACACCGGCCGCTTCAGCGCCTGCAGCCGGTCCAGCACCACGGCCCCCGGCCCGCGCCAGTGGGCCGGCGTCTCGTCCCAGGCCATCCGGTCGGCCTGCTTCCACACCGTGTCGGGGAGCTCGGGCAGCGGCCGGTCGACGGCCCGGAGCGCCGCGGTGAAGCGGTCGGCCACGGCCACGGCGTCCCGCCACGGCCCGCCGTGGAGACGGTGCTCACCCGCGACCCGCTCCCAGGCGGTCCAGCCATCGACGACGTGCGCCGTCCCGGCGGCCAAGGGGCGGGCGACCCGGAACCCGTCCGGCGTCAGGTCGGTCGTCACCCTGGCCGTCCACTCGTCGAGGACGGCATCGGTGGACGGCTTGAGCACAGCGTCGCCGACGGCGAAGGTGCCACCCTGCCCACCGGCGAGGAGCACGGGCTCCCCGCTCAACCCGAAGGCGGACAGCACCGCCCGGGACGGCGGTCGGGGCTCCACGGGCGCGACGCTAGCCACTGCCCGCCCCACCGGGCGAGTGAGTTGCACCGGCCACCGGAGCAGCACCCGCACAGGCCGACGTAGCGTGGAGCGGATGCCCACGGACCAGCCCGCCACGCTCGCCGCCTGGCTGCGCACCCGCACCGACGAGCAGCTGGGCGCCCTCCTGGTGGCCCGGCCCGACGTCGCACGCCCGGCGCCCTCCGACGTGGTCGGGCTGGCGACCCGGCTCGCGGTGCCCGTCTCGGTCGACCGCGCGCTGGACGAGCTGGACGCCGCGACCCTGCAGGTGCTGGACGCGGTGCTGCTCTCCCCCACCGACGGCGTCCCCCGCACAGAACTGCCCGCACTGCTGCCCGACGTGCCGGCCGAGGTGGTCGACGCCGCCGTCGAGACGCTGACCAGCCGGGCGCTGCTCTGGGGCGACGCCGACCTGCACGCCCCCGAGCCGGTGCGCCGGGCGGTCCGCTACCCCGCCGGGCTCGGCCGCCGGGCCACCGACCTGCGGGTCCCCCTCCCCCGCGACCTGCCCGGCACGCTCGCCGACCTGGCCGCCGACGAGCGCACGGTGCTCGAGCGGCTGGCCGGCGACCGGCCGGTCGGCCACCTCCCCGACAGCACCGACGGGTCGTTGAGCCCGGCCCGCCGGTTGCTGCAGGCCGGGCTGCTGGCCCGGATCGACGCGGTCAACGTCGAGCTGCCCCGCGAGATCGGCCTGGCGTTGCGCGGGGACCGCCCGCTCGGCCCCCCGAGGCTGCGGCCGGAGCCGGAGGTCAGCGAGCGGGACCCGGCGATCGTCGACCGCCAGGCCGCCGGTGCCGCGCTCGAGGTGCTCAGCCGGGTGAACGACGTGCTCACCGCGCTGGAGGAGGAGCCGGCCGGGCTGCTGCGCAGCGGCGGGCTGGGTGTGCGGGACCAGAAGCGGCTGGCCAAGGAGCTGCGCATCGGCGAGGCCGACCTCGCCTTCCTGGTCGAGGTCGCGCACGCCGCCGGCCTGCTGGACGTCGGCGGCGCGCAGCGCGACGAGTGGCTGCCCACCCGCGGGTACGACGCGTGGCGCGAGCAGGACCTCACCGACCGCTGGGCGTTGCTGGTCGCCGGCTGGCTGACCAGCGTCCGGTTGATCTCGCTGGTGGGCCAGCGCGACGTGGCCGGCAAGGCGGTCAACGTGCTGTCCCCCGACGTCGTCCGGCAGACCGCGCCCACGCTGCGGCGCTCGGCGCTGGGCGTGCTGGCCGAGTTCCCGTCCGGGCAGGGCCTGACCGCCCCGGAGCTGGTGGCGCTGCTGCGCTGGCGCACCCCGCGGCGGGCCGACCGGCTGGCCCCGGTCCCCGACCTGCTGGCCGAGGCCGAGCGCCTGGGGGTGCTGGTCGGCGGCGTGCTGAGCAGCGGCGGGCGCGCCCTGCTCACCGGCGGGGAGGACGACGCCGCGGACGCCATGCGCGGGCTGCTGCCGGCCCCGGTCGACCACGTGCTCGCCCAGCCCGACCTGTCGCTGATCGCCCCCGGTCCGCTGGTGGCCGACCTGGCCGCCACGCTCGCGGTCGTCGCCGACGTCGAGTCCTCGGGCGGGGCCACGGTGTACCGGGTGTCCGACGCGAGCATCCGGCGGGCGCTGGACTCCGGTTGGTCGGCCGGCGAGCTGCAGGACCTCTTCACCCGGGCCTCCCGCACGCCGGTGCCGCAGGCGCTGGAGTTCCTGATCGACGACGTGGCCCGTCAGCACGGGCGGCTGCGGGTGGGTGCGATCGAGTGCTACGTCCGCTCCGACGACCACGGCCTGGTGTCCCAGGTGCTCAGCGACCGGCGGACCGCCGGCGCCGAGCTGCGCCGACTGGCACCCGGGGTGCTGGTCAGCGGGCTGGGCGCCGACGAGGTGCTCACCGTGCTGCGGGCCGCCGGGTACGCGCCGGCCGGGGAGTCCTCCGGCGGCGCGGTGCTGACCCGGCCGAAGGCGCCCCCGCGGGCGGTCGGTCGCCGTCCTGGCGCGTTGGCTGCGGTGGGTCCCCGCCCGCTCGCGCCGGACGACGTCGCCGCGACGGTGCGCGAGATCCGGGCCGGGGACGCTGCCCTCGCCGCCCGGCGCACCGACCCGGTGCGCCAGGTGCCGGGGGTGACCACCGCGAGCACGCTGGAGCTGCTGAGCCGAGCCGTGCGCGAGGGCCTGGCCGTCTGGCTGGGCTACGTCGACGCGCAGGGCAGCGGCAGCCAGCGGGTCGTCCAGCCGGTCTCGCTGGCCGGCGGGTTCCTGCAGGGGTTCGACGAGGGGCGCGGGGAGAGCCGCACCTTCGCCGTCCACCGGATCACCTCGGTGGCCCTGGTCGGGGCGGAGGACGCGGCCACGCCGTCCTGATCTCTGTTCCCTTGATCGGGTGAGTCCGGGATGATCAAGCATCCGCCCGGCGTTGCGCGGATCGGTTGGCGTGTGCAACCAGCTGTCGGGCAGTAGATCCCGGCCCTCCGCTGGTTGCCGCCAGGGTTGAGGAGCGTGGAGATGACGAGGCAGCGAACGGTGGCCGATCGGCTGGCAGCGGCACTGGGAGCGGTGCTGGGGACGGCGCAACCACCCCTGCGGCTGCGCGGGTGGGACGGTTCCCTGGCCGGGCCGCCCGGTGCGCCGGTGCTGGCGATCCGCTCCCGGCGGGCGCTGCGCCGGCTGGTGTGGTCACCCGGCCAGCTCGGCCTGGCCCGGGCCTACGTCGCCGGGGACATCGACATCGAGGGAGACGTCTTCGCCACCTTCGCCGCACTGCGCTCCGCCGGCCGGCTGGCCGAGACCGGCCCGATGGCCCCGCCCACCTGGCGCGAGCGGCTCGGCCTGCTCGGCACTGCGGTGGCGCTGGGGGCCATCGGCCCCGAGCCGGAACCCCCGGCCGAGGAGGTCGATCTCGGGCGGGCCGGACGACGGCACTCCCGGTCCCGCGACGCGGCGGCGGTCTCCCACCACTACGACGTGGGCAACGACTTCTACGAACTCGTCCTCGGCCCCTCGATGGTCTACTCCTGCGCCGTCTGGGCCACCCCGGAGACCGGGCTGGACGCCGCCCAGGAGGCCAAGCTCGACCTGGTCTGCCGCAAGCTGGGCCTCACCGAGGGCGCGCGGCTGCTGGACGTCGGCTGCGGCTGGGGCTCGATGGCCATCCACGCAGCCCAGCGGTACGGCGCCGAGGTCGTGGGGATCACGCTGTCGGAGGAGCAGGCCCGGATGGCCCGCAAGCGGGTCGCCGAGGCCGGGCTGACCGACCGGATCGACATCCGGGTGCAGGACTACCGGTCGGTCGACGACGAGCCCTTCGACGCGATCAGCTCGATCGGCATGGCCGAGCACGTCGGCCGGGCCCAGATGCCCGAGTACGTCGCCCAGCTGCGCGCCCTGCTGCGCCCCGGCGGCCGGCTGCTCAACCACGCGATCAACTGGAACGCCGGCACGACCACCCCCGACCCGGACACCTTCATCGCGCGCTACGTCTTCCCCGACGGGGAACTGCTCGGACTGGGCGAGACGGTCGGCCTGCTGGAGTCCGCCGACCTCGAGGTGCTCGACGTCGAGGCGCTGCGCCAGCACTACGCGCTCACCCTGCGCGCCTGGGTGCGACTGCTGGAACAGAACTGGTCCGCTGCCGTCGCCGCCTCCAGCGAGGGCCGCGCGCGGGTCTGGCGGCTGTACATGGCCGCCTGCGCGCTCGCCTTCGAGGCCGGGGACATGGGCGTCAACCAGGTGCTGCTGCAGAAGGCCGGCGGCGACCAGCCGCCCCTGCGCCGCACCGCCTGGGTCTGACCCGACCCGATCCCGCTGCGGCTCGATCGCGACGTGCTCCCTGGTGCGGCTCGACCCGCACCAGGCACGGTTGAGCCGCGGGCGCTTGCGGCTCAACCCTGCCTCGGCGGGGTCGACCCGCGGGCGACGAGCCGCACACCGCCGTCCGGAAGGGGACGTCGTCCTCCGGCGTTACCGTGGACAGTCCGGCGCGCCCGTCTGCGTCGGAGCCCCCGAACAGAGGATGCGCACGCGTGAGTGACGGCCCCCTGATCGTCCAGTCGGACAAGACGCTGCTGCTCGAGGTCGACCACCCGTCGTCCAAGGAGTGCCGGGCGGCGATCGCCCCGTTCGCCGAGCTGGAGCGCTCCCCCGAGCACGTGCACACCTACCGGGTCACCCCGCTCGCGCTGTGGAACGCCCGCGCCGCCGGGCACGACGCCGAGCAGGTCGTCGACGCGCTGGTCCGGTACTCGCGCTACCCGGTCCCGCACGCCCTGCTGGTCGACATCGCCGACACGATGGACCGCTACGGCCGGCTGACCCTGGCCAACCACCCGGTGCACGGGCTGACGCTGACCAGCACCGACAAGGCCGTGCTGGAGGAGGTCGTCCGCAGCAAGCGGGTGGCCCCGATGCTCGGCGCGCGCATCGACGCCGACTCCGTCGTCGTCCACCCCTCCGAGCGGGGCCGGCTCAAGCAGGCGCTGTTGAAGATCGGCTGGCCGGCCGAGGACCTCGCCGGCTACGTCGACGGGCAGGCCCACCCGATCGAGCTCGACCAGTCGGACTGGCACCTGCGCGACTACCAGCAGCAGGCCGTGGACGGCTTCTGGGCCGGCGGCTCGGGCGTCGTCGTGCTGCCCTGTGGCGCCGGGAAGACCCTGGTCGGCGCCGCCGCGATGGCCGAGGCCAAGGCGACCACGCTGATCCTGGTCACCAACACCGTCTCCGGCCGGCAGTGGAAGCGCGAGCTCATCGCCCGCACCACGCTGACCGAGGAGGAGATCGGCGAGTACTCCGGGGAGCGCAAGGAGATCCGGCCGGTCACCATCGCCACCTACCAGGTCATCACCACCCGCCGGAAGGGCGAGTACCGGCACCTGGACCTCTTCGACGCCCAGGACTGGGGCCTGATCGTCTACGACGAGGTGCACCTGCTCCCGGCGCCGATCTTCCGGCTCACCGCCGACCTGCAGTCCCGTCGCCGGCTCGGGCTGACCGCGACGCTGGTCCGCGAGGACGGGCGTGAGGACGACGTCTTCTCGCTGATCGGGCCCAAGCGCTACGACGCCCCGTGGCGGGACATCGAGGCGCAGGGGCACATCGCGCCGGCCGAGTGCGTCGAGGTGCGGGTCAGCCTGGACGACGAGGAGCGGATGACCTACGCCGTCGCCGAGCCCGAGGAGCGTTACCGGATCGCCGCGACCGCCCACTCGAAGCTGCCGGTGATCCGCCGGGTGCTGGAGCGGCACCCCGACGAGCCGTCCCTCGTGATCGGCGCCTACCTCGACCAGCTGGAGGAGCTCGGCGCCGCCCTGGACGCCCCCGTGATCCAGGGGTCGACGACGAACAAGGAGCGGGAGCGACTGTTCCAGGCGTTCCGCACCGGCGAGATCCGCACCCTCGTCGTCTCCAAGGTCGCGAACTTCTCCATCGACCTGCCCGAGGCCGCGGTCGCGGTGCAGGTGTCGGGCACGTTCGGCTCCCGGCAGGAGGAGGCCCAGCGGCTCGGCCGGGTGCTGCGCCCCAAGGCCGATGGCCGCCAGGCGCACTTCTACACCGTGGTCAGCCGGGACACCCTGGACAGCGAGTACGCCGCCCACCGACAGCGGTTCCTGGCCGAGCAGGGCTACGCGTACACGATCGTGGACGCCGCCGACCTGGCCGGACCGGGCGAGGTCAACGGCCCCGACTGGGTCGACGAGCCCGCCGACTGAGGGAGGACCCCGCCCTCCTCAGCCCTCGCACGCTCGGGGTGAGCCTCTGGGCGGGGCCTTTCCCGCGCGTCACCTCAGGACGGTGCCCAGCCGGGTCATGCCCTCGGCGATCCGCTCCGGCGTGTGGGTGGTGAACGACAGCCGCAGCGTGGCTCGGTCCGGGACGCCGGCGTAGAACGCGGCCCCCGGCACGAACGCGACGTCAGCGGCGAGGGCCCGGGGCAGCAGCTCGGCGGCGTCCACGCCGCGGGGCAGCCGGACCCAGACGAACATGCCTCCGGCCGGCTCGGTCCAGGTGCTGCCCGCCGGCAGGGCCGCCGGCAGCGCGTCCACCATCGCGTCCCGGCGCTGCCGGTAGGCGGTCCGCAGCCGGGCGAGGTGGGTCTCGACGTCGGCCGTGGCGAACCAGGCCGCCGCGGCCGCCTGGTCGATTGTCGAGGTGTGCAGGTCGGCCGCCTGCTTGGCGACGGTCAGCGCCGGCAGCAGCCGGGACGGCGCCCGCAGCCAGCCCAGCCGCAGCCCGGGAGCGGCGATCTTGGAGAAGCTGCCCACGTGGACGACGTGGCCGTCGGCGCCCAGCTGGGCGGCGAGCGGTGCGACGTCGTGGCCTCGGTAGCGCAGCTCGCCGTAGGGGTCGTCCTCGACCAGCCAGACCCCGTGCCGTTCGGTGAGCGCGACGACCTCGGCGCGACGCTCGGCGGGCATGGTCCGGCCGGTCGGGTTGGCGAAGGTCGGGACCAGGTAGACCAGCGCCGGCCGCTCCCGTCGGATCGCCTCCTCCAGCGCGTCCGGGTCCATGCCGTCCCCGTCGGTGGCCACCGGCACGACCCGGGCGCCGGCCAGCTGGAAGCACTGCAGCGCGGCCAGGTACGTCGGGTCCTCGACCAGCACGACCGCCCCCGGGTCGACCAGCGCGGTCGCCAGCAGGGTGAGGGCCTGCTGCGAGCCCGAGGTGACCAGCAGGTCGTCGACGGAGCTGAACATGCCGCGCGCGGTCATCCGGCCGGCCACCCGGGCCCGCAGGCCGCGGTCGCCCTCGGTCGGGGCGTACTGCAGCGCGCGACGGGCGTTCGGGCTCCAGAGCACGGCGTCGTAGGCGGCGCGGACGCCGTCCAGGTCGAACAGCTCGGGGGCGGGCAGGCCACCGGCGAAGGAGATGACCTGCGGCCGGTCGAGCAGGGCCAGCAGCTCGCGGACCGGGGAACTGGCGACCCCGGTCAGCCGCTGGGCGAGCGCAGGGGTGGGCGGGGCGAGGACGGCAGCAGACACGAGGGCTCCAGGAGGCACGGCGCAGCGAGGGGAAGGCGGCGCTGGGGGGCGGGGGGTGTCCCGCCCGGGTCCGCGCCGAGGGGCCTCCTGGTCAAGGGGCCACCCCCACCTTACGACGCCCCGGGCGCCGCCGTCAGCGTCAGGGACATGAGCAACTCGTCACGCCGGTCCTCCGGGGTGATCTGCAGGGCACTCGGCCAGCGGCCGACCACCTGCCAGCCGGACCCGGCGCAGGACTCGTCGTGCCCCGCTCCCCCGGCGTTCGCGACCTCCCGCCAGCGCGCGGCCAGCTCGGCCCGCAGCTGCTCCGCCACCGTCTGAGGAGAGGTCAGCCAGGACGGGGACAGGCCGGTCCGATCGGTCACCGTCGGAGTCTCCCAGCGGCCGCCGGGTCGCCTGTGGGCGACGGGGCGGGCGGGGCGTGACGAGCCGGTCCGACCCGAGCATGACGAGCGCCACAACCAGCCGACCAGGACGGCGAACGTGCAGCTCAGCGGCCCGGTGGCCGAGCCCCATACGCCCTGCCGGAGGGGGCGCGCCGGAGGCACCCGGTTGGGCGTGTTGCTCCCCCGCCGACCAGAATGGGCCCCGACATGGCGACTGTGACACAGGCGGCGGCCCGGGCCCCGCAGACGAACAGCCGACCGCTCCGGGCCTGGCAGCAGGCGGCCCTCGGCAAGTACGAGGAGGAGTCCCCGAAGGACTTCCTGGTCACCGCGACCCCGGGTGCCGGGAAGACCACGTTCGCGCTGACCCTGGCCGCCCGGCTGCTCGCCAAGCGCGAGGTCGCCCGGGTGATCGTGGTCTGCCCGACCGACCACCTGCGCATGCAGTGGGCCGACGCCGCCGACGCGATGGGCATCGCGCTCGACCCGAACCTGACCAACGCCGTCGGTCCGGTGCGCGCCGGCACGCAGGGCTACGTGACCACCTACGCCCAGGTCGCCGGCAAGCCGATGCTGCACTCGGCGCGGGCGACCACCGTCAAGACGCTGGTGATCCTGGACGAGGTGCACCATGCCGGCGACGGCCTGTCCTGGGGTGAGGCGGTCGAGGAGGCCTACGGCCGCGCGGCCCGCCGGCTCTGCCTGACCGGGACGCCGTTCCGCACCAAGGCCGACGAGCGGATCCCGTTCGTGAAGTACGTGGAGGACGGGTTCGAGGGCCAGGGCGGCCTGATGTCGACGGCCGACTTCACCTACGGCTACAAGGAGGCGCTGGCCGACAGCGTCGTCCGCCCCGTCGTCTTCGCCGCCTACACCGGCACCTCCCGGTGGCGGAACTCCGCCGGCGAGGTCGTCGCCGCATCGCTGAGCGAGGCCGGCACCCGGTCGGTGGAGATGCAGGCGTGGCGCACCGCGCTGGACCCCAAGGGCCAGTGGGTGCCGCACGTGATCGCCGCGATGGACGACCGGATCACCCACCTCCGCGAGGAGGGCGGCATGCCCGACGCCGCCGGGCTCGTGCTGGCCAGCGACCAGGACGACGCCCGCGAGTACGCGAAGATCGTGCGCCGGGTGACCGGCAAGGCACCCGAGCTGATCCTCTCCGACGATCCCAAGGCGTCGAAGAAGATCGAGAAGTTCAACAAGGGCGGTGCCCGGATCGCGGTCTGCGTGCGGATGGTCTCCGAGGGCGTCGACGTCCCGCGCGCCGCCGTCCTGGCCTGGATGACCTCCTACCGGACCCCGCTGTTCTTCGCCCAGGCCGTCGGCCGCGTCGTGCGCGCCCGGGCGCCGCACGAGTCGGCGACCGTCTTCCTCCCCGCGGTGCGCCCGCTGCTGTCGCTCGCCGCGTCGATGGAGGAGCAGCGCAACCACGTCATGCCGCCGCCGAAGAGCCAGCCCGACGAGGAACTGGAGGCGCTCGACCTGCCGCCGCGGGAGCCGCGCGAGGGCGAGATGAAGCAGTGGGAGGCGCTGGAGGCCGACGCCCGGTTCGCGCACGTCCTGTCCAGCGGGACGGCACACACCGGCGAGGGCTCCCCTGCGGTGGTGCCGCTGGAGGCCGACGCGGAGGACTTCCTGGGCATCCCCGGGCTGCTCACCCCGGCGCAGACGGCCGAGCTGCTGGCCAAGCGGGACGACGAGCTCCGGATCCGGATCGCCGCCTCGCACGCGCGGGGGGACGACGACTTCATGGTCGTCGAGGACCACCCCGAGGAAGAGGAGGCCGGCCGCTCCTGGCGCGACGCGGCCGAGCTGCGCCGGGAGATCAACCGGCTGGTCAACCGCGTCGCGGCGAAGACGTCGCAGCCGCAGGCAGTCGTGCACACCCAGCTCCGCCAGTCGGTGCCCGGCCCGCCCTCGGCCTCGGCGTCGGTCGACGTCCTCCGCGCCCGCCGCGAGCGCCTCCGCACCATGCTCTGAGGTCGCGCCCTCCGCAGTCCGGGGCCAACCCCCGCGAGCGGCGCCAGGCCGCCCCGACCCCAGTCCCCGCTGCCGTCACCGAGTGACAGCTGAGCGGGGATCCCGGAGCCGGGAAGCCCGCTCTGCTGTCACTCGACGCAGATCGGCGGGGTGACCGCAGCACCCCGCGACCCTGAGCTGCAGGACCAGGGGCGGATCCGGGGGTTCCCCGATGCCGGCGGGACGTCGCCGGGCGCAGGCTCGTGTCATGACCGAGAACGTCCAGACCGAGACCGTCCAGACCGAGACCCCGACCCCCACCCCGGGCACCGAGAACGTGCGCCCGCCGTTGCGACGGAGCCGCAGCGACCTCTGGCTCGGCGGCGTCAGCGGCGGGCTGGCCCGGCACACCGGGATCGACGTGCTGCTCTGGCGGCTCGGGTTCGTCGCGCTCACGTTCGCCGGTGGCGCCGGGTTCTTCCTCTACCTGGCGCTGTGGCTGCTGATGCCGGTCGCGCCCGCCGGCCCCACCGACCGCACGAACGTGCTCGACGAGTGGGTCGAGCGGCTCCGCGCCCGCTTCACCCGGCCGAAGACGGACATCGCGCGTTGATCATCGGCGAACGGCTGGGTGACACGCCGCCGGGCGCAGCCGTTCGCCGATGATCAACTGGAGCCGAGCAGGCCGCGGGCGGCGGCGAGGGCGACCGCCTCGGTGCGGCCGGAGGCGCCGAGCTTGGCCAGGATGTTGCTGACGTGCACGCTGGCGGTCTTCTCGCTGATGAAGAGCTCCGCCCCGATCTGCCGGTTGGTGCGGCCCCGCGCGACCAGCGCCAGCACCTCCGTCTCGCGTGGGGTGAAGACGGTCGTCGCGATGGTCAGCACCCCGGGGAGCTCCAGCCGCCCCCGGCGGGCCAGCGCCTCGATCGCCGTCCGCAACGGCACCGCCCCCAGCTGCACAGCCACCTCGTGGGCGGCCGCCAGCTCGGCGGCCGCGCCGGGGCGGTCGTCCACGGCGAGCAGCGCCTCGGCCAGCCGGAACCGGGAGCGCGCCTGCTCGTACACGTGCCCGTAGCCGAACTCCGCGACCGCCTGCCGCCAGAGCTCCACGGCCGCCTCGCCGCGCACCCGGGCCAGCTCGGCTGCCAGCCGCGTCCCCCAGGCGCGCGCCTCGATCCCGAACGGGTACTGCACCTCGGCCGCCGACCGGCCGATCTCGGCCAGCTCCGCGGCCTCCGCGACCCACCGGGCCACGGCCGTCTCGTCCCCGGACCGGCGGGCCGAGGTGGCCGCGTCGGCGACCGCCGCCAGCGCGGTGGCCACCAGCCGCACCGAGGCGAGCCGTTCGTCCCCCCACAGCTCCCGCAGCCGACCATCGGTCCACCGGGCACGCTCCCCCGCCGTCGCGGCGTCCCCGGCCTGGTCGGCCAGCTCGATCTCCGCCGCGACCGTGGCCAGCATCAGCAGCACGTGGTTGTCCCAGCGGGCGGCCGGCCCCTGCGCCCAGCCCAGCCGCTCGGCGGCACGCGGGTCGCCCCGCCCGACCAGCACCAGCAGCCCGTCGGCGCGCACGTGCGCGGCCATGTCGGGCACCCGGGCCAGCGCGTCGGCGGCGGTCAGGCTGCCGTCCCAGTCGCCGAGGACGTACCGGGCCAGCACCTCCAGGTGCCGCAGCTCCGCGCCGTAGAACGACCACTCGACGCCCAGCGCCCGGGCCCGGGCCAACCCTGCCGTGGCGTGCTCCAGCGCCTCGGCCACCTCGCCGGCGTCGTGCGCGGTGACCGCCTGGCTGAACCACACCCGCATCTCGACGTCGGCGTCGCCGGACCGTTCCGCCCGCGCCCGAGCCTCCGCGAAGCGCGCCCGGACAGCGGCCCGGTCACCGGTGCCCGAGCCACGGGCGAGCGAGACCGCGGTGTCGGCCCACGCGCTGTCCAGCCCCAGGGCGTCGGCCGCGGCCAGTGCCTCCTCCGCCGCTGCGTCCGCCTCGGCGACCAGGCCCATGCTGTAGCTGGTGCGGGCGTGGGTCGCCGCCGCCCAGGTGCGCACCACCGAGGGCGGCTGGGCCGGGACCAGCTGCATCGCCGCGCTGCTCTCCCGGTGGGCCTCGGCCGCCTCCTCGATCCGACCGAGCACCTGGGCCGCCGTGTAGTGCACCCGCGCCCGCGCCTCGGGGTCACCGTCGGCGCCCAGCAGCTCCTGGGCCGAGCGGAGCAACGCCACGGCCCGGTGCAGGTCACCGACCGCGCGGGCCGCTGCCGCGGTGTCCAGCAGCACCGCCCACTGCGAGCGGCCGGCCCGCTCGGGCGCGTCGGGCACCGCCGTCCACAGCGCGAGCACCGCCTCCAGGTGCTGCAGCTGCTCGGCCGGTGCGCCCACCCGGCGGGCGGCGTCGGCGGCCTCCAGCGACGCGCTCAGCGCACCGGGCAGGTCGTTGCTCTCCCGCAGGTGGTGGGCCCGTTCGGCCGCCGTGCCCGCCTCCGGCCGGGTGGCCAGGTGCGCGGCGACGGCGGCGTGCAGCCGGACCCGCTCCCCGGGCAGCAGGTCGGCCAGCACTGCCTCCCGCAGCAGCGCGTGCCGGAACCGGTAGCGGCCGTCGTCGGAGACCACCAGCAGGTGGTGGTGCACCGCCTCGGTCAGCGCCTGCTCCGTCTCCTCCGGGCTCTTCCAGGAGACGGCGGCCACCAGCTCGTGCCGCACCTGGCGACCGGCGACGGCGGCCACCCGCAGCACCTGCTGAGCGGCCGGGCTCACCTGCTCCACCCGGGCCAGCAGGACGTCGGACAGCCCACCCGGGAGGACCTCACCGGCCCGCCCCGCGGCGACCAGCTCCTCGGCGTAGAAGGCGTTGCCCTCGGCCCGGGCGACGACGTCCTCGACGGACGCCCTCCCGGCGTCGGCGGCCAGCCGGCGGACCAGCTGCTCCACCTCGGCGTCGGGCAACGGGCCGAGCTGAAGCCGCTCGACCCCGGGCAGCCGGACCAGCTCGGCCAGCAGCGGGCGCAGCGGGTGCCGGCGGTGCAGGTCGTCGGCGCGGTAGGAGGCGACGACGGTGACCGGTTCGTCGACCTGCCGGTCGACCAGCCGGGCCAGCAGGTAGCGAAGCAGGTCCCGGCTGGACCGGTCGGCCCAGTGCAGGTCCTCCAGCACCACCACGAGCGGCTGCTGGACGGCCAGGTCGCCCAGCAGGGCGGCCACCGACTCGAACAGCTGCAGGCGTCCGTCGTCGTCCGGCGGGCGCAGCGCCGACCGCGGCAGCGAGCGGCCCAGGTCGGCAGCCGCGCTGTCGGGCACCACGGCGCCGGGCCGACCGGTGAGCGGACCGGCCAGCACCGGGTGGCGGGCCAGCACCGGCGCCAGCTCCGGGTCGGCGACCACCGGCCGCAGCAGGTCGACGAAGGGCAGGTACGGCAGCCCGACGTCGCCGAGGTCGACGCAGTGCCCGCTGAGCACCCGGGCACCGCGCGCGGTGGCCTGGCGGCCCAGCTCGTCGAGCAGCCGGGTCTTGCCGACCCCCGCGTCACCGGCGACCAGGACGGCGGACGGGCGCCCCTCGACCGCCCGGTCGACGTGCGTCATCAGCCGGGCCAGTTCGCCGGCCCGGCCGATGAGCGGGGGTTCCTCCCAGCGCGGCACGGCGCCGATCGTGGCAGAGACCACCGACAGCGACGCCGGGCCGTTCAGCGGGGCCGCCGCCGGGTGCCGAACCAGGAGCCGCGGCGGCTCCCGTCGCGCCGGGACGCCGCCCGGACCAGCTCCTGCCGGTAGGCGAGCTCTGCTTCCAGTGCCGGGTTCGGGTAGTGCATCGCCATGACCTTCTCCTCGTGTCGTCCGGGTGGGACGAGGAGGACGGTCGTCCTGAGGGGGTGCCCGGCACATCGGACGATCACGCAGTCCTGACCCCGCCCGGGACCGGCCGGCGTCTGAGGGGCCTCAGCCGGGGGTCAGCCCAGCGTGTGCTCGGCGTCCTCGGAGACGGGGAGCGGGCTCGGCCCCGTCCCGACCACGGCCGGTCAGCAGCAGGGCGGTCGCACCCGCGGAACAAAGCGGCGCTGCGCGTGGTCTCATGCACAGCAGATCCCCACGTCGCGGGTGCCCGTACCCGCGCGTGGGCACACGACCAGGACACCGTGCACCGGCGCACGGGCCGACGAGGACCGAGCCACCACCCGCGGAGCTCGGCCCGTGCCCGAGAGGAGCCCCCGTGCCTGACACCGGGACGACGAACGACCTGACCCCGACCGTCTTCGTGCTCTACGGCGCGACCGGCGACCTGGCCCGCCGGATGGTGCTGCCGGCCTTCTTCGAGCTCGCCCAGCACGGGCTGCTGCCCGACGACTGGCGGCTGATCGGCAGCGGCCGTGGCGAGCGCTCCGACGAGGAGTTCGTCGAGCACGTCCGCGGCGCCCTCGAGGAGTTCGGGCCGGACCCGGAGCAGGGCCCGTGGGAGGAGTTCTGCGGCCGGCTGCGGTTCGCCGGCGGCGGCTTCACCGCCGACGACCCGGGTCAGCTGGTCGACGCCGTGGCCGCCGCCCGCAAGGAGCTCGGCGAGGACGCCCAACTGGTGCACTACCTCTCGCTGCCGCCCAAGGCCTTCACCGACTACACCCGCGCCGTGGGCGCGCACGGGCTGGCCGAGGGGTCCCGGGTCGTCTACGAGAAGCCCTTCGGCGACTCCCCGGAGGGCTTCCGCGAACTCGACGGCGTGGTGCACTCGGTGTTCGACGAGGAGCAGGTCTTCCGGATCGACCACTTCCTGGGCAAGGAGGGCACCCAGGACCTGCACGTGGCCCGGTTCGCCAACGGGCTGTTCGAGCACATCTGGAGCCGCGAGCACGTGGCCCAGGTGCAGATCGACGTCCCCGAGGACCTCGACGTCGCCGACCGTGCCGACTTCTACGACGCCACCGGCGCGACCCTGGACATGCTGGTCACCCACCTGTTCCAGGTGGCCGCCGAGGTGGCCATGGAGCCGCCGGTCAGCTTCTCCGCCGACGACATCCTCTCCGCCCGCGAGTCGGTGCTGAAGCACTTCCGCCCGCTGGCTCCGGAGGACGTGGTCCTCGGCCAGTTCGAGGGCTACCGCGAGCTGGACGGCGTCCCCGACGACAGCCAGACCGACACCTTCGTGGCGGCCCGGCTGTTCATCGACTCCGGCCGGTGGCGCGGCGTGCCGTTCCTGCTGCGCACCGGCAAGCGGCTGGCCGACAAGCAGCAGCGGGTCAGCCTGGTGCTGCACCGCCCGAAGGGCCCGGTCCACGAGGTGCCGCCGAACGGGAACGTGATCTCGCTGTCCCTGGCCGGTGCCGGCCAGCTCGACGTGGACATCATGGCCAAGCGGCCCGGCCCGGACCTGGCGATGGCCCCGGCGCGGGTCTCCCTGGACCTGTCGAAGGTGCCCGGTGGCCGGCCGCTGGCGCCCTACGTCTCCCTCATCCACGACGTGCTGGTCGGCGACCGCTCGCTGTTCACCACCAGCGAGGGCCTGGCCCAGACCTGGCGGGCGCTGCAGCCGGTGCTGGACCACCGCCCCGAGGTGCACTCCTACGCCCCGGGTTCGTGGGGTCCGGCGGCGGCCAACGCGCTGGCCGGCGAACACGGCTGGCTGCTGGGCGAGACCGGAGCCTGAGCAAGGACGCAGAACGGCCCCTCTCCTGCAGGAGAGGGGCCGTTCTGCGTTGAGGTCCGGACCGGGCGCTGGTCGCCTCGCGGCGGTTTGCACATCCGCGGCTCCAGCCCCCGACCGGAGTCGGAGCGGTATTCCACGGCGGCAGTTATCTAGTGGAGCCCGGGGACACAGGTCGCCCGGCCCGGACGTCGTCCACCGTACCCGCGCAGTCCGGCCCGACACACGTGGCGAGTGCCTCAGTCGAACCCGCGGTCGTCCTGCTCCACACGGGCGGACGCCGTCGGTGTCCAGTCCCTCGGCGTGCCAGACTGCCGCGCATGAGCGGGGTGGACTTCGACGCGTGGACGGCGCTGGTCGGCGACTCCCCCACCTCGCGCACCGAGTGGGCCGCGGTCGTCGGCGCCTGGTCCGAGCCGCACCGCAGCTACCACGACCTCGCCCACCTCGCGGCGGTGCTGGGCATCGTCGACGAGCTGGCCGGGCACGCCGCCGACCCGGTCGCCGTCCGGCTGGCCGCCTGGTACCACGACGTCGCCTACGACCCGCAGCGCAGCGACAACGAGGAGGTCAGCGCCGCGCGGGCGCGGATCGGCCTGCTCGGGCTGGTGGACGACGCCACGGTCGCCCAGGTCGAGCGGCTGGTGCTGCTCACCGCCGGGCACGACCCCGAGCCGGACGACGCCGACGGCGCGGTGCTCTGCGACGCCGACCTCGCCGTGCTGGCCAGCCCCCCGGCGGCCTACGCCGGTTACGCGTCGGCGGTGCGCGCCGAGTACGGCCACCTCTCCGACGAGGACTTCACCGCCGGCCGGGTCGCCGTGCTGGAGCAGCTGCTGGCCCTGCCGGCGCTGTTCCGGGTGCCCGCGGCGGCCGAGCGGTGGACCGAGCCTGCCCGGGCCAACCTGACCGCCGAGCTCACCTTGCTGCGGGCGCGTTCTTCCTGACCCGCAGGCCGGCGGCGAGCAGCCGCTGGAGCAGCTCCCGGCAGCCCACCGGCTCCGCCCCGGCGGCGACCGCCCGCGCGTAGAGCTCCTCCGGCACGTCGTAGTGGTCACCCTGGAACGCCCGGCGCGGGATCTCCAGGTGCTGCTGGACGAAGGCGTGCAGCTCGTCGTAGTCGGTGTCGCTCACCAGGTGCGACCACCGCCGCCCCCGCCATGGCCACACGGGGGTGTCGATCAGCAGTGCCACCCCGACAGTGTGCCCCGGCTACGGTCTGGGCGTGACTGAGGAGATCCGCTGGGGAGTCGTCGGGCCGGGCCGCATCGCCGAGCAGGTGGTGAAGGACTTCACGCACGTCGACGGCGCGCGGGCGGTCGCCGTCGCCTCCCGCTCGCTGGACCGCGCGCAGGCCTTCGCCGGTCGGCACGGGATCGAGCGGTCGCACGGCTCCTACGCCGAGATCCTGGCCGACCCGGACGTCGACGTCCTGTACATCGCCACCCCGCACCCGCAGCACCACGCCGTCTCGCTCGGCGCGATCCGGGCCGGCAAGGCACTGCTGGTGGAGAAGTCGTTCACCGCGACCGTCGCCGGGGCCACGGAGGTGGTCGACGCAGCGCGCGCGTCCGGCGTCTTCGCGATGGAGGCGATGTGGACGCGGTTCCAGCCGGCCGTCGTCCGGGCGCGGGAGCTGATCGCCGAGGGCGCCATCGGTGAGGTGCGCTCCGTGCAGGCCGACCTGGGCGTGTCCCGCGAGTTCGACCCCACCGACCGGCTGTTCGCCAAGGAGCTCGGCGGCGGTGCCCTCCTCGACCTCGGCGTCTACGTCGTCTCCTTCGCCCAGATGCTGCTCGGTGACCCGGACACCGTGACCGCCACCGGTTCGCTGTTCGAGACCGGCGTCGACGCCGAGTCCTCGCTGCTGCTCGGCTACGCCGACGGCCGCTCGGCCACCCTGATGACCTCGCTGCGCAACGCCCTGCCCGGGCAGGCGCGGGTGTTCGGGACGGCGGGCTGGATCGACGTCCTCCCCCGTTTCCACCACCCGCAGACGATCGTGCTGCACCGGGCCGGGGCGGAGGCGGAGGAGATCACCCTCCCCCAGGTCGGTGGCGGCTACTCCCACGAGCTGATCGAGGTCACCGAGTGCCTGCGGGCCGGGCGGACCGAGAGCACCGTCATGCCGCTGGCGGACACCCTGGCCGTCCAGTCGGTGCTCGAGCAGGCCGCCGGTCAGCTGGGCGTGACCTTCGCCGAGGACCCCGCCGCCCTCTGACGGCTCGGCGTCTTGGGCGGTGGCTTGGGCGGCCAGGCCGCACCGCTGGCCTGGGCCATCGTCGGCACCCGGGTGTGCGTGCCCCCGGTGGCCCGGACCGCGTCGGCGAAGGTGACCGCGTCGACGGTGGCCGCGCCGCCGGGGTCGTTGTTGAAGTAGACGAGCACGTCGTCGTCGCCGTAGGTCTCCGCCAGCCGCTGCGCCCACAGCTGCAGCGTCTCCGGCCGGTAGCCCCACCCGTGCTCGCCGGTGTGCAGCCGTAGGTAGCCCCACTCGGCGGTGCGCCACAGCGGCGCGATCGGCTGCTCGGCGCGGTCGGCCCAGCACAGCGCGGCCTGGTACCGCTCGAGCAGGCCGCGGACCTCGTCGGTCCACCAGCTCTCGTGCCGGGGCTCCACCGCGACGCGGGTGCCCGCCGGGAACTGGCCGAGGCACTCGCTGAGCAGGTCGACGTCGGCCTTGAGCGTGGGCGGCAGCTGCAGCAGGACGACGTCCAGCCGGTCGCCGAGGCCGGCCACCCGGTCCATCAGCCGGGACACCGGCTCGGCCGGCTCACGCAGCCGCTTGAGGTGGGTGAGGAAGCGGGAGGCCTTCACCGCCCACCGGTAGTCCGGCGGGGTGCGATCGCGCCAGCGCTCGAAGGTGGCCTGCTCGGGCAGCCGGTAGAAGGCGTTGTTGCTCTCGACGGTGGCGAAGTGCTCGGCGTGGTGCTCCAGCCAGAGTCGCTGCGGCAGCACCGGCGGATAGAAGCGGCTCCGCCAGTCGCGGTACTGCCAGCCCGACGTCCCGATGATCACCGTCACCGCAGCCGCCTACCCTGCTCGACCATGAGCGACTCCCCGGCGCGCTTCAAGGACCTCTGCCTGGACGCCGTCGACCACCAGGCGCTGGCCAACGCGTGACCGAGCCGCTGCGCGACCTGGTCGCCACCCGGCTGACGGCACTGTGCCTGAACCGGCGCGGCCGTCCCCGCGGCCTCACGTTCGACGACCACGTCGTGCGCGGCGGGCTGATCCTCGACCTGGCGATCGGTGGGGCACTGACCCTGACCGACGACGCGGTGGAGATGGACCACCAGCGAGCAGCCGCGATCGGCCTGGCCGACGTCGCCGCGCAGGCCGACGAGGGCGACGGTTCGCTGCAGGACTGGCTGGACTGGGGTGCGCCGGGCTTCGACGAGTGGGTCGGCCGGCTGGTGTTGGCCGGGGTCTGGCAGTTGCGCCCGTGGTCACCACTGCGGCCGTTCCGCAGCTACGACGACGGCGACCCGGCTCGCACGGAAGCCGACCGGGCCCGGGGCCGGACCGGCGAGCCCGACGCGGATGCGAGTCAGCAGACGCTCGCCGTCCTGGCGGTGGGCAAGGTCAGCGCGCTGAGCGGGAAGCTCGGCGAGCCGCCGTCCTGGGTGCTGGCCGGACTCGGCGAGGCACAGTGGGCCGCGGAACTCGTGGTCGACCGGCTCACCGAGCTGCGGACGCAGATGCGCTCGAACGGCCACGACCTCGACGGCCCCGCGATCGGCGACCCGGGGTAGGTGCGGGCGACCACGGAGGTGGTCGCCGGCGCCCGACCCACGGCGCTGACGATCATGGAGTCAGCGGGCCGACATGCCGAGCGACAGCGGCGGGTCGCCACCGCAGACCCATGATCGTCGGGGAGATCAGGCCAGAACGCCGACAGGGGCGGCCCCGCGAGTGCGGGACCGCCCCTGCCGGGCAGTGCTGGTGGTGCAGTGCTCAGCGGGACGCTGAGCGGTGCGGACTCAGAAGTCCATGCCGCCCATGCCGCCGTCGCCGCCACCGGCCATGGCCGGGGCGTTCTTCTCCGGCTTGTCGGCGATGACGGCCTCGGTGGTGAGGAAGAGCGCCGCGATGGAGGCGGCGTTCTGCAGCGCCGAGCGGGTGACCTTGGCCGGGTCGATGATGCCGGCCGCGATCAGGTCCACGTACTCGCCGGTGGCGGCGTTGAGGCCCCAGCCGGTCTCGGAGTTGCGGACCTTCTCCGCCACGACGCCGCCCTCGAGGCCGGCGTTGATGGCGATCTGCTTCAGCGGGGCCTCGAGCGCGACGCGCACGATGTTGGCACCGGTCGCCTCGTCACCCTCGAGCTCGAGCTTGTCGAACGCGACGGCCGTGGCCTGCGCGAGAGCGACGCCACCACCGGCGACGATGCCCTCCTCGACGGCGGCCTTGGCGTTGCGCACCGCGTCCTCGATGCGGTGCTTGCGCTCCTTGAGCTCGACCTCGGTCGCGGCGCCGGCCTTGATGACGGCGACGCCACCGGCCAGCTTGGCCAGGCGCTCCTGCAGCTTCTCGCGGTCGTAGTCGGAGTCCGACTTCTCGATCTCGGCGCGGATCTGGTTGACGCGACCCTGGATCTGGTCGGCGTCACCCGAGCCCTCGATGATGGTCGTCTCGTCCTTGGTGGTGACGAACTTGCGCGCCCGGCCCAGCAGCGACAGATCGGCGGTGTCCAGCTTGAGGCCGACCTCCTCGCTGATGACCTGACCACCGGTGAGGATCGCGATGTCGCCCAGCATGGCCTTGCGACGGTCGCCGAAGCCGGGGGCCTTGACGGCGACCGACTTGAAGGTGCCGCGGATCTTGTTGACCACCAGGGTCGCGAGGGCCTCGCCCTCGACGTCCTCGGCGATGATCGCCAGCGGCTTGCCGGACTGCATGACCTTCTCCAGCAGCGGGAGCAGGTCCTTGACCGTGGAGATCTTGCTGTTGACGACCAGGATGTACGGGTCGTCGAGCACGGTCTCCATACGGTCGGTGTCGGTCACGAAGTAGGCCGACAGGTGACCCTTGTCGAAGCGCATGCCCTCGGTGAGCTCGAGCTCGAGGCCGAAGGTGTTGCTCTCCTCGACGGTGATGACACCTTCCTTGCCGACCTTGTCCATCGCCTCGGCGATGAGCTCGCCGATGGCGGGGTCAGCGGCGGAGATCGAGGCGGTGGCCGCGATCTGCTCCTTGGTCTCGACGTCCTTGGCGGTCGAGAGGAGGTACTCCGAGACCGAGGCGACGGCCTTCTCGATGCCCTTCTTCAGGGCCATCGGGTTGGCGCCGGCGGCGACGTTGCGCAGCCCCTCGCGGACGAGGGCCTGAGCCAGCACGGTGGCGGTGGTGGTGCCGTCACCTGCGACGTCGTCGGTCTTCTTGGCGACCTCCTTGACCAGCTCGGCCCCGATCTTCTCGTACGGGTCCTCGAGCTCGATCTCCTTGGCGATGCTCACACCATCGTTGGTGATGGTGGGGGCGCCCCACTTCTTCTCCAGGACGACGTTGCGGCCCTTGGGGCCAAGCGTCACCTTGACGGCGTCGGCGAGGGTGTTCATGCCCCGCTCGAGTCCGCGGCGCGCCTCTTCGTCGAACGCGATCATCTTGGCCATGTGGTGATGTCCTCCATGCGTGGATCGCTGGCTGGTCAGGTCCGGCGCCCGCGACGGACGACACCGGTGCTGCGAACGCTCCTGCGGTCCGCGTCCCGGTGCCTCACCGTTCCGACCTGGCTGGCACTCGGGTAGCCCGAGTGCCAGCCCAAAGTCTGGCACTCGCCCCAGGCGAGTGCAAGAAGGGGGGGTGGGAGCGCCCGCCCCGGGACGCAGCGAGGCCCGGCCCCCGACCGGGGACCGGGCCTCGTGGTGCTGACCGGATCAGGCGCTCTGGACGGCGTCCGCCTGCGGGCCCTTGTCGCCCTGGACGACCTCGAAGCTGACCCGCTGGCCCTCTTCGAGGCTCTTGTACCCGTCCATCTGGATGGCCGAGTAGTGGACGAAGACGTCCTGGCCGCCGTCGACGGCGATGAAGCCGAAGCCCTTCTCGGCGTTGAACCACTTCACGGTGCCCTGTGCCACGTGTGCTCCCACGTTCAGTGCGTGCGGACGGCCCCTTGAGACTCGAGGGGCCGGGGTCTCGCTCTTCCGCCCGCCGAACACGAACGTGGAACTCGAACCGCGCGGAACGGTACAGCAGGGGGTGTCCCAGGTCACGGCCCTGACCACGCCATACACCCGTCCGAGTGCTGCCGCGGCTGCGTTCCGGGCCCCGGCAGGGGCCCCCTCCCTCAGGCGATGAGTCCGGCCTCGCGCAGCGACTTCAGCGACGGCTGCACGTGGTGCGAGGGGCCGACCACCGGCAGCAGCGGGTCGAGGGTCTTCAGCCCCTCGCCGGTGTTGAGGACGACGACCTCCTTCGTGGGGTCGATCAGCCCCTTCTCCACCAGCTGCCGCAGCACCGCGGTGGTCACGCCACCAGCGGTCTCGGCGAACACACCGGTCGTGCGGGCCAGGTCCCGGATGCCCTGCACGATCTCGTCGTCCCCGACCCGGCCGACCGAGCCGCCGGTGCGCCGGATGGCATCCAGCGCGTACGGGCCGTCCGCAGGGTTGCCGATGTTCAGCGACTTGGCGATCCCGGTGGGCTTGACCGGCTTGACGACGTCCCAGCCGTTGTCGAACGCGGTGGCGATCGGGTCGCAGCCGGCGGACTGGGCGCCGAAGACCTTCCACTCGGTGTCGGCGACGATGCCGGCCGCGACCAGCTCCCGCCAGGCCTTGTCGACCTTGGTGAGCAGCGAGCCCGAGGCCATCGGGATGACCACCTGGGCCGGGATCCGCCAGCCCAGCTGCTCGGCGATCTCGTAGCCCATCGTCTTGGAACCCTCGGCGTAGTACGGCCGGACGTTCTGGTTGACGAAGGCGGTGTCCTCGAACTCGTCGGTCTCGGCGAGCTCGCTGGTCAGCCGGTTGACGTCGTCGTAGGACCCGTCGACGGCGACCAGCGCCTGCCCGTAGACCGCCGACTGGGTGATCTTGCCGGGCTCGAGGTCGCTGGGCACGAACACGAAGGAGGGCAGCCCCATCCGCGCGGCGTGCGCGGCGACGGAGTTGGCCAGGTTGCCGGTGGAGGCACAGGCGATCTTGGTGTAGCCGAAGCTCTTGGCCGCGGTGGCGGCCAGGCTCACCACCCGGTCCTTGAAGGAGTGGGTGGGGTTGGCCGAGTCGTCCTTCACCCAGAGCCCACCGGTGAGGCCGAGCTCGGCGGCCAGCCGGTCGGCGCGCACCAGCGGGGTCATGCCCGGGTCGAGGCTGACCCGGGAGGCCGGGTCGTGCCCCACCGGGAGCAGGGCGACGTACCGCCAGATGTTCTGCGGCCCGGCCTCGATCTCCTCGCGGGTCACCGCGCGCATGAGCTCGGGGTCGTAGTCGACCTCGAGCGGGCCGAAGCACTCCGCGCAGGCGTGCTCGGCGATGAGCCCGAAGGTGGCGCCGCAGTTGCGACAGACCAGGCCACGGGCCGGGTTGGGGGAGATCTGTCCACCGGCGGTGGAGTCTGCCTGGGCGGAACCGGGAGCGGTCAGGGTCATTCGACGACTACCTCCTCATCTTCCCCGCGCCGGGCCGTCGAGCCGCGCGGGACGGAATTGGCACCTCACGCTGCGCATACGCGCAGACCGCGGTTGCCGGGGCTTCAACGGGCCGTGTCCCTCTGCCCCTCTGGATGAGTGGAACGCACGTCACTCTACCCGGGGGCCGCCCGCCCGCGACGCACCGCCAGGATGGGCCGGTGGCCACCCGCATCGTCTACACCGACCTGGACGGCACCATGGTGGGGCCGCGCGGCTCCTTCTGGCACACCGCCGACCGAGAGCTGACCGCCTCCCCCGCCGCCGCGCTGCTCGAACTGCACCGGGCCGGTGTCGCACTGGTGCTGGTCAGCGGCCGCACC
Organism: Modestobacter sp. VKM Ac-2977; assembly: GCF_026968045.1. GTDB lineage: Bacteria > Actinomycetota > Actinomycetes > Mycobacteriales > Geodermatophilaceae > Modestobacter. The sequence goes on along the minus strand of NZ_JAPVBQ010000001.1, from coordinate 282,548 downwards.
CACGCCCAGCTGCTGGAGGCCGGGCGGATCTTCGCCGTCGACGGCGCGATCGCCGAGCTGGGCTCGCTGGTCAGCTGGCACGGCGGCCGGGAGACCCACCTGCTCACCGGCGACCTGCCCGAGCAGTTCGCCGGCCGGACGCCGATGGACGTGCTCGCCGAGCTGGGCGTGGTGGAGCAGCTGATCGCCGCGCACCCCGGGCGGATCGAGTGGCACGAACCCTGGCACGCCACCCACTCCGCCGACGCACTGCTGCGCGGCCGGGTGGACGCCGCTGCGGTCGACCGCTGGCTGATCGAACGCGGCTGGGGCTGGCTGACCATGAACGACAACGGCGCGGTGCCGGCCACCCCGCGGATGACGCTGGACGCCGACGCCCTGCCACCGCACGTCTACCACCTGATGCCGCGCGGGATCTCCAAGGGCGCCGCGATCACCTGGGACCTCACCCGCCGCGGCCTGACCGCCTCCGACGCCGTGGCCGTCGGCGACAGCGTGAGCGACCTGGAGATGGCCCCGGCGGTCGGCCGGCTGTGGGTGACCGCGAACGGCGCGGCCGTGGACGGCATGGCGGCCCGGCTCGACGCCGTCCCCAACGCCGTCGTCACCGACGCCCCGATGGGCGAGGGCTGGGCGCAGGCGGTGCTGGCCTCTCTCGGCTAGCGCGCTGCGTCGCTCAGGAGGTGACGTCCTTGCGGGCGAAGTGGCGGAAGGCCAGCGCGGTGAAGACGGCCGAGTAGACGAGCCCCTGGACCACGCCGCGGAACAGGTCGCCGGAGTCCACCGGGGTCTGCAGCAGGTCGGTCCAGGCGTAGTTGAACGCGGTCGGGAACCAGTCGCGGATCCCGCCCAGCTGCTCGACCTGCTCCAGCACGGCGAACACGACCGTGCTGAACACCGCCCCGCCGACCGCGGCCAGCGGCGCGTCGGTGACCGTGGACAGCCAGAACGCCAGCGTGCCCACCACGAGCAGGTGCACGGCGAGGTAGCCGACCATCCCGGCCAGCCGGAGCAGCGCCGTCCCCTGGTCCAGCGCCACCCCGATCGGGGTCTGCACGTCGCCGAAGCCGAAGGCGATCCCGCCGGCGACCACCGCGACGACGACCAGCAGCACCATCGCGCCGACCGACAGGACCAGGGCGGCCAGCCACTTCTGGCGCAGCAGCCGGGCTCGCGGCACGGGTGTGGCGAGCGCGTAGCGCAGCGACCCCCAGGACGCCTCGCTGGCCACGGTGTCGCCGAAGAACAGCGCGAAGACGACGACCAGGAAGAAGCCGGTGGTGGCGAAGAGGGTGAACAGGGTGAGGTTCAGTCCGCTCGCCGAGGCGACGTCCACCAGGTTGATCCGGCTGTTCTCCTCCGCCTCCTCGGTGCCGCCCAGTTGCAGGGCGCCGATCAGGATCAGCGGCAGCGCCGCCATCAACGCGAAGACGCCGAGGGTGCGGCGGCGCTTGAACTGACGCCGCAGCTCGACGCCCAGCCGCAGCGTCCGCTCCGGCCGGTACCCGGCCGCCGCCCCCGTCGCCTGCGCCTTCGAGTCCACCGAATTGGCCATTCTGGTGGAACCGGGACCTGTCGTGTCCGTGCTCATGACTCCCCCACCAGTGACAGGAACGCGTCCTCCAGCCGGCGGCGCGGGGTGAGCTGGTCGACCCCGATGCCGGCCTCGACCAGCGCGGTCAGCGCGGTCGCGCGGGTCGTCGGGCCGAGGTCGACGACCAGGCCCTCCGAGCTCCGCTCCACCTCGCCGACCCCGGGTAGCCCCGCCAGGACGGCGACTGCCCGGTCGGTGTCGGCCGGGTCGGCGAGCCCGACGAGCACTGCTCCCCCGGTGCCGACGATCTCCTCGACCGTGCCCTGGACGATCTTCTGCCCCTTGGCCATGACCACGACGTGGCTGCAGGTCTGCTCGATCTCCGACAGCAGGTGGCTGGAGATGATCACGGTGCGACCGGTCTCCGCGTAGGACCGGAGCACGTCGCGCATCGCGTGGATCTGGGGCGGGTCCAGCCCGTTGGTGGGCTCGTCGAGCACCAGCAGGTCGGGGAGCCCGAGCATCGCCTGGGCGATCGCCACCCGCTGCCGCATGCCCTGGCTGTAGCTGCGCACCCGCTTGTCCAGGGCCGTGCCCAGCCCGGCGATCTCGATCGCCTCCTCCATGTGCGCGTCGGCCGGCGGACGGCCGGTGGCGGCCCAGTAGAGGGTGAGGTTGTCCCGCCCGCTCAGGTGCGGCTGCAGGCCGGTGCCCTCCACGAACGACCCCAGCCGGGAGAGCACGGGTGCGCCCGGCCCGGCGGCGTGGCCGAACACCTCGATCCGACCCTCGGTCGGGCGGATCAGGCCCATGAGCATCCGCAGCGACGTCGTCTTCCCCGCCCCGTTGGGGCCGAGCAGGCCGAGCACCTGGCCGCGGCGCACCTCGAAGGAGAGGTCCCGGACGGCGACGAACCCGTCCCCGTAGGCCTTGGTCACCCCTTCGAAGCGCAGCGGCACGTCCTCCCCGTCGGGCGCGGAGACCGACACCCGCCGGCGCCGGCGGCGGCCGAGCAGGACGGCGGCCAGCCAGCCCAGCAGCCCGAGGACGGCGAGGACGGCGAGGAGCACCCACCAGCGGGCCGAGCCGGCGGCGGCCTGCACCTCGCCGGGCACCACCGGCGCGGCCAGCGCAGCCCCCTCGGCCAGCCCGACCGTCGACACCTCCGACGACGCGGGCAGGGCGTACGCCTGGTCGGTGGAGGAGACGACCACGCGCATGGTGTGGCCGGCCTCGAACCGGTGGACGATCGCCGGCAGCGTCACCGGTACCTCGGTCGGGGCGGCCGGGTCAGTGGAGATCCCGGTGAGCTCCAGCGGCGCGACCAGTCCGCTGGGCAGCGTCGTCGTGCCGTCGGGCGCGACGTCGTAGAGCTTGGCGAACATCGTCGCCGTCCCGTCCGGTGCCGACACGGCGAGGGTGGTGGTCGGCGCCCCGACCACCTCCACGGCCTCGGTGAGCTCCGGGCTCTCGAAGGCGGCGAACTGCCCCGGGATCTCCAGCGTGGTCCCGGCGAGCGCGGCGCCGACAGAGCCGAGACCGGGGATGGTGGTGAGCGCGGCCGGGCTGCCGCCGGCCGGCGTGACCACCGGCTGGGTGGGGCCGGCCAGCTCGACCGCCCGGCTCTCGACGGGCTCGCCGTCGGCCAGGCCGGGGTACTCGTCGACGGAGACCGTCTGCGAGCCGCCCTGGACCCGCCCGACCCCGCTGCCCAGGCCGGTGGGGGCCGGGTAGCGGAAACCGCCGGTGTCGCCGTCGGCGCCATCGAGGTGGACGTCGAACCAGGCGGCGACCTCGTCCCGCAGCTCCGCGGTCACCCGGCCAGAAGGCGAGGCGTCGTGGCCGCCGGCGAACCAGACCATCCGCACGTCGGTGCCGTTGGCGGCGACCCCCCGGGCGTTGGCGTCGGCCTCGCCCAGCCCGAACAGCGAGTCCTGGGTGCCCTGCAGCAGCAGCGTGGGCGCGGTGATCCGGTCGAGCACGCCCGCCGGGCTGCTCCGCTCCAGGACGGCGGCGACCTCGGGGCTGAGCTCGCCGGTCGAGGCCGCGGTCTCGTAGGCCGCGCAGATGTCGGCCCGGAAGCGCCCGCAGGTCAGCGCCTGCACGGCGGCCGGGTCGAGGCCATCGGCCAGGGACGCGGCACCGTCGCCACCGGCCCCGGGGCGCCCGTCGCCGGTGGGCAGCGACCCGCTGCCGAAGAACAACCCGGCCCAGGTCCGCTTGAACACCCCGGCGTCATCGGTGCGCGGCACATCGGCGGGGGTGCCGGCGCCGACGACGGCGGCCTGGTCGGGGAAGAAGGCCGTGGTCAGCGAGTTCCAGGTGATCTGCGGCGCGATCGCGTCGATCCGCTCGTCGTAGGCGGCCGCCAGCAGCGAGACCGCGCCACCGTAGGAGGCGCCGGCCACACCGACCCGCGGGTCCCCGGGGCCGTCGAGGACGACGTCGTCCCGCGTCGCGAGCAGGTCGATCAGGGTGCTGACGTCGGCCACCTCGTAGCGCGGGTCGTTGAGGCCGATCTGCCCGCTGCTGGTGCCGAAGCCCCGCGCGGACCAGGTCAGCACCACGAACCCGCGGCGGGCCAGCACGCGCGCGTCGGCCGCGACCGACTGCTTGCTGCCGCCGAAGCCGTGGGCCAGCAGCACGGCCGGCGCGGGGCCGCCCGCAGGGGGCAGGTACAGCGTGGTGTCCAGCTCCACGGCGTCGGCGCCCGCACCGGAGGGGACCCGCGCCTCCTCGGTGGTCACGGCCTCGGCGGCCCGGGCAGGCTGGTCGGTGCCGGCGAGGACGACGGCGAGGACGGGCAGGGCGAGCAGGAGGACGATCAGGGCGGCGAGCACCGGCTGGGCGCCGAGGCGCGAGCCGATCCGCGCCGGCCCGGGAGCGGTGCGCACGTGGGCGGCAACGGACGGCGCGGTCTCCTGGTTCCGCGAGCCGACCAGGGACCGGTGGGTCAGGGCCGCCAGTTGCCGGTGGCGACCACGACGAGGCCGGGCTCGGCCACGCCGGGCACCTCGAAGTAGCGCGCGACGGGGCCGGTGACGTCGGGGAACTGCTCGACCAGCTGGGCCGCGGCCTGCTGCTGCACCGGGTCGCCCTCGCTGTAGTAGACGGTGGTGGTCGCCACGTCGCTGACCGGCGAGCCGGCGGTGCCGATCACCTCCCAGCCGTTCGCGCTGAACTGCTCGCCCACGTCGGCCGCCAACCCGGTGATGGTGGTGCTGTTCAGCACCGTGACCGGCGCGAACACCGGCCCCACCGGTGTCTCGGCCGCCACCTCCGCCGGAGGCACGCTCTCCGGCACCGGGGCGGCGGCGGGCGCCGGCTCGCTGGCGGTGGGCAGCGGGGTCTGCGCGGAGGTCTCCGCGGTACCGGGTCCGGTGAACGACCAGACGCCCAGCACGACGAGCGCGAGGACGACGACGGCGAGCAGGCCCTGCACGCCCCGGCGCGGCCCCCGGGGGACCTCGTCGGTGTGCACCTCCACACGGCCGGGACCGGACCGGGCCGGTGCGGCCTCCGGACCGGCCGGCGGAGCACTGCGCCGGCCGTCCTTCTTCCGCGCCGCCTCGGCCGCCTGCCGCTCCAGCCGGGCCGCGGCCCGACCACCCACGGGGACGTCGACAGCCCGCCGCGACGGGGCGGACGCCGGCCCCGGGCCCGGCTCGGGCTCGGCTCGGGGGGTGCGGACGTCGGCGCGCCGGGGCACGGCCGGGGTGGGCGTGGGTGCCCGCCCGGCGGTGCTGCTCCCCCGCGCGGGCAGCAGGGGCTCACGCAGCGGCGCCACCGGCGCTGCCGGGGTGGCCACGGAGGCGCCCCAGGCCGACTCGGCCGGCACCGAGCCGGAGACGCGCTGGGTGACGTCCGGCAGGGGTGCGCTGGGCTCGGCCGCCCAGCTCGGCATGCCCGTCGTCATCGGGGCCACGGTCGAGCCGGTGGACTCCGCACGCCGGCCACCCGACGGCGGAGGCGCGGGGCGGGCGGCCGGCGGCGCGGTGCGGGGCTCCAGAGCGGGCGCACCCGGCGAGGAGCTGGGCGGGACGGGAGCGGCCGGCGTGGCGGCGGTCAACGGGCCGGAGACCGGCGGCATCGGCCGCGGTGCGGGGGTCCGGGGACCGGCGACCGCAGGGCGCTCCCCGGCGGTGGCCGGAGGGGCCTGGTCCGTGCGTCGCCGGCCACCGACGGGGGGCGGCGCGCTGGGCCGGCCGGCCGGCCGGCGGAGCAACGGGTCCTCGCCCGCCGGCAGCAGGCCCTCGCGCCGGCGCTCGGCCCGGCTCTGTCGGGGCAGGGTCATCGCCGCGTCGCTGTCGGGCGCGGGCCGCTGGGGCGCGCGCGGGGTCACCGAGCGGGGAGCCGCCTCGGACGGACGCGCGGACTCGACGGGCGGATCGGTGCGCCGACGCCCCGGGCTCGGGGTCGCCTCGGACGGACTTCCCTCACCGAACGGCGCCGCATGCCTCCCCACAGTGAGACAGGCTAGTCGCGACGGAGGTCCGTGCCCAGGACCCTGCCGGAGCGCTGACGCTGCCGCCCGGCACGCATCCGGCGCAGCCGACGCACCAGCAGCGGGTCGACGACGAGGGCCTCCGGACGGTCGATCAGGGCGTTGAGCACCTGGTAGTAGCGGGTGGACGTCATCCCGAAGCGCTCCCGGATGGCGGCTTCCTTGGCGCCCGGGAAGCGCCACCACTGACGTTCGAAGGCCAGGATCTCCCGTTCCCGAACGGGCAGGCCCGCAGCCGTGTCGTCCCCAGGCGTCCCGCCCGTCACAGCAGCCCCGTCCGCTGCGGTCGCCTGCGCCGTCCCGGGCTCGGTCCCGACCACCGCCGTGCGCTCGTCCGCCGTCGGCCCGACGGGCTGCACGGGGTCGTCGCTCATGGTCGTGCCTCCGAGGGAAGGGCGTCGGCCAGGCGCACCTGGCCCCGGGTTCCGGACCCCGTCGACGGTAGCCGTGTGGCAGCCGCTCCGGAGCGGCTGCGACCCGGGCGCGTCGGCAGCCCGTGCAGAGCGGTCAGACGCCGGCCGGCAGGGGTGCGGCGGCCCGCCGGTTGCTGTGCGCGTTGCGCAGCATGTCGGCGGTGAAGACGGCCAGCGCGAGCCAGACGACGGCGAAGCCCACGAGCCGGGCCGGCGGCATCGGCTCGTGGTAGACGAAGACGCCGATGGCCAGCTGGATCAGCGGCGTGACGTACTGCAGCAGGCCGACCGTCGACAGCGGCACCCGGCGGGTGGCGGCGGCGAACAGCAGCAGCGGGACGGCGGTGGCCAGGCCCGAGCTGGCCAGCAGCAGCCCGTTCCCCACGCCCGCCGTCCCGAAGGCGGCCTCGCCCTGGGCGCCCAGCACGCCGATGACGGCCAGCGCGGGGAGGAACACGACCGCCGTCTCCACGAACAGGCCGGGCGCGGCATCGACCCGGACCAGCTTCTTCATCAGGCCGTAGAGGCCGAAGCTCACGGCCAGGGCGAGGGAGATCCATGGCGGGTGGCCGTAGTCGACGGTCAGCACGAGGACCGCCACCACGGCGATGGCGACGGCGAGCCACTGCAGCCGGCGGAGCCGCTCCCGGAAGAACACCACCCCGAACAGGACGCTGACCAGTGGGTTGATGAAGTACCCCAGCGACGCCTCGACCACGTGCCCGGAGTTGACCGCGTAGACGTAGACCAGCCAGTTCACCGCGATCAGCACGGCGGCGACCGCCAGCACCAGCAGCGCCCGCCAGTCGGTGACGACGGAGCGCACCTGGCTCCAGCCCCGCCGGACGGTGAGCAGGAGCCCCACGAACAGCAGCGACCAGACCACCCGGTGCGCGACGATCTCCAGCCCGCCGGCCGGCTCGAGCAGGGGGAAGTAGAGCGGGAAGACCCCCCACAGGGCGTAGGCGCCGAGACCGGCCCCCACCCCCACACGCCGTTCGTCCACCGGCGCACCGTACGCCCGCCCACCACCGGGTCCGCAGCGGTGGGACCACCTCGGCCACCGCCCTGCTCCGTCCGCCGCAGGCCTACCGTGGGCGACGTGCACGCGGGACGCCCCAACCCGGCCCAGTGGCTCTGGTACGCCTACGGCGGTGGGCTGCCGCCCTCGCTGTCGGACTGGGTCCTCGACGACACGACCCGGCGCAGCTGGGTGTGGCGGCACCTGGCCCGCGCCCTGGTGCAGCTCGCCCCGGTCCTCCTGCTGTGCCTGCTGGTCCCGCCCGTGCCCTTCGACATCCGGCTCACCGCGACCCTCGGCGGGGTGGTCATCGGGCTGCTGTTCTCGGTGGCCTACATGACCGAGACGACCGAGCACCGCGCGGTCAAGGCCGGCTGGCCGCCGGGGACGACGGCCGCGCGCCGCGCCGAGCGAGCCGAGCGGGAACGGATCGAGCGCCAGGCCCGGTACCGCTCCGGCGGCGCGGGCAGCTACGACTAATGAGAGACCCCGTCCGGGGGCGTGCGGTGCAGGGCGAGGACGTCGCCCTGACCTGAGCCGCTAGTCCTCGACGCGGAACCCGATCTTCATCGTCACCTGGAAGTAGGCGACGTCGCCGTCGACGACCTGGCCGCGGATCTCCTGGGTCTGGAACCACTCGATGTGGCGCACCGTCTCCGAGGCCTTGCGCACGGCCGTGCGGATGGCGTCGTCGACGCTGGTGGTGGAGCTGCCGACGATCTCGCTCAGCCGGTACACGTGGTCGCTCACGACGGGACTCCTCGACACCGGCTGCCCGGACGGCAGCGCTCGGCCTCGACCCTGGCACGCCTCGGCGCAGCCCGCGAGCGGGGTGGAGCCCCATGTCCGGATTGAACGGACGACCTTCCGCTTACAAGGCGGGTGCTCTACCACTGAGCTAATGGGGCGACGCGCTGATCGAGCGCCGCAGAGCAGGCTACCGGGGGCTGGTCGGGGCCAGCGGTGACCGTCGCACCGGTCGGTCGTCAGGCGGCGTCGTAGCCCGCCGCGGGGTCGCCGGAGACGTACTCCGCCGGGTCGCTGTCGACGGTCGCCCCGGCGGAGAGCCAGCGGGCGAACCCCTCGGGGTCGCGGCGCTCCAGCTCGTCCAGCGCCTCCTGCCGGCGGTGCACCAGCTGCTGCCGGGCCACCGGCTCGCGGGTCTCGGCCAGCGCCGCCGAGGTGCGCACCCACTCCCGGCCCAGCGCCGGCACCGACAGCGCCCGCACCCACCCGTCGTCGGCGGCCAGCGGCAGCACGACGGCGGGGGCGGCCCGCCGGGCGGCCCGCACCCGCCGCACTGCCCACCTGACGAGCAGGACCAGCACCCCGGTCGCCGCCAGCAGCACCGTCATCGCGCCACCGGCCACCACGGCACAGCCGCTGAGCACGAGCAGCACGGCCACGGTGACCACGGCGCTGCGCCAGGCCGCGTCGACGGCCGCCTGCCGCGGGTCCCGGACCGCCGCGTCCCGGGCGATGCCCGCACCGAGGCAGGCGGCGACGCCCGCGGCCAGCGCCACGGCGACCAGACCGGGCAGCCCGAGCGACACACCGCCGACCGCCGCCAGCGCACCCCCGACCAGCACGAACATGCCTTGGGCGGCGCGGGTGAACAGGACAGGAAGGGGCACGGGTGGCCTCCAGGCTGCGAACAGGTGAGGGGTCTCGGCCGTCCCGTTCCCCGCGCCGGGCTTGATCACCCCTGCCGACGGTGCGGCGCAACCCCGGCCGCCGTCGCCCCGGCGAGCGACGTCCAGCTGATTCACAGCTCACCACCAGTCACGAGCCAGTCCGAGGGAGCACAGTGGGGTCTTCGCGGCGGGGAGGTCCTGCCGTGAGGAGGGACTTCCGTGAGTGAGCAGAACCGCCCGGCCGACGAGACGGGCCTCGGCACCGACCGCAGTGCCGGTTCCGGCTGGGCGCCACAGCAGAGCCGCCCGGCGTCCACCTACCAGACCCCCGGCTCCGGGCAGCCCGCGAGCGCCCCGACCGAGCAGTTCCCGACCGCCGGTCCCGCGGAGCAGCCGTCGGCCACTCCGCCGTTCATGGCCGGCCCCGCCGCGGCGCACCAGCCGTGGCCGCCGGCCGGCTACGGCACCGCCGGGTACCAGCGCACCTTGGGGGCGAGCGCACCCGCCGGTGCCGTGCCCCCCGCCTTCCAGACCCAGACCCAGGCCTTCCCGCAGGCGTCCTACGGCCCGCAGCCGTTCCCGGCCGCGTCGTACGAGCCGGCGCGGCGGACCGGGCGCTGGCGGCTGGGCGTCGCCGGGCTGGTCGCCGGTGCGCTGATCGGCGGTGGCGCCGGCGCCGGCGTGGTCGCGCTGAGCGACGTGGACACCGTGGTCAGCGCCAGCGGGGCGAGCGCGCAGCCCGTCGTCATCAAGGACGCTCAGAAGGCCACGAGCACGACGGCCGCTGCCGCCGCGGCGGCCCCCAGCGTGGTCACCCTGTACGTGAGCGCCGCCGCGGGTTCGGGGTCGGGCTCCGGCGTCGTCCTGTCCGAGGACGGCTACGTGCTCACCAACAACCACGTGGTGAGCCTGGACAGCAGCACCGACGACGTCACCGTGCAGGTGCGCACCTCCGACGGGACGGTCTACGACGCCACCGTCGTCGGCACGGACCCGAGCAACGACCTCGCCGTGGTCAAGCTCTCCGACGCCGGCGGGCTGACCTCCGCGGTCTTCGCCGACTCCGAGGCCGTCCAGGTCGGCGACCTCGCGGTCGCCATCGGTGCACCTCTCGGACTGACCAACACGGTCACCGACGGGATCATCAGCGCCACCAACCGGGCGGTGCAGGCCGGGTCGACCCAGGACGAGAGCACGGTGATCGACGCCCTGCAGACCGACGCGGCCATCAACCCGGGCAACTCCGGCGGTGCGCTGGTGAACGCCGACGGCGAGGTCATCGGCATCAACACCGCGATCGCGTCGGTCGCCAGCACGGGCCTGCCGGGCCAGGAGGCGACCAGCGGGAACATCGGCGTGGGCTTCGCCATCCCGTCGAACACCGCGCAGCGGATCGCCGAGCAGATCATCGACACCGGCTCGGCGACGCACGCCCTGCTCGGGGTCAGCGCCCGCACGGCGGCCGACGCCGGTTCCGCCGTCGGGCAGGGCGCCCAGGTTGCCACGGTCTCCGAGGGCTCCGCCGCCGACGAGGCCGGGCTGCAGGCCGGTGACGTGATCACCGCGGTCGGCGACCGGCCGATCACCACCTCCACCGAGCTGACCGCCGCGATCCGCAGCGCCCAGCCCGGCGACGAGGTCACGCTGACCGTCCGCCGCAGCGGGGACAGCAGCGAGGTCGAGGTCACCCTCGACGAGACCTCGGACTGAGGAAGGGCCCCTCTCCCCCCCCCCACGCAGAGGAGCCACCTCCTGTGACCGACGACCCCGGTGCCGCCCCCGCGGCCCCGGGGTCGTCGCACGTCCGGCGTGGGGTGCTGTGTGCCGACGCCTAGGCTCGGCCGGGTGCCCGGACCCCAGCTGACCACCCCGCTGGCCGAGTCGCTCGACGACCCCCAGCGCGCCCGCGACCTGGCCAAGATGAAACGGCTGGCCACCGGGCTGTTCGTGCTCGCCGCCCTGGTCTTCCTGGGCTGCGTGCTGCTGGGCGAGGAGGCGGGCAGCTGGGTCGGGTACGTCCGGGCCACCGCGGAGGCGTCCATGGTCGGTGCCCTGGCCGACTGGTTCGCCGTCACCGCACTGTTCCGGCACCCGCTGCGGCTGCCGATCCCACACACCGCGATCATCCCGCGCAAGAAGGACCAGATCGGCACCAGCCTGGGCACCTTCGTCCGGGAGAACTTCCTGACCCGGGCGGTCGTCGACGAGCGGCTGGCCACCGTCGACGTCCCCGGCCGGCTGGGCGAGTTCCTGGCCGCTCCGGGCCGGGCCGAGCGGCTGGCCGGCGACGCCGGCGCCGCCCTGGGCGGGCTGACCGACCTGCTGAAGGACGACGAGCTGCAGCCCGCCGTGGCCGCCTTCGTCGACCGCAAGCTCCGGGAGACCCCCGCCGCACCGGCCGTGGCACGGGGCATCGAGCTCGTCGTCGACGGCGATCGGCACCAGGAGGTGCTCTCCGCGGGGCTCACCGGACTGGCGAACTTCCTGGCCGACAACCGGCTGGTCTTCCGCACCCGGCTCGGCGACGCCTCCCCCGCCTGGGTGCCCGACTGGGTCGACGACCGGGTGTTCGACCGGGTGTTCGACCTGCTCCAGGGCTTCCTCGCCGAAGTGGGCGCGGACCCCCGGCACGAGCTGCGCCGCAGCTACGACAAGCGGCTGCGGGCCTACGTGCACACATTGCGCACCGATCCGGAGGCCGCGGCCCGGGTCGAGCGGTTCAAGGAGGAGCTGCTGGACCACCCGGCGGTGCGCACCTGGTCGGGCTCGCTGTGGAGCACGGCGAAGAACGCCGTCGTCACCGCCGCCGCCGACCCGGACTCCGAGCTGCGGGCGCGGGTGGTCGGACTGATCCGCTCCGGCGCGCAGCTGCTGCAGACCGACCCGACGGTGCGCGAACTGGTGCAGCGGCAGTCCCAGCGGGCCGCCGGGTACGCCGTCGAGCGGTTCTCCGGCGACGTCGCCGACCTGGTGGGCACCACCGTGGCCCGCTGGGACACCGAGGAGACCAGCCGGCGGATCGAGCTCCAGGTCGGCCGGGACCTGCAGTGGATCCGGGTGAACGGCACCGTGGTCGGCGGCCTGGCCGGCCTGGTCATCTACACGGTGGCCCAGCTGCTCGGCTGATCGCCGTCCGGGGCTGAGCCGCCCCCACGACCGTCGAGCCGCGTCATGCCCCGGCTCACCCGACGGGGACGCGGCTCACCCTCGACCGCCGTCGCCGGCCGAGCCTGCTCAGCAGACCCGGCCGGTCCGGTCACCGGCGGGCGGAGGCCGCCGCGTACAGCGCGATCCCGGCCGCGACGCTGACGTTCAGCGACTCGGTGTCCTTGGTGATCGGGATGGACAGGACGACGTCGCAGCGCTCCCGGACCAGCCGGGACAGCCCGGTGCCCTCGGCCCCGACGACCAGCGCGATCGGGTCGGCGAAGCCGTCGTACTCGTGGATGCCCATGTCGCCGTCGGCCGCCAGGCCGACGGTCTGCAGGCCCGCCTCCTGGTAGGAGGCCAGGCTGCGGCCCAGGTTGACGGCTCGGGCCACCCGCAGCCGGGCTGCCGCGCCGGCACTGGTGCGCCAGGCCGAGCCGGTCATGCCCACCGCGCGGCGCTCGGGCACGACGAGACCGTGGGCGTCGAAGGCCGCGGCCGAGCGGATGACCGCGCCCAGGTTGCGCGGGTCGGTGACGCCGTCCAGCGCCACGACCAGCGGCGGGCGGCCGGAGTCGCGGGCGATGTCGAGCAGGTCGTCCGGGTGCGCGTAGTCGTAGGGCGGCACCATCAGACCGATGCCCTGGTGCAGCGCGTGGTCGCTCATCCGGTCGAACTCGGCCTTGCCCACCTCGAGCAGCGGAAGCCCGCGGTCGGCGGCCAGCTGCACGGACTCCGCGATCCGCTCGTCGGTCCCGCCGCGGCTCGTGTCACCGGTGACGACGTAGAGCGCCGTCGCCGGGATGCTGGCCCGCAGCGCCTCCAGCACCGGGTTGCGGCCCAGCAGCAGCTCGGGGGCCTCGGCGTTGCGCCGCTGCACCCGCTGCCGGTTGTCCTGGCGGGCCGCGGCGGCCTTCGCCGCCTTGTACGCAGGGTGGTGCGGCCGGTCCGTGGCCTTCGGGGTGGCGCCCCGCCCGGCCAGCGACCGGCGGTTCTTGCCGCCGGTGCCGGACGTCGCGGTCTTCTTGCCGGCGCCGGCCGAGCGGCCGCGCCGTTGACTGTTGCCGGCCATCAGGTCAGCTCCCATCGTGTGCCCTGGGGGGTGTCCTCGACCTGCACGCCCAGGGCGCCGAGCTGGTTCCGGATCGCGTCAGCTGACGCGTAGTCCTTGCGGGCCCGGGCCGCGGTGCGCTGCTCCAGCGCGAGCGCGACCAGGCCGTCGGTGGCCTCGGCCAGGCGGCGGTCGCCGCCGGCGTCGGCCCACTGCGGGTCGAGCGGGTCGAGACCGAGCACCCCGAGCATCGCCCGCACCGCGCCCAGCGCGGCGGCGAGCGCCTCGGCGTCGTCGGCGGCCAGCGCGCTGTTGCCCTGGGTGACGACCTCGTGGACCACCGCGACGGCGGCGGGCGTGCTCAGGTCGTCGTCCAGGGCGGCGGTGAACTCGGTGGGCAGCACCGGCTTGCCGGCGTCCTCCCCCACCACCTCGGCCGCGCGCCGGACGAAGGACTCCAGCCGCCGGTAGGCGACCCCCGCCTCCTCCAGCGCCGGCTCGGTGAACTCGATCGTGCTGCGGTAGTGCGGCGCCACGAGGTAGTAGCGGAGCTCCACCGGGCGCACGCGCTGGACGACCTCGTCGACCAGCGCGGTGTTGCCCAGCGACTTGCTCATCTTCTCGCCGCCCATGGTGACCCAGCCGTTGTGCAGCCAGTAGCGGGCGAACCCGTCACCGGCGGCCTGCGACTGGGCCCGCTCGTTCTCGTGGTGCGGGAAGCGCAGGTCCAGCCCACCACCGTGGACGTCGAACTCCGCGCCGAGGTACTTCTCGGCCATCGCCGAGCACTCCAGGTGCCAGCCCGGTCGCCCGCGGCCCCAGGGGGTGGGCCAGGAGGCCGTGGCGGGGTCGCCGTCCTTGGCCGACTTCCACAGCGCGAAGTCCCGGGGGTCGCGCTTGCGCTCGTCGGTCTCGGTGTCCGCGGCCGGCTGCAGGTCGCCCAGCTTCTGGCCGGTCAGCTCGCCGTAGCCGGGGAAGGAGCGGACGTCGAAGTAGACGTCGCCGTCGACGTCGTAGGCGTGCCCGCCGGCGATGAGCCGCTCGATCAGCTCGACCATCTCCGGCACGTGCCCGGTGGCCCGCGGCTCGTAGGTGGGCGGCAGCGTGCCCAGCACGTCGTACGCGCGGGTGGCGGCACGCTCGTTCTCGTACGCCCAGGCCCACCACGGGACGCCGGCCGCTGCGGCCTTGGTGAGGATCTTGTCGTCGACGTCGGTGACGTTGCGGACGTAGGTGACCTCGTTGCCCTGGTGCAGCAGCCAGCGGCGCAGCACGTCGAAGGCGAGGGCGAACCGGACGTGGCCGATGTGCGGCGGGCCCTGCACGGTGAGCCCGCAGACGTACATGGAGACCTGTCCTGCACGCAGGGGCGTGAAGTCACGCACGGCACGCACGGCCGTGTCGTACAGGCGGAGGCTCACCGTGCGGATCCTACGGGCGCGGTGGACGTGCTCCGGACCACCAGCGCGGTGGCCACCGCGGCCCGCCCCTCGCCACGGCCGGTGAGGCCGAGCCCGTCGGTCGTGGTGGCGGTGACGCTGACCGGCGCACCGAGGGCCGCAGAGAGCACCGCCTCGGCCTCCGCCCGGCGGGGACCGACCTTGGGCGTGCTGCCGATCAGCTGCACCGAGGCGTTGCCGACCTGCCAGCCCGCCGCGGTGAGCACCTCGCGGACGTGCTCCAGCACGGCGGCACCACGGGCGCCGGCCCAGCGGGGATCGTCGGTGCCCAGCAGCCCGCCGATGTCGCCGAGGCCGGCGGCCGACAGCACGGCGTCGGTGAGGGCGTGGGCGACGACGTCGCCGTCGGAGTGCCCCGCGCAGCCGTCGACGCCCGGCCACTCCAGCCCGGCGAGCCAGCAGGGGCGCCCGGCCTCGATCGGGTGCACGTCGGTGCCGATGCCGACGCGGGGCAGCTCCGGGTTCACCGGGGCCGCTCGGTCTGCAGCTCGGCCATCCGCAGGTCGTGCGCGACGGTGACCTTGGCGGCTCGCTCGTCGCCGGCCACGGTGTGCACCGGGATCCCGGCGGCCCGGACCACCGAGGCGTCGTCGGTGAACTCGGCCGCGGTGCCGTGCGCGTGGGCGTAGGCGGCGACCAGGGTGGCCCGGTCGAAGCCCTGCGGGGTCTGCACCCGGCGCAGCGGGGCGCGGGGCACGTCGGCGGTCACCACGCCGTCGCCGTCCACGACCACGGTGGTGTCCACGACGGGCAGCACCGGGACGACGGCCCGGGCGCCCCCGGCCAGGGCGGCCAGCACCCGGGCGACGACGTCGGGCGGGGTCAGCGGTCGCGCCGCGTCGTGGACCAGCACCGTGTCGGCGTGCTCGCGGGCGGCGCCGAGGGCAGCCCGGACCGACGCCGTACGGGTGTCCCCGCCGATGACGACGTGCACGTCGTCGGGGAGGACGGCGATGAAGGCCGCCTGCTGGGGCGCCGGGACGGCCACCACCACCTGTTCGACCCCGCCGGCCCGCAGCGACTCGACCGCCCAGCAGACCAGCGGCCGGCCCCCGAGGGGCACCAGGGCCTTGGGCAGCTCTGCCCCCAGACGCAGACCACTCCCGGCCGCTGCGACGATGCCGACAGCGTGCACGGGAGTGGTCTGGGTGTCTCTGAGGTGGAGCTGGGCGATCAGGAAGCCAGGACCTCGTCGAGGAGGACCTCGGCCTTGTCCTCGTTGGTGCCCTCGGCGAGCGCGAGCTCGCTGACCAGGATCTGCCGCGCCTTCGAGAGCATGCGCTTCTCGCCGGCGGACAGGCCGCGGTCCTTGTCGCGACGCCAGAGGTCGCGCACGACCTCGGCGACCTTGTTCACGTCGCCGGAGGCCAGCTTCTCGAGGTTGGCCTTGTAGCGCCGCGACCAGTTGGTCGGCTCCTCGGTGTGCGGAGCGCGCAGCACCTCGAAGACCTTGTTCAGGCCCTCCTGGCCGACGACGTCACGGACGCCGACGATCTCGGCGTTGTCGGCCGGCACGCGGACGGTCAGGTCGCCCTGGGCGACCTTGAGCACGAGGTACGACTTCTCGACGCCCTTGATGGTGCGCTGCTCGATCGCCTCGATGAGCGCCGCGCCGTGGTGCGGGTAGACAACGGTCTCGCCAACAGTGAAGCCCATGTGTATGTGACCCCTTTCGCTCACCCCAGGTTAGCACGAGAGGATGCGGTCCGGCTCGGCAGAGTGCTACAAAAGTGCTGGTCAGCGGCGTGATCGAGGTCGACACGGGGTTGACAGGGAGGTGGTCGGTGTGCAGTCGGAGGGTGCCGTGCGCCGCCCCGGCCGGTTCGCGATCGCTGCGGCGATGGCCCGCGCGACCCACTTCGAACCGACGCTGGCGGTCACCACGGTCGCCGTCCTGCTCGCCGTCGCCGCCGACGTCCCCGCCGGCCGGACCGGGCTGGTCGGGGTCGCGGTGCTGGCCGGGCAGGCCGCCATCGGCTGGTGCAACGACTGGCTCGACGCCGACCGGGACCTCGCCGTCGGCCGGACCGACAAGCCCGTCGTCCAGGGGCTGCTGACCCCGGCACTGCTGCGCCGGGCCACGGCGCTCGCCGTCGCCGTCGCCGTCGTCACGTCCCTGGCGTTGGGCGTCGTGCCCGGCCTCCTCCTCCTGGTGCTGGTCGCCAGCGGGCTGGCCTACGACGCCGGCCTCAAGCGCACCGCACTGTCCCCGCTCCCCTACCTGACCGGTTTCGGCGCGCTCCCCGCCGGCGTGGTCGCCGCGGCGCCGGGCGGCCCTGGAGCACCGTGGTGGCTGATCGCGGCCGGGGCGGCGCTCGGCGGGGCGGCGCACGTCGCCAACGTGGCGCCCGACGTCGACGACGACCTGGCCACCGGCGTCCGCGGCCTGCCGCACCGGGTCGGGGCCGTGCCCTCCGCGGTCGCCGGCGCCGTGCTGCTGGGTGGTGCCACCCTGCTGCTGGTGCTGGGGCCACCCGGCCCACCGGGCACGCTCGGCTGGCTGGCCTGCGCCCTCGCCGCGCCGGCCGTGGTCGTCGCCGCCCTCGCCGGCAGTCCCCGAGCGCGCCGGCTCGCCTTCCCGGCGGTGCTGCTGCTGACCGTGCTCGACGTCGCCCTGCTGCTGGCCGGCGGGGCGGCGATCACCTGATGAAGGGCCGCAGTCAGCGCGGGCCGGTGCCCCGGTCGCGCTCCTGCTCCACGACGGCGTCCAGGTCCCTGAGCCGCCCCAGGCCGGACAACGGCTGACGCATCCGCCGGTTCTCGGCCAGCCGCTCACGGTTGCGCTCCAGGAACGCCCAGTACCCGGCGGTGAACGGGCAGGCGTCCGCACCGAGCCGCTTCTTCGGGTCGTACCGGCAGCCGCCGCAGTAGTCGCTCATCCGGTTGATGTACGCACCGCCTGCGGCGTAGGGCTTGGTCGCCAGCACGCCGCCGTCGGCGTGCTGGCTCATCCCGACGACGTTGGCGACCATCACCCAGTCGTAGCCGTCGACGAAGACCCGGTGGAACCAGTCGGTCATCGCCAGCGGCTCGATCCCGCGCTGCAGCGCGTAGTTGCCCAGCACCATCAGCCGCGGG
Source organism: Modestobacter sp. VKM Ac-2977 (assembly GCF_026968045.1). Taxonomy (GTDB): domain Bacteria; phylum Actinomycetota; class Actinomycetes; order Mycobacteriales; family Geodermatophilaceae; genus Modestobacter. Next base: position 264,706 of record NZ_JAPVBQ010000001.1, on the reverse strand, counting down.
ATGTGGTGCACCCAGCCGCGCTCGCGCACGTCCCGGACCACGGAGGACAGGCAGTTGGCCCCCACGGCCTCGGCCTCCAGGTCACCCAGCCAGGACGGCACCTCCGCGTGTGCGGCCAGCGCGTTCCCGTGCCGGTAGTCGCGCCCGAGCTGCCAGTAGAGGTGCCAGATCCAGTCCCGCCAGCCCATCACCTGCCGGACGAATCCCTCGACCGAGTTCAGCGGCAACGGGTCGCCGGCGGCCACCGAGTCGCGGTACGCCTGCTCGGCCCGGGCGACGACGTCCGCCGGGTCGACGAGCCCGAGGTTCAGCGACGCGGAGAGCATCGAGTGCGCCAGCCACGGGTCACCGGCCAGCATCGCGTCCTCGTGCGGGCCGAACGCGCGCAGCCGGTGGGTGAGGAAGTCCGCGAGCCGCTCCTCGGTCTCGGCGTGCGTGACCGGGAACAGCCGCGGCCCGTCGTCCCCGACGAAGGCGACGTCACCGTCGGCCGCCCAGCGGTCCAGGTCGGCGCGCACCTGCTCGTCGATCTCGTCCTCGACGGGCAGCCACGGCGGCGGGACGTCCACCCGCCCGTCGGCCGGCGCCGGCTCCCGGTTCTCGTGGTCGAGGTTCCAGGTGCCACCGGCCGGCTCCGCCCCGTCCATCAGGACGTCGTGCACCCGCCGGGCCACCCGGTAGAAGTCGTCCATCAGCAGGCGCTGCCGGGAACGGCCCTCCGCCCAGCGGCGGAAGTCGGCCTGCCGGGTCACGAACCCCCGGGCCTCCAACACCGTGACGCCTGGACGGCGGAGCACGAAGTCACGCGCCGGCCAGGTGGTCGGCGCGCACACCGACAGGGGCTCCCGGACCCGGTCCAGCGCCTCGGCGTAGCTGTCGGTCTGCAGGAAGGTCGCCTGGTCGCCGAGCTCGGCCGCACGGTGCCGGAGGGCCGACAGCAGCAGGTGCGCCTTCTGCCGGTGGAAGCGGCGGCGGCGGAAGACGCCCCGCGACTCGACGAGCAGCACGGGCTGCCCCGGCGCGTCGAGGAAGTGCGGCCCGAGCTGGTCGGCGAAGCACCAGCGGCGGGTGTCCGGGGCCTGAGCTGGGAAGTCGGCGAGCGCGGGGTCGCCGGACCCCGGGAGGTCGCGCACGCCACCTGCCGCCACGTCCCTCACCTCCCAGCGGACATCCTGGGGTGCCGGTTACGCTCAGCGCGACTCGTGCCACCGGCGTCCTCGGTGGCCGACACGTCTCTGGAGGTCGACGCTGTGAACCGCGCACCGCGCGCTGCCGTGATGGGCGCCCTGCTGCTCACCCCGATCGCGCTCACCGCCTGCAGCGCCGGTCAGGTCACGCAGACCTCGACCCAGGAGCCGAACGTGGGCAACCAGGCCGACCTGGACGACGTGACGCTGCGGGCGCTGTCGCTGCCCTACCCGACCGGCGGGCAGTACAGCAGCGGGAGCGACGCCCGGCTGGTCGGTGCCGTCGCCAGCACGGGCCTCGAGGAGGACACCCTCGTGTCGATCGAGGGCGATGCCTTCGAGAGCGTCGAGGTGATCGACCCGGACGCTGCCGAACCGGCCGCCGAGACCAGCGGCTCCACCGACCTGGGCCTCACCGTCCCGCCGAACGGCATCCTGTACCTGAGCAGCGGCGAGGGGCCCACCGTCGCGCTCGTGGGCCTCACCGAGGCCATCGGGCCGGGCGAGTCCATCGACGTGACCTTCACCTTCGAGGAGGCCGGCGAGATCACCCTCCCGGTCCCCGTCGGGGTGCCCACCCGCGACCTCCCGCGCGGTGAGGGGTTCGACTTCCACGGCGAGGAAGAGGTCGCCGGCGAAGAGGGCTCCGTCGAGGAGAGCTCCGGCCAGGAGGCCCGCGAGCAGGAGTCGGCCGAGGGCGAGGGCTGAGCGACCTCCTCCCCGGACTGTCGTACCCCGCCGTCACCATGACGGCGTGCCAGCATCCGGTGTGAAGTCCTCCCGTCCCGCCCATCGCTGTTCCGAGTGCGGCTACGCCTCGGCGAAGTGGGTCGGTCGCTGCCCGGAGTGCCAGGCCTGGGGCAGCGTGCAGGAGGTCGGCACCGTCGGCTCCCCGCTGCGCGCCGTCTCCGCCGGCCCGGTCAGCGCCAAGGCGCGCCCGATCGGCCAGGTGGAGCTCGCCGGCGCCCGGGCCGTGCCCACCGGCATCACCGAGTTCGACCGTGTCCTCGGCGGCGGCCTGGTGCCCGGAGCGGTGCTGCTGGTGGCCGGCGAGCCCGGCGTCGGCAAGTCCACGCTGCTGCTGGAGGTCGCCCACCGGGTGGCCGCGGCCAACGGCCCGACGCTGGTCGTCTCCGGCGAGGAGTCCGCGGCGCAGGTCCGGCTGCGGGCCGAGCGGATCGGCGCCCTGCACGACCAGCTCTACCTGGCTGCGGAGACCGAGCTGTCCGCGGTGCTCGCCCACGTGGAGGACGTGAGCCCCACCCTGCTCGTGCTCGACAGCGTGCAGACCGTCCGGTCCCCCGCCGTCGACGGCACCGACGGTGGGGCCACCCAGGTCCGCGCGGTGGCCAGCGCCCTCAGCGCGGTGGCCAGGGCCCGCAACATGACCACGATCCTGGTCGGCCACGTCACCAAGGACGGCGCGATCGCCGGGCCGCGGGCACTCGAGCACCTGGTCGACGTGGTGGTCTCCTTCGACGGCGAGCGCCACTCGACGCTGCGCCTGGTGCGAGCCACCAAGAACCGGTTCGGCCCGGCCGACGAGATCGGCTGCTTCGAGATCGGCGACGGCGGCGTCGTCGGCGTCCCCGACCCGTCGCACCTGTTCGTCTCCCGGCGGTCCGCACCGGTGCCCGGCAGCTGCGTGACGGTGACGATGGAGGGCAGCCGGCCGTTGCTCGCCGAGGTGCAGGCCCTGGTGGCGACCGCCGGCGGTGGCGGTTCACCACGCCGCGCGGTCAGCGGGCTGGACTCCCAGCGGATCGCCATGATCAACGCCGTGGTCGAGCGCCGCGGCGGGGTCCGGCTGGCCGACGCCGACGTCTTCGCCGCCTCCGTCGGCGGCGTCCGGATCGCCGAGCCGGCTGCCGACCTGGCGCTGGCCCTGGCGATCGCCTCGGCCGCCAAGGACCGCCCGCTGCCCGCCGGCCTGGTCGCGATCGGCGAGGTCGGGCTGTCCGGGGAGATCCGGCGGGTGGGGGGCACCGGGCGGCGGCTGGCCGAGGCGGCACGCCAGGGGTACACCGCCGCACTCGTGCCGGTGGACTCCGGTCCCGCACCCCGGGGGATCCGGCTGATCGAGGTGCCCGACCTGGGAGCGGCCTTCACCCGGATGTGGTGACGCAGCGCGACCGCCGCCGGGCGAACGCCCTGACGGGGGACCCGTGGTGACCGACCTCCTCTCTCCGCCCCGTAGGATCGGCCGCCGTACCGCCCGACCGTCAGGAGCGTTCGTGTCCCCCGCTGTGGACCCCGAGGCCGCGTTGCGGGAACTGCTCGGCCGGATCGCCCCCGGTACCGCCCTCCGGGACGGCCTGGAGCGGATCCTGGCCGGCCGCACCGGAGCCCTGATCGTCCTGGGCTACGACCGCGTCGTCGAGTCCCTCTGCACCGGTGGCTTCGCCCTGGACGTCGCACTGTCGGCCACCCGGCTCCGCGAGCTGGCCAAGATGGACGGCGCCGTGATCGTCTCCTACGACGGCACCCGGATCGTCCGGGCCGGTGTGCACCTGATGCCCGACCCGACGATCCCCACCGAGGAGTCCGGCACCCGGCACCGCACCGCCGAGCGCGTCGCACTGCAGACCGGGTTCCCGGTCATCTCCGTGAGCCAGTCGATGCACATCATCTCGGTGTACGTCGCCGGCCGGCGGTACACCCTCGAGCACCCCACGACCATCCTGGCGCGTGCCAACCAGGCCCTCGCCGCCCTGGAGCGCTACAAGCTCCGGCTCGACGAGGTCGCGAGCACGCTGTCCGCGCTCGAGATCGAGGACCTCGTCACGGTCCGTGACGCGATGAGCGTCAGCCAGCGCCTGGAGATGGTGCGGCGGATCGCCGACGAGATCGAGGGCTTCGTCGTGGAGCTGGGCACCGACGGCCGGCTGCTCGCCCTGCAGCTGGACGAGATGCTCGCCGGCGTCGAGGAGGACCGCGGCCTGCTGGTCCGCGACTACCTCCCCAGCGCGCGTCGGAACCGCACCGGCGAAGAGGTGCTCGGCGACCTGCGCGCCCTGACGGCCACCGAGCTGCTCGACCTCTCCGCCGTCGCCCGCTGCTACGGCCTGCCGACCTCCCCCGACGCCCTGGACTCCCCGGTCAGCCCGCGCGGCTACCGGCTGCTGGCCCGGGTCCCGCGGCTGCCGGCGGGCATCATCGACCGGCTGGTCGCGCACTTCGGCGGGCTGCAGAAGCTGCTGGCCGCCACCATCGAGGACCTCCTGGCCGTGGAGGGTGTCGGTGAGGCGCGGGCGCGCGGCATCCGGGAGGGTCTGTCCCGGCTCGCCGAGACCTCCATCCTCGACCGCTACAGCTGAAGAAGGACCGCTGCCCCCCAACGCTCGCAAGCTCGCATCGGGCCCCTGCAGCGGGGCCGCACGGGCCTGCGGCCCGTCAGGTCAGGGTGAAGGCGGCGTCGGGGCTGGTCGCCGTGTCCAACCGGCCGCGCAGCCGGTAGTCCCCCGGTGCCGGCGGAACGCGCTCCGCGGTGCACCCCGGGGTGCTGCTCAGCCCACCCCACACCACCGGGAACACCACGGACTCCCCCGGCTGCAGAGTCCGCGGGTCCGTCGTCGCCTCCGGGAAGCAGTCGTTGCTCCCCCACACCCGGGTGCCCGACGCGTCGACCATGACGATCTCCTGCAGCCCCTTGTCCAGCGCACGGACGCAGGAGACCGGCGAGACGTTGGTGACGACCAGGTCGAACGTCGGCTTGCTGCCGACCGGGCTGCTGGCCGGGGTCGGCCGCACCTCGACGCCGATCATGTCGTTGTTGCAGGGCCCGCCGTCCACGGGCAGCGCCTCGGCCGACGACTCCTCATCCTCCGGCTCCTCGTCCTGCGGCTCTTCGTCCTGCGGGTCCTCGTCCTGCGGGTCCTCGGCAGGCTCGGCCGTCGGGAGCTGCACCGCCGCCAGCGACGGCACGACCTGGTCCAGGGCCGGCGCGGGTACCGACTCATCGCCCGCGGCGGTCACTACGGTGTCCTCGTCCGGCGAGCCGGTGGCCACCGCGACCCCCAGCCAGCCGCCGCCACCGAGCACGCCCACCGCGCAACCGAGGACCAGCAGACGCCGTCGCCAGTAGACGACAGCGGGCAACGGGCCGACCGGGTGCAGCACGTCGGCGACGCTAACCGGCGAGCCGGTCGCCGACAGCGCGCCACGCCCTGACCGGAGGGTGCCCATCGCCCCGGCGCAGTCCCGGACCCCGGCCCACCCGGCGGGTGGTGACGGAGGGTGCTGGCCCGGTTCGTCTGCCACTCCGACGGCAGGTCCGCGGAGGCCCAGGCACACTGGGTCCCCGTGAGCACCACCCCGCCCGGCGCCGCACGCCACGGGCTCGCCCCCGCCGGAGAGGCCGTCGGCGACGTCCTCGTGGACTGGTACGCCGGCGCCGCCCGGGACCTGCCGTGGCGCGCCCCCGGCACCGACCCGTGGGCGGTGCTGGTCAGCGAGGTCATGCTCCAGCAGACGCCGGTGCGCCGGGTCGAGCCGGTCTGGCGCGAGTGGCTGGTCCGCTGGCCTGCTGCGGCGGACCTGGCGGCAGCCAGCCCGGCCGAGGTGATCCGGGCCTGGGGCAAGCTCGGCTATCCGCGGCGGGCCCTGCGACTTCGGGAGGCCGCCGTCGCCATCACCGAACGCCACGGCGGCGCGGTACCCGCCGACGTCGCCGACCTGGAGGCGCTGCCAGGGATCGGCACGTACACCGCCCGGGCCGTCGCCTGCTTCGGCCACGGCAGCCGCCAGCCGGTCGTCGACACCAACGTCCGACGGGTCGTCGCACGGCTGGTGCACGGACGCGCCGAGGCGGCACCCGCCCGGGCGTCGGACCTGACCGACATCGCCGCGCTGGCGCCGGCCGACGACGCCCGCGCGGTGCGGTTCTCCGTGGCCGTCATGGAGCTCGGTGCCCTCGTCTGCGTCGCCGGCACCCCTCGCTGTGGCGCCTGCCCCGTCTCTGACCGGTGCGCGTGGCGGCTGGCCGGTTCGCCGGCGTACGACGGCCCCCCGCGGCGGGTGCAGGCGTTCGCCGGCACCGACCGTCAGGTGCGAGGTCGGCTGCTCGACGTGCTGCGGGCCGCACCGGAGCCGGTCCAGGCCGATGCACTGACGCCGGCGTGGGACGACGCCGTCCAGCGCTCGCGCTGCCTGGACTCCCTGCTGGTGGACGGGCTGGTCGAGCAGACCCCGGACGGCCGCTTCTCCCTCCCCGGCTGAGACAGCCCCGGCCGGACAGACGACGAGGGGCCGCCCTCCGCGGATGCGGAGGACGGCCCCTGTCAGGACCCCGTCAGTGGACGGGGTCGTCGATCACTCGGCCTGCGCGGCCGCCGCCGGACCCTCGTCCTCGCCGTCGGCGCCCGTGAGGGCGACCGGCGGGGTGTCGGGCATGTCGATCGGCTTGGCCTCACCGCGGAAGGTGAAGCGCGAGGCCGTCGGGTCGGCGTCCTCCTCGACGTCCACCACGATGATCTGCCCGGAGGCGATCTCGCCGTAGAGGATCTTCTCCGACAGCGTGTCCTCGATCTCGCGCTGGATCGTGCGGCGCAGCGGCCGCGCACCCAGCACCGGGTCGAAGCCGCGGGCCGCGAGCAGCTTCTTCGCCGCCGGCGTGACCTCCAGCGACATGTCCTTGTTCGACAGCTGCGTCTCCAGCCGGGCGAGCATGAGGTCCACGATGTGGACGATCTCGTCCTCGGTGAGCTGGTGGAACACGACGATGTCGTCGATGCGGTTGAGGAACTCCGGCCGGAAGTGCTGCTTGAGCTCCTCGTTGACCTTGAGCTTCATCCGCTCGTAGTTGCTGGTGCTGTCGTTCCCGGCCTGGAAGCCGAGGCCGACGGCCTTGGAGATGTCCCGCGTCCCGAGGTTCGTGGTCAGGATCAGGATCGTGTTCTTGAAGTCCACGATCCGGCCCTGGCCGTCGGTCAGCCGGCCGTCCTCCAGCACCTGCAGCAGCGTGTTGAAGACATCGGCGTGCGCCTTCTCGATCTCGTCGAAGAGGACCACCGAGAACGGCTTGCGCCGCACCTTCTCGGTCAGCTGGCCACCCTCGTCGTAACCGACGTAGCCGGGAGGGGCACCGACGAGCCGCGACACGGTGAACTTGTCGTGGAACTCGCCCATGTCGATCTGGATGAGGGCGTCGTCCTCGCCGAAGAGGAACTGCGCGAGCGCCTTGGCCAGCTCGGTCTTACCGACACCCGAGGGGCCGGCGAAGATGAACGAGCCACCGGGACGACGGGGGTCCTTGAGGCCCGCCCGCGTGCGCCGGATCGCCTGGCTGACGCTCTTGATGGCCTCTTCCTGGCCGATGATCCGCTTGTGGAGCTCGTCCTCCATGCGGAGCAGCCGGGTGGTCTCCTCCTCGGTCAGCTTGAAGACCGGGATGCCCGTCCAGTTGGCGAGGACCTCGGCGATCTGCTCGTCGTCGACCTCGGCGACGACGTCCATGTCACCGGCCTTCCACTGCTTCTCGCGCTCGGCCTTCTCGCCCAGCAGCTGCTTCTCCTTGTCGCGGAGAGAGGCGGCCTTCTCGAAGTCCTGCCCGTCGATGGCCGACTCCTTCTCGCGGCGGATGGCCGCGATCCGGTCGTCGAACTCGCGCAGGTCCGGCGGGGCGGTCATCCGCTTGATCCGCATCCGGGCGCCGGCCTCGTCGATCAGGTCGATCGCCTTGTCCGGGAGGAAGCGGTCGGAGATGTACCGGTCGGCCAGCGTCGCGGCGGCGACCAGTGCGCCGTCGGTGATGCTGATCCGGTGGTGCGCCTCGTAGCGGTCCCGCAGGCCCTTCAGGATCTCGATGGTGTGGGCGAGGGTCGGCTCGCTGACCTGGATGGGCTGGAAGCGGCGCTCGAGAGCGGCGTCCTTCTCCAGGTGCTTGCGGTACTCGTCCAGCGTGGTGGCACCGATGGTCTGCAGCTCACCACGGGCCAGCATCGGCTTGAGGATGCTGGCTGCGTCGATCGCGCCCTCGGCAGCGCCCGCCCCGACGAGGGTGTGGATCTCGTCGATGAACAGGATGATGTCGCCGCGGGTGCGGATCTCCTTGAGGACCTTCTTCAGCCGCTCCTCGAAGTCACCGCGGTAGCGGGAACCGGCGACCAGCGCGCCGAGGTCGAGGGTGTAGAGCTGCTTGTCCTTCAGCGTCTCGGGCACCTCGCCCTTGACGATGGCCTGCGCCAGGCCCTCGACGGCCGCCGTCTTGCCGACGCCGGGCTCGCCGATCAGGACCGGGTTGTTCTTGGTGCGGCGGGACAGCACCTGCATGACCCGCTCGATCTCCTTGGCCCGGCCGATGACCGGGTCCAGCTTGCCGTCGCGGGCGGCCTGGGTCAGGTTGCGGCCGAACTGGTCGAGGACCAGCGAGGTCGACGGGGTGCCCTCGGCGGGCCCGCCGGCGGCGGCCGGCTCCTTGCCCTGGTAGCCGCTCAGCAGCTGGATGACCTGCTGGCGCACGCGGTTGAGGTCGGCGCCCAGCTTCACCAGGACCTGGGCGGCGACGCCCTCGCCCTCGCGGATCAGGCCGAGCAGGATGTGCTCGGTGCCGATGTAGTTGTGGCCGAGCTGCAGCGCCTCGCGCAGCGACAGCTCCAGGACCTTCTTGGCGCGCGGGGTGAAGGGGATGTGGCCGGACGGGGCCTGCTGGCCCTGCCCGATGATCTCCTCGACCTGCTGACGGACGCCCTCCAGCGAGATGCCGAGGGACTCCAGCGCCTTGGCGGCGACACCCTCGCCCTCGTGGATCAGACCCAGGAGGATGTGCTCGGTGCCGATGTAGTTGTGGTTGAGCATCCGGGCCTCTTCTTGGGCCAGGACGACCACCCGACGGGCTCGGTCGGTGAACCGTTCGAACATCTGCTGTATCTCCCTCTGACCGGCTGGACCTGCTGTGCTCGTGTCCCCGGCAGGGGACGGTGGACACCCGACGTACGTCGGCGCGCTGGGGCACCGGTCGTTCCACTGTAGTTCGCACCACCCGATCGGCGTCGAGACCAGGCCGTCGGACCGTTCGGGGGGCTCGATGGAGACAACTGTCGTCCCAGGAGTGGTGTTCCGCCGCGGTTACGCCATGAGCGGACGCACGACGGCCCGGCACCTCGATGAGGTGCCGGGCCGAAGTGGCGGCCGTCCTGCAGCCGCCCACCGCGAGCCTGCGAGCGGTGGGGGGCAGGAGGTCCTTCGATCAGTGGGCGGCTTCGAATGCCTCGACGACGCTGGCCGGGATGCGGCCGCGGTCGCTGACCTGGTGGCCGTTGCTGCGGGCCCAGTCGCGGATCGCGCCGGCCTGCTCGCGGTCCATCCGGCCGCCACCACCGGTGGCCCGCGACCGACCTGCGCCCGAGGCCCGGGTGCCGCGGCTGCTCACCTTGCGGGCGGCCGTGACGTACTTGCCGAGCACGTCGCGCATCTCCGCGGCGTTCTTGTCCGACAGGTCGATCTCGTACGTCGTCCCGTCGAGGGCGAACGTGACCGTCTCGTCAGCAGAGATGCTGTCGTCGAGGTCGTCGCTCAGGATCACCTGGACCTTACGTGCCATTGTCTGTTCTCTCCTGTTGCTGCGGGGTCATTGACTGTCGTCACTGCTCCCCCGTGATCGACGGCCCCATTGCACCACGAACTGTGGCATTCACGCCAATTTCGCGGCATTTACCCGGTAAATGCCCCCGGACAGGTGAGTCATTGATGGAGTGGGCGCACCAAAGGGAACAGGATCGTCTCCCTGATCCCCAATCCGGTGAGCGTCATCATCAGCCGGTCCATGCCGAACCCGAGACCGCCCGTGGGCGGCATCCCGTACTCCAACGCCTCGAGGAAGTCCTCGTCCAGGGCCATCGCCTCCGGGTCCCCTGCGGCGGCCAACAGTGCCTGCGCGGTGAACCGCTCCCGCTGGACGACCGGGTCCACCAGCTCCGAGTAGGCGGTGCCCTGCTCGATCCCGCCGATGTAGAGGTCCCACTTCTCCGCCTTGCCCGGCTCGGACCGGTGGGCGCGGGTGAGCGGTGAGGTGTCCAGCGGGTAGTCGATGACGAACGTCGGCGACTGCAGCCGGTCCTGGACGAGCGCCTCGAAGACCTCCTCGACGACCTTCCCCGGCAGCCACGCGGGGTCGACGCCGATGTCGTGCCGTTCGGCGATCGCGCGCAACTGCTGCACCGGCGTCTCCGGGGTGATCTCCTCGCCGACGGCGTCGGAGACCGCGGTGTAGAGCGACAGTTGCGGCCACTCACCGGAGAGGTCGAGTTCGGTGCCGTCGTGGTGCCGGGCGACGTGGTCACCGAAGAGCGCCGTGCTGCACTCCTGGACCAGTTCCTGGGTCATCCGGGCCATTTCCTGGTAATCCCAGTACGCGGCGTAGGCCTCGAGCATCGCGAACTCCGGGGAGTGCGAGGAGTCGGCGCCCTCGTTCCGGAAGTTCCGGTTGATCTCGAAGACCCGGTCCAGCCCGCCGACGATGCAGCGCTTGAGGAACAACTCAGGGGCGATGCGCAGGTAGAGGTCCAGGTCGAAGGCGTTCATGTGTGTGCGGAACGGCCGGGCAGCGGCGCCGCCGTGCACGGTCTGCAGCATCGGCGTCTCGACCTCGAGGAAACGACGGGTCGTCAGACCGGAGCGCAACGTGCTCATCACGGTGGACCGCTGGTGCACCGTGCGACGCGCCTCGTCGCGGACGATCAGGTCCACGTAGCGGCGGCGGACGCGCAGTTCCTCGCTCATCGGCTTGTGCGCCACCGGCAGCGGCCGCAGCGCCTTGGCGGCCAGCTGCCAGGAGTCGGCGAAGACGGACAGCTCCCCGCGCCGCGACGTCCCGACCTCGCCGGTGACCAGGACATGGTCACCGAGGTCGACGTCGGCCTTCCACGCGGCGAGGGGCTCCTCGCCGACCCGGTCCCGGGAGAGCATGACCTGCAGCTCGGTGTCGCCCTCGCGCAACGTCGCGAAGCAGAGCTTGCCGGTGTTGCGGGAGAAGATGACCCGCCCGGTGACGCCGACCTGCTCGCCGGTCATCGTGTCCGGCTCCAGGTCGGGGTGCGCGGCGCGCACCTCGGCGAGGGTGGTGGTGCGGGCGACGGTGACCGGGTAGGGGTCGACGCCGGCCTCACGCAGCCGGTCGAGCTTGGCCCGCCGGACCCGCAGCTGCTCGGGCAGTTCGTCCTCGGGCGGGCCAGCAGGTTCCTCACTCACGTCCACAGAGCCTACGGGCGGCCGGACGACGTCCCGCCACCGCTGGCCCCGCCGGAGGACTGGTGCCGTTCGAAGGCCAGCCGCAGGCCGTGCACGGTGAGATCGGGCTCACGCTCCCCGATGGACCGGCAGCTGTCGACGAGCAGCCGGTGCAGTCCGCCGGTGGCCACCACCACCGGGGCGGCGCCGAACTGCGCGACCAGTTCGGCGGCGATCCGGGCGACCAGTCCGTCGACCAGCCCGGCGAAGCCGAGGACCATCCCGGACTGCAGGGCCGCGACGGTGTTCTTCCCGATCGCCTGGGTCGGGACGGTGAGCTCCACCGAGCGCAGCTGCGCGGCACGTGAGGCCAACGCGTCCAGGCTCACCTCGACGCCGGGGGCCAGCGCCCCGCCGAGGAACTGCCCGTCCGGGCCGACGGCGTCGACGGTGGTGGAGGTGCCGAAGTCGACCACCACGACCGGCCGGCCGGTGCCGTCGGGACGGCGGCCGTACAGCTCGTGGGCGGCCAGCGCGGTGACCACCCGGTCGGCCCCCACCTCGCGCGGGTTGTCCACGTGCAGCGGCACCCCGGTGCGCACGCCCGGCCCGATCAGGGTGACCGGGACGGCGAGCCGGTCGAGCAGCTGTCGCAGCGCCGGCAGCTGCGCGGGCACGGTGGAGCAGACCGCTACCCCGGTGACCACGGTGTCGCGCAGCAGCCCGCGCCACAGCATGTGCAGTTCGTCGGCGGTGGCCCGCGGCTGCGTCGTCACCCGCCAGCAGTCCAGCCGCCGGGCGCCGTCGAAGGTGGCCAGCACCGTCTGGCTGTTGCCGACGTCGACGGTGAGCAGCACGTCAGCCCGCCCGCAGGTCGAGGGCCTGGAGATCGAGGGCGAGGTCCAGGATCGGCGAGGAGTGGGTGAGCGCGCCGACGGAGAGGTAGTCGATGCCCGTGTCGGCCACCTCCCGCGCGACGTCGAGGGTGAGCCCGCCGGTGGCCTCCAGGTCGACGTCCAGGTCGCCGACCAACGCCACGGCCTGCCGCAGCTGGTCGGGGGTCATGTTGTCCAGCAGCAGGAAGTCGGCGCCGGCGTCCAGCGCCTCGCCGACCTGCTCCAGGGTGTCGCACTCGACCTGCACGGTGATCCGGGGCGCACGCTCCCGGACCAGCGCGACGGCGGCGGCCACCGACCCGGCCGCGGCGACGTGGTTGTCCTTCACCATCGCCACGTCGTAGAGGCCCATCCGCTTGTTCGACCCGCCGCCGCAGCGCACCGCGTACTTCTCCAGCGGCCGCAGCCCCGGGGTGGTCTTGCGGGTGTCCAGCACGACCGCGCCGGTGCCGGCGACGGCGTCGACCCAGGCGCGGGTGGCGGTGGCGATGCCACTGGCCCGGCTGGCGATGTTCAGCGCGCTGCGCTCGGCGGCCAGCAGCGCCCGCACCGGCCCGCGCACGGTGAGCAGCACGTCGCCGCGGCGCACCCGGTCGCCATCGGCCGCGCCGGCGGTGAGCGTGGCCCCGGGCGCCAGTCGGGTGAACACCCGGGCAGCCAGCGGCAGCCCGGCGACCACGCCGTCGGCCCGGGCGACGAGGTCCGCCGTCCCGAACTGGGTGCCGGGGACGGTCGCGGCGCTGGTCACGTCGTAGCCGACGGCGACGTCGGGGGCGCTGGGCAGCGGGGCGCCGCCGGTCAGGTCCTCGGTCAGGGTGCGCTCGACGAGCTCGGCGACCCAGGCGGCGGTCAGACCGGTGGCGGTCAGATCGGTGGGGTCGGCGGGGAGGGCGCGGGCAGCCGGGGCGGTCACGGGCACATGCTCGCTCACCAGTGCACCGCCACGGGCTCGCCGACCGGGCGGCGGGTCAGCCGGACCCGCCCGTCGTCGTCCAGTCGCACGTCCAGGTGCACCTGCCAGTCCTCGACCGCCTCGGGGTGGTCCTCCCGCCAGTGGCAGCCGCGGGTCTCCTCGCGCGCGGCGGCCGCGGCGGTGATCGCGGTGGCGACGGTGAGCAGGTCGGTGGTCTCCCAGCCGGGCACCCCGGGGACGGCGGTGGTCCACTCCCCCAGCGCCGCCAGCTGCCCGGCGGCCTCGGCCAGCCCCGGACCGCTGCGCAGCGCACCCACCCGGGCCGACATCGCCGCGGTCAGCGGCGCGCGGGCGGCCACGTCGACCAGCCCGGCCGGCCGCGGGTCGGCCGGCCGCGCAGCAGCGGGCACCGGCAGCTCCCGGGCCAGCGCCTCACCGATCCGCGCGGCGAAGACCAGCCCCTCCAGCAGGGAGTTCGACGCCAGCCGGTTGGCCCCGTGCACGCCGGTGCAGGCGACCTCGCCGCAGGCGTAGAGGCCGGGCACGGTCGTCCGCCCGGACAGGTCGGTGGCCAGCCCCCCGGAGGCGTAGTGCGCGGCCGGGGTGACCGGCACCAGCTCGGTCAGCGGATCGATCCCGGCCTCGCGGCAACGGGCCACGATGGTCGGGAAGCGCGCGGCCAGCCCGGGCAGCCCGCGGGCGTCGAGCCAGACGTGGTCGACGCCGTCGCGCAGCTGCACCCGGGTGATCGCCTTGGCCACCACGTCGCGGGGGGCCAGCTCGGCGAGCGGGTGCACATCCGGCATGAACCGCTCCCCGGCGCCGTCGCGCAGCACGGCCCCCTCCCCGCGCAGCGCCTCGGAGACCAGCGGCTGCTGTCCCCGGGCGTCCGGGCCCAGGTAGAGGGCGGTGGGGTGGAACTGGACGAACTCGAGGTCGGTCGCGACCGCCCCGGCCCGCAGACCCAGGGCCACGCCGTCGCCGGTGGAGACGCCCGGGTTGGTGGTGGCGGCGTACACCTGGCCCATCCCGCCGGTGGCGAGCACCACGGCCCGGGCCCGCACCGCGCCCACGCCGTCGGCGCTGCCCTCGCCGAGCACGTGCAGGGTGACGCCGGCGGCGCGGCCGTCGGCGTCCCGCAGCAGGTCCAGCACCATCGCGTGCTCGACCAGCGTCACCCCGGGGTCGGCGGCCACCGCATCGCGCAGCGCCCGCTGGACCTCCGCCCCGGTGGCGTCGCCGCCGGCGTGCACGATCCGGTCGGTGGAGTGGCCGCCCTCCCGGGTGAGCAGCAGCCGGCCGGTCGGGCCGCGGTCGAACGCGGCCCCCCAGCTGATCAGCTGGTGCAGCCGCTCGGGCCCTTCGGTGACCAGCGCCTGGACGGCGTCCGGGTCGCAGAGCCCCACCCCGGCCACCTCGGTGTCCCGGGCGTGCGCGGCCGGGGTGTCGGCCGGGTCCAGGACGGCGGCGATCCCGCCCTGCGCCCAGCGGGTCGAGCCGTCGTCCACCTCGACCTTGGTGACGACGGCGACCGACAGCCCCGCCGCACGGGCGTGCAGCGCCACGCAGAGCCCGGCGACCCCGGAGCCCACCACGCAGACGTCGGCGGTCAGCTCCCACCCTGGGGCGGGAGCCCGCAGCCGCAGCGGCAGCCCCGGCACCGCGTCCGCAGAAATGGCCATTTCTGCGGCTCGGGTCACCGGACCGGGACGCCGAGGTCGCTGCGCTGCTGGTCCGTCGCGCCCGGTACCGGGGCCGAGGGGTCGGCGCCCAGCTCGACGACGCGGTTGTCGGCGTCGACGTGCACGACCGCCGGCAGATAGGACTTGGCCTCGGACTCGTCCATCAGGCCGTAGCTGATCAGGATCACCAGGTCGCCGGGGTGCACCAGGTGCGCCGCGGCACCGTTGATGCCCAGCACGCCGGTGCCGCGCTCGCCGGGGATGACGTAGGTCTCCAGCCGGGCGCCGTTGGTGACGTCGACGATCGCCACCTGCTCGCCGGCCAGCAGGTCGGCGGCGTCCATCAGGTCCTCGTCGACGGTGACCGACCCGACGTAGTGCAGGTCGGCCTGAGTCACCGTGGCCCGGTGGATCTTGCTCTTGAGCATGGTGCGCATCATCAGCGGTTCCCCAGTTCCACAGCGGTGTTGTCGATGAGTCGGGTGCTGCCGGCGCGGGCGGCGACCAGCAGCCGGGCGGGTCCGGCGGCGGGTGCCGGTCCGAGATCTGGATCGGTCAGTTCCAGGTAGTCCTGGAGCAGGTCGGGCGCCTCGGCGAGGACCGCGCGGGCCGCGGCCAGGACCGCGTCGGCGCCCTGCGGCCCCGCCTGGGCACCCGCACGCAGTGCTGCGGACAACGCCGCCGCCGCCTGGCGCTGTTCCGGGGACAGGTAGCGGTTGCGGGAGGACAGCGCCATGCCGTCGTCCTCGCGGACCGTCGGGACGCCGACCACCTGCACCCCCAACGCCAGCTCGCGGGCCATCGCCCGGATCAGCGTCAGCTGCTGGTAGTCCTTCTCGCCGAAGACGGCGACGTCCGGGCGGACCAGGCCGAACAGCTTCGCCACCACGGTGAGCACGCCGGCGAAGTGCCCGGGGCGGACGGCGCCCTCCAGCACCTCCCCCAGCGGCCCGGGCTGCACGGTGACCCCGAGTGCGCCGGACGGGTACACCTCGTCGGCCGGCGGGTGGAACACCAGGTCGGCGCCCTCCTCGGCGAGCGCGGCCAGGTCGGCGTCCCAGGTGCGGGGGTAGCGGTCGAAGTCCTCGCCGGGGCCGAACTGGGTCGGGTTGACGAACACCGAGACGACGACGCTGCCGCCGAGCTCCCGGGCGGCGCGGACCAGCGCGCGGTGCCCCTCGTGCAGGGCGCCCATCGTGGGCACCAGCACGACCGGCCCGGGCAGCCCGGCCCGCAGCCGGCGCAGGTCGGCGGTCGTCTCCGCGACCACCGGCGACCGGACGGACAGGCTCATCGCGCCCTCTCCTCGGCCGAGTCGAGCAGCTCCAGCAGCGACGCACCCTCGTGCCGCTTGAGCCGGCCGGCGGCCAGCGCGCGCTCGGTGGTGCGGCGGGACAGGGCCACGTAGGCGTCGACGGCCGCGGGCGCCCGCTCGGTCAGCGTCTCCAGGTGCCCGGCCACGGTGCCGACGTCGCCGCGGCTGACCGGGCCGGTGAGCCCGCGGTCACCGTGGCGCAGCCCGTTGTCCAGCGCGGCGGTCAGCAGCGGGGTGAGCAGCCGGGCCGGCTGGTCGACGCCGGCGGCCCGGAGCAGGTCGGCGGCCTCGGCGACCAGCGTGACCAGGTGGTTCGCACCGGTGACCAGGGCTGCGTGGTAGAGCCCGCGGTCGGCCTCGGCGATCCAGCAGGGCTCGCCGCCCATCTCCAGCACCAGGGTCTCGGCGACCGGGCGGTGCTCGGGGCGGCTGGTGACCCCGAACGGGGCGGCCACCAGCCGGGCGGCGTCCTCGGGTGCGCCGGAGAAGGTCATCGCCGGGTGCAGGGCCAGCGTCAGGACGCCGCTGCGCTCGGCCGGCAGCAGGACGCCCAGGCCGTGCGCACCGGAGGTGTGGAAGAGCAGTTGGCCGCGCCGCCAGGCGCCGGTCTCGGCCAGGCCGGCGACCAGGCCGGCGAGGGTGTCGTCCGGCACGGCGAGCACCACCAGGTCACTGGCGGCGACGACCTCGTCGGCGGGCAGCAGCGGCACGCCGGGCAGCAGGCGGGCCGCGCGTTCGGCGGAGGCGGCGGACACCCCGGAGGCGGCGACCACCTCGTGGCCGGCGGCGGAGAGCGCGGCGCCGAGCACGGCACCGACCCGGCCGGCGCCGACGATCCCGACCCGCAGGCGGGCCGGTGCCTCGGTCGCGGCGGGCAGACCCGCAGGCAGGACAGCAGGGCGCGCGGAGTTCGCGCGGGGACGGACGGACATCCCGGTGCACCTCTCGTTCCAGTCCCTCGCGGGTACCGGACTCAGGTCGCGTCGTCCCACGTCGTCGTGGGCCGTGTGGTGGTGCTGTGGTGCATGGAGCGGTGGTGCACGGAGCGGTGGATCGTGGCGGGCCGTCTGCTGCAACCACCCCGGAGGACGTGTCACGCAGGTGTACCGCCAGGAACGAGTCTGTCATCCACAGCATCCCGGGCAACGCCGGCGAGGTGTGTCCTGACTCACCCGGGCGACCTCCGGGGCCGAGTCTGCCCGTGATTGGGTGGGTCGGCCGGCAGCGGAGCCGGCACTGGTGAGCAGGAGGAGCACGGTGAGCAGCTTCGAAGGACGCACTGCACTGGTGACGGGCGCGAGCCGGGGCATCGGCCTGGCGATCGCGCAGAGCCTGGTGGAGCGAGGCGCCCGGGTGGTGGTCACCGCGCGCAAGCCCGACGCGCTCGCCGAGGCGGTGGAGGCGCTCGGCGGCCCGGAGAAGGCGGTCGCCGTGGCGGGGAACGTCGGCGACCCCGAGCACCGCGCCGAGGCCGTCCGCACCGCGATCGACACCTTCGGCAGCCTGGACGTGCTGGTCGGCAACGTCGGCATCAACCCGGTGTTCGGCCCGCTGATGGACGCCCCGCTGGACGCCTTCCGCAAGATCCTGGACACCAACGTCGTCGCCAGCCTCGGCCTGGTCCAGGAGGCCTGGAAGGCGTGGATGTCCGAGCACGGCGGCTCGGTGCTGATCGTGGCGTCGGTCGCCGGGCTGAAGTCCAGCGAGGGGATCGCCGCCTACGGCGTCAGCAAGGCCGCGCTGATCAACCTGACCACGCAGCTGGCCGTGGAGATGGGACCCAAGGTGCGGGTCAACGCCGTCGCCCCGGCCGTGGTGAAGACCCGGTTCGCCGAGGCGCTGTTCACCGGCCGCGAGGACGAGCTGGGCGGTCAGTACCCGGTCGGCCGGCTCGGTGTGCCCGAGGACATCGGTGAGGCGGCCGCCTACCTGCTCAGCGACCAGGCCGGCTGGGTCACCGGGCAGACCCTGGTGCTCGACGGCGGCGCACTGTCCCGCGGCCCGATCTAGCGGCCGAGCACCCGGGCGAGGACGTCGTCGCCGGCGTCGTCGCCCTCGTCGCGGTAGCGGCGCCGCCGGGACCGGCCGCCACGGGGCGCGGAGACCCCGCTCTCGGCCAGGATCTGCTCCAGCCGGGCGTGTCCCTGCGCCGGGGGTGCCGCCCGGGGCGTGGGGTCCGCGGTCGGGACGTCCGACCAGCTCCTGAGCGCCGCGTCGTCCGTCGCGGCCGGCTCGGCCGGCGGCTCCCAGGACGCCCACGGCGGGAGGTCCGCGACCGGCGTGCCCGGGACGGGGCCGACGGCCGCGGTTGCCCCGTCCGACCAGCCGGCGCTCGTGACCAGGCGCTCCTCCGGCGCGGCGTGGCTGCGCCGGCGGCCGTCGTCGGGGGCGACACCCTCCTCGTCGGGCTCCGCGGCCCGGCGGTGGCGACGCCGCGGCGGCTCCACCGGCTCCGACATCGCGGCCACGACGTCGGACACGCGGAGCGCCGGCTCGGGCAGCGGCGGCCGGGAGGGCATCGGCACCACGGGCAGCTCAGCGGGAGGCCGGCCGACTGCGCCGAGCCGCGCCTCGTCCTCCAGCCACGCCAGCGGCGACCTCGGGCTCGGCTCGACCCACGGCTCGGGCACCGCCTCGTCCAGCACCGCCTCCTCGAGCACCGCCCTCTCCAGCACCGCCTCCTCGAGCACGGCCCTCTCCAGCACGGCCTCCTCGACCAGCCACTCCAGCGGCGAGGGCGTCCGGTCCCGGGAGGGCGGCTCCTCGGCCGGCGCGGACGGAGCAGCCACGGCGACCGACTGGCGCGCCGAGCTGGGCGCCGACGGGGGCTCGTCGCGGGGTTCGGCGGCGGCCGTCGGGAGGGCCCGGCCGACGTCGCTGCGGGGGTCCCACCCGGCCGGGGACGACACCCACCCGGAGGACTCCCAGGCCGGCGGTGCGCCTTCCACCGCGCGACCGGCGTCGGCGGGCTGCCCCGGACCGCGGACGGACTGTGCCCGCATCACCATGCGCTCGATCAGCAGTTCACCGGACAGCTGCTCGGTCAGCTCGCTGCGCATCCGGCCGAGGTCGCTGCGCAGCTCGCCCAGCCCGGCCAGCTCGGCGCGCAGCCCGCTCAGCGCGGCGACCGAGCGGCGCAGTTCGGGCAGGGCGGTGAGCTCACCGCGCAGCTCGGTCAGGGCGGTGAGCTCGGTGCGCAGCTGGCCCAGCTCGGCACGCATGGCCTGCTCGGCCTCGCGCCGGAGCCGGTTCTCCAGCTGGGCCTCGTGCTCGTGCCGGGCGGCGACCTCCCGCGCCAGCTCCACGTCGTAGGCGTGCCGGAGCTCGGCCTCCCGGGCGGCTGCGGCCACCTGGTCGGCGCGCCGGCTGCCGGCGAGGAAGGCGGCGATCACGAAGGCCCAGCAGACGGCGAGCAGCGCCACGCGCAGGTGCAGTGGGTTCTCGGTGAGGAAGACCGCGGCCGTGGCCGGCACGGCCAGCACGAGCGCGATCGCCGACCAGACCCGCGGCGTGGGCCTCGGAGCGGGCGCGACGGCGGTGAGGTGACCGCGGGTGATGTCGCCCTGACGACCGGTCATGCCTGCAGGGTAGAGGCGAGGACCA
The DNA here is from genome assembly GCF_026968045.1 of Modestobacter sp. VKM Ac-2977. Lineage (GTDB taxonomy): Bacteria > Actinomycetota > Actinomycetes > Mycobacteriales > Geodermatophilaceae > Modestobacter. Next base: position 244,946 of record NZ_JAPVBQ010000001.1, on the reverse strand, counting down.
TCGACCGGTCTCACCTGCGGTCGTGCGCGCCGCCGTCCCACGGGGGACCATGTGGGCCGCCGGACGCCTCGCCGTGTCGGCGGCATGTGATTCGATTGTGGGACACGGGTCGTCGACCAGCACGGACGCCACCGGCCGGGTGCGTCTGGGACAGCCAGCTGGTCGAGGAGGGTCGGTGACTGAACCTCTCTCCGCCGCCCCGGTCGTCCTCGCGGCGGCCGGACGGTCGGGCCGCTCCCCCGCGGCCGGCCGCGGGACACCCCAGGGAGGAGCCCGATGATCCGGTTCGACGCGGTGTCCAAGGCGTACCCCGACGGGACGGTCGCGGTCGACGAACTGAGTCTGACCGCACCCTCGGGCCAGATCACCGTGCTGGTCGGGCCGTCCGGCTGTGGCAAGACCACCAGCCTGCGGATGGTCAACCGGATGGTCGAGCCCACCTCCGGCACGATCACCATCGACGATCGCGACGTCACCTCCGTGTCCGCCACCGACCTGCGCCGGGGCATCGGGTACGTCATCCAGCACGCCGGGCTCTTCCCGCACCGCACCGTCGTCGACAACGTGGCGACCGTCCCGCTGCTCACCGGGAGCGGCCGTCGGCAGGCGCGCAGCCGGGCGATCGAGCTGATGGAGCTGGTCGGGCTGCCGGCCTCCTTCGCCGACCGCTATCCGGCCCAGCTCTCCGGTGGTCAGCAGCAGCGGGTGGGCGTGGCCCGGGCGTTGGCCGCCGACCCGCCGGTCATGCTGATGGACGAGCCGTTCAGCGCCGTCGACCCGGTGGTCCGTGACCAGTTGCAGCAGGAGTTCCTGCGGCTGCAGGGCGAGCTGGGCAAGACCATCCTCTTCGTCACCCACGACATCGACGAGGCGATCCGGCTCGGCGACCGGGTGGCCGTCCTGGCCGTGGGCGGGAGGCTGGCCCAGCTGGCCACCCCTGCCGACCTGCTGGCCACCCCCGCGGACCCCTTCGTGGCCGGCTTCGTCGGTCGTGACCGCGGCTACCGGGCGCTGGGCTTCGTCTCCGCCGAGGTGGCCGTGGCAGCCGAGCCGACCGTGGTCCTCGGTTCGCCGGTGGCCCGGGCGCACGACGTCGCGGTCGACGACTGGGTGCTCGTGGTCGACGACGGGGAGCTCCCCCAGGGCTGGCTGCACCTCCGCGCCCATCCCGACGGCGGGCCCGGGCCCGCGCCGGGCGACCCCGTCACCCCCGACCTGCTCAACCTGGGCGGCACCCTGTCCCCGCTCGGCGGCACCCTGCGCGAGGCACTGGACGCCGCGCTCTCCTCGCCCAGCGGTCGCGGTGTGGTGGTGGACGAGGACGGGCGGCTCATCGGCTCGGTCCGGGCCGGCACCGTCCTGGAACACCTGCACGCCGCGACCGCGGACCCCTCCGCCCGGGTCCGGCCATGAACTCGGCCGACGGCTCGGCACCCTGGGACCTGTTCGGCTACTTCGCCGACCACCGGGCCGAGGTGCTGGACCTGCTGTGGGCGCACACCTGGCTCTCGGTCCTGCCCGTCGTGATCGGGCTGCTCGTGGCCTTCCCGATCGGCTGGCTGGCCCGCCGGTACCGGTGGGCCTACCCGCCGGTCGTCTCGGTGTCCGGTCTGCTCTACACGATCCCGTCGCTGGCGTTGTTCGTCGTCATGCCGACCGTGCTGGGCACGCAGATCCTCGACCCGCTCAACGTGGTCGCCGCGTTGACGCTCTACACCGTCGCACTGCTGGTGCGGGTGGTCGCCGACGGCCTGGCCGCCGTCCCCGACGACGCCGTGCAGGCGGCCACCGCGATGGGCTTCACCCGCCTCCAGCGGCTGCGGACCGTGGAGCTCCCGCTGGCCGTCCCGGTCATCGCCGCGGGCCTGCGGGTGGCCATGGTCGCCAACGTCAGCCTGGTCGCCATCGCGGCGACCATCGGGATCCCCCAGCTCGGCCAGCTGTTCATCACGGGGTTCCAGTTGTCGGTGACCGGCCCCTACTACCCGCCGATCGTGCTGGGCATCGTGCTCTGCGTCGCGCTGGCGCTGCTGCTCGACCGGTTGATCGTCCTCGGTGCCCGCCTGGTCACCCCGTGGCAGCGGGTGTCGGCGGCCCGATGAACGAGATGCTCCTGTGGCTCAACGACCCGCAGAACTGGACCGGCACCCGGGTCACGCCCGGCATCGTCGAGCAGGCCGCCGCCCACCTGGCGTACACCGCGATCGCCCTGTCGATCGCTGGCGTGATCGCCTTCCCGCTGGGGCTCGTCCTCGGCCACACCGGCCGGGCGTCGTGGCTGGTGTCAGTGGCGAACGGACTCCGCGCGCTGCCGACGGTCGGTCTGCTGATCCTCCTCTACGTCATGGTGTCGCCGTTGATCCGCGGCCGCGGGGACGCCGTCTACCTGGTGCCCACGGAGATCGCCCTGGTCCTGCTCGCCCTGCCGGCGATCCTGGCCAACACCTACGCCGGGGTGCGGAACGTGCCACCGGCCGTCCGCGACGCCGCCCGCGGCATGGGGATGACCGGCCGGCAGGTGCTGTTCCGCGTGGAGCTGCCCAACGCCCTCCCGTTGGTGTTCTCCGGCCTGCGGAGCGCCGCGCTGCAGGTCATCGCCACCGCGACGATCGCGGCCTACGTCGGTCTCGGGGGCCTGGGGCGCTACGTCTACGACGGGCTGGCCAGCCGGGACTTCGGCCAGATGGCCGGCGGTGCGGTCCTGGTCGCCGCACTGGCCCTGCTGGTCGACCTGGCCCTCTCGCTGGCGCAGCGCGCGACCGTCTCACGCGGCGTCTCCGGCCGGTTCTCCCGCCGGTCGACCCGGGACAGCCGCGCCGCAGCGGTGACCGTGGTGCGGCCCGAACCACCGCGCGGCGGGCCCGACGGTGGCCGGCGCGCCGGGCAGCCGACCACACCGGCGGCTGCCCTGACCCCCTCCGGCGATCGCCCCTCGGGGTGACCCGGTCCCCTTCCACGGGTGGCACCCGCCACCCGGCACCCAACGACCCGGCGCACCGCGCCGCGGCTGACCTCAGGAGAGACCACATGAACCGCAGGATCGCCACGGCGCTGACCGGCGGGACCGTCCTGCTCACGGCACTGACCGCGTGCGGGGAGTCGGGCAGCAGCAGCGCGGGAGGGGGCGAGAGCACCCCCGCCGGGGGCGGCGACACCATCGCCGCCGACCTGGTCCTCGGCGGGCCGCCGGAGTTCCAGACCCGGCCCGACGGCGTCCCCGGCCTGGAGGAGGTCTACGGCATCACCTTCGGCGAGTTCCGCAGCCTCGACGCCGGCGGCCCGCTGACCGTCAACGCGCTGGCCAACGGCCAGATCGACGCAGCCGACATCTTCACCACCGACCCGAACATTGCGGCCAACGACTGGGTGGTCCTCGAGGACCCGGAGAACCTGTTCGCCGCGCAGAACGTGGTCCCGCTGATCAGCACCGAGGAGGCCACCGACGGCGTTGCCGCCGTGTTGAACGCGGTGTCCGCGGAGCTCACCACCGAGGACCTGATCGCACTCAACGAGCAGGTGATCATCGACCGGCAGGACCCGGCCGCGGTCGCCGGGCAGTGGCTGGCGGAGCGCGGGCTGGACGCGACCGGCACCCAGGCCGCCGGGACGGACCTCACCATCGGTTCGGCCAACTTCCCGGAGAACATCACCCTGGCCAACATCTACGCGCAGGCACTGCAGGCCCAGGGCGCGACGGTGGAGACGCAGCTCAACATCGGCAGCCGGGAGGTCTACATGCCCGCCCTGCAGGACGGGTCGATCGACCTGATCCCGGAGTACACCGGTGTGCTGCTGGAGCACTTCGACGAGGAGGCGACCGCGGTCAGCTCCGAGGAGGTCTACGCCGCGCTCCCCGAGGCCCTGCCGGAGAACCTGACCGTGCTCGAGCAGTCGGAGGCCCAGGACAAGGACGCCATCGTGGTGACCAGGGAGACCGCGGAGGAGTACGGCCTCACCTCGATCGCCGACCTGGCCGAGCAGCCCTGACCCCCGGCGGTCCGGGCGGTCGGGTTCTCCCGCCCGGCCGGACCGCCTCAGGCCCGGGCGGTCGGTGCCGCGTCGTCGTCCTCGCCGGGCGGGATCTTGCAGACGTGCTCCAGCCACAGCGCGGCGGCGGTGAGCCCGGCGGCGAACACGACGCCGAGGACGCCGGTGACGGTGTCGGCGGTGGCCGCGGACAGCCGGCCCAGCTGCGGCACCGTGTGCAGCAGCAGCCCCGCCCAGCAGCCGGTGAGCACCGCGCCGACGTAGGCGCTGGCCTGGGCGAGCACCGCCACCCGGGCCACCAGCATCGGCTCGACCGGCCGGGTGGCGCCCGGGGTCCGGCCCGGCGACGGACGGCGGTCGCGCTGCGCGGACATCCGGGCCGCCAGCGCCCGGGCGCCGAGCAGCTCGGCGACGGCCAGCACGCCGAGCGGCACCGGCAGCCACCACTGCAGCTGCGGCAGCGAGCCGTAGCCGGCCCGGACCAGCAGCCAGCTGGCCAGCGCCAGCCCGACCGCGAGGGCCAGCAGGTCCCGTCGGCGGACCGAGGTCATGCCAGCTTCTCCCAGCGGACGACCGCGGCCACCTCGTCGGCCGGCAGCGCCGCCACCAGGTCGGCGACCCGGCCGTGCCCCGGCAGGGTCGCCGTGGGGTCCAGCGCCAGCCACGGGACGAGCACGAAGGCCCGCTCCGCGGCCCGCGGGTGCGGCAGGGTCAGCACCGGGTCGGCCGAGACCACCGGTGTCCCGTCGGCGGCGGTGACCGTGACGACGTCGACGTCCAGTGTCCGGGCGCCCCAGCGGACCTCCCGGGTGCGCCCGGCGGCCTGCTCGAGCTCGTGGGCCAGGGCGAGCCAGCCGGCGGCGTCCCGCTCACCCCGGACGACGGCGACCGCGTTGAGGTACGGCGGCTGCTCGACCGGCCCCCACGGCGGCGTCTCGTACAGCGTCGACCGGGCCACCAGGCCGTGCTCCTGCAGCGCCACCAGCGCCCGTCGCAGCGTGCCGGCCCGGTCGCCGAGGTTCCCACCGAGGGAGAGGACCGCCCGGCTCACCGGCGGGTCCTGCGGATCGCCACGGTCACGTCGTCGGCCGGCACGCCGAGGTCGACCTCCGGCTTGTGCACGGTGATCTCCACCGCGTCGACCACCGGGTAGGCCAGGCACAGGTCGGCCAGCCGCTGGGCCAGCGTCTCCAGCAGGTCGACCGGCTCGCCGACGAGCACGGCGTGCAGCTGCTGGGCCAGCTCGCCGTAGTGGACGGTCTTGGTCAGGTCGTCGTCCGCGGCGGCCGGGGCGGTGTCCAGCTCGAGCACCGCGTCGACCCGGAAGGTCTGCCCGTGCTCGCGCTCGGGAGGGTAGACGCCGTGGAAGCCGTGCCCGGTGAGGCCGTGCACGGTGATCCGGTCAGCCACGTGCCACTCCTGCGCCGGCGGCGGCACGCACGGCGGCCAGGGTGGCGATCGCGTCCAGCGACTGCACCGGGTCGTGCACCCGCACCCCCCAGGCACCGGCTTGCGCGGCCAGCACCGAGATCGCCAGGGTCGCCGCCTCCCGGCCCTCGACCGGGCGGACCTCGCCGTCCGGCCCGGCCAGCAGCCGGCCGAGGAACGTCTTGCGGGAGGCGCCGACCAGCACCGGGAGCCCGAGGGCGACCAGCCGGTCCAGCCCGGCCAGCAGCGTCCAGTTGTGCTCGGCGTTCTTGGCGAAGCCCAGGCCCGGGTCCAGCACCAGCTGGGCGGGGTCGACGCCGGCGGCCACGACGTCCTCGACCCGGGCGGTGAGCTCCGCGCCGACCTCGGTGACGACGTCGCCGTAGCGCGCTGCCGCGTACATCTCCCGGCTGTGCCCGCGCCAGTGCATCAGCACCCAGGGCACCCCGGTGTCGGCCACCAGCCGGGCCATGCCCTCGTCGGCCAGACCGCCGCTGACGTCGTTGACCAGCACCGCCCCGGCCTCCAGGGCGGCGGCGGCGACCTCCGCGCGAGTGGTGTCCACGCTGACCCGCACGCCGGCGTCGGCCAGCTCCCGGACCACCGGCACCACCCGTCGGCACTCCTCGGCCGTGTCGACCCGGTCGGCGCCCGGCCGGGTCGACTCACCACCGACGTCGACGTAGTCCGCACCGGCGGCGTGCATCTCGAGCCCGTGGGTGATCGCGGCACCCGCATCGGCGTAGCAGCCGCCGTCGGAGAAGGAGTCCGGCGTGACGTTGAGGACGCCCATCACCAGGCACCGCCCCGGCCGCGGCAGGGAGCTGCTCACCTGCCCAGGATGAGGCTCATCGCCTCGCTGCGGGTGGCCGGGCTCTCCCGGAAGATCCCACGCACCGCCGAGGTGATCGTGGTGGCGCCGGGCTTGCGGACGCCTCGCATCGCCATGCACAGGTGCTCGGCCTCGACCACGACGATGACGCCCTGCGGCTTGAGCACCTCGAACAGCGAGTCGGCGATCTGCCGGGTCATCCGCTCCTGCACCTGCGGCCGCCGGGCGTAGACCTCCACCAGGCGGGCCAGCTTGGACAGCCCGGTGACCCGTCCGTCGGCGCCGGGGATGTAGCCGATGTGCGCCCGGCCGTGGAAGGGCACCAGGTGGTGCTCACACGTCGAGTACATCGGGATGTCCTTGACCAGGACCAGCTCGTCGTGGTCCTCGTCGAACGTCGTCGCCAGGACGTCGTACGGGTCCTGGCTCAGGCCGGCGAAGGTCTCCCCGTAGGCCCGGGCGACCCGCGCCGGGGTGTCGACCAGGCCGGGCCGCTCGGGGTCCTCCCCGATCGCCAGCAGGATCTCCCGGACCGCGGCCTCGATCCGGGCCGCGTCGACCCGGCCCTCGGCCAGGTCAGCCACCGGGTCGCCGGTCCGGGGGTCCTGACCGACCCCGTCGACCGGCCCCCGACGGGTGCCGCCCTGACCGTCCGCGCCTCCCCCGAGTGCCGCTCCCCCGAGTCCCGCTCCCCCGAGTGCGTTGCTCACCGGCCCTGGGCCGGTGCGCCGACATCGCCGACCGGCGCCTGTGTGGCGCCGTTGGCCGAGCCGTGCACCGCGCCGTTGGCCGCGGCGACCTCGGCCGGGGTCAGCACCGGCGGACGCTCCGAGGGGGTGCGCTTGCCGAAGCCGTTGTACGGCGCCATCGACGGGCGCTTGACCACCCCGGCACAGATCCGGTCCATGTCCTCGCGGGACAGGGTCTCCCGCTCGAGCAGCTCGAGCACCAGGCGGTCCAGGACGTCCCGGTACTCGACCAGGATCTCCCACGCCTCGTCGTGCGCGGCCTCGATCAGCGCACGCACCTCGCCGTCGATGTCGGCGGCGACGGCGTCGGAGTAGTCCGGCCGCGAGCCCATGTCCCGGCCCAGGAACGGCTCGGAGTCGGTGCTGCCGTACTTGACGGCGCCGAGCTTCGCGCTCATCCCGTACTGGGTGACCATCGACTTGGCCAACGAGGTGGCCTTCTCGATGTCGTTGCCGGCGCCGGTGGTGGGCTCGTGGAAGACCAGCTCCTCGGCCGCCCGGCCGCCCAGCGCGTACGCCAGCGTGTCGATCATCTCCGAGCGGGTCTGGGTGTACCGGTCCTCGGTGGGCAGCACGAGGGTGTGGCCCAGCGATCGGCCGCGCGGCAGGATCGTCACCTTGTGCACCGGGTCGGTGTTCGGCAGTGCGTGCGCCACCAGGGCGTGGCCGCCCTCGTGGTACGCGGTGACCTTCTTCTCCTTCTCGCTCATCGCCCGGGTCTTGCGCTCCGGACCGGCCAGCACGCGGTCGATCGCCTCCTCGAGGGTGGCGTCGGTGATGACCGTGCCGTCCTGGCGGGCGGTGAGCAGCGCAGCCTCGTTGAGCACGTTGGCCAGGTCGGCGCCGGTGAAGCCGGGCGTGCGGCGGGCCACGGTCTCCAGGTCGACGTCGTCGGCCAGCGGCTTCCCGGTGGCGTGCACCTTGAGCACCGCCGTCCGGCCCAGCAGGTCGGGGCGGTCGACCGGGATCTGCCGGTCGAACCGGCCGGGGCGCAGCAGCGCGGGGTCCAGGACGTCCGGCCGGTTGGTGGCGGCGATCATGATGACCCCGCCCTTGACGTCGAAGCCGTCCATCTCGACGAGCATCTGGTTCAGCGTCTGCTCGCGCTCGTCGTGCCCGCCGCCCATGCCGGCGCCGCGCTGGCGGCCGACGGCGTCGATCTCGTCGATGAAGATGATCGCCGGGGCGTTCTCCTTGGCCTGGGTGAACAGGTCGCGGACCCGGCTGGCGCCGACGCCGACGAACATCTCCACGAAGTCCGACCCGGAGATCGAGTAGAACGGCACGCCCGCCTCACCGGCGACGGCGCGGGCCAGCAGCGTCTTGCCGGTGCCGGGCGGGCCGAACAGCAGCACGCCCTTGGGGATCTTCGCGCCGATCGCCTGGTACTTGACCGGGTTCTGCAGGAAGTCCTTGATCTCGTGGAGCTCCTGGATCGCCTCGTCGGCCCCGGCGACGTCGCCGAACGTCGTCTTCGGGGTGTCCTTGCTGACGATCTTGGCCTTGGACTTGCCGAAGGCCATCACGCCCCGGCCGCCGCCCTGCATGGAGCTGAACAGCCAGAAGAGCAGCAGCAGGAGGAGCACGAAGGGCAGGAAGCTGACCAGGATGCTGACCAGCAGGTTGTCCTGGGAGACGTTGGTGTCGAAGTCGACGCCCTCGCCCTCACCCAGGCCGCTGACCAGGTCGAAGACGTCCTCCTCGGCGCCGACCGGGTAGAAGGCGGTGACCTGGTCACTGCCCTCGACCGGGTCGATCAGGTCGAGGTCGACCGTCTGCTCGCGGTCGTTGATGGTGGCGGCGTCGACGTTGCCCTCGGCGAACTGGGCGAGCGCCGTGGAGGTCGAGACCTCCTGGTACTCGGGGTCACCACGGAAGAAGCTGGAGCCGACGAAGGCCAGCAGGACGACGATGGCGATCCAGAACCAGACGCTCCGGAAGATCTTCTTACGTTCCATACACCGTGGCCGGGCGCCGGGGTGAGCCCGGCCTGCCCGTCGACCCTCCTGATCGTCGCTGGACGCCGCTCGCGACCCTGGGGACGCCCCGCGCGGGGCGACGTCGTTGGTGCCGAAGGTACACCGCAGGACCTGTGTCCCTGCTGGGGAAGGAGGGGCTGGCCTCGCGGTTGTCCCCCGTCAGGAGGAGTAGACCTCGGGCTTGAGCGTGGCGATGTAGGGCAGGTCGCGGTACCGCTCGGCGTAGTCGAGCCCATAACCGACGACGAACTCGTTGGGGATGTCGAAGCCGATGTAGCGCACCGGGACGTCGACCTTCACCGCGTCCGGCTTGCGCAGCAGCGTGCACACCTCCAGGGACGCCGGCCGCCGGCTGCCCAGGTTCTTCAGCAGCCAGGAGAGCGTGAGCCCGGAGTCGATGATGTCCTCGAGCACCAGCACGTGCTTGTCGGCGATGTCGCGGTCCAGGTCCTTCAGGATCCGCACCACGCCCGAGGAGCTGGTGGCGCTGCCGTAGGAGGAGACCGCCATGAACTCCATCTGGGTCGGCAGCTGCAGCGCCCGGGCGAAGTCGGACATGAACAGCACCGCGCCCTTGAGGACGCCGACCAGCAGCACCTCGCGGCCGGCGTAGTCGTGGGCGATCTGCGCGGCGAGTTCCGCGATCTTCCCCTGGATCTGCTCCTCGGAGAGCAGCACGTGGTCGATGTCCGGGCCGTAGCCGTGGTCCGGGCCCAACGGGCCGGCTGCGGGGATGGCGGGCTCGCTCACGACTGTCAGGGCTCCTCTGGGGGGACGGCATCAGGTGCAGCGGGGCGCGGACCGGTCCCGCGACCGGGAGAACCGCCGAGCTGCACGGTCAGCCTGCCAGACGCACGCCGCACTCCCGCACCGCCGGGGAGGTCGGCCCGTCCCTGTCCCCTCCACCGGGTGAGGAGGGCGTCCACCGCCGACAGGTGCACGCCCTGCAGGTCGGGCACCCCGGCCCGGCGGAGCCAGCCGCGCAGCACCCGGCGCCGCAGCGCCGGAGGCAGCTCGGCCAGCGGGGCAGCGGGCAGGTCGCCGTCCGGCCTGGTCAGCGCCGCCAGCTCGGTGTCGGCCAGTGCGTCCAGGGTGTCCAGGTCCTCCCGGGTCATCGCCGCGGTCCGGCCGAGGGCCGCCGCCACCCCACCGCCGAGCACCTCCTCCAGCAGCGGCAGCACCTCGGTGCGCAGCCGGACGCGGGTGTAGGCGGGGTCGCTGTTCCACGGGTCGTCCCACACCGGCAGCTGCTGCGCCGCGCAGGCGGCCCGGGTGGTCTCCCGCCGGACGCCGAGCAACGGGCGCCAGAACGGCGGGCGGTGCTCGACCATGCCGGCGACCGAGCGGGGGCCGGAACCGCGGGCCAGCCCCAGCAGGACGGTCTCGGCCTGGTCGTCCAGGGTGTGTCCCAGGGCGATCGTCGCCCCGTGCTCCGCCGCCGCCCCGGCCAGCGCCGCCGCACGGGCCGCCCGGGCCGCACCCTCCGGCCCGCCCGTGTCGCCGACGTCGACCGTGAGCACCAGCACCGGGCAGAGCCCGAGGGACCGGAGCAGGCCGGCGGTGCGCTCGGCCTGCTCGGCCGAGCCGGGCTGCAGTCCGTGGTCGACGGTGACCGCGCCGACCGGCCGGCCCGCCCGCGGCGCCTCGAAGGCCAGCGCGGCGGCCAGGGCCACGGAGTCCGCTCCCCCACTGCAGGCGGCCAGCACCGGTCCCGTGCCTGCGGCGAGGCCCGGGCGCACCGCGGTGCGCAGCGCCGCGACGGCGGGGTCGGGTCCGGCCATCTGGGCGACCCGGATCAGGCCGGGAAGGCCGGCCGCGTCTCCAGCACCCGCTGCACCCAGCGGGCGGGCTCGGTCAGCTCCTCCTTGTACGGCAGGTTCTCCGGCCCGGCCCACACCTGGTTGAAGCCGTCCATGCCGGCCAGCTCGACCACCCCGGCGACGAAGACCCGGCCGTCGGCGTACTGCTGCATCTTCTGCTCCAGGCCGAGCAGCCGACGCAGCACCCGGTCGATGGGGCCGCGTCCCTTGCGGCGCTGGGCGAAGCGCTTGCGCAGCGTGCGCACGGACGGGACGACGTCGGGGCCGACGCCGTCCATCACGAACTCGGCGTGCCCCTCGACCAGGCTCATCACCGCGGTGACCCGGTCGAGCACGGCGCGCTGCTCGGGATCCCGGATCAGCGCCATCAACCCCTGCGGGGCGTCGTCGTCGGCACCGGTGCCGCGGACGACGTCGGTGAGGCTGCGCAGCACGTCGCTGAGCCGCTCGCGCAGCACGTCGGGGGTGAGGTCGGTCGCCTCGGCGAAGGCGGCGATCTGCTCCTCGAGGTAACCGCGCAGCCAGGGGACGGCGGTGAACTGCAGCTGGTGGGTGACCTCGTGCAGGCAGACCCACAGCCGGAAGTCGCTGGGGTCGACGCCGAGCTTGCGCTCGGTCTCGACGATGTTCGGCGCCACCAGCAGCAGGCGACCCCCGCTGCCGAAGACCTCGTACTGGCCCAGCACGCGGGTGCACAGGAAGGCCAGCACGCCACCGGCCTGCACGCCGGTCGCCCGGGAGCCGATCGCGGTGGCCAGCGGCCCCGGCGTCGTGCCCTGCGCCGCCTGCAGCCCGTCGGCCAGCGGGTCCAGCAGGGCCGCCATGCCCGCGGTGTTCGAATCGATCCAGCCCGGCCGGTCGACGACCGCCACGGTGGGCGCCGGGCCGCCGGGGACGGGGCGCAGGCCGGTCAGCTCCTCGACGTGCGCGACGGCGATCGCGGCCGCGCTGTGCAGCTCCGCGACGACGGCCGCCGCCTCCTCCCGGGTGGTCTCCGGGCCGGCGCCGGTCAGGCGACGGGCGGTGCGGCCGGCGAGGTCCCAGTCGACCAGTGACGACGAGCGGCTCATCGCCTCACCGTACGCGGGGGCACCTCGGGCCGGCCGCCGTCAGCGGCAGCCGCAGCCGGCCAGCGCGGCCGCCACGACGTCCAGTGCGGTCTCGGTGGCCGCGATGCTCCCGGTGGCCCCGTCGGCGAGCACCGCGAACGCGAGCAGCCGACCGTCGGCGGTCTGCACCGTGCCGGCCAGGTCGTTGACGCCCAGCAGCGTGCCGGTCTTGGCCCGCACCGTCCCCGGGCTGCCCGGGCCGCCCGCAGTGCGGTCGGTCAGGGTGCCGTCGTACCCGGCGACCGGCAGCCCGGAGAGCAGCAGGTCGGCGTCGGGGATGCTGCCGTCGGCGGCGGCCTGGACGACGTCGACCAGCAGCCCGGCGGGCACCCGGTCGTCGCGGGAGAGGCCGCTGGCATCGGAGAGGGCGAGCCCGGTGGTGTCCAGCCCGGCCTCGGCCAGCGCTGCGGCGATCGCCTGCCCGGCGCCGTCGAAGGTGGCCGGCAGCCCCCGGGCGATGGCGACGTGCCGGGCCAGCGACTCGGTCAGCAGGTTGTCCGACGTGGTGAGCGCCTGCTCGACCAGCCGGGCGACGGGCGCGGACTCGACGCTGCCCAGCGTGCGGGCACCAGCCGGTGCCGCACCGAGGCGGACCGCGGCGTCCGGGGCGCCCAGCGCCGCGGCCAGGGCCGCTCCGGCGTCGGCTCCCGGCGACCCGCTGCGGGGGGTGTTGCCGGGGACCTGCCGGGCGCCGTCGACGGCGGTGGCGGTCACCGGGGCGGCGTAGGTCGACGGCGCGTCGTCCGCACCCCAGCCCTGGGCGGTGAGCGGGCCGCTGAACAACGAGTTGTCGACGACGACGCTGGTGACCGGCTGGCCGCCGAGCGCCTGCTGGACCTGGGCGGCCAGGTCGGCGACGGTCGCCGCGCCCGGGTAGTCCACCGACGGGGCGGTCGTCGACAGGGTCGGGTCGCCGCCGCCGACCAGGACGACCTCGCCGGGGGCGCTGCCGGCCACCACGGTCGTCGACAGGGTGTCGGTGGGCTCCAGGGTGGTGACTGCAGCGAGGGCGGTGAGCAGCTTGGCGGTGGAGGCCGGGGTGCTCGGGTCGGTCGCGTCGCGGTCGAAGAGCACCTGGCCGGTGGCCACGTCGACCACCTGGGCGGAGAGGTCGGTGCCGAACACCGGGTCCGCGAGCAGCGGGGTCAGCACGGCCGCGAGCGCTGTCGGGTCGGGCACCGGGGCCTCCGCGGACAGCGGGGCGAGCACCGGGCTCGGGTCGGTGAGCTCGGGCAGGACGGCGTCCGGCACCTGCTCGGCGTCCTCGGCCACGGTGGAGTCGCCGCCTCCGGTCAGGTCGAGGGCCAGCACCACGCCGGCCGCCACCAGCACGACGGCGAGGACGGCGGCGGCCAGGACCTTCACCAGCCGGCCGCCCCCGCGGCCGGACTCCGCCCGCCGCCGACCCGAGGCGGCAGCGGTGGCGCCCACCGCTCCGGGACCAGCGGCAGCGCGCTCGGGGACGCCGCGGCGACCTGCCGCGCGCCCGGCCTGCGCCCGTTCCCGGTCCTCGCGCTCGGCCCGCTCCCCGGCGGCACGGTCGGCCTCAGCACGGTCGGCCTCGGCACGGTCAGCCTCGGCACGGTCAGCCTCGGCACGGTCGGCCTCAGCACGGTCGGCCTCGGCCCTGCGCTCCGCCGCGGCGCGGTCGGCGGCCGCCCGGCGCTCGGCCGCCGCGCGGTCGGCTGCCGCGGCGCGGTCGGCCGCGGCTCGCTCGGCGGTCTCCTGCTCGATGGCGGCGCGCTCGGCGGCCATCGCCGCGGCCGCGGCGGCCCGCTGCCCCGCGGCCTCCTCCTCGGCCGCCCGCTCCGCCGCCACCCGGTCGGCCGCTGCCCGTTCGGCCGCCGCACGCTCGGCCTCCGCCTGCTCGACGGCCGCCCGCTCGGCAGCGACGCGCGCCGACTCGGCCTCCTCGACCGCGGCTCGCTCGGCAGCGGCCTGCTCCTCGGCGGCGCGGGCCGCGGCGGCCTGCTGGGCCGCCCACTCCCGGACGGCCGCGAGGTCGGCGGCGGCCTGCTCGGCCCGGGCACGTTCCACGTCGGCCTCGTCGAGCTCGGCCTGGGCGGCGGCAGCACGCTCGGCGTCCTCGGCCGCCACGCGTTCGGCGGCGGCCCGCTCGGCTGCCCACCGCTTCACCGCGGCCAGGTCGGCGGCCGCCTGCTCCGCGGCGGCGCGGCGCGCCTCGGCAGCCTCGTCGGTCACCTGTGGGGCCGGCTGCTCCGCGGACTGCTCGGGCGCCGGCTGCTCGGACACCGACGGCTCGACTGCCCGCTCCGGCGTGGCCGGAGCCGTGGTCTCCGGGTGCGCCGGCTGGACGGGCTCCGGCTCAGCCGTCGCCTCGTCCGGCTCCGCACCGGCAGGTGCAGCCGGACCCTCGACGTCGTCCGCGGTGCTCGTGGTGGGCTCCGTGGCGGCCGGGACCGACGGATCGGACGTCGCCGCGTCGCCGTCAGCAGCCGCCGAGGACGGCACCGCCGGGCCGTCCGCCGGCTCCCCCGACTGCTCTGCACGCGGACTCGACGAGATCTCTCCCACCCCCTGGAGTGACCTCCGCCGACGGGGCGGACAGTCGTACGACACACTATCGGCGTGCAGTTCGACGTGACGGTAGAGATCCCCAAGGGCCAGCGGAACAAGTACGAGCTGGACCACGCCACCGGACGCATCCGCCTGGACCGGATGCTGTTCACCTCGACCCGGTACCCCGCCGACTACGGGTACATCGAGGAGACGCTCGGAATGGACGGTGACCCACTCGATGCCCTCGTGCTCCTGGAGGAACCGACGTTCCCCGGGTGCCTCATCACCTGCCGGGCCATCGGGATGTTCCGGATGACCGACGAGGCCGGCGGGGACGACAAGGTCCTCACCGTCCCGGCGACCGACCCCCGGATGGCCCACCTGCAGGACATCAACGACGTGTCGGAGTTCGACCGGCTGGAGATCCAGCACTTCTTCGAGACCTACAAGGACCTCGAGCCGGGCAAGTCGGTCGAGGGCGCCGAGTGGGTCGGGCGCGCCGAGGCCGAGGCCGAGATCGAGGCCTCCCGGCAGCGCGCCATCGACACGCCCCAGCACTGACCCCAGCGGCGGACCTCGCCGGACACCGCACCGACCAGACGGCGGCGCACCCACCCGGGTGCGCCGCCGTTCCGCATCCGGGGACCGCTGTCGATGCCGCTCTCCTGCAGCGCACCGACGAGGCGCGCCCGCCTGGGTGGGAGACGGAGGGGTAAGGGGAGCCGCCTGTCGGAATCGAACCGACGACCTTCTCATTACGAGCGCCACCGGGGCTCCACTAGGCATGACCGGGTGCCGCCGTGCCAGACCGTTTGTCCAGCTCAGCGACGGTATCAAGGACCGCCTTCCACCGGCCAAGACCACCTACCGCCGGATGCGGCGTGACCATCTGGTGCCCAGTCCGGGTCCTGCTGCGCCGGTGTCAGCGGCCCCTGCCTTGCTGACGCCTGCCACTGCAGGTGACGGCTCGAGGCGGTGGGCTGCCGGCCGGAGCGGAGGGAGCGGCCAGTGACCGGGACGGTGTTCAAGCGGTGCCCGTGCCCACCGGTGCCCGATGCGGCCGGCCGGCGGAAGAACTGCGCCAAGCGGCACGGGTCATGGTTCTTCGTGCACGACGTCCGCGAGCCGACCGGAAAGCGGCGGCAGGTCCGGCGAGGCGGTTACGAGACCGCCGCCGACGCCCGGGCCGCGCTTCAGGCGTCGTTAACGGCGACGGGACAGGGCGTGCGGGTGCAGGACCAGCGCCGCGTCACAGTGGCCGGTTACCTCGAGGGCTGGCTGAAGCGGAAGAAAGACGCCGGCCGGTTCCGCCCGTCGACCGCGTTGCACACCCAGCAGCACCTGCAGGACTACTGGATCCCGTTGCTCGGCCACTACCGGCTCACGGACCTGACCGTGGACGACGTCGACCGGGCGCTGACTTCGTTGCGCCGGCAGGGCACGCGATCCAAGCCGCTGTCGCCGTCCTCGGTACGCCGGATCCACGCCACCCTGCGCTCGGCTCTCAACGACGCCGTGAGTCGCCGCGTCCTCCCCTACAACCCCGCGGCACTGGCCGAGCTGGAACCCATGCGCCGGCCCAAGGTCCGGCCGTGGGAACCCGAAGAACTCGGCGCCTTCCTCGACTTAGCCGCCGGACACCGGCTGGGGGTGTTGTTCGAGGTGCTGGCGATGACAGGGCTCCGTCGCGGTGAGGTCGTCGGCCTCCGTTGGGGTGACGTCGACCTGGACAAGCGGGTGCTGTGGGTGCGCCAGTCCGTCGTGCAAGTCGGATACGAGAGCGTGGTCGGGCAACCGAAGACCGCCAGCGGCGAGGACCGGCGGGTGGATCTCGACGCCGCCACGGTGGGTTCGTTGATCGCGCATCGGCTGCAGCAGGACGTGGAGAAGGTCGCGTTCGGCGCGGCGTACGAGGACCACGACCTGGTCTTCGCCCGCGAGGACGGCTCCTACCTCAAGCCCGAGGTCGTCTCCAAGACCTTTCAGGCTCTCGTCGCTGATGCCGGGCTGCGACGGGTGCGGCTTCACGACCTCCGGCACGGGCAGGCGTCGATCATGCTCGCGGCCGGCGTCGAAATGACCGTCGTCTCGAAACGTCTCGGCCACTCCGGCATCCGGATCACGTCCGACACCTACACACATCTGCTGGAGGGCGTGGGCCGACAAGCCGCCGAGGCCGCCGCCGCCCTCGTCCCGCGCGGATCGGGAGGGCACCAGTCGAGGTGACGTCGCGTCGAACCTCTGTCACCCCTGAGCTGACCGTTGCTGCGGCAGCCCGAGGAATGCACGGAGACCGGCGGTTGGCACCACCCACTGCCGGCCGACTCGGTAGGCGGGGAACGGGAGCTCGTCCCGGCCGGCCAGCGCGTAGGCCGTCGTTGACCCGATGCCAAGCGCGATGCGGCAGGCGGTCACTAAGTCGGTGCGGACCCCGAGGTCGTCGACGTCGTGGACTGCCACCGCACGCGGCCGCGCGGAGTGGCTGTCGCAGCCCCGACTGGAGACGTCCACGGTGACGTCCTTCGAGTCCTGAGGGGGCACCAGCCTCGGACGAGGCGGTCGAGGACTGCAGGTGCCGCGTCGCCCGCCGTCCGACGGGCCCCCCGGGATGGTCAGCTGCTCGTCGATCACGCACGTCCTCCCTGCTGCCGGGCCGCCTGGAGCGGGGCAGGCCTGCCCAAGAAGGCGCCGTGGACGGCCCGTAGCTGACGGCGGCGATGCATTGGTCGACTCAGTCGCACCCGTTCCCCGGCGCTGCAGTCGGGGGGACACCGCGCGGCGTGGGACCGCGGAACTCGTCACAACGAATCGCGTCGGCCGAGGTGCAAGAGGTGTGTTCGGCGGCGCCTTGCTTGTTCTTCGGCCGTGACCTGCGCCCGGCACCGTCTGCATCGCACGCCACGGGATGGAGCCCGCGATGGACACTGACGCCGCAGGAGTCGCGGTCCGTCGTGCCGCGATCGGCGGGGCAGGTCGGCAACTGACCAGGCTGCCACGGGGAAGACTGCGGACATGGCGAACCGGGCGGGAGTCGACCCAGACGACCTGCACCGTCAAGCGCAGGTGTCTCTGCTACGAGGTCTCATGGCCGGCGACGCTCCACCGGACCTCGTCGACGCCGTGGCGGTGTTCCACGTGCCCGGTTCGTTCACGCCGGACGTAGCGATGCTCGACCTGGCGGTGACCGCACTGGAGCTTGCCTGCCCCGCTGGCGCCCCACCACTGGCTTATGCGGGGCTGCGCGAGCAGCACCTGCCAGAGGTGACCTTCCGCGGCCTCACCGACCAGCGCAACAGCCAGTACGCGCTCTACGCGGCCGCCTGCATGCGCGGAGGGCTGCAGCCGGACCTGCTCAGCGACACCGGCTGGTGGCAGTTCCCGCTGTGGACGTACGCGCTCTACGCCGTCGTCATCTATGCCCGGGCAGCCGCCGAGCGCCTCGAGGTGCCCACGGCCGACATCGCTCAACGGATCGCCAGGTTACACGGGATCGAACTTCTCGCCGCGATGTGAGAGGCGGGGGCTACTTCGACGATTTGCCCTGCGATTTTCTGTCAGCCTGAGTGGCGCAAGAGTCGCTCTTCAGCGCGGGAACGAGCGCAGGGGTATCCCTCAAGCAATAGATGCCTGCGGACGCCACGCAATGCCGGTCAGGTTGACCCCGGCGTGTATTTCTCAAACTGAGACAGTGTTGCCGGCAATCCAACGCGCATCACGAATCGACCAAAGGCCTGCGAAAGATACTCCTTGTACGGGCTCGTCAAGCGCAGAGGAGACCCGGCCTCGACTGCCGAGATGACCGCCAACTTCGGCAGGACGAAGATGTCGCGAAAACTGACAACCGACCACGACAGACGCCCGTCGATCGTCGGCGGTAGCAGAAACTCTGCGATAGTCGTTCCGCGCGCCAAAGCCTCCTTAATTTCACGCTTCTTGAGGTGTTGCTGCCCCGCGGCTACTAGGGCGTCGTAGTCATGGACCTCAGCAACTAGAACAGAGTTCTGCGCTCGTTTTGGAATATCGCACGTCTGCGTCAGAACCACAACGTTAGCATTCTTGGCCCGAAAGGTGTAGTCGGCACCACTTTGCCAGACCGGTTCCACTACCCGAAAGCCGAAGAGGACATCTCCCTGCTCGAGAGAGCTGTCGCAATCTATGTACCAATCCGCCCCTGGCGGAGGAGAGTCCCCCGTATCGCTCACTTGCAGCCTCAGCGCCAGATTTCTGGGGCCTCGTCAGCAACGGCGTCGCCCACAGTCGTCTCAGACAGCTCTAGCTCGACTGGTTCCCACGTATACGCGTCGGCGTAGGGCTCGTGGTCAGGGCCCTCAACAAATATTATGTCTGCGAGTACCGACGACTCGACAAGGCCATCAATTACATAGTTGATGTCAGCGAGGTGGCACTCAACGCGGCGCAACAGATCTCGTCTATAAACAAGGGTCTCCCCATGGTGCCGTTCACCCGACCCCAGCGCGCTCGGCATACCAAGGAGCCGCGGTACGAAACCTACCGACGCCAGAATGTAGTCGCTCACCGACCCTTGACGTTGCGTCACCTGACTCATCGGAACAACTCCCTTGTCGCGTCCGTAATCGAGCTCTCGAACTCTGCATTTTCTCTCACTTTGAGTTCATCCGCGATCTCAAGAATCGACGCAGCATCGGCCAGTCCCAGGATGGGTCGCCGGAAATCAAGATCCAGGAGAAACGCGTTCTCTTCTGGAGGGGCGTCGATCGTCGCAAATGTGGAGGTCACGTTAGTCACTCCGTCGGTCAACACAGACTCGACGCGGTGCAAGAAGCCCACAAAGCTAGCTTTGCCGTCCTCTGCAGTGCGGACTCGAAGGCGGAAATAGGTGTCGGAGTCAAAGCGCGGCTCGCGGACAACTATTCGATTGATATAGCGAAGACTCACTTCCCCCACCGGTTGTACACCAGTGACCCGAGTAACCGTCTCCAGAGCTTCTCGGAGTCGAACGCGCAAGCGGTCCCATCCCTCATAGGGACGGAGACTGTTAACGCTCAAGGTATGCGAACTAGCTATCAGGAGTCGCGTTCCGGACTCGTCCTTGAAAACGAAGCGCTGCGGGCCTCGATTGAACGCGAACGTCGGACCAGTCTCGTTCGGAGGCAATTGCAGTGAGGCCGCTACTTGATCCTGCGCCTCAGGCTCCGCTGGATACGCACCCTTGAGTGCTTCATGCAGGCGGCCAGGCGTCGCTACAGACCAAGGAAGCGGCTGAGCGAACGTGATCTGACACAACCCCTCCTCGATGGGTGGGTTGGCGTACCTATGACTCTGCCCGGGGGCAGTCACTGAGCGTTCCGCCTGCCTGTAGACCACACGTACTCAATATTACCCAGGTCGGGCGCCCGTGGATACACGGCGCGACGAGGGCCAGCGACGCTCCGACTGGAGGTAGACGCATAGCGCCGGATTTGCCCAGTGGCTCAAGAGTCGCGACGGGCGCCGACGTCAGCCCACCACTGAGACCGAGCGGGCGAGCGGGCTGCCGTGACCGACGACCGAACGGACCCCTGGCGGTGTCACCGCTCGCTCCGACGGTTCCCGAGGGCTCTCGCGCAAGGCCGACTGCGCGTGGCCACAGTCCAGCTCGGACGGTGACCCCGAACGGTCCCGTGCCCATTCCGTGCCCAGTCGGCCCAGAACGGGCCCTTGCTCGAGCTGACAGACGGCGAATACGCTGGTCAGATGCGAGCCGCCTGTCGGAATCGAACCGACGACCTTCTCATTACGAGTGAGACGCTCTACCGACTGAGCTAAGGCGGCGGACTGCGCGAGTGAGCTTACGGCACCGCCACCCCCCTCCTGCGACACCCCCGCCAGGGTGGCGGGGCGGCTCAGGCGGGCAGGCGGAGGGCGACGGTCAGCGCCTCGACGGCGATCTGCGGCTTCACGTTCTGCTCCAGGGCGGTGCGCGCGGCCAGCACCGCGTCGATCCGGCGCAGCGCCCCCTCGGCGCCGATCCGGCGGGCCAGCTCCACCGCGTCGGCCCGGCGGTCCGGGTGGGCCAGCGGCAACGTCAGCTCCCCGGCCGCGCCGCTCGTCGAGCTGATCACCAGCGCGTCCCGGTAGAGCGCCGCCAGGTCGACCAGCGCCCGGTCCAGGGAGTCCCGGCCGATCCGGGTGGCCCGCCGCTTCTGCCGTGTCTCCAGCTCCTTGAGCTGACCGGCCCCGCGACTGGCGGCAGCGACCCCCGGCCCGCGCGCGCCCACACCCAGGCTGGCCTTGACGGCGTCGGTCTCGACCGCGTCGACCTCGGCGACGGTCTTGTCCGACTCGTCCTTGGCCGTCCCGACCAGGTCGTCGGCGGCGTGCAGGCAGGCCGCGAGCGAGACCAGCGACAGCGGGATGTCCAGCACCGCCTTGCGCGCCAGCCGGGCCGACTCGTCCTGCGCCAGGTGCCTGGCCCGCCCGACGTGCCCGCCGGCGGCCGCCGCTGACCAGGCGGCGAGGGCCGGGTCGATGCCGTCCCGGCGGACCAGCACCTCGGTGACCGCGTCGATCCGCGGGGTGCGCAGCGCCACCACCCGGCAGCGGGAGCGGATGGTGACCGGCACGTCGTCGGGGTGCAGCGAAGGCGCGCAGAGCAGGAAGACCGTCCGCGGCGGCGGCTCCTCCAGCATCTTCAGCACGGTGTTGGAGGCCTGCTCGGTCATCCGGTCGGCGTCCTCGACCACCACGATCTGCCAGCGGCCCTGGGACGGCGCCCGGCCTGCGGTCCGGACGATCTGCCGCACCTCGGCGACCCCGATGGACAGCCCCTCGGGGACGACGCGGTGCACGTCGGCATGGCTGCCGGCCAGCACGGTCCGGCAGGCGTGGCAGGTGCCGTCGCCGCCGGCCGGGCACTGCAGGGCAGCGGCGAAGGCACGGGCGGCGACCGAGCGCCCGGATCCCGGCGGTCCGGTGAAGAGCCAGGCGTGGGTCATCGCCCCCGGCTGGGCCACCGCGGCCTGCAGCTCGGCCACCACCGTCGGCTGGCCCACCACGTCGGCCCACACCCCAGCGACCGTCACCTGGTCATCCTCCCTCACTCGCTCCCGGCCCCGCCCCGTGCGTCGGACGGGTCCTTCAGGGGTGCAGGTCCGGCGTCGACCCGGTCTGGACGACGTGGTCGCCGCCGCGGCGGCTGTGCGGCACCGGGACGTCGGCCGTGAGCTGCTGCAGCGGCAGGCCCTCCAGCAGCACGCTCACCCGGGTGCGGATGGCGGCGGCGATCTCCTCCGGCGGCCGGCGGGCGTCGAGCACCAGGTAGCGGTCGGGCTCGGCCTCGGCCAGGGCGAGGAACGTGCGGCGGACCCGCTGGTGGAAGTCCAGCGACTCCGACTCCAGCCGGTCTGCCGCGGCCCGCCCGCGGGCCCGGGCCAGGCCGACCTCGGGCGGCAGGTCCAGGAGCAGGGTGAGCTCCGGCCGCAACCCCTGGGTGGCCCAGCGGGAGATCGAGCGGACGTCGTCCATCGGGATCGTGCGCCCGGCGCCCTGGTAGGCCAGCGAGCTGTCCACGAACCGGTCGGTGATCACCACCTCGCCGGCGTCCAGTGCCGGGCGGAGGACGTCGTGCACGTGCTGCGCGCGGTCGGCGGCGTACATCAGGGCCTCCGCCCGCGGCGACAGCCCGGCACTGGCCGGGTCCAGCAGGAGCGCCCGGACCTTCCCGCCCAGCGCCGTCCCGCCCGGTTCGCGGGTGGTCCGGGCGACCAGGCCCTCCCCGGTCAGCCACTCCTGCAGGCGGCGCACCTGCGTCGACTTGCCCGCCCCCTCGCCGCCCTCGAAGGCGATGAACACCCCGCCGCCGGCCAGTCGGCGCCGCGCGGTGGTGTCCCGGCGCAGGGCGGTGACGACGTCGGCCAGCAGCGGCACCGGCCGGCCGTCGTCCATCTGCCGGTAGGCGACCACGCCGACGCCGACGGCCAGCAGGCCGGCGACGAACAGCATGACCCGCTCCCCGGTGACCGCCAGGGTCAGGACGCCGACGTCGACCTGGTTCTGGCCGATCACGCCCACACCGATCGGCACCGTCGCGAGGGAGAGGATCAGCGAGGCGCGGACGAGGGACTGGACGATGGCGAACGTGCGGCCGCGGATCGCGTCGTCGACCTCCGTCCCGAGCAGGGTGAAGCCGGCCAGGTAGGCGATGCCGGCGAAGAAGCCCATCAGCACGACCAGCAGCAGCGCCACCCACAACGTGGCGATCCACGACATGAACAGCACGGCGATCCCGGCGCCGACGATGGCCACCCCGAAGATCCGCTCCCGGGCGAGGTCGTGGGCGATGCTGGGGCCCAGGCCGATGCCCAGGCCGAGGCCGACGAAGACCGCCCCGAACAGCAGCCCGTAGGCCGCCTGCCCCCCACCGAGGTCGTTCACGTAGAACTGCCCGGTCGCGATGATCGCGCCGGCAGCGGCGAAGGCCCCGGTGATCCCGAGGATCAGCCCGCGGACCAGGCGGGTGTGCCCGGCGAAGGAGAAGCCCGCCTTCAGCGAGCCGAGGAAGCTCTCCTGCGGCGCCTCGGGCCGGGCGGCCCGGCGACCGCTGATCGAGGGCAGGTTCCAGATCACGACGGCCGCGACCAGGAAGGTCAGCGCGTTCAGGTAGAGCGCGAGGGCGATCTGGTCCATGCCGGGCAGCAGCTGGCTCAGCCGGCCCCCGGAGGTGTTGAGCACCGCGTAGACGCCACCGGCGAGCACCGGGGTGATCCCGTAGGTGGTGATCAGGGACAGCTGGTTGGCCGGCTCCAACTGGTCCTTGCGGAGCATGTTCGGGACGGCGGCGTCCTTGGCCGGGGTCCAGAAGAGGCTGATCACCTCGATGAGGAACTGCGCGATGAACAGCCAGATCAGGTTGTCGACCAGCGGGATGGAGGCGAAGAGACCGAACCGGAAGAGGTCGGTGAGCACCATCGTCTTGCGTCGGTCGAACCGGTCGGCGAAGACCCCGGCCAGCGGCCCGAGCACGAGCGCCGGCAGCAGCCGGAAGAGCAGGACGCCGCTGAGGGCCAGGTTGCTGGCCATGTAGCCGTCGACCAGCGTGGTGGCGGTCGCGGTGATCGCCAGCAGCCCGAGCCAGTCGCCGAAGCTGGACAGCGACATGGACAGCCACAGCTTGCGGAAGTCGCGCACCCGCAGCACCGCGCGGATCTTCGCGACCTGACCGACCGCTCCGGCGCCGGGGTGCTCCTCCTCGTCCGCACCGGACCGGTCGACACCCGGCGCATCGTCCTGCGGCTCGAGCAGCGGCACTCCGACGCTGTCCGGGGTGGGTGCGCCGGCCGCCGGGAGCCCGTCCGGGGGCACTGCAGCCGGTGCCCTTCCGGGACCGCCGTCGTCGACACCGTCCGAGCCGGGCACGACGCCGGACGGCGTGGGGCTCCCGTCGGCCGCCGGTGTCGCATCGGACGAGCCGCCCGGGGACGGGCGGCCCGTCGGGTCGGAGCTGATCGAAGACCCCCGGGGTGTGGCGGCACCGGAGCGCCGCGGGACGTGGCCGTGTCGTGGCCTCGGCCCGGTCACCGTACCGGTCGGGACCGACGAGTCCGGGCGATTCCCACTCGTCCGGGCCAGGCGCCCGACCGGGGCAGGCGACCGGGCTCAGCGGGGGGTGAGCCGGTACGCCCGGGTCGTGTACGGCAGCTCGAGCTGCGCGGCTCCCCGGGTGTCGGGGTGGGTGGCCAGCAGCTCCCACACCTGGCCGAGGAACTCCGCCCGCCGGGCGCCGTCCATCATCGCCACGTAGCTGCGGGTGCCGATGCCGGCGACGACCTGCTCGGGGGTCACCCGCTGCGCGACGGCGGAGTCGACCACCGCCACCTCGGCGGGCAGCTCGGCAGCGAACCGGTCCACCACCGTCTGGTCGGCCTCGTGGTCCCGGGCCTCGTCGGCGAGCAGCTCACCGAGGTCGCGTACCCACGGGACCCGCTCGTCCCGGGTGTTCCAGACCAGGCCGACCACCCCGCCCGGCCGGAGCACCCGGCGCAGCTCGGCAGCCGCGGGGACGACGTCGAACCAGTGCGCGGCCTGCCCGGCGACGACGGCGTCCACGTCGGAGTCGGGCAGTGGGATCGACTCCGCTCCCCCGGTGGCCGCACGCACCTGGGGCAGTCGCTCCCGCAGGTGGGCCAGCATCTCCCCGGACAGGTCGACGGCGACCACCTCGTGCCCGGCGGCCACCAGGCGGTCGGTGAGCAGGCCGGTGCCCGCACCGAGGTCGAGCACCCGGCGCGGGGCGTCGCCGAGCAGGAACCCGATCACGTCGGCCGGGTAGGTCGGCCGGAGGGCGGCGTAGTCGGCCGCGACCGCGCCGAACGACGTCCGCCGCTGCTCCCAGCCGTCCACCCGCGCCCTCCGTCCGACCTCGGCCCTCAGCTGCCGGCCGGGACCTTGTCCTCGACCTCGGCCGCAGTCGGTGCCGTCTTCGCCGCCGTCGTCTTCGCCGTCGTCTTCTTCGCCGTGGCCTTCTTGGCGGCCGCCTTCTTCGCCGGCGCCTTCTTGGCGGCGGTCTTCTTGGCCGCCTTCTTCTTCACCGGCGCCCGCTCACGGCGGTCGGCGAGCAGCTCGGCCGCCCGCTCCAGGGTGATCGTCTCGACCTCGTCGCCCTTGCGCAGGCTGGCGTTGTGCTCGCCGTCGGTGACATAGGGGCCGAAGCGGCCCTCGCGCACCGTGACCTGGCCCTGGCTGACCGGGTCCGCGCCCAGCTCCTTGAGCGGCGCCTTGGCCGCGGCCCGGCCCCGCTGCTTGGGCTGGGCGAAGATCGCCAGCGCCTCGTCGAGGGTGATGGTGAAGAGCGCGTCCTCGCTCTCCAGCGAGCGGGAGTCGGTGCCCTTCTTGATGTAGGGCCCGTACCGGCCGTTGAGCGCCTGGATCTCCGCACCCTCGGCGTCCGCGCCGATCGTGCGCGGCAGGGTGAGCAGCTCCAGCGCCTGCTCGAGGGTGATCGTCTCCGGCGTCATGGTCTTGAACAGGCTGGCCGTCCGCGGGGTCTCCTTGCTGCCCTCGGGCACCAGCGTGGTGACGTAGGGGCCGTAGCGGCCGGCCTTCACCGCCACCGGGAACCCGGACTCCGGGTCGGTGCCCAGCTCCCGGTCCGAGCTGGGTGCGTTCAGCAGCTCCTCGACCCGCTCGGTCGTCAGCTCGTCGGGCGCGATGTCCTCGGGGATGCTCACCCGGGCGCCGTCCTCGCCGCCGGCCTGCAGGTAGGGGCCGTACCGGCCGACCCGCACGACGACCGGGTCGCCGTTGGGCGCCAGCGCCCGCAGCGGGATGGAGTTGACGCCGCGGGCGTCGATCTCCTCCAGCCGCTGGCCGATGACGGACTTCAGCCCACCGGAGGCGCCGATGCCGCCGGCGTGCTGGCCCTCGCCCCCGAAGTAGAACTCGGTGAGCCAGTCGACCCGGCCGAGCTGGCCGGCGGCGATCTCGTCGAGCTCCTCCTCCAGCAGGGCGGTGAAGTCGTAGTCGACGAGCTGACCGAAGTGCTGCTCGAGCAGGTTGACCACGGCGAAGGCGATGAAGGTCGGCACCAACGCCGAGCCCTTCTTCCAGACGTAGCCGCGGTCCTGGATGGTCTGCATGATCGACGCGTAGGTCGACGGCCGGCCGATCCGCAGCTCCTGCAGGCGGGCGGTGAGGCTGGGCTCGGTGTAGCGCGCCGGCGGGCTGGTGGTGTGCCCCTTGGGGTCCAGCTCGCGGGTGTCCAGCTGCTGACCGCGCTCCACCCGGGGCAGCCGGCGCTCGCTGTCGTCGGCCTCGTCGTCGTTGCCGGACCCCTCGTCCTTGCCCTCGACGTAGGCCCGCAGGAACCCCGGGAAGGTGATCGTGCGGCCTGACGCGGTGAACTCGACGGCCTCACCGGTGCTGGAGCTGCCGGCGAGCCGGATGCTCAGCGTCTTGCCCACGGCGTTGGCCATCTGGGAGGCGACGGTGCGCTGCCAGATGAGCTCGTAGAGCCGGAACTCGTCGCGGGCCAGCTGCCCGGCCAACTGGCCGGGCGTGCGGAAGGAGTCACCGGCGGGACGGATGGCCTCGTGCGCCTCCTGGGCGCCCTTGTCCTTCGTCGCGTAGCGGCGCGGCTCGGCCGGCACGTAGGCGTCGCCGTACAGCTCGGCAGCCTGCCGGCGGGCGGCGCTGATCGCCTCGCTGGACAGGTTGGTCGAGTCGGTCCGCATGTAGGTGATGTGGCCGTTCTCGTACAGCCGCTGGGCCACCCGCATCACCTGGGCCGACGACCAGCCGAACTTGCGGCCGGCCTCCATCTGCAGGCTGGAGGTGATGAAGGGGGCGTAGGGCTTGCGGGTGTAGTCCCGCTCGTCGACCCGGCTGACCGTGACCGCGCGACCCTCGAGCCGGGCTGCCAGGCCGCGGGCGCCGGCCTCGTCGAGGTGGACGACGTTGCTGGTGACCGAGCCGGTGTCGGCGTCGAAGTCCTTGCCGGTGGCCACCCGGCTGTCGTCCACGGTCACCAGCCGTGCCCGCAGGGTCGTCGGCTCACCGGCGTCGGCGCCGGCGCGCTGCTGGGTGACCTCGAACAGGCCGTCGAGGCTCCAGTAGTCCGCCGCGGTGAACCGCATCCGGGCCCGCTCACGCTCCACCACGATCCGCGTGGCGACCGACTGCACGCGGCCGGCCGACAGCTTCGGCAGCACCTTCTTCCACAGCACCGGGGAGACCTCGTAGCCGTAGAGCCGGTCGAGGATGCGGCGGGTCTCCTGGGCGTCGACCAGCGCGGTGTCCAGCTCGCGCGGGTTCGCCACGGCGCGGGCGATCGCCTCGCGGGTGATCTCGTGGAACACCATCCGGCGGACGGGCACGGTGGGCTTGAGCGTGTCGATCAGGTGCCAGGCGATGGCCTCGCCCTCGCGGTCCTCATCGGTGGCGAGGTAGATCTCGCTCGCTTCCTTGACCAGCTGCTTCAGCCGGGTCACCTGCTGCCTGCGGTCGGGGCTGACCACGTAGAGCGGGGCGAAGCCGTTGTCGACGTCGACGCCCAGCCGGGCCCAGGACTCGCCCTTGTGCGCAGCCGGCACGTCGGCGGCGTTGCGCGGCAGGTCGCGGATGTGCCCGACGCTGGCCTCGACGACGTAGTCGCTGCCGAGATAGCCCGCGATCTTGTTCGCCTTGGTCGGCGACTCCACGATGACCAGCGGCTTGCCTCCGGCCGCGGCGGCACGCTTGCGCGGCGCGCGGTCGCCGGTGCTGGGGGCTGACTTCGTGGTCTTGGTGGGCGGCACGGTACTCCTGTCGGGGGTGCTGGTGCAGGCGCCGGGGAGGACCCGGTCGCGCACGGGGCAGAACGGGCTGTACCCGCTCGGCGACGCCACGGTAGGCCACCGCTCGACCAGGAGGCCGATCGGTGAACCGGAACGCGCCCGCCGTCCCACCTCCAACGGATGACGGCAGTCACTGTTCCCGGCGCCGATCGGCAGGTCATCGCGGCTCCCGGGTGCCGGCGACGACCTCGCCGATCGCGGCCAGCGTCGGGCGGTCGCGGTCGTAGTACTCGGTGTGTCCCTGGGTCGGCTCGGTGGGCAGGGGGACGTCGCCGAACCCGGAGTCGTACGGACCGGCTCCGTACCAGCCGGACCAGGCGATCGGGTCGGCCGGCGACCAGGCCCCGTAGACCTCCGCCGCCTCCAGCCCCTCCGCCCTGCCCGTGCCGGTACCGGGGCTGCCCAGCAGGACGACGGCGTCGGCGGCCAGCCGGCCCGGTGCGCGCGCGGCCTCGCCGGTGACGACGGTCCCGTAGCTGTGCGCCAGCACGGTCGTCCGCGGCGCCGGCCCGGCGCCCCGGGCACCACGACTGCCGGCCAGCCCGTCGAGCGCACGGTCCAGATCGCGCCCCCCGCGCTGGGAGGCGTGCTCGGAGACCGAGGTGAACCACCGGGGTGTCCGGTAGCCCAGCCAGGCGACCGTCGCCACGGCCAGACCCGGGGCAGCCAGCGCAGCGGCCGCCGCGACGTCCCGGGCGTCGCCGACCACCTCGGCCAGGTCGTCGACGACCGTGGTCTCGACCCCGGGGACCAGCACCCCCACTGCGGCGGCCGTGTCCAGGTCGCCGACGGTCAGGGCCACCAGGCCGGCCGCCGGGTCGAACTGCAGCAGCTGGGCCACGGCGCCGGCGGCCACCAGCTCCGTCAGGGTGTGCTGCACGGCGCGGGCGGTGTCGTGACCGACCGAGCCCGGCGGGAGGTGCTGCAGGGCCGCCGCCAGGTTGGCCCGGTTCGCCTGGTCCCGCGCCCAGGCCGGCAGCCCGTCCAGGGCGCCGACGGCCCCCGGCTGCGCGTCGATCGCCAGCAGCTGCCCGGCCGCCGTCAGGCCCGCCCACCAGGCCGCCGCGTCCTGGGGGCCGGCCGTGGCCGGCACCTGCGGCGTCCACACCGGCAGCAACCGGCCCACCAGGTCGGCGAAGCGGTCCGGCACCGGGACGGCGACCGCACCGAGCTGCGTCAGGGGTTCCAGGGCGGCCCGGGCACACGCCGCCGCCCGGGCCGCGGCGATCCCGGCCTCCTCGGCCCGGGCCTCGGCGAGCACGGCGGCGCTTCGGGCTGCTTCGACGTCGGCCAGCTGGTCCGGTGCCATCGTCGGGGCGGGTGGCGCGGGCACCCCGACCGCCCGGCCGGCACCGTCCAGGCCGACCCCACCGGCGGCCGCGGCCGCCAGGGCCTCAGCGGCGAGCTCCTGCGCCTCGTCCGCGGCGGCCTTCAGCCCGGTCAGGTCGGCCAGCGAGGCCGCCAGCGCCCCACCGACCCCCGAGGCGACCGTGGACAGCTCGACGAGGGCGGCGGCGGCCGCGCTCCCCGCCGGCCCGGACCAGGACTCCGCGGCCCCCAGCTCACGGCCCAGCTGGTCCAGCCGCCCCCGCCAGGGCACCAACCGGTCGACCAGGACGCCGAGGGTGACCACCGCTCCCCGCAGCTGCGGGACGTCCCAGCCGGCGAGGTCGACCGTCGTCGTCACTGCGGCACCGGGACCCGACCACCGCCGAGCTGTCCGGCGATGCTGCCGTCGACGGCCCGGTAGGACTCCAGCGCCGCCGCCAGGGTGGCGGCGACGGCCAGGGTGCGCGCCGCGAGCGTGGTGACCAGGTCGGTCCACGCCGCACCGGTCGCCGCCGCCGACTCCCCCACCGGCCCCTCCAGCGCGGTGCCCAGCGCCCGTCCCGCGGAGGCGCACAGCCGCTCCTCCTCCCCCAGCTCGGCGCCGAGCGCGGCGAGCTCCCCCAGCAGCTCCCCGAGCGCGTCGAGCTGGACGTCGATCAGATCGGACACACGTGCCTCCCGGCGGCGGACCACGGCCCCGGGCGGGACCGGCGCAAGGGACGCTAGGGAGCCCCGCGCTCCCTCCGGGGCCCGTCGTCCACACCCGGCACCGCTCTCCACAACCCGCCGGTCAGTACGCCTTCTCGGTGAGCGTCTCGGCCGGGGTGTCGGCCTCACCGCCCACGACGCTGGACCGCCGCTTGCTGACCACGACGGCCACCACGATCACCAGGGTCGCGCCGATGGCGATCGCCAGCCGCAGCACGGTGTTGGCGTCCTCGCCGACGGACAGCCCGACGACGGCCGGGGCGATCAGCAGCGCGACCAGGTTCATCACCTTGATCAGCGGGTTGATGGCCGGACCGGCGGTGTCCTTGAACGGGTCGCCGACGGTGTCGCCGATGATGGTCGCCTCGTGGGCCTTGCTGCCCTTCCCGCCGTGGGCGCCGTCCTCGACCATCTTCTTGGCGTTGTCCCAGGCGCCGCCGGAGTTGGACAGGAACACCGCCATGAGCGTGCCGGTCGCGATCGCGCCGACCAGGTAGGCCGCCAGCGGGCCGAAGCCGAGACCGAAGCCGACCGCCACCGGCGCGAGGACGGCCAGCAGGCCGGGCGTGGCCAGTTCCCGCAGCGAGTCGCGGGTGCAGATGTCGACCACACGGCTGTAGTCGGGGCGCTCGCTGTAGTCCATGATCCCGGGGTGGGTGCGGAACTGCTCGCGCACCTCGAACACCACCCGGCCGGCGGCGCGCGACACCGCGCTGATCGCCAACCCGGAGAAGAGGAACACCACCGCCGCGCCGACGACGGCGCCGACGACGTTGTTCGGTGAGACGAGGGTGAGGGCGTCGCCGAGGCCAGACCCGGCCTCGTCCAGAGCCACGATGAGGCTGGCGTTGTAGGAGCCGAACAGCGCGGTGGCCGCCAGCACGGCGGTGGCGATCGCGATGCCCTTGGTGATCGCCTTGGTGGTGTTGCCGACCGCGTCGAGGTCGGTGAGGACCTGGGCGCCCTCCTCGTCGATGTCGCCGGACATCTCCGCGATGCCCTGCGCGTTGTCGCTCACCGGGCCGAAGGTGTCCATCGAGACGATGACCCCGGCGGTGGTGAGCAGCCCGCAGCCGGCCAGGGCGACCGCGTACAGCGCCGCGGCGCCGCCGATGAGGAAGGCGCCGTAGACGGCGGTGCCGATGAGCAGCGCGGCGTAGACGGCCGACTCCAGCCCCAGCGAGATGCCGGAGAGGATCACCGTGGCCGGGCCGGTGAGCGAGCTGCGGCCGACGTCGCGGACGGGCCGGCGGGAGGTCTCGGTGAAGTAGCCGGTGAGCTGCTGGATCGCGGCGGCCAGCACGATGCCGATCAGGACGGACAGGAAGCCGAGCACCTGTGGGCTGACCGCGATGTCCAGGCCGTCGGAGATCGTGGGCAGGACGGTGAAGGACGCGGCTGCGACCAGCACCAGGGAGACGGCGGCGGAGACGAAGAAGCCGCGGTTGATCGGGGACATCCAGTTCCGGTCGTTGCTGCCCGGGTTGCTGGCCAGGATGCCGACCACCGAGGCGACCACCCCGATCGCGGCGACCACCAGCGGGAAGACCATGCCCACCGGCCCGAAGAACACCTGGCCGAGGATCAGCGCGGCCACCAGCGTCACCGCATAGGACTCGAAGAGGTCGGCGGCCATGCCCGCGCAGTCGCCGACGTTGTCCCCGACGTTGTCCGCGATCGTCGCGGCGTTGCGCGGGTCGTCCTCCGGGATGCCGGCCTCGACCTTGCCGACCAGGTCCGCGCCGACGTCGGCGGCCTTGGTGAAGATGCCGCCACCGACGCGCATGAACATCGCCAGCAGCGCACCGCCGAAGGCGAAGCCCTCCAGCACGATCGGTGCGGTCTCCCGGAAGAGCAACAGCACCAGCGAGGCCCCGAACAGCCCCAGACCCACGGTGATCATCCCGCAGACGCCGCCGGTGCGGAACGCGATGCGGAAGGCCGGCCGGTGCCCCCCGGCGGCCGCCGCGGCCGCCACCCGGACGTTGCCGCGGGTGGCCAGGGTCATCCCGATGAAGCCGACCGCGGCGGAGAACGCCGCCCCGACGAGGAAGAAGGCCGCGCGGCCCAGCCGGGTGCCCAGGCCGCCGTCGGCCACCGGGAGCAGGAGCAGCAACCCGAAGACGATGGCGGCGAAGACGGCGAGCGTGCGGTACTGCCGTCTCAGGTAGGCCCCGGCGCCCTCCTGGATGGCCTTCGCGATCTCCTGCATCGACGCCGTGCCCTGGTCGGCGGCCAGGACCGCGCGGACAAGCCAGGCGGCGAAGCCGAGGGCAGCGAGGGAGATGAGGAGCGCGATCGCCACCAGGGCGAGGTCTCCTCCGGACAGGTCGGCGTCGGGCATGGCTTCCTCCGAGGCGAGGCGGGGCGCGCACCGGCCAGCCGCCCCCGGGCTCTCGCTCGGGAGGGCCCGGCGTGGGACGCACTGTGCCGCAGGAGGCAGGCCCGCCGCCAGACCCTGGTGTGATCCCGTTCACACCGGACGTCATCGGACCAGGTGGCCCGGGCAGTGGCTTGCGCACCGGTGTGACAGTGGGGTGGTGACGTCCCTGCGCTCCGTCCGGCCATCCGCGGACGCGTCGCCGGAGTCGGTGCCCGACCCGGCCGGTGGCGCACTGCCGGGCACCGAGCTGCTCGAGGCCCTGATGTCCGGCACCGACGCAGACGACGACCCCGTGACCCACGTCCACCGGCTCCCGGCCCGCCCCAGCCGGCTGGCGGAGTGGCCGGAGTGGGTCGGGACGCCGCTGCGGGACCGGCTGGCCGAGCGCGGCGTGCCGGCGCCCTTCAGCCACCAGGTCGAGGCGGCCGAGCTGGCGCGAGCCGGCAGCCACGTCGTCGTCGCCACCGGCACGGCGTCGGGCAAGTCCCTGGCCTACCAGCTGCCCGCGCTGACCGCGCTCGCCGACGACCCGCGCGCCTGCGTGCTCTACCTCGCCCCCACCAAGGCCCTGGCCCGGGACCAGCTGGCCTCCGTCGCCGAGCTGGCCGACTCCTCGGTGCGGCCGGCGGCCTACGACGGCGACACCCCGATGGAGGAGCGCGAGTGGGTGCGGCGGCACTCGCGCTGGATCGTGACCAACCCCGACATGCTGCACCGGGGCGTGCTCCCGGCCCACCAGAAGTGGTCGAGCACGCTGCGCCGGGTCGCCTACGTGGTCGTGGACGAGTGCCACGCCTACCGGGGCGTGTTCGGCTCGCACGTGGGGCACGTGCTGCGCCGGCTGCGGCGGATCTGCCGCCGCTACGGCGCCGACCCGGTGTTCGTCCTGGCGTCGGCGACCGTGGCCGACCCCGCGCTGGCCGCCGGCCGGCTGGTCGGTGCCCCGGTCACCGCGGTCACCGAGGACGGCTCGCCGCGTCCGGGGGCGACCTTCGCGCTGTGGGAGCCGCCGCTGACGGAGCGGACCGGCGAGCACGGTGCGCCGCTGCGCCGGTCGGCGGCCGCTGACGCGGCCGGGCTGCTGTCCGACCTGGTCGAGCAGAACGCCCGCACGCTGGCGTTCGTGCGGTCCCGCCGCGGCGCGGAGTCCGTCGCCGAGCAGGCGCGCGCGATCCTGCGTTCCCGCGGCCGGTCGGACCTGGTCTCCCGGGTCGACTCCTACCGCGGCGGCTACCTGCCCGAGGAGCGGCGGGAGCTGGAGCGGGCGCTGTCGACCGGGGTGCTGCTGGGGGTGGCGACCACGAACGCCCTGGAACTGGGGATCGACATCGCCGGGCTCGACGCCGTCGTGCTCGCCGGCTACCCGGGCACGCTGGCCTCGATGTGGCAGCAGGCCGGGCGCGCCGGGCGGGCCCAGCGCGAGTCGCTCGTCGTGTTCGTCGCCCGGGACGACCCGCTGGACCACTACCTGGCCCACCACCCGCGGGCGGTGTTCGGCCGGCCCGTCGAGGCGACCGTCACCGACCCGGCCAACCCCTACGTGCTGGGCCCGCAGCTGTGCTGTGCCGCCGCAGAACTGCCGCTCACCCACGCCGACCTGGCGGACTTCGGCGGCGAGGTGGCCGAGGCGCAGGTGGCGGAGCTGGTCGCCGAGGGGCTGCTGCGCACCCGGCCCACCGGCTGGTACTGGGCCGGGCGAGGCCGGCCCGACGTGGACATCCGCGGCAGCGGTGCCGCGCCGGTGTCGATCATCGAGGGCGCGACCGGCCGGCTGCTGGGCACGGTCGACGGCGACGCCTCGCACGCGACCGTGCACACCGGCGCGCTCTACGTGCACCGCGGCGAGACCTACGTGGTCGACGAACTCGACGTGGAGGACGCCTGCGCGGTGGTGCACCCGGAGAGCCCGGAGTGGACCACGGTGGCCCGCGACACCGTCGACCTGTCGATCGTCGCCACCGACCGCACCAGACGGCTGGGCACCGTCACCGCGCACACCGGCGTCGTGGACGTGACCAACCAGGTCGTCGCCTACCAGCGGCGACGGCTGGGCACCGGAGAGGTGCTCGCCGAGTTCCCGCTGGACCTGCCGCCTCGCCAGCTGCGCACCCGGGCGGTGTGGCTGACGCTGGACGAGCGGGCCATCGCCCGGGCCGACGTCGACGACGCGGCACTGCCCGGCTCGCTGCACGCGGCCGAGCACGCCGCGATCGGGCTGCTGCCGCTGCTGGCGACCTGCGACCGCTGGGACCTGGGCGGCGTCTCCACCGCCCTGCACCCGGACACCGGCGCAGCCACCATCGTGGTCTACGACGGCCACCCGGGCGGTGCCGGTTTCGCCGAACGCGGGTACGCGGTGCTGCGGGACTGGCTGCAGGCGACCCGGGCCACGGTGGCCAGCTGCGAGTGCGAGTCCGGCTGCCCCTCGTGCGTGCAGTCGCCCAAGTGCGGCAACGGCAACGACCCGCTGGACAAGGCCGGCGCGGTGCGGGTGCTCGACGTCGTGCTCGACGAGCTGGCCGGTGCGCCGGAGCTGACGGCCGAGGAGGCGGAGGTGACCCGTCGGCCGACGCCGTCGTCGGGCCTGTTCGGCACCAGCACCCCGGCCGTGACCGACCCCGCCGCCGACACCGGTGCGGCCGGCCCCGACCCCGACGACCTCGTCTTCTGACCGGGTCCCTGATTCTGCTGACCGGGTCTCTGGCGGGGCCGGGCCGGCGCGCGCCCGGGCCGGGGCGTCGACGACGCCGAGTGGCCCCAGCCGGACAGGGACGTGCACCCGCACCTCGACGACCGCGCCGGCGGTGACGACACACGAGTCCACGACGGCCTCGTTCGCCGCGGCGATCTCCTCGGCGACCGCGCAGGCGGCCGGGTCGCCCAGCACGGCCCTGCCGGCGGCGGCCAGGGCTGCGAGGTCGGCCGCCGAGGTGGCGCGGTGCCGGGCCACGACCGCGGCGCCGACGAGCACCGTGGCGACGCCGACCAGGGCGAGCAACCCTGCCAGCGCGACCATCCACACGGTGGCCGAGCCGCGCTCCCCGTCGTCGGCCGGCACGCGCCCGGTCACGGCGGGCCGCCTGCTGCCGGTTCGCGGAGGCCCGTCGCCGTCGCCGTGACCTCCACCCGCCAGGGCAGCGGCCCCAGCGGGGCGACCCTGGCCGCGACGGTGACCCGCACCGTCTCCCCCACGCCCAGGTCCGTGGTCGCCCCGTCGGGTGCGGCCTGCGCCGCCAGCTCGTGCACCACGGCCGCCGGCTCGCCGCGCGCCGCCGCCCGGGCCCCCTCCCGGGCGGCGTCCACGCAGCGCAGCTGGGCACCGACCACGACGACCGCCGCCACCGCCCCGGCCAGCACCAGCAGGAGCACGGGCAGCACGACGGCGGTCTCCGCGGTCACCATCCCGGCCTCCCGGGGGCTGCCGGGCCGGCCGGTGCGGTCGGGTGTCGACACGTCGACTCAGGCGAGCGTGGCGAGTGCGGTCTGCACGAGCTCGCCCAGCGCCGCGACGACCGATCCGCCGGTGACCACCTGGTAGAGCACGGCGGCGAAGGCGCAGGCGGCCACCGTGCCGACGGCGTACTCGGCGGTGCTCATGCCCTCCTCTCCCGCTACGCGGACCTCCGACCACCGCTGGGCCAGCGCCGCGCGCCGGCGTCCGGTGGACCGTTCCTCGTTCTCCGGCTGGATCTCCATCTGTCCTCCTCCGCCGGACCGCCTGCCGGTCCGTCGACCCGAGCCTGGCGCCGGCGAGGGCGCGCCCAGGTCGCTGCGGCCGGGTTGTGGAGGACGCTCGCGGTTGTGGACGCCGACCGGCACGACGGCGGTGACCGTGACTCAGCCGAAGACGTCGCTGCCGATGCCCAGCACCATCGGGACGACGCCCAGGCACAGGAAGGCGGGGAGGAAGCACAGCCCCAGTGGCGCCAGCACCCACACCCCTGCCCGCTGCACCGCGGCCTCGGTCTGACTGCGGCCGGCGCTGCGCAGGTCGGCGGCGAGCCGCTGCAGGGCCGGGACGACCGCCGAGCCCGACTCCCCGGCCCGCACCACCGTGCGGGCGAGCGCGTCGACCGGCGGTGGCGCACCCGCCCAGGCCCGGCGCGGGGCGGCGCCCAGCCGGTACAGCGCCCCCGCCTCGACCAGCCGGTCGCCGAGCGGACCGGGCACCGCCTCCCCGACCGCCGCGACGGCCGACCCGACCGGGGTGCCGGCCGCCAGGCAGACGGCGAGCAGGTCGCAGGCCACCGGCAGGTCCCGGGCGAGGGCTCCGGCGACGGCCGGTGGCGCACCGGATCGCCGGAGCAGCCGATCCAGCCCCGCGGCCAGGCCGAGCCCGACCAGCGCGGCCGGCAGGCCGGCACCGAGCACCAGGAAGGCCGCCAGCCCGCCCAGGCCCGCCTCCACCCGGCGCCGGGCCGCCCCGGGTGGGCCGCTCGTCGACCGCCAGGGCCGACCGCCGTCTCCGGGGACGGCGAGCAGGAACCGCACCCGGTCCCGGCGGCCGGCCCCGGGGGGCACCCACAGCAGCACCGCGCCGGCCAGGACCAGGACGGCCCAGGCACCGTTCACTGCGCCATCGCCCGCCGGACCAGCCGCGCCGACCAGGTCAGCCCGGCCAGCTCCAGGGCCACGCCGAGCACCAGCAGCGCCGTCCCCGCGCCGGTGGTGGTGAGCACCCGCCACGGGTCGGCGCCCACCCCGCTGCCCATCAGCAGGCCCAGCAGCGGGAGTCCGGCGAGCACGGTGGCGCTGGCCCGCGGCCCGGCGACCGCAGAGCGCAGTTCCTCCCCGGCCCGCAGCCGGGCTCGCAGGTCGTCCTCGACGGCGGTGACCACCCCGGCCAGCGAGCAGCCGGTGCGGGTGCTCAACCGCACCGCGGCCGCGATCCGCACGAGCGCCCGGGCCGACTCGTCCGTCGCCGGCCCCGCTGGCGGGTCGCCCAGTCGCAGGACCGGCTCGAGCGCCCGCGCCATGCCGGCGTCCGGGCAGCCGTCGACCGCGGTGGACGCCACCTCCGGGAGTGGTCGCCCGGCCCGCACCTCCGCGGCCAGCACGCCGAGTGCCTCCACCAGGGCCCGGGTGCGCCGCTCCCCGGCGGCGGCCCGGCCACGCGCCTCCAGGGCCCGGCCGGCGACGACACCGCAAGCGGCCGCCAGCCCGGCCACGACCGGGGTGGACAGCAACGCCCCGGCTCCCCCGCTCGCCAGCGCGAACACCCACGGTCCAGCCGGGCCACCGGCCAGGGCGCGGAGGTCCGGACGCGCCCCGCGCCACCCCGGCTCGGTGAGCCGTCGCGGCCGGCCGGCGGCGCCCGAGGACCAGGCCAGCAGCGCGACCCCGAGGACCAGCAGCGCCGGGCTCATCCGGGCACCCGGACACCGAGCAGGTCGGCGAGCTCCCCGCGCGCCGGGGTGGGGCCGCCGTCGGCCCGCCAGCCCGCGGCGACCTCGATCAGCTCCCCCTGTCGGCGGACCACCCCCAGCTCGGCCACGCCCCGCCCCGCCGGGCTCCGCCGCAGGTGCACGACGACCGCGAGCGCGGCTGCCGCCTGGCTGTGCACCGCGGCCCGGCCCAGGCCGGCCGCACCGCCGAGGGCCTCGAGGCGGGCCGGCAGGTCCGCGGCCCGGTTGACGTGCACCGTGCCGCAGCCGCCGTCGTGCCCGGTGTTCAGCGCGGCGAGCAGGTCGACCACCTCGGCGCCGCGGACCTCACCGACCACCAGCCGATCCGGGCGCATCCGCAGGGCCTGCCGCACCAGGTCCCGCAGCGTGACCGCGCCGGCGGCCTCGACGTTGGCCGGCCGGGTGAGCAGCCGGACGACGTGCGGGTGCCGTGGGGTCAGCTCGGGTGCGTCCTCGCAGAGCACCAGCCGTTCCCCGGGATCCACCAGCCCGAGCAGCGCGGAGAGGACCGTCGTCTTCCCGGTGCCCGTGCCGCCGGTGACCAGGAACGCCAGCCGCGCCCGGACGGCGGCCGCCAGCAGTTCGGCGCTGGCGCCGGGCAGGGCACCCCGGTCGGAGAGGTCGGCGAAGGAGAGCGCCGCCCGGCGCAGCACCCGCAGGGACAGGCAGGTGCCCGCCCCGGACACCGGCGGCAGGACCGCGTGCAGCCGGGTGCCGTCGGGCAGGCCGGCGTCGACCCAGGGCGCCGCGTCGTCGAGCCGGCGGCCGGCAGCGCCGGCCAGCCGCACCGCCAGGCGGCGGACGGCGGCCTCGTCGGGGAACCGGACGTCGACCGGCTCCAGGCCCTCGCCGCGGTCGATCCAGACCTCGTCGGGCCCGTTGACCAGCACGTCGGTGACGCCGGGCGTGCGCAGCAGCGGCTCCAGCACACCGGCCCCGGCGAGCTCGTCGGTGGCGGCCCGGACGGCGTCGAGCATCCCGCGGTCGCCCAGCAGGCCGCCGGACTCCTCCCGGACCAGGGCCGCCACGGCCGCCGGGCTGGGGGCGCCCACACCGGTGGCGAGCCGGGCGCGCACCCGCTCCACCAGCGGTGGCGCCGACTCCCCGGTCACGCCGCGCGCCCGGCCAGCTCGGCGAGGAGCAGCCGGCTGAGCCCGCCGAGCGGGGACCGGGCGGCGACGGACGGTGGTTCGCCCCGTTCGCTGCGGGGTGCCGCCGACCGGTCGGCGGCGAGCTCGGCGAAGACCGGCCGGCCGACCACGTCGGCCACCTCGGCGCGGCTCAGCCCCCCGGGGACCGGCCGGCTCACCACGAGCGCCGCCGACCAGGGCCGCGGGTCACCCTCCAGCAGGGCGCGGGCGGCGGCTCCGGCCCGCAGCCGGGCCGGGACGAGCAGGACGCTGAGGTCGGCCTCGGCGAGGAGCGCCTCGGCGGCGGGGCTGCGGACGGGCAGGTCGAGCACGACGCCGCACCCGCTGGCCCGGGCGCCCGCGCAGACGGCGAGCAGGGCCTCGGCCGGCAGCTCCTGGGGGTGTTCCCGGGAGGCGGAGAGCACCGCGACCCCGGCGACCTCGGGCAGGGCGGCGGCGAGCGCCGGGCCGGCCACCCGTCCGCTCACCCCGGCCAGCTCCGGCCAGCGCAGCCCGGGCTCTCGTTCCGCCCCGAGCAGCAGGTCCAGGCCGGCGGCCCAGCCGTCGCCGTCCACCAGCAGCACGCCGCCGTCGGCCGCGCTGCCCGCGGCCACCGCGAGCGCCGTCGCCAGGGTGCTCGCGCCGGCGCCGCCGCAGGCGCCGCCGACCACGGTCAGCCAGCCCGGCCGGGCAGGGGCCTGCACCGCCGCGGCCACCCGCTCCACCAGCCACGCCTCGTCCCGGGGCAGCACCACCACCCGTTCGGCGCCGAGCTCGACGGCCGCCGGCCACACCTCGGCCGCGGGTTCACCGGCGGCGACCACCAGCACCCCGGGGCGCCGCGGCAGCGCCCGCACCGGCGCACTGCCCAGCACCTCGGCACCGAGGAGCACCAGCGGCGCGTCCCGGTGGGCGCGGCGGAGCGCACCCCCTCCCGTGGTCAGCTCAGCGGTGGCACCGGCGGCGGCGAGCAGCCGGAGCAGGTCGTCGAGCAGGCCGGAGTCGGTGCTCAGGACCAGCGGGTGGGCGGGGGCGACGGGCGCGGAGCCGGGGGCTCGCGAGGCAGCGGACACCCGCCCAGCGCAGCGGGCCGGTCGGCGCCGGCCCAGCCCTGGACGACATCTGTGGACAACCCATCCGGGTGTGGACGACGGTGTGCCCGACCCCCTGGACTGCCGATCCCCTTACCGTGTGCGATGTGACCCGCGCTGCGGCGTTCTTCGACCTGGACAAGACGGTCATCGCGAAGTCCAGCACGTTGGCCTTCGGACGACCGTTCTTCCAGGGTGGGCTGATCAACCGGCGAGCCGTCCTCAAGGGCGCCTACGCGCAGTTCGTCTTCTCCCTGGCCGGCGCCGACGCCGACCAGATGGAGCGGATGCGGCGACAGATCACCGCGATGACCACGGGCTGGGACGTCGCCGTCGTGCACGAGATCGTGCGGGAGACGCTGCACGGCATCGTCGACCCGCTCGTCTACGCGGAGGCCGCCGACCTCATCGAGGAACACCAGGCGGCCGGCCGGGAGATCGTCATCGTCTCCAGCAGCGGTGCGGAGATGGTGGAGCCGATCGGCGAGATGCTCGGGGTCGACCGTGTCGTCGCCACCCGGATGGTCACCGTCGACGGGAAGTACACCGGCGAGATCGACTACTACGCCTACGGCGAGAACAAGGCCGCCGCGATGCGCGAGGTGGCCGCCGAGAAGGGCTGGGACCTGGCCGACTGCTGGGCCTACAGCGACTCGATCACCGACCTGCCGATGCTCGAGGCGGTCGGCCACCCCACCGCCGTCAACCCCGACCGGGGGCTGCGCAAGGCCGCCGTGGAACGGGGCTGGCCGGTGCTCGAGTTCACCCGCCCGGTCACCCTGCGCTCCCGGTTCTCCGGCGCCCGGACGCCGGTGGTCACCAGTGCCGCGGTCGGCGTCGGGGCCGCCGTGGCCGGACTGGCCTGGTTCGCCCGGCGGCGCACGCTGCGGGCGCTCCCGGCCGTCGCGCTCGCCGCCCCCGTCGTGGTGCCCCCGACCGGTCGCCGTCGGCGCCGCGGCGCCTGACCGGACCGACCGGCCCGGTCTCAGCCGCCGATGCGGCCGCGGAGCTCCGCCACCTTCTCCCGCACCTGGTCCGAGACCGTGCGGGCGGTGGAGACCGGCTGGAAGTCCTGCGCGGCGGTGGTCA
Source organism: Modestobacter sp. VKM Ac-2977 (assembly GCF_026968045.1). Classification (GTDB taxonomy): domain Bacteria; phylum Actinomycetota; class Actinomycetes; order Mycobacteriales; family Geodermatophilaceae; genus Modestobacter. The sequence goes on along the minus strand of NZ_JAPVBQ010000001.1, from coordinate 204,098 downwards.
GCGCCTGCTGCTCCGCCGGCGTCAGCTCCAGCTCGGCGGCCGCCACGTTGGACTCCAGCTGCTCGACGCTGGACGCCCCCGGGATCACGACCACCTGTGGCAGGCCGAGCAGCCAGGCCAGGGCCACCTGGGCCGGCTTCGCCTGGTGCGCAGCGGCCACGTCCCGGAGCAGCTGGAGGAGCGGCTCGGCCCGGCGCAGGTTCTCGGTGCCGAACAGCGGGTTCATCGCCCGGACGCCCCCGGGGCGGTGGTCGGCGGAGTACCGGCCGCCGAGCAGGCCCTGGGCGAGCGGGCTGTAGGCGATGACCACCCGGTTCTCGCGCTCGGCGAAGGGCACCAGGTCGGCCAGCGGCCCGGCGTGCGCCAGGGAGAACTGGACCTGGTTGCTCACCACCGGGCTGCCCAGCGCGCGGTCGGCCGCCTGCCAGCGCTCCAGCGAGTAGTTGGAGACCCCGACGGCGCCGATCACGCCGTCGTCGAGGAGGGCGCGCATGCCCGGCATGATCACCGAGTCCGGCACCAGCGGGTTGGCCTGGTGCACCTGGTAGAGCGGGATCCGGTCGAGCTGCAGCCGACGGGCGCTCGCGGTCGCGCGGTTGCGGACGACCGCCGGGAACGGCGCCACCGGGAAGACCTTGCTGGCGACGACCACCTCGGCCCGGTCGGCGCCGAGCGCCTCGGCCAGGATCTTCTCGCTGCGGCCGAAGCCGTACACCTCGGCGGTGTCGAACAGCGTGACGCCCAGCTCGCGGGCCCGCCGGACGATGTCCCGGGCCGCACCGACGGCGTAGTCGTCGCCGTAGCCCCATTCCTTGGAGCCGAACTGCCAGGTGCCCAGTCCGACCCGGCTGACCTGTCCCAGACCGTCGACCTCGAGGAAGCGCATCCGCCCAGTCTGGTCGCGCTGCAGCGGAGCCGCAGGACGGCGCTGTCGCGCTCAGCCGCGGAGCAGGCTCTCGCAGATCGCCAGGCCCTCGGTGGCGCCGTGCTCGGTGGCGCGGCAGCAGTGCACGAGCCAGCCGGCCACCCCCGCCGGGCCGCCGGTCCGGTAGCCCGCCAGCGCGGCCGCGTAGGCGTCCCGGCCGAGCTCGGCGAACCCGACCTCGGGCACGGAGACCGCCTTGCGGTCCAGGCCCCGGCTGATGATGACCAGCCGGGCAGCGGCGCGGGCGACCACCCCGTCCTGCACCCCGAAGGGGGCGAGCGCGGCCAGCTCGCCGTGCACGACCCCGGCCACCACCACGGCCGGGACGGTGGTCGCACCGGTGATCAGGGAGAAGAGCCCACCCAACCGCGGACCGGCCGCGCCGTTGGGCCGGCCCAGGTCGGCCGGCTCGGCGAGGTCGGTGGCGGCGAGGACGTGCAGCCGGGCGAGCACCTGACCGGGTGCCCGCTCCCAGGTCTCCACCATCGAGCCGAGGCCCACCGAGACCCGCAGCGCACCCTGGACGACCGGGTCGGTGACCTCACCCGCCCGCAGGTCCGCCAGCGGCCGGTCCACGCCCTCCAGCGCGGCCGACGCCCGGGCACCGCGCAGCGCCGACTCCGCGCTGACCCCGGCGGACTCGCGGCGGAGCACCTTGTGGCCGAGCAGCCGGTCCACCGCGGCGCGTGCGTCCTCGGCCGCCGCGGCGACGCCGGGCAGCTCCAGCAGCGGGGCGAGCGGGTCGGGGCCGGTCGGTCGCGCGGCGGGCCGGGGGGCCCGGCCGGCGCCGGGGCGCAGCGGGATCGTCACGGCTGCGACGGTACGAGTCCGGGGCGGCAGGTCTCCCGCCGCCCTCCGCGACCCGGCGCCTACGCTCCCAACCACCATGGCCGCTCCCCTGACCCTGCTCCTCGTCCGGCACGGTCAGAGCGAGTGGAACGCCGCCGGACTGATGCAGGGGCAGACCGCCCATGTGCCGCTGACCGAGCTCGGCCACCAGCAGGCGGCGCAGGCCGCGGCCGAGCTCGCCGCGCTCACCAGGGACGGCGGTGGCCCCGGCGCGCTCGTCTCCAGCGACCTGCACCGCGCCGTGCAGACCGCCGAGCACTGCGCCGCGGCCACCGGGCTGCCGCTCACCACCACCCCGGCACTGCGCGAACAGGGCTACGGCGTGCTCGAGGGGCGGCCCTCCCGCGACCTCTGGGACGTCGTCGACTGGACCGACCCGCACTGGGCGGCCGAGGGCGGGGAGAGCCTCGCCCAGCTGCACTCCCGGGTCGCCGGCTACCTCGACCGGCTGCGCGCCGACCCGCCGGCCTCAGTCGTCGCCCTGGTCACCCACGGCGACACCATCCGGGCCGCCCAGGCAGTGGTGGCCGGTCTCGGGCCGGACCAGCTGCCGGGGGTCACCCCGCACAACGGCACGGTCACGAAGCTGGTGCTGACGTGACCAGGGTGCTCGTGCTCGGCGGCTCCCGGTCGGGCAAGTCCGCGCACGCCGAGCAGCTGCTGGCCGGCTGGGACGAGGTCACCTACCTCGCCACCTCCGTCGTCGACGAGGCCGACGCCGAGTGGTCGGCCCGGGTCGCCGCCCACCGCGCCCGCCGCCCGGCCGGGTGGACGACGGTGGAGACGACGGCGCCGTCGGAGCTGCTGCGCCGGGGGGCGGTGCTGGTCGACAGCGTCACCACCTGGGTGGCCGCGCTGATGGACGAGACCGGCATCTGGGACGCCGTCGACACGACCGGGGCGCACGCCGCGGGCTCCCCCGCGGACGCCGCCGCGGCCCGCGACCGGCTGGACCAGCGCTGCGATGCACTGGTCGACAACTGGGTGATGACGCCGGCGCACGTGGTCGCGGTCAGCGACGAGGTGGGGCTGGGCGTGGTGCCCGAGACCCGCGCCGGTCGGCTCTTCCGGGACACGCTGGGCACGGTCAACCAGCGGCTGGCCTCGACCGCCGACGAGGTGTGGTTCGTGGTCGCCGGGCTGCCCCAGCGGTTGCGATGAGCTCCCCGGACCAGCCGGCGACCCGCCGCCCCTGGACCGGGCCGGCGGAGTCGTTCGCGCTTCTGACCAGCCTGCGGGTGCCGGCCGCCGCCTCGGCCCGCGGGGTGCTGCCCTGGGCGCCGCTGGTCGGGCTGGTGCTGGGGGGCGCGGCGGCCGCGGTCGCCTGGGCCGCCGACCGCACGGTCAGCCCGCTGGTCGGTGCGGTGCTCGCTGTCGCCTCGCTGGCCGCGCTCACCCGCGGGCTGCACCTGGACGGGCTGGCGGACACCGCCGACGGACTGGGCCCGCTGCGCGGCCGGGAGAAGGCGCTGGCGGTGATGCGCGCCGGCGACGTCGGCCCCTTCGGCGTCGTCACCCTGGTGCTCACCCTGCTGCTGCAGGTCGCCTGCCTGGCTCAGCTGCTCACCGTGGACGGCGGCTGGCTCGCGCTGCCGGCAGCCACGGTCACCGCCCGGGTGGCGATGGCCCGCACCGGCCTGCCCGGGGTGCCGATCGCGCAGGGCTCGTCGCTGGGCCAGGCGGTGGCCGGCACGGTGTCCCGGGGCTGGCTGGCCGGTGCGGCGCTGGTCACCGCCGCGGTCGCCGCCGCAGGTGCGCTGCTCGTCGCTCAGGACGGCCTGGTCGCCGCCCTCGGGCTGGTCGCCGCCGTCGCCGCCGGGCTGGGGTCGTCGGAGGCCCTGTTCTCCCGGGCCCGGGCCCGGCTGGGTGGCGTGAACGGCGACGTCATGGGCGCCATGGGCGAGGTGACGGCGGCGGTCACCCTGCTCACCGCCGCCGTCCTGCTCAGCTGAGCGCGGTCACCGTCGACGGGTGAGCGAGCCGAGGACCCGGCTCAGGCCGCCGGAGGCAGCGGGCGAGGCGGCCCGGCCGCGCCGCATCCCACCTCCGGCGGTCCCGGTCCGGCGCCGACCGGCGGTGCCCCGGGTGGCCGAGCGCCCGCCACGCGCGCTCCGTGCCGCGGTGTTCCCTGCCGTGCCCATCAACCTGCCGAGGATGCTCATGGAGGAGGTGTGACCGCCGTCATCAACTCGTAACCTGCTGGCCAGCCGGATCGCGGCGCGTCGTCGCGGTCAGCCACCTGCCACGGACTGGACGACCATCACCTCCGCGCCGGCCGGCACCGGGGTGACCAGACCGGAGAGCCGGCGGACCTCCTCGCCGTCGACGTAGACGTTGACGTGCCGGCGCAGCGCCCCGGTCTCGTCCCGCACCCGCCGGTCGAACACCGGGTGCTCGGTGGCCAGCACGTCGAGCAGGGCACGGACGGTGGCGGGCTCGGGCAGGTCCAGCGACATCGACGTCCGGCCGCCGGTGGTGTCGGCCAGCAACCGCGGCAGCAGCACCCGGACGGTCACGGCAGCACCGCCGCCCGCACGCACAGCACGTCGGGCAGGTGGGAGGTGACCGTGCTGAACGACTCCCCCTCGTCGGCGCTGGCGTACACCTCGCCCCCGCGGGTGCCGACGTAGACGCCCACCGGGTCGCCGGCGTCCACGCAGGCGGCGTCGCGCAGCACCGCGTTGTACTCGTGCGTGGGCAGCCCGGCGTCGAGGCGGCGCCAGCTGGAGCCGGCGTCGTCGCTGCGGTGCACGGCCAGCTCGCCGTCCGGCGGGATCCGCTCGCCGTCAGCGACCAGCGGGACCACCCAGATCCGCCCGCCGCGGCGCGGGTCGGCGAGCATCACGAAGCCGAAGTCGGCGGGCAGTCCGTCGGCGATCGACGTCCACGAGTCGCCGTCGTCGTCCGATCGGTACACGCCGTGGTGGTTCTGCGCGTACAGCCTCCGTGGGTCGGCCGCGTCCCGGGCGATCTTGTGCACGCACTGCCCGAACTCCGGCGCCGGACCGGGCATGAAGTACGCCGAGATGCCGGAGTTGCGCGGCTGCCAGGAGGCCCCGCCGTCCCGCGTCCGGTAGACGCCGCCGGTGCTCATCGCCACGTGCACCGTGCCGTCGGGCCCCGGGACGACGGAGTGCGCCGCCGCCCCGCCGTAGCCCGCGCCCCACTCGCTGCGGTGCGGGTGGTCCCACAGCCCGCGGCACAGCTCGAAGTGCTCACCGCCGTCGTCCGAGCGCCAGACCGAGATCGGCTCGCAGCCGGCCCAGACCACCCCCGGCCGGTCGGCGGAGTCCGGGCGCAGCTGCCAGATCCGCTCGACGGCGGCCCCGGTGTCGGCCGGGAAGCGGATCGCGCCGCCGGCCGGTTCGTCCCAGGTCGCGCCCAGGTCGTCGGAGTGGAGGACCGTCGGGCCGAAGTGCTCCGACCGCACCCCGACCATCAGCCGGGTGCGCCCGTCGCGGGTGTCGATGCCGATGCTCGGCACCTCGGTCATCAGGAAGTGCGGTGCGGAGAGCGACCAGCTGCGCCGGTCCTCACTCGTCGCGAGCCAGAGCCCCTTGCGCGTGCCGATCGCCAGCAGAGTCGTCGCCATGCACCAGTAGACCGCCGGACACCGACGGACTCATCGCTCCCCGGTGGGGCCAAAGTCGCGACTTTGGCCCCACCCGGGCTCAGACCGGCTGCTGGGCCGGGGTCTCGCCGCCCTCGAGGTCGCCCTCGGTGTCCAGGTAGGCCTGCTGGAGCTCGGCCAGCAGCGCCGGGTCGGGCTCGGCCCACATCTTGCGGTCGACCGCCTCCAGCAGCCGCTCGGCGATGCCGTGCAGCGCCCAGGGGTTCGACTGCTCCATGAACGCCCGGTTCTCCGGGTCGAGCACGTAGCTCTGCGCGAGCTTCTCGTACATCCAGTCGGCGACGACGCCGGTGGTGGCGTCGTAGCCGAACAGGTAGTCGACCGTGGCCGCCATCTCGAACGCGCCCTTGTAGCCGTGCCGGCGCATCGCGGCCAGCCACTTGGGGTTGACCACCCGGGCCCGGAACACCCGGGAGGTCTCCTCGACCAGCGAGCGGGTGCGCACGTGCTCGGGGCGGGTCGAGTCGCCGATGTAGGCCTTCGGTGAGCTGCCGGTCAGCGCGCGCACCGTGGCGACCATCCCGCCGTGGTACTGGAAGTAGTCGTCGGAGTCGGCGATGTCGTGCTCGCGGGTGTCGATGTTCTTCGCCGCCACCGCGATCCGCCGGTAGGCGGTCTCCATGTCCGGGCGGGCCTGCACCCCGTCGAGGTCCCGGCCGTAGGCGTAGCCGCCCCACACCGCGTAGACCTCGGCCAGGTCGGCGTCGGTGCGCCAGTCCCGGCTGTCGATCAGCGACAGCAGCCCGGCCCCGTAGGCACCGGGCTTGGAGCCGAACACCCGGGTGGTGGCCCGCCGGCGGTCGCCGTGCTCGGCGACGTCGGCGTCCACGTGCGCCTTCACGTAGTTCTGCTCCGGCGTCTCGTCCAGCCCCGCGGCCAGGGTGACGGCGTCGTCGAGCATGGTCACCACGTGCGGGAAGGCGTCCCGGAAGAACCCGGAGATGCGCACCGTGACATCGATCCGCGGCCGGCCCAGCTCACCGAGCGGGATCGGCTCCAGCGTCGTCACCCGGCGGGACGCCTCGTCCCAGACCGGCCGGACGCCGAGCAGCGCCAGCACCTGGGCGACGTCGTCCCCGGAGGTGCGCATCGCCGAGGTGCCCCACACCGAGAGCCCCACCGAGCGCGGGTGCTCCCCGGTCTCGGCGACGTACCGCTCGACCAGCGACTCGGCCAGGCCCTGCCCGGTCTCCCAGGCCAGCCGGGAGGGCACCGCGCGCGGGTCGACGGAGTAGAAGTTGCGCCCGGTCGGCAGCACGTTGACCAGCCCGCGCAGCGGCGATCCGGACGGGCCGGCGGGCACGTAGCCGCCGTCCAGGGCGTGCAGGGCCATGTCGATCTCGTCCGTCGTCTTCGCCAGCCGCGGCACGACCTCGGCGACCGCGAACTCGAGCACCCGGCTGACGTCGGCGTGCGGCCCGCCCAGCACCTCGGCGACGGTCGGCTCGACGGCGTCGGCGGTCCAGCCGGCCGCCTCCATGGCGGTGACCAGGGCCAGCGCCCGGGCCTCGACCTCGTCGGTCTCGTGCAGCCCGGCCGAGCCGTCCTCGACCAGGCCGAGCGCCTCGCGCAGGCCGGGCATGGCGACCGAGCCGCCCCAGATCTGCCGGGCCCGCAGGATCGCCAGCACCAGCCCCACCCGGGCGTCGCCCTCCGGCGGGGAGCCGAAGACGTGCAGCCCGTCCCGGATCTGGCTGTCCTTGATGGCACACAGCCAGCCGTCGACGTGCAGGATCATCTCGTCGAACTCGGCGTCGTGCGGCCGGTCGTCCAGGCCGAGGTCGTGGTCGAGCTTGGCGGCCTGGATCAGCGTCCAGATCTGCTGCCGGACGGCGGGCAGCTTGGGCGGGTCCATCGCCGCGATGTTGGCGTGCTCGTCGAGCAGCTGCTCCAGCCGGGCGATGTCGCCGTAGGTGTCGGCGCGGGCCATCGGCGGCACCATGTGGTCGACCAGCACCGCGTGCGCGCGGCGCTTGGCCTGCGAGCCCTCACCCGGGTCGTTGACCAGGAACGGGTAGACCATCGGCAGGTCGCCCAGCGCGGCGTCCGGGGCGCAGGACGCCGACAGCCCGACGGTCTTGCCGGGCATCCACTCCAGGTTGCCGTGCTTGCCCACGTGCACGACCGCGTGCGCACCGAAGGACGAGCGCAGCCAGTGGTAGGCGGCCAGGTAGTGGTGCGACGGCGGCAGGTCGGGGTCGTGGTAGATCGCGATCGGGTTCTCCCCGAAGCCGCGCGGCGGCTGGACCATCACCACGACGTTGCCGGCGCGCAGCGCGGCGAACACGATGCAGTCGTCGGTCGGGTCCACGAACAGCTCACCGGGCGGCGGCCCCCAGTGCTCGACCATCCGGTCCGTCAGCTCGGCGGGGAGCGTGTCGAAGAACCGGCGGTACTCCGCGGCCGGGATGCGCACCGGGTTGCCGGACAGCTGCTCGGCGGTCAGCCAGTCCGGGTCCTGGCCGCCGGCCTCGATCAGGGCGTGCACCAGCCGGTCGCCGTCCAGGTCCGCGACGCCGGGCAACGAACCCTCGCCGTCGAACGGGCCGATGTCGTAGCCCTGCCCGGCCATCGCGGCCAGCAGCCGGACCACCGAGGCGGGGGTGTCCAGGCCGACCGCGTTGCCGATCCGGGCGTGCTTGGTCGGGTACGCCGACAGCATCACCACGATCTTGCGGTCGGCCGGTGCGGTGTGCCGCAACCGGGCGTGCGCGACGGCGGTGCCGGCCACCCGGGCGGCCCGCTCCGGGTCGGGCACGTAGGAGGTCAGGCCCTCCTCGTCGACCTCCTTGAAGGAGAACGGCACGCTGATGATCCGGCCGTCGAACTCGGGGATGGCGACCTGGTTGCCCACGTCCAGCGGGGAGAGCCCGTCGTCGTTGGCCGCCCAGGTCGCCCGCGGGGTGCCGAGCACCAGACCCTGGATCACCGGCACGTCGAGCCGGGCAAGCTCACCGACGTCCCACGCGCCGTCGTCCCCACCGGCGGAGGCGGTGGCCGGCTTGGAGCCGCCGGCCGCCAGGACGGTCACGACCATGGCGTCGACGGTGTGCAGCACGTCGAGCATCTCCGGCTCCACCGACCGCAGCGACGCGGTGTAGATCGGCACCGGCACCCCGCCGGCGGTCTCGATCGCCTCGCAGAGCGTGTGCACGAACGCGGTGTTCCCGGCCAGGTGGTGCGCCCGGTAGTAGAGGACGGCGACCCGCGGACCGGTCGCAGTGGTCTTGTGGTCCAGCAGACCCCAGTCGGGCGCCACGGCCGGGGCGTCGAAGCCCTCGCCGTCCAGCAGCACCGTGTCGGCCAGGAAGCGGTGCAGCTGCACCATGTTGTCCGGACCGCCCTGCGCCAGGTAGGCGTGCGCCTCGGTGGCCACGCCCATCGGGACGGTCGAGAGCTCCATCAGCTCGGCGTCGGGCAGCTGCTCACCACCCAGCACGACCACCGGGACGCCCAGGCCCAACAGGGGCGCGACCATGTCCTCGTACTTCCGGCGGGACCCCAGGATGCGGACCACGACGAGATCGGTACCGGCGGCGAACTCGGCGAGGTCGCCGGCGCGGTAGGGGTTGCCCAGCCGCCACGACGAGTCGCTGGCTCGGGCCGACAGCAGGTCGGTGTCGGAGGTGGAGAGCAGGGTGAAGGTGCGTGAGCTCACGTCGGTGCCTCCCTCGGGGTCCGCGCCCCGGGTCGTCGAGCACGGCAGCCGGAGTGTCTGGCTCGCCCCCGCATCTGGACGACGCCGGGGCTCACAGTGGCGGGACCGCGCCGGCTTCGCACCGGCTTCCTCGCGCACTGCCGTGATGTGCCGGAGACGCTACCGGGCTGCCGATGCCCGGGGCTCGGGCAGCACCGGCCCGGCCGCGGCCGGCGGACCCGGCGGAGCCCCCTCCCCGTCCGGCAGGTCGTCGAGCTCCCGGAGCGGGCGCATCACCAGCACGGAGAGGCCGGCGAGGACGACGGCGCCGACGAACACGGCGAAGGCCGCGCGCAGCCCGGTGGTGTCGACGAGCACGCCGGCCGCCAGGTAGCCGGCCGGCCCCGCGGCGTACGCGCCGGAGGCGACGATCCCGAGCACCCGCCCGCGCAGGTGCGTGGGCACCCGCTGCTGGAAGGCCAGGTTGACCAGCGGGTTGATCGGGCCGAACAGCAGGCCGGCGAGCGCACCGCAGCCGAGCAGGACGGGGTAGGGCGGCAGGGCCACGAACGGGACCAGCGCGACCGACGCCCCCACGGTGGCGACCCGGAGCACGAGGCTGCGGGGCAGCCGGTGGCCCAGCGCACCCTGCAGCAGGCTCCCGAGCACCCAGCCGCCGCTCATCACCAGGAGCAGCAGGCCGAGCCGGCCGGGGGCGCCCTGCTCCTCGAACAGCACCGGCAGCAGCACCGCCGAGATCGGCAGGTACGTCGCCGAGACGAGGACGGCGACCAGGGCGGCGCACCGCACGAGGCGGTCGTGGCGGAGCACGGCGATCCCCTCGGCGGTGTCGGTGAGGACGCGCCGGACCGCGCGGCCGGAGGACTCCGGGCGGGGCTCCGGCCGCCCGCCGCCGGGGACCCGGACGAGGGCCATGACGACGACCGACAGCGCGAAGGCGGCCGCCGTCGCCCACAGCGCCGGGACCGCGCCGACCAGCCCGATCAGCACGGCACCGACCGCCGGCCCGATGAAGAACGCCGACCCCCACACCGCCTCGTGGACGCCGTTGACCCGGGAGAGCGGGAGCCGGGCGGCCGCAGCGGCCTCGGGGAGCATCGCCTCGCGCGCGGTCACGCCGGCCGGGTCCAGCAGGGCCCCGAGGGCGGCCAGCGCGACCACCGCACCCAGCCCCAGCCCACCCGTGGCGAGCTCCAGCAGCGGGATCGCGGCGACCGCGGCCGCGGAGACGACATCGGAGACGACCGACACCCGCCGCCGGCCGACCCGGTCGACGACGACGCCGGCGAGCACCGCGGTGAGCACCAGCGGCAGCGCCGTCCCCGCGGCGACGAGGCCGGCGCCGGCCGCGCCGCCGCCCCGCTCGAGGACGAGCCACGGCAGGACGACGGAGGTGACCCCGTTGGCCGTGCCGGAGAGCAGGGTCGCCGCCTCGACCGCGAGCAGCGGCAGCCGCCGGGGCGGGTCCACCGCCGTCCGGCCGGCCGGGACCGTGGTCACCGGAGCGGCGCGGCTCGCAACCACCGCACGCCGAGCACCACCCCGACCAGGGTGACGCCGCACCACAGGGCCGCCGAGACGACGTACCCGACGAGCGCCGCCGTGGCGAGCGCGGCGGAGGCGGTGAGGAAGGAGGCGAGCAGCGGGACCGTGGTGAGCGTGGTGAAGTCGGTGCCCGCCGTGGCCGGGCGGGAGAGGTCCATGCTCACCGTGTAGACCACCACGTTCAGCGCGGTGTAGGCGACGAGGAAGCCGCTGAGCGCGACCACCGTGCCGGTGAGCGGCGCCGACCCGAGGAGCAGCGGGACCAGCCCGGCCGTCGACAACGCCAGGGCGACGCCGCCGCCCACGAGCACCGCGGCCCGGCCCCAGCGGCGGACCAGCCACCCCGCGAGCGGGCCGGCCAGCGCCGCGGGCACGCTGACGACGACGCCGGTGACCACGCCGATGCGGGTCAGGGACCACCCGGCGTCCACGAGCGCCGCGCTGGGCAGGGCGTACACCCCGGCCGCGCCGCCGTAGACGAGCGGCACGACGCCCAGCGCCCAGACCGGCACACCGGGACGGCGGAACACCCCGATCAACGCAGCCCAGGCGGCGCTCCCGGGCACCCGGGGGTCGCGCTCGGGCTCACGGAACCGGAGCACGACCACCAGCGCGACCAGGGTGAGGGCGGCGAGCAGCAGCACGGCCGCGGTCCACCCGGCGCGGTCGTACACCAGGACGCAGAGACCACCGCCGAGCACGGTGCCGACGTAGCTGGCCCCCACCTGGACCCCGTTGCCGAGGCCGCGGTCCTCCGGGCGCAGCAGCCGGACGGCGAGGGCGTCGGCGGCCACGTCCTGGGTCGCCGACAGCAGCACGTACACGGCGCAGACGACGACGAGCGGGCCGAGCGAGGCGGCCGGGTCGTCGAAGGGCAGCAACGCCAGCAGCGCCAGGACCATCGCGCTCTGCAGGGCGAGCAGCCAGGAACGGTGGTGCCCGAGCCGGCGGGACCCGTACCGGTCCAGCAGCGGCGCCCAGAGCAGCTTGAGCGGCCAGGCGAGGCCCAGCAGCGAGACGAGCGAGAGGTCGGCGAGGGAGACGCCGTCGGCGCGCAGGATCGCGACCAGCCCGACGGTGAGGAAGCCGATGCCGACGTACTGGGTGACCCAGAGGGTGGTGAGCAGCCCCCACGGCGGCCGGCCCGCCGCCACCGGCGACGTCTCGGCGACGGTGGGCGTGGACGGGGCGGTCACGTCGTGCGCCAGTAGGCGAGGGAGGACACGCGGTCCTTGCCGACGCCGAGCTCGCGGCGCAGGTGCCGGGTCAGCGCCCGGGTGGCGGCGGCCTCACAGGCCACCCAGAACCAGTCCCGCGCCGGGTCGGCTGCCGCGTCCGCGGCCCAGGCCCCCGTCACGGCGGCCTGCAGCGCCTGCCCGGGGGCGGCGCCGTCGCGGTCGACCCACACCACCTCGTGCCCGGCCCGGGCGCGCACGGGGAGGTCGCGGTCGGCCGGGTGGCCGGCCTCGAGCCAGACCCGCGCGGGCGTCGTCGGGTGGGCGTCGAGCAGCGAGTTCACCGCCGGCAGGGACGCCGGGTCACCGACGAGGTGCACCACCCGGGTCGCCGGGGGCGGCTGGGCCTCGCGGGTGCCCTGCACCGTCGCCTCGATGGTGCTGCCCGGCTGCACGGCCTGGGACCAGTGCGCCGCCGGACCGTCGTGCAGGGCGAACTCCAGGTCGAAGGTGCCCGACGCCGGGTCGGGGTCGACGAGCGTGTAGGCCCGCTGGTGGGGTCGCCCGTCGTGTTCGAACCACAGCCGGACCCACATCGCCGGGTGCGGCGGGCAGTCGGCGAGCAGCCCGCCGTCGGAGACCCGGACCCGCTGGTACTGCTCTCCGACCTGCTCGCTCCCGCGCACGGTGAGGACGAAGTCCTTACCGCGCAGCGCCTTGAGGACCACGCCCTCCCAGCCGTGCTGCATCGCTCGTCCCTCTCGCCGTCACCCCGGCAGGACCCCCGCGCACCGGGTCCTGGCCCCGTGTACCGTCCGCCGTGTTTAGGCGAGGCTAACCTACGGAGGGGCTCGTTCGTGACGGAGCACACGCCGACCGCACACCTGTTCTCGGGGTCGACGGTCGACCACTACGCCGCGGTCGTCACCGCCGCGCTCGGCGCGCTCACCGACCGCGTGCGGGTGGTCCGCCGCCCCCGGTCGGGGGTGCCGCAGCAGGACCTCGAGGAGCTCGTGGCCGGCGTCGACCTCGAGGTCCCTCTCGGGGACACGTTCTCCGCCCTCAAGGAGACCTCCCGGCTCTACCTCGAGCACGCAGTGTGGTTCCACGAGCCCGGCTACGTGGCCCACCTCAACTGCCCGGTCGCGATCCCGGCCCTGGCGGCCGACCTGCTCGCCTCCGCGGTCAACACCTCGGTCGACACCTACGACCAGTCGACGACGGCCACCCTCATCGAGCGCCGGCTGGTCACCTGGGCCGCCGGCCGCGCGGGCCTGGGCCCCGACGCGGACGGCGTGTTCACCAGCGGCGGCACCCAGTCCAACCTGCACGCGCTGCTGCTGGCCCGCGACGAGGCGCTCGCCGCGCTGCCGGGCGGCGTGCTGCCCCCGGGTGCGCGGCTGCGGGTGCTGGCCACCGACCAGGCCCACTTCAGCGTCGGCAAGGCCGCACGCCTGCTCGGGCTCGGCACCGACGCGGTGGTGACGGTGCCGACCGACGAGGGGCACCGGATGGACCCCGCCGCGCTGCGTCAGGTCGCCGCCCGCGTCCGGGACGCCGGCGACGTCGTCATGGCGGTGTCCGTCACCGCCGGCACCACCGACCTCGGCCGGATCGACCCGCTCCCCGCGGTGGCCGACGTCTGCGCGGAGATCGGCGCGTGGTTGCACGTCGACGCCGCGTACGGAGGTGGGCTGCTGGTGTCCCGCCGCCGGCGGCACCTGCTCGACGGCATCGAGCGCGCCGACTCGGTGACCGTGGACTTCCACAAGACCTTCTTCCAGCCGGTGGCGTCCTCGGCGGTGCTGGTGCGCGACGCCGCCACGCTGCGGCACGTCACCCACCACGCCGCCTACCTCAACCCGCGCGGCGGGCGGGCGCCGAACCAGGTCGACCGGAGCCTGCAGACCACCCGGCGCTTCGACGCGCTCAAGCTGTGGGTGACGCTGCGCGCCATGGGGGCCGACGAGATCGGCGAGGCCTTCGACACCTGCCTGGACCTGGCCGTGCAGGTCCACGAGGACCTGTGCGCCGCCCCGGACATCGAGGTGCACAGCGCACCGTCGCTGAGCACCGTCCTGTTCCGGCACCGGCCCATCGGCCCCGACGGCCCGCTCGACCCGGCCGCCGCCGACCGGCTCGTCGCCGGCATCCGTGAGCGGCTGTTCGACGAGGGGGAGGCGGTCGTCGCCCGCACCGTCGTCGACGGCCGACCGTGGCTGAAGCTGACCCTGCTGAACCCGGCGACCACCCGGGCGGACGTCCGCGCGGTGGTCGACCTGGTCCGGGCGGCCGGCGAGGACCTGGTCGCGGAGTCCGCGGTGGCCCCTGCGCTGGTGCTGGCCGGCGGGCAGGCCCCGGCATGAGCACCGACCGCGTGCACGACTTCGTCGCCGTCGGCATCGGGCCGTTCAACCTCGGCCTGGCCGCGCTCACCGCCCCGGTGCCCGACCTGTCCGGCGTCTTCCTCGACGAGCACGAGGAGTTCTCCTGGCACCCCGGGATGATGATCGAGGGCACCACCCTCCAGGTCCCCTTCCTCGCCGACCTGGTGACCATGGCCGACCCGACGTCGCCGTACTCGTTCCTGGCGCACCTCAAGGCGACCGGCCGGCTCTACCCCTTCTACATCCGCGAGGACTTCCACCCGCTGCGCGCGGAGTACGACGCCTACTGCCGCTGGGTCGCCGAGCGGGTGCCCGGGCTGCGGTGGGGCCGGCGCGTCGAGCGGGTCGAGCACGACGCCGCCGCGGGCGTCTACCGGGTGCACGCCCGCGACGTCCGCTCCGAGGAGACGGAGGTGCACCTGGGCCGGCGGCTGGTCCTCGGCGTCGGGACGGCGCCGTGGGTCCCGGAGCCGGTGCGGGAGCTCCCCGGCCCGGCCTGGCACAGCTCGGCCTACCTGGAGCACAAGGAGGAGCTGCAGACGCTCGGGCACGTGACGGTCGTGGGCAGCGGGCAGAGCGCCGCGGAGGTGTACCTGGACCTGCTCACCGACGCCGACCGGCTCGGGTACCGCGTCGACTGGCTCACCCGCTCGCCCCGGTTCTTCCCCATGGAGTACACGAAGCTGACCCTGGAGATGACCTCGCCGGAGTACGCCCGCTACCACCACGCCCTGCCGATGGGGCGCCGCGACGCCCTCGCCCGCGAGCAGCGCCACCTCTACAAGGGCATCAGCGGCACGCTCGTGGACGCCATCTACGACACCCTCTACCGCACCGGCCGACGCGGCGCGGTGCCCTCGTCGCTGCACACCGGCGTCGAGGTGGTCGGCGCCCGCTGGGACGCCGAGCAGCGGCGCTACGAGCTGCGGCTGCACCACGCCGAGCAGGAGCGCACGGTCACCCGCCCGACCCAGGGGCTGGTCCTGGCGACCGGCTACCGGTCCCGGGTGCCGGCGTTCCTCGACCCGGTGCGTGACCGGATCCGATGGGACGCGCGGGGCCGGTACGACGTGGCGCTGGACTACGCGGTCGACACCACCGGCCGGGAGGTCTTCGTGCAGAACGCCGAGGAGCACACCCACAGCCTCACCGCACCGGACCTGGGCATGGGCCCCTACCGGAACTCGGTGATCGTCAACGCGATGTGCGGCCGGGAGGTCTACCCGGTCGAGCAGCACATCGCCTACCAGGAGTTCGGGGTCGAGCTCGAGGACGCCGGCGCCGCGAACGCACTGCCGGACGAGGCGGGACTGACGGCGTCGGGGGCCGCCCGGTGAGCGCGACCCCGGCAACCCCGACCTGGTCGGTCCGCACGACCGTCGGGGTGCTGACGCTGGAACCGCTGGACGTCGACCGCGACCTGGACCTGCTGCACTCCTGGGTCACCCACCCGCGCTCGGTCTACTGGCTGATGCAGGACGCCGAGCCGGCAGCGGTGCGCACCGCCTACGCCGCGATCACCGCCGACCCGCACCACGACGCGTGGCTGGGCCGGGTCGACGGTGCCCCGGCGTTCCTCGCCGAGACCTACGACCCCCGCCACCGGGAGCTGGTCGGCGTGTGGGCGGCCGAGCCCGGCGACGTCGGGATGCACGTCCTCGTCGCGCCGCCCGCGGAGGGCGCCCCACCCGTCCGCGGGCTGACCTCGGCGGTGATGGCGGCGGTCGTGCGCTTCGCCCTGGACCGCCCGGGCGCGCGCCGGGTGGTCGTGGAGCCGGACGCGCGCAACGCGGCGATCCGGGCGAAGAACCAGGCGGCGGGCTTCGTCGAGCACGGCCTGGTCGACCTGGGGCACAAGACGGCTGCGTTGAGCACGTGCACCCCGGCGTCCTTCGCGGCGAGCGAGCTGGGCCGGGTGCTGGCATGACCGCGCCGACGACCGAGCGCACCGGGCCGGTGGCGGACGAGACCGACCTGGGCGCCGCCCACCTCGAGCCGGTGGCGATGGCCCGGGCGCACCGGCACGTGGTCACCAAGGCGCTGTCGGAGTTCGGCCACGAGCGACTCGTCACGCCCGAGGCGGACGGCGGGCCGGCCGATGCCCTGGGGCGGACCTGGTGGTCGCTGCGCACCGCCGCGGGCGTCCGGTACCGGTTCGCCGCGCGGGTGCTGCCGCTGGAGCACTGGGACGTGGACCCGGCGTCGGTGTCCCGCACCGTCGACGGCGTCGATGCACCGCTGGACGCGCTGGCGCTGGTCGACGAACTGCAGCACGACCTCGGGATCCCCGACCAGCTGCTGGGCACCTACCTGGAGGAGGTCAGCGCGACCCTCGCCGGGGCGGCGTGGAAACTGCACCACCGCCGCACCGACGCCCGCGAGCTGGCCCGCGCCGACCTGCAGACCGTCGAGCGGTCGATGACCGAGGGGCACCCGGCGTTCGTGGCCAACAACGGGCGCATCGGCTTCGGGCTGGCCGACGCCGCCGCCTACGCCCCCGAGTCCGGGGCCCCGGTCCGGCTGGTCTGGCTGGCGGCGCGCCGCGAGCACACCCACCTCGCCTGCGGCGACGGCGTCGACGAGCAGCAGCTCTACGCCGGGCAGCTCGGCGAGGAACTGCTCGCGCGCTTCGCCGGCCGGCTGCGGTCGCTGGGGTTGGACCCGGCCGACTTCATCTACCTGCCGGTGCACCCCTGGCAGTGGGACCACCGGCTGGCGGTCACCTTCGCCGCCGACGTCGGCCGGCGCGACCTCGTGCCGGTGGGGCACAGCGAGGACCGGTACCAGGCCCAGCAGTCGATCCGGACGTTCTTCGACCTCGACCGCCCCGACCGGCACTACGTCAAGACGGCGCTGGCGATCCAGAACATGGGCTTCCTGCGCGGGCTCTCACCGGCCTACATGCGGGCGACCCCGGCGATCAACGACTGGGTCGCCGAGGTCGTCACCGACGACCCCGAGCTCGTGGCCAGCGGGTTCGGCGTGCTGCGCGAGCTGGCCTCGGTCGGCTACACCGGCGACGCCTACCACCGGATGGCCGCCCGCGGGCTGCGCTCGCCGTACCAGCGGATGGTCGCGGCGCTGTGGCGGGAGAGCCCGGTGCCGCGGCTGGCACCGGACGAGCGGGCGATGACCATGGCGGCGCTGCTGCACCGGGACGCCGAGGGCCGCTCGCTGGTGGGCGGTCTCGTCACCGACTCGGGCCTGGACCCGCGCACCTGGCTGCGGCGCTACCTCGACGCCTACCTCCGCCCGGTCGTGCACTGCCTGCTCGCCCAGGACCTCGCCTTCATGCCGCACGGAGAGAACGTCATCCTCGTGCTGCGCGACTCGGTCCCGACCCGGGTCCTGATGAAGGACGTCGGGGAGGAGGTCGCCGTCTTCGGGGACAGGCCGCTGCCCCCGGGCGTCGAGCGGGTGCGCGTGGCCTACGACGACGACGTGCGCCTGCTGTCGGTCTTCACCGACGTCTTCGACGGGTTCCTGCGCTACCTCGCCGGCGTGCTGGACGCCGACGGGCTGCTGCCCGCCGACGAGGTCTGGCGCTGCGTCGCCGACTGCCTGCTGGCGCACCGGGACGCCCACCCCGACCTGCACCGGCGCTTCGACCTCTTCACCCCGGAGTTCCAGCACTCCTGCCTGAACCGGCTGCAGCTGCGGAACACGCTCCAGATGGTCGACCTGGCCGACCAGGCGTCCTCCCTCCAGTACGCCGGCACGCTGGCCAACCCGGTCGCGCCGCACGCACCGGCCCCGCACCGGTGACCGCCCCGGCCGGGGTGACCCGGGACCCGTGGGGCGTGCCGACGGTGCGGGCCGGGTCGCTCGACGACCTCGCCTGGGCGCAGGGGCGGGTCACCGCCGTCGACCGCGCGTGGCAGCTGGAGGTCGAGCGCTGGCGCAGCGAGGCGACGCTGGCCGCGCACGTCGGCGCGGCCGGGCTGTCCTGGGACGACTTCGCGGCCCGGGCCCGGCTCGACGACACCGCCCGCCGCTGCCACGACTCGCTGGACCCGGCGACCCGGCGGTGGGTGGCCGCCTACGTGGCGGGCGTGCGCGAGGGCCTGGCCGAGGGCGCCGCACGGTCACCCGAGCTGCAGGCGCTCGGCCTGCCCCGCGGCGGGCACGGCGGCTGGCAGCCGTGGACCCCGCTGGGGGTCTTCCTGGTCCACCACGTCCTGTTCGGGTCCCTGGGGACGACGGTCTGGCGGGGCCACCTGCTGCGCTCGTTCGGGCCCCGGCTCGGGCCCGACCTCGCCACCGCGCTCGGCCTGGGCCCACCCGACGGCAGCAACGCGGTCGCGGTGACCGGCTCCCGGACGGCGTCCGGGCTGCCCCTGGTCGCCGGCGACCCGCACCGGGTGCTGGAGCGACCCGGCGTGTACCAGCAGGTGCACCTGGTGGTGGACGGGCCCGAGGCCCTCGACGTGGTCGGGCTCGCCTTCCCCGGTGTCCCCGGCGTCGCCCACTTCGGCCACACCGGCACGGTGGCCTGGGCGGTGACCAACGCGATGGCCGTCCACCAGGACCTCTACCGGGAGCGGCTGCGCCGGGACGGCGACCGGCTGCAGGCCCTCGGGCCGGACGGCTGGGAGCCGGCCGAGGCGGCGACGGTCCAGCTGGCCGTCCGCGACGGCGAGCCGGTGACCGTGGAGACCGTGGAGACCGCGCGGGGGCCGGTCGTCGTCCCGTCCTGGGCCGCCGACGACGGCGCCGAGGAGCCCGAGGCGCTGAGCCTGCGCGCACCCAGCCGGGTCGACGCCGCGCTGGGGTTCGAGGCGCTGCCGCTGCTGCTGCGCGCCCGGACCGCCGGGGACGTCGAGGCCGCGCTCGCGTCGTGGGTCGAGCCGGTGAACAGCGTCCTGGTCGCCGACACCGCCGGTGACGTGCGCCAGCTGGTCGCCGGCCGGGTCCCCGACCGGGCGGCCGTCAACCGCTGGCACCCCGTGCCGGCGTGGGACCGCGCGCATGCGTGGCGCGGGACCCACCCGCCCGCAGCGGGTCTCCGCGTCTCCGACGCCGCGCCGTGGGACGGCGTGGCGGTCACCGCCAACGACGCGCGCCCGGACGTCGCCCCGTACGGCACGGTCTTCGCCCCACCGCACCGCGCCGCCCGCCTCCGCACGCTCATCGGCGACCGCACCGGCCTGCGCGCCGACGACCTCGCCGAGCTGCTCGTCGACACCGTCTCCTCCCCCGCCACCGGACTGCTCGACGTCCTCCGGCTGGTGCCGGCTCCGGAGGCCTGCACCCCCGCCGCCCGGCTGCGCACGGAGCTGCTGTCCTGGGACCGCCGGATGGCCGCCGACAGCCACGGCGCCGGGGCCTTCGCCGCCTGGCGGAGCGCCGTGGTGCGGCGCGTCCTGGACCTCCCGCTGCTCGCCCCCCTGCACAGCCCGGCCGGGGTGCCCGAGGTGCTGGCCCCGTGGCTGTCCCCCGTGGAGCGGGTCGGGTCGGCGCTGGCGCGACTGCTCGACGTCCTCCCCCGCCATGGCGTCGACGTCGACGCGCTCGTCCACGGCGCACTCGCCGACGCCGCGAGCGCGCCCGCGCCGGCCTGGGGGACGACGCACCGGCTGCGGACGGTGCACTCCCTCGACGGCACGCCCTGGGCGGAGACCGTCGACCGGCCCGCCGACGGGCTGCCGCTGGACGGCGACACCGACTGCGTCCTCGCGACCGCGAGCCTGCCCGGGCTCACCGACCTGTGCCTGCGTGGACCGGTGGCCCGCTACGTCTGGGACCTCGCCGACCGCGACGCCAGCCGCTGGGTGGTCCCGCTGGGCGCCGACGGTGTCCCCGGCCCGCACGCCGAGGACCAGACCCCGCTCTGGGCCCGTGGCTCTCTCGTCCCCGTCCCATCCGCCCGACCGGAGGAGACCCCGTGACCGATGCCCGCCTCGCCGAGGGCACCCACCCCTTCGGGGACGGCCGCACCCTCGAGGTGCGCCGGCTCGACCCCGACCGCGACGCCCCGCTCGTGCACTCCTGGGTGCGGCAGGAGCGGGCCCGGTTCTGGGGGATGACCGACCACACCGAGGAGCAGGTGCGCGAGATCTACGCCTACGTCGACTCGCTGGACACCCACCACGCCTGGCTGGTGTCGGTCGAGGGCCGCCCCGTCGGGCTGCTGCAGACCTACCAGCCGGCCGCCGACCCGGTGAGCGAGGTGTACGCCGTCGAACCCGGCGACCTCGGGATCCACGTGCTGCTGGCCCCCGCGGAGTCCCCGGAGCGGGGGTTCACCCTCCGGCTCGCCGCCGCGCTCGGTGCGGTCGCGCTCGCCGACCCGACCGTGCGGCGCGTCGTCGTCGAGCCCGACGCCGCGAACGACGGCGCCCTGGAGCGGCTGCGCCGGACGGGCTTCGAGCTCGGTCCCGAGGTGGAGCTGCCGACCAAGCGCGCGCGGCTGGCGTTCCTTCGCCGGGAGGTCCTCGAGGCGATGCTGGCCGCGTGACGGTCGAGGCCGTGCTCGCGTCGCCGCCGCAGGTGGCTGCCGGTGATCCGCGGATCGAGCGACACTCGCGGAGAGCATCGCGCTCATCGAGCACGGCGTGCCGGAGGTCCCGCCCCGGCTGAGCCGACGCCGGCGGTTCGTCCCGTTGGCGGTGGACGTCGAGGGAGACATCGCCGGCACGCTCTACAACTGGTCACCCTGCGGGTGGACCAGCGCACCCGGCTCCCCGAGTGGTACCGCTAGCCGACGGCACCGTGCAGCGGGCGCGCTCGGTGAGGCAGCTGGCGTGGTGCTGCCGACCCACCGGTCAGCGGCGGCGGGTGATCAGCCAGTGCAGCCCGACGCCGATCGCGGCGCCGGTGCTGTTCGTGCCGATGTCGACCAGGGAGGGGTAGCGCGCCGGGAGGAACAGCGCCTGGCTGAGCTCGACGGCGGCCGAGCCGGCCACGCACGCCAGCCAGACCGCCCACCGGGGCCAGCGGGGCAGCGACCAGCACAGCAGCAGCGCGAGCGGGACGAACAGCAGCACGTTCCCGCCGCGCTCCACCAGCGGGGAGGCCACCGACCAGGGGAGGTCGGTGACCTCCCGCACCGCCCTCGTGATCGGGCCGGAGAACCGGCCCATCGGGGTGGGCCGCAGCGTCACGAAGGCGCCGACGGCCAGGTAGCCGGCGAGCAGGCCGCGGGCCCACCACCGTCCCGGGCCGGGAGGGTGGTGGGGCCCGGCGGCCACTGTTCCCAGGGTCAGTCGACCGAGACGAGGTCGACGACGAACACCAGGTCCGCGTCGACGGGGATGCCCGCCGGGGGCTGGTCGGCGTAGGCGAGGTCGCTGGGGATGGTGATGACCCGCCGGCCGCCGACCTGCATCCCCTCGATCCCCTGCTCGAAGCCGGGGATCACCCGGCCGGCGCCGAGGGGCACCGGCAGGGTCTCGTCCTCGCCCCGGTCCCAGGAGGCGTCGAACTCCTCGCCGGTCTCGTAGAAGGCACCGACGTACTTGACCTGCGCGGTCGCCCCCTCGACGGCCTCCTCGCCGTCCCCGACCACCACGTCGCCGACGACGAGCTCCTCCGGGGCGGGCTCGTCGGAGGCCGGCACGTCCGGCGCCTCGCTCAGGTCACTGGTGATCTCGGCCGCGAGGCCGGTGCCTTCCTCCTCGTCTCCGCCGCCACAGGCCACCAGCGAGCCGGCGACGACGAACGCGAGCAGAGCACCGGTGGGCGAGCGACGGGGCACGGGGTCTCCTGACCAGTGGCCGGGGCGGCGGATCCGCCCGCGGGACAGGAGACGAGCCTCGACGGCGCCGGTCCCCCACGGCGCGACCATCGTAGGTCGGGCGCGGGCGGGGCGGTCACCGAGCGCGGCTCGGGCCTGTTCGCGGAGGCGTCACCCGCGATGCCTGCGCCGTTCACCCGGCCCGCCGGACCCTGGAACGGCACCCAACCGACCTCGAGGTGGTGACCGGTGGACCCCGTGGACTCCTCCCGGATGACGATCGTCGCAGTGCTCTGCGCGACGACCTTCTTCCTGGCCCTGACCCTGCTCGAAGCGGTGCCGGAGATCCCGGTCGACATCGACGCCAAACCGTTCTTCATCCCGGTGGCCCTGGCCGCGCTCGTGCCGCTGGGCCGGCCGGTGTTCGCGGTGGCGATCGGCGCGATGGGCGGGGAGTTCCTGCGCGACATGCTCGAGGGCTACGAGATCGACGACGTCATCGGCGCCTTCGGCTACGTCGTCGCCTTCGTCGCGGCGGGCTACCTGGTCGGCGACCGGCCGCTGAGCAAGGTCCGGCTGACCGTCGCGGCCCTGGTGGCCGGCGCGCTGCACGCGGTGATCGAGGCCTCGTCGCTGGTGCTGTTCGACTCCGAGCTGCTGAGCATCGCGGTCTACAGCGCCATCGGGAACACCCTGGCCGACGGCCTGCTGCTCGGCGTCTTCCCGCTGCTGGGCCTGGTGCCGCTGCTGTACGGACGGATCGACCGCTACCTGGGCTTCGAACCGCGCGGCCTGGCCCGGCACGCCGACCTGGTGCCCCAGGTCCCCCGGGCCCGGCTGGAGCCGATGGAGGAGACGACCCGATGAGCATCCGCGTCCAGGACCTCACCTTCCACTACCCGGCCAGCGACCTGCCCGCGCTCGACGGGGTCTCGCTGCACATCGCCCACGGCGAGGTGGTCGGGCTCGTCGGCCCACCCGGTGCCGGCAAGACCACGCTGTGCCTGGCCCTGGCCGGCCTGGTGCCCGGGGTCACCGGTGGCCGACTGACCGGCGAGGTCCACGTCGACGGCGAGGACGGCGACAGCGAGGAGGCCGGCGGCGCGCCGGCCGGAATCGTCTTCGAGGACCCGGGTGGCCAGCTCACCCAGCTCCGGGTGCTGTCGGAGGTGGCCGATCCGCTGCGCACCCGCGGCCTCACCCCCGCCGACGCCGAGGCCGAGGCCCGCCGGCTGCTGGACCGGGTCGGCCTGCCCGGCGAGGAGGTCGCCCAGCGCTGGGTCTGGGAGCTCTCCGAGGGCCAGCAGGTCCTCCTCGCACTGGCCGCCACGCTCGCCACCCGCCCGGAGGTACTGGTCCTGGACACCGTGATGGGCCACCTGGACCCCACCCACCGCGCGGAGTTGCTGCGGGTGGTCCGGGAGGAGTCCGGCCGGCGCACCGTCGTCCTCGTCGAGCAGGACGCCGGCGTGCTGATCGACCTGGCCGCCCGGCTGATCGTGCTGGTCGACGGCGCCGTGGCGGCCGACGGCCCGCTCGCCGAACTGCTGGCCGACGACGACGTCCTGGCCCTCGCGGACCTGGACGCACCGCTCGCGCTGCGGGCCGCCCGCCGCCTGGACCTCGCGGAGAGGCCGCTCACCACGGAGGACTTCATCGACGTGCTGCGCCGGACCCGGGTGCCCCGTGTCCCGCCGTCGCCGGACCGCGGCGCCGCGCCGCCGACGCCACCGTGGGCCGGGGAGCCGGCACGGATCCAGGTGCAGGACGTCGACTTCGCCTACCCGGACCGCTCGCCGGCCCTCCGGGGGATCAGCCTCCAGGTGCGACCGGGAGAGGTGCACGCGGTCATGGGCCCGACCGGTGCCGGCAAGAGCACGCTGGTCCGGCTGCTGGCCGGGCTGCTGCGCCCGGTCGCCGGCACCGTGGTGGTCGACGACCAGGACACCCGCGAGGTGCACCCGGCCGACCTGGCGCTGCGGGTGGCCACCCTGCCCCAGGGTGCCGCCCAGACCCTCTCCCGCCGCCGGGTGCGGGACGAGATCGCCCTCTCGCTGCGCCGGCGCAAGCGGACCGGGGAGCTGGACGCCCGGGTGGAGATCGCCCGCAAGCTGGTCGGCCTGCCCGCCGACCTGCTCGACGCCGACCCGATCCTGCTGCCCAGCGCGCACCGGCGGCTGGTGGCGCTCGCCGCCGCGCTCGTCGTCGAGCCCGCCGTCGTCGTCCTCGACGCACCGTTCTCCGGACTCGGACCGGAGGCCCGGCACCGGCTGGTCGCGACGGTCCGGGAGCTTCGCCGCCGCGGCACCGCCGTGCTGCTCACCGAGCACGACGTGGACTCCGTCGCCGAGGTGGCCGACACCGTCACCGTCCTCGACCACGGGGCGGTCGCGCTCCAGGGGCCGGTCCGGGAGGTGTTCGGCACCCGCCACCACGAACAGCTGACCCTGCGCCGCCTGGAGCTGCCGCAGGTCGGCGTGCTGGCCCGGTCGGTGGGGCTGGAGGCGTACACGCTCGACGACCTGGTCGCCGCGTTCTCCGCCGCGCGAGCGGATGGTGGCCCGCCGAACGGCAGCGTCCCCGCGTCCGCCGTCCTGGGGAGGGACTCCTGATGGCCGCACAGGTGCCCGTGCTCTACGTCAACCGCGACACGGTCGTCGACCGGCGGGACCCGCGGGTGAAGATGCTCCTGCTGGTCCTGCTGTTCGTCTTCGTCTTCGTCGCGCCGAACCCGCAGTGGATGCTCGTGCCGGTGGTCGCCGGGCTGCTGACCGCGGTGCTCGCGCACACCCCGTGGCGCTGGCTCCTGGTGCTGTGGGCCATCCACATCCCCACGTTCGTCGCGCTCATCCTCATCGGCGGCTGGAGCTCGGTGACCGCCGGGGACTGGGGCGGGCTGGTCGACGCGGCCGGCGCCGAGCTGCGGCTCATCCTGGCCTGGACCGCCACGATCCTGGTCAGCGTCAGCCTGTTCTCCGCGATCGACCCCGACGACACCGCCCGGGGGCTGCGCGGAATCGGGCTGCCCGCCCAGGCCGCCTTCGCCGTGGGGCTGTCCTACCGGCTGCTGTACACGACGCTCACCGAAGCGATCCAGACCAGCGACCACCTGCGGCTGCGTGGCATCCGGCTGGAGGTGCGGCACCCGGTGCAGTTCGTCCGCGATGCCCTGCAGGTCTCCCTGCCGGTGCTGTTCGCCGTCGTGCGGCGCGGCCCCACACTGATGGCGACCATGCGGATGCGCGGCTTCGCCAGCGACCCACAGCTCGGCCGCCCGAGTGCCGCCGACGTCGTCCTGCTCGCCGTCGCCATCGGTGTCCTGGTCGCTGCGGGCCTGGCCCGCTGGGGACCGCTGTCGGAGCTGCTGACCTGATCCGGACACACTGTCCGGGGACACGAGGAGGCACCGGCCGGAGCCAGACGGTGACCTGATCGGCAGGATCCGCCGCTTGGGATGGCCAGACGCCCGCGGGGCCACTAGCTTTCCGGCAACGTCCGCGACGGCAGGGGGTCACCCAATGTCCGCATCGATCATCGTGGGGCTCGACGGGAGCGAGGCGAGCGGACGTGCAGCCGATGCTGCGGCCGACGCAGCGCGGAGACACGACCTGCGCCTGGTCCTGGCCTGCGTCGTCCCCTGGTCGCCCTACTCGTTCTCCACGGCGGAGGAGAACGAGCGCCGCACGATCGACAAGGAACGCGAGGCGAAGTCGGCCCGCGAGCGGGTCCTCGACCCGGCGCTCGCGCGGCTGTCCGCCGCCGGTGACCTGCAGATCGACGGCGTCGTCCGGCACGGGCACCCCGCCGAGACGCTGGTCTCCCTGGCCCGGGAGCACGACGCAGCCTGGATCACCGTCGGTCGGATCGGGCAGAGCCGGGTCCGCACGCTGCTGTTCGGGTCCACCCCGAGCAGCCTCATCCAGCTCTCCCCCGTCCCCGTCCTGGTGGTGCCGTGATGACCCAGCTCGCTCTCTCCGACGTCCAGGCCGCCACGTTCGACGAGCAGGTCAACGACGTCTTCGCGCCGATCTCGGACTTCATCACCGGCATCGTCTTCGCCGCCGTCCCGCTGGACTTCATCGACGAGGGCGTCGAGCTGCCGCTCATCGTCGTCTGGCTGGTCGTCGCCGGGATCTTCTTCACCATCTACCTGAAGGGGTTCCAGTTCCGGGCCTTCGGCCATGCGATCCAGCTGATCAAG
Source organism: Modestobacter sp. VKM Ac-2977 (assembly GCF_026968045.1). GTDB lineage: Bacteria > Actinomycetota > Actinomycetes > Mycobacteriales > Geodermatophilaceae > Modestobacter. The sequence goes on along the minus strand of NZ_JAPVBQ010000001.1, from coordinate 178,052 downwards.
GGCAAGTACGACGACCCCGAGGACGCCGGTGAGGTGACCCACTTCCAGGCGCTGGCGACGGCCGTCTCCGGGACGGTGGGCCTCGGGAACATCGCCGGGGTCGCGGTGGCCATCTCCCTCGGCGGACCGGGGGCGACGTTCTGGATGATCATCGCCGGCCTCGTCGGCATGTGCACCAAGGGCGTCGAGTGCACCCTCGGCGTCAAGTACCGGCGGGTCTACCCCGACGGCCGGGTCTCCGGTGGCCCCATGTACTACCTGAGCCAGGGACTGAAGGAGAAGGGCAAGGGCACGCTGGGCAAGGTCCTCGCGGTCCTGTTCTGCATCTTCACCCTGGGCGGCGCCGTCGGTGGCGGGAACATGTTCCAGGCCAACCAGGCCTTCGCCCAGGCCCAGTCGGTGACCGGCGGCGCGGACGGCTGGCTCGGGTTCGGGGCCGCCGGCGCCGTCTTCGGCCTGGTGCTCGCGATCCTGGTCGGGGCGGTGATCATCGGCGGGATCCGGAGCATCGCCCGGGTCACCGACAAGCTCGTCCCGTTCATGGCCGTCTTCTACGTGCTGGCCTGCCTCGCCGTCCTGTTCTCGAACTTCACCGAGATCCCGAGCGCCCTGTGGGAGATCCTCCGGACGGCGTTCAGCCCCGAGGCCGGGTTCGGCGGCGTCGTCGGCGTGCTCATCCAGGGCTTCCGGCGGGCGGCGTTCAGCAACGAGGCCGGGTTGGGGTCGGCCGCGATCGCCCACTCCGCGGTGAAGACGAACGAGCCGGCGACCGAGGGGCACGTCGCCGTCCTGGAGCCCTTCGTCGACACCGTCGTGATCTGCACGATGACCGCGCTGGCCATCGTGATCACCGGCACCTGGGCTGACGAGGCCAGCGCCCCGGGGGTGGAGACCACCTCGGCCGCCTTCGAGACGGTCGCGGGCTGGTTCCCGATCGTGCTGGCGATCGCGGTCATCCTGTTCGCCTACTCCACGATGCTCGCCTGGAGCTACTACGGGCTGAAGGCGTCGACCTACCTGTTCGGCGAGTCGATGGTCGTGGACCGGACCTGGAAGCTGATCTTCTGCATCTTCGTCGTCATCGGGGCCTCCTCGACCCTCGACGCGGTGATCGGCTTCTCCGACAGCATGATCTTCCTGATGTCGCTGCCCAACATCATCGGGCTCTACATCCTGAGCCGGGTGGTGAAGCGGGAGCTGTTCGGCTACCGCGAGCGCTTGGCCGACGGGGCCCTCCTGCCGGTCGCCGAGCGGGGCATCACGCCCTCCCCGACGGGCGGCAGCACCGCCGCCACCACGGGCGTCGACGGCACCACCCCGAACCCGCCGCCCTCGGTCGAGGACCGCTGATCAGTCGCTCCGGCGGGTGCTCCCGAACTCGAGCACCCGCCGGAGCGACGAGCTCCGGGGCCCCGATCGAGGACGCGTGACCGATGACCGACACCGGGGCCCCGGTCGACACCTCGCTGCGGGCGGTCTTCGCCGGTCGCCGCGGGCGGCTGCTGTTCGCCCTGCTGCTGGCCGAGTTCGCCGCCGCCGTGCAGGGGATCGCCTACGCCACCGTCCTCCCGCTCGCCGCGCGCGAACTGGACGGCAGCCGGCTCTACGGCGCGACCCTCGCGGCCGGCACGCTGGTCTCCGTGCTGGTGCTCGCCACCGGCTCCGGGCTGACCGCCCGGCTCAGTCCACGGACCACCCTGCTGGTGGCGACCCTCCTCTACGTCGTCGGCGTCATCGTCTCGGCCACCGCACCGGCGATGGGCTGGCTGCTGGCCGGCAGTGCCGTCCGCGGGCTGGCCGCCGGACTGCTGGCCGCGTTCGGGCTCAGCGCCCTCGGCGGCCTGTTCGACGACGCGCTGCGCCCCCGGGTCATGGGGCTGTTCTCGCTGGTCTGGCTGCTGCCCTCACTGGCGGGCCCGCCACTGAACGCCGCGATCGCCGTCTGGACCGACTGGCGCTGGGCGATGGCCTGGCCGGCGGCGGTCGTCATCGTCGCCCGCGCGCTGATGGGCCGGGACGTCGACCTCATCCCGTGGCGCACCGGACGCCGCACGGTCGCCGTCGGCACCGGGCTGCTCGTGGTCGCCGGTCTGGTGCTGGCCACGCTGGCCAGCGGGAGCGGCCGCTGGGGCGTCCCACTGCTGGCCGGTGGCCTGGTCCTGGCCGCCGCCGGGAGCATCCGGGTGTTCGACCAGGCGACCGCTGGTGACCGCCCGCGCACCTGGGTGCTGATCTGCTTCACCGGCCTGGTGGTCGCCTTCTTCACCGCCGACGGGCTGGTGCCGCTCGCCGTCGTCGAGGGGCTGGACCGGAGTGTGGTAGCCGGAGCCGTCGCGATCGCGGCCGGGCTGGCCACGTGGTCCGTGGCCGGTGCACGACCACCGCGCCCGGGACGCCGTCCGGATCCGGCCACCCTCGGGATCGCCGTCCTCTGCCCGGCGCTGGCCGCCGTCGGCCTCACCCAGAGCGGACTGCTCTCCCCCACGCCCGCGCTGGCCCTGCTCATCGGCGCCTGGGCAGCGGGCGGTCTCGGCATGGGGCTGGCCTATCCGCGGTTGTCCGCGCAGGCCTTCGACGACCTGGCCTCCGACCGGGTGGCCGCGGTCGCCACCGCGGTCGCCTTCGCCGAGACCACCGCTGTGGTGATGGGTTCGCTGCTCGGCGCGGGCACGTACTCGCTGGGCACCAGCCTGGGCGCGGGCGTGCGGCCGTCGATCGGGGCTGCGCTGGCGCTGGCGGTCGTCGTCGCGGTGCTCACCCTGGCCGCGTCCCGGCGGCGCTCCGCCTCGTCCTGAGACGGAGCAGGGGCGCGTCCCTGATCGGGAACGCGCCCCCGGCGTACGTCAGGCGGCGCCGAGTGCGTCGGCGACCCGGTGGTGGACGGCGGCGTCGGCACCGCGGCTCTGCCGCTCCAGGGTCCGGGCCAGCGCGCGGCGGGCCCACCCGTTGGCCGGGGCCAGCTCCACCAGCCGGGCCAGCGCGTCCTCGGCGCGGCCGAGCTGGGCCGAACCGAAGCAACTGCGGGCCAGCAGCTCCAGCGCGGCCTGGTTGTCCGGCTCGGCGGCGACCACCGCCTCCAGGACGCGGGCGGCCTCCGCGGGCTGCCCCATCGCGAGGAACAGGTCCGCGCGCAGGTACTCCGAGTGCAGGTCGATCTCGTACGGCTGGGTCATGACGCTCCTTCCACCGGCCCGTAACAGCGGCGTCCCCACGGCTCTTCCCGGCGCGTCGTGCACGCGGCGCATCCGTCCGAGCCGTCACCGACGAAGCCCCGGTGTCTGGTCATCCACACGACGGAGGCAAACCATGGGCGTGCGCGAGAACCTGCGAGACCGTCGGCCGAACCGGTCAGACGACGCGAACCAGACCGACGAGGGTGGCGGGTCGGTGGTCCACACCGTGCAGCGCGTCGGCGCGGTGGTCGTGGCCCTGGTCCTGCTCGCCTTCGGCCTGCTCGGTTTCGCCGACGGGCTGGCCTACTTCTCCACCGACGGCGGCGAGGTGGCCGGCCTCTCCTCCAACGGCCTGCTCTCCACGATCTCGGTGGTCACCGCGCTGGTGCTGGTGGTCACCGCATTCCTCGGCCCCCGCGCCGCGTCGAACACGATGCTGGTCATCGGCACGCTCTTCCTCGTCTCGGCGCTGGCCAACCTGGCGGTCCTGGAGAGCGAGTTCAACCTGCTGGCGTTCTCGATGGCCAACGTCATCTTCTCCATCGGCGCCGGCCTGGTGCTGCTGACGCTGGGCGCCTACGGCCGGATCAGCGGCAACCTGCCGGCCGACAGCCCGTACCGGGAGGACACCGGCCCCGAGATGTCCTCCGAGGACACCGACCCGCAGCTCCCCCAGACCCCGGCGGAGGAGGCGGCCGAGCGGGACATGCGGCAGGCCGAGCTCGCCGTCGTGGAGCACCGCGCCACCGCCGAGCAGCAGCAGCGGGTCGACGCGATGGCGAAGGTGCGCACCCGGGCCGACCGGCGGCGGGTCTGGATGTCCTTCGACCGGACGTCGCTGACCTGATCCAGCAGGAGCGGGTCCGACGGCCCCGGTGCGCCGGGGTCGTCGGGAAGTAGCCTCGCGAGCGCCATGTCCTCATCCGGTGCCTCCGTCTCCCCTCCGCGCGACCGCGCCGACGCCTGCCCCGGCGCCCTGCAGACCCACGCCGCCGCCGACGGCGGGCTGGCCCGGGTCCGGGTGCCGGGCGGGGCGATCCGCGCGGTGCAGCTGCAGGCGCTGGCGGCGGCGGCCCGGGAGCTCGGCGACGGGCACCTGGAGCTGACCAGCCGCGGCAACCTGCAGCTGCGCGGCCTCCCTGCCGGCGCGGAGGTCGAGCTGGGCGACCGGCTGGCCGCCGTCGGGCTGCTGCCCAGCGCCACGCACGAGCGGGTGCGCAACGTGCTGGCCAGCACGCTGTCCGGGCGCACCGAGGGCGGGCACGTCGACGTCCGGCCGTGGATCGCCGCCTTCGACGCCGGCCTCTGCGCCGATCCGGCCCTGGCCGAGCTGCCCGGCCGCTTCCTGCTCACCCTGGACGACGGCCGGGGCGACGTCGCCGGTCTCGGTGGGGACGTCGGCCTGCTGGCCCTCTCCGCCGACACCGTGGCCCTGCTCCTCGGCGGCGTCGACTCCGGCCTGCGCTGCTCCCCGGCCGACGCGGTGGCGCTCGCCCTCGACGCTGCCCGCGCCTTCCTCACCGAGCGCACGGCCCAGGGCTCCACCGCCTGGCGCCTGACCGAGCTCACCGACGGTCCCACCCGCGTCGCCACCCGCTTGGCCCTCCCGGACCACCAAAATGGCCATCTTGGTGGTCCGGTGGAGGTGCCGGGGGCGGCGGTGGTGGGGCCGGTCGGGGCCGCGACGCAGGTGGACGGCCGGACGGCGCTGATCGGCGTCGTCCCGCTGGGCCGACTCAGCGCCGACCAGGCCGACCTGCTCGCCCGGCTGGCCGACGAAGTGCAGCTGACGCCGTGGCGCAGCGTCGTCGTGCCCGACCTGGCCGAGGACGCCGTGGACGACGCCGCCGTCGACCTGTTCCGCACCGGCATGGTGTTCGACGAGGCGAGCCCCTGGCTGCAGGTCACCACCTGTGCCGGCCGTCCGGGCTGCGCCAAGTCGCTGGCCGACGTCCGCGCCGACGCGGTCACCGCCGTCTCCACCCGGACGCTGCCCGCCGGCGGCGCCCGACAGCACTGGGCCGGCTGCGAGCGCCGCTGCGGCCGACCGCAGGGTGGGGTCGTCGACGTCGTCGCGACGCCGTCCGGCTACGAACTCTGGATCGAAGAGGACTGATGTACTCCTACGAGCACGACGGCGCCGAGATCTACCGGCAGTCCTTCGCCACCATCCGCGCCGAGGCCGACCTGTCGGGCCTGCCCGAGGACGTCGCCCAGGTCGCCGTCCGGATGATCCACGCCTGCGGGCAGGTCGACCTGGTGGCCGACGTGGCCTTCTCCCCCGACGTCGTCCGGGCCGGCCGCAAGGCGCTGGAGTCCGGCGCCCCGGTGCTGTGCGACGCCCAGATGGTCGCCTCCGGCGTGACCCGCAAGCGGCTGCCGGCGTTCAACGAGGTCGTCTGCACCCTCAACGACCCGCGCACCCCCGACCTCGCCCGGGAGATGGGAACCACCCGCACCGCGGCGGCGATGCACCTGTGGGGCGACCGGCTGGACGGCGCCGTCGTCGCGATCGGCAACGCCCCCACCGCGCTGTTCCACCTGCTGGAGATGGTCCGCGACGGCGCCCCGCGCCCGGCCGCGGTCATCGGCATCCCGGTGGGCTTCATCGGTGCCGTCGAGTCCAAGGAGGCGCTGGCCGCCTCGGACCTGGAGTTCCTCGCCGTCCGCGGCCGGCGCGGTGGCAGCGCCATCACCGCCGCCGCCGTCAACGCGATCGCGAGCACCGCCGAATGAGGGGCCAAAGTCGCGATTCTGGCCCCTCGACGGGGACGGGGCGGCTGTACGGGGTGGGGCTGGGGCCGGGCGACCCGGAGCTGGTGACGGTGAAGGCGGCCCGGCTGATCGGCGCGGCCGACGTGGTCGCCTTCCACGCCGCCCAGCACGGCCGATCGGTCGCCCGCGGGCTGGCCGCGCCGTACCTGCGCGAGGGCCAGGTCGAGGAGCTGCTGGTCTACCCGGTGACCACCGAGACCACCGCGCACCCCGGCGGCTACCAGGGGGCGATCGACGAGTTCTACGAGGCCGCCGCGGCCCGGCTGGCCGCGCACCTGGACGCCGGCCGGGACGTCGTCGTCCTCGCCGAGGGCGACCCGTTCTTCTACGGCTCGTACATGCACATGCACAAGCGGCTGGCGCACCGGTACCCGACCGAGGTGGTCCCGGGCGTGACCAGCGTCAGCGGCGCGGCCGCGGTGCTCGGCCGGCCGCTGGTGGAGCGGGACGAGGTGCTCACCGTGCTGCCCGGCACGCTGCCGTCCGACGAGCTCGCCGAGTGGCTGTCGACCACCGACTCCGCCGCGGTGATGAAGCTCGGCCGCACGTTCCGCAACGTCCGCGACGCCTTCGAGGCCGCCGGGGTGCTCGACCGCGCCTTCTACGTGGAGCGGGCGACGACCGCCCAGCAGCGCACCATGCCGCTGGCCGAGGTGGACCCCGACACCGTTCCCTACTTCTCCCTCGCGCTGCTGCCCAGCGAGCTGACCGGGCCGGTCCCGGGCCCGGAACAGGCCAGTGAGACCGAGGTGCGCACCGGCGAGGTGGTGGTGGTCGGCCTCGGCCCCGGGCAGCGCAGCTGGACGACGCCCGAGGCCGCCGAGGCGCTGGCCCGCGCCGACGACCTGGTCGGCTACGGCCCCTACCTGGACCGGGTGCCGGCCAACCCACGGCAGACCCGGCACCCCAGCGACAACCGGGTGGAGGCCGAGCGCGCCGCGCACGCCCTGGAGCTGGCCCGGTCCGGACGGCGCGTGGCCGTCGTATCCAGCGGCGACCCCGGCGTGTTCGCGATGGCCGCCGCGGTGCTCGAGGTGGCGGCGGACGACTTCCCCGACGTGGAGGTGCGGGTGCTGCCCGGGCTCACCGCGGCGCAGGCGGTCGCGTCGCGGGTGGGTGCGCCGCTCGGGCACGACTTCGCGATCCTCTCGCTGTCCGACGTCCTCAAGCCGTGGGACGTCGTGCTCGACCGGCTGCGCCACGCGGCCGCCGCCGACCTGGTGATCGCGCTGTACAACCCGCGCTCCAAGGCCCGGCCGCACCAGCTGGGCGAGGCGCACCAGGCGCTGCTGGAGGTCAGGAAGCCGGAGACCGTGGTCGTGATCGGCCGGGACGTCGGCGGCGCGGCGGAGTCGGTCACCGTGACCACCCTCGGTGAGTTCGACCCCGAGTCCGTCGACATGCGTTGCCTGGTGATGATCGGCTCCACCCAGACCCGGGTGACGCCGTCCGGCCAGGTCTTCACCAGCCGCCGCTACCCGGGCTGACGGAGGACCGACGAGTTCCGCCCGCTGGGGAGGTCCTCACGGCATGGACGATCAACGCGACGTGGGCGAGGTCCGGGACGACTCGATCCGGCTGAACTCGGTCACCCTCGACTGCCCGGACGCCGGCGCACTGGCCACCTTCTACGCCGAGATCACCGGCGGTGCGGTGGTCATGCGGCACGAGGGGTGGGCGCGGGTCGACGGTCCGGGCGGACGGATCGACTTCCAGACCGTGCCCGCGCACACCCCGCCGACCTGGCCGACCGGTCCGGTGCCGATGCAGTCACACCTGGACCTCCTGGTGACGGACCGGGACGCGGCCGAGGTCCGGGTGCTGGCGGCCGGTGCGGAGAAGTACGAGTTCCAGCCCAATGACGACCACTGCTCCGTGTACGCCGACCCGGCCGGTCACCCGTTCTGCCTGACCACCTGGGACGGCCCGCCGTGACGGGTCGGCCCGCCACCCCGGACGGCGAGCGCGTCGCGTGACGAGGGAGGGGCCGAAGTCGCGACTCCGGCCTCTCCGTGGAACAGCAGGGCTTCGTTGGTGCTTGCATCGGTTCGTGCCCCGTCGTGAGCTCAGCCCGCCCGCCGCCTTCTGGTCGGTGGCCGTGCTGCTGACCCTGATGCTCGCCGCCTCCGGGGTGCCCTCGCCGCTGTACCGCGTCTACGCGGAGGAGTTCGGCTTCGGCTCCGGCCTGATCACCGTCGTCTTCGGCGTCTACGCCTTCGCGCTGCTGCTGTCGCTGCTGGTGGTCGGGGCGCTGTCGGACCACGTGGGCCGCCGCCCGGTGCTCGCCGTCGCGCTGCTGCTCGAGGCCGTCTCGATGGTGCTGTTCCTGACCGCCGACGGGGTGGAGTGGCTGCTGCTGGCCCGCATCGTCCAGGGGCTGGCCACCGGGGCCCTGACCGGCGCGTTCGGTGCCGCGCTGCTGGACCTGCAGCACCCGGACCGCCCGCTGGGCGCGCTGGTCAACTCCGCGGCCCCCGCGGTCGGGCTCTCGGTCGGCGCGGTGAGCGCCGGGCTGGCGGTCGAGTTCCTGCCCGCGCCGACCAGCTGGGTCTTCGGCGCCCTCACCGTGCTGTGCGTGGCCGCTGCCGCCGGGGTGTGGGTGTTCCTGCCGGAGTCCTCCCCCCGGCTGCCCGGTGCGGCACGGTCGCTGCGGCCCAGCGTGCAGGTGCCCGCGTCGCAGCGCCGGGCGTTCGTCGTCGTCCTGCCCTGCCTGGTCGCCACCTGGGCGCTGGGCGGGCTCTACGCCTCGCTCGGCCCGTCGCTGGTGGCCGGCGTCTTCGACGTGCAGGACCACGTCGTGGGCAGCCTGGTCATCCTCGCGCTCAACGGCACCGGCCTGGTCGGCTCGCTCTCCATGCGCACCGTGGCGCCGGCCCGGTCGATGGTCGTCGGTGCCCTGGTCTTCGCCGTCGGGGTGGCCGGCACCGTGACCGCGCTGACCACCGGCTCGCTCACGCTCTTCTTCGTCGCCGCGGTGGTCTCCGGCTTCGGCTTCGGCACCGCCTTCCTCGGTGCGATGGCGACCGTCACCCAGGGCGTCGCCCCCGGGCAGCGGGCCGCGTTGCTGTCCGCGGTCTTCACCGCCAGCTACCTGGCCTTCAGCGTGCCGGCGATCGCCGCGGGGGTGGCGGCCGGGCACATCGGCCTGGAGCGGACGGCGCAGGTGTACGGCGTCGCCGTCATCGTGCTGGCCCTGCTGGCCGTGGGCGGCCTGGCCCTGCACGCCCGGCGGCCGGCCACTCCGGTCGTGGAGCCCGCGCACCGGGCTCCCGCCGCCGCCCTCGACTAGCTGCCGGCGCGGGTCACCGCCGCGCAGAACCGGGTGTGGTCCTCGCGGGCCTCGGTGAGCGGCTCGACCACCTCCGCGTCGGCCACCTCACCGACCCGGTCCAGCAACCGCCGCCGCACCTGTCTGGCCCGTCTCCGGGCGCCGACGTGCACCAGTGGCCGGGCCAGCAGCGCCAGCAGCAATCCGGCGAGCAGGCCCCCGGCCAGCAGCAGCGTCGGCAGTGGGATGCCCTCGACCCGGGGCAGCGGGACGACGTCGTCCAGCTGGAGCAACCCCAGGCCGACCAGGCCGAGCAGCCACAGCGCGCCGACCAGGGCGGTCAGCACGAGCAGCCACTGCAGCCCGCCGACCGCCCGCTGCCACAGCGGTGTGCGGTCCGGGCCCAGGTCGGTCCCGGCGACGGCGCGGTCCAGCCGGTCGGCGAGACGGTCTTGCGAGAACTCGGCGGTGCGGCGCAGCTCGTCCCGCCAGGCCTGCGGCAGTCCGTGGCCGGCGGAGTCCCGCGCCCGGCGAAGCGCCGCCCCCACGCCCGCCTGCTGCACGGCCCCGGCCTGGGGCAGTGAGCTGCGGGCCGCCTCGTTGCCCAGGTGCAGCCGGCCCAGCGGGTCGGCCCGGAGCTTCCCCGTCCAGCGCAGCACCGGCCACCCGGTGTGCGCGGCGCCGCGACGGCGGGCCGAGCGCTCCACCGCGGTGACCACGGCCGGCACCCCGGCGGCGTCGGCGAGCGCCTCGGTCAGCCCCGCCCACTCGTCGGGGTCACGGCTGCGGTCCGGGCCGGCGTCGGGTGCGCAGTGCTCGGCGAGCGCACCGGCAGCGGCCCGGGCGTCGGCGGCCAGCCGGTCGGTGGCCGCCCGGCGGGCGGCGACCCGGCGGGCCAGCTCGGTGCGCAGCTCCGGCAGCCCGGCGCCGGTGCGGGCCGCGGTGGGCAGCACCGGGGTCGCCCCGAGACCCTCCCGGTCCAGCAGCCCGCGCAGGTCGGCCAGGCAGGCGCGGGCGGCCGGCTCGTCCAGCCGGTCGACCTGGTTGAGGACGACGACCAGCACCCCCGCGTGCCCGGCCAGCGGCGCCAGGTACTGCGAGTGCACCGCGGCGTCGGCGTACTTCTGCGGGTCGAGCACCCACACCAACACGTCCACCAGCTCCACCAGCCGGTCGACCTCCAGCCGGTTCTCCAGCCGGACGCTGTCGTGGTCGGGCAGGTCGAGCAGCACCAGCCCGTCCAGGGCCGGGTCACCCGACTCGACCCGGTGCCGGCGGGGCACCTGGAGCCAGTCCAGGAGCCGGTCGGACCCGTGCTCCCCCCACACGCTGGCGTGCGCGACGCCGGTGGTCGGTCGGCGCACGCCCGGCGTGCTCACCTCGCTGCCGCTGAGCGCGTTGAACAGGGTGGACTTCCCGCTCCCGGTCGCCCCGGCCAGCGCGACCACGGTGGCGTCGCCGAGCGCCTCCCGCGCACCGGCCTTGGCCAGCAGGGCACGGGCGCTGGCGACCTCCGGCACCTCCAGCCGCCCCTCGGCGACCTCCACCGCCTCGCGCAGGGCGGCCAGCCGGTCGGTCAGGGACAGCTCGCCGCGCCGCCCGAGCCTCACGCGCCGGCCCCGTGGGCAGCAGCCAGCGCCTGCGCCGCCGACCGCAGCTCGACGTCCGCGCCCGGCGCCGGGGCGACGTCCTCCAGCAGCACGTCGAAGCGGTGCTGCTCGGCGCGCAACAGCCGCGCGGCGCGGGCGTCCAGGTCGGCCCGCGCCCGGGCGGCCAGTTCACGCACCGCGGCGTCCCCGAACACCGCCTCCAGCACCCGCTGACCCACCGCGGTGGTGCCGCCGGCGATGGCCACCTCGGCACCGGACAGCCCGGCGGTGGAGGCGAAGACGGCGACCATCACCACCGCACCCGCACCGTTGACCCCCCAGGACATCAGCCGGGCCCGCGACCGCTTCCCTGCGCCCTCACTGCGCACCAGCTCCAGCACCGTGCCCTGCCAGTCCCGCACCTCATCGGCGGAGGCGCCGGCGAACGACGGTGAGACGCCGTCCAGCTCGGTCTCCCGGCCGTCGAGCAGGGCGATCCCGCCGGGCAGGGTCCGCCAGCTGGTGACGGTCTTCTCCGCCGCCCGGTCGGCCTCGGCCCGCAGCAGCAGCTCGACCCCGGACTCCAGCGCACCGGCCAGGTCGTCGGCGGGGTTGCTGCGGCCGGTGAACGCGGCGGTGACCCGATCCCGCAACCGGCCGACATGGCCCTGCAGGCTGCGCATCCACTCGCCGGTGCCGACGAACTCCTGCCAGCGGGCGAGCACCTCCCCGCGCAGCAGGCTGCCGTTGCCGACGCCCTCGTCGATCGCCGCCCGTGCCCGGGCGTACGAGGCGTCCACGGCGGCCTGCAGCGCCTCGGCGGCGGCCGCCTGCTCGGCGACGCCGGCGACGACGACGTCGACCCGGTCGTGCAGGCTGCCCAGCGCTCCGGCCAGGGTCTGCCGGACGACGGCGGCACGCTGCTCCTGGTCGGCGGCGAGCGCGTGCAGCCAGCCGCGCAGCGGGGCGACCTGCTCGTCGGGCAGGAAGCCGTCGACCAGCGCCCGCTCCTCGATCACGAACAGCCGGGCGCTGTCCAGCCGGGCCCGGCGCAGCATCCCGGCCAGGTCGTCGGCCACCTCCGCCACCGCCTCGGGCGGCACCCGGTCCAGCACGACGGCCAGCGCGGTCCCCCGTTCCTGGGCCGTGCGCAGCAGGTCCCACGGGACGGCGTCGGCGTAGCGGGCCGCCGTCGTCACGAACACCCACAGGTCGGCGGCGGCCAGCAGCTGACCGGCCAGGTCGCGGTTGGCCTCGACCACCGAGTCGACGTCCGGCGCGTCGACGAGGGCGAGCCCGGCCGGCAGCGCCTCGGACACCACGAGCTGCAGACCTCCGGGGCCGGCCTCCCCGCCGGTGGTGCGGGCCAGCCCGGGCAGCACCCGGTCGCCGGCGAACGCGGCCCGGTCGGCGGGAGCGCAGACCAGCACCGGGGCGCGGGTCGTCGGGCGGAGCACGCCGGGAGTGGTGACCCGGGCGCCCAGCACGCTGTTGACCAGCGTGGACTTGCCGGCGCCGGTCGAGCCGCCGACCACGGTGAGCAGGGGCGCGTCCAGGTCGCGCAGCCGGGGCAGCAGGTAGTCGTCGACCTGGTCGACGACCGAGCGGGCGGTGCGGGCGGCGGTGTCCCGGCCGGGGGTGGCCAGGCCGAGCGGTGCCGAGGCGACCCGATCGCGCAGGTGCTGCAGGGCGTCGGGCAGCCCGGACGGGGTGGTCATGCCCGGATCTTGCCCGGGACGCCGACCGCGAACCCCCGACCGCACCAGCCGGGTCAGTCGCGCCGCGGCCAGGGCACGACCGGACCGATCGACATCCCTGCGCCGTCGTCGTGCTCGTGGCTGCCGGCCGCGTGCGCCACCGCGGCCAGCAGCAGGACGAGCTCGTCGCGGTCCAGCCCCGCGGTCAGGTCGGCCAGGTCGACCGGCTGCCCCTCGGCGAGGCTCGCCGCCGCCCGCAACAGCCGCAGCTGCCCGCCGCTGCCGCCGATCACCCCGGTGCGGAGAGCCCCGTCCAGGTCGGCCCACTGGACCGCAGCCCACGGCCCGCCGTCGAGCGCGTCGGCGTCGAGCGCGATGGCGATCAGGCCGGCGGCCTGCAGCCGGGACAGCCAGTGGCCTGACTCGGCCAGCAGCAGCACCGCCGCCTCGGCCGCGTAGTCACCGACCGCCGCCCGCAGCAGGGCGCTCTCCAGGCTCAACGGGTCGAGGTCGACCGCCTGCGGTTCTCCCAGCACTGCGCAACACCTCCGTCGCACCCACTGTGCACCGTGGGTGCGACAGTCCGGGCGCCGGAGGCCGGGGGACGACGACGGCCGGCGTCCCGCGAGGGGACGCCGGCCGCCGGACGGTGCTGCGGGGGTCGGTCAGGGGATGAGCAGCCGGACCGTCTCGGTGGTCCCGGCGGTGGCCAGCGACCACGTGCCGTCGTCGCCCGGGACGAGCGTCCAGGTGCTGCACTCGCCCGCCTTGCCCGCCTTGCCCGCCTTGCCCGCCTTGCCCGCCGGGAGCAGCCGGAGCCGGGCCGGGGCACTGCCGGTGGTGCAGGGCGTCGAGGCCAGCACCGAGCCGGTGGCGGCGTTGGTGACCGTGTAGCCGGCGCCGCCGGTGGAGGTCACCGTCCAGGTCTGGCAGGAGCCGGCGACCCGGGTCTCCATCCGCACCTTGTTGCCGTTGCCCTCGGCCGCCTTGCACCCGGCCACACCCAGGGTCCGGGTCTGGTCGGTGGCGCTGCCCAGCAGGACCTCACCGACCGGCTGGAACCGGAACTGCTGGTCCGCCGCACCCGTCGGCGTCGCCACGCCGAGGTTGGCGCCCGGCGTCCGCCCCTCGGCGGTCCACACGAGGTTGCGCCCCGCGATGGAGGAGATCGTCGTGTAGCCGTCGGGCGCCGGCGAGAAGAGCCAGCGCTGGCAGACGTTGTAGAAGAAGCTGCCCAACCAGTCGAACTGGCCGACGTTGCCGCTGCTCTGCGCCTCCGCGCAGCCGGGGAAGTCGGCGGCCATGTTGCTCTTCCGGTTCTGGAACCGCGAACCCGTCTCACTGCCGTCGGTGACCTGTGCGGCGTCCCGGGCGTCGATCTGCCACTGCTGGCACGGGTCGGTCGGCGAGGCGGCGGCCAGGGCCAGGTCGGCCCCGGCGTAGCCGCAGGTCGCGTTGGACACGACCGCGGCACCGTCCCGCGGGACCACCTGCACGTACGCCGAGCCGTGACCGGCCGAACGGCTGGGGTTGACCGGGTCGCTCACCGTCGGCCAGCCGTCGGACCAGGACAACGTGCGCACGTTGAGCCGCGGCGTGCCGTCGGACAGTGCGTCGTAGTAGTGGTTGACGAAGTAGTCGACACCGCCGGCGGAGTACACGTCCGGGTGGCCGGTGCCCTGGAACTCGTTGTAGCCGCGCAGCACCTCGGTGCCGCCGCCCTCCAGCAGGGAGACGCCGTCCCGGTCCACGTACGGGCCGGTGATGGACGTCGACCGGCCGACGACCACCCGGTAGTCGCTCTCCACGCCGCGGCAGCAGTAGTCGAAGGCCGCGAACAGGTAGTAGTGGTCGCCGTTGCGGATGATCGAGGGACCCTCGACGGGGTTGTACTGGATCTGCCGGTCGACCAGCGGGAGCACCGGGGCGCCGGGGGCGAGCTCCCCGGTCGCCGGGTCCAGCGCGACGATCTTCAGGCCGCCGAAGAAGGAGCCGAAGGTCAGCCACTCCCCGCCCTCGGCGTCGGTGACGTGGTTGGCGTCGATCGCGTTGTAGTCGGTGCTGCCGGCCTCGCTCTCCAGCACCGGGCCGCGGTCGACCCAGCCGTAGTCGGGGTCGGCCGGGTCCAGCGACGCCGTCGTCGCCAGTGCCGTGACGGAGTTGGTCGTGCCGAAGCGGGAGGCGGAGTAGTAGAGCCGCCACTCGCTCCCGGACCAGCTGAGGTCCGGGGCCCAGGCGTCCTGCGGGGCGTCGGCCGGGGTCGCGCCGAGGGCGGCCAGGACGCCGGCGGGCAGCTCGGTGAAGACCGGCGGCAGGTCCTCCCAGGTGATCAGGTCCTTCGACCGCTTCATCGGGATGTAGTCACTGCCGGTGGCGGCGTCGCCGGTGATGGCGAGGTAGAACCAGTCCCCCTCCTGGACCAGCGTCGGGTCGTGCGCGACCGGGTCTGCGGGCCGGTCGGCTCCGGCGACGAGCGGTGGGGCGGCGGGTGCCGGTGCGGCGGGTGCCGGTGCGGCGGCGGCCGGTGCGGTGAGCGCTGCTGAGCCGACCAGCAGGGCTGCCGTGAGCGCGGGCACCCACGCCCGGCGGAGGAGGGAACGGGTCATGAGCTGACTCTCTTCACGCGGGCGTCCACCCCGTCGGGGACGCTGGGGCACCAGGGCTGCGCGGTGCGAGAGTGAGTCTGGTCACTCATTTACAACGATGCAAGTCGCTGTCCGTACAACGCCGATCGCCCTTCGTGCCCTGGGCCGAGGCCACTCCTGGCGTTCCCTCGGCCCTGGCTCAGCGGCGCAGGTCCGCCAACCAGGCCAGCGCGTCCTCGACCGTCGGCACCAGCACGACGCCGTCCGGCAGCGGCGGCCGGCGGACGAGCACGACCGGCACCCCCAGTTCCCGGGCGGCGATCAGCTTCGCCTCGGTCATGTGCCCGCCGGAGTCCTTGGTGACCACGACGTCCACCGCGTGCTCACGCAGCAACGCCAGCTCGTCGGCGAGGCTGAACGGCCCGCGGTCCAGCAGCAGGGTCGCCCCAGCCGGCAGCGGCTCGTCGGGCGGGTCGACCGAGCGCACGAGCACCCGCCCCGGCAACGCGGCGAAGGCGCCGACGCCCTGCCGGCCGGTGGTGAGGAAGACGCTGCGGTACCCGGCCACCGCCTGGGCCGCGGCGGTCAGCGAGTCGACATGTCGCCAGGTGTCCCCTGGCTGCGGCGTCCAGCCGGGACGCTGCAACCGCAGCAGCGGCGTGCCCTGCGCGGCCGCTGCGGTGGCCGCCGCGGCGGTGATCTGCGCGGCGAAGGGATGGGTGGCGTCGACGACCGCCCGCGGCCGGTGCTCGGCCAGCCACGCGGCCAGCCCGTCGGCGCCGCCGAAGCCGCCGATCCGCACGTCCCCCGCGGGCAGCACCGGGTCGGCCACCCGCCCGGCCAGCGAGGAGAGGACGTCGACGCCCGCGGCGACCAGCTCGGCAGCCAGCCGCCGGGCCTCCCCGGTGCCGCCCAGCACCAGCACCTGACCGGTCACGCCACTCCGCCGCCGAGATGCGCGCTGCTGCGGTGTCCGCTCGGTCGGACCCCGCAGCGGGGCGCACCTCGACGGGTGGCGCCACCAGGCACGATGGTCCCGTGAGCAGGGACGGCAGCGGCGGGCTGCGACACGGCTGGACGACGGGCGCCTGCGCGACCGCGGCCACCACCGCCGCCTACACCGCGCTGCTGACCGGCGAGTTCCCCGACCCGGTCTCGATCGACCTGCCCAACGACAAGCACCCGTCCTTCGCCCTGGCGAAGGAGGAGCTCGCCGGAGGTGCCGCGACCGTCAGCATCGTCAAGGACGCCGGCGACGACCCCGACGTCACCCACGGCGCGCTGGTCTCCGCCCTCGTCACCCACGGCGCACCGGGCAGCGGCGTGCTCTTCCGCGCCGGCGAGGGCGTGGGCACGGTGACCAAGCCCGGCCTGCCGCTGGCCGTGGGCGAGCCGGCGATCAACCCGATGCCGCGCCAGTTCATCCGCGAGCACGTGGCCGCGGTCGCGCAGCGGCACGGCGGCAGCGGGGACGTCGTCGTCGAGGTGTCGGTGGAGAACGGCGCCGAGCTGGCCCGGAAGACCTGGAACCCGCGGCTGGGCATCCTCGGCGGGCTGTCGATCCTCGGGACGACGGGCGTCGTCGTCCCGTACTCGTGCTCGTCCTGGATCGACTCGATCCGCCGCGGCATCGACGTGGCCCGCGCCGCCGGGCGGGAGCACGTCGCCGGGTGCACCGGGTCGACCAGCGAGCGGGTGGCCCAGGAACTGCACGGCCTGCCCGAGGACGCTCTGCTGGACATGGGCGACTTCGCCGGCGCGGTGCTCAAGTACCTGCGCCGGCACCCGGTGCCGCGGCTGACCGTGGCCGGTGGCATCGGCAAGCTGGCCAAGCTCGCCGAGGGGCACCTGGACCTGCACTCGGCCCGCTCGCAGGTGTCGTTCGCCGCGCTCGCCCAGCTCGTGGCCGAGGCCGGCGGCGCACCGGCGCTGGTCGAGGGTGTGCGGCAGGCGAACACCGCGCTGGACGCCCTGCAGCAGTGCGCCGCCGCCGGCCTCCCGCTGGGCGACCTGGTCGCCGCCGGCGCCCGCCGCACCGCGGAGGGGGTGCTGCTCGGCGCCCCGGTCGAGGTCGACGTCGTGGTGATCGACCGCGCCGGCACCATCGTCGGCCGCAGCTAGGACCCCGCCGCCCCCCACCACTCGCAGGCTCGCGGCGGGCCCCTGCGCCGGGGCCATCAGCGCTGGCGCGTCGTCGAGTAGAGGTGGCTGTCCAGGAACTGCTCGGCGGCCAGCACCCGGCCGACGACCACCACCGCCGTCCGCCGCACCCCGGCGTCGGCCACCTGCGCGGCGATGTCGGCGAGCGTGCCGCGCAGCACCAGCTCGTCGTCCCGGCTGGCCTTGGCGACCACCGCCACCGGGCAGTCGGCGCCGTAGTGCGCGGCCAGCTCCGGGGCCAGGACGTCCATCCGCTGCACCGCCAGGTGCAACACCAGGGTGGCGCCGGTCGCCGCGTAGGCGGCGAGCGTCTCCCCCGGCGGCATCGGCGTCGACCGCGCCGACGTCCGGGTGAGGACGACGGTCTGCGCCACCCCGGGCACGGTCAGCTCGCGCTTCAGCGACGCGGCCGCCGCGGCGAACGCCGGCACGCCGGGGACGACGTCGTAGGGCACCCCGGCCGCGTCCAGCCGGCGCATCTGCTCGGCCATCGCGCTGTACACCGAGGGGTCACCGGAGTGCAGCCGCGCGACGTCCAGCCCGGCCTCGTGCGCGGCGACCAGCTCCGCGGTGATCTGGTCCAGGTCGAGGTCGGCGGTGTCCACCAGCCGGGCGCCCGCCGGCGCGGTGTCCAGCAGCTCGCGGGGAACCAGCGCACCGGCGTAGAGGCAGACCGGGGACGACGCGATCAGCCGCGCGGCCCGCACGGTGACCAGATCGGCGGCCCCCGGCCCGGCCCCGATGAAGTGGACGGTCATCGGGTCACGCTCCAGATCGTCACGGGCATGGCGGGCTTCCAGCCGGTGAAGCCGCCGACCGGTTGGGCCTGCGCGACCGACAGCCGGGTCAGCGAGCCGCCACAGCGGCCGTGCCACTCGGCGAGCACCGCCTCGCTCTCCACCGTCACCGCGTTCACCACCAGCCGACCGCCCGGGGCGAGCACCTCCCAGACGGTGTCCAACAGCAGCGGCGTCGTCGCGCCGCCCCCGACGAAGACGGCGTCCGGCTGGGGCAGCCCGAGCAGCGCGCCGGGCGCCTCTCCCTCGACCACCTGCAGGTCGGGGACGCCGAGCCGCTCGGCGTTCCGGCCGATCCGCTGGGCGCGCACCGGGTCGGACTCCACGGCGACCGCCCGGCACGAGGGGTGCACCCGCATCCACTCGATGCCGATCGAGCCGGCCCCCGCCCCGACGTCCCAGAGCAGCTGGCCGGGCAGCGGGGCGAGCCGGGAGAGCGTCACCGCCCGGACGTCGCGCTTGGTCAGCTGCCCGTCGGAGGAGTAGGCGTCGTCCGGCAGACCCGGCACGGTCGGCAGCGGCACGGCGCCCGGGTCGGCGACCACCTCGACGGCGGTGAGCACCAGCGGGTCGGTCTCCGGGTGCGGCCACCCGGTGGCGGTGCCGGTGAACCGGCGCTCGGTGGGACCGCCGAGCTGGGCCAGCGCGGTGAGCCGGCTGGCGCCGGAGCCGGACCCGGCGAGCAGGGCGGCGACGTCGGCCGGCGTCCGGGTGTCCGAGCCCAGCACCAGCAGCCGCCGGCCGGGCGTGGCGTGCGGCAGGACGAGCGAGACCGGCCGGCCGACGACGGAGACCACCGTCGTCTCCTCCACTGCCCAGCCCAGCCGGGCGCAGGCGAGCGTCACCGACGACGGGTGCGGCACCACCTCGACGGCGTCGGCGCCGAACAGCCGGACCAGCGAGGTGCCGACGCCGGAGAACATCGGGTCACCGCTGGCGAGCACGACGACGCGGCGCCCCGGGTGGGCCGCGGGCAGGTCGGCCAGGGCGGGACCCATCGGCGAGGGCCAGGGCACCCGCTCGGCGACGACGTCCGGAGGGGCCAGCCCCAGCTGACGGGCGCTCCCCCGCAGCACCTCCGCCGCCGAGATCGATCGCCGGGCGGCCGGGGAGAGCCCGTCCCAGCCGTCCGCGCCCACGCCGACGACCGTGACGGAGAACCCGCTCATGCGGGCAGGTCGCCCTCGGGGCCGGCGGCCTCGGCCAGCAGCCGCTCGCGCAGGTCGGTGGGCAGCCGGTCGACGTAGACGGTCCCGTCGAGGTGGTCGACCTCGTGCTGGAGGCAGCGCGCGGCCATGCCGGTCGCCTCGATCGCGGTGGGCTCCCCCTGCAGGTCGACCCCGTCGACCCGGGCCCGGAACGCGCGCTCCAGCTCGGCGTAGGGGCCCGGCACCGAGAGGCAGCCCTCCTCGGTCAGCTCGACCGGTGGCTCGTCCCCGACCGGGTCGAGCAGGGTGAGCACCGGGTTGACCACGTAGCCGATGACGTCCTCGCCGTCGGCGTCCGGGCAGTCGATCACGAACACCCGCGCATCCACGCCGATCTGGTTGGCCGCCAGCCCGACGCCGTCGGCGGCGGTCATGCTGGCGAACATGTCCAGGACCAGGTGACGCAGCCCCCGGTCGAACTCGGTCACCGGGGCACACGGCCGGTGCAACACCGGGTTGCTGCCGTAGGTGACGATCGGCCGGGCGACGCCGTCGTAACGGCCGGGCAGGCGCATGACCGTCGATCCTAGGGAGTGCCCCCGCTGCCTACAGTGACCGCGATGCGCACCCGGCCCGCTCCGACCGCCGCCGGGCTCGCCCTCGGCGCCCTCGCCGACCTGCTGCTGGCCGATCCGCGCCGCGGCCACCCGGTCGCCGGCTTCGGTCGGGCGGCCGCCGCGCTGGAGCGCCGGGTCTGGCGGGACTCCCGGGCGGCCGGCGTCGGGTACACCGCGTTCTGCGTCGGGACGGCGACCACCCTGGGCGCCGTGCTGCACCGGGCGACCGCCGACCGGCCGGTCGCCCGGACCCTGCTGACCGCCGGAGCCACCTGGGCCGTGCTCGGCGGCACCTCACTGGGCCGGGCGGCGGACACCATGGCGGGGCACCTCGGAGCCGGGGACCTGCCGGCCGCCCGGGCGCACCTGCCCACCCTGGCCGGCCGCGACCCCAGCGGCCTCGGCGAGCCGGAGCTGGTGCGGGCCACCGTGGAGTCGGTCGCGGAGAACACCTCGGACGCCGCCGTCGCCCCGCTCTTCTGGGGGGCGGTCGCCGGCCTGCCTGGACTGCTCGGCTACCGCGCGGCCAACACCCTCGACGCGATGGTCGGGTACCGGTCGGCGCGCTACGCCGAGTTCGGCTGGGCCGCAGCCCGCTTCGACGACGTCCTGAACTGGCTGCCGGCGAGGCTCACCGCCCTGCTGACCGTCGCCGTCGCGCCGCTGGCCGGGGGGTCGCCGGCCGGCGCCTGGCGGACCTGGCACCGGGACGGCGCCGCCCACCCGAGCCCGAACGCCGGCCGGTGCGAGGCGGCGCTGGCCGGTGCCCTGGGGCTGCGGCTGGGCGGCCGCAACGTCTACGGCACCCGCGTGGAGGAGCGGCCCACGCTGGGCGACGGTCAGCCCCCCGTGCGCGGTGACATCCGCCGGGCCGTCCGGCTCTCCCGAGCGGTGTGGACGGCGGCCGCCGCCCTCGCGGGGCTGAGCCGAGCGCGCCGGCGGGGCGCCTCCGCCTGACCGGATGGCTGGGAGCGCCGTGCCCTCCGCGGCGCAGGCGGAGGGAAGAAGCCGGCCGGGTCGGCCTCCTCGTGACTGGCCGGCGGGGCCGCGGGGCCGAGGCCTCCGCGCAGGGTGACCAGGAGCGTGTGACCGGCCAGCGCGCCGAGCACCAGGAACAGGCCGATCAGGACGAGGAGACCAGTCGTCGGGTTCATGGCCCGAGACTGGCACCAGGTGAACCCGCGGGAATGAGGCCAATGCGGCACAGTGGCCTCATGCCAGTCGTCGAGAACCAGACCACCTCGGCGCATGAGGTCGCTGCGCTCATCGGGCCGGTGACCGCCCTGCCGGGTCCCCGGTACGCCGGGCTGGCCCGGCGGGTCCGTGAGCTGGTGCTGGCCGGCCAGCTGCCCGCGGGCACCCGGCTGCCTGCCGAGCGCGACCTCGCCGCGGCCCTGGACACCAGCCGGGTCACCATCGCCTCGGCCTACCGGGTGCTGCGGGAGGACGGCTGGGCGCGCACCCGGCAGGGCTCGGGCACGGTGGTCGAGGTGCCCAGCGGCGCCTCACCCTCGGCCGGCTGGCTGCCCCGGGACGTCCCCGGACTGGTCGACCTGGCGCACGCTGCGCCGTCGGCCGCACCTCAGCTGGAGCCGGCCTACGAGCAGGCGTTGCGCCGGCTCCCGGCCTACACCGCCGGCCACGGGTACGCCCCCGGCGGCCTGCCCCAGCTGCGCGCCGCGATCGCCGACCGGTTCACCGCCCGCGGCCTGCCGACCGACCCCGACCAGGTCGTCGTCACCTCCGGCGTCGGCGACGCCTCGGCGGTGGTCGCCGAGGCCCTGCTCGAGCCGGGCGACCGGGTGCTGGTGGAACACCCCAGCTACCCCGGCGCCCTGCGGCTGGTGGAGAGCGTGGGCGCGCGGCTGGTGCCGGTACCCGTCGATGAGCGCCGTCCCGACGACCTCGTGGAGGCGGCGCACCTCGCCGCCCGGCAGAGCGGCCCACGGATGGCCGTGCTCATCCCCGACTTCACCAACCCGACCGGTGCCCGGCTGACCGCCGCCGGGCGCCGCCGACTGGCCGCGACCCTGTGGCAGCAGGGCGTGCTGACGCTGGTGGACGAGTCGTGCGCCGAGCTGTACCTGGACGAGGGCCCGGACGGCGGCCCGCTGCCGCCGTACGCCGCCGGGCTGCCCGACACCGCGACGGTGACCGTCGGTGGGCTGGCCAAGCCGGTCTGGGGCGGGTTGCGGATCGGCTGGCTGCGCGCCGACGCCGCGCTGGCCGCTCGGCTGAGCGCGGTGCTGGGGCGGCGTCAGCTCTCCGTCGGCCTGCTGGACCAGCTCGCGGCGATCACCCTCGTGCAGGACCTCGACGCCGTGCTGACCTGGCGGCGCGACCAGCTGCGCACCCAGCGGGACGCCCTGCTGGCCGCGCTGGCCGCCCGACTGCCCCAGTGGCGGGTGCACCCGCCGGCGGGCGGGCTCTCCCTGTGGTGCGCCCTGCCGCCGGGGCTGAGCTCCGCCGCGCTCACCGCGGGAGCGGCCCCGCGGGGCGTCCTGCTGGCCGAGGGGCGGGTCTTCGGCACCGGGCACGCCTTCGACGACCACCTACGGCTCCCGTTCACCCGACCGGCCGACGAGCTGTGCGCCGCGGTCGACGTGCTCGCGTCCCTCGCCGGGACCCTCAGCCTGGCAGGCCGTCACCCGACGACTCCGGCGCCCACCGTCATCTGAGTGATCGGGTCGTCACCCCAGGTCAGACCCGCCCGTGGCTCTTTCGATGGGCTGGGGCAGGAGTGCACGGCGTGCACACGAGCGGTAACTTCTCGGGCACTGGAGCGGTCGGGCCTGCGGGCTCGATGGGTCGCCCGGGTCAAGCCAACGGCTCGACGACCTCCACCGGAGCAACCGGTGCGCCAGCAGAGAAACCGGCTGATGCCATGTCGCCCTCCGCCCTCCACCGCCACCCCGCAGCCCCGACCCCGAGCGGGGCGACCGGCCGGGTCCACCGCGCGCTCCACGCGGTCGACTCCGACGTCGCCCGACTGACCGGCCGCTTCCATGGTGACCTGGCCACCGAGCAGTGGTGGTGGTCCCCGGAGCTGCACGCCCTCTACGGCATGCCGGACGGCTCGACCCTGCCCGGTGCCCAGCTCCTCCTCGCCCACGTGCACCCGGCCGACCGCCCCGGCGTCCAGGAGGCCCTCGCCGTCGCCTGCACCACCGGCGCCGCCGTCACCCGCGAGCACCGCGTGGTGCGCGCCGACGGCGAGCAGCGGACGGTCGTGCTCGCCTGCGAGCCGGAGACCGACGCGTCCGGCGCGGTGGTCGCCCTGGCCGGCCTCGTCGTCGACATCACCGAGGGCCGCCCGCCCCAGCCCGCCGACGAGCACGTGCACCAGCTGGAGACCGAGGTCGAGCAGCTGCGCAGCGCGATGGCCAGCCGAGCGGCCATCGAGCAGGCCAAGGGCGTCCTGATGCTGCTCATGAGCTGCGGTGACCAGGTCGCGTTCGACCTGCTGGCGCACATCTCCAGCCACACCCACCGCAAGGTGCGCGACGTGGCCGTCGCGATCGTCGACTCGGCCAGCGGCCGCCACCCGCTGCCCGACGACGTCCGCGAGATCCTGCACGACGCGTCCCCGCCCGGCCGCTCCGTCTGAGCGCACCCGCTCGTCCCCGGCCGGCGGTCGTCGGAGAAGATGCCGGGACCCGCGCCACATGGGCCGGGACGAGGAAGGGGGACTGCGGCGTGTTCTACCTGCTCGTCCGGTTCGTGCTCCGGCCGCTGTTCGTCCTCGCCTTCCGACCCAAGGTCACCGGCCGGGCCAACGTCCCCCTGAGTGGCCCGGTGATCCTGGCCAGCAACCACCTCTCCTTCATCGACAGCTTCGCCATCCCGCTGATGGCGCCGCGCAAGGTCGGCTACCTGGCCAAGTCCGAGTACTGGCACGGGTCGGGCGTCGGCGGCTGGCTCACGCGCACGCTGTTCACCGCGCTGGGCGCACTGCCGGTCGAGCGGCAGGAGGCCCGGGCCGCCCAGGCCACGCTGGACACCGCGCTGGGCGTGCTGCGGGCCGGGGAGGCGTTCGGCGTCTACCCCGAGGGCACCCGGTCCCGCGACGGCCGGCTCGGCCGCGGCAAGACCGGCGTGGCCTGGCTCGCGCTGACCGCCGACTGCCCCGTGGTGCCGGTGGCGGTGCACGGCACCGACAAGGTCCAGCCGGTCGGCGCGAGGTGGCCGCGCCCGCACCGGGTCCGGGTCACCTTCGGGGAGCCGCTGACCTTCCCGGAGCACCGGGGCCTGGCGGGCAAGGGCAGGGCGCGGCGCGAGGTCACCGACCAGGTGATGGAGGCGATCGCGGAGCTGTCCGGCCAGGAGAAGACCGGCTGGGGAGCACAGCCCTGAGCGGCGCGCTGCTCGTCGCGGGCACGACCTCCGACGCCGGCAAGTCCGTGGTCACCGCCGGCATCTGCCGCTGGCTGGTGCGCCAGGGCGTGTCGGTCGCGCCGTTCAAGGCGCAGAACATGAGCAACAACTCCATGGTCACCGCCGACGGCGCCGAGATCGGTCGCGCCCAGGTGATGCAGGCCGCCGCCGCCCGGGTGGAACCCGAGGCCGCGATGAACCCGGTGCTGCTCAAGCCGGGCGGGGAGAACGCCAGCCAGGTCGTCGTCCTCGGCAAGCCCGTCGCCGACGTCACGGCGCTGTCCTACCGGCCGATGAAGGCCGCGTTGCTGGAGCAGGCGCTGGCCTGCCTGGCCGACCTGCGCTCCCGGTTCGACGTGGTGGTCTGCGAGGGCGCCGGCTCCCCCACCGAGATCAACCTGCGCGCCGACGACATCGCCAACATGGGCCTGGCCACCGCCGCCGGGCTGCCCGTGGTGGTGGTCGGCGACATCGACCGGGGCGGGGTGTTCGCCGCCCTCTACGGCACCGTCGCGCTGATGCCCCCGGCCGACCAGGCGCTGGTCGCCGGCTTCCTGGTCAACAAGTTCCGCGGCGACGTCCGACTGCTGGCCCCGGGTCTGGACCAGCTCGCCGCGCTCACCGGCCGGCCGACGCTGGGGGTGCTCCCCTGGCGCAGCGGCCTGGAGATGGACGTCGAGGACTCCCTGGGCGTCGACGCCGTCCGCGCCCCCGCCGGTCCGCCGCACGGGGAGGACGTGCTGCGGGTGTCGGTCGCCCGGCTGCCCCGGCTGTCCAACTTCACCGACCTGGACGCGCTGGCCACCGAGCCCGGCGTGCTGCTGCGCTACGCCACCCGTCCCGAGGAGCTCGCCGACGCCGACCTGGTGGTGCTGCCCGGGACCCGGTCCACCGTCGCCGACCTGCAGTGGCTGCGGGAGACCGGGCTGGCCGACGCCGTCGCCCGGCGGGCCGCCGAGGGCCGCCCGGTGCTCGGCATCTGCGGCGGCCACCAGATGCTGGCCCGCACGATCAGCGACGACGTCGAGTCCCGGGCCGGCGTCGTCCCCGGGCTCGGGCTGCTGCCCGCCGACGTGACCTTCGCCCGGGAGAAGACGCTGGGCCGGCCGACCGGTTCCGCCCTGGGTGAGCCGGTCCGCGGGTACGAGATCCACCACGGCGTGGTGTGCCTGGACGACGGCGCCGAGCCGTTCCTGGACGGCGCCCGCGCCGGCTCGGTCTTCGGGACGACGTGGCACGGGGCCCTGGAGTCCGACGGCTTCCGCCGGGCCTTCCTCACCGAGGTCGCCCGGATCGCCGGCCGGCGGTTCACCGTGGCCCCCGGCACGGACTTCGCGCGCCAACGCGAGGCCCGGCTCGACGCACTCGGCGACCTGATCGCCGAGCACGCGGACACCGACGCGCTGTGGCGGCTGGTCGAGTCCGGGCCACCGGCGGGGCTCCCGGTGCTGGCCAGCGGGCTCAGCCCGCGCTGACCTGGGCCCGCACCACTTCGGGCCACGGCACCGGCCGACCGCCGGTGGTCGCCACGTACGTGGTCTGCACGGTGCAGCAGACCCGCTCGCCCACCCGCACGGTGAGCAGGAGCGTCAGGCTGGTGCGGCCCAGCTTCGTCAGCTCGGCGTCGACCGCGACCGTGTCGCCGTACCGGGCCGAGGAGCTCCAGTCCAGCGCGGTGGCCTTGACGAGGTACTCGACGCCCCAGGCGTCCAGCGCCCCGTGCGGGACCCCGACCGTGCCCCACCAGGCGGTGACCGCCTCGTCGGCCCAGGTCAGGTAGTGGGCGTTGAAGACGACGCCCTGCTGGTCGCACTCGACGAACCGGACCGGAGCACTCCACACCGCAGGCACGAGGGGGCAGGTTACCGACCACCTCCGGCGGCCCGGCCGTTACCGTCGGGGCCGTGACTGCCGCCCCCGACACCACCGCTGCCGACCTCGAGGTGCTGGCCGGCTACCGGGCCCCGTCCCAGCTGGTGCTCGACAAGGTCATCGACCGGGTCGACGAGCACTGCCGGGCCTTCATCAGCCGGTCGCCGTTCGCCACGCTGGCGACCGCCGACGCCGAGGGGTGGCCGGACGTCTCCCCGCGCGGCGGTGAGCCTGGCTTCGTGCACGTGCTCGACGAGCACCGCCTGGCGCTGCCCGACCGGCAGGGCAACAACCGGGTCGACGGCCTGCGCAACCTGGCCGCCAACCCGCGGGCGGCGCTGTTGTTCTTCGTGCCCGGCTGCGAGGAGACGCTGAAGGTCTACGGGACGACGTCGCTGGCCGGCGCCGGCGACCTGGGCATCGACTTCACCGAGTTCGGCCGCGAGCCCCGCTCCGTGCTGGTCGTGCAGGTGGAGCGCGCCTACTTCCAGTGCGGCAAGGCCGTGATGCGCTCGCGGCTGTGGGACCCCTCGGCTCAGGTCGACCGCTCGACGATGACGCCGTTCGGCCAGGTGCTGAAGGACCACTGCGCGCTGGAGACCCCGCTGCCCGACGACGCGACGATCCGCGCGGACCTCGCCCGGGAGCTCTAGCTCCTGTCGGTGGCCGGGTGCAGCATGCCCGGCATGGCACACACCTTCCAGGTCACCGTCGACTCGGTCGCGCCCCACCCGCTCGCCGACTGGTGGGCCGAGGCCCTGGGCTGGGATCGAGAACCCACCGACGAGGCCTTCATCCGCCGCATGGTCGACGCCGGCCTCGCGACCGAGGCCGACACCATGCAGTACGACGGCCAGCTCGTCTGGACGGCCGGCGCGGCGATCAACCACCCCACGGGCGGGGCGCCGCGGGTGCTGTTCCAGCTGGTCCCTGAACCGAAGACGGTGAAGAACCGGGTGCACCTGGACGTGGCGGTGGGCGCGGAGGCCGTGGACGCCGAGGTGGCGCGGCTGACCGCGCGTGGGGCCACCGTGCTGCACGAGGGGCAGCAGGGTCCGCACCGCTGGGTGACGATCGCCGACCCGGAGGGCAACGAGTTCTGCCTCACCTGACCGCGGGCCCCTGCTGAGCCCGCGGAACCGGGAGCACGGGGTCGTCCGTCAGTCGGTGCGGTGTTCCCGCTCGGCCTTGCGGTCGGCCACGGCGCGCTGGGCCAGCAGGCGCCGCCGCTCGTTGCGGCGCTGTCGGTCCGGCGTCCGGTAACGGGCGTCCTCGACCAGCTGCCAGGCGGCGAGGGCGCTCGCGCGCACCGCCGGTGGCACGAGCATCTCCGCCGGGTGCACCGGCTCGACCATGGCCATCTCTCGACCCTCTTCCCCCATGGCGACCGGATCGTGTCGCCGTCAGGAGTGTGACCCGGCAGCCCGCGAGTGAAGCGTTGTCGTGACCACTTCGCAGCATTCTCGGCACCATCTGTCACAGAAGTCACACGCGTGTCGTCTGCACGGCGGTGCGCGCGGCCGAACCGCCGACGGGCTCCGGCGTGTCCTCGCCCGGCGCGTCGCGGTAGCCATCGCCTACCGTGCCGAGGGTGGCGGGCAGCAACT
This sequence comes from Modestobacter sp. VKM Ac-2977, assembly GCF_026968045.1. Classification (GTDB taxonomy): domain Bacteria; phylum Actinomycetota; class Actinomycetes; order Mycobacteriales; family Geodermatophilaceae; genus Modestobacter. The sequence continues at coordinate 150,390 of NZ_JAPVBQ010000001.1, read as the reverse complement.
GGCGGAGAACACTCGAGCGACTGGTGGGCGTCGTCGTCCAGGAGGGTGCGCGGAGTCTCCGGCGGGGCGACCGGGCGCGCAGGCGTCCCGACGACCACTCCCCGGCTCGCCCCGAGTGGGCCACACCGGGCGCCGAGCTCCCCGCCCGGGCACCGCTCCCCCCGGCGGGGCCGCCCCGGCGCGTGCACCTGGCGACCGACTACACCGGACCGCTGGAACTGGACTACGCGCCGCGGGCCGACGGCCGTCCCGACCCGGGCGAGGTCGTCTGGACCTGGGTGCCCTTCGACGAGGGCGACGGCCGCGGCAAGGACCGGCCGGTGCTGGTCGTCGGTCGCGACGGCGACGCGCTCCTGGGTCTCATGCTGACCAGCAAGGACCACGACCGGGACGCCGCCGACGAGGCCCGGCACGGCCGGCACTGGGTCGACGTGGGCAGCGGCGCGTGGGATCGGCAGGGCCGGCCCAGCGAGGCGCGGATCGACCGGGTCCTGCGGATCGACCCCAGCGACGTCCGGCGCGAGGGCGCGGCGCTGGGCCGTGCCCAGTTCGACCAGGTCGCCGTCGCGGTGCGCCGGCTGCGCGGCTGACGGCGGGACCCGTCAGCCGGCGTCGTCGTCCGGCTGGGTGCGGGACCGCAGGTGGTAGACCCCTGCGGAGTCGGTCAGCGACCGCAGGTCGTACCGGTGCACCACCTTCGGCCCGCCGTGCAGGTGGGTGTGGGTGATCGTCGGCAGCGGCTCACCGTGCCGGGCCTCGCGGACCTCGACCCGACCGTCGAGCGGGCCGCCGACGAACAACAGCACGGCGCCCTCGTCCTCGGGGGTGCCGGTCGCGGCCGTGTCGTTCTCGGACAGCGCGGTCCTCCTCGCTCGGTGCCAGTGCCCCGCCGGGTGGCGGCCCCGACCAGGGTAGGCACCGAGGAGCCGCTCGTCCCGTAGCGCTGGCGGTCAGCCCCCGGCGATCGGGCGTGATCCGTGCCGCGCCCAGACCTCGTGGCCGGCCGCCGACGCCGCCGCGAGCAGGGGCACGAACAGCAGCGCGCCCGCCAGTCCCCACAGCAGTCCACCGGCCGTCACCGCGATCAGGACCATGGCCGCGTTGATCGGCAGCCGGCTCTTCATCACGTAGGGCTCGACGACGTCGTTGCCGAGCTGCTGGACGAGCACGACCAGGCCCAGCACGAGCGCGGCGGTGCCGAGGCCCTCGGCGCCGTAGGCGACCAGGACGGCCACCGCCCCGGCGACGAAGGCGCCGATGGTGGGGATGTAGGAGGCGACGAACTGCAGCGCGGCCAGGGTGAGCGCCAGCGGGATGCCGAGCAGCAGCAGACCGAGCCCGATGCCGACCGCGTCGAACAGCGCCACGATGGTCAGCCCGCGCACGTAGGCACCCACCGTGCCCCACGCCGCCCGGCCGCCCGCGTCGACGTCCTCCCGGACCCGGCCGCCGAACTTGCCGAGCAGCCACTGCCACATGCCCGGACCGCTGGTCAGGAACAGGAACGCCAGTGCCAGGGCGAGGAAGACGCCGAGGAGGGCCTCGAGGAGCGTCTGCGCCGGCCCGACCAGCGCGCCGACGCCGGAGCCGCCCTGCCCTCCGCCGCCCACCAGGTCACCGATCGAGGGCATCGACATGCCGAAGCGTTCCGAGAACTGGGTGGACACCCGGTCCAGGGCGTCGCGGAGCTGGGGCAGCTGCGAGGCGACCCGGGCGCTGAGGCCGAGCAGCGCGCCGACCAGCACCACCAGGAGCAGCAGCACGGCCGCACCGGCGGAGACCCACCGCGGCACGCCTCGCCTGCTGGCCCACTGCACCGCAGGTGCGGCCACCCCGGCGAGCAGCAGCGCGGTCAGCACGGCGACGAGCACCAGGGTGAGCTTCACGGCCAGCCCGGCGAGCAGCCAGACCAGGACCGCGAGCACGAGCAGCCGCCCGCCCACGGCGGCGGTGCGCACCAGCCAGGCGGGGGCGGCCCGGTCATCGAGGTCGGATCGGGGTTCCTCAGCTGCCATGCACGGGGACATGCCACGTCTGCGCCGCCTGACACATGGCGACCGCGGATCGTTGCCGAGCGGCTGCTACCCCGGTCGCTGTCCCCGACCCAGCCAGCGGGCGAGCAGCGGTGCGGAGAAGAGCATCACGAACAGCCGCAGCACCTGGACCGCGAGCACGAACGTCGCGTCGGCACCGCTGCCGGTCGCCGTGGCGAGCACCGCGTAGAGCCCGCCCGGCGTGGTCGCCAGGTACCCGTCGAGCGCGCTCACCCCGGCGGTGCGGGACAGCAGCACCCCCAGCCCGGCACAGGCGACGACCGCGCCGACGATGAGCACGATCGCCAGGGGCAACGTCCGGCGGACCAGCCGCAGACTCGCCCGGGTGAACCCCAGCCCGACCTGCAGTCCGATGGCCAGGAAGCCGGCCGCCTCCACCAGCGGCGGAACGGTGGCCCCCTGCGACAGCCCGGTCACGTCGAGGACGGCGGCCACCGTCAGCGGACCCAGCAACGCGCCCACCGGCAACCGGCTCACCCGGCCGAGCAGCACCCCGACGACCACGCAGACCACGGTGAACAGCAGCCCGGCCGGCCAGCCGGGGCCGTCGTCGGCCAGTGCGGCCGCGCCGCCACCCGAGGCGCCGTAGACGGTGGTGGCCACGATCGGCATCGCGATCACGATCAGCAGCACCCGCAGGTACTGCAGGACGGCGACCACCTGCGCGTCGGCGCCCAGGTCCCGGGCCATCGCGGTGATCCCGGAGGCGCCGCCGGCGATCATCGCGAAGGCGCCGGTGACCGGGCTGATCCCGGGCTGCAACCGCATCAGCTGCCCGGCGACCAGGCTGACGGCGAGCGTGGCGACGGTGATCAGCAGCACCGGCAGCCAGTGGTCGGCGACCGTGCGCAGCGTGTCGGCCTGGATCAGCGCGCCGATCGAGACGCCGATGACCGCCTGCGCGCCGGTGCCAGCCGGCCGCGGGAGCGCCAGCGGTGTCGAGCCGAGCAGCGCCCGCCCCAGCCCGGCCACCAGGCCGCCGAACAACGCGGCCGAGGGCACGGCGAGGACGTCGAGCGCCAGGGTCGCTCCGGTCCCGACGAGGAGGACCGCGGCCCAGTCGAGCACCCGCCGCCATCGCTCCCGCGCCACGGCGGGCACTCTGCCCGACCCCGTCGGCCCCGCCTCAGGGCCCCGCCGCGAGCCTGCGCGCGGTGGGGGGCAGCGGGGTCCTTCGTCAGACGCCGGCGATGCGGCGGAGTTCGGCGACGTGGGCGTCGAACGCCGCCCGCCCCGCCTTGGTGAGCGCCAGGCTGGTGCGCTGGCGGGAGGCGATCGTCGCCTTGCGCACCTGCACGTAGCCGGCTTCCTCCAACTGCTTGACGTGCTTGGACAGCACCGAGTCGCTGACCTGCACCGCGTCCCGGACGGAGGCGAACTCCATCGTGTCGACGGCGGCCAGCAGCCCGCAGATCTGCAGCCGCGGTGGGGCGTGGACGACGGCGTCGAACCGCGGTTCGAGGGCGGTCACCGCCCGGCCCGCAGACCTGCGACGTAGATCCGGGTCACCCAGCGCGAGCTCAGGGCGACCCCGATGCCGAGCGCCACGCCGGCGACGACCATCGCGCCGCGTACGTCGAGCAGGAACTCAGCAGCGGCGCCGATGGCCATGGCACCGAGGCAGCCGACCAGCCACCAGCGTGTCGCCCGGCGGACCCGGTCCTGGACCGGGCCGACCTCGCGCGCGTCCCACCAGACCCCGGTGATCCGCCGGTACGTGGCCTCTAGAGCGCGCACCCCGGTCAGGAAGACCAGCAGCGCCGCGCCGATCACCAAGCCGCTGTGGGTGGAGTAGCTGCTGATGAACCCCGCGAAGAGGAGTCCCAGTGCGACGTCCCACCACCACGGCTGGACGATCCGCTCGGCGAGCGCCACCTGGTCGGCCTCGAGCGCGGCGAGCTGGGCCGTGGCGGCGTCCCGCTCGGTGGCCGACGGGATGGGGTCCGCCCGGGCGCCGTCCTCACCCATCACAGCTCGCCCCGGAGCTCGGCGATGTAGATCCGGGACCACCACCGGCTGATGAACGCGATGCCGACCCCGAGGACCACGCCGGCCACCGCCATCGCGCCGCGGACGTCCAGGAGCAGCTCCAGCACCATGGCCGGCGCCAGGACCGCCAGGCTGCAGACGATCCACACCCGCCACGCACGCCGGGTCGGACCGGACCGGTCGCCGCTGACCCACGTGCCGGTGAGGCGCCGGTACACCGACATCAGCCAGCGCGTGCCCGCGCCGAAGAGGGGGATGGCCACCAGCGGACCCCAGGGGAACCACAGCGAGTAGGACGCGAAGAAGGCGAAGGTCATCAGCCCCAGCAGCGCGTCGTACCACCAGGGCTGCATCGCCCGGTCGGCCAGCGCAGCCCGGTCCGACTGCAGCGCCGCGAGCTGCGCGGCCGCCGCCTCTGGGCCGGTCACCGGCCCATCCGCCTGGGACCCGCCGCCGTTCACAGCTCGCCCCGGAGCTCGGCGATCCAGCGACGGGTCCACCAGCGGCTCAGCAGGGCGAGCGCGAGGCCGAGGACGGCGCCGGCGACGGGCATCGCCCACAGCTGGCCGTGGTCCTCCGCCAGCACCATCGCCGGTACCGACACGACCAGGGCCAGCGGCACCCAGGTGAGCCAGGCCTTGCTGTCCGGGTACACCCAGACGCCGGTGCGCCGCTGGTAGCTCCACGCCAACGCGCAGAGGCCCAGCGCGAAGACGAGCACCGCCATCGCGCGCACCCAGGAGGTCTCGATCACGTAGGAGGCGAGGAAGCCGAAGAGCAACAGCCCCGACGCCACGTCGTGCCACCAGGGCTGCATCACGCGATCAGCCAGCGCCGCCCGGTCGGCCTGCAGGGCGACCAGCTGGGCGGCGGCGTCCCCCCGGTCGATCCCGTCGCTTTCCATGCCGGAAAGAGTGCCTCATCACTTTCCACTTCGTCAAGAGACACGCCCCTGTCCTCACCCGGGGTGCGCGTGGTCGAATGACGCTCCAACTGCGACGGCAGTGGAGGAAGCCCGGTGCGACTCCGGCGCGGTCCCGCCACTGTGACCCGGTCCCGACCGGGGAGTCAGGAACTCCCGCCGTCGCTTCCTGCCACCTCCGGGCGTGGACACCCGGGGAGAGGACCTGTGGTCTGCTGATGACCTATCCCTTCGGCGCCGTCGTCGGCATGGACGACATGCGACTGGCGCTGCTGCTCAACGCCGTCTCCCCCGCCGTGGGTGGAGTGCTGGTGCGCGGTGAGAAGGGCACGGCGAAGTCGACGACGGTGCGCGCCCTGGCCGCCGTCCTGCCCCCGGTGGACGTCGTCGCCGGCTGCCGCTTCGCCTGCGACCCCACCGCCCCCGACCCGGAGTGCCCGGACGGCCCACACTCCGCCGACGACCGCGCCGTCACCCGGCCGGCCCGCCTCGTCGAGCTCCCGGTCGGCGCCTCGGAGGACCGGCTGGTCGGCTCGCTGGACCTGGAGCGCGCGCTCACCGAGGGCGTGAAGTCCTTCGAGCCCGGGCTGCTGGCCGGTGCGCACCGCGGCGTCCTGTACGTCGACGAGGTCAACCTGCTGCACGACCACCTGGTCGACCTGCTGCTGGACGCCGCCGCCCTGGGCCGGGCCTACGTCGAGCGCGAGGGCGTCTCGGTGCGGCACGCCGCCCGCTTCCTGCTGGTCGGCACCATGAACCCGGAGGAGGGCGAGCTCCGCCCCCAGCTGCTGGACCGGTTCGGCCTCACCGTCGAGGTGGCCGCCCCCCGGGACGCCGACCTGCGCGCCGAGGTGGTCCGCCGCCGGTTCGGCTACGACGCCGACCCGGCCGCCTTCGCCGCCGCCTGGGCCGTCTCCGAGCGTGAGCTGGCGGACCAGATCGCCGCGGCCCGCGCCCTGCTGCCCAGCGTGGTGCTGAGCGACGCCGCGCTCCGCCAGGTCACCAGCGTCTGCGCCGCCTTCGACGTCGATGGCCTGCGCGCCGACCTGGTCACCGCCCGCGCCGCGATCGCGCACGCCGCCTGGTGCGGCCGCACCGACGTCACCGAGGACGACGTCCGGGTCGCCGCCCGGCTCGCCCTCCCGCACCGCCGCCGGCGCAACCCCTTCGACGCCCCCGGCCTCGACGACGACACCCTGGACCAGGCGCTGGAGGACTCCCGCCCCGGCTCCCCGCCGGACGACGACCCCACCCCACCCGAGGGCACCGACCCGACCGACGGCGACCAGACGGACGGCGGCCCAGACGGCAACGACCCGCCCGGCGGCCCGACCGACGGCGGCACCCCCGGGGGCCAAAGTCGCGATCTTGGCCCCTCGGACGACGGCACCGGCCCGGACGGCGGGGAGCAGCCGCCGACGACGGCACCGCGGGGTGAGGGCGGCGGGCACACCGACGCCGCGCCCGCCCCGGAGAAGGCCGCCGTCGCCCCGGACGTCGCGTTCCGGGTGCAGCGGCTGGAGGTGCCCGGCATCGGTGCGGGCGCGGCCGGCCGGCGGTCGAAGGCGCGCAGCGAGCGCGGCCGGGTGGTCGGCTCGAAGCGCCCCGAGGGCAACGTCACCAAGCTGCACCTGGTCGACACCGTGCTGGCCGCGGCACCGCACCAGAGGGCCCGCGGCCGCACCGGCGCCGGGCTGCGCCTGCAGCACGAGGACCTGCGCCAGGCGACGCTGGAGGGTCGCGAGGGCAACCTGGTCCTGTTCGTCGTCGACGCCAGCGGCTCGATGGGCGCCCGCTCCCGGATGGCCGCGGTGAAGGGCGCCGTCCTCTCGCTGCTGATGGACGCCTACCAGCGCCGGGACAAGGTCGGGCTGATCACCTTCCGCGGCGGGGACGCCGAGCTGACCCTGCCGCCCACCTGGTCGGTGGAGGCCGCGGCCGCCCGGCTGACCAGCCTGCCCACCGGCGGGCGCACCCCGCTCGCCGCGGGGCTGCTGCGGGCGCACGAGACGTTACGGCTGGAGCGGGTCCGCGACCCGCAGCGCCGTCCGCTGCTCGTCCTCGTGACCGACGGCCGGGCGACCGGGCCGCGCGGCGGTGACCACCTCTCCGACGCCCGACGGGCCGCCGGCCTGCTGGCCGCGGCCGGGACGGCGAGCGTCGTCGTCGACTGCGAGTCCGGGCCGGTGCGGCTGGGGCTGGCCGCGTCACTGGGGACGGCGCTGGGCGCACAGACGATGCGGCTCGAGGAGCTGGGCGCGGAGTCGCTGGTCCGCACGGTGCGAGAGGCGGCCTGACATGCCCCAGGGACAGGTCACCGCGGTCCCGGTCGACGGGCTGACCACCCGGCAGCGCCGCAACCGGCCGCTGCTCGCGGTGCACACGGGCGAGATGAAGGGCAAGTCCACCGCCGCCTTCGGGATGGCGATGCGGGCGTGGAACCAGGGCTGGTCGATCGCGGTCTACCAGTTCGTCAAGAGCGCCAAGTGGAAGGTCGGCGAGGAGAACGCGCTGACCGCACTGGGCCGGGTGCACGAGACCACCGGCGAGGGCGGCCCGGTGGTCTGGCACAAGATGGGCTCAGGCTGGTCGTGGTCGCGCAAGCACGGCGACGAGACCGACCACGCCGGTGACGCCGCCGAGGGCTGGGCGCAGATCAAGCGCGACCTGGCCGCCGAGGCGCACCGCTTCTACGTGCTCGACGAGTTCACCTACCCGCTGAAGTGGGGCTGGGTCGACATCGACGACGTCGTCGAGACCCTGACGAACCGGCCGGGCAGCCAGCACGTCGTCATCACCGGGCGCAACGCCCCGCCGGCGCTCATCGAGGCCGCCGACCTGGTCGTGGAGATGACCAAGGTCAAGCACCCGATGGACGCCGGCCAGAAGGGCCAACGGGGGATCGAGTGGTGATGACCGCCCCCTTCCCCGTCGAGTGCGCAGTTGCGGTCGCCCGCCCCGGCGTGTCCGCGCGTGTCGGCGACCACAACTGCACAGTCGCCACGAGCGCCGGGCGATGAGCACCCACCGCATCCCGCGGATCGTGGTGGCGGCGCCGTCGTCGAACGCCGGGAAGACGTCGATCACCACCGGCCTGATCGCCGCGCTGACCAATCGCGGGCTCACCGTGAGCCCGCACAAGGTCGGCCCCGACTACATCGACCCGGGCTACCACGGGCTCGCCGCCGGCCGCCCGGGTCGCAACCTGGACACGTGGCTGGTCGGCGACGACCGGATCACCCCGCTGTTCCTGCACGGCTCGCGGGGCGCCGACGTCGCGGTGGTCGAGGGCGTGATGGGGCTGTTCGACGGCGCCGCGCACGCCAGCGTCGAGCCCGGCTACGGCTCCACCGCCCAGGTCGCCGCCCACCTGCAGGCCCCGGTGGTGCTGGTCGTCGACGCAGCGTCCCAGGCCCGCAGCGTGGCCGCACTGGTGCACGGGTTCGCCACCTTCGACCCCACGGTGCGGATCGGCGGCGTCGTCCTCAACCGGGTCGGCAGCGACCGGCACGAGGCGATCCTGCGCGAGGCGCTGGGCACGGCCGGGGTGCCGGTGCTCGGCGCGGTCCGCCGGATCGCGGAGCTGCAGACGCCGTCCCGGCACCTGGGCCTGGTGCCGGCCGCCGAGCGGTCGGCGGAGGCGGTGCGCACGGTGCGTGCGCTGGGCGCGGTCGTCGAGTCCAGCATCGACCTGGACGCCGTCCTGCGGCTGGCCCGCACCGCGCCGGACCTCACCGGCGAGCCCTGGGACCCGGCCGCCGAGGTGACCCCGGTCGAGGGCCGCCCGGTCGTCGCGGTGGCCGGCGGGCCGGCCTTCACCTTCGGCTACGCCGAGACCGCCGAGCTGCTCACCGCGGCCGGCGCCGAGGTGGTGACCGTCGACCCGCTGCGGGACGACGCACTCCCCGAGGGCACCCGGGCGCTGGTCGTCGGCGGCGGCTTCCCCGAGGTGCACGCCAGCGCGCTCAGCGCCAACGTCGGCCTGCGGACGGCGATCGCCGACCTCGCCGCCCGCGGCGGCCCGATCGCCGCGGAGTGCGCCGGGCTGCTGTACCTCTCCCAGGAGCTGGACGGCGAGCCGATGTGCGGTGTGCTGCCGACGACGACGGCGATGCACCCCCGGCTCACGCTGGGCTACCGCGCGGCGGTGGCGCTCACCGACAGCGTGCTGGCCCCGGCCGGCACCCGGGTGCGCGGGCACGAGTTCCACCGCACCACCGCCGGTCCGGCCGCCGGGGCGACCCCCGCCTGGCAGTGGAACGCCGACGGGCCGGAGGGCTTCGTGACCGGCAACGTGCACGCCTCCTACCTGCACCTGAACTGGGCCGGGTCCCCCGGGATGGCCACCCGCTTCGTCGCCGCCGCCGCGCGGGTCCCCCAGGAGGTCGGGCATGCACATCGCTGAGGGCTTCCTGCCACCCGCGCACGCCATCGGCTGGACGATCGCCGCCGCCCCGTTCGTCGTCCACGGCGCCCGGGCCGTGGTCACGGAGGTGCGCGAGAACCCGGAGTCGACCCTGCTGCTCGGCGCTGCCGGGGCGTTCACCTTCGTGCTGAGCGCGATCAAGCTGCCCTCGATCACCGGCAGCTCCAGCCACCCGACCGGCACCGGGCTGGGCGCCGTCCTGTTCCGACCACCGGCGATGGCCCTGCTCGGCACGGTGGTGCTGCTGTTCCAGGCGCTGCTGCTGGCGCACGGCGGGCTGACCACCCTGGGCGCCAACGCCTTCTCGATGGCGGTGGTCGGTCCCTGGGCCGGCTACGCCGTCTACCGGCTGGTCCGGCGCAGTGGGGGCGGTCTGCTCCCCGGGGTCTTCGCCGCGATGGCCGTGGCCGACCTGGCCACCTACGTGACGACGGCGCTGCAGCTGGCCTGGGCACACCCCGACGCAGCCAGCGGCTTCGCCGGGGCGGCCGCGAAGTTCCTGTCCGTCTTCGCGTTCACCCAGGTGCCGCTGGCGATCGGCGAGGGCCTGCTCGGCGTCCTGCTGTTCCGGGTGCTGGTGGTCAACGCCCGCCCCGAGCTGGAGCGCCTCGGCGTCCTCCGCCGCACGCCGGGACCCGATCCGGCCCCGGTGGCCGAGTCCACGGCAGGTGGTGAGCGATGAGGCGGCACCTGGTCACCGCACTGCTGGTGCTGGCCGTGATCGCCCTGTTCGCCACCCCGCTGCTGCTCGACGGCGGCAGCGAGTACGCCGGCACGGACAGCCAGGCCACCGAGCTCATCGAGGACTCCGACGACGGCTACGAGCCGTGGTTCGAGTCGGTCTTCTCCCCCGGCTCCGCCGAGATCGAGTCCGGACTGTTCGCGATGCAGGCGGCACTGGGCGGCGGCGTGCTGGGCTACGTGCTCGGCCGGCTGAAGGGCCGGCGGACGGCGGAGCGACAGCGCCGGACGGCGGAGGAGGCAGCCACGCCCCCCGTGGCGCCGTGACCGGGCTGGCGATCGACGACGCCGCCTGGGCCAGTGCCTGGCGGCTGCGCTCCCCCGCCGACAAGCTGCTGCTCAGCGGAGGGCTGGTGCTCGCCGCGCTGGTGCTGCCGGCCTGGCCGGGGAGCCTGCTGGTCGGGCTGGCCGCCGTCGTCCTGGCGCTGGGCCCGGCCCGGGTGCCGGCGCGCACGTTCGGCCGCGCGGTGCGGCTGCCGCTGGCGTTCATCCTGATCGGCGCGGTCACGGCCGTGGTCCAGGTCGGGGACGGCGGCCTCGGCTGGGCTCCGGACGCCGTCACCCGGGCGGGCGGCCTGGTCGGGCACGCGGTCGCCGGCAGCGCGGCGGTGCTCCTGCTGGCGACGACGACGCCGATGTCGGACCTGCTGCCGGCGCTGCACCGGATGCGGGTGCCCGACGCCGTGGTCGAGGTGGCCTCGGTGACCTACCGGATGCTGTTCGTGCTGCTCACCAGCCTGTCCACGATCCGCGAGGCGCAGGCCGCCCGGATGGGGCACGCGGGCATCCGGAACTCGTACCGCTCGTCGGGGATGCTGGCCGCCGCGGTGCTGACCCGCTCCTGGGACCGGGCCCGGCGGCTGTCCGACGGGCTGGCCGGCCGCGGCATGGAGACCGGGCTGCGGGTGCTGCCGGAGGTGCTGCCCTCCTCCCCCCGGTTCGTCGCGAGCACCGTCGTCGGGCTGGCCGCCCTGGTCACCGTGGGCGTGCTGGCATGAGCCACCTGACGCTGGCGGCCGAGGGCCTGGTCGCCGGGTACGAGCGGGGCGCCCGGGTGCTGGACGGTGCCTCGCTGACCGTGCCGCCCGGCCGCCGGCTCGCGCTGCTGGGCGCGAACGGGTCGGGCAAGACGACGCTGCTGCGCTGCCTGTCCGGCGGGCTGGCACCGGTGCGCGGCCGGATCACCCTGGATGGCGCCGAACTGCACCACACCCGCTCAGGACTGCGCGCCCACCGGCAGGCGGTGCAGCTGGTGCTGCAGGACCCCGACGACCAGCTGTTCAGCGCCTCGGTCGCCCAGGACGTCTCCTTCGGGCCGGTGAACCTCGGTCTGCCCGACGACGAGGTACGGGCGCGGGTCACCGAGGCGCTGGAGCTGCTCGCCGTGGCGCACCTGGCAGGCCGCCCGACGCACCAGCTCTCCTACGGCGAGCGGAAGCGGGTGGCGATCGCCGGCGCGGTCGCCATGCGGCCCTGCGTGCTGATGCTCGACGAGCCGACCGCCGGGCTCGACCCGACCGCGGTCGGCGAGGCACTGGCCGCCCTCGCCCGGCTGCAGGAGGCCGACTCGACGATCGTGATGAGCACCCACGACGTCGACCTGGCACTGCGCTGGGCCGACGAGGTCGCCGTCGTGGTGGACGGCGGGGTGGTGCAGGGCGCACCGGACGTCGTCCTGGGCGACGACGCGCTGCTGACCCGGGCCCGGCTGGACCGCCCGTGGGCGCTCAGCGTCGGCGCCCGGCTGCAGGCCCTCGGGCTGCTGCCCGACGGCGTCCTCCCCCGCGACGCCGACGCGCTGCTGGCCGCCCTCCCCGACCGCCCCGGCGTGCGCACGTGACCGCTCCGGGGACCACCGTCGGCGTGGGCGTCACCACCGGGGCGACCGCCGAGGAGGTGCTGTCCGCCGTCGACGCCGTGCTGCCGGCCCCGGAGGGCCCGGTCCGACTGGCCACGCTGGACGTCCGGGCCGCCGAGCCGGGGGTACGCGAGGCGGCGGCGCGCCGCGGCTGGCTGCTGACCGGGCACCCGGCCGCGGCCCTGGCCGCCGTCCCGGTGCCCACCCCGTCGGCGCGGGTCGCCGCCGCCGTCGGCACGGCGTCGGTGGCCGAGGCGGCGGCGCTGCTCGGAGGTGGGCGGCTCGTCGTCAGCAAGAGGGTGCACGGCCGGGTCACGGTCGCGGTGGCCGTCTCCCCCGACGTCGACGACGTCGACCTCCGGCATCACGGCGACGTCGAGGTCGCCCCCGGCCTGGTCGACCTCGCGGTGAACGTCCGCGCCGACGCGCCCCCGCCCTGGCTGCGCACCGTGCTGCACGAGGCGGTCGAGGCCAGCGCCGGCTACCCCGACCCGCGCCCGGCCCGCGCCGCGGTCGCCGCCGCGCACCACCGCGACCCCGCCGAGGTGCTGCTCACCGCCGGCGCGGCCGAGACGTTCACGCTGGTCGCGCGGGCGCTGCGCCCCCGCCGGGCGGTCGTCGTCCACCCGTCCTTCACCGAGCCCGAGGCCGCCCTGCGCGCCGCGGGCCACCCGGTGGAGCGGCTCGTGCTGCCCGGGCCGGGGTACCGGCTGGACCCGGCGGCAGTCCCGGCCGACGCCGACCTCGTCGTCGTCGGCAACCCGACGAACCCGACCTCGGTGCTGCACCCCGCCGCCGACCTCGCCGCGCTGACCCGCCCCGGGCGGGTGCTGCTCGTCGACGAGGCGTTCGCCGACACCGTGCCCGGCGAGCCGGAGTCGCTGACCGGCCGCAGCGACCTGCCCGGCCTGCTCGTGGTGCGCAGCCTGACGAAGACCTGGGGCCTGGCCGGGCTGCGGGTCGGCTACGCCCTGGGCCCGGCCGACCTGGTCGCCGCGCTGGCCGCGCAGCAACCGCACTGGCCGGTCTCGACCCCGGCGCTGGCCGCGCTGGCCGCCTGCCTCGGCCCGGCCGCCCGGGCCGAGGCCGAGGAGGTGGCGCACCGGCTCGCCGAGCACCGGGCCGCGCTGGTCGCCGCGCTGCCCGCGGGGGTGCAGGTCGTGGCCGAGCCGCGGTCGTCGTTCCTGCTGCTGCGCGTGCCCGGCGGTGCGCAGGTGCGCCAGCGGCTGCGCGACCGCGGTTGGGCGGTGCGCCGGGGCGACACGTTCCCCGGCCTGACCAGTGACCACCTGCGGGTCGCCGTCCGCGACCCGGAGACCTCGCGTGCGTTCGCGTCGGCCCTGGCTGAGACCCTTGACCCGATCGACACGACCGAGGAGGTCCGCTGAGCACCGACCCGACCCCCTTCGCCGGCACGCTGCTGGGTGCGACCATCGCGGCCATCACCCCGCGGGACAGCACCACCGAGCGGGCCGCTCGGGAGCGCCTGGACCGGATGACCAAGCCCCCCGGCTCCCTCGGGGTGCTCGAGGACGTCGCCGCGCAGCTGGCCGGCACCGCCGGGGCGTGCCCGCCCCCGCTGCCCGAGCCGGCCGCGGTCGCGGTCTTCGCCGGCGACCACGGGGTGCACGCCCAGGGGGTCACCCCGTGGCCACAGGAGGTCACCGCGCAGATGGTGGCGAACCTCGCCGCCGGCGGTGCGGTGGTCAACGCCTTCGCCGCACAGCTGGGCGCCGACGTGGTCGTGGTCGACGTCGGGGTGGCCTCCCCGGTCGGCCCCGCCGCAGGCCTGCTGGAGCGCAACGTCCGCCGCGGCACCGCCGACCTCTCCCGCGGCCCGGCGATGACCCTCACCGAGGCCCGGCAGGCGGTCGAGGTCGGCATCGAGGTGGCGACGACGCTCGCCGCCGACCACGGCTGCCTGGTCACCGGAGACATGGGGATCGGCAACACCACCGCCTCCGCGGCCCTGGTCTGCGCGTTCACCGGCGCCGCCCCGGTCGAGGCGACCGGCCGCGGCACCGGCATCGACGACCCCACGCTGGCCCGCAAGATCGAGGTGGTCACCCGCGCGGTGGCCCGCGTAGCGGGCCGCCCGGCCACACCCGAGGCAGCGCTCGCCGCGCTGGCCGAGCTCGGCGGGCTGGAGCACGCCGCGCTGGCCGGCTTCGTGCTCGGCGCGGCGGCCGCCCGGGTGCCGGTGCTGCTGGACGGCGTGATCGCCGGCTCAGCCGCCCTCGTCGCCGCGGCCCTGTGCCCGGCTGCCCTGGAACACGCGCTCGCCGGTCACACGTCGGCCGAGCCGGGACACGGCCTGGCCCTGCGTGCACTGGGCCTGCGCCCGCTGCTCGGGCTGGACCTGCGGCTCGGGGAGGGCACCGGCGCCCTGCTGAGCCTGCCGCTGGTGGCCAGCGCGGCCCGCGCGCTGCGCGACGTCGCCACCTTCGACTCCGCCGGAGTGACCGAGAAGTGACTGCATCTCCGGCCTCGGGCACCGTCTACCCGGTGGGTCTGCGCCTGACCGGGCGCCGCGTCGTCGTCGTCGGCGGGGGCCAGGTCGCGCACCGCCGCGTCGCCGGCCTCCTGGAGGCCGGCGCGAAGGTCACCGTGGTCAGCCCGGACGTCACCCCGGCCCTCGAGGCGCTCGTCGCGCCCGGTTCGGTCACCTGGCACCCGCGGCGCTGGGTCGACGGTGACCTGGCCGGCGCCTGGTACGCCGTGGCCGCCACCGACGACCCGGCCGTGAACGCCGCCGTCGCCGCCGAGGCCGAGCGTGACCGGGTGTTCTGCGCGCGCGCCGACGATCGCGGCGCCTCCAGCGTGTGGACCCCGGCGGTCGGCCGGCAGGGCGACCTCGTCATCGGCGTGCACGGCGGCGGTGACCCGCAGCGGGCCATCGGCGTCCGGGACGCGGTGCTGACCGGGCTGACCGACGGCTCCATCGCCGACCGCGCCTCCCGCACCCCCTCGGTGGCCGCCGGCAGCGTCGTCCTGGTGGGCGGCGGGCCGGGCGATCCCGGCCTGGTGACGGTGCGCGGTCGGCAGGCGGTCGCCACGGCCGACGTCGTCGTCGCCGACCACCTCGCCCCGCAGGGGCTGCTCGCCTCGCTGCCCGCCGACGTCCTGGTCATCGACGCCTCCAAGCTGCCGCGCGGGCGCTCGATGGCGCAGGAGCAGATCAACGAGCTGCTGGTGTCCCACGCGCTGGCCGGTCGCCGGGTGGTGCGGCTCAAGGGCGGCGACCCGTTCGTCTTCGGCCGCGGCTTCGAGGAGCTCGAGGCGTGCACCGCGGCCGGCGTGCCGGTCGAGGTCGTGCCCGGGGTGACCAGTGCCATCGCCGTCCCCGGCCTGGCCGGCGTCCCGGTCACCCACCGCGGGCTGACGCACGAGTTCGTCGTCGTCTCCGGGCACGTGCCGCCGGGGCACCCGGCGTCGCTCGTCGACTGGGCGGCGCTGGGCCGGCTGCGTGGCACCGTCGTGGTGCTGATGGGGGTGGACACCGCCCCGGCGATCTCCGCCGCCCTGGTCGAGCACGGCCGGGCCCCGGAGACACCGGTCGCCGTGGTCAGCGACGGCGCCACCCCCGCCCAGCGCACCCTGCGCACCACCCTCGCCGGGCTGGGGAGGACCATCGCCGACGAGGGCGTCCGCCCGCCCGCCGTGTGGGTGGTCGGTGACGTGGTGGCCCTCGGCGCCGGCTGATCGCTGAGCGCACGGGACGCGGCCGACGTACCGTTCCTCGGTGTCCTACGTCGTCTCCTCCGATGCCACCGTCCTGACCCTGCGCACCCGTGGCCCGGCCGACGGCCCGATCGTCGTGCTCGTCAACGGCCTGGGCATGACCACCGACTCCTGGGGCCGCGTCCCCGAACTGCTCGCCGACCGCCACCGGGTGGTCCAGTACGACCTGCGGGGACACGGCCGCAGCGGCAACGCCCCCGCCGACGACTACAGCCTGGAGGCGCACGCCCAGGACCTGGCCGCCGTGCTCGCCGAGGTGGTGCCCGACGGGCAGCAGGCGGTGGTGGTCGGCAGCAGCCTCGGCGGCGGCATCATCGTGGTGCACGCCCGGGACCTCGGGCTGGACCGCATCGGTGCGGTGGTGTTCGCCGGCTCGGGCGGCTCCGGCGTCACCTTCCCCGGGCTCGCCCGTGACCTGCCGCCGGTGGCCCGCCGCCTGCTCCGCCGGGTCTGGCTGCACGCCCTGCGCCTGGTGGCCCTGGTCGCCAACCGGGTGAAGCCGATCGAGCCGCTGGCCGACCACCTGGTGCGGAAGTTCGCCTTCGAGCCGGGTGCGCCGAAGGCCGCGGTCGCCCAGGTGCGGGAGGACTTCATGGGCAGCCGGCGGGTGCCGCTGGCCCGCACCACGCTGGCCAGCGTCAGCACCAACGGCGTCCGGTACGCCTCGGCGCTGACCGTCCCCACCCTCGTGGTGCACGGGGAGCTGGACCCGGAGGTGCCGCAGGAGGAGATCGACGAGCTGATGCCGGAGCTCTCCGACGGCGAGCTGGTCCAGCTGCCCGGCGCCGGCCACATGGTGGCCCTGACCCGCACCGAGGAGACCGCCGAGCAGATCGCGCGCTGGGTCCGCCGGGTCCAGGTGGACTGACCGCAGGACCCCGGTCCGCCTCCGGCTGAGCAGCCGACCCGCCCGTGTGATCCACAACACGCACGGCTAGCGTCCGGTCACCGTCAACGACGACGTCCCCGGAGGACCTCATGCACCGCCCCACCCGACTGCTGCTCGCGCCGATGGCGCTGGCCCTGGTCAGCACCGTGCTCGCCGGCCCAGCCGGTGCGCAACCGAAGCACCAGCCCACCCCCCAGTACCCGCAGTCGCCCGAGATCGAGTACGTCGTCGACGAGGCCTCACTGCCGTTCGATGCGCTGCCGGGCACCACCACCACCCGCAGCTGGGGCGTGCTCAAGGACGCCGGCTACCGGATCGAGGTGCCGGCGGACTGGAACGGCGACCTGGTGATGTGGGCGCACGGGTACCGCGGCACCGGCCCCACCCTGACCGTCGACTCCCCACCCGAGGGCCTCCGGCAGCACCTGGTCGACGAGGGCTACGCCTGGGCCGCCTCCAGCTACACCGAGAACGGGTACGACGTCGTCTCCGGGGTGAAGAGCACCCACCGGTTGCTGAAGTACTTCGAGAAGACCGTGGGCAAGGCCGACCTGACCTACCTGTCCGGGGTCTCGATGGGCGGGCACGTCACCGGGGTGAGCATCGAGCAGTACCCGAACGCCTACGACGGCGCGCTGCCGGCCTGCGGCGTGATGGGCGACCGGCGGCTGTTCGACACGTTCCTGGACTACAACGCCGCCGCGCAGGCGCTCACCGACACCCCGCCGGTCTACCCGGCACCGGCCGACTACCTGACCACCACCGTGCCGGAGATGAAGGCGGAGCTGGGCACCCCCTACCCGTACGTGCTCACCGAGGCCGGCGAGGACCTGCGCGCCCTGACCGAGCAGCGGACCGGCGGGGACCGGCCGCTGTTCGAGCTGGGGTTCAGCGCCTTCGCCGACTTCCTCTTCACCGTGTACCCGGTCTTCCCGGGCCTCGGGGAGGAGCGCGGCGCCGTCGGCGGCAACGCCGACACCGTCTACCAGCTGGACGGCGACCCGCAGCTGACGGCCGAGGAGCAGGCGCTCAACGAGGAGGTCCTCCGGGTGCGGGCCGACCGCGGCAGCAACGGCCTCTCCGGGGTGCCCACCATCGACGGGCGCTTCGACGTCCCCGTGCTCTCGCTGCACGGCTTGGGCGACCTGTTCGTGCCGTTCAGCATGGAGCAGGAGTACGCCCGCGACGCCGCGGCCCGGGGGAACAGCGACCTGCTCGTGCAGCGGGCCATCCGTTCCGTCGCGCACTGCGACTTCAGCGCGCAGGAGTACCAGCAGGCGTTCACCGACCTGGTCGCCTGGGTCGAGGACGGCGTGCGGCCGGCCGGCGACGACGTGCTGGACGCCGAGGTGGTCGCCGACCCGCAGTACGGCTGCCGCTTCACGGTGCCGCTGCGCGTCTACGACGTCGGCGCCTGCTGATCAGCGGTACGGGGGCGCCGCGTGGCGCCCCCGTACCGGTCACATCCGCTCGGCCAGGTCCTCGAGCAGCACCTGACGCTCCCCGGGGTCCCGGCGCGGGCACGAGGTGCAGAGCACCTCGTGCGGCACCCGGTAGAGCAGGCAGCAGGAGGCACGCCGGGTGAACCGGGTCGCGCCGCCGTCGGGCCGGCCGACGTCAACGTAGCGCGGCACCGGCAGCGGCGCCCCGATCGCGGCGGCCAGCGGCCCCGCCAGCGCGGTCACCGTGGCGACGTCGCCGACCGCGCGGCCGAGGGCGAGCAGCCGGTTGGCCAGCGAGTCGGTCGCGATCGCCCACAGCGGCCGCTCCCGGGTCCCGCCGGCCTCGGCCACCGCGGCCACGACCGCGTCGATCGTCGTCCGCAGGTCGCCGGCCAGGTCCGGGCCCGAGCCCCCACGGGTGGTCGCCGCGACCGGCACCCCACCGGCCAGCGCGTGCACCGTGGTGTCCACCAGCCGTGCGGAGAGGCCCACGCCGGTCACCAGCCCGGCCAGCA
The DNA here is from genome assembly GCF_026968045.1 of Modestobacter sp. VKM Ac-2977. Taxonomy (GTDB): domain Bacteria; phylum Actinomycetota; class Actinomycetes; order Mycobacteriales; family Geodermatophilaceae; genus Modestobacter. Next base: position 131,813 of record NZ_JAPVBQ010000001.1, on the reverse strand, counting down.
CGGGGGTGAGGAGCACGCTGGACAGCGAGTACCACCACACGGTGGCCAGCACCCGCCGGTCATCGGTCCGCTGCCGTACGGCGCGGGTGGTGAGCAGCTGCGCCGTCCATCCCGGGTCGGCCAGCAGTGGCCCCGGGACGACGGCCGCCGACGGCGGGGCGAGCAGCCCCAGGGCGGCGGCCCCGGGCAGCCGGGACACCACCAGCGCCTGGGCACCGTCGTCGCTCACCCGCCCAGTCTGCCCACCTCGTGCCGACCGCGTGCGGCACTGACCTGACGACAGGGTGACCGGGGCCATAGGTTGTGCACTGAGGCAGCGCCGCGAAGTCCAGGCGGCGCCCGACCACGGAGGTGCGCATGAGTGAGACGACTGACCAGGCCCTGTCCGACCAACTGCCCGAGGGTGGCTTCCCGCCCCCGGCCGAGCTGGCCGCGGCCGCGAACGCCGGACCCGACGTCCACGAGCGTGCTGCCGCCGACCGGATCGGCTTCTGGGAGGACGCTGCCCGCCGCCTGGACTGGGCGGAGCCCTGGGAGCAGGCGCTGGACTGGAGCAACCCGCCGTTCGCCAAGTGGTTCGTCGGCGGAAAGCTCAACGTCGCGGTCAACTGCGTCGACCGGCACGTCGACGCCGGCCACGGCGACCAGGTGGCCTACCACTGGGTCGGCGAGCCCGGCGACACCCGCACGCTGACCTACGCCCAGCTCAAGGACGAGGTCTGCCGCACGGCGAACGCGCTCACCGAGCTCGGGGTGACCGCCGGTGACCGGGTGGCGATCTACCTGCCGATGATCCCGGAGGCGGTGATCTCGATGCTGGCCTGCGCCCGCATCGGCGCCGTCCACATGGTGGTCTTCGGCGGCTTCTCCCCCGACGCCCTGGCCAGCCGGATCACCGACGCCGACGCCAAGGTGGTCATCACCGCCGACGGCGGGTACCGGCGGGGTGCGCCCAGCCCGCTCAAGCCGAACGTCGACGAGGCGCTGACCAAGACCGAGGGCGTGCGCAGCGTGCTCGTGGTCAAGCGCACCGAGACCGACGTCGAGTGGACCGAGGGCCGCGACGTCTGGTGGCACGAGCTGGTCGCCGGTCAGTCGGCCGAGCACGAGGCGGAGGCCTTCGACGCCGAGCACCCGCTCTACATCATGTACACCTCGGGCACGACCGCGAAGCCCAAGGGGATCCTGCACACCTCGGGCGGCTACCTCACCCAGGTCTCGTACACCCACTGGGCGACCTTCGACCTCAAGCCCGACACCGACGTCTTCTGGACCGCGGCCGACGTCGGCTGGGTCACCGGGCACAGCTACATCGTCTACGGGCCGCTGGCCAACCGGGCGACCTCGGTGATGTACGAGGGCACCCCGGAGACCCCGCACCGGGGCCGCTGGTGGGAGATCGTGCAGGAGTACGGGGTCACGATCCTGTACACCGCCCCGACCACGATCCGCACCTTCATGAAGTGGGGCGACGACGTCCCGGCCGGCTTCGACCTCTCCTCGCTGCGACTGCTCGGCTCGGTCGGTGAGCCGATCAACCCCGAGGCCTGGCTCTGGTACCACAAGAACATCGGCGGCAGCCGCTGCCCGATCGTGGACACCTGGTGGCAGACCGAGACCGGCGGCCACATGATCACCCCGCTGCCGGGCACGACCACCCTGAAGCCGGGTTCCGCCCAGCGCCCGTTCCCGGGCATCGCGGCCAGCGTGGTCGACGAGGAGGGCAAGCCGATCGAGCCCGGCGCCACCGGTTACCTGGTGCTCACCGAGCCCTGGCCGGCGATGCTGCGCACCATCTGGGGCGACGACGAGCGCTACAAGGACACCTACTGGAGCCGGTACGGCCAAGGGATCTACTTCGCCGGCGACGGCGCCAAGCTCGACGAGGACGGCGACATCTGGCTGCTCGGCCGGGTCGACGACGTCATGAACGTCTCCGGGCACCGCATCTCCACCACGGAGGTGGAGTCCGCGCTGGTCAGCCATCCGACGGTGGCCGAGGCAGCGGTCGTCGGCGCGACCGACCCCACCACCGGGCAGGGCATCGTGGCGTTCGTCATCCTGCGCGGGGACGCCGTCGACTCCGGCGAGGACCTGGTGAAGGTGCTGCGCCAGCACGTCCGCAAGGAGATCGGGCCGATCGCCAGCCCGCGCCAGATCATGGTCGTCGCCGAGCTGCCCAAGACCCGCTCGGGGAAGATCATGCGCCGGCTGCTCCGGGACATCGCGGAGAACCGGGAGCTGGGCGACGTCAGCACCCTGACGGACTCCTCGGTGATGGACCTGATCAGCTCCAAGCTCCCCGCCGCCCCCAGCGAGGACTGAGGAAGGAGCCCGTCCTCCCCGACCCTCGCGAGCTCGGGCCGGGCCCCTGGACGGGGCCCGACCTCGCCGTTCGCACGGTCGCGGCGGGCCTCTGCGAGGGGCTGTCCGGGGATCGACCTGAGGGGGTCCCCGGGGGGTGCACGACGCACCCCCGGGGACCCCTTCGGGGCATCCGGGACGGCGGCCGGAACGCGCATGCGGCACGATCACCGGGACAGCACCGTGCCGCGTCGTCCGATCGGCACCGACCAGGGAGGAGCCATCCGTGGCCCACAGTGTCTCGACGACTCCGCCGGCGGGTCGTCCCGCCGGGGCGACCCCGCTCGCAGGTCGTCCCGCCGGGCCTGCCGAGCCCTCGGTCGGCACGCTCGCCAAGAGCGCCATGGCCGACGTGTCCACCCTCGTGCGCAGCGAGATCGAGCTCGCCAAGGCCGAGATCGGCACCTCGGTCAAGCGGGGTGGGGCCGGCGCCGCCGCGTTCGCCGCAGCCGGCGTGATGCTGGCCTTCGCCGGTTTCTTCTTCTTCTTCTTCCTCGCCGAACTGCTCGCGGTCTGGCTCCCCCGGTGGGCGGCGTTCCTCATCGTGTTCGCCCTGCTGGTCCTGGTGGCGGCGATCGTCGGCCTGGTGGGCTGGCGACTGGTCAAGAAGATCAAGAAGCCCGAGCGCACCATCGAGACGCTGCAGGACCTCCCCGACGTGATGCGTCGCGAGGCCCCCGGCCGGCGGACCCACGACCTGCCGACCGTGCGGAACGGCCAGGTCGTCCGCCAGGACGCGCACGCCCCGCTGCGCTGAACCCGCGAGAGCGGGCCCGCCGCCTCACCGGGCGCGGCGACCGTGTGGCGCCCGGAGCCGAGCAACGCCCGGCGGCGGCCGTGACGGTGCCCGAGGAGCAGCCCGACGCCACCAGCGTCCTGCTCCCGGGGCCGTGGGCGCACCGGGACGTCTCGGCCAACGGCGTCCGGCTGCACGCCGCCGAGGCCGGCAGCGGCCCGCTGGTGCTGCTGCTGCACGGGTTCCCGCAGTTCTGGTGGTCCTGGCGGCACCAGCTGACCGGGCTGGCCGCCGCCGGGCTCCGGGTGGTCGCCCCCGACCTGCGGGGCTACGGGGCCAGCGACAAGCCGCCCCGGGGGTACGACCTGCCGACCGCCGCCGCCGACGCCGCCGCAGTGGTGCGCGCGCTCGGCGAGGAGGAGGCGGTGGTCGTCGGCGCCGACTGGGGCGGTCTGGTCGCCTGGACCATGGCCGCGCTGCACCCCCGGAGCGTGCGCAGTCTCGTCGTCGTGTCAGCCGCGCACCCCCGTCGGCTGCGCAGCTCGGTCTCCGACCCCCGGCAGCGGCGGGCCCTGGCCTATGCGCTGCCCTTCCAGCTCCCCCGGCTGCCCGAACGGCGCCTGACCCGGCCCGACGACGACCCGGTGGCCGAGTTGATGCGCCGTTGGGCCGGCCCCTCCTGGGTGCACACGGCCGACTTCGCCGAGGCCGTCGGCCGGTACCGGTCGGCCAGCCGCATCCCCCAGGCGGCCTACGGGGCGATGGAGTACTACCGCTGGGCCGGTCGCTCGCAGCTGCGCCCGGACGGGTGGCGCTTCGCCCGGCGGATGGCCGCACCCGTCACCGCCCCCACCCTCCAACTGCACGGGGCACTCGACCGTGCGGTGCTGCCCTCGACCGCACGCGGGTCGGGCCGCTACGTGGCCGGCGCCTACGAGTGGCGGGAGCTCCCCGGCGTAGGGCACTTCCCGCACGAGGAGGCCCCCGACGAGGTCACCGCCGCCATCGCCGCCTGGGCGAGGTAGCCCACTGGAACGGCCCCGCTGCAGGGTCCCGCCGCGAGCTCGCGAGTGGTGAGGGGCAGCGGGGTCCTTCGACTCTCACTCGCAGGCGCCGGTGTCGACCTCGGCGACCGCCGCCCCACCGACCGTCACGGCCTCGGACACCTCCTCGGCGGTCAGCGCGTAGCCGGTCTCGGGGTCGTCGATCGCCGAGGCGAAGACCACGCCGAGCACCGATCCGTCGGCCGCCAGCAGCGGGCCGCCGGAGTTGCCCGCCCGCACCTGCCCGTAGAGGGCGTAGACGTCGCGCTGCACGGTGCGGGTGGCCCGGAAGTCCGGGCCGCTGATGTCCCCGCGGTCGCGCACCCGCGCCGGTCCGACGTAGAAGGGCCCGCCGCCGGGGTAGCCCATGACGATCGCGTCCGCGCCGGTGTCGACGGGTACGTCGGCGAAGTCCAGCGGCTCCTGCGGGAGCCCGGGGACGGCCAGCACGGCGACGTCGGTGGGCTCGTCGACGTACACGGTGACGGCGTCGTAGGACTCACCCTCCGCGATGACCTTCGGATCCGTGACCCCGGCCAGCACGTGGGCGTTGGTCATCACCCGGTCCTCGGCGAAGACGAAGCCGGAGCCGTCGATCTGCCGGGAGCAGGAGGCCGCGATCCCCCGGATCTGCACCACCGAGCCCCGCACCTGGTCGACCACCGGGCTGGCCAGCAACGCCTGGTCCGGTGCCGGGACGTCGCGTGCCTGGGTGGGGGTCAGCGGGTCCAGGACGTCGGGCAGGCCCTGCCGGTCGATCGCCTCGCGCAGCGAGTCGTAGAGGGTGCGGACCTCGTCGGGCACGGTGCGGTCGACGGCCTGGACGAGTGACGACTGGCGCACCTGGCCGGCCACGCCGGGGAACGGGGAGCTGGCCAGCGGGATGGCCACCATCCACGCGACGAGCAGGACGGCGAGGGCGGAGACCACCGCCCCGGCCACCGAGTCGACGACCTTGGCCGGCTCCCAGGTGACCCACCTGCGCACGGCTCGGCCGATCAGCCCGGCCAGCAGCTGGCCGATCAGCGCGCCGGCCAGGACGACGACGAGGGCGACGAACACCCGGGTCACCGAGGAGTTGGCCAGGTCGTCGGCGATCGGGCCGGAGAGCTGGGCGCCGATCACGGCACCGCCGAAGAACCCCACGAACGAGGTGGCGGAGATGATCAGGCCCTGCCGGAACCCGGACAGCGCGAAGACGAGTGCGAGCACGATGAGGGTCAGGTCGACCAGGGACATCGCTCAGCGCCCCCGGTCGATCGCGAGCCCGCCCGTTCCCTGCACCGTCATCCCGGGGAGCTCACCGTCATCGTGCCGACCTGGCCCAGTGCCACGTGGAAGCTGCACTCGAAGGGGTACTCGCCGGGCTCGGTGACGGTGAACTCGATCGTCTCGCTCAGCCCTGGGCCGAGCACCGGGATCTGCTCGGTGATCTCGGTCGGGCCCGCCCCCTCGGTGAACAGGAGGTTGTGGGTCATCTGCTCCCCCGAGTTGAGCAGCGTCAGCCGCACCTCGCCGGGGGCCACGGTGAAGGTGTCGGGGGTGAACTCGTAGTCGTCGCCGGTCTCCACGGTGATCTCCTGGACGCCGTCGGCGGCGGTGCGCACCGTCCCGGCCTCGGCGCTGGCGACGCGGGTCACCTCCGGTTGCACCGGCTGGGAGTTGCTGCAGCCCGCGAGCAGGGCCGAGGCGAGGGTGAGGGCCAGCAGCGGGCCGGGCAGCGGGCGGGCGGGCCGGTGGCGTCGTACGCCTCCGGCGCCCGAGGGGGCCGTGGTCATCGCCCAGGAACGGTACGCGCGGAGCTGCTCTGCCCGGCGTCCTCGGCCACCGTCGGCGCGGCGCGGTCGGCGACGTCGGAGTCGACCGGCTCCACCGGCACGTCGCCGGGCCGCACCGGCGGGACGGCGAGGGGGCGCACGTCACCGTCGTCCCACGGCTGGTGCAGCCCGGCGGCCTCCAGGACGGCGTCCAGCAGGGCCGCCGTGAAGCCCCAGACGACCATGTCGGCCACCCCGAACGCCGGGCCGACGTAGCCGGCGGGGTGCCGGACGCGGAAGCGGTTCGCCGGGTCGACCAGCTCGCTCAGCGGCACCCGGGCCACCCGCGCCACCTCCCGCGGGTCGCCGGTGGTGACGTCGCGGGGGTCGTCCCACCAGCCCAGCACCGGGACGACGAGGTTGTCCGACGGGCCGAGGAACAGCGCGGGCAGGGTGGCCAGCACGCGCACGCCGGCCGGGTCGACGCCGGCCTCCTCGTGGGCCTCGCGCAGCGCCGTCCCCACCGGGTAGTCGTCGCCCGGGTCGGCGCCGCCCCCGGGGAAGGCGGGCTGGCCGGCGTGGCTGCGCAGGTGCGCCGACTTCTCGATCAGCAGCACGTCGGGCCCGGCCGGGCCCTCGCCGAAGAGGATGAGCACCGCCGAGCGACGCGCACTGTCGGAGGCCTGGCCGTGCCGGTGCCACAGCGGCAGCTGCCCGGCGTTGGCCACCAGCCGCTGCAGGTGCTCGGGGAGCTCCTCGAGCTCTGCGGCGGAGACCGTCACAGCTGCACCCCGAGGTGTTCGGCCACGAGCCCCTCGAACTCCTCCAGCGAGTGCACCGGGCCGACCTGGACGTGGGCGACCGACCCGTCGGCGGCCAGGAAGAGGGTGTACGGGAGGTTGTTGACCCCCATGCCGGCCATCACCTCGCCGTCGGCGTCGAACGCGCTGGGGAAGGTCACCCCGGCGTCGTCGGCGAAGGCGGCCGCCGCGGGCACCCGGTCCACGGAGACCACGCCCAGCACCCGCACCTGGTCACCGGCGGCGTCGGCGAGCTGCTGGACCAGCGGCAGCTCCTCCCGGCACGGGCCGCACCAGCTGGCCCACAGGTTGAGCACCGTGGGCACGCCGGGAGCGCGGCTGAGGTCGAGGGTGCCGCCGCCGAAGCAGTCGAAGACGGTGGCCGGCAGGTCGCTGTCGGCGGCCGGGACGTCGGCCTGCTCCGGGCACGGCTCGAGGTCGGTCTCCACCGTGCCCACGTCGCTGCCGGCCGGGGACGCGACGGTCTCCTCGGTCGCGGCGTCCTCGGACGTGCACCCGGTGAGCACGCCCACCAGCAGGCCGAGTGCGCCGAGGGAGCGCAGTGCGCGGCTCACTCGGTGTCCGAGGCGGCCGGGGTCTTGACCAGCTTGGCCGCGGCCTCGGGGTCGAGCGGGCCGACCCCGTAGGACGGGCACCAGGCCGCCAGACCGCAGGCACCGCAGGCCGGCTTCTTGGCGTGACAGACCCGCCGGCCGTGGAAGATCACCCGGTGGGAGAACATCGTCCACTCCTTCTTGGGGATGACCTCCGCGATCTCGGCCTCGACCTTGACCGGGTCCTCCTCCGCGGTCCAGCCGAACCGGCGGACCAGCCGGCCGAAGTGGGTGTCGACGGTGAGGCCCGGCACGCCGAAGGCGTTGCCGAGGACCACGTTGGCGGTCTTGCGGCCGACCCCGGGCAGGGTCACCAGGTCGGCCAGCCGGCCGGGCACCTCGCCGTCGAAGCGCTCGACCAGCGCCTGCCCCAGGCCGATCACCGAGTTGGCCTTGGCCCGGAAGAAGCCGGTGGGCTTCAGCACCTCCTCGAGCTCGGCCCGGTCGGCCCCGGCGTAGGCAGCGGCGTCGGGGTACCGGGCGAACAGCACCGGGGTGACCTTGTTGACCGTCTTGTCGGTGGTCTGCGCGGACAGGACGGTGGCGACCAGCAGCTCCAGCGGCGTGGTGAAGTCCAGCTCGCAGTGCGCGTCGGGGTGGATGACCGCCAGCTCGCGGGCCATCCGCCGCGCCCGGCGAGTGCGGGCCAGCGGACTCTCCTCGGGGTCGAACGGGGACACGCCCAGCCGGGCGGCGCGTGCGGGGCGGCGGGCGCGCGCCGGCCGCGTGTAGGCCGGCGGGGCGTCGGGTGAGGTGGCGGGCCGGGACACGCGTGTGAGGGTAGGCGTCTCCGCTGACAGCCACCGCCCGTCATACTCGGTGGCGGTGCACACCCGGCCGGTGACCGGGAGCGCGCCCCGACCGCTCGACGACCTGGTCCCCACCCGGCCTCCCCGCCGGGGGCGTCCTCCCGAGGAGGTGCTCGTGGTCGCCCTCATCGTCATCCTGTTCCCTCCGCTGCTGATCGCGTTCCTGCTGGTCATGGAGCGGGTGGAGGAGCCGTTGCGACGCCCGACCTCGCAGCGGGAGGTCGAGGACTTCCTCGGCTCCGCCACCCCGGGCGAGGTGGGCACGCTGGCCAACTCGGGCATCCGTCGCGCGATGAGCCGCTGGCGGGCCCGCCGCCGCGGCCGGGCCCGCAGCGCCCCCCGTCCGGTGCTGACCGAGTCGGCCCACGGGCCGGCCGACGACGACATCGACCCGGTCGACGAGGACTGACCTCCAGGCACACGACCTGCACGTCAGGAAGCCGTCACGACCCCGCAACCACTCAGAGTGGGCAGGTCCCTGACTGAGTGCACTGGTGAGGCGGGCCACAGGCCCTAGACTCTCCGAGTAACGCGGGTCGCCATCGCACCCGTGAGGACGTTGCGAGAGGTGCACGTGGACGAGGTCCTTGCCCAGTCCGGTCTCTTCCAGGGGCTGTCGGAGGATGCTGCCGAGCCGGTGGCCAGCGCACTGGAGACGGTGGTGCTGCCCCGCGGCCGGGTCGTCTTCAACGAGGGCGAGTCGGGCGACAGCCTCTACGTCGTCCTGTCCGGCAAGGTGAAGATCTCCCGCCGCGCGCCTGACGGCCGGGAGAACGTCCTCGCCGTGATGGGGCCCTCCGACCAGTTCGGTGAGCTCTCGGTGTTCGACCCGGGGCCGCGCACCGCGACCGCCACCGCCGTCACCGACGTGCGCCTGGCCAAGATGCCGAACACCATGCTGCGGCCGTGGATCACCGCCCACCCGGAGATCGGCGAGCAGCTGCTGCGGGTGCTCGCCCGGCGGCTGCGGCGCACCAACGACTCGGTCGCCGACCTCATCTTCACCGACGTCCCCGGCCGGGTGGCCAAGGCGCTGCTGCAGATGGCCGACCGCTTCGGCAGCCGGGAGACCGACGGCCTCCGCGTCAAGCACGACCTGACCCAGGAGGAGCTGGCCCAGCTGGTGGGCGCCTCCCGCGAGACGGTGAACAAGGCGCTGGCCGACTTCGTGCACCGCGGCTGGATCCAGCTGCAGGGCAAGTCGGTGGTGGTCCTCGACGAGGAACGCCTCCGCCGCCGCGCCCGCTGACACCACCGCGCTGACGAGGGCCCCGTCCGGTTCACCGGACGGGGCCCTCGCGCGTCAAGGCCAAGGCGAGCGACCACCGGTACGGACCCGAGCGAAGCGAGGGGTGGCCCGGGGACGGGGCCCGGAGGGTCCCTCACCGGGCCACGGCCAACAGCTCAACGCAGGCGGCACCGCCTCCTGGCCGCGGTGTGATCCGCCAGGATCACGAAGGCAGAGCCGCGACCATCCGGATCCGGGTGCCGTCGGGCAGCACCGCGTAGTTCCCGTCCGGCCCCTGTTCGAAGGTGGGACTGATCGGCTCCAGCGGGGCCGGCGGCGAGCCGGCCAGGGTCGCCGCGGCGTCGGCGAAGGGCACCAGTTGGCCGAGCGTGTGGATCGTGGGCGGCAGCATCGGCCGGGTGCCTGCGGCGTGTTCGGCGAGCGCGGCGGCCGGCGTCGTCCACACCGCCTCGTCCGCCTCGCCGGACACGTCGCGCGCCTCCTGCCCGACCGGCAGCAGCGCGGCGAAGAACTTGGTGTCGTACCGCCGCCGTTCCGGTGGCGGGGTGATCCAGTGCGCGAACGGCCGCAACAGGTCGGCCCGCAGCGCGAGCCCGCGACCGGCCAGCAGTTCGGCGAGGGAGAGGTCGTGGGCCATCAGGGCCTGCCGCTGCGCCTCCCAGTCGTCGCCGGAGACGTCGGGCACGACGACCCCGGAGCCGTCCGCCGGACCGGCCAGCAGGACGCCGGCCTCCTCGAACGTCTCCCGGACGGCGGCGCACACCAGCTCACGAGCCAGTCGTTCGTCGCAGCCGAAGGCGCTCGCCCAGTGGGCCGGCGGCGGCCCCACCCAGGCCAGCTCCGTGTCGCCGTCCCGGTCGTCGACCCCACCGCCGGGGTAGGCGGTCATCCCACCGGCGAACGGCATGCCCCGCGTGCGCCGGAGCAGGTAGACCTCCGGTCCCCCGGCGCCGTCCCGCAACAGCAACACCGTCGCCGCCTGCCGGATCGGCGCCGGCCCGGTCATCTCAGCTCGACGGTGAGCTCGACCTCGACGGGGGCGTTCATCGGGAGCTCGGCGACGCCGACGGCGCTGCGGGCGTGCTGCCCTGCCTCACCGAAGACGCGGCCGAGGAACTCGCTGGCGCCGTTGACGACCCGCGGCTGGCCGGAGAAGCCCTCGGCGCTGGCCACGTAGCCGACGACCCGCACGATCCGGGCCACGGAGTCCAGGCCGACCAGGTCGTCGATCGCGGCCAGCGCGTTGAGCGCACACACCTTCGCGTCGGCTGCGGCGTCCTCGATGTCGACGGCACCGCCGACCTTGCCGGTGCGGCGCAGCCCGCCGTCCACGAACGGCAGCTGGCCGGAGGTGAAGACCAGCTGACCGGTGCGGATGGCCGGCACGTAAGCGGCGACCGGCGCGGCCACCGGGGGGAGCCGGACACCCAGCTCGGCGAGCCGGGCGTGCCAGGAGACGGGGGTGGTCATCGTGGCCTCAGCTGGTCGGGCGCTTGAGGTAGGCCACCAGCTGGTCGCCGCCGCCCGGGCCGGGGACGACGGCCACCAGCTCCCAGCCGTCGACGCCCCAGGAGTCCAGGATCGCCTTGGTGTTGTGGGTGAGCAGCGGGATGGTCGCGTACTCCCAGGTCCGACGGGCCGAATCACTCATGCCGCGACGCTAGCGCAGCCGAGACGCGCCGGAGTCGGTCACCGCTCGTAGGCTGGTGCGGGTGAGCTCAGAGCCGGTGCACCGGGAACCGTCGCGCGCAGGAACGGTGCCCGTGCGGTGCCATGTCGTCACCGGGAAGGGCGGCACCGGGAAGACGACGGTCGCCGCGGCCCTCGCCCTGTCGCTGGCCGCCGACGGCGGCCACGTGCTGCTGGTGGAGACCGAGGGGCGGCAGGGCATCGCCCAGCTCTTCGACACCCCACCCCTCCCCTACGAGGAGCGGCGGGTCGCCGTGGCCCGCGGGGGCGGTGAGGTGAAGGCACTGGCGATCGACGTCGAGGCTGCCTTCCTCGAGTACCTCGACATGTTCTACAACCTGAAGCGGGCCGGGCGGGCGCTGCGCAAGATGGGCGCGATCGACTTCGCCACCGCGATCGCGCCCGGGCTCCGCGACGTGCTGCTGACCGGGAAGATCAAGGAAGCGGTGACCCGGCGGGAGAACGGCCGACTGGTCTACGACGCCGTCGTCGTCGACGCACCACCGACCGGCCGGATCACCCGGTTCCTGAACGTGACCAACGAGGTGGCCGGGCTGGCCCGGTCCGGCCCGATCAGGGCACAGAGCGACGGGGTGATGGCGGTGTTCCGCTCACCGCAGACGGCGGTGCACGTGGTGACCCTGCTGGAGGACATGCCGGTGCAGGAGACCGCCGACGCGATCACCGAGCTGACCGCGGCCGGGCTGCCGGTCGGGTCGGTGATCGTCAACATGGCGACCGAGCCGCTCCTCCCGGCCGCCAGCCTGGCCCGCACCGCCGAGGGCCGGCTCACCGGCGCCGACCTGGTGCCCGCGCTGGCCGCGGCCCAGTTGGCCGGGGTCGACGGGTTGGCGGACGGGCTGGTCGCCGAGGCGGTCGAGCACGCCCGTCGCTGGATCGCCCAGGACGCGCTGCGCGGGGACGTCGAGGCGCTGGGCCGCCCGCTGGTGGAGCTGCCGCTGTCGTCGTCCCCGATCGACCTGGGTTGCCTGTTCGAGCTGGCCGATCGGCTCGACGGGCACCTGCGCGCCGAGGTCGCGGCGTGACCGCCGCCCAGCCGCCGCGGCGGCCCACCCCCGCACCGCCCCTGGACCTGGCCGCGCTGGTCAGCGACCGGAGCACGCGGATCATCGTGTGCTGCGGCTCGGGTGGCGTGGGCAAGACGACCACCTCGGCGGCGCTCGCGCTGGCCGCGGCCGAGGCCGGGCGGGAGGTCGTCGTGCTGACCATCGACCCGGCCCGCCGGCTGGCCCAGTCGCTGGGCCTGGTCGAGCTCGACAACGAGCCGCGGCTGGTCGAGACGCCCGGTGCCCCGGGTGAGCTGCACGCGATGATGCTGGACATGAAGCGGACGTTCGACGACGTCGTCTCCGCGCACTCGACGCCCGAGCGGGCGCAGGTGATCTTCGAGAACCCCTTCTACCAGGCGCTCTCCTCCTCCTTCGCCGGCACGCAGGAGTACATGGCGATGGAGAAGCTCGGGCAGCTGCGGGCCAGCGACCGCTGGGACCTGGTGATCGTCGACACCCCGCCGTCCCGGTCGGCGCTGGACTTCCTGGACGCCCCGAACCGGATGAGCCGCTTCCTCGACGGCACGATGATCCGGCTGCTGACCGCCCCGGCGCGGGCCGGCGGGCGGGCGGGGGTCCGGTTCGTGGGGGCCGGCTTCCTGCTGTTCAGCCGGATCATCAGCAAGATCCTGGGCGGCCAGCTGCTCAACGACATCTCGGCGTTCGTCTCCGCCCTCGACACCATGTTCGGCGGCTTCCGGGAGCGGGCCAACGCGACCTACGAGCTGCTCCGCCAGCCGGGGACGTCGTTCGTCGTCGTCGCGGCCCCGGAGCCGGATGCGCTGCGTGAAGCCTCCTACTTCGTCGACCGGCTCTCCACCGAGGGCATGCCGCTGGCCGGGCTGGTGCTCAACCGCACCCACCCGCCGGCCACCACGGCCCTGTCCGCCACCCGCGCCGAGGGTGCCGCCGAGGCCGTCACCGAGGCGGGGGGCCCAGGGTCGAAGCTGGCCGCGGGGGCGCTGCGGGTGCACGCCGATCGGATGACCGTCGCGACCCGCGAGCAGCGGCTGGCCGACCGGTTCACCAGCGCCCACCCGGAGGTGCCGGTGCGGACGGTGCCGGCCGCGGCCGGGGACGTGCACGACCTGGACGGGCTGCGGGTGATGGGCGAGGCGCTGCTCGCCGCGGAGGACGACACCGGGACGGGCACGCCGCGCAGTCGGGTGCTGCCGGTGCGCTCCCAGGCCGGCTGACCCCACCCCTCCGTGGGGCTCGAGGGGCAGGAGGGGCGCGCCGGTCACCCGTTCGTGTCCACGTCATCCCAGGGCCTGGTCGTGGTCGTGACGCTCCGTTAGCGTCCGCCCGACCGTTCCGTCGGAGGGATGACACACCAGGCATGAGCACCGCACCCGAGCTCGACCGCACCACCGCGACGACGTCGCCGGAGCCGGCCGGCCTCTTCGGCACCGGCATCGCCGTCCCCGCCGCCGCCGACCTCCCCGTCGAGATCCCGGTCGACACCGTCGGGCTCTCCCCCGACGACAAGGCCCGCACCAAGGTCATCACCAGCGCGATCCGCCGTCGGTCGCAGGAGCTGCGGCGCGACCACCCGGTGCTGCGGCACCAGGACGCCCTCGGGCTGACCGCCTTCTCCGTCGCCGTCCTCGGCTTCGTCGGCAGCGGCGCCCTCTACCTGACCGGCGCGCTGCCCTGGTACGTGACCCTGCTGCTGTCGGCGGCCTTCGCCGCGGTCGGGCACGAGGTGGAGCACGACCTGATCCACGCCCTCTACTTCCGCCGCCGCAAGGCCGTGCGGTACGCGCTGCTCTTCGGCGTCTGGGCCATCCGGCCGTACACGATCAACCCGGTCTACCGGATCCGGCTGCACCTGCGGCACCACGCCTATTCGGGGCTGCCCGACGACATCGAGGAGGTGTCGATCACCAACGGGAAGCCGTGGGGCGCAGTCCGGCTCTACAGCCTGCTCGACCCCTACGTGCCCGCGCTGATCCGGATCGTCACCACCCGGCCGAAGGACGCCGAGGACGCGCTCTGGCGCCGCACCATCCTCAAGGCCAGCATCGGGCTGACCCCGGTGGCGATCACCATCTGGTACGCGTTCCTCGGCCTGCACGTGGCGAGCTGGCTGGGCGCCGCCGTGCCGACGTCCTGGCTGCAGGTGCTCACCGTGCTGACCGTCGTCTGGGTCGGCCCGAACGTCTGGCGCGGCTTCTGCCTGCACTTCATCAGCAGCAACATGCACTACCAGGGGGACGTCGAGCAGGGCAACGTCCTGCAGCAGACCCAGGTGTTCAACCGCTGGTACCTGGTGCCCTTCCAGGTCTTCTGCCTGAACTTCGGCAGCACCCACCCGATCCACCACTTCTACGTGGCCGACCCGTTCTACGTGCGGCAGCTGATGGAGCGGGACATCCACCCGGTGCTGGCCGCCAACGGGGTGCGGTTCAACGACATGGGCACCTTCAAGCGGGCGAACCGCTACCAGATGTCCTGACGACCGTGCGGAGCGGCCTGCCGACGTCGTCGGGGGCCGCTCCGCGCGTTGCGTCCGAGGCACGGGACGGGCGCCCTCCGGGCAGGTACCTTGGCCTGCGATGTCCGACTCCGCGAGCCCCCGCCTCGGTGCCCTGGTCAAGCTGGCCGTCACGATCGTCGTGGCCGGCGCCCTGGTCGCTGCCATGTTGCTGCCCTGGGTCGGGGGGACCGGGCTCGTCGCCCGGAACTCCGCCAGCCTGCTCGACGCCCTCCCGGTCGAGCTCACCGACGAGACGCCGAACGGCAACGCCACCATGGTGGCCGCCGACGGGACGCCGATCACCCAGTTCTACGACAACAACCGCACGCCGGTGACGCACGACCAGATCTCCGACGTGATGAAGCAGGCGATCGTCGACATCGAGGACTCGCGCTTCTACCAGCACAACGGGCTGGACGTCGAGGGCACGACGCGGGCACTGGCGAAGAACCTCGCCGCCGGGGAGGTGCTCGAGGGCGGGTCGACGCTGACCCAGCAGCTGGTCAAGCAGACCCTGCTGCAGACCGCGGACAACGCGGAGGAGCGGGCCGCTGCCGAGGAGGAGTCGGTCGGCCGCAAGCTCAAGGAGGCCCGCCTCGCCCTCGCGCTGGAGGAGGAGTACTCCAAGGACGAGATCCTCACCCGATACCTGAACATCGCCTACTTCGGCCAGGGCGCCTACGGCATCCAGTCGGCCGCGCAGAAGTACTTCAGCGTGAACGCCGTCGACCTGACGCTGCCGCAGGCAGCGGTGCTCGCCGGCCTGGTGCAGAGCCCCAAGTTCGACCCGATCTCCTACCCGGCGGAGGCGACGGCCCGGCGCGACCAGGTGCTGAACCGGATGCACCAGCTCGAGCACATCACCGACCAGGAGCTCGCCGAGGTCTCCGCCGCCCCCATCCCACTGGCCCCCGGCGGCAACGCACCGAACGGGTGCATCGACGCCGCGATCGGCGGCTTCTTCTGCGACTACGTCACGAGCTACCTGACCGGCACGCTGGGGCTCAGCATGGACGACGTCAAGGACAACGGCTGGACGATCCAGACCACCCTCCGCCCGGACATGCAGGTCGCCGGGGACCAGGCCGTGCTCAACACCGTGGGCATGGGCGCCCCGGTGGTCGGGGTCTACGACGCGATCGAGCCCGGCACCGGGCACGTGCTGGCGATGAGCGTGAACCGGCGGTTCGGCTGCGGTGACCCGGCGGCCGGCTGCGAGTCGGTCAACTTCGCCACCATCCCCACCAAGGGCTCCGGCTCGACGTTCAAGACCTTCGTCGCCGCGGCAGCGCTGGAGCAGGGGCTGCCGGCCAGCCACACCATCACCACCAGCGAGCCCTACACCAGCCGGGTCTACCAGGACTTCGACACCGACACCGGGAAGTACAAGCCGTACTCGCTCGGCAACGTGGGGAACAACTACCCGAACACGCTCACCATGACCCAGGCGCTGTACATGTCCTCCAACACCTACTTCCTGGCGCTGGAGGACGCGCTGGGCCGCATCGAGCCGGCCGTCACGATGGCGCAGCGGCTGGGCATGACGTTCGACTACTCGGTGACCCAGACCCCCGCCGAGAAGATCATCGCCGAGAACCGCCCCTCGTTCGCCTTCGGCACCGACGGGGTGAGCCCGCTCGACCTGGCCAACGCCTACGCCACGATCGCCGCCGGCGGCGTGAAGTGCGCTCCCCTGCCGGTCCTGAGCATCACCGACCGCAACGGCGAGCCGGTCACCGACGAGGACGGTCAGCCGGTGGTCCCCGACTCCCAGTGCGAGCAGGTCATCGAGCCCGGCATCGCGAACACGCTGAACCAGATGCTGCGCAAGGACGTCGAGCCGGGCAACCGGATGCAGACCGGCCGGGCCGCCTACATCCCCGGTCACCAGATCGCCGGCAAGACCGGCACCGTGAACGCCAACGACTCGGTCACCTTCGTCGGCTCCACCCCGGACTACACCGCCAGCGTGATGGTGTTCAACCCCCTCGGCGACGACAGCGTCGGCGGCTACGGCGGCGGCAAGCCGGCCACCATCTGGCACGACGCGATGCTGCCGATCCTGAGCAACCAGGCTCCTACGGCGTTCCCGGAGGCCGACCCGAAGTACGCCGGGCGCGGGGTGGACGCGCCGCCGGCGCGCACCGGGTCCTCCGACGACCGGGACGACGACGACTCGCGCCGCAGGAACCAGACGTCGAGCCGCAGCAGCGCCGACACCGTGACCGAGTCGGCGCCGACGACCGAGTCGGCGCCGGCTGCGGATCCCGCGGCTCCGCAGCCGGAGTCGAACGGCGGCTGATCGAACGGTGAAGGGGCCGGGCCTGCGGGCCCGGCCCCTTCACCGTTCCTGGGGGCGGAGCCCCGCCCCCTCGCTCAGCCGAGCTGTCGGCGCACCTCTGCGGCCACCCGGCCGCCGTCGGCCCGACCGGCCACCCGGCCCTGCACGGCGCCCATGACCTTGCCCATGTCCTTCATCCCGGTCGCACCGGTCGTGGTGATCACGTCGGCGACGAGCGCGGTCAGGTCTGCGTCCTCGAGCTGGGCGGGCAGGTACGTGGCCAGCACGCCCTCCTCGGCCTTCTCCCGCTCGGCCTGGTCGGCGCGGCCGGCACCGGCGAAGGCGTCGGCCGCCTCACGGCGCTTCTTCGCCTCCCGGCGCAGCACCGCCTGCACCTCCTCGTCGCTCAGCTCGCGGGCCTCCTTGCCGGAGACCTCCTCGGCGGTCACGGCGGCGAGCACCATGCGCAGCGTCGCGGTGCGCAGCTCGTCGCGGCTCTTCATGGCGGTGGTCAGGTCGGCGCGCAGTCGGTCCTTCAGCTCAGGCACGGTGCAGAGCCTGCCACCTCCGCCCGGGCCAGGACGACGCAGTTCCCCTCCCCCTACGCTCAGAGGATGCGCGCGACCACCGCCGTCCCTGCCGCCCTGCTGGCCACCGGCGCCGCCACCGTCGCCTACGCCGGCCTCGTCGAGCGCACCCACTGGACCCTGCGGCGCTTCGACGTCCCGGTGCTGCCACCGGGTTCCCGGCCGCTCACCGTCCTGCAGCTGTCCGACCTGCACATGACCGCCGGCCAGCACAGCAAGCAGGCCTGGGTCGCCGGGCTCGCCGCGCTGCACCCGGACGTCGTCATCACCACCGGCGACAACCTGGCCGGGATGGACGCCGTCCCGGCGACGCTGCGGGCACTGGAGCCGCTGATGGAGCTCCCCGGCGCCTTCGTGCTGGCGAGCAACGACTACTACGCGCCTCGGCCGAAGAACCCGCTCAAGTACTTCAAGACCGAGCACAAGCGGGTGCACGGTGACGAGCTCCCGTGGCGGGAGCTCCGCGACGGCATGACCGCCCAGGGCTGGCTGGACCTCACCAACCACACCGGCACGCTCACCGTGCGCGGCGTCCGGATCGCCCTGGCCGGCGTCGACGACCCGCACCTCAAGCTGGACCGGTACGACGACGTCGCCGGCCCGGCCGACCCCACGGCCGACGTGCGGATCGGGCTGGTGCACTCCCCCGAGCCGCGGGTGCTCGACCGGTTCACCGCCGACGGGTACGACCTGCTGCTGTGCGGGCACACGCACGGCGGGCAGCTGCGGGTGCCGTTCCACGGTGCCCTGGTCACCAACTGCGGCATCGACCGCGAGCACGTGCGCTGGCTCCACCAGTGGGCCCAGCCCTCCGACGCCGCCCCGAACGGCACCTGGCTGCACGTCTCGGCCGGGCTGGGCACCAGTCCGTACGCGCCCGTGCGGTTCGCCTGCCCCCCGGAGGCGACGCTGCTCACCCTCACCGCACGGTAGGAGGCCCCGCTGCAGGGGGTCGCAACGCCGACGAGTGCGTCGGTTACAGTTGTCGACGCACCGCGGGGTGTGGCGCAGCTTGGTAGCGCGCGTCGTTCGGGACGACGAGGCCGCAGGTTCAAATCCTGTCACCCCGACCAGCCACTCAGGGACCGCCGATCCGGCGGTCCCTGAGTGCGTTCGGGCCCACGTCACTCGCCCGCACCGTTTCCGCTGGCCCCGGGGCGGGCACCTGCCCATCGGTGACCGAATGGCTGCTCCTGCTGGCAGCCGTGCTGCTGACCGCGTTCACCGGGTTCTTCGTCGCGGCGGAGTTCTCCCTCACCACCGTCGACCGCGGCAAGGCCGAAGAGGCCGCCCGGGCCGGCGACCAGGGCGCCGCCGGCGTCGTCACGGCCCTGCGGGGCCTCTCCACCCAGCTCTCGGCGGCGCAGTTCGGCATCACGCTGACCACGCTGGTCGTCGGCTTCCTCGCCGAGCCGGCCCTGGGCGGCCTGCTGGAGCCGGTGCTCGCGGCCGTCGGGTTCCCGGAGAACGCCACGACCCCGATCGCGATCGCGCTGGCCATCTTCCTGGCCACGTTCCTGCAGATGATCATCGGCGAGCTGGGTCCCAAGAACCTGGCGATCGCCCGGCCGCTGCCGACCGCCTCCGTCGTCGCCCCCGGCATGCGGCTGTTCACCACGGTGACCGGACCGGTGGTGCGCAACCTGCAGGCCCTGGCCAACGCGATCGTGCGCCGGCTGGGCTTCGAGCCCCGCGAGGAGCTCGACGACACCCGCGACGCCCAGGGCCTGGCCGCGGTCGCCCGGCGCTCGGCCGAGGAGGGTGACCTCTCCCCCGTCGCCGCTCGGCTGCTGGCCCGTTCCCTCGGCCTCCGCGAGAAGTTGGCCACCGACGTGATGACCCCGCGCACCCGGCTGTGGACACTCAGCTCGGCGGCGACCGCGGCCGACGTCATCGACGCCGCCATCCGGTCGGGCAACTCCCGCTTCCCGGTGTACGGCGCCGACCTGGACGAGGTCACCGGCGTGGTGCACGTCAAGCACGCGGTCTCCGTCCCGGACGAGGAGCGGCTCGAGCGCACGGCCGGGGAGCTGGCCGAGCCGGTGCTCGCCGTCCCCTCCTCGCTGCACCTGGACCCGCTGCTGGACCTGCTGCGCGAGCAGGGGCTCCAGCTGGCCCTGGTCGTCGACGAGTGGGGTGCCACCCACGGCATCGTGACGCTGGAGGACATCGTCGAGGAGCTGGTCGGCGAGATCACCGACGAGACCGACCGGCCGCTGCGCCAGCTGCGCCGCGACGCCGACACCTGGGTGCTGTCCGGCCTGCTGCGGCCCGACGAGCTGCGCGAGCGCACCGGCATCTCGGTGCCCGAGGGCCGGTACGAGACCGTCGCCGGCTTCGTGGTGGAGCGGCTGGCCCGGCTGCCCGAGGAGGGCGAGTCGGTGGAGATCGAGGGCTGGCGGCTCACCGTCGACGAGATCGAGGGACGACGCATCTCACGACTCCGGGCCACGCCCACCCCGACCGAGGACGACGACACGATGCCCGACGGCACCGTGCCCGACGACACCGCACGACCGGCCGGCGCCACCGCCGTCCGCCCCGCACGAGAGGTGGCCCAGGCGTGAGCGACGGGTTGGCGCTGCTGGTCCTGGTCGTCCTGCTGCTGGGCAACGCCTTCTTCGTCGCCGCCGAGTTCGCGCTCGTCTCCGCCCGGGCCGACCAGATCGAGCCCCGCGCGGAAGCCGGGTCGGTGCGCGCCCAGAAGACCCTGGTGGCGATGCGCAACGTCAGCCAGATGATGGCCGGCGCCCAGCTGGGGATCACGCTGTGCTCCCTGGGGCTCGGCGCGATCGGCGAGCCCGCCGTCGCGCACCTGATCGAGGTGCCGCTGGAGGCCGTCGGGGCGCCGGAGGCGCTGTTGCACCCGATCGCGCTGGTGATCGCCCTGTCGGTGGTCACCGTGCTGCACATGGTGCTGGGCGAGATGGTGCCGAAGAACATCACCATCGCCGGTCCGGACCGGGCCGCGATCGCCCTCGGCCCGCCGCTGGCCCTGATCGTGCGGGTGCTGAAGCCGTTCATCTGGTTCTTCAACACCGTGGCCAACGGCTTCGTGCGGCTGTTCGGGGTCACCCCCACCGACGAGGTCTCGGCCAGCTTCGACCACGACGAGATCCAGTCGATGATCACCCAGTCCCGGCGGGAGGGGCTGCTGGGCAGCGAGGTCAGCGACCTCGCCGCCGGCGCGCTCACCTTCGAGCAGCACGACGTCACCTCCGTCCTGCTGCCACCGGACTCCCTGGTCACCGTGCCCCGCGACTCCACCCCCCGGCAGCTGGAGGGCGTGGTCGCCGAGCACGGCTACAGCCGCTACCCGATGCGCGACGACAGCGGCGCGCTGGTCGGCTACGTGCACGTCAAGGACGTGCTCGGCACCGGCCCGACGTCCCGGGACCAGCCGGTGCCCCAGCAGGCGGTGATCTCCTTCGTCGAGCTGACCCCGGCCGAGCCGTTGCCGGAGGTGCTGCGGGAGATGCGCCGCTCCGGCGCACACCTGGGGCTGGTGCGGGACGGTGAACGGGTGCTCGGCCTGGTGGCGCTGGAGGACGTGCTGGAGCAGCTCATCGGCGACGTCCGGGATGCCGGGGTCGAACGGCCGGCTGCCGGCCGGGCACCTGCCGCGGAGGCCGTGGTCGGCGCCGGCGGCAGATGATCCCGCCGGCGCCGACTCGTGCGGGTCGACGGATCAGTGGCGCGGCGGGAGCACCATCCGGCGGACGTCGACCAGCGCCAGCGCGGCCAATCCGATGATCGGGAGCAGGGTGACCTGCACCAGGCCGGCCCCGGCCCAGTCGAAGGCGGAGACGAGCCGGGCGAACAACAGCCCGGAGAACGCCGCGGCGACGTAGTAGCTGAACATGAACAGCCCGGCGCCGCGCCCGACGTGCTCCGGACGCACCGCACGCTGCATGCCAGTGGTGCAGTTGGTGAACAGCACACCGCTGGCGAAGGCGCCCATCAGGAACGCCAGCACGTACTGCGCGGAGGCACCGTCGGCGAAGCGGTAGATCGCCAGGCCCGTGAGGGACGAGCCGACGAAGCCGACGGCGAGCAGCATGCGCTGGTCGTACCGGTCGGCCAGCCAGCCCACCGGCAGCGCCGTCATGGCACCGAAGCCGACCAGGGAGGCAGCCAGCGCAGCCTGGGCAGGCGAGAGGAGGAGCTCCTCCCGCAGGAAGGTCGGATAGAGGCCGAGGAAGCCGTAGAACACCAGGCCCGAGATCGCCGAGGCGACCCCCATGCCCAGAGTGCCGCGGTTGTAGGGGCTCGCGGGCACGTGCGTGTAGTCGGCGGTGTCGGTGGTGCCACCCCGCCCGGCCAGCGCCTCGCTCATCCCCCGCGGGACGACGGCCAGCAGCACGACGGCCATGACCAGGCCGGCGACACCGAAGACCACGAACGGCGCCCGCCAGCTGTCGACGGCGAGAGCGAGCTGCTGGCCGACGATCGGTCCGAGGAACACGCCGAGGCCGAAGGCGACGCCGATGAACCCGGCGGCGACCGCCCGGCGGTGGAAGAAGTAGGCGCCGACGATGGCATAGATGGCCGTGGCCTGCACGCCCTCCCCGACACCGGAGATCAGCCGGTAGACCGCCATGTCGCCGAAGCCGGTGGCCAGCGGGATGGCGAGCGTGCCGAGGGAGTAGACGACCACGCTGACGACCACGATCAGCTTGCGGGACAGCCGGTCCAGCAGGTAGCCGGCCGGGACGCCGGTGAGCGCGATGCCCAGCGTGAAGCCCGTCGCCAGCAGCCCGGTCTGGTCGAGGGAGAACCCGTACTCCTCGCGGATCTGCGGCAGCAGCGGGTAGAAGACCTGCCGGTCCATCGCGTTGAGCATGTAGGAGAGGCAGAGCGCGGCGAAGCCGACCGCCACTGCCACCGTCGTGGCGGGGCCGCCCGTCCGACTGACCGCCGGGGCGTCCTCACCGGGAGCCGGTGGGAGGGTCGAGTGGGACATGAGGGCTCCTGTGGGTTGCCAGCGATGACCTGTCCGGTACGCGGACGTTTGTCCGGTGAGCGGTAGCGTGAGGGGCATCACGTCGTCCGTCAAGCGCGGACCGGCCAGCGCCCCACTCGCCGCCGGGACTCCCCGGAGGACTCGACACCGACAGGGGGAAGATGACCCGGTGACTCCCGAGCCCACCCCGGAACAGCCTGCAGCCGCCCTCCCCGAGGAGGTCACCGCGCGCTGGCAGGCCCGGTTCCGCGCTCCGCGGGTCAGCCTGCCCGACTGGGCCGAGGACGCCCCGCAGCGCAGCCTGTACGCCTCCGACGTCAGTGGTGTCGTCGAGCAGTACGCCTGGGACCGTGAGACGGACACCCACCGGCAGGTCACCGACCGGGCCAACGGCACCCTGGCCGCGACGCTGACCCCTGACGGCGAGACGATCTGGTGGTTCGCCGACACCGACGGCGACGAGTTCGGCATCTGGATGACCCAGCCCTTCGCCGGCGGACCGGACGCCGTCGCCCTGCCGGAGGTGGGCCCGGCCTACCCCGCCGGCCTGGAGCTCGGCCACACGGTCACCGCGGTGGGCCGCTCCACCGACGACGGCAGCGAGCTGTGGATCGCCCCCGCCGGCGGCACGCCGTCGGTGTTCTACTCCTCGCCGGACACCGCGGGGGTGGACGCGCTCTCCCGCGACGACTCGCTGCTGGTCTTCTCGCACTCCGAGCACGGCGACCCGCGGTACCCGGCGCTGCGCGTGCTGCGCACCGCCGACCTCTCCCTGGTCGCCGACAAGTGGGACGGCGAGGGCCGCGGCCTGCACGCGCTGAGCTTCTCCCCCTCCCCCGGTGACCAGCGGCTGCTGGTGGGCCACGAGCGCCGTGGCCGCGAGGAACTGCTGATCTGGGACATCGCCGCCGGCACCGAGACCGAGCTCGTGCTCGACCTGCCCGGCGACGTCACCGCCGGCTGGCACCCGGACGGCTCGGCGCTGCTGGTCGGGCACGACCACGCCGCGCGCAGCGAGCTGTACCGCTACGACCTGGGTTCCGGGTCGCTGGAGCAGCTGGACACCCCCCGCGGCGTGGTCCGTGGCGCGACCGCGCGCCCGGACGGCACCGTGGAGCTGGCCTGGTCGTCGTCCGAGCTGCCGCCCGTGATCCGCCGGGCCGACGGCCCGGTCGTGCTCGCCGCGCCCGGTGAGGCACCGCCGGACGCCTACCCGGTCGAGGACCGCTGGGTGCCCGGTCCGGGCGGCGACGTGCACGCGCTCCTGGTCCGGCCGGCCGGCGACGGACCGTTCGCCACCGCGTTCCTCGTCCACGGTGGCCCGGAGTCGCAGGACGACGACTCCTACCGCGCGCGCCGGGCGGCCTACGTCGACGCCGGGTACGCGGTCGTGCACGTGAACTACCGGGGCTCGACCGGCTACGGCAGCGAGTGGCGCGACGCGCTCACCGGGCGGCCGGGGCTGACCGAGCTGGAGGACGTCGGCGCCGTCTACGACGCCCTGGTCGCCGAGGGCGTGGTCGACCCGACCCGGACGATCCTCTCGGGCGGCTCGTGGGGCGGCTTCCTCACCCTGCTGGGCCTGGGAACCCAGCCCGAGCGCTGGTCGGCCGGGATCGCCGAGGTGCCGGTCGCTGACTACCTGGCCGCCTACGAGGACGAGATGGAGGGGCTGCGCGCCTACGACCGCGCCCTGTTCGGCGGCTCACCGGAGGAGGTGCGCGACGTGTACGTGCGCTCCTCGCCGATCACCTACGTCGACGCGGTCGCCGCCCCGGTGCTCGTGGTCGCCGGCGCCAACGACCCGCGCTGCCCCATCCGCCAGATCGACAACTACCTGGCCGCGCTGACCGAGCGCGGCCAGGACCACGAGGTCTACCGCTTCGACGCCGGCCACGGTTCCCTGGTGATCGAGGAGACCATCCGCCAGGTCGAGGTCGCCCTCAGCTTCGCCCTCCGCCACGTGAAGCCATAGGAGCACGGCACCGCAGTGCCCCGGCCGCCAGCAACGGGGACGGGTACGGACGGCGGCACCGCAGCGAAGCTGCTGGTGATCGCCCGGCGCGGGGCCGGAGGCTCCCGCCGGGTGATCACCAGCGTGCCGCGGCCGTCCTCGGTTGCGGCGGCCGGAGGCTGCCCGACGGAGGACGGCGAAACGGCTCAGCGCAGCCCGGGCACGGCTCCTGGCCGCGGTGTGACCCGGAGGGTCACAGGGTGCACCTCACCGTGAAGCAGCGATCAACTCCGCGATCTGCACGGTGTTGAGTGCCGCACCCTTGCGGAGGTTGTCGTTGCTGATGAACAGCGCCAGCCCGCGGCCGTCGTCGACGCCGGGGTCCTGCCGGATCCTGCCCACGTAGCTCGGGTCGTTGCCGGCCGCCTGCAGCGGGGTCGGGACGTCGACCAGCTGCACGCCCGGTGCCCGGGACAGCAGTTCGGTCGCCCGGGCCACCGACAGCGGCTGGGCGAACTCGACGTTCAGTGACAGCGAGTGCCCGGTGAAGACCGGCACCCGGACGCACGTGCCGGACACCCGCAGGTCGGGGATGCTGAGGATCTTGCGGCTCTCGTTGCGGAGCTTCTGCTCCTCGTCGGTCTCGAAGCTGCCGTCGTCCACGATCGAACCGGCCAGCGGCAGCACGTTGAACGCGATCGGCGCCACGTACTTCACCGGATCGGGGAAGGTGACCGCGGAGCCGTCGTGGGCGAGCGCGTCGGCCTTGTCCACGACCGCCTTCGCCTGCCCGTGCAGCTCCTCGACGCCGGCGACGCCGCTGCCGGAGACCGCCTGGTAGGTGCTCGCGATCAGCCGGACCAGGCCGGCCTCGTCGTGCAGCGGGCGCAGCACCGGCATCGCGGCCATCGTGGTGCAGTTCGGGTTGGCGATGATGCCCTTGCGGATCTCGCTCAGCGCCTGCGGGTTGACCTCGCTGACGATGAGCGGGACGTCGGGGTCGCGCCGCCAGGCGGAGCTGTTGTCGATGACCGTGACGCCGGCGGCGGCGAAGCGGGGCGCCTGGGCCCGGGAGGTCGTCGCGCCGGCGGAGAAGATCGCGATGTCCAGGCCGGTCGGGTCGGCGGTCGCGGCGTCCTCGACGGTGATCTCGCCGTCGCCCCAGGGCAGCGTGCTGCCGGCCGACCGGGCCGAGGCGAAGAACCGCAGTTCGCTGAGCGGGAAGCGGCGTGCGGCCAGGAGCTCGCGCATCACGCCGCCCACCTGACCGGTGGCGCCGACGATGCCGACCCGCAGGCCGTCGGTGGTGAAGGTGCTCATCGTCCGGTCCCTCCGTAGACCACTGCCTCGGCCGCGTCGGAGCCGAGGTCGAAGGCGTCGTGCACCGCGCGGACGGCGAGGTCGACGTCGGCGTCCCGGCAGACCACCGAGATCCGGATCTCGGAGGTGCTGATCAGCTCGAGGTTGACCCCGGCGTCGGCGAGCGCGCCGAAGAACTTGGCCGAGACGCCCGGGTGCGAGCGCATGCCCGCGCCCACCAGGGAGACCTTGCCGATGTGCTGGTCGAAGCTGATGCCGGTGTAGCCGACCGTGTGCTTGACCCGCTCCAGGGCGGCGATGGCGGTGGGGCCGTCGCTGACCGGCAGGGTGAAGGAGATGTCGGTCAGCTTCGCCTCGCTGGAGACGTTCTGCACGATCATGTCGATGTTGACCTCGGCGTCGGCGAGCACGCGGAAGATCTGCGCTGCCTCACCCGGGCGGTCGGGCACCCCGGAGACGGTGATCTTGCCCTCGCTCCGGTCGTGCGCGACGCCGGTGATGATCGCCTGTTCCACGGTGAGGTCCTCCATCGAGCCGGCCACGATCGTGCCGGGGAGCTGTGAGTAGGAGCTGCGGACGTGCACCGGGATGCCGTACCGGCGGGCGTACTCGACGCAGCGGAGCATGAGCACCTTCGCCCCGGAGGCGGCCAGCTCGAGCATCTCCTCGTAGGTGATGGTCTCCAGCCGCTTGGCGTTCGGCACGATCCGCGGGTCGGCGGTGAAGACGCCGTCCACGTCGGTGTAGATCTCGCAGACGTCGGCCCGCAGCGCGGCCGCGACGGCCACGGCGGTGGTGTCCGAGCCGCCGCGACCCAGGGTGGTGACGTCCTTGGTGTCCTGGCTGACGCCCTGGAAGCCGGCGACGATGACGATCGAGCCGTCGTCCAGCGCATCGCGCAGCCGGCCCGGCGTGACGTCGATGATCCGCGCCTTGCCGTGGCTGGAGGTGGTGATCACCCCGGCCTGCGAGCCGGTGAACGACCGCGCCTCGTACCCGTGGGTCGAGATCGCGATGGCCAGCAGCGCCATGGAGATGCGCTCACCGGCGGTCAGCAGCATGTCCAGCTCGCGACCCGGTGGGTTCGCGGTGATCTGGCTCGCCTGGTCGAGCAGTTCGTCGGTCGTGTCGCCCATGGCGGAGACGACGACGACCACGTCGTCGCCGTTCTTCTTCGCCTCGACGATGCGCTCGGCCACGCGCTTGACGCGCTCGGCGTTCGCGACAGAGGAGCCGCCGTACTTCTGTACCACCAAGGCCACGGGCTCAGGCTACCGGCGCGGCGTGGCCGGCCCGACGTCCGCACGGCGCGCCGCCTCCACCTCGCCCACCGCGCCCGCAAGCTCTGCGCAGACTGCGGCCGCCCACCGGAAGACGGGGCTCCTCCGCACGTTCGCGCCGCAGGTCCTCCGTGAGCCGCTCCCCCGTGCGACAGGAGTCCGGGCGAGTTGTGCTCTGGCGCAGCAGTGCAGCCAGAGCACAAGTGCCCGCGACGTGCCTCCCTCCGCCCACACGGTGGGCGCCGTCCACAGCTCTCGCCCGGGGTGGCGTCACCGGGCGGCTGAACCGACACGCTCGGCAGGTGTCCGCGCCCCAGCCCGAGGCCGAGTCCGTGCCCGAGACCGAGACCGAGACCGAGACCGTGCCGGTCGCTCCGGGGGTCGACGTGGCGGGGACGTTGCGGCGGGTGCGCCGGCTGGCCGACATGTCGCAGCGTGAGCTGGCCGAGGCGAGCGACGTCTCTCGGGGTCGCCTGGGGCGCGCGGAGACCGGCCGTGGCGATCTGCGCGTGGGCGAGTTCGCCCGCCTCGTGTCGCTGGCCGGGCTGCGCCTGGTCCTGCTGGACGCCGAGGGGCAGGAGGTCGCACCGATGTCCGCTGTCGCCGTCCGGGACCGGGCCGGACGGCGCTTCCCCGCGCACCTGGACACCCGGCACGGGGACGAGGACTGGTGGTCCGGCCCGCACCGGCACACCCGCACCCAGCCGGAGGTCACCTTCGACCGGGACCGCCGCAGCCGGGACTCCTGGCGCCGGCAGCTGGGCACCCCGGACGACCACCACGTGCCCCGCCCCGGCGACTCCCTGGCGGAGCGGGCCGCCGCGCGGAGGTGGGCGACACTCCTCCGCCAGCGGGAACAGCGAGAGGCCGCGTGGCGAGCGTGGCTCGCGGCCGGCGACCTCGGCCGCCCTGACTGGGGCACCGGCTGCACCTGCCCGCCCGGCTGCGAGTACGCCGAGGAGACCAACGAGGACCTCGGGCACGTACCGGCCTGCGCCTGCGGCTGCGACGTCGCCTGACCCGCTGCTACGGTTGCGCCGTGCGCGGCCGCCTCCTGCTTATCAGCCGCGGCGAGGCCCTCTCCTAGGTCGGCTCCCTCGCCGCGGTGATCGCGCGCCCCCGGGCGCCAGCTGACCGCATCCCGGAGCTGTTCGCAGCCCGCCAGAGGAGCCCCCGTGAACGAGAACCACCCGCACGTCCGCAATCCCCAGCGCCCCTCACCGATGCCGATCGGCAAGTACGCGCCCTTCACTCCCGTGGCGCTCCCCGACCGCACGTGGCCGGAGACGACCACGACGGCCGCGCCGCGCTGGTGCGCCGTCGACCTGCGGGACGGCAACCAGGCGCTGATCGACCCGATGACCCCGGAGCGCAAGCGGCGGATGTTCGAGCTGCTGGTGCGGATGGGGTACAAGGAGATCGAGGTCGGCTTCCCGGCGGCCAGCCAGACCGACTTCGACTTCATCCGCGAACTGGTCGAGGAGGACCTGGTCCCCGACGACGTCACCGTCCAGGTGCTCACCCAGGCCCGGGACGAGCTGATCGAGCGGACCTTCGAGTCCCTGCGCGGCGCCAAGCAGGCGATCGTGCACCTCTACAACTCGACCTCCACGCTGCAGCGGCGGGTCGTGTTCGGCCAGGACCGCGCGGGCATCACCGACATCGCCGTCCACGGCGCACAGCTGGTGCGCAAGCTGGCCGAGCAGGCCGGGGACACCGAGATCCGGTTCCAGTACTCCCCCGAGTCGTTCACCGGCACCGAGCTGGAGTTCGCCGTCGAGGTCTGCAACGCCGTCACCGACGTCTGGGAGCCGACCCCCGACCGGCCGACCATCCTCAACCTGCCGGCGACCGTGGAGATGGCCGAGCCGACCGTCTACGCCGACCAGATCGAGTGGATGCACCGCAACCTGGGCCGCCGCGACTCCGTCGTGCTGAGCCTGCACCCGCACAACGACCGGGGCACCGCGGTGGCCGCCGCCGAGCTGGGCCACCGCGCGGGTGCGGACCGGATCGAGGGCTGCCTGTTCGGCAACGGCGAGCGCACCGGCAACGTCGACCTGGTGACCCTGGGCCTGAACCTGTTCAGCCAGGGCATCGACCCGCAGATCGACTTCTCCGACATCGACGAGATCCGGCGCACCGTCGAGTTCTGCAACCAGCTGGGCGTGCACGAGCGGCACCCCTACGGCGGCGACCTGGTCTACACCGCGTTCTCCGGCTCGCACCAGGACGCGATCAACAAGGGGTTCGCCGTCATGAAGGCCGACGCCGAGGCGGCCGGCACGAGCGTCGACGAGATCCCGTGGGCGGTCCCCTACCTGCCGATCGACCCCAAGGACGTCGGCCGCAGCTACGAGGCCGTGATCCGGGTGAACAGCCAGTCCGGCAAGGGCGGCGTCGCCTACATCATGAAGACCGAGAACCACCTGGACCTCCCGCGCCGGCTGCAGATCGAGTTCAGCGCCGTCGTCCAGCGGCACACCGAGGACGAGGGCGGCGAGGTGACCGCCGAGCAGATGTGGAGCGCCTTCTCCAGCGAGTACCTGCCCGACGCCGACGCCCCCTGGGGCCGGTTCGCCCTCAGTGGGCACGAGCACACCGCGTCCGGCGCCGGCCCCGACGAGCTCACCGCCCAGCTCAGCGACTCCGGCGTGCCCACCACGGTCCACGGCCGCGGCAACGGCCCGATCGCCGCGTTCGTCGACGCGCTGGCCAGCATGGACGTCGACGTCCGGGTGCTCGACTACGCCGAGCACGCGCTCTCCTCCGGCGGCGACGCACGGGCGGCCGCCTACGTCGAGTGCGCCGTCGGCGAGCGGGTGCTGTGGGGCGTCGGGATCGACGCCAACATCGTCACCGCGTCACTGCGGGCGGTCGTCTCCGCGGTGAACCGGGCCCAGCGGTAGGACCCGAGCCGTCCGGGTGCGGCAGGACACGCACCCGGACGGTTCAGCCGCGCGGACCCCGCGTCGGCTCGTCCGCCGCCGCCTCCTGCTCGCCGGCGTCGTCGCCCGGCACGTCCTCGTCCTCGGACACCTCCGGCTCGGTCTCGTCCCCCGTCGGCGCGTCCGCGGGCTGGTCGCCGCGCATGCCCTCCTGCCCGGCGCGCAGCTCGGCTCCCCGAGGGGCGTCCACCAGTTCGTCGACGACCAGCAGGTCCCGGCGGACGTGCCGGCGGCGGTAGGCGATCCGGCTGACCATGTGCGCGTTGACCGGCGCGGTGATCAGCTGGAAGGCCGCGACCAGCAACAACATCCAGGTCGCCGACCAGCCGGTGAGCCGGATGGCACCGCCGATCATGATCAGCAGGACCCCCATGACCTGGGGCTTGGTCCCGGCGTGCATCCGGGCGAGCACGTCGGGGAAGCGGAGCACGCCCAGGCCGGCGGTGAGGCACAGGAAGGCGCCGACCAGCAGCAGGCCCGCCGCGATCCAGTCGGGCACCGAGTCGAAGTCGTTCACGAGCTCGCCTCCCCGCTCCGGGGCGGGCTCTGCCCGGCACCCGCGGGCCCCAGCCCGGTCTCCTCGCTGTCGTCGTCCGTCGAGCGCATCAGCATGCCGCCGACGTAGCGCGCCACGGCCACCGACCCGACGAAGGCCAGCAGCGAGACGACCACCAGCACCGGGACGATCGTCGGGTCTCGTTCCAGGGCCGCGTACACCGCCAGCCCGGCGGTGATGATCACCAGCAGGGTGTCGGTGGCGACCACCCGGTCCAGCAGCGAGGGGCCCAGCGCCAGCCGGCCGGCCGCCAGCAGCGAACCCACCCCCAGCATCGAGTAGACGACGACCGAGAAGACCGTCATCGCCCCGCCTCCGCACGATCGGTCCCGGCAGCGGGCTCGCCGACCGGCTCGCCGGACTCCAGCCGGGCGATGTCCTCCCGGGTGCCGAACGCCCGCACGATGCGCTCCTCCGTCGTGAACACCCCGGCCCGCTGCCGTTCCACGTCGTCCGCGTCGGCCGCGTTGAGCAGGTGGATCCCCAGCGTCCGCCGCGGACGGTCCAGGTCCAGCACGATCGAACCCGGGACCAAGGTCAGCGACTCGGCGATGAGGGTGAGCAGCAGGTCGGAGTCGGTGCGCAGCTGCACCGCGATGATCGCCCCCTGGTTCATGCCGCCGGGCCGGATCGTCTGCCAGGCGACCTGTGCGCTGGAGACGGCCAGGTCCTTGAGGAAGTACCCCGCGAAGCGCAGCAGGGGGACCGGACGCAACCGCGCCCCGGCGATGACGGCGGGCAGCGGCAGGACGTTGGTGACCACCACCGCGACCAGGATCCCGGACAGCAGGTTCGCCCAGGACCAGGTGCCCCACAGCAGGATCCAGATGAGCACCAGCCAGATCAGCACCGGCAGCTGGTGCCGCAGCCGCATCGCGCCGCTCATCGGGGGACCTGCTCGCCGTACACGGCCTCGATGTAGGGCAGGCGGTCGCGCAGGTCGTCCGCGGCCCGAGCCGTCAGCCCGTACAGCGGACCGGCGATGAGGGTGAGGCCGACCGTGAGGGCCACCATCACCCCGGTCGCGGCGGTCATCACCGCCGGCAGGGGCTCCAGCGACGGGTCCCGGTCATCGTCGCCGCCGCTGGGCCGGCCCTCGCCGCCTTCGGGCGCCGCCGTCGCCACGGCCACGTGCCGGGCCCAGCCCCCGCGCCGGCCCGACTGCCGGGCCTCGGTCGTGGAGGTCGCCCCACCGGCCGGGCCCAGGTCCAGGCCGTCGTCGTCCGTCCCGTCCGCCCCGGTGGGGTCGTCCTCGGGGCCGTCGTCGGGTCCGGCGTCGCGGGCCGCGGCGGCAGCCGTGTCTGCGGACGCCGCCTGCGCCGGCGGGCGCCAGAAGGCCCGCGTCCAGACCCGCGACATCGCCACCAGGGTCAGCAGGCTCGTCACCACCGCGCCGCCCACCAGCACGTACGCGGCCCAGCCGCCGTCGGCGATCCCGGCGCCGAGCAGCCCCACCTTGCCGATGAACCCGGAGAACGGCGGGATGCCGGCCAGGTTCATCGCCGGCACGAAGAAGAGCACGGCCAGCAGCGGGGACGCCGTGGCCAGTCCGCCGAGCCGGCCGGTCGCCATCGTGCCGCCGCGCCGTTCGACGAGGCCGGCGACCAGGAAGAGCGTGGTCTGGATGGCGATGTGGTGGACCACGTAGAAGATCGCCCCGGCCAGGCCGGCCGTCGACGCCAGTGCGATCCCGAAGACCATGTAGCCGATGTGGCTGACCAGCGTGAAGGAGAGGATCCGGCGGATGTCGCTCTGCGCGACGGCGCCGAGGATGCCGATCAGCATGGTGGCCAGCGCCGCCCACATCAGCACGTCGTCCAGCGCCCCGTCGGGGAACAGCAGGGTCTGGGTGCGGATGATCGCGTAGACCCCGACCTTGGTGAGCAGCCCGGCGAACACCGCCGTGACCGGGGCCGGGGCGGTCGGGTAGCTGTCGGGCAGCCAGGCAGACAGCGGGAAGACGGCTGCCTTGATGCCGAAGGCGATGAGCAGGAGGCCGTGCAGCAACAGCTGGGTGCCGTCGGGCAGCTCGGCGATCCTGAGCGACAGCTGCGCCAGGTTCACCGTGCCGGTCGCCGCGTAGATGAGGGCGATGGAGGCCAGGAACAGCAGCGAACTCAGCAGGCTGACCACCACGTAGGTGATGCCCGCCCGGATCCGCGGCGCCGAGCCGCCCATGGTCAGCAGCACGTAGCTGGAGGTCAGCAGCACCTCGAAGCCGACGTAGAGGTTGAACAGGTCGCCGGCCAGGAAGGCGTAGCTCACGCCGCCGATGAGGACCAGGTACGTCGGGTGGAAGATCGACAGCGGGGTGTCCTCGTCGCCGTCGGCCGTGCCCTGACCGACCGCGAACACCAGCACGCCGAGCCCCACCGTGCTGGCGACCACCAGCATCAGCGCCGAGAGCCGGTCGACCACCAGCACGATCGCCACCGGGACCGGCCAGTCTCCGACGGCGACCGCAGCCGCCCCGTTGGCGTCGGCGATGAACAGCAGGGCGACCGACACGGCCACCACGGCGCTGAGCACGAGGATGCTGACCGCCCGCTGCAGCCGGGAGTGCCGGCCGACCAGCAGGGCGGCGGCGGCGCCGAGCAGCGGGAGCAGCACCGGCAGCGGCGCGAGGACGCCGGTCACGACCGTCCCCCGCGGGTCGGCGGGAGGGTCACGTCGTCGGAGGGGATGCCCTCGTAACGCTGGGCGAGCCGCTCCTCGACGTCCACGTCGGAGTGCAGGGTGTTGCCCTTCCCGGCCGGGCGGTCCTCCGTCGGGAGGTCATCGGGGTCGATGTCGTCGGCGTCCATGCCCTCCCGGCGGGCGACCCGGCGGTCCTCCTCGTCGACCTCGATGACCTCCTGGCGGACCAGCCGCCAGGAGCGGTGCACCATCGCCAGCAGGAACGCGGTGACACCGAAGGTGATCACGATGGCGGTGAGCACGAGCGCCTGCGGCAGCGGGTCGCTCATCTCCTCGGCCTCGGCGTACCCGAAGATCGGCGCCAACGCCGCCGGCCCGCTGGCGGACAGCAGCAGAAGGTTCGTGGCGTTGCCGAGCAGGACGAAGCCCAGGATCACCCGGGTGAGGCTGCGGTCCAGCAGCAGGTAGACCCCGGCGGCGTAGAGACCGCCGATCACGACCGGCAGGACGATGGTGGGGGTCATCGGACGATCACCTCGTCGGGAGCAGCGTCGATCGGGTCCTCCTCGTCCTCCTGGCGGTCCTGCTCGGCGCCCAGGCTGCGCAGGATGTCCAGGATCAGCCCGACGACGATCAGGTAGACGCCGATGTCGAAGAACAGCGCGGTCGGCAGGCTGGCGTGCCCCAGCACCGGCAGGTCGGCCTCCAGGTAGGCCGACTCCAGCACCGCTCCGCCCAGCAGCAGCGCGACCACCCCGGTGCCGCCGGCGAACACGAGGCCACCGCCGAGCAGCAGGCCCGGGGCGACCGGCGCGGCCTCGCCGAGTTCGTAGCGACCGCCGGCCAGGTAGCGCAGGACGAGGGCGAGCCCGGCCACCAGCCCACCGGCGAAGCCGCCGCCGGGGTCGTTGTGCCCGGAGAAGAGCAGGAAGAGGGAGAAGACCACGATGGTGTGGAAGAGGAACCGGGTGGCCACCTCCAGCACCACCGACCGGCGCTGCGGCGCCAGCGTGCCCGATGCCGACAGCCACTGCGCCTTCGGCGCCCGGCGGGCGTCACCTCCGCCCGACGCCTCCTCCTCGCTCGCCCGGTCGACAGCGCCGGTGCGACGCCGCAGGAAGACCAGGCTGGCCACCCCGGTGGCGGCCACCACCAGCACCGACAGCTCGCCCAGCGTGTCCCAGGCGCGGATGTCGACCAGGATCACGTTGACCACGTTCTGGCCGTGGCCCTCCTCGAGCGCGAGCTCGGGGATGGCCACGGAGACCGGGGTGGCTGTCCGGGCGCCGAGCGCCGCGGCCCCCGCCCCGGCCATCACCAGGCCGACGCAGACCGCGATCGCCGCCCGCACCGTCCGCTCGGCGGGCCGGTGACGGGCGCCGATGTCCTTGGGCAGCTTGCGCAGCACCAGCACGAAGACGACGAGGCTCAGCGTCTCGACCAGGAACTGGGTGAGGGCCAGGTCCGGGGCGCCGTGCAGCACGAACAGCAGGGCCAGCCCGTACCCGGTGATCCCGAGGGCGAGCACCGCGGACAGCCGCTGCTTGATCCGCACCGTCAGCACGGCGGCGATCAGCACGATCGCGCCGACCAGCGCCTGCAGCGGGCTGTCCCAGGCGCGCCACTGGTCGGGCCACGGGGTCCGCGCCAGCAGCACTGTTCCGGGGACCAGCAGGACGACGACGAGGATCGTGCCCAGGTAGGTCGGCAGCGACCCGCGCTGCGTCGTCCCGGTGACCAGGACGGCGAGCCGGTCCAGGCTCTGCAGGGTGTTCCAGTAGCCCTCGTCGGCGGAGGCGCCCACGGCCAGCCGGTGCTGCAGCCGGGTGAACTGTGACCGGAGGGCGAACAGCGCGGCACCGCCGAGCAGGGTGACCGCCGACAGCGCGAGGGCCGGCTGCAGGCCGTGCCAGAGCGCCAGGTGCTCCGCCTCCGGGGCGATCAGCGGCAGGGTCTCGGCGTACACGACCACCAGGTGGTCCAGCAGCGGGCTGGCCGGGCCGGCCGCCAGCCCGGCGAGCGCGAGGACGGCCGGCGCCGCGAGGAACAACGGGCCGGGGTGGTGCTCCAGCTCCTCCGGCGCACTGTCCGGCAGGCCCGGCTTCCGCGCGAACGCCCCCCACAGGTACCGGGCGCAGTAGGCGGCGGTGAACACCGAGCCCAGCACCAGGCCGACCAGGACGACGACAGCGCTGACCCGGTCGGGCAGCCCGCCGTCCCACAGCGCGGTGAACGCCGCCTCCTTGCCCACGAAGCCCAGGAACGGGGGCAGCCCGACGAGGCTGGCGGCGGCCAGCGTGGCGATGACGGCGAGGACGGGCATGCGCCGTCCGAGGCCGGAGAGCAACCGCAGGTCGCGCACCCCGGTCGCATGGTCGATCACGCCGACGGAGAGGAACAACGTCGACTTGCTCAGCGCGTGCGCGATGGTCATCGCCAGGCCGGCCGCGGCCAGCTCCTGGCTGCCGGCGCCGACCATGGTGATCAGGAAGCCCAACTGGCTGACGGTGCTGAAGGCCAGCAGCAGCTTGAGGTCGTTCTGCCGCAGCGAGCGCCAGCCGCCGATCAGCATCGTGGCCACACCCAGCCCCAGGACGACCGGCCGCCAGCCGGGGACGTCGGCCAGGCCGGGGGCGAGCCGCGCGACCAGGTAGATGCCGGCCTTCACCATCGCCGCGGCGTGCAGGTAGGCGCTGACCGGGGTCGGGGCCTCCATCGCCGCCGGCAACCAGAAGTGGAAGGGCACCATCGCCGACTTGGTGACCGCACCGGCCAGGACGAGCATCGTGCCGGCCACCATCACCGGGCCGCTGCCCGGGTCGGCGACGATCTCCGACAGCAGCCGGCTGTCGCTGACCCCGGAGATCATCAGCAGCCCGACGAGCATCGCCAGGCCGCCGGCGGTGGTCAGCAGCAGCGCCTGGCTGGCCGCCCGCCGTCCGGCCAGCTTGGCCCCCGAACCGCCGATCAGCAGGAACGAGAAGACGGTGGTGAGCTCCCAGAAGACGTAGAGCACCAGCACGTCGTCGGCCAGCACCAGGCCGAGCATCGACCCGGCGAAGGCGGTCATGACGGCGGCGAACCGGCCGACGCCCTCCTCGTCCGGCTCGAAGTAGCGCGCGCAGTAGACCAGCACCAGCGCACCGACCCCGGTGACCAGGGCGGCGAACGTCAGCGCCAGCGCGTCCAGCCGCAGCGCGATCTGCAGGTCCAGCGCCGGGATCCAGGAGAGCGTCTCGCGGACCTCTCCCCCGCCGACGACGGTGCCCAGCCGGGTGAGCACCCACCCGAAGGCGGCCGCCGGCACCAGGGCGAGAGCCAGGAACGCCTGTCGCCCCCACCACCGCACGAGCAGCGGAGCTCCGACCGCGGCGAGGAGGTGGAGCAGGAGCAGCAGGCCCAACGGGTCCCTTCCGGTCGTCCTCGAGCGGGCGTGCGGCGGCACGCGCCGTCGTTCGGCGCATTCGATCGTTGCGCACCATCCTCCGGCGCGCCGCCGGTCCCGGCGACTCGAACGGACCCCCGATGATCCCGCCGGTCACGAGCTCCCCGCGGGACGGCGGTGGCCCGCGTCAGGCGTCGGCGACCTCTGCGGCGGCCAGCCAGTCGGTCTCGACCTGCTCCTTCTCCGCCTGCAGCGCCTTCAGCTGGGCGTCGAGCTCGGCCGCCCGGGCGTAGTCGGTCGCCGCGGCGGCCAACTGCTCGTGCAGCTTCTTCTCGTCGGCGTCCAGCTTGAGCATCCGGCGCTCCAGCTTGGCCGCCTCCTTGCGCGCGGCGCGGGAGTCCGCCGCCGAGGTGGCCGGGGACGACGTCGTCCTCCCCGCCGTCCCGGCCGAGGACCCGCCGGACGCGGTGGTCAGCGGGGCGCCGCCGGCCGCCCGCCGGGCCAGGTACTCCTCCACCCCACCGGGCAGCTCGGCCAGCGAGCCGTCGCCGAGCAGCGCCACCACCTTGTCGCAGACCCGGTCGACGAAGTACCGGTCGTGGCTGACCACCAGCACCGTGCCGGGGAAGCCGTCGAGCAGGTCCTCCAACGCGGTCAGCGTGTCGATGTCCAGGTCGTTGGTGGGCTCGTCGAGCAGCAGCACGTTCGGCTCGCCCATCAGCAGGCGCAGCAGCTGCAGCCGCCGGCGCTCGCCGCCGGAGAGGTCACCGACCGGCGTCCACTGGCGGTTGGCGGCGAAGCCGAACCGCTCGGCCAGCGAGGACGCCGAGATCTCCTGGTTGCCGATCTTGGCGATCCGGGCGACGTCCTGCACCGCCTCGAGCACCCGCTGCCGCGGGTCCAGCTCGGTGACGTGCTGGGACAGGTACGCCGGTGCGACCGTCTGCCCCACCGCGACCGTGCCGGAGTCGGCCTCGTTCTCCCCGACCAGCAGCTTGAGCAGCGAGGTCTTGCCGGCGCCGTTGACCCCGACGATGCCGATCCGGTCGCCCGGCCCGACGTGCCAGGTGAGGTCGCGGAACAGCGTGCGCGGACCGTCGTCGGTCGGCACGGCGTAGTCGACGTCCTCGACGTCGTAGACGCTCTTGCCCAGCCGCCGGGCGGCGAAGCCCGCCAGCGCCATCGTGTCCCGGGCCGGCGGCTCGTCGGCGATCAGCGCCTGCGCGGCCTCGATCCGGAACTTGGGCTTGCTGGTGCGGGCCGGCGGGCCCCGGCGCAGCCAGGCCAGCTCCTTGCGCACCAGGTTGAGCCGGCGGTCCTCGGTCACCGCGGAGATCCGCGCCCGCTCGGCCCGGGCCAGCGTGTAGGCGGAGTAGCCGCCCTCGTAGGCGTGCACGTCGCCGTCGGCGACCTCCCAGGTCGTCGTGCACACCTCGTCCAGGAACCACCGGTCGTGGGTGACGACCAGCAGACCGCCGGCGCGGGCCTTGACGTACTCGGCCAGCCAGGCGACGCCCTCGACGTCGAGGTGGTTGGTCGGCTCGTCCAGCACCAGCAGGTCCAGCGGCCGGATCAGCTGGGCGGCCAGCGCGACCCGGCGCCGCTCACCACCGGACATCGGCGCCACCGGGGCGTCCAAGCCCATCCGGTCCAGCTCCAGCCCGGTCAGCACCGACCGGACGGCGGGGTCGCCGGCCCACTCGTGCTCCTCGGCGAACCGGGACGTCGGCAGGACGACGTCGCGCACCGTCGTACCGGCCGGGAGGGTGCCGGTCTGGTCGAGGACCCCCATGGCCAGGTCGCCGCGGCGGGTGACCCGGCCGGAGTCGGGCTCGTCGGTGCCGGTGAGCACGCTCAGCAGGGTGGACTTGCCGCCCCCGTTGCGGCCGACGATGCCGATCCGTTCACCGGCCGCGACCCCGAGGGAGACGTCGTCGAGGATGACCGTCGTGCCGTGTGCCTTGTGCACCCGTTCGAGGTTGACCAGGTTCAGGGGTGCGCTCATCACCACCCAGCATCCCAGGTCCGCCGGACCGGCTCCCGCCAGCCCGCGGCGGCCGGGGCGTCAGCGCCGCCAGAACAGGTGGTGGGTCACCCCGCTCGGGCTGGGGACGACCTCGTGGTGGAACCGGTCGAGCAGCTCGTCGGGCGACGTCCACAGCCGCGACCCGGCGCCGAGCTCGACCGGTGCCACTGCCACGTGCACGGTGTCGACCAGGTCGGCGTCCAGGAACTGCCGGATGGTGGCGGCTCCCCCGCCGAGCCGGACATCGCGACCGTCGGCCGCCTCCTTCGCCTGCTCGAGGACCGTGGCCGGCGCACCGCTGACGAAGTGGAACGTCGTGTCCGACAGCGAGAACGAGGGCCGCTCGTGGTGGGTCAGCACGAACACCGGCGTGTGGAACGGGGGATCGTCCCCCCACCAGCCCCGCCACTCGTGGTCGCGCCACGGTCCGCGCTGGGGCCCGAACTTGTTCCGGCCCATGATCTCGGCGCCGATGTTGCGCCCGAACTCACGCATGAAGTGGTCGTCCAGGCCGCGGGTGCCGCCGGGCTCGGTGCGGTTGGGCCAGCTCGCGGTGGCGAACGCCCAGGCGCCCAGCACCGCCGGGTCGGCGTGCCCGAACGGCCGCTCCAGGCTCTGGCCCTCCCCCGCACCGAAACCGTCGCTGGAGAGCATGACGTTGTGGACCCTGAGCAGCTGCTGCACGGGAGCCTCCTCTGACGTGGTCGCTGTCAGGAGGGACCGCCGCCGGCCGCAGAACTCATCGCCGCCCGCTCAGGCGAGGCGGGTGACCTCCACGGTCACGCTCGACCCCTCGCTCCGCGGGCCGGAGAAGATGCCCTTGAGCGGCGGGACGTCGGAGTAGTCGCGACCCCGGGCCAGGGTCACGTGCCGGGGCCCGATCTCCACGGAGTTCGTCGGGTCGAAGCCGGACCACCCGCCGTCCCACCACTCCACCCAGGCGTGGCTCTCGCCGGTGACCGTCTGCCCGATCCCCGCCGCGGGCTCGGGGTGCAGGTACCCGGAGACGTACCGGGCGGGCAGGCCCAGGGCGCGGAGCAGACCGACGGAGACGTGCGAGATGTCCTGGCAGACGCCCTTGCGGTGCGTCCACGCCTGCATCGCGTTGGTCTTCACGTTGGTCGAACCGGTCAGGTACGCCATGTGCTCGTGCACGAAGCCGCAGACCAGGTGCCCGGCCTCCCGCGGGCCGGCGTCCCCGACGACGGCCCGCACCTCGGCGACCACCGGGTCGTCCATCGCGGTCAGCGGCGTCGGCCGGAGCATCTCCCCGAACCGGTCCTGCAGGTCTGCGACGGCCAGGTCGGCCCAGTGCACCGGGTCCGGGACGTGCGGCTCCGGGCCGGCCTCGACCTCCGAGGTGGCCTGCACGACGAGCTCGGTGTGCGGGCCGTGGGTGTCGAAGGCGGTGACAGTGGACCCCCAGTAGTCGCGGTAGGCGTGCACCGTGGCGGTCGGCTCGATCTCCACCCGGGAGCGCAGCGTGGTCTGCCGGCTGCTGTTCTCCGGGGTCATCCGGGCCTCGTTGTAGGAGGAGCGGACCGGCCCGCCGTAGCGGAACGCGCTGCGGTGCACGACCTGCAAGCGCCAGCGGTCGCTGGGCACCCGCACCGGGCCGGACTGGACCTGCGACTGGGACTGGGACTGCGGCACCGCGCTCACCCCGCGCCTTCCGGCACCCAGACCTGGGGTGCCTGCTCGGTGAAGAACCGGTTGGTGACCGCCTCGCTGGCGGCCGAGCAGGTGCGCTGCAGCTCGTCCAGCCGGGCCGGCAGCCGCGCCAGGATCTCGTCGGTCTGCATGAACTCCAGCATCGTCCGGGCCCGGCCGACGATCCGGTGCGCCTCGCCGGCCACGCCGATCCGGTGGCCCTCGCGCACGTTGGCCCGCTCCAGCTCGGCCAGGCACCCCTCCGCCCGCTCCAGCGAGGCGAACACCGAGCGCGGGAACAGCCGGTCCAGCAGCAGGAACTCCGCGGCCCGGCTGGAGTTGACCGCGCCGCGGTAGGTGCGCAGGTAGGGCTCGTAGGCGCCGGTCGAGCGCAGCACCAGCGTCCAGGACGGCGCGGCGTCACCGGCCAGCACCCGGGTGGACAGCATCCGGGCGGTCATGTCGACCCGCTCCAGCGACCGCCCCAGGACCAGGAACAGCCAGCCCTCGTCGCGGCTCATCGTGGCGTCGGCCAGGCCGAAGACCATCGCCGAGCGCTCCCGGACGAACCGGAACAGCGAGTGCGGGCCGTACCGGCGGGCCATCGTGCGCTGCTGCGGCAACGCGTTGTGGGTGACGTTGAGCGACTCCCAGATCTCCGCCGACAGCACCTCACGCGCGCCGCGCGCGTTCTCCCGGGCAGCCGACAGGGCACCGGTGATCGAGCTCGGACTGGCCCGGTCGAAGGCCAGGGTGGCCAGCACCCGCTCGGTGTCGGCCTCCTCGGGCGGGCAGGGCGCGCCCATCAGCGCGAGCAGGTTCGCGCAGGCCCGCTGCTCGTCGATCCACGGGTCCTCGACCAGCCGCTGGGTGTGCACGTCGAGGATCCGGGCGGTGTCGTCGGCGCGCTCGACGTAGCGCCCGATCCAGAACAGCGACTCCGCGATCCGGCTCAGCACGGCGCACTCCCCCGTCCCCCGCCGTCCCGTTCCGCCAAGATGGCCATTCTGGTGGTGGTGGCTTGTTGCTGTTGCTGGGACTGGGCGAGGGCGTTGTCGTTGGGTGGGCCCGGGTCCTGGGCCGGGGGCTCGACCGACAGGTCCTCGGTGGTGAACTCGATCCGGGTCACGTCGTGCTCGGGGGCCGGCTCGACCGCCGGCCGCGGTGCGCTGATCACCCAGGTGTCCTTCGAGCCGCCGCCCTGACTGGAGTTGACCACCAGCTCCCCCTCCGGCAGCGCCACCCGGGTCAGCCCACCGGGCAGCACCCAGACGTCGGTGCCGTCGTTGACCGCGAACGGCCGCAGGTCGACGTGTCGCGGGGCGATCCGGCCGTTGATCAGCGTCGGGGACGTCGAGAGGCCGATCGGCGCCTGCGCGATCCAGTCCCGCGGGCTGCTGCGCACCTTGACCGCGAGCTCCTCCAGCGTCCGCTCGTCCGCCCGCGGCCCGATCACGATGCCCTTGCCACCCGAGCCGTCGACCGGCTTGAGCACCAGCTGGTCGAGCGAGGCCAGCACCCACTCGACGGTGTCGGGCTCGTCGAGCCGGTGGGTCTCGGCGTTGGCGAGCACGGGCTCCTCGCCCAGGTAGTACCGGATGAGGTCGGGCACCCAGGTGTAGAGCAGCTTGTCGTCGGCGACGCCGTTGCCCACCGCGTTGGCGATGGTCACCCGGCCGGCGCGGGCGGCGTTGAGCACGCCGGCGCAGCCGATCACCGAGTCGGAGCGGAAGTGCACCGGGTCGAGGAACTCGTCGTCGATCCGGCGGTAGATGACGTCGACCCGCTGCTGGCCGTCCGTCGTCCGCATGCTGACCTGGCCGCCGGAGCACACCAGGTCCCGGCCCTCCACCAGCTCCACGCCCATCTGCCGGGCCAGCAACGCGTGCTCGAAGTAGGCGGAGTTGTAGACGCCGGGGGTGAGCAGCACGACCGTGGGGTCGCTGACGCCGGCCGGCGCCGAGGCCTTCAGCGCGGCGAGCAGCCGGCCCGGGTACTCCGCGACCGGCTGCACCCGGTGGTCACCGAACAGCTCCGGCAGCACCGAGGTCATCGCCGCGCGGTTGGTGATCACGTAGCTGACGCCCGACGGCGAGCGCAGGTTGTCCTCCAGCACCCGGAAGTCGCCGGCCTCGTCGCGCACCAGGTCGATGCCGCTGACGTGCACCCGGACGCCGTTGGGCGGCACCAGCCCGTGCGCGGCCCGGTGGAAGTGCGCGCTGGTGGTCACCACGGAGCGCGGCACGATCCGGTCGGCGAAGACCTCGCCGGCGCCGTAGACGTCGGCCAGGAACGCCTCCAGGGCCCACACCCGCTGGGCCACCCCGCGCTCGATCACCGACCACTCCTGGTGGCCGATCACCCGGGGCACGATGTCCAGCGGGAAGGGCTGCTCCTCGCCGGCGTGCGCGAAGGTCACCCCGGCGTCGCGGTAGGTCTGCGAGAGGACGTCGGCCCGCGCGGCCAGCTCCTCCCCCGACATCGGCTGCAGCGAGCTGAACAGGCCGGTGTAGGGGGCGCGGGGCTGGCCGGGGGCCGCGAACATCTCGTCCCACTGCTGCCCGAGCGGGTAGCCGTCGAAGAGGTCCGCCATGCGACGAACCTAGACAGGGCCTGTGTCCCGCGCGTTTCGACGGCACCCGACCGCGACCTCCACCGGTGGGCGGCGCGGGCTGTTACGCCGAGGCGCGCCGGACGAGCGAGGTGCGGCACACCCGGGACTCCACCGCCTCCCCCACGCCCTCGATCTGGCGCAGCAGCAGTTCGGTGAGCAGCGGGGTCATGTCGGCCAGCGGCTGGGCGATCGTGGTCAGCGGCGGGTCGCACCGGGTGGCGACGGCGGCGTCGTCGAAGCCGACCACGGCGACGTCGTCCGGCACCCGCCGCCCGGCGCGGCGCAGCGCACTCAGCGCCCCCACCGCCATCGGGTCCGAGGCCACGAAGACCGCGTCCAGCTCGGGGTCGCGACCCAGCAGCGACTCCATCGCCCGGGCGCCACCGGCCTCGGTGAAGTCGCCCTCCGCCTCCAGCTCGGGGAAGGTCCGCAGCCCGGCCGCGGCCAGCGCCGCCCGGTGGCCGGCGAGCCGGTCGACCCCGGCGATCATGTCCAGCGGCCCGGTGATGGTGGCGATCCGGCGGTGCCCGGTGGCGATCAGGTGCGCCGTGGCGACCTCGGCACCGCCGCGGTTGTCGGCGTCGACGAAGGCCACCGCCCGGTCGTCGAACGGCCGCCCGCACATCACCAGGGGCACCCCGGCCTCGGCGAGGATGTCGGGCAGCGGGTCGTCGCTGTGCACCGACATCAGGATGACGCCGTCGACATGGCCCAGGCGGGCGTACCGGCCGATCTTCTGCTGCTCGCGTTCGTCCTGGGCGGTCAGGAGCACCAGGTTCAGGTCGGTGTCGGCGAGGGTCGCGGACACACCCCGCACGATGCTGGCGAAGAACGGGTCGGAGAAGACCTGGGTGTTGGG
Source organism: Modestobacter sp. VKM Ac-2977 (assembly GCF_026968045.1). Lineage (GTDB taxonomy): Bacteria > Actinomycetota > Actinomycetes > Mycobacteriales > Geodermatophilaceae > Modestobacter. The sequence continues at coordinate 88,143 of NZ_JAPVBQ010000001.1, read as the reverse complement.
CTCGTTGAGCACCAGCGCGATGGTGTCGGTGCGCCGGGTGACCAGGCTCCGGGCCATCCGGTTCGGCACGTAGCGCAGTTCGGCGATCGCCGACCGCACCGCCTCCCGGGCCTCCGGGCTCACCCGCGGTGAGTCGTTGACGACCCGGGACACCGTGGCGCGGGACACGCCGGCGAGCACGGCGACCTCGTCCAGCGTCGGCACCGCGGCGCGCGGGGTCGTGTCGGTCATGTGTCTCCAGTGCTCGAGCCGGTGTGCTCATGGTGCACCGTGAGAGCGCTCTCCAACAGTCCCCCGGCGTTATCCACCTGTTACTTGACAGCCGGTTGTGGCCCAGACCACTCTGTGCGCCACGGCCGTGAGAGCGTTCTCACGCCCCCGGTGGACGATGCAGTGGAGCACACGTCCCGGGACCACCCAGGAGGTCAGATGTTCCATTCCTCGAAGAGCAGGGCGGCGTGGGGAGCGGCACTGGCCGCGGTCCTGCTGACCGCCGGCTGTGGCGGTTCGGACGATGCGAGCGCCGACGCCGCCGACTACGACCCGGACGCCCCGGTCACCCTGACCGTCGGCACGTTCGGCACCATGGACCTGGACAACGCGGGGCTCTACGACGAGTACATGGAGCTCCACCCGAACGTCACGATCGAGCAGAACAACGTCGCCCAGTCCGCGGCCTACTACAAGTCGCTGCAGACCCGGCTGGCCGCGAACTCCGGCCTCGACGACGTCCAGGCCATGGAGATCGGCTTCATCGCCGACGTCGTGCGCAACCACGCCGACGCCTTCGTCGACTTCGCCGCCGAGGAGAACGCCGACGAGCTGGAGGGCAACTTCTACGACTGGAAGTGGGGCCAGGCCTCCACCGCCGACGGCGAGACGATCGCCCTCGGCACCGACACCGGCCCGCAGGCCATGTGCTACCGCAAGGACCTCTTCGAGCAGGCCGGCCTGCCCACCGACCGGGCCGAGGTCGCGGAGCTCTGGCCGACCTGGGAGGCCTACCTCGAGGTCGCGGAGCAGTACATGGCCTCGCCGACCAAGCCCGCCGACAGCGCGTTCGTCGACAGCCCGGCGAGCATCTTCTCCTCCTCGGTGTACCAGGGCGACCTGGCCTACAACGACGAGGAGGGCAACCCGATCCCGGCCGAGAGCGACGGCGTGCAGCAGGCGTGGGACTACGCGAGCCAGGCCGCCGACGAGGGGCTGACCGCCAACCTCAGCCAGTTCGGTGACGAGTGGAACGCCGCCTTCTCCAACGGTGCGTTCGCCACGATCGCCTGCCCGGCGTGGATGCTCGGCTACATCAACTCCCAGATGGGTGAGGCCGGTGCCGGCCTCTGGGACATCGCCCCGCTGCCCGGCAGCGACGAGAGCGCCAGCAACTGGGGCGGCTCCTTCCTCGGCGTCCCGGCCGACGGCCCGAACGTCGAGGCGGCCAAGGACCTCGTCGAGTGGCTGACCGCACCGGAGCAGCAGGTGAAGATGTTCACCCGCGCGGCGCACTTCCCCTCCAGCCCGCAGGCCGCGGAGGACCCCGAGGTCGTCGGGGCGACCAACGAGTACTTCGGCAACGCCCCGACCGGCGAGATCTTCGGTGAGGCGGCAGCGAACATCCAGCGCACCCCGATCGGCCCGTACGACACCCAGATCCAGGAGGCGTTCACCACGGCGCTGACCGACATCGCCTCCGGCGGTGCGGATCCCGAGGAGGGCTGGGAGAACGCCCTGCAGGCGGCTCGCCAGGCCACCGGCGGCTGACCCCAGCTCCAGCAGCTGCCGACCGGAACGCGGTGCCCGGGGGCGTCGAACGCCCCCGGGCACCTGCCCCGGCCCGCCGTCCCGGCCCGCTCGAGCCCCCGGGACCCTTCCGGCCCGATCCGCGCACCCACCCGTCGAGGACCCTGCATGACCATCGCCAGTGGCACCGTCCGCGAGGCGGCGATCGCCGCACCACCACCGGCCCCGGCCGCCACCTCCCCCGCCCGCCCGCGCAAGCGCCGGCAGCTGACCCGCAACCGCTGGGGCTACGCCTACGTCGCACCCTTCTTCCTGGTGTTCGCGGCGTTCAGCCTCTACCCGTTCATGTACACCGCCTGGGTCTCACTGCACGAGACCAGCCTGTCGAACATCAACGGCGGCACCTGGGTCGGTCTGGACAACTACCGCAACCTGCTGCAGAGCGAGTTCTTCTGGAACGCCGCCCGCAACACCCTCACCATCGGGATCCTCGCCACGGTGCCGCAGCTGTGCATGGCCCTGGGGCTGGCCCACCTGCTGAACTACAAGCTCCGCGGCCGCACCTTCTTCCGCACCGTGATGCTGATGCCCTACGCGACGTCCATCGCCGCGGCGACGCTCGTCTTCTCCCAACTGTTCGGCCGCGAATACGGCCTGATCAACACCATGCTGGAGGCCGTCGGCCTCCAGGCGATCGACTGGGAGGCCGGGACGGTCAGCAGCCAGGTCGCCATCGCGGTGATCGTCACCTGGCGCTGGACCGGCTACAACGCGCTGATCTACCTGGCCGCGATGCAGTCGATCCCCGGCGAGCTCTACGAGGCCGCGGAGATCGACGGCGCGAGCAAGTGGAAGCAGTTCCTGCACGTGACGATCCCGTCGCTCCGCCCGACGATCCTGTTCACCATCGTCGTGTCGACCATCGGCGCGGTCCAGCTGTTCGGTGAGCCGCTGCTGTTCGCCGGCAACGGCACCACCTCCGGTGGCTCTTCCGGGCAGTACCAGACGCTCGGCCTGCTGATGTACCAGCAGGGCTGGAGCAACTTCCACATCGGCCAGGCCGCCACCACCGCCTGGGCCATGTTCATGATCATCCTGGTGATCGTGGGGGTCAACGCCGTCATCGGCCGCCTCCGCGCCCGGGCCGACCGGTAGGAGACCGGCATGGCGACCCTCGCGATCCCCGCCACCGACACCGGCCGGGACACCCCGCCCGCTGCGCCGGCGACCCGCCGCCGCGGCCACCGCGGCGGCAGCAAGGCCGGCAAGCCCGGCCCGGTGACCTACACGCTGCTGACCCTGGTGGCACTGGTCTCGATCTTCCCGCTCTACTGGACCCTCGTCGCGGGTTCGCACACCAACGCCGAGATCGCCGCGACCCCGCCGCCGTTCCTGCCCAACGCCAGCCTGTTCGACAACTTCAGGGCGGCCCTGGACCAGGCGCCGATCGGCAAGGCGATCATCAACTCGGTCCTGGTCTCCGGCAGCATCACCGTCGGCACCGTGCTCTTCTGCACCCTGGCCGGGTTCGCCTTCGCCAAGCTGCAGTTCCGCGGCAAGGGCCTGCTGCTCTCGCTGGTGATCGGCACGATGATGGTGCCGACCCAGCTGGCGGTGATCCCGCTGTTCATGATGATCGCCGAGCTGCAGTGGGTGAACCAGCTGCAGGCGGTCATCCTGCCCACGCTGGTCAGCGCCTTCGGCGTCTTCTTCATGCGGCAGTACCTGATCTCCGCGCTGCCCAACGAACTCCTGGAGGCCGGCCGGGTCGACGGCGCCTCGACCTTCCGGATCTTCTGGTCGATCGTCGTCCCGGTCGCCCGGCCGGCGATGGCCGTGCTGGCGATGCTCACGTTCCTCACCGCCTGGAACGAGTTCTTCTGGCCGCTCATCGCGCTGACCACCGCCAACCCGACGGTCCAGGTGGCGCTGGCCGGACTGGGCTCGGGTTACGTGCCCCAGCGCTCGGTGATCATGGCCGGCACGCTGCTGGGCACCCTGCCCGTCCTGATCGTCTTCACGATCCTGGGCAAGCAGATCGTCGGCGGCATCATGCAGGGCGCGGTGAAGGGATGACCCACTGCGCGACCCCGTCCTCCCCCTCCCTCCCCCCGAGAGGTGCCTGACCATGGCCACCGTGTCCTTCCAGCAGGCCAGCCGGATCTACCCCAAGTCCGAGCGGCCCGCGGTCGACTCCCTGGACCTGCAGATCGCCGACGGCGAGTTCCTCGTCCTGGTCGGGCCCTCCGGGTGCGGCAAGTCCACGTCGCTGCGGATGCTCGCCGGGCTGGAGGAGGTCGACTCCGGGTCGATCGTGATCGGCGACCGGGACGTCACCGACTCCCCGCCCAAGGAGCGGGACATCGCCATGGTGTTCCAGAACTACGCCCTCTACCCGCACATGACGGTGGAGGAGAACATGGGCTTCGCGCTCAAGCTCGCCGGCATCTCCAAGGACGAGCGCGCCACGCGGGTCCGCGAGGCGGCCAAGATCCTGGACCTGTCGGACTACCTGTCCCGCCGGCCCAAGGCCCTCTCCGGCGGCCAGCGCCAGCGCGTGGCCATGGGCCGGGCGATCGTGCGCAACCCGCAGGTCTTCCTGATGGACGAGCCGCTGTCCAACCTGGACGCCAAGCTGCGCGTGCAGACCCGCACCCAGATCGCGGCCCTGCAGCGCCGGTTGGGCACCACGACCGTCTACGTCACCCACGACCAGGTCGAGGCGATGACGATGGGCGACCGGGTCGCGGTGCTCAAGGACGGCGTCCTGCAGCAGTGCGACACCCCCGGCGTCCTCTACGACCGGCCGGCCAACGTCTTCGTCGCCGGCTTCATCGGCTCCCCGGCGATGAACCTGGTCACCGGCGACGCGGTGGACGGCGGCGTGCAGGTCGGCAGCGCGGTGCTGCCGGTCCCCCGTGACCAGCTGACCCGCGCCGCGGCGAGCAACGGGAAGGTGACCGTCGGGTTCCGCCCCGAGGCCGTGCGCCTGACCGGCCCCGGTGAGGGCCTGCCGGTCCGGGTCAACGTGGTGGAGCAGCTGGGCTCGGACGCCTTCCTCTACACCTCGCTCGCCGACGCCCCCGACGACGTCCTGCACTCCGCGGACCTCGTGGTGCGCACCGAGCCCCGCACCCCGGTCGCCTCCGGGCAGCAGCTCTGGCTGGGCACGGACCACGGCGCCCTGCACGTGTTCGACGCCCAGACCCAGCAGCGGGTCGACTGAGAAAGGGCCCCCCTGCCCCCGCCCCTGCAGGGGGGCCGCTCCCTCCCACCTCCGCACGGCTGACCTCGCCGTGCGGTCCCAACACGCCCTCGCAAGGAGCACTCCTGTCATGACCTCCACCGACGTGCGCCCGCAGACCGCTGCCGGGTTGACCTTCCCGCCGGGCTTCGTCTTCGGCGCCGCCACCGCGGCCTACCAGATCGAGGGCGCGGTCGACGTCGACGGCCGCGGGCCGTCGATCTGGGACACCTTCAGCCACACCCCCGGCAAGACCTTCCAGGGCGACACCGGCGACGTCGCCGTCGAGCACTACGTCCGCTACCCCCAGGACGTCGCGCTGATGAAGGACCTGGGCCTGGACGCCTACCGGTTCTCCGTCTCCTGGTCCCGGGTGCTCCCGGCCGGCGCCGGTGCGATCGAGCAGCGTGGCCTGGACTTCTACCGCCGGCTGGTCGACGAGCTGCTGGAGAACGGCATCGCCCCGTGGCTGACGCTGTACCACTGGGACCTGCCGCAGGCGCTGCAGGACCGCGGTGGCTGGGCCGACCGGGACACCGCGCTGCGCTTCGCCGACTACGCCGGGATCGTGTACGACGCCCTGGGCGACCGGGTGCCGCACTGGTCGACGCTGAACGAGCCGATGTGCAGCTCGCTGCTGGGCTACATGGCCGGCCAGCACGCCCCCGGCCACCAGGACCCGGTCGAGGCCTCCCGCGCGGTGCACCACCTGCTGCTCGGGCACGGCCTGGCCACCCAGGTCATGCGGGACAAGGGTGCCGACCACCTGGGCATCACGCTGAACTTCACGCCGATGTCGCCGGCCACCGACTCCCCCGCCGACGTCGACGCCGCCCGCCGCCTCGACGGGCAGCAGAACCGGATGTTCCTGGTGCCGATCGCCACCGGCGAGTACCCGGCCGACGTCGTCGCCGACCTGGCGGACGCCGGCGCACCGCTGCCGATCGAGGACGGCGACCTGGAGGTCATCTCCACGCCGCTGGACTGGCTGGGCGTGAACTACTACTTCGAGTCGACGGTCCGCGGGCTCAGCGAGCCCAGTGGCAAGCACCCGACCTTCATCGGTGCCGAGCGCGTGGAGGACCTGGCGCCCGAGGGCCCGACCACCACGATGGGCTGGGGCATCTCCCCGGAGGCGTTCACCGCGCTGCTCACCCGGATCTCCGGGATCGCACCCGGGCTGCCGCTGTTCATCACCGAGAACGGCTCGGCCTGGCCGGACGAGGTCTCCGCGGACGGTCAGGTGCACGACCCCGAGCGGGTCGACTACCTGCTGCGGCACCTCGCGGCGATGACCGAGGCGATCGACGCCGGGGCCGACGTCCGCGGCTACTTCGCCTGGTCGCTGCTGGACAACTACGAGTGGGCCCGCGGCTACGCGCAGCGCTTCGGTCTGGTGCACGTCGACTACGCCACCCAGGTGCGGACGCCGAAGGACAGCGCCCGCACCTACGCCGACGTCATCCGCAACGCCAAGGACGGCGTGTGACCTCCACCTGACGGTGCTGGACGACGACGTCCGCGAACGGGTGCTGACCTGCCTGCTGGTGGGGCAGCGCCACTCGTGGGACCAGGGGCTCACGGCCGCCGTGCTCGAGGACTCGGGCGCGGCGGCCGCGCTGCGTGCGCTGGTCGACGACGCGGTGGCCCGCCAGCTGCCCGACGGCCGGCTGGCCGAGCTGGACCCGGCCTGCGCGGTGAACGGCGCGGCGGTGGGTGAGTTCGTGGACTCCCTGGCCCACCGGCTCGGCGACCCGGCGCTGGCCGCAGCCGCCACCCGCCAGCACGGCTGGCTGCTCTCCGGTGCGCCACGGGCCGCCGACGGGACGCTGTTCCACCTGCTGGGCAGCCGCCAGGTCTGGGCCGACTCCGTCTACATGGTGGTGCCGTTCCTGGCCTGCCGGGGCGATGGCGCGGCCGCGGTCACCCAGCTGGCCGGTCACCGCGCCCGGCTGCGCGACCCGGCCACCGGCCTGTGGGCGGCCCGCTGGGACGAGGACGCCGGGGCGTTGGCCGACCCGCGCGCCTGGGGCACCGGCAACGGCTGGGTCGCCGCCGGCGCGGCCCGGGCGGTGCGCTGGCTGCCGGGGGCCGCCGGCACGGCGGTCGCCGGTGAGGTGCGCGCCCTGCTGGACGCCGTCCTGCCCCTGCGCCGTCCCGACGGGCTCTTCGGCGACGTGCTCGACGACCCGGCGACGCCGGCGGACACCAACGTCGCGGCGATGCTCGGCGTCGCGGCGCTGACCGGGGCGGCAGAGGGCTGGCTACCGCACCGGTACGGGAGCGTCGGGGAGTCGCTGGTCGCCGCCGTGGGCGAGCGGGTCGACGACCTCGGCCGGGTCACCGGCGCGAGCGCGGCGCCGCACTTCGACCGGCCCGGCCACTCCCCCGAGGCCCAGGCGTTCCTGCTGCTGGCCGACGCGGCCTGCCGGCGCTGGCGCGCCGGACGCTGAACCGGCGCTGCGGCCGAGCGGGACGGGCGTCGTCCGGCTGGTCGGCTGAGGAGGAGACAGCCCGGCTGCCGCGGCCTACAGTGACTGCTAGTTGAGCCCTCAACAGAAGTGAGCCGCCATGCCCGCCGTGACCGTCGAGGACACCACCGCCCTCGCCCGGGTCCCCCTGCCCGCGCCCCGCACGGTCCGCCGCCGGGTGCGCTCGGTGACGACTGCGCCGTCCGGCTTCGAGGGCGAGGGGTTCCCGGTCCGGCGCGCCTTCGCCGGCGTCGACCTGCGTGCCCTCGATCCGTTCCTGCACATGGACCAGATGGGCGAGGTCGAGTACGCCCCCGGTGAGCCCAAGGGCACCTCCTGGCACCCGCACCGCGGCTTCGAGACCGTCACCTACCTCCTCGACGGCACGTTCGAGCACGCCGACAGCCACGGTGGCGGCGGCACGATCAGCGACGGCGACACCCAGTGGATGACCGCCGGCGGCGGCGTCCTGCACATCGAGCGGCCACCGGAGGCGCTGGTGCTCAGCGGCGGGCTGTTCCACGGCCTGCAGCTGTGGGTGAACCTGCCCGCGGCGCAGAAGTGGGTGGAGCCGCGCTACCAGGACCTGCGGGCCCGCCAGTCGGTGCTGCTGACCAGCCCGGACGGCGGCGCGCTGCTGCGGGTGATCGCCGGCGACGTCGGCGGGCACCGCGGCCCGGGCAGCACCTACACGCCGATGGCGATGGTGCACGCGACCGTCTCCCCCGGTGCCTCGCTGGACCTGCCCTGGCGGCCGGACTTCAACGCGCTGGTCTACGTGCTCTCCGGGTCCGGCGCGGTCGGCATCGACGCCGCGCCGGTGCACACCGGGCAGCTCGCCGTCCTCGGCCCCGGCGACACGGTGACCGTGCACGGGACCCGGCCCGGCGACCGGCACGCCGAGGCCCGCACGCCGGACCTGGACGTCGTCGTCCTCGGCGGGCTGCCGATCCGGGAGCCGATCGCGATGTACGGGCCGTTCGTGATGAACACCCGGCAGGAGGTGCTGGACGCGATGACCGACGCCTCCGCCGGCCGGCTCGGCACCATCCCGGCCGCGCGGGTCGCGCACGGTGACGTGCACGGCCTGAGCGAGTAGGAAGGCGGCCATGAGCAACCTCGAGCCGCGGCCCGCGCCGCACGAGCTGGGCGGGCGCGCCCAGGCGTCGGCCGGGCCGGCGCTGGACCTGCTGCCGGGCAAGGAGGTCCTGCTCGGCGAGGCCACGCACGTCCGCCGGCTGCTGCCCACGCTCGGCCGGCGGCTGGTCGGCGCCTGGGCCTTCGTCGACCACTACGGCCCCGACGACGTGTTCGGCTCCGCGGGGATGCAGGTGCTGCCGCACCCGCACACCGGGCTGCAGACGGTCTCCTGGCTGCTGGACGGCGAGGTGCACCACCGCGACTCGCTCGGCAGCGACGTGCTGATCCGGCCGCGGGAGCTGGCGCTGATGACCGCCGGCCACGCGATCGCGCACGCCGAGCAATCGCCGGCGGTGCACCCGCGGTACCTCCACGGCGCGCAGCTGTGGGTCGCGCTGCCCGACGGCGTCCGGGACGTCGCCCCGGCCTTCGAGCACCACACCGCACTGCCGGGCTTCGACTCCGACGGGGTGCAGGCGACCGTGCTGATGGGCGCGATGGCCGGCGCCACCTCACCGGGGACGGCGCACACCCCGCTGGTCGGCGTGGACCTGGCGCTCTCCGCCGGTGCCGACGTCGAACTGCCGCTGGAGCCGGACTTCGAGTACGCGGTGCTCACCGCCTCGGGGTCCGCCGACGTCGAGGGCGTGCCGCTCACCCCGGGGGCGATGCTCTACCTGGGCTCGGGCCGGCGGACCGTGCGGCTGCGCGCGGAGGCCGCCGCCCAGCTCCTGCTGCTGGGCGGCGAGCCGTTCGAGGAGCGGATCGTGATGTGGTGGAACTTCGTCGGCCGCTCCGGTGAGGAGATCGCCGAGTACGCCGAGCAGTGGGCCGAGGGCGACCGGTTCGCCGACGTCCCCGGCTTCGACGGCCACCGGCTCGGCGCCCCCGCCCTGCCCCCGCTCCCCCTCAAGCCCCGCGGCCGCGTCCGGTAGAGAACCCCCAGGGGCCAAGGTCGCGATCTCGGCCCCTCCGGGTCAGGGCGTGGCGTGGGCCCGTCGCCGTGTCCGGACCTCCCGGACGGTGAGCACCGCCAGCCCGACGGTGGTCAGCGGCAGCAGCCCCCACTGCGCCACCGCGGTGAACGCCGGCGCGGCCGCCGAACCCACCGCGGGGAGCACCAGGACGGCGAGGTAGATCGCGTACCAGGCGAGCAGCAGCCCGCCCTCCCAGCGGACCAGCTTGGCTCCGGTGAGCAGCAGCGGCACGAACCCGAGCGTGACGGCGATCATCACCGGCAGGTCGAGGCGCAGTGCGGAGGCGTCGACCGGGAGGCCCCCCGGAGCGACGACGGCGGTGAGGCCGAGCACCACCCCGATGTTGAGCACGTTGCTGCCCACGATGTTGCCCAGTGCCATCTCCCGCTGGCCGCGCACCGCGGCCACCACCGTGGTGACCAACTCCGGGAACGAGGTACCGACGGCGACCACGGTGAGCCCGATGACCAGGTCGGAGAGCCCCAGCGCGGAGGCGATCGCGGTGGCGGCGTCGACCAGCATCCGGGCGCCGACCACCAGCAGGGCGACCCCGCCCAGCAGCATGCCGACGGGAGCGAACACCGTGCGAGGCCGGAGAGCTGGCCGTGCGGCCTCGGTGGCGTCCGGGGCCTCCTCGCGCCGACCGGCCACCACCTTCCAGCTGAGGTACGCCACCGCCAGGGCCACCAGGAGCATCCCCTCCCACAGTGCGACGGTGCCGTCCACGGCGAACAGGAACAGCAGGACCGACAGGCCCAGGAGCGCCGGCAGGTCACCGCGCAGCAGCTTGCGGTCCACGGCCAGCGGCGCGGCGAGCGCGGTGATGCCGCCGACCAGCAGCACGTTGGCGATGTTGCTGCCGACCACGTTGCCGACCGCGATCCCGGCCACACCGGTCAGGGCGGCGCCCAGGGAGACGGCCAGCTCGGGTGCGGCGGTGGCGAAGGCGACCACGGTGAGCCCGATGACCAGCGGGGAGATGCCGGCCGCGCGGCCCAGGGCCGAGCCCCCGCGCACCAGCAGCTCCCCGCCTGCGGTGAGCAGGGCGAGACCGGCCAGCAGCTCGAGCACCGTCATGCCCGACCCGGTGCCCACTCGGCCCCGGGATCAGGCCTCGACCGGAGACCGTTCCCGGGGTGGCCACCTGCCCGTCGACCGGGCGCAAGCTGCGTGCTCGTGGGCGCCGCACGGAGGGGCCGGCGTCGCGACTCCGGCCCCTCCGGTCAGCTGTCCGCGGCGCGGAGGGCGTTCCAGTGGGTGCGGCGGCGGGCCTGCTCGTCGGGGTCGGGCACCGGCAGCGAGGCGATCAGCCGCTGCGTGTACGGGTGCTTCGGCGCGCCCAGCACCTCGGCTCCCGTGCCCTCCTCCACCAGTTGGCCGCGGTAGAGCACCGCGATCCGGTCGGCGAGCAGGTCGACGACGGCCAGGTCGTGGCTGATGAACAGCGCGGCGAACCCGAGCTCCCGCTGCAGCTCGTCGAAGAGCTCCAGCACCCGGGCCTGCACCGACACGTCCAGCGCGGAGGTCGGCTCGTCGGCGATGAGCAGTTCCGGCTGCAGCGCCAGGCTCCGGGCCAGGCTGGCCCGCTGCCGCTGCCCACCGGAGAGCTCGTGCGGGTACCGGTCGCCGAACGCCTTCGGCAGCTGCACCGCCTCCAGCAGCTCGTCGACCCGCGGCCGGGCCGCGCGCGGGTCCTTGGCGCGCTTGTGCACCACGAGCGGCTCGGCCACGGCGTCGGCAATGGTGAGCAGCGGGTTGAAGCTGGACGCCGGGTCCTGGAAGACGAACCCGATCCGCTCGCGCACCGGCCGGAACGTGCGCTCCTTCATCCCGTTCATCTCGGTGCCCAGCACCGTGAGCGAGCCGTCGCTGACCTTGGTCAGGCCGGCGATCGCCCGCCCGATGGTGGTCTTCCCGCTGCCGGACTCGCCGACCAGACCGAGCACCTCACCCGGCCGGATGCTGAAGCTCACGCCGTCCACGGCGACGAAGTCCGGGCGGCGCATCCGGCCGGGGTAGACGATCCGCAGGTCCGTCGCCTCGACGACGGGCGCGGACCGCTCCCAGCCGGCCGTCCGCCGGACGGCCCGCTCCTGGGTGCGCTCGACGCCCTGCCCGAGCCGCGGGACGGCGGCCAGCAGCTGCTGGGTGTAGGGGTCCTTCGGTGCGCTGAACAGCGTCCGCACGTCGGCCTGCTCGACGATCCGGCCCTGGTACATGACGGCGACCCGGTCGGCCAGGTCGGCGACCACGCCCATGTTGTGCGTGATCAGCACGATGGCGGCGCCGAAGTCGTCCCGGCAGCGGCGCAGCAGCTCCAGGATCTCCGCCTGCACCGTGACGTCGAGCGCCGTCGTCGGCTCGTCGGCGATGATCACGCCGGGGTCGAGCACCAGGGCCTGGGCGATGACGATCCGCTGCTTCTGCCCGCCGGAGAACTGGTGCGGGTAGTGGTCGACCCGGTGCTCGGGGTCGGGGATGCCGACCAGGCGCAGCACGTCGATCGCCTTGACCCGGGCCTCCTTCTTGCTGTACTGGCCGTGTGCCCGCAGCCCCTCGGCGATCTGCCAGCCGATCGGGTAGACCGGGTTCAGCGAGGTCGAGGGCTCCTGGAACACCATCGCGGCGTCCTGCCCGCGGACCTCGCGCAGCTTGGCACCGGACAGCGGGACGACGTCGTGCTCGTCGGTGCCGTCCTTGCTGCTCAGCACCACCGCACCGCGCACTCGCGCGGTCTCCGGCAGCAGCCCCAGGATGCTGCGCGCGGTGACGGTCTTGCCGCTGCCGCTCTCCCCCACGATGGCCAGCACCTCACCGGCCTGGACGGCGAGGGTGACGTCCTGCACCGCGGTGACGGTGCCGGCGTCGGTGGCGAAGGAGATCTGCAGGTCCTTGATGTCGACGACGCTCATGAGCGGGTCCCTCCTCCGTCCCGGCCGGTCACGTCCGGCCCGGCCACCTGCCCCTCGGCGGGTTCGGCACCGGTGGCACCGGCCGAGGCCGGCGTCCCGGGTCGCTCGCCGGCCACCGTGACCCCCAGGCCACCGACGCCCGCCGGCCCCCTGGTCAGCGCGCCACCGGGGACGGCGGCGACCTCGCCCTCCTCCGCAGGCTCCTGGTCGGCCACCCGGCGGCGGGTGCGCAGCCGGGGGTCGGCGAGGTCGTTGAGGCTCTCGCCGACCAGCGTCAGCCCGAGCACCACCAGCACGATCGCCAGGCCGGGGAACAGCGAGGTCCACCAGATGCCGCTGGTCACGTCGGACAGCGACTGCTGCAGGTCATAGCCCCACTCGGCGGCCTCGGTGGCCTCGATGCCGAACCCGAGGAAGCCCAGGCCGGCGAGGGTGAGGATCGCCTCGGACGCGTTCAGCGTGAGGATCAGCGGCAGCGTGCGGGTGGCGTTGCGCAGCACGTGCCGGAGCATGATCCGGCGGTTGCTCGCACCGATGACCCGGGCGGACTCGACGAACGCCTCGGACTTGATCCGCACCGTCTCGGCCCGGACCACCCGGAAGTACTGCGGGATGAAGACCACCGTGATCGAGATGGCCGCGGCCAGGATGCCGCCCCACAGGCTGGACTGCCCGCCGCTGATCACGATCGCCACGATGATCGCCAGCAGCAGCGCCGGGAACGCGTAGATCGCGTCGGCGATGACGACGAGGACCCGGTCCAGCCAGCCGCCGAAGTAGCCGGAGACCAGCCCGAGCAGCACGCCGGCAACGATGGACAGCAGGACGGCGACGACGATCACGTACAGCGCCGTCCGGGAGCCCCAGATCACCCGGGACAGCACGTCGTACCCGCCCACGGTGGTGCCGAGCAGGTGGTCGCCCGACGGTGGCTGCTGGGCGCCGAACAGGCCGTCGGCGTCGCGCAGCTGCCCGTACTCGTAGGGCGCGAGCAGCGGCGCGAACAGCGCAGTGAGCAGGAAGACGCCCATCAACACCAGCCCGGCCACGAGCATGCCGCGCTGCAGGCCGACGCTCTGCCCGAGCTGGTGGACGATCGGCAGCCGGCGCCAGGAGCGACGCCGGCGGGCCGGCGTCCCGTCGGGTTCGCCGGCCGGGCCGGCCTGGGTAGGCACGGAGGTCGCCGTGGCCATGTCAGTACCTCACCCGGGGGTCGATGAGCGCGGCGATGATGTCGACGATGAAGTTGGTGACGGCCACGATGACCGCCAGCAGCACGACGATGCCCTGCACGGCCACGAAGTCGCGGGCCTGCAGGTACTGGGCCAGCTGGAAGCCCAGGCCCTTCCACTCGAACGTCGTCTCGGTGAGCACGGCGCCGACGAGCAGGATCGCGATCTGCAGGCCCATGACGGTGATGATCGGGATCAGCGCAGGGCGGTAGGCGTGCTTGCGCAGCAGCCGGGACTCCGCGACGCCGCGGGAGCGGGCCGCCTCCACGTAACCGGTGCCCAGCGTGCCGATCACGTTGGTGCGCACCAGCCGCAGGAAGATCCCGGCGGTCAGCAGGCCGAGTGCGATGGCGGGCAGGACGGCGTGCTCCAGGACGTCGGAGATGACGTCCCAGTCGCCGGTCTGGAACGCGTCGATCAGGTAGAAGCCGGTCGGGTTCTCCAGGAACTGCAGCTCGATCTCGGTGCCGGTGGAGGCCCGGCCGGCCACCGGCAGCCAGCCCAGCCCGGAGGCGAAGACCAGCTTGAGCAGCAGCCCGGCGAAGAAGACCGGCGTCGCGTAGCAGAGGATCGCGAAGACCCGCAGGACGGCGTCGGGGAAACGGTCCCGGGAGTAGGCGGCCAGCATGCCCAGCGGGATGCCGACGATGAACGCCACGATCAGCGCGTAGACCGTCAGCTCCAGCGTGGCGATGCCGAAGGTGGTCAGCACCTCCAGGACCGGCCGCCGGTCGCTGAGGGTGGTGCCGAAGTCGCCCTGCACCAGGTTGCCCAGGTACTCGAGGTACTGGGTGAACAGCGGCCGGTCGTAGCCGGCCTCCCGGATCCGCTCGGCCAGCTGGTCGGCCGGCAGTCGCCCGCCGAGCGCAGCGGTGATCGGGTCACCGGTGGCCCGCATCAGGAAGAAGACGGTCGTGACCAGGATGAAGATCGTCGGGAAGATCAGCAGGAACCGGACCAGCAGGTAGCTGCCCAGCCCCCCGCTGCCCTTCCGCCGGCGCCGCGGCGCGGGGTCGGGGGTGCCGGCGGGGTCGGCCGTGCTCCCGGTGCGTTCGGTCGTGGTGGTGGTCATCTCTCCCAGCCTGAGGTGGCGGCGGACATGCCGGTGCCCCGGGCGACCCGCGGACGGCGGGTCACCCGGGGCAGTCTGCTCCGGCTCGATCAGCCCTTGCTGAGGGCCCCGTAGCGGAACTTGAAGGACGGGTCGAGGGTGTCCTCGGCGCCCTGCACGTCGGTCCCGGTGACGGCGACCTGGGCACCCTGCAGGTAGGGCAGCGTCGACAGGTCGTCGGCGACCTCGCCCTGGATCTGCTCGATCAGCGCCTGCCGCTCCGCCGGGTCGGTGGTGGTGGCCTGCTGCAGGATCAGGTCGTTCACCTCCTGGTCGGAGTAGTGGTTGGCCAGGAAGTTCTCCGTCAGGAAGAACGGCGTCAGGTAGTTGTCGGCGTCGGAGTAGTCCGGGAACCAGCCGAGCTGGTAGGCCGGGTAGACGTCGGCGACGCGGTCCTCGGAGTACTGCACCCACTCGGTGGTCTGCAGGTTGACCGTGAACAGCCCGCTGGACTCCAGCTGGTCCTTGATCAGCGCGTACTCGTCACCCGAGGACGGGCCGTAGTGGTCGTTGGAGTACTGGAGGTTCAGCTCCACCGGCGTCTGCACGCCGGCCGCCTCCAGCACCTGCCGGGCCGCCTCGACGTCCGGGCCACCCGAACCGTCGCCGTACTTCTCCAGCAGCGGCTCGACGGCGCCGGTGAGGCCCTCGGGCACGAAGGAGTACAGCGGTGTGTAGGTGCCCTTGTAGACCTGCTCGGCCAGCTCCTCGCGGTCGATCAGGTGCGCCGCGGCCTGCCGGACGGCGAGGGCCTTGGCCGGGTCGGCCTCCGGCGTCGTCGCGCCGTAGGGCTGGGTGTTGAAGTTGAACGTGATGTAGCGGATCTCCCCGCCCGGGCCGTCGACGACCTGGACGGAGTCGTCGCCGCGCAGGTCCTCGACGTCGGTCGCCGTCAGGCTGCGGAAGGCGACGTCGACGTTGCCCTCCTGGACGTCGAGCTTCAGGTTCGACGAGTCGGCGTAGTACCGGACGTTGACCGTCTCGGTCTCCGGCGCGCCCAGCAGGCCCTGGTAGCCGTCGAACGCCTCGTAGGAGACGAGGTTGTTCTGGTCGTAGTTGGTGATCGCGTACGGGCCGGCGAAGGCGTTGCCCTCGACGATCTCCTGGTCCGTGGTCAGCGCGTCGGCGGCGAAGACGTCCTCGTCGACGATCGGGCCGGCCGGGCTGGAGAGGATCTGCGGGAACACCTGGTCGTCGGGCGACTTCAGGTTGAACACCACGGTGGTGTCGTCCGGGGCCTCGACGCTGTCCAGGTTGTAGAGCAGCGACGCCGGGCCGTTCTCGTCGTTGATCGCGACCATCCGGTCGAAGGAGAACTTGACGTCCGAGGCGGTGAGCTCGTTGCCGTTGGCGAACGTCAGCCCCTCCTTCAGCGTCACCGTGTACTCGGTGGGCGAGGTGAACTCGGCCGACTCGGCGATGTCCGGCTCGACGTCGGGGCTGCCCAGCGGGGTGTTCATCAGGAACGGGTAGACCTGGTTCATCACGGCGAACGAGCCGTTGTCGTACGAACCGGCCGGGTCGATCGTGGTGATCTTGTCGGTGGTGCCGACGATCAGCGAGTCGCCGCCGCCGGAACCGCCGCCGTCCCCGTCATCGCCGCCGCACGCCGACAGCGCCAGGGCCGTCGCCGTGATGCCCGCTGTGGCGACCAGCGCACGCCGGCCACTCCTGGACACGGAGTTCATCCGCTACCTCGATCTCATGGGGTGGCGGCCCGTGGGCGCAACGGTGCGCCGCGACGGCCGCCGAAGGCCTTCTGGAGATGCATGACTAACACACCCTTCCCACGAGGTGGGACAGGTGGGTGGAGGCGTGATGGTGTTGTGACCGCGGGCGACGCCTCGGCGGACGGCGGGTGACCGGCCGTCAGAAGTCGCCGCCACCACCGAAGTCGCCGCCGAAGCTCCCCCCGCCACCGAAGTCACCACCACCGAAGCCACCGCCGCCACCGAAGTCGCCGCCGCCGTCGCCGCCGCCACCGAAGCCACCGCCGTAGCCCCCGCCGAGCCCACCGAGCAGGATGCTGCCGAGCATGCCGCCGGCCACGCCGCCGGCGACGCCACCGGCGAAGCCCCCGCCGCCGTACCCCCGTCGGGGGCCCGCGCCGTAGCCAGGGCGGCCGCCCTGGCCCCCGGCCATGTACTGCTCGACGTCCTGCTGGGCGGCGGTCAGCGCCTGCCGGGCCAGGCCGTCGGCACGCTGCGCCGACCGCAGCGCGGCGATCGGGTCGTCGGCGGCGGACCGGGAGGCCTCGTCCAGGTGCCGTTCGGCCTCGGCGAGGCGGGTGCGCGCGGGGCTGCCGACTGCGCCGCGCCGGGTGGCGATGAAGTCACCGGCGACGGTGACCGAGGAATCGGCGGCGTGCATGGCCTGCTGGAGGTGGGCCGCCGCCCGCTCCTGCTGCTGCCGGACGTCGCGCGCGGGCTCCAGGGCCGCCTCCAGCGCGAGGTCGGCCTCGTCCAGTCGCCGGACCACGGCCAGCGGGTCGGGCAGGGCGCCGTCGCGCGGCTGCAGCTCCGCGGTGCTGCCGGCCAGCGCGCTCTCGGCGCGGGCCAGCTGCTCCCGCAGCCCCGGGGTGTCGACGCCGCGCGCCAGCATCGCCTGGGCCTCGGCGATGTCCCGCTCGGTCTCGGCGCGCACCTCGTCGAAGCGCGCGCCGCTGCTGCCCAGCTCCTCGGCCAGCCGGCCCACCGCGTCCAGCAGCGTCCGGCTCTGCGCCAGCGCGTCCTCCGCCGCGCGGATCGCCGGGACCGCCCCGGCGGGCCGGCCCTGGTCGAGCTCGGTCTGCCCGGAGGCCACCGCCTGCTCGGCGAAGTCGGTCCGGGTGCGCGCCTCGGTCACGTTGTCGGCGACCGGCGCCCAGGCCGACCGGGCATACCGCTGCTGCAGGTCCTGCAGGGTCGCCTCGGCCGCCGGGACCCGCTCCCGGACCCCCTGGATCGCCGGGGTCAGCGCGGCCAGCGCCTCGGGCGCGGACTCCTGCAGGTGACGCAGCTCCGCGTACGCGTCGGCCTGCTCGGCCAGCCGTGCGTCGGCGGACGCGGTCAGCTGCAGGAGCTGGGTGAGCATCCGGCGCTGGGTCGGCTCGTCCTCCGGGATCTCGTCGTCCAGCTCCTGGCGCAGGGCGAACGCCTGGGACAGCTCGGCCTTGGACCGGTCCAGGGCCTCCTGGAAGCCGGCGACCGACTGCTCGCCGTACTGCGAGCGGGCGTAGGCGAGGTCGAGCTCGGAGGTCTTGACCGCCTCGTCGAGGTCGAGCAGCTCCTGGCTGGCCCGGAAGGTCAGCTGCTCGGTGGAGGTGCCGTGATGCGGGTCGCGGGCCGCGGCCTCCGCGGCGGCGCGCTCCTCGGCGGCCCGGGCGGTGGCGGCCTGCTGCTTCTTGCGCCGCCGGCTCTTCATCAGCGCGTACCCGCCGCCGCCGAGCACGGCGATCCCGACCAGCACGGCGAGGGCTCCCCCACCGCCGTCACCGCCGTCGCCGCCGCCGTCGGCCCCGGCCACCGTGCCGGCCTCGTCGACCTGGAGCGCCTCCGCCAGCGACACCGCTGCGGCCGCCCAGTCGCCTTCCTGCAGCTCCGGCAGCACCACTGCGGCGGCCAGTTCGTCCAGCTCCGCCTCGTTGGCGATGCCGGTGCCCGGCCCGGACTGGTACCCGTACTGCTCCTCACCGGGGGCGACGGCGAGCAGCACGTCGTTGGCGCCCAGCCCCAGGTCGAAGGCGCGGTCGACCCAGATCTCCTCGTCGATCCCATCGAAGGAGTCGACGTAGACGACGTAGAGCTGGGTGCCGTCCTCGGCCTCCAGCGCCTGCAGCGCCGACTCGACCGCGGCCTCCTCCCCGGCGTCGAGGACGTCGGCCTGGTCGACGAGCTGCTCGGTCGGCAGGAACGGCTCGACGGCGAGGGCCGGACCCGCGGTCAGGAGCACGGCGGGCACACCGACGGCCAGGGGGACGAGCAGCCGGGAGAGGAGACGCATGGGTCCATCGTCGCCGATCACGCCGCGTCGGGGGTGGCCGAGGGCCGCACCACCCCGGCCCTGGTCGCCCGTCCGCTGGTCCTCGCAGCGGGCGAGCCGCGGTCCCGGCACCTGCCCGCGTCGTCCGGGCAGGTGCCGGTCACCGTTCCCGAGCGTCGGTCGGGGCTCAGCCGGCCGGCTCCTGCATGACCGTGAACGCCGCTCCCCACGGGTCGGTGACGACGGCCACCCGGCCGTACGGGGTGTCCTCGGCCGGCATCAGCACCTTGCCGCCGCCGGTCTCGACCGCCCGGACCGCCTCGTCGGTGTCGGCGACCGAGAACGCGTTGCTCCAGCCGCGGGGCAGCCCCTCGACCACGCCCCCCAGCCCGCCCAGTGGGCGGTCACCGGTGGCGAAGGTGCTGTAGCCGCCGGCGTCCGGGATCTCCTCCCAGGTGAAGCCGAACACGGCGGTGTAGAACTCCTGCGCCGCCGCCGGGTCGTCGACGGCCGCCTCGTTCCAGGCCAGTGCGCCCGGCTCGTTGAACACCTGCACGCCGGTGGTGGCGCCGGCCTGCCAGAGCCCGAACGGGCTGCCCTGCGGGTCGGCGACGATCGCCATCCGGCCGGCCGGGCCGACGTCCATCGGTGGGGCGAGCACCGTGCCACCGGCCGCCGTCACCCGGGCGGCCGTCGCGTCGGCGTCGTCGGTGGCGAAGTACGTCGTCCAGCGGGGTGGGTCGGCTGGGTCCTGCTGCGGGCCGAGCCCGGCCGCCTCGTGCCCGTCCGTCAGACAGAACAGGTACCCGCCGGAGTCGGGACCGGTGTCGCGGTAGGTCCAGCCGAGGACGGCTGCGTAGAAGGACCGGGCGGCGTCCGGGTCGGGGGTGCCGAGGTCGATCCAGCACGGTGTGCCGGCCGGCCAGGGTGTCGTACGAGTGGGCATGGCTCCTCCTCGTGTCGGGAGGCCGACCGTCCCACCGCACACCGACAGTTCGACCGGCGCGGCGCGCCACGTCTGCCCGCCGCTGCACGGGGTAGGGGGCTGACCACCGACCGAGACCAGACCGCCCGAGACAGATCGCCCCAGACCAGGAGGCCCCGTGCCCGACCGCGTCCCCGCCGCCGACCTGCCCCCGGGCGCCGTGCGCCCCGCCGGGCAGTGGGCGGTGGCCAACACCGGCGACCGGCTGGCCGCGGTCTCCCGCCGGTGCCGGCACCAGCTCGCCGACCTCTCCGAGGGGACCGTGGACGCCGAGGGGTGCCTGGTCTGCCCGTGGCACCAGGCCCGGTACGACCTGTCCACCGGCGAGATGGTCTCCGGCCCGCGCGGGTTCCTCGGCTACCACGGGCCCACGCCGGGCTACTCCGGTCTGGTCAAGCGGATCGGCCAGGTGTTCCGGCTGCGGGTCCGCCGGGCGGTCCGGCGGGGCCCGGACGTCGTCGTCGAGCCCTGACCCTCCTCTCCCACCAAAATGGCCATTTTGGTGGGAGAGAAGTGGGTCAGAAGGCGGGGATGACCGCGCCCCCGTAGTTCTCCTCGATGAAGGTGCGCACCTCGTCGGAGTGCAGCAGGTCCTCCAGCTGGCCGATCCGCTCGTCGTCCTCGGTGCCGGCGCGCACGACGACCAGGTTGGCGTTGGGGTTGCCCTCGGCCTCCTCCAGCGCGAGGGCGTCCTCGGCCGGCGACAGGTCGGCGTCGATCGCGTAGTTGCCGTTGATCACCGCGGCGTCGACGTCGACGAGCGACCGGGGCAGCTGGGCCGCCTCGATCTCCTGGATCTCCAGGTTCTTGGGGTTGCCCTCGATGTCGAGCGCGGTGGGCGCCGCGTCACCGGTGTCGGCCAGCGTGATCAGGTCGTTGGCGGCCAGCAGCCGCAGCGCCCGACCGGCGTTGGTCGGGTCGTTGGGGATCGCCACCGTCGCACCGTCGGGCAGCGCGGCGAGGTCGGTCAGCGTGTCGGAGTAGATGCCCAGCGGCTCGATGTGCACCGGCTCCAGCGCGGTGAAGTCGTAGCCGGCGTTGGCCTCCTGCTCCTCCAGGTAGGGGATCGTCTGGAAGTAGTTGGCGTCGATCGAGCCGTCGTCCAGGGCGACGTTGGGCTGGACGTAGTCGGTGAACTCGACGATCTCCAGGTCCAGACCGGCCTCATCGGCCAGCTCGTCGTCGACGAAACGGAGGATCTCCGCGTGCGGCACCGGCGACGCCCCGACCTGCAGGGGCTCGTCCTCGGCCGACAGCTCGGCGGAGCCCCCACCGCAGGCGCTCAGCGTCAGGGCGGTGGCGACGGCGGCCGCAGCGGCCAGGGGGTTCTTCGTGCGCATGATCGGTTCTCTCCTCGGTGGAACGGGACGGACGGTCAGGAGGTGGCGAGCCGGCGGGCCCAGCGGTCGCCGGCCCACTGCAGGAGCTGGACCACCACGAGCAGCAGGACGACGGTGGCCAACGTGATGTCGGTGCGGAACTGCTGGTAGCCGTAGCGGATGGCGAAGTCGCCGAGCCCGCCGCCGCCGATCGCGCCGGCCATCGCCGAGTAGCTGATCAGCGCCACGACGGTGACGGTGACGCCGGCGACCAGCGACGGCAGCGCCTCGGGCAGCAGCACGGTGCGGACGACCTCGCGGCGCCGCGCGCCCATGGCCAGGGTCGCCTCGACCTTGCCGTGCGCCACCTCGCGCAGGCTGGTCTCGACCAGCCGGGCCAGGAACGGGACGGCGCCGATGGTCAGCGGCACGATCGTCGCCGTCGAGCCGATGGTCGTGCCGACGATGCCGCGGGTGACCGGGGCGACCAGGACCAGCAGGATGATGAAGGGCAGCGAGCGGCCGAGGTTGACGACCAGGCCGAGCACCCGGTTCAGCAGCGGGTGCGGGGCGAGCGCCCCGGGCGCGGTGATGGTGAGCAGCACGCCGAGGGGCACGCCGAGCAGCACGGTCAGCGCCGTGGCCACGCCGACCATGTAGAGCGTCTCTCCGGTCGCGTCGAGCAGCTGCGGGGCGATCCGGGACCAGTCGTTCATCGCTGCACGTCCGGGGCGTCGGCGAGCCGCTGCACGTCGGGCTCGCGATCTGGGCGGGGTGCGTCGTCGGCGTCCGGCTGGGGGCGGGGGTCACCGGCGGCGGCCCGCTCCACCAGGGCTCCGCCGGCCCGCAGCCGCGCCAGCGCCGGGTCCAGCCGGCCGTCGTCCCCCTCGACCCGCAGCAGCAGCCGGCCGAAGCGTCGGCCGGCGACGGTCTCCACCGACCCGCCGACCACCTCGACCGACAGGCCGAGCTCGGCGGTCAGGGTCTGCAGGACGGCGCCGTGCGGGGTGGCGTCGGTGACCGTGACCAGCACCAGCGCGCCTCCGCGCTCCCCCACGGCGGGCGTGGCCGGCGCCGGGACCAGCTGGGCTGCCAGTGCAGAGCCCGGCCGGGCGAGCACGTCGGCCAGTGGGCCGCCGTCGACCACCCGGCCCTCGCTCATCAGCACCGCGCTGTCGCAGACCGCCCGGACGACCGACATCTCGTGGGTGATGAGCAGCACGGTCAGCCCCAGCTCGGCGCGCACCTGCCGGAGCAGTTCGAGGACGCCGGTCGTGCTGGCCGGGTCGAGGGCCGAGGTGGCCTCGTCGCAGAGCAGCACGGAGGGGCGGGCGGCCAGGGCGCGGGCGATCGCGACCCGCTGCTTCTGCCCACCGGAGAGCTGCGCCGGCCGGGAGGCGTGCCGGTCGGCGAGGCCGACCAGGTCCAGCAGGTCCGCGACCCGGCGGCGGCGTTCGGTACGGCCGAGCCCGGCCAGCTCCAGCGGGTGCTCGACGTTGCCGGCCGCGGTGCGGGAGTCCAGCAGGTTGAAGTGCTGGAAGATCATGCCGATGCTGCGCCGGGCCTCCCGGACTCCGGCGGCGTCGAGGTCGGTGAGCACCCGGCCGTCGACGGTGACCGTGCCCGAGGTCGGCCGCTCGAGCAGGTTCACCAGCCGGGCCAGGGTGCTCTTGCCCGAGCCGCTGGGGCCCACGACGCCGGCGAACTCACCACGGGCGACGGACATGCTCACGCCGTCGAGGGCGACCACCTCGCCGGCGGTGCGGCGGGCGGGGAAGACCTTGCGGACGTCGGACAGCTCGATCACGGGAGTCCTCGCAGGTGGAGCGGACGGCGGGCACAGCTCCCCACGGCCGGAGTCCAGCTGGCTCGGCGCCGAACGGCGCGGCGCGGACCTCCGGTCAGGGGTGTCGGCTCACCGACAGAGCGTGCCGGCCAGGCGCATGAGGTCGATGGCGCGACGACGCGTCAACGAACCGGGCCCGACCACTCGTCCAGAGTGCCCGGTGACTCCTGCACCCGCCAGTTCCCAGGGGTCGCTGTGATCGAACGCTCAACCAGTACGGCCCCCTTGCAGGGGCCCGCGCCGAGCTCGCGAGGCGTGGGGGCAAGGGGGTCCTTCATCAGGCGTCGATGCGGCGGCGGCCCTCGAACGCCCGGCCCAGGGTGACCTCGTCGGCGTACTCCAGGTCGCCGCCCACCGGCAGCCCGCTGGCGAGCCGGGACACCGCCAGCCCCAGCGGGCCGACCAGCCGGGCCAGGTACGCGGCGGTCGCCTCGCCCTCCAGGTTCGGGTCGGTGGCGATGATCAGCTCGGTGACCTGGCCGTCCATCAGCCGGGTCATCAGCTCCTTGACCTTCAGGTCGTCGGGGCCGATCCCCTCGATCGGGCTGATCGCCCCGCCGAGCACGTGGTAGCGGCCCTTGAACTCCCGGGTCCGCTCGATCGCCACGACGTCCTTGGGCTCCTCGACGACGCAGATGACGTCGAGCGTGCGCCGCGGGTCACGGCAGATCCGGCACTGCTCGGTCTCGGCGACGTTGTGGCAGGTCACGCAGAAGCGGACCTCGGCCTGCACCCGCTGCAGCGCGGCGACGAGCCGGCCGACGTCGGTCGACTCGGCGGCCAGCAGGTGGAAGGCGATGCGCTGCGCGCTCTTGGGACCGACGCCGGGCAGCCGCCCGAGCTCGTCGATGAGGTCCTGGACAGCGCCCTCGTACACGGTTCTCCTTCGATGCGGGTGGCGGTGTGCGCACCCGGGTGGATCAGAGGCCGGGGAGACCCAGCCCGCCACCGAGACCGCCGGTCAGCGGGCCCATCGTGGAGGCGGTGAGCTCGCCGACGGCGCGCTGGGCGTCACGGACGGCCGCGACCACCAGGTCCTGCAGGCTCTCGACGTCGTCGGGGTCGACGGCGGCCGGGGCGATCGTGACGGCGGTGACCTCACCGCTGCCGGTCATGGTCACGGTGACCAGCTCGCCACCGGCCGAACCGGTCACCTCGGCGCGGGCCAGCTCCTCCTGCGCAGCAGCCAACTGCTGCTGCATCTGCTGTGCCTGCTTCATGATCTGCTGCATGTCGGGCTGGCCACCGGGTCGCATGGTCCGAGCGTAGGTGCTGGCACCGACAGCCCGCCGCACGCGCTCCCGCGCCGGGCCGACGTGTGGTGCGGCCGGGGTCGGTGGCAGGGTCGTCCCGTGGCCACCGACGGCGTACCGGTCCGCAGCCCCGTGGGCGGGGCACGCACCGGGCCGTGGTCGCAGCTGGCGCTCATCGCGCTGACCCAGGTGCTGGCGCTGGCGGTGTGGTTCTCCGCCTCCGCGGTGCTCCCGGTGCTGCGCCGCGACTGGGAGCTGGGCACGGCCGGTGGGGTCGGCCTCACCGTCGCCGTGCAGCTGGGCTTCGTGGTGGGCGCGCTGGCCTCGGCGACGACCGGGCTGGCCGACCGGGTGCGCCCCGAGCGGCTGCTCGCCACCGGGGCCGGGGCCGCCGCCGCGTGCACCCTCGGCGTCGCCGTCCTGGCCGACGGGCCGCTGGTCGGCATCGCGCTGCGCTTCCTCACCGGGGCGGGCCTGGCGCTGGTCTACCCGATCGGCATGAAGCTGATGGCCTCCTGGTTCGGCGCCCGCGGCCGAGGGCTGGCGCTCGGCGTGCTGATCGGTGCGCTCACCCTGGGCTCGCTGCTGCCGCAGCTGCTGGTCGGCGTCCTCGGCGACTCGTGGCGGACCGTGCTGGTCGCCGCCGCGGCCAGCGGTGCGGTCGCCGCCCTGCTGGCGCTCGGGCTGCTGCGCGCCGGGCCGCACCTGGCGGTCGGCGCCCGCCCCCGCGCCGCGCAGGCCCTCGCCGGCTTCCGGTCGGCCCGCCCGCGGCTGGTGAACCTCGCCTACCTCGGGCACATGTGGGAGCTCTACGCCCTCTGGACCTGGGCCGCGGTCTGGATGACCGCCTCGCGGGACGTGTACGACCCCACCCTGCCGACCGCCCGGATCGCCCTGTTGACCCTGACCGCGTTCGGGATCTGCGGCGCCGCGGGCTGCGTGCTGGCCGGCTGGCTCGCCGGCCGGTGGGGCCGGGCGCCGGTCGCCACCGTCGCGGTGGCCACCAGCGGCGTGTGCTGTCTGCTCTCGCCGTGGGCCTGGTCGTGGCCGACGGGGGTGTTCGCCGTCTTCGTCTGCGTCTGGGGAGCCAGCGTCATCGCCGACTCGGCGATGTTCTCCACCCTGCTCAGCGAGGTCTCCGACCGGCGCTGGGTCGGCACCGCCCTGACCGTGCAGACCGCGACGGGCTTCCTGCTCACCACCGTGACGATCAGCGCGCTGCCCTACCTGGCCGACGCGGTCTCCTGGCGGTGGACGCTGGTGCTGCTCGCCGCCGGCCCGGTGCTGTCGGTCGCCGCCCTGACCCGCTTCCGGGCACTGGACCGGACGCCGGGGGTCGCTGCCCACTGAGCACCGCGGCCCGGCACGATGGGCGGGACGGCGCAGGCACGGAGCAGGAGGAGGGGACGCCGGATGGACGTCGAGGAGACGCGGCTGCCGGGCATCGGGCTGCGCCACGACCTGGTGACCGCCCATGGCCGGCGGGTCGGGATCATCTCCCAGCGCAACGGGGCCCGGCACGTCGTCCTCTACGACGAGCGGGACCCGGACGCCACCGCGGCCACGATCGAGCTGACCGCCGAGGAGAGCGAGGTCGTCGCCGAGCTGCTGGGCGCGCCCCGGATCACCGAGCGGTTGTCCCGGCTGCGCGAGCAGGTGGAGAGCCTGGCCACCGAGGGCGTGCCGATCGAGCCCGGCTCCCCCTACGTCGCCGCCACCCTGGGCGATGCGGCCATCCGGACCCGCACCGGCGCCTCCGTGGTCGCGGTGGTCCGCGGCGAGGAGATGATCGCCTCCCCCACCCCGGACTTCCGGTTCCAGGTCGAGGACCGGCTGGTCGTGGTCGGGACGTCGGACGGTGTCGCAGCGGTCGGTGACCTGCTCAACCCCCGCTGATGGAGGTCGGGCACACCGCGGTCCTGCTGCTCGAGCTCGGCGCCGTCGTCTTCGGGCTGGGGCTGCTCGGCTCGCTGGCCGGCCGGATCGGCCTGTCCCCCATCCCGCTGTACCTGCTGGCCGGGCTGGCTTTCGGCACCGGCGGACTGCTGCCGCTGGACGCGCCGGAGGGCTTCTTCTCCACCGGCGCCGAGGTCGGCGTCGTGCTGCTGCTGCTCGTCCTCGGGCTGGAGTACACCGCCGGCGACCTGGTCGAGAACCTGCGTCGCCAGGCGCCGGTCGGTGTCGCCGACCTGCTGCTCAACGGCCTGCCCGGCGCCGCGCTGGCGTTGTTCCTGGGCTGGGGCCCGACGGCCGCGCTGGCCCTGTTCGGCGTCACCGCGATCAGCTCCTCGGGGATCATCTCGAAGCTCCTCACCGACCTCGGCCGGCTCGGCAACCGGGAGACACCGGCCGTGCTCGGCGTGCTGGTCATCGAGGACCTGGCGATGGCCGCCTACCTCCCGGTCCTCACCGGCGTCGTGGCGGCCAGCAGCACCGGTGACGCGGTGCTGTCGGTCACCGTCGCGCTGACCACCCTCGCGGTCGTGCTGGCCGTCGCGGTGCGCCACGGCCATTCCGTGACCCGGTTCGTGGGGGCGCGGTCCAACGAGATCCTGCTGCTCCGGGTGCTCGGGCTGGCGCTGCTCGTCGCCGGCGCCGCCGAGGCGGTGCACGTGTCGGCCGCGGTCGGCGCGTTCCTGCTCGGCATCGCCCTCTCCGGTGAGGTCGCCGAGCGGATCGGGGACGTGCTCTCGCCGCTGCGCGACCTGTTCGCCGCCGTCTTCTTCGTCTTCTTCGGACTCTCGACCGACCCGACCCAGCTGCCGGCCGCCCTGCTGCCCGCGGCCGCGCTCGCCGCCGTCGGCATCGTCACCAAGTTCGGCACCGGCTGGATCGCCGGGCGCCGGGCCGGGGTCGGGCCACCCGCACGGGTGCGCGCCGGTGCCGCGCTGGTGGCCCGCGGCGAGTTCTCGATCATCATCGCCGGGCTGGTGCTCGGCAGCGTCCCGGCGGCCTTCGGCTCGACGGTCGCCGCCTACGTGCTGATCCTCGCCGTGCTGGGACCGCTGACCCCACGGCTGGTCGACCCCTGGGTGCGCCGGCTCGCCCAGCGGTCCGCGCCGCCACGGTCCACGCCGTAGGAGCCGGTGCGCCGGTCAGCTGTCGATCGGCCGCGCGCCGAGCTGGGTGCGCAGCAGCTGCAGCGCGGCGGCCTCGGGGTCCAGCGCCGGTGCGTTGTCCGCGGTGCCGCCGGAGTCCGCGTCGGCGGCCCGTTCGGCCATCAGCTCGTCGGCCTCGGCGGACTCCGCGGCCTGCACGGCGGCCCGCGCGGCCTCCGGTGACACCGGTGCCCCGCCCGGACCGCCGCCCGCGATCCCGGCCGAACCCGGTCCGCCGTCGACGACGGCCTGCACCTTCCAGCGGACGCCGAGCAGCTCCTGCAGCGACTGCCGGACGACGTCCTTGTTCAGGTCGTCGCCCAGCATCTTGGCCAGCGCCGGCGAGGTGGCCGCCAGGGTGAGCACCCCGTTGGTCAGGTCGTGCACCTGGGCGCTCTTGAGCAGCGCCTCGGTGGTGCGCTTGTGCCCGCGCACCACCTTGAGCAGCTCCGGCCAGATCCGCCGGACGTCGGCCGTGGTCAGCGCGGCGTCGTCATCGGCGGGCGCCTGCGGGGTCGCCGACACCAGCGGCGTCGGCTCGCCGCCGCGTGGGGCAGGCGCCGACTCCGCGGCCGCCCCGGGCGCGGGCGTGGGCGTGGGGGCAGGAGCGGCGTCGGCGGCCGGTGGGGTGGCCCGGCGCGGTTCCGGAGCGGCGGGTCGGGACGGCTGCGGCCAGTCCTCGTCGTCGGTGGGCTCGGGCGGCAGCGGGACCTCGGACGTCGAGGACCCCTCCGACCGGGGCCGCGGGGGCTCGGCGGCCGGCGGCCGGGAGGCCGACGGCGCCGGGGCCGGTGCGCCCGGGCGGGCGGTCACCGGCCAGCCGTCGTCCCCCTCCGGAGCGGGCGGGGACACCGGGGCAGGCGTCGGGGTGGCCGGCGCCGAGCGGGCCTGCGAGGGACGCACGTAGGCCGGCCGGCCGGGCTGCGCGGCGGCGGGGGGCGCTGCCGGCTCGGCGGCCGGGGTCTGGGCCGGAGCCGCCGGAGCCGGCGTCGGAGCTGCCTGAGCCGGGGCCGTCGGGGCCGGCGCCGGAGCCGGCCGGGCGGGCTCGCGCACCGGTGCCGGCACGGCCGTCGTCTCCGGGCGGCCGGCGTGCTCGCCGGCGATCGACATCCGCCGCTCCAGCCGCTCCAGGCGCTGCAGGGTGGCCGTGGCCGAGCCGTCGACGCCGGGCAGCAGCATCCGGGCGCAGACCAGCTCCAGCAGCAGCCGGGGAGCCGTCGTCCCGCGCATCTCGGTGAGGCCCTCGTGCACGGTGTCGGCCAGCCGGGACAGCGTGGCCGCCCCCAGCGCCTGGGCCTGCCGGCTCATCACGTCGAGCCGGTCGGGCGGGCTGTCGAGCAGGCCGTTGCCGCCGGCCTCGGGCACGGCGTCCAGCACGATCAGGTCGCGCAGCCGGTCCAGCAGGTCGGTGGCGAAGCGGCGGGGGTCGTGCCCGGCCTCGACCACCCGGTCGACGGCCTGGAAGACGCCCGGCGCGTCGGAGGCGGCCAGGGCGTCGACGGCCTCGTCGAGCAGCGCCTCGTCGGTGACACCGAGCAGGCCCACGGCCGACCGGTAGGTGACCCCCTCGGGGCCGGCGCCGGCCAGCAGCTGGTCGAGGATCGACAGCGAGTCGCGCACCGAGCCGCCGCCGGCCCGGACGACCAGCGGGAACACCGTCGGCTCCACGGTGACGCCCTCGGCCTCGCACGTCCTCTCCAGCAGGCCGCGCAGCGTGCTGGGCGGCACCAACCGGAACGGGTAGTGGTGGGTGCGCGAGCGGATGGTCGGGAGGACCTTCTCCGGCTCGGTGGTGGCGAAGACGAAGACCAGGAACTCCGGCGGCTCCTCGACCACCTTGAGCAGGGCGTTGAAGCCCTGCGAGCTCACCATGTGCGCCTCGTCGACGATGTAGACCTTGTAGCGGCTGTGGACCGGGGCGAAGAACGCCTTCTCGCGCAGGTCACGGGCGTCGTCGACACCACCGTGGCTGGCCGCGTCGATCTCCATGACGTCGATCGAGCCGGGGCCGTCGGGGGCCAGCGCGATGCACGAGCCGCACACGCCGCAGGGGGTCGAGGTGGGCCCCTGCTCGCAGTTGAGCGAGCGCGCAAGGATCCGCGCCGACGACGTCTTCCCGCAGCCCCGCGGCCCGCTGAACAGGTAGGCGTGGTTGATCCGCCCGCCGTCCACGGCGTTCATCAGGGGTGCGGTGACGTGCTCCTGCCCGACCACCTCGGCGAAGGTCGCCGGACGGTACTTGCGGTAGAGCGCCAGAGCCACGCCGCGAGGCTACCCAAAGGACCTCGTCCCCCTCACCGCTCGCAAGCTCGCGGCGAGCCTCTGGACGAGGCCGAAGAGCTGACGCGGCCCGGTCAGAGGGTGAGGTGCAGGAGGAACTCGACGGAACCGGAGTCCTCCACCCGGACGAAGCCCAGGTTCGGTGGGTCGATCCCGTGGTCGTCGAAGGTCACCGGCACGGAGCCGGAGACGTCGATGCCCTCGGCGGTGCGGACCACGGAGATCTCGGTCTGCACCTGCTGGGTCACGCCGGCCAGGGTCAGCTCGCCGGTGACCGGCACGGTGACCGGGGTGCCGGTGACCTCCGGGAGGTCGGCCACCTCGGTGACGGAGAACGTCGCGGTGGGGTGCGCGTCGACGTCCATCACGTTGTCCCGGAAGTAGGAGTCGCGGCGGCCGCTGTCGGTGGTGATCGAGGCGACGTCCACGGTCACGTCGGCGTCGGCGAGGTCCCCGTCGGAGACGACGACGGTGCCGGTGACCTGGTCGGTCACGCCGGCCACGGTGACGTCGGCGCCGTTGAGCACCTCGTCCACGCGGTAGCCCGCGGTGGAGCTCGGGGCGATGGTCCAGGTGCCGTCGGTGTCCGGCGTGAGGGCGACCTCCTCCGGCTGCGCCTGGACCGTCGGCGCCGGGGGTGCGTCCTCCTCGAGGGCGGCGTAGACCAGCGGCCCACCGATCGCGCCTGCGGCGACGACCGCCACGGCCCCGCCGGTGATCCACCAGGTGCGACGACTGGGCACGGCCACTCCCCCGCTCGAAGGTGGGTGCATTGCAGCGCACGAACCTGGGAGGAGCCTGGGAACCGTCGGGAAAGAGAAAGGACCCCCCGCACACCCGCCAGAGCCCGCTTATCCTTGCTGCCTTCCGGCCCTGGGGAGGTTCACAGGGTGACGCCGCACGAGGGGTCGACGCCCACTGTAGAGGACGCGACCGCGACGGACGCCGCACCCGCCGCCGGCACCCCCCGTACGCTCCCGCCGCATGACCGGGCGCACCCCTCAGCCCGGCCCGGCCTCCCCGTCCGCCCGGGGCTTCGTGCTCGTCGTCCTCGCCGCGCTGTGCTGGGGGACCGCGGGCATCAGCGGTGACCTGGTCGCCGACCGCACCGACCTCGACCCGCTGGACGTCGCCTGGCACCGGATGGCCGTCGGCGCCGTCGCCCTGCTCGCCGTCCACCTGCTCGGACGGCGCCGCGCGGCGCGGTCCGCCGTCCAGCCCGTGGCCTGGTCGCGGTCGCTGCGCTGGCGGCTGGCCGGCGTCGGCGCAGGGCTGGCGGCCTACCAGGCCGCCTACTTCGCCGCCGTGGCCACGGCGGGGGTGAGCATCGCGACGCTGGTCGCGCTGGGCCTGGCGCCGCTGCTGGTCGCCGTGGGCGCCGCCGCGCTCGGGCACGGCCGCCCCGACCGGGCGACGGGGGGCGCCCTGGTCGTCGCGCTGGCCGGGCTGGTGCTGCTCGTGGGGGTCTCCGCGGGCGGCGACGGCGGGGACTCGGTCGTGCTGGGCGCGCTGGCCGCGGTCGGCTGCGCGATCGCCTACGCCGCCGTCGTGCTGCTGTCGGCCGGTGCCCCGGCCGGGGTGCCGACGACGACGGTGGGCTTCACGGTGGGCGCCGTGCTGCTGACGCCGGTGGCGCTGGCCGAGGGGCTCGACCTCACCGCCGACCCGCTGGGGCTGGCGCTGCTGGTCTACCTCGGGCTGGTGCCGACCGCGCTGGCGTACGGGCTGTTCTTCACCGGGGTACGGGCCGTGCCGGCCGCGGTCGCCTCGATCGTGACGCTGCTGGAGCCGCTGACCGCGACCGCGCTGGCGGCCGTGGTGCTCGGGGAGCGGCTCGCCCCGACCGCACTGGTCGGGGGCGTGCTCATGCTCGGCGCCGTGACGGCGCTCTACGTGCGGAGGATGGGAGATTCGAACTCCCGAGGGCTTGCACCCAACCCGCTTTCCAAGCGAGCGCCATAGGCCACTAGGCGAATCCTCCAGTGCGCGGGCCACTGTACCGGTCGGGTCCACGGCGGTCAGCCGCTCCCCTCCACCCGAGCGGCCAGCGGGGCCGGAGAGTGGTTGAGTGATCTACGGGACGGCGACCGCCGCACGGACCGGACACCGGGAGGACCGACATGAGCAGCGCTGAACAGGTACGCCCCGACGTGGTCGCGGCGATCGTCACCGCACTGGAGGAGACCGACCCCAGCAACCTCCCGCCCGACGCCACCCGCGCCGAGAAGGACGCCGCCAAGGACCAGTACCTCTCCGGCCTGGTCGCCGGGCGGGCGCAGCGCGAGCGGCAGACCCGGGCGTGGGAGCTGCTGCTGACCCGCAGCCACGACGAGCCGCCGAGCTGGCGGCAGCTGTTCGACGAGCTGCCGCAGAGCTCGGTCGACCAGCTGGCCGACCTCTACGACGCGCTGCCCGAGGGTGCCCAGACCGAGTACGCGCGCCGGTACGGGGCCCCGGTCTCCGCCTGACGCGGGTGGGCCGGGTGCGAGCAGGGCTGGGGTGACGGCGCCGGGCGCCCGGGTGGCCGGGCGCTACCTACTGCGCTCCCGGCTCGGCGGCGGGGCGATGGGGGCGGTCTGGCTGGCTCGGGACGAGCTGCTGGGCCGTGACGTCGCGGTCAAGCAGGTGCTGATCCCGCTCGGCAGCGACCCTGAGACGACGGCCGGGCACCGCGAGGCGGCGATGCGCGAGGGCCGGATCGCCGCCCGGCTGACCCATCCACACGCCGTCGCCGTCTACGACATGGTCGACGACGGCGGGACGCCGTGGCTGATCATGGAGTACCTGCCCTCCCAGAGCCTGGCGAGCGTGCTGGCCCAGCGGGGCACGCTGCCGGTGCAGCAGGTGGCCCAGATCGGCGCCCAGGTCGCCGATGCGCTGGTGGCCACGCACGCCGTCGGCGTGGTCCACCGGGACGTGAAGCCGGGCAACATCCTGATCGGCGAGGGGCCGCGCAGCGCCGGCCTGGTGAAGATCACCGACTTCGGCATCTCCCGGGCCCGTGGCGACGTCTCCCTCACCCAGACCGGCGTGGTCAAGGGGACGCCGGCCTACCTGGCCCCCGAGGTCGCCCGCGGGCAGGAGCCCGGGGAGGCCAGTGACGTCTTCTCCCTGGGTGCGACGCTGCACGCCTGCCTGGAGGGGACCCCGCCGTTCGGCATGACGGAGAACCCGCTGGAGATGCTCCATCGGGTCGCCGGCGGGAACGTGAACCGCCCGCGGAACGCCGGGGCGCTCACCCGGCCGCTCCGGCGCATGCTGGACAACGACCCGGCGAAGCGGCCGACGATGTCGCAGGTACGTGACCAGCTGGCGAAGCTGGCCGCCGGCCGGGACGGCGACGTCACCGAGGTGCTCACCGCGCGCACGCCGCTGCTGCCGACGCTCGCCGACCTGCGCCCGGTGTCCGACGCGGAGCCGACCGGCCCGACGGACGGGCCGGCCGCCACCGTCTCCCCCACCACCGGGTCCACCGGGTCCACCGGGTCCACCGGGTCCACCGAGTCCACCGGCCCCGACTCCCCCATGACCGGGTCCGCCGACGCCGACTCCGCATCCGCCGCGTCCGCCGCAGGGGCGGCCGCCGCCCGGTCGGCGGTCCCGGCCGCCCCGGCGCCGTCCCCGGAGACCGGCGGTCAGCCCGAGGCCACCGCCGGCCCGGGGACCGGCAGTGCCACACCGGTGGCCGGTGCGGTGCCTGCGGCCGACCGGCCCACCTCGTCCGTCCCCGCGCCGCGCCGCGGTCGCCGCCGGTCCCGCCTGCTCGCCGCCGTCGCAGTGGTGCTCCTCGCCCTGTCCGGCACGCTCGGCGCGGTCTGGCTCAACGCCCGGCAGGACGACGGCGGGGCGCCGTCGGCAGCGGCCAGCACCCCACCGCCGGCACGGTCGTCCTCCGAGCCCGCACCGTCGTCCTCCGAGCCCGCGCCGGCGACCGAGGAGGAGCCGGCGACCCCGTCGGAGACGCCGACGGTCGAGACCCCGACCGCCGCGGCCACCCCGACCCCGACGGCGACCTCGAGCCCCACGCCCACGACAGCACCGCCGCCCGCAGCCCCGAGCTCGACCCCGCCGCCCGCAGGCCCGGCCCCGGGCTCCGCCGCCGAGGTGACCCAGGCGATCACCAGCTACTACGCACTGCTGCCCGGCGACCCCGAGTCGGCCTGGGAGCGCACCGGGCCCCGGCTGCGGGCGGAGATCGGCAGCAGGTCGGCCTACCTCGCCTTCTGGAACCGCTTCCGGGACGTCCGTCGCGGGCCGGTGTCGGCGCAGGACGGGTCGCTCGTCGCCTCGATGCCGGTGACCTTCACCGAGCGCAACGGCACCGTCCGACCCGAGCAGCACCAGATCACCCTGGTCCGGGGCGACGACGGCCAGCTGCTCATCGACTACGACGTCGCGGTCTGAGGGGAGTCCCCCGGAACGCGAGAACGACAGCGCCCCGGTGGGCACTGCCGTTCTCGACTGGCGGTGGCGGTGGGATTTGAACCCACGGAGGCTTGCACCTCACACGCTTTCGAGGCGTGCTCCTTCGGCCGCTCGGACACGCCACCGCCGGAGAGACTACAGGCCCCGCTTCGCGCGGAAGAACGCACGTAGCAACGCGCCGGACTCCTCGGCGCGGACCCCGCCGGTCACCTCGGGCCGGTGGTTGAGCCGCCGGTCCCGGACGACGTCCCACAACGAACCCGCGGCCCCCGCCTTCGGGTCGTCGGCGCCGTAGACCACCCGCGCGACCCGGGCCAGCACGCTCGCCCCGGCGCACATCGTGCAGGGCTCCAGCGTGACCACCAGGCTCGCCCCGGTCAGCCGCCAGCCGTCTCCGTGCACCGCCGCGGCGGCGCGCAGGGCCAGCACCTCGGCGTGCGCGGTCGGGTCGCCCTGCTTCTCCCGCTCGTTGGCCGCCTCGGCCAGCACCGTCCCGTCCGGCCCGAGGACGACGGCGCCGATCGGCGTGTCGCCCCACTCCTGCGCGGCGGCCGCGAGCTCCAGCGCCCGCAGCATCGCCTCGTCGTCGGTCACCGCCGGCCCGCCCGCAGACGTGCCTCGCCGCCGCTCGAGCTCTGGCGCACCGGTGCGACCAGAGCACGACTGCGCCGAGAGGTCATGTCAGGTCCAGGCCGGTGAGCGCCGACAGCTCGGCGAGCGCGGCGGCGGGGTCGACGACCTTGACCGTGTGCATCCCCAGCGCGCGGGCCGGCTTCAGGTTGATGCCCAGGTCGTCCAGGTAGGCGCAGTCCGACGGCGCGATCTCCCGGCCGACCGCCTGCGACAGGCGCTGCACCGCGAGCGGGTAGATCGCCGGCTCGGGCTTGCGCACGCCCTCGACCGAGGACTCGACAACGACGTCGAACAGCTCCAGCAGCTCGCCCAGCCGGCCGGTGCGCTGCATCGGGGCCACGTTGTTCGACAGCAGCGCCAGCGGCAGCCCCGCCGTCCGCAGCCGCTGCACCGCCGCCACCATCGCCGGGCGCAGCTCCCCCGCCAGCGCGGCGAGCACCCGCGCGGCGTCCAGCGGGTGCCCGGCGGCGGCGGCCTCGGCCTCGAAGGCGCGCCGGAACCCCGGCTCGTCGAGTTCCCGGCGCTCGTAGCGGGCCCACGCGTTGGTGTCCGGGTCCGTGCTGTTCAGCCCGACGATGAACCCGGCGGGCAGCGCCGCCTCCTCCTCGTAGGCGGCGAAGGCGGTCAGCGGGCTCTCGGTGAGCACGCCGCCCAGGTCGAAGACGACGGCGTTGACGTGGCCGGGGACGCTCACGGGGTCGCCACCGCCGTCAGCTCGTCGGCGAAGCCCAGCCGTTCGGCGATGGCCAGCACCATCTCGTCGGCCCACAGCTCGTCGGAGTCCAGCAGCCGGGCCAGCTCCTCGGCCGGCAGCCCGGCGTCGGCGAAGACGTCGAGGTCACCGCCGGGCCAGCCCTGACCGTCCTCGTCGAAGGCGTCGTCGATCGTGGCGCCGGTCTCGACCGGGATGCCGTAGCGCTCCACCGCCTCGGCCGCGAGCAGGTGCTCCTGGAACGTGGCGTCGGAGACCAGCGCCCGGACCATGCCGCCCGGTCCGTGTCGCAGCACGACGAAGTAGAGGCGGCTGTCGACGACGACCACGAACGGGCCCGGCCAGCCGGCGGTGCCCGGCTCGCCGAGCGCGCGTTCCAGGGCCGGGAGCTCGTCGTCGGCGCCGGCGGCGAGCAGCTCGCACTGCCAGCGACCGGCGGCCGAGCTGACCCGGACGGCGAAGCTCTGCCGCAGCGTGGTGCCGGAGTCGGAGGAGAGGGCCATAGCCTGTAGATCATGGCCGACGCCCTCCCCGACGACAGCGCGCCGGTCGACGTCCCCGCCGTCGCCCCGGCGCTGTTCGCCGCCCTCGCCGCCGATCCGCTCGCCGCTCACCTGGGCATCGAGCTGGAGGAGGTCCGGCCCGGCTATGCCCGCGCGTCGATGACCGTCGGCCCGACCCTGCTCAACGCGGTCGGCACGGCGCACGGCGGCGCCACGATGGCGCTGCTGGACGTGGTGCACGCCGCGGTGAGCAACAGCCACGGCACGGTCGCCGTCGCCCAGGACGTGCACACCGAGTTCCTCTCCGCCGGCCGGCCCGGCGACCACCTGGTCGCGGAGGGCGTCGAGCTGCACCGCACCGGCCGCACCGCCGTCTACCGGATCGAGGCGGCCACCGCGGACGGCCGGCCGGTCGCCACCGCCCTGGCCCGGGTCTTCCGGCTGGGCACCCCTTGGGAGACCGGCGAGGCGGCGCCGTGACCGGCTCCTTCCCCGTCCCGACGATGCCGGCACCGCCGGTGTCCGTGGTCGGCCTCGGACAGCTGGGCGGGTCGCTGGCGGCCGCGCTGGCCGCGGCCGGGCGGCCTGTCTCCGGCTGGGACGTCGACCCGGCCGCCCGCGACGCAGCGGAGGACGCCGGCGTGGCGATCCGCCGGGAGCTGACCGGGGTGGTCGTGCTCGCCGTCCCGCTCCCCGCGATGGCCACGGCGCTGGACGGGCTGCGGATCGACCCCGGGGCCACGGTCACCGACCTGGGCTCGGTGAAGGCGCCGGTGCTCGCCGAACTGGGGGCCGCCCACGGGGACCGGTACGTCGGCGGGCACCCGATGTGCGGCACCGAACGCTCCGGGCACACCGCCGTCGACCCCACCCTGTTCGCCGGTGCCCGCTGGGCGCTGTGCCTGGAGGCCGACACCGACCTGCGGCGCTGGCTGCGGGTGGCCGAGATCGCGCTGGCCGTCGGCGCCGAGGTGGTGCCGGTGACCGCCGTCGAGCACGACGACGCGGTGGCGACGATCAGCGCCGTCCCGCACCTGCTGGCCGCCGCGGTGGCGGCCGCCGCCGAGCAAGCCGGCCCGCTCGCGCTCTCCCTCGCCGCCGGCAGCTTCCGGGACGCCACCCGGGTGATCGGCAGCGACCCGGCGTTCGTGACCGCGCTGGTCACCGGCAACGCCGGCCCGGCGGCTGCGGCGCTGGACCGGGTCCGCGCCCAGCTGGACCGCCCCTGGCCGGAGCTGGTCGCCGACGGGCACGCGGTGCGGGTGGCCGACGCCGGACGGCGGACGGTCCGGGTGCCGCTGGACCGGGCGGCCCTGCTCGCGCTGGGCCGGGCCGGGGGCGCGGTCACCCGGCGGCTGGCTGCGTTCGTCGAGGGCTGGGTGCCGGATCGGCCGTGACCGGCAGGCGTGGGAGGCGCCCGGACCGGGCAAGGTGACCGCCATGGACGACAAGGAGATCCGCAGCAAGATCGACGCGCTGGTCGAGGAGGAGCACGCGCTCCGCGACCCCAGCGAGCACACCGACGAGCAGCGCGCCCGGCTCCGGCAGATCGAGGAGGAGCGCGACCAGCTGTGGGACCTGGTCCGCCAGCGGGACGCCAAGCGGCAGTACGGCGAGGACCCCGACGAGGCCCAGCCGCGCCCGGAGCCGCAGGTCGAGAACTACCTCCAGTAACCGCCTCCCCCGGTCCGTCAGCGGTGGTGGTCGGCCCCCAGCAGGGCGAGCTGCCAGAGCAGCCGGGACCGGGGGTCGGCCACCGACCGGCCGGTGACCTGCTCGATCCGGCGCAGCCGGTGCATCACCGTGTTGCGGTGGCAGTAGAGCTGGTCGGCGGCCCGGGTCGGTGACCCGTCCGCGGCCAGCACGGCGGTCAGCGTGTCCAGCAGCACGTCGCGCTCGTCGGCGGGCAGGTCGAGCAGCCGGCCCAGCGACTGCTCCACGAGCCGGCGGGTGATCTCCGGGGAGCTGCTCAGCAGCGCCTCGGGCAACCGGTCGTCGATCGTGACCACCCGGGGCTGGCCGGGGGGCAGGGTGCGGGCCGCGGTGTCGGCCAGCCGCCAGGCGGAGGCGACCGCCGCGGCGCCGTCCACCACGGCCGAGACGCCCACCGGGCCCCCGGCCAGCTCGGCCAGCCAGGTGAGCACGTCGCCGACCTGACGGGTGCCCAGCGCCACCACCCCGACCTGGGCACCGGAGCGCCAGCCCCACACCGAGCGCACGCCCCGCTTCAGCAGCCGGGCGCCGGGATCGTCGAGGTTCGGCCCCCCGGACTCGTCCGGGGGCGCGACGGCACAGACCAACCGCCCGTCCAGCGGCAGCGCCAGCAGCTCCGACGCCGTCCGGACGAACACCGGGTCGCCCCCGCGGCCACCCAGCAGCCCGTCCAGCACCTGCTGGCGCGCCTGGTCGTCGATGCCGGCCAGCCGCCGTTCCTCGGTCCGGTAGGCCTCGGCCAGGGCCGCGCACTGCACGTCGTTGACGTGCCACACCGAACCCGCCACCTCGAGCAGGACGTCGCTGTCGCCGGGCGCCTCGGCGGCCCGGGCCGTCGCACGCAGCGCCTCCCAGGTGA
This sequence comes from Modestobacter sp. VKM Ac-2977, assembly GCF_026968045.1. Classification (GTDB taxonomy): domain Bacteria; phylum Actinomycetota; class Actinomycetes; order Mycobacteriales; family Geodermatophilaceae; genus Modestobacter. Next base: position 49,730 of record NZ_JAPVBQ010000001.1, on the reverse strand, counting down.
CCTGCCCGCCCAGCCGGTAGGCGCGCAGCACGGTCTCCAGCGGCACCCCCTGGATCGCCCGGCGGCTCCCGACCTCCCGGGCCGCGGCGAGCGCCGCGCGGCCACCGTCGTCGGAGTCGCCCATCAGGGTGCGCACCGCCCGCTCGAGGTTGGCCCGGCTGGACTCGAACAACTCGGCCCGGACGACGGGACCCTGCTCGGTGTAGGCCCCCTCGGTGCGCTCCAGGATGCTGATCATCCGGGAGGTCATCTCGTCGAGCTGGCTCAGCAGCGGCGGAGCGAGCTGGGCCAGGCGCGCGGAGACCTCGGGTCGGAACGGTTGCACCTCGCCCCCCCTCTGTGACACACGGCACACTGCACAAGCAAGCACAGCGATCGCTGTGCTCCGCGCCCATTGTGACGGCTCTCACCGCACCGCACGCTCGGGGAGTCGGATCATCCGGCACTCGTCCGCCGCGCCATGCCCGGCGGACGGGGTACCCGAGGCAAAGGAGCCGTGGGCCCGTTGGCGCAGCCGACCCCGACTGCAGGCAGCACTGCGATCGACCGCACCGCTGCCCCGGACACCGACCGCGCCCCCTCTGCCAGCCTGGAGATGACCGGGATCACCGTCGCCTTCGGCGGCGTGATCGCGCTCTCCGAGGTCTCGCTGGTGGTCGAGCCCGGCCAGGTGCACGGGCTGATCGGCCCGAACGGCGCAGGCAAGACGACGCTGTTCAACGTCGCCTGCGGGATCGTGCGCCCCACGGCCGGTGAGATGACCTGGCGCGGCCAGCCGCTCCGCCGGCTCAAGCCGCACCAGCTGGCCGGCCTGGGCATCTCCCGCACCCTGCAGGGCGTGGGCCTCTTCCCCGGCATGACCGTGCTGGAGAACGTCATGATCGGCGCCCACCGGCACGCCCGGGCCGGCTTCGGTTCCGCACTGTTCGCCCTGCCGCGCTCCGACCGCGACGAGCGGGAGCTGCGCGCCCGGGCCCTGGCCGCGCTGAGCGACCTGGGCGCCCAGCAGCACGCCGGCCGTTACCCCGGCGGCCTCCCCTACCCGGTGCAGAAGCGGGTCGCACTGGCCCGGGCACTGGTCTCCGCCCCCGACCTGCTGCTGCTCGACGAGCCCGCCAGCGGTCTCGCCGAGGACGAGATGCACGAGCTCGGCGAGCTCATCCGCACCCTGTCCGGCCGGATGAGCGTGCTGCTGGTCGAGCACCACATGGACCTGGTCATGCGGGTCTGCGACCGGATCACCGTCCTGGACTCCGGGCGGCAGATCGCCGCCGGCACCCCGGCCGAGGTACAGGCCGACCCCGCCGTCACCGAGGCCTACCTCGGCGACGAGGTCACCGCCGAGGAGGACGCGGCCGGCACGACCCGCACCGACGGAGGGCGCCACCATGGCTGACACCCGCGCACACGGAAGCACGGCGGTCGCGACCGACGGGGGCACCGCCGCCGGCCCGGCGCTGCTGGAGGTCGAGGACCTCACCTCCTCCTACGGGGCGGTCCGGGCACTGGACGGGGTCTCGCTGCGCGCGGACACCGGCCGGATCACCGCCGTCCTGGGTGCCAACGGCGCCGGCAAGACCACCCTGCTGCGCACCGTCAGCGGGCTGGTCCGGAGCTCCTCGGGCCGGGTCGTCCTGGACGGGGAGGACATCACCTCCGCCTCCGTCGAGTCGATGGTCGGCCGGGGCATGGCCCACGTGCCAGAGGGGCGCGGCGTCATCGCCGAGCTCACCGTGCACGAGAACCTCCGGGTCGGGGCGCTGTTCCGCGGCAAGGTCGAGAAGAGCGAGTACGACCGCATCTACGACCTGTTCCCCCGGATCGCCGAGCGCCGCGACCAGCCGGCGCACGTCCTCTCCGGCGGCGAGCGGCAGATGCTCGTGATCGGGCGGGCGCTGCTGGCCCAGCCGCGGATCCTGCTGCTGGACGAGCCGTCGCTGGGCCTGGCACCCCGCATCGTGGCGCAGATCTTCGGCCTGCTCCGCCGACTGGTCGACGACGAGGGGCTGTCGGTCCTGCTGGTCGAGCAGAACGCGCGGAGCGCCCTGTCGGTGGCCGACGTGGGCGTCGTCCTCAACCTCGGCCGGGTGGTCGTCACCGACTCCGCCCGCACGTTGATGGCCGACGAGGACCTCCGGCACGCCTACCTGGGCTTCTGACCCACTCCCCGAGTCCCCTCCGCACCGCCAGGAAGGCACCTCCTCCGTGCAGTACTTCGTGAACGTCACCCTCACCGGGTTGACCGAGGGCATGGTCTACTCGGCCTTCGCCCTCGCCCTGGTGCTGATCTGGCGGTCCACCCGGATCGTGAACTTCGCCCAGGGCTCGATGGCGGCGGCGACGACCTTCATCGCCCTCGCGTTGATCCAGGCCGGGCAGTCCTACTGGGTGGCGCTGGTCGTCGCCCTGCTCTCCGGGCTGGTGCTGGGCGCCATCGTGGAACGGGTCGTCATCCGGCCCGTCGAGGGCGGCCCGGAGCTCAACGCGGTCATCGTGACCCTCGGCCTCTTCGTCGCCATCCAGGCCGCGATCGCGATCGTCTTCGGCTCGGCGTTCCAGTCGTTCCCGACGCCGTTCGGGCTGGAGGGCTTCCAGGTCGGCGACAACCGGATCGCGCTCACCCCGAACAGCGTCTGGGTGATCGCCGCGGTGCTGGTCACCATGGCGCTGCTGGTGGTGCTGTTCCGGTTCACCCGGATCGGCCTGGCGATGCGCGCCTCGGCCTTCGGTCAGGAGGTCGCCCGGCTGCTCGGCGTGCGGGTCGGCCGGATGCTCACCCTCGGCTGGGCGCTCGCCGCGGTCGTCGGCTCGCTGGCCGGGCTCCTCATCGCCGGCGGGGAGTTCGTCTACCCCGCCTACATGGACAGCCTGATCGTGTTCGGGTTCGTCGCCGCCGTGCTCGGCGGCCTGGACTCCCCCATCGGCGCCATCGTCGGTGGGCTGATCCTGGGCCTGGCCCTGAGCTACGTCAGCGGTTACGTCGAGCGGGGAAGCGCACTGGTCAACGTCGCCGCCCTGGTCATCCTGATGATCGTGCTGCTCGTGCGCCCCGGTGGCCTGTTCGCCAGCAGCACGGCTCGGAGGGCATGACATGAGCGACCTGCAGAGCCCCACCACGGGCAAGAACGGCGCGGGCACGGCCACCGCCGGCAAGGCCTCCGAGGAGGCCCCCACCGAGGCGACCGCCGGCGCCGACGAGCCCACCGCCACCCGGCGCCGCAGCCTGCTCCCCCAGTCGACGCTGCTGCGGCACCTGCTGGTGCTGCTGATCGCGGCCGTCGGCGCCGTGGTGCTGCTGGAGATCACCGACCCGTTCACCAACTCCCAGCTGGCCACGCTGACCTACTACGCCATCGCGGCCGGCGGCCTCACCGTGCTGACCGGGATGAACGGCCAGATCTCCCTGGGTCACGGCGCACTGATGGCGGTGGGCGCCTACACCACAGCGCTGTTCCTCTCCGCCGACGAGCCGCTGCCGCTGCCGCTCATCCTGCTGGCCGCGATCGTCGTCGCCACCGCCGTGGGCGCCCTGGTCGGGGTGGCCGCCGCCCGGCTGCACGGCCCCTACCTCGCCGGCGCCACGCTGGCCCTCGCCGTCGGCCTGCCCGGCCTGGCGATCTACTTCCACGACGTCCTCGGCGGCGAGCAGGGCATGCGGGTGCGGGCCCCCCGGGCCCCGGAGGTCTTCGAGTCCTTCATCAGCGCCGTCTCGGGCAACTCGGCGACGAACACCAAGTGGCTGGCCTACCTCGGCGCCATCTGCCTGCTGATCACCTACTTCCTGCTGGCCAACCTGATCCGCAGTCGGATCGGCCGCACCTGGCGCGCGGTGCGCGACCAGGAGGTCGCCGCCGAACTGGCCGGGATCAACCTCGGCGCGTGGCGGGTGCTCGCCTTCGTGGTGAGCGCCGCAGCGGCCGGGCTGGCCGGCGGGGTGCTGGCCCTCGTCGTCCGGCTGGCCGCCCCCAGCGGCTTCACGCTGGTGCTCTCGCTGGCCCTGCTCACCGCGATCGTGATCGGCGGGCTGGGCAGCCTGCTCGGCGCCCTGCTCGGCTCCGCGCTGCTGGTCTTCCTGCCGCCGTTCGTCACCGACCTGGGTGCCGGCTGGGGCCTGGACAACACCGAGGCCGCCCAGCTGGCCCCCTTCGTCTACGGCGTGGTGCTCATCGTCGCGATGATCTTCGCCCCCGCCGGCGTCGTCGGCACCCTCCGCATGCGCTGGCTCACCCGCCAGGCGAAGCGGTCGGCCGCCCAGCCGAGCAGGGGGTGAGGACGACCAGACCGAACCGCCGCTCCCGGCCCCACGACCCCCCACACACCCCCGGGCAACGAAGCCCGGACAGCACCAGAGGAGAACCGTTGTCCAGATCCTCTCGACGTCTCATGACCGCCATCGCCGCCGCCACCGCCGCATCCACCCTCGCCGCCTGTGGCGGGAGCGATGACGGCGGCGGGGACGGCGGTGGTGGCGGCGACGCCGGCGCCAACGAGGCGTCCGACATCGGCATCACCGAGGACTCGATCAAGCTCGGCGCCCACTTCCCGCTCACCGGTGTGGCCGCCCCCGGCTACAGCGAGATCCCGACCGGTGCGGATGCCTACTTCGACTGCCTCAACGAGGCGGGCGGGGTGAACGGCCGGACGATCGACTACATCTACCGCGACGACGCCTACAACCCGACCACCACCAGCCAGGTGGTCAACCAGCTGGTGCTGGAGGACGAGGTCTTCGCCATCGTCGGCGGCCTCGGCACCCCGACGCACAGCGCCGTCCTGGACTTCCTGAACAGCGAGGGCGTGCCCGACCTGTTCGTCTCCTCCGGCTCCCTGCTGTGGGGCGCGGACCCGGAGACGAACCCCTACACCTTCGGCTGGCAGACCGACTACGAGAGCGAGGGGAAGATCATCGGTGAGTACATCGCCGAGAACTTCCCGGACGCGAAGGTCGGGCTCTTCCTCCAGGACGACGACTTCGGCGAGGACGGCGAGGCCGGCATCCGCCAGTACATCGACGACCAGATCGTGGCCGCCGAGCGCTACACCCCGGGCAACACCAACGTCGGCCCGCAGATCGCCGCCCTGCAGGCCGCCGGGGCGGACTTCGTCGTCGGCTTCAACGTGCCCAGCTACACGGCGCTGTCGCAGCTGACCGCGCTGCAGCTCGGCTACGACCCGCAGTGGTTCTACTCCAACGTGGGCTCGGACCCGACGCTGGTCGGCAACCTGCTGAACAACTTCTCGCAGGGCCAGGTGAGCGACGCCAGCCTGCTCGACGGCGCGCTGACCACCGACTACCTGCCGACGGTCGACGAGCCGGACAACCCGTGGGTGCAGGAGTTCCAGCGGATCTGGGACGAGTGCGGCGGTGAGGGCGAGCTGACCAACTACCGGATCTACGGCATGGCGCAGGCCTACACCACCGTGCAGGCCCTGCAGGCGGCCGGTCAGAACCCGACGCGCGACGACCTGGTCGAGGCGATCGAGATCGCCGGCGGCGACTGGGAGGGGCCGGTGCTCGCACCGTTCCGCTACTCCGAGGAGAGCCACATGGGCACCGCCGGCATGTCGATCAGCCGGATCACCGGTGACACCACCGAGCAGGTCGAGCCGGTGCAGCTGACCGACATCGGCGACGCACCGATCGAGCCCTACGACGGTGAGCCGGCCGAGGTCCCGGAGAACGGCATCCCGAACGAGGAGTCGGTCATCGACTGAGAGAGGACCCCGTCCTCCTCACCCCTCGCGCGCTCGGGGGTGAGCCTCTGGTCGGGGCCGTACGGGCCGCCGGTCTCCCTCACGGGAGGCCGGCGGCCCGTCGGTCGTCGTGCAGGGGAACACTTCGGCAGCGAAGTGTCGCGGAGTTGATCTCCGGGTAGTGGCGCGGGGATCCGCGGTGCACGGCGCGCGGACTCGGCAGAACGGGAGCAGGGATGGCGGTGCACGAGGCGGCACGGAGCACACGGGAGATCGGTCGGGCAGTGGTGACCGGCGGCGCCGGCTTCCTGGGCTCGCACCTGTGCGAGCAGCTGCTCGAACGGGGCGTCGAGGTGGTCTGCCTGGACAACTTCCTGACCGGATCCCCGCAGAACGTGCTGCACCTGATGGAGCACCCCGGTTTCCGGCTGGTCCGCTGCGACGTCACCGACTACGTGCACGTACCCGGCCCGGTCGACCTGGTGCTGCACTTCGCCTCGCCGGCCAGCCCGCTGGACTACCTGAAGATGCCGATCGAGACCCTCAAGGTCGGCAGCCTGGGCACCCTGCACGCCCTCGGCCTGGCCAAGGAGAAGGGCGCCCGCTTCCTGCTGGCCTCCACCTCCGAGGTCTACGGCGACCCGCTGCAGCACCCCCAGCGCGAGGACTACTGGGGCAACGTCAACCCGGTGGGCCCCCGCGGGGTCTACGACGAGGCCAAGCGGTTCAGCGAGGCACTGACCACCGCCTACCGGACCTCGCAGGGCATCGACACCGCGATCGTGCGGATCTTCAACACCTACGGCCCCCGGATGCGCGCGGACGACGGCCGGGCCATCCCCGCCTTCGTCGGCCAGGCGCTCTCCGGCCGGCCGCTGACCGTGGCCGGCGACGGCTCCCAGACCCGGTCCATCTGCTACGTCGACGACACGGTCCGCGGCATCCTGGCACTGGCCTTCAGCTCCGAGACCGGCCCGATGAACATCGGCAACCCGGACGAGCTGTCGATGCTGGAGCTGGCCCGCTGGATCGTCCGGCTCACCGGGTCGGCGTCGGAGGTCGGCTTCATCGACCTCCCCGTCGACGACCCGAAGGTGCGCCGCCCGGACACCACGCTGGCCGCCGAGCGGCTCAACTGGCACCCCAGCGTGTCGTCCGAGGAGGGCCTGCGGCGCACCGTGGCGTGGTTCGCCGCGCAACGCGATGCCGTCGCCGCCCAGGCCGGCTGACCCGCCCCACCATCTCCACCACGGAGGGTCACCAACCGCACGCAGCGGGCAGGATCGGCGACCGTCGGTCGCCCAGAACTGGGTAGAGTGCCGAACCGACGCGACAGCACGCGTCGCCCCGCGACGTCCGCTCGGCACCTGCACGGACCAGACACGACGGAGAACCCAGATGGGGCGGCACGCCCGTACTCCCGCCCGGCCCGGGACAGCCAGCCGACCGGCCCTGCTCGCCGGGCTCGCCGTCGTGGTCGCCGCGGCACTCATCGCCGGCGTCGCCTGGTTCGTCTCCGGCCCGGACGACGGGACGGCAGAGGCCGCCGGTTGCGAGGAGACCGAGACGGTCCGCGTGACGGTGGCCCCCGAGCTCGGCACGCTGGTGCGGGAACTGCTGGCCGAGCCGCTGCCGCTCGGTGGCGACGCATGCGCCGTGGCGGACGTCGAGGCGACCGAGCCGCTGCAGACCCTGGCCGCGCTGGGCTCCCTCGGCGCCGACTCGCTGCCCCAGGTCTGGGTGCCCGACTCCTCCCTGTGGGCCGCCCGCGCCAGCAGCGCCGACCTCGAGGTCGCCGGGTCGCTGGCCACCTCACCGCTGGTGCTCGCCACCAGCCGGGCCGCCGCCGACGAGCTGGGCTGGACCGACGACGCGCCCAGCTGGGGCGAGGCCCTGACCACCGGCCGACCGCTGGCCGTGCCCGACCTGGCCGCCAGCGCCGAGGGGCTGTCCGTGCTGGCCGCCGTCCGGCAGTCGCTCGGCGGTGGGGAGGACGCCGACAACGCCGTCGTCGAGGCCGTGCTGGCCGCCGGGCGGGGCGACGTGCCGACCGTCGCCGACGCACTGGCCACCGGCACCGAGAACGGGGCCGACGCACCGCTGGTGCCGGTCAGCGAGCAGGAGGTGCTGGCCGCCAACCGCGCCGCCGGCTCCGACTCCCTCGTCGCGATCTACCCGAGCGAGGGCTCCCCGTCCCTGGACTACCCGGTGCTGCGGCTGCCCTCCGCCGAGGAGGACTCCGCGGCCGTGGACGCCGTGGTCGACGCGCTGACCGCCGCCTCGGCCGGCGAGCAGGCCCGGGCCGCCGGCTTCCGCGACGCCGCCGGCACCGCGCCCGAGGGCGCCGGCCCCGGCACCGGTGTGCAGGCGGAGGCGCCGGAGCCGCTGGAGCTGGACGCCGCCGCGGTGCAGGCCCTGCTCGGCCGGCTGTCCAGCCTGGCCACCCCGTCCCGGCTGCTCACCGTCATCGACGTCTCCACCTCGATGAACGCCCCGGCCGGCGACGGCACCCGCGCCACCCTGGCTCGCGACGCCACCAAGAGCGCACTCACCCTGCTGCCGGACTCCTACTCCGGCGGCGTCTGGGGCTTCGCCTACCAGCTCGACGGCGAGCGCGACTGGGTCGAGCTGGCCCCGCTGCGCGCTCTCGGGGCCGACGCCGGTGGCCGGACGCAGCGCGAGCTGGTCGACGAGCAGCTCGACACCCTGCCCAACCTGCTCGCCCCCGGCGGCACCGGGCTGTACGACACGACCCTCGCCGCCGTCCGTGCCGCGCGGGAGGCCTACGACCCGAACGCGGTGAACAGCGTCGTCCTCATCACCGACGGGACCGACGACGACGACGCGGCGGCCATCGAGCTGCCCGCCCTGCTGGACACCCTGCGCGCCGAGGCCGACCCGGAGCGCCCGGTGAAGGTCATCGGGATCGCGCTGGGCCCCGACGCCGACCTCGGCGCGCTGGAGCAGATCGGCGAGGCGACCGGCGGTGCGGCCTACCAGGCACTGGACCCCGAGGACCTGCAGGGCGTGCTGTTCGACGCCATCCGCCGCCGCGGCTGAAGAAGGACCCCTCTGCCCCCACCCTGCAGAGGGGCCGGATCAGGTGCGGGCGAGGAGGGCGTCGAGGGCTGTCGTGACCTCGTCGACGGTGACCGTGGCCAGGGCGGGGTCCAGCGTCGTCCCCCAGGGGTCACCGGTGCCGTCGCCGTGCCAGCGGACGACGTGCTGAGCGCGAGGCGGCGGCCCCCACAGCGCCGGTGACACCGGGCCGAAGAGCACCACGGACGGCCGGCGGTAGGCGGTCGCCAGGTGGGCCACCCCGGTGTCCCCGCAGACCACCACCCGCGCGGCGGCGACCACGGCGGCCAGTTCGAGGGACGTCGTCCGGCCGGCCAGCACGGCGCCGTCCCCCAGCCCGGCCTGCGCGGCCACGGCCAGGGCGAGCTCCCGCTCGGCCGGGCCGCCGGTGATCGCGACCTGCAGCCCCTGGGCGGCCAGGTGCCGGGCCACAGCGGCGAACCGCTCCGCCGGCCAGCGGCGGCCCGGGAACGCCGCCCCCGGGTGCACGACCGCGACGTCGCGGACCGGCGGCTCGACGTCCGGCACGGCGAGGTCCAGGGCGTCCGGGTCGCAGTCGACGTCCAGCCCCTCGGCGACCAGCCGGCACCAGCGGCGCACCTCGTGCTCGTCGGCGTACCAGGTCGGCCCGGGGTAGCCGGGGCTGTCGAAGGTGAGCAGTCGCTGCGGGCGCAGGCCGGCGACGACGATGTGCGAGGCCGGGCCCTTGCCGTGCAGGTCGACGGCGAGCTCCGGCGGTGGACCGGCCCAGTCCAGCGGCTCCAGCTCGACGGCCGGCAGCACCTCGTCGACGACGTCGATCAGCGCGGCCAGCGGCTCCAGCGCCCGGGTGGTGGCCAGCACCAGCCGGTGCTCGGGCACGGCGGCCCGGATCCCCCGGATCGCCGGCACCCCGGTGAGCAGGTCCCCGAGCCCCAACGGCCGCAACACCACCGCCGTCTCCCGACCGTCCTCCCCACCGGAACGGTCATTCTGGTGGGGAGCAGCGGGGTCCGTCATCAGACGCGGGAGCGTGCGACCAGGGCGGTGGTCGAGTGGCCGTCCAGGTAGGGCAGGACGACGGCCTGGCCGCCCCAGCGCTGCAGCACCGCGGCCTCCGGGAGGTCCGCGCCGGCGTAGTCGCCGCCCTTGGCCCAGACGTCGGGCCGCACCTGCTCGAGCACCTGCGCCGGGGTGTCCTCGTCGAAGACGACGACGGCGTCCACGAACTCCAGGGCCTCCAGCACCCTGGCCCGGTCGGCTGCGGTGACCAGCGGACGGGACGGGCCCTTGAGCCGGCGCACCGAGTCGTCGGAGTTGATGCAGACCACCAGGCAGTCGCCGAGCCCGCGCGCGGCCTGCAGCGTGGCGACGTGCCCGGCGTGCAGCAGGTCGAAGCAGCCGCCGGTGGCCACGACGGTGCCGCCGGCCGCCCGTACCCGGTCCAGCAGGGCCGCGAGCCGGGGCGCCGGGCCCTGTGCGTCGACGCCGGCGGCAGGGGCCGGCGCCGCGGCCGGTTCCGTGTCCCAGGCGGTGGCCCCGCCGCGGGCGACGAACGCCCCGGCCGAGGCCACCGCGGAGGTCACCGCCTCGCCGGTGACCGCACCACCGGCGAGCGCCACCGTGACCGCGGCGGCGAAGGAGTCACCGGCACCGCACGGGTCGCCGCCGGTGACCGGGGTGGCGGGCACGACCATCGGTGCGCCCTCGCCGTAGGAGAGCAGGGCACCGCGGGCACCGAGGGTGATCGCGACGGCGCCCACCCCCCAGTGCGCGATGAGCGCCTGCGCCCGGGCGCCGACCGCGGCGAGCCCGTCGCCGGTCACGTCCAGCCCGGCGACCCGGGTGGCCTCCGCCCCGTTCGGGGTGACCAGCCGGGCCGAGGGCACCGGGTCCGCGCCGCGAGGGTGCGGGTCCCAGACCACCGGACCGGAGGCGGCGGAGAGCGCGGCGCGCACGTCGGGGGCCGACGTCGTCCCGCGGCCGTAGTCGGCGACCAGCACGGCGGCGGCGTCCCGGATCGCCTCGGCCGCGGCGGCCGGGAGTGCACCGAAGGTCGAGACCGCTCCCCCGCTGTCCAGCCGGGCGACGGAGTGGTCGCCGACCCGGATCCGCTGCTTGACCGGGGTGGCGCTGCTGGCCGGGATCTCGATCAACCGCACCCGGCCGTCGAGCAGCGCGCGCAGCCGGGCGGCGCCCTCGTCGTCGGCCAGCGGGGTGACCAGCACGACCTCCCGGCCGCCGGCGGAGCGCGCGGCCAGCACCGCGGCCAGCGCGGCCCCGCCCGGACGCTCGCGGGTCTCGACGTCCTCCACCACCGGCACCGGGGCGTCGGGGGTCAGCCGGGACGCCGTCCCGACCAGGTCGACGTCCAGCAGGGCATCACCGACCACGACGACCGGCCGGGAGGCCGCGCGGGTCACGGGACCACCTCGACGTGGTTGCTGGTGGAGATCCGGGGTGAGTCGGCGAGCACGGCGGCGTCGAAGGCGGCGCAGAGCAGGTGCAGCGCGACCAGGTGGCACTCCTGCACCGTCGCCGTCCACGGCGAGTCGATGGCGACCGTCTCGTCCGCGACGGCGGCCAGCGGGTTCGGCGCCGGCCCGGTCATCGCCAGCACGGTGATGCCGCACTCGCGGGCACGGCGGGCGGCGGCGACCGCGTTGGGGCTGCGGCCACTGGTGGACAGCAGCACCAGCACGTCGCCGTCCCGGCCGTGCGCCTCGACCTGCCGGGCGAACAGCTCGTCGGCCGGGTAGTCGTTGGCGATGGCCGTGAGCGAGGAGGTCTCGGCGGTCAGGCAGATCGCGGAGAACGGCGGACGGTCGGCGCGGTAGCGGCCCACCAGCTCGGCGGTGAGGTGCTGCGCCTGCGCCGCGCTGCCGCCGTTGCCCGCGGCGAGCAGCCGGCCGCGGGAGGGCCCGGTCAGCACGTCGGCGAGCAGCCGGCCCCAGCGGTCCAGCGTCTCGACCTGCTCGGTGAGCCCGCGGAGCGCGGCGCTCAGCGACGCCACGTGGTCGTGCCCGGTGAGGTGCGTGCAGGTGTCGGGCGAGACGACCTCGAGGTCCGAGGACGGGGCGGTGCTCATGACGGTCCTTCCAGCGAGGGGGTTCATCGGGCGGCCTCCACCGGGTTCCCGGCGGAGAGCACCGAGCGGTAGACGGCGTCGGTGTCGGCGACGACCCGGGACCAGCGGTAGCGGCTCTGGGCCCGGGTGACGCCGGCGGCGCCGTAGCCGGCCCGCCGTTCGTCGTCGGCGAGCAGGGCGGCCAGCGCCTGCCCGAGGGCTGCGGGATCGCGCGGCGGGACGAGGTCACCGGTCACGCCGTCGGCGACGGTGTCGACCAGCCCGCCGACGGCGGTGGCCACGACCGGGCGGCCGCAGGCCATCGCCTCCAGCGGGGTGATCCCGAAGGGCTCGTACCAGGGCACGGCCAGGACGACGTCGGCCGAGCGGATCCAGCCCGGCACGTCGGCCCGGGACACCGCGCCGGTGAAGACCAGCCGGTCGGCGACCCCCAGCTCCGCGGCGATGGCCCGCAGCCGGCAGACCTCCGGGTCGGTGTCCAGCTCGTCGGTCGGCGGGCCGCCCACGACGACCAGCTCGGCGTCGGGGACGGCGGCCAGCGCCCGGACGGCGTCCTCCTGGCCCTTCCGCTCGACCAGCCGGCCCAGCACCAGCAGCCGCGGACGGCCGGCGCGCGGCGCGACCGGCCCGTCCGGGGTGAACTCGTCGGTGTCCACGCCGCACGGCACGATCGACACCCGGTCGCTGGGCAGCCCGAGCCGGCGGAGCTCGAACACCTCGTCGCTGCAGGTGGCGACCACGTGGTCGACGTCGCCGCACAGGCCGCGTTCCAGGTCGATCCGCTGCTCAGGGGAGGTGTCGGCGTCGCCCTGGTGCCGGCGCTTGACCGAGCCGAGGGCGTGGAAGGTCTGCAGCACCGGGATGCCGAGCCGGGAGGCGGCCTGCACCGAGGCCAGGCCGCTCATCCAGAAGTGCGCGTGCACGACGTCCGGCCGGGTCGCCGACCACTCGTCGCGCAGCACGTCGGCGAAGGTGCCCATGTGCTGGAGCAGCTCGTCCTTGGGCACCACCCGGGCCGGCCCGGCGGTGACGTGCGCGACGTCGTAGCCGTCGGCCGTGGTGACCCGGTCCGGCAGCTCGGCGTCGTCCCGGCGGGTGTGCACCGTGACCTGGTGCCCGCGCTGGGCCAGGCCGGCGGCGAGTGCGGCCACGTGCACGTTCTGCCCGCCGGCGTCGACGCCGCCGATGGCGGCCAGCGGCGAGGCGTGCTCGCTCACCAGGTCGATCCTCATCTCGTCACCTCCGTCAGGAGAGCGTCCCAGTCGGCGAGGAACCGGCCGAGGCCGTACCGCTCCAGCGCCGCGGCGCGAGCCGCCTTGCCGGCCAGCCGGGCAGCGTCCGGCTCGGCGACGAAGTACCGGACCGCCTCGGCCAGCCGCTCGGGCCGGGTGGAGAGCACCCCCGCCTCGGCCGGCACCGCCTCCACCGCCTCGGTGGTCGCCAGCCCGACGACCGGCATGCCCAGGTGCATCGCCTCCAGCAGCGACAGCCCCAGCGAGGTCCAGCGCACCGGGTGCACGTAGACCCGGCGGCGGGCGAGCTCGTCGTGCATCGCGGCCTGCGGCGGGTCGTCGTACAGGCCGACCCGGTCGGGGTCGAGCCCGTAGCGCTCGTGCAGCCCGGCCAGGCCCATGCCGAACACGTCCAGCGGCGCGGCGGCGGACAGCAGCGGCAGCAGGTCGCCGCCGGTGTACCGGCCCCGACGGACCGGCTCGTTGACCACCACCCCGGCCCGGGCCAGCTCGCCGGTGTACCGCTCGCCCGGGTCGACGATGCCGTGCTCGATGACGGTCGTCGGCGCACTGCCGTTGTCGTAGAAGAGCTGGTTGAAGTGGGTGACGTGCGCGATCGGGATCGCGGACTGCTCGGCCAGCGGGTGACGGGTGTTCGGCACCGCCCCGTCGGGGGCGTTGTGCTCCAGGAAGACGGCCGGGAGGTCGCGGCCGGGCTCGCGGCCCAGCCACTCGCGGACCAGCTCGAGGTCGCGGGTGCGCTGCAGCACCACGACGTCGACGTCCTCGTTGCGGAGCTGGTCGGGGGTGACCTCGCGGGCCGACGCCGGCCACTCCCAGGTGCGGGCGCGGCCCAGGCCGTCGGTCCCGCGATCCGGGGTCACCGGGAGCAGGTAGTCGTGGGTGCCCTGGACGAAGGACGTCGTCCAGGAGCCGTGCACGTGCCAGAGCAGGACCTTCATGAGGCGACCACCTTGTCGACGGCGGCGACGACGTCGGCTGGGCTCACCGACGTCAGACAGGGATGACCGGGCACCGGGCACTCGCGCGCCCGGGTGTCGCGGCAGGGGGCCGACTGGTCGCCGAGCAGGACGGTGGGCACGCCGTAGGGGGCCCACCGCACGGCCGGGACGACCGGGGAGAAGAGGGAGACGACGGGTGTGCCGACCGCGGCGGCGAGGTGCGCCGGACCGGTGTTGCCGACGACGACGGCGGCCGCACCGGCGAGCAGCGCGGCCATCTCGGCCAGCGTGGTGGCCCCGCCGAGGTCCACGCCGCGGCTCCCGGCGACGGCCGCGGTCAGCGCCCGCTCCCCCGGCCCGCCGGTGACCAGCACCCGCCAGCCGGCGTCGGTCAGCGCCTCGACCGCCTCCGCGCAGCGCTCGGCCGGCCAGGCCCGCGCCGGCACGGAGGCGCCGGGGTGCAGGACGACGTAGCCCGGTTCGTGCGCGGTCGCCGGCAGTGGACGGCGCACGGCGAGCAGCCCGTCGTCGCCGGCCGGCAGCTCGAAGCCGGCCGCGCGGGCCAGCGAGAGGGCCCGTTCCGGCTCGGGCAGGTCGTCCTCCACCCGGTGCCGGACGTCGAGCAGCGAGCCGGGGTAGTCGACGCTGATCGCGGAGATCCGCGCCACCCCGGCGGTGCGCAGCAGCAGCGCCAGCGGCAGCGGTGACTGGTGGAAGCTCGTGCTCACCACCGCCTCGTCGATTCCGAGCGCACGGACCCGGTCGGCGAGGGCGCCGATGTCCTCGGCGTCCACCGGCTGTGGCGAGCCGTCGATCCACGGGCAGTGCCAGGTCAGCACGTCGTCGACGCCGGGCAGCAGCTCGGCCGCCGCCGTCCCCTGCGGGCTGGCCAGGAAGACCACCCGGTCGGCGGCGGCGGCCACGGCCCGCACCAGCGGGCCCTGCAGCAGCACGTCGCCGGCGTTGTCCAGCCGGGCGACCAGGACGGTGCGGGTCACCAGGCGCCTGCCAGCACGTCCTCGACCGCCTCGACGAGGGTGGGCGCCCGGTGTGCCGCGGCGGTGACCTCGGCGGGGCGGGTGACCATCGTGGGCACCAGGATCGCGGCGGCACCGGCCGCGGTGGCGGCCCCGACGTCGGCACCGATGTCACCGATGACGACGACGCGGGACGGGTCGACGTCGAGCTCGGCGCAGGCGGACTCCACCATGCCGGGGGCCGGCTTGCGGCAGTCGCAACCGTCCTCGGGGGCGTGCGGGCAGACCTGCACGGTGTCGAAGGGGCCCAGCAGCTCGGCGACGCGCGCGTTGACCGCATCGGCCTGCGTCCGGGTGATCAGGCCCCGGCCCACCCCGGACTGGTTGGTCACCAGCCCGATCCGCACCCCGCGCGCCCGGAGGGAGTCCAGCGCAGCGCGGGCGCCGCCGACCGGCCGGACCTGCGCCGGGTCGCCGTTGTAGGGCACGTCGTGCACCAGCGTGCCGTCGCGGTCGAAGAGGACCAGGTCGGGCAGGCCACGCCACCGCGTCACGGTGCGGTGCTGCACGGCGCCGCGCAGGAAGTGCCAGCTGGCCAGCGGCGGGATGAGCGCACTGGTGGCGAGCATGGTGGCCACCTCGGCGCGGTCCCGCGGGCCGGGGGCGATCCGCGCCCAGGCGAACTCGGCGGTGCCGGCGGCCCAGCCCAGGGCCGCGAGCGCCGCGGCCCGCGGCCGTCCCGCGGCGGCCAGCCCGAGCGCAGCCAGCGCTGCCCCGGCGACGGCGAGGTGCCGGGGACGGCGGCCGACGGCGGCGTCGGCGCGCTCGCGCCAGGTCGGCCCGTGCAACCGGCGCATGAGGACGTCGTCGGCGTTGCCGGCCTGCACGCGCACGGACACCCAGCGGTCGGTCGGCCGGACCGGGTGGGTGATCCACCGCTCGCCGCGGGTCAGCGTCGAGCCGGTGTCCATGACCCGCAGGGCGAGGTCGGAGTCCTCCCGGAAGGCCCGGGGGAAGCGCTCGTCGAAGCCGCCGACCGCGGCCAGCGCGGACCGGCGGTAGGCCAGGTCGGCGGTGATCCAGCTGCTCGTGGCCAGCCCCGCGGTGCCGCGCTCCCAGTCGGTGGGCCGGCGGTCGGCCGGCAGCGGCACCCGGACCCGGCCCTGGGTGCCGGCCGCGTCGGCGGGCAGGGCGGCGAGGTCCTCGGCGAGCCGGGCGTACCAGTCGGGGTCGGGGACGACGTCGTCGTCCAGGAAGGCGATCCACTCCGTGCCCGCGGTTCGCCAGCCGAGGTTGCGGGCCACCGCCGGACCTCCGCCGCCGGTGCGCACCACCCGGACCGGGGACAGCCCGGGGCGCTCCGGGCGCAGCGGCTCACCGGTGGGCCGGTCGTCGACCAGCACGATCTCGGCCGGCCGCGGACCGGCGGCGGCGGCCAGGGCATCGAGGAGCACGTCGAGCGACGGCCGACCGATCGTCGGCACGACGACCGTGCAGTTGCGCAGGACACCCGTCATGCCCCGATCGTGCCCGGAAGATCGTTCCCGAAACACTACGGGCTTTAAGTTTCCCCGCCGTTGGCCGTCCCTCACCCGATCGGGGGGTGTGCCCGCGTCAGCGGGGACGGCGAGTGGCGGAGGACACCCGGGCGAGCGCGTCGGTGACCACGGCGGCGTCGTCCCCGAGCATCGTGAGCAGGTGCGCCACCAGGTCGTCGTGGGTGGACATCGCCGCGCGGACCCGGTCCCGGCCGGTGTCGGTCAGCCGGGCGTGCAGCAGCCGCCGGTCGCCGTCCAGTCGCTCGCGGGTGACCAGTCCGTCGTCGACGAGCCGGTTGACCGTGCTGGTGATCCCCGGCCGGGAGAGGCCGACCGCGTCCGCGAGGTCGCCCATGGAGGCGTGCTCGTGCGGGGACTCGGCCACCCGGCGCAGCACCTCGAAGCCGGTGAGCGACAACCCGTGCTGCCGGTGCAGCGCCGAGTCGACCCGCCGGGTGATCCGGTCGTGCACCTGGACGATCCGCAGCCAGGTCTCGGGGGCACTCGGCCCCGCGGCCGCAAGCCCCCGCACGTCCCGGGGGACGCCTCGAGGTGGCGCGCCGTCGTGCAGCCGGTCCCTGGGCTGGTCCATCGGTGGGTCCACGTCTCCTTCGCAGTGCTCGTGCCGGTGTCGTCCGCCGTGCCGCCCGCTCAGCGTCGTCCCCCGGGGTGCCCGCTGCGCGACCGGCGCACGCCCACCAGTCCGAGTGAACCGGCTGCGGTGAGCAGGACCAGCCCGGCGGCGAGCACCGCCGGCGAACCGGTCCGCTCGGTCACCGGTGCGGCGCGGGCGGCCACCTGGAGGGCGACCTCGGCGGTCGCCGCGGACTGGCCGCCGACGAGCTCCAGCGTGGCCGAACCCAGGGCGGTACCGCGCGGGATCTGGACGACCGCCTCGACGCTGCCGTCGGCCGCCGCGGTGACGGTGCCGAGCAGCTCGGCCCCGTCGGCCATCCGGACGTCGACCGGTTCACCGGGTTCGAAGCCGCTGGCCCGCACGGTCACGACCCCGCCCGGCGACACGGTCACCGCCGGGGTCGAGGCCGCGGAGTCGCTCGGGCTGGACGAGGCGCCGGCTGCGACGTCGGGCTCCGTGGCCGTGGTGGACGGCGTACCGGTCGCTGCGCCGCTGGGGCCGCTGGACCGTGGCCCGGACGTGCTCGACGGCGTGTAGGTGGTCGTCGTGGGGGACGGCGTCCTGGGCGGGGGCGTCGCGCTGGACGGCGGAGGTGTCCGCGTCGGGCTCGACGGCGCGGGGGCCGCCGGGGGTGGCGTGACCGCCGGCGGCGGGGCGGCAGACGGCGCCGGGTCCGGCACGGGGGTCGACGGGTCCGGGGAGCCGGACGGACCCGGGGTCGGCGTGGGGGTCGGCGTGGGGGTCGGGGTCGAGGTCGGCGTGGGAGTCGGGGTGGGGGTCGGGGTCGGGGTCGGTCGGACCGCCTCGCAGTCCTCCTCGCTCGGCCGGGTGTAGGTGTGGAACTGCAGCGGCTGCTCCAGCGTCCCGTCCGGGTCCGCGACCGTCACCGACACGTCGACGGTGACGCCCCAGTCGACGTCCTCGCTGGTCAGCTCCACCTGCTGGCCGGGGGCGAGGTCGGCGACGTCCTGCTCGTCCACACCGTCGAAGACGAGGGCGACCCGGTGCGGCTCGGTGCCGTTCGTGATCTGCACGCGGACGACGCCCGGACCGCAGCTGGGGCCGTGGGTGACCGTCCCGACCGGGCGACGCGGGTCCTCCAGGGCGGCGGCGGGACCCGCCACGGCGGCCCCGGCGACCAGGACCGCACCGAGGGCGAGGCCGACGGTCAGTCGAGCGGGCAGCACCGGGCGGGCGGACGAGCACGTCAGCGGCACTGCGGTCCCCCGTTCTCCAGCGCTCGACGGACAACTGCTGCGCGGCGCACCGTCGTCCTGCCCAGGAACTCCCTCCACCATGCCCGGTGGCCTCGATCGGCGGGGAGTCCGCCACTCCCGTCACTTCCGTCCCACAGGCGTGGCGCGACCGGCGTGTCGCCCACGCCGGTCGCGCCGGGTGGACGGTCGCGACCCCCGCCGGAGCCGGTCCAAGGCGCCGAGCACGAGATCCAGGTCACTACGGTGAGCCGATGACCTCAGCGGCAGGGACCGGGCGGCGGCGGCAGGACGTGGTCTACCGGGCGGGGGTCTACGGCAGGCACCCCCGGGTGCCCACCGTGTACCGGGCGCTGGCCCGGGAGGCCAAGCGCCGGCTGGACGCCCGGGCCTACGGCTACGTCGCCGGCGGCGCCGGCGACGAGGCCACCCAGCGGGCCGACCGGACGGCGTTCGACCGCTGGTCCGTCGTGCCCCGGGTGCTGCGTGACGTCAGCCGCCGGGACACCTCCGTCGAGCTGTTCGGACGCCGGCTCCCGGCACCCGTGCTGCTCGGGCCGGTGGGCGCGCTGGAGCTGGTGCACCCCGAGGGCGACCTCGCCGTCGCCCGCGCCGCGGCGTCCGTCGGGGTGCCGATGGTCTTCTCCAACCAGGCGTCGGTGCCGATGGAGACCACCGCGGCGGCGATGGGCGACAGCCCGCGGTGGATGCAGCTCTACTGGTCGACGTCCGACGAGCTGGTCGAGAGCCTGCTGGGCCGCGCCGAGGCCACCGGCTGCGACGCCGTCGTCGTCACCCTGGACACCACGATGCTCGGCTGGCGCCCCCGCGACCTCGACCTCGGGCACCTGCCCTTCGCACTGGGCAAGGGCATCGCGCAGTACACCTCCGACCCGGTGTTCCGCCGGCTGGTCGAGGAGCGGGCCGCTGCGGCCGGCGCACCACGGGACCCCCAGCCGCGACCGAACCTCGCTGCGGTCCGCGCGCTGGTGGGGATGGCCCGCGCCTGGCCCGGCCCGCTGGTGGAGAACCTGCGCTCCCCGCTCCCCCGCGCCGCCGTCGAGACCTTCCTGTCCATCTACTCCCGCCCGTCGATCACCTGGGCCGACCTCGCCTGGCTGCGCGAGCGCACCCGGCTGCCGATCGTGCTGAAGGGCGTCCTACACCCGGACGACGCCCGGCGGGCGGTCGACGAGGGCGTCGACGGGCTGGTGGTCAGCACCCACGGCGGGCGGCAGGTCGACCGGTCGATCGCCGCCCTGGACGCGCTGCCCGATGTGGTGGACGCCGTCGCCGACCGGGTGCCGGTGCTCTTCGACAGCGGGGTGCGCAGCGGCGCCGACGTGCTGGTGGCCGTCGCCCTGGGCGCGCGGGCGGTGCTGCTGGGCCGGCCCTACGCCTGGGGCCTGGGGGTGGCCGGCGAGGAGGGCGTCCGTCAGGTGGTGGAGGACGTGCTCGGCGAGTTCGACCTCACGCTCGGGCTGACCGGCCACACCGCCGTCGACCAGCTCACCCGCGAGGTCCTCCGCCGCCGCCCCTGACCACCACAATGGCCATTCTGGTGGTCAGGTGGCGGGTCAGGTGGGGAGGGTGCCGGCCCGGACCTGGACGTGCCCGCCGCGCAGGTCGGCCCGGTCGACGTCGGTGCACTGCTGCTCGACGGCCTGCCACGGCCGGGCGGCTGGGTCGGCGCCGCCGCTCCACATCGCCACGTCCGCCAGCGCGCGCACCGGCCACGGTCCCCGCTGCGCCCGCTGCATGTCGACCACCGCGACCCGGGCACCCGGCCGGGCGAGGGCCACCCCGGCCCGCCAGGCGGCCGGCCAGTCGTCCATCAGGGAGAGCGCGTAGGTGAACAGGACGGCGTCGGCACCGTCGTCCTCGAACGCTTCCGCCAGCTGTTGCACCGGCGGCCGGATCGCGTCGCCGGTCACGAGTTCCACCCCCGACCAGCCGAGCGAGGCGGCCCGTCGCCCCGCCCGGGCGAGCATCGCCCGGCTGGTGTCCAGCCCGACGAAGCGCCCGTCGTCCCCGACCCGGTCGTGGACCGGCCGCAGGTCCAGGCCGGTGCCGCAGCCGACGACGAGCACCCGGTCGCCCCTGTCCAGCCGCAGCCCGGAGATGCCGGCCAGCCGGCCCGCCCGGTACACCGGCCACTCACCGGAGACGAGGTCGTAGACGGGCGCGATCAGCTCGTACTGCCGGGCACGGCCGACCATCGCTGCTCCCTCCGTCGCTGTGGTCCCGGTTCCCTTCCTGCCGCGGTGCACACCTACGTCCCACCGGGCAGACTGGCCCGCACCGCCCTCGACCACCGGAGACGCCCGTCGTGCCCGACCCCGACGTCACCCGCAGGCGGTGGGAGCTGCTGGTCGTGGGCGCCGGCACCGCCGGCCTGCTCGCCGCCCAGACCGCCGCCTCCCTGGGCGCCCGGGTCCTGCTCGTCGACCGCGGCACCTGGGGCGGTGAGTGCCTGTGGACCGGGTGCGTGCCCTCCAAGGCGCTCATCGCGGCCGGCGAGGCCGCAGCGGCCGCACGCGCCGCCGCCGGGTTCGGGGTACAGGTGGACGGCGTCCGGATCGACGGGGCGGCGGTGCTGGCGTCGGTCCGCGCGGCGGTCCGGGAGATCGAGCCGGTCGACTCGCCCGAGGCGCAGCGGGCCGCGGGCGTCGCGGTGGCCGAGGGGCACCTGCTGTTCACCGGCCCGTCCAGCGCCGTGCTGGGCGACCGCCGGGTCCGGTTCCGCCAGGCCGTCGTGGCCACCGGCTCCGCCCCGGCGCTGCCCGCCGTCCCCGGGCTGGCCGACTCCTCGCCGCTGACCACCGAGACGCTCTGGGAGGAGCCGGACCTGCCGGACCGGCTGGTCGTGCTCGGTGGCGGCACCACCGGCTGCGAGCTGGGCCAGGCAATGGCCCGGCTCGGCGTCCGGGTGGACCTCGTGGAGACCGCCGACCGGCTGCTGCCGGCCGAGGACCCGGCCGCCTCGGCGCTGGTCACCGCCGCCCTGCGCGCCGACGGCGTCACCGTGCACCTCTCGACGCAGGTCCAGCGGGTGTCCGGGGCGCCGGGCGACACCCGGGTGACGCTGCCCGGCGGCGGCGAGCTCCGCTGCGACCGCCTGCTGGTCACCACCGGGCGACGTCCCGCCGGCGAGGGCCTGGGGCTGGACGCGGCCGGCGTGCAGCGGGACGACGACGGCTGGGTCGTCGTCGACGCGCACCTGCGCACCAGCAACCCGCGCATCTGGGCCGCCGGCGACGTCACCGGCCAACCGCAGTACACCCACCTGGCGGGTCTGCACGGCTCGACGGTCGCCGCCAACGCCGTGCTGGGGCTGCGCCGCCGGGTCGACCTGACCGCGCTGCCCCGGGTCACCTTCACCCAGCCGGAGGTCGCTGCCGTGGGTGCGCCGACCGGCACGGCCGAGCAGCAGGGCCTGCGGGTGCTGGAGCAGGGACACCAGCACAGCGACCGGGCGATCACCGACCGGCGCACGGACGGGGTGACCCGCCTCGCCGTCGACGCCCGGCACCGGGTGCGCGGCGCGACGGTCGTCGGGCCACGGGCCGGGGAGACCCTCGCCGAGCTGACCCTCGCCGTCACGCAGGGGCTCACCACCAGCGACCTGACCGCCTCGACCCACCCCTACCCGACCCATGCCGACCCGGTCTGGCAGGCGGCCATCAGCGACTACCGGGGCCGGTTGGCGGCGCCGGTCCCCCGGCGGGCGATCGCCGTGCTCCGCCACCTGCACCGCCTCCGGACGGCGCTGACCCGATGACCGTCCTGCTGGGCTTGGAGGCCGCCGAGCACAGCGGTGGGGACGACGGCGCCCTCCGGCTGGCCGCCGGGCTGGCCGGCGCGGACGGCTCCCCGGTCGTCGTGACGACGGTCGTGCCGCTCGACCCGCCGCACGCGACCACCTCCCGGCTCGACCACGAGTACCGGCAGTGGCGGGCCGCGCTGACCGCCACCCGCCACGCGGAGGCGTTCACCGCACTGCGGAGGGCCGGAGTCGAGGACGTCCGCGCCGCCGTCGTCCCGGCGTCCTCCGTGCCC
Source organism: Modestobacter sp. VKM Ac-2977 (assembly GCF_026968045.1). Lineage (GTDB taxonomy): Bacteria > Actinomycetota > Actinomycetes > Mycobacteriales > Geodermatophilaceae > Modestobacter. The sequence goes on along the minus strand of NZ_JAPVBQ010000001.1, from coordinate 27,272 downwards.
GCCGGCCTGGTCGAGTCGGCCCACCGGTACCGGGCGCGGGTGCTCGTGCTCGGTGCCGCGACCGAGGCGCCGGCGGGCCGGTTCGCGGCGGGCTCGGTCGCCGAACCGCTGCTGCACAGCTCGCCGGTGCCCCTGGCGCTGGCCCCGCGGGCGTGGTCGGCGCCGGCGGAGCCCACCCGGCTGACCTGCACCTGGGCGGACGCCGCCCGTTCCACCGACGCGCTGTCCGCGACCCGCGCGCTCGCCGAACGCTGGGGCGTGGCGGTCCGGCTGGCGACCTTCGTGCCCGAGCGCGCCGCCCTGTTGCCCTCGGAGACCGGCCTTCCGCTGGAGCACGTGGTCAGCGAGGACTGGGCCGGCCAGGTGCAGGGCTCACTGGAGCACGCCGTGGCGGACTGGTGCGGCCCGTGGCCCGCCCCGGAGACCGTGCAGGGCCGCGGCGCCGGCTGGGCGGGGGCGGTGGCTGCCGTGCCGTGGGCACCCGGGGACGTGCTGGTGCTCGGGTCGTCCCGGCTCGGACCGGCGGGGCGGGTCTTCCTCGGCTCGACGGCGACGAAGATCCTGCGGGCCGCCACCGTGCCGGTGCTGGTGGTACCGCGCGGCGACGACGGCGCGCCGCGGCTGGCTTGACGACGACTGTGGCCTGAGTCACAGTTGATGCGGGCGGGGGAGCCGGCTACGAGTGGCTCTCCACTGCTGGAGAGACCGACCAACGCGGCCAGACCGTCAGGACCGGCCCCCCGCCCCTCAGCCCCTCAGCCCCTCCTCTGTGGTCGGCTCGGACGCGGGTGCCGGCTCCGGTCCGGGAGCGGGCTCACGTGCTGCGCCGGAGCGGGCTCAGGGAGCCGGGGCCCGCTCAGGTGTCGCATCGGCGAGCGAGCTCCGGCCCGGGTGCTGACCCCGATCCGGGTGCGGGCTCAGGGGGCCGGATCCGGCTCGGGTGCGGGTTCCGGTGCGGGCGCAGGGTCCGGCTCGGGAGCGGGAGCCGGCGCGGGCTCCGGCCCAGGAGCGGGAGCGGGAGCCGGTGCGGGCTCCGGCTCAGGAGCGGGAGCCGGCTCCGGCGACGGCTCCGGCGTCGGCTCCGGCGCGGGATCGGGAGCCGGCACGGGCTCCGGAGCAGGCTCCGGTTCCGGGACAGGCGCCGGGGCAGGCTCCGGCTCCGGTGCGGGCCCAGGTCCCGGCTCGGGCGCCGGCTCCGGCGCAGGGGTCGGGTCCGGCGCGGGAGTCGGCTCCGGTGCAGGAGTCGGCTCCTGTACAGGAGTCGGCTCCGGTACAGGAGTCGGCGTCGGTTCCGGGGTCGGCTCGGGCGCAGGAGTCGGTTCGGGGGCGGGCTCGGGCGCTGGGGGCGGCACCGGGCTCGGTGCGGGAGCCGGCTCGGGTCGGGGCGCGGGCGGGCGCACCGGCTTCGGGGGCGGCGGGGGCGCGTAGTCGGCCCCGTTGCTGACCAGCATCGTCACCTGGCCGCCCGGCGGGACGGAACGACCGCCGGACGGGGAGAGACCGATCACCCGGCCGGCGGGCCGGGCGCCGTCCACGACCTGTCGGGCGACCTGGAACCCGCGCTCGGCCAGCAGTCCACGACACCAGTCCGACCAGGCGCCGACGCACCCACCCGGCACGGTGGCGCGCTCACTGCGCAGGTACTGCGGATCCGGCGGCGCGAAGGCCGCGACCGGCCGGCCGGTGAGCACCGGCGCCATCGCGTCGTGCCAGACGGTGGCCGCCTTGCCACCACCGAACCCGCCGACGTCCTGGTTGCGGACCGGGTCGTAGACCATCACGCTCGCCGCGAACTGCGGGGTGTAGCCGACGAAGGTGACCGAGTAGTTGCCCTGGGTGGTGCCCGTCTTCCCGGCGATCTGGTGGCCGGGGACGTGCGCCCGGCGACCGGTCTGCCCGGGGAAGCCCGGCTCGACGTCCTTGCGCAGCGCGTGCGTGAGCGTGTCGGCGATGCCCGGCGCGATCACCTCGGGCGTGCACTGCGGGCCGCCGACCAGCGGCTGGCCGTCCGGGCCGGTCAGCGGCTCCCCGGCCTGGTCGACGATGGCCTCGACCAGCCGCGGCTCGCAGTACGTGCCGCGGGCGGCGAGGGTGGCGTAGGCGTTCGCCAGGGCCAGCGGGCTGGTCGGCTCGGCCCCGAACGTGAACGAGCCCCGGTTCTCCGCGATGACCTGGTCGGCGATCGGGTCGAGGCTGGTCAACCCGAGCCGCTGGGCCACCCGGACCGGCCCCTCGACGCTGCCCAGCGCGTCCTCGAGGGCGAGGAAGTAGGTGTTGGAGGAGCGGTAGAGGGCCTGCTCCATGTCCAGCCGGCGCGGGTAGTTGCCGGCGTTCTCGACGTCGTAGGGACCGTCCCCGTCGCGATAGACCTCGGAGACGTAGGGGTCCGGGGTCCGCAGCTCGAAGTCCAGCCCGAAGCCCTGCTCGAGCGCGGCGGCGGCGGTGAAGACCTTGTACGTCGAGCCGGCGCCCTGGCCTGCGGCGGCGGGGAGGTCGACCGTGGTCTGTGCCGGGTCGGTCTCGTCGAGCCCGTACCTGCGGTTGACGGACATGGCCAGCACCCGGCCGGTACCGGGCTCGACGTTCACGTAGACGGCGGCGCGTGGGTCCTCCAGCGCCAGGGTCTGCACCACGGCGGCGTCCCCGGCTCGCTGCACCACCGGGTCCAGGGTCGTGCGCACGGTCAGCCCACCGGCCTGCAACTGCTCGAGGGTCACGCCGTACTGCTGGGTGAGCTCCTTCAGCAGGTGCCCGCAGAAGAAGCCGCCGATGGTCGCCTCGGTGCACCCGTTGGGGGCGCTGCCCCCGTCGACGACGCCGAGCGGCTCCGCCCGGGCGGCGTCCGCGGCGGCCTGGTCGAGCAGGCCGACCTCGGCCATGCGGCGCAGGACGAGGTCGCGGCGCTGCTTCGTCGGCTCGGGCGCGGTCACCGGGTCGTAGTAGGCGGGGCTGCGGACCAACCCGGCCAGCATCGCGGCCTGGGCTGCGGTCAGCTGGTCGGCGGTGGTCCCGAAGTAGCGCTGCGCGGCGGCGGCCACCCCGTAGGCACCGTTCCCGAAGTAGACGGTGTTCAGGTAGCGGGTGAGGATCTCCTCCTTGGTGTACTGCGCCTCCACCGCCAGGGCGATCTGCGCTTCCCGCAGCTTGCGGCCGACGGTGTCGGCCGTCGCCGCGGCCCGCCCGTCGGCGTCCTCGGCCGTCTGCAGCCGCAGCTGCTTGACCAGCTGCTGGGTGATCGTGGAGCCGCCCTCGGCGACCTCACCGGCAGCGATGTTGCGCGCCAGGGCGCGCAGCAGCCCGCGGGAGTCGACCCCCGGGTGGTCGCGGAACCGGGCGTCCTCGATCGCGATCAGCGCGTCCTTCATCACCGGGGCGATCTGCTCGCCGGTGAGCGGGTGCCGATTGCGCGAGTAGAACTCGGTGATCAGCGAGCCGTCCGCGGCGAGGACGCGGGTGTTGCCCGGCAGCCGGGCGTCGACGGCGGCGGTCTCGAGCGGGCGGACGAGGGCGGCACCCTGCTGGGCCAGCGCGCTGGCCCCGCCGATCCAGGGCGCGATCACCCCGGCGACCAGCCCGCCGGCGACCACGAGGGCGACGACCAGGCGGAGCAGGACGACGCCGCGGCGCCGGGGACGCGGCGCGGCCGGTTCCGCCGCCGGCAGCAGCCAGGGCCGTCCGCCCGAGGGGCGACCTCCTCCTCCGGCGATGACCTGCACCTCTTCCGACGCTGGGCAGCCGACTTCCGCCCGCCGGCCACGGTGGGTTGTCCCCCACGGTGCTCCGGGATGCCCGGCCCATGCACACCATCGCCACTTCTCAACGCGATCGTCATGTTCGCGGTGCCGCCGGAGGGGCGCGGCGGCGCGCCCGTCCGGGCCGTACGGTCGCTCGGTGACCGCTGCGCAGGAGCTGCTGACCGAACGGGTCCAGGGCGTGCTCGACGTCCCGTTGCACGCCTGGCTCGGCCTGCGGCTCGCCGACCAGGCCGACCCCGCGGCCGGCCTGGTCCTGCCGGTCGGGCCGCCGACGCTGAACAACGGCGGGGTGCTGCACGGTGGGCTGGTGGCGGCTCTGTTGGACGTCGCCGCCTACGTCCACCTGCTCCCCCACCTGGGTCCGGGCGAGAACGCGGTGACGCACGACGCGACCAGCTCGCTGCTGCGGGCGGTGCAGCCGGGCGCAGAGCTGCGACTGACCGGCACACTGCTGCGGCTCGGCCGGTCGGTGGCGTTCCTGCGCGCCGAGGCGAGCGTCGACGGGGTGCTGGTCGCCGCCGGCCAGGTGACGAAGACCGTGCTGCGCCCCCGCTGAGCACGGACGCGCACCGCACCCGCCCACACTCGTGACGACGACCGGAGAGCCCCACCGATGACCAGCACCCTCACGCCACCCGGGTTCGCCGTCCGGCTCAAGGAGGCGACGCAGGCCGACCACACCGCGGCGGAGGCCTCGGGGTTCGTCACCGCACTGCTCGCCGGGGAGCTCCCCCGCACCGCCTACGCGGACCTGCTCACCCAGACCCACGCCGTCTACGCGGTGCTGGAGGAGGCGGCCGTGGCCCAGGCCGACTCCCCCGAGGTGCGCCCGTTCCTGCACCCGGGGCTGGTCCGGCTGCCCGCGCTGGAAGCCGACCTGGCCTTCCTGCTGGGGCCGGGGTGGCGGAGCGAGGGGGCGGTCCTGCCGGCCACGGAGCGGTATGTGGCCCGGTTGCGGGAGGTCGCCTTCGACTGGCCGGCCGGGTTGGTGGCCCACCACTACCTGCGCTACCTCGGCGACCTGTCGGGCGGGCAGATCATCCGCCGACTGGTCGGCCGCACCTTCGGGCTGGAGCAGGACGGCGTGCGGTTCTACGTGTTCGACCAGATCCCCAAGCCCAAGCCGTTCAAGGACGCCTACCGGGCCTCGCTCGACGCCGCACCGTGGAGCGCGGCGGAACAGGACCGGGTGATCGCCGAGGTGTCGCTGGCCTTCCGGCTCAACGCCGACGTCTTCGCCGACCTCGGCGCGCGGCACGGGACGGGCGGGCCCACCCCGGCCTGAACCGCCCCGGAGAACACTGCGGCCCCGCACTCCGAGGAGTGCGGGGCCGTGGTGCTGTCTCAACCAGACGTGCGCCCGAAGGGACTCGAACCCCTAACCTTCTGATCCGTAGTCAGATGCTCTATCCGTTGAGCTACGGGCGCGTGGTGCGTGTTCAGTTGTCGCGCGGAGGCTCCGGGATTTGAACCCGGGATGGGGATTAACCCAAACCGCATTAGCAGTGCGGCGCCATAGACCGGACTAGGCGAAGCCTCCCGGGGACCGGGTTGCCCCGGAACCACCGAGGGGAAAGGTTACCAGCGCGTGCGGGCGGCTCCCAACCGGGGTCGGGAGCCGCCGTCGATCAGGCCGGGACGGCCTCGCGCCGGGGCTCGGCGGGCAGGTCGGGACGGCGCCCGGGCAGGAGCGTGACCGCCACGGCCAGCGCGGCGGCGCCGGTGGCCATCACCAGAGCACCGGCCACCCCGGCCGAGGTCTCGATCAGCGCGCCACCGACCGCAGCACCGATCGCCGAGGCACCGAAGGTCACGGTCGACAGCCAGGTGAACGCCTCGGTGACCGCCGACGCGGGGGCGATCGACCCGACGAGCGAGCTCTGCACCGTGAGGGTGGGGGCGATCGCCGTCCCGCCGAGGAAGAGCAGCGCGCCCAGCACCCACGGGTCGGAGATGGCGGCCAGCGGCGCGAGTCCGATCGTCACGCCCAGCAGGCACCAGCGGTACTGGCGGGGCAGCGAGGCGCTGACCACGCGGGCGCCGAACCAGAGTCCGCCCCCGGCCGAGCCCAGTGCCCACACGGCCAGCAGCAGGCCGGAGATGCCGGGCGACCCGGCGTCGTCGGCGAACGCCGGCACCGCGACCTCGAGCCCGCCGACGCCGAACATCAGTGCGGTGCCGCTGAGCAGGACGCGCGGCATGCCCGGCGTGGTCACCGTCGACAGCAGCCGCCGCGACTCCGCGACCACCGGCCGCCAGGCACGCATCGGTGCGCTCGTGGCGATCCCCAGGGCACCGAGGACGCCGAGCACGCCGGCGAGGCCGAGGGCGATCGCCGGGCCGGCGAGGAACGTCAGCGCCGCGACCAGGGTGGGGCCGGCCACGAACACCAGCTCGGTGGCGGTCGCGTCCAGGGCGTAGGCGGTGGGGCGGACGCGGACGTCGACCCGCGACCAGAGCGCCCGCACCGTGCCGGAGACCAGCGGGGTGCTGGCCCCGACCGCGGCCGCGGCGGCGAACACCCACGGCAGCGGCGCACGGCCCAGGACGGCGGCGGCCACGAGCGCCAGCAGCAGCGGGTAGCCCACGGACTGGACGAACAGCACCAGGCGGGGGCTGCGCCGGTCGGCCAGCCGCCCCAGCACCGGGGCCATCACCGCGGTGGCGATGCCGTACGTGGCCGAGACACCGCCGGCGATCGCGTACGACCCGGTCTGTTCCTGCACCATGAGCAGCAGTGCGAGCGGCACCATGGAGGACGGCAGCCGCCCGGCGAACCCGGCGAGCAGGAGGACCGGGGCGGACGGCAACCGCCACACGGCGAGGTACGAACGCATGACTGGCTCACTTCGAGACGTGCGAGATGGGGAATCTGTAGGCGGTCAGATGATGTTCACCGCCTACAGGTCCCGGAGGTTACGGACCAACGAGTAGGGAGTCAAATGGACTACGACACCTACGGGTCGAACGCCGTCGAACTGGCCATCGACCTGGCCAACGCCGACCGCGACGACCCGGACTGGGTGCGGGTGTTCCTCGACGCCCACGACGAGTGGTTCACCGCCGGAACGGCGCTGGAGCTGCGCCCCGCCGAGGCCGGCGCGGTGGCGCAGACGTCGTCCCTGGTGCGCGACGTCGCCGAGGCCGACAGCGAACCGGAGGTGATGGCGCACCTGAACGCCCTGCTGGCCCTGGCCTCCCCGAAGCCCTATGCCACCGACCACGACGGCGAGCTGCACCTGCACTACGCCCGCCCCGACGCCGGTGTGGTCGAGCAGCTGACGACGACGGTGGCGATGGGCCTGTCCCAGGTGGTGGTGCAGCACGGCTGGCAGCGTCTGGGCGTCTGCTCGGCCGAGGGCTGCGGGCACGTGTACGTCGACACCTCGCGCAACGCCAGCCGGCGGTACTGCTCGAACACCTGCGCGAGCCGCTCGACGGTGGCCGCGTACCGCGCCCGCCAGCGAACCTGAGGACGGCGGGTGCTCCATCCCCGCCACTGGGACGCGCTGCTCCTCGAACGCGTGGGCCGACTGCCCGCGACGCCGGTCGACCGGTGGCTGCGCCGGCTGTCGACCACGGCGGACCACGGCAAGCTCTGGGCCTTGATCGGGGTCGTCCTTGCGTTACGGCCCGGGCAGCCGCGCCGCGCCGCCGTGCGCGGGCTGGGGTCGATGGCCGTGTCGAGCGCGCTGGTGAACGCCGTCGCCAAGCGGGTGTTCAGCCGTGTCCGGCCAGACCTGGCGGCCACGCAAGGCGAGCGGGCGCTGCGCCGGGCTCCGCACACCTCGTCCTTCCCCAGCGGACACTCGGCGTCCGCGGCGGCCTTTGCCACGGGGGTCGCGCTGGAGAGCCCGGCGACCGGGGCGTTGATCGCGCCGCTGGCGCTCGGCGTGGGCTACTCACGGGTGCACGTGGGCGTGCACTACCCGGGGGACGTGCTCGCCGGGATGGCGTTGGGCTTCGGCGTCGCACTTGCCAGCCGGCACTGGCGGACGGTCCCCACCCAGCCGACCTCCGGGTGACCGACGCGATGTGTCGCCAGCCCCGCCGGCCACGCCGGTAGGACACGACCGAGCCACGTTGGGCGCGGTCGCCACCGACTGACCCACGGTCGCCACCGCCTGACCGGGCACTGCATCCGGCCGTACTAGTGCTCTGGCTGCACGGCTGCACCAGAGCACTAGCGTCCACAGTTCGACCTTATGGGCGACGCGGCGAGCCGCTGACCTGCGTACTCTCCTCACGACTTCAGTCGGGTGGCGCAGGGAGGACGACGCATGCGGCCGGTTCGAGCAGCTGTGGCAGCGGCCGTGGCGATCGCCGTGCTCAGCGGCTGCTCACGCGGAGAGACGGCGAACGAGACCCTGCCCGAGGCGTCCCCGTCAGCGGCCGAGACCAGCGAGGCACTCCCACCCCTCGGCCCACCCGACCTCCCCATGCCCCCCGAAGCCCGCGAACAGACCGAAGCCGGCGCAGCAGCCTTCATCCGGTACTACGTGGAGTTAATCAATCACACGAACTCAGACATGGACCCGCAATTCCTTCGCCAACTGTCTCGCGACTGCGCGACCTGTGACCGCATCGCTGACGAGACTGACGCCGACGCACTCGCCGGCTACCGCTATGTCGGTGGCCGCCTCAGTGTCACAAGCAGTCTAGAAGCGACGCTTTCGACGCCCGGACAGGCGGAGTCGGCATTTGTGATTGACCAAGAAGAACTCGCCATAGAGAACTCTAACGGGCAACCCGTACCGGGTTTGTCATTCCCCGCGCTCGATGACCTACAGTCTGGATCAGTGCTCACTTGGAACAAGGGCATAGCGTCTTGGATGGTCACAGAGTTGACGCTCGGATAACCCATGCGCCGACTAGTTGCCTCCGTCGCGGTTGCCGTAGTGCTCCTCGCTCTCTCCGTGACCGACGCCTTTAGTGCCGAGTGTCGTAGAGCGTCATGCCCGGACGTTTCAACGGCCCCCGGCGCACTGGTCGCAAGTTACCTTGCCGCCGCCGACTCAACGAGCGTGCGTCGGGCGACCACTTCAACACCCCCGCCAGGGCAGCCATACCGATGGTATCTGCGCACGTCGTGCCAGGTTTCAGACGACACTGTAGGCGCCTGCATTCCTGGGGCTGCGACGTGCCCAACCATCGATGGACGAATCATTCAGTATTACTTAGTCCAACACCGCAGAGTTTTATTGACGACTGGCCCCGTAGACGAGTTGCCCATTCCGTCCGGCACTGAAGTGGGCGATGAGTACGGACCTTTGGTGACCGAGGGAACTGCCTGTGTCGATGTCACGGACCTGAATCCGCCGCCGTCGCCGGCGGAGGTCTTCCGTTACTTCGAGACGCTGCCACTCCCCCAGCTGACCACCCGCCAGCAGCCACCGGGCGAGGCGCTGGTCGGCCTGCCGGTCATCTTCTTCACCGACAGCCCGACGACCCAGACCTTCACGGTCGACATCCGCGGGTTCGACGTCCTGATCACCGCGAACGCGGTGGGCTACACCTGGCGCACCGGCGACGGGACGACCCTGACCACCACCGACCCGGGCGCCCCCTACCCCGACCACACGATCAGCCACGAGTACTCCTCGGGCACCTACACGGCCTCCCTCACCACCACCTGGGGCGCGACCTACTCGGTCGACGGCGGGGTGAGCGCCGACGTCCCCGGCACCACGACCACCGACGGTGCGCCGGCCACCTTCACCGTCCGCCAGGCCCGCTCGGTGCTCACCAGTCCCTACGACTGACAGCCCCAGCGGGGCATGGACCACGCGTCAGGTCCGCCGGGGTCGCCAAGCCGACGTCGCGGCCAGCAGCAGCAGGGCGGCCATCGCCTCCCCGCCCTCCTCCACGGAGGTCGCCACCGCGAACGCCACCGGAGAGGACGACACCGACCTCACCGCCTCAGTCACCTGGTCCAGCCCCAACACCGTGACCCCGCAGCCGGCCAACGCCAGCGTCACCGGGGTCGCGCCGCGCACCGCCCAGCGTCGTCCGGCCCGCCACAGCAGCGGCAGGCCGATCACCGACAGCAGCACGCCCCCGACCAGCGTCGTGTACTCACCGCCGCCCTGCTCCACCGTCGACGAGGCGCTGACCGCCTTCGCGGTCCCGAGCACGACGCCGACACCCACGACCGCCGCCCACCACGACCGCGCCCACCCCGTCGACCGGACCGCGGCGAGCGCGGCCAGCAGCCAGACGGCCAGGAACACCGCGGCCGTGAACAGCCGCGGCAGCGCACCTGCCCCGTCCAGCGCGACGGACCGGGACCACCCGGCGGCCGGGCACCGGCCCACCGCACAGCGCACCTCGACCAGCAGCCCGACGGTGAACAGCACCCCGCCGAACGCCGCCGGGGCCAGCACCCACGGGGCCGGACGCGGGCGCTCGCCCGGCGGTGACGGCCGCGGTCCCGACACCTCGCCCGTCACAGGACCATCCTCCCGACCCACCTGTGTCATCCGCACGACCGCCGGGCGTCCTCCGCACGCGATCCCCCAACGGCGATCACCGAGCTTGGTCAGGTTCTGCCGTGCGAACAGCGGCCTGACCAGCGCCTCTGACCAGTACGAAGTACATGTGATCGTCGCTGTCGTCGCCCTGTCGTGGGCCGCCGTGTCCGGAGTCGTCGCACTCGTCATCGGCGGGTGCGTCCGCATGGCCGATGAGCGTGCCCCCTTCACCGACCACCTGGTCGGCCTGCCCGCCGACCTGAAGGTCGCCGACATCGTGGGCGCACGCAGCCCGCAGCCCAGCCACTGACCCCGGTCCCCTCGCGGGGACCGAGCCCACGCGCGGCCTCAGCCGCTCGCCCGGCGGTGATCGCCACTTCTCACTACGGTTCCGATGCAGCGGTTGTCCTGGCGCTGACCAGGGCACTGCACCGCTGACGTCACCGATGGGAAGAGGTTCCAGATGTTGGTCCGCCGGATCGCCCGGCCGATGCTCGCCGCCACGTTCATCTACGGAGGGGTCAACACCCTTCGGAACCCGCAGTCGCGCGTGCCCGGTGCAGCACCGATCGTCGAACAGATCACCGAGATCGCTGACAAGCAGCTCCCCGTCGAGGTCCCTCGCGACGTCGAGCAGTGGGTCAAGATCAACGCCGGCGTGCACGTGGGCGCCGGGTCGCTGCTGGCCCTCGGCCGGTTCCCCCGCTTCTCCGCCCTCGCACTGGCCACCTCCCTGGTGCCCACCACGCTGGCCGGCCACCGCTTCTGGGAGCACGAAGACCCCAAGGAGCGCTTCGGGCAGACCAGCAACTTCGTCAAGAACGTCGGCATCATGGGCGGCCTGCTGCTCGCCGCCGTCGACACCGAGGGCAAGCCGTCGGTGGGCTGGCGCGCCAAGCGCACCGCCGGCATGGCGGCCGCCGCAGCCGAGGCCAGCTACACGAAGGCGTCGAAGCGGGCCGCCAAGGCCCAGAAGCGGGCCACCAAGCAGGCGAAGAAGCTCGCGCACTGAGCTGACCGCATGAGCACGGCACTCACGCCCGCGGGCGCGCTCCGGAGGATCGCCTTCCTCCTGGAACGCGCCCGCGAGCCGTCCTACCGCGTCCAGGCCTTCCGCACGGCGGCCACCGTCGTCGCCGCCCTGGACGACGCGGAGCTCGACCGCCGGGTCGCGACCCGGACCCTCACCGACCTCAAGGGCATCGGCGACAAGACCGCCACGGTCGTCCTCGAGGCCCACCGGGGCGAGCTGCCGGCCTACCTGGCCAAGCTCGAGGAGGCGCACGCCGAGCTGACCCCGCTGGCCGACGACGCCGCGGCGCTGCGAGCCGCGCTCAAGGGCGACCTGCACGCCCACTCCGACTGGTCCGACGGCGGCAGCCCCATCCGGGAGATGGCCGAGGCAGCGATCAGCATCGGCCACGAGTACCTCGCCCTGACCGACCACTCCCCCCGGCTCACCGTGGCCAACGGCCTCACCCCCGAACGGCTGGAGCAGCAGCTGGACGTGGTCGCCGCACTCAACGAGGAGCTGGCGCCCTTCCGCATCCTCACCGGCATCGAGTGCGACATCCTCGTCGACGGCTCCCTCGACCAGACCGACGAACTGCTGGGCCGGCTGGACGTCGTCGTCGCGAGCGTGCACTCCGAACTCCGGGCACCCCGCGCCCAGATGACCGAGCGGATGCTGGCCGCGGTCGCCAACCCGCACACCGACGTCCTCGGGCACTGCACGGGCCGGCTGGTCATCGGCCGCAAGCAGCGCAACGGCACCCAGCGCCCCCGGCCGGAGAGCGAGTTCGACGCCGACGCCGTCTTCCGTGCCTGCGTCGAGCACGGGACGGCGGTGGAGATCAACTCCCGCCCCGAACGACTCGACCCGCCCCGGCGGCTGCTCAGCCGGGCCGTCGAGCTGGGCTGCGACTTCGCCATCGACACCGACGCCCACGCCCCCGGTCAACTCGACTGGCAGGACGCCGGCTGCACCCGGGCGGTGGAGTGCGGGGTCCCGGCCGACCGGGTCGTCAACACCCGCTCAGCGGAGGAGCTGCTCGCCCGCACGCACGGCTGAGCGCGACGGGGCCGCTGCCGCACCTGGGACCGGAGGACCGACGCCTGGTTGGACGCTGCGCTGGGGGATCGTCTGCCCGATGTGACGGGTGTGCACCCGTCATGAACTCGCAACCAACGCCGACCGTGTGTCGCTGTTCTCTGCACCACAGTCCAGCCCTAGCTTCTCTGCCATGACGCGTACTGCACACGCTCCGGTCACCGGTCCCGTCGACTCCGCCATCGCGCTCGCCGACGCCCTGCAGTCCGGCTTCGCCGCCCAGCGGGCCGCGGACGAGCGCACCCCGCGCGACCGGGTCGGGCCTGCTACCCGCTGATCCCGGCCAGCTCCGTCGCGTTCGTCCGACCGGGCGTCGCGGAGGTACCGGGTGGTCAGCGACCACGGTCGGTGACGACCCGGCCGACCGGCACCCCGTCCGGGTGCCCCGGACGAGTGACGGAGTTCATCGACTGTTGACGTCCCGTGCGCTTCCGCCGCGGGCCGGTGGGCTCCACACTCGGCGGGTGCGCTTCCTGGCATCGCCACCCCCCGGCTCGACCGTCGGCCTGTGGCCGGGCAGCAGCCGGCCCTCGCACCTGCACCTGCACCGGTACCGGCGCACCGGTGACGACCCGTTCAGCGGTGCGTCGCTCTACGCCTGCCGCTGCGGGGTCGTCCGCCCCGGCATGTGACGGCGCACCCGGCCGGGTGACGCCCCTACCCGTCGCGTCCCGACCGGTTCGGTCCGGGCGCACGGTGCTTGCCAGACTGCCTGCATGGCACAGACGCGGGCCCGACTGATCGACACCGAGCTCGCGGCACTCGCGCGGTACGGCTTCGACCTCGTGGCCGGCGCGCCCGCCGTCCCCCCGGCCGCCGAGCTGGAGGACGCCGAGGGCGTGCTGGTCGCCACCCGGGACGACAGCGGGCTGACCGTCCGGGAGATCCCCCGCTGGCGCGCCCCGTCCGTCGTCCGCGCCGAGCTGGTGCAGCGCGGCTGGTCGGCCCCCCAGGCGTGGGTGGGCAGCCCACCGGCCGACGGGACGGAGCTGCCCGAGCAACTGTTGGTGCTGCTCCCCGCGGCCGGCACCTCACCGGACTCGGCGGCCATGTCGCTGGGCGCGGCGGCCTGGGCCGGGTGGGCCGCGGGACGCGAGCTGGTCGTCGTCCCCGTGCCGGTGACCGCGCACGCGCCGGAGGCCGGCTGGGCCGAGGTCGCCGCCGCCTACGGCGCCGAGCTGCTGGGCAGCCGGATCGACCCGGCACCGCTGCGCACCGGCGGCCAGGTGGTGATGTTCACCGGGCTGTCCGGGGCCGGGAAGTCCACGATCGCCGGGCGCCTGGTGGAGCTGCTCCTGGAGGCCGGCCGGACGGTCACGCTGCTGGACGGCGATGAGGTGCGCACCCACCTGTCGGCCGGGCTGGGGTTCTCCCAGGCCGACCGGGACACCAACGTGCGCCGGATCGGCTGGGTGGCCGCGCAGATCGCCAAGCACGGCGGGCTGGCCGTGTGCGCCCCGATCGCCCCCTACGCCGCGACCCGCGCCGACGCCCGCCGGCTCGTGGAGGAGCAGGCCGGGCCGGGGTCGTTCGTGCTGGTGCACGTGGCCACCCCGCTCGCCGAGTGCGAGGCCCGGGACCGCAAGGGGCTCTACGCCAAGGCGCGGCGCGGGGAGATCGCCGCCTTCACCGGGATCAGCGACCCCTACGAGGAGCCCACGGACGCCGAGCTCACCCTCGACACCCGGGAGTACAGCCCCGAGGAGAGCGCCCGGCAGGTGCTGGCGCACCTCATCGGGGGCTGAGGGTCAGGAGCCGGGCCAGCCCGGCAGCCGGTCGGGCCCGGTGCGCCAGTCCGGCAGCACGCCGGGGGCGTCCACGGTCTCGGCGTCGGCGCGGCGGCGGAGCGCCCAGTCGGCCGGGAGCACGAGCCGGGGGGCGACCCCCACGAGGACGGCGGTGAGCACGGCGACCGCACCGACGACCTCACCGCTCTCCTCGACGAACGTGGCGACGGCGGCCCACGGGAACGTCCCGGACGCCGACCCGACGAGGGAGGAGATGCCGGAGAGGACGACGGCGGCTGCGGCGTAGACCGCGAAGGCGGCCATCACCCGCCGGCGGTCACGCCGCTCGGTGCGGCTGAGCCACCAGAGCACGGCGAGGGTCAGTGCGGCCAGGAGGGCGCTGAGGACGGCGGCCAGCACCGGCCGACCGGCCAGACCGGTGGTCTCCAGCGCCTGGACGTGCACGGTCCCGCCGCCCTTCACCTGCGCGACCAGGGCGGCGACCACGCCGACGCCCAGCCACCACGGCCGGCGGTCGGTGGCGCGGGCGGCGCCGACGAAGGCGGCCACGGCCGCCGTGGCGAGCAGGGCGGTGACCCACATCCGGGGCACCGACAGCGGGGCGTCCATGGACAGGTGGCGGGCGAGACCCCGGTCGTTGCCGGCGATCCGCAGGCCGAGGCCGATGGACTCCAGGGTGACGCCGATGCCGATCAGCGCGGCGGCCAGCGGCGGCACGGGGAGCCGGCGTCGGCGTGGGCGGGCCCGGGCGGGGCGGGGCGCGGTCGGCAGCAGACCGTCCTGCGCCCGCGAGCGCTCGTCGGCGATCCGCAGCGCCATGCCCAGGGGCACGGCGACGAGGACCGCGAGCGTCGTCCACCCGACGAGCACCCATCCCCACCACGGCATGTCCTCGTGATCGGCAGGTCCGCACCGGTACTTGACCGGGTCGGGGCTGCCGATTCCGGAGGGATCAGCTCCGGTCGCCTCCCGCCGGGTCGGCCAGGGCCGCGAGCAGCTGGTCGGCGAACTCACGGCGGCAGATGAGCAGGTCGGGCAGGTAGGGGTCGGGCCGGTTGTAGCGGAGCGGGGAGCCGTCGAGCCGGCTGGTGTGCAGCCCGGCGGCCCGGGCCACCGCGACGGGCGCGGCGGAGTCCCACTCGTACTGGCCGCCGCCGTGCACGTAGGCGTCGGTCGCCCCGCGGACGACGGACATCGCCTTGACCCCGGCCGAGCCCATCGCCACCGGCTCGGCCGCGAGCTGCGCGACGAGCTCGGCGACCATGGCCGGCGGCCGGCTGCGGCTGACCGCCAGCCGCAGCGGCCCGCCCGGGCGGGCCGGCGGCGGCCCGACGGCGGAGGTGCCCAGGGTCGCGCCCTCGGCCGGCAGCGCGACGGCACCGGCGACGAGCTCGCCCCGCTCCCAGAGCGCGACGTGCACCGCCCAGTCGGTGCGCTCCAGCTCGGAGAACTCCCGGGTGCCGTCGAGCGGGTCGACGATCCAGACCCGGTCGGCGGTGAGCCGGGCGGGGTCGTCAGCGGCCTCCTCGGAGAGCACGGCATCCCCGGGCCGCAGCGCGCCGAGCTGCTCGGCCAGCCAGCGGTGGGACTCCCCGTCGCCGGCGGCCTTGCGCGCTGCGGCGTCGGCGAAGTCCCGGCTGCGCACGGTGAGCAACAGTTCGCCGGCCTGGGTGGCCAGCGTGCGGGCGAGGTCGTGATCGGTGCCGGTCAACGTCGGTCTCCGTCCGGGCGGGGGTGAGGGGCCATCCTCCGGCCCCGCGCCGCCGCGCCGCCGCGGCGGGTCCCGTCAGTAGGCCCCGGAGCCGCGGACCACCGCACCCAGGGTCTTGCCCAGGATCATCAGGTCCAGGGCGAGCGACCAGTTCTCCACGTACCGGACGTCGATCCGCACCGAGTCGTCCCAGGACAGGTCCGACCGGCCGCTGACCTGCCACAGGCCGGTGATCCCGGGCTTGACGAGCAGGCGGCGCCGCATGTCGAAGCCGTACTGCTCGACCTCACGGGTCACGTGCGGCCGCGGGCCGACCAGCGACATCGTGCCGCCGACGACGTTGAGCAGCTGCGGGAGCTCGTCCAGCGACCAGCGCCGCATGACGGCGCCCACCCGGGTGACCCGCGGGTCGCGCTTCATCTTGAACTGGACGGCGTTGCCCTCGTTCTGGGCCAGCAGCGCCGCCATCCGCTGGTCGGCGTCGGACACCATGCTGCGGAACTTCAGCACGTGGAAGGGCTGTCCGGCGCGGCCGATCCGCTCGTGCCGGAAGAACACCGGGCCCCGGCTCGTGGCCTTGACCGCCACGGCCAGCACCAGCAGCACCGGCAGCAGCAGCACGACGGCGGCCAGCGCGACCGACCGGTCGAAGACGTCCTTGGTGACCCGTCGCAGCCCGCGGAACTCCGGCCGCTCCAGGTGCATCAGCGGCAGACCGTTGACCGGCCGGATGCCCACCCGCGGGCCGGCGAACTCGGTCACCGCCGGGGCGAGCAGCAGCTCGGCCTCCGTCGTCTCCAGGTCCCACCCGAGGCGGCGCAGCGCGGCGCCGTCCAGCTCGGGCGAGGGCAGCACGGCGACGGTGTCGACCTCGTACCGGCGGACGACGTCGGCGATGTCGGCGAAGCCGCCCAGCACCGGCAGCCCGTCGAAGACGGTCCCGGCGGGCGGGGCCGTCGGCAGGCAGACGCCGATCACCCGGAGGCCGTGCTGGGCCTGGCGGACCAGTTGGGCGTGCAGCTCCGCGGTGCCGTTGCGGTGGCCGACCAGGATCGCGGTCTGCTGGTACCGGCCGTACGCGCGCTGCCGGTGCAGCCAGGCGCGCTGGGCGTAGCGCTGCAGCAGGGTCAGCACGGTGGCCAGCGGCAGCGCGACCACGACGAAGCTGCGGGCGACCTCGAGCTTGAACGCCCAGGAGACGGTGCCGACGGAGGCCAGCAGCAGGGCCGCGGCGAAGAAGACCCGGCGGAACTCCTCGGGGCCGACCCAGAGGAAGCGCTCCTCGTAGCTGCGGCCGACCACCATCGCCGCCACCCAGACCAGCGGCAGGACGACGACCGGCCAGGGGGCGTGGTGCGCGGCGAGCGGCCCCTGCTCGGGCAGCAGCCGGCCGACCAGGGCGGCGAGCACGGCGACGACGGCGTCGCCCAGGAGGATCCGGCGCACGTAGGTCTTCCGCCAGGCCCGGCGAGCCGCGGTGCCCTCGCCGCGGAGGCGCGCCGCGGACCAGAAGCGACGGCGGGCGAGGACCTCCGTCCGCGGCAGGACCTTCTCTTCGGGGGCTTCCAGCAGCGACAAGGTCCGGCTCCCGTACGTCGGTCGATCGGTGGTCACGTGCGACGCCTGGTCGCCGCCGGTCGGTCGGGGAACAGCTCCCCCGACGGACCCGGGGGAACCTATGGTCGGTCCGCTCCGGTCGCCTAGCCCCGCTCCGGGACCACGAGCGGACCACGATCGCCGGCCGTGGAGTGCGCCACATCGATGAGGACTACACGTCTCCTTCCCGGTGCGGACGGTGACGGCGCGCAGAAGGGTCCATACAGCCGTCAGCTGCCGTCCACCTGGTGTCATCCTCGTGAGATCGGTCACCTCCTGGACGCTCGTGGTGTCCTTCGTCGAGGCCGCTGCCGGTGCCGCATGCTCGACCCGTGGGCGGACCCGAGAACCCGACGCTGCGCGTCCTGCACGTCAGCCAGCCGGTCGAGGCAGGAGTGGCCCGGGTGGTGGCCGGGCTGGTCGCCGACCAGCGCCGCCGCGGCTGGGACGTCCTGGTGGCCTGCCCCGGCGAGGGCTGGCTGCCCGACACGGTCCGCGCGGCCGGCGCCCGGCTGCTGCCGTGGCGGGCGAGCCGTTCACCCGGCCCGTCGGTGCCCGGCGAGGCGGCGGCGCTGCGCCGCATCGTGGCGACCACGGACCCCCAGGTGGTGCACCTGCACAGCGCGAAGGCAGGGCTGGCCGGGCGGCTGGCGGTCCGGGGCCGGCGACCGACGGTGTTCCAGCCGCACGCCTGGTCGTTCGAGGCGGTCACCGGGCCGGTGCAGACGGCCTCCCGCGGGTGGGAGCGGTTCGCCCAGCGCTGGACCGACCTGACCCTCTGCGTCAGCGAGGCCGAGCTGGCCACCGGGCGGGCCGCGGGCCTGACCGGGCCGGCGGTGGTGGCGCCCAACGGCGTGGAGCCCGAGGTGTGGGCCCCGCAGGACCGGGCGACCGCCCGCGACGCCCTCGGGCTCACGGCGGCGCCCACTGTGGTCTGCGTCGGGCGGCTGGCCCGGCAGAAGGGCCAGGACATGCTGCTCGCGGCCTGGCCCAGCGTGCGGCGGGCCGTGCCGGACGCCCGGCTGGTGCTCGTCGGCACCGGCCCGGACGAGGCCGCGCTGCGCGCCCGGGCCGACGACTCGGTCCGCTTCGCCCCCGGAGAACGGCTGGCCGAGTGGTACGCCGCCGCCGACGTCGTCGCCGTCCCCTCCCGCTGGGAGGCCGGGCTGCCGCTGGTGGCGATGGAGGCGATGGCCGGTCAGCGCAGCGTGGTCGCCTTCGACGTCGCCGGCATCGGCGGGTCCCTCGGCGACGCGGGTGCGGCGGTCCCGGCGTTCGACGTCGAGGCGTTCGCCGCCGCGCTGACCGCCCGGCTGCTCGACCCGGCCACCGCCGCCCGGGAGGCCGAGGTGGGCCGGTCGGTCGCGACCACCCGGTTCGCGGCGGCCACCTCGCAGGCCGCCGTCGCCGAGCACCTGCTGCGCCTGGCCGGGGCTCGATGAGCACGCGCGTGGGCACGGCCCCCAGCGGGCGCGCACGGCGCCTGGTGTCCCGGGCGGTGCTGGCGAGCGCGCTGCTGGCGCTGTGTGCCGTCGGGCCCACGGGCTCGACGGTGCCGCCCGGCGCCACGCCTCCGGCAGCCGCCACCGGTCCCGGCGCCGCGGGGGCCGTCGTGCCGGCCGGCTCGGCGCGCCAGGTGGTCCCGGTCGAGCGGTTCGGCGCCGTGGGCGACGGCGTCCGTGACGACACCGCGGCGCTGCAGAGGGCGCTGGACAGCGTGCCCACCGGGAGCACCCTGCGGCTCCGCGCGGGCGCGACCTACCTGCACTCCGACGTCCTCCGGGTGCGCACCCCCGGCCTCACGGTCACCGGCAAGGGCGCGACCGTCACCGCCACCCAGGAGACCCGGTCGGCCTTCCACGTCGACGCCGACCGGGTGGTGGTCGAGGGGGTCACGTTCGCCCTCCGCACCTCCACCCAGCGCTTCCACGCCTACGAGCAGATGAAGGTCCGGGTCTCCGCCGACCGCGTGGTGCTGCGCGACGTGCACGTCCGCGGCGCGGCGGCGGCCGGCTTCTACGTCGGCAACGGTTCCGGCGGGTTCCTGCTGGACCGGGTGACGGTCGTCGGCAGCCGCGCCGACGGCGTGCACGTCACCGGCGGCGCGCACGACGGCCGGGTCGTCTCCCCCGTCACCACCGGCACCGGGGACGACGGGGTCGCCGTCGTCTCCTACCGGGCCGACGGGGTGCCGTGCGCGCGGGTGCAGATCACCTCGCCGACGGTGAACGGGACGACGTGGGGCCGGGGCATCTCCGTCGTCGGCGGGGACGACATCACCTACACCGACGTGGCGATCCGGGACACCGACGCCGCCGCGGTCTACGTCGGCAGCGAGGGCGACCCGTACTACACGTTCCCCTCGCGCCGGGTTCGGGTCACTCGCGGCACGGTGACCGGCGCCAACGCCAACCCGGCCAAGGACCACGGCGCGGTGCTGGTCTACGCCGGCAACAGCGGCACCACGACCGCCGACGTCACGATCCGCGACCTGGCGGTCAGCGGCACCCGGGCCGGCGCCAGCTGGGACCTCGGGGTGCTGGCCGACCCGGGTGCGGGCGTCCAGCGGGTCACCCTCTCCGGGATCTCGCTCACCGGTGGCCCGCAGCGGCCGTTCTACACGAACGTGCCCTCGGCGGTGCGGCTGATCGGCGTCCGGGACGACGGCTCCCCCGTCCCCGAGAAGCGCGGCTGGTGAGCGACCGGCTCAGCCGGCCGGCCGCGCGCCGAACGCGTGGGCCCGCGCCGTCCAGGCCGACAGCACGGTGACGGCGTCCGGCTCCGGCAGCCCCTCGGGGCGGTGCGCCAGCGGCACCGGCGGACCCCACCGGGTGTAGCGCTCGGCCAGCCCGGCGGGCACCAGCAGCAGGTTGGTGCGCGGCGTCCGG
The DNA here is from genome assembly GCF_026968045.1 of Modestobacter sp. VKM Ac-2977. Taxonomy (GTDB): domain Bacteria; phylum Actinomycetota; class Actinomycetes; order Mycobacteriales; family Geodermatophilaceae; genus Modestobacter. Next base: position 6,994 of record NZ_JAPVBQ010000001.1, on the reverse strand, counting down.
CGCAGCTCCCGGGCCCAGCGCAGCGGCGAGCTCAGCACCGCGCGCACGTCCCGGGCCCCGAGGACGACGACGGTCGCCCGGCGGCCGGCGACGACGTCCCGCCCGGCGGCGGCGCGCCGGCCCCAGAGCACCACCACGTCGACGTCGTCCAGCGCCGCCTCGGGCAGCGCGGCGGGCTCGAGCACACCGGTGCGCCAGCCGGCGGCGGTCTGCGCGGCGGCGGTCGCCCGGGCCGTGGCCAGCTCGGCGGGGCCGGCGACGTGCAGCACGCCCAGCACCTCGCCGAACACCGGGGTGGAGAGGATGGCGCGGACATCAGCGGGCACGGCGGACCGCCTCCAGGGTCTCCTCGACGACGTCGTCCCAGCCGCGGCGGGCCGGCCGGAGCAGCACCGGCGGCCGGGGCCGGCCCAGGTGCTCCACCAGCGCGGCGGCCCACACCTCGGGACGGCGGCCGGGCAGCCGCTGCGCCCCGACCGGGGATGCCTCGGCCAGCGCCGGGTCCTCCGAGGTCAGCACCGGTGCGCCCAGCGCCAGCCCCTCCGCGGCAGGCAGGCCGAAGCCCTCGGCGAGGCTGGGGCACAGCACCACGCGGGCGTGCTCGTAGAGCCAGCGCAGCCGACCGTCGGGGACGTGGCCCATCGCGACGACCGCGCCGTCGGCGGCCAGCTCGGCGAACGCCCGGCCGCGGTCGGTGGGCCCCCAGCTGTCCGGGCCGACCACCACCAGCACGGCGTCCGGGACGGCGGCGCGCACCTGCGCCCAGGCGTCGACGACCAGGCCGACGTTCTTCCGCGGCGAGGGGTCGCCCACGACCAGCGCGAACGGCCGGCCGACCAGCTCCGGCACGAGCTCCGGGACGACGTCGGTGAGCGAGGAGCCGTCGGGGTGGTGCACCACCGAGGCCCGCGGGGCCGTGGACGGCAGGTAGCTGACCAGCCGCTCCCGGGTGGCGGCGCTGACGCACACCAGCGCGTCGGCGGCCCGCAGCGAGGCGAGGTACGGCGGTCGCACCAGCCAGCGCTTGGCCCGGCCGAAGTCGTGCGGCCGGTCCAGCGCGAGCATGTCGTGCACGGTCAGCACGCCGACGCCGGGCACCCCGCGGGGCAGCAGGTGCTTGGTTCCGTGCACGACGTCCATCGGGCCGCCGACCCGCGCGCCCGCCAGCCGCTCGACGGCGGAGACCAGCGGACCGCGGCCGGGCAGGGTGTGCACCCGGTCGGCGTCGACCAGGTGGGTGAAGGCGCCCTGCGCACCGGCGCCGGCCAGCACGTGCAGTTCCACGTCGTCGCGGGCGGCCAGCCCCTGGGCCAGCTGCACCACGTAGCGCACCATCCCGCCGCCCTGGCCCGAGGCCGGGACGTGCGTGCCGATCAGCAGGTAGCGCAGCGGTCGGGGCGTCACAGCACGGCTCCGGTACGGCGTCGTCGGGCGCGGTTGACCAGCAGCGCCACCACGACCAGGGCGACCACCCCGGGGGTGGCCCGGCCCTGGCCGAGGTAGAAGTACCGCGGCAGCTCGAGCATGGTCAGCACGAACAGCGGATAGAGCAGCAGGCCCCAGATCCGGCCCTCGCGCAGGGCGCGGTGCAGGGTGCCGGTGAGCAGGCCGGCGCCGAGGAAGAACAGCAGCCCGCCGGCGATGCCCAGGTCGACGAACGGGCTGGCCACGCCGCCGTAGTTGTTGAACTCGGGGTTGCCGAACTGGGCGAGCGCCAGCGTGTAGGCGGGCTCCGGGTCGACGCCGGTGAGCGACCGGAACAGGTTGAGGCTGCCGATGCCCGGCGCCGTCCAGAACGCCGACCACAGGTCGTAGGGCAGCCCGGCCGGCTCCTGGTGCAGCAGCCGGATGGCGCCGTTGTTGTAGGCGGTGACGTAGTAGCCGGCGAAGCGTTCCACCACGAAGACGGGGAAGGACTGGCCGCCCTGCGCCGCGTAGAACACCCAGCTGCGCGAGTACTCGAAGGCGGCGAAGACGACCACCACCACCGGCAGCAGGACCGCGGGCAGGAACGCCGCGCGGCGGGTGCCCCGGGTGGTCCGGGACATCCCGGCGACCACCAGCACCAGCAGCGGCACGAGCAGCTCGAGCAGGGCGAGGCGCTCGGTGACGAAGAAGGCCCGCAGCAGGGCGAGGAAGGCGACCACGGCCAGCCGCCGCAGGTACCGCGGCCGGCGCCCCTGCGCCAGCAGCAGCACACCGGTCAGCACCACGAAGGCGACGCCGAACTGGGTCATCGTGGTCAGCCCGGGCACGGTGCCCAGCTGGTCGCGGATGCCCAGGCCGTAGAGCTCCTGGTCGATCAGCGCGGTCACCAGCACCACCGGGTCCAGGCCCACCCGGACGGCGTTGATGCCGTAGGCGAGGTAGCCGACCATGGTCAGCCAGAACAGCACCGTGGCCGCGCGCTCCAGGACGTGCAGGTCGCCGGCCGACAGCCCCGGCCAGCCCGGCACCCGGCGGACGCCGCGCAGCCCCGGCAGCAGCGCGCCGCCGAGGAACAGCAGCAGGCCGGCGGTGAACCACAGCGTCCACTCCAGGTCGATCGCCTTCGGGGTGCCCCACAGCGCCCGGTAGCGCTCGTCGGCGATGGCCAGGCTCAGCCACGTGGTGGGCAGCGCGACCAGTCCGATCAGCGCGACCGGCGACAGCCACCACACGCCCCCGGGCCGACCGCCGAGATCCGCTGTCCGCGGCCGGACGGCGGTGATCCGGGTGCTCATCGGGCTCCCACGTCGTCCGGTTCGCGGCCGGCCAGCAGTCGCAGGCTGCGCCGCAGCTGCAGCCCGGGCAGCGGCGCCGTCCCGAAGGTCCGGCGGCAGGCGACCGCGTAGGAGCCGAAGAGCACCACGGTCGCCGTGGCGCTGGTGAGGGCCAGCGCGAGCGGACCGCCCAGCTGGGCGGCGAGCACGGCGGCGGGCACGACCACCAGGAGCGCCAGCCCGACGGCGCGGGCGGCGGCGCGGCCGTGGCCGGTGACGACGAGCAGCACCGCGCAGGAGCCGCAGACCGCCATGCCCAGGCCACCGGTGGCCAGCACGGCGAGGTAGGGGGCGGCGTCGTCCAGCCCCTCGCCGTAGACGCGCAGGACCTGCGGGGCGAGCAGCCAGGTGGCGGCGACCAGCAGCACGGTGACCGCGGTCGAGACGGTGGCCGCGGCCGACAGCAGGTCCAGCACCCGGTCGCGCCGCCCCTCGGCCTCCAGCCGCGCGGCCACCGGGGTGATGGCGATGTTGGCCAGCCCCTCGAGCACCGTGACCTGCATGGCCAGCACGCTGGCGGTCGAGTAGAGCAGCGCCTGGTCGCCGGGGAAGGCCCAGCCGGCCAGCCAGACGTCGCCGCGGCCGACCAGGAAGGCGCCGAGCTCGACGGTGAACAGCCAGGCCCCGCCCGCGACGGCGGCGGCCATCGGCGACCACCAGCGGGCGCCCCGCACCCGGGCCCGCAGCGGCAGCCGGAGCAGCACGGCCACCAGCAGCGCGAGGGAGGTCGCGGCGTAGACGGTCAGCAGGGTGACCAGCGACGTCCGGCCGCCCTGGACCCAGACGACGACGCCCATGGCGAGCAGGGCGAGCACCGACCGGCTGTGGTGGGTGGCCGCGACCGACCAGCGGATCCGGCCGACCGCGGCGTACACGTCGCTGACGGTGAGCCGGACGGTCTCCAGCACGATCAGCCCGGCGACCAGCGCGACCACCAGCGCCCGGTCGTCGCGGACGACAGCGGTGGCCACCCAGGCGACCGCCGGTGCGGTGATGAGGCTCAGCAGCGCGACCGCCCGCAGGTGGGCGAGCACCTGGGCGGCCACCTCGGCCGGGGAGGAGGCCGCGGCGATCGCCCGGATGGCGTGCTGGCCCAGGCCCAGCCGGCCGACCATCGGCCCGAGCATCAGGGCGCCGAGCACGGCCAGGAAGCCGGTGGCCGCGCGGTCGTCGAGGGTGCGGACCGCCAGCACCGACGTCAGGAACGTGGCGACCAGCCCGAGGACGGCCACGACCATGCGCAGGCCGAAGCTCCGGCGGACCTCCTGGCTCTGCTGACCCTCAGGCCGGTCCGCCTCCACGCCCACGCTCACGCCTCGCTGGCGACGGGCTCCTGCCGAGGGGACGTCGTCTCCTCCGCAGCCCGCGGGGGCGACGGCTGGGGCCGGTCGCGCCCCAGGTGCCGCCCGGTGGTGGTGACGACGACGCCCCGCAGCGCCGGGCCGGACGACGTCACGTCGCGGACGGCGGCCAGCGCGTCCTCCAGCGAGGTGACCCCCTCCCCCACGACGACGACGGCCTGCTCGGCGTGCCGGGCTGTCCCGTCGAACCGGGCGCCGGAGGTGAGCGCCGGGGCGTGCAGCAGGACGTGCCGGCCGGCGGCGGTGTGCCGGGCGACGGTCGCGGCGAGCGCCGCGTCGCCGTCGTGCGGCGGGACGGCGACGACGGTCAGCAGCGGCGTGTGCGCCTGCTCGCCGGGGAACTCCGCCGACGCGGCCGGGCGGGCGCTGTGCGCGTGCGCCGCGGTGCTCACCAGCACCACGGGGGCACCGGTGGAGGAGATCGCCCAGGCCAGCTCCCAGGCGACCTCGGCGGCCCCGGCGCGCTCGTCGGCGCCGACCACCACGAGGCGGCGGGCACCGGCGCTGACGTCGAGCACCTGCGGCACCAGCAGTCGGGCCGCCGAGAGGGCCTCGGCCCGGGGCAGCCGGGCGGGCACCTGCGGGCTGCGGCCGCGCACCCGCCCGGTCGGCAGCCGCGGCAGCAGCACGGGCACGCCGGCCGCCACGAGCAGCCGGGCGTCGAACAGCCGGTTCGACGTCGCCCGCCACACCGCGCCGGCGGCCAGCAGCAGCACGGCACCGAGCACCGCGCCCAGCACGGTGGACAGCAGCGCGGCCGGCGCACCCGTCTCCTCGTCGACGGTCGGGTCGCGCAGCACCGGCACCAGGTCGGGGACCCGGGTAGCGGCGCCGGTCAGCTGGCTCTGCTCGGCGAGCAGCCGCTCGACCTCCTGGGCCACCGGGCTGTTCACCGCGCCCGGCTCGCCGAGGGCGTCCAGCCGCTGCTGCACCGCGTCCAGCGCCGCGGTCACCGCCGTCCCGGCGGCCTCCTGGCGGGCGGTGACGTAGCCGTCGAGCAGCGTCGTCACGGCCTGGACGGCCTGCTCGGCGGTGGGGGCGGTGGCGCTGATCCGCAGGACGTCGGAGGTGCCGACCTGCGCGACGGAGACGGTGACCGCGTCGTCCGTCTGCTCCTCCTGGCTCAGCCGGAGCGCGTCCAGCACCTCGAGCCGGCCGGCGACCACGGAGTCGTCGGTGCCGGTCTGGACGGTGGTCGGCAGCGGGCCGCTGAGCACCTGGGCGTCGGGGACGACCTCGAAGGTGGCCGAGGCGGTGACCTCCTCCTCGGCGACGAGCCCGACCAGCAGGCCGAGCAGCCCGCCGAGGAGGGCGCCGACGAGCGCCAGCCGAGCCAGCCAGGCCAGCGGCGCAGCCGGCCCGGGCCAGGTGTCGGCCCGGGTGGCGTCCTCAGGCGCGCCGCCTCCCGGGTTGGTGCCGGCCGGCCGGCCTGTCGAGCTGCTCATGCGCGTGCGTCCTCCCTCGTGCCATCGGCGGAGTCCGCCCGCAACAGCGTCCAGATGATAGGGCTCGTCCGACTGCACTGGTGCCACTCATCCCTCCGGGTGAACGCCGGGTGGACAGCAGGGAACGAGCCACTGACCTGCGCATACGTCTTCGGACCCCGGCTGGACACCGGAAGATCGACACCTAGGCTCTGCCGCGTGACCGAGGCCCCCGCGCCCCCGCAGCGGGTGGCGGCGATCGACGTCGCCCGGGCCGTGGCGATCGTCGGCGTCGCGGCCAACCACTCCATCGACGGCATGCTCAACGCCGGCCTGATCCCGGCCGACCACCCCCTCGAGGCGGTCAACTCGGCGCTGTACCTGTTCCGGATGCCGGCTCTGGCGTTCCTGCTCGGGCTGTTCGTCCCCCGCGCGGTGACCAGGCGTGGGGCGGTCGGCTACGTCCGCGAGCGGGCCACTCTGATGCTCTACCTGTACCTGCTGTGGTTCCTGGTGCAGAGCCTCGCCGAGCTGGCGACCAACGAAGTCAAGAACGTGCCGCGGGACGCCGGGGCGATCTGGCGGGTGTGGGAGCCGTTCGCCCACCTGTGGTTCCTGCCGTTCCTGATCGTGACGGCGGCGGTGCTGGCCGTGCTGCGACCGTGGCAGGGCCGGGCCCGCCGACTGCTGGGCGGCGGCGGCCTGGTGCTGGCCAGCCTGCTCACCTGGGGTTGGAACCCGACCCTGTTCGGGCTCACCGGGCTCTCGCTGCTGGCGTTCTCGGCGGCCGGGTCCATGGTCGGGCTGGCTCGGCTGGGCGCCTGGATGCAGGGCCCGGTCTGGGCCTGGACGGCGGTCGGGCTGCTCGGCACCGGCTCGCTGGGGCTGCTGCTGCGGGCCGACGTCGTCCCGTCGACGCTGCCGGCCGAGGTCGGCCTGGCCGAGCGGGCGCTGAGCCTCGGCGCCGCGGTGGCCGGCACGGTCGCGCTGCTCGCCGTCTCGGTGCTGCTGGCCCGGGTGTCGCCGCTGCGCGGCCTGCTGGCCGTGATCGGCCGCCGCACCCTGCCGATCTACCTGGCGCACGTGCTGGTGGTGGCCGGGGTCCGGATCGTGCTCGTGCAGTTCGGGGTCGACCAGCCGTACGTCATCGCCCTGGTGGCCGTCGCCGCCGGCGTCGGCATCCCGTTCGCCGTCGCCACGTTCACAGCCGGGCGGCCGTGGGCGATCTGGCTGTTCGACCTGCCGCCCGCCCTCCGCCGAAGGACCCGTGGGCCCAGCGGTCCCTCTCCAGCCCACCGCGGGACTCCGCGCCAGCACCGGGCGGCGGCCGGGTCAACCGCCCGCACCGCCGCCCGCCGGTAGCGGGGCGTTCAGCCGGCGCGGCGGCCGAGCGCGCGGTAGGTCCAGCCGGCGGCCACCCAGTGGTCACGGTCCAGCGCGTTGCGCC